>NZ_JBSSEX010000001.1:5542500-9505164 GCF_054062115.1 Bradyrhizobium sp. USDA 4501
CTCCTTCTCGGTGCTGCTGCCGATTCCGTTCAATGATTTCACCACGCGCGACGCGCAGACCGGTGAGACCACGCATGTGGTCGGCGGCAAGAGCTCCGAAGGAATCAAGTTTGTCGCGGTCGAACTGCCGCCCGGCAACAAGCCGCCGCCGGATCTCGCTTCAATCCCGAAAACGCTGGCCGCAAATCCGGCGAACAAGGTTTCCGACGTCGGCCGCAGGACAAGCGGCGATGCCGAGATTCTGACCCTGACGGTGAGCGATGGCGGCAAGACCATGTACATGCGCTGCATCGATGCGAAGGGCACGCGCTACACATTGACGATCGAGTTTCCCAATGCCTATCGGGACCTGGTCATTGCAAACAAAGACAGGTTCTTCGAGTCATTCAAGCTGAAGAAGAACTCTTGAGCGGCTGACCGTCAGCGCTCGCCGTGCACGGGTGCGCATAGACCTCGGCCACGCCGCTGATCGCCATCCCATTGTGCTGCTCGACTGCTGGCTGGGCATGGCGATCAACACTCCTTGAACGCTTTGTGATGATTCGGCCACGATTGACCTTCATCGTCTACGACCAAAGTTCATGGGCCGTTCATTTCGATTTCCGTACCTGTTCCACCCAAGAAGCTCGGCAAAACCTGCCCCAACAAGGAGACTTCCATGCGTGAGATCGTCCGTCCCGTAACTGCTGCGCTGAGCGTCGCGTGTCTTGCGATCGCCATGACCGCGGCGTCGAACAGCGGCGCATTCGCGCAGGCCAAGCAGCAGCAGATGGCGCCGCCGGCCAAGCAGCCCGCGCAAGCCGCGCCACCCGCGCAGGCTGCGGCTCCGGCACAGGACCAGGCCCCGCCGATCAAGCAGATCGCGCTGACCGACAAGCAGGTCGATGGCGCGCTCGCCGCAGCCAAGGAAATGGACCCGATCACCGCGAAGCTTTCCCAGGACGCCAAGCCGGATCCGAAGATCGTCGGCCAGCTCGAGGGCATCGCCAAGAAGAACGGCTTCGCCAGCTATGACGAGTACAACAACGTCGTCGACAACATCTCGCTGGTGCTCGGCGGCTTCGATCCGCAGACCAAGAAGTATATCGGTCCCGAGGCCGTGCTGAAGGCGCAGATCGCCCAGGTCCAGGCCGACAAGAAGATGTCGGCCAAGGACAAGAAGGACGCGCTCGCCGACCTCAACGACGCGCTGAAGTCGCCGCCGCCCGCGGTCGAGAACAAGGGCAACATTGATCTCGTGACCAAGAGCTACGACAAGCTGATGGAAGAGTTCGGCGGCAGCGACGACAATTAATGCGTCGCATCGAATCAGGAAGAGAGCCCCGGAGAAATTCTCCGGGGCTTTTTTATGGTGTGCCGAGCATGTTCGACAGCTTGGAGGTGGAAGTCCTTTACCCAGCCTGATGGCGGCGAAGGGTTAGCGAAGCGCAAGGGCGTCATCGCGAGGTGGGGTCTGAAGGAAGCGTGGAGCAAACCTGCGGCCCGATGGACAAAAACCGGATAACGAGGCCTACCCAACCGGACGAGCGAGCCAATGATCGCAAAGTCCACAGTCATCAAGGGTTGGGGTGGTAAATCCGGCGGGCGTGCAGGGAAGGCGGTCGAACTTACCTCGGGAGATCTTCGGCGTGTCCGGGCGACCGGACTGAGCGGGCCGCAAGGTCCGTGATCGCGACGGAGAAGTCAGCAGACGGCATAGTAGGCGGAACGAGTTTCGCTGAAGGCCCGAACGCTGGAAAGACGTTTGGATGTGGAAGCCTCGAGCCGGCCATGCGGCTGAAATCCAGGTCACTGGCCTTTGGAGCGGCGGGAAAGGGTGAAGCCCGGACGGCGCCGCTCAAAGGGGCCGAAGCCGACACGACGGAGACCACTATCTGAGCCTCTGGCGCGGACGCAAAACAAACCGTTCGCGCTTAATCCGGTGAACCGCCGTATACGGACCCGTATGTACGGTGGTGTGGGAGGGGAGAGTCGCGAGACTCCCCCTATCCCGATTGTGCCGAGTATGAACGACAGCTTGGAGGTGGAAGTCCTCTATCCAGCCTGATGACGGCGAAGGATTAGCGAAGCGCAAGGGCGTCATCGCGAGGTGGGGTCTGAAGACAGCGTGGAGCAAAGCCGCGGCTCGATGGACAATTACCGGATAACGAGGCCTACCCGGCCGGACGAGCGAGCATGTGATCGCGAAGTCCATAGTCATCAAGGGTCGGGGTGGTAAATCCGGCGAGCGTGCGGTGAAGGCGGTCGGTCTTACCTCGGGAGGTCTGTGCTGTGTCCCGGTAACGGGACTGAGGTCGTCGTAAGGCGACTTGACCGCAGCGCAGAAGTCAGCAGCGGGCATAGTAGGCGGTGGCGTGCCGTCGAAGGCCCAAACGGTGGAAGTGGCCAGTAGAACGGTGATCTCGCGCGAGCCATGCGGCAGAAGAATCAGGTCGAGCTGAACTTGGGCACCGGAGCGAAGGGTGAAGCCCCGAACGCCGCCGCCCAAGAGTCCGAAGCGCGCGCGGCGGCCACCGCCCTCGAACGCCCGGCGGCCGCAGGGCCGTCGATGGAAGCGGTAATCGAGCGTGAGAACCTGAAGACGGCGTTGGCGCAAGTGACGCGCAACAAGGGCGCGGCGGGCGTCGATGGGATGACCGTCGATGAGTTGCCGGCCCACCTGAAGGAGCACTGGCTAGCGATCCGAGCCCAGTTGCTTGAGGGCACCTACAAGCCGCAGCCGGTGCGGCGGGTGGAGATACCGAAGACGTCGGGCGGCCTGCGGCCGCTCGGCATCCCGACGGTGCTCGACCGCTTGATCCAGCAGGCGGTGATGCAGGTGCTGCAGGCGGATTGGGACGGGACGTTCTCCGAGACCAGCTTCGGCTTCCGGCCGGGGCGCTCGGCGCATCAGGCGGTGGAACGGGCGCAGACGTACATTGCGGCCGGCCGCAGCTTCGTGGTGGACATCGACCTGGAGAAGTTCTTCGACCGGGTCAACCACGACATCCTGATGAGGCTCGTTGCCAAGCGGGTGACTGACAAGCGCCTCCTGAAGCTGATCCGCGGATTCCTGAATGCGGGTGTGCTGGAGAGAGGGCTGGTCAGTCCGACGGAAGAGGGTACGCCGCAGGGCGGTCCGCTCTCGCCGCTATTGTCGAACCTGATGCTGGATGTGCTGGACAGGGAACTGGAAAGACGCGGCCATCGCTTCGTGCGCTACGCCGATGACTGCAACATCTATGTGCGCAGTCGGAAGGCGGGCGAGCGGGTGCTGGCGGGCATCGAACGGTTCCTCGAAAAGCGCCTCAAGCTCAAGGTCAACAAAGCCAAGAGCGCGGTCGCCAAACCGAGCGTTCGCAAGTTCTTGGGCTTCAGCTTTATCGGTGGGAAAGAACCGCGTCGGCGCATCGCGCCGCAGGCACTTGCCCGCTTCAAGGCGAAGGTCCGAGGACTGACACGACGCACCTGCGGCCGAAGCCTCGCGCAGATTGCCAAGGAACTATCGCGCTATCTGATCGGATGGCGCGGCTACTTCGGCATCTGCCAAACCCCGTCGGTGTTGCGCACACTTGACGAATGGCTCAGGCGGCGGTTGCGCGCCATCGCCTGGAAACAATGGAAGCGCGGTGACACTCGCTTTGCCGAGCTGCGACGCTGCGGCGTCGGCCGGGATCTGGCGGCACAAACCGCCGGCAGCCCGCATGGCCCTTGGCGGCTCGCGAACAGCCCCGCGCTCACCATCGCCATGCCAATCGCGTTCTTCAGGGCACTCGGCTTGGCTTCCGTCGCGGCACAGCAGCCCGCATAATCCACCGAACCGCCGGATACGGACCCGTATGTCCGGTGGTGTGGGAGGGGAGAAGCCGCGAGGCTTCCCCCTATCCCGATTGTCTCGGAACGCGCCCGGCTCAAGATGAACGAAATAATAAGCGCTGCTCCAGCCCCGTCATTGCGAGCCAACGGGTCGCGCGAACGCGCGCCCGATGACAGGCTCCGCGAAGCAATCCATCTCATCGCAAGCGGAGAAATGGATTGCTTCGTCGCTATCGCTCCTCGCAATGACGGCAGTGTAAAGCCATCGTCCGGCTCAGGTGCGCGTGCGCATCCGCATCATGAAGCTGTCGAACGAGAGCTCGGCGACCTGCATCCAGGCCAGCGATTCGTTGCGATAAGCGGCCAGGCTCGCATGCATCTTGCCGAAATGCGGATTGCTCTTGGAAAGATCCGCGTAGATCTCGTTGGCCGCGTTGTAGCAGGCTTCCAGCACCTCCTGCGGGAATGGCCGCAACTGCGCGCCGGCCACGATCAGGCGCTTCAGCGCCGGCGGGTTGACCGCGTCATATTTGCCGGTCACCCAGGTGAAGGTGTCCTCGGAAGCCGCCTGGATCGCTGCCTGATAGTGCTTCGGCAGCGCGTTCCACTTGTCCTTGTTCATCACATTGTGGCCCTGGCCGGTGCCTTCCCACCAGCCGGGGTAGTAGTAGAACTTCGCGACCTTGACGAAGCCGAGCTTCTCGTCGTCATACGGCCCGACCCATTCGGCGGCGTCGATGGTGCCTTTTTCCAGCGCCGGATAGATGTCGCCGCCGGCGATCTGCTGCGGCACCCCGCCGACCTTGGCGATGATGGTGCCGGCGAAGCCGCCGACCCGGAATTTCAAGCCCTGGAAATCCGCCATCGACTTGATCTCCTTCCTGAACCAGCCGCCCATCTGGGCGCCGGTCGAGCCGGTCGGAATGCCGATGCAGTTGAATTCAGCGAGCAGATTGTTGAGCAGGTCGGTGCCGCCGCCCCATTGCAGCCAGGAAATGTGCTGGCGCGTGTTGAGGCCGAACGGCAGCGACGTGCCGAAGGTGAAGGCGGGATTCTTGCCCCAGTAGTAATACAGCGCGGTGTTGCCCATCTCGACCGTGCCGTTGGAGACGGCGTCCAGCACCTGCAGGCCGGGGACGATCTCGCCGGCGGCGAACGGCTGGATCTGGAACCGGTTGTCGGTGATCTCGGCGACGCGCTTGCAGAAGAATTCACAGCCGCCATAGAGCGTATCGAGCGCCTTCGGCCAGCTCGCCGCGAGCCGCCACCTGACCTCCGGCATCGATTGCGCGACCGCGGGCGCGGCGACCGCCGTCGCAGCCAGGCCGACGCCGCCTGCCTTCAAGAATTCACGACGTTTCATGCGTATCCCTCCTGTGTGCCGATACCTCGACAAGGGGAACGATCTTGGTGCCGTCTTTCTTCGCCGATCGATCGACGTTCTGTGATGAATGTGTCCGGTGGCCCTCGACGGGCTCTTGTTGTGGAAATCCGAGTTTCCGGTTCCGCCGGTCAGGATGATCGTTTGCCGGAGGAAATCAAGCGCCTGCCTTCGTTGCAGGTGCGAAGGACAATCGGCGCTGTCGGTCTCATCCGATACCCGCCGCGATGGCTGCCGGCCCTGCCGCGATCTGCTACGCAGGGCGGGTGGGTTGATGGGAGTTCAAGGACATGGCCAACAAGAAAATCGTGGTTGCCGGCGCAACCGGCCTCGTGGGCAACGCCGCCTTGCGACACTTCGGCGCATCCGACGATTGCGAGCGCATTGCGCTGTCGCGCCGCAAGCCACGCGATCTCTATGGCGCGCGGCATGTGCGAATCGATCTCACCAGCGCGGAGGATTGCTGTCGCGCCGCGGCCGAGCTCGCCGACGCAACGCACCTGATCTACGCCGCGCTCTATGAGGCGCCCAGCCTGGTTGATGGCTGGCGCGATGCCGGCCAGATCGAAACCAACGACCGGATGCTGCGCAATTTGATGGGCGTGCTCGAACCCGTCGCGCCCGATCTCAAGCATGTCGCGCTGCTGCAGGGCACCAAGGCCTATGGCGTGCATGTCCGGCCGCTCACGGTGCCGGCACGCGAGGGCCGTTCGGAGATGTACGAGCAACCGAATTTCTATTGGGCGCAGGAGAATTTCCTGCGCGAGCTGCAGCGGGGCAAGAGCTGGCACTGGAGCATCTTGCGCCCGGTCCTGATCATCGGCGAAGCCATGGGCGGCGCGATGGACCTGATCCCGCCGCTCGGCGTCTACGCGGCGGTGCTGCGCGCGCAGGGCAGGCCGCTGGATTATCCGGGCGGCGCGCCGCGCGTCGCGCAAGCGGTCGATGTCGATCTGCTGGCACGCGCGATCGCCTGGTCGGGTGACGCCGAGGCTGCGCGCAATGAAGCGTTCAACGTCACCAATGGCGACGTCTTCACCTGGCAAAATATCTGGCCGGCGGTCTCTGACGCGCTCGAGATGACGCCGGGCCGGCACGTGCCGCTGTCGCTGGCGCAGGAATATCCGAAATGGATCGCGCAGTGGGACGAATTGCGCAGGACGCACGATCTGATCGCGCCCGGGCTGGAGGAGTTCGTCGGCCTGTCCTTCCAATATGCCGACTACAGCATGCGCTACGGACAGACTGAAGCTGGTCCGCCGTCGATCGTCTCGACGGTGAAGATCAACCAGGCCGGCTTCACCGAGATGATGGATACGGAAGCGATGTTCCGGAAGTGGTTCAGGCTCGCGAAGGCGAGCCGGCTGCTGCCGTAGTATTGAGCCCCGCTCGATCTTCTCCCTCTCCCCGTTCTTACGGGGAGAGGGTTGGGGTGAGGGGCATCCATCCGGCGAGCACTTCGCCGCTTGTTGAGCAGTTTGCCTCGCCCCTCACCCGGATCACACCGGACGATGCTTCGCATCGCCGGGGCGATCCGACCTCTCCCCGCAAAGAGCGGGGAGAGGTGAAGGACGTCCCGTCGTTCGAGCGTCAGCGCGAAAACGCCTGCTCCATCGCCTTGCGCGTCTTGATCGTATCGTTGCTCTCGTCGACCTCGACATCGCTCCAGCGCACGACAGCGCCATGGGCGACGTCGTTCTTCAGCTTCACCCGATGTGCAAGCCCGATCGGCAATGCGCCGGCGGCGAGGCTGGCGGCGGCCGGCATCAGCTTGCCCCACACGGTGTAGCCGCCTTCGCCGTCGAGCATCTCGCCGGCGCGCAGATTGCGCTTGGCCACCGCTGCGACGTCGCCGCGGAAGCCGCGCGGTTGCCCGGTCGGCTCGTTGCGCAGCGCTGCCGACAGCACGGAGATGTTCAGCTCGAGTCCGATCAGATGATACGGCTTGTACATCGCCGCATAGCGGCCGGAGGCGTCGGTCTTGAGGCCGTACTGCTTGAAGCAATCGGCGGCATAATCGTTGGGCGCCTCCAGCACCACATAGACGCCCCAGCGCAGATCACGGAACACCGGACGGCCGTCGCGCTCCAGCGACGACACCACTTCGACGATGCCGGATTTCTCCAGCACGCCGCCCTTGTCGCGCGGCCGCATCACATGCGGCAGGTCGTCGACGCCGCAGGGCGGAAACAGCAATCCCTCCGACGGCACGTCGAGGGTGCAGGCGTTGGCGATCGCCGCCATCTCGATCGCGGATTTGGTGCCGTCGAGGAAGGAGTTGAACATCTGCGGATTCATGCCGGCGGATTGCGCCTCGCCGGCGGTGAGCCCGTAATGCTGCCACACACCGTCCGGCGTGACGTCGTGATAGGCCGGCAGGTACTTTGTGCCCTTGCCGGCGGCGACGACGCGGAAGCCTGTCGCGCGGGCCCAGTCGACCATCTCGGCTGTCAGCGCCGGCTGGTCGCCATAGGCCAGCGAATAGACCACGCCGGCCTTGCGTGCCTCCTCGGCGAGCAGCGGCCCCGCCAGCACATCGGCCTCGACATTGACCATCACGACATGTTTGCCGGCGGCAATCGCCGCGCGGGCATGGCGGATGCCGACGGCGGGATTGCCGGTCGCTTCCACCACGACATCGAATGCGCCGCCGGCGATCGCACGCGCGCCGTCGTCGGTGAAGGTGGTGGCGCTGATCCGCGCGTCGTCCCAGCCGACCGTGCGGCACGCCTCGCGGGCCCGGTCACGGTCGAGATCGACGATCACGGGCACCTCAAGCCCCGGCGTGTGCGGCACCTGCGACAGGAACATCGAGCCGAATTTTCCGGCGCCGATCAGGACGACGCGCACCGGCTTGCCGGCGGCGGCGCGGGTTTTGAGGAGGTGATGCAGGTTCATGATGCTTTCCAAAGGGTCGTTCCGGGGCGCGTGAAACGCGAACCCGGAACCTCGAGATTCCCCGATGCGCAATTGCGCATCTGCGGTTCGACGCTAACGCACCGCCCCGGAATGACGGTCGAAGACTTTACTCCGCCGCCTGCCGCGGTGCACGAGCGAGCCGCAGCAGCGCGTCGTCGGCGACGGTCTGGATCGGCGTGAAGTCGCGGTGCGCGATGTAGTCGGGCCGCGTCGGGGTGCGGATGTAATTCGAGACCGCGTTCAGCGTCAGGTAGACGATCTTGCGCGGGTAGGGCGTGATGTTGCCGCTCGATCCGTGCACCAGATTGCCGTGGAACATCAGCATGCCGCCGGGCTTGCCGGTCGGCGCGACGATGCCGCCCTGCTTCACCAGGCGGGTCACGGTTTCCTCGTCCAGCGTCCACAGCGGATAGGATGTGGTTTCGAGATCGTGCGAGGCTTTCAGATCGCCCGCGGTCTGGCTCTGCGGCACCAGCATCAAGGGGCCGTTGATCGGCATCACCTCGTCGAGGAAGATCGCGATGTTCATCGCGCGCGGCTCCGGCATGCCGTCATCGCGCTTCCAGGTGCCGTAGTCCTGGTGCCACTGCCAGACGTCGCCGGTGAAGGCCGCCTTCGCGTTGATCTTGAACTGATGCATGTAGACCTTCTCGCCGAACAGCTGCTCGATGGGATCGATCATGCGCGGATGCGCGCCGAGGGTGCCGAACGCCTCATTGTAGAGATGCGCGGCGAAGGCCGTGCGCGGCGCGCCGCTCTTCTCGCGCCACACCTCGGGGCGGTTGGCGTCATAGATCGAGACTGCTTCGCGCGCGAGGAAGTCGACCTCTTCCTGGCTGAACAGCTCGGGCAGGAACAGCCAGCCTTCGCGATGGAAAAATTCGACCTGCTCTTGGGTCAGTTTCATGGTGCTTTCCTCCTGTTGTTATTGTCATCCGGGGCGATGCGTGAACGTCACGCCGCCACGTCGATTGCCCTCAGCTTCTCTTCGGTCATCCGTCCTGCCGTCTGCGCATGCGCCAGCGCCGCGGCTTCTGCCGCTGCGGCATTGCCGGAAAAAACATGCGCGGCGATGGTCTCGTGCTCGGTCCAGGCGCTGCCGCGGTAATCGAGCTCGGCGAGCACGGTCGCCATCGAGCGGCGCATATGCGGCCATTGCGGCGCGATCATCTCCTCGATCGCGGAATTGCCGGCGAGGCGATAGATCGCGCTGTGGAAATCGACGTCGAGTGCGATCAGGCGCGCCAGCGGCGTGCCGTCGTCGATCGCGCGTCCGGCTTCGAGCGCGGCTTCGAGTTGCGCGCGTGCCGCGGCATCTTCCTTTACACGCGTAGCGGCAAGCCGTGCCGCCAGCGCATCGATGGCGCCGCGGACTTCATAGAGTTCGCGGATGCGCTGCGGATCGAGCTGCGTCACCTCGAAGCCGCGTTTGCCGCTCTCCGCGACAAGGCCCTGGCGATGCAACAGATGCAGGGCGTGCGAAATCGGCTGGCGCGAGACGCCGAGCCGATCGGCAAGTTCGTTCTGGGTGATGCGCTGGCCAGGCAGCAGCGTGCGGTCGATGATCGCTTCGAGCAATCGCCCGTAAACCTGGTCGATGAGGTTTGGAAGCGGGTCCAACGGGATCATACCGACCGTCCAGCTTTGGAATACGGAATTCCGTATTCGAAAATGAGGTTACTGCGGGTTGGGGGAGCGGTCAAGGCTCCGGTTTGCGACCACGCTAAGCGATTGAGAATGGGCCTGTTTTTGACCGGGCCGCGCTGCGACAGCCGTCCCAACGTCGTGATGGCCGGGCTTGGATGCCGGGACCAGAGCCGCGGATGCCCGGGACAAGCCCGGGCATGACGAGTTTTTCGGAAACGCTACTTCGCCTTGCCCAGCTCCATCAGTATTCGCGTCATCAGATAGAGCCGCGGCACGATCGAATTGGTGTCGATGTATTCGTCGCGGGCGTGATAGCCCCAGCCGGCGAGGCCGAAGCTTTCGACCACGACCGCCTTGCCGCTGCGCGCGGCGTAGCCGGCGTCGGTCGCGCCGCCGGTCATTTCCGCGATGTCGAGCGTGCGCCCGAGCTCGGTGTAGATCGCCTGTCCCTGCCTGGCGAGCGCGCGGCCGCGATCATCGGCGACGAACGGCGGACGGCCCGCGACGACCTTCACGGTCACCTCGGTGTCCGCGATCAGTCTGTTCTTCACCTTCTCGTCGAGCGCGGCCTGCAGCTTTTGCACGCCGTCGGGAATGGTGAGGCGGATGTCGGCGCCGGCGGTGGCATGATCGGGGATCTGGTTGCGCACAGTGCCGGCCTTCGCGGTGGTCCAGTTCAGCTGCGTGCCCGGAATCGATTTCGCGATGTCCTGGGTCTGCAGCAATTGATGCGCGAGCTCGATCAGCGCGTTGCGGCCGAGCTGCGGCGCCGCGCCGGCATGCGAGGCCTTGCCTTTCACATCGATCGTGCCGGTGGCGGTGCCGCTGGCGCCGAGCAGCAGGCTTTCATTTTTCGCGACCGGCGGCGCCACCGTCGGCTCGCAGGACAGCACCACGTCGTGCTGGTCGGCGAGCTCTGCGATGATCTCGCCGGAGCCGATCGAGCCGACCTCCTCATCCGGATTGAACGACACCGTGAGCTTGGCGTAATCGCGCCAGCCCGCATCGTTCAGGATCTTGAGCGCATGCAGGATGACGGCGATGCCGCCCTTGTCGTCGGCAATGCCGGGTCCATAGATCCTGGTGCCGTCGACCTTGTAGGGCTGGGTGTCGAGGATGCCGTGCTCATAAACCGTGTCCATATGCGCGATCAGCATCAGCTTCTTCGTGCCGGTGCCCTCAAAGCTGCCGATCACCATGTCGGCGCCGGCGCCCTTCGTGGTCTTGCGCCGCTCGGTCTTGGCGCCGAGCGCCTTCAGCCGTGCCTCGGTGTAGTCGGCCATCTTCTTCAGGCCTTCGACATCGCCGGAGCCCGACTCGATCAGCACCATGTCGTGCAGGCTCTCGATCACGGCCGGCTGGGCCTGCTCGGCGGCCGCACGCAGCTTCTCGTCTGCGGCGGCAAAGGCGGAGGAGGAGGCAAGGGCGAGCAGGCCGGCCGACGCGAGCAATTTGATGGATAGTTTCATGATTGTCCTCCCTGCGCAGATGCAGAGAGACACTAGCATTGCGACTTTGCTGCCTCCAGCTGTGTCAGCTGCGCTCAAGCACCTCGACATCGAAGGTCTCGATCTCCGAGACGTCGGCGGTCGCATCGATCGCCGCGATCCGGTCGCCTGAGATCGTGACCTGCAGCACGACGCGGAGCGCGCCGCCGAAGATGACGGCAACGCCGATCCCGCCGTCGACCAGCGCGGGCCTCGCCGCCTGCGCGCGTCCCCTAAAGCTTTCGGCAACCGCTGCGGCGCCGCGGATGACGGGTAGCGAGCCGAGCCGCTGCGCAGCCTGATCGGCGCGCACCACGACGTCGGGCGCCAGCACGGCCAGCAGTCCTTCGAAATCGCCGTTGCGGGACGCCGCAAGAAAGGCCTCGACGATGCCGCGCTGCCGGCTGAGATCGGCATCCGGTGCGGGCGGCGTGCCCTGCACGCGACGCCTGGCGCGGCTGGCGAGCTGCCGCGCGGCGGCCGGCGTGCGCCCGACGATCGGCGCGATCTCCTCGAACGGTACCGCGAACATGTCGTGCAGCACGAAAGCCAGCCGCTCGGCCGGCGCCAGCGTTTCCAGCACCACGAGCAGCGCGGCGCCGACGGAATCGGCCATCTCGGTCTCGCGCTCGGACGGATTGTCCGCGATCGGCTCCGGCACATGTGGGCCGATCGGCTCCTCGCGGCGCGATTTGCGCGAGCGCAGCATGTCGAGACAGATGCGCGCGATCACCGTGGTCAGCCAGCCCCCGAGATTGTCGACCGCCGCCGTGTCGGTGCGGCCGAGCCGCAGCCAGGTTTCCTGCACGGCATCGTCGACTTCGGCGGTCGAGCCCAGCATGCGATAGGCCACCGCCCGCAGGCGCGGCCGGTTGGCCTCGAACTGCTCGGTGAGAGAATTTTTCTCGTCCATCGGTCACATTCCCTTTGTCCGCTCCGTCATGGCCATGACGAACGAAACTGCGCCGATGTGACAACAGATCGGCACGGCGCCGTCAAAAGGCAATTCAGGAGAATGACATGATGAAAGCCCGCATGAACCACCCTGTGATGGTTGTTCCCGAGGCCATGAAGGCGCTGCAGGCGCTGAGCGAGAGCACCAAGCCAGCTCTGCCGGAAAAGCTGCTGGAACTGGTGCATCTGCGCGCCAGCCAGATCAATGGCTGCAGCGTCTGCGTCGATATGCACCCAAAGCTCGCCCGGCGTGCCGGCGAGACCGACGAGCGGCTGTTCGCGGTCGGTGCCTGGCGCGACGCGCCGTATTTCACCGAGGCCGAGCGCGCCGCGCTGGCGCTGACCGAAGCGGTGACCCGGCTCAGCGACCGCGAGGATCCGGTGACGGACGCGGTGTGGGACGAGGCGGCCAAGCACTTCGACGAGCAGCAGCTCGCGTCCCTGGTGCTGGGTATCGCGGCGATCAACGTCTGGAACCGGCTCAACGTCGCGGTGCGCCAGCCGGTCGGCGCCTGGAAGGTGTGAGAGAGTAGCTTTCTTACTTCGCCTCTCCCCTTGTGGGAGAGGCCGCCACCGATGCGTCGCATCGGTGGCGGGTGAGGGGTCTGCCTCCGCGGAGAGAACCCCTCACCCGGCACGATGCCGCTGCGCACCATCGCGCCACCCTCTCCCACAAGGGGAAAGGGTGCACCGCTTACGCGGAGAGAAACTCCAGCACGATCTCGCAGTAGCGCTGCGGGGCCTGCTCGAACATCGGATGGGTGGTGCCCGGGATCATCTCGGTGCGCGAACCCTTCACATTGGCGGCGAGCGCGTGCAGCACCTTCGGCAGCACGCCCTTGGTGTTGGCGCCGCCGATGAACAGCGTCGGCGTCTTGATCGCCTCCGCGTCCGCCTTCGAGAATGGCGGGCGTTGGTCGCGGGTCTGGCCGATCAGCGTGGTCGCATTGTCGCGCAACAGCTGCTTGGAGGTTGCCGGAATCCGCTTCCACGCGCCGGGGCCTTCGAGCGCGTCCATGAAGATCTGCAAGCCGCCGTCGATGTCGCCCTTGGCGATTTCCGCCGCGCATGCCGCGAAGCGTGCTGCCAGCGGCGAGGGGCCCGGCTTGAAATCTGGATCGAGGGTCTCGTCGAGCTCGCCGCCCGGCTCGGCGAGGATCAGCTTGCGCAACAGGTCGGGCCGGCGCTGTGCGGCGCGGAAGCAGATATGGCCGCCGCGGGAATGCCCCATCAGGTCGACCGGTCTGGTGTCGAATTTTTCGATAAAGGCGATCACATCGTCGACGTGCTGCGCGATCGAATAGGTGTCGCCGATGCCGTCCCAATGCGCCGGGAAGAAATGCCGCAGGCTGACCGCGATCACGCGGTGCCGCCGCGTCAGCGGGCCGAGCACCGCCGACCAGATCCGGAAGTCGCACAGCGAGCCGTGCACGCAGACCAGCGGCGGGCCCTCTCCGACATCGAGATAGGGCATGTCGAAACCGTTGACGTGGAGGCTGTGCATTTTGGGCTCGCGGAGAGGCAGGAGATGTTGTTGATTTGGCCGAAGTTCCCACGGAATTCGGGTGGATAGCAACATTCTCCAAGCCTAGATTCCGGATCAACAGCAGGCTCACGCGAGAGCTGAAGGGAACATCTGGAGCGAGCCATGACCGGCCAGCATTTTGCAATCTTCGAGACCATGATCGGCGCCTGTGGCGTCGTCTGGGGCGAGCACGGCGTTACCGGGGTGCAGCTGCCGATGGGCACCGAGGAGAAGACCCGCAAGCGGATCTTCCAGCGCAACGGCGAGGTCACCGAGGCGGCGCCGCCGGCCGAGGTGCAGCACGCGATCGACGGCATGATCGAGCTGCTCGCCGGCAAGCCGAACGACCTTGCCGACATTGTGCTCGATCTCGACGGCGTGCCGGAATTCAACCGCGGCGTCTACGACATCGCGCGGAAGATCCCGCCGGGCAAGACCGTAACCTATGGCGATATCGCCAAGCAGCTCGGCGGGGTCGAGCTGTCACGCGATGTCGGCCAGGCGCTCGGCCGCAACCCGTGCCCGATCGTGGTGCCTTGCCACCGCGTGCTGGCGGCGGGCAACAAGCCGGGCGGCTTCTCGGCCAATGGCGGCGTCGTCACCAAGCTGAAGATGCTGCAGATCGAAGGCGCGATCGTGAACCACACGCCGAGCTTGTTTGATTGAGGTGCGCGCGCTCTTATCCTCCCCTGGAGGGGAGGATCGGTTCGCATGAAATGCGAACCGAGGTGGGGTGAAGGTCTCTCGTAACGGGCGCTGCCCGCGTTGAGAGATCACCCCACCCCGTCTCACATTGCGCTGCGCCTGATGTGAGCCACCCAGAGAGCGAGCTACGCTCGTCTCGACCCCTCCAGGGGAGGGTGGCAGGGTGCGACTATCGCGAGTTTGGCTCACGTCACACCGTTTCGCACACAAACCCGCTGCCCTTCCGCCTGATCTTGCCAATCGACGGCGAGGGGAAATGCGCGGGGCAGCACAGCGTGTCGGTGTCGCAATAACGCTCCAGGAAGCCGCGCCGCGTCTTCGCGGCTTGCGCCTGGTCGACATCGAACTTCGCCGACAGCTCCGGATAATGCGTCTGGATCGGCGAGTGCATCAGATCGCCCGAAAAGACCGCAGCGTCCTTGCCGCGGCCGAAGGCGACGTGGCCCGGCGTGTGGCCGGGCGTCGGCAGGATGCGAGCATGGTCGCCGATCGCAAAGTCATGGCCGACGATCTCGGCGCGCTTGGCCTCGACCACCGGCAGCACGCTGTCCACGAAAGGCGGGACTTCCGCCTTCGCGTTGCTCTCGGTCCAGTAGTCGAACTCGGCCTTGTCGAACACGTAGCGCGCGTTTGGAAAGGTCGGCACCCAGCGGCCGTTCTCCAGCCGCGTGTTCCAGCCGACGTGATCGACATGCAGATGCGTGCACATCACATAGTCGATGTCAGCGACGGAGAAGCCGGCTGACGCCAGACTGCGCAGATAGTTGTCGTCGGTCTTCATATTCCATTTCGGCCGCGCCGGCCGCGGCTTGTCGTTGCCGATGCAGCTGTCGATCAGGATGGTATGGTGCGGTGTCTTCACGACGTAGGACTGGAACGCCAGGATCAAGGTGTCGCTGTCGTCGAGCGCACCGGTGGCCTGCATCCAGCCGCGGTTCTCGGCGAGCACGTCCGGCGTCAGTCCGGGCAGCATGTCGTGCGCGGGCAGGAACGTGGTCTCCTGCTCGACGATGCGATGAATGGTGAGATCGCCGGCGGCAAACTTCAGGCTCATGGTGATTCCTTGGCGTTGGCGCTTTCGAGCGAGGTGGAGTCCGGTTCGCGTGAAGAAGCGCGCAGGAAAGTTCTAGTGCGCGTCGCGCACGGCGGGAATGATGATGTTGGCAAGGATATCCATCGCCGCAAGGCCTTCCTTCGGCTGGCCGTACCGGGCTGCCGCCGTCATCATCACAAGGTCGAGATCGGAGCCAGGCCGGCGATGCACAAGACCTGCGCCGGGAGGTGAGAGGCGGGGAGGCATTCGCGCGTCACATGCTCCCCGCTGTTGCCGTGGTCACGCCGCCGGCGGCGCCGAGATCTTCACCGACGGCCGCTCCAGCATTTTCTGGTAGAACGCGTCGAGCTTGGGATAGGCCTTGCGCCAGCCGCAATCGGCGAAGCGGAAATCGGCATAGCCGAGCACACAAACGAGGCCGATCTGCGCGATGTCGAACGACGCGCCATCGAGAACATCCGGCCGGTTCTCGAACCGCGCCATGCCGGCCCAGGCCCTGTTCCAGTGATCGTCGTGCCAGGCCTGCCACAGCGAGCCCTGCGGCCGCACCATTTTCTCGTAGCGGCACAGCAGCATGGAATCGAGCATGCCGTTGAGCAGGGAGTGATCGGTCTTCAGCTTCCAGCGCCGCGGGCCGTAGCCCGGGATCAGTCGGCCGCCGCCGAGCTCGTTGAGATATTCGACGATGACGTAGGAATCGAGGATGACGTCGCCATGGTCGAGGATCAGCACCGGCAGTTTCTTCAGCGGCGAGATCTTGGAGTATTCGTCGTTGGCCGTGCCGGGCGCGACGGTCGCCGGCACCAGCTCGATCTTGTCGATCAGGCCAAGCTCGATCGCCGCGATGCGCACCTTGCGGGCGAACGGGGAGGCGGGAGAGAAGGTGAGTTTCATGGAGATGACCTCTTTACGAACACACAGTCGTCATCCTGAGAGACCGTGAATGTATGACTCTCGATGACGCAACATACTCGATGTCGTCCCGGCCTAGTGCGCAATTGCGCACGGGAGCCGGGACGACGAGGGGAGAGATTGCGCTGTATCCCCGAAAACTACGCCCCAACGATTTCCTGGCGCTGCTCGCCGAGGCCTTCGATGCCGAGCGTCACGACGTCGCCGACGTTGAGATATTGCGGCGGTTTCATGCCGGTGCCGACGCCGGGCGGGGTGCCGGTCGTGACGATGTCGCCGGGCAGCAGCGTCATGAACTGCGAGACGTAGGAGATGCACTTCGCCATCGTGAAGATCATGGTCGAGGTCGTGCCGGTCTGGCGGCGCTGGCCGTTGACGTCGAGCCACATCGACAGCTTCTGCACGTCGGCGATTTCATCCTTGGTGACGAGCCACGGGCCGACCGGGCCGAACGTGTCGTGCGACTTGCCCTTGGTCCACTGTCCGAGGCGCTCGATCTGGAAGTTGCGCTCGGAGACGTCGTTGCAGATGCAGTAGCCGGCGACGTGGTTCAGCGCGTCGGCCTCCGAGACATATTTGGCGCGGGTGCCGATGATGGCGGCGATCTCGACTTCCCAGTCGAGCTTGGTCGAACCGCGCGGCTTCTCGACCGGATCGTTGGGACCGGACAGCGCGGTGTTGGCCTTCAGGAAGAAGATCGGCTCGGACGGGATCGGGTTGCCGGTTTCCTTGGCGTGGTCGGAATAATTCAGGCCGATCGCGACGAATTTGGAGATGCCGGTGACGGGGGCGCCCAAGCGCGGCTTGCCGGCGACGGCGGGCAGGGAGGCGGGATCGAGGGCAGCAAGCTTCTTCAGCGATTCCGGCGTGTAGGCATCGCCGGTCAGGTCCTTCAGATGGGCCGAGAGGTCGCGGAGCTGGCCGGATTTGTCGATCAGACCGGGCTTTTCCGCACCCTTTTCGCCATAACGAACAAGCTTCATGTTGATCACTCCCTACGATGTCCTGAGGATTGTTACTGGTATACCTCGACACGCTTCATGGAACAGCGCGCCGGGAAATTCAACCGCCCTGAGCGCGCTGCATTGCTGCCAAGCCTTATTTCAAGGCCATTTCGGTCCAATCAGCCCAGCGCGATAAACCTGAACGCGTCGCCGTCGCGCTTGATGTGGCCGGCATTGAAATGCCCGCCGATCACCAGCGTCGACGTATCGGCAAAGCGCGAGAACAATTCGCGCCGCGTCGCGGCCGATTGCTGCTGGTCGGAGTCCGCGGTCGACGACCAGTCGAGGTGGTACATCTGGCAGGGATGATGCGCGACATCGCCGGTCAAGAGGCCTTCCTCGCCGCCGGACCTGATGTGGATGCTCATATGGCCGGGGCTGTGTCCGGGCGTCGGGATCAGCGTGATCTCCTCGGTCAGCCGGTGATCGCTCGGCACCAGTTCGGCCTTGCCGGCATCCGCGATCGGCTTCACGGAATCGGCGAACACGGCGGCATGCGCGGGATCGTCGCTATGGTCGCGCCAGTGCTCGTATTCGGTCTTGCCGAACACGTAGCGCGCCTTGGCGAAGGTCGGGACCCATTTGCCGCCGACGAGCTTGGTGTTCCAGCCGACATGGTCGACATGCAGATGCGTGCACAGCACGGTGTCGATGCTGTCTGGGGCAAATCCGGCTGTGGTCAGTTTTTCCAGGAACGGATCGCTGCGGTTGTTCCAGATCGGCACGTTGCGGCCCTGCTTGTCGTTGCCGAGCCCGGTGTCGACGATGATGCGGTGCTCCGGCGTTTCCACCAGCAGCGAATGGATCGACATCTTCAGCCGGCCGTCCTCGTTGGCGAAATGCGGGATCAGCCAGGGCAGGCTCTGGATCTCTTCCCGGCCGGCCAGCGGCAGGATGAAGCGGGTGCTGCCGACCGTCTCGAGCTCGACGACTTTCGTGATCCTGACCTTGCCTACGGTCCAGTGCATGCGGCGTGTCCTCTATTTTTTTGTTGCTCTTGCCGGACCATGCGGGTTTCCGCACGCCGACGCAATGGATCAAGTCGGCGCCTCCTGCGTTACCGCCTCGTTGGACGAAGGAGTGTGCAATGCCGGAACTCGCAATCCCCCCTGAAAAGGTCGGCTTCTTGATCGAGAAGGCGCGGGAATTCGACGTCAAGGAGGGGCTCGTCGATCCCGACTCCGGCTCGAACGGCGCCGACGACGACATGATCGATGTGCTGGAGGATGACGGCACCGATCCGGTGGCGCGCGAGATCACCGGCTTCATCAACGCGCTCAGCGAGGACGAGCAGGTCGACCTCGTCGCCCTGATGCGGCTCGGCCGCGGCGACGGCACGATCGAGGAATGGGCCGATCTGCGCCGCGAGGCGGCGCGCGGACGCACCGGCCATGTCGCCAACTATCTGTTGGGCGAGCCGATGCTCGGCGATCTCCTGGCTGAAGGACTCGACGAGTTTGGCCTGGGGCCGAGCGACGAACGCATCACGCCGATCCACTAAGGATGCGGCTCCTTGCTTACCTCGCCCCGCTCGCGGGGAGAGGTCGGAATTCAAGCGTAGCTTGAATTCCGGGTGAGGGGGGCCTCCGCAATCTTTGCCTTCACCGTCTTTGCGGTGACAGCCCCTCACCCCAACCCTCTCCCCGTAAGAACGGGGAGAGGGAGCAGGAAGGAGAAACCGTGCTAACGTGCGCAGTCGACGATCACGGTGCCGATCTTGTCGCCCTTCTCGACGGCGAGATGGGCGTCGGCGGTCTCGGCGAGCGCGAATTGCCCGGCGATATTGTGCACGCGGGTGCCCGACGCCAGCCATTTGGTGATGTCGGCCTGCGCGGCCGCGAGCAGCGGCGGCGGCAGCGCGAACAGCACCAGCGAGCGCACGGTGATGCATTTCTCCATTAATTCGCGCACCGGCAGCGTGGGGGTGCGGTTGCCGTTGGTGGCGTAGACCGCGATCGTCGAGTTCATGGCCATGATCTTCAGCGTGGTCGCGAGATTGCCGCCGAAATCGACGTCGATCACGCGGTCGACACCGCGGTTCTCGGTGAAGGCCATCACCTTGGAGACGACATCCTCGGTCCGGTAGTTGACGACGGTGTCCGCGCCGGCGAGCCGTGCCTCGACGTCCTTGACCTGCGAACTGACGGTCGCAATTACGCGCGCGCCGCCCCATTTTGCCAATTGCACGGCGTAGTGGCCGACCGCGCCGGCGCCGCCGGTAACCAGCACCGTCTGCCCCGAGATCGGGCCGTCCGCAAACAGCGCGCACCACGCCGTCATGCAGGGGATGCCGAGCGTAGCACCTGCCGCGAACGACACGTCCTGCGGCAGCGGCGTCACCAGGTAATCGGCGAGCGTGATGTATTCGGCCGCGGTGCCGAAGGCGCGGCCGTTGCGCTGGCCGTTGAACAGCCAGACGCGGTCGCCGACGGCAAAGCGCGTGACGCCTTCACCGAGCTGGTCGATGATCCCGGCACCGTCGCTGTTCGGGATCACGCGCGGGAATTCCATCGCGCGATAGTTGCCGCTTCGGCGGCCGACATCGGCCGGGTTGACGCCGGACGCCTCGAGGCGAACCCGGACTTCACCGGGACCAGCCTCGGGCGTTGGCATCTCGCCGACGGTAAGCACCGTCGGCGCCGCGCCGGTCCGTTCGTACCAAACAGCTCTCACAACGTGCCTGGGAAAGCACCGCCGTCGAGCAGCAGGTTCTGCCCGGTGATGAAGCCGGCCTTGGCGCCGCACAGGAATGCGCAGGCATAGCCGAATTCGTCGGGATCGCCGAAGCGGCCGGCGGGGTTCAGCTTGGCACGCTCGGCCAGGACCTGCTCGGCCGAGATGCCGCGCTTCTCGGCCTCGGGCTTCGCGGTGCCGCGCAGGCGGTCGGTCTCGAACGGGCCCGGCAGCAGGCCGTTGATGGTGACGTTGTTGATCACGGTCTTGCGCGACAGGCCGGCGACGAAGCCGGTGAGGCCGGCGCGGGCGCCGTTGGACAGGCCGAGGATCTCGATCGGCGCCTTCACCGCCGCCGAGGTGATGTTGACGATGCGGCCGAACTTGCGCGCCATCATGCCGTCGACGGTCGCCTTGATCAGCTCGATCGGCGTCAGCATGTTGGCGTCGATCGCCTTGATCCAGTCGTCGCGGGTCCAGTTGCGGAAATCGCCCGGCGGCGGGCCGCCGGCATTGTTGATCAGGATGTCGGGCTCGGGGCAGGCCTTGAGCACGGCTTCGCGTCCCGCCGCCGTCGTGATGTCGCCGACGATCTCGGTGACGGTGACGCCGGGGTGCGCCTTGCGGATTTCGTCGGCGGTCTGCTTCAGCGCCTCGGCGCCGCGCGCCGTCAGGGTAACGTGCACCCCCTCATTGGCGAGCGCGATCGCGCAGGCGCGGCCCAGTCCCTTGCTCGATGCGCAGACGATGGCACGGCGGCCTTTGATTCCAAGATCCACGGTTCACTCCCTGTGATGTCGGTCGGTTTGTAAAGGTTTGATTGCACCAGTCTAGCGAAGCTCGGCGGCGCCGATAAGGGACGTGCAATGCATAAGTGCATGCCGGGCAGGAACAGTGCGGTGGGCCGGCGCCCTAGATGCGTTGCTCGCGCCGCAGCCGCTCGATCGCCATGGTGGCCTCGGGCGGCAGCGAGCGGAATCCGGCCTGTCCGGCCGCGGAGAACAACGGCCGCAATTGCGATCCGTTGAGGAATTGCGGCTGTCTGGCGAGCGGCACCAGCTGATCGAACACCAGCACCAGCGTGGTCACGACGAGGCCGACCCTGATGGCGCCGAGCAGCGCGCCGCCGAGGCGGTCGCCGATCCCGATCTCCGAGCCGATGGTGTCGTCGAGCATCGTCCGCGCCATCTTTCCGAGGATGACGCCAATCAGGAGAAAGAGGCCGAACAGCAGCACGCCATTGGGCGGAAACGGCGACGACGGCAGCGTCGCGATGTGGGGCCCGATCATCGCCAACGCGGCGACTGCAAGCGGCATGGCGACGAGATAGGCCAGGATAGTGACCGCGCTGCGCAACAGGCCGGTCGTGAAGCCGGTCACCACTGCGAACACCGATCCGAGGATGACGGCAAGGTCGAAGAGATTCATGGATGAGGAATTCCTGCCCCAATCTCCTACTGTCCCCTGGTTGATCAAGCCTGCTTACATCAGGGACAATTGTCGCTATCACTCGTCCGCTTCAATCCGGGAACCTGTCGATGTCCGACCTATTCGATGTCAGTAAAGAAATCATCCTCATCACCGGCGCCTCGCAGGGGCTCGGGCGGCAATTCGCCCGCGTGCTGGCGGCACATGGCGCCGCGGTGGTGCTGGCCGCGCGCCAGACCGCGAAGCTGAAAAGCCTCGAGGAGGAGATCAAGGCTAAGGGCGGCCGCGCTGCCGCGGTGCAGATGGATGTCGCGGATATTTCCGGCATCGCGCAAGCGCTCGACGCTGCGGAAGCCGCGCTCGGTCCGGTCACGGTCCTGATCAACAATGCCGGCATTGCGATCGAGAAGCTGTCGACCGAGCAGACCGAGGCGGATTGGGACGCCGTGATCAGCGCTAATCTGAAGGGCGCCTACTTCCTCGCGACCGAACTTGCGCGGCGCATGATGGCGCGCAAGCAGCCGGGCAATATCATCAACGTCGCGTCCGTGCTCGGACAGGGCGTGCTCAAGGCGGTGTCGCCCTATGCGATCTCCAAGGCCGGCATGATCCAGGGCACCAAGGCAATGGCGCTGGAGCTTGCCGGCAACAACATCCGGGTCAACGCGCTGGCGCCGGGCTATATCGATACCGAGATGAACCATGATTTCTGGTCGACGCCGGCGGGCGAGCGGCTTGCCAAGCGCATCCCGCAGCGCCGGGTCGGCGCCGAGTCCGATCTCGACGGCGCGATCATGCTGCTGGCCTCGAACGCCTCGCGCTACATGACCGGGACGGTGGTGACGGTGGATGGCGGGTTCTTGCTGAACTAGCTTTGTAGCCCGGATGAAGCGCAGCGAAATCCGGGGAGCATGCGTGAAGGTCCCGGATAGCGCTTCGCTTCATCCGGGCTACGATTGCAACCCATCAGGTCACGAGCACGGCCCGAGGCAGTCGGGCGCGGTTTCTGGATAATAGAAGAATGCCGCTGATTTGCCCGACGAGTCAAGTCGCCGTGTCGAAGCCGGCAGCCCCAGCCCCCCCCCGGCTCCTTTGCATGGGGTTGTTTTCGATATTTTGGCAATGCGGCCCTGCGACGGCAGCCTCATAGGGGGGCAAAGGCGCTCTTGCGCCGTGCCCACCCTACGCATTGGTCACCCCGCCCGCATCTCCGCCCTGATCATGTCGGCCGCCTTCTCGCCGATCATGATGGTCGGTGCATTGGTGTTGCCGCCTATCAGGGTCGGCATGATCGAGGCGTCGACTACGCGCAGGCCTTCGAGCCCGTGCACGCGCAGCTTCGGATCGACCACCGCGAGCGGATCGCCGGTGCCCATCTTGCAGGTGCCGACCGGGTGATAGACTGTGTCGACGCGCTCGCGCAGAATGCTGCGGATATCGTCGTCGGTGCGGACGTTGGACGTGAACACATCCTTCTGCTGCAGGGCGCGCAGCGCCGGCGCCTCCATCAGCCGCCGCGTGGTCTTGTAGCCCGCCACCATCGATTCGAGATCGTCTTCCTCGCCGAGGAAGTTCGGGTCGATCAGCGGCGCCCGCATCGGGTCGCTGCCGGCCAGCGCGACGCTGCCGCGGCTCTTCGGCCGCAGCAGGCAGACATGGCAGGAGAAGCCGGTGCCGCCGTGGCGCTTGCGGCCGTGGTCGTCGACCATCGCCATGCCGAAATGCAGCTGGATGTCGGGGATGTCGAGATCGGGCCGCGTCTTCAGGAAGCCGCCGCATTCGGCGAAGTTCGAGGTGAGGGGGCCGCGGCGCTCGCGCCGATATTGCATGATGGCGCGGACGAGCCGCGGCATGCCCTTCAGCGAGATGCCGGCGAAGTTCGGATTGTCGGACATGTAGCCGAAGATGAAATCGGGATGGTCCTGCAGGTTTTGGCCGACGCCGGGCAGATGATGCACGCTGGCGAGGCCGTGCTTGCCGAGCGCTGCGGCATCGCCGACGCCCGACAGCATCAACAGCTGCGGCGACTGGAACGCGCCGGCGGCAAGCAGGACTTCGCGCCGCGCGCGGATTTGCTTCAGCTCCTTGCCCTGGCGGTATTCGACGCCGACCGCGCGCTTACCCTCGAACAGGATGCGCGTCGCGTGCGCATTGGTCTCGACGCGAAGGTTGGGACGCCTGCCGATATGCGGATGCACATAGGCGCGTGCCGCGCTCCAGCGCTCGCCGTTGCGTTGCGTTACCTGGTAGATGCCGAGGCCCTCATGGTCGTCGGCATTGAAATCCTCGCGGATGCGGAATTGCGCCTCTTGCGCCGCCTGCAGGAAGGTCTGCTGGATCGGATTGCCGGAGCGCAGCTTGTTGACGGCGAGCGGGCCACCCTTGCCGTGATACTCGCCGTCGAAATCGGAATTGTCTTCCGAGCGCTTGAAATAGGGCAGCACGTCGGCGAACGCCCAGCCGGTATTGCCGAGCGCGGCCCAGTGGTCGTAATCGGCGCGATGGCCGCGAATGTAGACCATGGCGTTGATCGCCGAGGAGCCGCCGAGCCCCTTGCCGCGCGGCTGATAGCCGATGCGGCCGTTGAGGCCTTTCTGCGGCACGGTGTTGAAGGCCCAGTTGTTGACGGTGCCCGCGACCATCAGCACCAGGGCGCCCGGCGTGGTGACGACCCAATTGTCATTGGTGCCGCCGGCATCGAGAAGCGCCACCGACGTCGCCGGATCCTCCGACAGCCGCCCCGCCACCGCGCAGCCGCCGGAGCCCGCGCCCACCACCACGAAATCGAATGTGTCAGTCACGCATCTTCCCCCTTGGTCTTCGTTTTGCGTCATTGCGAGCGCAGCGAAGCAATCCATCTATCCGTTATGCGGCGCTATGGATTGCTTCGCTGCGCTCGCAATGACGGTGTGAATCCTACGACAACATCCGCATCAGCTTCTCCAGCCGCGCGACCTTCGCGCCATAGGGCGGATAGAGATCGGCAAGCCGGTTGAAGCGCGAGCGGTAGAACACCGGCTTGAACTTGGTCAGCGTCTTGAACCCCCACTCGCCGTGATAGGCGCCGGTGCCGGAGGCGCCGACGCCGCCCATCGGTTGATAGGCCTGCGCGAAGTGGAACAGGCAGTCATTGACGGTGACGCCGCCGGACACCGTGCGCGCCAGCACCGCATCGCGGGCGGCGCTGTCGGTGCCGAACCAGTACAGCGCCAGCGGGCGATCGCGGCTGTTGACGAAGGCGATCGCTTCCGTCGCATCGCGCACGCCGATGACCGGCAACAGCGGCCCGAAGATCTCTTCCTGCATCACCGTCATGTCCGGCGTCGCGCCGACGATCACGGTCGGCGGAAATTTGCGCCCCGCCTTCCACTCGCGGTCGTTCGGCGTTGCCGGCTGCATGATGGTCGCGCCCTTCGCGGCGGCGTCGGCGACCAGCCCCTCGAGCCGTGCATAGTGCCGATCCGAGACGATCGACGTGTAATCGGTGTTATCGGGATCGGTACCGAACATGTGCTGCATGTGGCCCTGCAGCCGCATCGCGAAGGGCTGCACCGCGGCCTGCGGTACCAGCACGTAATCGGGTGCGATGCAGGTCTGGCCGGCATTCAGCAGCTTGCCATAGGCGATGCGCTGCGCGGCTTCATCGATGTCGGCGGAGCCGTCGACGATCACGGGCGACTTGCCGCCGAGCTCGAGCGTCACCGGCGTCAGATTGCGGCCACAGGCTTCGGCCACCAGCCGGCCGACCCGCGTCGAACCGGTGAAGATCAGATGATCGAACGGCAGCGCGGCAAACGCCTTTGCGATTTCGTCGTCGATCTCGGTGACCGCGAGCTCGGTGACGTCGAATTTCTTGGCGATCGTCTCCATCAACAGCTCGGCGAAGCGCGGCACCAGCTCGCTCGGCTTGATGATGGCGCGGTTGCCGGCCGCGATCGCGGCGACCGCGGGCGCCAGGGTCAGCTGCAGCGGATAATTCCACGGCGCGATGATGCCGACCACGCCGAGCGGCTGCGGCATCAGCCGGTTCTTGGCCGGCGCGAACTGCACCGTGGTCGGGACCTTCCGCGGCGCCATCCAGCCCTTGAGGTGCTTGGCGGCGTGCCTGATCTCGCCGAGCACCAGCATGGTCTCGGCGATCGCGGTCTCGACGGTGGAGCGGTGGCCGAAATCGGCCGAGATCGCCGCCTCGAATCGCGCCTCATTCTCGGTCAGCGCGGCGCGCAGGCGGCGCAGCCGGTCGAGCCGTGCCTGCAATGTCGGCGCCGGCTCGCTGCGCGACAGCTCGAACTGGCGATGAAAGGCCTCCTCAAGCGCATGCAGCCCCGGGCTCTTCAATGGCCGGTCCATGGCATTTCCCCCTCGGATGACGCATTCTTGACTGATTTGTTGCGCGCCAAGCTCCGCTTTTGCGCGCGGTCTGGCAAGGCTCGGTTCCCGGCGGTAAATCCTGCCGGGACGGCCGGCGATTTCGACGTCACAAAATCCTCAAAAACCCGCATCCGGGGCTTTCCAAACCGGGCTCACGTTGATACATACGCCCCGCACCCGATGGCTTCGGCCCGGGTCGCCTTCTCAGGAAGCCCCCGGACGGATCGATCGGCGCCGTTGAAAAGCGTTGGCCGGCCGGCTCAGGCACCCTTTCTGCAAGGCACGCAACGGTTTAACGCGGGGTGGAGCAGCCCGGTAGCTCGTCAGGCTCATAACCTGAAGGTCATAGGTTCAAATCCTATCCCCGCAACCAGCACACCCCCAGACTCTTGGGGGCCAGCCGCCCTCTCAGAAATCCTGAGCAGGGCGGCGAGTTGGCCGTAAATCTCAATCTCCACCGGCTTGTAGAGGCCACGCGGGTGGACGACGATTTTTTCAACAATCTCGCGCAGGGCCTCATGGGCCGCTAAGCGGCTGTCCTCATCGGCTGCCGCCAAGGTCTTTTTCAAGTCCCGCACCTTCTCCCGGTAGGCATCAGCAGCGTTGGGGTGGAACTCGACGGTCGGCGGGACGAGGTTGGCGATGTCGGCTTCGAGCTGGTCGCGCTCGGCTTCCAGGGCGGTGAGCCGATCCCGCAGCGCCCGGCTCGGGGCTTCCGCAATAATGGCATCCACGGCCTTGGTTATGGCGCCGTTGACGTTGCCCAACCGCTTTTCGAGATCGCGGCGGCGATGCGCTGACGAGCCGTGAAGTTCGCGGGTCATCCGGTAATATTCCCGGACGTACTCGGCAATCACCTCAGGCGCGGCCAGCTTTTCCTCGATCCCCTTCAGCACCACGGCCTCAACCGTGGTGCGCGGCACCATTCGCTTGTTGTCGCACAGGCCGGTCTCCTTCATCCGTGAGCACAGCAGCAGCGAGCCACGCTTGTCATGGCCGCCGACGATGTAGCCCGAGCCGCACCGGCCGCACTTGACCAATCCCGACAGCAGGTTCTTGGGCCGGGTCGCGAACGGCTTTTTCTGCGGGCCGCCGCGCTCTTCCTTCCGAGCCTGCACACGGGCCCAGGTATCGGCATCGACGATGCGCAGGTGTTCGGCTTGCGCCGTCATCCATTCCTCGCGCGGGTTCTCGCGGCTGATGCGCTTGCCGGTCTCCGGGTCTTTGATGAAGCTCTGCCGGTTCCAGACGATGCGGCCCACGTATAGCTCATTCTGCAGGATGCCGTTCATGCGCTTGCGACTGCCGCCGATCGTGGAGGCGTTCCAGATCCCGCCGCGCGGGCCGGGCAGACGCTTCTTGTTCAGCGCCGCCGCGATGTCGCGCGGTGAACGGGCATCGAGGTAGTCGGTGAAAATCTGGCGGACGACAGCGGCCTCGGTCGTGTCGATCTCAAGTTCGCCAGCTTTGCCGGGGATCGGCCGATAGCCGTAGCTGCGTCCACCGTTGTGGCGGCCGTCGCGGTTGACGCCGGCCTGGCCGCGCCGGGTCTTCTGAGCCAGGTCTTTGAGATAGAGCGAGCCCAGCAGTCCCTTGACGCCGATATGGATATCACCGGCGATGCCGTCCTGTGCGGTACGGATCTCGACACCAGCGAACCGAAGCCGCTTGTGGATGCCTGCCAGGTCTTCCTGGTCGCGCGAGATGCGGTCGAGCGCTTCGGCAACGACCACATCGAACTTGGCTGCCTTGGCGTCGCGCATGAGGCGCTGCCACCCTATCCGGTTCAGGGTGCTGGCGCCGGAGATGGCGCGGTCATCATACACACCGACGATGCTCAACCCTTCCCGCTCGCAGATGGCGCGGCACAGCGCGACCTGATCCTCAATCGACCTGTCGGTTTGTTTGTCGGAGCTAAACCGTGCGTAGATTGCCGCCTTCATCGTCGCTGCTCGCGTCTGTTGTGCGGTGTTGCCGCTCATAATCCGCGATTGCCGCAGCACGAGCAAGAGCACGAACGAATCGCAGCAATGCATCGCTGCGCGTGGGGTCGGCAAGCTCGGCTCGCGCGAGAAGGCTCGCTGCCTGACTTGTTGAATCGAGCGCGCCGCATGACACGAGTTCAGCCTGCGTCGCCTCTGCTGGTGGACCAGACATATCGATGGCACCCAAGACACGACGGCCGCGAATACGACCATCAAGTTGAGACTGGAGGCCTCCAGGACATTGAGCCCTGTTGCTGGGAGATCGATGAGCGGGGTGCGATGAACGCGGGCTGAGAATTGCGGCTCGGGGCGATAGTACGGGCTTTAAACGCGTTTCGCCGGGTTCGCGGAGGGGCGGTTCGCTTTGGAGCTGGCAATGATTTTAATTCGTTTGGCGCTGTCCTGAAGGACGACGGAAATGTAACCTGATCCCCCGCCATTTTCAAGATGCAGGCCCATGCCAGATGAATTCACGCTGCAGCGTTCGAAGGACCTGATCGAGCGTTATACTCGATTCCGCGCCGAGCTGGATGCCAGTGAAGGGGGCGGTCGCTTTATGCCCTACTCCTGGTGGAGCCTTCCCAGACCGTTGCCGATGAACTGGTTGGCTTACAGCCTCATGCTGCAGGAATATGCCTCGGAGCTCGCCAACATCATCAACGACTTGACGCATCACGTGAACCGGTTGCGCGCCTGGGCCGCGGTCATCGCCCCTCTGTCGGATGATGAGAAGTTCGAAGTGACGCACGAATTCATCGATATGCTGGGCACCGTCGCGCTCGGGCAGCCCTATGCGATCAAGTCACGCTTTGCGTACGCGGCGGGACATCTCTGCCACCAGGCAAACCAAGCCAAGAGCCCGGCCAACTGGAAGGACGATTTCCCGAAGAAGAACCTCTATCTCAACGATATCGAGCCGTATTGCAGGGGCTGGAAGAAGTATCGCCGTTTCAAGCTGCGGGTAGAGTCGATTGCGGGCAGCCTATTCAACCAGGACTCTGATAATTTTCGACACGCCTACAACCATGAATTCTCCCCCCGGTTCGTACTCGGGTTGACGAGAATGGTCAGCAGGATCGAGGAGGCTGGTGGCGTCAAGTACACGTTCGGTGGCAACGAGCCTCTCGATCTGACCGAGGTTGCCGACTTGCTCGAAAAGGAGCGCGACAAGTGTTACCTCGCCTTCGTCGCATTCCAAAAGCTGGTCGAGGAGCAAATTGCTGCAATACGGACTTACGAGGCGGATCAGGCAATCGCCAAAACTGACGCGTAGGGGGCGCATCACTCGGACAAACGGGCGGCCCGGTGTGTCGGATTCTTGGCCTCGTCATTGCCGTCAGAAGAACATATCCTCGAAATCGTCGACGAACTTACCTGGAAGGCGCTTGCGACAGCCTTTTGCGTTTGGCCCGCAGAGCAGAGATCGAGCGCGGCCTTCCGTTCAGCTGCCGTCAGCTTCGGCTTGCGTCCAAACCTGACACCGTTCTGGCGCGCGCGATCTCGTCCAGCAGCGGTGCGCCTCACGATATCGTCCCGCGTTTTGCGCGCGATGTAACCGACCAGCGCAGCCAGCACTTCGCCAAGCTCGGTGGTGGTGTCGGCCCACGGCTCGGCCAGAGATCTGTAGCCGGCGCCACGCGAGGTGATGTCGGCAAGAACGCTCAGCATCTTGAACGGTCCGCCGCGGGTCAGGCGATCGAGCGCGGGCAGGATCACGGTATCGCCTTTGTGCAGCCGGCGCAGCAGTCTCGCCAGCTCGCGCCGATCATCCTTTAGACCGCTTTGCTTCTCGCAAAGAATCCGCTCGCAACCCGCAGCCTCAAGCTGCGCTATCTGAATGTCCAGCTCCTGGCCGGACGTGCTGACGCGCGCATAACCGAAGATGGTCATCGCCGCTGCCCCGTTGCAAAACTCCTAAGTTTTGCAAGGCCGTCGACGCGGGAAGGGGAGGCCGGAAGTAAGTCGTACCTTTCCCGAGTCCGCTCAATAACTTGTGCGAACGTCTCGGGGGCGACCTTATTTTCCATCCGGGGCTGATTCTGCCCTCAGACCCTTGCATTCGTAAATCAGGATTTTTGCATACAAACGGAAACCTTTTTTTGAGGGATTTCCGATGATTGCCGTTGCGATCTTGCTGCCTTGGTTGGCGCTCTTTATGCGTGGGCGTGTCGTTCAAGGCATTCTCTGCCTCATCCTCCAAATCACTGTCATCGGCTGGATACCGGCCGCCATCTGGGCGCTCGTGGTCGTCAACAACGACAACCAGGAACGCCGTCATAAAGAGATGCTGGATGCGGTGCGCGGAGGTCGGCCATGAGACCGCTGCTCAGCGCCTTCTTTCTCGTGCTGGCCAGCGCGGCGCACGCCGACAAGCTGTTGCCACCGGTACGCATCGAGCAGGAAGCATTCGCCTGCCTCGACATCAACGCGGTCAAGTATCGCGAACAGCTTATCCAGAACGGACAGACCGAACAGGTCGATAAGATGCACGGGCTTTACCACCTGGTAGATGGCTGCCTTTTTCCGCATCCGGGGCAGTACATGTTTTACGAGGGCTACGACGCGACCACCAAAGGCGCATTCGTATGCCTGCGCCAGCGCCCCGGATCGGATTGCTATTGGATGAAGCGCACGGCCATCGGCGAAGTGCCGACGATGTATCCCGGTCGCAAGCTTCCGGACGGCAACAAGGGGATTGCGTGCCCGGCGTGGGAGAAGGTGGTCAGAACTTCGAAGGAAACCGACAAGGCCACGTACGCCCGCTTCAAGGGGAACAAGCAACCCGGTGACGGCAACCCGGTCGGCGAGATGGCCCAGGGCATGGCGACCGGCATGCTCAGCATGATCACGGGTGGCCCGGACAGCCACAGGGCGCGGAGCCTGAACCTCTGCGAATACTACCTGCTGTCGGCACAACAGGAAGCGCGACGCCTCACGGCCTATGACCGGTGCCCGCAGCTCATTGCTCCCGACCAGCTCCTTGCGGAAAAGAGAGGCTACCAGTCCGACATCACCGAAATCGTCCGCTCGTGCTTGGGGAACTGACGCCATGCGTGTGGGGAATTTGACACTGGCGATGCTGCCGGCGTTGTCGTTGGGCGCGTGCCAGGACTACGGCACAGATGAGCGCTTGCAGGCGGCCGCCGACATCGTCGGCGCCGCGTACGGGCTCAGGGCAAACTATCTAGAAATGTCGTTCGATAAGCGCGACGCGAACACCCTGGTCGTGTCCAGCAAGCGTGGCCCCTACAAACGGTATGAACTGCGGGAGCCGGAGCGCTGCACGTTCCGGTTTACGGTAGATGCCGGCATGCACGATGCCCAGACCACAACCGCCGACCTCAGCAAGCTCACCCGCCTCGAAGTGGCACCAACGATCTCGGGCAACTTCGGCATCGTCTACCTGGCCGGCAGCGAAGCCAATACCGTCACTGTTCACACGCAGTTCGGTGACCAGAAAAGCAACAAAGTGCAGCTCAACAACCTGGCGCCCGCACAGATCGACGCGTTCCTGTCCAAGGTGGCGGAATTCCAGGAAAAGATGTGCGGGATCAAGGTCAAGATTCCGGGCAGCTGACACAGCCCGTGGAAGATTTCCGTCCCGGCAGCGGACGGATACGCAATCAGCCCGGCATACCGCCGACGCTGATAAACAGGAGAAGTTCAGTGAGCATCTTCGGTAACCCTACGCATTCCGCTTCCTTCGGCGAGTCCGTGACGGGCGGGTCCATTCCCACCCATGCGGCTTCGTTCGGCGACAAGGCGACCGGCGCCGCCGTGCAAGTCTCAAGCGCTTCGTTTGGTCAGAAGGTCTCCGGCGCGTCGACCGCGACACATGCCGCGAGCTTTGGTGAGCGGATGTGCGGAGAGTCCGTGCCCACCTACTCGAAGGACTGATTGATGGTTACGGGACGAGCGGTGGTTCATACGCCGCTCGTCTCGCGTGTAGGCCGATTGTGCGGGCGTTAAAACCATTTTCATCGCTGCCGCGCGGTGTGCTTCGCTTCCGAAGTCAGAAGTGTGTTTAAATCGCGCCCTCGGTTGTTCTAGCCCTATCTCTATCTGTTGGCGCTGCCTTCAGTGATAGCTCCCGCCGTATCCTTCCCCTTCAAAAACAAGTTTGAAAAAATCAGCCGCAGGCGTTTTAGGGGTATTCATAGTTTTAAATAGTTTTAAGCAAAGCGGCCCTGTGGATATGTAAAAAACGCACCAATCCATTCATGCACTTGGTCGAAAAGCCGATAGGTGAAAGACGGCCGCCCGATAGGTGATAGACGGCGTTGCATAGGTGATAGACGGGATTGGGTAGGTGATAGACGGGCCTGGATAGGTGATGGACACCGTTTTGTAAGAACCAGTTGAGCGGCGGTTCAGCGCCTCCTTCAAGGTCTCGCACAGTAGGTGAAAGACGCTTCTGTAAAAACGGTTGTAAAAAAAGGGGCCGCCGCCTGGAGCCCGATGCAGATATCCGGTGTGATAGGTGAAAGACGGCTTTTGTAAAAAAACCTTGTAAGAATTCATCCGACCGGCGATGCAGCGGCTTCGTTCTTGAGCTGTGCAGCCCCTTCCCCGCGGTAGCGCATCCGCAACAACTGACCGTTTCGTCCGCCCACAAAGTCGAGATCGTAGTCAGGCAGCGGAAATACCTTGGTGTTAGCTACTAGCTGTTTCAGCATCTGCGCAAACTGTGGCAAGGCTTGAGGCGACCCGCTGCGCTTGCGAACTTCCGAGATGGAATAGCGCGCTTCTCCGCGTCCTGCCGCACGTCGCGCCAATCGGTACACCATCCGACCGAGCCCCTGGCTGATGAGGAAATAGTCCGGATGAAGCGTGAGTATCTGTGGTGCCCCCTTCCCGCGCACCACCATATCGTAGATCCACATCGGGATGTGGATTTCGACCTGGTCAATGTGCCCGTTGGCGGTTTCGCTAACGACGCGGTACTTGTCTATGAACGGGACATTCATGATCTCGCGCCGTTTGCCGCCGTTCAACGGCACGACTTTCAAGCGGGTACCAGCCAAACGGTCCAGTGCGGCTTCCAGGTCCTTGTATTGCCTGCCACCCGAGCTGCGCCGGCAGAACTTGAGAATGTGCGACGCGCTCGGCCGGTAAACTTGGGACGGCAGGCTGGGCCGCAGGCCCTTCGCTTCGTCAACGCGATAGCGGCGCACTTCCTCGTTTAGATACGATAGCATGTGAAGGAAGATGTCATAGTCGAATACCGTGGCCAGGCCGTGCTCTCCGCTCCCCGCCACTGTGATGATGCTATCCTTCAATTCGTAGCGCAGTAGCGTCAGACGGTGGTTTTTCGACATCGTGAACGGCGCGATGTCCATCAGGTTTACGTCATCCTTGAGCGGTGCATCGAAAATGACCGGCACAAAGAGCGATAGCTGGCTGTCATCGACCGGCGCCCCACGTAGCACCGGCGCCGGCAGCTCTGATTTTAGCATGCCGATGAGGTCGGCTTTGTGCTCGCTGCCCTTGATGGTTTCGCCGAGGCTGCGCAACGCCGCAGCTAATTCCGGATCGGCGATCTTTACGCTGCCACGCTCAAGATCCGCAAAACTGCGCCGCATGTAGAACACTCGCAGTCGGGCCAACGCCTCTTTGTCAAGTATGAAAACCGGCCGGTTCGTTTTCTCGGAGAATTCAGCGGCCAACTTCTGGAGATAATCGTTTCGCTCATGCAAGCTCAGCGCTGCGAATTTCTCGCGGGCTATCAGATCGAGCTTGAGCGATTGCATACGGCAACAGTACCGGGTCCCCTTCCCGCCCGCGAGCCGGTAGCCAATGAATTAGGCAGTCATGATTGGCGTCGAAGTTGGAGAAATGCACGGTTTTCTGCGAAGCGTACCGATCGTACTGCTACACTGCTACACAATCATCCTGATGTATCGCTAAGCCGCTGTACTGCTATGGCAGCATGCTGTTAAAGCAGCGCGCTGCCATACTGTTGTAGTGCTGTAACAGCCTGTCAGCGAACTGCTGTACTGCTGTAGCAGTGATGTCCAACCCTGCACTAGGGTGGGCGCATGAAAATCGTCAGCTTCGTCAATCAAAAGGGTGGCACGGGTAAAAGTATGCTCGCCATCAACCTCGCCGTGGCTGCCGAAGCCGCTGGCGAGAAGGCTTGCCTTATCGATCTCGATCCGCAAGGCACTGTGACCAACTGGTTCGATACCCGGACAGCCGAAACGCCCCCGGTTGTTGCACATGAGTCTGCGGCCGATATCACAAGAACTCTTACAACGCTGGAGAAGGCTGGGTTCACGTTAGTGGTGATCGATACGAAAGGGGAGGACGGCCACGCCACCCGTGCGGCCATGCGGGTCGCGGACCTCTGCCTGATTCCGGTACGTCCCGCCGGGCCCGACCTGCACGCCACGCGGACTACGATGGACGCATTGCACACGATGCGCCGCGACTTTGCGCTCGTTGTAAATCAGGCGACACCGAATAAGGCTGCCAAACTCACATCGGCTGTTATGACCGGCCTCGCACAAAGCGGACCGGTGGTGCCGATCTCTTTGGCCTCGCGGATGGACTTCCAATACAGCTACGCTCTGGGCCTCGGCGTCGGTGAACATGCGCCTGGATCGAAGGCCGCCGATGAAGTTGCCGAGTTTTGGGCCTGGTGCAGGAAACGTATCAACAAGGAGAAGACCGGTGAGCAGCAAGAGCGACGCCGCGCGTAACGCTGTAGCAGCCGCGGCTGGCTTGGACGGATTGCTGCGTCCAAAGCCCGTTCAGTTGGCTGCCGTGCAGCCTGACAACGTGGTTGAAATCAGCCCCGAAGTAGACGCGCCCAGTGTAGCACCGACAGGCGGCAAACAGCGCAAGGCCGCTAAGCCGCAAGAAGGGACGGTGCGCGCAACCTACAAACGCGTGATGTTGTACCTGCCGCCCAAGGCAAAGAAGAAGATGCAGGAAATCGCCTTCACGACCGATCGCAAGGCTCATGATATCTACCTGGACGCTTTGCGAGAATATCTGGAGCGGTCGGGTCATCCCGGGCTGCTATAGCAGCATATCAGTACGCTGCTGTGCCAGTATGGCAGCGAATCGCAAATGCGCTTTTGCGATAATGCGACGATACGACTACCAGGAAATCTCAACGTCGTAGCCGCTGGCCTGCCGACCGCCTTCGAGCGTCGCGGTGCGACTCAGCCATTCCAATTGCAATCCGTTGGCTTTCACCCACTCCTTCAAAGCCTCGGCGCTTTCAGTATCGCGCAGGTCGACTCCATCCGGCATTGCGATCCGAAGGGCACGATGCCCTTTTCCGGCAGCTTCGTGAATCTGGGATCTTACTTTATCGGTACGCATGAGGCCGACGGCCAGGTTCTCGCGCGCGGTTTCGTACGAGCGAAGAAGCTCAGGAATGAGTTTCGAGAGGGGTGCTTTCATTACTACCGATTCTGCGCCTTCGCGAAGCGGCTGCCAAGATAGGTGTCGGCGACGGCCAGCCGGCCATGCCCCAGCTCATTTGAGATCTGCATCCGGGCGCGGAAGTCTGATGCTTTCTCGGCGCGGCTCATGCGCTCATACGTGGCTCCGCCAGCAGCAGGGCAGGGGTGACCCGTCAGCGCCTGGTAGCGCCATTGGGCGTACCAGTGGCGGTGGCCATGGAGATTGCGGATGCCGGTGCCCCAGGTCATTTTTTCGACCTCCTTGCGGAAATCGATATAGCGCTGCCCCTGCGGGATCAGCGAGCCATCACCGCAGGCCTGCCGCAGCTCATCGAGTAACCGACGCTGCCGTGGATGCGTCACCGGGATCTCCCGCGCGCGGCCGCCCTTGCACCAGCTTGACTGCATCGCCAGCCGTTCGCCCTTGTCGGCCTGGCTGACCCGGAATTTCAGGCTCTCTTCGAGCCGCATACCAAAGGCCATCTGGAGACGCAGCGCCAATTGCATGCGGTAGGGCAGGGTGGTCAGCCTCTCACCCGGGGTGGCTTGAGCGCGATTGCCGTTATAGGCAGCGCGTTTCTCAATGCCGACACTCTCGTTGTCGCGCGGGACGACGTTGGGCTTGCGAACCCTTGCCGCCCACCACCGCAGCCAGCCCATGCGGTTCTTCATCGTTCCGGCCGAGAGCCGTGACGTCTGCCAGTGCCCAACCAGCGCCTCGACATGGCGCGGCTTCAACGACGACGCGGCCGGGAGCTTGAACCCGAGCCCACGTAGCTCGCGTGCCATGAGCTGCAACCCCCGGTGCCGCTGGTTGCGCGTCAGATACGACCCTCCGCCATCGCCGAGGGCAATGGTCTTGAGGTCGTAGGCGAGCGCGTCCATCGTCGTTATCCTCGTTAGTGTTGATGACCGCCGCAAAAGCCTTGGCTTGATGCGGCCCGCCTTGCTGGCGGACTGGTCGTACAAAACGGCGAGCGACGCCGTATTGCCTCGTCCTGGTCTGTGACCGGTTCGCTACCGGGAATGCGGCCAGCTCCTTCCATGCTGTGCTTCGGCATTGCCGAGTTGTTGCGATCCCTTGTCATTACTTGCCTCGTATCGGCGCGCAGCCGGCATTGCCCGTAGGGTTGCACTGGCGGCGGGATTGCCGGGAAACGCCCGGCTCGCTTTCGTCTGGTCGACATCATCTTGCTCCTTTGAAACGGTCGTGGCCTGGCGGCCGGGGGTGGCTCTCCTATTGTCGTACGGCCTGGCGAATAACTTCTGGCACTCGCCGGCACTCGGCCCGTGCAGAGCCCGTGCCTAACCGCCACGGTGTGTAGAATGATTGTGCAACCTCGGAGAGAGTTCGTCTGACAACTTACCGTCGTGCGTGTGGTGCGCGCCCTCACTACTGGTCTTTGACTGTAGTGAGGGCGCTCGCAGCGCGAGTGCCGGCACGCCGGCATTGGGGAGGGGCTCCCCAAACCCTTCCGTGGCCGCTTAGGGCCTGCGCCATCCAGCGGCCAGCGGAAGCCTCGCGCGGGCCTCCACACCACGCGCGGCCGGGGACACCCCGGCGCCCCGCGATGTACCGCGTCGTAAAATCGTGGAATCGTGAATGCGATTAGGATCAAGCCGCCGCCATACCGATAAAAAAAAGCCCCGATCAGCTCGGGGCTTCCGCGTTTGGTCACTTGAACAGGTCGAGTTGCGGATCGTCGACGATGCCGTTGTCGGATCTGAACTTGGCAGTCGTCATGTCCTCGCTGGCCCAAGGGAATCGAAGCAACTCGCACGTCGGACAGGGCGAGTTCTCGGGCTCGGGCGTTTCTCGGGTCCACTGCATGAGCGGGTGGGTCCAGTCGCACTTGTACCAATGGCGATGCAGGTTAATTGCCATCGATATCCTCGTCAGCGTCGTAGTTGCTGTTGGTGAGAACCTCCGGCCGATAGTGGCTGAGCTTCTCGTCAACGCACTGGGGACAGACCCGCGCGAGTGGAATACCGCGGGCGTCATTGACCCAGCGTGAAGCAAGCCCCGACCCACACGGGCAGGGATGCAAATCGTCGATCGCCATGAGCGTCTCCGGAAAAAAGTGATGAAGATGTTCGTATGGCAGAATCTTGCGCTGCACGGCTGCGATTGAAAAGCCCCGGCGTCGCTGCCACTGATGCTTGCCTGCTACATGAGCAACAAAACGGCCTGACGGCTTTACGGCCCAACACATTGCGTCACCATCGATGCACAGCGCTTTGCTGGAAACACCCCGCACATTTAAAAAAGGAAAACCGATGGCCGACAACAAGTCGCCTTCGCATGACGCGTTTGCCGTCAGCGGCGATGGCAGGAAATCGACGTGGACGCGCATTGGCGCCGCGTGGCCCAACGATGATGGTAAGGGCTACAACATCGTGATCGCGCCCGGCGTTGCGGTCTCGGGAAAGATCGTCCTGCGCGCACCGAAGCCCCACCAGGAGAGTGATTAGATCGCCGCTCCGATCGCCGAAGCAAATGCGCTGCTGGACGCCATCCACGCGCATATTGAGCAGACCTCGTGGCCGCACTGGCGCAAGGATCAGTTCATCCGGGCCGTTGAAGCGCTCGCCGAAGCGCAGCTCGTCGTGGATGGCGCGATTGAATTCCCGCAGGAGGCTGAATTCCGGCAGCGCTTCGCCGCGGCCTTCATCCTGTTTGCGAAATGCTAAGGCTCTCCTACGGGAGAGCCTTTTCTACATTCTGCGCGCCTGGAAACGACCCGATCGGGACGTGTATGTGAGATGCGTCCCCTGTCTGGTGTGGCTGCGGTTGGATTGCTAAAGAGCAAGAACTGTACTGTTGCTCGACCGTGTTACTCAGACCTTATAGCAGAGCGAGGCCAACCATGATTGCAGTCCTCATTCATTGGCGCATCAGACCCGACGACGAAAACATCAAAGCCTTTCTTGACCACTGGAAAGGTAACAACACTATTGGCGATCGAACCGGTCTTATCGCCGAGTTCCTGAGCGATTCGCTGCCCGTTAAAGAATTTCCCGACACCACTTGGCATCTTGATCCCGATTCTCTTGGTAATTTTCGATCATACGTGACGGTCGGTCTGTGGGACAATGCCGAGGCGTTCAAGACCCAGGTTGGCAACTATTTCAACGATCAAAATCCATTATTGAAGTTCGAGAAGTATCGGCGCCGCCGCGTTATGTTTGATCCGGTGGGCTGGCGTATTGGCCACGCCGCGTTGCCTTCAACAGATTCATCGAACGTCAAATAGCGACGACGTTTGTGTGGGCCATTCGTGGTTGCATCCTCTCACGAGAAGGCGGGCGCGCCTACGGCCGGGCTTTAGGCTGCGCCCGGAGCCTGTCGTCTCCGCCCATACGGGTCACAATCCCTCACGCAAGCGATATTGAACCCTTCGCCGGAGGCACTCGGTCACGCCGCTGCCCGTGCACCGCTTTCACTGCGGCGCGCGCCGGGTGCCGTTATTAACCGGTCTCAGGGCCGGAGAACGGTCCTCGCCTTGCTGCGGGCCATACTCCTTTTTCTCTTCGGCCTTTTGATTGTTTCGGGCTACGACCGGCTTGACTAATTGTTCTTATTTTGTTCTTTTGATGCTCGTCGCATTCCAGAGCCTATCATGCCGACACTTGAATACATCCGGTCCGAAATCGAGCACATGCGCCGGCAAATTGGCCGTCAGCAAAAGGAGATCCTCACCCTTCAGCGCGCGGGCATCCCGACAACATCGGCCGAGGCTCTCCTGGAGCGGATGCAGACCAAGGTGGATGGTCTGGTCGAGGAACGGGACCGGAAGAAGGGCGAGGCAAAGCTCGGCAAGACTTACGCGTCGGGCAAGCGCATCGTTGGCACGCCCGCCCATCGCAGAGCCTGATGGACAACCTGCGGCGGTTTCCGGCGCCCTGGGTGATGGAAGAACACGAGGACGGATTCCGGGTGAAGGATGCCAACGGCTTCTTTATCTGCGGTGTCGCGCACCGTGATGATTTGCACCGGAGCAAATATCAGTACGCCAGCAACTTCCTCTCGCGAGAGGAGGCGCGGCGCATCGCCAAGGCGATTTCGCGGTTGCCAGAACTGCTCAGGCGTCCGCAGTACTGAGGGTCCAAGACCGTTGAACTACGGTGCCCGTTTTTAAGGATATTCTTTGGTTTCGTGAGCCGACACGTGCTCTCCGCCGTATAATTTGTGTCGGAGGGAAGATGAAAGCCACGCAGAAGGATTTGCAGGCGTTGAGGCTGTTGCGGGCCTTCGCGGAGATCACCGACCCGCAGGCGCGCGAAGCCGTCATTGCCTTTGCCGAGAAGGCCCGCGAGGCTGCGCGTGTGCAGTCGGGCCAGCCGCCCGATCACAGCGGCTCTGAATAAGCGGGTTAGTTGTCAGCGTTACCCCCGTCAGCCTGGTCTGCAGGCCTCCGGTCGTTCAGCACCACGAGGGGCAGGGGCTTCGTCTTGGCTGGCCCTCTCTCGTAGCGCAAGGCCAGATCGAGCAAGCGCCGCTTAATAAAAGGGTCGGCGCGGCTGGCCAGGTCGCGGACCAAATTGGCCCGTTGTTTGTTAAATTCATCGTCGAGCATGGGAGCACCAAATAAACCCCCTTATACTCGCTGTCGTTTGCATAGGTTATTTTTGAGTTTGCGTATGGTTAAGCGTACGGCCGAGATGCCGGGGTTCATCAAGCCCCAGCTTGCCACCTTGAGGAGCAGGGCCCCTTCGGGGAGCTACCTGCACGAAATCAAATACGATGGCTACCGCATCCAGCTGCACGTCAACCGCGGGCGCAAAAAGGCCTACACCCGCAACGGGCTGGACTGGACCAAGCGCTTTTCGCTAATCGCCGCCGCCTTCGACGTTCCTGGCCAGGCGATCGTCGACGGCGAGGTGGTGGTGGTTCACGAGTGGCGGACCAACTTCAGCGAATTGCAAGCCGAGCTCGCCAGAGGCGACCAGGACCGTTTGCTCTATTACGCCTTTGACCTCCTGTGGCTCGATGGTCAGGACTTGCGCAGAAGGCCCCAGATTGAGCGCAAGGCCATGTTGCAGGGGCTGTTTGATAGCTACGAGCTCGAACCGCCGGTTCTGTTCAGCGAGCATATCGAGGGTGATGGCCAGCCGCTGTTCGAGCACGCGGCCAAGCTCAACTACGAGGGGATCGTTTCCAAGAAGAAGGACGCGCCATACCGGTCCGACCGGAATGAGGCCTGGCTCAAAATCAAAGCCGTTCTACGCGGCACATTCCCCGTTGTCGGCTTTGTCAAAGACCCGTCGGGTGTCGCCGCACTGTATCTTGGGAAGCAGGAAGGCAAAGATCTAGTCTACATGGGCAAAGTGGGCACCGGCTGGGATCGCACGACCTCAAGCAGGATCCGCAAGGCCTTGGATACCGTTATCAGTCCAAAGAGCAAATTGAGTAAGCCGCTCAGAAAGCCCAAGGCGACATGGGTTGAGCCGGTTTTTACCGCGGAAATCGAGTACCGCGACATCACCTCCGAAGGCTTGCTGCGCGCGAGTTCGTTCAGGGGGATCTTCAGAAAGTAACCTACGTTGCAGAGCGGTCCGCAAAATTGTTCTTACGTAGACCCCATCGCCGTACGGCCAAAGGTAACTACCGGTGATGAGAACGCCCATCACAGCGCTCCCGCCCCATACCAACAGGGAGCTGCGCCATGAAGAAACGGTGTCGGTTCAAACAAACAGAAACCCTGCAGGAGAGGCTCCATAAGTTCGCGGCGAGAGGCCGTGAGCGAGCGAAGCAGATGCCGGCAGGGGCTGAGCGCGAACAGCTCGTGAAGAAAGCCCGGTAGCCTGAGACGGCTGCCCATCTCGGCGGGTGGATGAGTTCGCCGGGTCTTCAATCCCCGACATAGGGGCTGGGGGTTTCTCCTCCCCCCAGGCTCTTGAAGGGCCCTCGTATCCGGCGGGGGCCCTTCGCTTTAGGAACGTACCTGCATCCCCGGACGTTTTCTGCTTATGAGTGAAAGCGTACACGTCCTTGTAGAGAGTGCCGTCCAGATCGCCTGGGACTTTCTCGAAGCGTCAGGCGAAATTGTCGACGGTTATGAGACCAGCCAGCTCCTGGTGAAGGAAATCGGCAAGATGGCGCTGGCCGGAGAACAGCGAAAGCTCATGCTCGCCAACCGCGCGATCGAGGCTTACCGAAAGAACAGGCAGCAGGCCGCATGAACAGACGGATCGACGAAGCTGTCGCAGCCCGGGCTTACGAACTGTGGGAAAAAGCCGGCAAGCCCGAAGGCCGAGATGAGGAGTTTTGGCATTTGGCCGAGCAGGAGCTCATCAACGAAGAAAGTCCTCACCGTTGCGGACGCCCGACACGCTGTGATCAACCCGAATTGCCCGATCTGCCATGGCCTGGGCTGGGTGTGTGAGAACCATCCGCACCTCGCTTGGACCGATGACCCCGATGGCTGCATGTGCGGCGCCGGGATGCGCTGCGCCTGTAACCGGTCGAATGACATCGACGCTGGGATTGAAGAGCCGGACGTTTCCGGCCTGATTACTGAAGCGCCGCACGACTAACCGTCAGGCCGTCGTCGAAGCCCGGGGATTTGAACGACTTCGCGTCTTTTTTCATCCGTTACCGAGATGAAATTGCCCTCACGAACCATACTCGGTCTTTCCGTTCCGATCCGGTGCGCGATGAAGCTGCCCTGATCCTTGGCCTCATTGTCATTCGCGCGGTCGTGGCCGAGGCGATCACGGGCCGGGATCTGGCCGGCCAAATGAAAGAAATACCGGGGCATGCTGGCCAACCAGAATGGGGCTTGCTTGTTCCTGATCGTGTCGCTCGCATCGGTGGGGAACGCCCGAACAAAGCTTATAGTCCGCAGGGCAGCCACACCGCTGACGCGAAACTAGACTAGTCGGCCGACGATACACTTCAGCTGCTTAGCTTTATTGTCAGCCGTAGTGAACGGCGTCAGTCTCACCGGCACGCCCAATGTCGCCAGCGGCACCAGCGGCAGTCTTATCTTCCGCGATTCCAGCGGCAACCTTATGGCCAGCTCCGCACTTTACGTCAGCAACAGCACCGTGCCGCGCGTGGTGATTGCAGACACCAATGCAGCCGCCGATAACGTCAACCTGACGCTCGGCAGCAGCATCCAAGGCGGCGCCAACCAGGATATCCTGCTTACGCCGGCCAGCGGCCGAGGTGTAGCAGTCGGCGATGCCACCTTCACCCCCAGTGCCACGCTCGATGTCTCAGGCAGCACCCCCTTCGTCGGCAATTCGGCCTAGATCGTCGTGCGGGGGGGGGCACGAATGGCCTTGCGACGGATTTTTTCACTTCGGGCGCCAACCGTGGCGGTACGGCCGCGGTGTTTGCTGCCAATACCTCCAACGGTAGTGGCTCCTCAAATATCACGATTACTGGCGGCTCGTCCGGCGCAGCGTCCGTCTCGTTCGACAAGGTATCGCCCACGACGACTTCCGCATCGGGTAACCTTCGCTACGACCTCCTCCTCAACAATGTGATGGCGTTCTACGTCAACACACTGGAGAAAATGCGCATCGTTAGGAGCGGCAATGTCGGCATTAACACCGTCACGCCTACCACCGCACTGGAAGTCAACGGCACCATTTCAGCCACCAACCTGGTGGTCAACGGCGTCAGTATCACTGGCGCCGGATCGACGGCCGACCGCATCGTGAGCGGCAGCATCAACGCGGTCGCCGACGTTTCTTCGGGGGCGGTGCGGATCCCCGGCACGCTGGCGCAGACCAACACCGGCAACGAGCCTTGCGACGCAGCCCACTGGTATACGCTGCGGATCGACCCGACGACCCAGCGGCTGCAAATGTGCCGGCCCTAGATGTAGCGCCGGGCTGTTCGCTCGATGTCGTCGCGCATTTTTCCTCGCCGCATGTGGCCGCTGCGCGTCGTGTGCGGCGCGAACAGGGCCTTGCCATATCGTCGGCCGGGCTCAAGCCCCCAGAAATTTGCGGCTCTCAGGCAGACGACAAGCCGGTCGCCGCGCTCTGCCTGCGGGAATAGGGTCGATTGCGCCCAATCGAGCATTGCACGGCTGGACGGAAGCGCAGCGAGAACATGATGATCCGTGAAGGTGCGGGAGTGATAGGCCCCGATGTTCGCGATGGCGACCTTCTCGTTGACATCACTCGGATCACCCAACCAGGCTAACCGCTCTTTGCGCCATCTGGCAGCCTCAGGGTGATGGTCGGTGAATCCCGACCTCCCGGTGCGCTGCTTGACATACCGCTCCCGACCTTCTTTGGACCTGGCCATGCGGACATCGGTTTCCGAAAAACCGGGCGACAGGTAAAGCAGCACGATGGGCGCGGTTCGGAGCTTCCCCGCAAAATTGGATGGCAGGCAACGCAGGTCGAACCCGTGCGAGTTGTTGAGGCGGGCAAACACCGGGCGGTCCAGCGGATGGATCGTCTCCGCTTTCCCGATGGTCGACCAGAACTTGAAGATATCTGTCATGGAATGCCTAATGACTATCACAGCTGGTGGCGCAATGATTGAAGATGCAAATCTGTTGCCGAGAGATCGCGCACTTTATGCGAAACTATACGCCTCCCACGGGGACATTGGTGTGGCTCGCTCTTGCGCGGAATTCATCCTCAAGAAGGGGTGGCACACCTACTCATTCATGCGGCGTGGCAGTGTACGAATTCAGCAGACCGCGTTTATCACCACGATGATCGTGGCCTACGCCCGACCCTTCGCTCCTGGACGCGGCAATATCAACTTCCCACACAGACTCTTGCAATACGATAGCCAGGAGATGGCATTTCACAAGAGGCTGCTCGACTTAAGAAAGCAGGAGTATGCGCATTCGGACGCATCAAAGATCTCGGTGCGCCCGCTCAAAGGCAGCGTGGTTACCAGCATCGTATCCATACGTGATCTCTATTTTTCACCTGCCGAACTGAAACTCTTTCTTGGAATGACAGGCTGCCTTTCAAGTCGAATCCAGGAAAGGCTTGAAGAAATTCGACTGGGTGGAAGCTAACCTGAAAGGTTCGCGGCCCACTTGAAATCAGCCACGATCGTCCCAGAATAGGTTTATTCACGCATGCCGTTTTCGCCTTTGGCGATCGGCCTTTCGTCATCGCCTCCGGGCGTGACGGAGGCCCAGCCAAGGGATTTTTCCATGACCAGAACTGTGAGAGTGACGCTCGACATTCCGTTGAGCGACGACGGCAAGCTGCTGCTACCGGACAACCTGTCGGTCAGCGGCGGCAGCGACCTGAGCGGCACGGCGATCACGTCGCTGCCCGATAACCTGTCGGTCAGCGGCAGCCTCTTCCTGCGCGACACGGCGATCACGTCACTGCCCAACAACCTGTCGGTCGGCGGCGACCTCGACCTGAGCGGCACGGCGATCACGTCGCTGCCCGATAACCTGTCGGTCGGCGGCAGCCTCTTCCTGCGCGGCACGGCGATCACGTCACTGCCCGACAACCTGTCGGTCGGCGGCGGCCTCGACCTGCGCGGCACGGCGATCACGTCACTGCCCGATAACCTGTCGGTCGGCGGCGACCTCGACCTGAGCGGCACGGCGATCACGTCGCTGCCCGATAACCTGTCGGTCGGCGGCAGCCTCTTCCTGCGCGACACGGCGATCACGTCACTGCCCGATAACCTGTCGGTCAGCGGCAGCCTCTTCCTGCGCAGCACGGCGATCACGTCACTGCCCGACAACCTGTCGGTCGGCGGCGACCTCTACCTGAGCGGCACGGCGATCACGTCGCTGCCCGATAACCTGTCGGTCAGCGGCAGCCTCTTCCTGCGCGACACGGCGATCACGTCACTGCCCGACAACCTGTCGGTCGGCGGCGACCTCGACCTGAGCGGCACGGCGATCACGTCGCTGCCCGACAACCTGTCGGTCAGCGGCGGCCTCGACCTGAGCGGCACGGCGATCACGTCGCTGCCCGACAACCTGTCGGTCGGCGGCGACCTCGACCTGAGCGGCACGGCGATCACGTCACTGCCCGATAACCTGTCGGTCGGCGGCGGCCTCTACCTGAGCGGCACGACGATCACGTCGCTGCCTGCCGGCGCCACGGTAGAAGGTAGGGTCTACGGACTGCCTGAGCCAACCTGAATACGTTGAGTCCCTGCTTCGGCAGGGGCTCTTCGTTTGTCGTCGTGAAATCGTAAACACGATTAGCTATCCGAGCGATGCCAAGAAGGACGCCAACGGCTGCGTCGGCGTTGGCGATTACGAACCTTAATATGGCCAACGGCAATAACGTCAACTTTGCCAATGGCTGCGTGTACGCAACGCAGAACGCCAGTAGCAACTGGGGTGGCCTGTTCTACGGGCCTGCTAACTACGGCGACGTGTACGGCCAGGCCGGGGCGTCTGGCGTGTATGGGAGTACTACCGCTAACGGCTATGGAGTGTTCGGTAATGGCGGCAGCCAGGGCGTCTACGGCACCAGCAATCGTCGATCTTCGTCAAGCTTGGACAGTGATGAATGCGGCGAGAAACTTCTTTAAACATCCCGCCGATCGTGTCGACGACAGCCTTCCGTTTGACGATTCGGAAAATGATGCGCAAATCTACATCGCCTGCACCGACTGCATGACTCTCTCTCCAGCCGGTCACCCGGTTAGGCTGGCGCCTTTTTGCTATGGTCTATCTCCTCTGCCAACATCGAATGGACCGATGAAGGACTGCCGCCCGATGACGCAGCGAAGGTGCGGGCGGTGATGACCGAAATGGATGAAAGGCTTCCCGGACTTCGCAAAGCAGCGCGGGCCGACAAGAAACGTTGGGGACCAGGGCTGCTTGAACATGTTCGATCGCGGCCAGATTCGCACTTTGAACAGATCGGGACCCTCATGCGGCAATACCGCCAGGAGCAGCTCGCTGCCGCTCGGCAACCTAGTATGGGTAATTAAGGTGCCTCTGGCGCAACGAGACCGGCGTCGATCAGAGTAGACTTGCCAAAGGTCTTCACGACGAATGCGTGCCCGGCTGTGGTTAGCTTGAGTATTTCTCGCGTCGGGGTGGCTTCGTGGACCTCGATCATCCCGTTCGATACCATGTCGCGGCCAACCCCGTTTTCGATGATGTATTCTGTGCCTTCGACTTCGAGCCGGCGCGGCAGTAAGCAATTGGGTTCTAGCAAGACGCCGTTCGCCAAGGCAGTAGCGATGACCGCGCCGGCCTGACGCGGTTTCATGCCGATCGTGTCATCATTCTTCCACAGGCCCGCCGCCCGCGTGAATGTGGCGGCAGGTTTAATGGGGACTGACTTGACCGGGGTCAGCTTCTGAAACCACCGATTGATCGTTTGACGTTCAGGGTCTTCGGCTTCACCCCATAGCGAATCGCGGCGGCGCTGGCGGCTTTCTTCGGATGGGTTCGATGTTCCTTCGCCACCGTCCGTTTGATTAGTGAGTGGGCCAAGCTTTAGGTCATGTCGTCCGATCTCGGCGATCAATGTGCGTTCTCGTGACAACGCCCCCGCTTCATCTGGATATGAGCTGTCGATGCGATAAGCGACCGCTTGGCCTTGGCGATGAAGGCTCCGGATGACGTTCAGCTTGTGCGTCAGAGCCTTTGTTGTTCTCGCGTCGGCCTCGTGTTGAAGACAGCGAAAATTGACTCCCTTGCCCACATAGAACGGTTCGCCGCTCGGCCGGCACAGAACGTATACGTAGAAGGGGTGGTGGTCCCGCAGAAGCGCGCGGATGCCGATAGCGTCAAACAGGTCCATCATATTTGGTAAGTATAAAAAAGCAGCGTTGCGCGGAAACCGCGCAGCAGCCTAGCATGACCAACTGCAATTGCGGCGATGGCGCTTTTCGGTCCCCAAGAGAATGTCTTTAGGGTGCACCCATCTGCGACAGCCTGAACCGGAGACAAAGTGTGTCACAAGGTTCGGTTTGCGGGCTTTCTTCACACCTGAGTCATGACGTTTTCGATCCTCATGCCACACAATAACAGGTGAGGGGCCGTACCGGGGGCTTAGGTGAACCCTCTGGCATGGAGGACTTCGGCACGGTCGAGTTTGAGCATGTCCACCCATGGTCTCCCGTTTGCCGGGTCAATGAACGTACCTTTTAGATCGATCATAAAGTGAGCCGGAAGTGGGATGCGCCGGCCCCGAATAGCTCGGTTGGCAACCCAGCGCGGCGGATTCAGAATATTCTCTGGAGCCTCGTCGAAGGCCGCCTGATCCCTGAATATCCAAATCTTTGAGTGCGCCTCACGAACGGATTGCTCCACCAGGTCGAAGGACACGGCAAGGGAAGTAATTGCGTGGGCCTGCTTCACCGCCGAAATGAGACCATCGACGATGGCGCGGTTGAAGATCAAGCCGTCGCTGGGTGACAAGTAGTACTGAGCGCGGTAGCCGCTTCGACCGTTAAAGAGCTGGTCGAAAACGATCTCCGTCACCGGGATTTGCGCCCATATCCGTGCGAGTTCGGGCGGAGCATCTGGGTCGATTGCGACTTCCCACATGAGACGCACTTTGCCCAGTCTGGCGGATTGCTCAGCATCTTTGACGACTGCTTCAATGAGGTCCTGTGGTGGTGGCGGATCGAGGAGCCGAGTTCGGCGCTCGCCGTCAGCTAAGGCTGTGAGGTCCCATTCCTTCAAACTGACAAGCTGCATGGCTTTGATATCGGCTTCAGGGACAACCTATCATCGGCGTACATCCAGTGAAACGCAGTTCTGCGCCCCGTGAAGGGATACTTATGAAAGCGACAACTCTGCAACACCGCTAATCAGGAAGCGTCACTCAATGGCTTGTCGGGACCCGTTTGCGAGCCTTAGATTCCTTAACGGGATAAGTGACTACTTTGCGTCCGCTATGATAGTTCAGCAGGCCTGTCACACAACCGAACGTTTGGGTGACAGGAGGAAGATGCAACTCGGCTACATGAGGGTTTCCAAAGCGGATGGCTCTCAAACTTTGGACTTGCAGAAGGATGCTTTACTTGCGGCTGGCATCAAACCGGATCACCTCTACGAGGACTTGGCCTCCGGCCGCCGCGATGACCGGCCGGGGCTGGCGGCTTGTCTGAAGGCGCTGCGCCAGGGCGACATCCTGGTGGTGTGGAAGCTAGATCGCCTTGGTCGCGATCTGCGCCATCTCGTAAACACTGTTCACGATCTGGTCGAGCGCGGCATCGGCTTCCGCGTCCTGAGCGGTCAGGGGTCAGCGATCGACACCACCACAGCCACCGGCAAGCTGAATTTCGGAATATTCGCGGCGCTTGCGGAGTTTGAGCGCGACCTGATCTCCGAGCGTACGCGCGCCGGATTGGCTTCGGCCCGCGCCCGCGGCCGGAAAGGGGGGCGCAAGTTCAAGATGACGCCGGCAAAGGTGCGGTTGGCCCAGGCCGGGATGGCAAACCGCGACACGAAGGTCGGCGAGCTCTGCAGAGAACTCGATATCACACGCCAGACGCTCTATCGTTTCGTCTCGCCAGAAGGGGACCTTCGCGACGACGCGAAGCGTCTGCTTGGCATTGAGCTGACCACAGACTCTCCAGAATCAATTGAAAAACAAAAAGAGGAGGAAATCGCATGACAGCCATCATGCTTACCCGCATCGACGACCACCGCAATATGGCGCGGTTCTACAAGCTGGATGTCCAGCCGACGCTGTTCGGCGAATGCTCACTGATCAGGGAATGGGGCCGCATCGGCCGTGCGGGCACCGTTCGCATCGAAACGTATCGGAGCCGAGGCGCGGCCGATATTGCCATGGCCTTGAACTGGACGCGAAAACTCAAGCGCGGTTATCGCTAGTAACCATACGGCTCATTCGCATAAGCAATCGTCTTCAACGCTTTGTTTGCATCTCCGCGACCTTGATACTGGCCGAGCAGCTCACCTTTGTCTTCGATCGATTTGACGCGGAAGAGGGTCCATCGCTTATCCTTGCCCTGAATAATACGAAATGTGCGGCCATTGCGACGGCAATAAAAGGCGTCGGATTTGTTGACGGGGGTCCACCCACAATCCGCGCCCGAGAGAAAGCGCTGCTCGAGCTTTACCCTCTCTTCCTCTTTCCAGCGGTGATAGCTCTCTTCCTGTTCTCGCCTGAGCCTGTCGTCTTCTCGCTCGATGTGCTCTTCCAGCGCCCCGATGATTGCACGCAGTTCGGTGCCCTGTGCCGCTTCTGAGTGATACAGCGCCAGGCAACCGATCTTTAGCTCGTCCTTAGGGTAGGTTGCGTAAGGCTCCTCCCAGATCGCCCGCAAGCGTTGCTCAACGTCTGTCTTCGTCAACGCGGGACCGGGCAGGCTATTTAAGAAGGCTTGAAGGTCTTCTATTGGTATCCAGCACGGAGCAGCAGCTTTTGCGATCTCCTCCCGTTGCGGTTCCCATTTCTTCCATACCGAACTGGCCCGATCGACGGCGAGTAGTATGTCCCGGGCAAGCTTATGTACGCTGTGAGGCTCACGTAGGTGCCGTAACGAGGGGCTTTTCACGTAATCGAAGAGCAGTGAGGCTATGGCGTACTGGCGGTCGGCATCCATGTGCGTTTCCTCCATTTCGCTTACCGTGGACGAGCCCTTCGGATTGAAGATCCGTGCAATTGCTGCTGCCCAACACAACCGTGGATCAGGCCATCCTCGTTTTGGGCACCGAGCAGCGGAACCGCATAATCTGCAATCGTGTAATCCTATTCACGATTGCACGCGTATGTCTTGAGGCGACTAACGCAATGCGCCGATGCTGAGGCTGCTTAAGGAATGAGCAGTTGCGGCCGCCCGTGCGTTGACGATGTCCTGACCATCGGTCCATCGTGTCCAGATGAACCGCCAGGAAATCATCCAGGAAATCGAGGCCAACGAGGCCAACGAGCAGAGCCTTAGGCGGCGCCTGGAGGCCGCAGGCACTAACCATCAACTATGCGCGGAGCTGCAGCTGTTACTGCGCGCGAATACGGTTCTCGCCTTCGGGCTCACAAGAAAACTCATGAAGACTGTTGGCACTAATGACCTCGCTGGACGACATCAACGCGCAGCTGCTCACGCTCAAGACCGAGCTTAGGAAAACCGAGAACACCCGCGACGACATGCTCAAGGCGGCGGATGACCCGACTGCCCAGATTCCACGCGAAGAGTATCTTGCTTACGCCGCCGGTCTGGAAGGCGACGCCGCTGATTTGCGGGTCAAGATTGCCGACCTCGAAGCGCAGCGGCGGCTTTTGCGCGACCGTTGAGGGCCGCACTCCGGTCTACAGTGACCAGTGAAGTGAGATCACGAGCCTAGATGCTTAGTGATTAAATCCCTGACAACATCGATGCCGGCGGCCGTGCCAATTTTCCACGCAGCCCCGCCCATCTTGCTCGCTAAGCTGCTCAGCCAGCTTTGGGTATTTTGACCAACGCCTGATTGGTGACCGGCCGCGTCCAGGTCTGCAGCCTCTTTAAATTCAGCAATGTCGCTTTCGGCAACGCCAATCGCCTTGAGCGCCTCGGCGAGGGCGGTGAAATCACCGGCGATGATCGTATCGCCCTGCTGAGACAGCTGTTCGACCTGACTGTTAATCACGTTGTTGCCACCGAAGATAAAATTTGTCACGGCTGCATCGACCTTTGCGGTTGGAATTTTCAAGGGTTCGTCGTCAACGGCCCCGAGCTCTTCTCGTATCTCTAAGGCGAACCGCAGTAGGCGGCTTCTCACCGTATCAACTATGGACCTAAACAAACCTTCCGATACTTCCTGCCAGGCCTGTGCCAGTCCGTATCCCTTTATGAATTTCGTTTGGTACAATAAGATAAGGTCCGGCGGCCAATTGATCACGTAGGTTCCTTTGCCGTCCTTCCTCGTGAGTTCATATGCGGCAATTGGCTCGGTGAAATAAGTGGGCGTCAGGATCTCACGGTGCTTCTCATCCAAGACCCCCAATGGGAGAGGCCGGTTCGGAATCCAGGCGTTGAACGGGCCGGAAAAGTTACCTTTGGAAAAGAGGTTTGCAGTCCGATAGCTCGGCACATTGTCGCTATCATCGTAGCCGTTCAGTTCCCCTTCCACCCAGCCCTTTAGCTTGTCGTTCTTTAGGTCGAACGCCAAAACAAGGCACTTTCTCAGCAAGCTCGCAATCGGCTTGTCGTTGTCCAACGCTTCGGCGACGATTTCATTTATAAGTTTCATAGCTCAATTTATCATGAGTCGCCGTCGCTGATCTAACCCCTATAGACGGTCCTCCGACCGGGTGATGGCACTGAATCGGGCCCAAAAACATAGGCACGGTGCCGCTCACGGGCCTTGCAGCTCTATGCTGGCTGCGCATACTCAGTTGGAAAGAAGTAGGGGGTCACCTTGCTGCAATTTGCAAAAGGGCTGCTATGCCTGGGTATCTTCTGCGCAGCGACACTTGCAAGCCCAGCACGCGCCGAAACGGATGTCGAGCGCCTGATCGCTAAGGCGAAGCTCGGTAGCGTCGATGCTCAGATCGAGCTTGGCATGAGCTACCGGGAAGGAATGCGGCATATGCCTGACGGAAGCCAGATCGACAAAGACCTTGATCAAGCCGAGCGATGGCTCAAAGAGGCCTCGAAGAAAAACATTCAAGCAAAGCTTTGGCTAGGTGGGCTATATGCGAGCTACGATTTCCCACGCCGCAACGATGCGGCCGCGGCGCACATTTTCGGGGAGGTCGCTAGCAGCCCTGAAGCGAGCAGGGAAATGGCGACATCGGCGGCAGCTGGTCTCGGCGAATTGCTTTATCAGGAATGCACAGGATATCTGATCTCATTGGACTGCGGCAAGAACAACAGCTCACCGTTCCAAGACTACAAAGCTGCAGCCTACTGGTTTAAGAAGGCGGCTGATGCAGGTAATACTCGGGCGCAATTCTTCCTCGCAACAATGTATGAAAGCGGGCGGGGCGTCCCTCAGGACTATGCCCAGGCCGCCGAACTGTACGAGCAGGCTGAGGACGCGGGCCATGAAGAGGCTGCGGTCATGCTGGCCGAACTGTATAGGCGAACGAAAAAGTTGCCCGTGGCCTACATGTGGTTGAATATCGCAGCTACTGAAAACCGCGCGCAAGCGGCGGAGCGGCGCGAAGAACTCGCCAAAACCATGACACAAGCACAAATCGAGGAAGGGCAACGCCTGACCCGAAACTATACGGCCGCTCATGCGTCAAAATCGAAGGATTGCGCCTGGTATCGGTGCTAACGACATATTCGAGAATTTCGAATGTCTACGACATACGCTGCATGCCATCGCAGTGGGTTGGTCGGAGTGGCAGGATTCGAACCTGCGACCCCTGCGTCCCGAACGCAGTGCTCTACCGGGCTGAGCCACACTCCGACATGAGGCACAGTTGTAGCGTCGGGTTTGGCGCATCGCAACCGGCCTCAGTAATTTTGTCCTTTTGGGCCGTCGATAGCCGATCGGCTAACTCGCCACGTGTAACTCGTATCGAGCTTACAGCGTGTCGCACGCCTGGCCTGAGCAACAACCTAAGTTCGGCGCCGCGGCGCCGCATTGGGCCAACGCTTAGTCCGGAATTCGTGGATCGCTGCGCGGAATTGGCTGCGTGAGGGTAGCGGAGTGGTGGTCTCGCGCTCCCGGATCATCTTCTCCAGTTCAGTCACCTTCAGCGTGGAGAAGCGCTCCTCTCCGAGCCACTGAAGCGTATTCTGAAGAACTTCATCGATCTTGCTGTAATCGTATCGCATGGCTCTATTTCAAAAACTTCCTCAGCCTCGACTGCAGAGCCTTAGCATCTTTCGTTTCGCATTCCCAGACCACCAAGACGTTCCATCCGTTAGCTTCAAGGGAGGCAATTCGCTCGGCGTCTCGCTCCTTATTGCGCGTCAGCTTTGGATTCCAGTAGTCGGTGTTTGATTTTGGACGCCGCGCGTCTAAGCAGCCCTCGCGCTCGTGACCGTGCCAGAAGCAGCCGTGCACAAAGATCACTTTGTGCTTTGGGCCGAACACCAGGTCGGGCTTGCCGGGGAGATCCTTGCGGTGCAGCCGGTAGCGATGACCCATGCCGTGCACCATGCGGCGCACAAGTAGCTCAGGCTTCATATCCTTACTTTTGATGCGCCGCATATTCTCCGAGCGACGCTCGGGCGTCAGCTTGTCGGCCACTTAGACAATCAGTCCTGCTTCGCGCATCGCGGTGCGCTGCTCGTCATTCTCGGGTGCGATCGCGACGATTTCATCGCGCGCAAGGTTGGAGATACCCAGGGTTGCCGCCATCATACGGTCTTTCAAATAGGTGCCGATGAGTATGGCGATGCCTTCATGCTGCAGGATATCCGGTGCACCGCCATTGGCTCGCAGGCGCTTCATGTAGTCATAGTGATCAAAGAGCAGCGCGTGCGCCACATCACGATGGATAACACGGCGAAGGTTCTCGCGGCAGAACTGGGCCGCGCGTTCGTTGCCTAACAGATTCTTGCGAAGCTCGCGAAAGCGGTTCATGTCGAGATCCATAAAACGGCTTTGCCGGAAGGGCGCGCCGTTCACGATCCACAAGATGTGCTGAAATCCAAGGCTACTGACGCCGCGTTTGGTGTCCCGATTGCCTACACCGCCGTGCAGATACTCTAGCTTCGCGATGATCAGGCCGAGAAAACATTGGTGTACCGTCTCATCGACCGCCATCAACAAGCATGGTTCTGCATTATTGTAAGTTTCTTGCGGGATGGACCAGTTGTCCCCCGTCGTGTTTTTGATGTCGACGTCCATGCCGTTGATGTGCAGGTCCCGAAGGCCTTTGGGCACGTCGAGCATATCCCGCACGAAATGTTCCAGCTTCAGGCCGATGAAGGTCTTTTCGACGTTGTCCAGCTCGTGCAGCCGGGTCCTCGCCGTGCGAACTGGATCAAGGAGAAAGTCGACGGCGTCGCGCACGAGCTCAGGGAAACGTGCGGTGAGGGCTTCCAAACCTCCTGCACGCGCCGCGATCTCGTCTCGAAGGGCCGAAAGCACCGCGTAGTCAGGATGCGCTTCGTCCAGATGATGCCGAATCACCCGCATTGCGGGCAACTCTTGCAGATCTAAGAAATGAATCCGAATCGCGTCTGTGGATCAGGCGGCTCTGACGATCCGGTAGGCGCGCTTGAAGGAGAGCGCCACCTTAATCTTCTCGGCGACGGCTTGCGCAACCGGCGGTGGAAAAGCATTGCCGATCTGGCGATAAGCAGCCGTTTTGCGCCCCTTAAGCTCCCAATTCTCTGGAAATCCCTGAATGCGCGCCACCATCGGAACCGTAAGTCTCGGCATGATGTCGGCATCATCATTAGCTGAAGGCGCGCGGTCCGCGATGCCCAAGCCATCGACTCCTAAGGAGGCCCAAGCTCGCTTGGCACGCGTCGGGCCGAGATCGGGCCCGCCATGCTTCTTCGACCCGCCCACGATCGTCGGCGCAATGTCGTCAGCCTTGTCGCGCCACTTGGCGGCGCCCTTCCAGCCATTGGCAGCCATGAGCGGATAGAGAGCTTGGCCAACCGTCGGGGGATTTTGCGGGAGCACTTGCGGCCAGTCGAAGTGGTCCCAGTATTGCCGCTTAAGGGCGACGATGACCACCCGCGGCCGCAGCTGTGGCACACCGAAGTCGGACGCGTTGAGTAGGCGGAAGCCCGTCAGATAGCCCATGTTGAAGAGCTGGGACCTGAAGCTCTCGCGGTACTCAAGAAAAACTTCTTCAAGAAAGCCGCGCACATTTTCGATCATCACCGCTTTTGGATCGGTCTGCTCGATGATCTTCAACGCCGCAGGGAAGAGGTTGCGCTCGTCGCGTTCGCCGAGCTGCTTTCCCGCGACGGAAAATGGCGGGCAGGGCAGACCGCCCGCAAGGAGATCAATGCCACGGAACTTCGATGCGTTGAACTTCGAGATATCGGCGTTGATGACGTTCCAGTGCGGGCGATTGTGCTTAAGCGTCTCACAGAAGCCCGCCTCGATTTCGACGAGGGCCTCGTGTTCGTAGCCGGCCGCTTCGAGCCCCAGCGCCTGTCCACCCGCGCCTGCGCACAGCTCCAACGATGTCAGGCCCATAGCCTTGCCCACTATCCCGCGAGAATCGAAACGGGCCAGCAGTAGAATCCGCTGGCCCGAGCGTCGAGCATCTCCGCCCCAACATCTTGTGGGCGAAGGCTTTATGTTGAATACATTCTATGTATGTTCGTATTTTGTTCGGAAGTCAACTACGAGGCGGAGAGTTTGGTTTACGGACCCTGAAGGCGAACGGTGGCGATGCATGCGCGAGCCTCGGGTTCCAGAGGCGGCAGCCGGTCGGCCACCACGAGACAAGATGTGGCTGACTGCTTGCCACGCCGTTCAGGCGACCTTCTTACACTGATCCGATCGTCGACCCGCTGCCGCTGACATGGGCGGCGTCATATTTTCAGCTTGTCGCGTATGGTTCTTACGAACTCGAGCTTGGCAGCCAAGTAGTCGTACAGCCCCAGATGAAGCAGAAAACCGAATACAATGATGGTGATCACCAGCAGCGGAATTGATACTTTCCAGTTCCGCGTGAGGCCGTAAACGATGATGCTCCAGAATTTCTGGAAATAGAATTCATCGTCAAACTTAGGAATATTCAGGAAGTTGGGAGAGAAGTCGGAATAGGAGATTTCCTCAAGGTTACGGACGTATGCCGCCCGATCAACGTTCTCGTCCCTGACATGGTATTGGCTTACGTCGTCGTGCTCGAAAAATGCGATCCGGAAGAACTTGTCGCCGACCGAGATACGCCGAGGCCGATCCGAGAAGTTAATCAGTGCCGTGCTAATCGGTCCCCGGAAGAAAGGATCTATGATCCCAACGTTGAGTGCCAGTATACCCTGCTTGGTGAACGCCGTCCGCAGGGTTGCCATGCCAGTCACATCCGGCGGCATATTGAACTCTTCCCGGGAAAGGACCCAGACCATCTCGCGTGGCTCAAGATAGTACGAAGAAGGCGGCTGCTTTTTTCGCCGTTCCTTGATTGCCTTCTTTCCGATCGGAACAATCTCGCCGACGGTCAGATCAAATGTACTATTTTTCAGGTTGCTGGCCGACCCACCGACGACCAGTTTCCTGTCGAGAATATGCTGTCCTACAATCATGCAAATGCGTCCCGAGGTGCTAGAGAATGCCTGAATCTCTCGAATCGATGACCAAATGGGATCGCAGATTCTTCGAACTCTGTCAGCTCGTCGCGAGCTGGAGTGAGGATCGCAGCAGAACAGTGGGCGCGGTTATTGTCGGACCGGCAAATGATATCCGGGCCATCGGCTTCAATGGCCTACCGCGCCAGGTGCGCGGGGACCAGGAACAGCGTCACTCCCGTGAAAACGGAGAGAAGTACTATTGGTTTGAACATGCAGAGCGCAACGCAATCTATAACGCAGCCCGGTCCGGCATCAGCACAGAAGGCTGCCGCATGTACACAAACCTTTTCCCCTGTGCCGACTGTACCAGGGGTATAATTCAGAGCGGCATTATTCAGCTGAACACCTATCAGGTGCCCGCGGGAGACCAGACGTTTCAACGGAGCTTCGAGGTGGCGCATGAAATGCTATCGGAAGCGGGCGTCAAAGTGCGGGTTTTCCCACCGCTCACTCAACACAAATGAGGGCGGCTTGGTACGCGAAGCAGGCTGCGCCATTCGAGCTGCGTCAAGGCCAAGCTTCGCGCTTCGCGGCCTTGACCCATCCGGCCTGGCGCAGCGAGCGGCTTTCCATGGGCTGAGCCGGATGCCGACTTGGCAGAGCGCTCAACGATTTGACGGCTTGACTGGATCGAAGAGGTCGGGCGTTTTTTCCGGTGGGTCGGGCAGATCCTGCAGCCGGATGACCTCAAGCCCTTCTGCTCTGCCGATGCGGTAAATATCGTCGTCGTTGGAATATATCCGCTCCGCGGCCTCAACTTTTGCAATTGCAACAATCTGCCGGTCAAACTTCACTTTATCCCAGCTGGTCGCGCCTTCCTTTTTGTCCTTGTTGCGCACGGCTTGGCGATGACGCTCTGCGGCTTCCACGGCCGCACGCGGCCCGAACGGCGCAATGCGAAAGCGCGGCGTCTTGTTGAGGATTTCGAGATACTGTGGCGCTGCGTCACCGGCGCCAATCAGCACCTCGCTCAGTGCCGGTGTCGGGACAATGACGACGTCTTTCTGTTTGTCGAGTGTTTCGATGAGGTGCGTGAGCTTGGCGTCGACCGCGCCAACACCCTTTACGCGGGGATCGAGCAGCGGCACCAGGAACGACGTGTCGAACACCACCACTGCCATTTAGTGGCGTTCCTTGCCGTCGCGCCGCAGGCCGAGAATATCGCTCAACACGTCGTCGCTCTCATGCCAGGTGCTGCCCTCCACCGCCCGTAGCTTGCCGACGACGTCGACCATCGGGCTGTCATCCAGCACCTCAAAATCGGTGATGTCGAACTGCTCAAGGCTCCAGGCGCCGCTTTCCTCGCGCACCCATTTGCCGCTACCATGCACGCGGATGACGCCGTTCAAGTAATAGGGGGCCAGCCGCCGCGCGACCTCTTCGCCGCGCACATTGCAATGATATTCAACATCCCCGTCTTTGAGCCAAACCGGAATGGTCTCGTCGCGGCCGCCGATCCGGATAATGCGACCATCGAGCGTGCCGACCTCGCGGAAGGGCCCATACTTCACCGGCTTGGGCCGCGTCCGGCCCGGGAATTCAATCACCTGGCCGACCGTCGGCCCGGTCAGCACCGCAATGGCGCCGTCCTTGGCCAGCAGGTTGTCGATGTTCTTGAACGCCTGCATGGCATCCTTCGGGCCTTCGCCCTGGCTTACGCGGGTGACGCGGTCCTCGACCTTCGGAAAAGCGACCGGCTCAATGGTCGAGACCAGGACGGCGCTGCCCCTCTCCATGTGCGAGAAATGCACGCGCTCACGCTCGCCCAGCAGGGCGGCCAGCTCCGCCATGTACTCCGCCAGGCGGGCCATAGGCAGGCTATCGACGCTGAAAACGTCGATTTTCAAGCGGTATTGCTGTTGCTCGGCCACGTCCTTGCGTTCCTTAATTGTTCATAAAATAACACCGTCTCAGCCAAATGGTATGAGGGGGAGGTCAATTTTTTCCTGACGGGCGGCAGCGAAGCCAGCGTCGGGCGCGCTGCATTCTCCGTATTTGCAAATCTGCCTAGGGGATGCGTCGCTCACTTTCGGCGTCAGAATGCGGTTTTGCCGAAATCCATACTGCTGTGCTATTGTGCTGCCATGCAGACCGCAGAAGTCATTTCGCGTTTGAAGTCCGTAGAACCGCAATTGAGGGCCTTTGGCGTTGATGGACTCTATCTCTTCGGCTCCTACGCCCGAAACGAAGCCGGCCCTGATTCCGACGTCGACGTGTTCTTCGACCGCGCTCCCGGCACGAGGTTGAACCTCGACGCATTCGTGGGCGCCTACGACGTTCTAAAAGCGGCTTTGCCGGTCGACGTCGACTACGGTACCCGGGACGGGCTTTCCAAGTTCATACGGGATGACGTGGAGCGAGAGGCGATCCGTATCTTCTAATGCCCCCGAGCAAGACGCCCCTTATCCGCCTCCTGCACATCATCGAAGAAGCCGAGGCCATTAGCCGCGCGCTCGACGGGGTATCGCGCATGGACTTTGAGGATTCGTGGGTGCTGCAGCGTGCCGTGGAGCACGGATTGCTCATCATCTCGGAGGCTGCCAAGACCTTGCCCCCGGAGGTGAAGGAGATCGCGGCTGATATCGCCTGGGGCAAGATCGAAACGCTGGGCAACTTCCTGCGCCACGAATACCGCGACGTCGATTCTGAGCTGATCTGGAGCATTACGCAGGACAACCTGCCAAGTCTCGTCGCGGCGGCTCGAAAGCTGGTGGTAAGGCTCAAAGAGCCGGCTCTCGCCTGACCGTCGTCTCATACGGCTTAGCTTCATCAGTGTAGCCGTTCGCAGTCTCCCCTTGAAGGACCGCGCCACCCGGCCGGTAAGGTCGGGGAGTAGGCCCTCAGCGCGTGCCGGCAAGGGCATCCACGCGTATCCAACGCGCAAAGCATGCGCGCCGGAGCCTCGCGCGAACCCACCCTGTGCCTGCCCGCTGAAGCTGCGGGCCTTGAATACTCCCGACCGGCCGCGATGACGCAGCCGACAACAAGGGAGAATCCAAATGACCGACCACACTAACACCGTCAAAATCCGCGACCTCAACGACGGCTTCCGCCGTGAGCTGACGATCGGCGGCACTGTCCTGCTCACACCGGGCGTGACCAGCCTCGAACCCGATCGCCTGGCCGAGCTGCTCGACGCGGTGCGCAAGTTCGACGGCTTCACACGCGACAACGACCCGCACGGCGAACGCGACTTCGGCTCGATCGACCTCAACTCGGACCGCTTCTTCTTCAAGATCGACTACTACGATCTCAACCGCACCATGGGCTCGCCCGACCCGGCCGATCCGGCCGTCACCGAGCGCGTGATGACGATCATGCGGGCCGACGAATACTAGGAGGCGCCGCCATGACCAAGATCCTCAACGTCAACGATCTCTGCGACGCCATCAGCGATTCCACGCTAGATGAACACACCCAACGGGCGCTTATCGCCAGCATAGAGGCTGCCGTGGCCCGGGCAGCCAGCGTGGTGGCCGATCACTACGGCATCATCTCCGCGCATGCCGAATACGGACGTGGCTTCGGCGGGCTCTGCGTCAATTTTCGTCCCGCTTCCGAAGGCCAGGAATGTCCGGCCGTCATCGATGCAGGCGACGAGGGCGGTGACTGGCCGTGAAACGTAACTATCAACACAAAGAGCGCCGATGGGCGCTCTTTGCATTCGCTAGACAGTTCTTCTCGGCAGCCCGATGATCTTGCCGCCGATCTTGGCATCTTCCGGAATTGACCTGACCTCCGTGCCGGTCAGGTCGAGGTTGCCGGTCACGATCAGTCCTTCCGGCAATTCCTTGAGGCCGGTGTCCTTGAGGATCAGGTCGCCGTTGATGGTCACGCCTTTGCCGATCGCCCCCAGGGGCACGCCGGTCATGTCGATGCCCTCAGGGCTATCCGTGCCATCAAGGGGAAAGGTCCACCTGTAGCCCGGCGGGTTGTAGCCCGGTTTCAAAACCAACATTGCTTATCTCCATGAATACTCCATCGCAACCGAAGATGCGTGGAACGAATGAAACGGTATATGGAATGAACGCAGTATGGGGCAGGAGAGGCGGATTTCAATCCCGAAGATAAGCGCGCACGCTAGTGCATTACCCTTTGTGTCTGCATAGACAAAAAGTTGCGGCATACAGTTCGCCGATAACAACGAAGCGATTGTTGCAAGTTTACAACTTGTGGGGTTTTTGCGTACGAAGCCCTTGCGCTTCCTGGTTGTTGAGTGGACGGTTGAAAACGTAAAGGAGTTTTTTATTTTGGTAAGCTGAGCGCAAAATGCTCGATTTTTTTCGTGCGATGTATTGGAAGGCCGCTCGCTCATTAACCGGTCAAATTAGCGACGATGAGCTGAGAGTTAAGCTGCGCAGGATTACTGGAGCATCAACCGATGCTGAGTTACAGCGCAGGAATCCAGACGCGGTTCAGCAAATCTGTCTCGTCAATTTCACCCAACCGGGGGTTACCCCGATCTGCATCAAGAATTTGAACTCAAACGACTGCACCGCCTATGGCACTGCTTTAGGGGGCACTGGACAAATATATCCGGGCAATTGTCCCCCGAACAGCCGCCCATACCCTGGCTAAGGTTGTTCACCATGAATATTCGAGCCAACGCCCTGCTGGCGTTTCTGTGTCTATTTCTTTCAGGTTGTGCCGTCGATAACTTCGATGTGCCGCGCGACGAGTCCAACGCTCCCAGTCTGAAATCGATCGTACAAGAAGTCACGTGCGAACTAGCCGTGATCGCCGACCCCAACTACCAGTACAGCGCTGACATGACCGCCGGAGACTACGTCATCGCGGTTGAACTCGATCTCACAGTGAACGATGACGGGTCCCTCGCTCCATCCTTCACCTATACGAATGGTCCTTTCGCTTTCGGCGCTGGGGCGAAATTGGATGTTCAGCGCGAGCATTTTATCTCTGTGCCTTTGACGTACTCAATTGCCGACTTGAGAGCGCAGATGGAAGCTGACAAACGAGCGAGCGTGAAATTCGGCCGGAAAGTCGATTCGCTCGCTTGCCCTACCATCGCCGACACACCGCTTGCGACGAACCTCGGCATCGAAAGCACCGTGCATATGGCCATGAATACCGCTCACATCGCGAGCCAGACAAAGCTCACGGGAGCGAAAGCTGGTGAACTGGCCGGCTATACAAAATTCGTCGTGGTCAAAAATCTTAACTCAGTCGGCCCGACCTGGACGCTGACCTCATTCAAAGGGCCCGGGCCTTTGGCGGGGCTGTCCGAGACAAACACGGATCAAGTTTATTACGCCTTTGCCGAACGCGCAGCCAATGGTCTCATTCCCGGGCCGAGGCTCACGCAGAATGCGAAGACGATCGCTCAAAATCGGATAATGGACGCCAAAGCCACGCAAACGAACACGACGCTTTCGCTCATACAGGCGAATACAAACCATTAAGCGTTGAATGCGTCAAGCCGAAGCCCTGAGGTGATAAAACGATAACAGTGGGGCAGGAGAAGGGATTTCCGTTCCCTCCAAAAACGAAAGCCCCGCTCGCACCGGGGCTTTCGCGCTTGGCCTTGCCGAGCAACATACTAGAACCCCGATCACACACGTCCGGGGTCCGAGAATCATAACGCCGCAATTGCGAGAGTATCAAGGAAAATGAACGCTCCGCTTCCGGCCGCTTGGCGGCCGTCGCGGCGCGTTTCTCTCCTTGTTGATTAATCCAAAGAAAGCAAAACCCATGTTCATACACACATGGTCTATGACCCTGACCGTTCGCAGCGGTCGCGACACCGTAACCAGTATGCGCGATTATCTCCGTCAACGCGGGATAGTCGTTCCCATGCGCGACCGCGATGTCGTCGCCAAATACCTTCACCGGGTTATCGAGAACGGTAACGCTCGTACCGGCATAGAGGCTGCGACCGCAGTTACCCGGCCACTCTGGCTCACGAATGCCGCCAAGGAAGGCCTTGAAGGGAACGCGGCACGCACCAACGCGATCTACGCCGGGCGTCAGAGCCGTCTCGCGCTCGCGGTCGAAGGTCTTGCGGGCCTTATGGTGCTCGCTTGCATCGCGCTGGCTGCCAGCCGTGCCTTCACCCATACGCCTCAGCCCGGCCTGTGGTATCCTCCCGGCCATGCAACGCCCGTCAGCTCTTCGCCACGTTCGCCTGAATAGGGCGTCTGTCGAGATGTTGCATTATACTAGTATCAAGGAAAGGCGCCGCGCTTCGCTGCGCGCGGCCGCTTGCGCGGCCGTGCTCGCTCGCTCGGCTCCTTTGGTGATCCTTACCAGCCACCCGACAGATCCAAACCTGGCGTAATTGGGGCCTGTATGCGACGGTACGCGCGCCCGTCATCGAGCACGAAGCGGCCGACCCGCAGGTTGCGAGGATCAATCGGCAGATCGTCACCCGATGCTTCGAGCACCGCTTCGGCCGCCTGTCTCGTCTTGACCAGGAAGCAGGCCCGGAAGCCCATGTTTGCTTTCAAGTTCGAGTCGATCGCATCACTGGTTGGCTTCTGCAGGGCGCAGATCAGCACGATGCCGGCGGCTCTCGCCATCAGCACCAGCTCCCGGAGGTCATTCGACACGCGGACCGCCAGTTCTTTCTGGCCTTTGGCTTTGGCCTCGCCAATGAACCCGTGAAGCATCGCGTACTCGTCGACGACCACGAAGATTCGCTGACCCGGCCAGGTGCGTTGCTTTCGCGTTCGCAATTGTTGAAGGCGTTCGCGCAGAACGGCGACCAGTTCCTGGAAGACATCGGCGACCCGTTCGATGTCCCTGCATATTGCGACGTTCCAAAGGCCATCATACCGTACGAACTCGACGCCCCCCTTGAGATCGATCAGGAAAAGCCGCTCGACCTCATTGGAAGCCTGGAGTTGGGACACGAGGGCGTGAAGCCATACGGTTTTGCCACTTCCGGGTACGCCGCCCACGAGCATGTGCTGTATCTGGCGAACGGGCACCACGAGATCGATCTGTGTCAACTCGCCGTCCTCGATGGTCCGCCCGAAGTTGATGCCGTTTGGATAGAAGCGCAACTGAATGCCTGCGTCGCCACTGCCGGGTGGAAGGAATACGCCGTTCTTCTCGGCGATCGCCCGGTCCCGTTCCGCCCGGGCTTCCTGCACCCGCCGCTGGAAGTCAGCCTCGTGTGCCTTGGTTTCGCGATAGGCGGTTTCCGCCAGCTCTGATCTCGCTGCATCGCCGAGCGGGCTCATTGGCGTCGCCCCGCCTTGATGTCTTCGATGTACTTCTCGAAGCCGCGTTCACGTTCTGCCCAACCGTGCACCCGCTGATTTGCAGCCATGTCGCGGATCCATTTGGCATGCGCGTCATCATGAGGATAGTCGAGTGGAATTGGAGGATCGAGTTGAACGCTCTCGACGGCAGCAGCGCGCCTTACAGGGGGCGCTGGTGGTGGTGGCGGCGCCGGGTCGCGCTCCGGCATGAGAGCGAACTTGCGGGTGCAGATAAACGTGACGAACAGCGCTGCGATGATCAGGCCGCTTAAAAACAGAATAAGCATGATGATGATCCCGTATGAAGGAAGAGAGGGGCGGCGCCGCGCGGTATGCGCGGCGCCTAGCCGTCAGCTTGAACAGGTTGGACAGCCCCGGCCCTGCATGGCGATCAGGTCGGCAAAGCACTGGCGCTGCCAGGCGTGGCGATCTGCCATGTCTGTAGGGGGCCGAAGCAGAACCCGCTGTTCCATCGGCCGGCCTGTCGCCTCGTAGAAGGCGCAGACCAGGCCGGGATCGATCGCCAACCAGTCGATCGCATCAAAGAAGGCGGCGGGGTCGCTCGCATCCGTCACCCTTAAGCGACTTTCGGAGACGGCGCCGGCGCCGGAGTTGCGCGTTCGGGAGCAGCGGGCGCCTTCAGGTCCCGGATCGCCCGGAAGAAGACGTTGCTCTCGAAGACCGAGTAGTCCACCGCCAGCTCTACGATGGTGCCTTCCTTGAAGTTCTCGGGCTTGGCCCCCTCGAACAGCTTGATGTTGAGAAGGTCGTAGCCCTTCAAGCCCTTCTTCATCAGCTGCATCGTATAGCCAATGATTTGGCCGCGTTCGTTGCGCGACTCTTTGAGGTGCAGCACGGGGCCTTTCACGATCAGTTCGCAGACGTTCATTTGAAGTTCCTTTTTAGGTTCAGATAAATTGGCAGGCACGTCCCGGCATCACGCCGGCAGAGCGCTTACGGTCCCATGGCGAATCCTCCCTCGCTTGTGGGTCGCTCGAAGGAGCGACTTACGAAAAAGAAGTCACCTCGGCCGCGCACAACGCGCCAGGCGTAGAGGTCCGAACAGATGAAGTCGCCGAGTTCCGCTTCGTGAGCTTTAGTCTCGGCATCTGGATCGTCGGTGAAATCGAGGTCGAGATTGCCCTTGAGGTTGGCGGAGGTCTCGACTAGGCGACGGTCTTTCAGCGCCTGGATAATCGCGCGCAACGGCACGTTGGTCATCCAACGCACGCCTTTGCCGTCATTCGGGTCGAACAGCTCGCGTACGGTGGCGCCGACAATGGCGGGCTTGCCGCCCTTCTTGGCGTAAATAATCGTGCTGGGCTTGAAACAGTACTTAAGGGATTCCTGCAGGGACTTGCGACCCGTTACGGTGAGCGGCGCGAATCCGCCACGCATCTTTTCGATGCGCACCATCGGGTCGTAGTCGGCGCGAAGGCTGGCTTTCCAGGCGGCACGCAACTGCTCGAAGGAGAGATACTCCTTGCTTCCCGGTTTGTAGTTGGGACCGACGATGAATATGCAGTGCAGATGGACCATGAAGTGGCCCGTCTGCGGATTGCGGCTGATTTCGAGCGAGCGGAGCCACGCAAGGAAGGCTCGCCGAACCGCAACCCTGCGCATCAACTTTCGGAAAGCTTCGAGGATCTGGTTGACCGCAACCCACAGGTCATAGGCGGGGACCGCCCGTGTGGTCAGGGTAGCCATGAGGGGACGACTGTCGGGACGCTTCGAGATGAAGCGCTCGATCGCGGCGCCTTTCTCGTCGACCAGCTTTGCGGCACGGCGCCGTTGCGCCGTGGGGCAGACCAAGTGGTTGCACTCGTTCATGGCGCGGAAAACGCTGCCGCGCTCATAGCGATCGACGATCACGTAACAGCCGCATCGGCGCATCGCGTGCGCGGCGTCAATCTCCCCGATCTCCTCAAGGGCGTCGGCGAGCGGCCCGACCTTAAGGCATTGATATTGGCTCAGACGCTTGTTGCCGAGGCGTTTGCCGTAGTTGTCGAATTCGCCAAGCTCGGGAAGTGACCAGTCCCATTCATGAGACCAGCCAGCATCGCTCGGCGCGCGCCTATGATCAATCAGTGCTTCAAGATCGTCGAAATGACGAGCTTCCGCGAACACACCCCACCTGCCTTCTGTCCACGATGCCCGTGGCCAGGAAAAACAGAGCGACCGCGCTCAGGGGTCCGCGGACTAGACAGGCCTGTGTGTAAGGAGAGAATGGCCAGACGGGCCAGCTATCCCTGCTATTGCAGGCCAACGAGTTTCCAGAGACTTTGAGTGTCCGGCAAAGACACCCGAAATCATGAAAGTGCGGCAAACACCTTCAATGCACAAAGATTAGCGTTTCTTTGCGCGAAAGCAACTGGATTTTCGCGTGTCCCGTTGAGGTTGAAAAAATAGTCCACCGGGGGCAAAAAGGTGGCGGCGTCATGTTTGCCGCATAACGCCGCCTACGACTTGACCCAGTCGCCGGGCTCGCCGCCCCTGGTGGCGCGTTGGTCGCCTGGGCGGGGGAGTTAAGAACAGGAGCACCATGGACGTGGTGTATCAGGCGAGTCAACGACTAGCTGAGTCCGTTATTTCCAAAACCCGTGGTGCCCTGATGACTAAATGGGAAGTTCTTGAGGGGGACAATTCGTGGTCGGAGCCGCTCGACGCCGAAGAAATTAATAATCGTATCCGACAAGGGACAATCCGCTTGTCGGACGAAGCGAGGTGGGTCGGTGCCAATTTTTCGGCACCCGTTGGTCGATTTAGCGGTATTGGTGATTTCCTATATGACGCAGCCTTCGCGCGTCATCACGTCGCCCTAGAGGGCTTTGACGGAAGCCTTCGGCTTCTACAATTTGAACATGAGCTAGCTAGACGAGCTAAGGCGGCTAAGTTTGCTGCTCCGCAAGAAGAAGCGGCTTTTCCGCATAATAGCCACGCAGAATCTCGTACGGTTGACGAGCCCTCGATGCGTGCTGAAGAGCTCGACGAAGTAAATAGAGACCTCATACCCCCGGAGACAAAGTCGGTGCCAGAAGACCAGCCAACAAGCCGGAACCTCGATGGATCGTTGACCGGCGGTTTGCTCCATCAAGGTTCCGGATTGACACCCGACGATGAAGCGCTCGCAGAACAGTTTCAGGAACTTCTATCCAGGCAATTAGAAGCGCGCAAAACTACACTCCTACCTAACGAAATGCAGGAAGTCGGGCCTCAGCTAGCCGACAGCCACGATCGAGAGCCGGGGACGCCCTTTGAGAGGCAGTTAATCGAGGCGCAAGGGACGCTTCCATCTGAGGCTCCTACGGACGATCACCAGGGCACTTCGGTTGAAGATAGCAAGCCCTTATCAAAGCCAATGCGAACAGATTCAGCCGCAAAGCCGACGGATACTAACGAGTCCGCGATTGAAATGACCCAATGGGGACGGGTTCAAAAATACGACACCAAGAAGAAAAAGGGCGAGGTCAACGTCGATGGAAAAATGTTCTCGTTTGCACTCGAGGACGTAGCAAGGCTTACGTCGCCTAGCCGGGTGCTCGGTTCCTATGCGCGCGTGCGTTTCGCGCAAACGCCCCGTGGCTTTGAGCTCATCTCCCTTGATGTGCAGCCGGAGCATGATCCGGAAAAGGAGGGTATCCGCCAAAAGATTGCGGGCTATAGACTCGAACTCGAAATATTGGAAAGAAAGCGGCAGGGTTCCCATGGCACCCTTCTTACCAAGTGGGCTGAAATCAACATCAGAGATGCAGCGAGAGATCTCGCTGAAATAGCCAGTCGCCGAGACGAGTCTTGGTCATTCAAGGGACGTCGCCCGCATGGGATCGCTGAGAACTATCTGCGCTACACTTTTTATCGGCTGGTCTATGAAGACAAGATCGCTTTCTCTGAAGACCTCGCTTGCTTCAATACCGGGCTGTCCGACAAGTGGAATCGACCGATCTACGCGCTCTTTCAGAGATACAAAGGGAAGCGCCGTCCGCAATACCGCTTCTTAGAGTTTTGCATTCAAGGAGAGGGGCGCCGCACCTTCAACTTTATTCACGATTTTCCGGTTCCTCCACCTCCGGCGCAATATGTTCGGGAGCTGCATCACACATTCTTCGACGGCAACGCCGAAATAATTATTCAAGAAGAGCATGTAATCGACGACGGCATAGAGGCAGGGAGATATCCCTTGAAGTTTCTTGAGCGTCATATGCCCAATTCTATGATAGGAAGAGGTGTTCCGAACAACAGGGACGAGGCATGGCTGAAAGCGTACGTTCACGCAATAAATAATGACGAAGGAGGACAGAAGAAACGCGATATCCTTGCCGTAATCAATCACGCCAAAGATCGCGCGCGAGCCCGCGTCATCCAGAATTTCAAGACGGCTATTCCCTGCTACTATCCAGATCTCGATACAATCAGTCTCCTGCTTCCGCTGTGTCTCCTCGACGACCATACGACCGATGTCGCACTCGTTCTTCGCTACATTAATAAATCGGCCTCTTATGGGATCACGGTCTATTCGCGCGAGCTGGCGTATATCAACGCGAGGCTTGTGAGCCGACCAATGAGCGAATGGCTGAACCCGGATATCGAGCCCAGTGATGCAGGGGAAAGGGATCTCGATGTTGGTACAGAAACATAGTCAACGAAAAAGGGCGCGCTCTTAGCGCGCCCGATTTTCTTGACCGATCTGCAAATCGTAAATGACAATCATCCGGTCATGCAGTCCGGGTATATTGCGATCACAGATATAGTCCAGAGCATCTTTCTTGTAGGCGTCGACGATTGTCACGTCTACCTGTAGGTCGACAAGACGAGCAGCGACCTCGTACTCCTCGAAGACTATCGCCTCGATAAGCGCAGTCCGTCCCATGGCGTCAGGAACGTTCAGATCATGGCCCGCCTTAAGCGACTCATTGATCGCTGCCAAAGCGCCTGCAGTATCGCGCTTGAGGATAGCCAAGGTGAGCACCGATGGGGAATTATCCATCAAGATGTGTCCTCTTGAGTTGGCCTTCCATCACGCCGGAAGGCGTGATCGGGTGGCCGTACCTCAGAGGAGGAAACGGAACGCGTGATGCATTCAGTATGGGCCGAATACCGCATTGTACAAGCGGGTCAGCCCAGAATCTTCATGTAAGCTGTTGGGATTCAATGAGATAATGATTGGCGGTCCCTGGAAAAGTCGCGGGATTGCGGCGTTGACGTGACATGGAGTGGCGCCGCCGAGGGGCCACAGACCTCGATCCAGGAAGTTGGCTTGTAACAATCTGCCGACGCCATCTCCTAAGGATCGAGAGCCAATGATGGCCTCGCCCGGTGTCGAACAGCCGACACCACAAAACATGGAGAGAGCAAATGTTGGATACCCCAGAAAGCAATCGCGATCAGGCCGAAAACGCTGCGGCGCCTAACTGGGCTACAGACGCCCCGCGTGGTGGCAAGACGGTGATGAACCGCATCTTGAAGGAGAATGCCACTGTCCCCCTGTTCTTCGCCCAAACGCTCATCGCGTCATTGCGCGACGTTGGCTACAACAACACCACTTCCGCGCTTTGCGAGCATGTGGACAATGCGATCGAGGCAGGCGCGAACGAAGTCCGTATCTATTTCCGCCAGAGAGGGACGAGAGGTAGCTACGAGATCGACGCGGCCGTTTACGACAACGGCCAAGGCATGTCTCCCAACGTCCTGAAGATGGCAACCGCTTTCGGCGGCTCCATGCGTTACGGAAATCGCGAGGGGATCGGCCGCTTTGGGATGGGGATGAAAACCGCCGCTCTGAGCATGAGCCCCGTGCTGGAGCTCTTTTCCTGGCAGGAAAAGGGAGCCTTCTACAAGATGACCCTTGACGTCGAGGACATCGGCAAGGATCGGGCTAACTCGGTCGAGCTGCCGGACCCGGTCTTCTCGACTGACCTGCCTTCGGACGTCGCCGGTCTTTTCACTGAAACCATGGTGTTTCCCGACAAGAACGAACAGAATTTTCTCGCGTTGCCCAGCGACGATCTGAACGAGGTTTTGGGCGCATCCGGCACAATCGTATTCCTTCCGAATTGCGATAGGCTCAGCTATGCGAAGGCTCAAACCTTGGTCGATCACGCCGTAAAGGAAATGGGCCGAGTTTATAGGCGGGTGCTGGCAAACGGCGTCGCCCTATTCGTGAACAATCGGAAAGTCGAAATCTTCGATCCGACCTACTGGATGCCCAACGCCCGCCACGCCCGCATTCCCGATCTGGTGACCACCCAGAGCCGCTTGATCGACACCAAGGAAGTTGACGTTCCGATCTCGGAGGCTTCCAAAGAAACCGCAAAGGTCACGGTGAAGTTGTATGCGTTGCCTTTTGAGTCCTGGCTCGGATTGTCCCGAAAGGTCCAGAAAAACGACTTGCGGGTATTCGACGGGATGACCGTTTCGATCGTCAGGAACGACCGCGAGGTCTATGCCGGCCCGATGCGTGAGATTGTGCCCAAGCATAGCGTCGCAAACTGGTATAGAGTCCAGATCGACTTCCCTGGTATCCTTGACGAGGCCTTCGGCGTCGCCGCCAACAAGCAGGGTGTGCGCCTCAAGGGGTACGTCGTCGAGGCGATCAATCGGAAAATCCGCGACGACGTCTCTGCTATCGCCGAAGAAATCAAGCGGTTCCAGAGCAAGCAGGCCGCGGCAAAGCTGGAGGCCGGGCGTAGCGAGGCGGAAAGCAAAGCCAGCGACACCGACGGCTTCCAGATGAAGCCGTTGAACGTGGAATCACTGTCGCCCGAGGAGGAAAAGCAGCGCGACGACAACTTGCGTGGCCTGGCTTTGACCCTCAAGCGTGACGGCGAAACCGACGAACAGGCGTTTGAACGCGTTAAGTCGTCGAAGTACCTGATTACGTTCAAGTACGACGAATACTGGCCGTTCTACCACGTCGAGAACCGGTTCGGCCGGGTGATTATGACGATCAACACCGCCCATCCGTTTTTCAGCAAACTCTACGAACCTCTGAAAAAGGCCAATGTGGTTTCCGCTGCGGAAGAACCCGGGGAGGCCGGCGAACCACCGACCAATGCGGAGGGGGTTGACGGCCTTGTGGTTGCCCTCGACCTGCTTCTGCTTTCCCTGGCCCGGACGCAAAGCGTGTTGTCTTACAACAACGAGGACGCGCGCAAGCTGCTGGATGGATTTCGGAAGGAATGGTCCGACTCCTATCGCGTCCAGATGACTGACTAAGGGGAAAATGTGCAGCGCGACACAACTTCGCGCTGCACAGCACTTTGAATTTTAGCAGAACCGTGTACGTTAGCGGCAATCGGCTCGTTTCTAGCGCGCCCAGGCTACCCTTCTGACCAGCACAGCGTCTCGGTTAGAGGTTACCTGGAAGAAGCTCGTCCCGGACGGACCGATTGTCGTCTCCCCGTAGGCCAACAGCGGCCTGCACAGAACAAGGAATGAGACCCAATGGCGGACCTTCCGCACCCCTGGGGCGTCTACGCCCGTCTTCAGAGCAATCTCAGCAATAACCATCAGGTTGGTGACCGTAGTTGGGGCACCGAGGCCGCCATGAACTTTGTTCTGGAATCGGCATCGGACGCTCCCTCTGACCAAGATGTCCGGCTCGTCGTCGCCACCAGCAGGCGCCGCGAACGTCATCGCATCGCTCGTCGTGAACCGTTGAGCGAGCATTTCGCGACCGCCCACCCTGATAAAGCCCTGGAAGCTCGCAGCGAACTTGCTGACATTCGTGGCCGGATCGGCAAAACCAATTGGGATCTGCTGTCCGCCGTTGCCGCAGGATCGAGCTACAAGGAGATTTCTGCGGCCATGGCGCTCCGTGAGGGCGTGGCTAGGGTGCGGGTAATCCGGTTGCGCGCGCAGCTGGCTGAAGCCGCATAGTGACAAAGGAGGCCGGTCACGCCTAGCCATATAGGTTCGCTAAAGACGCCGACAGGACTTCGCCACCAATCAAAGAACAGACCAATCGCTAAACCCTTATAGTTTCAACGAAATCACGATCGGCGCCAGTCTGTGGGGGCGTTTGTTGCGCGTCCCCGCAACCAAGTCCGGACCAACCGGTTCCGACAAAATGGCCCGCATTTCGCGGGCCATTTTGCTTTGGGAGGACAATCGGGCCTCGTGTCGTCGACCGATTGGGTGCAGATCACGGCGTTTCCGCAACGCGGGCCGCTCCCTAGACGATGAAATGGAATTCGTGCCACGCACTCCAGCTGATGCCATCGCTGGCGCGAACCCAGAGGTCGTCAGGCACGGTACCGCCCTGGAATGACGTGCTCGCAATTTGGGCCGCGCTGACGTTGATGGCGGTGCCGGTGGGCTGCGTATTCCCGCCAATGCTCCAGTGGCCGCTGCTTGCCGACGGCGTCGAATCCCAGAGTTGATATTGTGCGATACTGTCGCCGTCGGCATCCGAGACTGAAAACAGGGTTAAGGCGGCCACGCTCTGGTTGGCCGTCGCGTGGAAGTCGGACGCGGTCACCAACGGAGCGCTGTCAACCGGCGCGGTGACGTGAAACTCCTTCCACGCGCCCCAGGCAAAGCCGTCGTAAGCCCTCACCCAGAGATCGTCCGAACCCGAGCCGCTTTGAAAGCTTGTGCTCGAAAGCTGGGCTGCCGTGACATTGATGGCGGCATTGGTGCCTTGGGCGACTCCCCCGACCACCCAGTGCCCGCTGCTCGCATCCGCCGTCGAATCCCACACCTGATAGTTTGTGATGGTGTCGGCAACGATACGATCACCCAGTACGCCTTCTGGGACACCGGCGGGAACGGCCATTGGGTTGTGAACGGTGTCGCCCAGGCCGCCAACTCCGAGATCGATGTGAGCGCGGCCAACCTGTCACAGGTGAGCTACGTCTTCGGCCCCGGTGGCTCGCCATCGGATACGCTCTGGGTTAAGGCCAATGACGGCAGCATGTGGAGCGCCTGGAAGAGCTTCACGGCCACCGCAACGAACCAGGCGCCGACAGTCTCGGTCTCGAACGTGACGACAGTCTCGGGGCAGGTCTTCGCGGCTTCGAGCCTGGTCAGCGCGACGGACGCGGATGGCGATACCATCACGAAATATGCGTTGTGGGATTCCAACACGAACGGGCGTTGGAATGTCAACGGCGTGAACCAGTCTGCGAATACAGAGATCGACGTCACTTCGGCACAACTTGCCCAGACGACCTATCAGGCCGGTTCCGGCACCGACCAGCTCTGGATCCGGGCCTATGATGGCAGTGCGTGGGGTGTCTGGCAGCCTTTCAACGTAACGGGAGAGAGCCCCAGCACTGCCACCATCGCAGCGGGTACCACCCTGGAATTGACGGGGGCTTCGAACGCCGCCGTTACGTTCCTGGGCAGCACGGGGACGCTGAAGCTCGACAATTCCGCGAGCTTCACCGGAACTGTCGCCGGGATGTCCGGTTCGGACACGATCGATTTCGCGAATATCAATTTCGCGAACGTTCAAACGCCGACCTTCAGCGGAAACGCCTCGGGCGGAACGCTCACGGTGACGGACGGCACTGTCACCGCCAGCATTGCGCTGCTGGGCAACTACATGGCTTCCACATTCACGGCCTCGAGCGACGGCCATGGCGGTACCTCGGTTGTCGATCCGCCGGCGATGCAGGTCAGTCAGCTTGCGCAGCCGCAGCATGCGTAAGGGCTTGAGATAGGCGGCTGTGGAGGGCCTGTTGCGGGCCCTCCGCAACCAAGATCCCTCAACCGGCAAAGATGAAAAGGCCCGCCTCCTGGCGGGCCTTTTTCCAGTCTTGCAGCGCTTCCGCGATGCCGCTCAACACTTAACGCCTGCTCAGCACCTGATCACAGCGACGAGCCGTTACAGGCTGCTTCCGCCGCCTGGTCGTCCACATTCGGGTCGGCCGCGGCGGTGGCCCAGGCGAGCTCGACGAGGGTGACGATCCGCCGACCGGCACCGTCGAGCTGGCAGACGATCAGGCCTTGTTCCTCGATGTAGGTCAGAAGATGCCGGGCGCGGCGCAGCGAATGCGTGCCGTAGGCGCGGGCGATCGCGGCATCGCTCGGGCACGGCCAGCCCTCTTTCGCGGCGCGCGCGATCATCATGAAGACGCCCTGCATGTCCTCGGGCAGCAGGGCCGCACGCAGCGAGACGTCCTGCCAGGCGTCGTCGTCCGCGACATCGGCGCCGAGCCCGGCGCGGGCGCGCGTCAGCATCCGGCGGAAGTCGGTCAGCTCCGGCACCACGGCACCGAGACCCTCGATCCGGCAGCGGACCACGAACTCCTGATAGAGCACGCCGATGGCGCGAAAGCCTGCGTCGGGTTCGGCGAGGATGGCGCGCAGGATACGGTCCAGCCGTTCCCGCCGCTCGGCCAATTGCTCGGCGCTCGGCGGCGGCTCCGCAGCTTCGGGATCTGGCTCCGCTGCCGGCTGCTTGGCGGCCATCAACTGGCTGAGCAGGTCCGGCGACGGCGTCCGGCGTTGCGGCCGCGCCGCTTCCGGCGGCGGAGCGGCGAGGATGATCGCGCGCGCGTCCTCCAGTGCCGCTTCAGGCAGCGGCATCAACCGCGGCGCCGCATTGCGCGGCTGGGTGTCGGTCGGACCGATGCGCAAGCCCAGTGGACGGCGAGAGAGCGCAGGTCCCAGCGCCATGAATTGCCCGCGCTCGAGGTCGCGGAAGGCTTCCGCCTGCCGCCGTTCCATGCCGAGCAGGTCGGCGGCGCGCGCCATGTCGATATCGAGGAAGGTGCGGCCCATCAGGAAGTTCGACGCTTCGGCCGCGACATTCTTGGCGAGCTTCGCCAGCCGCTGGGTTGCGATGATCCCGGCAAGCCCGCGCTTGCGGCCGCGGCACATCAAATTGGTCATTGCACCGAGCGAAAGCTTGCGCGCCTCGTCAGACACCTCGCCCGCGACCGCCGGTGCGAACAGCTGCGCCTCGTCCACCACCACCAGCATCGGATACCAGTGATCGCGGGCGACGTCGAACAGCCCGCCGAGGAAGGCTGCGGCGCGCCGCATCTGGTTCTCCGCGTCGAGCCCTTCGAGATTGAGCACCGTGGAGACGCGATGGATGCGCACGCGCTCGCCGGCGACCTGCAGGCTTCGCTCGGTGTGGTCCTCGGCGTCGATGACGAGGTGGCCGAATCGTTCGGCCAGGGTGACGAAATCACCTTCGGGATCGATGATGGTCTGCTGCACCCAGGGGGCGCTCTGCTCCAGCAGCCGGCGCAGCAGATGGGATTTGCCGGAACCCGAGTTGCCCTGCACCAGCAGGCGTGTCGCCAATAGCTCCTCGAGGTCGATGGCCGCCGAAGTGCCGGCCGTCGTTTGTCCCATCTCGATCGCTACGGTCATGTCCCGACTCAAATTGCCCTTGCGGAGAGGCGGCTTAACAAGCTGATCGCGCCGCGTCGAGCGAACCGCACCATCATCCCCAGGCGCGGGGAGGGGGACGGTGTTGATGCTCGCCGGACGAGATGAAGATTGATCGAGCCACTACAACGTGTTTAGCTTGCATGTCTGATGTAGATTTTTTCGAACCAGTTCCTGTTCAGCTGCGCGATCCGGCCCGGTTCGGACCCGCTCTTATTTAAGCAGCCCGTCGAACTCTCAGCCCGTCGAACTCAATGTCTGAGTTCAACTACGACGCATTCATTTCCTACATTCTTCCCGATCCAAACGGGATTGATCCCAGCTTGCAAGGCTCGCGTTGTCGAAGGCATCCGCCAAAAATCGAAGGTTTCACGGATCTTATCCCCGCTCACGCGCGCATGTGGCGGAGCGATCCTGATGTCGGGAGCGAGATCGCGTAAATCTTTCCGGCGTCGGTATTGATCTTTGCCGTTATCGCGTTCGGGCAGGTCTCGGCGCCCCTCGGCGACGGGATCTGGGACCAGCCTCCTGGCTCGCACTTGCCGTGCCGCCGCTGGTCATCATCGCTTTCTACATTTTCCGGCGTTCCGTGCGTGCTTCGTAGAAGGAGCGGGCGTTCGCAGTGACGTCGATGTGATCGGCGTCGCTATTCTCATGCCGGATACCTCCGTCCCGTTTGCCGGTGGTGTCTCGGCGCGCAAACCTCGTCATAGTCCGCCGCACAAAAGAAACGTGCGAGGAAACATGACTGAGAGCATCGTTGATGCCGTAGCGCCGTCGGTCGCGGCGCCTGGCGCAGTGTCGCCGCGAAAAGTGTTTTGGGCGACCTGGTTCGGCTGGATGCTCGATGGCTTCGATTCGTCGATGTACGCCTACATCCTGGTCGGCGCGTTGAGCGAATTGCTGCCGGCCAGCGGCATTGAGCCGAGCAAGGCCAATATCGGCATCTATGGCGGGCTGTTGTTCTCGATCTTCATGCTGGGCTGGGCCTGCTCGATGGTCTGGGGCTGGGCCGCGGACCGTTACGGACGGGTCCGGATCATGTGCTGGACGGTGCTGGTCTACTCGCTGTTCACGGCGCTGTGCGGGCTTGCGACCGGTATCGTGATGTTCGCATTGTTTCGCTTTGTTGCCGGCTTCGGCATCGGCGGCGAATGGGCCGCGGGCACGCCGCTGCTGCAGGAATCCGTGCCGGAGAATACGCGGGTGCGGCTCGCCGGATGGCTGCACACGGCGACGCCGACCGGGCTATTCCTCGCCGCCGCCGTCACGCTTGCGATTGGCAGCACGCTGGGCTGGCGCGGCATGTTCCTGCTCGGCATTCTGCCCGCGCTGCTGATCGCGTATCTGCGCAGCAACATTCCCGAACCCGAGCGCAGGGCTGCGCACGAGCAGCCGTCGGTCGCGGCCTTGTTTGCCGGCGACCAGGCGCGCACCACCTGGGCCGCGGCGCTGATGATGGCCTGCATCATCTTCGGCCTTTGGTCGTCGAACTTCTGGGCCCCGACCGTGATCTCGACCAAGCTGGTCGCCGCGGGCGCGACGCCGGCGCACGCGCAGGAGATGGGCGCGGTGGCCGGCCTGATCACCAATGTCGGCACGCTGATCGGCTGCCTCCTTGTACCATGGCTAACTACCTGGCTCGGCAGCCGGCGCCGCACCGCGGTGCTGTTCTTCGTCGGCGGGCTGATCTCCGTCGTGGTCTCCTATGAGGTCGCGATCGAATGGCTCGACAGCCTGACGCTGTTCATGGTGCTGCTGCCGGTGCTCGGCTTCTTCACCAATGGTGTGTTCGGCCTGTTCACGATCTGGCTGCCGGAGATGTTTCCTTCGGCGCTGCGCGGCTCGGGCTCCGGCTTCGCCTTCAGCATGGGCCGCGTGCTCGGCGCCGCCGGCCCGACCCTGATCGGCGCGCTCGCCGCCCGCACCGGCAGCTTCCCGCTGGCGATTTCGATGCTGTCGCTGATCTATGTAGTCGGCCTGCCGCTGATCGCCCTGGCGCCGGAGACGGCCGGCAAGCCGCTGGCGAGATAGCAGGCTACTTTGCACGTTGCGCGCGGCTTCGGCCGCGCGCCGTCACTTACTCCGCCGGCTTCGCGGTCGCTGGCGTCTGCGCGGCCACGGGCGTCTGCGCAGCTACGGGTACCTTCGCGGGCGCCTTGTCGACCTTCTTCGACCAGGAGCGGTAATAGGCGAGTGCGGTCATCAGCACGATGCCAACAATGCTGACCGCGATTTGCATCCAGATGCTGCCGGAGACCTCGACCAGCAGCACATGCGCGATGACCGCGAGGAAAACGCCGGTGCAGAACACTTCGAGCGACTGCTGGCCGCATTTGATGATCGGCTGGAAGATCGGCCATTCATATCCGGGCCATTCGCGCGGCAGGAAGCGGGTGACGAAGAAGGCGAGGACGATGAAGTGCAGCACGCGATAAGGCGCAAGGTTGGTCTTGTCGTTCGGATTGAAGGCGTCATAGAGCCAGGCCGGCATCGCCTGTCCGAGCTCCGGGAAGCGGCCCGCCAAGGTCATGACCAGCGCGAACAGCAGATAGGCGCCGCCGAGCCAAAGGAAGGCGCGCGAGCGGATGAACGTGATCGATTCGCTCGCGCCGCCGAGCGCGAACCAGCCGCCGAACACGAACAGGAACTGCCAGCAGAACGGATTGAAATACCATGAGCCGGACGGATAGGCCGGCAGGTTCCAGCCGAATTGCCGCGCCGCGAGATAGAGCAGGAACGAGGCCAGCAGCGTCAGATTGAGCTTGCGCAGCATCGCCCACAGCACCAGCGGATAGCACAGCATCAGCGCTATATAGAGCGGCAGCACATCCATGTTGACCGGTTTGAACGCCAGGATCAGGCCCTGATAGAGCGTCTCGGCCGGATTGTGCATGAAGCCCGCGACGTTGAATTCGTCCTGCAGGTTCGGGTCGTGGTAGCGCTGGGAGAGATAGCCGATCTCGGCGATATAGATCACGAACAGCAGGACGTGGGCGACATAGATCTGCCAGGCGCGCTTGATCAGGCGGGTGGCGCCGATCACGGTGCCGCGCTCGAGCATCATGCGCGCATAGACGAAGGATGCGGTGTAGCCGGAGATGAACACGAACAGATCGGCCGCATCGCTGAAGCCGAAATTCTTCTGCGTGATCCAGTTCACCGCGTTGTTCGGGATGTGATCGAGATAGATCGCCCAGTTGGCGAAGCCGCGCAGCAGATCGAGGCGATAGTCGCGGCCACGCGGCGGCAGAACAGCCTTGACGTCCATCGGTACGCTCCCATCCCGAGTGCCCGCGTGTCCGGTCGCGGGTCGCCCACGACGTCATACTAGAACAGGATTTCGACGGTTGTGTATTGGTTTTCCGGAAACGGATCGCCGCCATAGCCGGCCAAACAGCGATGAATTTGGATCAAATCGTTCGCGCCGCGAACCACGCGGTGCGTAGGATGGGTAGAGCGAAGCGAAACCCATCGCTCCGTGTCGACCTGACGAATGATGGGTTTCGCTTCGCTCTACCCATTCTACGAGAGCCGGCCGCGCACCGGCGCGGCTAACGCTGCACAAACCCGTTATGCAGCGTGGTGAACAGCGCCTTGCCCTTCTTCACCAGATCGTATTTGCGGCCGTAAAGCAGCCAGACGGCGGTGAGGTGGCACATCCCGCCCATCATCAGCGACATCGCGGTGTAGGGATCGAGATTGCGGCGATAGGTGCCGGCGCGGCTCGCCTGCCTGATCAACTGCACATAGCGCAGCGCGTATCTGTCGACCGCCTTCTTGATCCGCGGTTCGGCGGCAAGCACGCTCGGCCAGATCTCGAGGAAGAACACCCGGCCCCAGCTCGGGTTGTCCTTGATGTACTGGAAGTTGGTGAGGAAGATGATGCGGAGCTGGTCGACGGGATCGCCACCCTTGACCAGCAGCGGCTCGGTCTTCTGATACAGCGCCTCGAAATTGCCTTCGGGCACATCGAGCACCAGCGCGCGCTTGTCCTCGAAATAATCATAGATGCTGGAGAGCGGTACTTTCGCCGCGGCGGCGACCTCGGTGAGCGAGGTTCCGTCGATGCCTTTTTCGCCAAACAGCTTGGTGGCCGCCGTGAGGATCTGCTCGCGCCGGTCGCGGCTGCGTTGCTGCTTGAGCTTGAGTGTCGTCCCCGAAGCCACGGTGGTCTCCAAGAGCGTTTTCGCGCGAAGTGGATACCGGTTCGCGCAAGGAAGACGCGTCAAAGCAGGAATCTCATCCCCGTAAAAAAAACAGTAAGGCAGCGGGATCGGAACACAAGTGCTATTGCGACGGGATACAGCGGTAAAGCCTGCGGGTCAGACCGGCGCGTTCCGCCGTTCATGTGTGCGGAACGCGTTGCGGGCAATGATCTGGCGCATGATCTCGGAGGTGCCGTCTAGAATGCGGACCACCCGCGTTTCCCGCCAGATGCGCTCGATCGGCAGGTCTCTTGAATAACCGGCACCGCCGAACAGCTGCATGGTCGTGTCGGCGACGCGCTGCACCATGTCGGCGCCGGTATATTTGGAGAGCGCTGCCGCGGCGGTGCGGGCGGCGGCATCGCCCTGGTCGTAACGCCAGGCTGCCTCATAGGCGACAAGCCGCGCGGCATGCAGCGAACTCGCCATGTCGGCGATCTGCCACTCGATGCCCTGATGGTCGCGCAGCTTGCGTCCGAACGTCTCGCGCTCCGAGACATGGTCGAGCGCGTAGTCCAGCAGCTGGCTCGCCGCGCCGACGCAATAGGCGCCCCAATGGGTGCGCCCGGCATCCAGGCACCGCATCGCGATGGCGAATCCTTCGCCCTCCTGTCCCAGCAGATTCTCGCGCGGAACACGGCAATCCTCGAAGATCACTTCGGCGTGCTCCGAGCCGCGTCCGGCAGCCATCTCGACCAGGCGGCCGATGGCAAGGCCCGGCGTCTTTGCGTCGACGACAAAGGCCGCGATGCCCTTGGCGCCGGCGGAGGGATCGAGCGTGGCGAACACCGTGAAGACGCCGGCCGCGGGCGCATTGGTGATATAGGTCTTGCGGCCGTCGAGCACGTAATGATCGCCGTCCCGCCGCGCTCGGGTCTGGATCCGGGCGGCATCGGATCCGGCATTCGGTTCGGTCAGCGCGAACGCGCCGATCACCCGTCCGCTGGCGAGCTCCGGCAGCCATCGGTCGCGAACCGCCGGCTGCGCGTAGAGCTCGATCGCCTTCGAGCCGATGTGAACGTTGACCCCGCTCAGATAGTAGAAGGCGGTGTGGGCCTTCGCGAGCTCCTCGATCGCGATGCAGCTGCCCAGCATCGTGAGGCCGAGGCCGCCGAATTGCTTCGGCGTGTTGGTGCCGAACAATCCCATCCTGCGCAGGCCGGCCATGGCGCTGTCCGGCACCTTGCCGGTCGCCTCGATCGCGGCATCGTGCGGCTGTAGCTCGCTGCGCACGAATTCACGCATCCGGCCTTGCAGAACGCGGAGGTCGTCGGGAAGCTCAAAATGCATCGCGGGCACCAAAAGTCGAATAATCTTCGAAAAATGTTGCGCCGCCTTCCGGCAGATGTCAAGGTTTTGCGGAAGTTCCGGAGAATACGGCATGCTCGCAGGCTTGATGCAGCAGGTCCCGCTCACCCTCAATCTGGTGAGGGACGTGTCGCGGATCTCTATCCGAACAAGACGGTGACGACGCGGTATTGCGACCGCGTCCATGTCATCAGCCATGCGGAGCTGCTCGGCCGCGCGGGCCAGCTCGCCAACTTCCTCGCCGAGATCGGCGTCGAGCGCGGCATGCGCGTTGCCACGCTGGCCTGGAACTCGCGCCGTCACCTCGAGCTTTATCTCGCCGTGCCCTGCATGGGCGCGGTGCTGCACACCATCAATGCGCGCCTGCACGCGCTTGATATCGCAAGACTGCTCGCCCACGCCGAGGATCGGGTGCTGTTCGTCGATCGTTCGATCTGGCGAACCGTCGGGACGGAGATCGAGCTGCGCAACACGTTTGAAGCTCACTAAACGCTTCAACCCATCTTCCGACCATCGCATCTTCCGCCGCAACTTTGTCCACTTGTTACGGGACAAAACCACGAGTTGTGGACTGGCGACCTGTCGCTTTGGGGAGAAGATCATGCCACGTTCGTTTCAATCCAATTATTCCGTTCGGCTCTTCCTCGGCCTCGCCGCCGCCCTCACGATCGGGCTTGCCTCGCCGGTATCAGCGCAACAGGCCTCCGGCACCGCGCTGGCCCGCGTGCTCGTGCTCGGTACCGGCGGCACCATCGCGGGGCAGGCCAGCGCACGCGCCGGCAACGCCTATGACTCAGGCAAGGTCAGCGCAGCCAACCTGGTCGCGGCGATCCCGGGCATCGACAAGCTCGCCCAGATGTCGGCCGAGCAGATTTCGTCGATCGGCTCGCAGGACATGAACGACAACGTGTGGTTCGACCTCGTCAAGCGCATCCGCGCGGCCATTGACGACAAGGAGGTCGACGGCGTCGTCATCACCCATGGCACCGACACGATGGAGGAGACCGCGTTCTTCCTGCAAAACGTACTCGACACCGACGTCCCGATCGTGCTGGTCGGATCGATGCGGCCCTCGACCGCGATCGGCGCCGACGGTCCGGCCAATCTCTACGAGGCGATGCGGGTCGCATCGGCCCCGGAATCCCGCGGCCGCGGCGTGCTCGTGGTGCTCAACGACACCATCCATGCCGCGCGCTGGGTGCAGAAGACCAACACCACCAGCGTCGAGACGTTCCGCTCGCCCGAAGTCGGCCCGGTCGGCTATGTCGACACCGGCTCGCTGCGCTTCCTGCAGCCGGCCGCACCCGTCAAGGCTGCCAGGTTGAAGCTGCCGGATGCGCCGCCCTTGCCGCGGGTCGACATCATCTATTCGCACGCCAACATGGACGCCGCTGAGGTCGAGGATGCGGTCAGGCGCGGCGCCAAGGGCATCGTGCTGGCCGGCGTCGGCGACGGCAATTCATCGAAGGGCGCGATCGATGCGCTGGCCGCCGCGGCGAAGCAGGGCGTCGTGGTGGTGCGTTCGACCCGGGTCGGCTCAGGCTTCGTCAACCGCAACGTCGAGGTCGAGGACGACAAGCTCGGCTTCGCGGTCTCGCTCGATCTCAACCCGCAGAAGGCGCGGGTATTGCTCGAGCTCCTGATCGCGAACGGCATCACCGAGCCGTCGGCGGTTCAACAGGCGTTCGCGCGGTAGACCACCGGTTTTGAGGCGCCGCCGGCTTCGCCTGCGCGGCCTTGTTCGCCGCGCGCCACGCTGGGAGCAGCAGGGCGCGCGCTTCCGCGATGCGCGACATCACGGTGGTGACGGGAATGCCGGTGACTTCGGCGATCTCCTTGTAGGAGAGATCGATCATCTCGCGCAGCGCGATGACCTCGCCGAGCGGGGCGGGCAGGTCATGGATGAGTTGCCGGATGGTCGGGGTGTCGCGCCGTTCCGGCGTTACATTGTTGCCGGAGGGTTTCCGGTCGAGTTTCTCTTGGCAGACGGCTTTGAGGATCGCGAGCAGCCACGGCCTGATGGCCGGGCCGCGAACGCCGTCGAACCGGCGCAGTGCGCGCAGATAGCATTCCTGCACGGCCAGTTCGGCGTCCGCCTCGGTCCGCATCAGGACCTGGGCGAACGCGTAGGCATCGTCGAGACACGGCAATGCCGCGTCGCGAAACTGCTGCGCCGTTTTATTCCCGGCTTTCGCACTTCGCATCATAGGGTTGCATCTCGTGAATAGCTTTACCGGCAATCGGCGCAGTGGTATCAGGCTCCGCGCCGGAGTCGTGGACCGTCGCGCCAAGCGTAGGGACAGGAACGACGTGCGCACACGACATGCGCGCGGCGGACAGCAAGCGATCGATCGTGTCAGCCCTGATCGATCGAGCGTCGGAGCGCGGATCATGTCCGAGACACAGGTGCCCAACCGGTTCTCGATTTTCCATCATGGGCTGGCCAAAGGGCCGGCCTATGAGGCATGGCGCGAAGGGATTTGCCGCGGCTTCTGCCGGCTCGACGTCGGACCGACCGACGACAACCGCATCGACTGCCACAACGAGTTTACGCTGCTGCATACGGTTGCCATCGCGACGCCGCGCGGCGGCTCGGCCCGCTTCGCTCGCACCCGCGCGCTTCTGAATGACGGCTGCGACGACCTCGTCCTGATCTCTGCGACGCGCGGCACGGTGCAGGTCACGCAGGCAGGCAAGGCGATCGAGCTTCAGCGCGGCCAGATGTGCCTCACCGAAATGAATATCGTCGGCACCGCCGACCTCACCCGGTCGGGCAGCTTTACGACGACGCGGTTTCCGCGGCGCCTGCTGCTCCAGGTCGCACCATTGGTGGAAACGCAGCTGGCGCGGGTACTCGGGCGCGAGCCGGCCCTGGGCGCGATGATCGAGCGCTATTCCGTGCTCTGCACCGAGCTTGCCGGCGATCTGGACGTGCCCGGCCAGCGGGCGGCGGCGCACCATCTCGCCGACCTGGCGGGTCTCGTTCTCGGCAGCAGCGCCGAGACAAAGCAGCTGTCGGCACGCGACGGCGTGGCGAAGGCGCGGCTCGATCTGATGAAGGCCGATGTTCTCAAAAATCTCGACAACGGTAAGCTCACGATCGAAGCCATAGCAAAGGCGAATGCGCTGAGCACCCGCCAGGCGCAGCGCCTGTTCGCGTCCGCAGGAACGACATTCTCGGAGTTCGTCCTCGAGCAGCGCCTGCTGCGGGCGCGCCGGCTACTGCTGCACGAAGAGGACGCCGGCCGCAAGGTCAGCGACATCGCCTATACGGTCGGCTTCAACGACTTGTCCTATTTCCATCGCGCGTTCCGCCGGAAGTTCGGCATAGCACCGGCGGAGATGCAGATGGAACTGGGGCGGCGGCATTGAACGCCTCCTGCCGCGGCGCTAGATCAGCAGACCAGCTTCATCGCAACGAGGGCGCTGCCAATGCCTCTGTGGACCTGCGAACAATGCGGCGCGCAATTTCCTGAGACCGCTGCGCCGCCGCCGGCTTGCCCGATCTGCGAGGACGAGCGGCAATATGTGAACTGGAAGGGGCAGGCGTGGCTGACGCGCGAGGAGCTCGCAGAGCGGCACAAACTGGTCTGTCGCGACGATCTTGGCCTCGTCGGGATCGCGCTCGAGCCGTCCTTTGCGATCGGGCAGCGCGCGCTGCTGGTGCCGGACCGCGGCGGCTGCGTGATGTGGGACTGCGTGCCGCTGGCAACCGCCGAGGCGATCGCCCATGTCAGATCGCTCGGCGGGCTGAAGGCGATTGCGATCTCGCATCCGCATTATTATGGCGCGGTCGCCGACTGGAGCGCGGCGTTCGACAATGCCCCGGTCTATCTGCACGGCGACGATGCACAATGGGTGACGCGGCCTTATCCGTCGATCGTGCCGTGGCAGGGGGACAGCCATCGCATCTCCGACGACATCCTGCTGGTGCGCGGCGGCGGGCATTTTGCCGGCGCCACCATGCTGCATTGGCGCAATGGCGCCGACGGGCGCGGCGCGCTTCTGACCGGGGATATCGCGATGGTGGCGATGGACCGCCGCTCGGTCAGCTTCATGTATTCCTACCCGAACTATATCCCGCTCAATGCATCAGCGGTCCGCCGCCTCGCGCGCGCGGTCGAGCCGCTGGCCTATGATCGGATCTATGGCGCCTGGTGGGGCAAGAACATCGCCTCCGACGCTAAGGCGGCGTTCGACCGCTCGGTGCAGCGCTATCTCGCGGCGATCTCGGACTGACGGTTCCGGCCGCTTTTGGCAACCTTGCCACGCGGCGCGATCGCGCTATATCAGGGCTTTCCCGCCCCTTACCGATTGTCCGAGTTTCCGCATGACCACAACTGCCGCTGCCGAATCCCAGCCATTCCAGGCCGAGGTTGCCGAATTGCTGCACCTGATGGTGCATTCGGTCTATTCCGAGACCGATATCTTCCTGCGCGAGTTGATCTCGAACGCGTCGGATGCCTGCGACAAGCTGCGCTACGGGGCGATCGCCAATCCGTCCCTGATCACGGACGGCACGCCGCCGGAGATCAGGATCGTCCCGAACAAGGCGGCCAACACGCTTGCCGTGGTTGATACCGGCATCGGCATGGAGCGCCAGGAGCTGATCGACAATCTCGGCACCATCGCGCGCTCCGGCACCAGATCGTTCCTGTCGAAGCTCACCGAGGCCAAGGACGGCGCCAACCTGATCGGCCAGTTCGGCGTCGGCTTCTATGCCGCCTTCATGGTCGCCGAAAAGATCGTCGTCACCAGCCGCCGCGCCGGCTCGGACGAGGTGTGGGTGTGGACGTCGGAAGGCGGCAGCGGCTTCGAGATCGCACCGGGGGGCGAAGAGGCCGCCCAGCGTGTCGCGCGCGGCACCGAGATCGTGCTGCATCTGAAGAAGGACGCCGCCAAGTATCTCGAGGCCTACGAGATCGAGCGCATCGTCCGCGAATATTCCGACAACATCCAGTTTCCGATCCTGCTGGTGCCGGAAGAGGGCGAGCCGCGCCAGATCAACTCGGCGAGCGCGCTGTGGCAGCGCTCGAAATCCGAGCTCAAGCCGGAGGATTACGCCCAGGCCTACAAGCAGATCGCCGGCGCGTTCGACGAGCCGGCGATGACGCTGCATTACCGTGCCGAGGGCCGGCAGTCCTACGCCGTGCTGCTGTTCGCGCCGTCGCAAAAGCCGTTCGACCTGTTCCAGGTCGAGCGCAAGGGTAAGGTCAAGCTCTACGTCCGCCGCGTCTTCATCGCCGACGATGCCGAGCTGCTGCCGGCTTACTTGCGCTTCATCCGGGGTGTGATCGACAGTGAGGACCTGCCGCTCAACATCTCGCGCGAGATGCTGCAGAACAATCCGCAGCTCGCGCAGATCCGCAAGGCCGTCACCGGCCGCGTGATCGGCGAGTTGGAGACGCTCGGCGAGAAGGAGCCGGAGACCTTCGCAAAGATCTGGAACGCGTTCGGCCCGGTGATCAAGGAAGGCCTGTGGGAGGATTTCGAGCGCCGCGACAAGCTGCTGGCACTGGCGCGCTTCACCACGACGTCGGGCGAGAACCGCTCGCTGAAGCAGGTTGTCGACGACTTCAAGCCGAACCAGACCGAGATCTATTATCTGGTCGGCGACAGCGTCGAGCGGCTGAAGTCGAACCCGAAGCTGGAATCGGCGCGCGCCCGCGGCATCGAGGTGCTGCTCCTGACCGATCCGGTCGATGCGTTCTGGACCTCGGCGCCGCTCGATTTCGGCGGCAAGCCGCTGAAGTCGCTGAGTCAGGGCGATGTCGATTTCGGCCTGATCCCGCTTGCCGATGACAAGGACGATAAGAAGGACGAACCCGCGGCCGACGCGGCGACCACGATCGCCGTGATCAAGGACGCGCTCGGCGAGCGCGTCTCCGACGTCCGCGCCTCGCAGCGGCTGACCGCGAGCGCGTCGTGCCTCGTCGCCGGCGGCGATGCGCGCGACCGCGCGCTGGAGCGGCTGCTCGCCCAGCAGAACCGCGGCGCGATCACAAAGCCGGTGCTCGAGATCAATTTGCGCCACCCGCTGGTCGCAGCGCTCGCGACCGATACCGCGCAGGCGAAGGACCTGTCGCTGCTGCTGTTCGAACAGGCGCAGATCCTCGACGGCGAGATGCCCGACGACCCCGCCGCGTTCGCTGGCCGCATGAACCAGCTTGTGCTGCGCGGATTGGGGAAGTAGAGCGCGAACTCTGAACCCGTCATCCTGAGCCCGTAGCCCGGATGGAGCGAAGCGCAATCCGGGACAGGTCCATCCGTGGATAGCGCGGCCCCGGATTTCGCTGCGCTCCATCCGGGCTACGCATTCCTAAAACTGGCAGGCTGACTGCGCCGCCCAGGCGCTTGACAGGCCTCGCCTCATTGATGTTATGTTATAACATAACATCAAGCGAATGCCCCATGTCCCGCCGCCGCCGATCCCTCCAGCAACTGTTTGATCTCGATGCAAAAACTCCCCGTCACCATCTTGTCCGGCTTCCTCGGGGCTGGAAAGACCACTTTGCTGAACCACGTCCTGAACAACCGCCGCGGTCTGAAGGTTGCGGTGATTGTGAACGACATGAGCGAGGTGAACATCGACGCCGACCTGGTTCGCGATGGCGGTGCGAACCTGTCCCGGACTGACGAAAAACTGGTCGAGATGAGCAATGGCTGCATCTGCTGCACCCTGCGCGACGATCTGCTGAAAGAGGTGCGCGCGCTCGCCGAGAGCGGCCGTTTCGATTATCTCCTGATCGAATCGACCGGCATTTCCGAGCCGCTGCCGGTCGCCGCGACTTTCGAGTTTCGCGATGAAGATGGCCAGAGCCTCTCCGACATCGCGCGGCTCGACACCATGGTCACGGTGGTCGATGCCACCAATCTCCTGAAGGACTACGCCTCGACCGATTTCCTCGCCCAGCGCGGCGAAGCGCTCGACGGCGACAAGCGCACGCTGGTCGATCTGCTGGTCGAGCAGATCGAGTTCGCCGATGTCGTGGTGCTGAACAAGATCGATGCCGCGACGCCTGCGCAGCGCGAGGCCGCCCGTACCATCGTGCGTGCGCTCAATCCCGAGGCCGACCTCGTCGAAGCGAATTTTGCGCAAGTCCCGTTCGACCGCGTGCTCGACACCGGCCGCTTTGCCTATGAGCGCGCGCAGCAGCATCCGCTCTGGCACAAGGAACTCTATGGCTTCGCCGGGCACGTGCCGGAGACCGAGGCGTACGGCATCAAAAGCTTCGTCTACCGCGCGCGGCGCCCGTTCGACCCGGTGCGCTTCCACGGCTTCCTGCGCGAGAGCTGGCAAGGCGTGATCCGCGCCAAGGGCCATTTCTGGATCGCGACGCGCCCGGATTGGTGCGGCGAGCTGAGCCAGGCCGGCGCCATCGTCCGCACCGAAGGGCTCGGTTCGTGGTGGGCCGCGATCCCGCGCGTGCGCTGGCCGGATGATCCGGACTGGCGGCTGATGATGCAGCGGAGCTGGAACGATCTCTACGGCGATCGCCGGCAGGAGCTGGTCTTCATCGGCTCCGGCATGAACGAGGACTACATCCGCCGCAGGCTCGATGCCTGCCTCGTCACCGGCAGACCGGGCATGGACCCGCAAGCCTGGGCCGGGCTGCGCGATCCGTTTCCGCCGTGGAGCAGGACAGGCGAGGCGGCGTGAGACAGTCACCGTAGCCCGGATGGAGCGAAGCGCAATCCGGGGTCTCCCGCCGCTTGAGAGGTCCCCGGATTTCGCTGCGCTCCATCCGGGCTACGCTTCTAAAACCGGTCCCAACCCGCGCCGTATCTGCTAGAGAATCCCGCATCAGGGCGGAAACGGCGCGGCGTTGCGATGGCTGGCGGCAGCGATATCTTCTACGGCGGCATTCCGGTGTTTCGCGGCTTCGCGCGGCTGATGGACCCCGCGCTGTATGCGCCGTTGCCGGATGACTGGACGGTCGGCGTCGCCGATATCGTGGAATCGACCAAGGCGATCGCGGCGCAGCGCTACAAGGCGGTCAACATGGCCGGCGCCGCGGTGGTCGCCGCCGTCACCAATGCGCTGGAGGGCCGCGAATTCCCCTTCGTGTTCGGCGGCGACGGTGCGAGTTTTGCGGTCGCGCCCGCCGATCTCGACAAGGCGCGCGAAGCCCTGGCCGCGACCGCGCGCTGGGTGCACGACGACCTCGATCTGGTGCTGCGGGTGGCGCTGGTGCCGATGGCGGCGATCCGCGCCGCGGGCGCCGATGTCCGCGTCGCGCGCTTCGGGCCGTCGGCCAATCTGTCCTATGCGATGTTCTCAGGCGGCGGTCTTGCTTACGCCGATGCCGCGATGAAGCGCGCCGAGTTCGCGGTCGATCCGGCGCCTCAGGGCACGCAACCCGATTTGTCCGGCCTGTCCTGCCGCTTCGAGGTGATGCCGTCCGCGCGCGGCGTCATTCTGTCGGTGCTGGTGCTGCCGGCGAAGAACGCCGATCCCGCGTCCTTCCGCAAGGTGATCGAGGATATCGTCGTCCGCGTCGAGAAAAGTCCCGATGCCGGACGGCCGGTGCCCGCCAGCGGTCCGCCGCTGCACTGGCCGCCGCAGGGAATGGAGTACGAGGCGCGCGCACGGCGCCGCGGCCCGCTCGCGCTGCGTCGCGCCGTGGTGCTCACATTCACGCTGTGGGCCTATACGCTGATGCGGTTCAACATCCCGGTCGGCAAGTTCGCGCCGAAACGTTATCTGCAGCAGGTCGTCGAGAATTCAGACTTTCGCAAGTTCGACGACGGCCTGCGCATGATCCTGGATTGCACGCCGGAGCTCGCTTCCGACATCGAGCAGCGCCTCGCCGCCGCCGCGGCGCAGGGCATCGTGCGTTATGGCCTGCACGAGCAGGATGCCGCGATGATGACCTGCTTCACCCCGTCGGTGATGCGCGCCGACCACGTCCACTTCATCGACGGCGCCCGCGGCGGCTACGCCTCGGCCGCGACGGTGCTGAAGGCGCGCGCGGTGTAGCAATTTTTCTCACCTCTCCCCGCTCGTTTGCGGGGAGAGGTCGGACGCCACGCCTCGCGTGGCTTTCGGGTGAGGGCAGGCAATGCGTGGCCGCAAGAGATATTCATCCGACTCGCGAGATCGACGGTGAGCTGACTACAATTCAGATATGGCTACGCGGATAGAGCCCCTCACCCCAACCCTCTCCCCGCAAGAGCGGGGCGAGGGAGCACGGTCCCGTCGCGGTTACCGCTCGGCTCAGAATTACCGTCCCACCCGCGTCCAGGTCTCGCCGCCGCACAGCGCGCCGACGCAGCCTTCGACGCGCAGCGTGCTCTCGCCGGTCACCGAGATGCTGCTCGCATAGGTGCCGCCGTCGTCGGCGTTGTAGATCTGGCCCGACCATTTGCCCGCGGCGACCGGATGCATGCCGGAAAACAGCGGCAGCCCGATGATCGGCCGGCTGGACAGCGACGGATTCGGATTCTTGTTGTCGACCTGGGGCTTGCCGGTCATCGGATCGATCGGGTCGCGCAGGCTCACCACCACGCCGCAGATGCCGCCGCCGCATTTGCTGATCTTGACGCGGGCATCGCCGGCCTGGGTCTGCCAGACGCCGACCGGCTCAGGCGCGCCTTGCGCATGCGCGACGGGCACGGCAAGCACCGTCGCAATGATTGCGATCATGAATTCGAATCTGCAGGCCATGGCTCATTCCCCCAGAGCATGATCCGGAAAAGTGCGAAGCGGTTTTCCGAAAAGATCATGATCAAACAAAGAGCTAAAGCGCGATGACGATTCGACCCAATCTCATCGCGCTTTAGAGGTCGGCCTGCATAACAAGTCGAAGAATTTCTGCAATGTCATATTCGCGCGATCAGGTGAGCGCGCTCCCAAAAAATTTGGTGCCTGTTTCCGGAGCAGTCATGCTTAGGCAACGCTCCGGTGCGAGGGCGCTGCGTCGTATTTATCCCCAGCGGGTCAGCCGGATCGAAATGATGGTGGCGAGGCCGAACGCCACCATTGCACCGCCGACCAGCGCAAACAGCGTCCACGCCGGGGCGCTCACGGTAGCGAGCCACCAGCCGCCGATGCCGACCAGCAGCAGGCGGATGGTGCCGGCCAGCACCGGTCCGCCGACCTTGGCCGCGCCCTGCGAGGAGAAATAGAGACAGACGCCGACGCCGAAGAAGCCGAAGCCCGGGCCGGCCAGCGCGAAATAGGACGAAGCCGCGGCGGTCACGCCGGGATCGGTGGTGAACAGCGCAATCCACAGCGTCGGCTTGAGCGCGACCACAAGTCCGACGAAGCCAACGACAAGTCCGGCGACGGTGCCGGCGGTCCACGCCACCTTGCGGGCGCGCGTCACGAGTCCCGCGCCGATCGCCATGCCGACTATCGGCACCGAGGCGACGCCGACCGCGAACGCGATCGGGATCAGCAAAAACTCCAACCGCGAGCCCATGCCGTAACCGGCCAGCGTCTCGGTGCCGAAGCTGGCCAGGATCTTGGTGAAGATCAGGATGGTCAGCACGCTCTGCAGCGGCGACAGGCAGGAGATCGCGCCGACCTTGAGAATGTCGAGGAACATCGCGCGCTGGAAGCTGAAGGCGGCGAAGTCGAGTTTCAACCGGCTGCGGCCAGAGGCGAGATACCAGGCGAGGAAGATCGCACCACACGTGAAGGCCGTGAGCTGTCCGGCGGCGACGCCGCGCATGCCGAGACCGGGCATGCCGAACAACCCGAGACCCAGCACGCCGCCGACCGCGATCTGGATCATCGAGACCGTGATCAGCGTCATCGAGGGAATTCGCATATCGCCGGTGCCGCGCACCACGGAGGCGAGCGTGTTGACCAGCCAGATCGAGATCGCGCCGGAGAACAGCACCTGCGAGTAATGCATCGACTGCTCGAGCACGCCGCCATGTCCGCCGAGCAGCGCATAGAATTTGCGGCCGAAGCCCAGCATCATCACGGTGAAGAACAGTCCGGCGCATCCGCCGATGATCGCCGCATGCAGCGCCAGATCGGCGGCGCGGTCGCGATCGCCGGCGCCGAGCGCGCGGCTGATCGCCGACGAGACGCCGCCGCCCATCGCGCCGGCCGACATCATCTGCGTCAGCATCGCGAACGGAAACACCAGCGCAATGCCGGCCAGCGGCTCGGTGCCGAGCCGGCCGATGTAAGAGGTCTCGGCCACCGCGACCAGCGTCGAGCCGAACATGGCGATGGTGTTCGGGATCGCGAGGCGAAGCAGCGTCGGCAGGATCGGCGCGGTCAGCAGGTCATTGACCGGCGTGGCGGGCGCGGCCGTGGCCGGCTGCACGTCGTCGATCGAGGCATCAATGGTCATGCGTCACGGCTCACTTCGCAAGCGGGAGAGGGGCGCACTGCAATCCAACGCCAGTGAACCGGGCTCGCAATCAATAAATGATGATCGACATGTTACGAGGTTGCACCGTTGATCGCCACCGCCGCCGATGCAGGGGTCACCACGGCAGGCCGCATAGGTCGATCTTGCCCTGGCGCGGCGCGCGGACGATGTCGTTGACGAACGGCGCCATCGCCTCGAAGCGGATCTGCCCGGAAGGCTGCTCGCAATAAACTTCGCCGCTGAAGGGATGCCAGCCGCGCGCCTGGTAGAACGCGAAATTGTGCGGCTCGCAGAATAAGATTGCAAATTTCACCGCGTCGTTGGCACGAATGGTGTGCACGGCAGCATCCAACGCGAGTGACGCATAGCCGCGCCGCCGGCAGTCCGCGCGGGTCGAGACTCCGCCGATGCCGCCGACATGCACCTTGTGGCCATTCCAGGTGATGGTCCGGAAATAGATACCGACATGGCAGGCCAGCCCGCTGTCGTCGGGCGCATCGAGCAGTACGCGCAAATCCGCGTGGGCCCATTTGATGTCCGCCCAGACCGGCTTCTCGGCGGCATCCGGGCTCCAGACCGCCTGGAGCAGCGGCTCGGCGCGCTTCCACGACGCATCTCCGTTGAGAATGTCGATTTCGATGCTCATCGTCTGGGTCCTTGGTCTTGGTTCGGGCTGTGCCGATCTGTCATGGGCGATCCGAAAATGCGGTGTTTCTCCGCCATGGAACCTTCTATAAGGGGGGCCCGTTAAGTGTAGTCTCCCACCCTCTGTTGGACATTACCCCATGACCTTCACGCTACCCGATCTGCCCTACGCCCACGACGCCCTTGCTCCCTACATGTCCAAGGAAACGCTGGAGTTTCACCACGACAAGCATCACCAAGCCTACGTCACCAACGGCAACAACGCGATCAAGGGGACCGAATTCGAAGGCAAGTCCCTCGAGGAGATCGTGAAGGGTTCGTTCGGCAAGAACGCGGCCGTCTTCAACAATGCCGGTCAGCACTACAACCACATCCATTTCTGGAAGTGGATGAAGCCGAATGGCGGCGGCAGCAAGCTGCCCGGCCGGCTCGAGAAGAAAATCAACGAGGACCTCGGCGGCTTCGACAAGTTCAAGGCCGACTTCGCTGCTGCCGGCGCCGGTCAGTTCGGCTCCGGCTGGGCCTGGCTGCAGGTCAAGGGCGGCAAGCTCGAGGTCGCCAAGACTCCGAACGGCGAGAACCCGCTGGTCCACGGCGCGGTGCCGATCCTCGGCGTCGACGTCTGGGAGCACTCCTACTACATCGACTACCGCAACCGCCGTCCGGACTATCTGAAGGCGTTCGTCGAAAACCTCGTCAACTGGGACTATGTCGACGAGCTGTTCGGCAAGGCCGGCTAAGCGCGGCTTCGACCGTCGCATATTTCTTCACCCTCCCCTGAAGGGGAGGGTCGTTTCGCATGCAGCGAAGCGAAATGCGAAACGGGGAGGGTCATCTCTCAGCACGAGCAGTCTCTCAATGGAGAGACTGTGACCCCGCCCCGCCGCTCATTTCATTCGCGTCGACCCTCCCCTTTCAGGGGTGGGTGATTTGAGTGTGCGGCAAGATGCGCCCTCACTCGACACACCAGCGGGGGCATTGGTGGGTAACGCGGCAAGCTATCTCCTCGTCTTCTTCGGCGGCGGTCTCGGCGCGACGTTGCGGCATTTGATCAACGTCACCTGCGCGCGCTGCATCGGCACCGCGTTTCCCTACGGCACCTTCATCATCAACATCACGGGCTCGACCGTGATGGGCCTGATCGCCGGCTATCTCGCCTTCAAGGGCGACGCCTCGCAGCCCTGGCGGCTATTTTTGATGACCGGCATCCTCGGCGGCTACACCACCTTCTCCGCCTTCTCGCTCGACACCGCGCTGCTCTACGAGCGCGGCGAGCTCGGCCTTGCGGTGTTGTATGTCGCGGGCTCGGTCGCTCTCTCGATCGCCGGCCTGTTCGCCGGGCTCGCGATCATCAGGCATTTGACGTGAGATGCACTCGGCACCGCCATCTCTGGAATACTGGATCACCCGCATGCGGGTGATGACACCGCGTGGTGTGGCAACTTGAATCGAGAACCATCCTTCCCGTCGTCCCGGCGAAGGCCGGGATCCATTACCCCAAGTCTCAAATGTTGCGCGCGCTGGGGCCGCGATCCCGTTCATCACTGAGTGCGGTGGTTTGGATCCCGGCCCCCGTGCGCAATTGCGCACTAGGCCGGACGACGTGGGAAGGGGTCTCGTCACCTTCCATCCCGCGGAAACTGTTCATCTGTGGAACCCGCCAACCTCCCCGGCCGGCGGCATTTCCCGCCTCCAAATTTCCCTTTGGTAACCTCGCCTTAACCATGATTAGCGTTTGGTTAGGGTCGGAATGACGCGTGAAAAGCCCTCGTTTTGACATGTTGGCAGGGGAAGCAGGGCGCGGCTTTGGACGGGCCCCCCATGCGACAGATGTAAGAGGCTCTCGCGCAGTTTTGCCGCGCCGGGCGCGCGGCCGTGGAAGGGGTGCCGATTGGCGGCCCGCCGAATTGGGACACTTGCGTTGAGAGGATATTGCCGATGAATCCCGCCGACGTGGCTCAGTCAACTCTGCCACTGGCATCGAGCGACGTGTCGCTGATCGCGCTGTTCTGGCAGGCCCATTGGGTCGTCAAATGCGTGATGTTGGGACTTCTGTCCTGCTCGGTGTGGGTCTGGGCGATCGCAATCGACAAGATCCTGCTCTACGCCCGCACCAAGCGGGCCATGGACAAGTTCGAGCAGGCGTTCTGGTCCGGCCAGTCGATCGAGGAACTCTACCGGGCCCTCTCGGCCAAGCCGACCCAGTCGATGGCGGCCTGTTTCGTCGCGGCGATGCGGGAGTGGAAGCGCTCCTTCGAGAGCCAGTCGCGGTCCTTTGCCGGCCTGCAGGCGCGGATCGAGAAGGTCATGAACGTCTCGATCGCCCGGGAGGTGGAGCGGCTGGAACGCCGGCTGCTGGTGCTCGCCACCGTGGGCTCGGCAGGCCCCTTTGTCGGCCTGTTCGGCACCGTCTGGGGCATCATGTCGAGCTTCCAGTCGATCGCGGCCTCCAAAAACACCTCTTTGGCGGTGGTGGCGCCCGGTATCGCGGAAGCGCTGTTTGCCACTGCAATCGGCCTGATTGCCGCAATTCCGGCGACTATTTTCTACAATAAGTTCACTTCGGAGGTGAACCGGCAGGCCGCGCGCCTGGAGGGCTTCGCCGACGAGTTCTCCGCCATCCTGTCCCGTCAGATCGACGAGCGGGGTTGAGTTAGATGATGGTCACTTTTGCGGGTGTGCGATCATGGCGATGAGCATGGCAGGGTCCGGCGGTGGCAGACGCCGCCGCGGCGGCCGCAAGCCGGTCATGGCCGAGATCAACGTCACGCCGATGGTCGACGTGATGCTGGTGCTGCTGATCATCTTCATGGTCGCGGCGCCGCTGATGACGTCGAACATCGACATCGACCTGCCGGTGGCGAGCGGCGGCAAGTCGATCTCGTCGAACCAGCCGCCGCTGACATTGTCGGTCAAGCGCACCGGCGGCGGCTGCAACTCGAATGTCGAGCTCTATCTGGGTGACGCGCCGGTCACGGCCGCCGATTTTCCGGCCAAGATCAAGGCGATCGGTGACGCCCGGTCGGATGCCGAAAAAGTGGTCTATCTGCGTGGCGACAAGGACGTCTGTTACACGGATATGATGAAACTGCTCGGGGAGGTCCGGGCCGCGGGATTCAAGGCGAATATCGTCATCATCCCGGAAGGCGGATAACCACCATGCCAAGGCACGGGGAAGCCTGATTTGAAGGTCAAGGTCGACAAGACTCTGGCGGCATCGATTGTCCTGCACGTCCTCGTGATCGGGTGGGGCCTCGTGTCGTGGTCGACCAAGGCGTACGTGATGCCCGAAGAGGAATCGGTTGCCGTCGACGTGATCTCGCCCGACCAGCTCTCGCATGTCATGGCCGGTCAGAAGGACGGCAAGAAGGAAAATCCCAAGCCGCTGGTCGACAAGGTCGCTGAAGCCAAGCCGGTCGACGACACCGTCGGCAAGGTCGAGGAGAAAAAGCCCCCTGTCGTGACCGACACCGCGCCGCAGCCGGCGCCGAAGGTGGAGAAGCCGGAAGACAAGAAGCCGGATCCGCCGAAGAAGGTCGAGAACAAGCCGAAGGAAGAGCCGAAGCCGGTCGAGAAGAAACCCGATCCGGTGAAGCCCGACCCGATCGCGGAAGCGATCAAGAAGGAAGAGAAGAAGCCGCCGCCGAAGCCGGTCGCACAGGCCGCCAAGCCGCCGCCGGAGCAGAAGCCGAAGGATCGCGTGTTCGACCAGAGCAAGATCGCAGCCCTCCTCGACAAGCGTGACCCGACGCGGGCCGCGGCGACCGGCGATACGCTCAATGCCAATGCGGCGCTCGGCACCGCGAAGGGCAAGGCTGCCGACAACTCCGCGACCTGGGGCGCGATGTTCAAGCAGCAGGTCGAGCGCTGCTGGAAGAAGCCCTATGGTGGCATCGAGGCGCAGCAGACCGAGGCGGTGTTCTCGATCAAGCTGAAGCGTGACGGCTCGCTCGAGGGCATGCCGGTGCCGGAAGGCACGCCGGCGACGCCCTATCTGCGCGTCTATCAGGAGAGCGCGCTGCGGGCGATCATCGAATGCCAGCCGTACAATCTGCCGGCGGCCTTCTTCGACGAATGGAAGTATTTTGCGCCGGTGTTCACAGAGCGAAAGACCTGAGGGCGACGGCGTCGCTTGGCCAATAGCAAACAAAGTCTACGGACAATGACCGACCAGAATGATTTGCGTACAATGACGTTTCGCCTCGACCGCCGACAGATGATCTCCGGAATGGCTGCCCTTGGCGTGCTGGCCGGAAGCCGCAGCGCCTTTGCACAGAAGCGCGTCGTCATTCCGGAAGGCGACTTCGCGCCGCTGCCGATCGCGATCCCGAACTTCGCCGCCGGTACGCCCGGGGACACCGAGGTCGGTGTCGGCGTGACGCAGGTGATCACCAACAATCTGAAGCGCAGCGGCCTGTTTGCGCCGATCGATCAGGCGGCCTATCTCGAGAAGCAGATCAACATCGACGCGGCGCCGAACTTCAACAACTGGAAGAGCATCAACGCGCAGGCGCTGGTGACCGGCCGCATGACGCGCCAGGGCAACGGGCGCGTCAAGGCGGAGTTCCGGCTCTGGGACGTCAACACCGGCCAGCAGCTCGCCGGCCAGCAGTACGACACCTCGGCCGAATACTGGCGGCGCATCGCCCACATCATCTCCGACCAGATCTACGAGCGGCTGACCGGCGAGAAGGGTTATTTCGATACCCGCGTCGTGTTCGTCGACGAGAGCGGCTCGGCGGATCGCCGCGTCAAGCGGCTCGCGCTGATGGACCAGGACGGCGCCAATGTGCGCTACCTGACCCGCGGCTCGGATCTCGTGCTGACGCCGCGCTTCTCGCCGTCGACCCAGGAAATCACCTACATGGAATTCGGGCAGGGCGACCCGCGCGTCTATCTGCTCAACATCGAGACCGGCCAGCGCGAGATCGTCGGCAACTTCCCGGGCATGTCGTTCTCGCCGCGCTTCTCGCCCGACGGCCAGCGCGTCATCATGAGCCTGCAGCAGGGCGGCAACTCCAACCTGTTCGTGATGGATCTCCGCTCGAAGTCGATGACGCGGCTGACCGACACGCCGGCGATCGACACCTCGCCGTCCTACGCGCCCGACGGCACGCGGCTGTGCTTCGAGTCGGATCGCGGTGGCAAGCCGCAGATCTACGTGATGCCGGCAACCGGCGGCGGTGCACAGCGCATCTCGTTCGGCGACGGCACCTATTCGACGCCGGTTTGGTCGCCGCGCGGCGACTACATCGCCTTCACCAAGCAGGGCGGCGGGCAGTTCGCGATCGGCATCATGAAACCCGACGGTTCGGGCGAGCGCATCCTGACCTCGGGCTTCCACAATGAAGGCCCGACCTTTGCGCCGAACGGGCGCGTCGTGATGTTTTTCCGCGATCCCGGCGGCAACAGCGGCCCGTCGCTGTTCACCATCGACGTCTCCGGCCGCAACGAGCTGCGGGTACCGACCCCGGGCTTTGCCTCCGACCCGGCCTGGTCGCCGCTGTTGTCGTGAGCCGGGTGCAGAGCTGCTCCGGGAACCTCGGCGGCGGTCAACACTTCTCACCTAGCGCACTGAATTTTATAGTGAATTCCGGTCGTCGCCTGGGCGCGGCAAGGACTTGCTAACGATGTTCGCTCAGAAAGACTTCACCTGCGATCAGTAAGAGTGCGAGCTGAAAAGGACGCGCGCTCTCACAATGCAGTTTGCAAGTCAGACGGGTGAACCGGACCGGTCGATGTCGCCGACGATTTCGGCGGCACTGGTCGATTCCCTGTTCATGAACCCAGCGCCCATGATTTTCGGCGCCTTCGGTCCCGCCATTGCGGGCGCCGTGATTGCGGCTGTCACGAGCAATCTGTTGTGCTGGCTATGCGTGCCGCTGTTCATCGTGGTGGGGCTGGCGCGCGCGCTGCAGATGTACCGCTACCAGCAGCGCAATTCCCGGCTCACCGTCGAAGAGTCCGTGACCTGGGAGAAGCGTTACCGGATCGGCACCATCGCCTACGGCATCTCGCTCGGCATCTGGGGCGTCACCGTGCTGCTCATGACCAATGATGCCGCCGCGCACATGCTGTGCGTGACCACGGTGGTCGCCTACACCTCGGCGGGGGTAGGGCGGACCTTCGGCCGGCCGCAGATCTTCCACCTGCATCTGTTGATGTCGATCGGTCCCCTGATCCTGGCGCTGATGTATGTCGGCGGCCCCTATCACATCGCCCTTGCACTGCTCAGCCTGGTGTTCTTCAGCGCCATCCGGCATCTGACCTCCAGCCTGCAGCGCATCTACGTCAACGCCTGGATCGCCAAGGAGCGCGAGGCCGCGCTGGCGGGCCAGTTCGATACCGCGCTGAACAACATGCCGCACGGCCTGTGCATGTTCAGCGCCGACGGCCGCGTTGCGGTGATGAACCACCGCTTCATCGAGATGATGCAGCTGTCGGACGATTTCGTGCAGCGCGGCGCCAGCGCGACCGACATCTGCAACGCCTGTGTCCTGTCCGGCTCGATCTCGGCCGCGGCCGCACAGCAGATCCTCTACGAGATCGAGAGCTCGCAGCGCGGCGATATCGTCACCAGCGATCCCGACCCAACCAAGAACCGCTCGCTCGACTGGACTTTCCAGCCGATGGCCGGCGGCGGCACGGTGGTGCTGGTCGAGGACATCACCGAGCGCAAGGACGCCGAGGCCCGGATCAGCCACCTCGCGCGCTACGACGAGCTGACCGCGCTGCCCAACCGCGTCAATTTCCGCGACGAAATCGGCCGGCTGCTCGCCATGCAGCACGGCGACCATCGCTCCGCATTGCTGTTCGTCGACCTCGACCAGTTCAAGCAGGTCAACGATACGCTCGGTCATCCCTGCGGCGACCAGCTGCTCTGCGCGGTCGCCGAGCGGCTGCGCGAGATGCTGCGGCCGGAGGATTTCGTGGCGCGGTTCGGCGGCGACGAGTTCGTGGTGTTCCAGCAGAACATCCACTCGCACGAGGACGCTGCGGCGCTGGCTCGTCGCATCGTCGACCGCCTCAGCGAGCGCTACAAGATCGACAACCATTTGGTCGAGATCGGCGCCAGCGTCGGCATCGCGATGACCGCGCCCGGCGTCGGCGCCGACACGCTGCTGAAGAACGCCGACATGGCGCTCTACCGCGCCAAGGCCGACGGCCGCGGCACCTTCTGCTTCTTCCGCGACGAGATGGCGCAAACCGTCGAGGCCCGCCGCATCCTCGAGCTCGACCTGCGCAAGGCGCTCGCCAACGAGGAATTCGAGCTGTTCTACCAGCCGCTGATCAACCTGAAGTCCGGCAAGGTGAGCACCTGCGAGGCGCTGCTACGCTGGAACCATCCGGCACGCGGCACGGTCTCTCCGGTCGACATCATTCCCGTTGCCGAGGACATGGGCCTGATTGTCGATCTCGGCCGCTGGATCCTGCGCAAGGCCTGCATGGAATGCATGAAGTGGCCCGAGGCGGTCAGCGTCGCGGTCAACTTCTCGCCGCAGCAGTTCCACCAGCGCGACGTGCTGAGCGAGGTTCGCTACGCGCTCGAGGTCTCCGGCCTGCCGGCGCACCGGCTCGAGATCGAGATCACCGAATCCTCGCTGCTGCACAACACCGAGCTGACCCACGACTTGCTGTCCCAGTTGCGCTCGCTCGGCGTGCGGATCTCGCTGGACGATTTCGGCACCGGCTACTCGTCGCTCAGCTACCTGCACAATTTCCCGCTGCAGAAGGTCAAGATCGACCGCTCCTTCCTCGAAGGCATCGACAGCGACCGTCCGCTGACCCTGCTGCGCGGGGTGGCGCGGCTGTCGGCGGATCTCGGCATGTCGGTCGTGGTCGAGGGCATCGAGACCAATGAGCAGCTCGAACTGATCAGCGCCGATGGCGCGGTGACCGAAGCACAGGGATACCTGTTCAGCCGGCCGGTTCCCTCCGTCCGCATCCGCCAGCTGCTCAATGCCTCGCACGGCCGGCGGATCGACGAGCAACTGCACGTGGTTCCCTCGCGCTCGATCGCTTGACCCGGCGCAATACCCTCAATCGATAGTTGTGAGAGCCTTCGGCTGCACCATTCGTAGTGTACCCTTGCGGCGAGAGGTTAACTGTATTGCCTCGATTGCTTTGACGGAAATTAAGAAGCTGTTAATCTTTTGGCCGCGCGTTGAAGTTGTTGCGTTGTTCAGGGAGTACCAAATGAGGTCCGCGGCCGAAGCCATCAAGCCCGCGACAGGAAGGCTTGCGGACCCTCTGGATCAAGTCGATTACCGCCTCGCTCAGACCCCGGAACAGAAAGACGAGATCTACCGGCTTCGCTATCGCGCCTATCTGCGCGAAGGTGCGATCCGGCCCTCGGCGGATGAGCGGGTCGTCGATCAGTTCGATGATGCGCCGAATGCCTGGGTGTTCGGTGTCTATCTGCAAGGCGAACTCTGCAGCTCGATCCGCATCACCGTGGTGACGCCGGAATGGCGTACCTCGCCGACGCTCGAGGTGTTCGGCGACGTGCTGCTGCCGAAGCTTGATCAGGGTCTGGTCTTCATCGACTCGACGCGCTTCGTCGCGGATCCCGAGAAGGCCCGGAACGTTCCGGAACTGCCCTATGTCACCGTGCGCCTCGGCTCGACCGCGGGCGTGCACTTCAACGCCGATTACGGCCTGGCGCCGGTCCGGCCCGAGCACATGGCGTTCTACCGGCGTGTGTTCCTGCACGAGACCTGGTCGGAGCCGCGGCTCTATCCCGGGCTGGTGAAGCCGGTCGGCTTGATGGCGTCGCATTTGCCGACGGTGCGGGAACGCGTGCTGGCCCGCTATCCCTTCCTGCGCTCCAGCGCCTTCGAGCGGCGCATGCTGTTCGACCGCGAAGGCCAGTTGCAGCCCGACGGCTTCGTGCAGCCGTTCGAGCGCGCTTCGATCGTGCCGAATCCCTGAGGGAATCGGCCATTCTCATCGAGTCAGTGTCGATCGACTGTTGCGCGCAGGCCAAATTGTCCTGCAAAAGCGGCCGGTTCCCGCGAACCTTGCCTTCCCTTCACCATCGCGCCACATTTGCCACCCATTAACCATCGGGGGCGCTTTTCGCCATTGCCTGGCATTTGATGGGGTTCAGCAAGGTCTCGTCAAGGTTGACGGAACGTTCGCTTAACCATCGCCCTGTAGACCGATTGGGTAGTACGAAGAGCGCGAGCGTGGAGGCTCCGGGAATGAATTATCTCCAGGGTATGAAGCTGGTTGCGGTTCTGGCGGTGGCGCTGTCGATGGGCGCCTGCGCCAACAAGAACCCGTTGGACGCCAATGGCGCGATTGGGGGCGCCGCGACCCCGGGCAGCCAGCAGGATTTCGTGGTCAATGTCGGCGACCGCGTGTTCTTTGAGAGCGATCAGACCGATCTCAGCCCGCAGGCGACGGCGACCCTCGACAAGCAGGCGCAGTGGCTGCAGACCTATAATCGTTACTCCTTCACCATCGAAGGTCATGCCGACGAGCGCGGCACCCGCGAATACAACATCGCGCTCGGTGCCCGCCGTGCCCAGTCGGTCCGCGCTTACCTTGCCTCGCGCGGCATCGATCCGAGCCGCATGCGCACCATTTCCTACGGCAAGGAGCGTCCGGTCGCGGTCTGTAACGACATCTCCTGCTGGTCGCAGAATCGTCGCGCCGTCACCGTGCTGAACGCCAGCTCCTGACGCGAACCTGAATGAGTGTTTTCAAGCCGGCGCCTTCAGGGCGCCGGTTTTTGTTTTGGCCGCGTGAAGGCCCGGCCCGCCGTCATCAAGATGAACGAAGCTGCGCGCAATTGGCCGCTTGCTTGTTCCAGCGTCCGTACTAAACCGGTATCCCGCGACGCTGTCCCGGATTTGAAGTGCCAGTCACAATTCCGGCGTACTCCGTCTTTCAATGTCGCTCGCTTTTCACGTCGATCTCGTCGTCAGGGCAAAATGTCATCCAGGATTCATTTTCTTTCCTCCGCCGCGGCGATCGCGGCGTTGCTCGCCGTTTCCGCGCCAGTGTTTGCCCAATCCGACGATTCCGATGCTGAAATGCGGATCGAGCGGCTCGAGAACCAGCTGCGGCAGCTGACCGGCCAGAACGAGGAACTGCAATACCGTAACCGCCAGCTCGAGGAGCGGCTGCGGCAGCTTGGCGGGCAACCGCCCGGCCCAGCTGGACAGGCTCCGGCGGGCCAACCCGTTGCGGCGGCGCCACCGGCGCAGCAACCGCAGGCCTACCCGCAAGCGCAGCCGGGCTACGCCCAGCCCCAGCAAGGCTACGGCCAGCCGCAGCAAGGATATGGCAGGCCGCCGCAGGGCGGCTATGACCAGCAGCAGCAGATCGCGGCGCCTGCGCCGATCGCGCAGGAGCCGGCGCCGGCGGCTTCCGGCCGCCGCGGCCGCGGCGATGCCTTCGATCCGAACCAGAACCCGAATGCCCCAGGGGCGCCGCGCGCACTTGGCGGCGGCGGGATGCCGATGCCCGGTGAGGCGGCGGTTGGTGCGCCCGGCGGCCGTGGGGCAGGCGAGCCGCTCAATCTCGGCAACACCAGCCCGCAGCGTGCGCCCGGCGCAAGCGCAGCCCTGACCACGCTGCCGCCGTCGGCGACGTCGAAGGACGAGTTCGACCTCGGCATCGGCTATATGCAGCGCAAGGACTATGCGCTCGCCGAAGAGACGATGAAGAACTTCGGCCAGAAGTATCCGAACGATCCCCTGGTGGCGGACTCGCAATACTGGCTCGGCGAAAGCTATTTCCAGCGCCAGCAATATCGCGATGCTGCGGAGACCTTCCTCGGCGTGACCACCAAGTTCGACAAGTCCGCGAAGGCGCCCGACGCCCTGCTGCGGCTCGGCCAGTCGCTGGCGGCGCTGAAGGAGAAGGAAGCGGCCTGCGCCGCGTTCGGCGAGATCACGCGGAAGTACCCGCGCGCGTCCGGCGGGGTCAAGGCTGCGGTTGATCGCGAGCAGAAGCGCGTGAAGTGCTAAACCAGATGCGGGAAGGCCGCTTCCGGCCTCTCCGCCAGCAGCTGGTTTTGCGATGCCCGACGATCAATCCGCCATCCCGGCAAGGGACGCCAAGCGCCTGTTCGCAGGCCTTGCGGGCGCGCCGGCGCTCCTGCTTGCGGTGTCCGGCGGTCCCGATTCAGTCGCGCTGATGTGGCTCGCCGCGCGCTGGCGCCGCGCGCTCGCGCAGGGACCGCGGCTGGTGGCGGTCACGGTCGATCACGGCCTGCGTCCTGAAGCGGCTCGCGAGGCGCGCGACGTCAAGCGGCTGGCGCGAAGTCTCGAGCTGCCGCATCACACGTTGCGTTGGACTGGACCAAAGCCTGGAACCGGCGTGCCGGCGGCCGCGCGCGCGGCCCGCTATCGACTGCTCGCGCAGGCCGCACGCAAGCATGGCGCCACGCATATTTTGACCGCGCACACCCGTGACGATCAGGCCGAGACGCTGTTGATGCGGATGCTGCGCGGCAGCGGCGTTGCGGGCCTCTCGGCAATGGCGCGCGAGACCGAGCGCGATGGCGTCTTGCTGACACGGCCGCTGCTCGACATCTCCAAGGCCCAGCTGATCGCGACGCTGCAGAAGGCGCGCATCGGCTTTGCCGACGATCCGACCAACCGCGATCGAACCTTCATGCGTCCGCGGCTGCGCGCGCTGATGCAGATGCTCGCGGCGGAGGGCGGCGACGCGCGGAACCTGGCGCGGCTTGCCGCGCGGATCGCGCGCGCCAACGCCGCCCTGGAGGTGCTGGTCGACGGCGCCGAGCACTATCTTGCGTTGAAGAGCGAGGATAACTCTGGCACGGGCTTCGATGCTGCACTGTTCGCAGTAATGCCCGAGGAAATTCGCGTCCGTCTGCTCAAGCGCGCCATCGACCGCGTCGGACATGAGGGCCCGGCCGAGCTCGGCAAGGTCGAAACCCTGCTCGCCGCGATGGACGAGGCCTTGGATGGGACTTTGGGAAAACGCGAATCCAGGCTGAAACAGACCCTTGCCGGAGCGGTCATCAGCATCGCTGCCGGCCGGATCAGGATCGGCCCGGCACCGCCCCGCCGGGCGCGCTCCCGCTGAGCCGGGTTCGATTGTTTCAATCGCTGTCATAATCGGGCAAAGAGGCTTAACCACCCCGGAAAAACACCGGATTCAGCGCCATTTTTTGACCGGGAATCGCGCTAGGATGCGGTAAATAGTCGTGCGTGGTTCCCTTGGCATCTACCCCAGCGGCACCTAAATTGTATGCCATCGACGGGATGGATTCCCTGGGGATTCCCACAGAGCCTGCCCAAGGATAGAGAGAGGCCGCGATCCGCGCGACCACGAAGGAAGACCATGAACGCCAATCTGCGGAATTTCGCCCTCTGGGTCATCATTGTCCTGCTGTTGCTGGCGTTGTTCACGCTTTTCCAGAATCCTGGCCAGCGCTCGTCGTCCTCGGACATCTCGTTCTCGCAGCTTCTCACTGAGGTCGATCAGGGCCATGTCCGCGACGTCGTGATCCAGGGGCCGGAGATTCACGGCACCTTCAACAACGGCACGAGCTTCCAGACCTACGCGCCGAGCGATCCGACGCTCGTGAAGCGCCTCTTTGACGCCAAGGTGCAGATCACCGCGAAGGCGCCCGGCGATAACGTGCCGTGGTTCGTCTCGCTGCTCGTCTCCTGGTTGCCGTTCATCGCGCTGATCGGCGTGTGGATCTTCCTGTCGCGGCAGATGCAGGGCGGCGCCGGCAAGGCGATGGGCTTTGGCAAGTCGCGCGCCAAGATGCTGACCGAGGCCCATGGCCGCGTCACCTTCGAGGACGTCGCTGGTGTCGACGAGGCCAAGCAGGATCTGCAGGAGATCGTCGAATTCCTCCGCGACCCCGGCAAATTCCAGCGGCTCGGCGGACGGATTCCGCGCGGCGTGTTGCTGGTCGGCCCTCCCGGCACCGGCAAGACGCTGATCGCGCGCGCGGTCGCGGGCGAAGCCAACGTGCCGTTCTTCACCATCTCCGGTTCTGACTTCGTCGAGATGTTCGTCGGCGTCGGCGCGAGCCGCGTCCGCGACATGTTCGAGCAGGCCAAGAAGAACGCGCCCTGCATCATCTTCATCGACGAAATCGACGCGGTCGGCCGTCATCGCGGCGCCGGCCTCGGCGGCGGCAACGACGAGCGCGAGCAGACGCTGAACCAGTTGCTGGTCGAGATGGACGGCTTCGAGGCCAATGAGGGCGTGATCCTGATCGCGGCGACCAACCGTCCCGACGTGCTCGATCCCGCGCTGCTGCGTCCCGGCCGCTTCGACCGCCAGGTCGTGGTGCCGAACCCGGACGTCGTCGGCCGCGAGCAGATCCTCAAGGTTCACGTCCGCAAGGTGCCGCTGGCGCCGGATATCAACCTCAAGACCATCGCGCGCGGCACCCCGGGCTTCTCGGGCGCCGACCTGATGAACCTCGTCAACGAGGCTGCGCTGACCGCCGCCCGCCGCAACAAGCGGATGGTGACGCAGGCCGAGTTCGAAGAGGCCAAGGACAAGGTGATGATGGGCGCCGAGCGCAAGTCGCTCGTGATGACCGAGGAAGAGAAGCTGCTGACGGCCTATCACGAGGGCGGCCACGCCATCGTTGGCCTCAACGTCGTCGCGACCGATCCGATCCACAAGGCGACCATCATTCCGCGCGGCCGTGCGCTGGGCATGGTGATGCAGCTGCCGGAGCGCGACAAGCTGTCGATGTCGCTCGAGCAGATGACTTCGCGCCTTGCCATCATGATGGGTGGCCGCGTCGCCGAAGAGTTGATCTTCGGCCGCGAGAAGGTGACCTCGGGCGCCGCCTCCGACATCGAGCAGGCGACCCGCCTTGCCCGCATGATGGTGACGCGCTGGGGCCTCTCGGAAGAGCTCGGCACCGTCTCCTACGGCGAGAACCAGGACGAGGTGTTCCTCGGCATGTCGGTCTCGCGCACGCAGAATGCGTCCGAGGCGACCGTCCAGAAAATCGACTCCGAGATCAGGCGTCTGGTCGAGGAAGGCTACAACGAGGCGACCAAGATCCTCACCGAGAAGCGCGAGGATCTCGAGGCGCTCGCCAAGGGCCTGCTCGAGTTCGAGACGCTGACCGGCGACGAGATCATCGACCTCTTGAAGGGCAAGAAGCCCAATCGCGAGTCGGTGCTGGAGCCGTCGACGCCGCGCGCATCCGCCGTGCCGCCGGCCGGCAAGCCGCGCCCGCGTCCCGATCCGGACACCGGCATGGAGCCGCAGCCGCAGGCGTAAGCCTCGCCCGCGATGGCCGGCACTTCCGGCAGACCAGTTGTGCAAAAGCTCGGCCTCAAGCCGGGCTTTTGTATTTTTGTCGACGGGTTGTCCGTTCCCTATGGCGACGTTGTCGGCGAGCTGCCCGCCGATGTGCTGGTAGCGAAGACCGCACGGGCACCGCTCGATGCCGTGCACCTGTTCGCCGCCAAGGCCGAGGGGCTTGCGGCCAGGCTGCGGCGTTACCGTCATGCGATCGCCCCTGACGGCATGATCTGGGTATCGTGGCCGAAGAAGAGTTCGGGTGTCGCGACCGACCTTACGGAGAAGGAGGTCCGCGCAACCGGGCTCGCGAACGGCTTGGTCGACGTCAAGGTCTGTGCGGTCGATAACGTCTGGTCGGGGCTGAAATTCGTGATCCCGGTCAGGGACCGCGGCAAGCGCTGAAATCGCGCCTTTCGAATATCCGTGGCCTCCGCTGCAACGCCGTGGCATCCTCCCGCCAAGCCGTCAAACGGCACAGCCGCGATGTCTGAAGGCGCGGCAAGAAAAAGGGAAGGGGAGGCCGATGCGCAAGGCATTCGGCGCGCTTGGCGCCATTTCGTTCCTGCTGCTGCCCACGTCTTCTCTCGCCGACGAGATGCGGGGCGTCACATCAACCGAAATCAGGATCGGCCAGACCATGCCCTATAGCGGGCCGGTGTCGGCGTTCGGCGCACTCGGCAAGGGCGAAGCCGGCTATTTCAGGATGCTGAACGAGCGCGGCGGCATCAATGGCCGCAAGATCAACTTCATCTCGCTGGACGATTCCTACGCGCCGCCGAAGACGGTGGAGCAGACGCGCCGCCTCGTCGAGAGCGACGAGGTCGCGCTGATCTTCTCCTCGATCGGCACCGCGCACAACACCGCGATCGCAAAGTACCTGCAGGGCAAGAACATCCCGCAGCTGTTCCTGGCCTCCGGCGCCTCGAAATTCGGCGACGTCACGCAATTCCCGCAGGCGACGATGGGCGTGCAGGCGCCGTTCCGCTACGAGGCACGGCTATATGCGCGCTATGCGCTGGCGAAGAATCCGAATGCAAGGTTCGCCGTCATCTCGCAGAACGACGACTACGGCCGCGACTATCTCGCCGGCCTCAAGGACGTGCTCGGCGAGAAGTATGAGTCTCTGGTCACGGTTGCGACCTATGAGATCACGGACCCGACGATCGACTCCCAGATCGTCAAGCTGAAGGCCACCAATGCCGACGTCTTCGTGATCGCGGCGACGCCGAAATTCGCGGCGCAGTCGATCCGCAAGGCCTTTGAGATCGGCTGGCGGCCGATGACTTTCCTGTCCAACACAGCGGTGTGGATCTCGACCGTGATGCAGCCTGCCGGCCTCGAGGCCGGCACCGGCATCATCTCCACGGCCTATGTGAAGGATCCGGACGACCCGGCATGGAGCGACGATCCCGGCATGAAGGGCTGGCGCGAGTTCATGACCAGATACGTGCCGGACGGCGACCAGCACGACACCAACTACGTCAACGCCTACAACAGCGCGATGGCGCTGGAGGCGGTGCTGAAGGCCTGCGGCGACGATCTCTCGACCGAGAACATCCTGCGTCAGGCATTCGCGATCAAGGGCCTGGAATTGCCGATGTTGCTGCCGGGCATCAAGGTCAACACCTCGCCGGCCGACCACGTGCCGGTCGATCAGATGCAACTGATGCGCTTCAACGGCAAGACCTGGGATCGCTTCGGCGAGCTTCAGACAGGGAATTGAGGGTGGGGCTGATCGCGCTTGAACTGTGAGCGCCGGGGATCAAACCCGTCATCCTGAGGAGCCGCGCAGCGGCGTCTCGAAGGATCGACGGCCCGACTGGTGGCCGATTCATCCTTCGAGGCTCGGCCAGCGGCGCAATTGCGCCGCAAGGCTCGCACCTCAGGATGACGGGCTCAGCAGTGCGCGATTCCAGGCAACGCAATAGCAAAGCTACTTCGAACCCGTGGCCGCCGCCGCGCCGGCCTTCGTCTCGTCCGAGCGCACATGGATCACGGCGATGTCGTCCTTGTACAGCCGCTTCCAGCCCTTCAGGTGATCCAGCGCGTTGCCGGCGGGCGAGTCCGAGCTCAGCAGCGTGGCATCGATCCGGTATTTGTCGAGCAGGCCCAGCAGCCGGCCGACGTCGCGGGCGTCGAGCGCATCGTAATAGTCGAGCACGAATTGCTCGCCATAGAGCTCGGCGCGGCCGTCGATGAACACCTTCATGTCGCGGCTGACCATGTAGCCGCCAAACGGCGCGGTGCTGAACACGCGCTGCGCCTTGTGCTGCTGCAGCACATCGACCGCGGCAACGGGCGAGAACATCGGCAGGAATTTGAACTGATGCTGCGCGACGAACATCGCCGTCGTCACCCACGCGCCGATCACCATCGCGATCACAGCCAGGATCGCGACGACGGGGAATGCGCGCGTTTCTCCGAAGCGGGCGGCGGTGGCGCCTGCCGTTCCCCATTGCTCGGCGATCGGCTTGGCGAGCACCAGCGGAGCGATGAACGCGAATACCTCGATGTTGCGGACATGGCTCAGCGCCATCCAGATCAGCCCGAGCAGCAGCAGGATCCGCGGCACCGACAGCGTCAGCCTGCGATAGCAGATCAGGCCGATCAGGCCGAGCAGCGTGGCTTCGAAGAAGCTGGGCTTGCTGAAATCCGCCGGCTTCCATTCCCCGATCAGCGTCAGCAATTTGCCGAGGCTGAGGATCTTGGTCGCGCCGAGCAGGCTGTTCCAGCCATAGGGCGTCAGGCAGCTCGCGGCCAGCGCGGCGAGGCCGAACAGGCCCCATCGCACGACAAGCTGGCGGCGGCGGCCGGGCTCCGCGTTCCACACCGCCTCCAGTCCGATCGGTCCGATCAGCGCCAGGCCGAGAACGAAGCCGCCATGCAGATTGGCCCACAGCGTCATCAGCGGCAGCAGCCACCATGACGGTGAGGCGCGGCGATCCGCGGCCACGAGCAGGCCGCCGATGAACGCCAGCAGCACCGGCAGCGCCAACACATGCGGCCGCGCCAAGAAGTGGATCGTCGACAACAGCAGCGCCAGCGCCGCGATCAGAAGCGCGCGCGCCGGATCGAAATACGGGCTCAACAGATGCAGGAAGATTGCGACCGTCGCGCCGATCGCCATCGACGACAGGATCACCGGCCCGGCCCAATCGCCGCCGTATACGAGCGCGTACACCACCTGCGGCAGCCACGAGCTCGAGATCCAGGGCTCGCCGAAACGGGTGAACGAGAACACGTCCGATGTCGGCATCGCGCCGTGTTCGAGGATCCACTGTCCGACCCGGATCTGCCACATCGTGTCGGAATCGCGCAGCAGGATTTCGCCGGCCGAGAGATAAAACAGATAGGCGCCCACGGCGGCGCACAGCGGCACCAGTCCTCGCGCCGCGCTACGGCTGCTCACGCTGCTGGTGATGGAGAGTGACATGCGCTTTCTTGCTTGTTTCGGCCGGGGGCATCCAGAGCCAACGCCACGCGTGATGCTGGCGCGCACTCGACCACGGCTTCCGATAAATTCGGGTAAATGCCGCGGCGATATCGCGAGTGTGTGCAAGATCAGATGTCTCGATTTCGAGCGATCACCTTAGCCGGCGATTTACCATCGCGGCCCTGAACCGGTCGGGGAGAGGCCCGAAGCACCGCCGGCTCAATCAGAGGTGGTACCAGAGGTTGCAAAAAAATCCTTACAATTCCAGCTTGTCAACCAGTCTGAATAGTTGTTCACTTCTTCAGGCGATTGCGGGATCAATCGCTCAAAACGTTGAAGACTCGTGTGTTCTGCCGGTGGGCGCCGGCCGGGGCGCACGGCGGGGGGACGGAATGCCATGGTTTACCGGCGAACTCATCAGGTCGTGAAACGGCTGGCCGCGCGGCGCAGCGCCATCCTGTCGGCTGCGCGGGACGCGGCGGCGGCGGGCGGCATGGCGGCGGTCCAGATCGCACCCGTCGCGGTGCGGGCCAATGTCGCGGCGGGAACAGTCTACCGCTATTTCCCGTCGAAGGCCGAGCTGATCTCGGAATTGATCACGGAAGTCTCGCGCGACGAGCTCACGGCGATTCGGCGTGCCGCCGATGCTGCGCCGGGGCCGTCATCGGCGCTTGCCGCCGCGGTGACGACGATCGCGGTCCACGTGCTGTCGCAGCGCAAGCTCGCCTGGGGCATTTTGGCCGAGCCGGTCGACGTCGACGTCACCGCCTCGCGCCTCGCCAGCCGCCGCGATATTTCCGGCGAGCTTGCCATGCGCATCGATGCCGCGGTGCGCGCCGGGCACCTGCCGGCGCAGGACACGGCGCTGGCCGCCACCGCCTTGCTCGGCGCGCTGCACGAAGCGCTGGTCGGCCCGCTGGCGCCGGCCAATCTCGACGATCCGATCAAGCTGCGTGACGCGGTGCAGACCGTGACGCTGCTAGCGCTGCGCGCGGTCGGCGTGATGGACGCACGCGCGCGTGGCCTCGTGGTGCAGGCGACGACTCCGGCGAAGGCGCTGGTCGGCGCCTGAGTCCAGGATGAGGCCAACGCGCGCGAAGAACACTTCTGTCGCATTGGCGTTGTAGTTTTGCGGGCTGGGTTCAACCAACCTCACGGAGCAACCCATGACGACAACCCATGGCTCGGCCAAATGGCAGGGCGGCATCAAGGACGGCAAGGGCGCGATCTCGACCAAGAGCGGCGCGCTCTCGGATTACCCCTACGGCTTCGCCAGCCGTTTCGAGGGCAAACCGGGTTCGAACCCGGAGGAGCTGATCGGCGCTGCGCACGCCGCCTGCTTCACGATGGCGCTGTCGCTGATCCTGGGCGAAGCCAAGCTCACGGCGGAGCATATGGAGACCAAGGCCGATGTGACCCTGGAGAAGGTTGCCGACGGCTTCGCCATCACCGCGGTGCATCTGACGCTGTCGGCGAAGATCCCGGGCGCCGACAACGCGACGTTCCAGGAACTGGCCGGCAAGGCGAAGGCCGGATGTCCGGTGTCGAAGCTGCTCAACACCAAGATCACGCTCGACGCGTCATTGCAGGGCTGATCGCGGCGCGGCGGGTTAGAGCGTTTTCGAGCGAAATAGGCACCGGTACGCGTGAAGAAAACGCGCCAAACAGGAATCTAGAGCTGCGCGTCGCCCTTCGGGCCGACCGAGGCGATACGCAGCATGTTGGTGGTGCCGGGCGCGCGGAGCGGCACGCCGGCGACGATGATGACGCGCTGGCCGGCCTTGGCAAAACCGTCGCGGAACGCAATCGAGCCGGCGCGGTCGACCATGTCGTCGAGATCGTGGGCGTCCTCGGCGACCACGCAATGGACGCCCCACACCACCGACAGCTTGCGGCCGGTGACGAGGTTCGGCGTGATCGCGACCACCGGCACCTTAGGCCGCTCGCGCGCCACCCGGATCGCGGTCGAGCCTGATGACGTCCAGCAGATGATCGCCGACAGGTCGAGCGTCTCGGCGATCTGCCGCGCGGCGTCGGCAATGGCGTCACCCACCGTCGCTTCGGGATCGACGCGCTGCGCGTTGATCACGTTGCGATAGGTCGGGTCGCGCTCGACCTCCTCGCCAATGCGGTTCATGGTGGAGACTGCCTCCACCGGGAATTTGCCGGCGGCGGATTCCGCCGACAGCATGATGGCGTCGGCGCCTTCGTAGACGGCGGTGGCGACGTCGGAGACTTCGGCGCGCGTCGGCACCGGCGCCTGGATCATCGATTCCAGCATCTGGGTTGCGACCACCACCGGCCTGCCGGCGCGGCGCGCCATCCGGATCATCTGCTTCTGCAGGCTCGGTACCCGTTCCAGCGGCAGTTCGACGCCGAGATCGCCGCGCGCCACCATCAGCGCGTCCGACGCTTCGATGATGTCGGCAAGGCGGTCGATCGCCTGCGGCTTCTCGATCTTGGCCATCACGGCGGCGCGGCCGCGGATCATCTTCTTGGCCTCGATCACGTCCTCGGCGCGCTGCACGAAGGACAGCGCGACCCAGTCGATCCCCTCCGGCAGCGCGGCTTCCAGGTCGGCGCGGTCCTTTGCGGTCATCGCCGACACCGGCAGATCGGTATCGGGCAGGCTGACGCCCTTGCGGTCCGACATCTTGCCGCCGATCACGACGCGCGTGACCGCGCGCTCGGGCGAGGTTTCCTCGGCGATCAGCCGCACCTTGCCGTCGTCGAGCAACAGCGCATGGCCCGGGCGGAGCGCCGCGAGGATCTCCGGATGCGGAAGCTGGACGCGGCTGTTGTCGCCCGGCGTCTTGTCGGAATCCAGAATGAAGCTCTGGCCGTTCTTGAGCTGGGTCGAGCCTTCCGCGAACGAGCCAAGCCGCAGCTTCGGCCCTTGCAGGTCGACCAGGATGCCGATCGGCCGGCCGTAGCTCGATTCGACATTGCGGATGGTCTTGACCAGCTCCCGCATCTTGTCATGCGGGGTATGGCTCATGTTGATGCGGAAGACGTCGGCGCCCGCCTCGAACAGCTTGCGGATCATCGCGCTGTCTGAGGAGGCCGGGCCGAGCGTTGCGAGGATCTTGATTCGACGCAGTCGTCTCATGGTTTGTTTCCGGGTGGTGCGGCTGGCGGCAGACCAGACGCGCCCGGCGGCGCTGCGCCCGGCGGCGGGTTGGGCAGGCCCGGCATCGCCCCGGGACTTCCTGGACCCACGCCGCCCGGCATTCCCGGTACTTTCTGCGGCTGTTGTTCGTTGGCTTCGGTCAGCTGGACGGTCCATGCACGCTGCTCGCCGGTGTCGACCTCGAAGAAGCCGGTGCGGTCGAACCCGCGCGCCAGGCAATTTTCGGTGCCCTTGATGGTGAATTCCTTGTCGCGCGAGCACATGAAGGCCTGGCCGGACCATTCGCCGCCGCGATCATAGTCGAGAGCGTAGATGTAGTAATAGCGCGCCACAAGGTTGCCGCGCAGCAAGGTCTCGCAGGTGCGCGACGACACGTTCCACCAGCCCTCGGTGGTCCAGCCCTCGGCGTCCTTGTAGCCGAGCGCGATGCCGACGCGGCTCGAGGTGTTGTTGCAGAGCCGGAAATCGGCCGCCGCCGGGCTCGTCCACAGGCAGGCCGCGACCAGCGCCAGCACCGGCAGGAGGCCGGCCAACGTCAGACGGATATTGCGGGGAGCTGAGGCGAGGGAATCTGTTGGGCTCATGCAGCGAAGCTATATCAAATCATGGACGATTTCGCGTGCCCGGCCGGCACTGTCAACGGGCGGGCGCCCGTCTGCGACGCTGTCGGACCATGGCCGGGGTGGCCGGACCGGTCCGTTTTGCGCGCCGATATGGCAAAATCTGTGACAATTCCCACCTGATATCAATATGGTGAGCGCGACACACGGGATCACGATCATGAGCATTGACGACAAAACCAGAACGGAACTCGAGGCCGCGGTCTTCCGGCGTCTCGTCAGTCACCTGCGCAACCGCACCGATGTGCAAAACATCGACCTGATGAACCTCGCCGGCTTCTGCCGCAACTGCCTGTCCAACTGGATGAAGGAAGAGGCCGACGCCAAGGGCCTTGCCGTGAGCAAGGACGAGAGCCGTGAGGCGGTCTACGGCATGCCGTATGAGGAATGGAAGGCGAAGTATCAGGGCAGCGCAACGCCGGAGCAACTCGCGGCGATGAAGAAAGCCCAAAGCGGGCATTAAGCCGAGCAACGTCATTCCGGGATGGTGCGTTAGCACCAGACCTCAGATGCGCAATTGCGCATCGGGGAATCTCGAGATTCCGGGTTCGATGCTGCCGCATCGCCCCCGAATGACGTTTATACCTGAAAGACCAGCATCTCCTGTGGGCGCGCTGTGGATGAGCGCGATGTTTCCTTGACGGAACGCGCGCCAAAATCGAGGGTCGCCCGCAGCAAGCGGTGCGCAAGGCGCGTATTCGCGTAACATTTCAATACCTGTTCAGGAGTGCGCGATGGCCACCACGTCTGCCGCCGTCAAGGAAGAGCCCGCAACGCGATTTGCCAAGGACCAGCTCAAGTCCATCATCGAGCGCATCGAGCGGCTGGAAGAAGAGAAGAAGACGATCTCGGACGACATTCGCGACGTCTATGCCGAAAGCAAGGGCAACGGCTTCGACGTCAAGGCGCTGCGCGCCATCATCCGTCTGCGCAAGCAGGATCCGAACGAGCGCCAGGAGCAGGAGACCATCCTGGAGACCTACATGCAGGCTTTGGGGATGCTCTGAGGCGGCCAGCGGCCACCCCTGCCGGGCGTTGCCAAGGGCGCCCCCCAAAGGCTCTCCCTGAGGCTCAGGTCAAAGCTGCTGGAAGGCCTCCTGTCGAGGCTTGGGTGAAATCCCGGGATTTGCTACACTGGCGGCGAGGTAACCGGGCAGATCGTTCAGATGGACGTGCCAGGACCAGAGCGTCGGCTCGCTGCGGTCCTCGCCGCCGACATGGTCGGCTATAGCCGCCTGATGGAGGCTGACGAGACGGGCACCCTTGCGCGCCTCAAAACCCATCGCATCGAACTGATCGATCCGGCCATCGCCAAGAATCGCGGCCGCATCATCAAGACCACCGGCGACGGCCTGCTGGTCGAATTTCATAGCGTCGTCGATGCGGTGCTGTGCGCGGCCGAGGTCCAGAGCCGGATGGCCAAGCGCAACGCCGACGTCGCGCCGGCGCGCTGGATGCAGTTTCGCATCGGCATCAATCTTGGCGACGTGATCGTTGACGGCGCCGATATCTTCGGCGACGGCGTCAACGTCGCGTCCCGCCTGGAGACGCTGGCCGAGCCCGGCGGCATCTGCATTTCCGGCGCGGTGCGCGATCAGGTCGGCGATCGGCTGGAAGATCTGAGCTTCGAGGATCTCGGCGACCAGACCGTCAAGAACATCGCGCGCCCGATCCGGGTTTTTCGCGTTCATCTCGAATCCGGTGCCAGGCCCGTTCCGGAGCACCCGAGTGCGGTGGCCGCCCCTGTCGTCGCCAAGAAGCCTTCCATCGCCGTGCTGCCGCTCGTCAACATGAGCGGCGATCCCGAGCAGGAATTCTTCGCCGACGGGCTCACCGAGGACATCATCACCGAGCTGTCGCGCTTCCACGATCTGCTGGTGATCTCGCGCAACTCGAGCTTCGTGTACAAGGGCAAGGCCGTGAAGGTGCAGGACGTCGCGAAGGAATTCGCCGTCGACTATGTGCTGGAAGGCAGCGTGCGGAAGGCGGGCGGCCGGATCCGCGTCACCGTGCAGCTGATCGACGCCGTGGCCGACCGGCACGTTTGGGCCGAACGCTACGACCGCGAGCTTGCCGACATCTTCGCGATCCAGGACGAGATGACGCGCGCGATCGTGGCGACCTTGCCGGGGCGCGTCGAGGCTGCCGCGCATGACCGCGTCAAGCGCAAGCCGACCGACAACATGGCGGCCTATGAATGCGTGCTTGCCGCCAAGGTGCTGCATCATCGCTCGGCACGGGACGACAACGCGGAGGCGCAACGCTTGCTCGAGCGGGCCATCGTGCTTGACCCAAACTATGCCCATGCCCACGCCTGGCGGGCCTGCGTGCTCGGCCAGACCTGGGTCTACAACTGGTGCACCGACCGCGACGCGACAATGGCGCAGGTCGCCGCAGAGCTCGAGATCGCGCTCAAGCTCGACGACAATGACAGTGACGTGCACCGGATCCTCGCCGCGCTGAACCTTAACCGCGACGACCACGACAAGGCGGCCTTCCACCAGGAGCGCGCGCTCGCGCTGAACCCGAACTACGACCTCGTCGTCGTGCAGCAGGGCGAGCTCCTGACCTGGCTCGGGCGGCCCGAGGAGGGCATCGACTGGATCAAGCGGGCGATGCGCCTCAATCCGTTCCATCCGGAGCGCTTCTGGAGTCATCTCGGCCGGGCCTGCTATTGCGCCGAGAAATACGCCGACGCCGTCGAGGCGTTCTCGCGCATCACGCGCCCCGACCACACCCATCATGCCTTCCTCGCGGCGACCTTCGCGCAGATGGGCAACACGGTGGCGGCCTCTGCCCACGCCGCCGAGGTGCTGAAGCGCGAACCGACCTTCTCGGTTGCCGCGCATCTGACAACCCAGCGCTACAAGTATGAGCCCGATCGGGCACGCTACGAGGCCGGCCTGCTCAAGGCAGGGCTGCCGGCCTGAAGGGGCGGAAAGCTATCTTGTCGGCAGAAGCGCGGCTCAGCGCAGCGAGGCGGTGCGGAGCACGAAGGACTGGGTCGTCAGGAGGGCGGTCGCCGAGCCCGAGAAGCGGTCGCAGGTCATGCCCATCATCGGATCTTCCGAGAAGGTCATGACGACGGCGGCCTGCGGCTTCACGAAATGAGCCCGCATCATGGTCATGTCGGTGTCGCCAAGCACCGTGGTCAGCATGGCATTGCTCGCGCTCGGCGCCAGCATCACCACGCGCATCCAGATATCGTTGCCCTTGGCAGCCGAGATCCGCGCGGAGGTGGTGATCACGCCCTGGCTCGGTGCGCCCTTGGCAACGACGGTGTTGATTTCGGTGCTAGGAACCGCGGCATTGCGCGTCGGGCGCACGTTGCGCGGGATCGGCGCGGTCGCTGCGACGATGTTTGCGCGATCGACCGGTGACGCCGCAGGCGCATAGGCCAGCGCCTTGTTGAAGTTTTCGGTTGTCGTGCTGGCAGTGGTCTGCGGATCGGTACCGCCGACCGCCTCGCGGGCCTTCAGCGCGGCTATCTGCGCCGCCGACGCCTGCTTCGGCGCCTCACCCTCGTCACCCCAGAAGCCGCGGGCATTGATGATGTCGGCAGGCGATTGCGGCGCGGTGTTCTCGGCCACCTGCACCATTTGCACCGCGGGCTTCGCCTTCGGCATCGGAACGAGCTGGGCGTCGGCGGCGGCGAGCTGGATGGCGGCGGCGAACTGCGGCTTGGCGCGCGGCAGCGGAACCGGATCGGCGGCTTTGGCGGGCGCGGCGGCGGCCACCACGGTGTTGGCGGCGGGCTTGTCGTTCACGCTGGCCGCGCCTTCGTCTTCATCGTCACTCGACTTGCCGCCACCGAACAGCTTCGCGAACAGGCTCGGCTTGCCGATGGTCGCGGCATCGTCACCATTGCCGCGGCGCTCGATATCGGCCTTGGCAAGCTCATAGCCCTTGAGCGGCGTGCCGTCGGTCGGGACATGGACGGTGCGGCCGTCGGGGAACACCCTGACCAGCTGATCGCGGGTCATGCGCGGCCAGTGGCGGATGCTGCCGGTGTCGAGATGGACGAACGGCGAGCCCGAGGTCGGATAGAAGCCGACGCCGCCGCGCTGCAGGCGGAGGCCGGCGTAGCGGATCTGCTCCAGCGGCACGCCCGGGATGAAGAAGTCCATCGCATGCCCCAGCATGTGCTGGCTGTGGCGCGCAACGCCCGAGGAGCGGCGGCGGAGCATGGCGTTGGTGGCAGGGGCGCGATAGGCGGAGATGATCTGGATCGGCTGCTTGCCGCCGACGTCGTTATAGACGTCCCACAGGATGTCGAAGAGGTGACGGTCCATCACCGTTTCATCCTGGGAACGCCAGTCGCGCAGGAAGTGGTTGAGCTGCTTCAGCGCGCCTTCGTCGTAGCGGCCCTCGCGCTTGAAGGTGACGGTGAGGTCTTCGCCGGAATGGGTGTGGTGGAAGGAGAGGGTGCGGGTCTGGTTCAGCGCGGTGGCATCGTGCACCGATCCTGCGCCCGCCAACAGCAATAGCGCAGTCAGGCCGACTTGGTATCCGGCCTTAGGCAACGACAGCGGATTGCAGCGGCGTGCGAAGACAGCCAGCACTATGAGCCCACCCAGTCGACGAGCGTTCGGTCGGCATCTTTCGCAGACCCCCTGCGGAAGACGGTGAACGCTTTCTTAAAGCGGGAGGGTTAACCGAGGTTTACCGACCCGCCCCCAAGTTAGGCTTAACTAACTGGGCGACTGTGGCAAAAGATAGCCCTGCTCCCCGGCCGAGACCCGAAATGGTTAACGTAAACGGTCTCGCCTTTTGAGCGAGATCGTTGATTTTGCTTCAAAATTTATCCCAATCGGGCGGCAATGCAGATTAGCGGGTGATCACCCGGCGCTGCTGCTGGGCCTGCCCGCGACGGATCGGCTGCGGCTCCGGCTGTCCGAATCCTCCGAACAGGCGCTCGAAGAAGTTTGGTCCGGAGGAGCCAAAGCCGTTGTCGCCGGCGACATTGACGCCGGCGGGCAGGCTGCTGCTCGGCGGACGCGAGTAGCTCGGCTGGGCGTGCGCCACCACCGTCTCGAGATCCTTGCCGCGGCCGTTCCTGAGCAGCGACAGCATGGCGGCGTCGCGGCCGTAAACGTCCCTGCGCAATTGCAGCTTGCCGGCATCGTCCACGAACGCGGTCTGGTAGGTGATGTTCACCGGGATCGGCGTCGGGAATTTCAGGTCGACCTCGCTCGAACCGTACATGCTGCGGATCCGCTCCGGCGTGTAGTGCTGGTTCGGCTCGGTAATGTTGAGCAGGACGGCGGCGTACTGATCGGGATTCTGCACGCGCATGCAGCCGTGGCTGAAAGCGCGCTCGTCCTTCGCGAACAGGTACTTGTCCGGCGTGTCGTGCTGATAGACCAGGAACTTGTTCGGGAAGTTGAAGCGAATGCGGCCGAGCGCGTTGGCTTCACCCGGCGGCTGCGAAATGTGGATCGAGCCGTCGCGGTTGCGCTCGAGCCTGAGGCCCATGCGCTGCAGCACCGTCGGATCCTGCTGCAGGGCCGGCAGATATTCGTTGTAGATGATCGACGGCGGCACGTTCCAGGTCGGATTGACCGTGATGTACTTCATCGTCTCGGTCAGAAGCGGCGTGGCATGCTGGCCGGGCTTCCCGGTGACGACGCGGGTGGTCCAGACCGGCGCGCCGTTCTGCATCACCTTCAGCGTGTAGTCCGGGATGTTGAGGATCACATAGGCATTGCCGACACTGGCGGCGCCGAGCTGGCGCGGCAGCCAGCGCCAGCGCTCCATGTTGACGATCACGGTGTCGACCTGCCGGTCGCGCTTCGGATTGTTCAGCGCCTTGACCGTGCGCTCGTCGAGAACGCCGGTCGGCTTGAGGTCGACGCTGCTCTGGAATTTCTCCACCGCCCGCGCGACCGTCGCGTCATACTTGGTGCTGTCGGCATCCTCGGTGATGCCGAGCTTGTTGCGCAGGTCCGGCACGCGCGGATCGTCCATCTCGACCGCGGCCTGCTTCTTGCGCGCCGGCAAATATTTCAGCGTCGGACCGTCCGCGATCGTGATGACCGGACCGTCGCCCTGGCCGCGCAACTCGGCGAGCTTCTTCTTCAGCTCCTTGTAGAGCTTCTGCGGCGGGTTGTAGCCGTCGAGCGCGGCGGAGGCGTCCTTGGCGGAGGTCACATTGGCGAACACTTCCGCCGGATCGATCGGGTGCTCCGGATAGAGAATGTCCGCCGACACCTGCGACCAGTGCATGCGGCCGCTCTGGGCCTGGCGGGCGTAGTCCAGCATGCTGGCGGCGAGCTTCAGCTCGGCGTCGGCCAGCGCGTCCGGCGAGGTCGCCGCGGCGAAATCCGGCACCGGATAGTCTGATGCATCGAGGCCGTCGGCGGCCGCGTCCTTCAGGCGGGCGATGACGCCCTTGCCGGCGTCGGTCAGCTTGCCGGCCTTGGTGAACACCGGCGCGTATTCGCGAGCCGAATAGAACTTCTCGGCCGCTGCGCGCTCGTTCTTGCGGTCAAAGCTACGCAGCGACTTGCTGGCGAGCAGTTCGCGCAGCTTGTCGGCAACCGGCTGATCCTCGGCAGCAACGTTGCTTGCCGCCTTCGCCGGTTCGCCCGCCGGCGCTGCGGCGGTCGCGGGAGCAGGAGCTGTGGTCGGCGCCGCTGCCGTTGCAGGCGCGGGGCTTGCGGCAGGCGCGGTGGCCGTTGCAGGGGCGGGGGTGGCCGCCGCCGGCGCGACGGCGGTATCGGTCTTTGGCGCGTCGGCGGGCTTCGTCGCCGGCGCGGTTACGGCATCGGCGGGCTTCGGCTCGACGGCCTTTGCAGTCGCGCTCGGCTCTGCCGGCTTGGCGTCGACCGGCTTTGTCTCAGCAGGCTTGGCTTCGGTGGCGTGCACATCCGCTGGCTTCACGTCGGCCGGCTTGGCTGCATCGGGCAGCGCGGCGGTGGTGTCGGCCTTGAAATCGCTTGCGGTGGGGGGCGGCACGTTGGCCGGTTCGGGGCGCGGGATCGCCGCGTCGATCGCGAGTTCCGAAGCGCTGGAGTGCGGCGTGTCCTGCGCGAGGGCCGAGGTCGCGGACACCGTGAGGAAGGTTGCCGCGACGGCCATCAATACGCGGTCAAATCCTCTACGGTTGTTCGAACAGTCACGCATCGTCACACCCCCTGGGTGAAACTGCCCCTCATCAAGTTGGAACAGTTCAAATCAGAATTTGGTTTCATAGCTTGCGCGAAAGCGCCGGCCTCTCGATCGACTCGCACGCCTGCACACAACGAACGCAGACGATACCTTTGCCCCTCTCATGCAGCCAGCGCCATGCGGGGCAACTCACGACAAACTGACCTCGAAGCAGCTGATTTCGCTCCGGGCTGTGCGTTTTTGCCACGCGGCACAGCCTTTGTCTGTCACCGCCACGACACGGTTCAAAGGGTTCCCTGGTGCGGCCCTGTCGGCCTCGAGGGCTAAGTAGCGTCGTTTGCGCGCGCGCCGGCCGCGGCTTCGTCGAGCTTGCGGTAGAGTGTCGAGCGGCCGATCTTGAGGCGGCGCGCGACCTCCGACATCTGTCCGCGATAATGCGAAATCGCGAAGCGGATGATCTCGTTCTCGAGATCTTCCAGGGGGCGCACCTCGCCCGCGGCACTGAGCATGGAAAGGCCGCCGGCGGTGGGCAGGGAGGTGGCAACCGGTATTTCATTACCGGAAATCATGGCGGGGGCCGTGGAAGGCGACACCACCAGCGGCTCGCCCTGCAGCGATTTGCCATCCGGCGCCGGATGCGCCGTTCCTTGCGGGAAATCGGCGAGCCCGAGCTGGTCGCCGTCGCTCATCACCACGGCGCGATACACGGTGTTCTCGAGCTGGCGGATGTTGCCCGGCCAGTCGAGCTGCGAGAGGTGAGCCATCGCCTCGCCGCTGATGCCGGTGATGTTGCGGTTCTCCTCGGCGCAGAACCGCGCCAGGAAATGCCGCAGCAGATGCGGGATGTCTTCGCGCCGCTGCCGCAGCGCCGGAATGGTCAGCGGCAGCACGTGCAGGCGATAGAACAGGTCCTCGCGGAACTGGCCGCCTTTCACGAGATCGAGCAGCTTGCGGTTGGTCGCCGAGATGATGCGAACATCGACCTTGACCGGCTTGCGGCCGCCGACCGCCTCGACGGTGCCTTCCTGCAGCGCGCGCAGCAATTTCACCTGCGTGGCCAGCGGCAATTCGCCGACCTCGTCGAGGAACAGCGTGCCGCCATGCGCTTCGACGAACTTGCCCTGATGGCGCTCGGTGGCGCCGGTGAAGGCGCCCTTCTCGTGGCCGAACAGGATCGATTCGACGAGATTGTCCGGGATCGCGCCGCAATTCACCGCAACGAACGGCCTGGCCTTGCGCTCGCTGCTGCCGTGAATGGCGCGCGCGAACAGTTCCTTGCCGACGCCGGATTCGCCCTCGATCAGCACCGGGATCGTCGAGGACGCGGCCTTTTGCGCGGTGCGCAGCACCCCGGCCATCGCCTCGCTGCGGGTGATGATGTCGGAGAAGGTCAGCCGGCCCTCGCGGCTGTGACGGATCCGCTGCAATTCGCCCTTCAGCGCCGAGGCGTTGAGGGCGTTGCGCAGGGAAACCTGCAGCCGCTCGAAGCCGACCGGCTTGACGACGAAATCCTGGGCACCGGCGCGCATCGCCGACACGACATTGTCGATGCCGCCATGCGCGGTCTGCACGATGACCGGGACGGTCAAACCAGCTTCACGAATTTTTGCGAGGACTCCAAGACCGTCGAGGCCCGGCATCACGAGGTCGAGCACGACGGCGTCAATCGCCTGCGTCTCGGATGCGGTCAGGGCCGCGATCGCCGCGTCGCCACTGTCCACGACGAGGGGCTCATAGCCGCACTTCTGCACCATGTTTTCAACCAAACGGCGCTGTACTGCGTCGTCATCGGCGATCAAAATGGTGGCAGCCATGGTTTTCCCCGCACGCTACGTTTATTTGTCTCGAATCGGGGCAATGTCGCCGATGCCGATTAACGCACTCTTAAATGTTGCAAACCCGCATTCATTCCGCCGCCGCCGACATCTTTCCGACTGAACTAAGGTTACGAACAAGATGACCTCGCGCTCCAAAACTGCATCCAACAAGTCTGCCCTCAGCAAGGCCGCTCTCCGCAAGGAAGCCGCGTTGCGCAAAACGGCCGCGCAACGCAAATCGTCCGCAGGCGGTCCGGCGGCGAAAAAGGCAGCCAGCAAGACCGGCAAGCTTCCGGAATGGAATCTGGCAGATCTCTACTCCGGTATCGATGCGCCGGAGGTCGCACGCGACTTGCAGAAAATGGACGCAGATTGCGTCGCGTTTGAGACCGACTACAAGGGCAAGCTTGCCGAAAATACCGCCAAGGAAGGCGGCGGAAAGTGGCTGGCCGAGGCGATCAGGCGCTATGAGGCGATCGACGATTTGGCTGGCCGTCTCGGCTCTTACGCCGGCCTGGTCCATGCCGGCGACAGCGTTGATCCCGCGATTTCGAAATTCTACGGCGATGTCTCCGAGCGGCTGACCGCCGCGTCGGTGCATCTGTTGTTCTTCTCGCTCGAGCTCAATCGCGTCGACGACGACGTGATCGAGCGCGCGATGGCCGAACCCGAGCTCGGCCATTACCGGCCATGGATCGAGGATCTGCGCAAGGACAAGCCGTACCAGCTCGAGGATCGCGTCGAGCAGCTGTTCCACGAAAAGGCGCAAAGCGGCTACGCGGCCTGGAACCGGCTGTTCGACCAGACCATCTCCGGTCTGCGTTTCAAGATTGGCGGCAAGGAGCTCGCGATCGAGCCGACGCTGAACCTGCTGCAGGACAAGGCGGGGGACAAGCGCAAAGCTGCCGCGCAGGCGCTCGCCAAGACCTTCAAGGACAATGAGCGCAGCTTCGCGCTGATCACCAACACGCTCGCCAAGGACAAGGAAATCTCCGACCGCTGGCGCGGCTTCCAGGATGTCGCGGACTCCCGCCATCTCAACAACCGCGTCGAGCGCGAGGTGGTCGATGCGCTGGTCGCCTCGGTGCGCGCGGCCTATCCGAAGCTGTCGCACCGCTATTACGCGCTGAAGGCCGGCTGGTTCAAAAAGAAGAAGCTGCCGCACTGGGACCGTAACGCCCCGCTGCCGTTCGCGGCGACCGGCACCATCGCCTGGCCCGAGGCGCGCAACATGGTGCTGTCGGCCTATAGCGGCTTCTCGCCCAGGATGGCCGAGATCGCGGAGCGCTTCTTCAGCGATCGCTGGATCGATGCGCCGGTCCGTCCCGGCAAGGCGCCCGGTGCGTTCTCGCATCCGACCACGCCGTCGGCGCATCCCTATGTGCTGATGAACTATCAGGGCAAGCCGCGCGACGTGATGACGCTGGCGCATGAGCTCGGTCATGGCGTCCATCAGGTGCTGGCGGCGAAGAACGGCGCGCTGATGGCGCCGACGCCGCTGACGCTGGCGGAAACCGCAAGCGTGTTCGGCGAGATGCTGACCTTCAAGCGGCTATTGTCCCAGACCAGGAACGCCAAGCAGCGCCAGGCGCTGCTCGCGGGCAAGGTCGAGGACATGATCAATACCGTGGTGCGGCAGATCGCGTTCTATTCATTCGAGCGCGCGGTTCATACCGAGCGCAAGAACGGCGAACTCACCGCCGAGCGGATCGGCCAGATCTGGCTCAGCGTGCAGGGCGAGAGCCTGGGGCCGGCGATCGAGATCAAGCCGGGCTACGAGACGTTCTGGATGTACATTCCGCACTTCATCCACTCGCCGTTCTACGTCTATGCCTATGCGTTCGGCGATTGCCTCGTGAACTCGCTCTATGCGGTCTACGAGCACGCGTCCGAAGGCTTTGCGGAGCGCTATCTCGACATGCTCGCCGCCGGCGGCACCAAGCACTACTCCGAGCTGCTGCGGCCGTTCGGGCTCGATGCCAAGGACCCGAAATTCTGGGACGGCGGCCTGTCCGTCATCGCCGGCATGATCGACGAGCTGGAGGCGATGGGCTGAGGCCCATCGGCGTTCCGGCCGGGCCGGGCGGCAGCCGGTCCCGTGCCAGTTTCGTTCGGCGTTTTTTGCGCCTGGCGGCATGATCGTTCCATGATGCCTGCGTTTGGGAGGCCAATCCTGCCGAGGGGCTGCCGCGGCGTCGTCGCTCGAACGTGGATCGGGGACGATTTGCGCTTCAAATCGCCCGATCGGGACCGCGCCGTTGCCCTGCCTATCCGTTTGCGGTAATGGCTCGCGGAGGAACGCGAATTTCTGACTGGGGACAGCGATGGCAGACCATAGCGAAGTGGCCTACACGACCGCCGACGGCAACGATTACGTGGCGCATGAGCAGACCTATGAAGGGTTTCTCATGCTGGTCAAATGGGGCACCATCAGCGTCGCCATCATTCTCGCCTTGATGGCCTATTTCCTGGTCTGATCCTTAGATCGGCTAGCGGCGCCGCCGTCCCGCGGCGGTGCCGGAATTGCTGTCGAAACCCGGATGTAAAAACCGGGTATCCAAATCTGGCGAAAATAACGCTAGTTTGAAGACGCGTGCGCCGCTCGCGCCGCCGGAGGGCCCATGAAGATTGCCGTTGCCAAGGAAATTGATCCGTCCGAGCCGCGGGTTGCGGCCTCGCCCGATACCGTGAAGAAGTTCAGGGCACTCGGCGCCGAGGTCGCGGTCGAGCCGGGCGCGGGCATCAAGTCGGGCCTTCCCGATTCGGAGTTCACCGCGGTTGGCGCCACCGTCAGCGCGGACGCGCTCAAGGACGCCGACATCATCATCAAGGTGAAGCGGCCGGAAGCCTCCGAACTTTCCAAATACAAGCGCGGCGCGCTGGTCATCGCGATCATGGATCCCTACGGCAACGAGGCCGCCCTGAAGGCGATGGCCGATGCCGGCGTGTCCGCCTTCGCGATGGAATTGATGCCGCGCATCACCCGCGCGCAGGTGATGGACGTCTTGTCCTCGCAGGCCAACCTGGCGGGCTACCGCGCCGTGATCGAGGGCGCCGAGGCCTTTGGCCGCGCCTTCCCGATGATGATGACCGCCGCCGGCACCGTTCCGGCCGCCAAGGTGTTCGTGATGGGCGTTGGCGTCGCCGGCCTGCAGGCGATCGCGACCGCGCGGCGGCTCGGGGCCGTCGTCACCGCGACCGACGTGCGCCCGGCCACCAAGGAACAGGTCGAATCGCTCGGCGCGAAATTCCTCGCCGTCGAGGACGAGGAATTCAAGAACGCGCAGACCGCCGGCGGCTACGCCAAGGAAATGTCCAAGGAGTACCAGGCCAAGCAGGCCGCGCTGACCGCTGAGCACATCAAGAAGCAGGACATCGTGATCACGACCGCGCTGATCCCCGGCCGTCCGGCACCAATGCTCGTCACCGGCGAGATGGTGAAATCGATGAAGCCCGGCTCGGTGCTGGTCGATCTCGCGGTCGAGCGCGGCGGCAATGTCGAGGGCGCGAGGCCCGGCGAAGTGGTCGAGACCGATGGCATCAAGATCGTCGGCTACACCAATGTCGCAGGCCGTGTTGCGGCGTCGGCCTCGGGGCTCTACGCGCGCAACCTGTTCTCGTTCATCGAGACGATGGTCGACAAGGCCAACAAGGCGCTCGCGGTCAATTGGGACGACGAACTGGTGAAGGCCACCGCGCTGACCAAGGACGGCGCCGTCATCCATCCCAACTTCCAGCCGAAGTAAGGAGAGAAGCCATGGAGCATCTCGCGCAGGCCGTCGATCCGTTCGTGTTCCGGCTGTCGATTTTCGTGCTCGCCGTGTTTGTCGGCTATTTCGTGGTGTGGTCGGTGACGCCGGCGCTGCATACGCCGCTGATGAGCGTGACCAACGCGATCTCGTCGGTGATCGTGGTCGGCGCGCTGCTTGCGGTCGGCGTCGGCATGGTCTCGAGCGGTTCGGGCTGGGCCCGCGGCTTCGGCTTCGTCGCGCTGATCTTCGCCTGCGTGAACATCTTCGGCGGCTTCCTGGTCACCCAGCGCATGCTCGCGATGTACAAGAAGAAAGCCAAGTGAGCGGCAATCACCTCGGGGTGATGAGGATTTTGGGGGACCTGAGATGAGCGCCAATCTCTCTGCACTGTTGTATCTCGTGGCGGGGGTGCTGTTCATCCTGTCGCTGCGCGGCCTGTCGAGCCCGGCGTCGTCGCGCCAGGGCAACATGTTCGGCATGATCGGCATGGCGATCGCCGTCGGCACCACGCTGGCGAGTCATCCGCCGGCCGACGGCGTGGCCTGGCTGCTGGTGATCCTCGCGGTCGCGATCGGCGGCGGCATCGGCGCCGTGATCGCGCGCCGGGTGCCGATGACCTCGATGCCCGAGCTGGTCGCCGCGTTCCACTCGCTGGTCGGCATGGCCGCGGTGCTGGTCGCCGCCGGTGCGTTCTATGCGCCCGAGGCGTTCGACATCGGCACGCCCGGCCACATCCATCCGCAGAGCCTGGTCGAGATGTCGCTCGGCGTCGCGATCGGCGCCCTGACCTTCACCGGCTCGGTGATCGCGTTCCTGAAGCTGTCGGCACGGATGAGCGGCGCGCCGATCATCCTGCCGTTCCGCCACGTCATCAACATCGTGCTGGCGCTGGCGCTGGTGTTCTTCATCGTCGGCCTCGTGATGAGCGGCAGCGCGCTCGACTTCTGGCTGATCACCATCATCGCGCTGGCGCTCGGCGTGCTGATGATCATCCCGATCGGCGGCGCCGACATGCCGGTCGTGATCTCGATGCTGAACTCGTACTCCGGCTGGGCCGCGGCCGGCATCGGCTTCACGCTCGGCAATTCGGCGCTGATCATCACCGGCGCGCTGGTCGGCTCCTCCGGCGCGATCCTGTCCTACATCATGTGCCACGCGATGAACCGCTCGTTCATCTCGGTGATCCTCGGCGGCTTCGGCGGCGAGACCGCCGCGGCCGGCGGCGGCTCGGGCGAGCAGAAGCCCGCCAAGCTCGGCTCGGCGGATGACGCCGCCTTCATCATGAAGAACGCCTCCAAGGTCATCATCGTGCCCGGCTACGGCATGGCGGTGGCGCAGGCCCAGCACGCGCTGCGCGAGATGGCCGACATCCTGAAGAAGGAAGGCGTCGAGGTGAAATACGCCATTCACCCGGTGGCGGGCCGCATGCCCGGCCACATGAACGTGCTGCTGGCCGAGGCCAACGTGCCCTATGACGAGGTGTTCGAGCTCGAGGACATCAACTCGGAGTTCGCCCAGGCCGACATCGCCTTCGTGATCGGCGCCAACGACGTCACCAACCCGGCGGCGGAAGAGGACAAGACCTCGCCGATCTACGGCATGCCGGTGCTGCAGGTCTGGAAGGCCGGCACCGTGATGTTCATCAAGCGCTCGCTCGCCTCGGGCTATGCCGGCATCGACAACCCGCTATTCTACCGCGACAACACCATGATGTTGCTCGGCGACGCCAAGAAGGTCACCGAGAACATCGTCAAGGCGATGTAAGGCGGTAGCGATGGCGCTGAACCGGGAGTGGCATCGAGCGCATCGCATGCCGCTCCAGGCGACGCGCGAGCAGCGCATCAAGTGGCACGTCGCGCATGCGGCGGCGTGCGTGTGCCGACCGGTCCCCGACAGCATCAAGGCGGACGTCGAGAAGCTGCTCAAGCTCCGCGGCAAGACATAGCCGCGGCCACCGCTGATGGCACTGGCACTCGCAATCCTGAAATGGTTCCTGATCGCCGCGGTCGTCGTCTATCTCGGCGGGCTCGCGGTGCTCTACGTCAAGCAGCGCGAGCTGCTGTTTCCGATCCCGCCGGTCGGACGGACTGCGCCGGCAGCCGCGGGCCTTCCCGAAGCGGAAGAGCATGTCCTGACCACGGGCGACGGCGAGAAGGTCATCGTCTGGCACGTGCCGGCGAAGCCGGGCCGGCCCGTCGCGCTGTTCTTTCATGGCAATGGCGATTTCCTTGCCGGGCGCGTGGCGCGCTTCAAGGCCATCACGGCCGACGGCACCGGGCTGGTGGCGCTGTCCTTTCGGGGTTACGCAGGGTCGAGCGGGTCTCCGAGCGAGCAAGGACTGCTGCAGGACGCCGCGGCGGCCTACGCCTTCACCACCGCGCGCTACCGCGCCGAGCAGATCGTGGCCTGGGGATTCTCGCTCGGCAGCGGCGTTGCGGTCGCGCTCGCCGCCGAACATCCGCTCGGCAAGCTGATCCTCGAGGCGCCGTATACGTCGACGGCCGACGTCGCCGGCGCGCATTTCTGGTATGTGCCGGTCACCCTCCTGATGCGCGATCAATTCCACTCCGACCGGCTCATCGCGCAGGTCAAGGCGCCGCTCCTGATCATGCATGGCACCGACGATCCGGTGATCCCGATTCGCTTCGGCGAGCGCCTGTTCGATCTCGCCCATGAGCCCAAGCAATTCGTGCGACTGCCCGGTGGCGGGCACGACAATCTCGACGATTTCGGTGCGATGGCGACGGCGCGGCGGTTTATCGGCGCCGCAAGAGGCTGACGGCGGCGATTGTCTGTCGCATAATCGCGCCACCGAAGTGAGGGGACCCCACGATGAGTGCACACGGACCGATGCCGCGGTCGGCCTGGCTGTATCCCGTTCTGGCGGTGCTGTTGTTTGCCGCGGTCACGGCCACCGGTTACAGCTTCGCGCCATCGGCCGGGGGCTGGGTGTTTGCGGCGGTGCTGCTGGTCATTCTGTTCGGCACCGTGTTCGCGGCGGTCCACCATGCCGAGATGATAGCCGAGCGGATCGGCGAGCCGTTCGGCACATTGCTGCTGACGCTCGCGGTGACGATCATCGAGGTGGCGCTGATCTCGACCATCATGCTGGGCGAAACGCCGGCGCCGACCCTGGCCCGCGACACGGTGTTTGCGGTGGTGATGATCGTCTGCAACGGTCTGGTCGGGCTCTGCATCTTCATCGGCGGCCTGCGCTACAAGGAGCAGGATTTCCAGATCACCGGGGCGAACCTTTACCTCAGCGTGCTGTTCGTGCTCGCGACCATCACGCTCGATATGCCCAATTTCACGCTGACCTCTCCGGGCCCGGTGTTTTCCACGGCCCAGCTCGCCGTGGTCAGCATAGTGACCGTGCTGCTCTATGCGGTGTTCCTCTACACCCAGACCATCCGTCACCGCGATTATTTCGTCAGCGGCGCCAATGAGGCAGCGGCGCATGGCGAGGTGATGTCGGACCGCATGACGGCGATCAGCGTTGCACTGCTGCTGGTCTCGCTGCTGGCGGTGGTGCTGCTGGCGAAGAAATTCTCGCTGGTGGTCGATGTCGTTACCGTCAAGATCGGCGCGCCGCCGGCCTTTGCCGGCCTGGTGGTGGCGGCCCTGATCCTGTTGCCGGAGAGCGTTGCCGCTGTGTCGGCGGCGCGCAAGAACGACCTGCAGAAGAGCATCAACCTTGCGCTCGGCTCGTCGATCGCCACCATCGGGCTTACGGTTCCCGCGGTGGCCGTAGCCGCCTATGCGCTCGACAAGCAATTGGTGCTCGGGCTCAGCAACCAGCATATGCTGATCCTGCTGCTCACCTTCATGGTCAGCATGCTCACCTTCGGAACCGGCCGCACCAACATCCTGTTCGGGCTGGTTCACATGGTGGTGTTCGCCGTGTTCGTGTTCATGGTTTTCGTGCCGTAGAGCATGATCCGCTTAAAAAAAATTGGAGAAAATGACGATGCTCAGTGCCAAATCGGATGTGCAGGTGGATACGGCGGAAGTCCGGGTGACCGAATGGCGCCTCGCGCCGGGCAGCGCCACCGGCCACCACACCCATGAGATGGACTATGTCATCGTTCCGATCACGGCGGGCGAGATGACGATCGTGGCGCCGAACGGCGAGCGCTCGAAGGCGCAGCTCGGAGCCGGCAAATCCTATTTCCGCAAGGCCGGGGTCCAGCACGACGTGCTCAACGAGACGGCCAGCGAGATCGTGTTCCTCGAGGTCGAACTCAAGCCCTGACGCGGCGCGAGAACCAAGCAAGGAACCCTGCACCCGCCGAATGGCAGGTCCGAGCCGGTGCGGCTGTGGAAATTCATAACCCGTTAACGGCTGCGCGATGATCTAGCAGGCGGATGCGGCCTGCGCAGGGGACGCCTCCGGCTGAAACCAAAGCGACACCAAAGGTGACGTCGGAACGGGGGTTTGCCACCGATCCGACGCAGTTGATCCCTGAATGTGCCTCAAAGTTCCAGCATGTAATAGCGGGGTGGGGAGTGGCAGGTCATGCTGAGTTACCTGAAGAAATTCGTGATGGACATCTTACCCTCGGTGGCAGCGACCATCATCGGGGCGTACATCGTTAATCACTACATCGTGGCCAAGCCGGAAGCACCGGCAGCCGCAGCCTTGACCGCCGCAGTCGATCCCAAGGTAAATCCCAAGGCAGATCCGAAAGCCGCCGCCAAGCCCGCCACCGTCGTCAGCAGCCTCCCCGAAGCCGGCGTGAAGGCCAAGGGCATGTCCGAGCGCACGCTGATCGAGCGGTCGGCGTCCGAGAAGGCCACCGTCACCGAGAAGGCCACCGTCACCGAGAAGGCCACCGTCACCGAGAAGCCTGCCGAGAAATCGGCCGACCCCAAATCGGCCGATGTGAAGCCTGACGTGCCGGCCGATACCGCCAGCATCCTGGCCGACACCCGCCATCATCCGGCGGCGCCGAAGGCCGTCGCGAAGGTCGCGCCCGCCGCGCCGCAGCCGGCCGCGCCCGCGACGTCAGCCGCGCCGGTCGAGGCTGCTGTGACGCCCGAGGAAAGCCGCGACGCCAACGACCTCGCACGCGCCGCCATCGAGCGGCTGCGCAAGGAGCGTCCGCAGGAGGCGGCGCGGTCCCAGGATGCCACGCGCACCGATCTCGCCCGCCTGCCTGAGGCGCAGCGTCCGGCAGCCACGTCGGCGATCCGGCCGTTGCCGCCGCCGATCATGGTGTCGAGCCCGTCCACTGACAATGTCGATCAATCCTCGCAGCCGCGTCCGCCCTATGCCGCCGGCGGCCAGGATTCCAACCGGCTGACGCCGCCGGCCGACATTCCGGTCCCGGTGGTGCAGGCCCCGCTCGACCTGCGCGCCGAGGCGATCATGCCGGCGCAGAAGAACGAGCGCACGTCGGTGACCGACGACATGTTCTCCGGCATGAAGTCGATGTTCCACGCCGTCCTGCCGAAGTAGCCACAGCGCCGCTCGATCGTTTCTGACGGATTGCCTTCACGCCAAGGGCTAGCCGCCGGTGCGCGCCAGCCCGCTGCGCGCATTGCCGTCGCCTGGCCGCAGCGCGAGCGCGCGATTGTAGGACGCCGCCGCCTTGGCCTTGTCGCCGAGCCGCTCATAGGCCTGGCCGCGCGTGCTCCACGCCCCAACATTGCCGGGATCGGCCTGCACGGCCTCGTCGAGATCGCTGGCGGCCTGCTTGGCCTTGTCGAGCGCGAGGTAGCTGGTGGCACGGCCGACCAGGGGCTCGGCCCTCTGCGGCGACAGCCCGCTGGCTGCCGTGAAATCGTCGATCGCCTGCTGATGCTGTCCGCGGCCCTGATAGATCAGGGCGCGGCCGTAGAGCGCCTGGATGTTGTAAGGGTCGGCCGCCAGCGCCTGTTCGAACTCCGCCATCGCCTCGTCGAGCTTGCCGGAGCGCGCCAGCGCCTGCGCACGCGTGGTGTGATCCTTGGCGCTGTTGACGTCTTGCGGGGTGATGGTGTCGGCGGCGGGCTTGTCGGCGGTGGCAGCGGGCTTCGGCTTGTCGTCCGAGGAGCCCCATGAACCGAGGTCGAAGGAGCAGCCTGCGAGCGGCAGGCCGAGAAGCACTGCAATGATGACGAGATGCGGCGCGCAACGGCGCTGCGCCGGTCCTGGAAAGGGCGGGCGGGCTACCGGATCAGCCGTCATGCAAAATGCTCTTGCCGGTCGTTTTGCATGGGTACCCCGGAACGCGGCGTGCTTCAAAACGACAACGCGGGCCCGTGGCCCGCGCTGTTAGACTTCCATATCGGCAAAACGGTTCAGCGAGGGCCGCGACCGGCGCCTGCACCGCCCGGACGGCCGCCGCGGTCGCCACCGGGGCCAGCGCCGAACACCGGCTTCGGCTTCATCGGCAGCAGGCCTTCGCGCTGCAGCTTCTTGCGCGCCAGCTTGCGCGCGCGGCGCACGGCTTCGGCCTTTTCGCGAGCCTTCTTCTCAGACGGCTTTTCGTAGTGACCGCGGAGCTTCATCTCGCGGAAAATGCCCTCGCGCTGCATCTTCTTCTTCAGCGCCTTCAGGGCTTGGTCGACATTGTTATCGCGGACGAGAACCTGCACGCGGCATCCTCTTTTGAATTGATCGGTTCGGAATTCTGGCGAGGTGAAGGGACGGCAAAAGGCCTGCCTCTTAACCCTAGGCGCGCGCATGTATCAGACAAACGCGCAGATGTCCACCGGTCGAGTGACTTTCGGGCCTAGTAAAGCCACGAAATAGGACGAAAATGCCATTGTGCGGCCCTGATTTGGGTGGTTTGGCGCCCAGATGAGGGCCGCTCCCGGCGTTTTGGATAACCCGGACATTGGAAATAGGGGAGATGCGAGATGGAGATGAAGAAATACGCTGCCGAGGCCATCGGTACGTTCTGGCTCACATTCGCTGGTTGCGGCAGCGCGGTGATCGCGGCCGGCTTTCCGCAGGTCGGGATCGGCCTGGTCGGCGTGTCACTGGCCTTCGGGCTGAGCGTGGTGACCATGGCCTATGCGATCGGCCATATCTCGGGTTGCCACCTCAACCCGGCGGTGACGGTCGGGCTCGCCGCGGGTGGGCGTTTCCCGGGCGGCCAGGTGCTGCCCTACATCATCGCGCAGGTTGTGGGCGCAATCATCGCGGCCTGGCTGCTCTATGTGATCGCGAGCGGCGCGCCCGGCTTCGATGTCAGCAAGGGCTTTGCCTCCAACGGCTATGACGCGCACTCACCCGGCCAGTACAACATGGTGGTGTGCTTCATCACCGAGGTGGTGATGACCATGATGTTCCTGTTCATCATCATGGGATCGACCCATGGCAAGGCACCCGCCGGCTTCGCACCGCTCGCCATCGGCCTCGCGCTGGTGATGATCCATCTCGTCAGCATTCCCGTCACCAACACCTCGGTGAATCCGGCGCGCAGCACCGGGCCGGCGCTGTTCGTCGGCGGCTGGGCGCTGGGGCAGCTCTGGCTGTTCTGGGTCGCACCCCTGATCGGCGGTGCGCTCGGCGGCGTGATCTATCGCTGGCTCAGCGACGAGCCGACCGGCATCGTCGCCGGCGCGAAGACGGCGTGATCGGCGAGAGCGTTTTCGAGCGAAGTGGACGCCGGTTCGCGTGAAGAAAACGGGTAAACAAAAATCCAGAGCATCGGTTCTGATTCAATCAGAACCGTTGCTCTAATGGATCGTGGTTGCCACGATCCCATTTCCATCGATGCGACGAAGGCGGCTATCGGCCGCGTGTGGAATTATCCCTTGCGGGCCGGCGTCACTTCGGTGACGTGTCCCATCTTGCGGCCGGGGCGCGGCGTGCCCTTGCCGTACAGATGCACTGTGGCGCCGGGAACGGTGAGCCACTGCTCGTAGCTCAGGATGTCGTCGCCGATCAGGTTGGTCATGACGACGTCGCCGTGGCGCACCGGCTTGCCCAGCGGCCAGCCGGCGATCGCGCGGATGTGCTGCTCGAACTGTGAGATCGAGGCGCCGTCGAGCGTCCAGTGACCGGAATTGTGCACGCGCGGCGCGATCTCATTGACCAGCACCGTCGCCTTGCTGCCGTTGCCGGGCACCGCGAACATCTCCACCGCGAGCACGCCGACATAGTCGAGCGCCGAGGCGATCTCTTCGGCGATCGCGCGCGCCTGCGCGGCAAGCTCATCGGGGATCGCGGCCGGCGCGCGGGAAATTTTCAGGATGTGGTCGCGATGCTCGTTCTCGGTGACGTCGAAGCATTCGACTTCGCCGGACGCGGAGCGGGCCGCGATCACCGAGATCTCGCGCTCGAACGGCACGAAGGCCTCGAGGATGGCCGACTTGGTGCCGAGGTCCTCCCAGACCTGTTCGAGGTCATCGCCCTCGCGGATGATGGCCTGGCCCTTGCCGTCATAGCCGAAGCGGCGGGTCTTGATCACCGCGGGCAGGCCGATGCGTTCGATTGCCGTGCGCAGCGTGCCGACCGAGGACACGTCGGCGTAGTCGGCCGTGCCGATGCCGAGCTTGCTGATGAAATCCTTCTCGATCAGCCGGTCCTGCGTGGTCTCCAGGATCTTGTAGGCCGGCAGCACCGGGCGCCGCGCGGCGAGCACCATGGCGGTCGCGGCCGGGACATTCTCGAACTCATAGGTGACGACGTCGACATCGTTGGCGAACAGTTCGAGCGCCTCGACGTCGGCATATTCCGCGCAGGTCGCGTTCTGCACCACGTCGAACGCCGGGGAGTCCGGATCCGGCGAAAACACCTGGCAGCGGAGCCCGAGGCGCGCCGCGGCCATCGCCAGCATCCGGCCCAATTGTCCGCCGCCGAGGATTCCAATGGTGTCGCCCGGCTTCAGCTTCACTGCGTTCGAAGCCGTCACGCCGCGCCCTCCGGATGCTCGTTGACCGCGTCGGTCTGCTGCTTGCGCCAGGCCGCAAGGCGGGCCGACAGAGCCGGATCGTTGAGTGCGAGCACGCTCGCCGCGAGCAACGCGGCATTGATCGCGCCGGCCTTGCCGATTGCCAGCGTTCCGACCGGGACGCCGGCCGGCATCTGCACGATCGAATAGAGCGAATCGACGCCCGACAGAGCCTTCGACTCGACGGGAACCCCGAACACCGGAAGCTCCGTCAGCGCGGCCGTCATGCCCGGCAGATGGGCGGCGCCGCCGGCGCCGGCAATAATCACCTTGTGGCCGGCTGCCTTGGCGCCCTTGGCAAAGGCATAGAGCCGATCCGGGGTGCGGTGGGCCGAAACGATGCGCGTTTCGCAGGCCACGCCGAGCGCAGCCAGCGTCTCGGCGGCATGGCGCATGGTTTCCCAGTCGGACTGACTTCCCATGATGATGGCGATCGGAGCGGTCATCTCTTCAATTCTGTGCAGGAATCCAAAAGCATAGGCCGATTATAGGGACGGCCCGGGCGTCATCCAAGGCGTGGCAAGGGAGTTAGAATGGACTATCCTGTCTTGGTGAATCCCGGCAAGCCTTCATAAGCAGGCCTCAACAAGGATGCGCATGAAGAAGAAGACGACGTCGGCCGCCTCCGGGGCCGCGAAACGACGGAAAGGCGCGCCCGCCGCGCGCAAATCCAGGCCGGGCAAGACTGCAGCCAAGCGGGCTGGAACCAAACGGGCTGGAACCGGAGCTTCCACGCGAGGCGCGGTCGCATCCGGCGACAAATCGACCATCCGCAGCTTGCGGGCGCAGCTGGCGCGGGCGCAGGCCCGGATCGAGGAGCTGCAGGCCTCCGCCGAGACCGACTTCCTGCTCGACATCTTCAACCGGCGCGGATTCGAGCGCGAGCTCGCCCGTTCGCTCTCCTTCATCAAGCGTTATCAGGCCTCCGGTGCGCTGATCGTGCTCGACGTCGATCGCCTCAAGCCGATCAACGATGCCTTCGGCCACGCGGCGGGCGACGAGGTGCTGAAGGCGATCGTTGCCGCGATATCGGATCAGGTGCGCGCTTCCGATGTGATCGGCCGTCTCGGCGGTGACGAGTTCGCCGTGCTGCTGTGGAATCTCAGCGAGATCGATGCCCGCGCCAAGGCGGCTGCGCTGGAAGAGGCGATCGATCGGTTGACCTTCATGTTTCGTAACAGCCAGGTCACCGCAGGCGCCTCCGCGGGCGTTGCTATCCTTACCGCGCACTCGGATATCGATCGCGTGCTCGATGAGGCCGACCGTGCGATGTATGTGCGCAAGGCCCAGCGGCGCCACGAATCCCGAGAATTATAACGCGCTCAAATCCTCCGGCACATTTCCGTAAGCACGCAACAGCTTGGCATCGCCGAATTCGCCGATCGCAGGATCGCCGGTGCGGCTGAACGCGACGGCGCCGATGCTGCCGGGCATCCGCGACATGGTCTCCGCGCGGCGCAGCGCGACCGCCGAGCTCTGGCATTCCTCGGCATTGCCGGCGACCGGCGTGCCGTCATCATCCTGCATGAAGGGCAGTGCCACGTAATACGTTACATCGGCCATCGCTGTGCTCCCTGAAGATCAGGCCAAGGATCAGGCGGCATCGGTCGCCGCCCGGGTCTGCGCCGGCACGCAGCCGGCGGTGATCGCGGCCTGCAATTCCTCAAGCTCGGCTTCCAGATATTCGTTGGCCATGATCAGCGCCTTGATGGTGCTGCGCAGGTTGCCGTCGCACATCGCGATCGCCTGATCGCAGGCCTTCTCGTAGCGGCTGTTGTCGGGCAGGGAAGGCGGTGCGGACATGGCGAAACTCCCTCTGATGGCTGGCGGCTGGGCTGGCATGTTCTCTTTTTGTTCATGTGGAGTCAAGCGCCGGGAAACCGCCTTCCGTCCGTTGCCGCGAACGTGAAGCCGGCGAGGCGATGTGGATGACGGGGAAAACCGTCGCCCGGTCTGAACCGGAAGCGCCGAACCGCGAAGGCCCGCGCCGCGGCACGCGTCAGGCAATGATGTCGGGCGTGATCTGGTCTTCGATAAAGGCGATGCGATCGCGCAGTTGCAGCTTCCGCTTCTTCAAGCGCTGCAGCATCAAGAGATCCGGCGCCGGCGACTGATGCAGCGCGTCGATCGCGGCATCGAGGTCGCGGTGCTCTTGTTGCAGCCGCGCGAGTTCGGCGATTAGTTCGCGCTCATCCTGATCGTTCATGGTTGTGTATTAACTGATAAGCACGATAAGGTTGTTGCGGCTGAAGTCGCCGCTCGCCGGAATATCCTCCTTGAACGCGCGCCGCGCAAGCCGGACCGGTTCCATAGTCACGATTGGTTACAGATAAACCGAAATGAGTGCGTGCGGCATTTCGCGTCCCCCATCGACAGCGCCGTCCACTCGTGTACACTCGGCGGTCCGGATCGAACCTGAGGTTTAACGCACCGAGGAGTGTTCGCAATGGCAATACAGGCCCATCTCATTGAGCTGGAGCGTAAACACAAAATACTCGAGAACGAACTGCACGAAGCGCTCGTTCACCCCTCTGTAGACGACCTGCATATTTGCGAGCTGAAGCGCCGCAAGTTGATGGTCAAGGATCAAATCGAGCGGTTGAGACTGTCCGCCGACGACACGGTCCACTAGACCGCCCCCCTGCAAATTAGCAAATAGCCTGGCCTTTCACCGAGGGATGAACGCCCAAGCGCGCGCGCATCCCCCGGGAGGCCTTACTGTATTTGCTCAGAGTTCCGCCAACGCGCCGACATGGTCGGCGACCGCGAGGGACGATGTCAGTCCGGGCGATTCAATCCCGAACAGGTTGATCAGGCCCGCGACGCCATGATCGGCCGGCGCCTGGATCAGGAAATCCTGGGTCGCCACCGCCGGCGGCACGATCTTGGGGCGGATTCCCGAATAGCTCGGCATCAGCGCGCCGTCCGGCAGGGCCGGCCAGTATTTCCGGATCGCCGGATAGAACCGCTCGGCCCGATCAGGGTCGACCGCGTAATCGATGTGATCGATCCATTGGACGTCGGGCCCGAATCTCGCCTGGCCGGCCATGTCGAGCGTCAGGTGCACGCCGAGCCCGCCGGGTTCCGGCACCGGGTAGATCAGCCGCGAGAACGGCGCCCTGGCGCTGCAGCTGAAGTAATTGCCCTTGGCCAAATAGGCCGTTGGAATCAATTCGATCGGCATGCCCTCGACGTTGCGCGCGACTGCCGTCGCGCCGAGCCCGGCGGCATTGACCAGGAGATCGCAGGCCAGCGTTATCGGTGCGGCGCCGCCGGCCTCGATCTCGAACCCGTCGGCGGTGGCCCTGGCGTGGAGCAGCGGCGTATGGAAGGCGAACGCCGCCCCGGCCGCCTCGGCGTCACCGCGCAGCGCCAGCATGTAAGCATGGCTGTCGATGATCCCGGTCGAGGGCGACAGCAGCGCTGCGTCGCAATTCAGCGCCGGCTCCAGCGCGCGCGCCGCCTCGCCGGACAACAGCTGCATGTCGTCGACGCCGTTGGCCTCGGCATGCGCGCGGATCGACTGCAGCTTCTCGGTCTCCGCAGGCGTGGTGGCCACGATCAGCTTGCCGCAATTCTTGTGCGGGATGCCGTGCTCGGCGCAGTAGCGGTAGAGCGCCCGCTTGCCGCTGACGCACATCCGCGCCATCAGGCTGCCGGCGCGGTAGTAGATGCCGGCGTGGATCACCTCGCTGTTTCGCGACGAGGTCACCGTGCCGATCCCCTCGGCCTCCTCGAGCACAATCACTTCGCGGCCGGCCTGTGCCAGCCGCCGCGCCACGGCGAGGCCGATCACCCCCGCACCGACGATCACGCAATCAACCCTGTCCATCTCGTCCTTCAGGTCCGAAAATTTCCGCCCAGCCACGCCATGACCGTTGCCGCCAACATCGTTCAGCCGATCCGGCCGCCTTGGGCAAGTGCTTATTAGGCAAGTGCTTGGGCCATCTCAAATAGTTGGGAAGCCATGCCCTGTTAGTGGAGCATTAATCATGTCAGGGCAATTGCCATAAATTAAGTCAGCATTTTCCGGTTGCATCAGTACGCGTTTACCCGATCCAAACCGCCGGAGCCGGACACTCGCCCCGGAAATCCGCGGGTGATCGATGGTTGGCAGGAAGGTGCAGGCGGGCGGGAAGAATTCGATTCCGGCAAGGGCCGTGCTCTGCCTGATCGCCGCCGTCGCGCCGTGCGCTGCAGCTCGGGCCGGCACCGGTGCGTTCGCGCCGTCGAGCTATCTGGGCAGCCTCGATCCCGGCCTGGTCTGGGAGCTCCTGATCGGCAGCGTGGTGGTCGCGTCCTTTTTCGGCGCGGTCGGGCTGTGGATTCTCTCGGCGCTGCGCAAGGCCAAGCGCGCGCAATTGCGGCGCAACGCCTTCGTCTCGTCGGCACTCAACCATTTGAACCAGGGCGTGGTGATGACCGATGCGCAGGAGCGCATCGTGTTCTGCAACGACCGCTATCTCGACATCTACGGCCTGTCGCGCGCCGACATCAGGCGCAACATGACCGGCGTCGAGCTGCTGGAACTGCGCCGCGACCGCGGCGTGCTCGATCTCAGCGCCGAGGATTTCTTCGCCAGGGCCGCGGCGCCCGAGGGATTGGTTACCGAGCTGCCCGGCGGCAGGTCGGTGCTGGTGAAGTATTTTCCATTGCCGAACGGCGGCTCGGTCGCGACCCATCTCGATTGCACCGACCAGCGCAAGCTGTCGCGCAAGCTCGCCTCGACCACACAATTCCTGGAATCGGTGCTCGACAACGTTCCGGTCTGCGTCGCGGCCAAGAACATCGAGGACGGCCGCTACATCTTCGCCAACCGCGCATTCGAGCGCTTCTCGCGCTTCTCGCGCGATCACATCGTGGGCAAGCGCGCCGACGAGATCTTCCGCCCCGAGACCGCCGCCAGCATCGACACCGCCGACCGCGCGGCGTTGAGCGCGGCGGAAGGCTATCACCGCAGCGAATTCTTCGTCGAACGCGGTTCGGACAAGCGGATCCTCGCCTCCAACCGCGTGATCGCCCGCAACGAGGCCGGCGAGCCGGAATTCCTGATCGCGCTGTTCGAGGACGTCACCGATCGCCGCTCGCTGTCGCGCGAGCTCGAGAACAACAAGAAATTCCTCGAGCTCGTGGTCGACAACATCCCGGTCTCGCTGATCGTGCAGCGGGTCAGCGACGGCCGCTACCTCCTGGCCAACCGCAGCGCCGAGACGATCCTCAATCGCCGCCGCGAGGACGCCGCCGGCCTGACCGCGTCCGACATCTTCAATGCGCGTGAAGCCAAGCTGATCATCGCCCGCGACGAGGCCGCGATCAGGAAGCGCAGCATGATCGCCGAGGAGCATCCGATCTCGACCAAGGACGGCCTGCGGCTGTTCCTGACCCGCCGCATGACCGTGCTCGACGATGTCGGCGAGCCGCAATATCTGATCAAGACCCATGAGGACGTCACCGACCGGCGCCAGACCGAGTCGCGGATGGCGCACATGGCCTATCATGACGGCCTGACCGATCTGCCGAACCGCGCCGCCTTCCTGCAGGCGCTGACCCAGATGATCGAGGCCTGCGACGGCACCGACGAGGAGTTCGCCGTGCTCTGCGTCGATCTCGACGGGTTGAAGGAGATCAACGACGTCTACGGCCATGCTATGGGCGACAAGGTGCTGATCGAGGTCGCGCAGCGTTTGCAGGCCGTGGCGCGCGGCGGCGTGGTGGCGCGGCTGTCCGGCGACGAATTCGGCCTTATCATCGACGGCAAGCAGCCGGTCGCCGGCATCGCGCTGGCCGAGCAGGCCGCCGAGGCGCTCGGGCAGGATTTCCTGATCGACGGCAAGTCGGTGCGAACCGGCCTCACCACAGGGATCGCGGTGTTCCCGGACAACGGATCCGACGCGGCGTCGCTGCTGGCCAATTCCGGCGCGGCGCTGTTTCGCGCCAAGGCGAAGTCGCGCGGCACGATCTCGATCTTCGAACCGGAGATGGACCAGCAGATCCGCGATCGCCGCGTGCTGCACCAGGAGCTGTCGGTCGCGATCAAGAATGGCGAATTGTCGCTCTACTACCAGCCGCAGGCCGCCGCGGGCGGCAGCGTGGCGGCCAGCCAGATCATCGGCTTCGAGGCGCTGGCGCGCTGGCACCATCCGGTGCGCGGCTTCGTGCCGCCCGGCGACTTCATTCCGCTCGCGGAAGAAAGCGGCCTGATCGTCGAGATGGGCGAATGGATTCTGCGCGAAGCCTGCCGGGAGGCGGCCTCCTGGGCGATCCCGCTGCAGGTCGCGGTGAACCTGTCGCCGGCGCAATTCACCCATGGCGACCTCGTCGGCCTCGTGCATTCGATCCTGCTCGAGACCGGGCTCACGCCGGACCGGCTCGAGCTCGAAATCACCGAGGGCGTGCTGATCGAGGATTTCGACCGCGGCCTGTCGCTGCTGCGGCGGCTGAAGGCGCTCGGCGTCCGCATCTCGATGGACGATTTCGGCAGCGGCTATTCCTCGCTGAGCTACCTGCAGGCATTTCCGTTCGACAAGATCAAAATCGACCGTGCCTTCGTCATCAATCTCGGCCGCAACCCGCAATCGGCCGCGATCGTGCGCGCGGTGATCGATCTCGGCCACGGCCTTGAAATGTCGATCGTCGCCGAGGGCGTCGAGACCGAGGCGCAGCTCGACTTTCTCGCCGAAGAGGGCTGCGACGCGGTGCAGGGCTATCTGATCGGCAGGCCGGCCCCGATCGGTCAATTCGCCGCGCTGGTCGGCGGCGACCAGCTTGCCGAAACCGTGCGCAGAGCCGGGTAATTTGGCCTGAATCGCCCGGCCGGCTGTGCTTGCCATCCGCTGCACGTCCGGCTACATCTCGACCCACCACATCATTTCAGCCGAGAAAGGAGGGCTGCGTCGTGGCGAGATACACCGATCCCCACCTCAAGCGTGGCCCCGTCAACGCCCTGCAGATGCGTTTGCAGGGCTGACCGGAAACTCGCGCTAAATCCTTCCTGGTCTGCCCTTCGTGGCCGTGCGGCGTCGACGCTTGAGCGTTCGCGCCCGCACATCAATCCCTCGCCGCGCTTCGACACGCACATCCGATGATGGCTGGACGCCTCGGGATGTTGCGATTGCCGGCAAGACCAGAGAATTGATCGTGACCCTCATCAATGTCCGCAATCTCGGCGTGACGCTGAACGCGCCGCTGTTTTCCGAACTGAATTTCGTCGTCAATGCCGGCGACCGCATCGGGCTGGTGGCCGCCAATGGCCGCGGCAAGTCCACGCTGCTGCGCTGTATCGCAGATGCGATGGAGCCTAACGAAGGCGATATAACCCGCGCGCGCGGACTGACCGTCGGCCATGTCGAGCAGGATGCGCCGCCCAGACTGCTGGATACGCCGTTCCATGCCGCCGTGCTCGAGGCGCTTCCCGGCGAGCAGCGCGCCAGCGAGGGCTGGCGGGTCGACGTCGCCTTGCAATCGCTCGAGGTGCCGGAGGAGCTGTGGACGAGACCGCTGAAGCAGCTGAGCGGCGGCTGGCTGCGGCTTGCGGTGCTCGCCCGCGTGCTGGTGACCGAGCCCGACGTGCTGCTGCTCGACGAGCCGACCAACCATCTCGACCTCGCCAAGATCGGCCGGCTTGAGGCCTGGCTGAACGCACTGCCGCGCGAGATGCCGGTGGTGATCGCAAGCCACGATCGCGCCTTCCTCGATGCGACGACCAACCGGACACTGTTCCTGCGCCCGGAGCGGTCGCAGCTGTTCTCGCTGCCCTATACCGCGGCGCGCGCGGCGCTCGACGAATTCGATGCCTCGGACGAGCGACGCTATCAGCGCGACATGAAGGCCGTGCGGCAGCTCCGGCAGCAGGCCGCGAAGCTCAACAATCTCGGCATCAATTCCGGCAGCGACCTTCTGCTGTCGAAGACCAGGCAATTGAAGCAGCGCGCCGAGAGACTGGAGGAGACGGCGAAGCCCGCGCATCTGGAACGCTCGGCCGGAACGATCCGGCTCGCTAACCGCGACACCCATGCCAGGGTCCTGATCAGGCTGGACAACGCCGGGATCGCCACACCCGACGGCCGGCTGTTGTTCAGGACCGGCCAGCAGTTCATCTGCAAGGGCGACCGGATTGCGCTGCTCGGGCCGAATGGCGCCGGCAAGACCCGCTTCGTCGCGGCGCTGCGGCTGGCGATCGAGAATGCCGCAGCGGCACCGGCCGAGATCCGGGCCACCGAGTCATTGGTGCTTGGCTATTGCGATCAGGCGCTGGCCGATCTCGCCGATAGCGACACGCCGATGCGCATGCTGACGCGGCGCTTCGAGGTCGGTGATCAGCGGGCGCGCGGCCTGCTCGCCGGCGCCGGGCTCTCGATCGAGATGCAGGGCCGTCCGATCGGGCGGCTGTCGGGCGGGCAGAAGGCCCGCCTCGGCATGCTGGTGCTGCGGCTCACCCAGCCGAACTTCTATCTGCTCGACGAGCCGACCAACCACCTCGACATCGAGGGCCAGGAGGCGCTGGAAGACGAGTTGATGGAACAGCAGGCCAGCTGCCTCCTGGTGTCGCACGACCGCCAGTTCGTGCGCACGGTGGCCAACCGATTCTGGGTGATCGACGGCAGGAAGCTGATCGAGGTCGATGGACCGGAACAGTTCTTTGCCGCGGCCGGCGCGGGCTAGCGCGTGATGGAGTCAGGTTGGATAGCCGTCGCGAAGACGGTGTGCCTCTCCCGCTCGCGGGCCGTCGCAGGAGGAGCGCTGCCAAAATATCGAAAACAACCCCATGCAAAGTAGCCGGCGGCGGCCGGCGTTCGAGCAGGCTACTTGACACGTCGGGCAACTCAGGGGCATTATTCCAATATTCCGAAATCGTGCAAACGTACGATCGCCCCGCAAGCGGGAAGGTGAGTGTGCCGTGATTCACCCGGACATCATGTAGTTCAGCGCCGCGCCTTGACGCATTTTTCGTGCGAACCCGTCTTTTGTTCGCATTGAAATGCGATAGGCGTTGCGCATGGCGGACTACGACGTCGCGATCATCGGCGGTGGCCTGAACGGCACGAGCATTGCTCGTGATGCCGCCGGCCGCGGCCTGCGCGTGATCCTGCTGGAGCAGGGCGATCTCGGTTCCGGCGCATCGCAGGCTTCGCCACGGCTGGTCCATGGCGATCTGGCCGGGCTGGAACGGCGGGAGTTCTTCCGCGTCCGCCGGGCGCTGAGGGAACGCGACGTGTTGCTGCGCATTGCGCCGCATCTGGTGCGGCCGGTGCGCTTCGTGATCCCGGCGCATGCCGAGGAGCGGCCGCCGTGGCAGTTGCGGTCGTTGCTGCTGCTCTACGAACGGCTGACTTCGCGCAGCGGTCTGCCGCGCTCGGCGACGCTCGATGTCACCCACCATCCGGTCGGCAATGCGCTGAAGCGGCCGTTCGGAACCGCGTTCGAATACTCCGACTGCGTCGTCGACGATTCCCGGCTCGTCGTGCTCACCGCCGTCGATGCCGCAGCGCGCGGCGCCGATATCCGCACCGGCGCGCGCGTGACCCGGGCCGAGCGCGGCGAGACCTGGCGGCTGGTCGCGATCGACCGCGGCTACCGGCGGGTGATCACGGCGCGGGCGCTGGTCAGCGCGACCGGCGCGTGGAGCGCCTCGGTCGCCGACATCGTGCTGCGCGTGCCCGCGCCGCAGCTTGCGACCGTGCAGATCAGCCAGATTGTCGTGCGCCGCCTGTTCGACTGCGACAACGTCTATGTGTTTCAGAACCCTGACGGCCGGTTGATCTTCGCCAGTCCCTACGAGCGCGACTTCACCCTGATCGGCAGCGTCAGTCATCCCTTCAAGGGTGATCCGGCGGTGGTCGCAATTGGTGTGCGCGAGGAGGCCTATCTCTGCGACGCAGCCAATCGCTACTTTCGCGAACAGATCGCTCCAGTCGATGTGCTGCGGACCGTCTCCGGTGCCAATTCCGTGCTCGTGCCCGCGCGCCGGCACATGAGCGATGGCGCAGCGCTGCTCGATGTCAGGCGCGGCAAGGCGCCACTGCTTACGATCTTCGGTCGGCGACGTCACCACCGCGCGGCGCCGCGCCGAGCGGACGGTGTCGGAGTTCACGCGGTTTTATCCGATGACGCCGCGCTGGACCGCAACGGCGCCGCTGCCGGGCGGCGAGTTCGCGTGGCAGCGCTTCGAGACCGAGGTCGACATCGTCCGCGACCGCTGGCGCTTCCTCGGCGAGGCGCAGGCGCGGCGGCTGGTGGCCGCCTATGGGCTGAACGTCAGAGATGTTCTGGGCGACGCCAAAGAGAAGGCCGATCTCGGCCCGGCCTTCGGTCCCGAACTGACCGGCGCCGAGGTGCGCTACCTCATGCGCAAGGAATGGGCGCGCTTTGCCGACGATATCCTGTGGCGCCGCTCAAAGCTCGGGCTGACCATGCCGCAAGCCGATCGCGACGCGCTTGCGGCGTTCATGGCGAAGATGGATTGAGCTCGATTCAAACCTCCCCTTGAAAAGGGGAGGTCGCTTTGCTCGCCAGAGCAAAGCGGGTGGGGATTCTGCCTCCATGACAACCGGTGTCGTTCGTGGCCGACCCCCATCCCGACCTTCCCCCTTTCAGGGAAGGAGGAGAGCTCCAGCAGCGGCTATTGCCGGGCCGCCTCCTGTGACCAGGCGAGGTCGCGCCGGGACGGACGGCGATGCAGCCGCTCCGAGATCAGGCTCGTTGCCTGCCGGCCCTGGCCGGCGCGCAGGCATGCGACGATGAAGGTGTCCTCCCACAATTCACGTTGCGCATGGCTGCCGCCGATTCGCACCAGCTCTGGCATCAGCGGCGCAAGGATGCGCACCGCGTCGTCGTGATCGCCGGCGGCGAAGGCCGCGATCCCGCGGCCGAGCCCGATCGCCGCGGGGCCCGGCGCCAGTCTGCCGTCGGCAGCGCGCGCGGCCATCTCGACCAGCCGCGCCTCGAGCGCGTCGTTGTTGGTCGTGGCTGCGACCAGCGCGTGGTGCACGTCGGCGAAATGCGCGCCGGCCTTCGGGAAGTAGCCGTCGCCATAGGCGGCGACATCCTTCCAATGCTGCTCGAGACCGGTCTTGCCGGCGACCGTCAGCCGCCACAGCAGCGAGGCCGTGTCGGTGAAGATATTGAGCGGCGGATAGGGGCGGCCTACCGGCTTGATGTGCTGCTCGTAAATGTCGAGCGCGCTGTCGGCGTCGCCTTCCTCGATCGCGATCAAGGCCAGGTGCCAGGCGAGATGGCCCTGCAGGAAACTCGTCCGGTCATTCGCCGGCAGCCAGGCGGAAAGGAAGCTGCGGCCTTCCGCCGCGTCGCCCTGCTCGAACAACGCATGCGCGACCGCGTGCGCGGCGCCGGCGTTCTCCGGCTTCAGCGCATAGCCGCGCTCGGTGATGGCGCGACCCGAGACGATATCGCCGGCCTCGGTTTTCGACCAGCCGAGATAGGTGAGGAACCACCAATCGTCGCCATAGTCGCCGGCGTAACGCTCGCAGACGGCAAGCCGCGCGGCGTCATGATCGGGCCGGCCGGAGAACGCATAGAGGCCGAAGGCGCCGAGCAACAGCGACAGCACCTGCGCATCGCGCGGATATTCGCTGAGATGCTGCTCGGCCGCGGCCATCGCCTTCTTGCCTTGGCCCTCGATCACAGACGCCATGATCTCGATGTGCTGGCGCTCGCGCGGGCTTGCGGCCGCGGCCAGCTGCCGTGCATCGGCCGCCTTGGCGCGGGCCTTGGCGCCTTCCATGTTGAGCTGGTGGACGCGGGCACGGCCGATATGGGCCAATGCGAAATCGGGGTCCTCGGCGATCGCCGCCTCGAATGCCGCATCGGCGCCATGCAGCGCCGCCAGCATGCGATCGACGCCGTCGACATAGTAGGCGGCGGCGCGGTCCGAGGTCGTTGTCAGCGGCAGGCCGTAGCGGTCGTGAATCATCGGTTGCCCTCCCGGATTTGGCTGCGGAGTCTAGCAGAGGCGCGGACGCCGACAATATTGCGGGAGATGTCCGTGAGGCGGTTGAGCCGGTGGCGATCCACCGCTAGCTTGCCGCCAGAATCGGACCTTACGGGGAATCGGGGCTGACGGACGTGACATCGGGCGAAGCGAGTGCGGAGGCGGCAAGGCCGTTGCCTGAACCGGCCGTCTCGGACATGCCGCTGCTGCGGGTCGAGGGTGTCGCCAAGTCGTTCGGCAATTTCCGCGCGGTCGACAAGCTCTCGCTCGATATCCGCGCCGGCGAGTTCTTCGCGCTGCTCGGCCCGAGCGGCTGCGGCAAGACCACGCTGCTGCGCATGCTCGCCGGCTTCGAGACGCCGGACGAGGGCCGCATCCTGCTTGGCGGCAGCGACATCGCGCAGGTGCTGCCGCATGAGCGGCCCGTCAACATGATGTTCCAGAACTACGCGCTGTTCCCGCATCTGTCGGTGCGCGACAACATCGCCTTCGGTCTGAAGCGTGCCGGCATGGCGCGCGGCGACATCGCGGCCCGCGTCGCCGAGATGGTGGCGCTCGTCAAGCTCGAGGGGATGGAGAAGCGCAAGCCCGACCAGCTCTCCGGCGGACAGCGGCAGCGCGTCGCGCTGGCGCGCTCGCTGGCGCGGCGCCCGCAGGTGCTGCTGCTCGACGAGCCGCTCGCGGCGCTCGACAAGAAGCTGCGCGAGAGCACGCAAGGAGAGCTCATGGAGTTGCAGCGCCGGCTCGGCATGACCTTCATCATCGTCACCCACGACCAGGAGGAGGCGATGACGATGGCCGGCCGCATCGGGGTGATGGATGCCGGCCGTCTGGTCCAGGTCGCCACCCCGCGCAATCTCTACGAGGCGCCGGCCTCGCGCTGGATCGCCGAGTTCGTCGGCGACATCAATCTGTTCAACGGCGAGGTCACGTCCCGCGAGAACGGGCGCCTGACGGTCGCGACGGCTGATGCGGGCAGGCTGGCGGTCAGCGAGCTGTGGCCGCCGGTGACCAGGCAGGTCGTTGCCGTCGCGATCCGCCCCGAGAAGGTGAAGCTGTCGCGCCGCGCGCCGGCAACGGACGGCGGCGCGTCGCAGGCGATCAACCGGCTGGACGGCGTCGTCACCGACGTCAACTATCTCGGCGGCGTGACCAGCTACCGGGTGAAGCTGGAGACGGGCGCGGTGGTGCGCGCGTCGATGGCCAACACCGCGCGGCTCGATGTAGATGCCTATCTCGCCGGCCAGCGTGTGGTGGCATGGTTCACCGCCGACGATTGCCTGGTGCTCGAACAATGAGCGCGCGCCGCATCTTCGCCCGGCCGGCGCGGTTCGCCGCGATCGCGCCCTATCTGTGGATGGTGCTGTTCTTCCTGGTGCCGTTCGGCTTCGTGCTGAAGATCAGCCTGTCGCAGACCGCGATCGCGCAGCCGCCCTATACGCCGGTGTTCGAGTTCACTGAGGGCCGCGCGGCGCTGGCCGCGGCGTTCGCGCAATTGTCGTTCGACAATTTCCGCCTGCTGATCTCGGACAATCTCTACATCCTGTCCTATCTGCGCAGCCTCGTCGTCGCGGTGACCGCGACGCTGATCCTGCTCCTGATCGGTTATCCCATTGCCTACGGCATGGCGCGGTTGCCGCAGCGTTGGCAGGGCGTGGCGATGATGCTGGTCATCGTGCCGTTCTGGACCTCGTTCCTGATCCGCATCTATGCCTGGATCAACATCCTGCAGCATGACGGCCTGCTCAACCAGGTTCTGCTGGCGCTGCACATCGTGTCCGCGCCGGTGGTCTGGCTGTCGACGGACAGCGCGATGTACCTCGGCATCGTCTATTCCTATCTGCCGTTCATGATCCTGCCGCTCTATGCGACGCTCTCCAGGATGGACGCGTCGCTGCTGGAGGCCGCGGGCGATCTCGGCGCCTCGCCGTTGCAGGCGTTCTGGCTGGTGACATTCCCGCTGTCGCTGCCCGGCGTCGGCGCCGGCGCGCTGCTCTGCTTCATTCCTGTTGTCGGCGAGTTTGTGATCCCCGACCTGCTCGCCGGCTCCAACTCGCTGATGATCGGGCAGACGCTGTGGCTCGAGTTCTTCACCAACAAGGACTGGCCGGTCGCATCGGCCGCCGCGGTCGCCTTGTTGCTGCTGCTGGTGCCGCCGCTCGTACTCTACGATCGCCTGCAGCGGCGTCAGCTCAAGGCCAACAGCTGATGACGCGCCCCGTCACCAGGCTCACCAGGCTCACCCGCTTCAACATGACGTCGCTGGCGCTCGGGCTGGCGTTCCTCTATCTGCCGATCGTCATCCTCGTGATCTACTCGTTCAACGCCTCGCGGCTGGTGACGGTGTGGGGCGGCTGGTCGCTGCGCTGGTACCGCGAGTTCTTTGGCGACCGCGCCATGCTGGAAGCGGCGTGGATGAGCCTGTCGGTCGCCGCGGTGTCGGCGACGCTGGCGACACTGCTGGGCACGCTGGCGGCGATCGGGCTGGCGCGCGGCGAGCGGTTCCGGGGCCGGGCACTGTTCTCCGGCATGTTGTATTCGCCGCTGGTCATGCCCGAGGTGATCTCCGGCCTGTCGCTGCTGCTTTTGTTCGTGGCGCTCAATGCCGAGCGCGGGTTCTGGACGGTGACGATCGCCCACACCACGCTGACGATGTGCTTCGTCACGGTCGTGGTGCAGTCGCGCCTCGCTACGCTCGACCGCAGCCTGGAGGAGGCCGCGATGGACCTCGGCTGCGATCCGGTGCGGGCGTTCTTCCTGGTGACGCTGCCGCTGATCGTGCCGGCGATCGTGGCGGGGTGGATGCTTGCCTTCACGCTGTCGCTCGACGACGTCGTGATCGCGAGCTTCACCACCGGCCCGGGTTCGGCGACGCTGCCGATCCGGATCTATTCCGAGGTCCGGCTCGGAGTGAAACCCGAGATCAACGCGATCTGCACGCTGGGGATCGCGCTGATTGCCGTGATCATCGTGATCGCCTCGTTCGCGTCGAAACTGTCGAGCGCGCGCGGCGAGAGCGCCGCGCCGCTGTAATTTCCGTCATTCCGGGGCGATGTGAAACATCGAACCCGGAATCTCGAGATTCCCCGATGCGCAATTGCGCATCTGAGGTCTGGTGCTAACGCACCATCCCGGAATGACAGCGCGTCACGACTTGACAGCGCCTGCCGTCAGCCCGCCGACCATGTAGCGCTTGAAGGCGTAATAGACCGCGGCCGGCGGCAGCGCGTAGATGAAGCCGGTGGTCATCAGGAGCTCCCACGGCGAGTCGTCCGCGGCGAGGAAGTTGCCGAGCGCGACCGGCAGCGTGATGTCGGTGTCCTTCGACAGCAGCAGGAACGCGTAGAGATATTCGTTCCAGGCGAGCAGGATCGCATAGGTGCCGACCGCGACCAGCGACGGCATCATCAAGGGCACATAGACCAGGCGGAACAGCTGCAGTGTGGTGGCGCCGTCCATCGTCGCGGCCTCGTCGAGCTCGACCGGCAGCTTGTCGGAGGCCTGCTTCAGGACCCAGATCGCGTAGGGCGCGGCGATCGTCACCATCGCGAGGATCAGCGACCAGTGATTGTTGAGCAGGCCGTAATTGCCCATGGTGCGGTACATCGGCACGGCGAGGAACGCGGCCGGAATGAAGTAGGTGAACAGCGCCATGTTCATGACGGCGCGGCCGCCCGGCACGCGCAGCCGCGAGATCGAGAACGCGGCGGCGGTGGCGACGAACAACGTCAGCGCACCGACCGCGAGCGCGATCACGGTCGAATTCCAGAACTGGATCCAGAAGTCGCGCAGGAAGTAATGCTGCTGGTGGAACACGATCGAGAAATTGTGCAGCGTCGGATGCGTCGGCCACAGCTTGCCGGTGAACGCGTCCTCCTTCGGCGAGATCGCGAACACGAACATGTGGTAGATCGGGATCATGGTCCAGATGAAGACCGGGATGCCGATCAGCAGCAGCTTGGCTTCGGTACCGACTTCGCGGAGGGTGGGCAGCTTCATCGCGACAACCGTTTCATCATGAAATAGACCAGCGGCAGCACGAACGGCATGGCGCAGACGATCGAGGCCATCGCCAGCGAGAGCTGGTCGAGGCGCAGATAGCGGATGCCGAGGGTCGACAGCACGTGGGTGAGGTCGGCGGGGCCGCCGCCGGTGAGCAAGTAGACGCTGTTGAAGTCGCCGAGCGTCCAGATCATCGAGAGCAGCGTGCAGGTGATGTAGAGCGTCTGCATCGACGGCCAGGTGATGTAGCGGAATTTCTGCCACCAATTGGCGCCGTCGACGTCGGAGGCCTCGTACAGATCGTGCGAGATCGCGAGCCGCCCGGTCAGCAGGATCAGCGTCCAGAACGGCAGCGACTTCCAGATGTGCACGCCGATCGCCATCGCCAAAGCGACCGACGGATCGTTCAGCCAGTTCGGGCCGTCGTCGCCGGTGAACTTGAAGATCAGCTGGTTGACCACGCCCCATTCGGGATTGAGCATGAAGCGCACCGACAGGATGGTCGGGATCGAGGGCACCGCCCAGGGCAGGATGAAGATGACAGACAGCCACCTGATCCAGGGCCGCTGCTGGGCGAAGAAGCCGGACAGGAACAGCGCGATCAGCATCTTGATGTTGATGCCGATGACCAGGAAGATCAGCGTGTTGATCGCCGCGCGCGCGAAGATCGGGTCGTGATAGAGCGCGACATAGCTCGCCGGATGGCGCGCCAGCCACAGGCCGTAGCCGACCGGATAGACCACGAAGGCGAGGAAGACGAGCAGATAGGGCGCGAGCAGCACGATGCCCCAGACCTGCGGCGGCGACAGCCGCGCCGACAACGGCGGCGAGGGGACATCGGATGCGGAGAGTGTGATCGCCATTCGATTACTCTAAGATGTCGCTTACGTCGTCGATGTCGCCTACGTCGTCGTCCCGGCGAAGGCCGGGACCCATAACCACAGGGCCCGGCCGTTGCCAGAAAGCCGTCGACCAGCCTGCTCCCAAATTACTGCCTCGGCGTATGGTCCCGGCTTTCGCCGGGACGACGCGGAGCAAGTGTCGGCAGTGCCGGTCATCGTTGATGTTACCCCGCGACCTGCTTGATGCGGGCGATCAGTTCGTCGACGGCCTTGTCCACCGGCACCTTCTCGCTGACGACGCGGTTCATGGCTTTGGCCCAGACGTTCTCGTTGTTCAGGATGGTGAACTTCCAGTTCTTGGTGAAGTCGAACGGCGCGGTGCCGCCGGTGAACTGATTCCACACCGCCTTGCGGTGCCGGTCGGCCTGCCAGAACGGGCTCGCCTGGCTGGCCTTGGTCACCGGGAACCAGCGACCGAGCGCGCCCTCGACATAGGGCCGCACATTGTCTTCCTGCATCAGGAACGCGATGAACTGCTTGCCTTCCGCCTTGTTCTTGGCGTTGGCGAAGATCAGCCCGGTCTTGACGTCGGAGCGGTACTTGATGGTCGAGCCGTCCGGTGCCTTGGGGAAGGACGCGGTGATGATGTCCTGCTCATAGGCCTGCTTGCCGGCGGCGCGCTGCGCGTCGGTCAGCGCCGGGTTGGTGGAATCCTCGAACCACTTCGCCGCGATCGAGATCGTGAAATTGTGGGTCATCACGATCGTCTTGTTGTGGAAGGCGACGTTGTTGTCCGGATCCTTCCAGGTCGTCGAGGAGGGCGGCGTGCAGCCCTTGATGTAGGTGTCGGTGTAGTCCTTCAGCGCGTGGATCAACCCGTCGCGCACCTTGGGATCGTCGACCAGGAGCTTGCCGTCGTCGTCGACCAGCTTGACATGATAGGCGTCCATGAAGGTGTAGAACGACTGGAACGAGTCGGTGGATTCCACGCCCATCGGCTGGCCGACGCCGTAGATGCGCTGGCCGGTCGCCTTGCGGATCGCCGGCTGCACCTTGTCGCACCAGAACGACCAGTAATCCTCCCACTTGGTCGGGATGTCGGCGGCCTTGAAGCCGGCCTTCTCGAGCATGTCGCCCCAGATCTGGACGTGCATGCTCTGCTGCTTCAGCGGGAAGCCGTAATAGGCCTTCTTCTTGGCGACGTCGTTGTAGAGCAGCGCCGTCTCCAGCGTGTTCGGCGCGAACGCGTCCTTCATCGGCAGCAGGATGTCGGAGAGATCCTCGAGTTTGCCTTCATAGGCCCATTTGCCCTGGGCCTGCACATCGTAGGTGTCCGAATAGGCGACGTCGGGCACGGTGCCGGAATCGAGCGCGGCGACCGTCTTCGGAATCATGTCCTGGATCGCGTATTGCGACAGTTCGACCTTGATGCCGGTCTTGGCTTCGAATTTCTTGATCGTCTCGAGCAGCGCGTCGTCTTCGGATTTGTAAAATCCCTTGCCCCACCAGACGGTGATCGTCTTGCCCTGGGCCAGAGCGGGTGCAGTTGCGGCGAACAGGCCGACCGCGGCGACCGCAATTGATAGCGCACCGATAACCTTGGATCTCACGTTGTTCTCCCTCATGAGGCCGGCTTTTTAACCGGTTGGAGAAAACACTAGCGCATGCCCGTGACCCGATAAAGATGTCGCGCCGCCGACTTGTGTAGGGGTTTGCGGCGAGCGCGTGGATCGGTCCCGGTGCATCGATGCGCAAAGTGAATGGATTCAGTTCGACTTCGCATTCTCGGCCGACGCCGCCGGTGCGCCGCCGGGCGCGCCTGCCGCAGCATCGGGCGCCGCCGCGGGCCGTGCGGCTCCTCCGCCGGTGAAGCGCTCGATCACCGAGCGCACCGCGTCACGGGTCTTGCGATCCTTCACCGCATCGAGCAGCGGAGCGGAGGCCGGCGAGCGGCGGATCAGGCTTTCCGGATCGGGGAAGATCAGCGGATCGTCCCACGGGCCCTGGATCACGAAGGGCAGATCGAAACCGTTGCCGCCGGCCGATGCCGAGGTCAGGCTGGCGACGCCCTTGAGATCGTATTCGCGCGACGGCACCGAGGCCGTGCCGGTCAGCGTGATCTTCGCGGTGGGGCTTTCGACATGAATGTCGTCAGCGGTCGCGACGCCGTCGGCGAATTTCACCGAGATGCTGAGATTGTCGTAGGGCGTCGAGCCGGAGCGGAAATTGCCGCCGCCGGACAGCGGCCGCTTCTCCAGCCGCTTCAACAGCTGCTCGACATTGAAGCCCGCGATCGCGCCGTCATGTCCATTCAGCGTCGCGGTGCCGTCGAGCGACGACGCGAGCCCGAACGGGCTCGAGCCCGAGGCGGTCAGCGAGACGTTCAGGTTGCCGCGGCCGGACAGCTTGTTGATGCCGAACAATTCGCTGGCGCAGGCCTGCAGATCGACATCGGTGAACTGGAATTGCGCCCTGACGTCGGCGACCGCATCCGAGCGCGCGATCGCGAACGAGCCCTTGGCGATGCCGCCATACATCTGCGCCTCGCCGACGCTGAGCGCCAGCGCGCCGCCGCGCAGATTGGCGCCGAACGCGGTGCGGCCGAGCTTGGACGGGCCGACCGTGACCTTGGCCGCCGACAGGCGCATGTCGAGATCGGTCGACGACAGCGAGGAAAGGTCGAACAGCTGCCTGTTCCAGTCGCGCTGGCCGCTGGCCAGCAGGCGGAACGTCGAGATGTAAGGCGTGAAATCGAGGTTGCCGGCGGCAAGCGTCGCCTGCAGCGTCTGCCGGCCGTTATTGGCGTAGGTCATCACGCCCTCGGCGACGTTGCCGTCGAGCTCGACATTGACATTGGTGAGCGCGACCGAGCCGCCGACCACATTGGCGCGGGCCTTCAGCGCGAAGCGGCCGAAGCCGCCACCGCCGCCGGGCGGGGCCTGGCCCATCCAGCGCAACGCGTTGCGCAGCGACGGTGAGTCCATGGTGGCGACGCCTTCCATCATCAGGCTGGTGCGGTTGGCGACGGTTCCGTCGAAAGCAACTTTCAGCGGCGCGCTGGCGAGCCGTGCCTTCAGACCGGAGCGGTCGCCCGACAGCAACGCGACGAAGTCGCTGGCGCTGATCGAGCCGTCGACGCGTTCGCCGCGCCAGTCGAACTGGCCGGTTGCGGCAAAGGAACGCGAGATCGAGGGCCAGGCCAGCGACAGGTCGATATCGCCGAGCTGCTCGGAGATGTTGTTGGTGCCGTCCTGGTAGTTCAGCTCGCCGTCCTGGATCCGGATTTCGGAGAACGACACCTGGTTCTCGGCGCCGGGCGTCATCGCCTTGGCGATGGTCTCGACGAACGGCGTCCAGTTGCTCTCGCCGGCGCCGTCGCGGACCACATGGATATGCGGACGGAGCATCATGACGTCGGCAATCTCGAACCGCCGCAGCAACAGCGGCAGCAGGCGCAGATTGGCGGTCAGCACGTCGACCTGCAGGGCGGGACCGATGGTATCGGCGCCCTTCAGCCCGACATTATGAAAGGAGACGTAGCTGCCCGGAAAAACCGAGACGTCGATCGGGCCGTTGACGACGAGTTCGAGCCCGGTCACGGCGCGGATCTGCGCCTCCACCGCGCGCTGCAGCGCGTCCCGGTTGAGGAACCACGACGTTCCGACCAGCCCGACCAGCGCCAGGCCGAAAAGCGCCGCGATCGGCATCCCCAGGCGCTTAATTCCTTGGGCCATCGTCAATGACATATCCGGGTCGGGTTGAATTTTGTCGGGTCGTCGTCGAACACAGCGGGCTCTCGCCGGAGGCCCCTGCCAACCCACGCAACTTGAAGGGTTTTCTTGTCGCTTTCAAGGCCATGTTGCTGCCGCGGGCCGCCGCCCGTCGCCGCACCGGGCCGTGATTGACGCATTGCGAAGATTTCGCCTAATAATCCGCTTTGCCACAGCCGTTCCGCGCCCTCCATCAGGTATTCGCTGCATGAACAAAGTTTATCCCGACGCCAAATCGGCACTCGATGGTCTCCTCAAGGACGGCATGATGATCATGTCGGGCGGCTTCGGCCTCTGCGGCATCGCCGAGACCCTGTCCGACGCGATCCGCGAGTCCGGCGTCAAGGGCCTCACCGTCGTCTCCAACAATGCCGGCGTCGACGGCATCGGCCTCAGCCGGCTGCTGGAGACCCGCCAGATCAAGAAGATGATCTCGTCCTATGTCGGCGAGAACAAGCTGTTCGCCCAACAGTATCTCGCCGGCGAGCTCGAGCTCGAGTTCAACCCGCAGGGCACGCTGGCCGAGCGCATCCGCGCCGGCGGCGCCGGAATCCCGGCCTTCTACACCAAGACCGGCGTCGGCACGCTGATCGCCGAGGGCAAGGAAGTGAAGGAATTCGACGGCGAGAAGTACATCATGGAACGCGGCCTGTTCGCCGACGTCGCCATCGTCCATGCCTGGAAGGGCGACACCGCCGGCAATCTGGTCTACCGCAAGACCGCGCGCAACTTTAACCCGATGATGGCGACCGCCGCGAAGGTCACCGTCGCCGAGGTCGAGCACCTGGTGCCGGCCGGCGAGATCGATCCGGACCACATCCATACCCCCGGCATCTTCGTCAAGCGCATCGTCGAGGTCGGGACCGGCAAGAAGCGGATCGAGTTCCGCAACACCCGTCCGCGGCCCGCCGCCTAAAACATAATCCTTCAGGAGAGCCACATGGCCTGGACCCGTGAACAGATGGCCGCCCGCGCCGCCAAGGAGTTGCGCGACGGCTATTACGTCAATCTCGGCATCGGCATCCCGACGCTGGTCTCGAACTACATCCCCGACGGCATCGACGTCAGCCTGCAGAGCGAGAACGGCATGCTCGGCATGGGCCCGTTCCCCTATGAGGACGAGGTCGACGCCGACCTGATCAACGCCGGCAAGCAGACCGTGAGCGAGCTGCCCTCGACCAGCTATTTCTCGTCGGCCGATTCCTTCGGCATGGTGCGCGGCGGCCATATCGATCTGTCGATCCTTGGCGCCATGCAGGTGGCGCAGAACGGCGACCTCGCCAACTGGATGATCCCCGGCAAGATGGTGAAGGGCATGGGCGGCGCCATGGACCTCGTCGCCGGCGTCAAGCGCGTCGTGGTCGTGATGGAGCATTCCGCCAAGGACGGTCCGAAGCTGCTCAAGCAGTGCAACCTGCCGCTGACCGGCGAACGCGTGGTCGACATGGTCGTCACGGATTTGGCGGTGTTCACCATCGACAAGCACGGCAAGGACGGCATGGCGCTGATCGAGCTCGCCGACGGCGTCACGCTCGACGAGGTCAAGGCCAAGACCGAGGCCGAATTCCGCGTCGCGCTGAAGAACACCTGAGATGATCGGCGCGGGACGATCCTCGATCCGTCCCGCACGATCCGATGACGCCGGCTTCATCGCCCGCATTGTCCTGGCCGCGCAGCGCGGCCCGTTGCCGCGCGGCTGGTTCGACATCGCGCTCGACCGGGGCGAGGCGGAATGCCTGGCGTTCATGACACGGCTCGCCGTGGCGCGGGTGCGGTCATGGTATCACGTCGCCCATTTCCTGATTGCTGAAGTCGATGGCGTGCCGGCTGCCGCGCTGTGCGCGATTCCGGCATCCGGAACCGTCCTCGCCGCACGTGCGGCGATCGAGGAAGTCGCAGCAGAGACCGGCATGGACGCCGATGCCATCGTCGCGCGCGGCGGCTATGCCCGTAACTGCTGGGTACAAGGCGGCGAGGGCGACTGGCTGATCGAGCATGTCGCCCGACAAGCGTCCCATCGCAGCGGCGGCCTGGTGCAGGACTTGATCCGCCGCGCACTCGCCGACGGCAAGACGGCCGGTTACACGCAGGCATCGATCTCGTTCCTGATCGGCAACGACGCCGCCGAACGCTGCTATGCCAAGGCCGGCTTCACCTTCGCCGAAGAGAAGCGCGACGCCGCCTTCGAAGCGATGACCGGCGCGCCTGGCTTTCGCAGATTTGCGCGGGCGATGTGAATAGGGCGCACGGCGAACGGCCCGCATATACATCTGTCGTCCCGGCGAAGGCCGGGACCCATACGCCGCGGCGGATGTTGCAGGCGGGACTCGTCGTTGCAATCGCGCATGACAATTCGCGTCGGTGGTTATGGGTCCCGGCCTGCGCCGGGACGACGGTGAGTGTGCGGCACCGCTTGTGAGTCATACGCCCGCATTTTCGCGACATGGTTTGTCCGGGTTGACAGTTTTTTGCTGAGTTTCCCGTCGGGCAGCCACACGGCGCGGCGCATTCGGCGCCCGCCGCCCGCTTGTCCGGTCGTCCATGCAATGGCAGAATTGCGCCATGTTGTGCAAAATCGGACACGGGCCATGCCACTCATCCGGATCTGGGTCTATGACGGCATCCTCGCTTCGGGCGTGGCGGGGATTGTCGACGTGTTCACCGCCGCCAATTCGGTGACGTCGCGGCGACCGCGACGTCGCAGCGGCACGCCGTCGCAGCTGCGGTGGCGCGTCGAGTCCTTGAGTGGCCGGCCGGTCCACACGGCGTCAGGCCAGGTCATCGGCGTCGATGGGCCGATCGGTGCGCGGTCTTCGGCAGACGCGGTGGTGATCCCGGGACCGTTCGTCGGCGATATCGAGCGTTTCTTCGCGCGGCTCGATACCGTCGAGCCGCTACTCGCGGCGCTGCGTCGGCAGCATGAGCGCGGTACCCTGCTCGCGTCCTATTGCACCGGCAGCTTCATCCTCGCCGAGGCCGGCCTGCTCGACGGCAGGGTTGCGACCACCCATTGGGCGAAGGGACGGACATTCGCGATGCGCTACCCGGCAGTGGATCTGCGCGTCGCCGAGATCCTCACCGAGCAGAACCGCATTGTCTGCTCGGGCGCGGTGACCACCTCGCTCAATCTCGCGCTTCGGCTGGTCGAGAAATTCGCCGGTGCCGACGTAGCCGCCGAGACCGGCAAGCTGATGCTGATCGACAGCAATCGCGTCTCGCAGGCACCCTATGCCAGCCGCGCGCGCGACACGCAGCACTCCGACGCGCTGGTGGCGCGGGCGCAGAGCATGATGGAGAAGTCGCTGCAACAGGGCTTCAGTCTGGCCAGGCTGGCCCGCGACCTTTCGGTCAGCGAGCGGACGTTGAACCGCCGCTTCAAGCTGGCGGTCGGCGAGGCGCCCTTGCAATATCTGCAGGCGCTGCGGGTGGATGTCGCCAAGCGCCTGATCGAAACCACGCGGCTGAAGCTCGACGCGGTCAGCGGGCGCGTCGGCTACAACGATCTGTCGACCTTCCGTCGCCTGTTCAAGCGCGAAACCGGGCTTTCGCCCCGCGAATACCAGCGTCGGTTCGTGCGCAGGGCCCCCGCTAGTAGCTCGTCACAGTGATTTTGACTCTTTGGGTATGCCTGGATAGGCGCGCCCCAGTTTGGTGCGAGCTTTGTCCGTTGTGAACATCCAGTTGATACGGGCGCGAGTTTTGTTTCGCTGCCGCTCCCATGCTGCGATCTCGTTTCTAAGGCGTTTTGGATCGTCGATCCGGCGGCCGAGACACTGCCCTTGGAGCACGCCGATCTCGATCTCGACCATATTGAGCCAACTGGCGTGTTTCGGGGTGTAGTGGAACTCGAGGCGGCGCAGGATGCGGCGGGCCTCGGCGGGGGCAAAGGCCTGGTAGAGGGCGCCGGGGGCATGGATCGACAGATTGTCCTGCACGACACGGATGCAGGCGGCCTTGGGGTAATGGACATCGACGAGTTCGCGCATGCAGTGAGCATAATCCACGGCGGTGCGCCGTTCGGTGACTTTGACGTTACGCCAGGCCCGATGCGGATCGAGGGCGACAAAGAGATTGACGGTGCCGTTGCGGCGGTACTCGTAATCGTAACGCTCGCGCTTTCCCGGCTCGGGTGGGATCGGCTGGCGCACTTCGCCGATGAGCTGGACGGGGGTTTCGTCGAAGCAGACCAGCGGCCGCTCGGGATCAGGCGCTTCAGCGTAGAGATCGAGCACATCTTCCATGCGGGCGACGTATTCGCCATCGACATGGGGAATGCACCACATGTCCCTGCGCCACGGCTTGAGGTCATTATCGGCCAGCCGGCGGCGCACGGTCTCGCCCGACAGGCTGTCATGATCGGTGAGCTTGACCATCACGTCGGCCAGCAGCGCCAGCGTCCAGCGCCTCCGGCCAGCGGGCGGCTTGGCGCATGCGGTCGCCACCAGCAGGGCTTCCTCCTTGCCGGTCAGCTTGCGCTCCGCACCGGGACGCGGCTCCTCACTCAAGGCCCGATCGAGATTGCCTTCCACCAAGCGGCGTTTGGTCCGATAGACGGTGGAGGCGCTTACTCTGACGGTCCGGACAATCTCCTCGTCGCGGCTGCCGATGTCGGCCGCCAGCAAAATCTGGGCCCGCTTGAGTTTGCGAGCGGCATGCTTGCCGCCGCTCAGCATCGCCGTCAGTTCCTCTCGCTCGGCTTGGCTCAATTCAACCCGGTACCGTACATTCATCGTTCGCCTCCCTGTCGGAGGCTCCGGACGAATCGATCCATGAGTCAAAAATCAGGCGCACGCTTTACCGAGAAGCAGGGCCATTATCTGGCTTTCATCTATACCTACTCGCACATGTTCGGACGGCCCCCCGCCGAAGCCGACATGCAGCGTCACTTCGGTGTTAGCCCGCCCTCAGTCCATCAGATGATCGTCACGCTCGAACGTAACGGCCTCATTCGCCGTCGAGCCGATATCCCCAGAAGCATCGAAATCCTCGTGCCGCCAGAGAACTTGCCGATCCTAAGCTGGCTCGGTATCAAACCGTCAAAATCACTGTGACGAGCCACTAGCTGAGAAGGCCGTGTCCGAATTTGCCCTGAGAATGGCGATACTGCCACTGCTGCAAGGAGCACGCCGCGCATAGACCTCGTCCTGTCAACAACAGGAGGTCGCCTCAATGCCGATGATCGACGTGACAATTCCCGAAGGAGCCCTGAAGCCGGAAGCGGAAGCGCGGCTCATCAAGGAGCTCGGCGATATCCTGATCGGTCACGAGGGGTTCGATCCGGCGAACAAGGTTGCGCAAGGCGTCACCGTTGTCTTCCTGCATCGGCCGGCCGCAGTCTACGTGGCGGGCCGGCCATCGCCATCGCCGCGATTTCGCATCGTCCCGACGGTCCCCGAGGGGCAGTACACCGAAACCTCGCGCGCGGCCTTGGTAAAGGACGTGACCGATGCCGTGGTGCGCGCCGCCGGCGGTTCGTTCGACGATGTGGCGCCGCAGGTATGGGTGTTTCCGACAGAGATCCCCGACGGCCAGTGGGGCAGCCGTGGCGTCATTCGTCCGCTGCCGGACATCCAGGCCTTCATCGCCGGCGAGCACGAGCGCAAGGTCGGCGAGGCGCGTCTGGCGCGACGGCGGCGCGTCAAGGCGCTGGAGTTGCTTGCGGGCGCGCTCGACGCTGCCCGCAAGGGCGTCGACTGACGCGGGCGCAACCATGACATCCGACACGCATTTCAGGCTCGCGGCGGTCCAGGCCGCCGCGGTGCCATTCGATCGCGACGCCTCGCTGGAGAAGGCCTGCCGCCTGATCGGCGAGGCCGGCACCATGGGCGCGACGATCGCCGCCTTCGGCGAGACCTGGCTGCCCGGCTATCCCTTCTTCTGTCACGCGCCGACCGGGCCGAACACGTTTCGCGCGATGGCCGAATATCTCGACAACGCGGTCGAGATTCCCTCGCCCACGACCGATCGGCTCTGCGCCGCCGCCGAGGCCGCGGGACTGGATGTCGTGATCGGCGTCGCCGAACGTGATGCCGTGACCAAGGGCACGGTCTACTGCACGCTGCTGTTCATCGGCCGCGAGGGACGGCTGCTCGGCCGCCATCGCAAGCTGAAGCCCACCTTCACCGAGCGCTCGGTGTGGGCCGATGGCGACGCGGCGGGCCTGCGCGTGCATGAGCGGCCCTATGGCCGGATCAGCGGCCTCAATTGCTGGGAGCACAACACGATGCTGCCCGGCTATGCGCTGGCCGCGCAGGGAACGCAGATCCACGTCGCGGCGTGGCCGGGGCGGGAGCCCGCGGTGGCGCCACCGTCGCCGACGCCGCTCTGGCCGCGGCAGTTGTTGCTGTCGCGCGCGTTCGCCTCGCAGGCCGGCTGCTACGTCATCGCGGTCGGCGGCATGCGCTCGCGCGAAATCACGCCGGAACGTTACCGCGAACTCTCGACGATCGAGTACAGCGGTGACAGCGTCATCATCGATCCGCGCGGCGAGGTCATCGCAGGTCCGGCGCAGGGCGAGACCATCCTGATCGCGGACGGCTCGCGGGAGGCCGTGCTCGCCGCCAAGGCGCTGTGCGATATCGGCGGCCATTATTCGCGCCCCGACCTGCTGCGGCTGATCGTCGATCGCAATCCGCAGGAGCGGGTCATCGACTGCGGCTTCGCCGGGCGTGTCACGCCGGAGATGTGGGAGTGACGCGAACGGCGCGGGTATCCCGCGCCGTCAAAGCTTGTCGCGAGAGAGGTCGCTCCGCCTCACGAAGCTTCCTGCGGAATTGCGGATGGTGATTCCTCGCCCTTGAGCTCCTCGAGGCTGCGGTGCCGCGGCTCGATGCCGAGCGCCCATACGGTGATGATCTGCACGATGAGCAGTCCGATCATCAGGGCCATCACGCCGGCGACGCCGCGCGCTTCGAACAGCATCACGACCAGGAATGGTGTCACGATGGTGGCACCTCGACCGAGTGTGTTGACTATGCCGGATGCCCGCAGCCGCACCTCGGTCGGGAACAGTTCGGGAATATAGATGCCGAACAACAGTGCGACCAAGACATAGATCGGCACGGTCAGCGCGAAGCCGACGGCCGGCAGCAGGAATGGATCCGAGATCATCGGATAGATGACGCCGAGGATGATCGATATCAGCGATGCGCCGATGATCGTGGGCTTGCGGCCCCAGCGGTCGGCGGTCAGGGCGCCGATCGCCGAGCCAAGCGCCATCAGCAGCGAGTAGCCGAACGAGGTCGCGACGGACAGGCCCTGCTTGATGAAGAACACCGGCAGCCAGGTCACGAAACCGTAGAGCAGCGTATTGATGGTAATCAGGCATACCGCGCCGACGATCATGCGGGACAGCAGCGGCGCAGCGAACAGCGTGGCGAGATCGGGCGACACCGGTGCCGGCGTTGCAGCCGCGGGCGCCGGCAAGGGCTGACCCTGGGAAGCTTCCTTCTCGATCGCCTGCATCAGCGCCTCGGCCTCGGCGGTGCGTCCCACCGCCTCCAGCCAGCGCGGCGACTCCGGCAGCGACTTGCGCAGGTACCAGACGATCAAGGCGCCGACGCCGCCCAGCACGAACATCGCGCGCCAGCCGAATTGCGGGACGACGACCGATGCGACCAGCAGCGCGATGGGCAGGCCGGTCACGACGCAGACGGCGGTGAAGCCGAGCCACTTGCCGCGGCTCCGGGCCGGCACGAACTCGGTCATGGTGGAATAGCCGACAACATTTTCGGCGCCGAGACCGACGCCCATCACGAAACGGCAGGCAATCAGAAAGGTCATGTTTGGCGCAAGCGCCGCCGCCAGGGACGCGATGCCGAACAGCAGCAAATTGAACTGGTAGGTGAAACGCCGTCCGTAACGGTCGCCGAGGAAGCCGGTGCCGAAAGATCCGAGCATCATGCCGACGAAGGTTGCGGAGATGAACGCGGCGTTTTGGGCGAGCGTCGAGAACCCGGTTTTCAGCGTCACGCCGAGCACTGTGCCGGCGATATAGATGTCGAAACCGTCGAAGAACATTCCGATCCCGATCAGGATCATGATCCGGCGATGGAATGGTCCGATCGGTAGCCGATCGAGGCGGCTCCCGGCATTGACCGATGTCGACATATGCGCTCTCCCCTTGACTGTTTTCCTCGGTGATGCGGCCCGCCATCTGTGGGCGGTTTGCCGCTTTGCTCGACTGCGGCTAGTTCAACCGGCGCTGGCTGGCCGTGTCGCGGTACCAATCGAACGGCTGTTCGTGGGTCGCGACCATCACGCTCTTGGTGTTGAAATGGTCGTCGAAGCTCTCGGTGCCGCATTCCCGGCCGATGCCGGAATCGTCAACGCCGCCCCAGGGCGAGGCCGGATCGAGTCGGTGGTGATCGTTGATCCAGACGATCCCGGCCTTGACCGCGGCGGCCACGCGATGCGCGCGCGCGACGTCGCGGGTGCGAATGGCGGCGGCGAGGCCAAAGGGCGAATCGTTGGCGAGCCGGAGCGCGTCGGCCTCGTCCTTGAAGGGGGTCACCGAGGTGAAGGGGCCGAACACCTCCTCCTGGAAGATCCGCATGTCGGATTTGACGTCGGCGAACACGGTCGGTTCGACGAAAAAGCCGTTGTCGTGGCCCGCGACCTTTGCGGCCACGCCGCCGGTGAGCAGCCGCGCGCCGTCTTCATGACCGTAGCGCGCATAGCTGAGAACGCGGTCGCGCTGGCGTGCCGAGATCACCGGCCCAAGCTGCGTGTTCGGATCGAACGGATCGCCAATGCGGATGGTGCGGGTCTTGGCCTGCAGCTTTTCGACGAACTCGTCGTAGATCGAGGCCTGCACGATATGGCGCGACGCGCAAACGCAGGTTTGGCCGGCGCCGATGAAGGCGCCGAACGCGGCATAGTTGACGGCGCGGTCGACGTCGAAATCGTCGAATATCATCACCGGCGTCTTGCCGCCGAGCTCCATGGTCTGGTGCGCGAACACCTTCGCCGCGGCGCTGCCCGCGATGCGGCCGGCTTCGGTCCCGCCGGTCAGCACAAGCTTGTCGATGTCGCCATGCTCAGCGAGCATCTTGCCGGCGCTCTGGCCGAGGCCAAGCACGATGTTGAAGACGCCGGGAGGCAGTCCGGCCTCGCTGAAGATCTGGGCGAGCTTCAGTGTCGTCAGCGGCGTGTATTCCGATGGCTTGACCACGGTGACGCATCCGGTCGCCAGCACGACGGCAAGCGACTTGCACAGGATCATGAGCGGGTGATTGAAGGGCGTGCAGTTGGCGACGATTCCGATCGGCGTGCGCAGGGTGTAGTTCAGATACGCGCCTTCGACCGGGATGACGGAATCGCGGCGCGACAGCGCCAGTCCGGCGAAGTAGCGGAAGAAATCCGGCAGGCGCGAAAGCTGCGCGCGGGTTTCGTTGACCGGACGGCCGTTGTTCAACGTCTCCAGCCGGTACAGCGTGTCGAGATTGGCCTCGAACGCGTCGGCGAGCCTGTTGACGAGCCGGGCGCGCGCCCTCGTGTCCATCCCGCCCCACGCCTTGCCTTCGAATGCAGCGCGAGCGCTCTTCATCGCACGGTCGATATCCGCGGCGGTCGAATTCGGAATGCGGGCGATGACGTCGCCGGTCGCGGGATTGCGGACGTCGAGCATCTCGCCGTCTCCGGCCCCGACCTCGCGTCCGTCGATGAAGTTGCCGTGGATCTCGACGTCGATCGTCGCGGGCTTCGACGGAATGTTCATGATGACCTCTCTTCGACGATGACGGCGTTGCGCTTGAGTGCCGGCAGCACGCGCTTTTCGGTCGCCGCGATGTGAGCCTTGATGATGCGGGCCGCGGTGCGTGCCTCGCGCCGCTGCATGGCGTCGATCAATGCGACATGCTCGGCCACGAGCTTCGCCGGGTCGTGGCCCTTCAGATTGGAGACGCTGACGCGCACCAGCCGATCGGCCTGGCCGATCAGGTCGCAGAGCGTGGTCGCCATGCGGCGGTTGCCCGATGCGTGCGCCAGCGCCGAGTGGAAGCCGCGATTGTAGGTGATGAAGTCCTCATGGCTGCCGGAGAAGCGACGGAATTCATCGAGTGATTTCAGGATGCTGTCGGGCGCGCTCTCGATTGCTTCGGCGACGCAGGCCGGTTCGAGCGCAAGGCGGAAGCGCAGCAGATCGCGGGCGTCGGACAGCGAGATCGGATTGACCCGGTAACCCTGGCGGGGCTGCACCGTCACGAGGTGCTCGCGCTCGAGCCGCAGCAGGGCGTCCCGGACCGGCTGGCGGCTGACCGCGTAACGCTCCGCCAGATCCTGCTCTCGTATTTCATCACCGGGAGCAAGCTGGCACGATAAAATATCAGATCGCAGGTTTTCGTAGATATTCTCGCGGAGAAGGATCATTTTTATTGGGCCTCCCTGCCCAGTAAAATGCAGTTTGTGAAATATCACGTCAAGCTGAAATCCTTGAAATCCGCGTGATTTGATTTATCAATCGTCCGCAGGGGCGCTTTGGAGCCCCAATGCGCGAATTTCGGGCGCGATTTGAAAGAGAGCGACGATGGACAGGCTTTTGGCCAACCGCACAGTCAACGCAGCCCAGTCGGGCGAAGGGCCGCCGCTGGTCCTGTTTCACTCGCTGCTGTCGGATCGCGCGAGCTTCGATGCGATCGTGCCGGAACTTGCCCGGTCGTTTCGGACCATCGTGCCGGAACTGCCGGGATTTGGTCGGTCGAGCGCGGTTGAGGGTGGCCTTGCCGCGATTGCCGACCGGATGGCGGACGCGGTGCATGACGCGGCTGATGGCACGCCGGCCATCGTGCTCGGCAATGGTTATGGCGGGTTCGTCGCGCTGCAAATGGCGATCCGCCACCCGGCGATCGCGAGCCGGCTGATCCTCGCCGACAGCGGTGCGGCATTCTCCGAGCCGGGCCGCGAGGCGTTTCGCAACATGGCCAGGGTTTCACGCGAGAAAGGGCTCGCCGCGATCACCGACATTGCAATGCGCCGGCTGTTTGCACCGGATTTCCAGGCACAGCATCCCGCGCTGATGCAGGATCGCCGCGACGCATTCCTGCGCACCGATCTCAACGTGTTCTGCGCGGCCTGTGACGCGCTGGCGAGCCTCGATCTTCGTGCCGAACTACGCAGCGTGACGGTACCGACACTCGTCGTGGTCGGCGAATATGACGAGGCGACGCCGCCGCCGATGTCATACGAATTGGCAGGCGGCCTGCCGAGAGCCAGGCTCAGGGTCATTCCGGGATGTGCGCATGTCCCGCAACTGCAATCGCCAAAACTGTTCCTCGATACGATCGGCGATTTCCTGGCGGTCAAGCATAACGCGCCCGCCTGAGGCGCGCGCAAAGGGCTGGATCGCGCCGCGGGTCACGCGGTGGCGTGCCGACAATTTGGGCAGAACGCCCAGCTAATGCCGTTTGACGCGACAGCATCTCTGCCTAGTCTGACCGGAGACGGAGATGAAACATGCGAGCGATCCTTGATCACTGCACCGGCGGTCGCAGGCGCAGCCTGCCGGCGGGCACGGATTTCATCGAGGAGGGAGGCAAGACCGGTCATCTGTTCGTGCTGCTCGAGGGCAAGGTGGAAGTCGTCAAGGGCGACAGCCTGGTCGCCGTCATCGACGAGCCCGGCGCGGTGTTCGGCGAGATGAGTGTGTTGCTCGACCGGGCGCACAGCGCCAAGGTGCGCACGGCCACTGATTGCGTCCTGTACGAGTTCGACGATGCGGCGTCGTTCCTGCGCGAGCAGCCGGAGGTGGCGCTGCTGATCGCGCAGCTCCTGGCGCAACGGCTTCATGTCGCCACGACCTATCTTGCCGACCTGATGCACCAATATGCCGATCACGGCACCCATCTGGCGATGGTCGGCGAGGTGCTGCAGAGCATGATCAACCTGCCGCCGATGCAGGTCGCGCCAGGCTCGGATCGGCAATCCGATCCAAGGATATGAGCCAGTCCGGCGCCTCGCGCACGGGAGCCGCCGGCCGCGACAGCGGCGCCTTGAGATCGATCATCTGCGCATCGCCGGCGGCCAGCCAGAACGCCTTGTCCTGCGCGAGATCGAGCACGATGTAGACCGGAGGCCGGCCGGGCTGCAGGCCGGTGTTGAACACCCAGCTCGCTCCGATCCGGTCGAACCACGAGCCGCTCTGGATGAACGGCGACTGATGCACATGGCCCGAGATCACCAGCGCCGGATGGTGGCGCTCGATCCAGCCGAGCAGCTCGGCGTCGCCGAAAAAGCGCTTGCCGCCCCAGCTGGTCGGCGAATCCGCCGGCGGGGCGTGATGGACCCAGACCCAGCGGCGGTGCGGCATCGCGGCCGCCGCGCGAAGCTGATCGTCGATCCGCGCCTTGACCAGCGGGCCGTCCCACCACGGGCACACCGTGAACAGCGTGTCGCCGATGGCCAGATTGTCGCCGTCGCAGGCGACGCCGAACTCCCTGATGCCCGCGACCCAGCGCGCGATCTTCTCGCCCTCCGGGTTGCGCTCGTCGAGGTCGTGATTGCCCGAGCAGAAGATCACCCGCGTGAGATCGGCGAGCCGCGACAGGTATTTCGTGACGACGACGATCTGGGCGCGGAAATCGACCGCCGAGCCGAGGTTGAGCGCATCGCCTGCGAAGATCACGAGATCGAATTGCGGTGCCGCCGCCAGCAGCCAGTCGAACTGCGGCAACGAGTAATGCAGATCGGCGACGACAAGACAGCGCATCGGTGAAATCCGAATGCCCGGAAAACGGGCGGGGCCGCACGGCAATGAATTCAAACAAGCCGAATCGCAGCAAGATCTATGCCGCGCCGCGCGGATCCGACGCGACAGATGTTCGCAGTGTCCGGGAATCGGCCGGCAAGAGCGCGAAGGGCGGATCGCGGCTCACGCCCTTGCTGTGGCGTGGGCGAAGGTCACCTCGATCAGCGTGCCGGTGCGGCCGCCGGTCCGGATCTGGAATTTGGCGCGATTGGCTTCGACCAGCGCCTTGGTCAGCGACAGGCTGACGCCGCCGGAGCCGGCCTGATCTGATGGCGTCGGGGCGCGGAACGGCTCCAGCGCGGCGGCGACCTCGTTGTCGTTGAGACTCTGCCCGGTGTCGCGCACGCGCAGCATCACCTCGCCAAAATCCGACAGCGCGGTCGAGACGATCACCTGGCCGCCGGCATTGGCGAGATGGATCGAATTGCCGATCAGGTTCAGCGTGATCTGGCGCAACGCGCGGGCGTCAGCGACCACAGGCGGCAGCGTGTGGGCGAGCGAGGTGCGGATGATGATGCGCTCGCGGTTGGCCTGCGGCTGCATCACAGCGACGCAGCTCTCCACCATCTCGTTGAGGTTCTGGCTGGCGAAGGCGAGGTCGAGCTTGCCGGTCTCGATCCGCGACAGGTCGAGCAGATCGTTGACGATCGCGATCACCCGCTCGCCGGAGGCGCGGATGTCCTTCATGTATTCGACATAGCGCTCGTTGCCGAGCGCGCCGAAGCGCTCGCCGATCATCACCTCGGCAAAGCCGATGATGGCGTTGAGCGGCGTGCGCAGCTCGTGGCTGATCCGCGCCAGCATGTCGGACTTGGCGTTGGCGGCGCGTTCGGCGAGCCGCCGCGCCTCGCGCAATTCGCCTTCGCTCTTTTTGGTTTGCGAGAGATCACGGAACACCGCGAAGAAGTTCGGTCCATCGGCGCGGGTGCGGCCCATCGTCACCGACAGCGGGATGATGCCGCCCTGGCGGACGCGGCCGAGCGTCTCGCGGCCATGGTCGAGCAGGCTGGCGACGCCGGCCGATTTCAGGCTGGCAAGATAGTCGAAGATGCCGTGCTGGCTTTCCGGCGCGAACAGATCGGCGAGCTTGCGGGTGACGAACTCGTCGCCGTCATAGCCGAACAGCGCCTCGGCGCTGCGGTTGCAGGAATGGATGTTGCCGTCGGCATCGAACATGATGATGCCTTCGGCCGCGGTGTCGAGGATCGCGCCGAGCTCTTCGGCGTCGGCCTGGCCGGCTTGCGGCTCAGCCGGCGCAAGCAGCGGCTCGGCGGCCGCCGCAGGCTCCGGCTCGGATAGCGCGGCGGCGATCGAGGCATCCTCGTCCAGCGTGCGCGAGAAGATCAGCGCCAGCGCGGAATCGTCGTCCCAGGTGATGGTGTGCAGCCGCGCCTCGGCGGACACCGACTGCGCGCCGTGCTCGGTGCTCTGGTTCGCGGAGATCGTCACCGGCGTGCCGGTGCCCGACGTGCTGCTCGCCTGCGAGACGCCGGGCTCGACATAGAGCGCGTCGAGGCCGCCGGCGGCTTCCAGCGCGTGCAGGCTGTCATGGCCCATGCGCGAGAGGAAGGCGCGGTTGGCATAGAGCAGGCGGTCGAGCCGGTAGATCAGGATGCCGACCGGCAACAGATCGAGCAGCGCGCGGTCGCGCCGGGAGTCGGCGCGCGGCGCCGGCTCCGCCGCAGCCAGCCAGCTGGCCTTTGGTGTTTCCGCCGGTGTCTCCAGCTGCGCGACCGCCTCTTGCGCTGGCGCCTCTGCTTGCTGCGGCGGTTCGCTTGCGGGCGGCGCTTCGGCGACCGGCTCGGCCGGCACGCTGTCGTCCGTCGTCGCGGCGAGGCCGGCCTCGTTCTCGAGCCGCGCCGACAATTGACGGGCGAGCTCGTTGAAGGCGTTGTTCTCGACCGGCGTCAGCGACGGCGGCCGGGTGTCGCCGGCGGGACGGAACGGCACCACATTCGGTGGCGGGTCGTGACGCACTTCGTGCGTTTCCTCGTGCGTTTCCACGGCGTGATCCGGATCGGCTCGGTGTGAAGTCTCTGCGGCTGTCGGCTCGGTCAATTCCTCGGGTGGTGCTGCTGCGGTCGTGTCGGGCGGCGGCTCCGCGTGCGGCGGAGGATTGTCCTGTGGCGCGGCGGGCCCGGGCGGCGCAACGGTGCGCGGCGCCGGTGCGACATCGGCCGACAGCGATTGCGGCGCGACCGTGCCGCTGAAGAACTCATAGCGGCGCAATGCGGCGAGTCGCGCAAGCCCGTCGAGGTCGCGACACACACCAAAGCCGCGGTAGCCGGCGAAATTCCTGGCACGATCGAACACCGGCAGGCCGGACAGTTCGACCGGCAGCCGGCCGCCACCGTCGACCGGCCAGTGCAGCGTGATGCCGCTCCAGGTGTCATGGCTGGCGAACGCCTGCATCACGCGGCCCTCGGGATCGAGGCCAAAACGCTCGGCGATGTCGCTCCACAGCCGGCCGAAGCCCGCCGCGGTGTGCAGGCCGATCAGGCGGGTGAATTCATCGGAGCCAAGCGAGAAGCGGGCCTCATGGTCCATCTGCCACATGAAGCGCAGCGGATGGCGCCGCACCGGCAACGGCTCGTCGAGCCATGATGGTGGTGGCACCGGCGCCAATGTCGCGGGCTCCGGCTCGGCGGCAGGCGGCGGCGCGGGCGCATCCGCGATCGCATAAGGCGAGGGGGCGGGATCGGCCGGGGGCGCCGATATTTCCGGCGCGTGCGTGCGTGCCGTCTCTGCGAGATCAGGCGCAGGCTGTTCGACCGGCGCTTCAGCGGGTGCTTCGATCAGCGCTTCCGACAGCGGCTCCTCGACGGCGGGGCTTTCGTCGGGCGTGGTGTCGAGAGGTGCAGTCTCGACGGGCGCTGTCGCTGCGTTTGTCTGTTCTGCTGACGCGGGCGGCGACGGAAGCTGCGCAGGCTCTTCGATCTGCGCGCCGTCCGGCACTTCGATCAGTGCTTCCGACAGAGGTTCCTCGGCGGCAGCTGTTTCGTCTTGCGTGGTGTCGAGAGCTGCGGTCTCGACGGGCGCCTCTACGTGCGCCGCCTCTGCTGCCGCGGCAGATGGAGCAGCATTCTCAGGTTCGGATTTGGCCGCGCTGACGATCGGCTCGATCGTGACGCGCTCTTCCAACTGCGGATCCAGCGCGTCGAACAAGGCGATCGGTGCTGCGCTGGCCGTCGCGGGCGCTTCGTCATGCGCAACGGCTTGTTCTACAACTGCAGGTGCTGGCGGCGGCTCTACGGCCATGGCCTCTTGCTGCGCTGGCGCTGCGGGAGCCGGTGCTTCGCGCGCCGGCATCTCCGGCTCAACCGGCGCAGGCACGATCGGCGCCGGCCTTGCGGCGAGATGCGCCGCCGGCTTGATCAACGCGACCAGCGCGCGATCGGCGCCGTGCCCGATCCGCTGCAGCACGACGCGGCCGATCGCAACGCTCGCCGCCGCGCGGCCCTGCGCCAGCGCCTCACCGCGCGCGGCATCGAGACCGGCTTCGGTGAGGTCGTGCAGGCCGGGCAGCGTACGCGCCGCCTCATTGGTTGCGACCAGCAGTCCGTTGCTGGTGAAGGCGGCGGCCGGACGCGGCAAGCCCTGCAGCAGCCGCTGCAGGCGTTCCGCGAGCGGCATGCCGCGGCTGGTCGCGTTGAGCGCCGTCATCAGGATGCCGTGGCTGCCGTCCGGCAGGTCGATCCGGGCGCAGCCGCAGGTCGCGAGCACGCCGGGCGCAGCGCCGAAGCCGCGCAGCCGCTCCAGGCGGACCGCGCCATTGGCGTTCAGGGTGTGGCCGAGCCGCGCGACCTGGCGGCGGTGCGGATCGGCCGGGCCGAAGCCGCGCTTCGCCAGCTCGGCGCCGTTGGCGGCACCGAATACCTGCGCGCCGACCGGATTGGCCCAGAGAATCCGCGCGCCGTCGGCCGCCCACAGCCATGCCGGCAGGGCGCCCGTCGCATGATCCGCCAGCCTGACATCGCCGAGCGCCTGGATCTGGAATTCCGCGTCACTCATCACGCAAGATTTGACCGCATGGGTTTGGCTTTCTTCCTTAAGCTCAGCCGAAGGCTCGGCAGCCGCAGGACGACAGCCTTAACAGAAGGTTAGTATCGCAACTGGGGGGCGGCAGGTCCATGTCCGCAGCGAAACTGCCCCCGCCAAAGCCGGGATAACGTTAACTCGGCTGAACGATCCACAGCCGTTTGGCGTTGTCGGGCAAAGAGAGGTTGCTGCGAGCCGCGCGATGCGGAACCAGGCGGCGCCGCGTCACACCTGCGATTGCAGTGCCACGATATATATTCTGCCGTCTATCTTGCCCTGGGCCCGCAGGGCCAAGCGGCGGGCCGATCAGCAAGCGAGGGAGAGCGACCATGAGCGACAACGGGCGTGACCATTTCGAGATCCCCAAGTTCGAGATTCCCAAGGATATGCGGTCGATGGCGGAGGCGAGTTTTGAGCAGGCGCGCAAGGCGTTCGAGCAATTCGTGACCAACGCCAAGGACACCGCCGGCAAGATCGAGGAGCGCAACGCCACGGTGCGCGCCGGCGCCAAGGATCTTTCGGCCAAGGCGCTGTCCTATGCCGAAAAGAACGTGCAGTCGTCGCTGGACTACGCCGAGGCGCTGCTCAAGGCCAAGGACCTCAGCGACGTCATGCGGCTGCACAGCGAATATGTGCAGGGCCAGATGCGCTCGCTCGCCGAGCAGGCCAGCGAGATGGGCCAGGCCGTCAGCCGGGCCGCGATGGACGCGGTCAAGCCGAAGAACTGACGAAGCGCATTGGCCGCGGCCGACCCCGGCGCGTTCAGCCTCGGTCGGCCGCGGTAATCTTTTGTTCCGTCAGATAAAAAATGTGGCGTCGCACGCGATCTTACGTTGCGTTGCACAAAATTGACATGATATGGGTGTTTATTAGGCGCGCCCGACGAAGGGCACTCCCGTGAATCAAGGCAGCGTGATCCATTTCAGCGCTCCCGGCCTGATGGGCTCCGGGACGTTCGCAATGGTCACATCTACTCACCCGTTGCGAAGGATTACACGTATGACCAACCCGTCCGATCCGTTTTCCGCCTCGATCATTCCGTTTGAAGTTCCCGAGCAGATGCGCGCGTTCGCCGAGAAGGGCGTTCTGCAGGCCCGCGACAGCTACGCCAAGTTCAAGGACGCTGCCGAGACCCACAACTCGACGGTCGAGGCCGTGTTCACCTCGGTGAGCAAGGGCGCCAGCGAGTATTCGGCCAAGCTGATCGAGTTCTTCAAGGCCAACACCACCTCCTCGCTCGACTTCGCCCAGGAGCTGTTCAGCGTGAAGTCGCCGACCGAAGCGGTCGAGCTGTGGACGTCGCACGCCCGCAAGCAGTTCGAGACCTATACCGCGCAGGCCAAGGAACTGGCCGAGCTCGGCCAGAAGGTCGCCAGCGAGACCGCCGAGCCGATCAAGGCCAGCGCCTCGAAGTTCTACAAGCCGGCCGCCTGATCGCTGCCGTTTGGGAGACCAGCGAAAGGCCCGGGCCGAAGCGGTCCGGGCCTTTTTGCTGGGCAGGAGCCCGTCAAGCGGCCCGACATAACAGCGGAAATCGGCGCGTTACGGCCTTGCCAAAGCGCGGCGTTGCACCTAGTTTCCGCCCGAAATCGCCGCCCGCTTGAGCGGGCCGCGCGTCAGGATGCAGTTGTAGCTCAGTTGGTTAGAGCGCCTGTCTGTGGAACAGGAGGTCGGTGGTTCGAGCCCACCCAACTGTACCATCCGCAAGATCATTCAGCGCGACATCGCAAGATCAGACCATCGCAAGGTCGCTCGCCCTTGTCGCCCGGCGTGTCACCGCGTCCGCTTGCACTTCTCCGTCCCGTCACCCAAACTGACTGACACGACGCCTTAACGACGCCTAGTGACACCTTTGGGGGGATGCATGGGGATCGCCTGTTCAAGGAGTTTTTCGTTTGCGTTGATATCAAGCATCGCTCTTGCGGCGCTGCTGCTGCCGGGCCGAAGTGAGGCCTATACGCAAGACCAGCAGCAGGCCTGTACGCCGGATGCGTTCAGGCTTTGCGGCCCCGAGATTCCCGACGTCGATCGCATCACGGCCTGCATGATCAGGAACAAGGCGCAGCTCTCGCCGGCCTGCCGGGTGTTCTTCCGCGGTGGTCCCGAGCCGCGTGAAGCGAGCGAGCGCGTGGAACGGCGTGCTGCCAAGCACAAGGCCGCCAAATCGCACAGGGCGAAGAAGTCCACCCACTAAATGATTCCCATCGCGCGCACGCGGCTAACTTGGCGCATTCTCGTCGAGCGGACCGCTGTGCGCTTCACCTCGCCCCGCGTGCGGGGAGAGGTCGGAACGCATCGTCAGATGCGTTCCGGGTGAGGGGGAGTCTCCACAAGCGCAACTATCGCCATCCACGCGGAGACAGCCCCTCACCCCAACCCTCTCCCCGTAAGAACGGGGAGAGGGAGCGCAGCGCCATCGCGGTCAACGCAATCTCATCGCGCGGTGGATCGCCTCCATGCGATTTCAAGGTTGCGATGCGCGACAGACTGACGCCTTGTGACGCTGTCACGCAGCATCATCTCTGGGGCTTGTATTGTCAGCCAAATCTGTTCCGCTTGTGGAACGGATGGAGTGGGACGCGTGAGCGAATACTACAAACAAGAGATCGATCGGCACTTCGCCTGGTTCGAAGCCAAGCTGCCGGAAAAGCCGGCGCGCTTCGTCGCGTGGCTGCGCAAGCCGTCGTCGCGCTATGTGCGGATTCCGCTCGCGATCCTCCTGATCATCGGCGGCATCTTCAGCTTCCTGCCGGTGCTCGGACTCTGGATGCTGCCGCTCGGACTCCTTTTGTTCGCGCAGGACGTTCCGTTCCTGCAGAAACCGACCGCGCAATTGCTCGGCTGGATCGAGCGCAAGTGGATCGAGCGCGAGCGCGCGAAAGCTGCCGGAAAACGCTAGGCACTGAGTCAAATCAAACGCTTAGCGCTTCCATTTGCGGTTGCGTCATAAGTTCGGTGTGACGCAAAAAGCAAAACGCACCGGTGATCTTGGCCACTTTGCGGATTGCAAGAAATTTTTTCTTTCGCGAATCAGCGTGCTGATTCATTTTCGCCTCCTGGGGTCAATCTGGAGGCCAACGTATGAACGTGATTGTTTTCGCTTCGCGTAAGGGGGGCTCGGGAAAAAGTACCCTGGCTGCTCACCTCGCCGCGCAAGTGCACAAGGCAACGAAGCCCTGTCTGCTGATCGACGCCGATCCGCAGGGCTCGCTGACTCTCTGGCACAAGCTGCGCGGCACCAACGAGCCGGCGATCAAGACGGCGGTGAACTCGGTCAGCGGGATCATTGCCCAGGCCAAGCGTGACGGCATCGAGTGGGTGTTCATCGACACGCCGCCGAACCTCTCGGCCGTGGTCGACGACTCCATCAAGAACGCCACGATGGTGATCATTCCGGCGCGGCCCGGCGTGTTCGACGTCAACGCCGTGCAGGAAACCATCCAGACCTGCCGCTCGATGCGCAAGCCCTATGCCGTCGTGATCAACGGCGCACCCGCGCAGCGTGACGGCGCCGAAAGCCGCATCGTCGCGATCGCGCGCGAGGCGCTGGCGAAATTCCGCGCACCGGTGTGGAGCGGCCAGATCACCAACCGCGCCGATCTTCTGATGGCGCTCGGCCAGGGCGAAGGCGCCCGCGAATATTACGCCGAAGGTCGCGCCGCTGCCGAGATCAATCGGCTGTGGGCCGCGATCGAACGCTCGATCAAGGCGATCCGCGGCACGGCGTCGGCGTCCGGTACGATGCACAAGCAAGCGGCGTAACAACGCCGCTTACGTTCGAAATGGAAAGAACGCGCGGCTCCCGCGCGTTTTTTGTCGTCGAGAATATTGGAGTCATTCCGGGGCATGCGAAGCATGAGCCCGGAATCTCGAGATTCCGGATTCGATGCTCACGCATCGCTCCGGAATGACGGAGGGGATGCCCTCACGCCACCATCAGCAGATAGAACACGATCACCGGCGCCAGGGTCAGGATCACCGACCAGATGCCGACAGCCCATAAAATATCCTCGGTCGTAAAGCCCGGCTCGGCACCCGGCCTCACGGCAACAAACCCATTCCTCGAATTCACGACGCCCCCGCGCTGGTCTTGGCAATGCGGAAGGCTGTACGCGAGCGGATTTAAGATACCGGTCGGAATTTCGCGGGCATTTGCGCGCGGGTGCTACTTCGGATTAACCACAGCCCCGCCGGTCGGTCGCGTTCGGCCGGGTGCCGTTCGCTTCAGTGCATTGCTCCGTCCCGATCGCGGATCGCTCCGAGATGCTCGTTGATCCGGAATACGATCAGGATGAACTCGGCGGCGATGCGCGAGAACACGATGCCGACGAAGACGCTGGCGATCGACGCGAGCAGCTGGATGAATCCGACGAACGGGCTGATCGCCATCGCCGTGAGGCTCCACAGGATGCCGGAGATCCCGAACAGCACGATGACCGCGATCACCAGCCAGTAGAACGTCTTGATGATCGTGGGCGTGATGAAGCGGTCCCACTGAAACAGATCCTGGAAATCGAACATCATGGTTCTCCCGGCCAGCCGAATATGATTCGCGTCTCGCTCATCCTACTGCGTGACCGCCGGCGTGATCACTTCATCCCGGGAGCCTGCGCCGCAGGCGTCCGTCGGGAAGAGGCTTTCGCCGGGCCAATGGTTCGGGACGGCGCCAGGCGCCTCCGCGACCAGAGGGATCGATACCGCAGAAGCCCATTCGGTCTCGCCAAAGGCGAGCCCCGGACCGGGCGCCGGCAGTCCAGGGGCGAGCTATGCGAGTGGGCCGGTTGTGATTGCCGCAAATAACGGCCACAATCGGGCTTCCCTCCGGCATATCCTCACCCAATGACCACGCTGACCTTCGAAGACTTCAAGCCCGGCCGCTTCGGCACGTTCGGCCCGCGCCATGTTTCACGCGAGGAGATCCTCGCCTTTGCCGCCGAATTCGACCCGCAGCCGATGCATCTCGACGAGGAGGCGGCGAAGAAATCCATGCTCCGCGGCCTGTCGGGCTCGGGCTGGCATCTCGGCTCGCTGATGATGCGGATGCTGTTCGACGGCTTCATCGGCCGCACCGCCTCGCTCGGTTCGCCCGGGGTCAACGAGATGCGCTGGGTGGCGCCGCTGCGTCCGGGCGACGATTTGACGCTGGATGTCGACGTCGTCGAGGCGCGCGTCTCGAAGAGCCGGCCCGAGACCGGCATCGTCACTTTCAAGGGCACCATCCGCAACGCGCGCGGCGAGATGCTGTGCGAGATGGAGTCGCCGATCATCGTCAGCCGCCGCGACGGCGCGAGCGCATAGGAGAGGTCATGCGCTTTTTTGAAGATATCGAGATCGGCGCGCGGCGCGAGTTCGGCTCCTTCACCTTCACGCCCGAGGACATCAAGAGGTTCGCCGCGCAGTTCGATCCGCAGCGCTTCCATCTCGACGAGGAGGAGGGGCGCAACTCGCTGTTCGGCGGGCTCGCCGCATCGGGCTGGCATGTCGCCAGCGTCTGCATGAAGCTGCTCGTCGCCGACGGCAAGCGGCTCGCCGCGGAAGCCGCCGCGCGCGGCGAGGAGGTCGCGGTCTGGGGGCCCTCGCCGGGCTTTCGCGAACTGCGCTGGATCCGCCCGGTGCTGGCGGGCGATACCATCAGCTTCACCAACCAGGTCGAGACCAAGCGCACGTCCGAAAAGCGGCCCGAATGGGGCATCCTTCAGGCCCGCAACACCGGCGTCAATCAGCGCAACGAGGTGGTGTTCTCGTTCCTCGCCACCGCTTTCGTGCCGCGGCGGAATCCCGGTTCCTGATGTTGCCCGCGCGCCTCTGATGTTGCCCGGACGCCATGGTTAGCGGATGACTTCTGCTGCCGACGCAGTTGTGCGTTGCGTGGAACTCAGTTTTTGCTAACGCATTCTGAACCTTTGTCCCTGCCTTATGGTTTGAGGGCACGGACATCTGGCAAGAATGACTGGGGATACCATGGCAGATCGCAGCGCGCTGAAACTCGTCGGCATTATCTTCGCGACGGTAACGGTTGTGGTGATGCTGGCCACCGGAATGGTCGTGAAGGGCTTTGCCGACGGCAATTATTCCTTCGAGACCACCGCGAGCATCGACCGCTGATTGACCGTCTGTAACTCCCGGCGCTCGAGGGAGCGCAGGTGGCGTGCATTTGCGCTTTTCAATGTGATCTGTCGGCAGGCTGCGTCACATTTCTTCCAAGCTTCAGTCTAACGATTCCAGATCAGCACCATCACGACCGTCGCGGCTGCCAAGATGCCGATGAAGCGGATCATGATCGTGCCGATGCCCTGCTGCGGCTGGCGCAGCGGAATCGGATCGGCGGCGTTATCCGGCCGGACGCTCTGCATGACTTCGTCTCCAAATGGATGCCCGGCTAGTGTCCCGAATCCGAAGTTCGCATCATTTGCCGCACCTTCGGAGCGAACTTCGGATTCGATAAGGACACTAGCAAACCTTTGATTCTAGTGTGCTTTATGAATGCGAAGTTCGTGAAAGTGGCTGCCGCGAAATCGCACAAACTTCGCATTCAGCACACTAGGCGCGGTCCGGACGCGAATTCCGGATTGGACGCGGGCTCGACATCCCCAGTTCAAATCGGCTTCTGCAAAAAATTGACGTCGCGGAGTTTACACCGCGCTGAATAACGAATCGTTCTGCGCTGAATCAGGCCGCAAAGCGAAGCCGCCGCCCCCTGTTCAGGAGGCGGCGGCGATCAGTTTGGAAAACTGAAGTATCAGCTGTTGCGCAGGCCGTCGGCGGCGCGCTTCCACTGCGAGACGTTGTCGGCGATCATGCGCGTCGACTTCATCGCGGCCTGGCTGAGCTGGGCATAGCCGGAGATCTCGCGCTGGACGCGCTGGCCCTCGGCATGCAGCAGGTCACGCAGGCTCTCGAGCTCGCCGATCAGCTTCTCGATCTCGGCGAGCGAGGTGCCGGCGACGCGCTGGATCAGCGAGTTGACGTTGCTGACGGTGGCATCGGTGTTGGAGTCGGTCGGCGCGGTCTCCGGGCTCGCCACCGGCCGGCGCAGATAGGCGATATCGTTGCGCACGAAGTCGCGGATGCCGGCTTCGACTTCCGAGACGGCGGCGAGGTTGGTGTCGACCTCGGACGTCGTTTCGACTTCGGCTTCCTCGGTACGGTTGGTGGCGTTCATCGGCTTTCCCCTTGTTCGCAATGGCGAAGCGCGGCTTGTCCCCCGCACGACGAATTGATGAAGTTACGGACCTATCAGTGCCGCCGAATTTGACCGCATCTGGGCCAAGTTGCGGCAATGCCTGATCATTTAGCGCGATAGAGCTAACAGACCGTTCACCATGAGCGCTTGTAGCCGGCGCTGATGCTCTTGCTGGTGGTGCCCTGGGAGGTCTCGCCGACCGAGCCGGAGACGGTAACGCCGTCGAACAGCTTCTGCTCGGCACCGATCCGGCGCAGCCATCTGTCGTCGGAGGTCGACAGCGTCTGGCCTGCCGTGATGCTGGTGCCGGTGTCGTTAACCGACAGGCTCGCCGACTGATCGGTGTCGTAGCTGCGCGAGGAGTGGTTGATGATGCCGGGCACCGGGACCACGCCCTGCTGGATGAGGTTGTAGCCGTTCTGCAGCGTCAGCGAATATTGCTCCGACAGCGGCACCGACTTGCTCAAGGAGGTGCCGACCTTGCTCTGGTCGGCGGAGGGATCGACCCGCGCCTCGACCGAGGTCTTGTCCCAGATCGAGGCCACGCCGCCGGTCGAGATCGCGGCCCAGGCCGAGCCGCCGGACTGCGGCAGGCTGCCGCCATTGGCGAGCCGCTCCGACAATTGCTCCGACGTCGTCATCGTGCCTTGCCTCGCGACCGTCATGTCGGCGCCGATGCGGGTATCGAGGAATGGCGAGATCGACTGCTTGACCGACACCGCCGACGAGCCATTGGCGTTGTTGTTGGTCGACCAGGATGGATCCTTGCCGGCGACGCTGACGGGCCTGGCCGCACGCTTCGGCGCCAGCGTGGGCAGGCTCGTAGAATCGGTGTCGAGCTGGCTCCAGTCGAGCTTGCTCTCGTCGATGTCCTTCAGGATGTCGGCGTCATTGGCATTGGCCGCCGGCGGCTCCTCGTCGGCCGCAGCCTCGGCGTTATCAGCTGCGGTATCCTGGGCTGCGGGAGCGATCTGCCACGGCGGGGTTTGCGCGGCGGCCGGCAGCGCCATCGCCAGGCTGAAGCCGGCCGCCAGCACCTGCAGCCTTGCCCAGCCAAATCGTAATGTGAAAGTCATTCCCAGCCCGCAAATTCCAGAGCCGCAGCATGCATTGCCGTGGCGCAAAATTGTGGCATCGGCGCTCTGAAAGCAAGTGATCAACGCGTGATCGTCATGTCCGGGACAAACGCGCCGCGCGTTCGCGCGGCGCGTCCCGAGCGCGGCCGTTCGGGGCTGGCAAAACAGGCCGCTGCCGGGGCGCCTGAACGCGAAGACGCGCTTCGCGCTTTAGCGCCCCGGACATGACGAAGGCGTGAAAAGCCGTCAGACCGCGATGCGCGGCAGATGGATCGGGTAGCCGACGGTCTGCTCGACGAGGTCGAAACTGTCGACCAGCACGCGGAAGCTCGTCAGCTTGCCGGCCCTGAACTGCGCGAAATGCGCGATCCGGAGCGAGATCGGCTTGTTGGAGTCGAGTGCCGTCAGCGAATAGCGCAGCATCGAGGCTGCGGAATCCACGCCGAGCATGATCTGTTCCCGGTCGAAGCGGTGAACCCTGAGGTTCTCGCCGATCTGCCGGATCACCTCGAGCACCGCGGCCTTGCCGCGGCGCGCGCCGAAAAAGGAAAACAGGTCGATCGGCCCATAGATGGACCATTCGACCTCGTCGTCGAGCAGCGGCTCGATATCTTCAAGCTGGCGTTCGTTGATCGCGCGATGCAATGCGCGCGAAAAACGCCAGAGACTATGCTCTGTCATTTTGGCCTTGTCCTGAAACTGGATTTTCAAACGCAAACGGATGGCAGGGGGTCAGCGCCGACGCCTTGCCAGGTTGCTGCACATCGCTATTGCGGCCTGAAATAGTGCCGAACGGCAAAAACGCAAATGACTTTTTTGCAATGCACAATTGCGCGGAATTTTACCGGAATGTGACCGCCGACCTCTGGATTCTGGTTCCGACGCGCTTTTTTGATGCGAACCGGCATCCACCCCGCATCACGTGGGGAGTAGGCTTCGCGCGAAAAGGCTCCGGTCGCCGCAATTCAGCGGTCGCGCTGCCGCACCGGTTGCCGCTCGATCACGATCTCGGCGTCGCGGATCGCCACCACCGCGAACAGCAGCGCGCCGCCGATGCCGCCGATCCCGGCGCCGAGCGGCATGAAGGTGAAAAACACCAGCGTTCCGCTGTCGATACCAGAGGTTCTGGCCAATCCGATCCAGCTAAGCCCGGCTCCGATGCCGAAGGCGGCGCCGCCAAGGGCGCCCAGCGCCAGGCCAAGCACAGCGAGCAATGCGATTTTCATGGTGATTTCAGCCCCGACCGCAACAAGCCCGGTAATAAGTCAGCGCCGGGCTGTCGAGGTTCAACGCCGGCGTTGCGAATTTGCCTGCACGATGTCGTCGTGCCCGGTCAGCGCCGCCGCGACGTCGCGCTCCAGCACCTGCTGGACGAGGTCGAAGGTGTCGATGATCTCGCGGATCTCGGTGATCTTGCCGTCGCGCAGCGTGTAGAACACCGCCACATCGAACTGCACCACGCGGGCGTTGTTGCGCTTGCGGAAGAACACGCGCAGCTGCGCGGCGACCCTGTCGCCCTGGGTCACCACGATCGGCGCCTCATAGCGCATGTCCGAATAGCGCTCGTGGATCGTGGTCCACATCTGGCGCAGCGCGGCCTTGCCGCGGTGCTGGCCCATATGCGGAAGAATGTCGATCGGGGCGTTGGCGAGAAACGCGACGTCGTCGCTGCAGCGATCGAGCGCGCCCTCGATGCCGCCGGCATAATAAACGTCGAGGAAGTTCAAGACGCGCTGCCGGTTCAAATCCTCGCCCATGATCGACTCCGCCGGTCCGACTCGCTCTGGCCCGGCATTGTGAACCGGAGCATTCCACAATCAAACAACATATGTTTGACGCGCGAGACGCGATTAGGTTTGGCAACCAGCGCGTGCATTGTGGCGCAAAATGCATGCGGCGCGCCGGTTCGCGTAATGCGACGACGGGCGGCTGTCGCGGTGCAGGCGGCGGTTTATTCCGCGCCTGCGCCGCTTAAATCTTCGCGCCCGCGGCCTTGCCGCGGCGCCGCCGGCCCGTATGCTTCGCGGCGGAAGGCGGCCGAACAGAGCCGCCCCGATGGGGAAAGACCAATGAAGCGCATCACCCACTTCGCCGCGATCCTGTCGCTGCTGGCATGCCCGGCGATCCCGCCCGCCTTCGCACACACGCCGCAGCAGCCTGCCCACCAGCTCTACAACGAAGGCGACCTGAAGCTCGAGAGCGGCGAGGCGATCGAGGATTTCTCGATCTCCTACGTCACCCACGGCACGCTGAACGCGAAGAAGTCGAACGCCATCCTGATGGTGACCGCGATCTCGGGCAATCATCACCGGCTCGATTTCATGATCGGCCCCGGCAAGGCGCTCGACCCCGACAAGTATTTCATCGTCTGCACCGACGCAATCGGCAACGGGCTGACCACGTCGCCGAGCAATTCGAAGGCGCAGCCGCGGATGCAGTTTCCGAAATTCGCGATCCGCGACATGGTGGAATCGCAGTATCGGCTGATGAAGGAGAAGCTCGGCATCGACCATGTCGTCGCCGTGGTCGGCCCCTCGATGGGCGGCATGCAGGCGCTGCAATGGGGCGTCAGCCATCCGGACTTCATGGACGCGCTGGTTGCGATGGTGCCGCTTGCGAAGACGCCGGCCTGGTCGGTCGCGGTGATGGAGGCCTCGCGCAAGGCGATCATGAACGATCCGGCGTGGAAGGAAGGCAATTACGAGGCGCCGCCGGAGAAGGGCCTCAAGCTGTTCCGCGATATCGTCGCGCTGCTCGCGGCGCGCACGCCCGATATGTATGCGGCGCAGTTCAAGTCCGGCCCCGACGTGCTGCCCTGGATGGCCGAGCAGGAGACCGCGCTATGGAAGCTGTTCGACGCCAACGACTGGATCTACCAGAGCTGGGCCTATGACCGGCACGATGTCGGCACCACGGCCGGGTTCGGCGGCGACACGGCGAAGGCGCTGGCTTCGATCAAGGCGAAGACGCTGATCCTCACCGGCACCAAGGACCTGCTCAATCCCGAATTCGAGCCGAACCAGATGGCAAAGGACATTCCCGGCGTGACGATCAAGACGATCAGCCCGGGCACCGTGACCGGCCACGCCTCGGCCGGCGGTTTCTTCCCGGCGGATGTCGAGTTTCTCAACCGCGAGACCGGCGTGTTCCTCGACGGCGTGACCGACGGCGGCAAGAAACTGGAGTGATCGGCTGAACCGGCCGCGTCTCGCAGACGTGGAGGCATGCGGCGGGCAGCTGTCCGCGAGTTAATGAAACCTCCGCTCGCGCGCCCGGTTGGTTCGGCGTGGGCGACGCATCCGCAATGAGGAGTTCCGTATGAGAAACACCATGCCGCTTGCCGTCGCCGCCCTGGTTGTCTCCAAATAAATCATGCGAGCGCGCACCGCGCGACGGTGAGCCGGCGTCGACGCCGGCCACGAGGCCTTGAGCTCCTCCGGGGCCGGCCGGTGAAATCGCGCCGGCTCGCTGTCGCGGTGCGTTCGACAACAGCCAATCCGACGGCGCCGCCTTGCCGGCGGCGGGGTCGATGGTGAACCGCTTATTCTTCCCGGAACCGGCCGTGCCGCTGCACCGTTGATGCGGAGCATTGCATTGGAGCCGTATCATGAGATCGATTGTTCTCGCGTCCGTCATTGCCGTCAGTGCACTCGCCTTGGCGCCGCCTGCCGACGCCAAGGGTTGCATCAAGGGCGCCATCGTCGGCGGCGTCGCCGGTCATTATGCCGGCCATCACGGCATGCTCGGCGCCGCCGCCGGTTGCCTCTACGGCCGCCATCACGCCAAACAGCAGCGCCAGCAGCAGCCGCAGTCACAGCCCGCGCAGCAGGAGAAGCTGTAGGATCAGCTGTGAAGCCACATCTCCAGAAACGTGAAGCACATTCCGGGAACGCCGTCCGTCCCGGCCGCGTTGTCTCCATGCGTAACGGAGACGATGATGACGAAACCAAAGACAAAGACCATCCAGCCCGTTCCCGACGACAACAAGAGCCACAAGGGCCCCGGCAGCACCCCGAGCGTTCCCATCGACACCACCAAGGGGCATCGCGACGACGAGAAGCACAACATCCGCGAGCAGGCCGCGCACGGTAATCTGACCCAGAACACCAGCAACAAGCGATCGGGGTAGGGCGGCCACACTCTCGGTGTCGTCCTGGCGAAAGCCAGGACCCATAACCACCCAATTCAGTGATGAGCGGGATCGCGGCCCAATGTCGCGCAGCAATAGAGATATGGGGTAATGGGTCCTGGCTTCGCCAGGACGACGATGAGCGTCCGATTCTCTCCTAGGCCACCGAAGCGATCGGGGGTTTTGCCAACAGTATCGCTCTGCGGTCATGAACCAGATTTTCCAGGCGGTGGGCTACGACATTCAGCGTCGCGGTGTCGACCGCATTTTCATCGCCCGCCTCGGCCTTGAGACGTTCGCTCTTAAGAATATTGTCGATCTCGTCCTCGATGTCTGAAAGTTCGTTCTCGAAGCTGACCGTGCGGATCCGGCGCGCGAGGCCGTAAAGGGTGTCGAGGGGACCCTCGCGGAATTCGGGCTGCCCGATGCCCAAAAACTTCCACGCAGCGGCAAGCACCGAGGCAATTCCTCCAAGGATCATCGGGCCCAGATAAATGTAGTTGCTGTATTCATCGAGGAAACTCTGCGTGGTGCCGTTGTAGACGGCCAACGCTCCGGGATGGACGGGAAGGTAGGCGTCCGCATCAGTGCTTGGGGCCGTGATCTGGGCAATGAGAGGATTCTCTCGCAGCAGCTCTCTACGTACTTTCAAAATGCTCTGGGTCAGATTTGTTGCAACGTCGGCGCTGAGGCTCTTTCGCGCGACAAGATAGAGCGACGTCCTCAGAGTCGTCAGGTCGTCATCGGGGACGGGAGGTGATCCGCGCAGGGTGCCCTTTGGCAGGTCGAAGCTCTCATAGGCGCGATTGCCGTCTGCAATTGCCGCGGCCGAGTCGATCGGGATCAGGATCGGGCTCGCTTTTGTACCTTGCGGGAAAAAGCCCTTCACCAGCGCAATGTATTTCTCCGTCAGCGGGATGACCACAAGCAGGGCGTGGACCTGTTTTGATGCAACGGCCTGCCGCGCATCCCGCAAGCCGAGGTTCTTGAAAACCGTCTTGGTCCGGGCAAGATCGTAGGTGCTGTTCAACACATCGACGAGTTTGGCGTTTGCCTCGCCTCCGAGCACGCCCACGGTCTGGCCCTTGAGCTTGCTGATGCTGTCGATCGATGAACCGGGCGGGGCGATGAGAAGTGCAGTCAAGTGCGACAGCACGACAATGGCCTGGGCTTTGGACAAGTCGCCGACGTCACCGCGAACGGCAGCGAGATCGACATTTCCTGCAGCGAACAGTTTGCCTGATTCAACGGCTGTTCCGGTGTCGACGACCTTCAACCGTACCGAAGCGCCGTCGGAGGCAAGCTGATTGGCGACCGCCGTCATTGCGCTGGCTGCTTCTCCGTCGATCGAGCCGACCGCCAGCGTCAGCGTTACCGGACGATTGTACCAACGATATCCATAGAGCCCGGCGGCCGTGCAGAGCAGGATCACGCCAACCAGCGAAACAACGCGGAGCCAGAACGGCATTCTGACCGAAATCATGACGACTTCCCCAATGCCGGAACAACTATGGCTTCAAAATGTAAGGGGTAGGGGATACCCGTGATTGATGCAGGTCAAGGGGGTTTTGGCTAAACGCCGCCCGTGAGATCGAACGCTATGGCGCCACGATCTCCGTCGTGTTCGCCTCGCTGGTCTACGCCGCGATCACACCATGGCTCGGCGCGATTTCCGCGGCGGTTCGCGCACGCCTACGCGCCGGTGTTCTTCGACGCGAGTCTCACGGTCGCCGAGAAGATCGCGCGGTGGCGGAGACAGCCTAGTGTTTCGCTGTAGCTCGTGACCACGATGATCACAATGTCACTGCTGGCGGTCGCGGTGGTGAGCGTGGGGTAGGTATCTTGTGCGCGCTGTTGAGGCGTCGTGAAGTTGGCGCCTCAAAGCGATCTGTTTTTGCGCCATGTCGGGCCTAGTCGGAGGCAGTCGAGGACAGAAATTCTTCCGCCTGTGCGCGCGTTGGAAACCGACCAAGTTCGCGATAGTCCGGACTGTGCTCGGCCGAGTCCGGTGACCGAATAGCAACGAATTCGTCACCTTCCTGCGCGACAAGCTCAGTCAAGTCTTCGCTGTTGAATGGCGACATATGCCGTGCGCCGCAATGCGGGCAATCGTCATCGCAAGTGCAAGACCACTCGTCAGTCCAGATGTCCCCACAGCGCGCACATCGGTAGAGATTCAGAAACCAGGCCATGTCGACGCCTCACGATTTTAGTCGGTAATTGCCTCGCGACAAGAACTCGATGAATCCACGATCACGCAAATACTGGAGCTGCTGGCGTATCTTCGGCCGGACGTTCTGATTGCCCGGATACAGGTCGCCAAGATGACGCTCGAAGGCATAGACGTCGTCAAGCGTGAAATCGCGCTTGCCGAGTGACTCTACACACTTCATCACGTCGAGAAGCCATCCCCGCGATTCCAGCGATTGGTCTCTGAGAAAGAGCGTCTTCTGCCATTCCGCAAGAACCAGCTCCTTGTCGCGAATGACACCGTTTCGAACGATGTGGATTTTGCCTGATTCAGGAACCTTCCCGAGCAGGATATTGGACCCGATCCAGCCCGCGCGCCGGGCGGTCGCAGCCAGCGGCTTCCGCTCCTCGATGATGTCCCGAACGAAGAAGTGCTTGGGGACGATCAGCAGATTGACGACTGCAAGTGACCTGAGATCGTAGTTCATCAGCAGAAGATTGGGATTATTGCTCGCAGCAAGACGCTCGCATTTGGTCTTGTAGGCGCCATCGGCGACCTTCCGGCCGAACTTTCCCTTCTGGCTCTTGAGTTCGAACTCCTCGCTGCACGATCCGCACAGGAAGTCGGCCAGCGGGCTGTTGTTGGGAAACTGCGACATCTTCGCATTGCCGCAGTGCGGACAATAGGCCCAAGCCCTGACCCAGGCCTCCGTCCACGTGCGGGCGCTTTGCGAGCCGCTGGTGTAGGAGGTCTGCGATTCTTCAAAAGCTAACTTCATCCGCGTTCTAAGTCTTTAGCCAATGAGGTCTCTATTGCAACTATTAGCTGCATACACCATGGTGTTTCTGAGAGGGGTTCTTCCATTGGTGGGGCAATAATGTTGACAGAAACTACATGTTGGGGCTGCCGAAGAACAGGGTGCTCGCAGCGTAAAAATATGTAATGACTTGTTTGAAGAGGTTCGAAGATCAAGCTTTTTGAAGAAACCCGTTCCCCGTGTAGCGCTTCTATCTGATGAAGAGGTGAGGGATGCTCAGATCATATTGCAAGAGCTCCTAGAAGGGGAATTTGCCGATATTCGGGAAATGCCGCGGAGCAACAATCTTATCATTGCAGCTTTTCAAGGTGGTCGTGATTCTCGGATTGCCTGGATTCAAAGAATTCATCGTCAGTTAAAAGCGCGCCTTCTTGTCTTGCATGTTGACGAAGAAAGCCACCTCGAAAAGCAATTGCTAGTCTTCTTTAAGGAGGAAGACGTTCGTCGTATCAATGATCTGCTTTCTGAAGTCAGAACACTCGTGAGAGACAACGCCGATTTGTCGGGCGACCACAAGCGGCGACTCCTTAGGATTGTAAACAAATTTCAAGCAGAGCTTGAGAAGTCAAAAAGCAGCTTTCGAGTGATTCTTGACGGGTTTGTGGAAGCTAGCGAGGCCCTCGGAGAGGCGGGACAAAAGGTCAAGCCCGCCTTTGATCGAATTCGTGAGATACTGGGCATTGCGGAAAAGAGTTTTGGTGAGAATCCTCAAATTGAGGGGCCTTCAGAACCGAAGCAGCTTCCTGCTCCCAACGAGGTAGTTCCTGGCGAGGACGAATAGAAAAGGTTGCTCTACCGCTTCTTCCACCCGCCCCGCTTGCCTGGCGCGCCGCCGCTCGACCGCGGCGACGGGCCGAACTCCGGCCCCGACTGCCGCGAGTCGGTCGGCTGGATGATGCGGCTCGTGGTGCCGAACGGCTTGGCGGGCAGCGCGCCGCTGGGGCGGAAGGGCAGCGATTCCGGGCCGTGCATCTCGTCGAGATCGGGCTTGTGGATGCGTGAGCCGGACTTGCCGCCGCGGCTCGCCTTGAGCGAGGTCTGCGCCGACTTGTTCTTCAATGCGCTGACCGGCAGGTTGGCGGCATCGCCGTATTTTCTTGTGCCGGCATAGGCGCCGGCCTGCTTCTGCACGTTGCGCTGCTTGGCGGTGGGGTCGTCGACCACGGCCATCTCGGTGGCGCGCAGCCGCTTGACCTCGTCGCGCAGTCGCGCGGCCTCCTCGAAGTTCAAATCGGCCGCGGCCTCGCGCATCCGCGTTTCGAGATCGCTCAGCACGGCCTCGAAATTATGCCCGATACTGATGACGTCGTCGGCGATGCCGCCGTCGCCGATCTCGACCAGCACGTGGTCGCGCTCGTAGACGGAGTTGAGGATGTCGCCGATCGACTTCTTCACGCTCTCCGGCGTGATGCCGTTGGCCTCGTTGTACTCGACCTGCTTCTCGCGGCGCCGCGTGGTCTCGGCCATCGCGCGCTCCATCGAGCCGGTCATGCTGTCGGCATAGAGGATCACCTTGCCGTCGACGTTGCGCGCGGCACGGCCGATGGTCTGGATCAGCGAGGTCTCGCTGCGCAGGAAGCCTTCCTTGTCGGCATCGAGGATCGCGACCAGCGCGCATTCGGGAATGTCGAGGCCCTCGCGCAACAGGTTGATGCCGACCAGCGCGTCGAATGCGCCGAGCCTGAGGTCGCGGATGATCTCGATGCGCTCGATGGTGTCGATATCCGAGTGCATGTAGCGGACGCGGATGCCCTGCTCGTGCAGATATTCGGTGAGGTCCTCCGCCATGCGCTTGGTGAGCACCGTGATCAGCGAGCGATAGCCGGCCGCCGCGGTGGCGCGCACCTCGCCGACGAGATCGTCGACCTGGGTGCGGGCAGGGCGGATGTCCACGGGAGGATCGATGAGGCCGGTCGGACGGATCACCTGCTCGACAAACACGCCGCCGCTTTCGTTCAGCTCCCAGCCGCTCGGCGTCGCCGACACCGCAACCGTCTGCGGCCGCATCATGTCCCACTCCTCGAAGCGGAGCGGCCGGTTGTCCATGCAGGAGGGCAGGCGGAAGCCGTATTCGGCGAGCGTCGCCTTGCGGCGGAAGTCGCCGCGGAACATGGCGCCGATCTGCGGCACGGTGACGTGGCTCTCGTCGGCGAAGATCAGCGCGTTGTCCGGTACATATTCGAACAGCGTCGGCGGCGGTTCGCCGGGGCGGCGCCCGGTGAGATAGCGCGAATAGTTCTCGATGCCGGCGCAGCTTCCGGTCGCCTCCATCATCTCGAGATCGAAGGTGGTGCGCTGCTCGAGTCGCTGTGCCTCCAAGAGGCGGCCCTGGTCGTTGAGCTGGTCGAGGCGCTGCTTCAACTCCGATTTGATCGACTTGATCGCCTGCACCAGCGTCGGGCGCGGCGTCACATAGTGCGAGTTGGCGTACATCTTGATGAATTCGAGCTCGTCCTGCTTGTGGCCGGTGAGCGGATCGAACTCCTCGATGGTTTCGATGGTGTCGCCGAACAGGTTCACCCGCCAGGCGCGGTCCTCATAGTGCGCCGGGAAGATGTCGATGACGTCGCCGCGGACGCGGAAGGTGCCGCGGGTGAAGTCGGCCTGGGTGCGCTTGTACTGGAGAGCAACGAGGTCGGCGATGAGCTGCCGCTGATCGATGCGCTCGCCCTTCTTCAAGGCGAAGGTCATCGCGGTGTAGGTCTCGACCGAGCCGATACCGTAGATGCAGGACACGGAAGCGACGATGATGACGTCGTCGCGCTCGAGCAGCGCGCGCGTCGCCGAGTGACGCATGCGGTCGATCTGTTCGTTGATCGAGGAATCCTTCTCGATATAGGTGTCGGTGCGCGGGACGTAGGCTTCCGGCTGGTAGTAGTCGTAATAGCTGACGAAATACTCGACCGCGTTGTCGGGGAAGAAGTTCTTGAACTCGCCATAGAGCTGGGCGGCCAGCGTCTTGTTCGGCGCCAGGATCAGCGCCGGGCGCTGCGTCGCCTCGATCACCTTGGCCATGGTGTAGGTCTTGCCCGAGCCGGTGACGCCGAGCAGCACCTGGGTGCGGTCGTTGCGGTCGATGCCCTCGACCAGCTCGGCGATCGCGGTCGGCTGGTCGCCTTTCGGCTGGTAGTCGGACTTGATCTCGAAGCGCACGCCGCCTTCGGATTTTTCCGGGCGCGGCGGGCGGTGCGGGGTCCACACCCGCATCGAGCCGTCGTCCTTGCGGAATTCCGGGCGGCCGTCGCGGATCAGGTTCTCCAGCGCGTCGGCAGTCGCCTTGACGCCGAGCGCCTCCATCTTGCTGCGCGGCGGCCGCGCCAGGGCTTCGTCGTCGTCCTCGGCGGTCGGCAGGCCGAGCTGCCGCGCCAGTTCCGGATCGAGGGTCGGGATCGTGGCCGAGGTTCCGTAATTGGCCTGCGGGGCCTCCTCGAGCCCGGAAGCATCGCGCTTCGCGACGCCCTCGCTGGTCTCGCGCGTCGACGCCCGCGCGCGATGCGCGGCGGCCTCGCCGCCGGCGCGACGGTCCCAGGAATTGTCCGGCGGCGGCTGCAGGCCGGTGCCCGAACCCATGCCGGCATCGCCGCGGTTGATCGCCGGATTGAGCAATTCGGCAAGCGCGGGCCCGATCGGGAGGACCTCGGGCCGGTGTGCTTTGGATTTGGGGGTTTTGCCGGGCTTTTTCGGAGTGTTCGGTGTCTTCGCCATGCCCCGAATATGGGACGAGTCCGGCAGCGAGAAAAGGGCAAACGGCGGCCGGATCGCTGCTCGGGCAAGGCTGCTGACAGCAGGGTGTCAGCAGGCGGCGGCTTCGCGGCCTTTACGCCCGCGGCAGGTCGACGATGTCGAGATGGATCCCGCCGCAGCCGTCGCAGCGCATGGTCCAGTATTCGGCGGCGCGGCCGGGGATCACGCGCAGCAGCGAAAGCGATGCGGCACATTCCGGGCAGCTGGTGCGGACCTGCGCCGGCCAGACCGGATCCGGCTCGCATTGCGGGACGGCGGCGACCACGACGTTACCGGTCACGCCGACGCTTCGGCCGCCGGCATTGTCATGCCATAGCGTTGCGGGAACCGGTCGATAGCCCGCTTCGCGTCGGCGATCGCCGCATCCGGATCGGACCACGCAAAGCCGATGTCGAGCGTCGGAAACAGCATGCCATCGATGACGACCGGCCTTTGATCGACCCGTTGAACCCTGGCGTGCCATTGCCCCTTCCCCACTTCGAACGACTTGATCTCAAAACCGCTGTAAATCATGTGCGACCTCGAAATGCCCTTCTCATAGGAAGCATGAGCGCGTTGCGCTAAATGTGAAGCAGTTCACAACTCGCCGGGTTTATTTCCGCGCAGCAAAGGAACCCGGAGCTAGCCGCGGCCGGCGATGTGGTCGGCGAGCACCGCGGCATCGTCGCCGACGCCTGACAGGAACGAGGATTTCATCTTCGACAGCCATTGCAGGCCGAGGAAATAGAGGCCCGGCACTTCGGAGACGCCATGGCGGTGGCGCGGGGCCCCGGCGGCATCCAGCACCGGTATGTCGATCCAGTTCAGATCGAGACCGTAGCCGGTGGCCCAGATCACGCTCCTGATCCGCGCGGCGCGCAGGTCGATCGCGTCGAGCGGCGCGGTGAGGCACGGCGGATCGGGCAGGCGGAGGCGCGCCAAGGGATCATCGGGATGATCGAGGCCGCGCGCCGCGACGAAGTCGTCGACGATCCCGAGGAACGTCGCGTAATAGGCGTCGCCATTGGCGATGTTGGCGGCGAGATCGGGCGCGATCTCGAGCACGCCGTCGCGCGCCGCCGTCACGCGGCCGAGCAGGGTCACGCCGCCGGCGGAGAAGCGGCGGAAATCGACGGTGTGGCCGCCATGGGCGCCGGAAATCACCGGCAGCAGCCGCGACGGGCCGCGCTGCTCGACCGGCGTCCGGTCGATGCCCATCTCGGCCAGCCACCAGATCAGATCGCGGCCGCGATAGCGGCGCGGCAGGCGGTTGTGACGTCCGACCGAGAGGAAGACATCACGGCCGGCGCGCATCAGCTCTTCGGCGATCTGCGCGCCCGAGGCGCCGGCACCGACCACCAGCACTGCGCCGTCAGGCAATTGCGCCGGATTCTTGTAGCCGGCGGCATCGACCTGGAACAGGCCGGGGTGATCGCGCAGGAGGTCCGGCCGCAGCGGCCGTTGATAGGGGCCCGTGGCGATGACAACACTGCGGGCGACGATGCTGCCGCCGGCAAATTCGGCGAGGAAGCCGCCGGCGTCGCGGCGCAGCTTCGTGACCGCGACGCCGCAGAGGATCGGCGGCGCGACGAACGCGGCGTAGTCCTCGATGAAGGCGATGATGGCAGCGGTGTCCGAAAAGCCGTCGGGATCGCTGTGCGGAAACGCGAAATCCGGCAGCCGCACCGACCAGTTCGGAAACTGGAACATGAGGCCATCCCAGCGTTCGCTACGCCAGCGCTCGGCGATGCGGCCCCGCTCCAGCACCAGATGGGCGATGCCGCGCTGCTTCAGCCGGTGGCTCATGGTGAGCCCGGCCTGGCCGCCGCCGATCACCAGCGTATCGACGGTCTCGTCAGGCACTGCGCGTTCCCTTGCGGCGGGCCGCGGGCTCCGCCGCGGCGCGGATGATCCAGCGCCGGAACGCGGCGAAATCGCGCTGCTCGGCGTGGAAGCCGCGATAGACCAGATACCAGCGCATGCCCTTCGGCACGCTGAGCGCAAACGGCGCCACCAGCCGGCCGGCGGCGAGATCGTCGTCGATATAGGGCCGGATGCCCATCGCGATGCCGAGCCCGTCGCTAGCTGCCTGCAGCGCCTGGCCGTAGAACTGGAATTCCGGCCCGCGCGCGGTCAGGCGCGGCACGCCCGCCGCCTTCAGCCAAGACGGCCAGTCGTCGGGCGAATGCGCGACGCGGATCAGGCTCGGGCCCTTGAGGTCGGCGGGGCGCTTCAGGGTGTTGGCGAGCCGCGCCGTGCACACCGGCATCAGATCGGCGGCGAACAGCGGCTCGGCGACGAGGCCCGGCCACTGGCCGTCGCCGAGCTGGATGCCGCAGCTCCAGTCGTCGGCGAACGGCACCGCCATGCCGCCGGTCGTGATCCGCACCTCGATGTCGGGCTCCGCTTTGCGGAACTCGGCGAGGTGCGGGATCATCCATTTCAGCGCAAAGGTCGGTCCGACGCCGACGGTCAGCACCCGCGCGCTCGCGGATGCCGTGACCTGCGCGGTGAGGCTCGCGAGCGCGTCGAAGATCGGCGTCAGCCCGCCCTGATAGGCGCGGCCCGCCGGCGTGGTGACGAGGCGGTTGGCCTTGCGCTCGAACAGCGCGACGCCGAGCCGCTCCTCGAGCAGATGCACCATCCGGCTGATCGCGGCGGCCGAGACATTGAGCTCGCTGCCCGCCGCCGCGAAGCTGCCGGTCCGCGCCGCGGCTTCGAACGCCTTGATGCCGTTGAGAAAGAGCAGCCGCCGCATGAACCCTCAGGAAAACTGATGCAAGGTCAAGATAACTCAGTTTGCCGGAAGAGGCCAAGCGGCGCAGAAATACCGGAGACAATGAATCCCTGCTGATCCCGGCGAGGACCACATGACAGAGACCACAGACGCCCTGGTGCTCGATCTCGTGGAATGGGTGGCGCGCGGGCCGCGGCGCTATACCGAGGTGCTCGAGGTCTGGCGCACCTCATGCCCGCGGCTGACGATCTGGGAGGACGCCGTTGACCGCGGCTATGTCGCGCGCCGTCCCTCGGTTGAGGGCATGCGGGTAACGGTGACGGAAACCGGTGAGACATTCTTGCGCGCGCATGGGCGGATACATTGAGTCCGGCGATTTGTCCGATCCGCCTGCCGAACTGCTTTCTTCACCTCACCCGCAAGCGGGAGAGGGGGCGCAGTATTGACGCGGCTGGAATTGCCAATCTCTGATGTCAGCGTACCGGTTCGGCGAGCCGTGGCCGGATGATCTCGACCATCCGGTCGGCTGATGTCCCCGGCGGAAAGAAGCCGAGATAATTGCCCTCGCGGTCCATCAAATAGATGTAGGCGGTGTGATCGACGGTATAGTCGCCGGCATCCTTCAGCGGCACCCGCGCGAAGTAGACCTTGTAGGCATCAGCGAGCTTGCGGATCGCATCACCGCTGCCGGTCAGTCCGATCAGGCGCGGGTGGAACATCGGCACATACTCCGCGAGGTGGGCCGCGGTGTCGCGCTCGGGATCGACCGTGATGAAGATCGGTTGCACCTGGTCGCCGTCGCGGCCGAGCTTGTCGAGCGCCAGGGCGATCGCCTGCAGATCGGTAGGGCAGATGTCGGGACAGGTGGTGAAGCCGAAATAGATCAGCATCAGCTTGCCGCGAAACTCCTTGTCGGTGCGTTCATGGCCGGCCTGATCGGTCAGCGCGAACGGGCCGCCGACCGGCTCCCTGTTCCACATCAGGATGTCCATGATCTCGGCGGGCGAGCGCGCCGATTGCGGCGGCGCATCGGCGGCCAGCACCGGCGCCAGCGTCAGCCACAGGCCGGCGCCGGCGAATGCCAGGCCCGCGCCAGCGAATGCCAAGCCCGCGCCAGCGAATGCAATGACGCGCAGGATCGGCGCGATCATATGCCGAAGGAGAGGCGGCTGCCCGTCGTCGTGACCAGCACCTTGTCGCCCATCTGCGCGGTCGCCTCCTGCACGAAGTTGAGCCCGGAGCAGTGCATCGGGATCAGCACGTCGGGGTCGAGCTTCCTGATCTCGGCGACCACCTCGGTGAGGTAATCCTTCGGCGCCGGCCCGAGATGGAAGCCGCCGACGATGGCGTGCACCTTCTGGATGCCGGAGACCTCCTGTGCCTGCTTCACCGAATTGACGATGCCGACATGGCCGCAGGACGAGATCACGACGAGGCCGAAGTCCCGCACGTTGAAGCAGGTGGCGTGCTCATGGATGTGCTCGTCGGGCACGATCTTGCCGTCCATCTCGGCCGGCAGATAGTGGCTGGCATTGCAGCCGAGCCCGTCCTTGATGCCGAACTCGACCCAGGTCTGCGGCAGCACACGCTCGATGCTGCGGCGGGTGATCTTGCCGGTGGTGAAGGCATGGCCCGCGATCACGGTCGGGGTCTCGCACAGCACCGTGGTGACGCGCTGCGCCGCGAGCTGGCGGCGATCGAGCGTGCCGAAATCGTTGAACTGGCCCTTGGTCGGCGTTGCGCTGACGCGGTGGCAGAAATTGTCCTCGCCGCCGGCATAGAGCTTCACGTCGGCCGGTAGTTTATCACGGAATTTGTCGAGGAAGCCGTTGAGGCCGCCGAAATGGTCGTAGTGGCCGTGGCTCACGATCAGCCCATCGAGCTTCGCCGGATCGACGCCGACCAGCGCCATGTTGTTGAGCAGCACCTCCGGCGTGTAGCCGTAGTCGAGCATCAGCGTGCGCTGTGCGCCCTTGGCTTCCGACTCCAGCCACAGCGACAGGCCCCATTCATTGTGCAGCGACTTCTGGTAGTCGGCGGAGCGCGGCGGCGGCGCGATGGTGACGCCGCCGGCCTGCTTCGGCTTGAAGAACAAATCGAAGCTGGAATCGACCAGCACGCGGATCGAGAGCTTGTCGACGGTCGGCACCTCGATCGGTGCGGCGCTCGCGATCTCGACGCAGGAGAAGGCGCCCGCGGCTGCGGCGCCGGCGAGCGCCGCCGAACCTTTCAGGAAATCACGTCGTGCCAAATCTCGCGTCATCGCAATCCCCCGTGTTTTGAAAACTTTTCAATACCAAACACGTTGAGCCTAGGAGCAATCGGGACGCGGCTCAATCGGGCATTTGCGCTGCTTGCAGATCACATTCGCGCGCGGTGCAATGCGGGCGCCATTGACTTGGGTGCGGTTATGCGCCCAAGTCAATGCATTCGCATCTTTCTCGCCGATGCACGACATCGGCAGTCCCTGGCAATGCAGGATCACGCCCATGATCGACCTTCACTACTGGTCCACGCCGAACGGTCACAAGATAACGCTGTTCCTTGAGGAAACCGGATTGGAGTACAGGATTTTCCCGGTGAACATCGGCAAGGGCGATCAGTTCAAGCCGGATTTTTTGCAGATCGCGCCGAACAACCGCATCCCCGCAATCCTCGATCACGCGCCGAAGGGCGGCGGCAAGCCGCTACAGCTGTTCGAGTCCGGCGCGATCCTGCTCTATCTCGCCGAGAAGACCGGACAATTCCTGCCGGCCGATATCCATGGCCGCTATGACGCGATCCAGTGGACGTTCTGGCAGATGGGCGGGCTCGGGCCGATGGCCGGGCAGAACCACCACTTCCGCAACTACGCCGTCGAGAAGCTGCCTTACGCGATCGACCGCTATGTCAACGAGACCAACCGGCTCTACGGCGTGCTCAACAAGCGGCTCGCCGACCGCGAATTCGTCGCCGGCGACTACTCGATCGCCGACATGGCGAGCTATCCCTGGGTCGTGCCCTACAAGAACCAGGGCCAGGAGATCGACGATTTCCCGCATCTGAAGCGCTGGCTGGAGACGATCGGCAAGCGCCCGGCGACCGTGCGCGCCTATGCCAAGGCGAAGGAGGTCAATCCGAATTTCGGCCAGCCCGCGATCCGCACCGAGGAAGAGCGCAAGTTGCTGTTCGGACAGACCGCGGCGGTGGTGCGGTAGGGCGAACTCCTCCGTCATTGCGAGGAGCGAAGCGACGAAGCAATCCATCTTTCCGCGTATGCGGGTCGATGGATTGCTTCGCTTCGCTCGCAATGACGGATGTAGCACTCGCGGGTTTTCAAGCCCCGACATACCTCGCCAGCCGCCGTTCCTTCCACGCCGCGAGCCCCTCGGCGAGATCGCGGCCCGGCACCAGCGCGGCGAACTGCTCGCTCTCGACCAAAAGGCCCTCGGCAATCGGCATGTTGAGCCCGCGCGTCACAGCGGTGATGGTGCCGGCGACGGCGCCGGGCGAATGCCTGGTGATGCGGCCGGCGAGCTCGCGCGCGGCCGTCAGCAATTGATCGTGCGGCACGATCTGATTGACCAGCCCGATCTCACGCGCATGCTCGGGCGGAAACGGATCGCCTGCGAGGAGCAGCTCCAGGGCGCGCTTGCGTCCGGCCAGCCGCGGCAGCCGCTGCGTGCCGCCGAAGGTCGGGGGCATGCCGAGCTTGATCTCGGGTTTTGCAAATAGCGCGCGGTCGCTGGCGACAGCGAGATGCACCGCCTCGGTGATCTCGCAGCCGCCGCCGAAGGCGAGCCCGTTGATCGCGGCGATCACGGGCTTCTTGAATGCCTCGAGCCGCGCGGTCATGGCCTGGCCGCGGCGGACGAAGTCCCGCACCGCGACGGCGGAGCCCTGCTTGACGCTCTCGGAAAACTGCTTGATGTCGGCGCCGGCCGAGAAGGCCCGCTCGCCGGCCCCGGTCAAAATCACGGCGCGCACCTCAGCGTCGCCCTCGATGCGGTCGAGCGCGGCCATCAGCTGATCGATCAGCGCGTAGTTCAGCGCGTTGAGCTGCTCCGGACGGTTCAGGGTGATCAGGGCGATCGTGTCGGTGATCTCGAGCAGGATGGGGGCGGGCATGATGCAGTCTCCAGCAATTGTGTGTCGGGCCGAATGTAGGGCCAGCCGCAATTTGTGTATATTCACTGGTTAGTATACATAGCGCCATGCCCAGACCCTCCGAGCCCACCCGCGAGCGCATCGTCCAGGCGGCGAGCGCGCTGTTCTACAATGAAGGCATTCGCCGCGTCAGCGTCGACGAGGTCGCCGCCAAGGCCGGCCTCACCAAGCGCACGCTGTACTATCACTTCAAGAGCAAGGACGATCTGGTCGCTGCCTATCTCGCCGCGCGCGACCAGCCCAATCTCGCGCTGTGCCGAAAGTGGTTCGCGGAGGCCGAGGGTGGCCTGCCGGTGAAGGTCGAGGCGATCTTCAGGAACCTCGCGCGCTCGGCGCGGCATCCGAAGTGGAAGGGCTGCGGCTTCCTGCGCACCTCCGCCGAACTCGCCAACATGCCCGGGCATCCCGCGATCAGGATCGGCGCCGCGCACAAGAAGAAGTTCGAGGACTGGCTGCGCGCGACCTTCGCGGAGCAGGGCATCGCCGATCCGCTCAAACTGGCGCGGCAGATCCTCTTGCTGCTGGACGGATCGTTCGCCGTGGTGCTGCTGCATCGCGACCCGAGCTACATGGAGACCGCCGGCGAGGCCGCGCGCACACTGATCGAGACGGCGCTGGGGAAGCAGGGCGTAAGCGGGGTTAGGACATGACGAGAGTAGGTTGAATGGTAGTCGCGAAGGCGGTGCGCTCCCTGCCCCGCAAGCGGGAGAGGTGCAGCAGCCTGCGGCGAGACCGTCTCGCAATGACGGCTAAAGCGCGCCGCGCTCCTGCAGCAGCACCAGCACGGCGTTGAGGTCCGGCAACACGGCTGCGCATTTCGCGCGGGTCTCGTCGGTCGGCGGCGCCATGTCCGGCACCATCAGCGTGATCGCGCCGGCGGCGTGGGCGGCGGCGACGCCGTGGTTGGAGTCTTCCACCGCGATGCAGGACGCCGGCCTCACGCCGAGCCGCGCGGCGGCCTTGAGATAGAGCTCGGGATCCGGCTTGCCCTGCGCGACATCGTCAAGCGTCAGCAGCGTGTCGAAGCGCGCGCGGATGCCGGCGAGGGTGAGGTTGCGTTCGGCCGAACGGCGCGATGACGAGGTGACGATCGCCATCGGGCGCTCCGCAAGCGCGAGCGCATCGAGCAGAGCGAGCGTGCCTGATTTGAGCGGCAGGCCCGACCGCATCATCCGATCGCGATGTTCGAGAAACGCTTGGTTGACGTCCGCGAGCGGAAACGCCGCGCCGTAATGGTCGCGCAGCATCGCCTCGCAGACCGGGCCGGGAAGCCCGACCATGGAGTGGCACAGCGCGACGACGTCGTCGGTGTAGCCGCACACGTTCAGCGCCGCGACCAGGCTGTCGAAGTAAACCTTCTCGGTGTCGAGCAGCGTGCCGTCCATGTCGAGCAGGACGGCGTCGACGGTCCAGCGTGCGTTCACGTGGCGCTCACCGCTGCTTGCTGTTCCGCGAGCTTCCGCAAGCATGCGGGGCACAGGCAGTCGCCGCCGTCGGTCGGCATTGGCAGGCGAAAACTCTCATCGCAGCACCAGCATGCTCCGGTGAGCGAGCAGGAAAATTCGCTGCCGCATGCCGTGCAGGCAAGCTGGCGCGGAGATGCTGGTTTGGAACGATCGTTTGACGAGAGGTCCATTCTAACCGCGATTTAATGCGCGAATTAATCTCGGGTTCATCCCGGACCGCGCTATGATGCCAGGCAACTGATATAGCCGGGATAGGCCGTTAAGGGAATTCTGATGGCCCGTGATTCGCAAGCCGCGCTGGTTGCCCTCAACCGGTTTGGATTCGGTGCCCGCGGCGGGGCGTCCGGCGACTTCATCAACGCCGCCTCCGATCCGCGCGGTTTCGTGCTGGCGGAACTGGCGCGTCCGAACGGCGCGCTGCTCGAAGTGCCGGGCCTGCTCTCGACGCCGGAGCTCGGCAAGCAGGTGTTCGACTATCAGTTCGAGATCCAGCAGGCGCGCAATGCCGCGAAGGTCGCGCAGCAAGGCGCGAGCGAGACACCGCCGCAAGGGTCCGACGCAAAGCCGGCACAGCGGCGCAATCTGTCGCTGTCCACGGCCGCCAAGGAGATCGCCGGCAAGGATCCGGCGATGCAGGCGCAGGGCGCCGATGGCGCCAACGCGGCGATGACGCCGTCGGCTCCGATGCAGCCTCCGACGATGCAGACGGTGCCCGGTCCCCCCAAGCCGCCGGCGCAACCGCTCAACATCATCCAGAAGACGTTCCGCGCCGAGGCGCTGGCGCGCCTGCAGCGCGGCGTGGTCGCCGATTGCGGCTTCGTCGAACGGCTCGTGGTGTTCTGGTCCAACCACTTCTGCGTCTCCGCCAACAAGGGCGCGCTGGCGCGGATGTGGGCCGGCTCGTTCGAGCGCGAGGCGATCCGTCCGCATGTGCTTGGCCGTTTCCCGGACATGCTGAAGGCCGTCGAGCAGCATCCGGCGATGCTGTTCTTTCTCGACAACCAGCAATCGCTCGGCCCGGAGTCGCGCGCCGGCATCAACCGCAATCGCGGCCTGAACGAGAATCTCGCGCGCGAGATCATGGAGCTGCATACGCTCGGCGTCGGCGGCGGCTACACCCAGGACGATGTGACGGCGCTGGCGCGCGTCATCACCGGCTGGACCTTTGCCGGCCGCCGTGGGCAGTTAGGTGTGCCCGGCAGCTTCGTGTTCAACGCCAATGCGCACCAGCCCGGACCGCAGCAGGTGCTTGGCAAGAGCTACGCGCAGGCGGGCGTCGCGCAGGGCGAGGCGGTGCTGGCGGACATCGCGCGGCATCCCTCGACCGCAAAATTCATCGCGACCAAGTTCGCGCGCCACTTCGTCGCCGACGATCCGCCGCCTGCGCTGGTGGCGAGGCTGCAGGATATGTTCACGAAAACGGGCGGCGATCTCAGGGCGCTGGCTACCGCGCTCGTTCAGTCCAGCGAGGCCTGGCAGCCGCCGCTGACAAAGATGCGTTCGCCTTACGAATTCCTGGTCGCCTCCGGCCGCCTGCTGGCCCGCAATCCCGAGGATCCGGGCCGCTATCTCAACGGCCTCAATGTGCTCGGCCAGCCCCTGTGGTCGCCGGCCGGGCCGAACGGTTTTCCGGACACCGCCGCGGCCTGGGCGGCGCCTGAAGGCGTCAAGCTCAGGCTCGACATCTCGGCGCAAGTCGCCTCCCAGCTCGCCGACCGGTTCGATCCGCGCGACCTGCTCGAGCTCATTGCCGCCGATGCCGCCTCGCCCGAGACGCGGCGCACCATCGAGCGCGCGGAATCGCGGCAGCAGGCGCTGGCGCTGCTGTTGATGTCGCCCGAGTTCCAGAGGAGATGACGATGGAATGCTCCGAGAGCCTGATGCTGCAGGCGACGTCGCGGCGCGCGCTGCTGCTCGGCGGCGCCTCCTTTGCGGCCTGGGCCTACCTCCCGAAATTCGCGCGCGCCGCCGATGGCCGCGATCCGCGCCTCGTCACCATCATCCTGCGCGGTGCACTCGACGGCCTCGCCACGGTCGCACCGGTCGGCGATCCTGATTATGCCGGCTTGCACGGCGCGATCGCGCTGCGCCCCGATGGCCCGAACGCGGCGGTGATGCTGGATCAGTTCTTCGCCCTGCATCCGGCGATGCCGGAATTTTCGCGGATGTATCGCGCCAAGCAGGCCGCGGTGGTTCATGCGGTGGCGACCTCCTATCGCGATCGCTCGCATTTCGACGGTCAGGACGTGCTGGAAAGCGGCTTCCCCGGTCCGGGCCGCGTGCAGTCCGGCTGGCTCAATCGCGCGCTGGAAGCCTTGCCGAAAGGCGAGCGGGTGACGAGCGCGCTCGCGGTCGGCCCGACCACGCCGCTGGTGCTGCGCGGCGCGGCGCCGACCGTCGGCTGGGCCCCGACCGCGCTACCGCAAGCCGCCGACGACACCGCGATGCGGCTGCTCGATCTCTATCAGCACCGCGATCCGGCGCTGGCGAGCGCGCTGACGCAAGGCTTGCAGCTCGAGAAGCAGGCGCAGGGCGAGGAGATGAAGCCGAAGCCCGGGGCGGGCGGCGTGGCGGCGATGCGCCTCGTGGCGCGGGGCGCCACGAAATTGATGGCGGCCGATGACGGCCCGAGGATCGGCGCGCTCGCCTTCGACGGCTGGGATACCCATGCCAATGAAGGCGGGCCGGTCGGCCGCCTCGCGCAACTGCTCGGCGGCCTCGACGGCGCGCTGGCGGAATTCCAGAGCGGCCTCGGCGCGCGCTGGCGCGACACCGTGATCGTGGTCGCGACCGAGTTCGGCCGCACCGCGCGCATCAACGGCACCGAGGGCACCGACCACGGCACCGGCACCATCGCGCTGCTCGCCGGCGGCGCGGTGAATGGCGGCCGCATGATCACCGACTGGCCCGGCCTCAAGCCCGCCAATCTCTACCAGGCCCGCGACCTCGCCCCGACTACCGACCTGCGCGCCGTGATCAAGGGCGTGCTGCACGACCAGTTCGGCCTCGGCGAGCGCGTGCTGGCCGATGCCGTGTTTCCGGACAGCGCCCCGGTAAAGCCGATGAAGGGGCTGGTGGCTTGACTTCCTCAACCTCTCCCCGCTCTTTGCGGGGAGAGGTCGGAAGCGACGCATCGCGTTGCTTCCGGGTGAGGGGCAGGGCAATGCGTGGCCGCAAGGAAACACCTATCCGACTCGCGAAAGGGCTGCGCGCCAATCAAACGGACGCGGAGACCGTGCTTTGGAATCGCATCCGCAATCGCCAGATTGATGGCCATAAGTTCGCACGGCAGGTGCCGGTCGGGAGTTACATTTGCGACTTCGTCTGCCGCGAGCGACGGCTCGTGATCGAAGTGGATGGCGGTCAGCACGCGAACTCAGCTGCAGACGTGGTCCGGGACCGGTATCTCACCGGGGAGGGCTATCGCGTGCTTCGCTTCTGGAACAACGATGTGCTCGGCAACGTCGAGGGTGTGTTGATTACAATTCAGACTGAGTTGCGCGGATAGATGCCCCTCACCCCAACCCTCTCCCCGTAAAGGACGGGGAGAGGGAGCGGAGAGAGTGCCGTTCGCTTCACGCCTTCGTTATCCCATCGATCTCCGCCATCTCCTCCGCGGAGAGCTTCCAGCTGATCGCCTTGGCGTTCTGCTCGATCTGCTCGGGACGCGTCGCCCCGGCGATGACGCTTGCGACTTGCGGGCGGGCGGCGAGCCAGGAGAAGGCGAGCTCGAGCATGGCGTGGCCGCGCTCCCTGGCAAACGCCTGCAGCTTCTCGACGATGTCCTCGTTGCGCGGCGTGACGTAGCGATCCTTCAGGGCCGGCGCCTTGGCGAAGCGGGTATCGGCGGGTGCAGCGGCGCCGCGCTGGTACTTGCCGGTCAACAGGCCGCTGGCGAGCGGGAAGAACGGCAGCAGGCCGAGATTGTATTGCTGCGCCGCCGGCAGCAGGTCCTTCTCGATGCCGCGCACCAGGAGGCTGTATTCGTCCTGGCAGGACACGAAGCGGTTCATGTTCATCTGGCGCGCGACGTACTCGGCTTCGGCGATCCGCCAGGCCGGGAAGTTGGAGTTGCCGATGTAGCGCACCTTGCCCTGGCGGACGAGATCGTCGAGCGCGCGCAGCGTCTCGTCGATCGGGGTGAGCGGATCGTAGTCGTGCTGCTGGTAGAGATCGATATAGTCGGTCTTCAGGCGAGTGAGGCTCGCTTCGGCCGCCGACATGATGTAGCGCCGCGAGGCGCCCTGCTTGGTGCCGTCGGTCGCCATCGGCTTGGAGAATTTGGTGGCGAGCACGATGTCCTTGCGGCGGTCGCCCAGCACGGTGCCGAGCACGGTCTCCGAGCCGCCCATGCCGGCATAGATGTCGGCGGTGTCGAACAGCGTGATGCCGAGATCGATCGCCTTGTGGATCACCTTGCGCGAGGTCTCGAGGTCGGTGCGCTGGCCGAAATTGTTGCAGCCGAGGCCGACCGCGGACACGCGCAGCCCAGAGCCGCCGAGATTACGAATTTCCATGAGACAATCCTGTGGGATAGGCGAGCGGTGCCGCGTATTGTGACAAGCACACTAGGGCCCGGCAAGGTGCCGTCCTACCGCCGATGACGCATGACGATGTCGCAAAATGAGATGCCGCAAAAAAAAGCGGTCCCGGTCAGACGCGGCGACTGACGGGGACCGCTTGGCGAAGATCTGAGACGGGGGGCCTGATCTGCGCGAGCGGAAGCCTAGCCGGGCTTTGTAACGTGCCGGTGACACCTCTGTTCAATCCACAGGCCGCGAAGATCCGCTCAGACAATCTTGCGATAGATGACGAAGCCCGGCTTGTCTGCGACCTTGTCATAAAGCTGCATCGCGGTGTGGTTGGTCTCATGCGTCTGCCAGTAGACGCGTGGCGATCCCGCGAGCCTGGCCTGCGCGTAAACCCCGTTGATCAACGCGCGGCCAACGCCCTTGCCGCGTGCGGCTTCGCTGGTGAACAGATCCTGCAAATAGCAGGTTGGCGCGATCGCGGTGGTCGAGCGGTGAAACAGATAATGCGTCAGCCCGAGCAATCTGCCGCCGGCGTCGGCGACCAGCGCGTGCACCGGCTCATAGGCATCGAAGAAGCGTTCCCACGTCATCGCGGTGATCTCGGGCGCGAGCGCGGTCGGCCCGGATCGCTCATAGAAAGCATTGTAGCCGTCCCACAGAGGAAGCCACTGGGCGTAGTCGTCGCGGGTGATGAAGCGGATGGTGACGTCGTCGGCCATGGACATCCCTGGATGATCCTGCGGTTGCGGGCGATGCCTCGGCACCGCTCGCAAGGTTCTACCGTCGCTATCTCGCAGGATCAATTGCGGACGAGGTCGCGCCTCACTCGGCGGCGCGCAGCAGCCGCGCCAGACGGCGCTCGCGCCCGGCGCGCTGGGCCCGATATTCATCGGCCTTGGCGGGATCGTCGGTGTGCCGCACGAGGTCGGTGACCGGCGTGTAGCTCAGCATGCGGCCGCCGTCCGGCAGTGCGGTGCAGCTGAAGCGCAGCACCTGGCCGTCGGCGAGGTTGAGATTGATCGGCGTGGAGTCGCCGGCGCGCATCATCGCGATGCGCTCGGCGATGAATGCGCTCAGCTCGTCTTCCGGCAGTTCATAGGCGCCGGTGTCGCGGCCGTGATACATCAGCGCGACGAAGGGCGGCTTGCTCTCGGCCTGCGCATCCGACAGCGCGAAATAGTCGCGGAAGGCGCGGTTGATGAATTCGGCGCGGGTGTCGGCGTCGAGCAGCACGATGCCGATGTCGACCTGGTCGAGCGCGGCTGCGAGCCGCTCCGCGGTGGCGTGATGCTGCTGATCCGCGGCAAAGGCGTCGATCCATTTCTGCCGTAGCATTCCGGTGATCACGGCGGTGCCGGCCGCGGTCGCCGCCAGCATCAGCATCCGCGCGACGTCGGCGGTGTCGTAACCGGGCAGCGCGCGATGATTGAGGAAGAACAGCGCCGAGGCGGCCACCGCGATCGCGGCGGAGATCAGCCCGGAGGTGATGCCGCTGATCGAGCTCGCAAGCGCCACGATGCAGACGAACAGCGGCGCGGGATTGGGGACGGCGACAACGAGGCGATCGAGCAGGAAGGCGGCGGATGCCGTGATCGCCGTCAGGGCCGGACCTGAAATTGCACGCCAGTCGAACCGCATGCGCGTTCTCGCTATCTATCAAACGAACGATAAAGCCGCAGTTTGACGACAGGGCCGCAACCGCGCCGGCATTTCCGTCCCGACCGTTAAGCGGGCGTTGCGGGGGCCGAACCAGCTTTCGCTGCTTTCAAATCAAATGATATGCAGATCGGCACGGAACCCGGTTCCGTGCCTGCGGGTTACCGCGTGCTTTGCTTGCAAGAGGACATTCGATGCCCGCCATTTCGCCGTCGCTGCTGCCGATCCTGATGCTGTTCGCCTCGAACGTCTTCATGACCTTCGCCTGGTACGGCCATCTCAAGTTCAAGGATCATTCGCTCCCCATCGTGATCCTGGTGAGCTGGGGCATCGCCTTCTTCGAATACTGGCTGGCGGTGCCGGCCAATCGCTGGGGCAGCGCGGTCTACTCGGCGGCGCAGCTCAAGACCATGCAGGAGGTGATCACGCTGGTCGTGTTCGCCGCCTTCTCGGTGTTGTACCTGAAGGAGCCGCTGGGCTGGAATCACGCGCTCGGATTTGCCTTCATCGCCGCCGGCGCGTTTCTGATCTTCCACAAATGGGGCTAATGCTTCACCTCGCCCCGTGTGCGGGGAGAGGTCGGAAGGCATCGTTAGATGCGTTCCGGGTGAGGGGGACTCTCCGCAAATGCAGCGATCTCCGAATACGCGGAAAGAGCCCCTCACCCCAACCCTCTCCCCGTAAGAACGGGGCGAGGGAGCACACTGCCGCCGCGGTTCGACCTGATCTCATTGCGCTTTAGTGGTGCGGGGCCGGCTTGGCGGTCGGCGTCGTGACATGCGCGGGGCGTGCGCGGTCTTCGCCTTGCGTGCCGGTCACGATCAGGAGCGATGCCGCCAGCAGGATCGCCGCCGACAGCGTCACGGTCACCAGTCCGACGGGGGTCTTCATCATGTCGCGCCGCTGTCTCTCCCGCGCCTTGCCGCGGATCAGGTGCCAACCGGAAATTGCTTGATTACGCCGGGATCGCCGTTGCCATGGTGATGTTGCTCGACAGCACCGTCACGGCGACGACCAGGCACAACGTCAGCGCGCCGAGCGCGAGCGACGCGGCGATCGCGTTCGTCAGCCGGGATGATGCCACCGGGGCAGGGCGGCCATCGAAGCCTGCCGTGCCGGACCACCGTTTCATGGTCTAAATCCCTCAGGCCGCGAGCGAATCACTCGCGACATCCGCGCGAATCTGCCGGTTGTCACCGGCAACATTGCGGCGGCGGCGCCGTCCAAAAATGGCTAAAATACGGCGGTGGCGCGAGTTTTGCCCGTTATTTGGGCAGTTTCCCCGTTATTCCCTGGATTCACACCCGGCCGTTCAGACGCCGGCCGCGAGGCGAGGCTCAGGCTCGGCCTCGGTACCAGGCTGCCAGTCCATCGAGACAAATCCGGGGGTCTGCTCGACCCGCTTGAGCCAGGCGCGGATCGACGGAAAGGTCGCCAGGTCGAAGTCGCAGCGGTCGGCGACGTGGGTGTATCCGTAAAGGGCGATGTCGGCGACGGTGAGCTGTCCGGCGGCGAAATAGGCGTGTTCCTTGAGGTGATTTTCCATCACCTGCAGCGCCGCATAGCCGCGCTCCATCCAGTCCTCCAGCGCGTGCGTCTGCAGGTCGCGTCCGCCCTTGACCAGCGACAGCCAGAAATAGGCAGCGCCGATGTTCGGCTCCAGCGCGTGCTGCTCGAAGAACATCCACTGCAGCGCCTCGGCGCGCTCTATCCGCGACTCCGGCGCCAGCGGCGTGCCGATCGCGACATACCAGAGGATGGCATTGGACTCGGCGAGATGGCGGCCCTCGGCGACCTCGAGCAGCGGCACCTGGCCGCTCGGATTCTTGGCCAGGAATTCCGGCGTGCGGCTCTCGCCGCGCAGGATGTCGATCTCGATCGCCTCGTACGGCGTGTTCAGCACGGCAAGCGCCAGCCGGACCTTGTAGCTGTTGCCGGAGCGCTGCATCGAATAGAGCTTGTACATTGCGTCGTGGTTCACTCGGTCAGGGAGACGGTACGCTTAAAAATTGCGCGGCCTGTCACACCGCAACGCCGCTAAACAATGATGCTGACGGGGGTGCGTCGCAAGCCCTGCAGTGTGGAAAAAGTCGAAACGTCTACTGCACTGCACACGTGCAGAACGATTCCATCCACACGGCAGAACAACTCGGATCACGCCTGCGCGACGCTCTGCACGGTGCCGGTCGATCGCCAAGGTCGCGACCATGGCGGGCGCGCTGAAATTCACAAACCTTAACGCGCCATCCTTGGCGGCACGACGCGCCGGTCTGCGTTGACGACCCGCCGCTAGCGCCGTCAGGCAGGTTGCCGCGCGGCATTGTCCTCGGAGCAATCCGCGCTGGTGCATGCCGCCGAAGGGCCCGCCGGCAAGACCGGAGCGGGCTTGCCGGATATGAGTCATCCGGTGCCGGAACTTGCGGAAAATTGCGCGCGCCGCGAGCCATGCGCGAAAGTTTTCGTGCTTTACCGCCAAGCTTCTTGCGGTGCAGCGGCGACAGGCCTAGGGTGCCGCGATCCCATTCAAATCAAGTCGTGGCCCTACGGCTCACGACGTTTGCCAGGAGATGATAATGGCCTTCCTGTCCGCTGCGCTCGACCGTGTGAAGCCGTCCGCGACGATCGCGGTCACGGACAAAGCACGCGCGCTGAAAGCCGCGGGCCGCAACGTCATCGGCCTCGGCGCCGGCGAGCCTGACTTCGATACGCCCGCCAACATCAAGCTGGCAGCGATCCACGCGATCGAGGCCGGCAAGACCAAGTACACCGATGTCGGCGGCATTCCGGAGCTCAAGGAAGCCATCATCAACAAGTTCGCGCGCGAGAACGGCCTGACCTACAAGCCGAACCAGGTCATCGTCGGCACCGGCGGCAAGCAGGTGCTCTACAACGCGCTGATGGCGACCATCAATCCGGGCGATGAGGTGATCATCCCGGCGCCGTACTGGGTCAGCTATCCCGAGATGGTGGCGCTCGCCGGCGGCGAGTCGGTGCCGGTGGTGTGCCCGGCCTCGACCGGCTTCAAGCTGCGTCCGGAAGATCTCGAGAAGGCGATCACGCCGAAGACCAAGTGGGTGATCCTGTGCTCGCCGTCGAACCCGACCGGCTCGGCCTATACGAAGAGCGAGCTCAAGGCGATCACCGACGTGCTGGTCAAGCATCCGCATGTCTGGGTGATGACCGACGACATGTACGAGCACCTCGTCTATGACGACTTCGTCTTCACCACGGCGGCGCAGGTCGAGCCGAGCCTGTACGATCGCACGCTGACCGTGAACGGCGTGTCGAAGGCCTACTGCATGACCGGCTGGCGCATCGGCTATGCCGGCGGCCCGGCGCAGCTGATCAAGGCGATGGCGACGATCCAGTCGCAGTCGACCTCGAACCCGTCGTCGATCGCGCAGTGGGCGTCGGTCGAGGCGCTCAACGGTCCGCAGGACTTCATCGCCGCGAACAACAAGGTGTTCAAGGAGCGTCGCGACCTCGTGGTGTCGATGCTCAACCAGGCGAGCGGCATCGAGTGCCCGCGGCCGGAAGGCGCGTTCTACGTCTATCCGTCCTGCGCCGGCACGATCGGCAAGAAGGCGCCGTCGGGCAAGCTGATCGACAACGACGAGGCGTTCGTTACCGAATTGCTCGAGAGCGAAGGCGTCGCCGTGGTGCAGGGATCGGCATTCGGGCTCGGACCCGCGTTCCGCATCTCCTATGCGACCAAGACCTCCGATCTCGAGGATGCCTGCAAGCGCATCCAGCGCTTCTGCGGTAATCTGCGGTAGTTCGATCCGAACTTAAAGAAACGCTCCCGCACCTGGTGCGGGAGCGTTTTTGTTTGTGCGCCGAAATCGCGCCAGTAGATTCGACGAGTCAAATCACATCCAGCTCACCTCACGCGCGTGTGTGCGAACATCGATGCCACACGCGGGAAGTTTTTACGGCCGCTTTGCGCACTGCCTTGTTTTGGACACGAGCCTTCCTTCCTGTCCGCCGCGCGAATTCAGTTCAGTTCACCTTGCGGAGACAGATAATGCGACTTTCGACCCTCACCCTTGCAGCGCTTGCGTTGCTGGCGCCGTTCGCCACCGCCAACGCGGCGCCTCAGGTTCAAGCCGGGGTCCTGCAATGCCAGGGCGGCGAGAATGTCGGCTTCGTTGTCGGCTCTGTCGCGCGCCTCGAATGCGTGTTCCAGAGCGGCGGCCGTCGGCCCGAGCCCTATGTTGCGACCGTGAAGCGGATCGGCGTCGACCTCGGCGTCACCGCGACGACCCAGCTCGCCTGGGCCGTGAGCGCGCCGACCACCCAGCTCCCGCGCGGTGCGCTGGCCGGCAGCTACGGCGGCGTCGGCGTCAACGCCTCGGTCGGCCTCGGCGCCGGCGGTAACTTCCTGTTCGGCGGCCCGAACAATGCCTATGCGCTGCAGCCGGTCAGCGTGCAGGGCCAGACCGGCCTCAACGTTGCGGCCGGCATCGCCGGGATCGATCTCGAGCCGGTCGCCTACGGCGGTCCGCGCCGTCATCATCGTCACCACCGTCATCATCACCACCACTAGATTTGTCTTAACGCGTTTTCTTCACGCGAACCGGTATCCACTTCGCTCGAAAACGCTCTAAGCTGGTCGGTGTCCGATCAAAGAGGCCCGCGAAAGCGGGCCTCTTTTTTTGGTGTGCCGAGCATGTTCGACAGCTTGGAGGTGGAAGTCCTTTACCCAGCCTGATGGCGGCGAAGGGTTAGCGAAGCGCAAGGGCGTCATCGCGAGGTGGGGTCTGAAGGAAGCGTGGAGCAAACCTGCGGCCCGATGGACAAAAACCGGATAACGAGGCCTACCCAACCGGACGAGCGAGCCAATGATCGCAAAGTCCACAGTCATCAAGGGTTGGGGTGGTAAATCCGGCGGGCGTGCAGGGAAGGCGGTCGAACTTACCTCGGGAGATCTTCGGCGTGTCCGGGCGACCGGACTGAGCGGGCCGCAAGGTCCGTGATCGCGACGGAGAAGTCAGCAGACGGCATAGTAGGCGGAACGAGTTTCGCTGAAGGCCCGAACGCTGGAAAGACGTTTGGATGTGGAAGCCTCGAGCCGGCCATGCGGCTGAAATCCAGGTCACTGGCCTTTGGAGCGGCGGGAAAGGGTGAAGCCCGGACGGCGCCGCTCAAAGGGGCCGAAGCCGACACGACGGAGACCACTATCTGAGCCTCTGGCGCGGACGCAAAACAAACCGTTCGCGCTTAATCCGGTGAACCGCCGTATACGGACCCGTATGTACGGTGGTGTGGGAGGGGAGAGTCGCGAGACTCCCCCTATCCCGATTTGTCTGTTGTTTGCTGTCCGTTGCTCGATCAATCGGCAGACCCTGAGGAACATAGCAGCGCCGCAACATCTCCTGACAATCGGTGGCGGGCACCGCAAATTCTGGCTGGACGTTCGATGTTGTGGCATAGGATGCGAACGGCGCCGCAGACACGGCGCCGTTCGGTTCTCTGCTCGCGTCATGCCTCTCAGCCGGAGACTTCCCAACATGCGTCGCTTCACTCGCCTCGCCGGTGCTGCCATTGCCACGCTGACCGCAATCGTTGGCGCCAGCGCCCAACAGCCGATCCAGCGCGTGCAGGTCGGCGTCCTTGAATGCCGCGGCGGCGCGAGCGTTGGCTTCATCGTCGGTTCCGTGACCCATCTCGGTTGCGTGCTCCGCGCCAATGGTCTGCCTGAGGATCGCTACATCGCGACCATCCAGAAGGTCGGCATCGATCTCGGCATCACCCAGGAATCGGCGCTGGCCTGGGGCGTCTATGCGCCGGTGGAGCGGCTCGGGCCGGGTGCGCTCTCCGGCAACTATGCCGGCGCGCAGGGCAGCGCGACGCTCGGTGTCGGCGTCGGCGGCAACGTGCTGGTCGGCGGCTCCGACAACACGATCGCCCTGCAGCCGCTCAGCGTGCAGGGCCAGGTCGGCATCAACATCGCCGCCGGCCTCGAGAGCCTGGAGCTGCGTCCGGGCCGCTAACGCGCGCCCGTGCGGTTGATCAGCTTGCCGAAGAAGCCGCTTGCTTCTTCGGCAACGATCCCGGGCGCCTCGGCGTGAACATAGTGCCCGGTCTCGACGAACCTGATCGAAGGTTCGCTCCAATAGTCTCCCAACCTGTCCGACCATTCGGGCGCGATCAACGGATCGCGGCGGCCCCAGAGAAAGCGCGACGGCACGTCGATGCGCGGCTGCGCCGGCAGCTTGCCTTCCAGCCAGAGCCGGCGATTGGGCGCGGACGAGAGATACCAGTCGAAGCCGCCCTGGATGTTGCCCGGCTTCATGAAGTTGTCGACATAGGCTTCCAGCAGGTCGCCGAACACCGCGGGATCGTCGCCCGACCAGTGGTCGAGGAAATGCCGGAAGTAGAGCCGGCATGACTCGCGCGAGCTTCCGACCAATTGCGCGGCCCATGGCAGCTGCTGGAAGTATTGATACCAGACCTCGATCAGGTGGCCGGGCTGGCCGTAGCGATGGCCGAGGCCCGGATAGGGCGTGCAGAGATAGAGCGTGCCGATCAGCCGCTGCGGATGTCGATGCGACATCGCCTGCATGACGTAGGCGCCGAGATCGCCGCCGATGACGCCGAAGCGCTGATAGTCGAGCGCGTCCATGACGGCAAACATATCCAGCGCGTGGCGCTCCGCGGTGGCGGACGCATCGGGCCCCGTTGTCGGCTTGCCGGTGTCGCCGCAGCCGCGCAAGTCGGGCGCGATCAGTTCAAAACTGTCGCCGAGGCGCAGCATCAGCGGGCGCCACACCAGCCAGAACTCCGGCCAGCCGTGAAGCAGGAGCAGCGGCGGCCCTTTGCCGAAGCGCGCGACATTGACGCGCAAATCGCCGATATCGATCTTCTGTTGCGTAATGCCTGCCGCGGCTGCTTCTGCGAAGGCTTTTTCCAGCGCCGTCATGGGGACTCCCTTTGCTTTGTCGCAGGCTGTCCGCGTTCGCGCGTCCGGTCCAATACTCGTTCGATACGGTTGCAGAGCTATTGCGTATGACTGACGGCACCCGCCGCCGTGCTATACCGACGGCATGGAATTGCGACATCTCAGATATTTCGTGGCGCTCGGCGAGGAATTGAACTTCACCCGCGCGGCCGAGCGGCTGCACATCGCGCAACCGCCGCTAAGCCAGCAGATCCGTCAGCTCGAGGACGAACTCGGCGTGACGTTGCTGCAGCGGAATAGCCGTCCTGTCAGGCTCACCGAGGCGGGCGAGCTGCTGCTTGCGCGCGCCCGCTCCCTGCTCGCAAATTTCGAGGCCGCGGTTGCGGACACGCGGCGCGTCGGGCGCGGCCAGGCCGGCAAGCTCGCGATCGGATTCGTCGGCTCCGCGATGTTCGCCGGTCTGCCCGATATCATAGGCAGCTATCGCGACGCCTGTCCCGACGTCGAGCTCGTGCTTGACGAGATGCTGGCGGCCGAGATTGCCGAAGCGCTGCGGCGACGCCGGATCGATGTCGGCTTCGCACGCCCGGCGCTATTGCCGGAGGCGGGTCTTGCCCAGCGCCTGATCCTGGAGGAGCCCTATGTCGCGGCGTTGCCGCGCGCGCATCCGCTTGCCGAGAGGGACGACATTGCGCTTGCCGAATTGTCCGATGATGCCTTCGTGCTCTATCCGGCGCGGCCGGAGCCATCGGTCACCGGCCTGATCGTCGCCGCGTGCCAGGCCGCCGGATTCACGCCGCGACTCGCGCAGGAGGTGCTGCATCTGCAAACCGCGATTGGCCTGATCGCCGCCGGCGTCGGTGTATCGCTCGTCCCGGAGGCCGCGGCACGCGCGCAGACCGGTCGCGGCGTGGCGTATGTCCGCTTGGCCGCGCCGGCGGTTACGGCGCCGCTCACGATTGCGTGGCGTGAAGAAGATGTCTCGCCCGCCGTGCAACGCCTGCTCGACCTTGCGATACGCTGGCGCGAGATTTCTCCGGGACTTGCGCGAAGGAACTGACGCAGCGGATGCAATTGTCCGGACGATGGCTCGGAATTGCAAACCTCCGCGACGCCGCACCGCAGCGACGTTTTTCCCGCTTGCCAAATGTCAAGCGCAGGCAGAGCATAAACGGTCGCCGACCCAATCATGGGCCGAGCTCCAAAACGAGGAGGCGGCAATGGGACAAGACGTCAGAAGTCCCCGAGGTCCACGGTGCATCGCATTGGTGGGCCCTTTCCAAAGCGGTAAAACCACACTTCTGGAAGCGATCCTGGCGCGCACTGGCGCCATTAAAACTGCCGGCAGCGTCGATGCCGGAACCTCCGTCGGCGATGCCAGCCCCGAGGCGCGTCAGCACAAGATGGGCGTAGGCCTGACCGCCGCCACCACCACCTTTATGGGGGACAGCTACACCTTTATCGATTGTCCCGGCTCGATCGAATTCGCGCACGATATGCGTGCAGCGTTGCCGGCGGTCGATGCCGCGGTCGTGGTCTGCGAAGCCGACGAGAAAAAGCTGCCGCAGCTGCAGATCATCCTGCGCGAGCTCGAGGAGCTCGGAATTCCCCGTTTCCTGTTCCTGAACAAGATCGACCGCGCCAACAAGCGCGTCCGCGAGACGCTTGCGACGCTGCAGCCGGCCTCGCGCGTGCCGCTGGTGCTGCGCCAGATCCCGATCTGGAACGGCGATCTGATCGAAGGCTTTGTCGATCTCGCGCTGGAGCGCGCCTTCGTCTATCGCGAGCACAAGCCGTCGGAGGTGATGGCGCTCGAGGGCGGCAATCTCGATCGCGAGAAGGAAGCCCGCTTCTCGATGCTGGAGAAGCTTGCCGACCATGACGACGCGCTGATGGAGCAGTTGCTGGAGGATATCCAGCCGCCGCGCGATGCCGTGTTCGACGATCTCGCCCGCGAACTGCGCGATGGGCAGATCTGTCCGGTGCTGCTCGGCGCTGCGAGCCGCGAGAACGGCGTGCTGCGCCTGATGAAGGCGCTGCGCCATGAGGCGCCCGGCGTTGCCGAGACCGCCGATCGGCTCGGCATCAAGGATCAGAAGGATGCGCTGGCCTACGTGTTCAAGACCGTGCACTTGCAGCACGGCGGCAAGCTGTCGCTGGCGCGCGTGCTTGCGGGCCGGCTCGACGACGGCGCGACGCTGCAATCCTCAAGCGGCGAGAGCGGACGCGTCTCAGGCATCCTCGCGGTCTCGGGCGGGCATGACAGCAAGCGGCCGCAGGCCGAGGCCGGCGACACCGTCGCGCTCGGCAAGCTCGATGCGATCAAGACCGGCGATACGGTCTCGAGCGGCAAGACGGCGCCGGCCTCGCTGGTCAAGGTCGAGCCGGCCGCGGCCGTGCTGTCGATCTCGATTGCCGCGACCGACCGCAAGGACGATGTCAAGCTCGGCCAGGCGCTGCTGCGGCTGAACGAGGAAGATCCCTCGCTGACAATGATCCAGAACCCGCGCACCCACGACACCGTGCTGTGGGGGCAGGGCGAGATGCATCTGCGCGTGGCGCAGGAGCGGCTGAAGGACCGCTACGGCGTCAACGTCAAATCGCATCCGCCGGCGATCGGCTATCAGGAGACCATCCGCAAGCCGATCACCCAGCGCGGCCGGCACAAGAAGCAGTCCGGCGGCCATGGCCAGTTCGGCGACGTCGTGCTCGACATCAAGCCGAAGCCGCGCGGGTCAGGCTTCGAATTCCACGAGAAAGTGGTCGGGGGCGCGGTGCCGCGCAACTATATCGGCGCGGTGGAAGAGGGCGTTGTCGACGCGCTGGCGCGCGGCCCGCTCGGCTTCCCCGTGATCGACGTCGACGTCACGCTGACCGACGGCTCCTATCACAGCGTCGACTCGTCCGATCTCGCGTTCCGTACCGCGGCGCGGATCGGGGTCAGCGAAGGGTTGCCGCAGTGCCAGCCGGTGCTGCTGGAGCCGATCCATATGGTCGAGATCGTCTGTCCGACCGACGCCACCGCCAAGATCAACGCGATCCTGTCGGCGCGCCGCGGCCAGATCCTCGGCTTCGACACCCGCGACGGCTGGATCGGCTGGGATTGCGTCCGCGCCACGATGCCGGAATCGGAGATCGGCGACTTGATTGTCGAACTGCGCTCCGCCACCGCCGGCGCCGGCACCTTCACCCGCCAGTTCGACCGCATGGCCGAAGTGACGGGCCGCGCCGCCGACCAGATCATCGCCGCGCATCGCGACGCGGCGTGATCGAATTGTCATTCCGGGATGGTCCGAAGGACCAGACCCGGAATCTCGAGATTCCGGGTTCGATGCTGTCGCATCGCCCCGGAATGACGGGCCAAGATAGCGCCCGTGATTCCCTTCCTATGAGGCAGTTTCCGCCAGCATGCTTGAATCCCGCCGTAACCTGGCGCTGGCCTGCGCGCTCAGCGCAATGGCCGGCTATGTCGACGGCATCGGCTATCTGCATCTCGGCGGGCTGTTCGTCTCCTTCATGAGCGGTAACTCGACGCGGCTTGGCGTGACGCTGGCCGAGGGGCATTGGCAGCACGCGCTGGAAGCGCTGGAGCTGATCGTGCTGTTCGTCGCCGGCGCCGCAGCCGGCAGCCTGATCGTGCTCAGCGCGCTGGTGCATCGCCAGCCCCTGCTCCTGCTCATCGAGGCGTGGCTGCTCACGGCGGCGGCGGTGGCCTATGCCTATGGCCTGTCGAACGCCGCGGTCGCCGCCATCGTGCTGGCGATGGGGCTCGAGAACGCCGTATTCCAGCTCGAAGGCGGGGCCGGGCTCGGCCTCACCTATGTCACCGGGGCGCTGGTGAAGGCCGGTCAGCTGATCGCCGCCGCGCTCACAGGCGGTGCGGGCTGGGCCTGGCTCCCGAACCTGCTGCTGTGGGCGGCGCTGGTCGCGGGCGCGCTCGCCGGCGGGCTGGCCTATGGCTGGATCAACCTCGCCGCGATCTGGTTCGCCGCAGCCGCCGCGTTCGCCCTCAGCGCGCTGGTTGCCGCAACCGCGAAGCGGACGCATTGACAGCGCGCCCGCCTTGGCCGATGTCACGATCATGACGTCCTCAAGCAAAACCCGCGCCGCGTGCCTGATCGGCTGGCCCGCCGCGCATTCCCGCTCGCCGTTGATCCATCATTACTGGCTGCGCACGCTCGGCATCGAGGGCGGCTATGTGATCGAGGCGGTGCCGCCGGAGGACTTCAAGGATTTCCTGTTCCGCCTGTCGCTGCGCGGCTTCGTCGGCGCCAACGTCACCATTCCGCACAAGGAGCGCGCGCTGGCGCTGTCGGCACCGGATGCGCGCGCCCGCGCCGTCGGCGCCGCCAACACGCTGTGGTTCGCCGATGGCGAGCTGCGCTCGACCAACACCGATGTCGAAGGCTTCATCAACAATCTCGACGCCTGCGCGCCCGGCTGGGACAAGACGGAGGACGCGCTGGTGCTCGGCGCCGGTGGCGCGGCACGTGCGGTGGTGTTCGGCCTGATCGAGCGCGGCATCGCGCGCGTGCATCTGGTCAACCGCAGCATCGATCGCGCCCGCGCGCTGGCCGAGCAATTCGGCGCGCGGGTTCATCCCGCGACATGGGACGCGGTTGATAAGCTGCTGCCGCGCGCCGGCCTGCTGGTGAATACCACCTCGCTCGGCATGCATGGTCAGCCCGCGCTCGAGGTCGATGTCGGTCTGCTGCCGCAACACGCGGTCGTTTCCGATCTCGTCTATGTGCCGCTGGTGACGCCGCTGCTTGCGGCGGCAGAGGCGCGTGGTCTGAAGACCGCTGATGGACTCGGCATGCTGCTGCATCAGGCGGTGCGCGGTTTCGAATTGTGGTTCGGGCGGCGTCCGCAGGTCACGCCGGAACTGCGCACGCTTGTTGAGGCCGATCTCACAAAGACTTGAGGCCTGGAATAGCATCTCCGGAACGGGGTCTGGTGTTAGTCCCCCCGCGTTCCCTCCCGGAGATCAGTCATGCCTGCCAGCCGCTCCCATCTCATTCGGCCGTTCATCGCGCTTGCGATGGTGACGGTGTCCACGCTCTACGCGCTCGCGCAGCAGCCGCCGACACCGACGCGGGTGCGTGGAACCGTCGAGAGCGTCGACGGCGATACGCTCGCGGTGAAGTCGCGCAGCGGCGAGGACGTCAAGCTGCACATGGCAGGCAACATGGTGGTGCTCGGTCTCACCAAGATCGCGCTGTCCGACATCAAGGTTGGTTCCTTCATCGGCACGACCACCGTGCCCGGCCCCGACGGCACGCCGAAGGCGGTCGAGGTGCACGTCTTCCCGGAGAACATGCGCGGCACCGGCGAAGGCTCGCGGCCGTACGATCTGAAGCCGAACAGCAGCATGACCAATGCGACCGTCGCGCAATCCGTCGTCAGCAATGACGGCCACACATTGCTGGTCAAATACAAGGACGGCGAGAAGAAGGTGGAAGTCGCACCCGATACACCGGTCGTGACCTATGTTCCCGGCGACAAGGCGGACCTGAAGGCCGGCGCCAAGGTCATCGCTTTCATGAAGAAACTGCCGGACGGCTCGCTTGAGACCGACCGCGTCAGCGTCGGCCGCGACGGCCTTACGCCGCCGATGTGACGCACAATGTCATCCCGGGGCGATGCGAAGCGTCGGGATATCGAGATTCCGGGTCTGGTCCTTCGGACCATCCCGGAATGACGATCTGAACGGGCTACATCAGAACACGCGAGCGCATCACCTGTCCGTTATCGCAGTAACAGTTCCCTCGTCCGGCGCGTAGTTGTCGTGTGAGCCGTCGCTTCCGCGAGGAGTTGTGGCTTGCACGGAATACCACCAACTCCCCGGTGTTCCCTGATTCGCCAGCCCAACCCATGAGGGACACCATGCCGAAATCGACGCTGTTCGCCGCATTGCTTCTTGTTGCCTTTGCCTCGGCTGCATCCGCGCAGCAGCCGCCGGCGGTGCGTATCCGCGGCACCATCGAGGCCGTCGACGGCGCGATGCTGTCGATCAAGTCGCGCGACGGTGCCGACATGAAGGTGCGGACCACTGACAACGTCGCGGTGTTCGGCGTCGCCAAGACCGATCTGTCGGAGATCAAGCCCGGTTCCTATATCGGTGTCACCGCGATGCCCGAGCCCGACGGAACGCAGAAGGCGATCGCGGTTCACATCTTCCCGGAGAACCAGCGCGGCGCCGCCGAAGGCTTCCGCCCCTGGGACCTGCGCGCCAATTCGACCATGACCAACGCCACCGTCGCCGAGACCGTGAAGGGCACCGACGGCCAGAACATCACGGTGAAGTACAAGGACGGCGAGAAGAAAGTCGTGGTGCCGCCGGGCACCCCGGTCGTCACCTTCGTCGCCGGCGACAAGTCGGAGCTGAAGCCGGGCGCCAAGATCATCATCTTCGGCGCGCTGAAGAAGGATGACGGCACGCTGGAAGCCAACCGCGTCAATGTCGGCCGCGACGGGATTGCGCCGCCGATGTGAGGCAGAGCAGGCTCCGCTGTCGTCCCTGCGAAAGCAGGACCCATAACCACAGGGTTGAGTTGTTGAAGCGCGCTGTCGCCGCGGCGTTGCGAAACGACGGCCATCGGTGGTTATGGGTCCCGGGTCGCGCTTCGCTTGCCCGGGACGACGTGTTGAGAGAGGCTGCCGCTCCGCGCTAAACCGCCAGCACGTGATCGTCGATCTCGGCGATGGTGTTGACGCCGCACAGTCCCATCGTGGTGGTGAGCTCCTTGCCCAGAATATCGATCGCCTTGGCGACGCCTTCCTGGCCGCCGGCGCCGAGGCCATAGGCATAGGCGCGGCCGATCATGCAGGACTTCGCGCCGAGCGCGAGCGCCCGCATGACGTCCATGCCGGTGCGGATACCGCCGTCGAACATGATCTCGAGCTTCGAGCCGACCTCATCGACGATCTCCGGCAGCACCTCGATCGAGGACGGCGCGCCGTCGAGCTGGCGGCCGCCATGGTTGGAGACCACGATCGCCTGGGCGCCGGTCTTGGCGGCAAGCTCGGCGTCCTCGACGTCGAGGATGCCTTTAAGGATCAGCTTGCCCGGCCAAATGCTGCGGATCCAGTCGATGTCCTTCCAGTTCAGCGAGGTGTCGAACTGCGAGGCGGTCCATTCCGACAGTTTCGTCAGATCCTCGGTGCCTTTGACGTGGCCGGCAATGTTGCCGAAGGTGCGGCGCTTGCCTTGCAGCACGCCTGATACCCAGGCGGGCTTGGTCGCGAAGTCGATCAGCTTCGACAGTGACCATTCCGGCGGCACCGTCATGCCGTTCTTGATGTCCTGGTGGCGCTGGCCGATCACCTGCAGGTCGACGGTCAACACCAGCGCCGAGCATTTCGCCGCGATCGCGCGCTCGATCAGCGACTTGATGAAGCCGCGGTCCTTCATGACGTAGAGCTGGAACCAGAACGGCTTGTCGACGGCGGCGGCGATGTCCTCGATCGAGCAGATCGACATCGTGCTCTGGGTGAAGGGAATGCCGGCCGCCTGCGCGGCGCGGCAGGCATAGATCTCGCCGTCGCCATGCTGCATGCCGAGCAGGCCGACCGGCGCCAGGATCAGCGGCATCGCGGCCGGCTCGCCGAGGATCGTGGTCGCCAGGGTGCGCTTGGACACATCGACCAGGATGCGCTGGCGGAACTTGATCTGCTGCAGATCTTCCGAATTCGCGCGCAGCGTGTCCTCGGTGTAGGAGCCGCGGTCCGCATAATCGAAAAACGCCTTCGGCACCCGGCGCTTGTGCAGCTGGCGCAGATCTTCGATGCAGGTAATGTGCTTCATGGACGGTCCCGGCCCTTCTTCTGTGTCGCAAGTTCGATATCGCGAGCCTTGTTTTAGGCAGCAAGTCTTGCGGGTGTTCGATCTTGCCGTCATCTAGCATGGATGGGAGGCCTGCCAAATCGAAGACGGATGGGAGAGCGCGATGACCCAATCAGGCTCCAAACCGAAAGCAGACGAGAACGCCGAGAAGCGCCGGCTCGACGAGGCCCTGGAAGAGGGGCTGGAGGAGACGTTTCCCGGTTCCGACCCCGTCAATGTCACCCAGCCGGCCCCCAGCAAGGGCGACCAGCACGTCAAGCGCAACGGCAAAGGGTAGGGGACGGCGTTCGTTCCCCAGGTTGCCGAAAGAGTAATAATGTTATATCTTTCAGTGCCTTAATGTAGAGGCACGGGGTTTAGCCCCGGTAATGATTCATCATATTTTTTGAAGTCCTTTTAGCGCCTGGCAGTCTATAAGGCCGATGCACGCTAGACTGGTAGGCGTTCAGGACTCTCTCGCCGGGTGGTTCGAGAGGTCCGTCTTGGGGGTTACATGAGCCGCAAATATTTCGGGACCGATGGAATTCGGGGCCGCGCCAATGGGCTGATCACGCCGGAGCTCGCGCTCAAGGTGGGGCAGGCCGCAGGGTTGGTGTTTCAGCGTGGCGATCATCGCCATCGCGTCGTGATCGGCAAGGACACGCGGCTGTCCGGCTACATGATCGAATACGCCATGGTCGCGGGCTTCACCTCGGTCGGTATGGACGTGCTGCTGGTCGGCCCGATGCCGACCCCGGCGATCGCGATGCTCACCAAGTCGATGCGCGCCGATCTCGGCGTCATGATCTCGGCGTCGCATAATCTTTTCGAAGACAACGGCATCAAGCTGTTCGGCCCGCAGGGCTTCAAGCTGTCGGACGATGTCGAGAAGCAGATCGAGCAGCTGCTCGACGAATCGCTCGACCGCCGCCTGGCGCAGAGCGCGAGCCTCGGCCGCGCCCGCCGCATCGACGGCGTCCATGACCGCTACATCGAATTCGCCAAGCGCACGCTGCCGCGCGATCTCTCGCTCGACGGCCTGCGCGTCGTGGTCGATTGCGCCAATGGCGCCGCCTACAAGGTGGTGCCGGAAGCGCTGTGGGAGCTCGGCGCCGACGTGGTGCCGATCGGGGTCGAACCCGACGGCTTCAACATCAACAAGGAATGCGGCTCCACCTCGCCGGAAGCGCTGTCGCGGAAGGTGCGCGAGATGCGCGCCGACATCGGCATCGCGCTCGACGGCGATGCCGATCGCGTCATCCTGGTCGACGAGCGCGGCCACATCGTCGACGGCGACCAGCTGCTCGCGGTGATAGCGCAGAGCTGGAAGGAGGAGGGGCGCCTCGCCAAGCCCGGCATCGTCACGACCGTGATGTCCAATCTCGGGCTGGAGCGCTTCCTGCAGGGCCTCGGGCTGCAGATGGTCCGCACGCCGGTCGGCGACCGCTATGTGCTCGAGCAGATGCTGAGCGGCGGCTACAATCTCGGCGGCGAGCCGTCGGGCCATATCATCATGTCGGACTATTCGACGACCGGCGACGGTTTCGTCGCGGCACTGCAGGTGCTGGCCGTGGTGCAGAAGCTGCGCCGCCCGGTGTCGGAGATCTGCCGGCGTTTCGACCCGTTGCCGCAAATCCTGAAGAACGTGCGCTATCGCAGCGGCAAGCCGCTCGACGACGCCGAGGTCAAGTCCGCGATCACCGACGGCGAGAAGCGCCTCAACGGCCATGGCCGTCTGTTGATCCGCCCCTCCGGCACCGAGCCGGTGATCCGCGTGATGGGCGAGGGCGACGATCGTATCCTGGTGGAAGAGGTCGTCGACAACATCGTCAGCGCACTCGGCCACGCCGCCGCGGCTTAAGCCCCGTCCGGCCTCGTCAGCTCGTGATCCTGAGGAGCGCGCCCTTGCGCGCGTCTCGAAGGATGCACGGCCCATTGTCGCAATGTGGCGAGCGCCGGGCCGTGGACCCTTCGAGACGCGCGGAGCCTGTCATCGGGCCGCGCTTTGCGCGGACCCGTTGGCGCTCCTCAGGGTGACGGGGATAGAGTTTGGCCGCCGGCTGGCCACACAGCGCATCGCTGCCATCGGCTAACGCAACTGGTTTGCCTCACCTCCGCGTCGTACGACACGGAGGTATTTTTGCGAATCTGTCCGGGAATGCTGCATTGAACAAACCCGTCGTGAGCAAACAGGCGCTGGGCGAGCCGGTGGCGGTGCCGGAGCTGACGGCCGCGAAGGTTGCCGCCGCTGCGGGGCCGGCCTATGTCGTGCTTGCCGGCATCAGCTTCTCGCACTTCCTCAACGACACGATGCAGTCGCTGATCGCTTCGGTCTATCCGATCCTGAAGGACAATTACGCGCTCGACTTCGCGCAGATCGGCATGATCACGCTGGCGTTCCAGTTCACGGCGTCGCTGCTGCAGCCGCTGGTCGGGCATTTCACCGACAAGAAGGCGCAGCCGTTCTCGCTTGCGATCGGCATGGGCTTCACCTTTTTCGGTCTGTTGCTGCTCAGCGTTGCGCATACCTATGGGGTCATCCTGATTGCGGCTTCGCTGGTCGGCCTTGGCTCCGCGGTGTTCCACCCGGAATCGTCGCGTATCGCGCGGCTGGCGTCAGGCGGACGTTACGGTTTCGCGCAATCGGTGTTCCAGCTCGGCGGCAGTTTCGGCACCTCGATGGGGCCGGTGCTCGCAGCACTGATCGTGGTGCCGTTCGGTCAGCCCTCGATCGCCTGGTTCTCCTCGATCGCGTTCCTTGCCATCGTGATCCTCTGGCGCATCGGCGTCTGGTACAAACCGCAGATATCGGGCAAGAAGACGGCCGCCAGCGCGCGGCATCCCGACCATCCGGATCAGCGGCGCGTGAAGATCGCGCTCATCGTGCTGGTCGCGCTGCTGTTCTCCAAGCAGCTCTATGTCTCGAGCCTGTCGAGCTATTACATCTTCTATCTGATCGACCGGTTCGGTGTCTCGACGCAGGCGGCGCAGCTCTATCTGTTCGTCTTCCTTGCCGCCAACGCCGCGGGTGCGTTCATCGGCGGTCCGCTCGGCGACCGCTTCGGCCGCAAATACGTGATCTGGTTCTCGATCCTCGGCGCGCTGCCGTTCACGCTGGCGCTGCCCTATGCCGGCCTGTTCGCCAGCGCCGTGCTGACGGTGGTGATCGGTTTGATCATCTCGTCGGCGACGTCGGCGATCATCGTGTTCGCGCAGGAATTGATGCCGCATCGCTTCGGCATGATCTCTGGCGTGTTCTTCGGCGTCGCCTTCGGGATCGGCGGTCTCGGCGCCGCCGTGCTCGGCAAGCTCGCCGACCACACCTCGATCGCCTTCGTCTATCAGCTGTGCGCCTTCCTGCCGGCGATCGGCCTGCTCGCGGTGTTCCTGCCGAGGATGCCGCGGGCCGTGCGCTGAACGCCCGGCCGCGGACGCGACGCCCGCGTTAAGCATTCGCTAACACACCCGGCCCGCGTGCCTTGCGAACGGCGCGGATGCGTCAACGCTTCATTAGCACTTTTGGCGGGATCGCGATGTTTCGTCGCCAACCTGCGTCATTTATGGACCCATAAGCGACAGCCGCAGAGAAAGGTGAGAGAAAATCAACCTTAAAAATTAGGGTTAAGTGCCGCTTAAACATTTCCTGCCATCGTCCGGGCCGTGAGTTTCAGACGTGGGGCTTTCGTGTCGCCTCACTTGGCCCAAAAGGACGAAGCCAATGCGTAGCGTAAAGACCCTGATTGCCGCCGGTGCGGCATCTCTGTTGTCCTCGGCGGCGTTCGCCGCCGACATGCCCATCATGCCGCCACCTCCGATGGCGTATGCTCCTCCGCCGGTCCAGGATTTCGGCGGCTGGTATCTGCGCGGCGACATCGGCATGACCAACACCCAGGCCAAGCTGCACGTCAACGCCTACGACACACTGCCGGCCGGCACTGCCTTCAACCAGTATGGCCACGGCTTCGACGGCGGCGTGCTCTACGGCATCGGCGTCGGCTATCAGTTCAACAGCTGGTTCCGCGCCGACATCACCGGTGAGTATCGCTCGAAGGTGAGCTTCAACGGCACCGATTTCTTCACGTTCCCCGGGCCCAGCCCGCTGAGCGACGCCTATCATGGCGGCATCCAGAGCTGGGTTGGCCTCGTCAACGTCTACGCTGATCTCGGCACCTGGGGCTGTTTGACCCCGTTCATCGGTGCCGGTGTCGGTGCCGCGACGATCAAGACCTCGGCCTTCTCCGACGTCGCGACGTTCCCGAGCGGGTCGGGCCTCACCAGCTCCTTCATCGCCGATGGCGCCACCAAGACCAACTTCGCCTGGGCGCTGCATGCCGGTGTCGCCTACAAGGTCACCAACAACTTCACGGTTGAACTGGCCTATCGCTACCTCGACATGGGCACTGCCGCCCACGGCCAAGGTCACTTCTTCGACGGCACGCCGGCCGGTCCCTCGAGCTTCCAGTACCGCGACATCACCTCGCAGGACGTGAAGCTCGGCGTGCGCTTCAACTTGCCGTGCTGCGACGTGCCGCCGCCTCCGCCGCCGCTGATCCGCAAGGGTTAATTTCGGGCCTTCACGGTTAACGATTGCAACGGCGCGGGACCATCCCGCGCCGTTTTTCTTTGCCGCGTCATGTCGCGAACTTGCCGCGTCATGTCGCGCACTTCTGCAACTTGCATGCTCGAAAACGGGCGGCGACAACGATTGGTTAAGGTTAACAGGCGATGATCAGCGCGAAATCGGTGCGGTGGATGGAGCGTTGCAATGCGTAGGTTGGTGCTGGCGGCGATGATGATTGGAACGGTGACCCGGCGCGCAGGCTGCCGACCTGCCGGACTTTCCGATCCTGCGCGGCTCCTATGTCGATGCACCGAGCAGGAGCGGGAACTGGGAAGGATGGTACGTCGGCGGCCAGATCGGCTATTCCTCCGGCGACATCGATTTCAGCCACGCGCCAAGCGCGATGACCTCCTTTATGCTGCGCGAGAGCGTTCTGGCCGACCCGGTTTCGGGTTGGGCCCTGCTGCCGAAGAACCATGCGCAGAGCAACGGGTTCGGCGCGTTCGTCGGCCGCAACTGGCAATGGGACGACGTCGTGCTCGGCGTCGAGGCCAACTACAATTACCTGAACGGCCTCGAAAGTTCGGCGGGCGACTCGATGACGCGGCAGATCGTGAATCCCAAGGGCGAGACTCCTCCGAGCGGGCACACCTACACCTACAACACCACGTTGTCGGGGAGCGCCGCCTTGCAGGTCAAGGACGTCACGACCTTCCGTGGACGCGCCGGATGGGCGGCAGGCAACTTCCTGCCTTACATGTTCGGCGGTGTTGCGGTGGGACGCATGTCCGTGTCGCGTTCGGCGACGGTGTCGTTTGACAAGTACGATGCCTGGGCCGAGACCCAGACGGTCGGCAACAACACCGTTACAATTCAGCATAACGACTACCTGGGCTCAGGCAGCGCCGCCCAGACGGAGCAGCGGGTGAACAACTATGCGGTCGGCTGGACCGCGGGCCTCGGCCTTGAATATTGCGTGGTCGGCGGGTTGTTTCTCCGCGGCGAGTGGGAATATGTGCGCTTCGCGGCGGTCAAGAATATCGCCGTCGACATGAACAGCTTCCGGGTCGGCGCCGGCTACAAGTTCTGATCGCCGCTGCCGTAGCCGGCGACGGTTGACAGACCGGGGAGCGACTGCTGCTCTGTCGCCTCACGGTCGGAGCGCGATCACATGAAAATCTACGGCGACGCCAATTCAGGCAACTGCCTGAAGGTGAAATGGGTGTGCGACAGGCTGGCGCTGCCGTACACATGGGTCGAGATCGACACCATGAAGGGCGGCAGCCGGACCGCGGAATTCCTCAAGCGAAACGGCTGGGGCCAAGTGCCGACGATGGAGCTGGATGACGGCCGCACGCTGGCACAATCCAACGCCATCATCCGCTATCTCGCGCGCGGCAGCGACCTGATCCCGAGCGATCCCTATCGCGCGGCGCAGATGGATGCCTGGATGTTCTGGGAGCAGAACAGCCACGAGCCTTATGTGGCCGTCTGCCGCTTTCAGGCCGTGTATCTCGGCAAGGCCATCTCGGAGATCGATCCGAATCTCATCAAGCGCGGCTATGTCGCGCTCGATCATCTGGAGCGGCATCTTGCGGGGACGCAATTTTTGGTCGGAGACGCGTTCTCGCTCGCCGACGTCTCGCTGCTCGCCTATACCCGTGTCGCGGAGGATGGCGGCCTCGAACTCGCGCGCTATCCCGTGATCCGTCGCTGGATCGCCGATGCCGAGCGCGTGCTCGCGCTGCCGCCGGTCCGCTGACCTCAGGTGAATGCCGCCATGACTGAAGCTTCATCCATCACGATCCGCCGCGCTCGCCGCGAAGACGTCGCCGCCATCGTCGGCATGCTTGCGGACGATCCGCTCGGCAGTGCGCGCGAGCGGATCGAGGATCCGCTGCCGCAAAGCTATTACGAGGCCTTCGCGCGGGTCGAGCGTGATCCCAATTTGCAGCTCGTCGTCGCCGTCGACGGGGACGGCGTCGTCGTCGGCTGTCTGCAACTCGCGGTTCTGCCGGGCATCAGCTCGCAAGGCGGCTCGCGCGGCCTGCTCGAGGACGTTCGCGTTGCAAAGCATTGCCGCAGCCGCGGCATCGGCGAGAAGCTCGTGCAGTGGGCGGTCACGGAGGCGCGCGCGAGAGGTTGCATGCTCGTCGAGCTGCTGACGCATCAGACGCGGGTCGATGCGCAGCGCTTCTATGAAAGGCTCGGGTTCGCGCGCAGCCATGTCGGGATGACGATTCGCTTTTGAAACGCGTGCAAGAAGTTGTGCCATCTACCGGGCAATACCTGCAGCAGCGGATAGTCTGCGATCCGGTTAACAGCCAATAAACTAAGCCGGTCTCCGTGATTTTACGGGTCGGAACGAGTCCGGTATGTCGGACGTCTCCCACGGGGCGGCGGGCAACTGGGGATTGGAATGTCGGATTATTCGATCGTGCGGGTCGGCAACGAATACATCGTGCAGGCCGGCGAGAAGCGCATTCTGAAAGTATCGAGCCGGCGCAGGGCAGTTAAGATCATGACTCTGGCGGCAGATTTACTCGATCAGGAGACGATCCAGCACGTCGAGGACGCCCCATCAATCAGCCGTGATGCCCGGATTGTTCCAGACGAGTCTGAACTTTCTTGACGTTTGGGTACCTTTCCACTATCCCCGACCGCGGGAAACCTCTCCCCACCGAGAGGCAGCTATCTGGAAGGGTAGATTATGACTGCAGCGAAGCCCGCTTCGCGGCCTGAAGTGCCGCATTTTTCCTCCGGCCCCTGTGCCAAGCGCCCCGGCTGGAACCCCAACAATCTCAAGGACGCTGCCCTCGGCCGCTCGCATCGCGCGAAAGTCGGCAAGGCCAAGCTCAAGCTCGCGATCGAACTGACGCGCGAGGTGCTTGAGGTGCCCGCCGATTACAAGATCGGCATCGTGCCGGCGTCGGACACCGGCGCGGTCGAGATGGCGCTGTGGTCGCTGCTCGGCGCGCGGCCCGTCACCACGCTCGCCTGGGAATCCTTCGGCGAGGGCTGGGTCAGCGATATCGTCAAGGAATTGAAGCTGAAGGACGTCACCAAGCTCAATGCGGCTTATGGTGAAATCCCCGATCTCTCCAAGGTCGATCCGAAGTCGGATATCGTCTTCACCTGGAACGGCACCACCTCGGGTGTGCGCGTGCCGAACGCTGACTGGATCAGCGCGGATCGCGAAGGCCTGACGATTTGCGACGCGACCTCGGCCGCCTTCGCGCAGCCGCTCGATTTCGCCAAGCTCGATGTCGTCACCTTCTCCTGGCAGAAGGCGCTCGGCGGTGAAGCCGCGCACGGGATGCTGATCCTGTCGCCGCGCGCGGTGGAACGGCTCGAGACCTACAAGCCGGCCTGGCCGCTGCCGAAGATCTTCCGCCTCACCAAGGGCGGCAAGCTCAACCAGGGCATCTTTGAAGGCGAGACCATCAACACGCCGTCGATGCTCTGCGTCGAGGACTATCTCGATGCGTTGAACTGGGCGAAGTCGATCGGCGGCCTGAAGGCGCTGATCGCCCGCGCCGATGCCAACACCAAGGCGCTCGCCGACTGGAAGGCGAAGACGCCCTGGATCGACTTCCTGGCCAAGGATCCCGCGATCCGTTCCAACACCTCGGTGTGCCTCAAGTTCACCGATCCCGCGATCACCTCGCTTCCATCGGACGCACAGGCCGACTTCTGCAAGAAGCTGGTCGCGCTGGTGGAGAAGGAGAACGCCGGCTTCGACTTCGCGTATTACCGCGATGCGCCGGCGGGTCTGCGGATCTGGTGCGGCGCCACCGTCGAGGCCAAGGATGTCGAGCTGCTGACGCAGTGGATCGACTGGGCGTTTGCCGAGACCAAGGCAGCGTTGCCCAAGGCGGCATAAGTTTTCTCTTGTCACCTCTTCCCGTTCTTACGGGGAGAGGTCGGATCGCTCGGCAGCGCAATTGCGCGCCTGAGCGATCCGGGTGAGGGGCCCTTTCGGCTTGTTCCTCGCTCGTGGCTGCCCTCACCCCAACCCTCCCCGCAAGAGCGGGGAGAGGTAGAAGTGATCAGAGACTTCACCAGATCGGTCCAGGAGACCCGCCCGCGGCAGGGCAAAGGAACAATCGAGATGACAAAACCCAAAGTTCTGATTTCCGACGCGCTGTCTCCCGCCGCCGTCCAGATCTTCAAGGATCGCGGCGTCGAGGTCGACTTCCAGCCCAACCTCGGCAAGGACAAGGAAAAGCTCGCCGAGATCATCGGCAATTACGACGGCCTCGCGATCCGCTCGGCCACCAAGGCGACCGCCAAGCTCATCGAGAAGGCGACGAGGCTCAAGGTGATCGGCCGCGCCGGCATCGGCGTCGACAATGTCGAGATCCCGGCCGCGACCGCCAAGGGCATCATCGTGATGAATACGCCGTTCGGCAATTCGATCACGACCGCCGAGCACGCGATCACGCTGATGCTGGCGCTGGCGCGCGAGATTCCGCAGGCCGACGCCTCGACCCAGGCCGGCAAGTGGGAGAAGAACCGCTTCATGGGCGTCGAAATCACCGCCAAGACCCTCGGCGTGATCGGCTGCGGCAATATCGGCACGATCGTCGCCGACCGCGCGCTCGGCCTGCGCATGAAGGTGATCGCGTTCGATCCGTTCCTGTCGCCGGAGCGCGCCAAGGACATCGGCGTCGAGAAGGTCGAGCTCGACGATCTCTTGAAGCGCGCCGACTTCATCACGCTGCATACGCCGCTGACCGAGAAGACCCGCAACGTGATCGATGCGGTCGCGATCGCCAAGATGAAGAAGGGCGTGCGCATCATCAACTGCGCGCGCGGCGGCCTGGTCGACGAGCAGGCGCTGGTCGACGCGCTGAATTCCAAGCATGTCGCGGGCGCCGCCTTCGACGTGTTCGTCGAGGAGCCGGCGACCTCGAACGTGCTGTTCGGCCATCCCAACGTGATCTGCACCCCACATCTGGGCGCCTCCACCACCGAGGCGCAGGAAAACGTCGCGCTGCAGGTCGCCGAGCAGATGTCGGACTATCTGTTGTCGGGCGCGATTTCCAACGCGGTCAACTTCCCCTCGATCACCGCGGAAGAGGCGCCGAAGCTGAAGCCGTTCATCGAGCTTGCCGAGAAGCTCGGCTCGTTCGCCGGCCAGCTCACCGAGAGCGGCATCCTCAAGACTGAGATCACCTATGAGGGCCACGTCGCCGAGATGAAGATCAAGGCGATCACCTCGGCGGTGCTGTCGGGCCTGCTGCGGCCGATGCTGGGCGAGGTCAACGTGGTCTCGGCGCCGGTCGTCGCCAAGGAGCGCGGCATGGTGGTGGACGAGGTCGTCCGCGCCGCGCAGAGCGACTATGAAAGCCTGATCACGGTCACAGTCACCACCGAGCGTCAGGAGCGTTCGGTGTCCGGCACCGTCTACGCCGACGGCAAGCCGCGTCTCGTCGACATCAAGGGCATCCGTGTCGACGCCGAGTTCGGCAAGTCGATGATCTACGTGACCAACGAGGACAAGCCGGGCTTCATCGGCGCGTTCGCGAGCCTCTTGGGTGATGCGAAAATCAATATCGCGACCTTCCATCTCGGCCGCGTCAAGCAAGGCGGCGATGCCATTGCGCTGGTCGAGGTCGACGGCGCGGTGCCGGCGGAGCTGCTCGCCAAGGTACAGACACTGCCGCAGGTGAAGCAGGCCAAGGCACTGACGTTCTGAGCCGCTGACGTTTTAAAGGCGCTGGCGTTTCAAACGCTGTTTGAGCGGTCCTCGTCATCGCCCGGAACGCCCGGCATGACGGAAGGAAGATACCGCTCAAGCAGTCCATATTCCGATCTGCGGAACATGACGCCGTCTCCGGTCCCGGAGGCGGCGTTTGTCGTTCCGGGGCGTCCGGTATTGCTGTTGCGCCCGCCGAAAAATGTGTACGAACGGGCCACGACGCGCCACAATGACCGTCATCTCAGAGGGAGAAAACAATGCGTGAAGCCGTAATCGTTTCCTACGCGCGCACCGGCCTGGCAAAGTCCGGCCGTGGCGGATTCAACATCACCCCGCCGATGTCGCTCGCCGCGCACGCCATCAAGCACGCGGTCGACCGCGCCGGCGTCGACAAGGAATATGTCGAGGATTGCTATCTCGGCAATTGCGCGCATGGCGCGCCGAACATCGGCCGCCAGGCGGCGCTGCTCGCCGGCCTGCCGAAGTCGACCGCGGGCGTCTCCGTGAACCGCTTCTGCTCGTCGGGCCTGCAGACCATCGCGATGGCCGCCAACTCGATCCGTTCCGACGGCTCCGATTGCATCGTCGCCGGCGGCGTCGAGAGCATCTCGATTCCCGGCGGCGGCTCGCCGAAGGAATCGATCGATCCCGAGCTGCTCAAGACCGCGCCCGACATCTTCATGGCGATGATCGATACCGCCGACATCGTGGCCGAGCGCTACAAGCTCAGCCGCGAATACCAGGACGAGTATTCGCTGGAGTCGCAGCGCCGCATGGCCGCCGCGCAGCAGGCCAACAAGTTCAAGGACGAAATCGTCCCAATGAAGACGAAGATGAAGGTGGTCGACAAGGCGACCAAGGCCGAGTCGATCGTCGACTACGTGGTCGATCGCGACGAGTGCAACCGCCCCGAGACCACGCTGGAGGGCCTCGCCAAGCTCGAGCCAGTCAAGGGCCCGGGCAAGTTCATCACCGCCGGCAATGCCAGCCAGCTCTCCGACGGCGCCGCCGCCGTGGTGCTGATGGAGGCCAAGGACGCCGAGAAGCGCGGCCTCAATCCGCTCGGCCGCTTCGTGGCCTGGGCCTCGGCCGGCTGCGAGCCCGACGAGATGGGCATCGGTCCGGTGTTTGCGGTGCCGAAGCTGCTCAAGCGCCACGGCCTGAAGGTGGACGACATCGATCTCTGGGAGCTCAACGAGGCGTTCGCCAGCCAGTGCCTCTATTCGCGCGACCAGCTCGGCATCGATCCCGAGAAGTATAACGTCAATGGCGGTTCGATCGCGATCGGCCATCCCTTCGGCATGACCGGCGCCCGGCTCACCGGCCACCTGCTGCAGGAAGGCCGTCGCCGCAAGGCCAAGTGGGGCGTCGTGACCATGTGCATCGGCGGCGGCCAGGGCGGCGCCGGCCTGTTCGAGATCTACAGCTAAGCGCGATCGACACTGATCGTGTGCGAACGAGCGGCCCGGCGGCAACGCCGGGCCGCTTTTCATGTGTGCCGAGTATGAACGACAGCTTGGAGGTGGAAGTCCTCTATCCAGCCTGATGACGGCGAAGGATTAGCGAAGCGCAAGGGCGTCATCGCGAGGTGGGGTCTGAAGACAGCGTGGAGCAAAGCCGCGGCTCGATGGACAATTACCGGATAACGAGGCCTACCCGGCCGGACGAGCGAGCATGTGATCGCGAAGTCCATAGTCATCAAGGGTCGGGGTGGTAAATCCGGCGAGCGTGCGGTGAAGGCGGTCGGTCTTACCTCGGGAGGTCTGTGCTGTGTCCCGGTAACGGGACTGAGGTCGTCGTAAGGCGACTTGACCGCAGCGCAGAAGTCAGCAGCGGGCATAGTAGGCGGTGGCGTGCCGTCGAAGGCCCAAACGGTGGAAGTGGCCAGTAGAACGGTGATCTCGCGCGAGCCATGCGGCAGAAGAATCAGGTCGAGCTGAACTTGGGCACCGGAGCGAAGGGTGAAGCCCCGAACGCCGCCGCCCAAGAGTCCGAAGCGCGCGCGGCGGCCACCGCCCTCGAACGCCCGGCGGCCGCAGGGCCGTCGATGGAAGCGGTAATCGAGCGTGAGAACCTGAAGACGGCGTTGGCGCAAGTGACGCGCAACAAGGGCGCGGCGGGCGTCGATGGGATGACCGTCGATGAGTTGCCGGCCCACCTGAAGGAGCACTGGCTAGCGATCCGAGCCCAGTTACTTGAGGGCACCTACAAGCCGCAGCCGGTGCGGCGGGTGGAGATACCGAAGACGTCGGGCGGCCTGCGGCCGCTCGGCATCCCGACGGTGCTCGACCGCTTGATCCAGCAGGCGGTGATGCAGGTGCTGCAGGCGGATTGGGACGGGACGTTCTCCGAGACCAGCTTCGGCTTCCGGCCGGGGCGCTCGGCGCATCAGGCGGTGGAACGGGCGCAGACGTACATTGCGGCCGGCCACAGCTTCGTGGTGGACATCGACCTGGAGAAGTTCTTCGACCGGGTCAACCACGACATCCTGATGAGGCTCGTTGCCAAGCGGGTGACTGACAAGCGCCTCCTGAAGCTGATCCGCGGATTCCTGAATGCGGGTGTGCTGGAGAGAGGGCTGGTCAGTCCGACGGAAGAGGGTACGCCGCAGGGCGGTCCGCTCTCGCCGCTATTGTCGAACCTGATGCTGGATGTGCTGGACAGGGAACTGGAAAGACGCGGCCATCGCTTCGTGCGCTACGCCGATGACTGCAACATCTATGTGCGCAGTCGGAAGGCGGGCGAGCGGGTGCTGGCGGGCATCGAACGGTTCCTCGAAAAGCGCCTCAAGCTCAAGGTCAACAAAGCCAAGAGCGCGGTCGCCAAACCGAGCGTTCGCAAGTTCTTGGGCTTCAGCTTTATCGGTGGGAAAGAACCGCGTCGGCGCATCGCGCCGCAGGCACTTGCCCGCTTCAAGGCGAAGGTCCGAGGACTGACACGACGCACCTGCGGCCGAAGCCTCGCGCAGATTGCCAAGGAACTATCGCGCTATCTGATCGGATGGCGCGGCTACTTCGGCATCTGCCAAACCCCGTCGGTGTTGCGCACACTTGACGAATGGCTCAGGCGGCGGTTGCGCGCCATCGCCTGGAAACAATGGAAGCGCGGTGACACTCGCTTTGCCGAGCTGCGACGCTGCGGCGTCGGCCGGGATCTGGCGGCACAAACCGCCGGCAGCCCGCATGGCCCTTGGCGGCTCGCGAACAGCCCCGCGCTCACCATCGCCATGCCAATCGCGTTCTTCAGGGCACTCGGCTTGGCTTCCGTCGCGGCACAGCAGCCCGCATAATCCACCGAACCGCCGGATACGGACCCGTATGTCCGGTGGTGTGGGAGGGGAGAAGCCGCGAGGCTTCCCCCTATCCCGATTTGGAGCCGGCTAGCTCGCCGGTGAGGTAAGCGCGCGCTCGTCAAACTCGAGCGAGGCAATCAGTTCGAGCGTCTGCCGGAGATCGGCGGCCTGCCTTGCGCCGAAGGCGGTCTCGAAGCGCTCCTGCGCCTTGAGCCATGCGGCCTGTGATTCCTCGAGCCTGGCTTCGCCGCGCTTGGTGAGCCGCACCAGCCGGCTGCGCCGGTCGCTCTTGTCGACGGTGATGGTCAACAGACCGTCGCGCTCGAGCGGCTTGAGGTTGTGGTTCAGCGCGGTGCGGTCGAGCACCAGGGCTGCGGCAAGCTCGCCCATCGTCGGCGCGCCCGACCGCCTGACATAGACCAGAATCGCCCGTTGCGTGCCGCGCAGGCCGGATGTCGCAAGGACCTGATCGTAGAGCTGCGACACCCGCCGCGTCGCCTTGCGCAATGCCGTGAGATTACACCGGCTGGGCTCCGTTTTCGCCATCGCTGCCTCCGAGGACTTGACAGATACATGCATATGCACCTAATGGCAATAGATGCATATGCACGTATTTCGGAGGGTGTGATGTCGGAGGTAGAGGCGGAGACCATCGATCTGGTCGTCGAACCTGATGCGCGGCCGCAGTCCGGCGTCGCCACCGCAACCCCGCGCCAGGTGCTTGCGATCGTGTCGGTCGGAATTTGCCTCGCCAATCTCGATCTGTTCATCGTCAATGTCGGGCTGTCGAACATCGCGCAGGAATTTCGCGCCGCCTCGCTTGAGGATTTGTCCTGGATCCTCAATGCCTACGCCATTGCCTACGCGGCGTTGCTGGTGTTCTTCGGCCGGCTCGCCGAACGCCACAGCCGCAATCTCAGCTTCCTGCTCGGCGTCGCGCTGTTCACGGCCGCGTCGGCGGCATGTGCGCTGGCCTCCAGTGTCGAGTTCCTGGTCGTCTCCCGCGTGGCGCAAGCGGCCGGTGCGGCATTGATGACGCCAACCTCGATCGGCCTGCTGCTGGCGTCGTTTCCGCCCGAGCAACGCGCCGGGGCGGTGCGCACCTGGACGGCGATCGGCGGCCTTGCCGCCGCACTGGGCCCGCTCGCGGGAGGCGTGCTGGTCACCTTCGACTGGCGCTGGATCTTCATCGTCAATGTCCCGATCGGCGTCGTCGCACTGATCGTCGGCTGGCTGAAATTGCCCGAAGTGCCCGGTCACGACGTGCCGCGTCCGAGTTCATGGGCTGCGCTGCTGGTGACCTCCGGTATCGGTGCGCTGACATTTGCGATCGTGAAGGCGAACGATTGGGGATGGAGTTCGCGCGGCGTCGTGCTTGGCTTTGCCGTCGCGACCGTCTCGCTCGCCGCCTTCGCGTGGCATTGCCTCAGATCGAGGAATCCCTTCGTCGATCCTGCGCTGTTCGCGGTCAGGCCGTTCACCGGCGCGTCGTTGGTGATGGCGCCTTATTCGGCGGCCTTCGGCGCCATGCTGCTGTCCTGCGCCTTGTGGGAGCAGACGGTATGGGGCTGGTCGGCGTTGAAGACCGGCCTTGCGATCGCTCCCGGCCCGCTGATGGTGCCGATCACCTCGCTGCTGTTTGCCGGCCGGCTGATTGCGCGGTTTGGCGCCGCGGCCGTCGTCTCCGCCGGAATCCTGCTGTTCGCGGCCGGCCTCGCGATCTGGGCGACGCTGCTCGGGGCCGACCCCAATGCGCCTGCCGTCGTCGCGGGCGTGATGCTGATCGGTATCGGCGTCGGGCTGACCTTTCCGACCCTGATGGGCGTCGGCGCCGGCGCGCTGCCGCCGTCGTCGTTTGCCACCGGCTCCGGCGTCATCAACATGATCCGGCAGGCGGCACTGGCGATCGGCGTCGCGATCTTTGTGGCGATCCTTGCAACGCCGGTCTCGATGACCGAGCGGATCGCAGCGTTTCAGCGCGGCTGGTGGATCATGATCGCGATCACCTTGGCCGGCTTCGTGCCGAATTATCTGTTCATCCGGCGCAAGGCAGATCGCTAACGCCCGAAAGACATCGCCGCGCCATGCGGCAGCCGCGGCGGCGCCATCGTCGCGCCGCAGGGAAACCTCAATCGAACCAGTCCCTTCCTCGCTGCGTCTCACCACGAGAAACGGCGCGCAGTCGAGCCCGGCGCGCCGTTCGTCTCGCGCGCGATGCGGCGTTTTTTTCCGGAGGGATGTCATGTGTAGGATTGCGAATTATCTTGTGACCACCAGCCTGGTGCTGGCGGGTGCGCTGGTTGCCGGGCCGCTGCAAGCGGCCAATCTCGATGCGGCCTCGCAGGTCGATGCCGTGACCGTCTATCCCGATGGCGCGAGCGTCACCCGCGTCATCACGCTGGATCTGCCTGCCGGCGACAACACCCTCATCGCCAGGGATTTCCCGATCGGGCTCGATCCGTCCTCGCTGCGGGTCGAAGGCGAGGGCGGAGCGAAGCTCACGATAGGCGCGATCGACACCAAGCTGCCGGGGCCGCTGCTGCCGCAAAATCTCTCCGAGATCGACAAGCGCATCGAGGCGCTGAACGATCAGCGCGCCGATTTGCAGGGACTGATCAGCGCGGCCGAGGCGCGGCGCAAATTTGCCGAGCGGTTTGCCGAGGCGTCACCCGCGGGCCTCGGCGAAAAGGGCGAGGCGCGTCCGCTCAGCGAGTGGCGCGCGGCGTTCTCGGCGGTGGCCGACGAGGTCGCAACCGCCGACAGCGCGATCCGTGACGCCGAGCGCAAGATCCGCGTGATCGACCGCGACCTTGCGCAGCTCGCAGCCGATCGCACCAGCAAGCCGCCGAGCAAGGTCGAGGTGCGGATCGATGTCGCCTCGCAAGCGGCGACCAAGGCGACCTTGCGGGTCACCTATGCGGTTCCCAACGCGCGCTGGACGCCGCTCTATGACGCCCGGCTCGACACCGGCGCCAAAGACCGCAAGCCCGCGATCGAACTGGTGCGCCGCGCTGAGATCACCCAGTCGACCGGCGAGGACTGGTCGAACGTGGCGCTCGTCGTCTCCACCGTGCGGGTCGCGCGCGGCGGCAATGCGCCCGACCTCCGCTCGCTGATCGTGCAATATCCGCAGCCGCCGCGACCGCTGGCGAAGCTTTCGGGAGAGGCCAGCATGCGGTCGCGCGAGGCGCTGGCACCCGCGCCGGCCGCCGACGCGGTTCAGCAATTCCGCTTTGGTGGGGGACGCATGGACGAACTGGAAGCCACCGCCGAGGTCGGCGCCTTCCAGGCCACCTTCAAGATTCCCGGCCGCGTCAGCGTTGCCGCCAATGAGGGCGCGAAGAGCCTGCGCATCTCGACGGCGACCATCACCCCCGATCTCGCGGTTCGCGCCGTTCCGGTGATCGACCCGACCGCGTTCCTGGAAGCGAGCTTCGTGCAGGCCGACGATGCGCCGTTGCTGCCGGGGCAAATCTCGATCTACCGCGACGGTATCTTTGTCGGCCGCAGCCGGATGGCCACCGCCGCCAAGGACGAGACAGTGCGGCTCGGTTTCGGCGCCGACGACAAGGTCAAGATCGAACGCACGGTGGTGAAGCGCAACGAGGGCTCCGCCGGCCTGATCGTGACCACGTCGAAGACCGACGAGCGCGCCTTCAAGACCACGGTGCGCAACGGCCACGACTTCCCGATCAAGGTCGCGGTCCAGGATCAGCTCCCGGTCAGCGAGAACGACGATATCGTGGTGGAGATGCTGCCGTCGTCGACGCCTGCCACGACCACCAATCTGCGCGACAAGCGCGGCGTGCTGGAATGGGCGTTCGAGGCCAAGGCCGGTGATATCAGGGACATCAATTTCGCCTGGCGAATGCGCTGGCCCAAGGACAAGGGCGTCGTGATGGTGCCGGCGGGCTAGAGCCCGTGCCGGGGCTCTAGCGTTGTTGCTTGACGCGTTTTCTTCACGCGAACCGGAACCCACTTCGCTTGAAAACGCTATGAGGACCTGCGTCATCTGCCGATGACAACCCTGCCGATCTCGGGCATCACTTTGCCAAAGGCAACAAAGCCTGAGATCGGGAGGATCCATGAGCTACCAGCACATCATCGTCGATGATCCGCGTCCGCGCGTCCGCCGCATCACGCTGAACCGCCCCGAGAAGCGCAACGCGCTGAACAATCGCCTGCGCGGCGAGATCTTCGAGGTGCTGGAGCAGGCCGACCGCGATCCCGAAATTTCGATCTCGATCCTGCGCGGCGCCGGACCCTGCTTCTCGGCGGGCTACGATCTCTCCGCCGACAATCGCGTCGACCAGCCCTATCACTCGGCATCCGGGCCCGGCCAATGGTCGCGCCATGTCGTCGAGGGCTGGTTCTCGATCTGGGATCTCGCAAAGCCCGTGATCGCGCAGGTGCACGGCTATTGCCTCGCCGGCGGCACCGAGCTCGCGACCGCCTGCGACGTGGTCTACGTCGCCGACGACGCCCAGATCGGCTATCCGCCGGTGCGGCTGATGAGCCCGCCCGACATGCAGTATCACCCGTGGCTGGTCGGCATGCGCCGTGCCATGGAATTGATGCTGACGGGCGACGCGATGTCCGGCCGCGAGGCCGCCGAATGGGGCTATGCGACCCGGTCGTTTCCGCTCGCCGAGCTGGAGACGAAGACGCTGGATTTCGCCGAGCGCGCGGCCAAGGTGCCGATCGAGCTGCAGCAGCTCAACAAGCGTAGCGTCCACCGCGCGATGGAAATCATGGGCGCCCGCGCCGCGATGCGTGCCGGCACCGAGATCCAGGCGCTGGCCTTCACGACCGAGGCCAGCAAGGCCTACATGGCTTCCGCCGCGACGGCGGCAGCGTGAAGGCCCAGCTCGACCAGCGCGACACGACGTTCGGAGATTACCGGACGAAGAAGGAGTGACGATCACGGAAGCCGCGCGCTGAGCTGTATCACCGTCACCCTGAGGAGGCCGCAAAGCGGCCGTCTCGAAGGGCGGCGGCCCGGCTGTCTCCGCGCGGCTGCATCGGTGGCCGTGCATCCTTCGAGGCTCGCCCAGCGGCGCAATTGCGCCGCAAGGCTCGCACCTCCAGCGACAAAGGCGTAGCCTTTGCGCGGGGATGACGGAATGGCCGTCGTGCCGGGATGAGCATCACGCTATCCGCATATTCGCTGTCATGCCCCGCCTTGAGCGGGGCATCCAGTACGCCGCGGCCCATCCACTAAGTTCGGACGTCTCTGCAATACCGGGTCGCCCGGCCGAGCCGGGCAACGACACGCGTGTGATCGGCGAAAGCAGCCCTTCACTTCGCCTTCAGGAACTCGCCGACCTCGAGCAGCACGAACTCGTCGTCATCGGCCTTGTTCGGGTCGCGGCTGGAGGAGAACGGCAGGTTGTTGTCGTTGCCGACGATGATGTGGGTCTCGTCGACCCGGTCGACATTCTCGATGGTGAAGAACGGGAAGGTGTAGACGCCGTCGTTGAGCGGCTTGCGCGCCTTCTTGTTCGGATCGCGGATCTTCATCAGGTCGATATAGGCGATCTTGCGCACCGGCTTGCCGACATTGGCATCGGACAGCTCGATCTTGTAGACGCGCTTGAACTTGGCGAGGTCAGGAAAACAGTTCTCGCCGCGCTGGCCTTGCGGGCAGGCCTTGTCGGCGGTGCCTTCGCCATTGTCGCGCTCGATCACGAGGCCCTGGGCCGGATCGATCATGTTGAAGTCGCCGATCGCATTGCCGTTCTGCTCGAACGCATATTGCCAGTAGCGTCCAGTGAACTTCTCCGCCGCGACGTCGAATTCCAGGATGCGTGAGGCCTCCTTGCCGTCGACCTTCTCCCAATCCTTCTTGTCGGCATCCCACAGCGGCCCCTCGAGCAGGCCGTAAAGGAACTTGCCGTCCTTGGAGGAAGCAAAACCTTCATAGCCCTTGGAGCGGCGCAGGTTGACGTTGGTGTAGCTGGCGCCGGGCGCGCCTGGCGACTGCACCGCCCAGTGATCCGGCGAGCGCACCGGCTTGCCGTCGGCGACGGTCTCGAACACGGCGAGGATCTTGCCGGTCTTGTCGGCCTTGAGGATGTAGGGCCCGAATTCATCGCCGATCCAGAAAATGTCGTTGATGATCTGGAAGCCTTCGGTGTCGAAATCGGCACCGGTCAAATAGCGCTTGGCGGTGTCCTCGTGGACGATGCGGAACGGCACCTTCCTGTCGGGATCGTGCAGGAACACCGTCTCCTGACGCTCGATCTTGCCGCTCGCCCAGTCGATCTTGTGCCGGTTCAGGTACAGCATCGAGTCCGCCGAGTTGTAGCGCGAGCCCATGCCGTTGTCGGTGATCACCCAGAACGAGCCGTCGGGCATCACCTTGATGCCGGAATGGCCCTGCAGCGGCTGGCCCTTGAACGGCAGCGACACGCCGGTCGGCCGCTCGTACGATTTGCCCATCACGGTGCCGATGGCGTCGACGCGCTTGCCGGTGGTGTATTTGCCCGAGGTCTTCAGATCATCAGGGGCGTCGGCGGGCGCGTCGATGAAGCTCTCCGCCGGCATCACGGCGTGTCCCGCCAGCGTCGCCGGGAATTCGCCCTCACCCTGCGCGAATGCCGATGTGGCGAGCAGGATCGAGGCGACGGAGCAGAGCAGGGACAGGCGCATGGTTGATCTCCCAAAGGATAAACGATGCGGTGTTCTCCGAGCCGCCTGTTACAGCCGGCTGACAGTTTTGTGAACCGCGGATGTTGCGGCGGGATAAGGCTTGCGGCGTTACGTCGCCTTGCCCGCCGGCTGCATCGTCTGCGGCAGCAGGAACGGCACGCCGTTTCCGGTATAGGCGATCGCAGCGTCGATCTCGAAGATCTCGCGCAGCGTCTCGGCCTTCATCGCCGCCGTACGGTCGCCGTCGACGGCAAGCCGGCCGCGGTGCAGCAGCAGGATGCGGTCGGCGAACCGCATCGCGAGGTTGAGGTCGTGCAGGATCGCGATCACCGCGGTGCCGCGGGCGGCGCGCCGCCGGGCCGTTTCGACCAGGTCGATCTGGTGGCGCAGATCGAGGCTCGAGGTCGGCTCGTCCAGCAGCAACAGTCCCGGTCCATGCAGCGCTTCGCCGCAGGCGAGCTGCACCAGCACGCGGGCGAAATGCGCCCGCTGCTGCTCGCCGCCGGACAGTGTCGGCAATTGCCTGAAACGGAAACGCGCGAGCCCGACCTCGTCGAGCGCCGCCTCGACCAGCGCGCGCGCCACGGCACGCGGGCTTTCGCCGGCGCCCATGCTGACGATTTCCTCGACGGTGAACGGGAAGGTGACGTTGACATGCTGCGACAGCATCGCGCGGTGCTGCGCCAGCGCGCGCGGTCGGTAAGTTTGCAGGTCGCGCTGCCTCAGCCTGATCGCCCCGCGGGACGGACGCAGGTCGCCCGACAGCATCCGCAGTAGGGTCGATTTGCCGGCGCCGTTGGGACCGACGATCGCGACCATCTCGCCGGCGCCGATCTGCAGCGACACCGCATCGACCAGATCAGTGCCGCCGACCGTCATCGATACCGACTGTGCTTCGAGCAGGGCCGTCATAGCGACACCAGCCCGCGCTGCCGCAGCAGCATGGCGAGGAAGAACGGCGCGCCGATCGCTGCCGTCAGGATACCGATCGGCATTTCCGCGGGTGCCACGATGGTGCGCGCCACGGTGTCGGCGCCGACCAGGAGGATGGCGCCGAGCAGCGCGGAGGCCGGCAGCAGCAGCCGATGCGCGGGCCCGATCACCAGCCGCAACAGATGCGGCACCACGATGCCGACGAAACCGACCACGCCGCAGACCGAGACCGCGACCCCGGTCATCGCCGACACCAGCACGATCGAGATCCGCTTCAGCCGTTCGACGTCGACGCCGCTGTGGAACGCCTCCGCCTCGCCGAGCACCAGCACGTCGAGCCCGCGCGCGATCGAGAGGCAGGCGGCCAGCGCGACCGCCAGCACCGGCGCCAGCGCCGTGAGCTTGCTCCAGGTCGCACCGCTGAGCGAGCCGAGCAGCCAGAAGGTGATGTCGCGAAGCTGGCGATCGTCGGCGACGAACACCAGAAGGCCGATGCCGGCATTGGCGATCGCGGCGATCGCAAGCCCGGCCAGCAGGAAGATCGCGATCGATGTCCGGCCGCCGCGGTTGGCGATGCCGTAAAGCACGACGGTCGTGATCAGCGAGCCGGCAAAGGCCGCGATCGGCAGCAGCTGGTGTTGCAGGAAGCGCAGACTTTCGCCGAGATGGCTGTCGGTGAACACGATCGCGGCCGCCGCGGCAAACGCGCCGCCGGAGGAGACGCCGACCAGCGCGGGGTCGGCGAGGGGATTGCGGAACAGGCCCTGCATGATCGAGCCTGATACGGCAAGGAGGCCGCCGACCATCGCCGCCGCCGCGATCCGCGGGATGCGGATCGACCACACCACGAGTTGGTCGCGTGCGAGCAGCGGGTTGGCGACACGATCAGCCCAAAGCCCAAGCGCCGCCGGAAGCCGAGCCATTGGAATGCCGGCAGCCCCGACCGTCAGGGCGACGAGGGCGGTGCCTGCGAGCGCCGCAAGCAGGCAGAGCAGGGTGAGTGTCGCGGCCGGCCGCAGCGACATGCCGGCGCGCCGTCGTTTCGCACGCCGGCGGCGTTCGGCCAGCACGCTCATTGCCGGCAATTCGCGGTCAGCGCTGCCGGCTTGAAGTAGTCGGCCTCCGGCGCCAGCGCCGGATAAAGCTTGACCGAGAGGTCGCGTGCCGCGGCCGCGGTGCGCGGTCCGAAGCCGAGCAGATAAAGGCCTTCCATCGAGATGAAGGCCTTGTTGGCCGCGACCGGCGTCAGCGCGAAGGCCGGATGCGCGAACACGGCATCCGACGTCAGCGAATCCTTGCCGCGATCGATCGACAGCACGACATCCGGTTTCGCCGCCACGATGGCCTCGTCATTGACCGGCTTGTAGCCGTCGTAACCATCGATGGCGTTGACGCCGCCGGCAAGCCGGATGATCTCGTCCGCCGCGGTCTTGTGGCCCGCCGCCATCGCCCGGCCGTTCAACAGCGACATCACGAACATCACGCGCACCGGCTTCGTTACCTTGGCACGCAGCGCGCGCAGTTGCGCGAGATCGCTCTCCACCGCCGTGGTCAGGCAGGCGGCGCGCGGATCGGCGCCCATGGCGTGGCCCACCAGTCTGATCTTCTCGACCAGCCCGGCCTCCGAGAACGTCTCCGGCACCAGCACCAGCGGCACCTTGGCCGCCTCGAGCACGTCCATGGTCTCCTTCGGCCCTGAGCCCTGCACCGCGAGCACCAGCGACGGGTGCAGGCCAAGCACGCCCTCCGGCGACAGCTGACGCATGTAGCCGACGTCGGGCTTCTCGCGCAGCGCAGCCGGCGGGTAGAGGCTGGTCGCATCGACGCCGGCGATGCGGTCCTCGAAGCCGAGGGCGTAGAGGATCTCGGTGATCGCGCCGCCGATCGAGACGATGCGCGACGGATTGTCGATCACGACGTCGCGGTCGCGCGCGTCATGCACGGTGATGCCCTCGGCCGTCACGGCTTCGATCGGCAGCAGGCAGGAGAAGGCGAGCAAAGCGAGCGTGCGACAAATTGTCATCGGGGCCGTCACTTGGTCAGGATCAGCTTGTTCTGCGAGGTCAGCCGCAACCGGTAATGTTCTTCGCCGTGCATGATGATGATCTCGCGCTCCGCAGCGAACAGGTCGCGGCTGTCGAGACGATTACCGCGCATGATCAGCGTTTTGGCCGCGCCGGATGCAGGCTCGGTCTGCTTTCCGGCTGCGTCGATATTGTCTTCGGAAGCTGCGGACATATTGTGGTGCTGCGCCTGCGAAAATTTTCAAATGGTGTTTGCTTGTATAAGCGGACGAAGGCGCATTCCAACGGCGGCACTTTACAATCGATATAAACAGCGCTGCCGCATTCTTGACCGTTTTGTTGCCGGCTCGTAACCAATCCTCACGCGAGGCAAGCGGTGGCTTGATCGCGATGTAGCCAGCAAGCCGCTCGTCAGAGAGCGCACGCCAGCCAAACCAGAAAAGCGATGATCAGGCTGGGGCTAGAATGGCTGACGGGGCTAGGGTTTCGCGCGCCCTGATTTTGGGCGCGTTGGTATTTTCATTTGTGGCAGCACTGCCGGAACGCGGCTTCGCGCAGACCGCCGATCCGTCGGCGGCGCGTCCTTCGACCGAGCGGCCGAAGCAGGCCAAGCGGAAGCCGAAGCCGGCGGCCGAAGCTCAGGCGGCGCCGGCGGCGATGAACGCGCGGGCGCAGATCGGCGCGGTGCCGGTGCAATCGCTCGACACCATCACGGCGGTGGCCTCCAAGACCGAGGAGCGCGCGATCGATGCGCTGGCGCCGGTCAGCTCCGTCACGCTGGAGAAGATCCAGGGCCTGCAGCCGAACCGGCTCTCGGACATATTCTACAACGTGCCCGGTGTCTCGGTTCAGGAGCGCGGCGACGATCCGGCGACCGTCATCAACATCCGCGGCTTGCAGGATTTCGGCCGTGTCGCTGTTGTCGTTGACGGCGCGCGGCAGAACTATCAGCGCACCGGCCACAACGCCAACGGCTCGTTCTTCCTCGATCCCGAATTGATCGGCGGCGTCGACGTGGTGCGCGGCCCGACCGCGAACATCTACGGCTCCGGCGCGATCGGCGGCGTGGTCTCGTTCCGCACCAAGGATATCGACGACGTGGTGCGTCCCGGTGAGCGCTGGGGTGTCGACATGTCGGGCTCCTACGGCACCAACAAGGACCGCGGCATGGGCTCCGTGTTCGGCGGTGTACGCGTCGATCCGAATGTCGATGTGTTCGGCGGCGCGGTTTATCGCACCCAGGGCAATTACAAGGACGGCGCGGGCACCGAGATCGGCAACACCGGCAACGATATCGCGGCCGGCCTGATGAAGGTGACGTTCCGCCCGGCCGAAGGCCACGAGTTCAAGATCGGCGGCATCTTCCAGGACTACCAGTACAATATCGGTCAGCCGAACCGCGGCCCGACCACGACGGCGGCGCCGCTGGCGGCAATCGCGGGCTCCTCGGTCTACGCTTCCGACGCGAAGAACTACACGGGCACCTTGAGCTGGCGATATTCCAAACCCGGCGACATGCTGTTCGACTGGAACATCTCGGTCTACGGCAACCGCACCGACAACGACCAGGTCAAGACCTACAACAACCGCATCACCACCGGCGGCGGCGTCTGCACGCTCGCCAATCCCGGCAACAACATCTCCGGCTGCGTCGGCGACAAGCGCGGCTATTTGCTGGATACGGTTGGTGTCGACGTCAACAACACCTCGCGCTTCAATTTCGGCGACTGGCGCAACGCCGTGACCTACGGTTTCGACGCCTTCCGCGACGATGTCGAGACGTTCGATTCGCGCGGCAATTCCAACATCACGACGCCGGGCGGCCAGCGCACCGTGTCCGGCGGCTTCGTGCAGCTGAAGCAGAACTATTCGACCTGGCTCGAGCTGATCAGCGCTGTCCGCTACGACCATTACGAACTCAATTCGATCAACACCACGACCAGTGGCGACCGGCTGTCGCCGAAGATCACGCTCGGCGTCACGCCGGTTGCCGGCTTCACGCCCTATGTCAGCTATGCCGAAGGCTATCGCGCGCCGTCCATCACGGAGACGCTGATCGCGGGCGGTCACGCCACCGGCGGCGGGCCGGCGCTGTTCAACTGCCCTGACGGCACCAGCGGCCTGTTCTGCTTCCTGCCCAATGCAGCGCTGCGGCCGGAGGTCGGCAAGAACAAGGAAGCCGGCATCAACCTGAAATATGACGGCATCTTCAACGCGAGCGACTCGTTCCGCGGCAAGGTCAACGTGTTCCGTAACGACGTCGACGGCTATATCGACCTCGTCGCCTCGGCGCCGACCCTGACGCCGTTCGGGCGGTTCAGCCAGTTCTACCAGTACCAGAACATCGCCCACTCCCGCATCGAAGGCTTCGAGCTCGAGACGATGTATGATGCAGGCGACTGGTTCGTCGGCGTCGCCGGCCATCTGATGCGCGGCCGGAACACCCAGACCAATGTCGGGCTCGCCACCATCACGCCGCGCAAGGTGACGACGACGGGCGGCGTCCGCCTGCTCGACCGTTCGCTGATCGTTGCTGCGCAATGGTCCTCGTTCGGCGCCAACAACGACCTGCCGGCGGGCTATCTGCCCTCGACCGGCTACGAGCTCGTCAACCTCTATCTGACCTGGAACGCCACCAAGGACATCACCTTCACGGCATCGGTCGACAACCTCTTGAACCAGTACTACCGGCCTTATGCGATCCCGGGCTCCTCGACCGACGGCACGACGCAGAACGACGTGCTGTTCTCGAGCCCCGGTCCGGGCACCGTTTACAAGGCCGGACTCAGGATTCACCTAGGTGGAGCGTAACGCGAGACGCCGATCATTCCATCCAGGTTGCTCCGGCCGCGCTGGTGCCCCCAGCGCGGCCTTGGCGTATTCCTTGGCGCGTTCATGTTATTAACGAGATCAACCGGCAGGATCCCGGCATCCGCCGTCAAACAGGAGAGAGTTTTCATGTTCATCGCAATGAACCGGTTCCAGGTGATCAAGGGCAAGGAGCAGGCGTTCGAGACGGTCTGGAAGACGCGCGAATCCTATCTCGGCGATCTGCCGGGCTTCATCGAATTTCATCTGGTGAAGGGCCCCGAGGCCGAGGACCACACGCTCTATGCGACCCATACCGTCTGGGCCAGCAAGGCGGCGTTCGAGGACTGGACGAAATCCGATGCGTTCCGCCGCGCCCATTCGCGCGCCGGCAACGAGACCGGCGGCAGCCTCTATCTCGGCCATCCCAAATTCGAGGGTTTTGAGGTTCTGATCACCGAGCGCGCGAAGAGCCCGGCATGACGGAGACGGCCGCGCAGAACGCGGAGCTTGCGGGATTGAAGGCCTATATGGCCGACAATCCCGGCACGCTCATCGAGGACGTCGCGCGCGAGCGCAAGGTGACGCCGCGCGCGGTGCTCGAGGCGCTCCCCGAGAGCATGGTGCGGATCGGCGCCGGTGAATTTGCCGCCGCGATGCAGGACATCGCGGAGTGGGGCGAGGTGACGCTGATCGTGCATACCGATGACGCAATCTTCGAGTTCACCGGCGCCATTCCGAACGGCGCGGTCGGTCGCGGCTATTTCAACCTGATGCAGCCGAAGGGCCTGCACGGCCATCTGAGGCACGATCGCTGCGCGGCGATCGCGTTCGTCGAGCGGCCCTTCATGGGCAAGGTGTCGGCGTTCATCGCCTTCATCAATCGCGACGGCGGCATCATGTTCAAGGTGTTCGTCGGCCGCGACGAGACGCGCGCGCTGCGTAGCGATCAGCTGGTGCGCTTTCATGCGCTGGCGGACCGCCTCGCACCGAACGCGGGCTGAAGATTTCTTCTCCCTATCCCCGCTTGCGGGGAGAGGGTCGGGGTGAGGGGACCCTCCGGGCACCGTGCTCGTGGAGAGTCCCCCTCACCCGGCTCGCAACTTGCGATGCGATCCGACCTCTCCCCGCAGGCGGGGCGAGGTGAGATGCGGTTGGAGGTGAGTATGCTAATTCGCACGTTTGGCAGAAGTAGCCAGCTATCAATCGTCGTCCAGTTGATTGCGGTCGTGACTGCATCTCTCCCAAGCAGTAGCCTTGCCGCATCCGACGCCGCACTGCTGCCGCGCAACCTCTCGCCCTGGGGCATGTTCGAAAGCGCCGACATCGTCGTGAAGGCGGTGATGGTTGGGCTCGCCTTCGCCTCGCTCGTCACCTGGACGATCTGGCTCGCCAAGACCGTCGAGATCCGCCGCAAGACCGCGCTCGCCCGGCAGCGGATCGGCCTCCTTGAGCGCGACACCCAGCTTGCCGAGGTCGAGCAGGCGAGCCGCGACGGCAGCGATGCGGTAGCGCAGATCGTGCAATCGGCCTCGCGCGAGGCTGCGCTGTCCGGCGGGATGTTCGACGACGGCTTCAAGGAGCGCATCGCGCTGCGGCTGGAGCGGGTCGAGGCGGCGATGTCGCGGCAGATCGCGCGCGGCACCGGCGTATTGGCGACGATCGGCGCCACCGCGCCGTTCGTCGGCCTGTTCGGCACGGTATGGGGCATCATGAACGCCTTCATCGGCATCTCCGAGGCCCACACCACCAATCTCGCGGTGGTCGCGCCCGGCATCGCCGAGGCGCTGCTTGCGACCGCGCTCGGCCTGGTCGCCGCGATCCCGGCGGTCGTGATCTACAATCACCTGACCCGTTCGATCGCGTCCTACCGCGCATTGCTCGGCGACGCCTCCGCCATGGTGATGCTGCTGGTCAGCCGCGAGGGCGATCGCAGCCTGTTCCGGCTGGCACGCGCTGCGGAGTAGGCGATGGGCGCGAAGCTTGGCACTGGCGGCGCATTCGGCGGCCGGCGTCGTGGCGACGACGATCTGGTCGAGGCGCATGAGATCAACGTCACCCCGTTCATCGACGTGATGTTGGTGCTGCTGATCATCTTCATGGTGGCGGCGCCGCTCGCGACCGTCGATCTCGGCGTCGATCTGCCGGCCTCGACCGCCGAGCCGCAGCCGCGGCCGGACAAGCCGGTGTTCGTCACCGTGAAGTCCGATCTCTCCGTCGCGGTCGGCGAGGACGTGATCGCGCGCGAGACGCTGACGTCGACGCTCGATGGCGCCACACAAGGCAGGAAGGACGAGCGCATCTTCCTGCGCGCCGACAAGGCGGTCAGCTATGGCGATCTGATGGAGGTGATGAACCTGCTGCGCAACGCCGGCTATCTCAAGATTGCGCTGGTTGGCCTCGACGGGCGTAGCTGATCCATGAATGCGTACGCGCTTCATGATGCGGGCGGCGAGATCTGGCTGCGGCGCTGGGGCCTGTCGGTGGCTGTGATCCTGGCGGCGCATGCGGCAGTGCTCGCGGTTGGCATGAGCTGGGTCCCGGCGCCGCCGCCCGGCGTTGCGGTGCCGGCGGTGCTGGTCGATCTGACGCCGATCACCTCGGCGCCGGAGATTTCGGAGACCGAGCTGCCGCCGGGGCCGGCAATGCAGGAGGCCGACGCGTCGCCGCCGGAGCCTGCCGCCGCGCAGCCAGTGCCGCAGGAGATCGCGCCGACGCCGATGCAGGAGAAGCCCGACGTCGTCGCGCCGCCGGAACAGAAGCCGCAGATCACGCCGCCGAAACCCGAGCCCGCGAAAGTCGTTCCGGAGACGAAGGTCGAACCGGTCAAGCCGAAAGTGGTTCGTCGGGAAGCAAAGCAGCCGTCCGAGGCAACCCCGGCACCGCGCACCATCGCGCCAAGCCGCGCCGAACGGCAGGGGCCGGCAGCATCCGCGATCAGCGCCGGCGCAGCCGCGTCAGCGATCGCCGCTTATAACGCCCGCGTCCGCGCGCATCTGTTGCGCTTCCATTCCTATCCCGCAGGCGGCAACGGCCAGCGCGGGGTGGTCCGCCTGGTGTTCACGCTCGGCCGCGGCGGGCAGGTGCTGTCGAGCCATCTCGGCGGCTCCTCCGGCAATCCGACCTTCGACGCGCGCGCGTTGGCGATGGTGCGCCAGGCCCAGCCGTTTCCGGCGTTTCCGTCCGAGATCACGCAGGGCTCGATGGGCTTTTCCGTGCCGGTCGCGTTCGTGCCGCGGTAGTGCGCGACCTCGTTGAGAGAGGCCGCACATCTATTCCCGTCATCCTGAGGTGCGAGCCTTGCGGCGCACTTGCGCCGCTGGGCGAGTCTCGAAGGATGTACGGCCCGGCTGCTGGCCGTCGATTCTTCGAGACGCGCTTCGCGCTCCTCAGGATGACGGGGATAGATTGAGTTCGCTTCAATACGCCGGAAGCTCCGTTACTCCTTCACCGCCCCCGTCAGCGACGACACGTAGTAGTCGACGAACAGCGAGTAGAACAGCGCGACCGGCAGCGAGCCGAGCAGCGAGCCGGCCATCAGCGCGCCCCACTGGTAGACGTCGCCGGTGACGAGCTCGGTCAGGATCGCGACCGGCACCGTCTTGTTGGCGCCGCTCTGGATGAAGGCGAGCGCGTAGATGAACTCGTTCCAGGACAGTGTGAAGGAGAAGATGCCGGCCGAGATCAGGCCGGGCACCGCGAGCGGCAGCGTGATCCGCCACAGGATCTGCAACCGCGTCGCACCGTCGACCAGCGCGCATTCCTCGAGCTCGTAGGGGATCGACTTGAAATAGCCGATCAACAGCCAGGTGCAGAACGGCACCAGGAAGGTCGGATAGACCAGGATCAGCGCCAGCGGAGAATCGAACAAGCCGAACTGCACGATCACGGTGGCGAGCGGAATGAACAGGATCGACGGCGGCACCAGATAGGCGAGGTAGATGCCGAGGCCGACATAGGGACTGCCGCGGAAGCGCAGCCGCTCGATCGCGTAGGCGGCGAGCGTCGAGGCGAACAGCGACAGGAAGGTCGAGCCGATCGCGACCAGCATGGTGGTCTTCAGCCAGCGCGGATAGGCCGTGTCGAACAACAGATGCTTGATATGCGCGAGCGTCGGCGAGGTGATCCAGAACGGATTGTGCTCCTTGTAGTTCAGCAGCTCGGCGTTCGGTTTGAACGAGGTGACCGCCATCCAGTAGAACGGAAACAGCAGGATCAGGATGAAGCAGGCGAGCGGCAGATAGATCATCACCACGCGCCGGGCGCGGGAGTCCCACGCCATCGTATCGGGCGTGGCGCTGGCGACGTTGGAGGATTGGGCTGCAACGTCAGTCATTGGCTTCTCCCTGCTGCCATTTGCGGCGCGCGAGGCCGAAGTAGCTGAACAATGTTGCGAACACCAGGAACGGGATCATCGAGACGGCGATCGCGGCACCCTCTCCGAGCTCGCCGCCGGCGATGCCGCGCTGGAACGCCAGTGTCGCGAGCAGATGGGTCGAGTTGACCGGCCCGCCGCGGGTGATGGCGTAGACCAGCTGGAAGTCGGTGAAGGTGAAGATGATCGAGAACGTCATCACGATCGCCAGGATCGGCATCATCATCGGGAAGGTGATGTAGCGGAAGCGCTGCCAGGAGGTGGCGCCGTCGAGCATCGCCGCCTCGTAGAGCGAGGGCGAGATGGTCTGCAGCCCCGCCAGCAGCGAGATCGCGACGAACGGGATGCCGCGCCAGATATTGGCGGCGATCAGCGAGAACCGCGCCGGCCAGGGCGAGCCGAGGAAGTCGACATTGCTGTCGCGCCAGTGCAGCACGTCGACCAGGAGATAGGAGATGATCGAGAACTGCGGATCGTAGATCCACCAGAACGCCAGCGCGGAGAGCACCGTCGGCACGATCCACGGCAGCAGCACGATGGCGCGGATCAGGCTCTTGAACGGAAAATGGTTGTTGAGCAGCAGCGCCAACCAGAAGCCGAGCGCGAACTTTCCGAAAGTTGCGATCGCGGTGTAGAAGATCGAATAGAACACCGCGTTCCACCACAAGGGATCCTTGAGCAGATACTGGAAGTTCTCAAGTCCGATGTAGATGCCGCGCTGGCCGATCGTGGTGTCGGTGAAGGCGAGCCAGATGCCGAGGCCCAGCGGATAGGTGAGGAACACCAGCAGCAGGCCGATCGCGGGCGCAAGGCACATCACGATCAGGAACGGCTTGTAGTCGAACAGGCGCGCGAGCCAGCCCGGCTGGTGCAGCGCCGCGCCGCGTGAGGGGAGGGTGGTGACAGACATCAGGTTCTTGTCTCGGTCCGACTTCCAGGGGCATTCCGGGATGGTGCGTTAGCACCAGACCCGGAATCTCGAGATTCCGGATTCGACGCTACGCATCGCCCCGGAATGACAGCGGCTTGAGGTCGATCTTACCGGCCCTGCCGCCGGAAGTACCGCTTGGCGCGCTGTTCGGCTTCGGCGGCTGCGGCTTCGGGCGTTGCGGCATCGGTCGCGACCGAGGCGCACATCTGCACCAGCACATAGTCGGCGTTGACGGCGCCGGTCGCGGTCGAGATCGGCCCCTTGTAGCCGTTGTAGTAGGGGCTCCGCATCGTGTCCTTGAAGATCGCGACCTTGGGGTCGCTCGACCACACCGCGGCGTCGGCATAGGCCGCCAGCGGCTGCGACCAGTAGCCGGAGTTGGCGTTGAGCCACGGCTCGTACTGTTCGTGCTCGAGCATGAACTGCAGGAACGCCTTCGCGGCGTTGGGATACTTGCTGTGCTTGAACACCATTGCGTTCAAGGTCAGGCCGGACATCGGAGAGGTGGGAGCCAACCCCTTGATCAGGAACTGATGCGCGGTGTCGTCGGCGATCGCCTTGGTCGCGGGATCGTTCTTCAGCGAGAAATACAGCGAGACGCCGTTTGCGGTCAGGCCGATCTCCTGCGACGAGTAAGCGCGGTTGTTGGAGACGTCGTTCCAGGACGGGGTGCCGGCGATGAAGGTCGGATAGAGTTCCTTCAGATATTTCAGCGCCGCGATCGTCTCCTTGCTGTTGATGATGATGTTGCCTTCCTCATCGAGCAGCGCGGCGTTGTGCGACCACAACAGCCAGTTGGCGAAGCCGTTGCCGTCGCCGACCGCGTTGCCGAGTGCGAAGCCCGCGGGCTTGCCGGCCGCCTTCAGCTTCTTGCAGAGGTCGAGGAAGCCGGCGTGGTCCTCCGGCACCTTGTCGAAGCCGGCGGCGTTGACCAGCGACTTGCGGTAGACCAGCGGGCCGCCCGAGGCGCCGAACGGCAGGCCGACCCAGCTCTTCGACTTCGAGCGCATGCCGTATCGGCGCGCCAGCGTGAGCCATCCGCCATAGCGCTTGTCGAGATAGTCGGCGACATCGGTCAGCTCGATCAGCTTGTCGATATAGATGTGCGGTGCGTCGCCGAAGCCGATGATGATGTCGGGGCCGGCGCCGGAGTTCGAGGTCACGGCGGTCTGCTGGTTGATGTCCTCCCAGCCGACGAAGTCGACTTTGATCTCCACGCCGGTCTTGTCGGTGAATTTCTTGGCATTGGCGCGGAACACGTCCTCGTCGGCCTGGACGAAGCGTACCGGCCGCAGCATGCGCAAGGTGGCGTCCTTTTCGATCGGCAGCGACGGCGCCGCCACGTCGGCTGCCTTCACCTTCGACGCCTCCTGCGCCGAAGCGCCGGTAACCGCCAGCGCCGCCGCGGAAGCCCCCAGCACCAGCGCGTCGCGACGCGTGATCTCGTACTTCATGTCGTTCGCACTCCCGTTCTTATTGTTTCGTTGTTTTTTCCTTCCCGGCGTTTGGCCGCCGGTGAAGGTGTCTTGGTCTCGGCGCCTGCCGCGCAAAGGGCCCGCAAGAGACGGGCCCCGCACGAAAAACGCATTCCCGCCCTAGCTGTTCGGACCGCGATCCATGCTGACGGGCTGCCAGCGGCGCAACGCGGTGTTTTGCAGCACCGACGGGTTGACGCAGCTTACCGGCCACATGCCTTGCAGCACTAGTGACAATTCGTAGCCCACCCGGCGCTTGCGCGCCTCGTCAAAACGTGCCGACGCCGACGCGACATGGGCGGTCAAGGTAACATTGTCCATCCCGAGCATCGGATTGTTGTGCGACGGCGGCTCCTTTTCCAGCACGTCGAGCGCGGCGTGGGCGATCCAGCCCTCTTGCAGCGCCTTGATCAGCGATTCCTCGTCGACCGTGGCGCCGCGGCCGGTGTTGATGAAGATCGCCGACTTTTTCATCTGGCGAAAATGCTTCTCGGTCAGCATGTGGTGCACTTCGGGCCGCGCCGGGGCGTGCATCGAGACGAAATCCGACTGAGACAGCACCTCCGACAGCGTCGAGGGGATCACGCCGTGGTCGTACATCAGGGTTTCCTGGATGAAGGGATCGTAGGCCACCATCCTGAGGCCGAACGGCGCGGCGCGCTTGGCCACAGCGCGAGCGACCCGGCCGAACGAGATGAAGCCGAGCGTCTGGCCCATCAGGCGCGGAATCTTCAAAAGCGCCGGACGGCCCTCGGCCCAGCGGCCGGTGCGCACCATCTTGTCCTGCTCGATCAGGCGGCGGAAGCCGGCGAGCAGCAGCATCATGGCGTGGTCGGCGACCTCCTCGATGAAGGTGTCGGGAATGTTGGTGACGGGGATGCCGCGGGCGGTCGCGGCCTTGACGTCGACCGAGTCGACGCCGACGCTGCCGAGCGTGATCACCTTGCAGTTCTCGAGCGCGTCGATGACCGCCTTGGTGATCGGCATGCCCTTGGCGTAGATCGCGTCCGCGGTGCGTGCCGCCGCGATGAATTCGGCCTCGTTGGCCGGCGCCTCGACGATCTCGGCGCCGATCGGATCGAGCGCCTCGCGCTCATAATCGTAGCCGCCGCCGGCGACCGTGAAGCTCGCGCCCTTCGGCGTGACCACCCTGAATTTCGACATTGTCTGCTCCCGATGTGAGTCTGCTGTTCTTGCTTCTTGCTGGTTTGCTTCTTGATCTTGATTCTTCTTGCTTCTTGGAGCGCGGCTGGGTCGCCGCCTTCCCATGCTTGTACGCGAGCCGCGCTGTTCTCTCCACAATTGCCGGTTGGTCCGCGGCCTGATTCTCCGGGCTTCTACGGGGAACCTCCGTAACCATCAGGTAAAGGGTCTCACATTACGGTGCGCGGAATCAATCCGCCAATCGCGTCGCGTTCCCCGCCTCTTCTGGAGACCCCCGTGAAGCTGTCAAATCTGAAGATCACCCCCAAGCTCGGCATTCTGGTGGGGGTGACCCTCCTTGGCCTGTGCACGGCCGGCATCCTCGCCGGTCACCTGATGCAGCGGGAGATGATGAATGCGCGCATCGACCAGGCCAAGGCCATCGTCGAGATGGCGAAGAACATGGCGGCGGGCCTGAAGAAGGATGTCGACGCCGGCAAGCTGACCAAGGAAGCGGCACTGGCCGAGTTCGGCAAGCGCGCCAACACCCTGACCTACGACAACGGCGCCGGCTATCTGTTCGGCACCGACTACAGCGGCATCACGGTGCTGGCGCCCGATCCGAAGCAGGTCGGAACCAATCGCATGGACATCGTGACCAATGGTCGCAAGCTCTCGCAGGAACTGATGGACGGCGTGAAGGCCAAGGGCGAGATCCTGCTGTTCTATGATTATGTGAAGCCCGGCCAGGAGACGCCGATCCGCAAGCTCGGCTACGCCGTCGCGGTCCCCGGCTTCGATATGTATCTCGGCACCGGCGCCTATCTCGACGATATCGATGCCAAGATGCGGCCGATTGCCTGGCTGCTCGGCCTCGCGATCCTCGGCATCGGCATCGTTTCCGGCTCAGTCGCCTGGCTGATCGGCCGCAGCATCTCCCGTCCGCTCAACCTGCTCGGCGCCCGCATGCGCGACATCGCCGACGGCAAGCTCGACGGTGACATCCCCGGCGTCGGCCGCGGTGACGAGGTCGGCGGAATGGCGGCCACGGTTCAGGTCTTCAAGGACAACGCGGTTCGCATCCGCGGCCTGGAACAGGCCGAGGCCGAGACCAAAGCACGCGCGGAGGCCGAGCGCCGTGGTGCGATGGAGAATATCGCCAACGATTTCGAGCGCAGCGTGAACGGCATCGTCCGCACGGTGGCCTCCGCCGCCGCCGGCATGCAGACCACGGCGCAGTCGATGACCGCGACCGCAAGCGACGCCAGCGCGCGGGCCGCGACCGTCGGCGCTGCGTCCGACAGCGCCTCCAACAATGTCGGCACCGTCGCCGCTGCCGCCGAGGAGCTCTCCAGCTCGGTTGCGGAGATCTCCCGCCAGGTGGCGCGCTCCAGCGAGGTCGCGAGCCAGGCGGTGGCCGATGCCGAGCGCACCAACGCGACCGTGCAGGCGCTCTCCACCGGCGCCGAGAAGATCGGCGAGGTGGTCAAGCTGATTCACTCGATCGCGGCTCAAACCAACCTGCTCGCGCTCAACGCCACCATCGAGGCGGCGCGCGCCGGCGAATCCGGCCGCGGTTTCGCGGTGGTCGCCTCTGAAGTGAAGGCGCTGGCCAACCAGACCGCGAAGGCGACCGAGGAGATCTCGGCGCAGGTCGCCGCGATGCAGGCGTCCACCGGCGAGGCGGTGACCTCGATCGGCGGCATCACAGCGACGATCGCGCAGATGAGCGAGATCACCGCCTCGATCTCGACCGCGATCGACCAGCAGGGCGATGCGACGCGCGAGATCGCGCGCAACATCCAGCAGGTCGCGGCCGGCTCGAGCGAGATCTCCGCCCATATCGGCGGCGTCACGTCAGCGGCCGCCGCCACCGGCACCGCGGCCGGCGACGTGCTGTCGAATGCCCGCGAGCTCGACACCCAGTCCGGCATGCTGCGCAACGCGGTCGACGAGTTCCTGCAGAAGGTGCGCGCGGCGTAAGGTTTGTAGGCCTGCCCAAACGTCATTGCGAGGAGCGTAGCGACGAAGCAATCCATCTTTCCGTGCATGCGGATCGATGGATTGCGTCGCTTCGCTCGCAATGACCGGGGCCTACTGCTTCTCGATTCCGGCGTCGGCGATCAGCTTCTCCCACAGCACGAGCTGCTCCTTGAGGAATGCCTCGAACTCCTCGGGCGTGCCGGAGAATGCCTCCATGCCGCGCTCGGCGAGTTGGCTCTTGATGTCCGGCCGCTCGACGATCTTGCGGATCTCCGCATTCAGCCTGACCACGACGTCCTTCGGCATGTTGGCGGGGCCGAGATAGCCCTGCCAGGAGGTGATATCGAAGCCCTTCACGGTGTCGTCCATCGTCGGCAGGTCCGGCAGCAGTGCCGACTTCCGCTTGGTGGTGACGGCGAGCGGCTTCAGCACCTTGGCGTTGACGTGCGGCAGCCCGGTCGGCACGTCGATGAACATCATCGAGATGCGGCCGGCGATGACGTCGGTCAGTGCCGGCGGTGAGCTCTTGTAGGGCACATGCAGCAGGTCGATGCCGGCGAGGCGCGCGAAGGTCGCGCCGGAGACGCTCGCCGATGACGAGCCACTGGCGTAGCTGTACTTGCCCGGCTCCTTCTTGGCGAGCGCGATCAGCTCGGCGACCGAGTTCGCCGGGATGTCCGGATGGATCACCAGCATGAAGGGCAGGTCGCCGGTGCGCGCGATCGGCGTGAAATCCTTGATCGGATCGTAGTTCATGGTCTTGAGCAGATACGGATTGGCCGAGTGCGTCGTGTTCGTGGTGACGAACAGCGTGTAGCCGTCGGGGGCGGAGCGGGCGACATAGTTCGCCGCGATCGAGCCGTTGGCGCCGGCCCGGTTGTCGATCACCATGCCGACGCCGAGCGCAACGCCGAGCTCCTTGGAGATCAGCCGCGTCGTGGTGTCGGTGCCGCTGCCGGCGGCAAACGGCAGCACCAGCGTGATGTTGCGGGTGGGATAGGTCTGGGCAAGTGCCGCCCCGGATATCGCCGCAAGCGCGGCGGTGGCTGCGGCCGCCAGGCAGCAGTATCGTCTCAATCCCATGACCATGTCGTCGTCCCCCCGCGCAGGCCCTGAACAGGCCCATTGCGGCCGAAGCTAACCCGGCCGCCATGGCCGCGGAAGCCGTGCCGGGAGCAGCCTTTCGCCGCATGGCCACTCCCGGGCCGTCGCAGGGGCACGCTGCCAAAAATATCGAAAACAACCCCATGCAAAGGAGCCGGTGGCGGCCGGTGCCCGACCAGGCTTGACACGTCGGGCAAATCAGTGTCATATTTCTAATATTCCGAAAGTCGGCCGTGAGTGCGTTACGATCCCGCCGGAAAGACCTGCGCGACGTGAAACGCCTTGGTGGTGATGAGCCACCGGCCGTCGATCCGATGAAACACCAGATGATCGATGAAGCCGGTTTGGCCGGCCCTGACGCGCACCTTGGCGATGGCCAGGTCGGACGCGGTCTGGTCGATGCTGATGATGGCCTCCTCGCGCGGCGATTTCATCGACGCCGGCGAGGGACGGCTGCGGATGAAGTCGCGGAATTCGGCGGCCGAGCGCACCGTGTGCCTGCCGTCCCGGATGCCGTGCACGATGCAGGCATCGGCGAAGACGTCGCGGAACCGGCTATCGTCGACGTCGTACATCAGGTTGAAATATCCATCGATCGCGGATGCGATGGCCTGGATGTCGCTCATTGCAAAATCTCCTTGGCGGTTGATGTGGCGGTGGCCGCACCGGATCGAACCGGTGATCTGCGCCGACAGTGGCCGATATGGTGGCGGAGTGCTACGACTGGGCGGTCATCTCTTGGATGACTGAAAGGCATCGGCATGGACGAAGTTGACGGTCGGCTGGTTGGCGGCCTGGTGGTCCTCGCGGCGCTGGCGGATGCGCGCAGTTTTGGCCGGGCCGCCGAACGGCTCGGCATGACGCAATCCGGGGTCAGCAAGGCGATCGCCAAGCTCGAGGCGCGCCTCGATGCCAGGCTGGTTCACCGCACGAGCCGCGCCGTCGAGCTCACCGAGGAAGGACGCGCGCTGTGCGAGCGGGTTGCTGCGCATCTGGCCGGGATCGGCGAAGCGGCGGCGGAGACCTCGAAATCGCGCGATGCGGTCCGCGGCAGGTTGCGGGTCAATGTTGACCCGCTGTTCTCCCGCATGGTGCTGTCGCCGAAGCTGAGCGAGTTCCTGCTGCAGAATCCAGGCATGGAGCTGCGTATCGAGACCCGCGACCGGATCGCGGATCTGGTCAGCGACGGTTTTGATCTGGCGGTGCGTTTCGGCGAGCCGGTGCCGTCGGCGCTGATTGCGCGCCGCGTGCTCGATGCGCGCGTGCTCACCGTGGCCTCGCCGATCTATCTCGAACGACACGGCCGGCCGCTTGATCCGCGGGAGCTGGCAAGCCGCGACCATCAGTGCATCCATGCAATCGATGCGGCGACCGGGCGTCCCTTCGATTGGGAGTTTCGGCGCGGCAACGAGGTCGTGCCGGTCGCGGTCAACGGGCGGCTCACCGTAACCGATTCAGGAACCAAGCTCGGCGCTTGCCTGGCCGGCTTCGGCATCGCGCAGGTGATCGATCTCGGCCTCGACGATCACCTGAGGAGCGGCGCGCTGATCGAGCTGTTTCCGGACTGGCCCGACGAGTGTTTTCCGCTCTACGTCTATTACGCCTCGCGTAACCACGTGCCGGCGAAGGTGAGGCGGTTTATCGACTTCATCACGGACACGCTGGCGGCAAAGCCATATTCGCCACGCAAATCCGCCGGCTTGCGCAAGGTCAGCTAGCCATCTCCTCGGCGTCTGCTAGAGCGGGATGGGTTTGGTTGGATTGGCTTGGCGCGCTCTCGGTTCACCTATCCCGTTGGGGAGAGGTCGGATTGCGCCTGGCGATGCGAAGCATCGTCCAGTGCAATCCGGGTGAGGGCTCTTGCTCTCTCGATAGATGGTGCTGTCCTAGGACGCAGCGCGGACCAGGACACCCCGACCGTTAAGCATCCGGACGATTTGTTTACCTTTGATTCACTCAAGTTAATTGACTGGCACACGCTTTGATTCGATCATTCCCGCACTGGGCAAGGCGGTTTCATTAAGGACAATTTTTTCAGGCCCAGAGGGGCTAGCCCGATTACCGACGCGGCGGCTCGGCAAGCAATGGAATGAGGAGCGGCCTCAGCATCACCTCCAAGGGTGCTGGGGCCGTTTCTTTTGCCGTTAGGCAGTTCGCTGACTTGCCTATGCGAATGCGGTGGCTCGGAACCGGGCGCAGACTGGGCGCCATGTTCAGGCTCAGCCACTACGATGGCGTCGAGTACACCTTTATGGCGTTGGCGGCGATATCGTTCGTAGCGCTCATCGTAGGCGTCGGCGTCCTGTTGTCGGCGTCCTGTTTATGTGATGAACCTGTCATCTCATGGATTGATCCAACCGCCTTGGCCTCAGCGTGTACCCCCTCGCCGGGGCCATTTCTTTGGATAGGAACGGCCGACGTGGATCCCGGTTACCGCAACGTCCATTGCTGACTACCTGCCCACAGCGCATGGACGAATCCACGGGAAATCGGCCCCAGCCAGTCGCCTCGCTGGGGCTGCTTCTTTGGAGCGCTCCCAAGAGCGCCCACCGTCGATTACGGTGAAGTTGCGCGTTACGCGCAAAGTGAAAGAGGCCATCAAACTGGGGCGGTCTCGATCTCAAACAAATAGAACGATGGCAACCAGAGCGATGGGGCTCAGCCCCAACGCTACAATGCTCGCCCTATAAAGTAGGTCACTAGTCATGATACAACCCCTGCGTGGGGTTGAAATCTAGCTCGGGATGACTGGCGACCAAAGTGCAGTTTGTGCCACTGCTAGGAAATTAATCGTGCGCTGGATGAGAATAGGCCGCCAGCTGAGGCGGCCTTACTTGCCGTATGCCCGCGACTGTCATTTGCACGCCGAACACCGCGCGGCTTGTTCGGCATCGGTTTGATGGCGGTCCACTCGTAGTCGCTGAGTTCGCAGCGCATGCTCCGAGGCTCCGGTTTTCGGAGCTTGAATCACGTCTCGGGCAGCGCCATCAACTGGCAACGCCCCGTGCCGTGTCGCTAATGCTCTGAATTGACTTCCGCTTTCGGCGGCATAGCGGACTGGGCCGGACTTGCTACTGGCTCGACCCGGTCGCGGATGACCCGCAACGGACTTTAGGAACGCCCCGGGCCGATAGGAACAATCCATTCCGCATGGCTTTTACGTGCGATGGACGATCTGCTCAAGCGCGCCGACCGCGCTATTGAGGATAGCTATCGCGTCAAGGAAGAAGCGATAGAGCACCTTATACGGGCCCAAAGGGTAGCCCGGGAGGTGAGAGCTACTATCGTTCGTGCCGAAAGCGCTAGGTCCCGCTATCGTCAGCTTGGGCTGGAAACGGCTGAGAGGCAGGGCGCGTTTCAGGAAAATCCTGCGGGTACCTCACCTTCCGATCAGCGGGACTGAAGCCCAATAGTCGTCGCGCGGATATTTGGTCCAGCAGGCGTTTATGCGCTGCAGAAACAGCCTCCGCCAGCTGTCTGGAACGCTGTATAGCGGCGTCGGCACGCGCGAACAGTGTCTCAAGGTCCTGTGCCATGCCAGATAACGCGGGGGGGGGGGGGCGCCGTTCCGGCGAAGGCGCCTCAAGTGAACTGCCGCCCGCTTCGCTGTATTCAGTGCCCTAATTCCAGTAAAGTGCCCTTGTCGTCGGCGGCGGTTCCGCGTCCCCCCGACTGGGGCCGGTCGCGCTTCCGCCTACGACAGGGAGCGCCGGGATGGTGTTGCCAGGTTTCCGCTTTTTCCGTCTCTCGTCTCTCGACAGAGAGCACGACGCTCGTCACCTGGCGTCGGGACGCGCAGCCATTACGCTGGGCCGCAAAGTGCTTTCGGAAAATCCTCGACCAAACATTCCAAAAACCAAGCAGCGCGAGATCAAAAAACCATCACCTCAGCAGCCTGACGGCTTTCGGATGCAAGCGGCTGTCGATAGAAAAAGGAAGGCGCAGGAGCGGCGCTCTTTTGAGCGGCAACAGCTATCTATTGCCAATAAACACGTAGCGAAGGCTGAATGCGTGATCAGGGAGCAAGTGGCCTTGATCGAGAACCTACGATGCAGCGGCCAAGACACGAAGCTCGCGGAGGAAACGTTGCGGGTGTTCGAGGCCAATCTACAGGTAATGCAAGAACACCGCGAGCTTATCGTTAGGGCCATCGAGGAGACCGAGGAAGGGCTTCAAGGCAACCTTGTTAGTTGGCCAGCTCCCGCATGGGGAAAACAGGGAGCCGATTCGGCCGAACCGTAACGTCCGGTGATCAAGCCAGCCCCTCGTCGATCTGCTCAATCGTTTTGACAATTATCGCTCGATGCTCACGCAGCGTCTTTAGATTGTGCTCAAAGCCCGTGAGCATCTCCTCCGCAACTTTGGTGTCGTGACGTTCCGCCCGCAAATTATCAAGTAAAAGTCGTTGCTTCGTGATGTGTTGCTCGGCGGTCGCGATATGCCTGTCGGACTGCGCAAGGTGTTCGACTTCGGCTTGTCGATCCATGTTTTAGCTCCACGACGCCCATCTTCAAACGCGTCCACGGAGATGTCGTTCCTTTGGGCGGTACGTCAAAATGTGCCGAAGTTGCCTATTGGCCCATCGCGTCATTTAGCTGCGCTGCAGAATTTGGTCGCTATCGGTGCTATAGCAGACTTTGGCAAGCTGTCCGCCCGGCAGATTTATGGGTTCACGGCCTCGCGCTTCGCCGATGTCTTGGCGGACCCTTGGCGCGAGGCGATGATGACGCCGGCGAGCACCAGCGCGTAGCCGATCAGATGGAACGGCGCGAGCGTCTCGCCGAGCAGCAGGATCGCCATCGCCGAGCCGAACACCGGCACCAGATGGAAGAACGGCGCGGCGCGGTTCGGGCCGATCAGCGCGACGCCGCGGTTGAAGAACAGATAGGCGAGCGTGGACGGGAAGATCAGCACATAGGCGAGCGTTGCGCCGGTCAGCAAGTCGAACTTCAGCGTCACGCCGTTGGCGAACTCCCAGGCCGCCACCGGCAGCAGCATCAGCGCACCGCAGCAGGTGGTGAACGAGATCAGCGAAAGCTGATGGATCTTCGGTCGCCGCGGGATCAGCGCCGAATAGAGCCCGAACGATACCAGCGAGGCGCCGAACATGATGTCGCCGCGGTTGAAGCTGATGCTGGCGAGCGCGGAGAAGTCGCCGCGCAGGATGATGGTCAGCACACCGGCCAGCGAGATCGCGATGCCGGCCAGCTGCGCCGGCGTCAGCCGCACGCCGAACAGGATCAGTGACCACAGCGCCACGAACAGCGGCCCCGCCGACTGGATCAAGAGCGCGTTGAGCGCCTCGGTATACTGCATCGCCCAGTAGGAGATCGCGTTGTTGAAGGCGAAGCCGACCGCGGACAGCAGCAGCATCAGCGGCAGGGCGCCGCGCAGCTTCGGCCAGTCCAGCTTCAGATGCGGCCAGGCGAACGGCAACAGGATCAGGAAGACGCCGAACCAGCGGATCGTGGTCAGCGTGACCGGCGGCACATGGCTGCCGACATGCCGCGCCAGCACGATGTTGGCGGCCCAGAACAGCGATGTCAGGCTGAGCAGCAGATAGGGCTGGTTATTGAGCCAGCTGAGCGGCGAGCGGCGTGGGGTTGTGGCAGGTGCGGGCAAGGTGGTCATTATCGGGCGGATGTTGTGCCCGAATCCGGCGCCGCGACAAGACGAAAGAGCGGATTGGAGCCATGCGCGGGGGCTCAATCTGACGCGGAAGCCACACTGCCGCGGAATAACAGAACCCGTCATCCTGAGAGACCGTGAATGAATGCCTCTCGATGCCGCAACATACTCGATGTCGTCCCGGCGAAAGCCGGGACGACGAGCGGAGAGATTGCGCTGCATCCTTGCCTATCTCTGCGGCCCCGACAGCGAGATGTCGCGCTCGGCGCGAAACACGTTGCTGTAGAGATTGGCGATCCATTGCCGTCCGCTCGAGGTGATGTTGAGGTAGCGGATCGCCTTCTGCACATGCGGTGCGACGCTGTCCCAGTAGAACCGCGGATAGCGGTCGACGAGATCGGCCGGCGAATCGTAGCCGAGCTGGCGGTTCAGTCCGGCCTCCTCGAATTCGATGTACAGCGCGTTGGCCTTGCGGATGTAGTGGGGATCGCCGAGCTGGCCGATCAGGTCGGCCGCGCGCAGCAGGGTGGCCTCTTCGCCGAAATCCTCATCGTCATCAGGCGCGCTCAGCGGAAAGCGGGTGCCTTCGATGGCACGCACGATGCGCTCCTTGTCGAGCAGGGTGACGCCCTTGAGCCGCTCCATCACGAAGATCTTGGAGCGGTCGACGTGGTAGGACATCAGCGCCGCATCCGACGAGCCGCGCGGCAGGATGATCTTGCGGCCGTCGGCCTCGACCAGATAGCCGTCCTGGCCGTCGGCCTCGAACAGCCCGCGCACATAGCCGATGTCATGGGTGAGGCAGGCGATGATGACATGGGCATAGTCTTCGGCGCTCATATGCGAGTGCAGCGCGCGGCCGCGCAGGATGTCGTGGCCGGCCAGCGTCACCAGCATGGTGTGCTCGACATTGTGATAGAGCGCGTCGCTGTTGCCGATGCATTCGAGCGCGATCCGGGCGATCGAGGGCACCATTTCCACCAGCTGGGTCTGCGAAGAGCCGAACCGGCGCTGCATGTACTCGCCGAGGAACTTGCCGAGCGCGTCGGCCGCTAGTTCTGGAAGGGTCATCACGGCCTTGACCTCCGAGAGCTGACCTGAGCTTACGGCTCGGCGGTATTTCAGGCTAGTCCCGCGATGTGACATAATCGTTGCGGCCGGACCGATGTGGCGGGAGTGACGGGCTTTGGGCGGGAGCGGGTGATGGGTGTCGATCTCTTGAACGTCAAAGGCCTGAACGAGCTGGACCGCGAGGCGCCGGTCGTGATGGTCAATCTGATGCGGTTTCGCGCGCGGTCGCTCGACGGCGACGGCTCGGGCTGGGATGCCTATTTGCGCTACAGCGCGCTCACCGTCCCGATGATCAAGGCGCGCGGCGGCACGCTGTTGTGGACCGGCAGCGCCGAGACTGTCGCCCTCGGCGAGCCGGCCGGCCAGAGCTGGGATTATCTCGCGCTGGTCTACTACCCGAGCGTCGCCGCCTTCATCGACATGATGACCTCGGCCGACTACGAAGACCGCTGCGACCCGCATCGCCGCAACGGCTGCGAGGAGCACGTCATCATCGCGACGCGCGAGGCCTACAGCAAGTTCAAGGTGGGGTAGCCGACGAACCCGGCTCCCATCCCGTCATTGCGAGCGTAGCGAAGCAATCCATTTCACCGCGTAGTGGAGCGATGGATTGCTTCGTCGCTAACGCTCCTCGCAATGACGGTTGACAGTGACCCTCAGGATGATGGGTTTGCGAGCGGCTGCAGCGCCGCGTGGCAGGCGCTCTGCACGACACGGCAGACATCATCGCTCGACCGCCCCGCGCTCAGCGATGCGAAGGTCGGATAGCTCGTCAGCGCGAAGATCAGGTCGACGGCGTCGCTGCGAGCTTGCTGTGACGCGCCCTTGCCCGCGATGCGGTCGATCAATCCGGTGACGCCGCGGCGGCGGCGCTCGTTGCGCTCACGCACGGCCTCGGCGAATTCGGGATCGGTCGCCATCGCGTCGTGCAGCCGGCCGACCGCGGAATCCCGGCTCCAGAATCCGCAGAAGATCTCGACCATCCGGTCGAGCGCGGCGCGCGGATCGGCCATCGTCATGGCGTCGGCGAGCTGGTGCAGCCCGCCATGGCGCGCGATCTCGTCGAACACCGCCTCGAGCAGCCCGCGCCGCGAGCCGAACTGGTTGTAGACGGTCAGCCGGGTCACGCCGGCCGCCTTGGCCACCGTATCCAGCGAGAAGCGCGCGATGCTCTCGTCGCGCAATGTGCGCGAGGCGGCCTCGATCACGCGCTCGCGGGTCTCGGCGGCGGCAGCGCTGCGCGCCGGGCTCACATAGCTGCGCGGCGGCATCGGTTTGCCTTGCTTTCGTCAGATTGACTATACATTATGTATATCTAATTTTCCAATGCCATCCGGAGCGACATCATGCAGACCGCCCTCATCATAGCGCTGTCCCTTCACGTCCTGTCATCGGTGTTTTGGGCCGGCTCGAGCTTCACCCTGGCGCGCACCGGCGGCCTCGGCGGCGAAAAGCTGCTGTTTCCGCAAATCGGCGCCGCGACGGTCGCGATCGTGACCGGCGGCACGCTCTGGCGCCTGGTCCACGAAGGCTCGTTCGGGCTGTCGGAGCAGGTTCTGGCGGGCGGCGCGATCGCGGCGCTGGCCGCGATCGCCGTGCAGGTCATCGTCGGCGGCGGCGCGGTCCGGCAGCTGCGCAGCAGCGCGGGCGATACCTCAGCCGCGCGCTCGCGCCTGGCGGTCGCCCAGCGCATCGCCGCCGCCCTGCTCGCGATCACCGCGCTGTGCATGGGCGCGGCGCGCTATGCGTGAGCCTGAAGTCTTTCCCGTTCCGATAGAATCGCAACGGGGCTCTAAAGCGCGATGAGATTGGGTTGAATCATCATCGCGCTTTAGCTCCTTGTATGAGCATGATCTTTTCGGAAAACCGCTTCGCACTTTTCCGGATCATGCTTTGGACTCTTGTTGTGACGCGTTTTCTTCACGCGAACCGGTATCCACTTCGCTCGAAAACGCTCTAGAACTTCCGCACCAGGTCCGGAGTGATCTCCTTCAGGCTGCGGATGCCGAGCAACGCGAGGTCGCGGTCGATCTCGGCATGCAGCAGCGAGATTGCGCGCGCCACGCCGGCCTCGCCGGCGACCACGGCGGCATAGAGGAACGGCCGGCCGATCCAGACGAAGTCCGCACCGAGCGCCAGCGCCTTGATCACGTCGGTGCCGCGGCGGATGCCGCCATCGACCATCACGGTCATGTTGCCCTTCTGCGCCGCGATCTCCGGCAGCGTGCGCAAGCCGGAGACGGTGTAGTCGAGCTGGCGGCCGCCATGGTTGGAGACCATGACGCCGTCGCAGCCATGCTCGCGCGCCAGCCGGGCGTCTTCCGGCGCGATCAGCCCCTTGACCACGAGCTTGCCGGGCCAGCGCTTGCGGATCAGCTCGACATGCTTCCAGGCCAGCTGGTCGCGGCTGCCGATGTTGCGCATCAAATTCTTGGACAGCACCGGCGGGCCCTGCTTGGCGTCCATGTTCTCGAAATGCGGCATGCCGTGGTTGAACACGGTGCGCGCCCAGGTGTTGAGCAGCCAGTCGGGATGGGTGATGGTGTCCCAGAACACCCGCGGCGTGATCTCGAGCGGCACCTGGAAGCCGTTGCGGATATTGTTCTCGCGGTTGGGCGGCACCGGCACGTCGGCGGTGACGACGAAGGTGTCGTAGCCGGCGGCGGCGACGCGGTCGACCAGCGGCTCGATCCGCTCGGGAAGGCCGGCGAGATAGGCCTGGTACCAGGCCGAAGGATTGGCGGCGCGAACGTCCTCCAGCGTGATCAGCGAGGAGGCCGACAGGATCATCGGGATGTTGGCGGCAGAAGCGGCGCGCGTCAGCACGATGTCGCCGCGATAGGCGCAAAGCGCGGACGAGCCCATCGGCGGAATGCCGAACGGCGAGGCGTAGGTCTTGCCGAACAGCGTCGTGGTCTGGTCGCGGCCGGAGACGTCCTGCAGCACCCGCGGCACGAAGCCGTATTCCTCGAACGCCCGGCGATTGTCGGTGCGGGCCATATCGGTCTCGGCGCCGCCGGAGATGTAGCCGTAGAGGAATTTCGGCAGCAGCCGGCGCGCCTGCGGCTCGAAATCGTCGAGCGTGAGATAGCGCCGCAGATGCCGGGGTACGGCGGGTGCAGCGCGGTTGACGGTTACGGGAGGCGGAGAGGGGGCTGCGGTCCGGTCGTGCACGTTGAGCGTTTCCGTTGTTCTTGGTTCTTGGTCGGAAGGCCAGACTAGAGCATGATCCGGAAAAGTGGATACCGGTTTTCCGAAAAGATCATGCTCAAACAAAGAGATGAGATCATGATGCGATTCCATGGAAACGCATCATGATCTAGCGCCTGCCGGCGGGCCCGACAAATTTCTCGTTGAACTTGTTGACGGACTGGCTGACGTCGCTGAGCGTCTTGCGGGTCTCGGCGATCATGGCGCCGGATTTCTTGTCGAAGCTCTGGATCAGCTCGCGCAGCGAGATCACGGTCGGCAGCAGCTCGCCGCCATATTTGTCGCTGCCGAAGCTTTTCAGGAACTTGTCGGCCGAGTTCATCTTGGCGTCGACCGCGCTGATGCCGTCGTCGGCGGCGTCGATGAAGCCGGCGATCAGCTCGCCATTGCCGGACAGCGAGTTGGTGAAGTTCTCGAGCCCGAGCAGCGAGTCCTTGATGTCGGCCTCGTTCTCGCTGATGACGCGGTCGACATTGCGCAGCGCGACCCGCAGCTTCTCCTGGATCCCCATCGTGCCTTCGGCGTCGGCCGTCAGTTCGGGAATGCCGTCGGCGCCGAGCGTCGGCGGCGGCGCATCGTCGGTGCCGCCGGTGAAGGATATCGAGGCGATCCCGGTCAGGCCCTGGAATTCGAGGCCGGCCTGGGTATCCTTCTTGATCGGGGCGTTGCCTTCGATCCGCGTCATCGCCACCACGCGGTGCCGGTCGAGCCTGATCGAGACCACCTCGCCGATCCGCACGCCGGCGAAGTTGACGCTGCCGCCGCGGCGCAGGCCGGAGGCCGAGCCCTCGAAGATGACGCGGAACGGCACCATCCGCTTGATGCCGGCATAGCGCTGATAGCCCAGCCAGCCCCCGAGCGAGCCGGCGATCAGGGCCAGCGTCAGGGTGCCGATCAAGAGATTGCTGGCGCGCGCCATGCGTAAAACCCGTCTGCGAAGCAGACCCTAGGAGATAGCGGATTTGCCGCCGATAGTCACCGCGGGCTTTCCTTACCTCGCCCCGCTTGCGGGGTCGAGACGAGCGAAGCTCGCTCTTAGAGGTCGGATCGCATGCAGCGCAGCGGAATGCGGTCCGGGTGAGGGGAGTCTCCGCGCATTCGTCTCTCGCCGTCCTCGCGGAGCGAGCCCCTCACCCCAACCCTCTCCCCGTAAGAACGGGGAGAGGGAGAGGAGAATTACGCGCTCTGCTTCCGCGATGCCGCGAAGACGCCGGCCAGCACCAGCGCGAAGCCGATGAAGTGGAAGGCCTGCGGATGCTCGCCGATGAACACGATCGACATGATGGTGCCGAACACCGGAACCATGTGGAAGAACGGCGCGGCGCGGTTGGCGCCGATCAGCTGCACACCGCGGTTGAAGCACAGATAGGCCAGTGTCGAGGGGAACACCGCGACATAGAACAGCGACAGCAGATTGTTGATCGTGAGCTGCATCACCGGGCGCGCGCCGAGTTCCCAGATGTAGAGCGGGATCAGGACCAGCGCGCCGCAGCCGAAGGTGAAGGCGGCGACCGACAGGCCGTGGATTTTAGGCCGCTTCAGGGTCAGTACCGAATACAGCGCGAAGATCACCAATGCGACGATGAAGATCAGATCGCCCTTGTTGAACTCGATCTTCGACAGCGTCGTGAGATCGCCGTGCAGCAGGATCACCAGCACGCCGGCGAGCGACAGCAGCACGCCGAACAATTGCGCCAGTGTCAGCCGCGCGCCGAGCAGGATCAGCGACCACAGCGCGACCACCAGCGGTGCCGCGGATTGCAGCAGCAGCGTATTGAGCGCCTGGGTGTGCTCGAGCGCCCAGTATTGCAGCGTGTTGAAGGCGCTGATGCCGGTGATCGACATCAGCACCATGATGCCGAGATTGTTGCGGATCACCGGCCAGTCGCGGACGAGGTGCTTCCAGGCAAACGGCAGGATGATCAGGAATGCCGCCGACCAGCGCAGGAACGACAGCGTCACCGGCGGAATGTGGCCGGCGGCGAGGCGGCCGACGATCGCATTGCCGGCCCAGCATGTCGCGGTGATGCAGAGCAGCAGATAGGGCTGGTTGGCGATCCAGGAGCCGGCCGCAGGCGTTGATGTGGTGGAATCGGAGGCAGACATGAAGAGGGCCCGGGTTCACGACGCCGCGGCCTGCCCGGCTGGCACCGCCGGGCCGGTATGGATCTCCCCGGCTCGGATCACAGACACGGATTTCGTCATTCCATCAATGGGGATAGACGCATCGCGACCATGCGCGAAGGCCCCTTCACCAAGGCGGCATGACGGCGCCTGGCCGGGCCAGCCCCGCGCCGGTCGCGCAGGGGATCGAACATTTGGTCCTAGCCGGTCTCCGGCGGCCTAGTCTGGCGCTTGACGATCTGCTCGGCGAGCTCGATCAGGATCCGCTTGGTGTCGGGGTCCTGCACGTCGCGAAACACCCGCAGCATGCGCAGTTCGAGCAGGGACTGCAGCGATTCCGCCGTCTGGCCGGCCTGCGCCGGCGCTGCCGTGACCGGCCGGCGGTTGAGGATGTCGGCGGCGATTCCGAGCATCTCGGCGACCGTCGCCAGGCGACCGGCATCGATCTTCACCGTGCCGTCGACGCCGTTCTTTTGCAGAGAGGCGCCGGCGCACAGGATCTCGGCGAGATCCGCCTGTGACAGCCCGATGGCGCGCCAGCGCGCCTGCACCAATTGGTCGATTTGGTCGTCCTGTGATGTGCTCATGATGCGTTCAGACCATCTCCAGCTAGGTCCGTGGACAGCATTTCCGCTACAAAAGTTGGTAGCAAATGAACCGGCGGTTCGTCGCGATGGGACTTCTACGGATCATGCGGCTGGACAACGGGTCCTGCCGTACCGGGCAACGTGCAGGATGATCGGCGCCTCGACGCCGGCCGGGCAGTCGCGCCGGACGAGCACCGGAGTGCGCACCCTGGTCTGGGATGCTCGCATCAGCGTCATCCGGCCACGGCCCTTATTATCAAGACCGTGCGCGAATGCAATCAGGGGGCGATCGGGAAGATGAACCCAACCGGATGTGTGACCGCGCCACATATCGCGGTGTCTGGTCCTGGCAGGGCGATGCGGTCGGCATGGCGGCAGCCCCGGGAGCGCCGCCATGGCTGCGCGGCGCCGCTCACAAATCGATGATTCCGAGCGCGATGCTCTTGGCCACCCCATGGGTCTTGTTGGATGCCTCGAGCTTGCGCAGCGCCTGCTTGATGAAGCCTTCCACCGTCTCCGGCGAAATGCCGAGGATCTGCGCGGTGTCGGCCACGGTCTTGCCGCGCGCCGCCCAGGCGATCACTTCCTTCTCCCGCCCGGTGAGCTTGATGGTTTCGGCGGCGTCCGCGGGCTTGAGGATGGTCGGCGCGTTGCGCTGGTCGCGGTTGACGATGTCCATCGCCCGCTGCACCCAATAGATCATCAACAGATGCAGTTCATGGCGATGGCAGACGAACAGCTTGTCGAAGTCGCGCGGCTCGTCTTCCCAGAAGAACACCGTCGAGCTCGAATGCACCGCGCCGAGCCGGTCGCGATAGTGGAAGGGAACGACGAAGCCGTCCTTGAATCCGAACTCCCGGGCGGCATCCATCGTCTTGACCTCGGGCGGTCGCTTGCGTCCGCTGCGCTCCGGCAGCTTCAGGCTGCTCCAGCTGAACGGCGTGTTGGTGCGTCGTGACCGCGCCAGCGCCGGATCGGCATGAACGAACTCGTTCTGCACATACGCCCGCTTCCAGGCATCGGGAAATGTGCCGATATGATAGGGCAGATCAAGGTCGGGCCGGCCGGCATCGACAAAGGCAAAGCCCGAGAAGCCGTAATTCTGGACAACGCGATGCAATGACGAGCTGAGCTCGTCGATGGTATCCGACGCCTCGATGGTCGAAATCGCGTCTACCAGGCCCATTGACGAAAACCCCCGGTTTTAGGGGGTACCACAGTTAACCCCTTTTGTTCCAGATGTTCCCGCATTTGGAGGAAGGGACAAATGCTTCATTCATTGGACGGCTACCACGCCCTCATTACCAGGGAAAAGCTTGATCCGGCGCATGTCGGGGCGATGTTGCGGCTGCGCAAGCGCCTGTTCGTCGACCATTGCGGCTGGCTTCTGACCACGGTCGGGGATGTCGAACGCGATCAGTTCGACTGCTGGTATACCGAGCACTGCCTGTTGTTCTCCGGCGTCGAGCTCGTCGGCGGCTTCCGGGCTATCCGCACCGATTATCCCTATCTCACCAAGTCGGTCTTCCCGCAGCTTGCGCTGCGTCGCTTTCCGAGCAGCCGCGACGCCTGGGAGATCAGCCGTTTCGGCGTGCTGCCGAACGTTGCGAGGTCGCAGGCCGCACGCGTGACCTACGCGCTGATGTTCCGCTTCGCCGAGCTGCGCGGAGCGAAGGCGCTGGTGGCGCTGGCCGACCTCTCCTATGAGCGTTTTCTCACCCGCATGGACATCCGCACCCGCCGCTACGGCCCGCCGCAGGTGATCGGCAATGATCGCATGGGCCGCCCGCTGACGGCGCTCGCCGGAGAAATTCCGCTCGGTCTCGCCGCCAATCCCGGCCTGACCAAATTCCTCGATCTTGGACGGCAATTGGAGATCCACGATGCTTCACATGTTCTCGGACGTTCGAGCATTCCAGCGTGATCCGCTGCGTCTGCTGCTGACGCGCGGCAACGAGTCCGCGCTGGGGCTGGTGCCGTTGCAGCTCGGTCCCGCGCCGGTGTTCCTGGTGAACGATCCGGATCTGCTGCGCCCGATTCTCAAGGCGCCGGAGACCGACATCGGAAAGGGCAAGCTGATCAAGAAGCTGACGCCGGTGCTCGGCCGCAGCTCGCTGATGCTGAGCGGCGAGGAGCACAAGCGGCGCCGAGCGGTGCTGCAGAAGCACATGGCCAAGGGCAGCGTCGAGAAATTCCTGCCGCATATGTGCGCCGAGATCCGCGCGGTCGGCGCCAGCCTGGCGCGGCTCGGATCGTTCGATCCGCACCATGTCACCGCGATGCTGGCGCTGCGGACGATCTGCGTCGCGATCTTCGGCTCCCAGGTGATGTCGTCCGGCGACGAGGAAGCCCTGGTTCAGGCGGTGGGCGCGATCGAGGACGATCTTGCGGAAGAGATGTTCCGCGCATTGCCGTTCGGTCCGGTGGCCTGGTATCGGCGGCGCAAGAACCGGGTCTGTGCCAAGCTTGCGATGTCGACGGTGGTGCAACGTCTGCGCAGCAAGGCCGGCTCGAGCAGCGCGCTGCGCGATCTCGAGGCGCTCGGTCTGACCGATCGCGATCTCGAGGACGAGATCCTGACATTGCTGCTGGCCGGCCATCACACCACAGGTTCGACTGCGGCGTGGATGTTCTACCAGATGGCCACCAATCCCGCCCTGATGGACGAGATTGCCGACGAGGCGGCGGAGTGCCTCGGCGACGACGGCGAGCTGCGGCTCGAGGCGGTGAAGCGCGCCAATCTGAGCGCGACGTTGGTCAAGGAGGTCTGCCGGCTCTACCCCAGCGCCTGGTGGTTCTCCCGCGAGGTGATGCAGCCGGTGACGATCGGTGGGCGCGATCTCAAGGTCGGCACCTCGCTGTTGATCTGCCCCTGGCAGCTGCAGCGCGATGGCAGGCATTTCGAGGATCCGGACCGCTTCCTGCTGACGCGGCGCTACAACACCGACGCCTACATCCCGTTCGGCGCCGGTCCGCGCGCCTGCGCCGGGATGGGGGTTGCGATGCTCGAGCTGCAACTGCTCGCGCTCGAGATCGCCGCGGCCTATCGCTTCACCGGCGTCAGCCCGAATCCGGCGCCGTGGCCGAAAGCCTCGGTGACGCTGATTCCCCCGCCGATGACCATCGACATCGAAATCCGCGAGATGCGCCCGCGCATCCCGCATCTCGGCGACGAAGCCGAGCATCTGCCGTACATCCCAACCGTGGGTGCGGCGTCCATCAGCACACTACAATCGGTATCCCAATGACAACTCAGCTAACAACGGCCAGCGCCGGGCAAAGGGCCATGGATCAAGTGCAAATGCGCAGTTTGCGCGACGTCATCGCTGTCTTGATCGAGCAGCGCAGCATCGTGAGGGCGGCCGGCGCAAGCTTCGCCGCGCATCTGCTCGACCTCGCGATCATGCAGCTGCGGCTCAACGTCAACGATATTACGGCGGAGGAATTATCCGGTCTGTCCGACTTCGTCGGCGCGGAGTTCATGAGGGACAAATCCTCGCATTGATCGCGGCGACCGGTCTTCGGATCAGTCTTGCGCAGGATCGGTCTCGCGTAGGTTCAGTCCTGCGTCGCCACCAGCGGCTTCATCGTGGCGCCGGCGGCAAGCGCGGCGTCGTTCGGATCGATCTCGATCTGCAGGCCGCGCTGGCCGCCATTGACGAAGACCGTGACGTGGGTGAGGGCGGTCTCGTCGATCGCGGTCGGCACCTTCTTCTTCTGGCCGAACGGGCTGATGCCGCCGACATGATAGCCGGTCAGCCGCTCGGCATCGGCCGGGCGCATCATCCTGGCCGACTTGCCGCCGAGGGCGGCGGCAAGTTTCTTCATGCTGACCTCGCAGTCGGACGGCACCACGGCGCAGACCGGTTTGCCGTCGACCTCCGCCATCAGCGTCTTGAGCATGCGATTCGGGTCGACGCCGAGCGCCTCGGCCGCCTGCAGCCCGATGCTCTCGGCGCTGGAATCGTAGACATAGGTGTGAAGCTTGAAGGCAATGCCGAGCTTGCGCAGCGCCATCGTCGCTTGGGTGGAATTGGGCATGGACCCTGCCGGTTAATCTAGGTGAATGATCGCCGTAATAGGAGCTGCGATCAATCCACAGCAGATCCAGCGTCACGTTGCCGTAACATTAAATTCCCGCCAGCCCGGCGCAGCCGGGCGCAGCATGGAATTTAATGGGGATATCAAAGGGTTGTAGGTCGTCTAAAAGGCGTAAACGAGCCCCTTCTTGCTTGCGCAGCCGAGCCGCTTCCTTTATCCGGTAGGCGCCTTGCGTGCGCGCGGCCGGGCGCCGCGATTTAGGCTGGGCATATCAATGCAGGTCGCTGTGGGCGGACGCGTTTTCGCCGCGATCATGGTCTGAAACACCTGAAGGGAACATCTTCGCAATGGCCAATGTTGTCGTCGTCGGCGCCCAATGGGGTGACGAAGGGAAGGGCAAGATCGTCGACTGGCTGTCGGAACAGGCCGACATCGTCGTGCGCTTCCAGGGCGGCCACAATGCCGGCCATACGCTCGTGATCAATGGCGAGACCTACAAGCTGGCGCTGCTGCCCTCCGGCGTGCTGCGGGCGAACAAGCTCGCGGTGATCGGCAATGGCGTGGTGTTCGATCCGCAGGCCTTCCTCGACGAAGTCGCCAAGCTGAAGGGGCAGGGCGTCGCGGTCGGACCGGACAATCTGCGGATCGCCGAGAACGTCACGCTGATCCTGCCGCTGCATCGCGAGCTCGACGCCTTGCGCGAATCGTCCAACGCCATCACCTCGATCGGCACGACCCGCCGCGGCATCGGCCCGGCCTATGAGGACAAGGTCGGCCGCCGCGCCATCCGCCTGATGGATCTCGCCGACCTCGACACCCTGCCGCACAAGATCGAACGCCTGCTGGCGCATCACAATGCGCTGCGCCGCGGCCTCAACCTCGCGGAGATCGACGGCAAGAGCATCCTGAGCGAGCTGTCGGCGATGGCGCCGAAGCTATTGCCCTATGCCGAGACGGTGTGGCGGCTGCTGGACCTCAAGCGCCGCGAGGGCAAGCGCATCCTGTTCGAGGGCGCGCAGGGCGCGCTGCTCGACGTCGACCACGGCACCTATCCCTATGTGACGTCGTCCAACACGGTGGCGGCGCAGGCCGCGACCGGCACCGGCCTCGGCCCGGGCGCGGTCGGCTATGTGCTGGGCATCTGCAAGGCCTACACCACCCGGGTCGGCCAGGGTCCGTTCCCGACCGAGCTGAACGACGAGATCGGCGAGGAAATCGGCCGTCGCGGCAAGGAATTCGGCGTCAATACCGGGCGCAAGCGCCGGGTCGGCTGGTTCGATGCCATGCTGGTGCGACAGACTGTCCGCACCTGCGGAATTGCCGGGCTGGCGCTGACCAAGCTCGATATTCTCGACGGGTTCGACAGCATCAAGGTCTGCATCGGCTACAAGCTCGACGGCAAGGAAATCGACCATCTGCCGGCGGGCGAGGGCGCGCAGGCCCGGGTCGAGCCGATCTATGAGATCATCGAGGGCTGGAAACAGCCGACCGCCAATGCGCGGTCCTGGGCGGACCTGCCGGCCCAGGCCATCAAGTACGTTCGCCGGGTCGAGGAACTGGTGGGGTGTCCGATCGCCCTGCTGTCCACCAGCCCGGAGCGTGAAGATACTATTCTGGTACAGAATCCGTTCGAGGCTTAACGGGATATTACCTATATCCCTCCAATTGTGTGGAAATGGCTGACTACTACCCGCTGATCGCCCGTGCCATCGCCGGATTGGACCCCAACGCCCCCGGCGAAGCCCGCCGTGCGCTGTATGCGCGGGCGCGAACGGCGTTGATCCAGCAGCTCCGCGGCGTGCAGCCGCCGCTCTCCGAGTCCGAGATCACCCGCGAACGGCTGTCGCTGGAAGAGGCGGTTCGCAAGGTCGAGTCCGAGGCCGCGCAGCGCGCCCGCGAGGCCTCGCGTCCCGGTGGCGCTGCCGCTGTCCGCGGCAGCCGCGCCAATGCCCGGCCGCCCGAGCCCGGTCCCGCCGACACTGCCGCGCGCCCGCGGCCCCCGGCCGAACCCCGTCCGCCGCGCAATCTGCGCCCCGACGCGCCGCCGCCGGCCCCGCCGCGGCCGCAAAACCCGCCGGTCCCGCCCGAGACCCAGGCGCCGCCGGCCCGGCCGGGCCCGCCCCGCCGCGGTCCGGAAGGCGCGCCGCCGCCGGTGCCGCCGGCCGCGCCGGGCGTGCGCGGCTTCCGCGACATCACCGCCGATGCTGACGATCTCGGCCGTGCCGCGGCGCAAGCCAGCCGCAACGCGCGCAAGACCTACGCCAACGTGCCGTCGCCCTCGCCGGAATTCGATCGGCTCGAGCCGAGCCTTGAGAATCGCGGCGGCGATCCCGAGGCGCCGTATTCCTACGACGAGTCGATCGAGGAGGCCGAGCGCTACACCCCGCAGCCGCCGCAAGGTCCGCCGCCGCAGCGGTCGCGGGCCGGCAACGGCGAGCGCGAGCCGAAGAAGCCGCCGCGCGTCGGGTCGATGTTCCCGTTCAAGACCGCGATCGTGATCGGCATCCTGCTGATCCTGGTCGGCACCGGCATCCTGTTCCGGCAGCAGGCCATGACCCTTGTCAGCAGCCTGTTCAAATCCTCGGCCCCGGTCGAGGCGCCGAAGGATGCCGCGTCGACGCCTGCGAGCAAGAAGATCACCGACCGCGTCGGCCAGCCCTCGTCGTCGGGCGAGACGGTCGCCCCGGTGGCGCAGCGCGTGGTGCTGTATGACGAAGACCCGTCGGATCCGAAGGGCAAGCAGTATGTCGGTTCGGTGGTCTGGCGCACCGAGCAGGTCAAGGGATCGGGCAACCAGAAGCCCGACATCGCCGTGCGCGCCGACATCGACATTCCCGATCGCAAGTTCAAGATGACGATGTCGTTCCGCCGCAACACCGATTCATCGCTGCCGGCGAGCCATACCGCGGAATTGACCTTCATCCTGCCGCAGGACTTCGCCAATGGCGGCGTCGGCAACGTGCCGGGCATCCTGATGAAGTCCAACGAGCAGGCGCGCGGCACGCCGCTGGCCGGGCTCGCGGTCAAGGTCACCGACGGCTTCTTCCTGGTCGGCCTTTCCAATGTCGACGCCGACCGCTCGCGCAATCTGCAACTCTTGAAGGAGCGCTCGTGGTTCGACGTGCCGCTGGTCTACACCAACCAGCGCCGCGCCATCATCGCGATCGAAAAGGGCGCCCCCGGCGAGCGAGCCTTCAACGAGGCGTTCGCGGCGTGGGGTGAGTAGCGGCCCTAGCTCTCGCCCCGGTCGCCAGCAATGTCGTCGCCCGGCTTCGTCCGGGCGATTCCGTATCGCAGCAAGATCAGCGGCTGTTGCAGCGCATCGACGTGCAGAGCTCCGGAACATCGCCGCGACTTTCGATTTTTCCCTAGAACCGTCGCGCGACCGCGTTACACTTGGTTGACGTCGGGCAAGGGCACGCCATGAAACGCTATCTGATCTTCGCAGCCATCGGGCCGTTCATCGGCGGCTTCCTGCTGCTGCTCATGACCACCTATCAGTCCGGCTACTGGACCGAGACCAGCGGCGGCGAGGTGACCAAGCTGCTCGTCGTGTTCGTGAAGTCGCTGCAATACAATTATCTGTTCGGCATCGTGCCGTCGCTGATGTTCGGTGCGATCGACGACATCCTGATGCATGTGAGGCGGATCGCGCCGGTGGTGCGGATGCTGCTCGTTGGTGCGGTGGCGTTCGTCGGCGCGGCGTTGACCTACGCCTCGCACGGCTCCGAAAGCGGCGCGGTGCAGTTCATCCTGTACGGAATGGTCGGCTTCATCCCGGGCGTGATCACGTCCTGGCTGGCGCACAAATATGCCGAAGAGCTGCACGCGCCGGCGCAGCCGGCTTCCCAGCATTAGGGCAGGTGCTCAGTACCAAGGGAAAAGCAGAAGTCGCGTTCGGCGACTTCTGACCCAACCGCGAAATGAGCACGTCGCGATCGGACAAGGGCCGCGCTCAACGCCCGGCGCGGAATAGATCGCCCCTTGCAGTAATCGTATCAGCGCGCGAGACGCCGGAGGTCCGGCTACCTTCACACAACTGTCACATCATCGTCATGCAAACGTAGTCCCAATGTCATGTCCGCGTTCGTCCTCGCGACCCGCGGCCGCCCGGGGCAGTGGCGATGCCGATCCCGGGCCTGCTCCATTCTGTGTTCGCGCATTTATTTCAGCCGTTGCTGCAGACGACCGGGACGTACGGGATCTGCGTTTCGGATTCGGGGAAAGGAATTTCGAGTGGCAGATGCAAGCTTCAGCCTTCTGACGGGCAACAGTATCGAAACGCGCCTGGTCCGAGCCGGCGGCATTATTTTTCGCGAGGGGGAGCAGGCCAACGAGCTCTTCGTGATCAAGAGCGGCTATGTGCGCATTCAGGTCGGCAACAAGACCATGGCGGACCTCGCGCCTGACACGATCTTTGGCGAGATGGCGTTGATCGACAATGGGCCAAGGAGTGCGACCGCCACGGCGCTCACGGATGTCGAACTCGTCCCGGTCTCGGAAAAGCAGTTTCTCTTCCTCGTGAGCCAGACGCCGCATTTTGCCCTGAAGGTGATGAGGACGCTGGCGCAGCGGCTCAGAACGATGAACAAGGGCGTCTACTGAAGCGAGCACGGCAGAGCGTCGAGGTAACAGGCCTTGAAGGTGACACAGTGGTAATGTGACGCAACTTGAACCGCCTGCCTGCGTTACCATGTGATGGCCATGACCGAGGACGACATCTTCACGCCCCACGCCGCGCGATCGCGGCCGCCCTTTGGCGGCGCGCAGGCGCGCGGCAAGGTCATCGACCAGGACGGGCGCGAGCTCGCCGATGGCCCGCTGCATCCGCAGTTCCAAGGTTTTCAGGAAGGCTTTCAGTTCGACTTCCGCAACTCCACCGCCAACCCGTTCGGCAATCTGACTCGCGAGCAGCGGCTGCAGCGGCTGGAGACGATCGCAAAGTTGCTCGACGTCGCCTTCATCGTGCCGGGCACCAATGTGCGCTACGGCATCGACGGGCTGATCGGCCTGATCCCGGTGGTCGGCGATATCATCACCACCGCGATCTCGCTATGGCTGGTGCGCGAGGCCCGGTTGCTGGGCGCGCCCTGGCACATCACTGCGCGGATGCTCGCCAACGTCGCCGTCGACGGCGTGATCGGCATGGTGCCGGTGGCGGGCGATGCCTTCGACGTCATGTTCCGCGCCAATATCCGCAATGTGCGGATGCTGCGGCGCTGGCTCGACAAGCAGCCGAGATTGTGACCCTCAAAAACAAAAGCCCCCGGATCGATCCGAGGGCTTTTCGTTGAGCGAAGAGCAGAAAGCTTATGCGGCGTCAGCGTCGGTCTGGCTGGCGGCCGGGCGCGGACGACGCGGCAGCGGGAAGGCCTCGCTCTCATAGAGCGAGCGGATGCCGTTCTGGTCGAAACGGGCTTCCTCGACCTGGAGATAGGCGCCGTTCAGCGAGTCCGCCGGCAGCTGCTCCATCGCGAACTGCACGGCCTCGGCAGCGGTGCCGAAACGGCGGTAGGCGAAACCCGCCCGCTTCTTCTTGCGGATCGCGGCGGGGAACAGTTCGGCGGATGTGTTATAGTTGAACGGACGCAGGGGACGCATGGTCGACGACCTCTTGTGTTCTTTTCAGTTGGCGTTGCGAAAGGGATTTTGGGGGACGGCGGCCTATTATCGGCGGCGCGCCGTACATGTCATTTCGACCCCTAATATAGGCCTCTTTGACAAAAATGCGACCCCAGAAGAGCCCCTGACAGGGCACATGCTGAATCCGCGCATAGCACCGGCACCGGCCAGATAAGTCATTTTGTTTCAATGACTTATGGCTCTCAAATCTTGTCGAGCCAGGCCAGGATCGCGACCACGATCAAAATCACCCCGAAAAGGCCCATTCCGGAGTGGCCGAGGCCATAGCCATAGCCGCGAATTCGGCCGCTATAGCCGCCCAGCAGGATAATCAGCAAAAGGATGATGAGGATCAGTCCAAGCGACATGGCGCCCTCCTCAGAACAGGCGGCAGCCGCACGGCGAGACGCCTACGGCCCCCGCGAATACCGAGCAAAGCACATTCCGGCCTGCGAGTCGTTAAGGCCGTTTGCCGATCACGAGGATGTTGTAGGTCGCCGAAGCCAAAACAAAGCCCCACGCGACCGGCCTGTTGGTCGCGTGGGGCGCGGTGTAGTGGGCGCCGTTACTTCTTCTCGTCGAGCTTCAGCGCCGCCGAGTTGATGCAGTAGCGCAGGCCGGTCGGGCCGGGGCCGTCGTTGAAGACGTGGCCGAGATGGCCGTCGCATTTCGAGCACAGCACCTCGGTGCGGATCATGCCGTGGCTCATGTCGCGCTCCTCGTCGACATGGCTCTCGACCGCGGGCTTGGAGAAGCTCGGCCAGCCGCAGCCGGAATCGAACTTCTGGTCGGATTCGAACAGCGTCTGCCCGCAGCCGGCACAGACATAGGTGCCCTTGCGGGGATCATGCTCGTATTCGCCGGTGAAGGGCCGCTCGGTCGCTTTCTCGCGCAGCACGGCGTACTGCATCGGCGTCAATTCCTTGCGCCACTCGGCCTCGCTCTTGCGGACCTTGCCGTCGGTCTTGGTATCGGACATGGAAACTCCCTTGTTGGTTGTCATTGCGAGGAGGGAAGCGACGAAGCAATCCATCTTTCCGCTTGCCGCGGCATGGATTGCTTCGCTTCGCTCGCAATGACGGGAAGCGTCGCCTCAGTTGGTGACCTTGGTGCTGCCCACCAGCGTCGGCTTCTCGATGTAGTTCTCCGCGAAGATCTTCTTCAGGTTCTCGACCTTCGGGATGTCGTTATAGGCAATATAGGGTTGGTTCGGGTGCAGCGTCAGATAGTCCTGGTGGTAGCCCTCCGCCGGATAGAAAGCCTCGAGCGCGCCGACCTTGGTGACGATCGGCTTCTTGTAGACCTTGGCGGCGTTGAGCTGGGCGATATAGGCGTCCGCCACCTTCTTCTGCTCGTCGCTGGTGGTGAAGATCGCCGAGCGATATTGCGTGCCGGAATCCGGGCCCTGCCGGTTCAGCTGGGTCGGGTCGTGCACGACGGAGAAGAAGATCTGCAGGATCTTGCCGTAGGAGATCTTCTGCGGGTCGTACTTGATTTCGACGGACTCGGCGTGGCCGGTGGTGCCGGTCGAGACCTTCTCGTAATCGGCGTTCGCCTTGCTGCCGCCGGAGTAGCCGGACACCGCGCTGACGATGCCGGTGGTGTGCTGGAATACGCCCTGCACACCCCAGAAGCAGCCGCCGGCCAGCACTGCGGTCTTGATGCCGGATTCCGGCGCGCTCGCGGCCGGCGCCGGGATGATCACGGCGTCCTCGGCGGCAAGCGAGGGCGCAACGGCAAAAGCTGTGACGGCCAGCGCGCCGATCGCGGCGGCGCACAGCGAGAGGCGGCTGAGGGAGCTTTTGGGCATGGGTTCCTCGTGGGATCGCAATTGGGGCCAGTCTAGAGCGGGAGCCGGCATTGGCCAATCAGGCCGGGTGGCTCCGACGCTTCAAAATACGGGAGAGGAGGCGTTTTGTTACGGCGCCGGCCACACGGTTTCGTGAGGGAAATGCTGGGGATATGGCGCAATCTCTCCTCCCGTCGTCCCGGCGAAAGCCGGACCCATAACCACAGGATTGAATTGTTAGAAGGCTGTGGCCCCAGCGTCGTGCAACAATGACCTTCGGTGGTTATGGGTCCCGGCTCCCGTGCGCAATTGCGCACTAGGCCGGGACGACATCGGGTATGTTGCGTCATCGAGAGTCATACATTCACGGTCTCTCAGGATGACGGGTCTACAAGTGCGCGGCACGTCACACCACCACGCTCAGCCGCTTCGCCGCCCGCGTGATCCCCGTGTAGAGCCACCGCGCGCGCGAGTCCTGGAAGGCAAAGCTCTCGTCGAACAGCACGACGTCGTCCCATTGCGAGCCCTGCGACTTGTGCACGGTCAGCACGTAGCCGTAGTCGAACTCGTCATAGGGCTTGCGCTGCTCCCACGGCACGCCCTCGACGCCGCCGTCGAAGCACTCGCCGCGCACCGAGACCTTGGTGACCTTGTAGCCGAAATCCTCGTCCGGCATCACGCGCATGGTGATGATCCTGGATTTGGACTGCGCGCGCGCCTTGACCCGCCACAGGCCGCCGTTGAACAGGCCCTTCTTGCGGTTGTTGCGCAGGCAGACCAGCTTGTCGCCGGTGACCGGCAGCGGATCCTCGATGTTCTGCCGCTGCCGCACCCGCATGTTGTAGGCGCGGCGGGTGTTGTTGCGGCCGACCAGCACCTGGTCGGCGCTCATCACGCGGTCCGGATCGAGCTCCTTGCGCGACACCACCTCGCTCTCGCCATGGCGGCCGATCTCGAGCTCGCGACCCTCGCGGATATCCATCGACATCCGCACGATCGGATCGTCCTGCGCCTGGCGGTGCACCTCGGTCAGCATCGCGTCGGGCTCGGCATCGGTGAAGAAGCCGCCGCCCTGGATCGGCGGCAATTGCGCGGGATCGCCGAGCACCAGCAGCGGGCAGTCGAACGACATCAGATCGCGGCCGAGCTCGGCATCGACCATCGAGCACTCGTCGATCACGATCAGCTTCGCCTTCGATGCCGGCGCATCGTCCCAGAGCTCGAAGCTCGGCTGCTCGACGCCGGACTCGCGGGCGCGGTAGATCAGCGAATGGATCGTGGAGGCGCTGTCGCAACCCTTGTTGCGCATGACGAGCGCCGCCTTGCCGGTGAAGGCCGCGAACTTCACCTCGCCGTCGACGCCTTCGGCGATGTGGCGGGCGAGCGTGGTCTTGCCGGTTCCGGCATAGCCGAACAGGCGGAACACCGGCGGCGTGCCATTCTGGCCGGGCTTGGCCTTCAGCCAGTCGGCGACGGCTTTCAGCGCAGTGTCCTGATGCGGCGTGAAGGTGGTCATGGGCTTTCGGAAGAGTGAGCGCGCGACCGATAGCGCCGCGACTCAGGCCAGCACAAGCTAAACATTCATGCGTTCCGATCAAGCCGTCTCCCGCTGCGCGGAATTGGGGTTTCGCCCCCAAGGCTAGACTTGATCCGGAGCGCCACTAGACTGCCCCAAAACAACAAGCGGTCGAGACCACGACAAGTGGTCGAGCAAGCGACCTTGGGAGTGACTCCATGAAATTCGGCATCTTTTACGAGCTGCAACTGCCGCGCCCCTGGAACGACGGCGACGAGCTCAGGCTCTACCAGAACGCGCTGACGCAATTGGAAACCGCCGACCGGCTCGCTTACGACTACGCCTGGGTCGTGGAGCACCACTTCCTCGAGGAATATTCGCACTCGCCGGCGCCGGAATCCTTCCTTGCCGCCGCGAGCCAGCGCACCAAAAACATCCGGCTCGGCCACGGCATCTTCCAGCTCACCACCAATCATCCGGCCCGCGTCGCCGAGCGGGTCGCGGTGCTCGATCTCTTGAGCAACGGCCGCTGCGAGTTCGGCATGGGCGAGAGCGCCTCGATCACCGAGCTGACGCCGTTCGGCCGCGACATGGAGACCAAGCGCGAGGTGTTCGAGGAAGCCGTGCAAGCGATCTTCCCGATGTTCAGCAAGGTCGGCACCGAGCATCACGGCAAGTATTTCGATATCCCGCTGCGCAATGTCGTGCCGAAGCCGGTGCAGAAGCCGCATCCGCCGCTCTGGATGGCATGCTCGCAATTGCCGACCATCGAACGCGCCGGGCAGAACGGGTTTGGCGCGCTCGGCTTTCAGTTCGTCAGCGCCGAGGCGGCGCATGCCTGGGTGCACGCCTATTACAACGCGATCACCAAGCGGCTGAAGAAGCTCGCCGACTACGAGATCAATCCGAACATGGCGCTGGTCTCGTTCTTCATGTGCGCGAAGACCGACGAGGAAGCGCGCCGGCGCGCCGACGGCGCAACCTTCTTCCAGTTCGCGCTGCGCTATTACGGCCAGGCCCAGAACCGGCAGCGGCCGGCGCCCGGCACCGTCAACATGTGGGACGAGTACAACAAGTGGAAGCGCGACAATCCGGAGGCGCAGGAGGCCGCGCTGCGCGGCGGCCTGATCGGCTCGCCGGAGACCTTGCGCAAGAAGCTGCGGCGCTTCCGCGCCTCGCATATCGATCAGGTGATCCTGCTCAACCAGGCCGGCAAGAACACCCATGAGCACATCTGCGAGTCGCTCGAGCTGTTCGCGAAGGAAGTGATGCCGGAGTTCCAGCACGATCCCGAGCACGAGGCCTGGAAGAAGGGCGTGCTCGACGGCTCGATCCAGCTCGAGGAGATCGACACCCAGGCGTTCACGGACCGCTATGGTAAACTCGCTGTCAATGTCGGCTCGAAGGCAGCAGCTGCGGGCTGATCAATTAATGCGCAGCCGCCTCGCGATCGCGTGAAGAAAATAATTCGCTACACGCGCTCGGAGCTTTAAAAGAAACGGCACGCGCGATGCCTACACCGAAGTGCGGGCATCGCTATTTTTGTGCGGTGCTCGACAGCTTCATTCGCGCGCCCCATCATCCTGACATCGCATGATCGTGCAGCGTGATAGCGCGCTTGATCGTCAGGAGAGTTTGGAATGAAGCGTCGTGAGTTCCTCCAGCTGTCGCTCGTCACAGCCGCCGCCGCGCTGTCACGCGGTGCGAAGGCGCAGGCGGACGCGAAGGAAATTCGTATCGGCTACCAGAAGAACGGCGTGCTCGTTATCACGCGCCAGCGCGAGGCCTTGGAAAATCATTTCAAGCCGCAGGGCATCGGCGTGAAATGGATCGAGTTCTCCTCGGGCCCGCCGATGATGGAAGCGATGAATGTCGGCAGCGTCGATTACGGCGCGGTCGGCGATTCCCCGCCGATCTTTGCGCAGGCCGCCGGCGCGGCCATCGTCTATGCCGCGGCGCAGCCCATCATCAACGGGTCCGGCATCCTGGTGCCGCAGAATTCGGCGATCGCGTCAATCGCCGATCTCAAGGGCAAGCGCGTCGGCTTCACCAAGGGATCGAGCGCGCATAACGTCGTGATCCAGACGCTGGAGAAGGCCGGGCTCACCTATGACGACATCACGCCGGTCTATCTGACGCCGCCGGACGCCGGTCCGGCCTTCGCCAATGGCGGCATCGATGCCTGGGCGATCTGGGATCCGTATTTCGCGATCGCCGAGACCAAGCAGAACGGCCGCATCCTGGTCAAGACGCGCGACATCACCAAGACCAACTCGTTCTACATCGCCAACCGCGACTTCGCCCGCAATCGCGGCGCGATCCTGCAGCAGATCGTCGATGTCACGACGTCGAGCGCGGCATGGGCGCAGGCGCATCCCGATGAGGTCGCCAAATCGCTCGCCGCCGTCACCGGCGTGCCGCTCGATATCCAGACCATCGCGGCGAAGCGGGCGGGCTTCTCGGTCGGACCCGTGACCGACGACATCATAGCGACCCAGCAGGGCGTCGCCGACCGCTTCTTCAAGCTCGGCCTGATCCCGAAGCAGATCGCGATCCGCGACATCGTCTGGCGCAATCCCCAGACCTGATCGGCGCGCGTTTGGTCATTTCAATACAGAGGATAGTCCCATGACGCGTTTATTTCGACGCTGGGTCGCTCGCGCGGTGCTGTCGCTCAGCATCGTCGCCGCAACCGTCAGCGCCTCCTACGGCCAGGAGAAGGTCGTCCGCATCGGTTACCAGAAATACGGCAAGCTGGTGCTGCTCAAGAGCAAGGGCTCGCTCGAGGAAAAGCTGAAGGCGGTCGGCACCAAGGTGGTGTGGACCGAGTTTCCGTCCGGGCCGCCGCTGCTCGAGGCGCTCAATGTCGGCGCGATCGATTTCGGCAACACCGGCGAGGCGCCGCCGATCTTCGCGCAGGCCGCCGGCGCGCCGATCCAGTATGTCGCCTATGAGCCGCCGGCGCCGAAGGGCGAGGCGATCCTGGTGCCGAAGGACAGCGCGATCAAGTCGGTCGCTGACCTGAAGGGCAAGAAGGTCGCGCTGAACAAGGGCTCCAACGTCCACTATCTACTGGTGAAGGCGCTGGAGAAGGCCGGTGTCAAATATTCCGAGATCGAGCCGGTGTTCCTGGCGCCGGCCGATGCGCGCGCGGCGTTCGAGCGCGGCGCCGTCGATGCCTGGGTGATCTGGGATCCATTCCAGGCCGCGGCGGAAGCTGCGACCGGCGCCCGCACGGTCGCCGACGGCACCGGCATCGTCGCGAACTATCAGTTCTACTTCGCCTCGAAGAAATTCCTGCAGGCCGATCCGAAGATCGTCGAGCTCGTGCTGGCGCAGCTGAGCGAGGTCGACGACTGGGCCAAGGGCGATATCCACGCCGTTGCCGAGCAGTTGGCGCCGAGCATCGGCCTGTCGGTGCCGGTGGTCGAGGTCGCGTTGAAGCGGCAGGCCTACGGCATCAAGCCGGTCACCGATGCGGTGGTCGCGGATCAGCAGCAGGTCGCCGATACGTTCTTCGCGCTCGGCCTGATCCCGAAACAAATCAAGATTTCCGACGTCGCATGGAGGCCGGGCACGTGAGCACCCCAACCAACGCCAACATCCTCTGGTTCCTGCCGACCCACGGCGACAGCCGCTATCTCGGCACGTCGATCGGCGGCCGCGAGGTGAACTTCAATTATCTGCGCCAGATCGCGCAGGCCGCGGATCAACTCGGCTATTACGGCGTGCTGCTGCCGACCGGGCGGAGCTGCGAGGATTCCTGGGTGGTGGCCTCGGCCGTCGCGCCCTGGACCGAACGCCTGCGCTATCTCGTGGCGGTGAGGCCCGGCCTGCAGTCGCCGAGCGTCGCCGCACGGATGACCGCGACGCTGGACCGGCTGTCGAACGGCCGCCTTCTGATCAACGTCGTCACCGGCGGCGATCCGATCGAGAACAAGGGCGACGGCATTTTCCTCGATCATGACGAACGCTACGCGGTGACCCGCGAGTTCCTCAACGTCTACAGCGATCTGCTGGCGGGCAAGACCGTCAATGTCGAAGGCAAGCACATAAGGATCGAGGACGGCCGCCTGCTGTTCAATCCGGTGCAGTCGCCGCGGCCGCCGCTGTATTTCGGCGGCTCCTCGGATGCCGGCATCGACGTCGCGGTCGACACCGTCGACAAATATCTGACCTGGGGCGAGCCGCCGGCGCAGGTCGCCGAGAAGATCGCCAAGGTGAAGGCGGTGGCGGCGCAGCGCGGCCGCAAGCTCTCGTTCGGCATCCGCCTGCATGTGATCGTGCGCGAGACCAATGCGGAAGCCTGGAAGGCCGCCGACGAGCTGATCCAGTACGTCACCGACGACACGGTGGCCGCCGCGCAAAAGATCTTTGCGCGGATGGATTCGGTCGGCCAGCAACGCATGGCGCAACTCCATGGCGGCCGCCGCGACCAGCTCGAGATCAGCCCGAACCTGTGGGCCGGCGTCGGCTTGGTGCGCGGCGGGGCCGGCACCGCGCTGGTCGGCGATCCCGAGACCGTCGCCGCGCGGATCAAGGAGTATCAGGAGATCGGCGTCGATACCTTCATCATGTCGGGCTACCCGCATCTCGAGGAAGCCTATCGCTTCGCCGAATTGGTGTTCCCGCTGCTGTCGCTGGCGCAGGTCGGCAACGTGACGCCGATCCGCGTCAACACCGGGCCGTTCGGCGAGACCATCGGCAACGACTACCGTCCGCAGAAGCAGGCATCGCAATCATGAGTCTCATCGACAGTCTCCCGCGCCGCAAAGCGTTTTCGAGCGAAGTGGATGCCGGTTCGCGTGAAGAAAACGCGTCAAAACAAAAATCTGGAGCTCCGTTCCGATCCCATCGGAACGGAAACAGCTCCAGCGCGCCGAAACTCCCGAAGGTCGATGGCTTGATCCCCTGGATCGTGCCGCTGGCGATCGTGCTGGTGTGGCAACTTGCCTGCGTCACCGGCTACGTGCCCTCGCGGGTGTTGCCAGCGCCGACCGACGTCGCGGTGGCGGGGTGGAAGCTGCTATTGTCCGGCGAACTGGTCCGCAACATCTGGGTCAGCTTCTGGCGCGCCTCGATCGGCTTCTTGATCGGCGGCGGCATCGGCTTTGCGTTCGGTCTCGCCAACGGCCTGTCGCAGCTGTCGGCAAAGCTCACCGACACCACCTTGCAGATGGTGCGCAACATCCCGCATCTGGCGCTGATCCCGCTCGTCATCCTGTGGTTTGGCATCGACGAGTCGGCAAAGCTGTTCCTGGTTGCGCTCGGCGTGTTCTTCCCGATCTATCTTAACACGCTGCACGGCATCCGCACCGTCGATCCGCAGCTGATCGAGATGGGCCGCATCTACGGTATGACCGACGGTGAGCTGTTCCGCCGGGTGATCTTCCCGGGCGCGCTGCCCTCGATCTTCGTCGGGCTGCGCTTCGCGCTCGGCATCATGTGGCTGACGTTGATCGTCGCCGAGACCATCGCGGCCTCGTCGGGCCTCGGCTACATGGCGATGCAGGCGCGCGAGTTCATGTTGATCGACGTCGTCGTGCTCTCGATCCTGATCTACGCCTTGCTCGGCAAGCTCGCCGACAGCGCCTCGCGGGCGCTGGAGCGGCTGACCCTGTCGTGGCATCCCGCCTTCCAGAAGAAGTGAGAATGAGAATGCAAGAAGCGCTTCGTTTCGAAACCGCTGAAGCCGAGCCGGTCGACCGCACCGAGATCGTCGTGAAGGCGAGACAGTTGCGGCGCGTGCCGGAAGGCGCGGCCCGCGGCCTGTCGCTGACCATCCGCGGCCTGCGCAAGGCGTTCGGCGACAACGAGGTGCTGCACGGCATCGACCTGCACATCCCGGCCGGCCAGTTCGTCGCGATCGTCGGCCGCAGCGGCTGCGGCAAGAGCACGCTGCTGCGTCTGATCGCCGGCCTCGACGCGCCGACGGCGGGAAGCATCGCCTTCGGCGAACCGCCGCGGGCGCAGGATGTCCGCGTCATGTTCCAGGAGCCGCGGCTGCTGCCCTGGGCGCGGGTGCTGTCCAATGTCGAGGTCGGGCTGGGGCGCGAGCGCTCGTCTGCTGATGCACAGGCGCGCGCCGAGCGCGCGCTGGTCGAGGTCGGACTCGGCGACAAGCGCACGCAGTGGCCGTCGGTGCTCTCGGGCGGGCAGAAGCAGCGCGTCGCCCTGGCGCGGGCGCTGGTCAGCCAGCCCCGCGTGCTGGCATTCGACGAACCGCTCGGCGCACTCGACGCGCTGACCCGGATCTCGATGCAGCAATTGCTGGAACGGGTTTGGCGCGATCAGGGCTTTACCGCGATCCTGGTGACGCACGACGTCGCCGAGGCGGTCGCGCTCGCCGACCGCGTGCTGGTCATCGAGGACGGCCGCATCGCCGAGGATGTCGCGATCGACCTGCCGCGGCCGCGCCGGCGCGGGTCGGCCGAACTCGCCGCGCTGGAGGGCGAGATCCTGAAGCATTTGCTCGAAGGCAGCGAAGACAGTCTGTGAGGTCGCCATGAATTCCATCGTCCGCAATGTTTCGATCGAGCCCGCGGTTGCGGCCGCCGAATTCCGCGGCGCGATGCGTCACCTCACCGGCGGCGTCAGCGTGATCACGGCCGGTCGGGGCAAGGATATCTCGGGAATGACGGTGACCTCGGTGTCGTCGCTCTCGGTCGAGCCGCCGTCCTTGATCGTCAGCATCAACCGCGCGGCCTCGTCATGGCCGCTGATCGCACGCCATGGCGTATTCGGCGTCAATATCCTGGCCGCGGACCAGCGCGACATCGCCGAGCGCTTCACCGGCAAGGGCGGCCTGAAGGGCGCGGGCCGCTTCACCGGGGCCGAATGGACGACGCGGGCGTCAGGCGTCCCGCTGCTGGTCGGCGCGCTTGCCGCGGTTGATTGCGAGGTCGAGGAGACCATCGAACGGCATTCGCACGTGATCGTCATCGGCCGCGTGCTCGACGTGATCGCGTCCGAGCGTACCGCCGCGCTGGCGTATTGGCACGGCGAGTATGTCGCGCTCGACCATGAGGAAGACGCCGCACGGCTGGCTGAGGTCAGCCTGCCGTCGCGTCATGTTCATGTGCGAGGGCCGCGTTAGCGCGCCGTGCTTATCCGGATCGGACTTTAGAAAACTGCGCTCAGCGATGCCGGGCTGTCGATGATCACATTGCTGCCGCGGACGCCAGCCCATACAGCTTGGACGGTCTGAGCTGCATTGGCCAGCGGAATGCCAACGACGAGTGTGGTCGGGATACGGCCAAAGCTCGACGGGGTCTCGTTATAGGTGAAGCTTGCGACGACCGGCGAGACCGTGCCATTGACGGTGACTCCGAACACGCCGCCCGGAATATCATTGCCCGTGGCGTAGGGATTCGGAACGTTAAGGGTGATGATCGCGGTGGTGCCGACGCCCTCCGGAATCGTCAGGCTGAGGCCTTGCATCGGCGTTAAAGTCGCGGAGGTTGTGGACAGGGTGCCGCTGGTCTGCACATAAAGGGCCATATCACTCTCCAGTTGTTTAAGAATGTAAATGCAATAGGAGATTGAATAAGGCAACCTGCCGCAAGATTCAAGGGATGAACGGCACCGAGGCCGGCGCGGCTTGTCGGCCGTGGCGCTTTCCCAATCGGCGCATTAAATGGCGCGGATGTTTCGGAGAGGTGACGGTTCGATGAAGCGCGTGGGAACCTGGCTGTTCTACATCGTCGGTGCGATCGCCGTCGCCTATCTTGCGCTCTATGCCTATGTGACGTTCACGGGCCGCGACATCACGCCCGGCGATCCGATCCGGATCTTCCGCAAGCCCGACGCGCCCAGCTATTCGTGAGGCGAGGCAAGCGGCGGGACTTGCCGCCACCAGGGTTTCTCAGCCGGCGTTCGCCATGCGCTGATAGTCGGGCGCGCCATTGCCGGCCGGGGTGATCGGGATGCCGCCGTCGGCATATTCGTTCAGCTTGTTGCGCAGCGTGCGAATCGAGATGCCGAGGATGTTGGCGGCATGGGTGCGGTTGCCGAGGCAGTGCTTCAGCGTCTCCAGGATCAGGTCGCGCTCGACATCGGCGACCGTGCGGCCCACCAGCGCGCGGGTGACCTGCTCGGCGGCCAGCGTGGCGTGCGCGACCGCGGGCGCGGTCTTGGCGAGGTCGAGGCGGTCGCCGTCGGGGGTCAGGATCGCCTCAGCGCCGATCTCGTCGCCCTGCGCCATCAGGACCGCGCGATGGATGGTGTTCTCGAGCTCGCGGACGTTGCCCTGCCAGCGGTTCGCGGTCAGGACGCGGCGGGCATCAGTCGAGATCGGACGGACCGGCATGCCGTTGGCCTCGGCATATTTCCTGGCGAAATGCTGCGCCAGCTCGAGGATGTCGGCCGGGCGGTCGCGCAGCGGCGGAATCTTCAGGTTGACGACGTTGAGGCGGAACAGCAGGTCCTCGCGGAAGGTGCCTTCGCGCACCGCCTCCGAGAGGTTGCGGTTCGAGGTCGCGATGATGCGGATGTCGACCGGGACCGGCTTGGTGCCGCCGACGCGGTCGATCACGCGCTCCTGGATCGCGCGCAGCAGCTTGGACTGCAGCCGCACGTCCATCTCGGAGATTTCGTCGAGCAGCAGCGTGCCGCCGGTCGCTTCCTCGAACTTGCCGATGCGGCGGGCGACCGCGCCGGTGAAGGCGCCCTTCTCATGGCCGAACAGCTCGGATTCAAGGAGGTGCTCGGGGATCGCGGCGCAGTTGATCGAGATGAACGGCCGCTTGGTGCGGGCCGAGCGGGAATGGACGTAGCGCGCCAGCACTTCCTTGCCGGTGCCGGACTCGCCGGTGATCATGACGGAGGCGTCCGAGCCCGCGATCTGCTGCGCCAGCTTGATCACCCGGCCCATCGCCTCGTCGCGGTAGATCAAATCGCGCGCGTCATTGGCGACCGCGGCCAGCACCGCTGCGATCAACTCGGGGTCCGGCGGCAGCGGGATGTATTCCTTGGCGCCGGCATGGATCGCGGCGACCGCGGCGCGGGCGTCGTTGGAGATGCCGCAGGCGACGATCGGCACGTGGATGTGCTCGGCTTCGAGCCGCATCACGAGGTCGCGGATGTCGAGGCCGACATCGACCAGCAGGAGGTCGGCGCCCTTGCCGCCGCGCAGCACGTTCATCGCCTGTTCGGCGGCCTCGGCGTGGGTCACCGAGGCGCCGTTGTCCATCGCGATCTTGGTCGCGGTCGTGAGCTGGCCCTTCAGGGTGCCAACGATGAGAAGCCGCATGATGATCTCCTGTTCGTCTGGTCGCGCAGGTCCCGCGCGTGACCGCCTGAGTTGTTAAGAGCGTTCTGCCTTGATGATTTCGGTCATGGTCACGCCGAGCTTGTCTTCCACCAGCACCACTTCGCCACGCGCCACCAGGCGGTTGTTGACGTAGATGTCGATCGCCTCGCCGACGCGGCGGTCGAGCTCAAGCACGGTGCCCGGTCCGAGCTTCAAGAGGTCGCCGACGTCCATCTTGGAGCGGCCAAGCACCGCCGAGACCTGCACCGGCACGTCGAACACGGCCTCGAGATCGGCCGCGATGCGCGCGGCATGTTCGTCTTCGTTGTAGCCGATGTCGTCGATGGTGGGCGCGTCGGCGGAGTTGAGATCGGGAAGCGGGACTTGGGTGTCGGTGTCGGTCATGGTTCAGCCCTCAATCGCCTTCAGCCGGCCTGGCCGCGGGACGCCAGATAGCGCCCGACGAGTTCGTTGATCTTGCCTTCGATCGCGGCGCGTTCCAGCACGACGCCGCCATCGGCCCATTCGATCCGGCAGTCGCCGGTCGCAATCGTCGGCTCGGCCAGGATCACCAGCCGGCCCTGAAAGCCGGAATGCGCCGCCATCCGCTCGATATTGTCATGCGCCGCCTCGTAGAGCGCGTCGTTGATGCGGACCACGAGATGCGGCGTCGCCACCAGATGCGAGAAGCAGTCGGAGACCAGCGCGGTGATCTCGCCGAGCGGCTCGCGCGCGATCAGCTCGGAACAAAGCTTGCGGGCGACCGCCACCGCGACGTCCACGGCCTCGGTCTCCATCCGCGCCTCGATGCCGGCGAAGCGCGCCGCGATGCCCTTGATCGCGGTGCCGATCTCCTCCAACGCCTGCGCGGCGCGGCGGTCGCTCTCGACCTTGGCCTCGCGCAGCGCGGCCTCGTAGCCGGCGCGATAGGCCCGCGCCTCGGCGTCGGCGACCTTCTGCGCGACCTCGGCCGGCGTCGGCGCGCGTTCGCGTGCGCGGTCCGGCGCCGAGAAATCCGTGTCGAACAGGAATTTTGCGGGCGCGGCCATCAATACACCAGCTCGTCGTCGGCGCGGTTCTTGGTCAGCGTGATCTCGCCGCGGGCGGCGAGATCCTTGGCGAGGTTGACCAGAAGCGCCTGCGCCTCGTCGACGTCGCGCAGCCGCACCGGGCCCATCGCGGCCATGTCGTCCATCAGCATCTTGCCGGCGCGCGAGGACATGTTGCCGAGGAAGAAGCTGCGTACCTCCTCGTTGGCGCTCTTCAGCGCGACGCCGAGCTTGTCCTTGTCGATGTTGCGCATCAGCGTCTGGGCCGAGGCGGTATCGAGCTTGATCAAATCGTCGAAGGTGAACATCAGCGCCTTGATGCGCTCGGCGGATTCGCGGTTTTCCTCTTCCAGCGAGGTGATGAAGCGGGTCTCGGTCTGGCGGTCGAAATTGTTGAAGATCTCGGCCATCACCTCATGGGCGTCGCGGCGGCGGGTCTGCGACAGGTTCGACATGAACTCGGTGCGCAGCGTCTGCTCGACGCGCTCGATGACTTCCTTCTGCACGGCTTCCATCCGCAGCATGCGGCCGACCACGTCGAGGGCGATGTCCTCGGGCAGGATCGCGAGCACGCGCGCGGCGTGCTCCGGCTTCAGCTTCGACAGCACCACGGCGATGGTCTGCGGGTATTCGTTCTTGAGGTAGTTGGCGAGCACCTCTTCCTGCACGTTGGAGAGCTTCTCCCACATGTTGCGGCCGGCCGGGCCGCGGATCTCGTCCATGATGCCGGAGACGCGCTCGGCCGGCAGGTATTGCTGAAGCAGCCGTTCGGTGGCGTCGAAATTGCCCATCAGCGCGCCGGAGGCCGACATCCGCGAGACGAATTCCAGCATCAAGTCCTCGACCACGTCGGCCTCGACGGTGCCGAGGGTCGACATGTGGACCGACAGCTCGCGGACTTCCTCGTCGTCGAGCATCGACCAGATCTTGCCGCCATACTGCTCGCCGAGCGCGAGCATCAGGATTGCCGCGCGCTTGGGGCCGGGCAGCGGCTTGCCCTTAGGCCGGGCGCTTTGCCGGTTCGCCAGCGTCGAGAGGACGGTGGCGATGTCGTTGGCGTTGGTGGTCTGGGGTACGGCGGCCATGTCAGTTCTCTACCGGCTCGCTCAGCCATTGACGGACGATGGAGACGGTTTCGTTCGGATTGCGTTCGGCGAGCTCGCCGACCCGGTGCACGGCCTGGGCGTGGACCTGGCCCTGGATCTGGGCGACGTCGATCAATTGCGCCGCGCCGCTGCCGCTCGGGATCAGCGCCTGACCTGGCGTTGCGGCGCTCTCGGCATGCGCTTCCGCCAACGCGGGCATGCCCGCGCCGGCCAGCGCCGGAATGACGTCGGCCGCCACGATGCGCTTGACCAGCGGGCGGACCACCATGAACAGCACGACGAGGCCGAGCATCATCATGACGCCGAGCTCGATGACGTACATCACGTCATCCTTGGTGAATTGCAGCATGCCGAGCAGGCCGGTCGGCTCGGCGATCGGCTGCGCAGCGGGCGGCTCGGCGAAGCGCAGGTTGACGACCTCGACCTGGTCGCCGCGCTTCTGGTCGAAGCCGATCGCGGAGCGGACCAAAGCGGCGATGCGGTCGAGCTGCTCCTTGGTGCGGTCCTGATAGACCAGCTCGCCTTTTTCGTTCTTGGAGTAGCTGCCGTCGACCAGCACCGCGACCGAGATGCGGTTGACGCGGCCGGCCTCGGTCACCTCGGTCTTGGTGGTGCGGGAAATCTCGTAATTGTTGGTCTCTTCGCTCTTCTTGCTCTGGTCGCGGGCGCGGGCGGCGTTGTCCTGGTTCTGGCTGCCCGGCAGCTCGTTGGCGACGGTGACCTGGCCGGAATTGTCGGCGGTGAGGCTACTTTCCTCGCGGGTCTGGGTCGAGCGCAGCACCCGTCCTTCGGGATCGAACTTGTCCGAGGTCTGGGTGATCTTGTTGTAGTCGAAGTCGGCGGAGAGCTGGACGCGGGCGCGGCCGGCGCCGACCACCGAGGAGACGATGTCCTCGACCTGCTTGCGCATCCGCTTCTCGAAGGCGGCGCGGCGCTCGTCGCCGACCGCGGCGTCGGCATCGGACTGGGCGCCGTCGGCGAGCAGTTGCCCGGCCTCGTCGACGATCGAGACCCGCTGCGGCTTCAGCCCGTTGACCGCGGAGGCGACGACGTGGCGGATCGCCCGGATCTGCTGCGGCTCCAGCGCGCCGCGCACCCTGAGCACGATCGAAGCTGATGGTTCAGGCGTCTCGCGCGAGAACAGCGGCTTCTCCGGCAGTACCAGATGGACGCGCGCGGCCTGGACGCGGTCGATGGCGCGGATGGTGCGGGCGAGCTCGCCCTCCAGCGCCCGCAGATGATTGATGTTCTGGACGAAGCTCGTGGTGCCCAGGGCATCCGACTTGTCGAAGATCTCGTAGCCGACGCCGCCGCCCTTGGGCATGCCGCCCTCGGCGAGCTTCATCCTGAGCCGCGTCACCTTGTCCTTCGGCACCATGATCGCAGCGCCGTCATTGCGCAGCTCGAACGGGATCGCCTGGCGCTCCAGCTCCTTGATGATTCCAGAAGAATCCTCGGTCGACAGGTCGGTGAAGAGGGTGGTCATCTGTGGCGTCGTGACGCGCATGATGACGAAGGCGAAGAAGCCGATCAGAGCCGCGGTGACCGCAACCATGGCCGCGAGGCGGGCCGCACCAAGACCTCTCAGGAAAGCAACCAGACTTTGCACCAACGGCCCCCAGGGATTCGGCCCGCGCGGGTCCGACTGGGCAAATATTGCCTAGGGTATGGTTTCCATATGGTTAACGAAGGTTAAGGACCGCGGCAAAATCGCGGACATGAAAAAAACCGGCTTCGCAAGGCGAGGCCGGTTTTCGTCAAATGCCACAGGATCGGCGCCGAATTACTGCCGATATTGCTGGATTCGGGTGGTGCGCAGCCCGGCCAGACCGTGCTGGTCGATCGAGAACTGCCAGGAAAGGAATTCATCGACGGTCAATGTGTAGCGGCTGCAGGCCTCCTCGAGGGAGAGCAGGCCGCCGCGGACCGCAGCGACGACTTCGGCCTTGCGGCGGATGACCCACCGTTTGGTACCGGGGGCCGGCAAATCCGCAATCGTTAACGGGCTGCCGTCAGGCCCGATGACGTATTTCACCCTCGGGCGATGGGGTTCTGTCATGGCGTACTCACAAACTCTCAACCACTGAACTCGCAAGGGGTAAGCTACGCCTCCCGGTTTAAAATTTGCCTAAGCCCAAGCGTTCAATACGAATCTCGTTGGAACGGCCGGGAACAGGCGGGTCTGCCCGCCGGCAGGCACACCGGCGCGCGGCGCAATTCGCGGTTCGGCGCGCTCAGATCGTGGGGCGCAGGGGACCGCGCGCCAGCGTCAGCAAGGCGTCGGCGAGCGCCTCCGAGGCCTTGTCCGGCCGTCTTTTCTCGTAGATGGCGAATTCTAGATCGGGAAGCGGCGGCAGGCCGTCGCCAATTCCGAGAACGCGCAGGCCCGTGGTGACCGCGCTGAGCGGCAGCGGGGTGACGGCAAGTCCCGCGACGGCGGCGGCACGGACGCCGGTCAGGCTCGGGCTGGTATAGACGATCTCCCAGCCGAGCTCGCCGTCGCGCAGCGCGGAGAGTGCGGCGTCGCGCGACACCGATCGTTCGCGGTACAGCGCCAGCGGCAGCGGCGCGCCGGGAACGAGATCGAACGTTTCCGCCGCGGTCCACACCAGCGGTTCGCGCCACACCAGACGGCCTTTCGACGTTCCGAGCGGCCGCTTGGCGAACACCAGATCGAGCCGGCCCGCATCGAGCTGCTCGATCAGTTCGGCGCTGACACCGATCTGCACCTCGAGCTTGACCCCGCGATGCAGCGCGGCGAAGCGGCCCAGCGCCGACGGCAATGAGCCGCCGGCGACTTCCTCGACCACGCCGAGACGAACCGAGCCGGACAGCCGCGGCGCCACCAGCCGCTGCCGCGCCGCTTCCTCGAGCTGCAGCAAACGCCGCGCATCGCCGAGCAGCATCTCGCCTTCGTCGGTCAGCGCGACGCTGCGCGTCGTGCGCCGGAACAGCGGCCGCCGGGTCTCGAGCTCGAGCCGCTTGATCTGCTGGCTGATGGTCGACTGGGTCAGATGCAATTGCTCGGCGGCGCGGTGGAAGCCGCCGCAATCGGCGACCGCGACGAAGGCCCGCAAAAGTTCGAGGTCGAGCATCGATTAATCCATATCTGTAATCAATCATATTATAGAATATCGTTTCTATTATCAATTCCGCCCGCCTACCTTCGCTTCAGATGATCAAGCAAGGAGAGGCCATCATGTCGGAGACGACACCACGAACCGATCGCACGGCGCGCCTGGCGCGCGCGCGAACTGTCTGCGGCACAAACGGAAAGGTCTGCCCGACCGACCGCGCGGTCGAGCTGCTCGAGGCGGTCATCGCATCCGGCGACCGGGTGGCGCTCGAGGGCGACAACCAGAAGCAGGCGGACTTCCTGGCCGCGTGCCTCGCCGGGGTGGACCCGTCGCGGGTGCATGATCTGCACATGGTGCAGTCGGTGCTGGCGCTTCCCGATCATCTCGCGGTGTTCGAGCGCGGCATCGCCAACCGCCTGGACTTCGCCTTTGCCGGCCCGCAGAGCCGCCGCCTTGCCGAGCTCGTTGCCGCCAAGGCGCTGCGGATCGGTGCGATCCATACCTATCTCGAGCTTTACGCGCGGATGCTGGTGGACCTGACGCCGCAGGTTGCGCTCATCGTGGCCGACAAGGCCGATCGCGACGGCAATCTGTACACCGGTCCGAACACCGAGGACACGCCGACCATCGCCGAGGCCGCGGCGTTCCGCGGTGGCGTCGTCGTGGCGCAGGTCAACGAGATCGTCGATCGTCTGCCGCGCGTCGACATCCCCGGCGACTGGGTCGATGTCGTGGTGCCCGGTCCGAAGCCGTATGCGATCGATCCGCTGTTCACGCGCGATCCCGCCAAGGTCAGGGACGAGAACGTCCTGATGGCGATGATGGCGATATCGGCGGTGTATGAGCCTTATCAGGTGACACGGCTCAATCACGGCATCGGCTATGCCACCGCGGCGATCGAGCTGATCCTGCCGACCTTTGCCGCCAAGCGCGGGCTGAAGGGCAAGGTCGCGCGGAATTTCGTGCTCAACCCGCATCCGACGCTGATCCCCGCCATCGAAGCCGGCTTCGTCGACAACGTCTATTGCTTCGGCTCGGAGCTCGGCATGGAGCGATTTGTCGCCAGCCGTCCCGACGTGTTTCCGGTCGGCGCCGACGGCAATCTGCGCTCCAACCGCGCGCTGGCGCAGGTCGCCGGACAATATGCCTGCGACCTGTTCGTCGGCGGCACCTTGCAGATCGATCCCGAGGGCAACAGCTCGACCGCCACCAAGGACCGCATCACGGGCTTCGGCGGCGCGCCGAACATGGGTGCCGATCCGCGCGGCCGACGCCACGACAGCGTTGCCTGGTTGCGTGCCGGCGAGGAAGCAGGCGAGCGTCTGCGCGGCCGCAAGCTCGTGGTGCAGATGGTCCAGACCTGGCAGCCGAACGGCGCGCCGAGCTTCGTCGAGCGCCTCGACGCGTTCGACCTCGCGGCCTCGGCCGGCTTTGCGCTGCCGCCGGTCATGATCCATGGCGACGACGTCAGCCACGTGATCACCGAACGCGGCGTTTGCAACCTGTTGCGTTGCCGCTCGCCGCAGGAGCGCGAGGCCGCCCTGCGCGCGGTCGCCGGCGACACCGAGTTCGGCCGGCGGCAGGACGCCGGGACGACCGACGGCCTGCGCCGCCGCGGCATCGTGATGCTGCCGTCCGATCTCGGCCTCGACGTCGAGACGGCGACGCGCGACTGGCTCGCCGCGAAATCGATCGACGACCTCGTCACTGCATCGGGCGGCCTCTACGTGCCGCCTGCCAAATTCCGCCGCTAGAAGGAGGCTCCCATGACCCACGCCGAGCACATCCCAGGCAGTCCACCGGCCTCACTCGACAAAGCGAGGCAACTCGCCGCGGCATTGTTGTCCGAGCGCGGCGAAGCGTCGGGCGCCCTGATCGCGCGCCAATTGCAGCAGACCATGCGCGCGCTCGATGCCACCGGCCGGCACGGCTTTCAACGTTATCTGGCGAGCGCGTTTCAGCCCGACGCGGCGGCGCTGCAGGATGCGGCGAAGCGTTATCTTGCCGACGGCACCGCGGCCGCCGCGGCCGATTTGGCCGACGCCGCGGATCCGCCGCGCCAGGAGGTGTTGCGGCGGATGAACATGGCGCCCGGCGGCACGGCGAGCCTGATCGCGATGCGCAGCGAGATCGCCGGCCGTTTCGGCTCCGAACCGGAGCTGAAGCTGCTCGATGCCGATCTCAAGCATCTGTTCGTCTCATGGTTCAATCGCGGCTTCCTCGAGCTTCGCCGCATCGACTGGCAGTCGCCGGCCGCCGTGCTCGAGAAGCTGATCGCCTATGAGGCGGTGCACGAGATCAAGGGCTGGGACGATCTGCGCCGCCGCCTTGCGCCCGACCGCCGCTGCTTTGCCTTCTTCCACCCCGCGCTGCCCGGCGAGCCGCTGATCTTCGTCGAGGTCGCGCTGGTGCAGGGATTGGCCACCGCCGTGCCACCGCTGCTGGTGCAGGATGCGGATCAAGACAGCGCAGGCCTCAGGGCCGCGCATGCCGACACCGCGATCTTCTATTCGATCTCCAACTGCCAGGACGGACTGCGCGGCGTGTCGTTCGGCAATTTCCTGATCAAGCAGGTGGTCGAGGAGCTGCAAACGGAATTCCCGCAGCTGAAGCGCTTCTCCACGCTGTCGCCGATCCCGGGCTTCCGGCGCTGGCTCAGCCAGCAGCCGCAATCCGGCGGCAACGAGGTCGCGACGCTGCGCGAGCTGGAGCGCGAGGGCTGGTGGCACGACGCGGCGACCTGCGAGACCTGGCGTCCGGTCCTGATGAAGCTGTGCGCGCAATATCTCACGCGCTCGCCGGCGTCAGGAAATCGCATCGATCCGGTGGCGCGCTTCCATCTCGGCAACGGTGCCCGGCTGGAGCGGATCAATTGGCTCGGCAACACGGCCGACCGCGCGATGGCGGAATCCTTCGGCATCATGGTCAACTATCTTTACGATCACGACAGCATCGAGCGTAACCATGAGGCCTTTGCGCGCGTAGGAGAGATTGTCCGTTCACCGCAGGTGGACGCGCTTCTCTGATTTTCAACTCAGCATACAACAACGGAGCAGTAACATGATGATGAACAGACGCGCCTTCTCGACCGCCTTGCTCGCTGGAGCCGCGGCTTCACTGGTGTCCACGCGCGGCATGGCCGCCACCACGCCGCCGGTCAAGGCGCGCAACGTCGTGCTGGTGCACGGCCTGTTCGCCGATGGCTCCTGCTGGTCCGAGGTCATTCCGCGGCTGCAGGCCGCCGGGCTCAACGTCACGTCGGTGCAGAATCCGTTGACCACGCTGCCTGAAGCGGTTGCCTCCGCGCAGCGGGTGCTCGATCGCCAGGATGGTCCGACCGTGCTGGTCGGTCATTCCTTCTCCGGCATGATCGTCACCGAGGCCGGCGTGCATCCGAATGTCTCGGCGCTGGTCTATGTTGCGGCGCGCGCACCCGATGCGGACGAGGATTACTCCGCGCTGGCCAAGACCTATCCGACGCCGCCCGCGAGCGCCGGCATCGTGTTCGACGGCGACGAGGGTCGGCTCGGCGAAGAAGCGTTCCTGCGCGATTTCGCCGGCGACCTGCCGGAGGCGAAGGCGAAGGTGCTCTATGCCGTGCAGCAGCCGTTCCAAAAGCAACTGCTGGCCGGCAAGACCAGCCATGCGGCCTGGCGCAGCAAGCCGAGCTACTACGCCGTCTCGACCGAAGACCGCACCATCAATCCGGATCTCGAGCGCTTCATGGCCAAGCGGATGGGCGCCACCACGATCGAGGTGAAGGCCAGCCATCTCGCGCTGATCTCGCAGCCCGACGCGATCGCGCGGCTGATCCTCGACGCCGCGCGACAGTCGAGCTGAGCGTCGGCGCCAGCCGTGCGTGGGAGAGCATCCGCTTCTCCCGCGCACGATGGCGCGCCTTAGAGGATATGCGCGCCATGACCGTCGAAAATGCCGCGATCGCCGGCGCGCGGCACAAGGTCATGTCCGGCGGCATCGACATCCGGCGGCCGGGCGCGCTTGGTGCCGAGCGTGTTCAGCAGCGTCGCGACCGCGGCCATCGCAGCAACACCGGCAAGACTGAGTCCGATCTGCATCGAGAGCCGGTTCGAGATGTCGAACAGGTCACATTGGCTGCCGAGCGCCAGCAGGACGCCGAGACAATAGATCGGCAGCGAGTTCTCGCCACAACGCCTCGCGCTGCGCAGTATCGGCATCGACAGTCCCTGCCAGCCCGCGGGAACGAGCCATGACACCACGATGGCGAGCGCCAGAAAATGCAGCAGCCGCAACGGGCTCAGATTCGACTTGTCCATCGGAAACAGCAAATCCGTCAGCGCCTGCGGCAGCAGCGGCGGCTTGATGCCGTGGCCCAGCGCAACGACGAGGCCGAACACAAGATAGAGCGCGGACAGAACCAGCGCAGGGCGCGACGTCACCCATCCCTGGATCGTCCTTCCCTCGATGACGTACCATGCGCCCAGCACGACCGGAAGCTGCCAGGCCAGCGGGTTGAAGAACCAGACGCCGTCGGGCCAGGAGGGAATGCTCCAGCCGAAGACATGCACCAGCGCATAAAGCGACAGCGAAAGGCCAAGCGTCAGGTTCGGCGCCCGCAGCAGCAGCCACAGCAGCGGTGCGAATAACACGTGGCAGATCACAAAGACCGGCAGCACGTCGGTATTGACAGGGTGGAATTGCAGGACCGCGGCGTGCGCAAGCGCTGCACCCGGACGTTCGAACAGAACCCGCGTATTGCTGTCGTCGGCGAGGCGATCGCTGCCCGCGAGGTAGACGACGATCGCGCAGGCGAGCGTCAGCAGCAGAAAGGCGGCATAAATATCCCATCCTCGCCGCAGCGAACGGCCGATCATGCCGCGCCAGCCGTCGCGCTGACGCGCTCTGCCGTAGGCCAGGGCGCAGGTGACGCCCGAGATGAACATGAAGATTTCGGCGGCATCGCAGAAGCCGTAGTTGCGCAGGGTCAGCCAGCTTCCGACGTTGTCTGGAATGTGATCGAGAAAGATCCACCACAACGCGATTCCGCGACAGACATCGATGCGCGGGTCGCGGCCGGTCGATCTGAACTCCGGCGGGGTCTCGCCGAGCAATCGCTTCGAGCTGCGGGTTCGATCGTGCATCTGTCGATCTGTCTGGCGGGCGCGCGCGGCCTCATCGGACCTAGGTCCATGAGACGCTCGGGTGCTCCGAGGCGTGCGCGTGCCGGACTAGCCTCCGGCCAACCTGTATGATTGTGCGCTCCAGCTACTACCCGAGGGTTGGCGGCGCTTCCGCCGGCCAGCCGCACTCACGGGGACCGGGTGGATCGCTATCCTCCGACGGCGCCGCCTGCGCGACGTCGCCGATGGCCGGCAACAAATGCTGCTTTCGCATTTCGGCGAGGCGGGCACGACAGTATTCACGATAAAGCATGTCGAATATGATGGACATGATCGAACGCCTTCTTGATCACCAGGTTGACTTTCCCACGTGACAGATTTCGACCATTTCAACCGGCGGCGATAACCGACAGTGCCGCAGGCAGTCCGACGCAACCAAAATCGATATCAGTCGTCCTACTGAATGACCTGCGCGTGGCGACTTAGCCAGGAGACCGCGTACAGGGGCATGACACTGATTTGCGCTATACTCTGCCAGGAATGTTTGAAACGGATCCGATGGCAGCAATTACAAATAGAGCGATCGCGACTGCTTCTTCTTAAAAGGGAAATTTGCCGCGATTTTCATGATGTCATTATATACGTAATATTTTGACCACCAAGTGAATTAGTTCACATCAGCATCAATCACAGGCGAACAAGACTAGCAGACCGGTAACGTGGCTTCTTGGACTCATGCGCACGGATCGGGCGAAGACCGGTGCGTGAATCGCAAAATGCAGATACCGATTGTGGAGTGCCGCAACATTTCATTCCGACGTTTTGTGAAGGCTGGAGGTCCCCATGCCGATGGACGCAGCCAATTTCGCATCGTATCGATTTTCGACGTGCGAGCTTCCGGAACGCATTCGTATCCCGCTCTGGCGCGAGCACTTTGGCCGATGCATCGTGCACGCCGATATCGAGCCTCTATCGAACGTTTCATTCCAGGCCGATGCGTCGCTGCGAGCGGTTCAGGGTTTGCGCATGCTGGCGCTGAAGGGCACGTCGATGCGGTTCAAGCGTTTGCAGGCGAACCTTGCCGATGGCGATGACTCCATCGGGGTCATCTTCTGCTCTCCGGGCAGATGTCAGCTATCGCAGCGCGGCCGGGACGCCGATTTTCGCGCCGGCGACGCAATTGCAATTCTGCATTCCGAGCCCGCCAGCGTCACCTATATCGACGGGTTGCAATTCGGCCTGGCCGTGCCGCGCGAGGCGCTTGCGCAGCGCGTGACCGACGTCGAAGGTCTGGTCATGCGGCCGATTTGCCACCGGACAGAAGCATTCCGACTGTTCATCTCATATCTGAAATCGGTGCTTAAGACGAAAGCGCTGAGCGCGCCGAAGCTTCGCGATACAGTCGTGACCCATATCCACGATCTCATCGCGCTCGCGATCGGCGAGTGTGCTGCGTTGGGCGAGAGCAGCGCGAGCGCCGTCGTCGCTGCGCGGCATCGTGCTATGCTCGACTACATCGCCGCACACTTTGAGGAGCCTGGGCTCAACGTTCAAACGGTTGCGCGTGGCCAGGGCATCTCGCCGCGCTATCTGCAGCGCCTGATGGCGTCATCAGGCCCGTCGTTCACCGAGCGCTTGAATGAATTGCGCCTCCAGCGGGCGCTCAAATTGCTCACCGAGCCAGATGCCGGCCGTCGGCGAATTTCCGATATCGCGCTCGAGGTCGGTTTCTCGGATGTTTCGCATTTCAACCGTCTGTTCCGAGCCCGCTTCGGCGATTCGCCACGCGGTGTGCGGCTCGCACGAAAGGGCTCTCACTGAGCCGCCGCCCCTGATCGGCATGTGCGCGAGATGCTGCCTGGGGGCGCTCCGGAGCGAAGGGCGAGGTGGGTTGAGGCCGGCTGCAAGTCTCGTTGGGGCAAAACCCGACGTTGGGGCGGGCCCGAGCCTCGAACGCCTCTCGCGGCTGTGCGCGCATTAGCTTATGTGAATCGACACAACTTATGTGAATCGAAGCGCTATGGTGGCGGCTCTGCTCCCGGAGTGGCGAGCCATTGGTCGATCTGGACGGCGCGCTCGGCCTCGCGGGCCTTCTTGAGAAGTCGTTCCCGCTCGGTGCCGGGAGGCAGATGCGAAGCCCTCGCGCGGGCCGCTTCCTCCAGCTGAATGAGGCGGTATGCGAGCGTTGTGGTTTGCTTGAAGCGATTACGGCGTTTCATGTGTGCAATTGGTGTTTTCAACCCTGATGTAGGTCCGAACCGCGCTCGTCGTCGTTTGTTCCTATTGAACGGCGGGGCGTGGCCTGTCCTGGTCGCGTCCTTGAGAGCACCATGCGGCGGGCCGGCCAAGGAATGCCGGACATCGGCCGGCAGCGTCGGTCTGCGGGAAGCGAGCCGAGCCGAGATGAGAACGATCACTCCCCGTCAGACGCTCGTCGAAGCCAGCGGGATGCGGAAGAGCTCGCTATCGCCCGCATCGCGAACCGAAATGAAATTGCCGTCGCGAACCATCTCCGGCTTTTCAGTCCCGATCCGGTGAGCGATGAAGCTGCCGTGATCCTGGGCGTCCTTGTCGTCGGCACAGTCGTGACCGACAACGTCGTGTGCGGGGATGTCGCCCGCGAGATGGAAGAAGTATCTGGGCATCTAGGTCAGCTTGTCCAAATTGCCGAACGGCTTCGCGGGCGGCGCGTTCTCGGCCTTCTTGATCTGCTGCGCGCCTTCCTCGGCAAGCCTGCCATCGTTGATGATCTCGGCGATGAGCTGCTTGACCCGTCCGCCGATCCTGTCTGCAATGCCTGTCATGGCTTACCTTTGTTCGTGCTGCCGCCCGCTGCCTCTCACGACTGAAGTATCGCTCGTGGAGAATGTTCCTCCGAGGGGTGAGGACCCAGCCATCCAGAAAGGAACAAATGACTGTCCGGAAGATTGGATCGCCAGCAACGGCCGAGGCTCAGGCCGAGCGGTTGACGCGAGAAGTTCAGTGACGAAGCGCCTGACCAGGAAAGAGCAGTTCGATCGATCGAAGATCAACATGCACGATCTGCTTCAGGTGAGATGCTGGACACATGCCCTCGGCGTGTCGCGCGAACAGCTGCGCAAAGCCGTCGAGAAGGTCGGTGACTCGGCCGTGACGGTTCGCAAGGAGCTCGGAATTCTCGAGGAATGACATGGCCACCGAACAGCAGATCCGGGACTACGCGCGGCAGCTCTGGGAGAAGGCCGGAAAGCCCGACGGCAGGGACGAGGAATTCCGGCACGCGGCCGAGGTCGAGCTGAATGCGGAGAGCGAAAGTCCGGACGCGCCAACACTGGACCAGCCGAACAAGACGTCCATTCCCGGATGAACGCCTTGGCGCGAGGAGCGCGCCGGCAACGCGATTGATCGGGATCTTCCGTTAGGAACATTGCCATTCTGTCGCGGTTCTCGAAACGCCGCATGGAGCGGTGAGGAGGACGTTATGAAGAAGCTGGTTCTGATTTCTGTTGCCGCCGTATTGGCGTCGACGGGCGCTTTCGCCCAGAGCACGATTGTCGGCACGACCGGTGCCGGACATGCCGCCACAGTGCAGATCGAGCCGCAATATCGCACGCGAATCCACAGCTATGTGACCGAACACAAGATCCGTCCCGTCGAGACGCGGGAGAGGATCGTCGTCGGCTCGCCTGTGCCGCGCGAGGTCGAGCTTGAAGCGGTGCCTGCCGATTGGGGCCCGTCGCTCACCAGATATCGCTATGTCTATACCGGCCAGCGCGTGATGCTGGTCGATCCCGACACCCGTACGGTCGTGCAGGAAGTCGAGTGAGGCCGCTCTGATGGCGGGCCGCCTGCAACGGCGGCGGCCCGCGCTCAAGCGCCGTTCCGTCAGCGGCCATCGACCGCGTCGGTCGTCAGAGACCGATGCTGGCCACAGCCGCTTCCGCGACGCCCTTCGCGTCGAGGGCGCCGGTCTTGCCGATCTCGATGACCTTGCGGGCCACGATCTCGCAAAGCGGATCGTTGCGATCGACCAGACCCATCGAATGCAGCGCCAGGCTGAACGCCCTGTTGAAGAGCTCGATTTGCTCCGGCGTGTATTCGCCCGTCTTCAGCAAGCGATTGATCGGCATTGTCGAGCCCCACAGCAAGCAGCCAAGTGACGTGGCTATAGCATGGAACCGTCGCGATCGGCACCCGGCTTTTCCCTGCGCGCCCTACAACAGTGAAGGCGGAACGAACAGCAAAGCTCGGGCAAATCATGTCGCGAGAATGCGATCGTGTGACCACAAAAACCGCGCCACACACTCAGTGTCGTCCCTGCGAAAGCCGGACCCATTACCCCAACTCTCAATTGTTGCGCGACGCTGGGGCCACGATCCCGTTCATTACCAAATGCAGTGGTTATGGGTCCTGGCTTTCGCCAGGACGACGATAAAGTGTGGTGTGCGCGGTCGCCCGCTCACAGCGCAGCTACGGATCGTGGCAATGTGCTCAGCTCGAGCCAGTCGCCCCGCGCACCACGCGCTTGATCTTGTCGGTGGTATAGGTCTGCCCGCCGATCGAGAGCAGCGGCGGGGAGGCGGTCAGGTCGACGGAGTCGACAACGCCCTGCACCTCGGTCGAGATGGCGATCGGGTTGCCCTTGGAATCCTTGCCGGTGGCGGCCAGCGTGTAGGTGCCGGCCGGCCATTGCGTGCCGTCATTGCCCTTGCCGTCCCAGACGAAGCTGGCGTTGCCCTGCTTCAGGCTGAAATTGCCGGAATAGGCGGTCTGGCCGGTCGAGCTGGTGATCGTGATGGTGGCGCTGGTGGCTTGCGGGGACACCAGATTCCAGGTCGCGGATTTGTCGAACTGGGTCTTGCTGCCGTCGACCGCGACCGTGTTGCCGACATAGACCAGCGCCTGGGTCGACTGCGCGCTCTTCTCGATCTCGATCAGCGACTTCAGCTGATCGTTGGATTTCAGTTGCTGCTCGACGCCCGCGAACTGCACCAGCTGCTGGGTGAACTGGTTGGTGTCGAGCGGGTCGAGCGGGTTCTGGTTCTGCAATTGCGTGGTCAGCAGCGTCAGGAAGGTCTGGAAATTGTCGGCGATGCCCTGCGAGGAGGTCGTCAGGCCGCTGCCGCTGCTGCTTCCAGAGTTCGTTCCGTTGCTGGTGCCCGGTGCTGAGACGACGGGGCGTCGGCATGGTTGCATCGACTGCCATGGTGAACTCCTTACACTCTGATATCGACGCCGCCGAGGGCGCCGGTTGCACGGCCGTAGGAGCGGCCCGCCGCTGCGGCGGGAACGCTGTCCTCCTCGGTGACGATCAAACGATGGGCGTTCGGATTGGACTGGCCATTGTTGTTCTGGCCCGACTGCGACTGGTCGCGCAGGCTGAACTGCAATCCGCCATTGCCGGTCGAGAGGCCGGCATTGTCGAGCGCGCGCTGCAGCTGGTTGGCGTCCTGGCGCAGCATCGACAGCGTTTCAGGGCGTTCGACGGTGAGATGCGAGGTGACCTGGCCGTTGCGATCGACATCGATGCGGACATCGATGCGGCCGAGCTCGGCGGGGTCGAGCCGGATCTCGAAGCGACTCTTGCCGCTCTTGGCGGAGGCGGCGATCTGCATCGCAAGCCCGCTGAGCGGCACGGCGGCGCTCTGCGCGGCGTTGGTCACGGTCAATTGTGCGGTCGCAGACGGCGTCGTCTGGGTGGTCGCCAATTGGGTCTGGAACGTATTGGGCGCCTGAGCGCTGGAATCGGGCGTCGCGAGCGGGGATTGCACAGCCGCCTGGCCGCCGACCGTCGGCGCGGCGTTGCCGTCGCCCTTCGCATCGGACTTGATGGCATCGGCTGCACCGTCCGCGGCGGCCTTCGCCTTGCCGGCGGCGGCGGCCGATTGCGCGACCGCGGGGACGATGTTGGTCGGAGCGGCCTGCGCGGTGTTGGCGTTGCCCTGGGCTGCGCCGTCCTGATCGGCAGGCGCCGTCGCGGCCGCGTCCGTCGTGGCGACCTGCGCCTTGGCCTGCGTCGTCGTCTTCGCGGCGGGCGTTCCGGCGGCAAGCGTGGCGGCGAGTGCCGCATCGCCGGTCGCCGTCGCGGCGCCCGGAACCGTCGTCGCATCGGCGGTGGTGATGATCTGCGCGTCGGTTTTGACGCCGGCTGCCTTCGCGACCTTGTCGGCGTTCGCTGTGGTGGCCGCCGCCGCTGCGGTGTCGGCGCCGGCAGGCGCGCCGCTGCCGGCCGCCGCACCGGTGCCGGCGATGGCCGAGCTTGCCGCGATGGCCGCCGCCGCGATCGCGAGTGGTGCGGCCGGCTGGTCGGACGGCGCGGTGGCCGCCGGTGTCGGGGCGGTCGCCGGTGTCGCGGCAACAGGAGCAATCACGGCATTCACGGTTGCCGCACCGGGATCCTGCTGCGCAGTAGCCTGCGTCGCGTCCGGCTGGTCACTGGTCGATTTCGCATCGGAGCTCGATGTCGAGTCGTCCGATTTCGATTTCGATTTCGACTTGGTCTTGGACGGCGCGTCGCTGTCGCTGTCGACCTTGTTGTCGTCCCGAGAACTGGCGGAATCCCGCGACGTCCGGTCGGGGCCCGTGCTGGTGTCGCGGGGGCGTGCGTCGGTCGTCGAGGGCGGATCGTCGGACCGCCGCGAGGGCGCCGGCTGGGAGTCGTAGCGGCTGCTGTCGTTTGCGGACGCAGTGTTGCTGTCGACCAGCGCGGCAAAGCCGTCGTTCCCCGCCTGCGAAGCGGGATCAGGCCGCGACGACCGCTGCGTCGCGCCCTGAAAAGACCGGCCTGCCAATGCTTCCGACGTGACGCTGACCACTGCCAACCCTCGCAAATGAGACTTCCGGCATTTTGTCAGCAAGGAGTGGGCCAACCGGCGATGGTAATAAATATTGAGTTATTTCAGAAGGTTATGGAGTGCCTTGGCCGGCTGGAACGGGTTCCCGGCAGGTCTCCTTTTTGCCCGGCGGCAAGATTTGCCGTCCAGGCGCGGCGCCGCACGGCTTCCGCGGATTGCCTCACCGGAATACGGCCTATATTAAAGGTGGCCTCCAACGCGTCTGAACCGACCGAACCGGCCTTGGATGTGTTCTAAGGCTCTCTGGACAAAAGGCTTTTTCCAATATCGTCGCGGAGCGTCTAAGCTCGCCGCGACAGTGACCAATGACCGCTTAAAGATGCTCAACAGTCTGGATCTCGAAGGCCGCCCTGAAGACACACGGATCGTCGTTGCCATGTCCGGCGGCGTCGACTCGTCAGTGACGGCTGCGCTGTTGAAGTCGCAGGGTTACGACGTGGTCGGGATCACGCTGCAGCTGTACGACCACGGCGCCGCGACCCATCGCAAGGGCGCCTGCTGCGCCGGCCGCGACATCCACGACGCGCGCAATGTCGCCGAGCGGATCGGCATCCCGCATTACGTGCTCGACTACGAAAGCCGCTTCAAGCAATCGGTGATCGACAATTTCGCCGACAGCTACGCGCTCGGCGAGACGCCGGTGCCGTGTATCGAGTGCAACCGTTCGGTCAAGTTTCGCGATCTGCTCGCGACCGCGCGCGAGCTCGGCGCGCAGGCGCTCGCTACCGGCCACTATGTCGCCTCGCGGCGGCTTGCCGACGGATCGCGCTCGCTGGTCTGTGCCGCGGATGCCGATCGCGACCAGAGCTATTTCCTGTTCGCGACCACGCGCGAGCAGCTCGACTTCCTGCGCTTCCCGCTCGGCGATATGACCAAGCCGCAGACCCGCGAGCTGGCGCGGCACTTCGATCTCGAGGTCGCCGACAAGCAGGACAGCCAGGACATCTGCTTCGTGCCGACCGGCCGCTACACCGACATCATCGGACGGCTGAAGCCGAATGCGATCGCGCCGGGCGACATCGTCGATCTCGACGGTCATGTGATCGGCCAGCACCAGGGCATCGTTCATTTCACCGTCGGCCAGCGCAAGGGGCTCGGCATTGCCTCCGGCAGCCCGCTCTATGTGGTCAAGCTCGATGCGGCGACGCGCCGTGTCGTGGTCGGGCCGCGCGAGGCACTGCGGATGGATCGCATCGCGCTGCGCGACGTGAACTGGATCGGCGACGGCGCGCTGGATCGGGTGATCGGCGAGGGCATCGAGATCTATGTCCGCGTGCGTTCGACGCGCGCGCCGCAGCCGGCGTGGTTGCGCGCCGTCGATAGCGGCTATGAGGTCGAGCTCGTCGCCGGCGAGGAGGGCGTGTCGCCCGGCCAGGCCTGCGTGTTCTACGACGCCGCCTCCGGGCAGGCGCGTGTGCTCGGCGGCGGCTTCATCAGAAGTGCAAGCGCCAGCCGCGCAATGGGGACCGCGACGCAGGACGTGTTGGCGCCGCTTGCGGAAGCGGTTCGCGGATAGACAGAAGAAACGTCGGGGCAGGGGAATGGCTGGGGACATCGACCGCGAAGGGGTCGAAAAGGCGTATGGCCGCTGGGCACCGATCTACGATCTGGTGTTCGGCAAGGTGTTCGATCAGGGCCGTCAGTCGACGATCGCGGAAGCCGACCGGATCGGCGGCCGCGTGCTCGACGTCGGCGTCGGCACCGGGCTCTCGCTGTCGGAATACAAGCGCACCACAAAACTATGCGGCGTCGATATTTCCGAGCCGATGCTGCGGCGGGCGCTCAAGCGCGTGCGCACGCAGGGCCTGACCAATGTCGAGGCGCTGGCGGTGATGGACGCCAAGAATCTCGCATTTCCGGATGCGTTCTTCGACGCGGTGGTCGCGCAATATGTCATCACCGCGGTGCCGGATCCCGAGGCGACGCTCGACGATTTCATCCGCGTGCTGAAGCCCGGCGGCGAGCTGATCCTGGTCAATCACATCGGCGCCGAGAGCGGCCCCCGCCGCGTCTTCGAGCTTGCCTTCGCGCCGCTGGCACGGCGGCTCGGCTGGCGTCCGGAGTTTCCGTGGGAGCGGCTGACCAATTGGGCGGCGAAGCATGGCGGGGTCAGCCTTGCGGAGCGCCGGCCGATGCCGCCGATGGGGCATTTCTCGCTGATCCGCTTCCGCAAATCGTGAGGTTGCGGCGATTTTGCGAGGGAACATCGACGCGTCGTCACGGTTTTCTCGTCATGAGGATCAGTCGAACACTCGCTTTATCCTGTGTGCTGATGCTGGCACCTGCTGTTGCCGCGGCGCAGGCGCCGCCGACATCAGCCACGCCGCCGGCACAGACCGCGCCGCCGGCGCCGCAGCGCGCCGCCGCGAATTGCGCGCCGCAGCAGCAGCCGTCGCATCCCGGCGCGCCGGCTCCCGAGGGAACCACCACCGGGCAGAGCAGCCAGCCGCTGGGCGACAAGCTCGCCAAATCCGACGGGGTGTTGTGCCCGCCGGCCGGGGTCGATCCCGAAATGCGTGCGCCGACCCCGCAAGGCGGCAACACGCCGGTGATTCCACCGCCCGGCAGCCCCGGCGGCGACCCATCGGTGAGGCCGAAATAGCCTCTGCCTGCAATAAGTTGCTGCCCCGTCCGGGTTTGCTTGACAGGCGCGCATGCCACTCTTTATATGCCGCGCGTTCGCACCCGCGGCTCACCAGCCGCCGATGGCGAGCCCATGGCGGGGTAGCTCAGCTGGTTAGAGCACGGGAATCATAATCCTGGGGTCGGGGGTTCGAGTCCCTCCCCCGCTACCATCTTTCCCCACACTCCTTTGACTTGGTTTGGATAGGCCTTTTCCCCGAGCAGGGCGTTTAGCCGGCCTGCTATCTCCACGGCTACACCACCTGGGCGGCCTGGATCGCGGAACACGGTGACCGACTCAACCAAGTCTCTGATCGCTTCTGCGGCCTCTCCGTCGCCCGCACTGACACCTTTACCAAGTGCTTCTTCAAGCCGACCGAGTTGCTCCTCATATCGTTTGAGGATGGCCGGATGCAGTGCGACTTCCTTCAGGGCGGGTGGTTCACTCTGCAACTCCTCAGATATCCGCTTTCGTTCGGCATCTAAGGCAGTCGATCGCGGTCCGAAAACGGATGGATCGCCATGTCCTTTCGCGATCGCATCCACCAGTCGTTCGATTTCCCGGTTTATTTGCCCAAGCTGCTGCTCAAGGCGCTGCCGTTTTGCATGTGAGGTGGCCGCGAGGCGCTTCCGCTCCTCAAGATACGTGCGTACGTATTCTGAGATAACCTTCGGTGCGCGCAATTCGGCCTTTAGTCCGTTGAGGACTGCGCTCTCGACAGTGTCTAAATAAAAAGTCTTGGCGTCCGGACACGTGCCGCTCTCCGTCGCCGCCGAGCAGCGAATGCGAACGCGCCCTGATTTGTCCCGCCCATTGGTTGCCATGCCCGAGCCGCACGAGCCGCAACGGAGCAGGCCAGACAGCATCCGACGAGGCCGGCGTTGATGGCTGGGGTGGGTGTGACCGCGTTCCTCTTTGCGCTGCTGAGCTGCTCTAAATAGCTCTGGATTGACAATTGCAAGATGCGGCACTTCAGCCACCTGCCAGTCACTCTTAGGATTTGGTCGTGACAGGCGCTTTCCCGAGTCGGGATCTTTCACCATCCTGACTTTGTTCCAGACGAGGCGCCCTACATAAAGCTCGTTCTGCAGAATGCCGGCACCTCTTTCGAGATTGCCATTGATAGTTGAGGCATTCCATGCCCGCCCTCGCGGAGGTGATACCCTCTCTTTGTTGAGATCGTGCGCGATTTCGCGAGGCGTCCGACCGTCCACGTATTCCTGGAAGATGCGCCGGATCACTTGTGCCTCGGCCTCGACGATGACCCGTTCGCCACTCTTTCCAGCGACCGCAGCGTATCCGTATGTTAGGCCACCTCCCGCCAAACCCTGCTTGACCCGGCCTGCTTGGCCACGCCGCACCTTGTGCGCGTTGTCCTCGCGATAGAGTTGTCCAACGAGGCCGCGAAGACCGACCAGCACGGTATTCACGACGCCTTCGTGGACTGCCCGGATCTCGATGCCGAGAAAAGATAGTCGCTTATGGATACCTGCTAGATCTTCCATATCGCGAGAGAGGCGATCGAGCGCTTCGACGATCACCACGTCAAAGGATCTCTCCCGCGCTTGGTCTAACATCCGCAGAAGGCCTTCGCGTCCCATGACCGAGCCACCTGAACGAGCCCGATCTTCATGGCTGCTGATAACCGTTAAACCTTCGCGCTCTGCATAGGCTTGACAAAGTGAAAGCTGATCTTCAATCGAGCGCTCGTTCTGAAGATCGGTTGAGAATCGAGCATAGATCGTCGCTCTCTTCCTTTTCTCTTCGATCGGCGAGCTCTCTTTCATGATCTTCCCTCGCGGCCAGACGAGCAAGTACGCGCGCAAGGCGTAAGATCGCCTTGTCTGGATTCGTCTGCAAGGACAATTTGCGAGGCGCTTCACGCACGATCGAACCTCTAGGTGATCGCGCAACTCAACGAGGTGCACACACCTGCGCTGGCGCCACACCACAAAATGTCGGCGTCGGAGATCATCCAGAGCATCATGCTTGGGCGGTGCCTAAGCGGAATGGCCGCTATGAGCTCGTCGTGCAATTGGATGCCGCGGCGAAGAAAAAGGGATAGAGTTCAGAAGGCCTTCACCGCCGAAGTGCGTGCTGCTAGGCACCCCTGCTCATGCAGACGAGCCGGGCCAGAGATCCGTAAGGTCTCCATCGCAGGACTCTCCTCACGATGATCATCAGGCGGATCGACTTTACCCTCTCAAGGCTGAAACAGGGGTTCGATTCCCCTAGGGAGCGCCAGCGGCTCTAGAAGCGCTGATAGATCAAAAACATCCTGCAAATCATGGCTTTGTCTGCTGTCGGGTGGTAGCAGAGAGTAGTAGCTTTGACGCGCGCGCTGATGGGACTGATCAAGGACAGACACGGGACTTACCACGCTCAGCGCAAGGTGCCGGAACGCCTGCAGGAGGCGGTTGCGCGTGTGCTCAATTCCGGCCGCGACCGCCAAGTCTTCCTCAAGAAATCGCTCGGCACCAAGAAGCTCAAGGACGCAAACGTAGCTGCCACGCACGTCTTGGCTGATTTCGACCGAACATTTGCCGCTGCCGAGGAGCTGCTCAAGAAGCGTCCTGTCATTCCCTCACTGACCGATGGCCAGATCAAGCGCATGGCCGAAAGCTTCTACGCCAGCACGTTGGCGAACGACGAAGAGGAGCGCCAAGAGGGAACTGGATCGGAGGCAATCTTCCAGAGCGTTGCGGAGCAGCTTAACCTCGGTGCGATGCCTCACTGTGGCTGGCGCATTCGCGAAAAATTTTCTCGTCGCCCTTAGTGTCCGGAAGTATTCGAACCGCCGCTGACGTGCGCTGTCGTACGCGAGCGCCCTCGGATGCTCGCATTGACGTTGCTCGTCACACAGAGCCAACTCTCGTCCTGTCGAGCTTTATGCGGATAGGAGGGCCACGTGAGATACGATCGACGAGATCGTGCACGAAGGTGGTCGGCGGGAACTTCATCGTCGCGAGGTCCACGTCGCTCGGCGTCTTGCAGCGCGCGCACCTGATCTCCAGCCAGGGGAAGCCTCCATTCACGGCCTGATCGATGGTCGGCGATGGATCGATCGGTTCGCCGTCACTCCACATCCGCTCGTTCCAGCTCTCGCAAAGCAGCCTGTCCGCTTGCTGGATCATTGCTTCGCCCTTGGCCCGCATCTCCGCCGATTGGCCAGCCAGGATATTCGCCATCGCGCGTGCCTTGCCGAGCTCTTTCGCCAGAGCCTTGCGCTCGCCGCCCGACAGGGGCGTAGGGTGATACTTCGGGGCCATCCGGACATCCAGGCGCAAAGAGATCGGATCGGCAAATCCTGAGCAAACTACGGCGTCTCGAACGCTGGCCAGCACCCGTCTTCTTCATGTCTGCCGGTGCGCTGCTGGCAGGTGTTGTCGAGCAACCGTTGCGCCACGTCCTTCCAGACGGCGTTGGCGCCATACAAGCGGACGGCATCGGCGGTCTGGATCTCCACGGTCCGCTCGCAGCGGCGGCAGGAGACGCGCAGCACGTGGGCCTTAATTTCCGAGAGGCGTCGCTGTCGAGCCTGGGCCACGGCCGGGCCGGCGCGAGGGTCTTTGAGGACCGATTCCCAATATTCGGCCGGGAGCGGAGCATCTGGACCCGCAGCGGACGGCGCTCGTCTACGGTCGGCTTCAGCGGTCAGTTTTTCCATTTGCTTCGGGTTCGGCATGCGCCAGCTCGCGGGTCGGTCGGTCATGTCCGAATTAGAACATAGCAAGAACAAATGTCGAGTCCGACCTAGCAGCAGCTGAGAAAAATCCTCCTTTGGGACGGGTCGCGATGTCGGAACCAAGCCGGGTCGTTCGTCTTGAATCCGGCATCAGTATCGGAGTTCCCATGGCCCCCCGCGCTAACTGGAAAGGCTTCCTGCGTCTTTCCCTCGTCACCTGTCCGGTCGCGCTTTATCCGGCCACCTCGGACTCCGAAAAGGTCTCATTCAACCAGCTGAATCGAAAGACCGGCCATCGGATCAAGTACGCCAAGGTCGACGCCGACACCGGCGAGGAGGTCGACAACGAGGACATCGTCAAGGGCTACAAGGTTGATACCGATACCTTCATCGAAGTGACCAAGGAGGAGCTTGAGAACGTCGCGCTGGAATCGACGCGAACCATCGAGATCGACGAGTTTGTCGACCGAAGCGAGATCGATCCGCGATATCTCATTCGCCCCTATTACCTGCGTCCTGACGGCAAAGTTGGGCACGATGCCTTCGCCGTCATTCGGGAAACCATCCGCGAGATGAACAAGGTCGCGATCGGCCGTGTGGTGCTGACCAATCGCGAGCACATCATCGCGCTCGAACCGCTCGACAAGGGTCTGATGGGTACGCTGTTGCGCTACCCTTACGAAGTCCGCTCCGCCGAAGAGTATTTCGACGAGATCCAGGACGTCAAAGTCACCAAGGACATGCTCGATCTCGCCAAGCACATCGTCAATCAGAAGGCGGGCCATTTCGAGCCGGACAAGTTCGAAGACCAGTACGAAACCGCCCTCATCGATCTCATCAATCAAAAGCGCGCCGGCAAGCCCATCACCGCGAAAGTGCGTCCCCGCGGCGAGAACGTGGTGGACCTGATGGACGCGCTGCGCAAAAGCATCGGAAGAGAGGGCGCGTCCGCGACAAAGGCACCCAAGAAATCAGGAAAAAAGCCGCGCAAGGCGGCGGCCGGGCAGAAGGAAATGCTGATGCCGATCGCAGGCAAGAAGCCGGCGAAAGAGGCCGCGGCGAAGAAGCCGGCGGCCAAGCCGCAGCGGAAGTCGGCTTAGGTGTCGTGAAGCATCCGGTGACGCCGGACGGCCCTACTTCGATGTCCGAGGCAGGCTCGGGAGAATGGCAAATCCTATCTCGACGAGGTCACGCGAGATCATCTCGTCGGCCGTCTATTGGCGACCCGATGGGGCGATGCGCGCCAGGAAGGCGGCCGACCGCGAGGCCGAAGTAACGGTGCATGGGACGTGGACGAGGCTAAGCAGGCGCTCGGCGAACGCGGTCCGGTATGGCGGGACGACGGCTCGCCGGCGCTCGATTGCTCTGCAAAGTAGGAGCGATATGGCTGCGGTGAAAAAGACTTCCAGGAGATCGACCTTGAGCGCAGGCATTCTCGCATACCGCAAGGGCGCTCATGGGCTCGAGGTTCTGCTCATTCATCCCGGCGGCCCGTTCTGGCGTAAGAAGGATGATGGCGCCTGGTCCATTCCTAAGGGCGAAATCGATGCCAATGATGCTCCGGAGCACGTCGCTCGACGCGAATTTGCCGAAGAACTCGGCCCGAGCGCTTCGATTGGTCCGCTCCAGCCGCTGGGGGAAGTCCGACAGCGAGGAGGGAAGCGTGTCATCGCGTTCGCCGGCGAGGGCCACTTTGATCCGGCAGCGCTGACCAGCAATACCTTCGATATCGAATGGCCGCCCCGAAGCGGTCGACGGCAGAGTTTTCCCGAAGTCGACCGCGCGGAATGGTTTGATATCGAACTCGCGCGGACCAAGATGCTGTCCGCTCAGGTGGAATTTCTCGATCGCCTTTTGGCAATCGCGGTTGAGAGCGTCGGGAAATGAGCTTCCGGATTGGAATCATTTCGGACACACACGGCCTATTGAGACCCGAAGCGGAACGAGGCCTGACGGGCGTCGATCACATTATCCATGCCGGCGACATCGGGCGCCCCGAGATCGTCGACGCGCTTCGCCGGATCGCGCCCGTCACGGCCATTCGTGGAAACGTAGACAGTGGCGAGTGGGCTCGCGACTACCCCGACACGAAACTCTTACGTCTGGCGGGTAAGTCGATCTACGTTCTGCACGACCTGAAGACGCTGAAGGTCGATCCCGGCGCCGGCATCGACGTCATCGTCTCCGGGCATTCCCACGTGCCGAAGATCGACACGGTCGGTGGCATTCTCTACCTGAATCCCGGCAGCGCGGGACCGCGTCGTTTCAAGCTGCCGATCACGCTTGCGACGCTCGAACTCACGCCTGACGGCATGCGACCGGAAATCCACGACCTTGAAGGCGACTGAGTGCCACCGCGGAGGGCCGGAGGAGGCGAGTGCGTCAATCCTTCCGTTGCCGGGTTACGCCCCCGAGGGAAGTGCTATTTGCGCGGACGTTCTCGCTCGCGTACGACCTCCTTCGCCCGCTTGTCGGACCTGAGCCCAAGATAGACGGGCTGACGCAGTTCGCCCTTACTCGTCCACTCCGCGAATTTGACCTCGGCAACCCACGAGGGCTTGACCCAGGTCGTGGCAGCCTCGTCCTTCACTTTGGCAGGGAAGGGTGATTTCGGGGTCGTCAGCTTCACGAGCTTGGCGTGGAGCCCTTCCAGGACCTTGTGGCTGAAGCCAGTGCCGACATGTCCGATATAGCGCCATGTGTCGTCTTCCCGCACGGCGAGGACCAGGGCGCCGAAGAACGGCCTGGTGCGCTTAGGCGCCGTGAAGCCAGCGATCACCACTTCCTGCCGCTTTGCTGTCTTGATCTTCAGCCAATCCGCCGTCCGGCTTCCGGAGGCATACGCGCTGTCGGCGCGCTTCGCCATGACGCCTTCCAGACCCTTCCGCTCGGCCTCGGCGAAAAATTTCGTGCCGCTCGCTTTGCGGTGACGGCTGAAGGCGATCAGCCGGTGACGCGGCAGGATCGCTTTGAGCCGCTCCTTGCGCTCGAGAAGAGGCTGTTTGCGCAAGTCAACCGTGTCCTGAAACATGAGATCGAAGGCGCAATATAGGAGCTTGGCTTCATGACGCAGCGCGTTCTGAAGCAGCTGGAAATGCGAAACGCCGTCCTTTCCGATCGCGACGAGCTCGCCATCGATCACGGCGTCGCCCTTCACGCCCTCCAGCGCTTTGGCGACCTCGACATAGCTGCGGCTGATGATCTTGCCGTTGCGGCTGTAGAGTGCAACCTTGCCCCGCCGGATTTCCGCGATCATCCGGAAGCCATCGTACTTATCCTCGAAAACCCAGCCGCGGTCATCGAACGGCGCGTCGGTGAGCGTAGCGAGCATTGGCTGTAGGCGTTTCGGCAGGGTCGACGTCCGGCTCATTCAAGGGCCAATCCTTCGGAGCGTGTTGCGTAATGCACGGACGGCACCTTATCGCTCGAGGTAGCCAGGGCCGGTTCGATGAAGCCGGGGAAAAGCGCCTTGGTACCGATAGCCGCCGGCCTTTTACGCTGAAACGCCACTGAAGAACTCCACGCTGCAGCCAATTCAAATTGGCACAGTTCGAATCGTTCCGGAACGTGCGAATCCTTGTCGCGTTTGCTTCGATGTCGCAACAGGAGGCACCGATGGCGGTAGCGAGGAGGAGCAAGACGGCGCGCGGACGAAAACAGGACCGGGCGCGGGTGGCTGGCGGGCAGGACTACGAAGTGCAGTACGAGGCAAAGAAGAGTGGAAAGTCGGCACCGCGGTGAAAAAAGCAGTCAAGAAGGTCGGCAATTCGCGCAAGCGTGTAGAGAAACGGCTGGGCCGCTGAGTCGGAGAAGGGTCGGCGTCGGGAGCTAGCGCCGGTCCTCCTCGTCAGGGAGGCATTCTGGGCAGGTATCACCAATCGAGTCCAGCACGTCGCGAACCGCGGCCTCCGCTGCTTGACGGGATACGTCTTCCGGCAGGTCTCGGCGGGCGATATCGAAGGCCCGCTCTCGGGCATGCGGATCGGCGCGGTCCTGCATCCAACCGTGCTCCTCGCACTCGCGGATGGCGCCGGCTTCGTTCAGCACGTTGATCGCCCAACCGCGCAGGGTGCGGATCGCCGGCCGTCTCTGCTTGGTCATCAGCATTGAAAGGTTCTCCCACGCTGAGACGAATCGTTTAGCCCCGCAGACGTTCCCCATCGCTAACACACGACTGGGATTCTGGAGTGGGATCTCGTGGTCCATCGAAGGCCGAATTTTCCGCGCGGCCAGGTGCCAGGGCGGGCAAGAACGAACTGAAGAAACCGTTTTCCGATACTTCAGACGTCTTATCCGTTTTTTGCGCATGCGGCTGTCGCCGCACCGGGCCCTCGTGAACCGAGCCCCGGAGCATCTACGCCTTGCGGCTTCGATCCGTCGCGCACGAGCAGACCATGGCCCCTCGCGGGGCAGAAACGAAAAACCGGACCTTTGTGCAGCAGCCACCTGCACAAAGGTCCGGTCTTATCTTAGCGTGCCGCGATACCGAACGGCTGCAAAGGACGCTTCATATCCTTTGGAAGGTCTCGCTTTTCATCCGGGTTGCGACCCGGAGGCGGCAATAGATCAGTAGCCGATACGACTACTTCTTTTTCTTTGAAGTCTTCTTTGCCACCTTCTTGGTAGCTGCCTTCGCGGTCTTCTTTGCCTTCTTCGCTTTCTTGACCATGTCGTCCTCTGTAAGAATTGGCTCTAGTGAACATGCCCACGCCGTGCATAGACACGCGCACGAGTGAGACGATATCACAAAAGCAAAATTGATACCAAGGAGACGTGAATCCGCATTGAGTCGCTCGCCGGAGGCACTCGCCCTCGGGCCCGCCGTCATTGCATGCCGGCGTCGCTATCACTGCCCTTCGGGTCGGGTGCCTTTTTAACCGGTCTCGCGACTGCACTCGGTCCCGGGTCCCGCCGCTACGCGTCGGCGCTATGCTGACCCTCCTGCGGGTGCCTCTTTTGATTCTCTCACTCTTCTCTTGTTGTCAGCCCTGCCGGGCTACCCGGCATTCTCACGGTTGAGATCTAAGTCCGTATGTCCTTTAGCGCCAGCATAGCGGCGCCATCGGTCTCCGTCGCAGTCGAGCCGCCGCCGCGTATGAAGGCGCGGCGGCTCGACATCGGAGAATGCAGATGCAGAAGATTCTTTACGTGGGGCTCGACGTTCACAAAGTCAGCATTTCGGTGACCGTGGCGGAGGACGGACGCAACGGGACCGTGGGTTTCATCGGTGCGGTGCCAAACACACCGGCAGCGTTATCTAAGCTGCGCAAACGGTTGGCCAAGGACGGCCATCGACTGGAGTTTTGTTACGAAGCCGGCTTCTGCGGCTATGGCATATATCGGCACCTTCGCCCACGTACGCGGGAGTGCGATCAGGGTCGCTAGCGTTTGCCGGACGCGCCCTTTTAGCCGTTGATGCGCTGGTGTCAGCAGGTGCCCGTTTGATCCGGCTGTGTCCTTGTGCTGCGTCGATTTCGACCGCCATGGTGGTCTCCGTCAGTTCGTTCATGGCGCGTCCAACGCAACCTCGAAGGGGTTGATCAGGCCCGAGGGCCGGCAAAAGCCTCGATCGCCTTCCCGCAACGGCTACGCCTGCTTTTTTCCCCTGCCGCGAAGGGGCGGCATTCCTCGCGGTACAAAAAAGCAGGCTATCGCCGTCCTCCGCTGGCGCTGCGGGCCTGAAGGCTGCGGGCCGATCGCTCCCCGGGCCAAGGATCGCCATCGAGGCTGCGATGGGCGCGGCCCGAGCAACAAACGGAGACCACCATGGCTACCATCGGCACCTTCACCGCTTCGGACAACGGCTACATTGGCTCGATCAAGACGCTGACGCTGAACATCAAGGCGAGGTTCGCCGTATCCGAGAAGGACAACGACAAGGCGCCCGACTACCGCATCTTTGCCGGTGTGACCGAGTTCGGTGCCGCGTGGAAGAAAACCGCCCGCGACAGCGACCGTGAATACCTCTCGGTCAAGCTCGACGATCCGAGCTTTCCGGCTCCGATCTACGCCTCGCTGGTGAAGGTCGACGGCGACGAGGGCTTCACCCTGATCTGGTCCCGCCGCAACGGCGACTGATCCCATAGGGATCATCAGCCCCGCCTCCTCGGAGGCGGGGCTTTTTGCTTTTCTTGCGCCGCTTTGCAGGAGGAAGAGCATTTTTTCTTTGAAGAGATTGCGAAGGGCTCCGCCCTCGCGCGGGCAAGGGTGAAGCACACTTCGTGTGCCGGCCGGAGCGGTATCCCCGGTCTTCCGCGCAAGAGTTCTTCATGACGACGTCGTCGTCAGGCGCGTGCAGACGCGCGCCGCTGGCGCGCCCTTGCCAGGCGGGTAATCCCCCTCCGCGTCCTGCCGCCCTTGCCCTTGCTACCCCAGGTCTCGCCGACGGGCAGGGTTGCAGCGCAGCGCTGCGCTTCAACCTCAGCCCATAGGAGAGCGATCATGAACACAATGACCTTGTCCCAAAGCGAACAGCCTGCGCCCGGCGGTTTCCGCGTGGATATATCGCGCGGCCAGCGGATTGGCCGCGTGTCGTCTGAGTGGTTTGCGCGACCCGATGACGAACGGTATCTGAATTTGCCGGACCTTTATGAATCGGTGCGAGGACGGGCCGAACGCGCGCAAGCTCGGACGGTGGAAAGTCGGACCATTCGGGTGGAGGCGAGCCGGGACAATGCCGAGCGGCTGGCCCTCACTGTGCCGGGACGTGACGAGCCGGTGGCGCCGACCCATTGGAGCTTTGGCCAGTTGTGTACGCTGGTCGGGGCGCCGACCTCCTATCTGCGGCTGCTTCCCGCGGCCCTGTCGGCCATCAACCTGCAACACGGCTTGCTGTCGCATCGCGCCGAGCTCGTGAAAACCTTGGAGACCAATAGCGGACGCGTCGAGCTTCGTGCTGTCACCGGGCCGGACTATGGCCGTATCTGGGATCATGAGCTGGTCGCGGCCGTCATGAAGATCGCGGGCAACGGCACGGGTGACACCCGGTGGAAGGTTCCGGGCGTGATGGACTGGGCGACCATGACCCACAATCCCTTTGTGGACGTGACCAAGGACACGACGACACTCTACGCCAGCGATCGCGACGTGTTCCTGTTTCTGGTCGACGATACCAATCCGATCGAGGCGGGACGCCTGCCGGATGGATCACCGGATGTGTATTTCCGGGGATTCTATTGCTGGAATAGCGAGGTCGGCAGCAAGACGCTGGGGATCGCCAGCTTCTATCTCCGGGCCGTCTGCATGAACCGCAATCTGTGGGGCGTGGAGAATTTCGAAGAGATCACGATCCGGCATTCGAAATCCGCGGCCCAACGTTTCGTGCATGAAGCCGCCCCGGCGTTGACTAGCTTTGCCAATTCCTCGCCCGCGCCATTCGTCGCCGGGATCAAGGCGGCGCGGGAGCGGATTGTTGCCCGCACTGACGAGGACCGAGAGAGCTTCCTCCGCAAAAGCGGGTTTTCCAAGTCCGAGACCTCGAAAATCATTGAGACCGTTCTGGGCGAAGAGAATCGCAAGCCGGAAAGTATCTTCGATTTCGTGCAGGGCATTACCGCATTGGCGCGCGGCAAGGCTCATCAGGATACGAGGCTTGAGCTTGAAAGCAAAGCGAAGCGCTTGATGAAGCGCGCAATCTGAAGACTTGAGCCGCGTAACCGGGGCGCCAGTTGCGCGGCCCCTCCAAGCCGGATCGCCGGCGGCGCTGACGCGCGTCCGCGTCCGGCGCTCGCCGGGCCTTCGGCCCGGCTCGCGGAAGAGATCAGGATCGAATCTTAGACACTTTCTCGTCAAGCAGGTCGACCGGCCGCACCTCCAAAGCTTGGGCCGTCTCCCAGATTGTGAGCAGGGTCGCGTTTTGCAGCCCTCTTTCCATACTACTGATGAAGGCCCTATCGACGCCCATGCGTTCTGCGACGGCCTCCTGGCTCAAGCCAAGGCCTAGCCGAAAACGGCGCGCATTTGCTCCAAAGACCTTGCGAATGTCCATCCGCAGGATAGGAAGCAATCGCGTATTTTGGCGCTACGTGTTATAATACGCGGACGACCTCGGTTGCGTGTGCTCGCAAAAGGAGTTTCGAGTGCGGAAGGATAGAAGAACGCGCTTTCCTGCGGCGCCAAGCTTGGGGCAGGTAGCATGCCATGCGCTGGTGTCGGCGACGATGCGAGAGCGCGCGTTGCGAGCGCTGCGAGTCGAGTCCCGTTCCCTGGAACAGGGTAGCCCCGATGCCAAAACCACCGCTTGATCCGGAGGTTGCGGACGCCGCGCCGGACGATCCGACCGTTACACCATATGACCAGCAGCATGTCGTAACCTACATGCGACTTCTACAGGCTGAGGGTGAGGGGGCGGACTGGCGCGAAGTGGCTCGAATCGTCCTGCATATCGCTTCGGAACATGAGCCCGAGCGCGCGCGGATCGCATACCAGAGTCATCTTGCGCGCGCCAAGTGGATGACCGAGCAGGGCCGTCTTCTACGCGGTGCGGGGGCGAGCTAGAGGAGATTCGTCAACCAGAAGATCAATCTAGAAACGTCTTCTCCAGCCGCAGGTGGTCATCCGGAAGCACCACGTGGTGCCAAACTAGGGACTTCCTACAACTCGCCAGTTCACGATTATCGCACCGCAATCCTTGTTAGTTGCGTGCATGCGGGTGGAAGCAATGCCTGAGTTCGACTGGCGGTCGCCGGAATCCTACAAGAGTCTTCAGGACGCAGAGATTATCGACATCGCCGGGGAATGTCTTCGCCGTAACGTGGATTACCGACGCAGCTATGAAGCGATGCTCGCCAACAGCCCGGATGGCGAAGTGACGCCCGAATTCAGGAGGAGGTGGGGCATCTGCTTTCGCTCATGACCCGCTGAGGTTCTTCAAGGAACAGACGGTCTTTTGGGCATCCGAGGTTCTGCCGACCGTCGTTCCAATCTCAATGACCACGTCGCCCGTTAGCAGTGACGCAGCGTCTCAGCCGTCGATCGATGTCGCGGCTGGTCGGGTTCGCCGCGCCGCCGACGGCTGGCATGCAGTGCTGCGCATTGGCGCGGTCGACCACCGTGTCTGGTCAAGAGAAGCGCCGGCCGTTGCCACCCACTACGTGGCCACGTTGTCGTTTGACGGCGACTTCGCCGCGCGGGCGTACGCTGCGCGACGGCTGTGGCGAGCCATGAGCGGGCGTGCGCCAAATCCTGCCTTTCACGAGCTATCCAAACAGCGACGCGAACGGTTGAGCGCGGCTCTTCGCGCGCTCGATGCGCGTGGGGACGGCGGCACGTATCGCAGCATCGCTGAAGCGTTGTTCGGCAGCAAGCGTATCCCGGACCGTGCCTGGAAAACACACGATCTGCGCAACCGGAGTCCGTCTGGTGCAAACCGGCCTCGCAATGGTGCGCGGCGGTTATCGCCAAATTCTGCGGCGCGGGCGCACGGGCAAATAGCACAGCCCCGCCTGGGGTATCGAAAATCGTCCTTCTCAAACTTCGGCTCCCACTCCGAGATCGCGCTCCCTCTAGGTCTACTTGGCCGGTATAGCGCATCTACCTGAGCTTTCGCGACCGATGTGGCGTGCCCGGCGCGTTTGCAGCGTCCATGCGGGACCAACGCGTTACGAGAGACATCTTGCGGGCGGTCCGTCGCCGGCGGAAACGCAAGCCAATATCAGCGATCTCGCGAGCTTGCCGGGAGTTGGGGTTCGCGTTCAATCGCTCCCACGGTGAGTTCCGCTGGACCGCCAGTCCATTGGACATGTCGGTGCGGCCGAGCGTCAGGTATACTTTCACGCCAGCCGGAACGACGATCATGGTGCTGTCTCCCTTGCGGCGAGCTGCCGCATCACCGCAGGCGGAGTGCTGCTGGCCGGCGCAAAGACACGCCGTCCATCGGCCAGCTTGGTGTCCATTATGCCGCCCGCGGCTGCACCAGAACGCGCAAGGCGGCGAGCGCCGGCATCTCATTGGCCGTGCCGTCGGCGTGCGTCACCGTCGCGAGTTGCGGTGCCTTGCAAGCGGTCAGCCAGCGGACCGCCATGCTGGTGGCGGCGCCATCGCGCCGGCAAACCTGCGCCACGCTGACGCCCGGCTTCTCCGTCTGCTGCTCGATCGCCTGCTTCGCCTTGTTGCTGAACCGACGCCGGATCGACCGGCCGTCCACCGCTTCCGGTGTCACGTAGTTTTGGGGCGCGCGCAATTAGCAGCGCTGCTTGATTGAGCCCGGGCACCCGGAGAAGAACAATCGCCAGTCCAAACTCGTCGCCGGAATCTTCGGGACGATCGCGCCAGATCCGCAGCGAATCGGGCGAAAGACCGAGCGTCGCGGCATACCCGGCATGCCCGATGCCGCTCCAGTTCATCGCCTTGACATGCATGCCCAGAACGCTCGAAGCCCGATCGGATCGCAGTTCGAGCGCACACTGTAGCGATAGCGCGTGGGCCTCTTGCGCCGCTTCGGCTACCGCTTGTTGGGTGGACGTTCTGCCGTCGCTTGGCGAAAATTCCGCTGCTCTTCCACACGTTTGCGCGAGCCTCCCGGACTCACCAGATGGCGAACCCAGCGCTCGAACCTCGCCATCGAAAGCATGCGCCGGCCGCAATATTCCTCCGCATCCTGGTCGTCGCAGTACCAAATCTGAACGTGCAACGACCAGCGGGGTTCGCCTTTGCCCATGAACGGCGAGGCGCCGTCGGAGATCATCCACTGGAGCAGAAAACCCGAAATGGAACGAGAACACACTATGGAAGAGTTGTGCAGGGACCGGACGCTTAAAGACGACCGAGCGATGGCGAGATAAAAGGGCGCAATGTGCGCCGCGGTCGGTTCGTTGTGTTGTTTGGAGTTTTCCGCCTGCCGCGCAAGGTGCTTGCCTGGGCAACAATGTGCGCGCTGCACGCAAGTCACTGACACTCCGCGATCTAATAAACATTGCCGAGGTTGGCGGCGGCTGAGGATCGTGAGTTTCGCATCCGGCCCGGCGGCATCTGCTCATCCACTTCGCAGCGGGCGCGGCGCTTTATTGCGCAGGCGATCGCGGCGGCGCAGAGGGTTGGCGGGCAGGTGCCCCGTTCGGACCGCATTATTACGGGCAACCGGTCACGCCTCGGGCGCGGCCGGATCGCCAGCGTGCCGGCCAACCACCTGTTGACGGGGCGCTCGTGCCTCGTCGTGATCAAGACCCGCGTCATCCGTCACATCGCCCGCGCCGCACCGTTCGTCGCCCACCTCAATTATCTCCGTCGCGAGGGGGGATCGACGACACGGACAAGGCGCGGCTGTTCGGGCCGCAGACCGAGGACGTCGACGGCCGTACCTTCGCGGAGCATGCGAGAGCGACCGTCATCACTTCCGTTTCATCGCGTCGCCCAGGACGCGGCAGCCATGGTGGGCCTCAAGTCCTTCGCCCGCGCGAGCTGATGGGCAGGTGGCGAAGGACCTACTTGGCGGCTCGGGCTGGCTAGCAACCTGTTGATCGATCCCCGGACCCACAGGCGATGATGGCGCCTGCCTTACCGTCTGTCAGGACGATCACCCGGCCGATCAACTCCTTCCCGGCAGCATGCAGTTCGCGGAGGATGCTATTGGCTCGGCCGTATGGCGTCAGGGCCAGTGTCGAGTACCAGCTTGGTCGGTCCATCAGCAATTGCACTTAGAAGGGGCAATTCTGATTCTCATTGACCTGTCCAGATTCGCGGAGCAGCCTGAAGCCCGATGGGCATCGCACATCCGGTCCGCTGAGCTTTCTCTGCTAGGACCTTACGAGAGCCGAATGGTGTTGGCGATCCGCCACATTGTCCTGCGAAGAGCAACCAACAAATTGTTGGTTCGGGTGCGCGCGCTTTTGCGTCGCAACGAATTCTACCTGATCCCGCTGGCGCTCCTGGTAGGCCTCATGGCGGGTGCCATTGTCACGCTGATGAGCGAGGTCGCCCAGATCGCCCATGTCCTGATCTACGGGATCCCGGTCGACGTCCGCCTCAGCGCCCATGACCATATCAACCCGTGGGCGGCGCTGAGCGCCCCCACGGTCGGAGGACTCGCGCTCGGGATCATGGAGTGGTCGCGGCGGCGCCTGAAGATATCGAGCGCGGTCGACCCGATCGAGGCCAACGCGCTGCGCGGCGGACATCTCTCGCTCCGCGACAGCGTCGTGGTCTCGAGCCAGACCCTGATCTCCAACGGCTGCGGCGCGTCGGTCGGGCTCGAGGCGGGCTACACCCAGATCGGCTCGGGCGTCGCCTCCCTGCTCGGCCAGTTCCTCAATTTGCGGCGCACCGACCTCCGCCTGATCGTCGGCTGCGGCGCGGCCGCCGCGATCGCGGCGGCGTTCGGGGCCCCGATCACCGGCGCGTTTTATGCCTATGAGCTGATCGTCGGCGTTTACTCGGTGGCGAGTGCAGCCCCCATTCTCGCCGCGTCGCTGTCGGGGGCGCTCGCCGCGCAATGGTTCGGCGGCTCGCCTTATTTGCTGGAAGTTCCCCGCGTCGGCACGGTCAGCGTCGAGCAATACCTCGCCCTCATCGTGCTGGCGTTGATCGCCGGTGGTGTCGGAATTCTGTAGATGCGAAGCTCCGTTCTGTTCGAGCGCATGTTCACACAATCCTGGCTTCCGCTCTGGATCAGGCCGGCGATCGGCGGAATTTGCGTCGGCGCGCTGGCGATCGTCACGCCGCAGGTGCTCGCCGCCGGCCACGGGGCGATGGTGCTCGATATGCACCACGAGATGGCGGCGGGCCTGATTGCGACGATCATCGTGCTGAAGCTTGCCGCCTGCATGATCTCGCTCGCCTCCGGCTTCCGCGGCGGTCTCTTTTTCGCCTCGCTGTTCGTCGGCAGCCTGCTCGGAAAATTGTTCGCCGCGCTGGTGATCCTCGCGAGCCCGAAGCTCGGAATTGATCCCCTGGTCGGCATGCTCACGGGCATGGCGACGCTCGGCGTCGCCATCGTCGGCGGTCCGCTGACGATGTCGTTCCTGGTGCTGGAGTTGACACGCAGCGTCGACGTCACCGCCGTTGTGCTGGCTGGCTGCATCGTCACCAGCATCTGCGTCCGCTTCAGTTTCGGCCATTCGTTCTCGACCTGGCGCCTGCACCTGCGCGGGGAGACTATCCGAAGTGCCAACGACGTCGGCTGGCTGCGCAACCTGTCGGTGGAGCGGATGATGCGCAGCGACGTCGCCAAGGCGCCATCGACCTCGACCATCGCGGCCTGCCGCCGCGAGTTCCCCTTGAGCTCGCTGCAGGCGATCGTGGTCGTCAACGACGCCGACGAATATTGCGGACTGGTGCTGCTTCCAGAACTTTATTCCGTCGAGCTCGATACCATCGCGGACGACATCCAGGTGGTGGAGCTCGCGCGCTATTTCGACGACGTGCTGCTGCCCGAAATGAACGTGAAGACCGCGATGGCCGTGTTCGACAAGGCGGAGGCGGATCTTCTGGCCGTGGTCGAATCCGCCGATAGCCGAAAGGTGATCGGCTATTTGCCCGAGTCGCTCGCGCGCCGTCGCTATCTCGAAGAGATCGACCGAGCAACCGGCGGCGTGCTCGGGGCAGTGTGAAGAGTTTTAGCAAGGGGACCACCGGACCGGCAGCAAGCCGAGTAGGAAAGCCTCGTAACTGGTCCTGGACTTGCCTCGGTGCTCGGATCAGCTTGCCGAGTGGCTTCTGGCTTCGCAGGCAACGGCCGGCTCTTCGCTCCTGACCACCACAGAGTTTCTCGATCTCGGGCTGGCAGGCGCTGCGAATCTGTCCCTCGCTATGTGGTGTCCCCCCGATCCTTTGCGCGAAACCAGCCACGATTTCCTCAGGCTTGCGGCCTGTCCTTGCGAAAAACGCCGACGATATTGATCGACCCCAAATTGGTCGCATCGACCCCGATTTGTCCGGGGTGGCGCTCCCCACGCTGTACTAAATCACGCTGTGTCGCGGCCCTCCGCGTTGCTGCGGCCCTAACGGGTGCAGTCCCGATCTTTGAAGGACGGAAACGATGTTTTCTTGCTTGGAGGTTCATCGATGAAACTAACAAAGTGTCTTGTCCTCGGTTCTGCGGTCATGTTTGTGGGCGCCAGCGCGCAGGCAGCCGATCTTCCCGTGAAAGCGAAGGCCGTCGAGTACGTGAAGATTTGCTCCTTGTACGGAGCTGGATTTTACTACATCCCCGGCACCGATACTTGCATCAAGCTCGGTGGTTATGTGCGAGCCGAGGTTGGATTGAATACAAACGCATTGCACGATACTACCAATACTGGTGTCGCTGGTGCGCAAAACCGCCTCCGCAATTACTATACCACCAAGGCCCGTGAAGACCTGAACATCGATACGCGCACCGCGACCGAATACGGCGTGCTCCGAACCTTCTTCGATGGGGCCTTGACTTGGACGTCGGGCGGCTATGCAGGTACCGGCACAACGGCTGTGAATGGCTCGACTGCCTACAGCGGAGCTGGTGTCGCTGGTGGTACGCTCGGTGTCTACTACGCGTTTATCCAGTTCGCTGGTTTCACAATGGGCAAGGCGGTCTCGCAGTTCTCCTCGCCTTGGGTCAACTATCCGGCCAATAACTTCGACGGTCTGCCCGGTGCTGGCGGCTCGGTTACTGGTGTGAACCAGTTCAGTTACACGGCTGAATTCGGCCAGGGCATCACGGCTGCGATCTCCGCGCAGGACCAAGTTCAGTATAATACGACCAACATCTGGAACGTGAGCGGTGCAACGGTCGCCGGACTTGCGACCGGAGCTTACGGCGCGAACGACATCGGAGGCGCGTGGTCTCCTGACCTTGTCGCCATGGTTCGCGTTGATCAAGCTTGGGGTCTCTTCCAGGCGTCGGTCGCCGCGCATGACAACCATGCCGCCTACTACGGCGCCGACGAAACGACTGGCCATCCGGACGACAAGTGGGGCTGGGCCGCTCAGTTGGCCTTGTCGATCAAGAATCTGCCCACCGGCGCGGGTGATACGATCAACATGTCTGGCGTGTATACGAACGGTGCGAGCCGTTACAACTTCCAGGACCTGATGACGACCACATACGCAATGTACGGCGGTACCCGTTTGGCGGGTGCTTACCAGAGCGTTGGCCTTGCAGGTCTGTCTGACTCCGTGTTTGTGGCTGGCTCCGGCCAGCAACTGACCACGACTTACGGCGTCCAGGGCGGCTATACGCACAACTGGAATCCGTACTGGAACACGGGTATCTATAGTGCTTGGGCCGCTGTCCGGTATAACGGCACAGCTAAAGGCTACATCTGCGGCGCCTTCGTTGCAGGCCTAGCGCTCTCGAGCGGCGTTGCCGGTTGCAACCCCGATTTCAACTACGGGGTAGTCGGTGTGATCACGCGCTGGACACCGGTCAAGAACCTGACCTTCTCGGCCGACCTCGCTTACAGCATGCTCGACCAGAAGTATGCGAGCGGAAGCAAGGTGACCCTGCCTCTGCAGTCGGCTATCGCGAAGCCCGGCGCCATGTATGAGCTTAAGGATCAGAACGCTCTGACGCTGCTGATCCGCGCTCAACGCACCTGGTGAGGCTCTGACAAACTAGTTGTACGCCAAAGGCGGTGCGGCTCATCCGCTGGCGGCTGCGTCCGACGCGCCGGGTCTCGGCATCGATTGGGACTGGGACGCGATCGGTGCGATGCGCGTCGATCAAACCGGAGCGTATCGCCGAGTATAAGCGGCTGCATGGGGCCGCCTGGCCAGAGATCCTGGCCAGGATCTCCGAATACAACATCCGCAACTGCACGATCTTCCTGCGCATGCCGGAGAACCTGTTGTTCGGCTACTGGAAATATCACGGCGAGGATTTTTCCGGCGACAGCGCGCGGATGGCGGCCGACCCAAGGACCCGCGCATCGTGGGCGCTTGCGGACCCGATGCAGGTGCCGCTCGTGAGCCGCGCGGAGGGAGAGCATTGGTCGACGATGGAAGAGGTATTACACCATGACTGAATCGCTGACCGAGCGTTTGTCGCGCTGCTACACTGGCGTCGTGCATGACGTCATGCGCGGCAGGGGCCTCGCCGACTTCACGCTGCCGCCGGAGATCACGCCGCTCGTTCCGGAAAAGGTGCTGTGCGGGCCGGTCTTCACCATCGAGGGCCACGTCGACGATCGCGCCGAAGCGCACCAGACCTTGCTTGAATGGACCGGGCTATTGTCCAAGGCTAAACCCGGCCACATCTGGGTGTGCCAGCCGAACGACCGCGTCATTGCCCAAATGGGCGAATTGTCGGCCGAAACGTTGCAGAAGAAGGGGGTGCTCGGCTGTGTGATCGACGGCAATATCCGCGACGTGAACTTCATCCTCAAGATCGGTTTCCAGTGCTGGCGGCGCCGGCATACGCCTCGCGACGTTGTCGGCCGCTGGCTCCCGCGCGGCTTCGACGTGCCCATTACCATCGGCGACGTGCTGATCCGGCCCGGCGACTATCTGATCGGCGACCGTGACGGCGTCATCCGCGTCCCGCAAGAACTCGTCGGGGCAGTTACCGACGAGGCCGCCGTCGCGATGAACACCGAAAACAAGGTACGCAAGGCGATCCTCGACGGGATGGACCCGCGAGAGGCCTATCTGACATACGGCAAGTTCTGACCATGCGGATCGCCACGGTCGACATACGCTGTTGTCATCACCGCGAGGTGTCCCTTGCTGAGGATACGCTGCTCGGCACCAGCAATCGAGATGGGTTTGAATTCGTCGTCTACACACTGACGACGGAAGAGGGGCTCTCGGCTTCGATGTTCGGCTTTGCCGGCCGCTCTGCACGTGGCTCAGGCGAGCTTGCGGCGGCCGCATTGAAGCCACTTCTGATTGGCCGTAATGCGCTCGACCGCGAGGCGCTCTGGCACGAGTTCCGGAAAGTTGACCGCTTCTGGAGCCATCTGCCGATCTATTCCTACGGGCCGGCCGATGTTTGTCTTTGGCTCCTGGGCGCTGAAGCCGCCGGACAGCCGCTGCATCGCTACATTGGCGGCTGCCGGACGGAGGTGCCGACTTACTTGAGTTCGATGTTTCTAAAAACCGCGGACGACTATGTCGCCGAGGCGGTTGCGGCCAAGGCTGGCGGCTATGCGGCGTACAAGCTGCATCCGCCGGGCCGGTCCGTCGGCGAGGATATTGAAATCCATGCCGCCGTGCGCGCAGCGGTAGGGGCCGAATTCACGTTGATGAGCGACCCGGTCGCCTTCATGACGCTCGACGAAGCGATACGCTATGGGCGAGCTCTCGAACGACTTGACTATCGCTGGCTCGAAGAGCCTATCCCGGATGAAAACTTCTCTGCGTTGCGCGAGTTGTCGCGGGCGCTCGACATTCCGGTCATTGGCACTGAAGTTTTAGCCAAACATCCCTACAGTGTGGCCGAATGTGTCGCTGGTCGCGTCGTCGATGCGGTTCGCGCCGATGTCAGCTGGGCGGGTGGGGTGACCGGCGTCCTGAAGACCGCGCATCTTGCCGAAAGCTTCCACATGAATTGCGAGATTCATTCGGCCATCTTCCAGCCGCTTGAACTCGTCAATCTTCACCTCTGCGCAGCCGTGAAGAACTGCAGCTATTTTGAGCTGCTTTGCCCCCGCGAAAAATTCGAGTTCGGGCTGGCGTCTCCGCTGCCGGTCGAAGGCGGCATCGCAACATTGCCGGAAAAGCCAGGTCTCGGCGCCGAGCTTGATTGGGATTTGATCGACAATGCCACTGTCGCGCAGCTCTGAGGCGGAGGCTCGGAGGGAGCAATCTTTTCGAGTCTGACAATCACAAACAACACTGGGAAGACGTTCATGACCTTCTCTATCCTTGCGTTCTGCCCGAAAAGACACGCGGTCAAATTATGAGCGCGGATCAGAAAGCTGCTGGTGCAAGCTACCGCGCCAGCGCCCTTGAAGCCTGCGCCAGTGCTTTGCTCGAGCGTGCCGGGCTTGCTCGTGACCGGACAGCCGATATTGCCTCGGTACTGGTCGAGGGCGACTGCTTCGGGAAATCGACCCATGAGCTGGCGCTACTGCCTCTCTATCTGCGCGAGATTGAGAGTGATGAGATGTCTGTTGTGGGCGAACCCGAAATCGTCAATGACTTCGGCGCGCCTGACTTGGGATGGGCACAAGCTTCCCGGGCCCTGGCTGTTGCGGCGCGCGACGCAAGAAGCAATGTCGCGGGCGGCCCGGTTCGGGATGGGGGCGATCGCCATCCAGCGCAGCCACCATACGCCTGCCTCGGCGCCTATCTGAGGCCGGCAGTTGACGCCGGCTACATGATGCTACTGACACTGACCGATCCCGGCCATAGCAGCGTCGCGCCGTTCGGTGGGGTAACGCCGGCTCTGACGTCGAACCCGATGGCGTTCGGCACACCCGCCACCAATGGACCGGTGATGATCGACATGTCCACCGCGCTGTTGACGAACGGCGCGATCGCCGCCTATCGGCAGCGCGGTGAGCAGCTGCCGCACCCCTTTTTGATGGATAGCCAAGGCCAACCCTCGACCGATCCCAACATCATGGCAGCTATCCCGCCAGGTACGGCTCTGCCTCTCGGCGGTCTGGAGGCCGGCCACAAGGGCTATTCCCTCGGTCTCATCGTAGAACTGCTGACGGGCTGCCTTAGCGGGCGGGGACGTGCTGACGCAACCGACGGCTGGAGTGCGGCGGTTTTCATCCTCGTCATCGACCTCGCCGCATTCGGAGGGGCCGACGCTTTCCGGCGTCAAGTAGCGGCGCTTGCCGGCATGTGCCACGCATCTCAGACGCGGCAAGGCTTCGAACGTGTCGAACTGCCAAGCGCTCACGCTCTTGCGCGGTGGGAGTGGCAGCTTCGGGACGGCGTCCGACTGTCAGCCAGCATCAGCGCTGAAATAGTGGAATGCGCGAGGCGCTTCGAGGTGCCGATGCCGGATCCGATTCCTTGAGACCGGTGCCGAGCAAGACCCGATCGATCCAGAGAAAAACATATTTGAGGAAACACCCATGACGATGTCCATCGCGGTAGACAAGGCGCCCGCCGAGCGCGCCAACATCAGACGCGCCGTGACTGCGGCGACCATCGGCACGATTATCGAGTGGTTCGACTATGCGCTTTACGGCGCCGCGTCGGGCTTGTTCATCAACAAACTGTTCTTCCCGCAGTTCTCCGCCTCGGCGGGAGTGCTGGCGGCGTTTGCGACGTTCGCCGCCGGCTTCTTCAGCCGGCCGCTCGGCGGCATCCTGATTTCGCATTTCGGCGATCGCTTCGGGCGTAAGCCCGCGCTCATCTTCACGGTCTCGCTGATGGGCCTGTCCACCGTCGCGATGGGTCTCTTGCCAACCTATGCTCAGATTGGGGTGTTAGCTCCCATCCTCTTGGTCATTTGTCGCCTGCTGCAGGGTTTCGGCGCTGGTGCGGAATATGCGGGAGCCGTGACGCTCGTCTCCGAATACGTCCCCGCTCATCGCAGGGCGTATTTCACTGCCTATCTGTCGTCGGCGACTGTCGCCGGCATCATGTTTGCGACGCTGCTCTTCCTTCTTGTTGCCTATCTGCCTGAAGAAACCCTGTTCGGCTGGGCGTGGCGCGTGCCGTTCCTCGTCTCGGCACTCCTCATTGGCGTCGCGCTCTACATTCGCCAGAACCTCGACGAGACGCCTGAATATGTCGAGGCGATGGAGCGTGCCGCCGCCCACCGCCGCGAAGCGCGGGTGCCAGTCGGCGAACTTATCCGCAATAGCCCGCGAGAGGTCGTGTGCGGCTTCCTTTCGATCACTGGGCACAACGCGAACGCGTACATCCTCAGCGCGTTCAGCCTGAGCTACATGACCAACACGCTGGGCATGGCCCGGACGGACGCGCTGACGGCTGTTATCATCGCGACGCTGACCGGCATCGTGCTGACGCCGCCTGTTGGTGCGCTCGCCGACCGCGTCGGCCATGCGCGAGTCTATCTCTTCGGCGGCGTTTTCACAATGTTGTACGCGTTCCCAATGTTCGCAATACTTGGCACGAAGAATGTGGTGCTGGCGACGCTGGCTCTGAGCATCGGCTTCGGCATCGGCTATAGCGGGCTTGCCAGCGCGCAGGGCGCGTTCCTCGCCAACCTGTTCCCGACCCGCTACCGTTTCTCTGGCATCGCGCTGGCGCGTGAACTGAATGCTCTCCTGATCGCCGGTCCGACACCGTTCGTGGCATCGGCGCTCGTGGCCGCCGGCAATGGCAAGCCGACGTGGGTCGTTGCCTATCTGATGGCTTGCTGCGCGATCACCGTCGTTTCGGTTACCGCCATTCGGTCGCGGTCCTACGAGCGAGGCAGCGACTGACACGGGTGCAAGGGTCATGCAGATCCACGATCGAAAGGGAGGGTCGATTGAGGTTTGTTCCTAATGACGGGGGTGGGCGCGCGAACGCCAAGCCTGAACAGAGCGACTCGCGGCTCCTGCTGCTTTCCAGCGCCGACAATGTGCTGGTCGCACGCGGCAAGGTCGCTGCAGGGGAGACCATAGTTGTCGATGGCGTGGCGGTAACGCTCGCGATCACGATCTCGCTTGGCCACAAGATCGCCCGCTGCGGCATCGGGCTAGACGAAAGGATCGTCAAATACGGTGTGCCGATCGGTTCGGCGACGGCGCACATTGCGCGCGGCGAACATGTTCACGTCCACAACGTGCGAGGATTTGCAGGCCAGCCCGCATGATAAACAACCGGCGTGTCGCGCAGGCGATCATGGATCTTCGCGACGACCTCGATCCGCGCCAGCGCGGACGTAATCGCCGCCTGCACGTCGGCATTAGGGTCCGACCGCGCCTGCAAACGGAGGATCGACATGATGGTCGCGAGGTCGTTCCTGGTCCGGTGAGCCAACTCCATCATGAGAACGTCCGCGTAGGCCTTCGCCTCCGAGTGCTTCTGGAGCGCTGCGCGCAAGGCTTCCGTTACCCCTGCAAGACATAGCCCGCTCGCCAGGAAGATGAGGAGCGGCAGGATCGCGGCGCTCGGCGGCGGAGGGATAAAATATCGCGCCGCCAGCGCCGCGCTCGCGCCGGTGGCCAGAAAGCCTGAACCGCGATCGAAGATGACAGAGGCCAGGAAAATGGCCGGGATGAACAGCACCAGCGGATAGGGTCTCAACTGATCGTCCAGCAGGAGCTTGGCGACAAATGCCAGCCCGACGAGCCCGAGGCTCAAAAGGTACCGCGCCCACAGGGGAATATCTGGGCGTGACGGACATGAAGCGAAGCAGGAGCCGGTCCATTGAAAGCAACGAACCGGCTTGTCGGCCCGTTCCTGTCGCTTGCTTCAAGCGCTTCGGCCGGCGCGTGGACTGTTGAGCCTAGACCAAAGTCTGGACGCTGTTTGCCGCAGGGCCTGCTGAGGAACGATTCAACAAAGCTTGAGTTCGTCCCAAAAGAACCGACCAAAAAATCCAAGAGGGTAAAATCCAAGAGGGTAAAGCCATGACGCGATCAGTGGAGGAGCTGAGGCGGCAGTCCGAGCGCAGCCGTGCCGAACTCGCGGTGACGGTCGATAGGTTGAGGGAGCGGATATCGGATACCGCTGACGACCTCCGCCACAAGGTCTCGCCGCAACACATCAGATCGGAAGTCTCCGATTACATCAGCAACAAGACCCAGAGTTGGGTCGAGGCGCTGAAGCAACAAGCGATGGATAATCCGATGCAGGCGGTCGCTGCGGGGACTGCGGTCGCAATCCCGCTTCTGCGCCTGGCGCGCGGTTTTCCAGTGCCCCTTCTGATGATCGGGGCTGGCCTTGCCCTGACCTCGAAGACGGTGCGCGACCGGGCCACGGAAGCGGCTGCACCGGTGATGGAGAAGGCGGGAGAGATGCTGGATCAGGCCGCCGACCGGGCCGACGCGATGAGCAGCGACGTGAGAAACCGGCTGACTTCGGCTCAAAACCAGGCCGGCGATATGGCTGGCGACGCGCAAGATGCCGCCGCCGCCCTGGCCGACGACCTTGGCAAGCGAGCGGCGCAGGCCGCCGGCACCGTCGGCGATACGCTCAAGAGCGGCATGGATGCCGTGAAGGACAGAGCGGGCGCGGCCAAGAACGCGGCGGCCACGGTGCCTGCGAAGGCCCGTCAGGTCATTGGCGACAATGCCGCCTTGATCGGCGGTCTTGGGATCGCGATCGGCGCCATCCTTGCCGCGGCTCTTCCCGAAACCAGCGCCGAAGCCAAGGCGGTGGGCCCGGCGAGCAACAGCGTGAAACGAGCGGCGGGCGAGGCTGCACAATCCGGTTTCGAGGCGGCCAAGGACGCGACGATGTCAGCGGCCGACGCGGCGGCGCGAAGCGTCGGCGAGGCCGATCTCGGGGGGCATGCCGGCCGGATGACGGAAAACGTGGCCGACAGGCTCAAAGAGGCTGCCGACGACGTCGTCAGGGCGGCCTTCAGTCCTTCCCCAAACCCGAACACCTGAAAGAACGATCATGAGCGATGTGGACCTGAGTAAAGAGACGAATTCCACGCAGAACCGGAATACCGACCCCTCGCAGACCCTCAAGGAGCAGATGGCCGATGCCGGCGCCGAGGTGAAGCAGCGCGCCGGCGATGCCGTCCGAGCGTCGACCGATGCCGCCAACGACAAGTTCAAGGAGGCGGCTGATGCCGCCAAAGACGTGGCTTCCGGAACGGTGGACCAGATCGAGGGCCAGGCGCGCGACAAGCAGCGGTCGGGCGCGAACTTCATGGCACGCCTTGCCGGTAACATTCGCGAAGCGGCGCGCGCCTTCGAGAGCGATGCGCCGTTCGCCGCCCGTGGCATGACTTTCGCCGCCGAATATGTCGATGACGCGGCCGATAAAATCCGTGACGGAAGCTTCCGCGACCTCGTCGACGGCGCCACCGATTTTGCGAAGCGGCAGCCGGCCGCGTTTCTGGGGATCTCGGTCCTTGCCGGTTTCGCGGCAGTCCGTTTCCTGAGGGCGTCGGGCGGGCGGTCTTCATCCTCGAAACGGCGCGAACAATCGTCATCCTCGCAACAAAGCAATGTGTCATGAGCATCCAGAACGATATCAAAACGAGTCAGAACGATCTTCGAACCATCTCGACATTGCTCGGCGATGCGCTGTCGCAGTTCGCCAAGCTGTTCCAGAACGAGGTGGATCTCGCCAAGGCCGAATTCGGCGAAAAAGTTCAGAAGGTCGGCGGCGCGCTGGTCTTCATCGTTGGCGGCGCCGTCCTTGTGATCCCAGCCCTGGTGATGGCGCTGCTCGCCTTATCGGCGGCAATGATTGGGGCAGGTTGGTCACAGCCGCTCTCCTATTTGACGTCGGCGATCATGGCCGTGATGATCGCGGCCGTACTGTTCGCGATCGGTATCAACCGGCTAGATGCCCGCAACCTGGTGCCGCGGGAGACCATTCGGCAACTCGATAAGGACAAGGACACCGTGAAGGGGATGGTGAGATGAGCAGCACGCAGGCGGGCTTTTTCGACAGTCTGGTGACCGCGGTGCGGGAAAATCCCCTCGCCGCAGCACTTATCGGAGGCGGTGCGTTCTGGCTGTTGGCTGGCGACGAGAAGCTGAAGAGCGCGGCGCGATCGGCGACCGCGGCGGCTTCGCCGATCGTCGATCGCGGCGTGCGCAATGTTCGCGCGGCCGCCTCCGAGCTCCAACGGACTGCCGCGCCACCGACCGCGCCTGAAACGGATCACGACGACGCTACGGGCTTCGGTGAAACCGTACGCGAGGCCAGTAGCGCGGCTTCAGATGCCATGTCGGGAGCGGCCGACGAGATCAAGGACCGGTTCGACGAAGGTATCGCCTATGCGCGCGAGAACCTCGGCATGCCTGGAAAAGAAGCTCTCACGAAAGCGCAATCATCGTTGGCCGACGTGCTTGACCGGCAACCGCTCGTCCTTGGCGCCGTGGGCTTGGCAATCGGTGCGGCCATCGCGGGTGCGTTCCGGACTTTCGATCTCGAGAACGAATGGGTGGGCGAGCTCAGCGACGATATCAAGGCTGATTTGAACACGCGCGCCGACGCGGTATCGCGAAGCCTACGCGAAGCCTCCGATACGTTGAAGGCCGAGCTCGGCGACGTCGGCACAGAGGCCGTCGATCGGGTGAAGCAGGCTGGCATCGATGCTGCGGATGCTGCACGGGAAAAGGTGAAGTCGCCATAAAGGAGGCGGTTCCAAGCCTCATAAGCTGCGGATTCGCCTAGGACGATGGCCTCACCGTCAATCACGAACTGCTTCTGGCGGTTCTTCAGCGCGGCCTTCACAATCCAAGGGAAGCGCTTCGTCCAGTCATGCCGCCCTTCGTGATCAGCCGGACGCGGTCTCCGTCGCGCTCGACGCGCAGGCGGTAGCCATCGTACTTGATCTCGTGGAACCACTCCGGGCCGGCCGGAACCAACTTTCCAACGGTCGGCAGGCAGAACTCGAATTTAGGCATGACCGGCACATGGGTATGTGTTGCCGGTTTTGGGAATCCGCAGCAGAGGCCCCGATGTGGCGCTTCTCCGGGGCCTCGGGTTCTCGGCCTGGAGAGGAGGAGTTAATTCAAACTCCCATCGACGACGGCGTCAAGTCTCGGGAAAAAGCGGAAATTGTCTCGCCGGGATTCACATGGTTTATTTTCGGACCGGAGCGTCGTTTGGGATGATCCGAGCAACAGGGCAGCTAATTTTCATTTCGTATTTTTTCAGCCCTAGAACGACGACCGTTGCTTCCTGGCGAGCGGCTCGGCGATCCAGCTTGGCCCCAGCATGATCCGGATGCTGGGGTCTCTTTTATGAGTAGGAACGAAGCGCAAGCATTGGCATTGGTCGCCCTGTTCAGTGCCGCACCGCTACAGGCACCGAGACGCCCAGCTACACACTGGCCCCAGCTTCACCGCTGGGCCCTTCCTTATTACGCCGTCCAGACAGGACACTTGCTGGGGCCGTTTTCTGTTAGAGGCCGCCAATTGGGGCAGCCTACACAGGCCTAATTTTCGTTTTCAGCTTACGATCGATCAGCATCTCGGCCCGGCGCTTTGCTAGTTCTGCCAATCGTGTGCGCACGGTATGGCGGGTGGTTTCTCCGCCGATCTCAATGATGATCTCGAACTGATCATCATATAGGCGTTTTACCTCGAACGTGACGCCCCTGTGGGTGAAGGTGCTTGCCATACGCAGGGGATAGCAAATCGATGTGCGGTCCTTGCACCGGGATGCTACGGGAAATTGTCCCACTGTAGGAATGGAGCCATGCAAGGCCGCTTGCGGAGGTGGCCTTAATCTCCCGCGTCGCTGGTTAGCGGACTTCCTAGGTCGAGGCCTTCATGGTCCGCTCGACCTCATCAGCTAGCTCCCGGTGGTGGGCCGCCAGCTTGGCAAACAGTTCTTTCTGTCGGATTGGTCGCCAGCTTGCTGATCAGCTCGCACTCCTCCGCTTCGACGCGAAGCTTCTGTAAGTGCGCCTGCATGTCCTTCATTTTGGGCTCCCGTGCCGAGATGTTATCACGGTTCCTGCCGACAGAATCTTGGAGAAAGTGGCAATTGCATAAGGGCGTGCTAACGTTGGTTCGTCGGGTCCGCACCCGACCATCCCGCTGGCCTCAGCGACGGCCTTAAGGCCCCCAAAGGTGCTGGGGCCTTTTCTATGGCTGCTAGGAACGAACGTAGCCGAAGCTTGTTCGTCTGTCATCCGAATGCAGCTCTCACCATCCCGCCGACCAAACCGCATTCGGACAGTGTGCGTGGAAAGCCGATGGCCCCAGCGTGCTCCCAAGCGCTGGGGCCGTCTCTTTACTTCAGGACACCCAATGCCGGCGCACTTCTCCGGGCTCCATGTTGAGCGCTAGGACGTATTCTGCGGCGAGCTGTCGCTGATGAGGCTAACAACCCATCCTTCCGGGATGATTAGGAACAGGCAAGCGCGAGGGCGGTTATCGGCAGGTCCGCATGCTTTCCCCCGAGGCATCGGACACCATGGAGCCACGAACCCCAGCGACGCGACCGCTGGGGTTTCTCTGACCCCGGTCACGCGAACAGGTCTTGCCGGCCTGCGGCGTACTCCACGTCAGCCCAATACTCAGCCGGCGTCGCCTTGTCCTGTTAGATCATAGAAGGCATCTGGATCTAGGGGTGCAGAAGAGAAAGCAGGCGCTGGCGAAGCCTCTCGCGATCAAGCTGTACTTCGCGCATTACCGCAAGCTCGGCTTCAATCTTGCTCGTGTCCTCATTCAGCCGCCTACATTCGATGAGCTGCGCTTCTTTCTCCGCCAGCCGCCTTTCTCCTTCGACTGTCGCGAATTCAATCTGCCTTAACTCGTCAATGATCGGCTCTTTGTACATCTCGTTGCGATGGCTGAACCGTGCGTCATGCTCGTTTGTCTTGCAATCTCCAAACGGCTCAACAACGCTTCAAGTTCCTAATGAGCCTAGCGATAGGGGGAACGACCGCAAGCGCTGCACCTGATGTGCGCCGAGTTTTCAGGCGAGTCCCAATCCAGGCAGATCGGCGAGCTTCAGCCGGCCGTTGTGCTGGCACCCGACGCAGAACATGAGCACCGTCTTCCGCCGTTGCGATCGACGGGGCCGGACAGTAGCGGAGATGACGAGCGGGCTTGCGGCGCTAGGGCATGCGCCAATGATCGCGAATATCTCGCGCCGAGTGAAGCCGCTAGAGTTCGCGACCGCGATGCGCAGTTATCGCTAGCGATTGGTCAAGTGGCGGCGTCCTTTTCAGTCGAGGGGCCGCCTAGCTTTTTCATGATCCATTCCATGGCTGGATTAGGATAGCGAGAGTCCGTCGAATTGACATCCATTCGAGTGGCTGGGTTGAACGTCAGTTCGTAGAACGCCGTTGCCGCTATCCCTTGCTCTAGCTCTGGTGCCTGCTTCTTGAAGCCATCGACCGATGAGGCCACGGAGAATTTGTAAGCGTAATGCTGACGCAGTCTAAACAAGCGTTCATGACGGGCGCCGGCAAAACGAACTAACCAATGCCAAGAACCCCAGCCCAAGCGCTCCGCGGGCATATCGAAAATGGTCGCGTCGGGCTAAGCGGCTGGCGGATGATCTCGAGCTTACACCCAAGCTTGAGCACTATGAGATGGCTCAAAAGTGCTATCGAGATGCGCAGCATGGCATCGGTTTAGTGCGGGCCAGAGATCTCTCCGAACTTGCTGTAAAATCGATGGCCTCCATGGCTTTTGAGGGGGCGGCCTTGGGCGACGCCAAGGCGCAGTATCGCCTGCGCGACGAGAAGCAGATCGTCGCATGGTCCGTCGCGTTCGATCTCATATTGCTTGCTGGTAACCCGGTTGCCGCCTCAGCGTCGAATCGAGGAGGGCGATCACCGCAGGGCACTGATCCGGCTTTGGAGGCCATCGCAAAACACCAGCAGGCGGACGCGGACCACAATGCAGCCATCACGGCGACCGACGCCACCGAATATCGCTCTGAGGCCTATTGGCAGGCCGACGACCATCAAGGAGCATGCTGCCATGCGGAGGCCGATGCAGGTTGGGATCTGGCCAGGACAATTCCGACGACGTTGGGCGGCGTTGCTGCGGTTCTCGAGTACGTGAAGCAGTACGAAGACAAGGGCGAGGAATGGCCCAACAGTGACTGCATCGGTCGGGAGGGCTGGCATTATCAGCTACGGCAGATGATGGCCACTGCAGCCGTCAACTTAGCCTAGCGTGAAGGCGAGGCGCCCGCCGGTTCACGCCGGCGGGTTTTCCCCTGGCTCAATTTCCATCGTTTCCGGTGTTCGACGGTGGCGCGCGCTATGTTCGGCCATGGCTTTCACCGCCTCATCTTCGTCGGCGCAAAAAGCGATGCTTCGCCGATCGGCAAACACGAGCCACTGACGAAGGCCAACTTCCCTGATGACATACTCGGTCATTTTCGAGCGTCCCGCAGCGAGTGGGCTGCATCTTATGCAAACGACGTTGCTGTTCCATTAATCAGAGCCGGCCCAGACGGTGAGCGCGGGCGGCGGCCTGGATCTGATCAAAAAGTACGCCGCCGGGCTTGAATGCAGCATCCCGGCGGCGGTCTTCCAGCTGGCCCTGCGATCCCAGCAACACTGCGGTAGCAGGGCGGTCACACACGCGAGTGATGCAGATCAATCTGCCCGCCGGATGATCCTACCGACGGGCTTTTGCGCGAAATCACCAGCGGCGATAACCGCCGTGATAGCCGTAACCCCTATGATAACCGTAGCCCCTGTGCACGTATCCGTAGCGACGGACGCCGTAGCCACGATAGCCGTAACCGTAGCCGTACGGCCTGTAGACGGGCGCCGTGCGGACACAGCCGTTCGGGCCGCAGACTACGGCGACGTTCTCGATGTTTGAAGCGGGAGAAAGTGTCGCGAGCGGCATCGCTGACGCGCTTCCTGCCGCAGCAAGGCTGCCGAGCGCAGCAAGTCCAACAAGTGCAAATTTAAGCTTCATGGTTTCCTCTCGTGGAATCTAAGGCACCCCACACTGTAGGAAGTTGAACGTGAATGCTGGATGAGCAGGCCAGCCGTTTTTGCGTGATGAAAATGCGGCATGCTTGTGCTCTGCGCGGGGTGTCCCCAAGCGGTCCCCTAGGAGTATCCGGAACGATGAGGGCGCCAAGGTCAGACTAGCTAAATGCGACAACGAGCAGGCCCGAGCACAACAGCACAAGGCAGGTCGCGATTAGCGCGAGGAACCCATCGGACACGAAGTCATGATTACGCATGACACACCTCCCTGTCGCGGAAGGAAGCTGGTCCGAATTTATTAAAGATTTCGGAATCGAGTTTTTGAAGGGCGGGCAACTACTGTCTTTGCTGCCCAACTTCACGAAAGCCGTGTGGATCATCGAAATAGTCCCAAGAAAAGACGCCGCCGGTCTCAAAAATACACGCCCGGCGGCGTTTCCTTCCTGAACCGGGGGCCCTGAAATCCCCAGCGCAGAGTCAACCGCAGAACCTGTGGCCTCGGTGATCGGCCGAAGGGCACTTCTTGTTACGCACTGTGATGTTGCGAGAGGAGCAGGAACAAGTGGCAATGTCGGGAATCTTACACAGGCTCCCGCGATAGGTTGCCCCCGACCGGGAGTTTAAACGGCCTTGGCGTTCCCCGCGCCAGGGCCGCTATCGTTGTTGTGCGGCATCGCCATCCTCAGGAACAAGTGGTCGGGCCAATGAGTCCCTTCATTGCTCCCGGAGGCAGGTGGCGCGCTCGACCGGGAGTCTGGAATGGCGGCCTCGGCGCGCCGCGTCGGGGCCGTTCGTGTTTGTGGGCTGGACTGTGGGCTAATTTCGGTAGCTTAGATTAATTGTATTGTTTTCAGCAGCTTAGGTGTGTATTGATCGGCTGATGCCGCAGCGGCGCCGACTACCGCAACAACTGTTTCCTTGGCCAGTCCAGATGCCGAGCTGATCGACCTGGGGAGCCGGTTCGTCGAAATATCGCGGCTTCGGGATGCCGCGAACGATGAAACGGGCCGCCTGGTTGAGATCGCCCGCTGGTCATACCCGCCCGGGACCTATCGGGACGCGTGTCTGCGCGGCGAGGAGGCGCGCAGCGCGTACAATGCAGCTATAGCCGACGCTAACGAGCAGTCGGGCTTAGCAGCGGCGCAAGAGGCGTTTGATGGCGCCATGGATCAGTTGCGCGCGCACTACGCCCGCATGATCGCAATGCGCCCGACGACGATCGACCATCGCTTCGGCGGTATTCCATTTCGAGTGGGATAGGGTCGAATACGCCGAGGGGGCCATCGAAGACGCAGCGCTCGCCGTGCTGGTCGCCGGCCTACTCGATAAGTCACTTCCGGATCATCTGCCAGTGTCGAGGCGGAAGAGTGCGAACTAATCAGCAAGCTCGCGACCAACGCGGCAAAGAAGGCGCTGTTCGCCAAACTGGCAGCGCATCACCGAGCACTCGCTGACGAAGTCGCGCGCGCAATGATTCCTGCGAGAGGATGCGCAGCGCACCGCCTTGCGAGGCGGCAATCCCCACAGGCCGAAAGCCTACTCTCGGGCCGCCGACAGCCTGGCGGCTCTTGCCGTCCCGCTGGACGTGCTCATCGCCGAGGATCGTCTTACGGAGATCCCGGGCGTCGGCAATGCGATCGCCGACATCATCACCAAGCTTCAGAAGACGGGCAGTCATCCCAGCCTCGAAAAGCTGCGGAAGGAGATCCCCACCTTCGCTTTCGCAGAGCTTAAGACGATGCCCGATGCGATCCGGCAAGGTCGGCAGGTGATGCCGCCGCAGAAGGCTTCGACCGCGCTGGTCTCGGCGGCGGCAGAACCGACGCCGGAAATGCAAACTGTCTTCATGCTGCGCTCTGCGTGGTTTCGTGACGAGCATGGGCAACGGAAGTTCGCGGGCCAATACGAAGATGCGACCATGCCGATCGCAGCGGCACTCCGTGCCCTGGACCAATGCATCGCGGTCGACGTGACCGATCCGCGCCGCGCACAGCTCTGTGGCGTGCGCGGCGGGGACTTCAATCCGCAGGCGGCTGATGTGATCGATCTCGACACCATCGAGGAGCCGATGAGCGCGACGCCCGTCGAGCTCGATCGGGTGCTGCGCGATGCCGTCTTCACCGTGATCGACCGCAGCGCAGATGCGCGCACGATCCAGATTGAGGTGCCGCGCCTGTGACCGCGAAAACCGCACCTCCCGGCTGGGCCATCGCATCGAAACGCGTATCGACGGCTACATCGCAGCGCGGGGAGACCGCATCCCGGTCGCCGTGGCGAAGATGATCGCCCGCGCTACGCGGCAGCCGGGGCATGGCGCCGTCGCAGCTAGGGGAATCCGATTCCCTCAACGTGTCGCAGGTCTGAAGCCGGGCGACCAGGATGCGGCGCGGCATACGGCTACAATAAACGTGGTCCGGATCGTGCCGACGGCTCGGGAGATCGCCCAGGCCGGGACCGTTGCGGATTGGCCGGCATTGTTCGGGCATCAACAGCGCGACGGCGCGACAAAGCGGGTTGAGGAGCGCCGATGATCACCTTGCCGATTACACGAAGCCGATCCGGATTCAGCTGAAGTCTGAGGCCAGCCGTTGCTAGGCTGCAGCGCTCGGTGCCCGCCGCGGTCGAGAGCGCTCTCTGGGATGCCTGATGGAGGCATAGCGACGACTGCCAAGGCGGTTCAATGCGACCTGGTCCTCCATGCAAGGGGGATGGTTCGTGGTTGGGTCTGAAACGGCCACAGCAGCGGTCGAACTGGCCTTGGTGCGCATTCGCTCGTTGGCAGCCATGGCATGGCACGACCAGCTAAAACGGCAACACCGGGAATAGGAACAATCCCTTAACCGGTCGGTTGATCGTCTGTTCAGTGCCGACCGTCATCGGCGTTGAACAAGGGATGACGTAGAAAACTTGGTCTCGGCACTTAACCGTCTCGTGCTGAGGCCTTCCTTTGCGCGAAGCGATGCGATTTGAGAGAAAGCTGTATGACGCCTAATGAACGCCGTGACATGCCATGGATTATTGGGGCTGCTGCTTTGGCTTTTGTCTTGTCGATCGTTGCCGGCGGCATGACGTACTTCCGGTAGCGGCCGGTCGGTTAGCCCGGGCGAGTATCGGGACCATTCACGAGTTGGCTCTCTAGCTCGGAAGCGCGACTTTCCAAGTCATTCATCTCGAGCCGGATTTTGAGAGCTAAATCCGTGTCCTTGCTTTGCTTAGCCAGGGCGAGATCCGTCTCTAACTCGCTCAGGTCCATCAAAATCTTCCCCAATTCCACGCTCGTCGCATAGGTCGGATCATCTTCAAGGTGGCTGTATCGGCTCCCGACCGCTGTACGAGATCGAGCCTCCTCATCGCGTTCGCGGTCGCCGATTGCGGAGAGAGCGCTTTGCGGGCTAGCGTTCTCGTGACGTTCATCGGCGATATGTTGTCTTTGGCTATCGCGCTCACGCCGGGTTTTCCTCGCCAGCAGGTAAACGACCATCACAGTGGCTAGGCCGATAACGATCGCAATGGCTGGACCGATGACGCTCATTTGTTACACCCTTATCCTTCTCCACAGGTCCAGACCACGAACTGACTTTCGACGCAGCCGATATTTGCTCGCAAATCAGCTTGAGTGAATAGATGCGCCCGCGGCACAGCCGCGGAGGGTTTACCGCGCGTTTTCAAATGAGCACGCCAGAAGACGTTCCAAAGAAGAGAGAAACAGATGGCGCACGGGATCAAAATCGGCTGCTGCAAGAAAGGCACGCCGAACAAGTTTTCAGGGCAGCTGAGCGCTGACCGAACCCGCGCGGTATCGCCAGGCGCGACCGTCCCGCCGGCCCGCACCACGCCAAGCACCCCGGATTTGAACGGAGGGTCAGTTTCCGCCGACGAGAGCATGTGCCGCTTAAGGCCGGCTCGGAAGCGGTCCATGAGGACGCACGGCGTCTGGAGGCCAGTCAGCTCTATGATCGCCGTGGGTCCGAGCTTGATGAGGGACCCGAGCGGCATTCGCTCAAGGTCCAGGCCGGCAATATGTTCTCGGCGAGATCGCCCGCGCCGACGTCGAAGCCAGCTTCGAGAAGGGATGCGAAGATTTCGGATTGGATCAGATGGACCTGTCGGAGATTGGGTAGGCGGGGCTGGCGGCGGGAGAGATAGCGGTGCCGGACGAACGCCGGCGTGGGCGTCGCCTTCGACGCCGTGACCTTCCACCAGGACTATGCAGTCCTGCGTCGGTTTGCTGAAGTGGTGCCCGCGGTCAGCCGCGACCGCCACCACCGTTCCTTCGAGCGAGTGGTCTTGTGCCAATGGCATTAGGCGACGCGGAAGAGCGAGCGCCGCCTCTGGCCGAGGTAGCGCGTGATCTCGGGAAGCGTCATCGCGTTCAGGACCCTGTCCGGCGGCACACCGCCTTTGCGCGCCATCTCTACACCCCAATGCATGTGATTGAGTTCAGGCGCCGAGTGCGCGTCCGGATTGATGCTCATCATGCAGCCGAACTCGAGCGCCGCCTCATGCCAACGCCAGTCTAGGTCAAGCCGCCATGGGTGGGCGTTGGTCTCGACGGCCACGTCATGCTTCACACATGCCTGCAACACTTTCTCAACGTCGATTTCGTAGCCTGGCCGCCGCTGGATTTGCCGTCCGGTCATGTGGCCGATGATAGTGGTTTGAGGATGCGAGATGGCCCGGAGCATGCGCTGCGTCTGGGCCTTGTCGGTTCAATTTGAACCGGCCGCGAATGCTCGCGACCACGAAGTCGAATCGCTCCAGCACGTCGTCGGCATTGTCGAGCGACCCGTCGGCAAGAATGTCGGACTCGATTCCTTTGAGGATCCGGAAATCCTTGCCGAATCGCTTGTTCAGCCGGTCGGCTTCCCTGTGCTGCTGCGCGATCTCCTCGACAGAAAGACCGCCAGCATAGTGGCCGCACGTGGAATTGAGCATCAGCCGAACGCCAGCTCAGGCGGACGGCGTCCATCACCGAGGTCGGACAATTCCTGCGGCCTTCCGTCATGGAACCTGAAAAGATGGCTAGGGAAGGGCCGTGATGCGGTTCTTTGTTCCGCATTGTGTTGACGTTCTGAACGAAATTTCGTGCCCCCACCGTACCCGCTCGAAAGGGAACTCACCCCTGGGACCCTGCGTTGGCCAAGTGTACTTCTACAGCCTCTGGGGGCCGTCAAGAAAGTCGAGCTACTGACGCCGGCCTGCCTCCTTCCGGGATGTGGCATCCGCACTTTTGTCAGGGAGCATCGATGATCGAAGCTGACGACCTCACAAGCGCGCCCGATGAAATCAGCGCGGCCCAGTGGCGTCAGATCGTCAATGGCGCGACTGATACGGCCATCATCAGCGCCGATGAACGCGGACTCGTTACCAGCTGGAATACCGGCGCGAGCCGGATCCTTGGCTGGAGCGAACCCGAAATGCTCGGCAAGTCCTTGGACCGGATCTTTGCCGCAGACGCTGGCCAGGCGCAGTTGCGCAAAGAAATGGAAGATGCGACCGCGCACGGTAGGGGCGGCGGCGAGGAAGGCTGGCGCCTCCGCAAAGACGGGAGCCGTTTCTGGGCGGTGGGCGAACTGAGCCCGATCCGCGAGGGCGGAAAGATCGTCGGTTTCGTCAAGATCCTGCGCGACCGCACGATCCAGCGGGAGGCCGAGGAGATGATCCGTGAAGAGCGGCATTCGCTCGAAGTGCTCAATCGTGCCGGATCGGCCCTTGCCCTCGAGACTGATCTCCAGCGCCTGGTGCAAATCGTAACGGATGCGGGCGTCGAACTCAGCGGTGCCGAGTTTGGGGCGTTTTTCTACAACCTCACCAACGAGGCCGGCGAAAGCTACATGCTCTACACGCTTTCGGGAGCGCCGCTGGAGGCATTTTCGAAGTTTCCGATGCCGCGAAATACCGAAGTGTTCGCGCCGACCTTCAACGGCGAGGGCATCGTGCGCTCCGACGATATCACCAAGGATCCCCGCTATGGCAAGAATGCGCCGCGTCGAGGCATGCCCGAAGGCCATCTGCCCGTCCGGAGCTATCTCGCCGTTCCCGTGATTTCGCGGACGGGGGATGTGATCGGAGGCCTGTTCTTTGGCCACGGCAAGCCTGGCGTCTTTTCGGAGCGCTCCGAGCGGGGCCTCTCGGGGCTCGCCGCCGAAGCGGCCGTGGCAATCGACAATGTCCGTCTTTCGCAGGCGTCGCACCGCGAAATCGCAGAACGCAAGCGCGCCCAGGAGGCGCTCGTCGAGTTGAATGCCACGCTGGAAAAGCAGGTGATCGAGCGCACCGAACAGCTTAAGCGCAACGAGGAGGCGCTGCGGCAGTCCCAAAAGATGGAAGCGGTGGGGCAGTTGACGGGTGGGGTCGCCCACGACTTCAACAACCTCCTCCAGGTGATCATGGGAAATCTCGACACGTTGCAGCGTAATGTTCCTTCGGATTCCGCGCATCTGCAGCGCGCCGTGCGTCACGCGATGAATGGCGCCCAACGGGCGGCCTCGCTTACCCAGCGCCTTCTCGCGTTCTCGCGCCGCCAGCCCCTCGATCCCAAGCCGATCGACGTGAACGTTCTGGTCAACGGCCTTTCCGAGATGGTCCATCGCACGCTCGGCGAGACGATCGCCGTGGAGACCGTGCTCGGCGCCGGGTTGTGGCGCGTGGAAGCCGACCCCAATGAGCTCGAGGCTGCCATCCTCAATCTCGCCGTCAACGCTCGCGATGCCATGCCAAATGGGGGAAGGCTGACACTTGAGACCGGTAACGCCCACATCGACGAAGCCTATGTCGCGGCACATAGGGAAGTGGTGGCGGGCCAGTACGTCGTCATATCGGTCACCGACACCGGCGTTGGCATGGACCGGCAGACCGTGGCGCAAGCGTTCGAGCCCTTCTTCACGACGAAACCCGTCGGCAAAGGCACGGGACTTGGGCTGAGCCAAGTGTATGGCTTCGTCAAGCAGTCGGGCGGTCATGTGAAGATTTATTCGGAACTTGGGCAGGGCACCACCGTCAAAATTTACCTGCCTCGCCTGTTAGGCGACTCGTCGGATGACACCACACCTGATGAGACGCTCAATCCGGAGGCGACCCAGGAAGAGACCATTCTCGTCGTCGAGGATGACGCCGACGTCAGAGCCTACTCTGTCGACAGCCTCCGCGAGCTCGGCTATCGCGTGCTGGAGGCCCATGATGGGCCGGCGGCTCTGCGGATTCTAGACCGGCAACCCCGAGTGGATCTCCTGTTTACAGACGTGGTCCTTCCGGGCGGTATGACGGGCGCGCAGGTCGCTGCTCAAGCCAGAGCCATCCGCCCCTCCTTGAAGGTGCTGTTCACTACCGGATATGCCCGCAACTCGATCATTCATCACGGCCGGCTCGATAAGGGCGTGCAATTGATCGTCAAGCCCTTCAGCTTCAATGAACTGGCCGCCAAGGTACGCGACGTGATGGATCAAGTCGAAAACTGAGCGAGGGGGCGCGCAGCAGAACGAGTTGGTTTTTCTGCCGTGACACGACAAGGATGATCATCGGCATCGAGCATTGGCCGTGGCGGCACCGATCGGGTCAAGTCAGCGCGGCGGCCGACGCTCGCCAGCCCACCGCATCTGACTTCACAGGGTCAACCTCGATCGTAACCTTTTCCGTCCTGCCGCAGGTAGAGCACTCGAACGTACGGTCCTCGAATCCCCGCTCGCCGGAAGAGATACGCGACAGCGCGAGCCCGTGCTTGCACACCGGGCACATCGGACGATCGTTTAGGGACTCCATGCGACTGGTCTCGAAGGCAACATCGCAGGCGCTGCGGAGGACGGTTCGACTCTTACGCCTGGAGGAGGCCGCCGCCTTTGGTTATCCTCGCGAGCGCTAGTTCTGAATAGCGGGCCGTGAGACCTTTGGCTATCCGCGACAGGCGCCGTAGTTCAACGGCCGGCGACGGTCCCTGCAATTCAATGGGGCAGCACTATTATCCTTCGACCTGCCCCGGTCGCCGCTGAAACCGCCGACGTCCGCCGACGTTGCTTTCAGGAGGTGGGTCGCAACGAGATTGCTCCGATGCTGGGGGGCGTCGACATCGGTCCGCAACACAGCGGGTCAATTGTGCGGGAATCGGCGGGCGGCTGCATCAAGGAAAAGCCGGAATTGTCGCCCGCCCTGCGTCTGCAATTGGAGCGGCTCCCGAAAACCGAAGCCCCCTGACTCGGCCCCCTCGGCTCGCCGATCTGTGATTCACGCGGTAGCCGTCGCCCGCCCGGGGTCGGTGATGCGATACTCGATATCTCCGGATGGAAGTGGTTCGGTTTCCACGTGACCCGGCTCCACGAGCCGCGCCAGATTTCGTGGTCGAACGTCGGCGGGTTGACCAAGGATTCGCCGGGGAGCTTCCTCAGAAAATCGCGCTTCAGATCGGTCAGCTCCATCTTCGCGCTCCTCTGCGATCTCTTCCGGGCGCCGCTGCGGGACCCGGTCGGCGCAAGAAGGACTCGATTCCGGAACCCGACGCGGTTCACCTGCAGTTCAGGCCGGAACACCTAGTCTGCATGGGGCGTTGCAGAAAGAGGGCCGTGATGGGTGCACCCGAGACTTTCGATGCCATGGCCATCGTCGTCGATTTGCTCAACGCGTGCCGGGACCGGCGAATATCCGATCTGCTCGGCCTGTACGACGAAGACACCACTGTGGAATGCTGCGAAGGCGGAAGGTTCGAGGGCAGGCGGGCATTGCGTTCCTATTGGACGCTGAGGTTGGCGGATCAGCCTCCCGGCCCCTTCCAGATCGAGGCGATCGTGCCGGAAGACGGCGGCATCTACCTCGAGTACCGCGATGCAGGGGGACGGCTGTTCCGGACGCGTCTCCGCTTGAACGCCGCCGGCAAGATCGTGCACTTGACCTGCAATCCGCTGGTCACCAACGATGAGGCGTTTACGGTTTGATGCCGTGACGACTGTCCGTTCGCGGCGGCCTAAGCCGACCGCTCCATTGCGCCGTCGCCCCTCGCGTCTGCTCGGTCGCTGTGCCGGGATCGCGCGTTCGAGCAGGCGTGGCGGAGGCGCGGTCAGTGCATCGGGCTGCGGCGGCGCGGATACAGCTGAGACCTCCGGCGCGACCGGCTGGGGGGCCGACGATTCCGCAACACTGAGGATCTCGCGGCCGGCGTCGGTCAGCTGCCAGCCCGTTTCGTCCCGCAGCACCAAGCGCGGCCCGAGGTCCAGCATCCTCACGAAGGTCCCGCTTTCGTGATACTCGAGCCAGCCCCGATCCTTCGCGTACTCCAAGCCAGCCCAATACTCAGCCGGCGTCGCCTTGTCCTGGTAGAGCATCGGATAGTTGATCTTTTCGATGCAGATCCGGCCGATCCTGGATCGGCTCGAAGGCCCGAGCGTGCTCCATGATCCTGCGCGCGGCTTTATCGGATTCGGAGTAGGGGCGGTCGCCAACGTGTTTCATTGCTATGAATTTAGAGAGTTAGAAACGGCCGCAGCAACCTTTGGGGGCCAAGAGGCAGTCGCTGGGGCCGCTGTCTCGGCCGGTTCGCTCCGGCCGACTCGCGAATGAAACCGTGTCAGCTTTGCACGAGCAGAGCAATTGCAACGATTGCGAAAGGGCAAAGCCCCAAAAGGACGATGCCTACGCGGACGAATGTTTCGGCCATGGCACACCCCGACAGTGCAGCATTTGTCACATAGCTTAAGCCCCGGGCGTCTCTCGCTGAAAGCGCAATTTATGCCGGATGCACGTAGCCCGAATAGGCTATAAAACCGCGCGTCCAAAGCGCTCCTCGCAGACGCTAGGACTTATTGTTTTAATGTCTTGCGTTCAAATCGGCGGGAGAGCCGCCGACTCGGCCCCAAGGGGCTGCATGGAACTTCCGCCGCAAAAGCCACTAATGGCGAGCCAGATTGGCAGGTTCCTACCTTCGAGATGCTTGTCGATTGTCCGTTTCGCTGCAGCGATCGCTTCCTGGGTACGTTGATAGGTCATTGTTCTGATCGTTTTCCGCCAGCGAGAGTGCGCCAACCACGCAAGCTGGCGGACCGCGCGGCTACGATGCAGGCAAGCGCATCTACGGCCGCAAGCGGCACATTGTGACTGATACCAATGGCCTCCTCCTTGGGGTTCATGTTCATCCCGCCAACGTTCAGGACTGCCATGGCGCCGTACCGCTGCTGAAGAACGTGCGGATGAACTTCCCCCGGCTGCGCCACGTCTTTGCCGACCGGATCTACCGCGGAAATCAACTCCTCGACGCGCTCTCAGACTGCGGTCCATGGACTGTCGAGATCGTCGAGCGGCCTCAAGGCGTCAAAGGCTTCCAGCTTCTGCCGAGGCGGTGGGTGGTTGAACGCACATTCGCTTGGTTCGGCAGATGCCGCCGCCTCGCCAAGGACTTCGAGGCGACGGTGGCAACCGAAGCTGCCTGGCTGCTGATTGCACACATCAGGCTCCTGACCCGCAGACTCGCGGCTGCAGCTAAGGTTAGGTGATTTATGAGTCAGACTCTAAGAAGGAGTAGGCTCTGGGCTTGACCGAGGCCTTGGGTCGAAGCTGGCACCGAAGCGCTAGCTGTCGTGGGATTGAAGGTCGCACGCGACGCAAAACAAGCCGCTAGGAATTCGCCATTCCGCGCAGGATACGCAAGCGTGGGTCAAGGCGCGCCGCCGGTCAATGAAAGAGTTTTTCGAGCTCCACGAGAATATGCATATGATCCTTCGTGGTAACCGTCATCGCGCGCTGCGACCGTGTTGGATCTTGTCGGGGTTGACTGGCGAAATGGTGATCACGATTGCGGGTTGGACCACGCAGACAATGGACACCGCCCGACATTGCCGGGTGGGTGGCCGCGGGTCGATGCTGAACTCATCGGGCTCGCTGCGAAGTTTGAGCCGTTAGTGCGCGAATACTACGCGCGGCATGCAGAGTGGGCGCGAAGGCAAAAGCACTCGTTGCATTCTGGCACGCCAGTCCGCTTTGTACGGGTGATCGCGAGTTCTACTTTCAAGACGAAGCCGCCTTTCAGAATCTGTTCGTTGCAGTCGCTGAGTTCTGTGGGCTTGCGGGTAGTCATCGGGCCACGGGGTACGCAATGCCCGAGTGGCCGAACGTCGAGCAGCAAGATGAAGACGACGAGGCGGCCTGAAACGGGCTAGCTCGCACTGGTTCAGGAAAAAGACGCCGCCGGTCTCAATAATACACGCCCGGCGGCGTTTCCTTCCTGAACCGGGACGCTGAAATCCCCAGCACCAAGCAAACTGCAGGGGCTGTGCCACGGGCCAATGACGCATCAAGTGCGCGTGATATGTGAGGCCGTTCACACGCGATCATCGCAAGTCGGCCTAACGCACCGATGGGTGGCAACTCGGTGTCGGAGAATTGTGATGCCGTTTTTCAGCAGCCAAAGCTTGCCGTCAGCAGCCGCCGCTTCAGTGCTCAGTATTCTCGTCGTGGGAGCGCTCGCCTTTTCGGCCGTTGGTTATGTGGAGTGGTCATCGGGCGTTAATCTGACCCATTTCATGGGCCGGACTGCCGCGGATGCCTCAACGCTGGTTCTACCGCTCAAGGGGCGAACAGGTTGCGAGCAGGGCAATAGGCCGCTGCCCGCGCTTTCTCTACCGCTCGAATGACGCCGACCTAAAGCGACAGCGCCCAATCTACCAAGTAGGGGGCCTCATCGCCTGCTGGCGACGTGCATCGGCGAATTTGTGCCTGGCTCGGGCGCCCCCATAGTTGCCCATATGGCAATGCCTATGGCGAGCGCTAACAGCACGGTCTTTGTAGCAATCTTGTCGCCAGACATCTTGAGACGCCTCTCATGCGTCAGCGTGGCAAATCTCAAAAACTACGCCGCCGGGCCCGAAATGGTTTGTCCCGGCGGCGCCCTGTCATTCCCAGCGCTAGGGCCCTGAAATTCCCAACGTCACTTGCTTAACAGGTACCCGGAGTGACGGCTGTTGCCTAACTCACACAAGGTCCAAAAGAGGAGCCGACGCTCAGGGCCGGTGCGCCAGCTCCTCCGAAACGTGACCGTGCTGCGTCCCCAACGGTCCCGTCCCTCAGAGAAGCCTGCGCCGATCACGTTGCTGATTTGCTAACGCCTCGGGAACAAGTGGGAATGCGAAGAGTCAATTCGTTGCTCCCGCGATCAGGTGCCCCCCCGACCGGGAGTTCAGTGGCGACCCTGGTGCCCCCAGCGCCGGGGTCGCTTGTATGCGTCCCCCTGAGGCCCTCGGCAAGTGCGCTGCTACGTCGAGTGCAATTCAGGCTGCCGCGGATGTACCGGCATTCTGCCTGAACCGAGGTGGCTCTTGCTCACCGGCGCCCGCGCCCCCAGCAGACGAAACGACGGCCTCAGCGATCCCCAAGCTGGGGCCGTTTTCGCGTTTTGTGTGTAGAATTGGCCGCGGGCGCGGAAGACACGCCATCGGGGCCCGGGCTGTTGCGGCGAACAGGGAGGCGATTGGGGAGCGTTTGTCGTCGACCAGATGGGCTTACAGGCACCTGCGGGATTGCTTGCCATCCACACCAACATGCCCGCCACCGTTCCAGCCGACGTCGACAAGGCTTTCAAGGCCGGCAACCCACCGCCGTCCAGTCTCTCCGCAGAGGAACGACGCGCCTATGAACAGCTGGTCAGAACTCTGGCGCGAACATGCTCACCGGAGGTCACCCATGAAAAGATTGGAGGCGATGCGCCAGTTTTCGGCGTAGCTCGAGTGGTAGGCTTTAGCCCACGAGCGATGGGAGTGCTGCGGTCACCATTGTCAATTGGGGATTGGAGGACGTTTCATTAGTGCTCGACCAAATGCGCCGATCATTGCTGCCGCCTCATGATCTCCACGATCATCGAGAATGCGATGAAGCGTGCTCGCACTTTCTTGGAATACGGGCAAAAGCGATGGGTCACGTTCGCACAAGACACCTGCGATACACAGTGCAAGGGCCTCCACACCCATCTTCGCTTGAGCTAACGGATCTGCTGCCATCTTTTCCTGCCTTCATCGACAGTTTATTCGTACACTGCGCGGTCCCGGGCTCAGTTTTTGTGATGACGCTCGCTCCGGGAGGTGATCAGGCCCTTCAATTCCTCGACAAGACGCCGCCTGATGAAGCTGCGTTCTGCGTCAGTCAGTTGAGTGTCCAACAGCTTTCGGTACCGCCGTACATTTGCTTCGCGAGTCCACCGAGCATCCGCGCGGGATACTTTCAACGGCCGATGCCGCTTCGTCGCAGCATGTCGTTCGGAATCGCAAACGGCGCGCACCGGCTTGCTCAACCGAGGCAGCTGCATCGCCATTCCGCCGCGCGGCGGCGGATCCTCCTCGTCGTCCAGCCGCTTCAGCGCCGCCAGGATGTCGGCAAGGCGCAACCGGTGCGGAATGCCGGGCACCTCCCGAAGAGCCGGTTGGGATTCGACGACGTACATATCCGACGCCCAGGACGAGAGGATGACACGCTTCTCGTCCGTCGAGAGCCCAGAGTCATTCAATACATCGCCCGGTGAATTGTAGTGGGATACTGAATGAAATAGCGACTCATTGATGTTGGCATTGCGATTGACATGGCTCATGTCGTGCCTCCTGTTTCTCCTTTCGCCCAGAGGCGCGTTGCTGAAGGCTTGGATATAGAGGTCGGCGACGGTCGTACGCCGCCGACCTCTGGCCTTAGTTGCTGTTGATCGCGATACGCTTGACGTTCGACCGTGACTGCTCGGACCTCGGTAGCGTCACGGTGAGGACGCCGTTCTTGAAGTCGGCCTTCGCCCTATCTTCCTCGACGCCATCAAGCGGAATCTGGCGCTCGAAAGAGCCGTAATATCGCTCGCTGACGAACTTGGAATCGTCGCTGCGTTCTGCTTTCCTTTCACCCCGGATTGACAGGATGCCATTGGCAATTTCAACCTGGACATCCTTTTCGCTGAGGCCTGGAAGCTCGGCGGAAACCGTAACCTCCTTGTCGGTTTCATTCAGTTCAAGGCGTGGCCAACTAAACTGGCCCTCCATCAACGGAGCGTTGATGCGACCGAATGAGCCGAAGCCGCGAAAGGCGTCATCGAACAGACGGTTCATCTCACGGTGAAGCGTGAGAAACGGATCGAATGCCTCTCGTCCGGTTGAGAGTTCTTGCCCTTTGCCCCAGGGAACGAGATCCCGAATACCCATGATATCCTCCTTAACTTGACATGCAGCTGGTCAGCGCACGGACGGGTACCGTCCGTGCGTGTTTTGGCCCAATAGGAAGCGGGCTCAGGCCGCCTTCTGCGTGATTTGTCCGCCAGGAGCGCCACTTCCGATGGCAATACGCCGAGGCTTCATGGCCTCGGGGATTTCGCGCACGAGCTCGATCCGCAGCAGACCGTTCTCGACCATTGCCGATTTGACCTGCACGTGGTCGGCGAGGCTGAACTGTCGCTTGAACGGACGCGCCGAGATACCCTGATAGAGGTATTCGTGCTGGTCCTTGTCGCCCTTGCGGCCTTCCACGGTCAGCACGTTCTGCTCAGCCGTCACCGAAATCTCGTCCTGGTTGAAGCCGGCCAGTGCGACCGAGATCTGGTAACGGTCCTCTCCGAGCCGCTCGATATTGTAGGGCGGGTAGTTGTCTTCGGACCGTTGCTGGGTTTCGTCGAGAAGATCGATGAGGCGGTCGAATCCAATACTCGAACGCCACAGGGGAGCGAAATCGTATGTCCTCATAGCCAAGTCCTCCAGAGAGCAAGATGGATACGAAGGAGCGCAAGACGATCGGTGCAAGACACCTGTCCGGCGCCCTGGTTGCTTTGCCGAGCCCAACCTGGCGCCCGGCACCGCCCGTAAGCGGCAAAAATCCAATTAGAAAAACGGCGATCAGTTTCAAGAGCGTTCGCAAAAATTTTTTGGCTTGGTTTTAGTCGGGTTATTCCGGCCCGCGCACCGGAACCGAGTTCGGGCAGTTGGCTCGCGAGGGCACGCCGGCCATCTGCGCCGGGTCGGGAGACCGCTCAATGCTGAATCTCGCGCGGGAACGGAGAAGTTTGCACTTTGTCCCCGGGCGTGCCAGTCCCATTGCGGTATTTCCATTTGCTCTGGGGCCGGCTGCCGTGCAAAGGCTCACCACGAAGGCACGCGTCATGTGAGATCCGTTGCGCAGCCGGCGCGGAAGCCTAGCTTGCAACTGACCTGTCAGAATTTCAGCCGGCCAATCCGGGCAATTCGCTCCGCAGGCCAGTCATAATGAAGTTCACGCCTATCGCCGCTACAATGAGCGCCATGGTGCGGGTCATAACGTTGATCCCCGTTTTTCCCAGGAACCGCTCAATCGCCGCCGCCGTCCAGAGTGTCAATCCGATCAGGAATGTTGCGATGATTGACGCCGCAGCAAGCAGCGCCTTCGAAAGCCAACCAGGATTATCATTGGAAAGGGTGATCATGATGCCGACTTCGGCTGGTCCGACGAGCAAAGGGAATGCAAACGGTGTTATCGCCATTCCATGGATATCTACCTCGCTGCTGTCAACTCCGCTGGATTGCAAGAATTTCCCATACTGTGCCTGAAACATCTCGAGCGCGATGACCAGTGCGAGCAACCCGCCCGCGATACGAAAGTCATCGAGGCCGACATTGAAGAAGCCGAGGATCTGCTTGCCGAGGACCGCGGCCCCCACAAAGAAAACCGCAACCGCCGTGCATGCCAAGACGATGATACGATGGATATTTGCGCTTCGCGCCTGCCGCGTGATCGCAAGAAAGACTGGAATGGCTCCGACCGGATTCGTCAGCGCATAGAGCAGCATCGTGATTCCGACGAACTGATTCCAAAGCATAGTCGCAGCCCACCTTGGACAGCTGAACGCCGCCGCCCTCAATCCTTTTCGATGGTAATTTGTGACTCAGCTGCGAGGCCAGCCAGCCAGTGAACTCACTATTGTACGACGCAAAACGTCATCTGGAATGTCGGCGGATTTACACACGATAATGCGTGGCGCCTCGCTACGACCGGCCCAGACCAGGCTGTATTTGTGAATTAAACCGCCCGACTTGATGCTTTCAAGGGCCTCGGTAAGTAAATCGTGAAGCTGTGCCGTCATGATGGAGCCCGCAGTTAGGTGCCCGACGTCTCCAATTCAGTCATTTCCAATTCGCAACATCGCGCGAGAGAGCTCGAGCTCACTGATTGCCTGGCGCAATGCCGGCGGGCCGCACTCTTGTCGCCGTTCGCACAGGCTGCGCTCAATTCAGCAAGGTGTCGACGCGCCGTGTCCGCGTGCGCCACAAGATCCGCAGCCCCTGCAAAGCTGGATCCCCGTTTCGGGTCCATGGTCAAATTGTCTCCGAGGACCTTTCGGCAAGCTGAAGCTTGCCCACAACAGACGATAGGAGCAGAGTCAGCCATTTCAAGGGTTCTTGGCTGTGGTCGCAGCCCGGAAGGCTTGTGATTGTAGAGCCGACCGCCTCGAGATCATCGTTACGAAGCAGCGAAGCGAGCCCACTGACTCGTCAGGGGTATTCTGTGACCCCGCAGCACAGCTATGCGCTCGACTTGGTCGCGACGATCACGCGGCTGCAGGCATCGTTGCCGACCAAGCTGGCGGTGCGCTGCCCTCTGGGTGCCGAACCGCGCGATCGCGACCAACATCTCCAAGCCGGTGCAATGCGACATGATGCCGATCAAGCGGGCAGGTGGGTGGTACGAGGCGCCGGGCGCGACGATGGAGCGGGCGGTTCGGCGCGACGATGCTTTGGCATGATTATCTTCTGCGGAGATGGCGAGATCAGGCAGCGTGACAAATGCATAGCGAAAGTGTCATTAGGAGACGAATGAGTATTTTGAACCGTTTGAGTATTTTTGAATGAAAACAATTATTTACGCGAGTAACGTGGGATATAGAAGCCCGCCGCTGCCCCTAGTATTTATTCCTCATCACCGCACGGCTTTGGGTATCTATCGGTGATGAGATCGCCGTCAACGCGCTCCCGCCTTGTGCAACGGAAAGGAGTGCGCTGTGGTCATCAAGCGTCGCAATCGAACGAAACATACCAAGACATTCGAAGAGAGATTGGCCGAGGAGGCCGCTCGCTTCAGGGTCGCTGCTGCGCAGCTCCCGCCGGGCACTCAGCGCGAGCTATATCTCCGCCGAGCGCGTCAGGCCGAAACGGCAGCCCATATCAACGAGTGGCTGACATCGCCAGGGCTACAGCCGCCTAAGGCGCTCGAGGACGTACACATGAGGAAGTAACATGACCCCCAGAGAACGCCGTGACATGCCGTGGATTATTGGAGCTGCCACTTTGGTTTTTGTCCTGTCGATCGTCGTTGGCGGCATGACGTACTTCCGGTAGACAGCCGGCCGTGTGGAGCGTAAGCGCGATTTTCCCCGCACGTCGACGCTGGCGGTTTGGCGGTTTTTGATGGATTGCCCCAGTATCGGGCGATACCGGGCCGTTCAGGCAGTTGCGGCTTTGTGGAAGTTGAAGGGCAGCAGGTCGGTAATATCGGCGTCGTCCGCGCGCTGAGGCAATTCGGTGAGGACGTGGCGCAACCACGCTAACGGCTCGACACGTGAGGCGCGGCAGGTCAGCATCAGGCTGTAGACGACGGCACTGGCCTTGGCTCCGTCGACGGTGTCGCTGAACAGCCAGCTTTTTCGGCCAGTGGCAAAAACCCTGATGTCGCGCTCCAGAAGATTGTTGTCGATCGGCATCCTGCCATCTTCGGTGTAACGCGTCAGATAGTCCCATTGGTTCCGGGTGTAAGATACGGCGTCGCCAAGCTTGCTGTCCGGCAGGACCTTCGGGGCGATTTGATCGAGCCATTCCTTGAGGGCGTTCAGGACAGGAATGCTGTGTTGCTGGCGGAAGCGACGGATGCATTGATCCGGCGTTTCGTCTCTGTCCGGTTTCTCGTCCCGCGCCTGCCTTTCAACCCGGTAGAGCTGCTCGAAGAACCGCAGCGCCTGCTCGGGCGGCCCGCCGCCCTTCTTTCTCGCTTTGAGGGCGTCGACAAAACGCCGCCGGGAGTGGGCCATGCATCCAATGTGGGTGGCCCCTTCCAGCGTGCGCCATGCGCTATAGCCGTCACTCATCACGATGCCACGGTAATCGCCGAGGAAGACCTGCGGGTGGATTTGGCCGCGGCCCGGCTGATAATCCAGAAGAACGATCGGCTCGTGACTATCCTTGCCGCTGCGATACGCCCACATGTACGATGTGCTGGTGGCCGCTTTGTCCTTCTCCTTGAGGACCTGAACCGTCGTCTCGTCGCCATGGATGAGAGGCTGCGATCTGAGCCGCAGCTTCAGGGCGTCATAAATGCGATGCAGATGCTTCTCGCTCGAGCCGATCACCCAGTGGCCCAAAGCGCCGCGGCTGACAGGAACGCCTGCGCGTTCGAAGGCCTGCGCCAAGCGGTAGAGCGGCGTGCCGTCGACATATTTGTGAACCAGCGCGAACGCCAGCGTCGAGGCCGTGGCAACGCTGCCCGGCAACGGCTGCGTCGGCATCGGCGCGGTCACGACAGGGGCGTTGATCCCGGTGCGATCGCAATGGCGGCAGGCATATTTGAAGCGCACATTCTGTAAAACCTTCGCCTTCACCTCGATATGAAGTTGCTCGGTGACAGCCTCGCCCATGCGATGCATCTGGCCACGGCAGCAAGGACACGCCTTCTGATCGTCGGGCAGGTCATACTCGACGCGCTCGCGCGGCAGGTTTGCCGGCAGCGGCCTGCGGCCGCGCTTCTTTCCCGTCGTGCTTTCGACCGATGGCAGACCCGTGTCCGGAAGTTCGGCGGTATCGTTCGTTTCGCTGCCGGCGTCATCCTCATCGGCGGCCTGCTCGGCTTCATTGAAGAGACGGTCGACGTGCTTTTCGCTGCGCGGCGCAAAACGATGCAGGCGTGCCAGCGCCAGTTCTTCCTCCAGCTTGACGACGCGCTCCGTGAGCTGACGATTCTCCGCCTCCAGCGCGGCAATGCGCGCCAACAGCACCTCGACACTCGGATTGCCGGTTCGATTCATCGGATTCTTGAATCTGAACCGTTCCGACGCGTCAACCGCTCAACTCAAGAGCTCAGCCGGCAACCTGATATTGCCGCACCGGATGACGGACCATCGCATCGATATCGATGCCGTCGAGGATCCAGTGCAACTGCTCGGTCGTAAGCCGGACGACCGCCTCCTGGCGGCGCGGCCATCGGAACTTGTCCTCGGTCAGCCGCTTCAGGACCAGCACAAAGCCGGACCGGTCGAAGAACAGCAACTTCATCCGGTCGCAACGGCGATTGCAGAACGCAAAAACCGCCGGCACAAACGGATCGAGCGCCATCGTCTCCTGAACCAGAACCGCAAGGCTGTTGATGCCAGCTCGGAAGTCGATCGGCTCACGGTGCAGATAGACCTGCAGGTCACCGCCCAGTCTGAACATGGCCCAGGGCTCCAATGATCGCCGTCAATGCATCCACATCCCCGCATTCCAGCGCGAGCTTCACGCCATTCGGCAGCGACGCGCTCACCTTGGCCGGAGAACAAAAAGCTGGAGACCCCTTGGATTCCGACCCACCCACTTCATCGCAGGTCGCCGGCAAATCCACCGCCTCCACACTGCCTTGCCGCGACAAACCCCGCTCGGCGGCCCCCTCAAGGTGAACCGGGATGAACGCCGAGGGTGACGACGACGGCGCCGACCTGGCCGCGGCGTCCTTCTTGATCCACTTCCGAAGCAGGTTCGCGTTGACCCCATGTTCGAGCGCAAGTCTCGATACCGAAACGCCAGGCTCAAGGCAGGCCGCCACAAGACGCTCTTTCGATGCCGCCTCGTAGCGCCGGCGACCGTTCCGGCCAACAAGCCTGACCCGCAGTTTCTGATCATCCGCTGCCATCACAAGGTGTCCACCTATTTTAGTGGACACCTCATGCATCAGAGCACTCAAAAGCAAAAGGTGCGGAGAAATTCGCGCTTACTGTGGAGCGAGATCCCCAGTGGATTGACTTTTGCAGTCGTAGCCAATATTCGCGCGCAAATCAGCTTGAGTGAATAGATGCGCCCGGCGGCTCCCGTCCGGGCGTCTCTCGTTTCAGGCAGCTTTCGCGTCGATCGGTTTGATCTTTTCCAGGTCGCTGCCAAGTTCTTGTTCGGCCATCTGCACGTCATAGGCATTCTGCAGGTTCAGCCAAAGCTGAGCAGAGGTTTTCAGCGCCTTGGACAGGCGAAGAGCAGTGTCCGCGGTAATCGAGGTCTCCTCGTTCGCAATACGCTCAATCCTGGTACGGGGAACGCCGCAAACCTTGGCGAGCGCACCGGCCGAAATGTCGAGCGGGATGAGAAATTCCTCGCGTAGCACCTCACCGGGGTGCATTGGGGGCAGTTTCTTTGCCATATGACCCTCCTTGGTCTGGCTAGTGGTAGTCAACGAACTCGACCTCCTTTGGACCTTCAGCGGTCCATGTGAAGCAAATGCGGAACTTATCGTTCACGCGGATGGAATATTGCCCCTTGCGGTCGCCTTTCAGGGCTTCAAGGTGATTGCCGGGAGGGGCCAAAAGGTCGCGTAGGTTCACAGCTGCGTTCAGATACTGGAGCTTACGGCGAGCTAGCTTGAGCAGATCGGCCGGAAAGCCTTTCTTGGCTTTGCCGTTGAAGGCTGCTTCGGTCAGCTCGTCCTTGAAGCTCTTGATCATGATCGGAGTGTATCATACGGTGATACGCCTCGCAAGAGGTTTGTATCATAATATGATACGTTCTTGTAGATCCGCAAGTTTTCCGATGCGGAATCCTCCTACCGAATAGGTGGGAGCCGCGGGATTACCACGCCGCTCTGGAGTGCGCTTTGAAGCCGGGCGTCGGCGCGCGATCGGGATTTGGCATCGTCGAGCCGGCAAGGATGACGTTTGCCTGCACTGGGCGGCCGCGTCGGCATTCGAGCGGCCCGCAGGGGCGCAAAGCGATCTTTTCATTCGGTTCAAGAACGGGGCGACCTGTCAGGTCGTCGGCTCGGATAGCTATAACTCGACGTCGGGTCTCCTCCAGCCGGTGTGACATTCTCCGAACGGGCGCTTGCGAACCCAGCAGCGTATGCGTATCTCGCCCCGATCCAACCACGTCAAGTCGATGCTGGACGTGGCGCGCGAGAGCTCTGACTGGTTCGCGCAGGTTCTGACTGTCGACAACACGGGCGCGATCTCGCGTGAAGCCGTTGAGATCCAGCGCAGGGAGTATCTACGGCGACGAGGCCGGCGATGCGCTGATCGAGCAGGAATATTTCTGTTCCTTCGAGGCTGCGGTTCTCGGCTCCTGTTGGGGCAAGCAGATCCGAGAGGCAGAGCAGGGCGGCCGGATCCCCGATGTCGCGGTGAATCGCTATCTGCGCGTGAACACCGCGTGGGATATCGGTGTCGACGATGCGATGGCGATCTGGTGCTTCCAAGTCTATTTCATGTTCCTAGCCCGGTGCTCCATGCGATCCCGGCGCTCAAGAGCTTCTACGCTGAAGCCAACACGTTCTGGGGCAAGGTCTGGGCGCTCACGGGGCGTTCGGTCATGGTGCTATGGGGCTTGTTCCTGACCGGCATCGGGACCGTATTTCAGTGGCTTGATCCAATTGCCGCGGCGCTTGGCGATCCTGATCTGAAGGCCCAAGTGATGGAGGCGCTGGAGGACAACCCGCAGTACCTCGCTTACGTGTTGATGGGATCTCAGCCATCACTATCGCGGCTCGGCTTCGATCGGTTGGGAAGGCCTGACCGATGTGGGAGACCGTCATTGGATGGTTCTTGAAGGGGCCGCTTGACCGCATCTTCAGTACCGTGGACAACCCGATTAACAATGAGACGACCCGAGAGCAGGTCAAGGCCGATCTCGCGAAGTCCTACCTCTCGTCTCAAGTCGCTATTTTAACCGGTCGCGGATGGTGGTTCCCACTACTGTTCATCGTGCCAGCAGGCTTCTGGTTTGCTGCTGTATGCATCTATTCAGTCCTTTGGTGCAAGGCATGCGCCTTTCCACAGTCGTGGACGATTGCTGCGCTTCCCTCCCCACTGGATCAATGGATGGGAGCCATCTTTGGCTAGCTGTTCATCGCCAAAGCTGGCGGCGAAAATTGTCGCGCGACTTAAGCGGTAGGGCAATGCGAAGTGGAAAGGATATCCGAATCCAGCTGCTCGAAAACCAGCTGACCGAAAGCTATGACAAGCGCGTGTTGGCTGCCGATCGCCTCGCCGAAGCCATTCACAGCACGCGTACCGCGTTGGAAGCCCTGACCTCAGAGATACGGGCAAAGCGATGAACCAGATCATCAATCAGTTTCGACGCATCTTCGCCGGCGACGGGCGCGGGGACAAAGATTTCACCCAGCAGGAAGAGCGGTTGAAGAAGGCTCAGGATGAACTGAAGGAAGCATCCGCTTCATTGGCGCGAGCCGCTAACCATCTCGCCGACTTCATCAAAGCCAGGATGTGATGGAGTTCCAGCCTTCATGATCGTTCTCTCGGTTCTCACCATCGCCATCGCGTTCAGGAGTGGCGCGAGTGGCGAACGAATCCGCCTGATCTTCTGGACAGGCGGTACTCGGCCTGATGCCTTCACGCCTGTTTCCCTCCCTAGACTTTCCCAGCGCCCTTTCGTTCACGCCGAGATGTTGAGGAAGTTACGACCTTGCCCCCGGGTGTGATTCTGATGCTGTGCCCATTAGGGCAGCTGAGACCGGATATCGTCCGGGACGCGAAGGCAAGCGTTGCTGCCGAAAGGATCAACGCTAGCTCGCGACAAATCGGGCACAGATACTTTTTGTCTGTAGGCGGTATTGGCGACGCCATCGGGCTCTCCGCCAAAACACTGCCGGGAAAACGCAGGTTAGGATTGCGGGTTCCCGTGCTGGCTCTCCTCTTGCGGGAAAGGATCGTGCGTTTTGCGGCCGAGGAAGGTGTCAGGCGGAGGTAGTTTTTAATAGTTCAGCCGCCTTTGCAATGGGTTCGCGGACGAATGCGGTCTGCTTGGATATTTGGGCGGCTTCATCGTGAACCCGATGAACAGGTTGGATTGGCATGGCTGTGCTCCTTGGCTTTGCAGGCGGGAGCGCTCTCGGTCTCTCAGCCACCGACGCCTACGGGCAGATGACGCTGGAGCGATTTTGCTCAATAGTGAACATAAGCTGGCGCCTAATCGGCGTCGGGCTCTTCTTTGTGCCTCGCCACTGAACCATCAGGTGCGTGTTCGCCCTGCGAGAAAGGTAGGATATCTCGCTGTAACAAATTGATGCAGAAAGTGCGCTCCGCCGGGCGCAAGATTCACTTCGGTTATTTCGGGAACCCTACTTTGCCAAGATCCTCCATGGCATGGGGCAGGTGATTTTCATTTCCTATTTTTACAGCCCTAAAATGACGACCGCTGCATCCTGGCGGACAGCGGTTCGGCAATCAGTCTAGGCCCCAGCCAGTCCCCTCGCTGGGGCCTTTTTTTTGGAACAGAGGGCCACAGGCGCGGTTCTAGTCTCGCTTTGATGAGGAGTGGGACGACCCCTCGGCCTCAGTGCTCTTCCCGGGCGCTGGGGCCGTTTTTGCAGTTTGAGGTTAGCTCACTTTGTTGCGGCTGATCGCGAAGGAAAAGCGGACCGTCATAACGGGGCCGGCGTCGTCCCGGACCTCGATCTCCATTTGCTCAGCGCCGCTACCGCTGAGGGTCGCTACGGCATCACGGGCCATGCCGCCTAAAGATCGCGCAGCCTCGTCCTGTGCCGCGTCCAGATCCCGAAGATCGAGGCCTTCCTCGTCAGGGGTTGTTCCGTTGCCATCCTTTAAATCGAAGTAATACCGAGGCATTGAGCGCGCCCATTCATTTCCTAACATTTCAAAGCGAAATTCGGAGGCGCGTTCCTAGTGGCCCCGCTTTTTGAAATGCGGGCGGCCTGTTTGGGGAGCACAGGAACAGGTCCTCATTCGGCGGTTGGGTCATCGGCGGAGCTGCACCTCGATCACATCGCGGGTCGTGCCGGCATGCGGCGAGACGATCGCGACCTCGCGCTTGGCGAGCTGATTGATCAGGGTTGATTTGCCGACATTCGGCGGACCGGCGATCGCGACCACCAGGCCGTCGCGCAACCGCTCGCCTCCGGACAAGTCGAAGCACAAGGTCAATTTCGACAACCTCACGCCGCTGTTTCCCAATCAGCGTTGATTGGCGGTGATGGAGTGCGCGATGTTCTGCATCAGCACCGTTTTGCCGGTGCGCGGCGGCGCCACGATCAGCGCGCGCACTGCCCCCCGCGGCATTCCGACAACGACGGAAGCCGAGCTCCAGCGACGCCCCCGCGCTGGGGCTACTTCTCTAGGCCATCACCCGAACGGGTCTTTGCCTGGCTGAAGAATGGCGCAGGGCGCGCTTCCAGCAGTTGCTGGATGGACCGGCACCGAGAATCGGCATTCGGGGCGGCGCGACTCTATCTGGAGGTTGGGGCGCGGCGCATGGCAGCTGAGCGGGGGCTTGTTTAGCGAACCCTGGTAGGCTTGCTCATCTCCGCAAGCCCGCCAGCAGTAATGCGATAGCTGACCTTTCCGTCAGCTTCTCGAATCTCAATCCACTGATGGCGAAGTAAGGTCAGCTTCAACTTTGCCTGATCTGGCAGATCGACAGCGGGGACCCATTCACCGCCCCGAAGGTGCTCCAGAAATTGCCGATGGCGATGATTGAACGAAGTGGCCAAGCCAAGCCCAAAGAGCAAAAATTGTTCAGAGTGGACGAATCCAGCAGTCCAGACATTATGGGCATCGAAGGCCCGTCCGTCGTGATCCAAATGGATCACTGACTTATCCCGCGCGAGGCCGACCCGTGAAATACAGCGACAGAACGCTCCCGACGCGATAGAGTGAGTTGTTGAACACAACCGAATGCGTCAAGTGGCTCGTGTATTGGGAGATCGTTCATGAGATTCTTTTTCCTCGGTATCGCAATGGTCGGAATCGTAGTCGGGACACAAGCAAAGGCAGGCGCGAGCCGAGACTATGAAGTTGACTACTACGCGGAGCGACAGCTTCAGACGCAGGTTGGAACGTTCTACAAGCCATGCGGTACCGGCGCCGCCACAATGAACGGGCAGCGAACGCACTACTTCAAGAAGTCGCAATCATCATGTCTGGTCACTGGGGGACATCCGCCGCCAGCGACAATAAGCTGCGAGTTCACCCAAGCGGGTTGCACAGACGCTCTCGCACATGCGTTTCCGCTCATCCCTCACGCACCCGGCTTCAGCCTGAGCATGGGTGCTGCACCCGCGTTGTTCCAAGCTAGCGCCGTTGACCAGGAGCTTTATAAGCGAAACAAGCGCGATTCCGGCGTGAAGTAAATCGGATTGGAGCTTTACGCGACTTAGGTGGCCTCCGGATTAGCCGCATTTGGAGCCGCCGCCTTTGCCGCGGCCAGTTCATTCGCCTTGTTAGCGCTGAGCGCGTTGATTTCCGCCAGCCGCATTTCTCGCTTATGCTTTTCATCAAAAAGCATCTCGATCAAGTCACAACATCTGAGCCTCGCCGGGCTCGATGTCGACGATTAGATTCACGTCCTTTTCCATGTGGGCGCCAATATTGCCAACGATGCGAACCGCGTCGATCGCATCCACGCTCTCGTGCGTTACGCCCTTTGGAGCCGTATGATCGTCTAGCTATTTTCGTCGATTAACGGCGGAATCTGCCTCCTAGAATTTCAAAGTCGTGCGTAGGCCGAAGACTGTTGCGTTCTTGAGCGCTCGGCCCGGGATCGGCCCCGCCGGGTCCGTTGCTCCACCCCCGGGATGAATGATGTATTGGAAATTTGGCTGCAGGGTCCAGCCGTCCCGTAACTGATATTGATACACCGCCGTCAACAGTCCTTCGAAGCTGCGCACCGGCCATGTCGGACCAAAGAGTACGCGATAGTCGACGTCCAGTGCCTGAGCCCGCCTCGAGACGTGGGCGTAGCCAGCAGCGATGCCGAATTTGTCGTCTGGTCGTTTGTCGCTGAGGCCGATGAACTCGAGTCCGGCGTCAGCGTAGAGATCAATCAGATTGCGGTCCGCGGGAGCGCCGGAGATGCGAGCGAAAACGCCGATTCCCCGATCATCGCTTTTGGGCACGCGATAAATCTGCTGCTCGAAGACTGCCCATCCGCCGACATCGCCTGTCAACATCAGGGGAGTGCCGCTGCTGGCCGGCGCCGCAAGCGAAACGCCGTTGCTGGCGAGTTGAAGATCGGAGAATGGCCCGAGGTGACGCCACCCGCCGAACTTGATCTGGCCCGTCAGATTGGGATCGCCCTTCGTGTTGTTCCAGGAGTACTGGATTTGGCCCAGCAGAAGGGGCGGATCGTTAATCCGGAAGTTGACGCCATATCGGTTGCGTTGTTGTGGATCGCCTGGGCCCGGACCCGCCTGGTTGCCGTCGAAGACGCCGCCAAGAATGGATAGCTGATCCGTGATGTTGACCAGCAGCCGGGTGCCCATTGCCGCCAACGGCGGCGACGGACCGCCGCTGGGCAGGTCGAGAGATGTGATTGCCGGCCACCCCATCGATGCGTTGGTGAAGACATCTGTATATTTCGTGTTGAAGAACTCGCTATCGGCGGCGAGCTGCCCGAACTTCAGGGAGACCTTTTTGTTACCCCACTGCTTCTCGAAGTAGGCTTCGTAAAGTCGCGTCGACGGCAATGCCTCGATGCCGCTGACGACGAAGAGATTGTCGAGATAGTTGCGCGACAGTCCCGCACCGTGAATCTGGAACATATTGGCGTGGAAGGTAAGCTTGTCGATGCCGGCGAGCTTCTGCAGGTCGACATCGACGGCAAGGTTCAGCCGGCCTTCATAGATCGCTCCCTGCTTCAGCCCGCCGGAGAAATTTCCGAGCGTCTCGCCGATGTAGGTCGCGGCGAATTTGATCCCGTATTTTTGAAACGGGTTCGGCAGAAGTCCAAGCGTCTTCTCCTCGATGGTGCTCTCGCCGGTGTCCGGATCGGCAGGCTTGTCTTCGTCGGTCTTCTTGTCTTCCTGCGCGAAAGCGTGGGTGCCGGCGAGAAGCCCCGCAACAAGGACCGTCAGCGTCAGGCATCTAACGACCATGTTCAATCGAACCGCATAGCGAGGAGTCCGCAAGACAGGGGCACATTGGGACACGGTCGAATAGCAAACTCAAGAGGGCGCGCCCGTTGGCCGGTTCCGCCCAGGTGATTTTCCAAGCCCGTGATTTTTGCGGCAGCGCGAGAGGCGAGCCGGCTGAAAACGGCAACCCCGGGAACAATCGGAACTTTGCCTTGACGCTGCCGTTCGTGAGTGGGGCCAGAAATGGAGGAGAGTGAGATGAATAAGCTGATCGTCTGCGGCGCCCTTGCCGCTTTTGTGCTCGGTGCGCAGGCTGCGAGCGCCGCCGAATTCTACATCGTGCGCGATGCCGCGACTAAGAAATGCACGGTCGTCGACACAAAGCCGACAACTACCACCACGACGGTCGTTGGCGACGGCGTCTATAAGACCAAGACGGAAGCCGAATCCGCCGTGAAGACCACCAAGGTCTGCACCGAACAGTGATGATCCGTCGGCCATGGTTCGGGCCGGTCGGAAGGACAAGGAGGATGAACGATGCCTGTATTTCTGTTGTGGGCCGTTCCCGCCGTCACCGTGATCGGCGGCGCCGGCTATTGGCTGATTCACATACACTGATCAAACTACGATGATCACGAAGCGGCCCGTCCGGTCATGTCAGGCGAGTCGCTTTTCTGCCGGGCCGGCGCCCTTTTCGGACGGGCAGCGGACGAAGCCAGGCAACCACGCCAACCGCCGTACGTTGACCCTCGAATGGGGCGCAGCTACGGAGCCGCCGATGATCGAAACCGATACCCTTTTGGTGAAGCGCCTCAACTGCGGCGCTTGGCCTATGGCGGCGGGCCCGAACGCCCCCTATTCCCATCAGGACGTTCGGCTGAGATGCGCCAAGTGCGGCCATGGCGAGGATGGCCGGCTACGACGCTCCACGTCCGTCGAACGCCCCCCACAGCAGCCGCATGCCGTTTGAATCATGAAGATACGCGCGCACTTGCAAAGCCACATCGTCGAGCTCGATGACGGCTCGAGATGGCAGATCTTTCCGGGCGATCTCGACTTGACGTTGAACTGGGAGCCCGAGACGGACCTGATGGTTCTCGATGCAGACGACGAAGTTGCGTCTCATGTCCTGGTCGGTAGTGGCGCAAAGGTGCGCGCGAGGCCCGTGGGCGACAGCTGGCCTGCGACGCAAGTCAAGGACGCGCTGAAGGGCGGTTGAGCGCTTTTTTGCAACCCGCCGGTTGGAAGACGAGTTTGGCTCGCGGAGGCGTAGGGATGCCGACGCCTGGCGTTGTCGATCAGCGATCTGGATACTGTCGAGCGGCTAAATGCGCTGGGCGATCCTGCTCCGGAAGAGCGTGACGAAATCCAGAAGCTGCTCGCGAAGATCGACACCGCGCTGAGCTTGCTCGAGCCGCGACATGTTGCCGGACCGAGCAGCGAATGAACCGGCGCTGCCGCCAGTCAGCGCGCGGCAAGCTGACAGAGCGATCTCGGACGATGATCGTCTCCGTGTGGCGCAGGGCTGGCTAGGCCTACTCCGGAGACGCCCGCAGTCGGAGCAAGAGGCGTTCGAAGCCAGAAGCAAAGCCGAGGGCACAGGGCAGCCCGACTCGGAGGCCTCGAACTAGCGATAATTGGTGAACAATTTCCGAGAGGAACGCGCCTTCTGTCCAAAATTAACAGAGCATCGCTAATGGCAGTGGAGCAACGCATGCAAAAGCGGCGTCGTTTCTAACAAGAGCATTCTCTAGAAGTGCGGTTGACAGAAGAGGCCAAGAGCCTGCGCGACGAAGCCAGCGGGCTTCCTCCAGGTATCGAGAAAGAAGAGCTGTTGAAGAAGGCCCGACAGGCTGAGACTGGCGCTCACATGAGCGAGTGGCTCCCCTCCCGGACTCCAGCCGTCCACCTAGCTTGACCTACGTCAACGTGGCTTTAGCTGCTGGCCTGAGAGTTCGCGTTGATTTGGCTGCGGATGTCGTAGAGGCCGCCTCAGTTGGCGGCCTCTTTCATCCTGGATCCAATTCATGTGTTGGCCGAAAATCCGGCGAAGTGCCATCATATTGGGATACTGAATACCCAAAAGATGACCGAGGTATTGGCGCAGCGCTCTCATTCCGGTATCTGACAGGAACTGCTGGTCTTGCGGTCCTTCGGGCCCTGAGCACTTGCGGCCCCGCCAGCCGGCGTTATTCGGCCTGTTCGATCGCGGCTGGCATTTTGGCTACCGACATCAGAGATCGAGCGACTTGGTTTAGCAACTGATCAGAATTCTCCTCTTCCGCAAGTGACTTCGACAACAGCGCGACGACTGCACTGTGGCGTAGCTGCTGGGCGAGATTCTTCGCCGTGGTGTAAGCCGAGATTTCATAGTGCTCCACACGCTGTGCAGCTCCGATTAAGGCGAGGTCCGCGGCCGCGTCTTCCTTTTCCTCTCCCTCAGCCATGATTTCCTGTCCTTCCTCGATAAGCCCCATCATTCCCTTGCAAGGCTTCGCTCGGACGGTCTTGCCGAGCAACTCGAAGCATTCATTGATGCGCTCCACCTGGTTTTCGGTCTCGACGAGATGTTGCTCAAACAGCTCTCGCAACTGATCGAAGCGAGCTGCCTCGGCCATCTTCGGAAGCGTCTTGGTGAGTTGCTTTTCGGCATGCAGGATGTCGCGGAGCTCATCGATCAACAAGTCGCCAAGCCCGGCTTGGTCGTCTGGCGGCGAACTTTCCGCGACGATCGCGGCGGACGCGCCGGGGTCAGCCTGGATCGCTGGCGATTCCGTGAAGACCCAGCCATTGCCCTCGTTCCACGGACCGCGGGCGTCGATCTCTCCGTGGTCGCCGGCCCCGGTGGAGTCGTTGAAGAACTGGTCGACCAGTCCCGGTGTTGGTGCGATGCGGCCGATGCTGAAAGCGGGCTTGGCCATGCTCTCGAGCGCCAGCGCGAACGCTCTCATGTGTGTGATTTCCCGCGTCATCAGGAACTGCAGCGCGTCCTTGGTACCGGCGTCGTCGCAGAAATTGATTAGGCGTTCATAGACGATCTTGGCCCGCGCTTCGGCGGCGATGTTGCTGCGCAGATCGACGTCGAGCTCGCCGGTTATCTTCAGGTAATCGGCCGTCCACGCATTGCCCTGGGAATTGAACAGGTTCACGCCGCCGCCACCAGCGATCGCAATCAGGGGATCGGCTTCGGCGGCCTGGCGATCGAACTTCGCCGGCTTGAGATGCATCCGGGCGAGTGTCCCCACGACTTCGAGGTGACTCAGTTCCTCGGTGCCAATATCCATCAGCAGGTCCTTGCGATCCGGATCCTCGCAGTTGAGCCCCTGTATTGAATATTGCATCGCGGCAGCGAGTTCGCCGTTGGCACCACCGAACTGTTCAAGAAGCATGTTGCCAAAACGAGGGTCTGGTTCGTCGACGCGGACAGTGAACATCAGCTTCTTGACATGGTGGTACATCGAAAGGCCTTGCAATGAGAGGGGAGATCATCCCGAACGGAAGCCAGGATCGTTTGTTCCTATCGGACGGAGGATTCCTGCCCGGACGCCGAACCGCCGACTTTCCTTGTTTGGAAAGCCGGGGGAGGACCTCGACGGCACGTTGAGCGTTGGGGAGGTACTTACCTTTCCGATCGTTGAGACATGTTCAAGATCGCTAGCTTGTCAGCAAGGCGCCTTGGCCGCAGTCCAAGCTTTCCGGTGAATGTTAGACCGACCAGAGCGGATGTCGCGGTGGCACATTCAATCGCCCGCAGCACTGCGCCGGCCCCGGAGCAGGTGGCCCGCGCCCTGACCTGGGGCGCAGATGAGAAGCTTCTTCTGGTCCTCACAGCCGTCGGCCGGCTTGCCTCGCGCGGTTGTGGGGTGCCGCTGCGGCGCGCAGGAAACCATGCTCTGCCAGTGACGGTCGCTGCGTCGCTGCTGCCCCATGATCTAAAACTCGTATTCGACCAAACTCGGCCGGATCGTCGGACGGTGATTGGGCATATGCATGGCGTCTCGCTTTCCGGCAAACGAAAAGATGCGTTTCCCTCAGGCCACGCGCTGCACATGGGCGCACTGGCATCGGCGGCCAGCGGGTTGCCGGCTGGTCTCCGGCGGGCGATCCGCGCGATTGCGGTCGGGCTGTCGCTCACTCGCATTGCGATCCTGGCGCATTGGGCGAGCGATGTCGTTGCCGGCTTCGCACTCGGGGCGATTCTCGAACGGGTCCTCCGGCTTTGGACCGGCTACTCGAACGGAATTTCAACGGAGGATGATCATGCCGACTCTTGAAGACCTGAAGGGATACATGGAGCGCGCAACCGGTCTGAAGCGCCCCGGCAAGCGGAAGGCTGTGGATCTCGCGCGAGCGCGAAAGCCTGGTACAGTTCGCTTTAAGGACGACGGTCTCATTCCAAATCACCCGCGATGGCCGCTCATACTGTATCGAAACGCGGTCGCTTTCGACGAGGACCTGGACGCCGCAGCCGTGATCGAAGACCTATTTGAAGCGAACGGATGGGGAGATAGCTGGCGGGATGGCATCTACGATTACGCGCATTATCACTCCAGGATCCATGAGGTGCTCGGCATCGCGCGCGGCAAGGGCCGCGTTCGGTTCGGCGGCAACAAAGGGAAGATCTTCACCCTGAAGGCTGGGGACATCGCGGTTCTTCCCGCCGGCACAGGCCATCAGTGCCTTTCCGCGGGCGATGAGTTCCTCGTCATCGGGGCATACCCGCCGACCGGTACATACGACGAGTGCACGAGCGTCGAAGACCGTCAGCGAGCGCTGAAAGCCATTCCGAAGGTTTCGGTGCCGCGTAAGGATCCGGTCTATGGGGCCGGCGGGCCGCTCTCGAAGCTCTGGAAGAAAGCGAAATGACCGAGTACGTCATCCGCTTCGTCCTCGGGGGCGCCGTCGTATCGGCCTTCGCGATGCTGGGAGATCTCCTGCGTCCAAAGAGCTTCGCCGGCCTGTTCGGAGCAGCACCCTCGGTCGCGCTCGCGACGCTTGGGATCGCGGTGTATCAGCACGGGGTCAATTACGCCGCCTTGCAAGCTCAGGCGATGATTGCGGGAGCGGTTGCGCTCGCCATCTACAGTGTCGTCGCCTGCCATCTGCTTGTCCGCGCAAAGCTGCGAGCGGTGACGGCGACCCTGCTGTCACTCGTCATTTGGCTGGTCGCCGCTTTCGGGCTGCTGGTTTTCGCTGGAAGTCAGACGTGAGCCCGATCCGCTTTTCAACATCATCTCTCAAGGAAGGCCGCTGGTACGAATATCTGATTCGCTTCGTGCTTGGCGGCGCTGCGACCGTCTTTACCGGCCTCATCAGCAGTCGCTATGGAGCAGTCATCGGTGGCGTTTTTCTTGCCCTTCCAGCCATATTCTGCGCGAGCGCAACGCTGATTGAGAAGCATGAAATTCGCCGCAAGCGCGAAGCGGGTCTCGCCGGCAAGCGCCGCGGGCAAATGGCGGCCGCCGTCGATGCCGCTCTCGCCTCCCGTGGGTCGAGATCGACAGTTTCAACCTCGAACTTAAAGATGAGGACGAATTCCTGGGGGACCGTGCCAGCAAGGGCGCCTTCCGGGAAACTCTCGAAAAATGGCGAAAGCCGCTGCGCAAATTTGGCGAAGATCCCTTCGGGAAGGAGCTTTCCGAAGATATCAGCAAAAAGGAGCTCGACGCGGTCCTTGGCGGCGACGATCCCGAAGCCTCCGTTGTCGTCCACAGCGCCATTGAGGACTTTGCACAGGAGCTCGCCCGCGTAACGCGGCGGTTCCTAAAAGCCAAGGCCCGGGGAAAAAACCGAGCGCATCGTAGTGGGCGGCGGTTTTCGGGACAGCCGCCTCGGCGAACTCGCCATCGCCCGGGCTGAAATCCTCCTGAAGGCGGACAACTATAAGGTCGAGATGCTCCCGATCCATTCTCATCCGGACGACGCCGGCCTTATCGGCGCGCTATATCTCGCTCCATCCTGGATATTCGAAGCGCACGACTCCATCCTTGCCGTGGACATCGGAGGCACGAACATCCGCTGCGGCGTCGTGGAAACGCGACGCAAGAAGGCGCCGAACCTCTCCAAGGCGTGCGTGTGGCAGTTCGAGCTATGGCGTCATGCCGACGACGAGCCGTCGCGGGAGAACGCTGTGAGGCGCCTTGTCAAGATGCTCAAAGAACTGATCGCGAAGGCGGAAGACGAGGGATTCAAGCTCGCGCCGTTCATCGGCATCGCATGCCCAGGCGTTATCAAGAGCGACGGCTCGATCGAGAAGGGCGCGCAGAACTTGCCCGGCAACCGGGAGAGCAGCAAGTTCAATGTACCCGCAAGTCTCGTCCAGGCGATCCCGCAGATCGGGGAGAACGACACCGCCGTCATCATGCACAACGATGGGGTCGTGCAGGGACTTTCTGAGGTCCCCTTCATGCAAGACGTGAAGCGTTGGGGCGTGCTGACGATCGGCACCGGTCTCGGCAACGCCCGCTTTACCAACCGCAATGGCAAAGGCGAACGCTGAGGTTATGGGAAGAAGGTGGCTCGATATCCGGTAAAATGAGGGCCGATCGTTGGCTGGGTTGTGAAACGCGTTTTTGGGGGAGACCAAGATCGGCATCTCAGGAGGCAGCTGAAATTTCCTTCCTGAACTGGCATAGGCGGCGGTCACCACCGCGATTTCGTTCGGCCAAGGGCGACTTTTTGCCGCTCATAGGGCAAGGTTTCAACGGAGGAACCTCGCTGACTTCGCGGGTTTATCACCGGAAGGAGGGATCGGCGCTAGCGAGTGGAAATGACTGCTGTGATAGCGGCGGCCGAGCGTGTCGCTGCCGACTAACCGTCGAAGAGGCCGTGATTAGCGGAAACCCAGCCCACGATCCCTACAGAGTTGAAGGAGGCACGTGGTGACCCAACCGACCGAAAAGGAAATCGAGAAGCGCGCCTACGAGATATGGGAGCGGAGCGGCAAGCCCGAAGGCAGGGAGGAAGAATTCTGGCGGTTGGCGGAGCAGGAGTTGCGAAACGAGGACAAGTCATCTCCCCTCCGCACTCCAGATAGCCTGTAAGCAGAGAAGAAGCGCTAACCGGATGTCTCATTCCGCAGCAGCCGAAACTGTATTGCTGTACTTTGTGCTGCCCCTTTGGTTATTGGCGGGGTTTGCTGATTATCTTTGCCATCGCGCATCTCGGATTGAGACGACAAGCGGCTATAAGGAAACCCTACTTCATCTGTTGATGTTGATCGAACTTGCGATACCATTGCTGGCGGCGATTTTTTTTGAAATCAACGCTCTTATTATTGCGGCTATGATCGTGGGCTTTGTTACGCACCAGCTGACAGCCCTCTGGGATACAACATTCGCCAGCCATAAGCGGAACATCACGCCCATCGAACAGCAGGTCCATAGTTTTCTCGAGCTGATGCCTCTCATGGCGATGGTGATCGTCATCATCTTAAACTGGCCGCAATTCCTCAGCCTCTGGGGGCTGGGTTCTGGGCCCGCACGTTACGAACTCGCCCTGAAGCGAGAGCCATTACCATGGACGTATGTGGCGGCGTTTCTATTCGCGGTCCTGCTGTTTGAAGTCCTTCCTTATATGGAGGAATTCGTTCGAGGCTTACGGTCGCGGAGGAGGGCTTAGCTCCGAACGCGGAGCACCATCAATGAAGGTTGCCGTCATCGGAGCGACAGGACTTTTAAGGTCCGCTATTGTGGCTGGCTTTCCTCGCAGGGCCATTCGGTCCTTTCGATGAGTAGAATCGCCGACATTAGGTGTCCTGGCACGATCTCAACGAGGTGCGGATTGTTCTTCACAGCCAGCGCTGTCGTTGCACAGCCCGTCACAGGCTCGCTGCTTGTGCTGCACGTCGGTTACTCCTTCTGGGAAGGATGGATCGTGGTCGATGGTGCTGTATCTCTCGTCTCACCGAATCTGCTGGCTGTGGTTTGCCTTCGGCATTCCAGTTTTCATGGCGGTGGCCGCTATACTCTGGCTGATGATAGCTAAACCTTAACTTGAGGTGTTTTGAAGCGTGATGGCAGTGCCGAGCTCGCCAGGATGCTCCGCTCGCGGTGGCATGCCAGCTTGCAGTAGTTGCCGGGGAGCGCGCAGGCCTCCGGGATGGTCGAGCGGATAGGAGGGGATACCTGTTAGGCCGCCAAAGCGCCCGTTGCTCAGGCGCGCCTCCGTTATTGGCCAAGAACTCTGCGTGCGAGATGAATATACGCAATCGCTCCGGATGAATGTCCCGGTGGTCGAAGTTGCTAGCCTGTCAGGATCCGACCGGGCGGACGTGGTCGTGGTCGGTTCTGGCATTGCTGGGCTGCCGGTGGCGTAGAGCTTGTAAGCCGTGGGCGCTTCGTGATCGTGCTGGATCGACACCGGCATTACGGCGCGCACGACCGCGCATCTCGCCACAGCGCTGGACGACTATTCCAAGGAGCTCGTGGGCGCGCGCGGCGAGGAATGTGCGCCTTACTACCAAAGCGTCGTGACCGCGATTGACCGCTGAAGCTATCCTGGAACTCGAAAACGTCGACTGCGATTTCTGCCGGGTCGACGGAATCTGGGTGCATTGCCGAATCCCAGACCGGGCGGCCAACCGCCAGCGGCAGCAAAAGGGGAAAGGAGCCGCCTCGCAACGGCTCCGTCCTTCCGCTAATTCTTGCCCTCGCCGACCGTAGCCGCGGGCTTCTTGTCGAGATCCTGCGCCATCTCAAGATGATGCTTAAGCGCCGGCAGGGTTTTGCCGGCCCAATTCTTCAGATCCGCGTTATCGCCGCCCTTGGCATAGCGCTCGAACAGGTCGACGGCATCCTTATGAGCGCTGACCTGCATCGAATTGAACTCCGAGCTGAAGTCGTTACCGTTGGCACTCTTCAGCTTGTCGAGCTTGCTTTGGTGCGATGAATCGAGAGCGCTGGGCAATTCGGCTTTCACCTTGCCACTGGTGACAAGTCCCTTCAGCTCGGTGCTGGTTTTGGTGTGGTCCGTTACCATCTGGGAAGCGAAAGTCTTCTCCGCTGCATTTCCCTTCTGCTGTGCGAGCTTGTTAGACTCGATTTCAAACATGTCCGATATCGCGACCTGCTTGACAAAATCCACCGTCGAGGGGCTGACCCCGAGCGCGGAATTGACCCCGGTCTTTTCGCTGACGGATTGCGCCATGACCGGTGTCGCCAGCAAAATGCACGCGATTGCTATTATAGTGCGTCTCATGTGTATCTCCATCAGTTTGCGGTCTTGCAATTGACGCCCTTGCGAGGCGTTAGTTGAGCTTAGTCGCCGTCTGCTCGTCGAATTTGACGGCGAGGGATCGAACGATATCGTGTGGCTGAGCTTTCCATCCAGGCGATCAAGACGTCGTAGTGGCGATCGGCCGCAACAGGAGACCCGCCAGATAGCAGCGGCCTCAAGTAACCGGTCTTGCGGCATCTTCGACCGCTCGGGCGGTGGAACGATCCCGTGACCAAACGAGCCTGTTGCGGGTGCAGACCTCCTTGCGGTTGAGGTGGAACTGGACGCAGTAGCCGTCGCATTTGCGCTTTTCGCTGATTCCCGCCCCGTTCTTGGCCAAGCTATCGTCAAAGGCGAGGTGGTGGTTGGCCTACGCACTACCCTGAAGTTTTAAGCCGAGTGCCGGTAAACGTGGCGGAGGTATACGCGTCACTACGCAGTGACCTGTACATCGGCTCCATTACTTCTTTTTCTTGGGGACTTTCTTGCCTTTTTTGCGGGCCTTGGAAAGTCCGATCGCGATCGCCTGCTTCTTGCTTTTTACCTTGCCGCCCTTTCCGCCACGGCCACTTTTGGCCGTCCCCTTCTTGTACCGTCGCATCTCGCTCTTGACGTCCGAGCCCGAGCTCTTCGAGTAGCGACGCTTCTTCTTGGCTTTTTTTGCCATGGGTTCTTCTCTTTTCCACTAAAAGACACTGCTAGTTGAACTGCCAGAAGCATGACTTCCGCGCTGTCGGCTTTCCCATCCACCGCATCGACAATCTAGATGGCGCTGGCAAGTTCCAACGCACCATTCCGAGCATCCGTTAGAGGATATACCGAATGCGGTGTCCTCATAGGAACGCTGTCAGATGTTTCACGCTTGATAGGTTGGAGAACCTCGATCGATGCGCCGCACCAGAATTCGGCTCAAGCACCAGCCATCCGACCAAGCCGGCCGACGCGGTTGGCGGCTTAGCACCGAGGAAGATGAAGAAGGTATCGAGGATTGGATGGTCGGCGGAGGCGACAGCCCGTCAGCTTGAACGGCAAAGACTCCAGGAAATTGTTGCTGCATCAACCAAGGGATCAGGGTAGCCACACGATGGTTCGTCCCAAGGGTTCACCTCCTATTTCGAGCCCGATTCAGCGGGCCAGCCGTTTGATGGTCTTGGCCGCACGGCTGGGACCATGCCAGCCGAGAAACTTCAGCTCCTTGTCCTCCAGCGCATTCGTTGCTCGAAAGAACTGTTCGAGGTCATCGCGTGCATGGGTGGGAAGATCGCGGATATCCTTGAGATCAGTTTCGAGCGGTGATCTATCAGGCACCGCAAACACCCGATCGTTGCGCTCCGTCTCGCCCTTTTTCTTCTGTTCGACTTCGAGAATGCCGATGGGACGGCAGCGCAGCACGACGCCCGGATAGGTCTGCGCGTCATGCAAGATCAGCACATCCAGCGGATCGCCATCCTCGGCCTTGGTCGAGGGAATGAACCCCCAGTCGTAGGGATAGGTCAGCCCGGCCATCAGTGGCTTCGCCAAGGCAAAAACGCCAAGCTTCGGATCGAAATCGAGCTTGCACGAACTGCCGCGCGGCGTCTCGACCACGGCGAAGATGTTGTTATCGTCGGCCCAACTCGGTAGTTTTGTCAGATTGGTCATGGCGGACGACTCGGGCCTCGAAAGGAGCAGCGGGCCCGACGGAAATCGATCCGCCGAGCCCTGCCGGGAATCAGGCGGAGGTGGAGGCCTTCTTGTTGACGCCCTTGCGCAACGCAACCGTATTGAGCTTGGCGTTCGCGGTCTTCTCTTCGTTTAGGTTCGTGGTAAGGAAGCGCACGATATCGTCGTGGCCGAGCTCCTCCGCCCAGGCGATCAAGGTGCCGTAGCGGCATATCTCGTAGTGCTCGACGGCCTGCGCGTTGGCGACGAGCGCCGCATCCAGCACCGTCTTGTCCTCGATCTCGCCGGCCGTCTCGTCGGCTTCCTTGATGATCCCGTCGATGGCTGGGCATTGCGTGCCGCTTGGCGATTGGCCGAGTTTCTCGAATACCTTTTCGAGACGCTCGATCTGCTTGTTGGTCTCCTCGAGATGGTTCTTGAGGCCCGTGGCCAGATCCCGGTTGGTGGCTTTGTCGATCATCTTCGGCAGGGCCTTGGTGATCTGCTCCTCGGCATAATAGATGTCCTGCAAGCCATGCAGCAGCAGATCATCCATCGTCTTGATGTCTTTGGTGAATAGTCCCATGACGCCGCTCCTCGCTCCTAAAGCGGGGGGAACGCATGCTCGCCGTGCTGGTTCCTGGGCGTGAACGCCACAGCCGGCCGGGAAGATTATGATGGTGGGGCGTCTCGTGCGTCCGCAGGAACTCGCGCAAACAGGCCGCGTTTTGCCTCTTTGGGTGGAGTTCAACATGGTCAGCACCTCGCTCTGGATGGAGACCGAAATCCTGCCGGAGGCGGGTGCCCTCAAAGGCGATGTGCAATGCGATGTCGCCGTGGTTGGTTCGGGCATCGCCGGACTGTCGACAGCGTACGAATTGATGAAGCGCGGCCGCTCGGTCATCGTCATCGACCGCAAGGGTATCGCAAGCGGCATGACGGCGCGCACCTCGGCGCATCTTGCACCGCTCTGCGATGATTTGATGAGCGAATTCAGGAAGCTGCGCCGCGCCGAGGCCGCCAAGCTGTTCTACGAAAGTCAGGCCGCCGCCGTGGATCGCATCGAGGAAATCCAGACAAGTGAGAAAATTGCCTGCGACTTTCTCCGTCTTGACGGCTATCTTTTTCAAGGCAATGGCATGCCGGCCGACATATTCGATGAGGAGCTGGAAGCGGTGCGCGAGGTCGGCGCACCGGTGCACCGGCTGGTCGGCGTGCCGCTCAAGGGCTGCGAGAGCCGGCACGTCTTGCGCTATCCGCGCCAGGCAAAATTCCATCCCCTCAAATATCTCGCCGGACTTGCTGCCGCTTGCGCAAGCGGCAGCGTCCGTTTCTTTGCCAACAGCCCGGTCGAGGAAGTCGCCGAACATGACGGCGGCGTCACGCTGCGAACCTCACAGGGGCAGATCACGGCCGCGCATGCTGTCATCGCGACCAACGCATCAATCGCCGACCGCTTTCAACTGCATACCAAGGTTGCTCCTTACCGCACTTACGTGCTCGCCTTTGCCATCGCGCGGGGCGAACTGCCCGACGCGCTCTATTGGGACACCGAAGATCCCTACCATTATGTGCGGTTGCAAACGGGCCCCGAGGAGGTTGATTTCGTGCTGGTCGGCGGCGAAGACCATAAAAGCGGTGAGGCCAACGATGCCGACCAGCGCTTTGCTCGGCTGGAGAACTGGGCGCGTGAATTGATCCCGGCTTTGGACCGCATAACCCATCGCTGGTCGGGTCAGGTTCTCGACACGATCGACTATGCCGGCTTCATCGGCCGCGAGCCCGGCAGCGAGCGCATTTACCTTGCAATGGGCGATTCAGGCCAGGGTCTGACCCATGGTGTGATGGGCGCGATGCTGAACACAGCCCTCATTCTGGGCGAAGATCATCCGTGGAAGTCCGTCTATGCGCCGGATCGCAAGCCGCTCGCAGCGGCGCGGAATTTCCTGCGCGAGAACATGACGATCCTGCAAAACCTCGCGGAATATGTGGCGCCGGGTGAAATCGCTTCGCTCGAAGAGCTTCAGCCGGGTGAGGGCGCCATTCTGCGGCGGGGACTCGAAAAGATCGCAGCCTACAAGGACAAGGCTGGCGAACTGCATCTTCATTCGGCCAGTTGCACGCATATTGGCTGTCATCTGCACTGGAACAGCTTCGAGAGCTGCTGGGATTGTCCGTGCCACGGTTCGATCTTTGCGCCCAACGGACGGCCGATCAATGCTCCGGCCGTGTCGGCTTTGCGCCCGGTAAAGGTCTAGCGAGATCCGGTCAAGGCTCAGGGAGCGTTCCATCTTCAAGGACGAGGACATCGAGCAGGGCGATCTGCGTAGCCCGCGCACACCGTGGGCCGTCCTACGGCCGCTGCCAATTGAGCCGATCGTTGACAGCTTTCGGTGCGAGGTGTTGATCATCGGCGCCGGCATCACCGGTGCGCTGATGGCCGAGCGCCTGACACGGCAAGGCCGCCAGGTGGTCGTCATCGATCGCGAGCTTCCCAGTCTCGGCAGCACGGTGGCCAGCACCGCCATGCTGCTCTGGGAAATCGACCGGCCGCTGTTCGAACTCGCGCAGCTCTATGGTTTCGAGAAGGCCGTTCGCTGCTATCGGGCCAGCCACCATGCCGCGCAAGGCCTGCCGTCCCTGGTTAGGCAGCATGGAATTGCCTGCCAGATGCGACGGCGTCTCTCGCTCTATCTCGTCGTCGATGACAGTCCGAACCTTGTTCAGGATGAATATGCGCTGAGGAGCCGCGCCGATCTGCCTTCCCTCTATCTCGATCACGCCGCGCTGCTGAAGCGCTTCGGCATCGCGCGGGCGGGCGCCCTTTTGTCAAGGGACGCGGCTGATGCCGATCCTGTGCTGCTCACACATGGCCTGCTTGATATCTCCCTGCAACGCGGTGCCCGCCTTCTCAAGGCCAACGCGGTTGCCTACGACAGCACGGCCCAGAGAGTCACCGTCGGCCTTGAGAACGGACTTTCGATCGAGGCGCGCCAGGTTGTGCTCGCGACCGGCTATGTGATGCCGGATATTGTGCGGCCCACGGCGCAGCAACCAGCTTCCAGCTGGGTCATCGCGAGCCGGCGGCAGCCAGGCCATCTGTGGCCCGAACAGGCGCTCATCTGGGAAGCGAGCCGGAACTATCACTATGCGCGGACCACCGCTGATGGCCGCATCATCCTTGGTGGCGAAGATGACCGTACGCTCATCGAGCCTGACGCTCGTGATGACGCCACGCCTGCCAAGGTGAGGGCGCTCAAAGATTATCTGAAGGCGCTTTGGCCGCATGCATCGGAAGATGTGGCGTTCGGCTGGTCGGGCGCCTTCGATACCACCCATGACGGCTTGCCGTTGATCGGCAGGGTGCCCGGCTCCAAGAATATCTTCGCCGCCTTTGGCTATGGCGGCAACGGCATTACCTTCAGCTTCCTCGCGGCGGAACTTCTGGCGGCGATGCTTGCCGGAGGTTCTTCGCCCCTGTTCGATGATCTTGCGATTGATCGCGATATTCCCGGCTAACGACGCGCGATCAGGCAGCCCAGCATGAAGGCGACGAGCACCGAGGGCAGCGGAGCCTCTCGCACCACATCACGCAGAAATGCGAGCACCTGGCCCGGCGGCTGCCCTTCTTTCCTTTGCCGCACCGTGCGGGCGGTCTCACGCCTTCCGAAACGTCTGTGCTGGATTGCGCTTCATCGCTCCGCGCCGCACCTGATCCGCCATTCCCTGCTCCTTCAATCTGGGCAATGGACCGGCGGCGGAACCGTTCCTACTGCGAACGCTGTGGCCGTACGCGGTGCTCTAGCAACGAAGGGGACCCGAGGCCGTTCTGGAAGGACCGACAACGATCGATCAAGAATGGTCATGGCTAAAGATCCGCCGGAGCCTAAACGAGACGGCAAAGGGGCCCACATCTCGGGCTCTCGCAAGCCTGCGCGGGAAGTTCAGGAGCCCTTCACCATCCGCCCGCCGGAAACCGATCACGGCTCGATGCCCAATCTGAAATGGTCGTTCGCTGACAGTCACGTCAGGATCGAAAAGAGCGGGTGGACCCGCGAGACGACGATCCGAGAACTGCCGATCGCAAAGGACGTGTCAGGAGTCAACATGAGACTGGAGGCAGGGGGCGTCTGAACTGCATTGGCACAAACAAGCCGAATGGTCGTACATGCTTCGAGGCAAGGCGCGGATCACCGCGGTCGACGAGGCCGGCTCGAACATTCGCGGACGATGTTTCTATTTTCCGGCGGGAATCCCGCACTCGATCCAAGGACTCAACAGCGACGTGAAGGGTGCGAGTTTCTGCTCGTCTTCGACGATGGTGCGTTCTCGGAAGAAAACACTTTCCTACTAACCGACTGGCTCGCCCACACGCCGCGTTCGCGATGGGCACTACATCGACAACACGGGAGACCGCCCGCTGCGGTTTCTGGAGATGTCAGGTCGAACCGGTATGTCGACATCTCGCTTAACCAATGGCTTCCCCGCGCGCTCGTCGAAGCGCATTTGAAAGTTACGGGTGACGTCCTGGCGCGGCTCCTGACCGCCAAAGTGGCGCGCACGATAGTATTCCCGCGACCAATCATCGAGCGGGAGGTCGAAATGCCGCCGCGTGGTGTCCGTATGGAGGCGATGGAGGCACGTTCTGTCGATGCCATTCCAGTCGGAAAGGAGTGGCAATATGAACCCAAATGGGACGGATTTCGTTGCCTGCTGGCGCGGGACCGGGACGCGGTGTCCATGCGCTCGAAGTCCGGCCAGGATCTCGCCCGATACTTCCCGGAGATCGTCGCCGCAGCCCGCGATTTGCGCGAGCAGAGGCTTGTGCTTGACGGCGAGCTCGTCGTCGAGATTGGCGGGCAATTTTCGTTCAATGACCTCCTGCAGCGCATCCATCCGGCCGCTAGCCGCGTTCAGAAGCTGTCCCGGGACACGCCGGCCCTATTTCTCGCTTTCGATCTGCTGGAGCTGGGCGACAAAAAGTTGGCCGACCAACCGTTGTCCCGACGGCGACTTCAGTTGGAAGAGCTTGCTGGCCGCAGTTTTTCGAGCGCGCCGCTATTTCGGCTATCGCCGGCCAGCACGAAGTTCGGGGATGCCGAGCGGTGGCTGCAGTCGGCCGGCGGCGGAAGTGACGGCGTGGTCGCGAAGCGGCTCGATCTTCCGTACCAGACCGGGAAGCGCGAGGGCATGCAGAAGATCAAGCGATATCGCAGCGCTGATTGCGTCATTGGAGGCTTTCGCTACGGCGAGAAGCTGCAGGCCGGCCGCAAAGCTGTCGCCTCATTGCTGCTGGGGCTTTACGATGCAGACGGCCTCCTGCACCACGTCGGCTTTTCGTCAGCCATCAAGGCAAAGGACAAGCCGGCGCTGACCGAAAGACTCGAGATGATTGCGGCGACCAAAAGCTTCACTGGCAACGCGCCAGGCGGACCAAGCCGATGGTCGACGAGACGGTCGTCCGAATGGCAGGCGGTGAAGCCGAAATACGTTGTCGAAGTGTCCTACGATCACTTCACCGGTGGCCGCTTTCGGCACGGCACGACCATCCTTAGATGGAGGTCCGACAAGAAGGCGAACCAGTGCACCAACAGATGAAGCAAAAGATCGCGCGGGACCTCATGAGGGCGATCGAGCCAGCCTGACGGATACTTGGGTCGACGCAGATGTGAATCGTATTGGCGCCAGGTGGCCCCAGCCGTAGCACATCTCTCTTGGCCATTCTTCGGTCGTCTCAAGGACTTTGCCGTATCAGACGCAACAAGGGTGTTCCTTCATGGTTCCTTCGTTAACGCGCCCCCGGGCGACTCGACCGGGTGCCCTCGGGAACCACGAGATGCAGCCGGGCTTTTACCTCTCGATGTTCGAGAAAGCCGATAGAAGTGAAGAACTGACTTCCGCGATTGCCGACGGTTTCGTCCGCGTCCGCGGAGCGCGGGAGCATAACCTCCGGAACGTTTCGCTGGACATCCCGCGCAATGAGCTCGTGGTCTTCACAGGCGTGTCCGGATCCGGCAAGTCCTCCTTAGCGTTTGGGACGTTATACGCGGAGGCTCAACGTCGTTATCTCGAATCCGTATCACCTTACGCACGTCGGCTATTCCATCAGATGCAGGTGCCCGACGTCGACGCAGTCGAAGGATTGCCGCCAGCCGTCGCCCTTCAGCAGCAGCGCGGATCGCCGACAACCAGGTCGTCGGTGGGAAGCGTCACGACGCTCTCCAACCTCTTGCGCATACTGTATTCGCGGGCGGGCACATATCTGCGCGGGCAGGCCTTGCTTTACGCGGAGTCCTTCTCGCCTAACACGCCGGAAGGCGCCTGTCCGAACTGTCACGGCATCGGGCGAATTCATCAGGTCGTCGAACGAAGTCTGGTACCCGACGACACTTTGACGATCCGTGAGCGCGCCATTGCGGCCTGGCCTTCGGCTTGGCAGGGCCAGAATCTCCGGGACATTCTCGTCACCTTGGGGTATGACGTCGATAGGCCGTGGCGCGAGCTTTCGAAGAAAGATCGTGACTGGATTCTCTTCACGGACGAGCAGCCAACCGTACCGGTGTATGCGGGATACACGCCAGCCGAGACGCGAAAAGCCCTGAAGCGCAAGGAGGAGCCCAGCTATATGGGCACCTTCACCGGCGCCTGCCGGTACGTGCTTCAGACATATGCCACCACGCAGAGCGTCATGATGAAGCGGCGTGTAGCGCAGTTTCTGTCGAGCGATGATTGCCCGGTCTGCGATGGGAAGCGGCTAAAAGCAGAAGCACTTTCGGTCAGATTCGCAGGAATGGACATTGCCGAGATGTCTCGCCTGCCGTTGGCCAAGCTCGACGAGCTTATCAAACCGTATATTGATGGAAGCAAGAAAGACGGTACCGACGATCATCCCGAAAAGGCGCTTGTCGTTCAGAGAATCGTCGAGGATCTCGTCGGGCGTCTCGAAGTTCTGCTTGAGCTAGGCCTCGGTTATCTCACCTTAGAGCGCAGCACGCCGACGTTATCGCCGGGCGAACTGCAGCGTCTGCGGCTCGCGACGCAGGTCCGATCGAACCTGTTCGGGGTCGTCTACGTACTGGACGAGCCCTCCGCTGGCCTGCACCCGGCAGACACTGAGGCGCTCTTGCGGGCACTCGGGCGCCTGAAGGCATCGGGAAATTCGCTCTTTGTCGTTGAACACGAGCTCGATGTGGTCCGCGAGGCCGACTGGATCGTCGACGTTGGGCCCGCTGCCGGGGACCAGGGCGGTCGGATACTCTACAGCGGGCGCCTTGCCGGTTTGGCCAAAGTCGAGGCGTCCCAAACACGAAGGTATCTGTTCGAAGATGCCGCGAGGGCACCACGCAAGATCCGTCGGCCGAGCAGCTGGCTGAAGCTGCGGAACGTGACGCGGAATAACCTGAGCCGTCTCGATGCCGACCTGCCTCTCGGCGTCCTTACATGTGTGACCGGCGTGTCCGGCTCGGGCAAATCCACTCTCATCAGCCAGTTTCTCGTCGAGGCGATCGCGGAGAACCTAGGTCAGCAACGCAAATCCGATCTGGACGAAGCTGAGCTGCAGGAGACCGTGCGTACGCTGAGTGGGGAAATTACGGAAGGGTTGGATCGCGTTAAACGTCTCGTTGTGGTCGATCAGAAGCCGATCGGCCGGACCCCGCGGTCCAATTTGGCGACTTACACCGGCTTGCTCGATCACGTGCGCAAACTGTTCGCCGGGACGAAGCAGGCGCGTGCCAGGCGCTACGACGCGGGCAGATTTTCGTTCAATGTGGCCAAGGGCCGTTGCGAAACCTGCGAGGGCGAAGGCTATGTATGCGTAGAGCTGCTGTTCCTTCCGAGCGTCTATACTCCGTGTCCGACGTGCCGGGGCGCTCGCTATAACGCGAAAACGCTCGAGATCAAGATACGGGACAAGTCGATCGCCAATGTGCTGGCGATGACCGTCGACGCGGCTTTCGAGTTCTTTAAAGACGATGACGTTCTTTCGCGCTCTTTGGGCGTTCTGCGCGAGGTCGGGCTCGGTTACATTAGACTTGGCCAGTCGGCCACCGAACTTTCAGGAGGAGAGGCGCAACGCGTCAAACTCGCCACCGAGCTCCAGCGCGCCCATCGTGGCGGCACATTATATGTGCTCGACGAGCCGACGACGGGACTGCATCCGTCCGATGTCACAAAGCTCGGCAATCAACTGCAAGGGCTCGTCGAGGCTTTCAACACCGTCGTTCTGGTCGAGCATGATATGTCTGTTGCAGCGGAGAGCGACTGGATCGTAGAAGTCGGCCCTGGCGCTGGAAACGAAGGAGGCCGCATCGTGGCGTCCGGACGACCGGATCAAGTTGCTGCCTCCGGGAGCCGGACAGCAGAATATTTGAAGCGAGCGCTCTAACGAGTTCATCGAAGGCCGCCAGCCCCCATAGGAACACCGGGGGACGCAGTTGGTTGTTTGCCATCGCCTGCCCGAAAGAGACACGCATGGAAGGCATCCTCGTCGCCGAATTCGATACTCGCCGCGCGGCAGAACTCGCGGTCGAGCACGTTGTGCAGGAGTGCGGAGTCCAGAGAACCGACGTGGTGCAGCCGATGGGCGCCGACAATACATCCGGCGATCGACCCGCGCTCGCCGACGTGAAGGTAAAGCCGAAGCCGGGCGAGAAGCTTGAGGGCCCGATCGAAGTATCCGTCGACTTCCATGGCGACGATCCGAAGCGCGTCGCGGACGCGCTGAAATCCGTTGGTGCTAAGGCCGTCCGGACGAAGTAAAGGACAGAATCATGCCCGAATATCCCAAACCGCCGTTTCCCAGCCAGCGACAACCCATGCCAGGCTCGACGGGGAAGATGGACCCGCGCCCGGATCATGGCGAGACAAGCTATAAGGGCTCGGGACGGCTTCAAGGCAAGTGCGCCATTATTACTGGCGGCGACAGCGGCATCGGGCGCGCGGTCGCCATAGCCTTCGCCCGCGAGGGCGCCGACGTCCTGATCGCCTACCTTGACGAAAGCGACGATGCGAAAGAAGTCGCGGCGATGATTGAGAAGGAAGGGCGCAGGGCTGTCCTCGTCGAGGGCGACCTTCGCTCGGCCGACCATTGCCGCACCGTGGTCGACCGCGCCGTGCAGGAACTTGGCGGCGTCGACATTCTCGTCAATAATGCCGCGCATCAGGCGACCTTCGCCGACATCGGCGACATCAGCGACGAAGAATGGCGCATGACTTTCGAGGTGAACATCCATGCTATGTTTTACCTCGCCAAGGCCGCGGTCCCGCATATGAAGCCTGGAGGCGCCATCATTAACACGGCATCGGTAAATTCCGACATGCCGAATCCGATACTGCTCGCCTACGCGACGACGAAGGGAGCGATCCAGAACTTTACGGGCGGCCTGGCCCAGATGCTGGCGGAGAACGGCATCCGGGTGAATGCCGTTGCGCCGGGTCCAATTTGGACCCCGCTTATTCCCTCGACGATGCCAGAGGAGGCCGTAAAGAACTTTGGCAAGCAAGTGCCGCTGAAGCGGGCTGGCCAGCCGGCTGAACTCGCCACAGCCTACGTGATGCTCGCCGACCCGCTATCCAGCTACACTTCGGGCACGACCGTCGCGGTGACCGGGGGCAAACCCTTCATTTGAGAAGTGGCCGGCATAAAGCATCCCGTGACGCCCGATGGCCGCTACTTCGTCGTGAAAGAGAAGCTTTAGGTCTCGGCAATCCGGACGTTGAGCCGGGCGCCTCCATAAAGCTTAGGAGGCACGCTTTCAGCGAGGGCAAGTTGGGCGATGTGCATCGATGGTCCTTTAGCTAGGAAGCACCGCTCGGAGCAGTAAGATGATTGCATCCGAACCGAGTTTGGCAATGCTCCGGCCTTGCGGTGCCGATCACCGCGCGCGTGCCCTCTATAGTGATGCGCTCGAGGAGCTCTTGCGCACGCGTCGGCATCGCCTTCGCGGCGATCCCAACTCCCATAGAGGTGACGCTCAAGCAGACAACGACGCCTATCTGATGTATCAATCCCGGAGTGAGTGGCGCAGAAAACGCTCCAAGCGATATCGATCGCCGTCCGCACTGTGATTGCATTTGCCATTTCAAGCTCCGTGACAAGGGCATCATTGCCGTGCAATGCCTTTCCACGGCGAAGGTTGCATCCTTTTCCCAACCTTAAAGCTGGCACCGGGCGTATCGTAGGAACCTTGCTCTCCCGAAGACATTTGCCGTTAAGATCTTAAACGGAGGATGTTATGGGACTCGAAGCGAAGGAATCCGGCAACTTGATCGGCAGCGACAAGGTTGAAGGCACGACAGTTTACGGTGCAGACAGTCAGAAGATCGGCAGTATCGAGCGGGTGATGATCGACAAAAAGAGCGGAAAGGTCTCCTACGCGGTCCTGAGCTTCGGCGGCCTTCTTGGCATCGGCGATGATCACTATCCACTGCCTTGGCAATCGTTGAAGTACGACACCAATCTTGGCGGGTACGTCACTGGCGTGACAGAAAGCCAACTGCAGGGCGCGCCCAAATATCGTGATGAGACGGCATGGAATTGGAATGATCCGGCGGCCGGTCGATCGGTAAATGACTATTACCGAGTACCAATCTGATTGCCCTCGAAATGCGGTGTGCTCGTCATCAAAGTGCGCTGCATTCGCGAAAAGCGTGTGGGAGCATCGTCGAATAACCGGTCGGCCGCAAATCGGGTCTTGAAAGCGAGTTCTAGGAAGCGCTCGCGCGAGCAAGCCTAGCGCAGGTACTCGCCCGCGCCGCGGAAACCTTATCTCCTCAGGCGAAGCGATATAGCGCGCCTCTACTTCCCGCACCACGAGGCCCTGAGAAAAATGTGGAGACCCGGCACGCGCGCGGCTGAACGCTTAGTGCGCTCGGCCCGGTCAGGGCCGCTGGTCACGCGTTAGTTCGACTGCGATATGTCAGACATCTGAGTCCATGTATTTCAAGCGCTCGGGTTCACGGCCAAGGCCGGGATTAGGAACGCGGTACGGGTCCGCGATCCGGGCCCGGGGAAGCTGATCTAATTGCTGTCCAGGAACTGTCGCATTAGCGGCAAGCACGCCGCACGGCCTTGCAAGTCAAGAAAGGTAGGTGCGCGCGAACTGGAATATGAGAGCGGATAGGCTATCCGAGACTGAGGGCGTAGAAATACATCGCCGCGATTATCGCGACGCTTAGTAGCGTGATGCCGAAACTTTCCCATCCCGAACCGATTTGACGAATCGCTCAAACGTTCCAGCGCTGCGACATCCTGTCAAAGCGCTTGATGAGCAATGCGCCTCACTCCTTGTCGCCCGATTAACTTGATGGACGCCCGCGACGGGGCAGCTTCGGGCCAGTGATCCGGTCTGCCGCGACGCGAAGGGCGCCGGCATGTTTCATCGCTTCAACGCGAGCCGGCCCAGGCGGCAAAGCGCGCGCATGATCCAGCGCCAGTATCGCTTCCGCATAGCGAGACGCCAAGCATTCGACGAGCGAACCGGTGTGGACCGCCAAGGGCAAGATTTCGCCGGCTCTGTGGGATGCTTATTCGATGGCGATGGCGCGATATCTTCCGGCATCGCTCGAGGTCGCCGTTGCCTTTTACGCGGCCGAACACGAGGGACGGAACTGGCGGCACCTGTGTTCTCAGCTCGAGGTCGTCCAAGTGCCTTGGGGGCATGATGGCTGCATGACTGTCGGTGCGGAGCGGCTGGTAGTTGATCATCTGCGGCAAAGAATCAACGCTCTAGCCTCGCGTGCGCCTCCTTACGGCCGAGCAGATGGAGCGCGCGTCTGAAAACGCGACAAAGCGGGATAAAATTCAAGGTGAGACATTACCGAACTTAGACACGTGTCAAGTCGAGGTAATCCGGCAGAGCGGTCTAAATTGCTGAGATTTCCCGGTAGACTGACGGTGCGCTCAGCCAGTCGCGCGCTGAGGATGCGGTCCGGGGAGGATCACATCCGGAAAGAAGCCCTGACGCCGCTAGCCCCCGTCGGGGCTTCTTGCTGCTTACGCCGGCTCAGAATGTACGAACGCCGCCCGCTTAAAATGCATGCGGACGGCGTCGGTTCTAGCCCCAGGAAGGATCTGCAAAATCCTGGCTAAGCTAAGTCTGCACAAAGACTTAAAAAGTTTAATACCCCTGAAGGGGTAGCTTGCCGTCAGAACGCGCGGCGCGCCCACGTTGTCGCACGACTGGCGTGGTCTCTGCCGATCAGCCGAATAGGTCTTTGCCAGCCTGCGCCATTCTGACGAAGGTGCCGTTCTCGCGGTACTCAAGCCACTTCATCGTTTCCTTCAGGTCAGCCGAATACTCAGCCGGTGTCGCCTTATCCCGGTAGAGCATTGGATAGTTGATCTTCTCGATCTAGATCCGGCCGCCCTGGATCGGCTCGAATGCGTGAGCGTGCTCCATGATCCTGCGGGCGGCTTTCCCGGGACTGGCGTAAAGGACGATCTGCGGTTAGTTTCATCGGCGGTATGGAGAATTAGCGACTTTCTGCGGGGCTGCCGTTCTGTGCGCACTCATTGGAAAATATGGCGCTCTCACGGCAATCGAAAGCGAAAGACTCGAGATCGACGAAGCTACAGTATTGGTTCGATCGATCGATGCATGGCCGACGTCGATTACACCAGTCACCGAGTCCTACAGCCTCAGCGATGAAGAGAAAGTCAGCCTCGCTTAATTTGAAGGTCAAAGCCCTACCGCTGTTCAACCCTAGTGCGCCACAAGGCATCGAAGGTATTTTGGCGAGATGGTGTCCATTCTTGATCGCTGGGCTTCTCTATGAGCGCGCTTGCAAGCTCCTCGGTGGGACGTGCCTGCGTCGAAATCCGCACGGGCCACTCCAATAATGATTTTGAAAGCATGGGCTTGCCTTCGTACCAGCATTTTCGTCCGTCGATGAGGCGCCAAGACCAATACTCGCGCAGATTTGGGGGCATCACCGCACTGCATTGCTGTTTCGCCTGCGCGGTCGGCATTCCAATCAATAGGAAAGTAGCGATGCGAGCGGCCAAAGGAATAAATGAAAATTGCCTCTTCATCGGAACACTTAGAGACTACTTCGTTGCCGCAGTCGACTTACAGCAACGACCAAGTCGGGCCGCTCAAGAACCTCAACTAACTTGTCGAGTATGCGTTCACTGTCGTGGGGGCGGGGCAGAAGATACTCGTCCAATATGCACAGGGCTTCGCTGACGGCATCAAGAGCCAACTGTTGATCGGTCATCGCTTCTTACCCATTCGAATTGGTGGAGCGTTGCGATTTCAAGAAAGCTTAAAGATCAAGTCAGCTTTTGGACTTATCCCATCAAATTTTATTTCAATCGAGGGTGAATTTAGGTCAGCGCTTCTGTCTCAGGATTGCGATTTGGCTGTCGCCTCACCGCCGCTCCGCGCAACGCCACGTGCACTTCGATTGGCGTATCGCTACACAAACGAAGAGTCCGACAAGGCGCTGCGCCTCTACGCCCGGGTCAGCGCGACGGATCACGCGATGGGAGTGCGAGGATCTGCTCGACGCTTTGCAACAGCGGCTCGATGCGAACCCGCTTGCTATGCGCCTTCGTCGCGAGACGGTCGAGCATCCGTTCAGCGTCACCTCATCAAGCCGTGCGAAATTAGCCTTCAAATTTTTCAAGTCAGTGAATTTCTTGCATAGCGCCAGCAACTACCACCGTTGCCCGATCTTCTTGACTCCCGATCTAGGAAGAACGGCGCGAGCGCGGGAGTTAAGGTTCAATAGATTGGGGCCAAAAAAGCGAAGTGTGGCAGGATCACTGGCTTGTAGCAGCCACCAGTCGGCGCATAGTCAAGCAATGATCGAGCAGCGCCCAGCCTTCATGGCTTGCAAAAACCCCGGCACCGGCTGGAGAATCGATATTCTGTGGGCCGATGGCGAAACCGAAGTCATCAAAGGTTTTGTTACGGAGCACGACGCAACCAAGTGGATTTCCGAGCATTCGGTGGCGTGCCAAGAAAGCGCTAGCCCACCGCGCTAGCGTGGCTTCTAGTTCGGAGGAGCGGCGACGATGGATCGCGAGACGGAGGAACTGGCAAGTAAAATCGCAGAATGCGCGAGACAGGCGCGCCATCAAGCCGCGCTTCTGCCGGAAGGTCCAGTCCGCGACGCACTGATAGAAAAAGCCAAGCATTACGAAGCACAAATCCCCGCCGACTCTACGTATACGACTGTTACCCAGCGCTAATGGGCAGGTGACTGCATTGCTTCGGCGCTCCGATTCATCCGGCAGGCTTCCACCCGAGGTTTGCCTTTGAGTTAAGTGTTCTTTCTTCATCTTCATCGTCGAATTGCGTCGTTTTTAGATGTGCCCGCAGTGTGTGCAGCTCTCGGCCGGTGCTGGCTATCGACGTTGCGCCGCAGGGACAGCGCATCAGCGACACGGCCTCCCTGAGGGCAGCTTCTCGCCGCATGCCCCATGGCGCTGCTTCGACCGCGCTCGGAAACTCTGCCAAGAACCCGTCTCCGGTGTTCTTCACGATACGGCCGCCGTGACTGGCAATAGCAGGCTCACTTCTCTTGCGAGAAGTTCGCTCAGCTTGGCGTGCGTGGCCTCTTCGTCATCGTGCATGAGCCGTGAATAGCCGGCGACATCGGCGGCCATTATGGCCGACAGCCTGCGCTCTATCCGAACTGGCCGCTCTTGCACTATGGACCCGCGATCCAAGCGATGCCCGATTGTACGACGGACAAGCCGCGCCCCCAACGGCCTTGACGAAGATGCCCGAGAGGCCGCCGATCAGCTATCGGCCCGAACGGCACAACCTAGGAACAGTCGATATTCGCCGGACGTTAGCGCTCATGCAACAAGTCCGTTTGGTAGGCGACCGGCGCGAGGAGACTTACATGGCTGACGAAAGCTCAGTTGCACCTACTGCCACGCCCGAGCAGCGAAGAGACCGAGCTTCAGAAGCGATCCGGCGGATGGCTGAAGACGACGCGTTGCAACATTTGCCACAACATGATCGGTGGCTGCATCATTTGAGTGAAGCGACCCGGGCAGCTCCATTTCAGTCCCTTGCCGTTGCATTCTTGCTAGGCGCCTTCCTAGCTCGTCGGTAGCGTCCATGCAGCGCAGCCCTACGAATTGCCAGACGGCAATATCTTATTCGGATTGCTCAATGACCTTGCTCACATCAGGCTCATCAATCCCATCCGCCCGATTGCACTCGCAAGGCATGCCGGCGCCGCACTGACAGCCATGTGCCTCCGCCGTCCAAGGCAAGTGCGGATGGTTCTCGCAGACCCAGCCCAACCCCAAGCAAATCGGACAGGTGGGTTTGGTCATTCTTGAGCTTTGTCGGGCAGACCCAATTCCTTGCGGACCGCAGCAGCGGAGTTGCCGACCTTTTCGACGACCTTCTGAAGGTCATTCTTCGACACACCAAGTGCATGGGTCCAATACTTCACCTCGTATGGCTCGTGCATGTTGATCTTCGAGCGATCTGGCTGGACGCGGTTGGTTAAATTGTCCGGCATTGCTTCTATCCCAAAATAAAAGGTCGCGGCCGTTGGCTGGTCCGAAGAAGATCAGGCTATTGTCGGGGCGGTTTGCAAAATTGACCGTCGCGGCAGTAACGTCGGCCACCCAAAGCTAGTTCCTGCCAACGCTTCCTTGCCCCCGAAGATCCGGGGTACATTCTCAATCAGTTTAAACCGGTGGCCCCGGCTGCACCTCGCTAGGGCCGTCGACTCGGCCTCAGCGTCTCGCCGGGGCCGTTTCTGTTCAGGGAACGAGCAGCAGTCCACGACGTCAAATCTAAACGATGGACTGGGACTATTACCGCGGCCTTAGCGCTCTCCGCGGGCGTTGAGGCCATTCTAACGTCAGGGGCCGCTTTTCGCGACTCGTGAATAGCTTCGCTAAAATCTCAGCCTGGTCTTTTGTCAGCTTCTCGGCGAACGCGCCGTCCTTTTCTATCTGGGCCGGTCCTTTGCATTCGCTATCGTAGACTATCCAGCCGTTGCCGCCTTGCCGAACGAGGAATCGGCCTCTCATCGGGCGTCCAATAAATTCCATTGCAACACCACCTGTGAAATTGAAGGGTTTCATGCGTCCAGCGAATTGAAACGGCCACAACCCGAGGGCCGCCAACCCGAACAATGCGGGTTTTCCTCCAGCAGCCGGGGGGGCCTGGATCGGCTGGGGGACCTGAGCCGACTCGTTGCCAAGCCGATCGTTCCTATTATCGATCGTTAGGATAAACGGCCCAGTGATGCTGGTTTTGGCGTGCAGGTGATCGTGGCAACTCGGCCCCTCCGCGCCGCGCCTCACCGCGTTGGGGCCATTTTTGCAAAGACTACGCGAAAAGGTCTTTGCTGACCTGGGTGATCCGCGGAGTGCCAGCGTTATTAGCGAACCGAAATAAACATTCAGCTGAAGTCGTGTTTATTCGGTTAGCCGAACAGATTCTCGCCGGCCTAGGGTCATGCGATTGGGTGCCGTCCTAGTCAGGACATTCGCTGCGGGCCTACCTTAGAACGCGACAAAGAAAAAACCCATCAGTAGCAGGGCGAGCAAAACAGACGCCCCGGCCGCTACCTTTCGTCCGGCGCTTGGCTTCGCTGATTGGTTCATATGGGGGGTCATAACCCGGAAGATTGAAGTCACTCGCTCATATGCGCGCCGGTCTCAGCTTGCCGGGTTCTCTTAAGTAGCTGCTCTTTTTCCATACCTGCGGGGAGTACGCTTGCTTCTTCACGAAGACTCTTGGCCTCTTCGGTAAGGCGTTCCTCCAGAGAGTGCTCTTGCTTGAAGTGCCGACGCTTAATGACCATGCGCTGTCCTTTCCGTGGCGGAAGGCGACGTGCCCCCCGAGCTGGAGCTACTTCGAGATAGCGATGCGGCGTTGAGTGCGTCGCCGAGGGGCGGATGGGCGCGGAGGCGACCATCTGGATTCGAGAATGCCCCCGGCGTAGCTTTCTCAAGCAGAAAAAGCGGGTGCGCGTTTGCGACCGCTTTTTCTTGATGTCGGTTTGAGGGGACCTCTTACTTTGCAGGCTCCATCATTGGTTTACCCTTATCGACGATATGGACCGTCAACATCTTCAGGGTTTTGTCGCCTGCCACCTTGAAACCACCGTGGGGCACGTCGCGAATGTTGATTGTTGCTGCTCCCGTAGGAAATGGCACCTCTTTTCCATCGGGTAGCGCCAACGTTGCGCCCTCTAGAACGTAAACGGCTTCCTCGCCATGATGCGTGTGGCGAATGAGATTATTTCCGGGCTGTACGTCGACGACGCTGACTACAATCTCCATATTCGTGCCGCTTAGGTCGGCGCGTTTCAACTCGGTGCGGTTTGTTTGGGCATTCGCGGACCAGGTAAGGGCGAAGAAAATAAGAGCAGTGATCCGAAGCATACTTTCCTCCTCAAATAGACAATGAAATGTTTTCGCGACACGCCAATGTGACGCCCACTTATCCAACAGCAACCATTACGAGAGTGCAAGGGAAGTGCAGCATAATCCATCCTGAAGCAGATTGTGGCGATTGAGGCGACGACTACACCACCCCGCCGATCGTGGTATCGACCCGTGATGGCCGCATCGTCAGAGATTGCGAAGCAAAGTAAACCTCCGCGCATCGGAAGTGTACCAGTAGGAGAAATCGGCAGGGCCTACCAGAGACGTCCTTGGCGAATTGATCACTTCGCCTCACTCGATCCGGATATCAACCCAGCCGACCTTGCCGCAGGCGGTGAACTTGCGGTGCACCGAGATTTCAGCCCAATCCCATCTGCAAGTCGGCAAGCTTCAGCAGCCGCTATGATGTTGGCGGCCGACGCAAGAACACAAGCACCGTCTTGAAACCGGCGTTGCGATCGACAGGGCCAGTCCAATAACGGAGATGACGGGCGGGTTTTCGACGCCAAGGCATGGGCCGATATACTCAGTGCATCGAGTTCATGGCCGGTCGGGCTGCGGAGCGCATGTTGCTAGGCGGCGAACTCGCCGCTCCGGTTGAAGAACGTCCTTGGCGGGGATCGCTTGTGCATTTCCCTGCACGAACGAAAACATCCAGGTCTGGAAGCTTCATTCGCAGCTCCTCAACGAAGAGCGGGCGAGCAAGCCGCCGCCGGCAATCCTGGCTTGTCAGCTCGGTTCGCAAAACCAGCTTCTAGAACTCATCTGCCGGGGACGCCCTATCCCCGCCGAGCCTGCTGCAGCTCTTCGGAGTGGATTGTCGCCACCGCGTGACTGAATACTTGGCTGGCGTCGCCTTGCGCAATCACCGGTAGAGAAAAAATCCGTGGACGCCCGCATAATCGAAAGTAGTGGGGAGCAGGCTCTCCACGGCGCCGCGCTGCGGACGGCGGCAGCATTTACCCGCGGCGGGGAATTGATTTCTTAACTCAAACCTTGGGTGCGGTGATCGCGAAGCTTGAGAACTTCCGAAGCGGTCCCTTGCCGGAAATGGGCTTCATCCGCGATAGGTCGGGCCATGGGCTTTGCCGGTCATCATGTCCCGCTGGAACGTAACCCCGCGCCCATTATGCCGGGAGTGCCGCCGTCTCTTAAGAGTGGTCGCTGACAAGAGACGGCAAGGCACCCCTGCGCACGGATATCCCCAGCCTCGTTGTCCACATCCGCAACTCCTTGAAGCTGCAGCAAAGACGAATGCCCTCGGAGCGCGCACCATAAACCCACGTATTGTTCGGGAAACGAATATCGCCGGCGGCCTAGTTTCAAGTGCAGAAGCGATGTCTGCCTTCGGGGTCGATGCCGTAGCCCGTCGACATTCGCCGTCGCCCGCTCGTAACTGGCCTTCAGCTGCTTGACCTGCTGGCGTGTTTGCGCAAGCGATGCCTCGAGCTGGTTGACTTTGTACTGGAACGGCGCCGGATCGATACGAAACAGCACCTCGCCGGCGACCGCGGTGGTGTGCCTGGCACATGGGATAGGTTGATTGTCCAGGCGTCATCGACCCGCGACCCGTCTAGAAATGGTATCCGCGCGACAAGGAGAGGTCTGGCGCGATCTGGTAGGTCAAGTTGAGAAATTGGCCGGAGATGGTCGGAAGGAAGCAGACGAGGGGCACCACGCGCCTACGGCACGATGCCGGCACCGAATACGGGCTTTCGATATTCCGCGACAGAGGTCGATTTCGCACGCGACTCCGAGAAGAATTATAGCATGTTGTTCGAATCGATTGATGAAGGATGAGGAATAGGCCCGGAGCAACTCGAGCGACGATGCGGGTAAGCCGACATCGGATCCCGAACGTTTTGGGCGTTTGCTGGAAGGCCTCCGGAAATACTGTCCCGGCATGATTGTGCAGCTCTCGACTGGAGGGCGCTCAGGCACAGGCCGGGAGCGAGGCGGAATGCTGTCACTGCGGCCGGACATGGCGTCGCTGTCGACCGGGTCGTGCAATTTTCCCACGCGCGTTTACGAGAACGCTCCCGAACTCGTCGACTGGTTGGCCTCCGAGATGCTGGCTCATGACATAAAGCCGGAGATCGAGGCGTTCGACCTATCGATGATTTTCCAGGCCATCGCTATGCAAAAGATCGGCAAGATCAAAGGACCGCTGCACGTCCAATTCGTAATGGGCGTGAAGAACGCAATGCCCGTCGATCGAGCAGCGTTTGAGTTCTATATTGAGACCCTTAACCGGTTGGCGCCTGATGCGACCTGGACCGGCGCCGGCATTGGAAAGGACCAGATCACGCTCAATGCGTGGTCTCTTGAACTCGGTGGACACTGCCGCACAGGACTTGAGGACAATGTGCGACTGGATCGTGAGAAGCTTGCACCGTCGAACGCCGCGCTTGTCAAGCGTGTGGTCGAACTCTGCGGTCGATACGGGCGGCGTCCAGCGACCGTGCCGGAGGCGCGCGCGCTATTGAAGCTCGCTGCATGAGTTGGGCGTCGAAAATGCCTTTTAGTTGTCGTGCGAGGACGGCTAGAAATTGGTGCTGCTCGCCGGGATTATCGTCATGAGGGTCGGCCTAGCCATGCATACGTTGCGGTTGTGTAGGTCGCAGACCGTCTTTATGCGTAACCTTGATTACCCCTCACTATCCGACGCGCCTCGCACTCCTCGGCGCCACGCTCCCGGACTGACGCCGACCATTGCTGAAAATACCCTCGTAAAGTGGCTCTGATTGGCAAACCCAGCCGATTTCGCAACCTCGGACAGCGGCAGATCGCGAATGGTCATCAACTGCTCGGCCGTCTTCACCCGCCGGCGAAGTAGCCATCGATGCGGCGGCAGACCAGTGGAGATTCGGAACGCCCGCGAGAAATGATCGACCGAAAGATCGAACTCGGCTGCGATCTGCCGTAAAGGAGTCTTTCCGGCGAGATCGGCATTGAGCATATCGCAAGCGCGGTCTAACTGCCACGGAGCGAGGCCGCCGCGTATCGTCTTGGCGCTACGCCGAAGGCCACCGTAGGTTTGAGCGACGTGCGCAGTAAGTGCGTGCAACATGTGGTCGACGAAAAGCTGGTTGGTCTCGTCCGCTCGACGCAAAGCTTCCACGAGCGACGCACCGAGGTTACGGACGACTGCGTCGTCGTGGCCTATACCCGGCTCATAGGCAAGCTCGCCAATGCGCGGTGCGCCGGCCTGCCTCGCAATGTCGTCAAGGGCCGAGCGCGGAAGATAGAAAAAGAGGGAGTGAAACGGCTTGTCAATGACGTAGCGCGGATCGCGCTTCAGATCGTAGAGATAGGTCGCGCCGCCGTGGACATTCGTCTTGATGACGCATCGGCCCCGCTCCCAGCACTCGCAGTCCGGATAATCACGAAATTTGAGGCTGACGAGGTAGGCGTCCTCGGAGGGCAGCGAACCGGAAAGGCTCGGCACCGGGTCGTCGTTTCGGGTTTCGGTCACCGCCAGCTCGGAACTGCGCAGCGTACGTGCAATCAGCGAAGGTGCGTTCTTCGCCTGCAGGGGTCGTCCGAGCCTCGATCCGTAGACGCCGGCCTGTGCCATTTGAGTTGATCCGGAAGGTTAGACCGCAGGCGCTGATCGCCCTGCGAATTTTGCGGTGCATTATCGGAAATAGGCAAGCGGCTGTCCACGGCCACCCGGCGACGCGCAACTTTTCGTGAGGGCAAATCGTCGCGAAAGTCGCAACGGATTCGGAAGCAATTTCAATGCGGTCGACCCAATCAACTGCCGCCAGGAACTGGGGTGAAATCCGGAGCGCAGGTCGCAACGATTCGCAAGCACACGTGATTCCGCGACTCGCAGTCGCATGGTCCTCGTTTGGCACGGAATGAGGCAAGACATGACGGCTTTGGGAAAGACGCGGGGGCCCTGCGAGCCCTAGAAACACGCCGTAGAAGCCAAGTGACCGTGACGGCCGTGTCATGACATGGACCTTACGGGCATCTGCGAAAAAGCAGCGAAAGACCGCGGGGCAGAAGCGATCAGGAGGCCACGCAAATGCTTAGGGCAACCGTATCCACGGGCTCGCAGCCTTCATCGCACGTAGCGCGCTTACCTATGACTCTCAATACTAACACTGCAGACCGCCCACTTGTTTTGATCGTGGACGACGACGAGGAGATCCGGTCGGCGCTTCGGGAGCTTTTGCTATCGGTCGGCATCGACGCGTGCTGCTTTGGCTCGACGCAGGAATTGTTGCGTGCCGATCTTCCGGAGCGGCCCGGCTGCCTGATTCTCGATGTTCGCATGCCCGGAGCAAGCGGGCTGGATCTGCAACAGCGTCTGGCATTGAACGGCAACACGAGGCCGATCATTTTCCTCACGGGTCATGGCGATATAGCCATGACCGTCCAGGCAATGAAGGCGGGAGCCGTCGACTTCCTGACGAAGCCAGTCAGAGACCAGACACTCCTCGATGCCGTCGCGGCGGCGATCGAGAAGGATGTCTCGCAAAGAGCCGCGGCCAGGCGCATAACGCAACACGCCGCCCGCTTCGCAACGCTGACACCGCGCGAACGTGAAGTCCTGGGCGAGGTAGCAAGGGGGCGCCTCAACAAGCAGATCGCCTTTGATCTCGGCATCAGCGAGATCACTGTGAAGTTGCATCGCGGCAACGCGACGAGAAAGCTGCAAGCAACGTCCGTCGGAGACTTGATCCGGATTTGGGAAGCACTTCCTGCGGAACTTCGCGGGAGGTAGCCCATCCTACACCAAGGAATAGGTACAACCCGATCAGCAATGGGCAGATGATCGGCGGGCCATGCCAGCGAAAGTCATCTGTTTGTCCAAAACGCCCCTAGTTGCCATCGTAGATGACGACCAAGCTGTACGAGAGGCTCTTTGCGATCTCCTCCTGGTCCTGGACGTTGCGTGTCGCTCGTTTGATCGGGCGGAGGCGTTCATGGCTGAATTTGTGCCAGGCCGCTTCGATTGCCTGATCACGGATGTGAGCATGCCCGGCCGGAGCGGGCTCGAACTACAGGAGCGATTGCGCGAGCTGGGCTCGTCAATGCCGGTCATTTTCATCACCGCGGACACGAGCCCGGCGACAGAGGCTCGCGCACTGAGGGGCGGTGCCTATGCCTGCCTGACGAAGCCGGTCAATGATGAGGTGCTCTTTCATCTCCTGCAGAACGCAATGAACTGCGCAGGCCGCTCGCGACGCAACGAGCGACGGGATCCACCATCAGATGACTAATCTCGCCCGACAGATATCGCAAGGCGGCCAGCCGAATCTCGTTGCCTCTGCTCCCGGCACGGAACTGGCCGACCTTGTGTCCGAAAGCATCATCGTCAGCAACCTGCACGGTGTCATCCAGTACTGGAATGCCGCATCGGAAGTCCTGTACGGCTGGCCTTCCATGGCGATGGTCGGTCGACACGTGGCAGAGATCGGCTCGCGCGGCCACTCGGGTGTCGATCACATCGACATACTGCTCCGCGAAGGTCGATGGGAAGGTATCGTCTTTCGGCGTAGCCTGACCGGGGTCGAGGTTGCGGCGGCCGTGCGGCAGGTGGTGCGACGAGACGCAACCGGCGCGGTCCTTGACATCGTTGAGTGTGGCCGAAATGCAGGACCACTAACCGAAGCAGCGTACCTGCGCATGGATGCCGAGTTGCAGGGATCTCTGGCCGCTGCTTGGGAGCTTGATGCCTCGCGGGCCCGGCCCCTGCTCGATGCAATCGCGAAGCACAGGCGCGGCGGAGCCGCTATCGACCTTGATCAGCATCCGGACTGGGTCAACGGACTGCTTACCGCCACTCGAATTCTGGCTGTCAATGATCGCGCGGTTCGCATGTTCGGGGCACATGCAGGGCACGAGCAGATGATCGGTCAACCGATCGGTACGTTCTGGCCGGCTGAAAGCCGCTCAATCCTGGCCGGACTAATCGGAGACGTTGCCACAGACCGCTCGCGCCTCGAGACCCGCAGAATGGTCCTGAGCGGCGCGATACGCAACCCCATCATCAGGGCCTGGCATTCTGCGGACCCGAAGCCGTCGGGCACCGTGCTTGTTACGATCAACGGCGCGATCGATGATGACCGCACGTCCTGGGAGTTGCACGCGAGCGAGGATCGATATCGCAAGCTCATTCAGTATCTACCGACGGCTCTCTGGCAGGTCGATTCCCGACGCGCGGGCGAGGTCTTCGACGATCTGAAGGCGAAGGGTGTTCGCGATATTGCTTCCTATCTGGCGACACACCCTGATCTTATCGAGCACGCCAAGGACGTCGTTCGTGTGACGGACGTCAACCACGATGCAGTCTCACTGTTTCGGGCACGCAATCCCGCCGACCTAATCAAACCGGTTCGATACCTGTTTGCCGCCGTCCCGGGGCTCGCCGAGCGGGTCATGGTGGCTCACTTTGAAGGTCGACGCAATCTCATAGAGGAGACCAGAATCCGTGCATTCGACGGTTCGCTCATCGATGTCCTGTTCACGGTCACATATCCTGTGCCCCCCGAGCAACTCGACAACACCTTCATCACCATCCAGGACATCAGTGAGCGCTTGAACGCCGAACGGCAACTTCGGAAGCTGCAAGCTGATTTCGCGCATGCTGGCCGCATCGCAACTCTTGGGGAGCTCGGAACTTCGATCGCGCATGAGATTAATCAGCCGCTTACGGCCATCGTGACCAATGGTGAGGCAAGCTTGAGGTGGCTGGCGCGCGCAGATCAAAACATCGAAAAGGTCACCCAGCTCACGTCCCGAATCGTGGCGAATGCGCGGCGCGCGAGCGAAATCATTCATCGCATACGAGGCATGGCGGCGAAGCATGAACCAGAGAAGCGGCTCATGGATATCAATGACGTCGCGAAAGAAGCGCTGTTATTCATTCGCCACGACATTGAGTCAAAATCAATTGCCTTGTCGACGACGTTTGCATCTGGGCTTCCCCAAGTGATTGGTGACCGGATTCAGCTGCAGCAGGTGATTATCAATCTGCTCGTCAACAGCGTCCAGGCCATCGTGCACTCCGGTCAACCGACACGTCGAATCGACGTCCAGACGTCGGTCACCGAAGAAGGCTCGGTCGGCTTCTCCGTCTTCGACAATGGGCCGGGTATCGCCACCGGAGACCTCGGGCGCATCTTCGACAGCTTCTTCAGCACCAAGGATGCAGGAATTGGCATCGGCCTCGCGATCTGCCAGTCGATCGTTAGGGCGCACGGAGGCAGCATTTTGGGCGCGAATCGTCCAAATGGCGGCGCGCATTTTCGCTTCACGCTTCCGGTGCCGGCGACTGCCGGTCCCGATTCCAGCGTTGTCGCGCTCATTCGGTAAGTGCGCCAACGTTCGCATGAGCGCCTGCGTTTGCAAGGAATTGCGCCCGCGATGCGGACAATCTCTCCCGAACTATACCGAGGTATAGGTCGACCTATCCGCTGAACCAGCGCGACCAGACCCGCTGCACGATGCCCTCGTACAGCGCTCACCGCCATGATCGCAGCACACGGGAAGCGATGCATCCGCAGACGCGCGGAACGAACGCTCTTCCCCAATGCGAGTGGAAGTTCATGAGCAAGCCCATCTTGCGCGCCCCCCTGGACAATGTGCCCGGCGCGACGCAGGCGCATAGGAGTGACCTGCCGGTCGGTGAGCGGCGCCCCGCCAATGAAGAGATGGCACGCGTGCTCAGGACTAAGCCCTTTCGCGTTGCTTTGGAACCGTCCAGCGGCACGATTGCATACTGGAAGCACGAGCCCGTACACGACATCGTCAAGCCGATGGTCGATCACGTCATCATGACCTACCCGACCGGCGTACAACGGCTCGAGCGGCGCACCGGACGATCAGTTGCGATCGGAACGGCTCGTCCCGGCGTCGTGACGCTCATTCCGGCTGGTTCGACCTCTCGGTGGGATATTCACCGGCCGATGCATGTCCTTCAGCTCTATCTTCCGCAGGCAACACTCTCGCGTGTTGCCGACGAAGCCTACGTCGCCGCGCCCGGCGATCTTCTGGAGCGGACAGTGTACTCGGATCCCGTTACATCCCGGTTGCTGATGAGTGCAGTGGATGTTCTGGAAGGACACGCGACGCTGGAAGCATTGTTCAGGCAGCAATTGATGGACCTTCTGGCAACGCGCCTCTTGGCAGCACATGCTGGCTCGTCGATCACGGTCCGGCCAGCTCTGGGCGGCCTGTCGCCAAATGTCCTGCGCCGCGCCATCGAGCGCTTGCGCTCCGATAACGATGCGGACGTTTCCCTCGGAGCACTCGCTTCCGAGGCCGGCCTCTCGCGCTACCACTTTTGCCGTGCCTTCAAGGAGAGCACAGGCCTTTCGCCTCATGCCTGGCTCCGCCAGCGACGGCTCGAGCAGGCCATGGAGATGCTGCGCGACACGGACGCATCGGTCGTCGCGGTCGCGGAGGTCCTCGGCTACGGCTCTCAGACCGCGTTCGCCGCGGCATTCAAACGGTTCACCGGCGAAACGCCGACCAATTGGCGGCGCAGCATGCGTTAGCAGCAATCGCGCTGCAATCGGCGCAATCGCTCTTGGGCAGTGGTCCGCGAGCTCCCCTAGATAGCCGCAAGAAATCTGACGACACGGAGACCAACAGATGATTTCCAAAAAGACCTTCAGCGGCCTCGCCACGTCGCGTCGAAACTTGCTGGCGAGCACGCTCATTTGCGCGACATCGCTGACCGTTCGCCCGTCTTCGGCGATTGGCAAGGAAAGGGACCATTCGATGTCGGCCACACAAGGAAGCGATCCCGCGACTTCTGTGACGACCAAGGACGGCGTGCAGATATTCTACAAGGATTGGGGGTCGAAGTCCGCCCAGCCGATCGTCTTTCATCACGGTTGGCCGCTCAGTTCCGACGATTGGGACGCGCAGATGTTGTTCTTCGTCGGCAAGGGCTATCGAGTCATTGCGCATGACCGGCGAGGTCATGGCCGCTCGAGTCAAGTGAGCGATGGCCATGACATGGACCACTACGCAGCCGACGTTGCGACTGTCGTTGACCATCTCGCTCTTCGCAATGCCATTCACGTTGGTCATTCCACGGGCGGCGGCGAAGCAGCGCGCTACGTCGCACGCCACGGCAGGAGCCGGGTGGCCAAACTGGTCCTGATCGGGGCCGTGCCTCCCTTGATGTTGAAGACGGAAGCCAATCCGGCGGGCGTGCCCATTGAGGTGCTTGACGGATTGCGCAAGCAGCTCGCAGCGAACAGGGCACAGTTCTATCTCGAATTCGCGAGTGGCCCGTTCTATGGCTACAATCGCCCAGGTGCACAGGCGTCCCCGGCGGTGATCTGGAATTGGTGGCGCCAAGCAATGATGGGTAACGCCAAGGCACAATACGATGGCGTCAAAGCCTTCTCGGAAACCGACTTCACCGAGGATCTGAAGAACATCGACGTCCCCACGCTCGTCCTGCATGGCGGCGACGATCAGATCGTGCCCGTTGGCGATTCTGCAACCTTGTCGGCGAAGCTTCTGAAACGAAGCACTTTGAAAATCTACGACCTGCTACCGCACGGTCTGTGTACGACGCATCCCGATATCATCAACGCAGACTTGCTGAAATTCGTGAGCGCCTAACCCGGTGCCTTCATCGAAGAGAGTCAAACCCAAGGAGTAATCAAATGCGACTAGTCATCATTGGCGCCGGATTCGCCGGCATGTATGCCGCTCTCTCTGCGGCCCGGCTGCGCGACATCCAGGGCGTTTCGCCCGAGGCGTTCGAAATTGCGTTGGTTTCACCGGAGCCGACGCTGGTGATTCGACCGCGGCTCTATGAGCCGAAACCGGAGACCCTGACAGCTTCGCTCCTGGATGTGCTGAAGGCCGTTGACGTTGCCTATGTGAAAGGCAGCGCCGAGTCGATCGATACCAAGTCTCAAGTGGTAGACATCGTTGCGGCCAAGGGTGCGAAGCAGAGACTCACCTATGACCGATTGATTGTCGCAGCTGGTAGCCGGCTGTTCCGTCCCAGTATTTCCGGGCTCGCTGAACACGGTTTCAGCGTCGACCAGCTCGACGACGCGATCGCCCTCGACCGGCATTTGCATCATTTGGTGGGGTGGCCGGTATCACGGATGCGCGACACGGTTGTCGTGGCCGGCGGCGGATTCACTGGCATCGAAGTCGCGACAGAAATGCCCGCACGGCTTCGTGAGATCCTCGGCAAGGATGCCAAGCCGCGTGTCATCATCGTCGAACGAAACAGTGCGATCGCCCCCGACATGGGCGAAGGTCCTCGTCCTATCATCGAAGCCGCGCTCCGCAAGTTGGGGGTCGAGACCCGGCTCGGCGTTGGCGTTACCTCGCTCGACAAGTCCGGCGTCACGCTTTCCAGCGGCGAGCATATTGATAGCGGTACCGTGATCTGGGCGGCCGGCATGCGTGCCGCTCCGCTAACCGCGCAGATTCCCGCTGAGCGCGACAACTTTGGGCGCCTGCTCGTCGATCCCGACTTGCGCGTGCTGTCGGTGCCTGGGGTCTTTGCGACCGGCGATGCGGCGAGGGCGGCATGTGACGGGGTTGGCAACTACGCGCTGATGTCCTGCCAACACGCCACGCGGATGGGCGCCTTCGCCGGCAACAATGCGGCCGCCGAGCTGCTCAGCGTCCCTACCAAACCGTACCGCCAGAAGGCTTACGTCACTTGTCTCGACTTAGGAGAAGCCGGTGCGCTCTTCACGCGCGGCTGGGAGCGCAAGGTCGAGATGGTTGGCGACGAAGCCAAGAAGACCAAGAAGGAGATTAATACCGTCTGGATCTATCCGCCGCGGGCCGAGCGTGCCGCTGCTCTTGCTTCCGCTGATCCGGAGCGTGTCACTGATCTCTAAACACCTCACGAGCATTGACCGCGCTTTCTGCGCGAAAGCACGAGCCGCTCAGGATCGAGCGCTGAAGTTCTCGAAGATAGATCGGATGATTCGCAATACTCAACAGGAGACAACCATGAACTTAGACACTGCCGCACGCTCCGTTAGATCGAAGCCCGACGAATTGGTACCATCGCGCTACGCGCTGAAAATCGGCGACATCGATGTTATGGTGATCAGCGACGGCGTGCTGCCGCTGCCGTCCAAAATGCTGGCGCACAACGCCGACCCGGCCGTCCGCGCCGCCTGGCTGGACGACATGTTCCTGCCGCCGGACGCGTTCGACTGGGCACTGAACGTGGTCGTGGTACGCAGCGGCGCGCAGACCATCTTGATCGACGCGGGTCTCGGACTGGACCCGGATCTGCACCTGCCGCGGGCCGGGCAGTTGGTCAAGCGACTGGAAGCCGCCGGCATCGACCTGGCATCCGTGACCGACGTGGTGCTGACCCACATGCACATGGACCATGTCGGCGGCTTGCTGGTCGAGGGCGTGAAGGACCGGCTGCGTCCGGACCTGCGGATCCACGTGGCGGCCGCGGAGGTCAAATTCTGGGAGGCGCCCGATTTCTCCCGCGTCTCCATGCCGCCGGGATTCCCGGACGCGCTTCGGGCCACCGCCAAGCGGTTCGCGAACGAGTACCACAACCAGCTGCGGACGTTCGAAGATGAGCACGAAGTTGCGCCGGGCGTCGTAGTCCGCCGCACCGGTGGCCACACTCCCGGACACAGCGTGGTTCGCGTGGCATCCGGCGGCGACCGGCTGACATTCGCTGGCGACCTCGTCTTCACCGTCGGGTTCGAGCACCCGGATTGGCACAACGGCTTCGAGCACGATCCCGAGGAAGCCGCTCGCGTCCGGATCGAACTTTTGCGCGAACTGGCGGCGAACCGCGAACTGCTGGTGGCCACGCACATGCCGTTCCCGTCGGTCGGTCATGTTGCGGTCGCAGGCGACGCGTTTCGTTGGGTGCCGGCCTTCTGGGACTACTGACCGATTGTTGGCTCAAATCCGAACCAGGGGCGGGCGTTGACAAGCGGCGACCGCGCCCGCCACTGACAAGCTTGGAGCTTACCACCGTGAAACACGAGACCGTGCGCGCATCGTCGTTCGCGATGCCGCTGAGCAGTCCGGCCTTTCCTCCCGGTCCTTACCGCTTCGTCGACCGCGAATATTTCATCATCCAGTACCGCACCGATCCCGACGCGCTGCGCCGCGTGGTGCCGGAGCCGCTGGAGATCACCGAACCAGTAGTGAACTACGAGTTCATTCGCATGCCGGATTCCACCGGCTTCGGCGACTACACCGAGAGCGGCCAGGTCATTCCCGTATCCTACAGGGGCCAGCTGGGCGGCTTCACCCATCAGATGTTCCTGAACGACCATCCGCCGATTGCGGGCGGGCGCGAGCTATGGGGGTTTCCCAAGAAATTGGCGCAACCGAAGCTCGAGGTCGAAATCGATACGCTGGTTGGCACTTTGAACTATGGCTCAATCCGCATTGCGACCGGCACCATGGGCTACAAGCACCGGTCGCTCGATACGGCGGCGGAAGCCCGCAAGCTCGCAGCCCCCAATTTCCTGCTCAAGATCATTCCGCATGTCGATGGTTCGCCGCGCATCTGCGAGCTGGTGCGTTTCCACCTAAAGGACATCACCGTGAAGGGTGCTTGGACCGGCCCCGCTGCCCTGGATCTGTACTCGCATGCCCTGGCACCCGTCGCCGAGTTGCCGGTGCTGCAGGTGCTGTCGGCCAAGCACCTCGTCGTGGACCTGACGCTCGGGCTAGGCGGCGTGGTCCATGACTATCTTGCCACCGACCAGAGCCGCGGCTCGGTCTCGGACGTCTTGATCGAAGCAAATGCCGGCTGACCGAGATCAGCCCTACATCCGGAGCTCCAGAAAATGCTGAACGTCATGCGCGGGGATATCGATCCGGCGCCGCAAGCGGCCAAGCCATTGCCATATGATGTCGTGGCCTTGGTGCTGCAGGGTGGCGGCGCGCTTGGTGCATATCAAGCCGGCGTTTACGAAGGCCTGCACGAAGCCGGCATACGGCCGAACTGGTTGGCTGGCATTTCGATCGGCGCGCTGAACGCCGCCATTATTGCCGGCTCGCCCGAGGCCGAGCGGATCGAACGGCTACGCAAGTTCTGGGAGAGCATCTGCGCGGCGGCGGTGGAATGGCCGGTCGGCGAAGGGCTTGCCAATGCGATGCCGTTCGCCTTCGATCTCCGCTCAGCGCACAATGCCCTGGCGGCGCTCAGGGCCCTCTTGCAGGGGCAACCCGGCTTTTTCAAGCCACGCTTCCCGCCACCGTTCCTGTCGCCCTTCTCGGGCAACGCGGCGACGAGTTTCTACGATACCTCACCATTGCAGCAGACGTTGGAGCGGCTTGTCAACTTTGATCGGCTGAACGCCGGGCAGGTGCGCGTCAGCATTGGCGCGGTCAACGTCCGTACGGGCAACCTGACCTATTTCGACACGGCTGAACGCCGGCTCGGACCGCAGCATTTCATGGCATCCGGTGCCCTGCCGCCGGGCTTCCCTGCGGTCGAGGTCGACGGCGAGCACTATTGGGACGGCGGCGTCGTTTCGAACACGCCTCTATCCCGAGTGCTGTCGAGCGAGCCGCGCGACACGCTGACCTTCCAGGTCGATCTTTGGTCGGCACGGGGCCGTGTGCCGAATGACTTGATGGAGGTGTCGAGCCGCCAGAAGGACATTCAGTATTCCAGCCGCACACGCGCCATCACGGACCAGGCGCTACGGATGCAGAAGATGCGTCAGGCGCTGCAGCGAATGCTCGAAATGTTACCGGATGGCGCGAAGCAGGATCCGGAAATCCGCGCCATCGCGGACATGGCTCGCCATCGCTCCTGCAACATCATCCATCTGATCTACCAGTCCAAGATCTACGAGCGCCATTCAAAGGATTGCGAATTCGGATTGAATGCGATGCGGGCGCATTGGCAGAGCGGTCTGGAGGATATCCGCCGTACATTGGCCGATCCGCGGCGGCTCGACCCGCCTGCTCCCGAGCTCGGCATTGTCACGCACGATATCCACCGCCGTGACTGATCTCGCGGCAAATCTAATCCCAAACCATCGAAAGGAAGTCCCATGTTGAAGGGCAGGGTAGCCGTCGTCACCGGATCGACCAGCGGTATTGGGCTCGGTATCGCTAAGGAGTTGGCTAAGCTCCGGGCAGACATCGTTTTGAATGGCTTTGGCGATGCCAGCGAAATCGAGGCGATCCGAGGCGGCATCGAACGCGAGCATGGTGTGCGCGCCGTTTACGATGGCGCCGATATGTCGAAGGAGGAGGCCGTGCGCGGATTGATCGCAGCGACGGTCGAGAAATTCGGCCGGCTCGACATCCTCGTCAACAATGCCGGCATCCAATTCACTGCGCCGGTCGAAGAGTTCCCAGCCAACAGGTGGAACGCGATCCTGGCGATCAATCTGTCGGCCGCCTTCCACGGCATTGCGACGGCGGTCCCGCAGATGAAGAAGCAGTGCTGGGGGCGGATCGTCAACATTGCCTCCGCGCACGGCCTCGTCGCTTCGACGCATAAGGCAGCCTACGTCGCGGCCAAGCACGGACTGGTCGGCTTGACCAAAGTAGTCGGCCTGGAGACTGCCGGGAGCGGGGTCACATGCAATGCAGTCTGTCCGGGCTGGGTGCGAACGCCCCTCGTCGACAAGCAGATCGACGACATCGCTGTGCAAAGAGGGGTCAGCCGGACGGAAGCGGCCAGGACACTCCTGGCGGAGAAGCAGCCGTCCCTCGAATTTGTTTCTCCGGCGCAGCTTGGCGGCACTGTCGCTTTCCTATGTTCGTCCGCCGCCGACCAGATCACCGGAACCGCGATCTCGGTTGATGGCGGTTGGACCGCCCAGTAACCGCAAAGGAACGCGATCAACATGCATAGCGAAGAAAAGGTCATTGTCCTGACCGGCGGCACCTCAGGGATCGGGCGAGCGGCGGCAATCCGCCTTGCCAACCAGGGCGACAAGGTGCTCGTGACCGGCCGCCGGGCGGGTCCTCTGGACGAAACGATCGCCGAGCATCCGAACATCGCGGGTATCGTTGCGGATGCGGCCTCGATCGATGATGCCAGGCGCACAATTGCCAAGGCGATGGATCTCTGGGGCAGAATAGACGCCTTGGTCAACAACGCCGGCGCGGGCGCAATCCTTCCATTGGCCGATACCACGGCCGATCGGATCATGGATATCTTCTCGGTTAATGTGCTCGGTCCTAGCCTGCTTGCCTCCGCTGCCCTTCCGCACCTGAAGACGAGGTGCGGCACCATCATCAACGTGTCGAGCACCTTTGGTCACCGACCCGCGGCCGGACTGTCTCATTATGCTGCGAGCAAGGCCGCGCTGGAGCACCTGACCCGTTGTTGGGCGCTGGAGCTTGCGCCATTCGGCATACGGGTGAACGCTGTCGCCGCTGGGCCAACGGAATCCGGCGCCCTCACCGGCATGATGGGACTGACCCAGGAACAGGCCGCCGCGGTCAAGGAACAGGAGCGTGCGCGCATCCCGCTCGCGCGGCGCGGCGTTCCGGACGATGTCGCAGAATGGATTGTCCGGCTTGCCGGCTCAGCCTCGGAATGGATGACCGGCCAGGTGGTTGCCATCGACGGCGGCCTCGGGTTGGCCTAGTCGCAATCGGGGTGTGGGCGCTGAATCCGGAAGTGATGATCAGCACAATGGATGCCGACCTGAGGAACAGGGTCGATGAGCTCGAACAACGACTGCAGAGCGGAGTAGCCGAGAATGCCCGCCTGCAGGGCGAACTCGCGATCGCGTTGGAGCGGCAGTCCGTCACGGCAGGAATCCTCAATGTCATCGCCAGTTCGCCAACTGACGTGCAGCCGGTATTCGACGTCATCTCCGAAAGCGCGAGGCGATTGCTTGCCGGCCAAACGGCGCTCGTGACACGTGTCGTCGGCGACATGCTTCATCTGGCGGCATGCACGGCAGGAAGCGTGGCCGGTGATGAGGAGATCCGAATCTCATTTCCCGCGCCGCTCACGTCCTCCGGGATCCACAGCCGGGTCGCACTCACGTCGACGATTGCATTTCGCTCCGATATCGAGACCGAACCGGGTGTGCATCCGGCGATCAGGAGTATGGCACGCGCGAGGGGATATCGAAGCATTGTGGTCGTGCCCATGCTCCGAAAAGGCGTGGCGATCGGTACGATCGGCGTTTCGCGCGTCGAACCCGGAACCTTCACTGGTAGCCAGATCAACCTTCTCAAGACGTTCGCCGATCAGGCCGTGATCGCGATCGAGAACGCACGGTTATTCGAAGAAGTAGAGGCCCGCACGAAGGAGCTCGCTAGATCCCTCGACGATCTACGCGCGGCCCAGGACCGCCTGGTGCAGACCGAAAAGCTCATATCGCTCGGTCAGCTCACTGCTGGCATTGCGCACGAGATCAAGAACCCGCTCAACTTCGTCAATAATTTTGCCACGCTCTCGGTCGAACTGACCGGCGAGTTGAACGAGCTCCTCACTCCGGCCATGCTCCCGGACGACATCCGCGGCGAAGTGGATGAACTGAGTGAGCTGCTAACGGACAACCTTCAGAAGATCGTGCAGCACGGCAAGCGCGCCGACTCCATCGTCAAGAACATGCTCCTGCATTCGCGTGGTGGCGGCGGCGAGCACCGGCCTGCCGACGTCAATGCGCTCGTCGAAGAGAGCCTCAATCTTGCCTATCATGGCGCGCGCACCGAGAGACCGCAGTTCAACGTCACCCTCAGGCGCGAGTTCGATCCGAACACCGGGATCGCCGACGTGTTCCCGCAGGAGATCACGCGGGTGCTGCTGAACGTCATCTCCAATGGCTTCTATGCCGTGGCGAAGCGCTGTGAGCGCGGTGATCCCGGATTTGAACCCGCGCTCAGCGCCGTCACGCATGATCGCGGCGAATACGTCGAAATCCGCATCCGCGACAATGGCGTCGGTATTCCGCCCGAGGTGAAGGAGAAGATGTTCAATCCGTTCTTCACGACCAAGCCGCCGGGCGAGGGAACGGGCCTCGGACTTTCCATGAGCCACGACATCATCGTGAAGCAACATGGCGGCAGGATCGATGTCGAGACTGAGCCCGGCGAATTCACCGAGTTCACCATCCTGCTGCCGCGCAACATCGGTCTTTCTCACAGTATCGGGGGCTGACTATGACTGTATCGGTTCTTGTGGTGGATGACGAACCCGATCTGGAGGTTCTGTTTCGCCAGCAATTTCGACGCGAGCTTCGCGCCCGGCGCTTTGTGATGGACTTTGCCGGATCGGCAGCGCAGGCCCTGAACCGCATTTCCGATACCGGCGAGCAAACGCTGATCCTCATCCTCTCCGACATCAATATGCCCGGAATGAGCGGGCTGGAGATGCTGCCGGAGCTTCGCGCTCGGCGGCCCGACGTTCCGGTGATCATGATCACGGCGTACGGGGATGCCGAAACGCGCAAGACGGCACTTGAACGGGGGGCACACGCCCTGTTGACCAAGCCGATCGACTTCGGCCAGGTCCGCCAGGCGATCCAGGCGAGACTGGAACAGCCCGCATGACCTCCACCGTTCTTGTAGTCGATGACGAGCCGGATCTGGAGGTGCTCGTCCTCCGGAGGTTTCGCCGGCAGATTCGCGAACGGCAGTTAAGCTTCGTGTTCGCGCGTGACGGTCTTGAAGCGCTGCAATCGATCGAGCAGCATCCGCATGTCGATCTCGTGGTCTTGGACATCAACATGCCGCGCATGGACGGCCTTTCCCTGTTGGCGAAACTGCAGGAGCGAGAGGACAAGAAGGTGGCGATTGTCGTGTCGGCCTACGGCGATATGAGCAACATACGTACCGCAATGAATCGCGGCGCGTTCGACTTCCTGACCAAGCCCATCGATTTCGCCGACCTGGAATCCACGATCCAGAAGACCATCCGTCACATCGAGGTCTTGCGCGAAGCACGCCGGCGACAGGCGGACGCGGAGCGGGCTCATGCGTCGCTGTCGAGATATTTCTCGCCTGAGCTCGCCAAGCGCCTTGCTGCTGTAGATGGCGACGATGGAATGCAGGTCCACTGGCGCGACATTGCAGTGATTTTCACCGATATTACAGGGTTTACGTCACTCGTCGAGACGGCCGATTCGAATGTGCTGAGAGATCTGCTCAACGAATATGTCGGTGGACTGACGGAGGTCGTCTTCGCCTATGAAGGGACGGTGGCGAAGGTGATCGGTGACGCCATTCAGGTACTGTTCAATGCACCCGGCGACCAGATCGATTACCCCGCCCGCGCGATCGCCTGCGCGCAGGCGCTCGATCGATGGGCCGAAACATTTCGGGAGCGCTGGAAACAGAGGGGCGTTGACTTCGGTGTCACGCGGATAGGCGTCCACGCCGGACCTGCGCTGGTCGGCAATTTCGGCGGCGGCCGTTACTTTGACTACACAGCCTACGGGGACACAGTTAACACTGCCGCCAGACTGGAGGCGGCGAACAAGACATTGGGCACACGGATCTGCGTCAGCGACTCGATCGCATGTAAGGTTCGGGAGTTCAGAGGGCGGCCGATCGGCGACCTTGTTCTGCGGGGACGAAGTGAGGCGCTACGCGCCCACGAGCCCTTGTCAGCTGCGGAGAGTTATGGGTTGGCCGCGACACAGTACGCGACTGCCTTTAACAAGTTGGAGGCAGATGACACTGACGTGGTGCCAGCCTTCGCAGCACTGGTCGGTCTCAACGCCGCCGACCCGCTGGCGAATTTTCATCTGAAGCGGCTCCTCAACGGGGCCAAGGGTGTTCGAATGCATGTGGGGTAATTGGGCACACCTCCAGGGCGTGGGCTCATTGATGCGTAGCTTCACCTGAGCGTAGGGCCCTTCCGTCGGTGGCAACCGACCGCTATTGCTGAATCCCAATCATGTTAAACGAAGATCATATGATGCCGCTTGTTCTGACCAACATCCTCGGAATTGCCGGTATCGTCGTTTGGCATCTTCAGGGGAGCAACCGTCCGACCGGCCGACTGATCGCCCAGATCCTGTTCTTTATCGGCATGAGTTTTACGCTCTATCTGGGCGGCATCGCTCCGCATCGCGTCGATGGCGCCCAGTTGCGGGGTCTCGGCGCGTTGCTCTCCATATCGGCCAGGATCCTGTGGTGGACCCATCTCGCATGGGCCATCATTGGCCTAGTCCACATCTATATGTTGCTCAATCGTCGGCCACGGGAAGCGCACCTGATCCAGGACATGGCCGTTGGTGTCATCTATCTCGGTGTGGTGCTGTCGATCATTGGTTTTGTGTTCGGTGTCCCGGTTGGTACGCTGGTCGCGACCTCAGGCGTCGTCGCGATCATTTTCGGCCTTGCGCTGCAAAATACCCTTGGCGATGTCTTCTCAGGGATCGCGCTGACGCTGGGGAGGGCCTATGCCATAGGCGACTGGATCCAATTGAAGGATGGCACGGAAGGCCGCGTCGTTGAGACCAACTGGCGCTCGACCAATCTGCTTACCGGAGGGTACAATGTCGTCGTTGTGCCGAACAGCATCCTGGCAAGACAGGGTGTTACCAATCTCAGCCGCCCCGATGAGACGCACCAGATCACGTTGACCGTACGCATTGCCACCACGACGCCAAACTTCGTCGAGCAAGTCATGCGGTCCGTACTGGATGCCAGCACGCGGATCGTCCAGGACCCGTCGCCGATTGTCGCCCTGAATTCGATTGACGCCGCCGCGATTGAAGTCGAGTTGTTATTCCGTGTGGAGAGTCCCGCCGGCTGGACGGCGGCCCGCAACGAAGTCATCGACCTCCTTTACAGCCAATGCAAAGCAAACGGTCTATCTTTGGCCGCGCCGGCCGAAAGCCTTGTCTTCGACTCGGCCGCGATCAGCGGCGAACATTCTGCCAGGGCAATCGAAGCGCATTCATCCCGCGCGGGTTAAGGTTCACGCAAAGGTATCCTTCCAGAGCGCCGCAGGTGTTTCCTTTGAAAGGAACGAGATCGGACAGCGTGACGCTGCGCGGTTTCTCGCGCCAAGCGTCGTCGGCCTCCCACATGATCTGTGCGACAGCGCCCCTAGTACCCCAACGCGTGGACATGGAGCTTGAGGTTGCCGTCCTCCCGGTTGCCGATGTCGATCGCGCTAAGCGATTTCGGCGGCTACAAGGCGTAGTCGATTGCGCAGCCAGGCGTGTGCGGGGTCGTTGTTATGTCGAGGATGCCAATACATCGCTTCGTGAATGTCGGGCAAGGCAATGGGGGGCTCGAATAGTTTGAGCCTCGGGCAGGAATGCAGCGCCCGGACCTCGCGCTCCAGCACGAGACTGATGAGCGGGGTACCCTCGATGAGAAACGGAACCAGCAGGAAGCTTTCGACCGTGACGTGAATGCGCCGCTGGATACCCATCTCGGCAAGGCGCTGGTCGGCCAAGTTTAGCTGCCGGTCCATACCGATGCCATAGACGAGATGCGGCAGTTCCAGGAACTGTTCGTGGGTCAAGCAATCCTTCGCGATGTGCGGATGTTGGGCGTCGGCGGCACATAGCCAGCGGTCGCTAAGTAGAGGCGTCGACGGGAATCCGGCGTCGCCAAACAGTTCGCTGGGCTCGATCACGAGGTCGGCCTGGCCGCTCTGCAACATGCGCCCCGGGTCGCGGGCGCGCGGCAGGAGGTGAACGGTCACGTTGGGTGCTTCGGTGGTGAGCGCACGCACCAGCGGCGTCAACAATACCAGGACGGCGTAGTCCGAAGCACTTATCGAAAAGCTACGCGAATTTTCGGCAGGATCGAAATGCGCCTTCTTTGAAAGCGTCTGCTCGATGCGCTCCAGCGTCTCCCGCACCGGAACGATGAGCTCTTCTGCGTTTCGCGTCAGCTCCAACCCTCGACCGAAGCGAACCAGAAGCGGATCGTCGAACAACTCGCGGAGACGCGACAGAGCCGCACTCATCGCAGATTGCGTAAGGCCAATGCGCTCGCCGGCGCGACTGACGTTTCGTTCCGTCAGCAGTGCATCGAGCACGACTAGGAGATTGAGGTCGACGCTGCGAAGGTTCAAAGCCCTGCTCCCGTTGACCGGCAAGTGGCACGATGCAGGAGTGTGCACGTTCCGACCGAACAAAATCAACCTGATTTGATGGTTTCGGGAGCCCGCGGCCGGGGAAAGATCGGGTCATAATATCCATACGATCGATGTTAGACATCCATTGCATCGATAGTGGGGCGCGGCGCCGGGTTTGCTGATCGCCACAGTCCGATCGCCTGCAAAACGCAGCATTCGCGTAAATATTTGAAATCACAAATATCGATTGGACGCCTTGTAATTCTCCCGAATAGCCTCGTGACGTTGCCAACATGTCGCGCACTTTCCTCCAAGCGGGGCAGGAAATAGCGCGAGGCTGCGATGGGAGGCTATACGATGAGACATCGTTTGGAGATGGGCGTTAGTGCGCGCGCTGCGCTTTGGGATCTCGCTTCCGGTCCGCGACCCGATGCTTTCCGCACGGTGATGCGTCGGATCGTGGGAGGCGTCGCCGTTGTTGGCACGCTTCGGGAAGAACGGCCGTGGGGAATGACGGTGAGCGCGTACACGCCCGTCTGCATGGAGCCACCGACCCTTCTGGTCTGCATCAACGCGAAGACGGTCACGGCCGCGGACATCGAGAGAGACCGGAAGTTCTCGCTCAATCTGCTCAGTGAAGCTCAAGCCGGACTCTCTCAACGTTGCGCACAGCCCGGTGCTTCGAAGTACCTCGACGGCTATGTCGTGCCCGCGGACGAGCTTCCCGTCCCATCTTTTACACCCGTGCTGCGTGAGGCGATCGCAACGTTCGATTGCGACGCCTCCGAAATCCGACGGATAGGGACCCATGTCGTCGTGATCGGTGCGATCCGCACGATCTTGGCGCCTACGTCGCTTCGTCCCCTGCTGTACGGGCAGGGCCGTTACTTGAAGACAGTCGCGTTGGACCTCGCATCCGCAGGGGCGTCTGCATGAGTATCGAGAAGGTCGTCGAACGATTCTACGAAGCCCACAACGCCCGCGATGCCGCAGCGGTCGCGGCTCTTTATGCGCCCGACGCCAGTCACGAGGAGATTGCGCAACGCAAGGTCAAACAAGGTCCGAAGGAAATAGCGACGGGCCTGGAGCGCTTCTTCGGCTGGTTTCCCGACGCTTCCTGGACACCGGAACGGCGTGCCGTCGGTGCGAACGGTGTCGCCATGATGAGCTACCTCCTGAAGGCGACGCTCAAGAGCCAGATGGGACCGATCGCGCCGCGCGAGCAGGCGATTTCACTTCGCGGCGTGCATTTGTTGGTAATCCGCGACGGCCTCATTCACCGGAGCGAGGACTACTGGGATGCAGATACTTTTCAACGTCAACTCAACCATGTCTAACGGAGAATAGAAATGAGAAGCGGGAAGGAATACCTGGAGTCGCTCCGCGACGGCCGGAAAGTCTATGTCGGAGGCGAACTGATCGAGGACGTCACGACTCACCCTGCGACTAAGGGCTATGCCCAAGCCATCGCCGGATATTACGATCTCCACCTCGATCCGAAGAACCAGGAAATTGCGACCTTCATCGACAAGCACGGTAACCGCCAGTCGATGCATTGGTTCCTACCGCGCAGCAAAGAGGACGTCGTCAAGCGCCGGCAATACTGCGACTTCCTCTGCCGCCATTTCAAGGGCGGCATCTTCACCAGGCCGCCTGCCGGCATGAACGTCGTGATGTTTACCCAGGTGGACGATCAGAAGCCCTGGTCGGAAAACTCCCGCTTCTCCGGAAAGAAGCGCGATCTCTCCGGCAACATCCAACGGCAGTGGGAAGAAGTGACTTCGCAGGATCTGGCCATCTCGCCGATGTTCCTCGACGTGCAGTTCGATCGCGGCCGCGAAAATGCGATGGCCGAGACGCCGATGCTCAAGATCATCGAAGAGCGCGATGACGGCATTCTGGTGCGAGGCTGGAAGGCGATCGGCACCTCCGTTCCGTTCGTCAACCACCTCCTCATTGGAAACCTCTGGCGCCCCGGTCAGACGCCCGAGCAGACCGTTTACGCGCTGGTACCGATCGCCACGAAGGGCATCTCGGTCGTCGCCCGTAAATCGAACGCTCAGCCAGATGCCGATCCGTACGATCGTCCCTTGGCCACGATCGGAGACGAATTGGATGCGATGGTGTACTTCGACGATGTCCTGATTCCCTGGGACCGCGTCCAACACGTCGGTAATCCCGATCATGCCAAGTGGTATCCGCAGCGGCAGTTCGACTGGGTGCATCTCGAGACTCAGATCCGGCATTGCGTCCACGCCGAACTGATGGTTGGTCTCGCGCTGCTCCTAACGCAATCGCTGGGTACCAGCACCAATCCGGTCGTACAGGCCCAGCTCGCTGAACTCATCCGCTTCCGCGAGACGTGCCGTGCATTCATGATCGCCGCCGAAGAAACCGGCTTCGCGACACCCGGCGGTCTTTTCAAGCCGAACAACATCTACATCGACTTCGGCCGTGCCTATTATCTTGAAAATCAGAACAAGATGGTCAACTTGCTCATCGATTTCTGCGGCCGCGGCGTCGTGATCCAACCGTCGAGAAAAGAGCTGGAGGACCCCTACATCGGTCCGAAGCTTTCCGAGGCTTTGCGCGGTGCCGAGATCAGCGCGTACGACCGCATCAAGATCTTCCGTCAGATCAGCGAGCGGTTCCTGACCGAATGGGGCAACAGGCACGAGATGTTTGAGAAGTTCAATGGAACGCCGCTCTACCTCATCAATCTGCTCACGATGCAGCGTACGGAGTACCAGGTAGACGGTCCATTGACCGAGTTGGCTCGGCAGGTTCTCGGCTTCGGCGATACGGCAGAACTCGGCAAGCGAGCTGCAGAGGCACAGAAGAACTCGCACTACGCCAATGTGCGCTTCCAACCCGAATACGTCAAGGCGCAGGACCAGCGCGACGGTTATATGTCGACGGCCGCCGAGTAGAAAACATCCTGAAGAGCTCGGGCGAAAGCCCGAGCGTCGAGGGCTCTCTTCAGTGAGAGGCCGGCAGGTGGCAGCGCTCCGCCATCGACCAACCCCTCACATTTCGGACTTGAATCTACTCGATACGGATTTGCAAGGCGCCGCGGCAACCGCTGCGATGCCCTCGAACTTGAGCGACCCACGGATCGGGCTGCCAACCTACGCTCTCATAAGAACAGTGCTGGCATGATCGGATCATTCACGTACGAAAGTCTTCCGTGTCGCGTTGTCTTCGGCAGTGGCACGCTGGGTACCGTCAACGCCGAGGTCAGACGCCTCGGTGGCAAACGAGCTCTGGTGTTGACCAGTTCGCAACAAATGACGCAGGGCGTCTCGCTCGCGGACGAGCTTGGGTCGCTCTGTGCCGGCATATTCTCCGACGCCACGATGCATACGCCGGTCGAGGTGACAGAGCGGGCATTGACCGCGCTGAGGACGTGCCAGGCGGACTGTGTCATTTCGCTCGGCGGCGGATCGACCATCGGCCTCGGCAAGGCGTTAGCGTTGCGCACCGGCGTCAATCAGCTCTGCATTCCCACCACTTATGCGGGCTCCGAAATGACTCCGATTCTCGGAGAAACCCGCGATGGACGGAAGACAGCCCTACGCAGTGCGGCCGTGCTGCCGGAAACGGTTGTCTACGACGTCGACCTGACGATGACCTTACCTGCTAAGCTTGCCGCGACTTCGGGCATCAATGCGATCGCCCATGCCGCGGAGGCGCTCTATGCTCAAGAGGCCAATCCCGTGATCTCGCTGATGGCGGAAGAGGGCATCCGTGCCCTTGCACATGCGCTGCCCGTGATTGCCGTCACAAGCGACGATCACGACGCGCGCACCGAAGCACTCTACGGCGCATGGTTTTGCGGGGTTTGTCTCGGTACCGTCGGAATGGCACTGCATCACAAGCTTTGTCACGTGCTCGGTGGTCGGTTCGATCTTCCGCATTCGGAAATGCACGCCATCGTTCTCCCGCATGCGCTGGCCTATAATGCGGCGGCAGCCCCCGACGCCGCGGCTCGCATCGCCAAGGCAGTAGACGCGAACAACGCAGCCGCCGGGTTATTCGATCTAAGCCGGCGACTAGGCACGAAGCGCGGGTTGCGCGAGATCGGTATGCCGGAAGATGGTATCGACCGTGCGGCGGACCTTGCGATAGTCGACGCCTATTGGAATCCCCGTTCTCTCGAGCGCGACGCAATCCGAGACCTTATCGCCCGCGCTTGGGCAGGCGAACCGCCTGCCGTACCTTAGGAGACGATGCTCTCTTCCGCCAAACAAAGCGAACTCAACCCACGGAGTGATAATGCGCAACTTCAACGAAGATACGATCACTGATGCGGTGCTTGAGCGACTGCAGGGCGCAACGAATGCCCGCATTCGAGAGATCAGCGAGGCCCTGGTGCGACATCTCCATGCGTTTGTACGCGAGGTGCGTCCCACCCAAAAGGAATGGGAATACGGCATCGACTTCCTCACGAGGACCGGTCAAATGTGCGACGACAAACGCCAGGAGTTCATTCTGCTCTCGGATACTCTGGGCGTCTCGATGCTGGTCGACGCGATCAATGTTTCTTCGGTGCCCGGCGCGACGGAAAGCACGGTGCTCGGCCCGTTCTTCGTTCAGGACGCTCCAGAAGGGAAATTGGGGGAGGACATCTCCAACGGCGTCGAAGGCGATCCGCTTTTCGTCACGGGCTCGGTCTCGACCGTCGACGGTCTCCCCCTTGCCGGCGCATCGGTCGATGTCTGGCATTCCGACGACGATGGTAATTACGACGTGCAGCAACTCGGTGAGATCGGGGGGCTGGCGATGAGGGCCCGCTTCCGCACCGACGCCAGTGGTCGATTTAATTTTTGGTCGATCAAGCCGGCAGCCTATCCGATACCGCACGACGGCCCAGTCGGCGAAATGCTAAAGGCACAGGGCCGGCATCCTTGGCGGCCGGCACACGTGCATTTCATGATTTCCGCCCCGGGCTTCGAGCAATTAGTGACGCACATCTTCGTCGCAGGCGACCAGTACCTCGATTCCGATGTCGTCTTCGGCGTGAAGGACGATCTGGTCCGGGAATTCGTGCTTCGTAACCCCAGCGACGAAGGCGACGGTCGGGCCACCAATAGAAAGTACTACTACCTAAACCACAATTTCGGTCTGAAGAGGGCTGCGAAAAGCTCACAATCCTTGGAGTCAACGAAGGTCTCGAGAGTTCCCGGCGCACAAACCTGAGTGCGTTCGCCGCTCAGCTCTCTCGACCGTAGCGTCGAGCAGCTACTCACTAGTGTTGGGCTGCCAAGATGAGCATAGGCGCCACGCAGGGCTCAGCGCGCCCGGCGAGACTGGCGGTCCATCGTCCGATCCCTGTTGCCGGCACGCGTGGCCCATTCCGACAAAGCAAAATTATCTAATGATCTCAATAGCCCGAAAGGCTGCAAAATATCGGAATAGCACCAGAAAACATTGCCGAGATTCGAAGACTTCCAATCTGAATGGAGACCGGCTTCTCGATCATCTTAGCGCGATAGGAGGTCGCGTCGAGGCGGCTTTAGGCGAAAGATTTCAGAAGGTACCGTAGGTTTTCTGGCTGTGCGGAAAGGCGGTAGCGCTCCCCCGCTACCATGCGGCATTCGTCATAACGTCGCGGTTCACCGCCTTATCCAGCCTCCAAAGGGATGGTGCCTTCCACGCGGTCCGCCAACTCGGGGGCCAGCTCGCTCTGCGGCCACGGCACGAGTAACGAGGGAAAGGCTGCCTGGCGTTCAGCTGTCGGGTCGGGGGCGCTGCATCATCATGGTCGACTCTCGCCGTTTTGATGGCGGTCGTCATTCTAAGACCTTCGTACAAGTGCGGTGTCTTGGCGACCATTGAGCGAATTAGTGGCGCCAAGCTTTCCGGCCGTCAGCGTCGTACCAAGATACGGCCCAGCAATGCCGTGCTGTACTCGCCGGTGGCCCTCGCCAGATTTCTTGCGCTCGAACTCGGCTGCCCGGCCGGAAAGTTGAAGGGCAGGCTGAGCGTCCAAGGCGCGATGAACCGGAATCCCCAAGAGTCGTCCTTTTGCGGTGGCTTTGAGATCGGTGCGAGTTCGATCTCCTCTGCCTTATGGGCGAAAGGCGAGGATAGCGCGATCTTGCCCTTGATGGGTTGAACGACCGCACCGCCAAGACCGTATTTCAGCATCGAGTAGATGAAATTGCCATCCGGCTGGACGCCGACCAGAGGCTGATCCAGTTTGTCGCGGAGTTGCTTGATGACGAGATAGCTGTCGATGCCACCGGGCACGCCGTCGCGCTCGAACCAGGTTCTTATGGTGCCGGATGAGCTTCGCATGGAGAAGGAGTCATTATCATCCTGGATTCGTGCGACCTGTTTGTTGAAGCCGTAAAAATTCTGACCGATCAACGTGGCTGCCAGCGAGCTCACGAACAAATGCGGCATGTAGCTGAACAGGACGTTCTGCAATGAAGGTGCGTTCTTATGGACAACGTCGGGAATCAGCTGGGCGATTTCGAGGTAGTGCGCGCCGCCGAAGGGTAGTGGTCCCGGACGCACGTTGCGTTGCCGGGCAAAGATCAGGACGACATGATGCGGTGGCTCGGGAATAATCTCCGGTGTCTTTTCCGTCTTGCCCTCTGCATCGGACGACGTGCCGTGATGCGCTGTCTTGATCGTGCTGTGGGGCGCTGGAGGTTCGAGGAGTGTCAGCCCATCGGGTAGCATCTTCTCGAGTTCGCAGCGCGGCCGTTGTTGGACGACGCAAAACGCCTCGATTTCGCCGGTACCGGCGACGGCGTTAGTGGCAAGCTTGCGCAACAGGTCCAATGCCGGCAACAAGGCGGTTGGCAGCGAAACGTCGTTGAAGTCGTTGGCGTTTGGCATGGCAATATCTACTCCTGCAATTGCGGCTGCCGCGGCGCGGCCCGCCATGACCGATGCTTCAATACAACCCGCATTAATACCGGTACGAACCCAGTCGCCGGCGAGAAAGAGATTGTCGACCCCCGACTTGCCGGCCTCCATGCGTTTGAACACGCTGCCGGGAACCGATAGCACATATCGGTCCGAGGGATTGATGTTCACCCTCGGATATTGCGCGAAGAACCGCCTTCGAGTCGGGGGGGAATAAGCACGATAGTCGAAGAATCGCTCCCAACGAATGGCATGGCCGGGGCCTTCAATTCCGGGCCATAGGAAGTGAAGGTTGCTCTCGACCCAGTGCAGCATCCTTCGCCTTTGCCGCGCGAGCATCCTGGCCGGATAACTGTGTTTGCAGAACGGGGGCGGCGGATGCAGGGGATCGTCGACCAGGGAGCCAACGAAATATGCCAACCCCTTGGGAGGCGATTGAGGCCATTTTTCCAGTGGCAACATCAGGCTGAGGTCGGCCCAGGTATCGAGCGGCAATACGAATCCCGAAAGAGCCGTTCGATCCTGCTTGCAACCGAGCTCTCGCATGCCGACGCTTGTCCATGCCTGAAAGGCTACCGTCGCCGTCGTCTTGATGGCATCGACCATCTCTCGCCAGCCGGGCGTGTGGCAGATCAGGTCGCTGCATATCGTGCAAAATGCGCCGATGCCGATGCCGAGCACGACATCGTCGAAATCCCTCCCTCGCCGCAGCTTTCGGGGAGGGGCGACGCCGGGCCACTTCGTCCACGCCGATTCCAGGTCTATTCTTTGGTCCCGCAGATCCTGTCCTTGGACCAGCTGACAGTAGTCTGGATGGGAAGGCCAGCTCGGGATTGTGCCGTCTGCGCCGATCCAGATCAGCGGATCGTAAGAATTGCCGGAGTGGGTGGTCGCCTGCACGGTGGTGTCGATGAACTCGATCGAAGCTTTGTCTTGAGACAGTCCGATGTGCTCGACCTTGGTAAAGAATTCGAATTTGACATGGCGTTTCGTGAGGACCTGGTAGAGCGGAGCGAACAGCAGCTCGCCCATGGTCGCCTTGAGAAGGTAGAAGAACGACCCGCGATATGTGAAGAGCAGCTTCAACAGGATGCGGGTGCCGGTGCCTGCCGCCACGTTCCTGCAGGGAATGACATTCCCGTATTCATGCGTGTGGCGGCTACCGAAGAACCCGAACACATAATCATAGCAGCCACGGATAATGGCGGAATCCAGCGTCGAATCCGAGCAACCGTTCGACCTCATCCAATCGGTCCACTCCTGATGGTCGATGCAGTCGAAGCCCTGCCACAGCACGCCGTCGCTCAACATGCCGATCGCGATCGTCAGAGCGACCTCCGCCACGATCTCGCGCGGGTCGCGAGACATCGCAGCTGATGGCGGCTTGTCGCAGAGCTGAGTCCGCGCATGCCTTAGTATCGTCTGTAGTTCGGCGGCGTCACTCGGGCTGACCGCCCTGGGATCCTGCGGCAGGATATCGATCTTCGCCCGCGCCGTTCTGAACGGACCGTCGGTTGTTCCGGCCGCCACGGCGGAGTGCTGGGTCCCCGCCGGCCATTGGTCGGTGAAACCAGCGATCGACTGGCTCTGCTGCACCGAGCATTCGAGCAGGGAGCGCAGAAAATCGACGAGCGAGACTGCGGGACGCGGTGTGCCGGGAATACCTTCATGGGGTGGAATGTCGATAGTCCATGAAGTCCAACCGGAATTGAACGGCTCCATGAGCACGGATCGATCGAGGCCCTCGAAGGCGTTCTCGCGTGATCCGAACGGCGGGCTGAGATCGAGATCGTTCATCGCGGCATAAAGCCGGTCGACCAGTTCGAATGCGTTATCGTAGAAACCGGTCCAGACATGAAGTCCGTGTTCTTCGGCGCGATATCCTTTTTCCTTGTCGCGGCCGACCGCTCCCTTGCCGCCAAGGCGCCAGCCGATCGTGTAGACGGTGATGTCGAACAGCTGATGCTGCGGATCCTGTTCCGTCAGCTCGAACGCCGCGCTGAGCGCCGCGACACCGCCTCCCAGGATTGCAATCTTTCTGAGCGCCATGCGGCCGATCCTCATTCAGCGGGAGCGGGCGCGCAGCTGCGCATAACATCACAGAGAGACACAAATTGTCGGGTAGCGTGAAGGAAACGCTCGCCGGGAATTTCGAGCTCTGCGCCGGTGATCGCGCGCGCCGCCTGCATTCCCGAGATCACGGCTGTTTCAACGCATTCGGTGTTGAAGCCGGTGTCGATCCAGGTTCCGGCGAGGTACAGGTGCTTGAAGCCGGACTCGTCGGTCTTCAGGCGCCAGGCGCTGGTGCCGGCCGCGGTCGCGACACAGCAGTCCCAGGGACTGATATTGGCTTTGACGTGCTGAGCCCTGATCCGGCGATAGCCGTGGCGATCCTGATCGTCGTAAAGCACGGTCCAGTCAAACGCACCGTTCGTCATCACCTTCGGCCAGATGAATTTAGCCTTGTGCTCGAGCCAATCCAGCGTCTTGAGATAGGCGAGCAGATTTGCCATCTCCTGGGCATGCCGGCTTGTCTGCGGCGCTGCGTACAATTTCGAAGGGAAGACGTCACAGAGGTAGTGAAGCGAGTAGGGAGGAGGGACGCGGCGCTCATACCGCAGGAGCTGGAACATGTCCGCCCAGATGTCGAGAGGGTTGGGGCCTGACACCAGCGCGGGCTTTTGTCCGGGCCAGCCGAGGTCGGCAAGCGAGCGCGTGCTCCAGAGCTGAACTGCGATGCTGGGCACCAGGCGAAGCTTTGCCGCCATATTCCAGAAGCCGGTGCTGTAGTTGTAAAGGTCGTCGAACGGCTCGTGCTTTGCTTCAATGCCAGATAGGCCTGGTCCGGGCGGTCGCTCGACACTCTTGTTGCCCGTGAACTTCTTGAAAGCGCCGAGCGGTATCGCCAGGACGACATCGTCGAAATCGTCGACGCGTGTCTTTACGTCGGTGCCGACCCGCTCGTTGCACCAGAACGATTCAAAATCAACGCAGCCGTTCGGGGGCACGTCGAGGTGAAGCCAGTCGGGTTGGCTGCTCCAGCCGGACAGTCCATCGCCAATCGGCACGGTCCATTCATAGCCGGACTTCGGTATCGCCTGCACGTCAAAGTGCAGTGAATCGACAGATCGCCCATCCGACGAGACCCTGATATCGGTCAGTTTGTGAAAGAACCGAAACTCGACGTCTCGCTGCTTGAGTATCTCGAACAGGGGAGCGACGATCACTTCGCCCGCACCGGCCTGCAGCTCCCACGCCACGGCTCCCTGATAGGTTCCGAGTGCTCGAAGCAGGACCTGGACCGCGGTTCCTGCGCCGTAGCTCGCGTTGGCGATGTCTCCGTCCGGATACTGAAACATCGTGTCGTAGAGCGCTCTCACCATTGGCGACTGCTTGACCAGTGAGGGCTCGGCGCCATGACGAACCAACCAGCGGCGAAAGTCCTCGCCGTCCATCTGGTGGATGGATCGTTGCTCAATCACGATGTCGTCGAAAATGCCGTCCACCAGCGGCCACGCTAGTCGCAAGGCCTGGTCGAACAAGTGACCGGCTGCGGTATTCGCAAAGGTCATATGACAACTGGCGCCAGCAGCGCCCTGAAGCACCCGGCGGACTAATTCCATGTCCGCGGGGCCAAACGAGATCATGTCTTCGTCGAGATGCAACAGCCATGCCGAGGCAATCTCCAGACAGGTTCTTGCCGTCACCACACCGAGTAGTCTTGAGGGGGGAAACCGCGGGTCGTCACGCATTTTGATCGTTTCGATCGAAACTTCGTCGAGCTTGACGATCGGCGAGTCTGACCCGAGCGCATAGTCGTGGAAGTTGATCAACAGCCCTATCGCGTGCGACAGACAATTGGCGATGCTGAGGTCAGCCGGTTCTCTGCCGGGTATACCGACTTTCTTCGATGTCGGGAAGTTGACGTCATACACGGTCGGCTTGGCCCCATCGGGATCGCCGATCGGCGTGTAACCCTGTGGGAGAATCAAAGTGTTCAAATCGACTTTCGCTCCCTTCCGCGGCAAGTCTCGGTAAACTTCGGCCAACATCTGGAAAGCGTTCAGGTAGTGGCCGAACCAGATATGCAGGCCATGCTCGATGTTGCGGCCCTGCGCATCGCGCCCGCTGGCGCACTTGCCTCCGAGCCGCCATCCCAGCTGATAGACCGTGACGTGATATTGCTTGCGCAATTCCGATGTAAGGCTGAGCTGATAGGCGGCGGAAAGTCCCGCCATTCCGCCGCCCACGATGATGATGCGGCGCTGGCTCAAGCCTGTCTCCATTGCGACGACGGCGATGGATGGACACGTTTCAGTTCGGCGAGCTCCTTGGCGGCGCCGAGGCGTTCAAAGATGTCGGCCGCCTGCCGGAGGCGAGACTCACGCTCAGGATCGCTCGCGCTGGTCGCAAGGCCGATTCGATAGATCGCCTGCGCCTGCTCGCGGGGGGTTTGCAGCAGCTCGGCCACTTCGGCGGCGCGCTTCCAATTCTCGAGCGCCCGCGCCGGTCGACCGGTCAGGAAGCACAATCGGCCGTTCATTAACAGACTGTAGAGACGGCAGATCGGCGATGTTCGAGCGAGCCGGGAAAGCTCCCGGCACGCCAGCTTCGCCTGGCTTTGAATGTTCGAAGAGACCGCGCCGGAAGCTTGCTCCCAGTGGCTCAGTAAGACATCGGCGATTCCTGCCGGCCCGAAGGCATATCCGCCCCACACAACGCCGCATTCGCGCAGGATGGGAAGTCCCCGTTCCGCAAGCTCAAGGGCGACCGCGGCCTCGCCGCGCTCGAGATAGCCGGCCGCGGCCACGCCGGTGCAAAGCAATTGTTCGGTGCGGATCAACCGCTGGCCTGCCAGCGCTTTCAGTTTGTCGAGGCATCCGGTATCGGCCCCGCCCCGGGTGATGTCGATCAATGCCCGTAAGGAAAGACTCCAAGCGCGGATCTGCGGCGGGGAATCGTCGGAGAGTTCCGCGAACAGCTTGGCAAGCCGCTCGTCGGCGAGCGAAATATATCCCCGCAACAGCGCGATGAAGATCAACATCGTCTCGCTGTTCTGCGCACGCTTTCGGTCTCCCAGGCGCTCGTAACAACGTCTTGCATGCTCGCCATGCGCCTCGGCATTATCCCATTCGGCGAGGCCATAAGAGAGAACGCCGAGCACGAGTCGGACCCGCGCGATCTCGGGCAGCGAGCCGTAGCCTTCCGCAAGTTGGATCGCGCGCGCCGCGTAGCTGCGGCCGATCCCCACCATGCCGGACATCCCCATTCCGAGCGCCAGCGCGCTGTATCCTCGAATCGTCTCCGGGGTCGCGCCGCATTTTTCGGCCAGGTTCAACGACGCCAGCGTTCCGTTGAGCACGGCCAGCGAGTCATTCTGGTAGAAATACTGCTCCGACAGAAATTCGTGCATATGAGCGACGCGCTGCATGTCGGACCTGTCCTGCTCAGCCAGGGCCACTTGTTTCGACGAAGTATACCGTAACCTCAACTGGGTTGCGGCGTTGCGAACAAGCGCGCCGATTCGTTCGGTCTTGCTCGCCGGAAGACGATGACCAAGCAACTCCATCGCGCGGTGGTAGTGGTTGGCGGAGCTCTCGTAGTCCGACAATTCGTGACAAGCGTCACCGAGGATGACCTCCCAAGCCGCCTTGCGGCTGCGTCCGATCTGGATTGCTTCGCGCTGCGTGAGATCGAATAGCTTCTCCACGTAACGGATCGCCTCGCGATTTGCCGAGTTGTTGCGCGACTGTTGGGCCGCAAGCTCGAGGTAAGTGATCGCCCGCAACGGCTCGCCGCCAAGCTCGAGATGCCTTGCCAGGCGCGCATAATTCGGTTGCAGCTCCTCGGCGTGATGCTGCTCGATGAAGCCGGCAATCCGCCGATGGAGGGTTTTTCGCTGCGCAAAAGACAAGACATGATAGGCAACCTCCATCGTTATGGAGTGCCTGAACACAAAGGAAAGTGGCCGCGTCTCGCGATCGAGTTGCAGGAAGTCGAAGTCGATCAATCGGCGGATGCATTCCGCCTTGGTGGCAGCGGACAACTCCGGGACGATTTGATCCAGCAACTCGGAGGAGAAGGCGTCGCCGACTGCGCTGGCGGCCTTGAGCACCAGCTGGTCGTCGAGCGATAGCAGGTCGATCCGGCTGACGATTGCGCGTTCAACGCTGGTCGAGAGCGAGATACTGGAATCGGCGAGGCTCTGTTCATCGAACGAACATATCCCCCGCGTAACCTGAATCTTTCCGGTGTCCCTGAGCGCGAGCGCGAGTTCCTCGCTGAAGAACGGATTTCCACTGGCATGACCGTAGACATATCGCACCAGTTCCGGCGGAACCTCGGACGATCTCAGGCGCCGCTTCACCAGCAGCCGCACGTCGTCGCGCGACAGCCGGTCGAGCCGCAGCTGCAGCGATGAGGCGAGTTCGACGGCAAGACGCTGCTCTGCGATCGCTGTCGTCTGGGTCCGCTGAGTAACCACGATCAGGAAGTCCGAAAGCCGGCGCGCGACGGCGCCTAGCAGTTCGATCGAGGGGCCGTCGAACCAGTGGACGTCCTCCATCAGGAGGATGCGAACGCTCGATCGGCGTAGGATGAAGATCACGAGTTCTTCGATCGCGCTCGCGCGAGCCGAGCCGACGATCTGTTCAGTGAAGGCGAATTCGGAAAATCCCAGTGGAATGACTTCTTCGAGCAGCGGAAGCCAATTCAGCAGCGACTCGTTTTCGAGCAGCGCTTCCGACAATTCGCGTCGAACCCGCGGTCCGTCGCCCGGTCCTTCAAACTGCAAGATCTGCCGCAATACGGCGCGCCACACGAAATAGGGCGTCGATCTTTCGATCGCCGTGGCATTTGCAACCAGGACGGCGTGATTGTCGGCCTGCGCCGATCCGATGAAGTCTTCGAGTAGGCGCGATTTTCCGATACCGGCTTCGCCTGCAATGAGGACGAGCTTACCGGTTCCTGTCTTCAGACCGTCGAGACAGCTCCTGAGCATCGCGGTTTCGCTGATGCGGTCGATGATGGTGCGCCGGGGTGGAGCATGGAAATCGTCGGTCACTGCCGCCGGACTGAACGCCAACATCGATGCGCCCGTCCCCTTGACCTGGAGATGTGGCAGCAGATTGAACACGATCCTGCGCCCGACGGCCTGGGCCGTCGTGGCGTCGCAGACGATGTCGCCCTGTGCGGCCTCGGCGAAATGCGCGGCCACATTGATCGCCTGCCCAAAAATCCCGAATGTCCTTTGATGGAGGCCGCCATAATTGCTGCAGAACAGGCGGCCGGTCGCCAGGCCGACAGAAATCGGAATGGCCTTCGCTTCCAGCTGGCGACGGAGGCGCAGACACGCCTCGACTGCCCTGAAGGGATCGTCTTCGTGGGCAAGCGGAGCCAATCCGAAGACGAGCGTGAGAGTCAGGCCCTTGTCGTCCATCAGGACCTGATGAACGGTTCCCTCGAGCCGTTCGGCGATTTGCTGGACGTCGACGACGAAGGCCTGCAGTCTCGTCAGGAAATCATCATCGAAATTGAAATCGGGGAGGCCGACCCGCGCCACTGTGAGCGTGCGAAACTCGCCGACCCAGTCGCTGGCATCGGCCTTGCCCGTGTGGCTTCCGAAGATAATGCCGTCTATCGGTGCGACGGCATCGGGCGCGTTCATTCCAAGGAGCCGTGCTCCATAGGGCATGGGCTCGAGTTCGCACGAGCCCGTCAACAGCCGCGCGGCGTTTGCACACAACGCGATGTCGCCGATCGCGGCCTTCTGATAGGCGAGGCCGATGCTGTAAAAGGGTTCTCCGGCTGCAACATAGTGCCATTTGTCCTGCCAGCCGCCGAGCCTGCAGAAGAACACTTCGCCGGTTTCCACCGCCGTACGCGCACTGATCGCTTCTCGGCCCGGCCCGGCGGTCATGGCCTGTCGCAGCGCAAGGCCGCAGCGCACGGCCTGCGCGGTAGCGACGGCAGCGTCCGGATCGACCCAAATCGCGAGAATGGCGTCACCGGCGAAAGCGACGATGTCGCCTCCCTCGGAATCAATCACGTCGGCCAGTATCGCAAAGCAATCGTTGATGAAGTAGGTAAGGCTTTCAGCGCCGTCGCCGGCAGCGCGGTCGGTCTTCGCTGTGAAGCCGGCAATGTCGATAAGCAGCACTGCCGCGGTCCGGGCGTCCGCGCGGGGGTTGTTTGACCACTCTTGAGACCGGAGGCGTGCATTCACCCATTTTGGCGTGTGGGCGGCTTGCTCCCTCGCGACAGCTCCGGCAGGCATTGCAGGACCTCGGCTCAATGGAGCCGGAATGGAACCCTGTCTTGGAGAGAAAATCAACAAACCTGCGGTTCTCGGACCGCCGGAGACCGTCAGCGGTCTTGTCCAATGTCTAAAATGCCTTTTATCACTTCGGCCGCATGCGGGCTGTGGGGTGGCTCACAATGATCGTCAAACTTCGGGTCCGTTCGTGATCCGGAAAGAACGCGACCACAGGCGATGACCTTGTCACTCACACGCATGTCGACGTGCACATGAAGGGCTGGCCGAGCCGTGCGCATGAGGCGGCGCGAACGCGCGCCAAAGGACCGTCACTGGCTCTCTTGGCTTTCGACACCTTGCTTTCGTTCCAGTCTTCATGAGGCTGCGCCTTCTGAACAAGCTCGACTTCCAAATTGAGGCTCAACCTATTGAAAACACTGGGCCGGGAAATAACGGGGCGATCCCGGCAGGAGGGATATCCCAAGCAAATTCAATGGCATGGACTTGATAACCCCGCCAATGCCGCCATTGCCTAGCGTTTTCGTTGCGGTGGCTACCGTGTTCGTCGCTGAAAGGGATATCAGCGCGAACAAAACGGATTAGCCGTTCTGCCCGTCGCGGGGTGCTGCCCGACTGCAGGGATTGGATGGTTTTCAGTGCTGTGGGTTGACCAGGATCGGCTTACTGGTCGGGACGGCTAGCCCGTGTCCGTGGGCCGTTCGAACGTCTCGATACTTGCCGAGATTTGCGGAAATCTCCCTTGCGACGGGCGACCGTGAAGGTCACCGACGCTCCCTGACCTCTCCCGACTGGCGGGTCGCAGGCGATACATTCTCGAACCGGTGCGCTTGCCAGCCTATGCTCAAGCCGAGCTGTCCTGCCGCCATCACCGCAGCCCGGGCCATGATCCCTCTGTAGGTGGGGTAGGCTCAACCGCGACGTTCAGCCGCTTCGTGTCTGCGACCCAACCCACTGCCAAAACCGCAAGCGAGGCTTCAGCATCCAACCGGGCTCCATTCTTCGTAAAGACCATGCGCACGCCAGCGGGTGTCTTCGCGAACGCCTCGATGGTGCCGAAACTCTCGCATCCTGAGCGTTATGGTGTCATTTGTCGCTGCCTCGCAGCTCATGCCGATGCTTGCGATTTTGTTGAATCGAGAGAAGCGATGCCGTCACTCGCAACGTCGACAATCGAGCGTCTGCGTTGTGGAATTCAACCTGAGGTTAGTTGGCCCTCCGGACATGGCCGAAGACTCCTTCGCCATTGTTTTGACGGACAGGCGTGTGACGAATGCTGCCAAGAGAGTAGCGAAGCTCCGGCCGGCAATCCCGGTATGCATCGAGGTGAGCAATGAGTTCATTCGAGGCTTTCCCGTCAGCTCTGCACGACCGCCACTTGGGGGAGGTGTCGTGTGAGATGGCTGCCCACAGCGCCAGGCGGGGAGATCCAATCTTGCAACGCAAGCGGACGTCGATTCGACCGGTCTGGTTGTGCATCCTGGCGCTGGCGGTGGCCGCGTTCGGCTGCGGCGCCCTTCACGCCCAAGCTGCCGCGGCCCCTGACAGGGAATTAGTCGTGGCGACCAAGCAGGCCCCTCCATTTGCCATCAAGCAGCCGGATGGGAGTTGGAGCGGTATGAGCATCGCGCTCTGGAAAAGGATCGCCGATCAGGCACACCTACGTTTTCGCCTGGTCGAAACCCAGAGCGTGCCGGATTTGCTGGACGGCGTCGCAAACGGCAGATTCGATGTTGGCGTCGCGGCGGTTACAGTGACTGCCGAGCGTGCGCGCGCAAAGTCGATTTTACGCAGCCGTTCTACAACACCGGGCTCGGCGTTGCGGTGCCGGTCAACGAAAACCCCCCTGGGTCGCGATCGGGCGGGCGCTTCTCTCTTTCGGATTCTTCCAGGCCGTCGCGGTGCTGCTTGGTTTCGCAATGGCGGTCGGATTCCTGATCTGGATGCTGGAACGGCGCAAAACGGAGCACTTCGGTGGCGGCGCCAAGGGACTCGGCTCCAGCTTCTGGTGGTCGACCATCGCCATGACGCAGGCCGGAGCCGCTCAGAATGCGCCGACAACACTCCCCGGCAGGATCGTGGCAATGGGATGGATGATCGCTTCCGTGATCGCGATTGCGGTGTTCACCGCCGGTATCACCTCCACCCTTACGCGCAGAGGGCTCGAGGGCGCCGTTCACGGCTTCAACGACCTGCGTTCCGTGCGCGTCGGCGTGGTCGCGAACTCCGCGACGACCGACTACCTCGCTCGTCAGCGGCTTTCGTTTCGAACGTTTCCGGACATCCAAGGCGGCCTCTCCGCGCTGGGGCGTGGGACAATCGATGCCTTTGTTCATGACAAGCCGTTGCTGACCTGGATGGTTCGCAGCGACTTCTCGGCCTCGGCTCGCGTCGTCGATACCAGCTTCAGCAGCGAGAGCTATGCGATCGTACTGCCCAAAGACAGCGCCTTGCGGCCGATGCTCGATCTCGCCGTACTCGATCAAATCGAAGGTGATTGGTGGCAGCAGACGGTGTTCGAGACGCTTGGAAACGCTCAATCTCGCTGACGATACCGTGCGAGGAGCCCGGTCCGTTCAGTGCTGTCAGGGCCTCATCGTTGCAGCGGAACCGACAAAGTTCCGAACATCGGCCTCGCGAGCGATGCAAACCGTCAATAGCCCTGTGCGTATGCGCGAGTTGCTGTTCCACCAAATCGGCTTCAAGCTTGGTTCATCCTCGGCGTGGCGGCTTGGCGCATTTTCTAACATGGCCCCCAAACCACGTGCGTGAGTTGCCGTTGCCGAGGAACTGCTCCAGCGCGCCTTGTCCGTAGGCCGAGTTCGATCCATCGGCCAACTACGCGGGCCAATCATTCCCATCTGAGCGGCCTTCCTATTGGCGCGGTCTCAACCTGTTGTCAGCAACTGTGCTGGCGCGAGTGCGTTCCATGCTTCTGCGAGATGTTCTTCGGTGCCGCGACCGGCGCCACCGGGCACGCAACGTGAGCGTGATTTCCCAACCGTCGCGTCCGTGCCTGACCAGCATTGTCGACTATCGCGGCCGGCTGCCCGCACGCTTTCATTCGTGCAGCACCAGAGTTGATTCTCTTCTCTGCCAGAGCGACTGGCATTTTCGACATCATCCTGACCGCAGATCAAGCCGCCCCAACCGGCGATGGTCTCGAAAAGGAGGCGGCGTTATACGCGCGCGTGCGCATCAGTGCTCAGCGCAGTTCCACGAAGCGAGGTTGAAAAAAGCGCAATAGGTTTGTGCGTCGGTCAATCTCTGCAATAAGGCATCAAGCACTTGAACGCAGCAGCCGTCGAGTGGCTTGTAAGTTGAAATAGGAGACCGGGTTGCAAACACATTTTTCGCGCATCAATCAGTCCAAGGCCGTCTTCGATGATATTTATGCCCTGGATGATCCCAGGGCGTATTTCTCTGTCCTGGGAGATTTGGATTACATGATCCCGGACGTGGCTGAGCCGGTTGTGCGCCAAATTCTGGCAGCGAAGGTTTCAGAAACCGGCGCTAAGCCGACCGTACTTGATGTTGGCTGTTCATACGGAATCAACGCAGCGGTGCATCGGTTTCCACTGACTTTCGGGGGCTTGCGCCATCGCTACGCCCGACGCGAGATGAGGGCGATCGGTTCTGAGACATTGGTGCGCCTCGATCGCAATTTTTATTCGGCTTGGCCGGATGTCGGTCTCGCGCGATTTATCGGTCTCGATGTATCGGCGCCGGCGATAAGGTATGCGACGGGTGTAGGTCTGCTTGAGCAGGGCATTGTCGCAGATCTTGAAACGGAGGCGCTCTCGGCGGGCAGTGCGCATCTTGTCCGATCCGCGGATGTCATCATGTCGACTGGGTGCATCGGTTACGTCACCGAGAAGACGTTCAGCAAGATTCTCGATGCGACGGAGAAGCGTCCATGGATCATTTCGTTCGTGCTACGAATGTTCCCGTTCGATTCTCTAGCCGCGACGTTCGCGAAGCGTGGCCTTGTGACGGAGCGTCTTGCCGGCGCGACTTTTATCCAGCGTCGTTTTCGCGATGCTGAAGAGTTTGAAAGTTGCTTGGCAAGCCTGGCGGCTCTTGGCATCGATGCTACCGGTCTTGAGTCGGAAGGGCTGTTTCACGCCGATCTGATGTTGTCCCGGCCTGAGGCGGATGCGCGCGCCGCTCCCCTGGAAGACATTGTTACTGTTGCCAGCGGCAGGGGGCGTCCGATCGGACCCCGTTATGTCCATGTTGAGGGCGACGACGGCCTGCAGGTCGCGTTGGAGCCGTGACGGGTTCGCCTTCCGAAGATGGGCGTGGGTGTGACCCAGGGACCTGTGCATCCAAGTGGATCATGCCCTGACGCCTGCTTGCTCATTTTCTGGCAGTTCTGCAGTCCACAGGGAGGCCCTGTTCATGACAGCTTCGCCGATTTCGAATCCGTCTAATTCCGTGCCGTATATCGAGATCGATGCTGTATCGAAATCCTACGATGGGGGGCGGAGTGTTGCTGTTTCCAACGTATCGCTCGACGTACAGCAGGGGTCATTGGTCGCGCTCGTGGGCGGCTCGGGATCCGGCAAGACCACGCTGCTGAAGACCATCAATCGACTGGTCGATCCTGACGTTGGAGAAGTCAGGATCGACGGAGTGCCTGTAAGCAAAGCCGAACCACCGATGCTGCGGCGGAGCATCGGCTATGTCTTTCAGGGGATCGGTTTGTTTCCACACATGCGAGTTGCCGACAACATTGCCGTGACACTCAAATTGCGTGGCTGGCAGGCGAACGAGATCGAATCGCGGGTGGCCGAGATGCTGGATATGGTGGACTTGCCGCAGGATTACGCCAGCCGCTTTCCGCACATGCTGTCCGGAGGTCAGCGCCAACGGGTTGGCGTCGCGCGTGCAATCGCCGCCCGACCGCGCATTGTTCTGATGGACGAGCCGCTGGGTGCGCTCGATCCTGTCACCCGCGACAGCCTGGGTTCTTCCTACCGCGAGTTGCACGACCGGTTCGGCATGACGACCCTGATGGTGACCCATGACATCCAGGAAGCTGCGCTGATGGCTGATCGAATCGTCGTCATGAAGAACGGCCGCGTACTCGCCGACGATACGCCGCATACTCTGATGATGGGCTCTGGTTCTGACGATCCGGACGTGACCGCCTTGATGGAAGTGCCGCGACGTCAAGCGGAACGCATCGCCGCGCTTGCGACCAAGAACGGACCTGCTCGTGCCTGATGCCGGCGCAGAGCTGCTTTCCAGTGCCCGATTAGACGCGTTGTTCGACGCCTGGCGCCTGCTTCCCACCTATCTCACACCACATATTGTACTTTGCGCCACGGCGCTGGCGCTTGGACTGCTCGTCAGCCTGCCGCTGGCTGCCCTCGCAGCGGAACGACCATGGCTACGCAGGCTGGTGCTTGCCATCGCCAGCTTGATCCAGACCATACCGGGACTTGCGTTGCTCGCACTGTTCTATCCATTGCTCCTTGCGCTCTCGACATTGACGGCACGGCTCTTCGGCTTCGGCATCCCCGCACTGGGATTCCTGCCGACGCTGATCGCATTGACGCTCTATGCGATGCTTCCGATCTTGCGCAACAGTGTGGTTGGTTTGAATGGCGTCAGTCCAGCTATCGTCGAAGCGGCAGAAGGCGTTGGTATGACGCCTCAGCAGATTCTGACGCGCGTCAAGGCGCCGCTCGCCACGCCCGTCATCATGGCCGGGGTGCGGACTGCAGCCGTATGGACGATTGGAGCAGCCACGCTTTCTACGCCCGTCGGCCAAACCAGCCTTGGCAATTACATTTTTACGGGGTTGCAAACCGAGAACTGGGTTTCCGTGCTGTTCGGCTGCATCGCCGCGGCCGGGCTTGCTCTGATCACTGACTTCTGTCTCGGTCTTGTGGAGACAGGGGCGTCTGAACGCAGCAGGAAGCGTGTGTTGTTCGGCATCGCCGGGCTTGCTCTCGGCACGCTCGCCGGTTTCGCGCCGCTGCTCTCGAACGAAGCAGAAACCTATGTCATCGGCGCGAAGAGCTTCTCCGAACAGTTCATTCTGGCGGACCTGGTGGGTGACCGGCTGAAGGCTGAAGGAGTCGGCGTAACGCGCAAGGATGGGCTCGGTTCGGCTATCGCCTTTCGCGCGCTGGCTCACAATGACATTGATGCTTACGTCGATTACTCCGGCACGCTCTGGCGCAACGTTATCGGTCGCACTGACATGCCACCGCGCGAGGAGATGCAGGCGGAGATCGTCCGCTGGATGAAAGCGGAGCAGGGCGTCACGGTACTCGGTGCGCTTGGTTTCGAAAATGCTTACGTTCTCGTGATGAAACGGGAGAGAGCGCAGGCGCTAAACGTCAGGTCGATTGCCGATCTTGCTCGTGTTGCACCTCAACTCACCATCGGCGATGACCTTGAGTTCTTGGGCCGACCGGAATGGCGCTCGCTTAAGGATGCCTATGGTCTGTCGTTCAGAACGCGACGCTCGTTCAATCCAACGATCATGTATCACGCTCTCGAGGCCGGCGAGGCCGACGTCGTCTCCGCGTTCTCCAGCGACGGGCGTATCGCGGCGCTTGATCTGCTCGTACTGGCTGACCCGAAGCATGCGATACCTTCCTATGATGCGCTGATCCTCATCTCGCCAAAGCGTGCCGCCGATGCGCGGCTGAAGCGAGCACTTGTTCCGCTTGTCGGCTCGGTGCCCGTTGAGGCGATGCGCGCCGCTAACCTCATGGTCGACGGTGATACGGACAAGGCTTCTCCGGCAGAGGCGGCGCGAGCCCTGGCAAAGGCCGTGCATTTGCAGTCGCGATAAATACGAGAACACGACCAGGGGCGTTCTCGTTCGAGGTTCGACCATCGCCGATGAGTCGTGCTCAAGGTCCCGGACGAAATTGCGCGTCACGCAATGAACGATCACTTCGGCAGCGTGATTCATAATGAAGCCACGAATCGTTGTCACGAATGTGCAACCGTATTTGGGGATGACAATGCGGGCAAAAAGAGTGGAAAGGGCGGTTGGTTCCAACCAATCGCTACTCGAGCTGCTCCAGGCAGAACTTGCAGCCTTCAATTCGCAAATCGAAGCGGTTGAAAAGACGCGGGCAGAAACGCAATCGATCGATGAGTTGAGAGAGTGTGCGATCCGCGCGTGTCGACGGATTGACGAGATTCGTTCCATCGTTGCTGCCGAACAGTCGAACGACGCGCCCAACAGCGCAACTCGTGAATCTCCGTCTACGGTTGCTCGTTGAAGCATGTTCGAGACGCTGTTTTAAGTATCGCCGGCCGCGTGGTCCGTCTCTCGGATTCCTGAGCGGTAGACGCGATCAAGGCGTTCGCCAAACGGGGGCGGCGATGCTCCGTTCGCTCGTCTGCGGCGGTCGTCCTGAAGGCGAGGACGAATCTCGACTTGCGTCATGCGCTTGGGCACCAGCCCTAACCAAAATCGTCCCTTAGATCCCGACAGCCGCGCGTGTCGCCATCAGCCAACTTCCGGGTGTAGCGCGATCAGCAAGATCGCCACCGCGACCACTGCGAGCCAGCATTCAGCGGCGATGATGGCCCATTCGGTGCCTGTTCGATTTTTCATTGGCGCCACCTTTTTCGACGGCTCCGACGTGAGTCTGAGGGGCTTCAACGTCGAAGCTGTCTTCGCCAGTGCTTCGGCCTATCCGAGTTTGATGCGCTGTGGGGCTCGGCTGATCGAATGACGATCAGATCACACTCGGCCTTGGATGGAAGTGCACTTTGTGCCAACGCAACTGGTTCCGCTGTCCTGCTTGTATCATGGTTCATGCACAACGCAGGTCGTCCTATCGTGCGGCACCCAATTGTGTTGCCGCCAGTGCATTCCAAGCCAGGCCGAAGCTCAGTCCGATGGCGACACTTGATCCGCGTTAAGCGCAAGCCTGATTTCCCATCCGCGTCCATGCTGGCGTGAGATCAAAACCGCGGACGACCCAAATCCGCGCACGTCGCGTTTCCATTCGCGCAGCATTAGAATCAATTCCTTCTCTTCCGCGCTCACTTCTATTCTCGACATCGCCATCACCGCGCATCAAGCCACCCAACCGGCAAAGCTATTGAGCGCCGCAACGCCGCGTCAACACGCGCGCGTGCATATCCGACAATGGCACTTCACGGCTGTCGCCCATCTCGCAAGCTCCGCTGACACAAGCGACGGCCCCGACGTGCTGTCTGAGGGCCGCGCCGGAGCCGTCTTTGCCAGTATTTTCGGATTGGCCGAGCCGATGCGCGTGCTCGGTCGATCCGATGTGCACAATGAGATCACAACCGCTTCGTGATGGGATGTGCAGTCCGTGCCAACAGCACCGGTTCCATGGTCACGATTGCATCATAATCAATCAACAACCAAAACACCCACGTGTGTTGCTGTTCCATCGAATGCGTTTCACTTTGCATTCTCCTCGGCGGTGGTGGGCGACTCATGATCCAGCACTGGACTCGCAAAGTGTGTCGGCTAGCACTCGCCGGGGAACGGAGGCCATGATGAAACGCTGCGACCGCAAGCGCTCCGACATGACGCCGTGCGTGATTACCGACGGCGCGGATGCCTATAGCTTCGAGAGCGATCAGGACACTCAGCCGATCTGCGTTGGCTGCGGTCGCAGTCCGCAAGTTACAGGCGTGGCGCCACCCGCCGATTGGGCTGAGCAGGTTGCCGACTATCTGAAGGCCGTGCAGATCAGGCATCGGCGCTGAAGCTTCGCAGCGCGCGGCGCCCACGCGGCAAATCCGACCGGCCTGTCCAAATAACCAGCCCCGGCCGAACCGCTCGCAACGGGCCTCCTGTTCGCAATCCATCAGCCCGATGAGCGTTAGCTGCCATCGTCCCTTGGAGGTCAGTTCCATGACGCATTGAGCGTCGTGCGTCATGTCGTCACGGATCAGCCCGTCAACGTGCGTCAATCGACCGCGCTAGAGGCTTCCAATCCGGGAGAAACCACCGTTTCAACGAAAAAGCTCCGGGCCTTTGTTTGGCCCGGAGCTCTCATGTCGCTTGGAGTTAAGCGAGCGATCAGTACCTGGCGACGGCCGGGCCGCCCAGGTTGAACCTGTAGTTCAAGCCCGCCTTGATGGTGTGCTGGTCGTTGCGGAAGCTGCCGATAAAGCCGAGAGAATCGGACACGTTGACGGTGCCGAAGTCATAGTACTGATATTCGAGCTTGCCCGACCAGTTCTGGGTAAACATGTATTCGAGACCGGCACCGACGGTGTAGCCGTCACGGCCGCCGTCGCCGCCGAAGCCGTTCGAGAAGCGCGTGTCAGCCCAGGCATAGCCGCCCTTGACGTAAAGCAGCGCCGGACCCCAAGTGTAGCCGAGGCGGCCGGTTACCGAACCGAGGCCACGATTAGCGAAGCTCGAACTGGTATCCAGAAAACTATAGTTGGCTTCAAGACCCAGCACCCAGCTCGGCGCGAACTGGTAATCATAGCCAGCCTGCACGCCGCCCATGAACACACCGTCGTTGCCACCGCCGAAGCCGGGGGCGAGGACGTTGTCGTTGCCACCGAACGCACCACCGACGTGACCACCGATGTAGAACCCGGTCCAGTTGTAGATCGGGGTCGGAGCAACATAGGGCGGAGCCTTGGTGTAGGGCTGCGGCGCGAGATCAGCCGCGGAAGCGGGCGCGACCGCGCCGAGCGCGATCATGCTGGCGGTGACAAGCAGAATTTTCTTCATCTTTTTCATTCCAACTTTCTTGTACTAGCCCAGCCCCAAGTTCTTCGCCTATCAGACACGTGCGGAATTGCTGTAACTTGGCTGCAACAGGCGGCGCCAAACGGGGGCTGCTAACGACAAAGGCGAGGGACGCTTGGCGTTAGGCGAGCTTGGAACTTTCGTGACGCGGATTATGCATTGCAGATCACGTCCCGGCGCAACGCGTCGGTGGATAGATGACTGTCTTCGCATGGAACTGGGGCGAGCTCGAAGACGACCGAGAGCGAAGCGCGGGCCTGCAGCGCTTGTCGAGCCAAAAGGAAGAGTCACTATCGGGCTTCTGTCCCTTAGCGGAACGAAGTGGGAGGCCCCGACGCATACCAGCCCCGCGCCGCGGTCCGTTTGCGTGCGCGCAACACCCCGCCCGATATCTCTGACAGATTGATCCAGCGATAATGCAGGGCAGCGTCCCGATGATGGGAGTCCTGAACCAGGCTGTGTCAATCACCGGAGAGGATGTCGCAGCAGACTCGTCCAATGAGCCACGAAATAAGGCCAAGGGCTGCGATCACGACTCCAACTATTGGGGCAAACGCCACGTAATGGCGATAGGTCGTCGATTGGGGCGCTACGTAAGCCTTCTCGTTCGCTGGACGGTGCCGTTCTCGTGAAAACGGCGTGCTGTGCGTTCGGCCGAAGTAAAGTGCCCGTAATGCGGCCACATTCTCTGCGCTTGCAACGCGAACTCGGCTTCGTCGCTCGCGCTGAACTAGGAGCGCTTTTCGAGCCGCGGCCGCGGCCCTTCGGTGATGCGGAACCGGGACAGCACGTCGGTGCGAATGGCGCCGCGGAGGATCTTGCCGATTCCGTTGCGCGGCAATTCGTCGAGGGCAATCAGCAGGCGCGGACGCTTGTAGTCGGTCATGTTCGGCACCACGCGATTGATGCGCTCCTCCCAGCCTGGTGCGGGATTTTCCACCGCTGCAAGAATGACCTCGCCCCAATAGTCCGAGGGAATGCCGACCACCGCGACTTCCGATGGCTGCAGCGCCGGCGCAAGCAACCGTTCGACCTCTTCCGGCGCTACTTTGTAGCCGCCCGACTTGATGACGTCGGCGCTACGGCCGGTGAGGTGCAGCCGACCGCGTGCATCGAGATAGCCGAGATCGCCGGTTTCGTGGAATTCATTCGGTGCCAATCGGACGAAACCCTCGGCGGTGCGATATCCGGCCATCAGATGTTGCGCGCGGATCAGGACTTCGCCGCCATCGCCCATGGCGGCCGGCCGGCCGTCCTCGCCGCGGATGACGATTTCAACACCGGGAGCGGGCCAGCCGACGCAGGCGTCCTCGCCTCCGGATGCATACCAGGACTCGGTCTCCTCGGCTTCGAGCACCGTGATCGGATTGAACACCTCGCTCTTGCCATAGGTGACCCGCACCACGGGGCCGAACATCTCCTCGACGCGCGCGTAGAGCGTGGGCTTCAGCACCGCCGTGCCGCAGAAGATCGTGCGCAGCGACGAGAACTGGCGCGTGCCCGCGGCAGCCACGATCTTTGCCAGCACGGTCGGCGGCGCAAACATGGCATCGCATGCGCCGCGTGCGAGGATATCAAGCACGCGCGGCGGGTCGACGCCGTCGAGCAGTGTCACGGCCGCACCCGACGACAGATAGGCATGCGTCATCAACGAGGAGCCGTGCGAGAATGGCGTCATCAGCAGGACGTTGCTGCCGGCACCCGGGCGGAACGGCAGGTTCGCCCGCAGCAATATGTTGGCCGTCCAGCGGCCGATCTGGCTGTGAACCGCGCCTTTCGGGCGTCCGGTGGTACCAGAGGTAAAGACGATACGCGCCGGCGCGTCGCCGTCGACCTGCGGAAAGGCGGCCGGATCCAACGCGGTCCGTTCGATGCTTTCGACCTCGATGATGATCGGACCGCCGGCGGCCTTTTCGGTCGCGAGGGCCGCGCCGGTGATCAACAGACGAACGTTGGAGACCGCGAGGCAGTAAGCGCGTTCGTCGCTGCTCAGCGCAGGGTTGATCGGGACTTCGACGGCGCCCGCCAGCATGACGCCGAAAGTGGCCGCAACGGCGTCGGCGCTGTTGCGGAACAATGTAGCCACGGCATCTGTCGGCTCGATCCCGGCCTGCATCAGGGCATCCGCAACGCCGGCGGCTTTGGCGAACAACTCCGCATAGGACGTCGTGCCGGCGGCGTCGACGACAGCCGGCCTGTTGCCGTAGCGGAGCGCGAGCGTGGAGAATTCGCCGGCCCAATGGATTGATTTCGATGACATGCTCGAGCTCTCCGTCGAGACGATCCGCGTTGCTAGCCCGCGCCATAGACCAGATTGGGCAGCCAGAGCGAAAGCTGTGGGACATAGGTGATGATTGCAAGGCACAGCAGCAGCAGGCCGAGGAACGGCAGAACGCCGCGCACCACTTCGGTGACCGGCGCAGTCGAAATCGTGGCCAGCACGTAGAGGTTCAGTCCGACCGGGGGATGAACCAGCGCGATCTCCATGTTGTGGGTGAAGACGATCGCGAAATGGACGGGATCGATTCCGAGCGGTTTCAGCGCAGGCGCAAGGATCGGCATTACCACCAGCAGCGTGGCGGCGACCTCGAGAAAGCATCCGAGCACGAGCAGCAGCACGTTGATCGCGAGCAGGAATTGCCAGGGATGAAGCTGGTTGTCGAGCGTGAACTTCACCAGCGAGGCCGGGATGCCCGAGTCCGTCATCCAGTGGCCGAACGCCAAAGCGGTCGCGACGATGATCATGATCGTCGCGGCGCTCTTGATTGCCTCGGCGATCACCTCGAGCGTCTGGCTGACCTTAAAGCCGCGATAGAAGAACAGGCTGACGAGAAGAGCCACCGTGGCCGAGACCGCGGCTGCTTCGGTGACCGTCATCAGGCCGCCGTAGATTCCGACCATCACGATGAAAGGCACGCACAGCGCGGGCAGGGCATTGAGGCTCATCCGCACCAGTTCGGCGCGAGGCACGGACGGTTCGCACGGCAGCTCGTATTTGTGCGAGTAGTAGAACACCCAGCCGAAGAACATCGCTGCCTGCAGCAGCCCGGGAAGGATGCCGGCCAGGAACAGGCGCGGCACGGACTGCTCTGCGATCAGCCCGTAAAGAATCAGCGACAGGCTGGGTGGAATCACGATGCCGATCGTGCCGGAAGCGCCGACCACGCCAAGCGCAAAATGACGCGGATAGCCGCGCTCGATCATCGCCGGCACCAGAATGGTGCCCATGGCGAGCGCAGTCGCAACTGAGGAGCCGCAGATCGCGGCAAACAAGGTACATGACACCACCGTCACGAGACCGAGTGCGCCCCGCAATCGTCCGAACCAGGCGATCGCGACATCGACCAGCGCCTTGGCGACGCCGCCGCGCCGCATGAACGCGGCGGCCATCACGAACAGCGGCAAGGCCATCAGTGTGCTGGAGTTCATTTCATCGGCGATCTTCTGCGCGATCGCCACCAGAGGCTGGTCGCTGAAGCCGAACAGGACCGCCGCGCAGAGACCCAACACCAGAAAGATCGGCATTCCCGCGCAGAGCAGCCCGAAGAACATCAGCAGGAAAAGCATCGTCCACATCGTGTCGGTCTCGTTGTTGCTGGACCTGAAGCGTCCCGATGCGGGACCACGACGGTCAGTTTGCCGATGGCAGATCGGTCATCAAGACGGCTGACGTCGTCGATCGCTCAGTGATCGTGAACGGCGATGACCATGGTGGCGGGATCGAAGCGGAATACGAGCAAATAAAGCTTGATGACGTAGCGCAACAGCATCAGCACGGCGCCGGTCAGGATGGCCGAGTAGTAGATCCACATCGGGAATTCGAGGCCCGTGATGCTGCGCTCGTCGAGGCTGCGGGCGACATCCGCAACCTGGAAGCCGCAATAGGCCAGGCCGCCACAAAACAAGATCGCGACACAGCAGTTGAATGCCTCGACCCATCTTTGCCCTTGCGGCGGCAACAGTCGCAGCACGACGTCGGGCCTGACATGGCCATCGGTCCGGACCAACTGGCTCGACGCCAGAAACACCGCCCAGACCGTCAGATAGACCACTACCTCCTCGCCATTGATGAAGGCGAAGTTCTTGTTCACGTAGCGACCGATGACCTGAGCGGTCCCGACCGTCAGCGCGGCGGCACCAAGAACTCCTATCAACAGGAGTTCAAGCCCGTTCCAGATCTTCATCATGGGTGGCAATCAATGGCCGACGGTCGTTACATCCGCCTGCACCTGCAGCAGCAAGGCGGGCGAAATCCGCAACTCCTTCGCGATGCCGTCCTGCAAAGGCAGCATCTTGGCGCGGACCGCAGCGAGCGCGCTCTCGGACGGCGAAACGAACACGATGCCGTTCTTTTCCAGCGTGTGGCGCGCCTCGGTCTGAGCTTCTTCCATACTCTTGCGGTAGGCCTGGATGTTCTCCTGCCAGAGGTCGACGACCAGCTTCTGGAGATCCGGCGGCAGCTTCTTGTAGAAGCTCTCGCTGATCATCGGCACGTAGAACCCGACGAATTCGCGATCCGCAAATCCATATTTCACGCCGGATTCCCAGAGCTTTGCGCTGGCAAGGCTTTCATCGGTCGAGCTCAGCCCGTCGAACGTGCCTTGCGAGAGCGCCAGCGGAACGTCCGGCCAGGCTGTGACGTTCGGTGTTGCATTGAAGAACTTGGCTCGCGCCGATTGTCCGGCACCGCCGGAGTTGCGGATCTTCATGCCGGCCTGATCGGCGAAGTCGCGGATCGCCTTGTTGGTGCTGTAGGTGTTTTGATATCCGAGCTGCAGCCAGGGGCCGAGCAATTTGACATCGAGCTTGCTCTCGAATTGCTTGTTGATGATCTCGCCGATCTTGCCGTCGGCAGCAGCATAGACCACCGGGTAGGGCTGCCCGAAAAATGCCGGCAGCTGGAAGACGTCTGCATCGGGGACGAAGCCGGTCAGCACCCAGGTGCCGGGGATCGCCATCTCGACGGCGCCCTGACGAAGCGCCTTCACCACGTCGCGGTCGCGAAACAACTGGCCGCTGTGGAACAGCTCGGTCGTGATCCGGCCGCCGGATTTTTCCTGCAGCTTCTTCAGGTAGTCGGCGGCAGACAATGTCCGTCCGTGTGTCGCCGACGTGTCCACCGAAGCCCGCAGCTTGAACTGAGGTTCGGCTGCTAGCGCTCCCTGGCTGCACTGAATCGCAAGCACGGAAAGCACGGCCGTCACGGCGCCCCGCATCATCGAGTTTCTCCCCTTGGCCGTCATCTTCTGTCCGCGACGGGTCACGGAAGCTAACGGGCAGGCTAGGTTGATTCAAGTGGAACGTTTCATTTCATAGGTGTGTCAGTAGCGGTGCGTCGTTTGGAGTTTCTGATGGATCATTCGATCGACAGGGTAAAGTGCTGTTATTATTCATGTTTATTGCATGTCCAGAACGGTGGCTCATCTCAAGCATAGCTGATCTGCCCTATTTTTCATGAAACGTTTCATTGACAAGGCGACCTCCGCGCGCCTAGCGTCCCGGCGCCGAGCGATATCGCGGCCCCGGGGCGAACGCTTCGGGTTTCCACGCAACAAGTGGACGGCGCATGAGCCGCAACAAATTACGGGGGGAGTGATGAGCACTACGCGGAGAAATCTGCTGTTGTCTGGCATCGCCGTCGGCGCTGCGCTGGCCAGTTCGAATGTCTCGGTGATGGCGGCGGGACAGGAATTGACGCTCGGCGTCGTCGGCGTTCTGTCGGGTCCCGCTGCGCAATGGGGCCTCGCGCTGCGCGGCGCGGTCGAACTCGTCGCCGCCGAGGCCAACCGGGACGGCCTAATCAAGGTCGACGGGGCGCCATGCAAGGTCAACGTCGTTGCCATCGACAGCAAATACACGGCCGAAGGCGCCGCCGCTGCAGCCAACACGTTGGCAGGGCAGGGCGTTAAATTCATCATCGGCCCGATCGGCTCGCCCGAGCTCACCGGCGTGAAGCCGATCGCCAAGCGCAATTCGATGCTGGTGATGGGCAACGGCTACGCCAAGGATGCGCTGTCGCCGCAGTTGCCACTGGTGTTCCACATGGGGCCGGGTCCTTCGGGCTGGGCCGAGCCGATCATCAAGATCGCCAAGCAGAAGTTCGGCATGAAGAGCGTGGTGCTGGTCGCGCCGAACGACCAGGGTGGCACGGATATCGCGAGCGTCGACGCCGACGCATACAAGAGAACCGGCATCACCGCTTCCGAAGAATATTATCAGCGTGGCACCACCAATTTCGCGCCGATCGTGACCCGGATCATGAACGCGAAGCCCGACGCCGTCGATCTCGCTTCATCGCCCCCTGGCGACGCCGGCATCATCGTGAAGCAATTGCGTCAGGCTGGCTTTGAGGGACCGATCGGACGTCTCGGCGGTCCGGGATACACCGAAATCTCCCGCGTCGCCGGTGGCGACGAGGTGCTGAAGGACTTCTATTGGTACGAGCCGGTTCTCATCGACGAGAAAGTGCAAATGATCGCCGACGAGTACAAGAAGCTGCTCGGTGCCGAGCGGCCGGAAAACAATCTGTTCTTTCAGTGGGTCTCCGCCGCCCGCATGGTAACCAAAGCCATCGCCAAGGCCGGTACCATCTCGGACACGGCCAAGGTTGCCGAGGCCCTGCGATCGTTGCCGGTTGAGGATCCCAATATCGGTCCCGGTCACTGGATCGGGCAGGATTTCTTCGGCATCAACCAGGAACTGTCGTTCCCGTTCGGTGTCGGACTCGTGGAAAAAGGCAAGCTGCAACCGACCATCAGGGTCGAAGCGGCCGGCGGCAAGTAGCGGGTACTCCGTGCAAGGTTTTGTCGCCACCTGCCTCATAGGCATCAGCCTGGGTGCGCAGTACGCGCTGCTCGCCCTCGGCTTCACCCTGATCTTCGGCATTCTGGGAGTCGTCAATTTCGCGCATGGCGGCTTCTACGTTCTCGGAGGATATCTCGCCTATTCCGCGGTGACCTATCTTGGCATGCCCTACGCGCTGGCGGTGATCTGCGCGGCGCTGGGCACCACGCTGCTCGGATTCCTGTTCGAACGCTTCGTGCTGGATCGCGTGATCGACGATCATCTGGCGACGCTGATGCTGACGCTCGGCCTCTATTTGATGATGTCGAGCGGCATATTGGTGGTGTTCGGACCGCAATCTCCGGCCTTCGCCTTTCCATTGACCGGTGTCATTCACGGCCATGGCTTCTTTGTGCCGATCGAGAATCTCGTGGTGCTGGGCGTCTGCATCGTCGGGATCCTGTCGATCTACGGCCTGATCTATTACACCGATTTCGGCCGCGCGCTGCGAGCGCTGGCCGATGACCGCGCGGTGGCGACAGCGCAGGGACTGCGTCCCGCGATTCTGTTCCCGGCTGCCTTCGCCCTGGCGACGGGGCTCGCCGGCCTCACCGGCGCGCTGGTCACACCGATCCTGTCGCTCGCGCCGCATATCGGCGATCCTGTGCTGGCGACGTCCTTCCTGATCGTCATTCTCGGCGGTCTCGGTAGCGTCGGTGGTGCGACAGTCGCGGCTTTCATCGTCGGCATGGCGGAGGCGTTCTCTGCGGTCTATCTCGGTGGCTCGAAGGGCGCACTCGCGCTGTTCGTGCTCGTCCTTGTCATGCTGGTCGTCAAGCCATCGGGTCTTTTCGGTTACCGGGTTCGGGGAGCTTGAGCACATGACAGCCCGCACCCTTTCCAAGCGCGGCGACCTGGCCGAGGCAGCAAGCGTCGTGGTCATCGCGGCCGCTTTCGTAGTTCCCTGGCTCAGCCAGAACCCGATGGTCTATTCGCTGGCCAACCAGATGCTGATCGCGATTACGGCCGCGTTCAGCGTCTACATCATGCTGCGCATGAATCTGATGACCTTCGCGGTGCCGACCTTCATGGCGATCGGCGGTTACACCGTCGCGATCCTGGGGCTTCGTCACGGCGTGACCGATGTGCTGCTGCTGGGGCTTGCGAGCTTCGTGGTGCCGGCGCTGTTTGCGCTGCCGCTCGGCGCGCTGGTGCTCCGTCTGACCGGCGTCTATTTCGTGCTGGTCACGTTCGTCCTCACCGAGATCACGCAACTGTTGCTGTTTGAAACGCCGGGGTTGACCGGCGGGTCCAATGGACTGGTCGGCATGCCGGCCGTGACGCTGTTCGGGCTGGAGCTCGCCGACAACCGCGCGGTGCTGCAGGTCACGATCGGGCTGGCGCTCGCCGGCGCTATCGTCACCGCTGCGGTGACCCGCACGCTGCGCCAGCATTTCGCGGCGATCGAGGAGAACGAACTGCTCGCCCAGAGTCTTGGTCTCGTCGTCTGGCACTACAAGGCGTTCGGCTTCGCCATCGCCGCGGGTGTATCCGGGCTCGCCGGCTTCGCCCTCGTCAACATGCTGCTCACCGCCCATCCGACCTCGTTCAGCGCGCTGTCATCGGTCAACTACATTGCCTATGCGATCATCGGTGGGAAGAGCAGCATGCTTGGCCCGGTTGTCGGTGGCGCCCTGCTGATCTGGGCGGGAGACGTCTTCGCATTGCGCGGGGAGTATTCCCAGTTCCTGTTCGGCTTCCTGATCGTGGTGGTGGTGCTGGTCGCGCGCGAGGGCGTCGTCGGGACGATCCATCGCCTCGGCGTCCGCGTGTTTTCGCCGCCGCCGCCGTCGCGATCGGCCACCGTCGCCTCGTCGCCGACGCTGAGCGTGCCCAATGCGATGGAGCCCCTGCAATGACGGCTGAATGCACCGAACGTACCGACGGCGGCGCGCTGCTCGAGGTCGCAGCGATCTCCAAGCGTTTCGGCGGGCTGCATGTCTTCGACAATGTCAGCTTCGCCATCCCGCCAGGCGACGTCCTCGGCGTGATCGGACCGAACGGCGCCGGCAAGACCACGCTCATCAACGTCATTTGCGGCATGCTGCCGCCGACCATCGGCCGGGTGCGGCTCGACGGCAAGGATATGACCGGCAAGCCGCTACATGCCGTCAGTCGCATGGGAATTATCCGCAGCTTTCAACAGACCAACACCTTCCGTACGGCATCGGTCCGCGAGAACATTTCGCGGGCCCTTCGCTTCAGCGGCAGCGGGCCCGGATGGGACAGCGTCGCGCCGCTGATCGACGAGTTCGAGCTCGAACCGCAGCTCGACGAGCAGAGCGACAAGCTGCCGTACGGGCTCCAGAAGATGCTGGGCCTTATTCTGGCTTGCGCCGCCCGGCCGAAAGTCCTCCTGCTCGACGAGCCGGCGGCCGGTCTCGAGCGGCGGGAGCGCCTGCGGGTCGATGCTTTCGTGCGCCACGTGAGGACGGAACTCGGTTGCGGGGTCCTGATCGTCGAGCATGACATGGATCTCGTGCGCCGCCTCTGTCCAAGAATACTGGTGCTCGATTCCGGTCGGGTCCTGGCCGAGGGCGCTCCGGCCGACGTCCTGGCACGCAAGGATGTCATTGACGCCTATCTCGGGACAGTGGACGAGGAGGCGGCCTGATGCTGGCGGTGAAAGACCTCGAAGTCCGCTACGGCGGCATCACGGCAATCAGCGGCGTCTCGATCGACGTCGCCGAGGGCGAGACGGTCCTGCTGATCGGCGCCAATGGCGCAGGCAAGTCGAGCCTGATCAACGCCATCATCGGTCTGGTCCAGGCCTCGCATGGCAGCGTGCGCTTCGCGGGCCGTGATCTCAGTGCCGTATCCTGCGATGGGCGCGCGCGGGCCGGAATTGGGTATTCGCCCGAAGGGCGCCGCGTGTTCCCGACCATGTCGGTCGCTGACAACGTCCTGAGCGGCGCCTGCTGGCACGGCGGAGCGAGCCAGCGCCAAGCCTGGGCCTGGCTTTGTGGCATCTTTCCGATCCTGAAGGAGCGCGCCAGCCAGCCGGCCGGACAATTGTCAGGGGGACAACAGCAGATCGTCGCCTTGGCGCGCGCCATGAGTTCGTTTCCCAAGCTGCTGCTGCTGGATGAACCCTTCCTCGGGCTCGCGCCGGTGTGGATCGCGCAGATCAGCGAGGCGATCCGCCATATGCAACAGCGCGGCACGACCATTCTCATGACCGAGCAGATGGCGCGTCCGGCGCTCAAGCTTGCCACACGCGGCTACGTGATGCGCGGTGGCGAGGTCAGGCGGAGCGGCACCGTCGCCGAAATTCGCGACGTTGCGCTTGCCGAGGAGTATTTGTGATGTCCGCTACTTTGAACGCCACTGCGCTGCTCGGGACCTTCGCCGCAACGACGTCGGCGAGCGAACTGTCCCCGGATGTCGCCACGAAGGCAGCCATTTGCCTGCTGGACTCGCTGGGGCTCGCGCTCGCGGCGCGACACGAGCCGACGGCCGCGGCCGCGCGCGCGATGTCCGCGGAGGTGCTGCCTGGACCGCGCACCGCGCGCATCTGGGCGAGCGGCAAACATGCCGCGCCGTCCGAGGCGGTTCTCGCCAACGGCATTGCCGTTCACGCCCATTTTCAGGACGACACCGACCACGATTCATGGACGCACCCGGGATCCCTGATTGCGCCGGTCGCGGTGTCGCTTGGTGAAACGCTGGATGCGCCGCTGCGCACCGTATTGACCGCTCTCACGGTCGGCTATTCCACGCTCAAATGGCTTGGTGCGGGTGAAGTCGTTGCCCGCGGCCTGATCGGCAGGGGCGTGCGGACCAGCCCGACCTTCGGCACGATCGGTGCTGCGGCGGCGGCCGCAGCCGCACTTGGGCTCGATCCACCGAGGTCCACCAGCGCAGTTGCAATCGCGGCCTGCACGACCGGCGGCACGCTGGAGCCGGTGCGCTGCGGCTCCGATGAATGGCGCGTACAGAACGGGCGCGCCGCCCAGGGCGGGCTGGTGGCCGCGGAGCTTGCGGCGCGCGGCGTCCAGGGGGCGCCCGATGCGCTGGAAGGACCGAAGGGATTGTTGCGCTCGCTTGCCGGCCTCGATCGCACGCCAGAACAATGGCAGCGAGGCCCCGATGTCGCGACGATGATCGGCATCATGGCAAAACCGTTCGCAACCCTGGGCGACAACATGTCGGCGGTGCTGGCGGCGCATATGCTTCACCGCGACGGCATCGATCTGTCGCAGGTGAAGCGGATTACCGTGACGATCTGGGAGCCCTATACGCAATATCCGGGAACGTCATTCAAGGGACCGTTCACGCGGACCGTGCAGACCCAGGCCAGCACCGCCTTTGCGGTCGCCGCCATGCTGCGCTACGGCCGCCTCGACTACGAGATGGGCGTCGAGCACCGCCAGGACCGGGAGATCATGGCACTCGTCGGAAAGACGATCGTCGAGCCGGACGCGGTCGGCACCCATCTCGACGCGACCGTCGAGTTGGAGATGGAAAATGGTGCGCGTCTTCGCCGGACCGCGCGCGAGGCGCCCAAGGTTCTGGTGTTCCAGGACGAAGCCCGCGCCACCGAGGTTTTCGATAGCCGCCTGGCCGGCACCGGAATTCCGGCCGGCGAAGGCGCCAGCCTTGCGGCCGAGATTTTCGCCTCGGCACGTAGTGGCGGATCGATGCCTGTGCGCAGGCTGCTCGACCGCCTGACCCGATCTCAAAGGGATGCGATCAAATGAAACTTGGACTTGAAGGCAAGACTGCGATCGTCACCGGCGGCAGCAAGGGCATTGGTCTCGAGACCGTACGCTTGCTGGCGGAGGAGGGTGTCAAGGTTCTGGTCTGCGCGCGCCGCGAGGACGCGCTGGCCGAATGTCGTTCTGACGTCGAGCGGAGCACCGGCGTCAAGGTCGAAACGCTGTCGCTTGATGTGACGGATCTGAAGCAGATCGAGCGGCTGCCGGCGGTCGCCCGCGACCGTCTCGGCCGCGTCGACATCCTGGTCAACAATGCCGGCACGGGCACCTACAAGCCGTTCCTCGAAGTCACCGACGAGGAACTGCAATACGGCATGGCGATCAATTTCTTCGCTCAGTTCCGTATCTGTCAGCGCATCATCCCGATCATGATCGAGCAGAACGGCGGCGGCATCGTCAACGTGTCGGGCGAAACCGGGATCATGGTGACGATGCCGCCGTTCCTGTCGTCATGCACCGGTCCGGCCAAGTCGGCCGAAATCCGCTTCTCCAAGATTCTCGCCAACGAATTCGGGCCGCACAACATTCGCGTCAACTGCGTCGTTCCCGGTTTCGTCAATACTCCGGAACGTTTTGCAAAATGGGAGCGTGAGCTCGCCAAGCGCAATCTGGGCGAAGAGGAGGCGGAAGCCGAACGCAAGCGCTGGTCGGAAAATAACTCGATGCGCAACACGCGCTGGGGCACGCCGGAGGAACTCGCCAATTTGATCGTCTTCGCGCTGTCCGACCGCGCGAGCTTCGTCAACGGCGCGGTGCTGGTTGCCGACAATGCGCAGGACAAGTCGTGAAAGCGACGCCGCTCGACATGATGAATCGATTGATGACAACAGGAACGTCGGCGGCCCTTGCGGCAGCCGGGAGGATTTGATGGACGTTGACAAGCCGCTCGCTGGTATCACCGTGATTGAACTCGGACACAGCGTGGCCGCCCCCTATGCCGGATTGATTCTGGCCGATCTCGGCGCCCGTGTGATCAAGGTCGAAAATCCCAAGAGCGGCGATTATGCGCGTGGCTGGGGGCCGCCGTTCTGGAACGGAACGGCAAGTGTGTTCCATAGTCTCAATCGCGGCAAGGAAGGCATCACCGTCGATTTCGGCGCAGCGGAGGATTGCGAGAGGCTGAAGTCGCTGATCCTGAACGAGGCCGATGCCGTCATCCAGAATCTGCGGCCCGGCATTCTGGACAAGTTTGGTCTCACCGCGGATGCGCTCAGCGCCGCGAAGCCATCGCTGATCTGGTGCGACATCGGCGCGTTCGGCGCCAAGGGGCCGCTCGCCAGCAAGCCCGGCTACGATCCGCTCGCCCAGGCGAGCACCGGCATCATGAGCGTCACCGGCGAGGGCGGCCGGCCGCCGGTGCGTGTCGGCGTCTCGCTTGTCGACATGGGCTCCGGCATGTGGGCAGTGATCGGCATGCTCGCTGCGTTGGTGGCGCGCAACAAGGGCGGTCAGGGTCGCAGCGTTGCGACCTCGCTTTACGAGACCGGGCTCGCGTGGATGACCGTTCCGCTGGCCGGCTATGCGGCGTCAGGTGAGGTGCGCAAGCCCTATGGATCGGGCACCGCGGAAATCGCGCCCTATCAGGCATTTGAGGCGTCCGACGGATGGCTGATGATTGCCGCCGGCAACGACAATCTGTTCCGCAAGCTGTGCGTGGCGTTGAGTCTCGAGGCGCTTGCGCATGATCCTGACTTCGCGACCAACGCGGCAAGGGTCGTCAACCGCGAACGACTGATCCCCCAAATCGCGGCCGCGGTGCGTAAGTATACGGCCGATGCGCTCGGCGGCATTCTCGACGGCGCCGGGGTTCCCAATGCACCGCTGCTGACCACCGACCAGGTTGCGGAGCATCCACAAACCCGCGCCCTCGACATGATGGTGCGTTGTGCTGGCGACGATATCGATCTTGTCGGCGTTCCGCTTGCCTTCGACGGTACGCGACCACGCGCGCGCACCGCTGCGCCGGCGCTCGGCCAGCACAATGCCATTCTTCGAAAGCCTGCGAGCAAGGGAGCCATCAATGCGAACTGATTTCCAGACCATCAAGGTCGAACGGCGTGATGGCGATATCCTGCTGGTGACGTTGCACCGGCCGGAAGCGTCCAATGCAATGAACACCCAGATGGGCCTTGATCTGGTGGAACTCTTCGAGGGCTTCTCGACCGACATCGAGGGGTTGCGCGCGGTGATCCTGACCGGACACGGCGACAAGGCGTTCTGCGCCGGGGGCGATCTGAAGCAGCGCAACGGCATGACGGACGAGGCCTGGCAGGCACAGCATCTGGTCTTCGAGCGCATGCTGCGCGCTCTGCTGGGCTGTCCGATTCCCGTGATCGGCGCGATCAACGGTGCGGCCTATGGCGGCGGCTGCGAGATCGCGGCGGCGCTCGACTTCGTCTACGCCTCGACCAATGCGCGCTTCGCGCTGACCGAAGTGACGCTCGGCATCATGCCAGGTGGCGGCGGCACGCAGAATCTGCCGCGCGCCGTCGGCGAGCGCCGCGCCAAGGAATTGATCCTGTCCGGCCAGCCGTTCTCGGCTGCCGAGGCCGAGCAGTGGGGGCTGGTCAATCGGGTGCTGCCGCCAGGGGAATTGCTGGAGGCGACCTTCGCCATCGCCCATCGCATCGCTGCCAATGGCCCGATCTCGGTGCGCCAGGCCAAGCAGGCGATCCATCGCGGTTTGCAGATGTCGCTCGCCGATGGCCTCGCCTTCGAGATCGAGGCCTACAACCGTCTGGTCCCGACGGCGGACCGGCGCGAAGGCGTGCTGGCGTTCAACGAGCGCCGCAAACCCAACTTTCAAGGCAAGTAGAAGGAGGCGCGAAATGCGTGAGAAAGCTCATGTTCGCGAGGTCGGACCCCGCGACGGCATTCAGATGGTCAAAACGATCTTGCCGAGCGCGCGCAAGCTGGCCTGGTGCCGTGGCGCGGTGGAGGCCGGAATCCGCGAGATCGAGGTGACCTCATTCGTGCCGGCCAAGGTGATCCCGCAATTTGCCGACGCGGAGGAGGTGGCCCGCGGCGCGCTGACAATGCCGGGCTTGCGGCCCTCGGTTCTGGTTCCGAATCTGAAGGGGGCCGAGCGCGCCTTCGCGCTCGGTGTGCCAATCGTCAACTACGTGCTGTCGGCGAGCGAGGAGCACAACCAGGCCAATGTTCGCCGCAGCACAGAAGAGTCGCTGCAGGACTTCGCGCGCATCGCCGCGGAGCGCGATCAGCGCCCCGGAGCACGAATCGGACTTGGTGCGGGCATCGCGACCGCGTTCGGCTGCACCATCTCGGGGACGGTATCGGAGGCACGAGTGGTCGAGATCGCGGTGCGACTCGCCGGGATGGGCGCCGACGAGATCATCGTCGCCGATACGGTCGGCTATGGCGATCCGGGTCAGGTCCGCCGCCTGATGGGCGCAGTGATCGCCGCGGTGCGTCCACTGCCGGTCGCCTGCCACTTCCACGACACGCGCGGTCTCGGTCTCGCCAATGTGACGGCGGCACTGGATGCGGGTGTACGCGCCTTCGACGCATCCCTCGCCGGACTCGGCGGCTGTCCGTTCGCACCCGGCGCCACCGGCAACATCGACACCGAGGATACCGTCTTCCTGCTCGAGCAACTCGGTTTCGATACCGGCGCCGATGTCGAGCGGCTGGTCGCCTTGCGACGCGAGGTCGAGAGCTGGCTGCCCGGCGAACGGTTCTCCGGCGCGATCGCCCGCGCCGGCCTGCCCAAAACGTTCCGCGTGTCGGCCAGCGCCGCCGCCTGAAAGGATATGACATGAACTATCACGACGCCGCCCAAACCGCCGACATGGAGGTCACCGTCACGTTGGGCGAGGATTTCTCCGACCTGCGCAACACGGTGCGGCAGATCTGCAAGGGCTTTCCGGGCGAATACTGGCGCAAGCTCGACGATCAAAGCGCCTATCCGACCGAATTCGTCGCGGCGTTGACGGAGGCGGGATTCCTCGGCGCGCTGATCCCGGAGGAATATGGCGGTTCGGGCCTGCCGCTGCGTGCGGCGGCAGTGATCCTCGAAGAGATCAATGCGAACGGCTGCAGCGCCAGTCCCGCGCATGCCCAGATGTACATCATGGGTACGTTGCTTCGTCACGGCAACGAGACCCAGAAGCGGACCTACCTGCCGGAAATCGCGGCGGGACGGCTGCGGCTGCAGGCCTTTGGCGTAACCGAGCCCAATACCGGCTCCGATACCACCCAGCTCAAGACCCGCGCCGAGCGTCAGGGGGACGTCTATGTCGTCAACGGCCAGAAGGTCTGGACGTCGCGGGCGCTGCACTCCGACCTGATGCTGCTGCTGGCGCGCACCAGTCCGGTCGATCAGGTGAAGCGGCGCACCGACGGACTTTCGGTGTTCCTGGTCGACTTGCGTGAGGCCAAGGGCAACGGCGTCGAAATCCGCCCGATCAAGGCGATGGTCAATCACAATACGACAGAGGTGTTCATCGAGAACCTGAAAGTGCCGGTCGCCAATCTCATCGGGGAGGAAGGCAAGGGCTTTCGCTACATCCTCGACGGCATGAACGCCGAACGAATCCTGGTCGCCTCCGAATGTGTGGGCGACGGACGCTGGCTTCTCGGCAAGGGCGTCGCTTATGCCAATGAGCGGCGCGTCTTCGGACGATCGATCGGCCAGAATCAAGGCATCCAGTTTCCGCTGGCGCGCGCCTACGCCGAACTCGAAGCCGCCGACATGATGTGCCGCCGCGCCGCCGCGCTGTTCCAGGCCGGGCAGCCCTGCGGAGCAGACGCCAACATCGCCAAGCTGCTGGCGTCGGAGGCCACCTGGAAGGCTGCCGATACGACATTCCAGACCCATGGCGGCTTCGCCTTTGCGCAGGAATACGACGTCGAGCGCAAGTGGCGTGAGGTCCGTCTTTACCAGACAGCCCCGATCTCGACCAACATGGTGCTGGCCTTTGTGGCGCAGCACGTGCTCGGTCTTCCGCGTTCCTACTGAGGAGACGACCCATGCTGGATATCACGCGTCAGACGGCCAATTTTGTAGCCGGCCTCAAGCTGTCCGATCTGTCCGGCCGCTGCCGCGAGGCGGCGCGGACCGGCATCATCGACTGCGTCGGCGTCATGATCGCTGGTGCCGCCGAGCAGCCGGTGCGGATCGTGTCGGCGATGGTGGCCGCGTCCACCCAGAACGATGGCGCGCCCGAGGTTCCGTCGGGCCGCAATCTCGCGGCGCCGGATGCTGCGCTCGTCAACGGTGTCGCAGCGCACGTGCTCGACTATGACGACGTGGCGCTCGCCGGACATCCGAGTACCGTGCTGGTGCCCGCCATCCTGGCTGAAGGCTGGTCGCTCGACTCCAGCGGTGCCGACGCACTCGCCGCCTATGCCGCAGGCTACGAAGTCTGGGCGCAGGTCATTGCGCTGGAGCCCGGTCACCTCCATGAGCGCGGCTTTCATCCGACGGCCGTGATGGGCGCGCTCGCCACCGCGGCCGCCTGTGCGCGGCTGCGCAATCTCGACTCCACGAAGACCGCGCATGCCATCGCGATCGCCGCCTCGCTCGCCTCCGGACTGGTCGCCAATTTCGGCACCATGACCAAATCGCTGCATGCCGGCCGCACCGCTCAATCCGGCGTGCTTGCCGCGCGCCTCGCCGATCAGGGATTTACCGCATCGCTGGACGTGCTCGAGCACCAAACCGGCTTCCTGCGCGCCCATTCGCCATCGGGCACGCCGGATATCGAAAACGGGACGATCGATATAGGCCGCAACTGGCGGCTGGCCGATCTCGGCATCAATGTGAAGCGCTATCCGACCTGCTATGCGACCCATCGTTCGATCGACGCGATGATTGGCCTGGTGAATGCGCACAAGCTCAAACCCGACGACGTGAAGGAAATTCGGGTCCACACCGGCGTCACCCAAAGGCTGATGTTGCGCAACACCAATCCGCAGACCGGTCTCGAGGCCAAGTTCAGCATGGAATTCGCGATGACCGCCGCGCTGATCGCCGGCCGTGTCGGGCTGTCCGAGCTCACCGATGAGTTCGTCTCGCGGCCCGACGTCGGCGCTACCTTCGCCAAGGTCCGCTGCACGACGACGGACGAGATCATGCCGGGCGACCAGCCGTTCGCGCCGGCCGACCGCGTCAGCGTCGTGTTGACGTCGGGCGAAGTGCTTGAGCACGCGCCGGTGGTTCATGCCAAGGGCAGCTGGCAGCGCCCGCTTTTGCGCGACGAACTGCAAGATAAGTTCATGGACTGCGCGACCCGGGTGTTCAAGCAAGGCCAGGCCGCAGCACTGTTCGAGCAGCTCTGGAATATCGAGGACCTCGGGTCGATCCGTTCGCTGCGCCTGACCAACGATCGGGGCGACGCATGAGCGCGGCAATGCCTGGGAAGAGATCGACGCCGCGGATCTGGCACCAGTCGGTCAACGAGCTCGATCATCTCGAAGTCTACAAGCGCGCGCTCGAGGCCCATGCGGCGGAAATCCTTGGCGACGACGCCGAGGTCGTCGTCCACGGGCTTCCGTCCGGATCATACGCCGGCGCTTCGGCCACTGCGGTGCTCGGCAATGCATTCGCCTATCACCGCATTCTCAGCCGGGTGATCGACAATGCGATCGCGGCCGAGCGGCAGGGTTATGATGCCTTCGTGATCGGCTCGTTCAGCGAGCCGTTTCTGCGCGAGATCCGCTCCGCGGTGGATATTCCCGTCGCCTCGCTGACCGAGAGTGGTCTTCTGGTCGGCTGCTCGCTCGGCAGCTATGTGGCATTGATCTCCAATGCGCCGGCGGTGCAGTGGATGACGAAGGTAGCGGTCGACAAGCACAAGCTCGCCGCGCGTGTGCTGGAGGTCGCGGCGATGGATCCGCCGCTCGACGAGCCGCAGCTGGCGCGTGCTTACGCCGACCCGGCTCCGGTCATCGCAAATTTCACCGCCGCGGCCGAGCGCCTGGTGGCGCGCGGCGCTGACGTCATCATTCCGGCGGAAGGCGTGCTGGCGGAACTCTTGGTTCGTCACGGCGTCCACCGCATCGCCGGTGCTCCTGTGATGGACGTGTTTGCCGTCACCTGGGCCTACGCGCTGATGCAGATCAGGCTCTGGTCGAAGGCGCAACTTGGCGTGGGCCGGAGCTGGCACCACAGGCGCGACGATGCAGCGATCGTTGCAAGATTTTGGCAAGGGGACGCACAATGAGCACTTCACCCTCAACGCAAGTCGCAGGAGTCTATCACCGCAGGCTTGGCGACGCGCTGGTCACCGGCCTCAGCGACGGTTACGTCGACATGGGATACACGATCTTTCGCAATATCCCCGAGGAGGAAACCAAGGCCATTCTGGCGCGCGATCATCGCACCTCGCCGCCGCGCATCTCGGTCAACGCCTTTGCCGTGCGCATGGACAACCGGACCTACCTGATCGACTGCGGATCAGCGGATCTGATGGGGCCGACCTGCGGTCGCCTGCCGGCAAATCTCGCTGCCGCCGGCATCGATCCGGCCTCGGTCGACGCGGTGCTGCTGACCCATGTCCATCCCGACCATTCCAACGGGCTGACAGATGCCGCAACCGGAACGCGGCTGTTTCCCAATGCGGAAGTCATCGTCCATGAGAACGAGATCAATCACTGGTTCAACGACGAGGCGATGGCCAAGGCGGCCGAGCGGCCCCGGCGCCGCTATTTCGAGGCCGGCCGCACCCAGCTGAAGCCCTATATGGCTGCCGATCGCGTCAAGACATTCCGGAAGGGCGAGGTGCTCCCGGGCGTCACGGCGATCCCGATCCACGGTCATACGCCGGGCCACGCCGCCTATGTCGTATCGCGCGGCCGCGAATCAATGGTGGTTTGGGGGGACACGGTCCATGTGCCGGAGATCCAGGTTGCACGTCCGGAAGTGACGATGGAATTCGACACCGACCCCGAGGCCGCCGCGGCCGCTCGTCAGATGATGTTCGACATGGTGGTCACTGACGACATGCTGGTCGGCGGCATGCATCTGCATTTCCCCGGGTTCGGACATATGCGGCGTGAGGCAGGCCGGTACAGCCTGGTGGCAGAGCAGTGGGCGTTCGAAGTATGAGCCGCAATATCGTCGAAGCCGACGCCATCTGATCGTTTCCGGAACAAGGACGGGAGGCCAGGCCGTTTGGATCACGGTGGAGAAATGCACAAATCATTTGCCTTCGGCCGGCTGATAGCACCTGCGGCCGAATTGGCTTCCGCGTATTGTGCAGGGGATTGAGATCTCAGCCCCGGTGATGGTGATGGCAGAACAGCAAACGGCAGGTCGCGGAAGCAAATTGACAATCCGCGACGTGGCGACCGCAGCGGGCGTATCGACCGGCACGGTGTCGCGGGTGCTCAATGCCAATGCCACCGTCCATCCCGACATCCGCCGGAAGGTCCAGCGCGCAATCGATGATCTGGGCTATACGCCGAACGCGGTGGCGCAGAGCATGCGCATCCGGTCGACCCACACGATCGGCTGCATCTTGCGTGAGATCAACATTCCGCAACTCGCCGGCTTCGTCAAAGCCGCGCACGACGTGCTGGACGAGGTCGGCTTCTCGCTGCTCATCTCCAACTCGGAAGGCCGCAAGGAGCGTGAGCGGGAGCTGCTCAGCCGGCTGTCGCGGCGGCAGGCCGACGGCGTGATGATGGGGCCGTACACGCCGGTCGCCGGTGAGTTCGAGGCCTTCCTGCGCGATCTCGATATTCCGATCGTGCTGATCGATCGTGATCAGCCGGATTGGACTGATGCCGTTATGGCCGATCACGCCGAAGGGATGCGTGTCGCGGTCAGTCATTTGCTCGATCTTGGTCATCGGCGGGTGGCGCTGATCACCGGCGACGCCGGGCTCTATCCGGCGCGCGAACGCGTTCGCGGCTATCAGGAGGCTTTTGCCGCGCGAAATCTCGAGCCCGATCCCTCGCTCGTTCACGCCGGGAGCTTCCTGCCCGGCGCTGGATTTCGTATCACCTCGGCATTGCTCGGGCCAGCGCAACCCACCGACCGCGATCATTTCCGGCGGCATCGACATGCTGTCTGGCGTGCTGCGCGCGGTGCGCGGGCGAGGCCTGCGGATACCGGAGGACGTGTCGCTGATCGCGTCAGGCCATTCCGAGCTCGCCGAGCTCGTCTCGCCGGCCGTCGCCATCATCGGCTGGGATCAGGCGGAGGTCGGCCGGATTGCGGCTGGCATGCTGCTCGATCGCATCCGAAACGACGGTCCGCACGAGCCGCGGCGCGTGCTCGTGCCCAACGAGTTCATCCCGCGCGCGTCGCTGGGGCCCCCAAGAAGTACCTGAAGACTTGCCGTCCATGGCACGAACGGACGGCCATAGCATGCAAGGAGACAGTTCCATGAGTGGTGAAATGATCAACGGCAAAGAAGACGAGCGGCCGATGCTGTTCAAGCCACTCACGATTCGAGGCCTTACGCTGAAGAACCGCCTCGTCGTGCCGCCGATGGTCCATTACAGCTGCGAACCGGGAAATACCTGCGGAGCGTTTCATCTCGTACACCTTGGTCGCTATGCGCTCGGTGGATTTGGGCTCGTCTTCGTCGAAGTGACGGCGGTGGAGGAAGTCGGACTCACCAACGAAAACGATCTCGGCATCTGGAATGACGAGCAGGCCGAGAGCTTCAAGCCGCTGGTCGCCTTCATGAAGCGTCAGGGGACGGCGATCGGCATTCAGATCGGCCATGGCGGCCGCAAGTCGTCGGCACAGTCCGCCATGCAAGGCATGGGGCCGCTGACCGAAGAGAATCTGAAAGCCGGCGCCAGGATCTGGCAACCGGTAGGCCCGACCGCCGAACCGGTCGCCAAGGGCTGGCTGACGCCACGGCAATTGACCACCGCCGAGTGCAAGGCCATGGTCGGCACCTGGGCAGCCGCTGCAAGGCGGGCGGTTGCCGCCGGGTTCGACACCATCGAGATCCACACCGCGCACGGCTATCTGCTGGCCTCGTTCCTGTCGCCGGTCTCCAACACACGTAATGACGAGTATGGCGGCGACCGCGCCGGGCGCATGCGTCTGCCGCTCGAGATCGTCGAGGCGGTGCGCCGCGAAATGCCGGCGGACATGCCGCTGTTCGTGCGCGTCTCGTCCGTCGACGGCACTGTCGAGGGCTGGAACATGGATGATACGGTCGCCTTCGCGCGCGAGCTGAAGGCGCGCGGCGTCGACGTCGTCGACTGTTCCTCCGGCGGAATCTCCGGCGCGGCTACGGCAGCGCAAGTGCCGCGCAGCCTCGGCTTCCAGGTTCCTTTCGCCGAGCGCGTGCGCAAGGAGGCGGATGTCACCACCATGGCCGTCGGCATCATTCTCGAGGCGCAGCAGGCCGAGGCCATCCTTCAGAAAGGCCAAGCCGACCTCATTGCCGTCGGGCGGCAATCGCAGTTCAATCCCAACATCGCACACCACTGGGCGCACGATCTCGGCATCAACAGCCGTTTCGAAGATTGGTCGCCCGAGTTCGGCTGGTGGCTCGAGAAGCGGATCAAGACTCTCCAGGGCTTTGCCACGCCGACGGGCGTCGTTACGCGTCACTCCTGACCGGCGTCACACATCGCTCGCAGCCGGTGAACGGAACGCCGTCCACGGCATCGCTGCTATCTTTGAGGATCCGCGGTGCCGCGCGACGGGTATCGCAGCGCGGGTCCAGCAGCGCGTTTCAGGTTCGCTGCTGAACCTGCGCCGAGTAGATATCGGCGAAGCGGTCGCACGACAGGTTCTTCTGCATCCTCCCCATCGTGTTGCGTGGAAGTAACTCGACAAAGACGATCGAACCGACTTCTCGTTTTCAGCCGGATCCCGACAAGCGGCGGAATCATGTCGTGGAGGTCCGGATTTTTACGGACTGAGCGTTAACGCTATCGCACGAGCACTAAGGCGGGGGTCTTGTCAGGACGCGATTTGGCCAATTTAATCGAGAGATTGCAGTACGTTATTCTTATTGTAGAGCGCATTTCCGATGAAAGCCATCGAGCAGATTGTTGCCGGCTACGTTTCGTTGAAAGATCGCCAAGCCCTGGAAAAGCTGAGGCACCATCGTCAGCAACTGCTGGATGATGTTCAGATGCACACCATTCCAGGGTTCAAGCCGTCGATCGTGAGCGATATCCTCCGCGAGGAGATCGAGGTCATCGAAGGCGCGCTAGCGCGCGTAGATGAGGATCGACCATAGTCATGAGCAAAAACTTCGACGAGATCGAGACACTGAAACCAATGGCCTGCAGTGCCATCACCGATCCCAGTCTGAGGATGATATACGAAGCTATCCGCGGCGCGCTCGAGGCCGACGATGAATTCGAGGCAAGCGGCAAAGATCCCAAATTCCGAGTCCGGTCGACGGCCGAATGGAAGCGGCATGCCCGCGATCTTGAGGCGGAGATGTTGAAGCGAGGGCTCGAGTTCGACGTTATCGATTGGACGAATGGTCAGAGTGAGCGGCGATACAGCCGGTGAAGGCACTCGCTGTTCATGCGTAAACGCCGTTGCGATGGCACCAACGGACAAACGTGTAGATGGACCAAACCCGCGACCAGTACATGCCGGGCGCTCCGTCGAGAAAGGCTCGCCAAAGTCGCTCAACCGCGTCGGGATTCAGGCCGGTAGGCGCGATCGCCTGCGGATCGCGCATGGTTCGATCCATGGCGTCCTTCAATCCGCGGCGAATCCACCGGTCAAAGGGCATGACGAAGCCAGTCTTTGGGCGCTCGAAGAGCGCAGGATCGAGACCGCGCAATCCGATCCGCCGAAGCATATCTTTGCGCCCCAAGGGCTGATATCGCGCTTGGTCCGACAGGGCGTCGACGCTTTCAAACAATACGTGGTCGACCAGCGGAACGCGCTGCTCGAGCGAGCTGGCCATGCTTGCTGCATCATTGTCGCGCAGGAGGCGTTCACCCAAAAAGAGACGTTGTTCCATCACGCTAATAGCGGAAACAGGGGTGCGGCCGGCCGTTTCGGCCGTCAGCCGCCGGCGCATCGCGTCGGGAAGGCCTTCCATGAGCGAGCCCGCGAAATCCGGTGCAAGCAATTCACCCTGAAATCCAGGCAGGAAGAGCGCGTAGGCCATCTGGTATAACGCCAAAAGATCCTCGCTACGATCGACCATATCCGGAAGCTTCGCCCAGCGCGTTTGAGGCGGCACGGGATGCGAGGATCGTCGCAGGGGCCAAGTCAACAAAGCTGCAGCCTTGGCTTGCCATTTTCTGGGAAATGCGCGGCCCCGATGACACCACTGCTGCAAGATCGGAAGATCGCGGTACGTCGGATACCCGCCGAACAGCTCGTCACCCCCGGTTCCTGACAGCGCGACGGTAAAGCCTGCTTCGCGAATGGCCCGGGAGATGAAATAGGCGTTCAGTCCATCGAAGGTTGGCTGGTCGAGACTATCGAGGGCGTCGTCCAGACTGTCGACGAACCGCTGCTCGGACAACACTACTTCATGATGCTGAGTGCCGATTGCCGCAGCGGTCTGCCTTGCGAACGGCGCTTCGTTGAACTGCTGGTCCTCGAACGCGAGCGTGAAAGTATGAACCGGGGCGTCAGCGGTCAGTTGCGCAAGATTTGCCATCGCGGAGGAATCGATGCCGCCCGACAGGAAAACCGCGAGCGGCACATCACTGGCGAGGTGAAGCTTCATCCCTTCGTCGAGGATCGAGGCAAGCGCCGCTTCGTCCATTGTCGGTTTTGGCGCCTCTCCGGGAATGCGCCAGAAATCGTGCTCGCTTATTTTGCGGCCTGTCCCGTCAAACTCGGCGTAGTGACCCGGCGCAAGAAGTTCAACACCCTGAACGGCGGTGCAGGGGCCTACAACAAACCCGTTCCATACGTTGCTCGCAACCGCCTGCGGATCAAGACGCGGCGTTCCGAGCAAGCCTGAGGCCAGCAATGCACGCAATTCGGATGCAAATATCAGCGACCACGTCGTGTTCGGATTGCTGGACTGCGCGATATAGAGCGGCTTGATGCCGAGCTGGTCGCGCGCAAGCAGAAGTCGTCGCTGTTGCGGATCCCAGCTTGCGAATGCGAACATGCCGCGCAGCCATCCGACTGCCTCCAGGCCATGCAGCCCGAGTGCCCGCAGCATGACGGCGGTGTCGCCGCTGGACCGAAAAGACTGCCCTTCGCTCTCGAGGCGTTTGCGCAGGGCGACATAGTTGTAGATTTCGCCGTTGAACGAAATCACGTGCCCGGTTGTATCGTCCACCATCGGTTGGGCGCCGGCGGATGACAGATCGAGGATCGAGAGGCGGCGGTGATCGAGCATGACACCCCAGCCGCGGGCATCCGGCGTCGAAGCCCACGAGCCATGGCCGTCCGGCCCGCGATGGATCATGGCCTTGCTCATCCGAGCGAGCGCGGCCCGGTTGTTTTCGTCAAGCCGGCCGATGATACCCGAGATACCGCACATTCAATCGTCGCCTTCGCGGCTTGAGCTTGAGCTGGCCCGCACGAGGTAACGTTGCGGAGAACCTACCAAGACTGCTTCGGCAATGCTTTTACGTCGAAAATCCAAGCGGATAAATGGACACGCCGCCTTTCTATCATTGTTTCGTTAAGAGGAACGAGGCAACTATTAACGCAAGGCTTCGGCTTAAGCATTGAGTAAGCCGAGCTATGTGAATGTGGGCCTCAGCGAGCATCTCAGTACCTGTCGACGTCGGCAGGCAGGTTTGGATCGATGCACTCAGACCGCCTAAATATTCTCTTCGTGTCACAAATGCCTGCGAGCCCGCCGCGGATCGGCGCGCAGGCACGTATGCACGGTTTGATGACGGAATTGGCTCAGCGCCATGACCTGACGGCAGTCATGCTCGTGGATGACGAGCACGACATCGAGGAATGCCGAACTGCCATGCAGGCCTACTGCCGCAAGGTGGTACTCGTGCGTAACCCGTTCGGTCGCGATGGGATGCCGAAGCGCCTGCTTCAACTCCGCTCCCTGGTATCGCCCCTCAGCTTCGAGCGTTTGCGAATCACGGCAGACGTCGTGCGTCAGACGCTGGATGACTTGCTTGGGTCGACGCGCTTCGACGTGGTTAATCTCGAGTTCACGTTCCTTGGTCACTACGAACTGCGCAAGGCGCCGGCAGGAGAGAAGCTTCCGGTATTGGTCGTGGATTCTCACAATATCGACTACGACCTTGCCCGACAGTACGCCCAAAGCGGCGACAGCTTGTTTCGTCGCCTTTATTCCGAAGTCAATTGGCGCAAGCTTCGGAAGGAGGAGCTCGGGACCTATCGTGACGCGGATGGCGTCTATCTGTGCAGCGCTGCTGACGAACGACGGCTGCTTGAAGAAGTGCCGGAAGCCAGGACTACTGTCATTCCCAATGCCGCGGATATCGAGTTCTATCGCCCGCGTGCCGACGATCCGAAGCCCGACGGGCGCACTGTCGTGTTCTTTGGCCTTTTGTCATATGCACCGAATGTCGACGGTGTCATCCACTTCATCAATGATATATGGCCGCGCATCGCGGCCAGCCATCCGGATGCGCGTTGCAAGATCATTGGCGGGTCGCCGCCCTCCGCCTTGTTGGCGCTGGCGGGTCCGCGAATCGAGTTCACCGGCTTCGTGCCGGATCTGAGGCCGCATCTTGCCGAGGCGGCGGTCGTCGTCGTCCCTCTGCGATTGGGAGGCGGGACACGGCTCAAGATTGTCGAGGCTATGGCGATGGGCAAGGCAATCGTCTCGACAACCCTGGGCGCCGAGGGGATCGAGGCCATGCCGGATCGTGACATCATGATCGCGGACGATGTCGAGAGCTTTGCCGCCCGTGTCAGCGGCTTACTGGGCTATGCCGATCGCGCTGCGGATCTCGGACGTTCCGCGAGGCATTTGGCCGAAAGCAAGTATGCCTGGAGTTCAGCAGCTCGCGCTCTCGAGGGCTTTTACCGTACGAGGCTCGCCATCAGTTGCGGTACGGATGGGAAGGCGCCAACGTTTCGCCAGCAGCAACGGCGCGCCGAGCGTTGAAGAACCGCTTCAGGTCCAGGAAACGCTTTTCGACGAATTCATAGCTCAGATAAGCGATCAGCAGCGAGACGAGTGCTCCCGCTGTCGCCTGTATTGCCACGGCTGCGCTGTGAGAGCCGAGCCATTCGCCGAGTGCCAGTTCGGTTCGGTGAGTCACGAGATAGTACGATATAAAGTGATGGTAGACGTACAGGCCGTAGCTATAGGTCCCGAGAAACATCAGCGGTCGGCTGCAGAAAAGGCGCGATACCAAGGAACGCTTTGGCGCAACAAGCACCCAGATGAGGAGACAAGCCAACAGCACGGTGATGATGGAAGACCGAACCGGAAGTACGAAAGCGTTACCTTGGTCGGTCACCAGGCGCGTCCAGATGAAAGTCAGGGACAGCAAGCCAAATGCAGTGGACGCAACGTATGGAAGGACGCCTACAAGTCGCTGAAGTCCGCCCGGTTGTCGGACCACCACGGCGAGGAAGGCGCCAAGGGCCAGACCGTCCAGGCGAAACGGTGTCAACACGTAGGTTGTCCACCAGCTAAGTCCGGCCAAGGAGCCGCCCAGGCGAGCGAGCATCGCAGCGACCGATAGGCCGAGGCTGACCGCAATCAACTTTCTCGGTTGCTTCGCGACCAGATATACGACGAGCGGCCAGAAGAAATAGAAATGTTCTTCGATGCAAAGCGACCAGAGATGCTCCAGATATGAGAATGACCAGTCACCGTTCCATGCGATGTAGACGTTGACTCCGTACAGCCAGGCCCAAGCCTGACGGTCTATCAGATAGTCGAGGGTCGGACCACGCAGCGGGCTCAAAAGCGGAGCGACGAAGAAGACAAGCGCAAGCACGCCATAATAGAGCGGAAAAATGCGCAGCGCGCGCCGTATATAGAAATTGCGAAAGAAGTTCGGCTCCTCCCTTGAATCATAGAGGATGCCGGTGATGAGAAAGCCGGACAGGACGAAGAACAACTCGACGCCATAGGAGCCGTAGTTGGTGATTCCGACGACGATTTTCTCGACAGCGTTGGTCGGCAACGTATTGCCGCCGAAGTGCAGTAGCATCACCATTGCGATGGCAAGTCCCCGCACGCCGTCGAGCGCAGGAATGTGTCCGTGAAGGCGGGGCCACCAGTCGCGGACTGTTGCCTCGGCGGATTCGGTTGCCGGCAGCATACCTGCCGCGCGAGCCGATTCCGCCAGGCCAATTGTCGTCATCGGGACGACGTAACGATGGTTGTCGCGCCAGAGATGCTGCCGTTGGCGAGTCCCTTCAGCGTGTAGGCATCGATCCCGGCGACGATTGGATCGCTCACTGTGCCGATGATCATCCGCAGGTAAGTCATGAACTTTGTCGCTTCGACAGAATTTGCGTTGGACGCGAAGATGACATCTTTATTCCGCATCTCGAATTCTGTCGCGATGAAGTAGCCGCCGGGATCTCTCAAATCGAGAATATAGATAACGGGGACAAGGGGTCCGCTATAGCGAGTGCAGTCGACGCCGAGCTGCTTGGCAACTTCGCGTGGCTCTCCTCGGTAGATAAACACGGATCCAGGGTCGGCGTGATCATCCTTGAGGCCGCCTGCCTTCGCCATGGCCTCGGCCAGTGTCAGGCGCCAGGCTCCAAACGAGAACTGCCCCTGTTGCCCGGAGGCGCCCATCGCGAGGAAGGTTTGCGGCTGCGTGAATACGTAGACCGTATCTTGGGGGCGAACGAAGATGTTGTTTGCCGGTTGGCTGAGCAGCGATCCGAACGGTGCGGTACCCTGCCGGCCGTCGCGTTCGAGGGTCACCCAGGTATCGAAGCCGGGATTCTTGGGGCCGCCCGCACGCGTGATGATGTCGAGCAGCCGCTCGCCGCTGGCGCTTGCGGGCAAGCGTGCAGGCGTTCCGACCTCGCCCAATACGCTGATGGACGTTGCCTTCTGATCCACCAGCGCAACCACTGCCTGTGGTTCGATCGCACGGTCCTGCAGGGACTTCACGATCGCATTCTGGACTTCCTCCGGCGTCCGGCCCGCAGCGCGGATCGAGCCACCATACGGAACCGTGATGTTGCCTTTGTAGTTCACGGCCTGATTGGGCAACGTGACGTAATTTCCCTGACGTGTGCCGGCTTCGGTTGGAGTAAACAGGCCACCGGCCATCGATTCGAACAGCGTCACGCTGACCGTGTCGCCGATGCCAAAACGAATCTCGGGCGGACCGCGGCGATCCGTGAAAACGCGGTCGATCCGCCTGGAGTTGCGCACGAGGACCCTCTCGGTGTCAGCCGTGAGGCGCACCAGAGCATAGTGCACGCTTTCAGGGTCGGTCTGCCCCGCGCGGACATACGAGCTTGCCGGTCCCGAGGTCGGCATGGTCGAGCAGCCAGCGAGCGCGATTGTCGCTGTGATGGCCAGGGCGCCCAATAGGCGGCCACCACCGAGACGCGAGGAATTGCCAGCCGAATGCGCCGGCGTCACTTCGCGAGTGGTCAGGCGCAGCGTTCGTTGACTACTCTTGCCTGCACTTCTCGGCACGACATTGGACCCTGGTTAACGAAGATTAACGAACGGAGTCTTGGTAAACGCCGGTCTCTTCTTCGCGATTGCTTGCGCGCCGCTTGCGGTCGTCGCCGTCCGGCATCGACCGCCGCACCGCCGGACACAGGCTCGGAAGAAATTTGCGCGAGTAAACATGTGCTTACGCGGCATCCACAATTTCCCGGAATATCAATCGACCAGGCGAAACAGCCCGCCCTGTGCGCCACGCTAGGGGACAAGCGTTAACGAAGCGTTCACTATAAAAATTCAGGAAAGATTGACTTATCGTTGGTGTTCGGAGCCGGGTCTGAGTACGTGTTGGCGCCAGCGCCATTGAGAGGCTGATCGTATCGCTGCGTGGCCCCACGATCGGGCAAGGCGGGCGAGTAACGATCAGCGTGCTGCCTTGGCGACTGGAGTTGACGGGCACCGAGCATGCACGAAGCCGTATTGCGTTCTCAGCGACCAGGCTTGGCGGCCCCGTCCGATCGGGTAATCGATAGATACGCAATCATCCCGCTGCTGGCTTGTGTCTACGCCACGATTGCTTTTCCCCTGATCCTCGTGACCTGTAGTCCGACGGACTCGGCTTGTCTTTTGGAAGCTCGACCAGAGAGCAAAATCTTTTGGCCGATCCTGTCCGCAGTCGCGCTCGTCGTTGCGCTGCGCAATCGGTCGCGACTCCGCTTTCCGCCGATCTTGATCATACTGTTTGCCTATCTTGCGCTGGCGGGGGCGAGCGTTGCCTGGGCATTCAAGCCGGAGGCTTCGGGGATCAGGTTTGCGCAGCAGGCCATGATCATTGCCTCGATCGCGCTCCCGGCGATCGTTGCAACTCGATCGACCGACCTGCTGCGCGGCTTGTTCTGGTGCTTCTTTATCGCTGCCGTGCTGAATCTGCTGTTCGTCATGGGCCGGCCGCCGATCGATGTGAAATTCGCCACATGGGGCTATCCGGGCTATTTCTCGGGCAAGAACTATCTAGGCGAATGCGCTGCCGTTGCAATCCTGCTTGCGCTACATGAACTGCTTCATCCCGGACGGCGACGGATTCTCGGCATCGTTACCGCGCTGATGTCTGTTGCGCTGCTGCTGCTGAGCAATTCAAAGACGGCACTTGCACTTGCGGTGCTTGTCCCGGCGTTCGCCTGGACCTTGCTCAAGCTTTCCAGGGCTACCCGCGTTCCGGTGTGGGTGATTGTCGTATCGATACCGATTTGCTGGATGGTCTTTTCGTTCGTCACCGGCTTCAGCATGAATCGCGTGTCGTACATGCTGTATGGCGATTCGACTTTCACAGGCCGTACCATCATTTGGGATTTTGCAAATATGCAAATCGCAAAGAAGCCGCTGCTGGGCTGGGGTTATCAGTCGTTCTGGCTGGTTGGACCCGACGCGCCGAGCATCGTGGAAGCGCCGGGCTGGGTCAAGGAGATGCCCAACGCCCACAATGGGTATGAAGACACGTTGCTCGAACTTGGCTATGCGGGATTTTTCCTGCTTGTCGCGTTCATCCTTGCGACGATACACGGCATTGGTCGCCTGGCGCGTTTTGATCTTTCGCGGGCATGGATCCTGCTGTCGATCGTTCTCTACGTTGCCATTACCAACGGTCTCGAGAGCACATGGATGCGCGGCTTCGAAATGCTGTGGGTCGTGTTCGTTATAGCCGCGGTTGAAGCTGCCAGATATTGGGGACAGGCGCGTCCCGCGGCCAGCTTGCGGATAGCCAGGCGTCCAGCAATGCGGCGCACCCACGGATCGCGGTTCAGGCCGCCGTCCACTCCCGTCAACGTCGTGAGGTCACGCTAGCAGGCGCGAAGCCGGTCGGTTCGGCGCTGCAAGTCAGAGGATGCATGTTCAACCGGAAGGTCATCGCGACGCGGCGCAACCCTGATCACGAGACGCTGCGAGCCGCCCCGCGGCGGCGACCTTGGCGATGTTTGGCTGCAACGATGATCTTCGTTGCATGCTCAAGCCATTCGTCCGCATTTGCTCTCGACTCGATGGAGATACTGCCCTCAGATCGCGCGACCACCTGGCAACCCGGCCTGATGGCCGAGGGTAGTATACCCTCTCGAAAAACCATCTGCGCGACGCTGTCGCCTCGTGGCGGCACACTCGATGACGCTGCGGTAATCCAGGGCGCAATCAACGCATGTCCGGTAGGGCAGGTCGTGCAACTGTCCGCGGGACGGTTTCTGATCAATGGCGGCAATTTCCTGCTGCTCAACAAGGCAATCACGCTGCGCGGCTCCGGTCCGGGCCGGACGACGCTCGAAAAGCAAGATGGCGCGAAACCTTTTAATGACGCAGTCGGTGCCAAGCCGTCTCCGCTGGTCGTGGTGGGACCGTCGCTTTTCTCCAGCACGAGCGATACGGTCAATGCCGTGCGATCGGCGAACCTTCGGAATGATGCAATAAAGGGCGAAAAAACCGTCGAGGTCGACGATGCTGCAGGCTTCGTGCCTGGACAGATCGTGCTGCTCGACGAGGCGTCGGCCGCTGATTGGCGTGTCGACCCGCAGGGGCGAGGGGAGATCTGGGCGTCGGAAGATTTCAGGGTTGTCTGGCAAAAGCACAAACCTGCAATTCAGTTTGTCGACGACTTTGCACCCGATGCGTTTCCGTCGACGTCACAGAGCGCTGGATCGTGGTTCGGGAGACCTGATCGGCCTGTTGCCGAGATCAAGGAGATCAGCGCCGTCTCCCGTTCCAGGATCACCTTCACGACCCCAATTCACATCAGCTATCGGAAGGCAAACGCAGCTCAACTGTCACGGTTCGCGCAGCCGCATGTGAAGCACGCGGGCGTCGAAGATCTGGCGCTCAAGGGGGGCGACGCGGGCAATCTTCGCTTCAATTGGGCTGCTTCTTCGTGGGCGAAGAATGTCGACAATTCGGTCTGGCACGGCGAAGGCTTTGCAATTCACAGCTCCTTCCGGGTCGAACTGCGCGAGTTCTACGTGCACGACGCGGCCTGGGCTCAACCCGGCGGAGGCGGATATGCCATTAGTCTTTCCGCCGGATCGTCGGAAGTTCTGATCGAGAATGGAATTGCCGTGAGGGCCAACAAGCTGGTGGTGGCGCGTTCCGCCGGGGCGGGCTCCGTGGTCGGCTATAACTACATGGACATGGGCTACATCAATACGAATGGAGCCTGGATCGAGACCGGGCTCAACGCCAGCCACATGGTGGGCGCCCATCACGTCTTGTTCGAGGGCAACTACGCTCAGAACGCCGACAGCGACGACACTCACGGCAACAGCATCTATCACACGTTTTTCCGCAACTATCTGCGCGGCGTCCGGGCAGCGTTCGACAATCAGGCTGGCGGGACGATCGATGATGTGTCGCAGCTCCGCAATGGGCCGCGTCGCGCCGCCGGTCTGATGGCGTATTCCTACTGGATGTCTTTCATAGGAAACGTGCTCGGGGTTCCCGGTCAGATGGACGGCTGGTCGTATGAAACTTGTTTTACCGACGCAAAGCCCGGCGTCTGGATGCTCGGCTGGGACGCCGTGAAGCCATATCCGACGGACGCAAAGGTTGCGACGTCCACGATTCGATATGGCAATTTTGATTACCTCACCAACAAAACGCACTGGGATTCCGGAAGCGAGGATCAGGCCTTGCCTGCTTCCATGTACCTCACAAGCCGCCCCCCGTTCTTCGATGCCGGGCGCGGATACGAGTGGCCTTGGGTGGACCCGGTCGGGATAACGAAGCTTCATGTGCTTCCGGCCAAAGCGCGCTATGACGCCGGCACGCCGTTCGTGCAACCGAATTTGGATGGATCGGCACGCAAAAGTTCGCAGTGAGCATACGCCTCGCGGGCAATGATTAAATATGTTTTGAACAGGTGCGGTATTGCGTCAATGCGTCACCTGACCGACGCCGAGCTCGGAGGCTAACTAGGCGAGCGCCCGATTTAAATGCTGCAGACGTCGTTAATTAACTACAATAGAAGCTAAGGCCTTCTGATCCGCGCGGACCTTGGGCATTTCTGCACGTTTTGGTTTAATCAGATTGCCGATTCGCTATCCGGTTAGTCTCCGGAAGAGGAATTTGATGCGCAAATCGGTCTTTCACGAGGATTGGTGGCTGGATGCGCTGGCTCCCGGTGGCTGGCGCGAAGTCACTTGTTCGCGTGGCGGGCGCGTCGTGGGTTCTCTGCGGTTCGTCACGCGTACTGAAAGCGGGATGAACATATGTGAGATGCCTCAGATCACGCGTTTTCTCGGGCCGACGGTCACGCTGCAGTCCGGCAAGACGGAAGCGCGCATGCGGTTGGCGCATGCGGTCATCACTGACCTGCTCAAGCAGGTCGCGGATTTCGATCACGTCGAGATGACGCTCGATACCGGGTTCAGCGATGTGGCCGCGTTCCTCGCGTGCGGCTACGAGGTGCGCGCGCATCCGACTTTCATGCTGAAATGCACGATCCCCCGAGACGAGCTCTGGTCGGGATTGCGCGACAAGACGAAGAACGTGATACGACGCGCGCGGGAACGGCTCGCCATTCGCGAAGTCACGTCCCCAAAATACTTCGTGAAGTATTACCAGGCCAACCTGGAGGGCGCGAAGTCGTATTTCGACCTCTCGCGATTGGAAGCTGTCTATGCCGCCGCGAACGAGCGACAGCAATGCAAGATCCTCGCGGCGGTGGACTCGAACAACAACGTCCACGCCCAGGTCTTCTTCGTCTGGGACCACAAGTTCGTGCACTATTTCCTGTCATCGCGGGACAGGAGCATTGCGCATCCAGGCGCAGTAAGTCTGCTCCTCTGGAGTGGCATCGAGCTGGCGCACGAGCGGGGCCTTCATTTCGATTTCGATGGCGGAATCGAAAACGAGGCGCGATACAAATTCGTTGTGGCGTTCGGCGGAGAACTGGCCAATCGCTTCGACGTCAGCCGCTCCACCACACGTTACCGGCTTCACCGGCAACTACGCAGAGTTCCCCAAGCGCTGCTGCGGCGTCTCTCGCCTGGCGCCGCTACCGGCGACGTCAACGATCATGGGGTACGGCTCAACCATTTTTCGTCGTCCTGAGCGGATCGTTCCCGCAATTTCAGGCGCGCCATTAACTAAGGTTTTACAAACACGTGCATCAGCGGGCGATTTTGAAATAAGTAGGCGAGATAGAAACAGAATAAATTTGGAGGCGTTTAGATGCGCGTTCTCGTGAGCGGACATCTCGGCTACATCGGAACAGTGCTCACCCCGATGCTACGGCGTGCCGGGCACGAAGTCGTGGGCCTCGACAGCGATCTGTACTCTCGCTGCACATTTGCAGAGGGCGGATCGATCGTGGATGTGCCGGCCCTTTGCAAGGACACGCGAGACATCGAACTTGCGGACCTGAAGGCTTTTGATGCGGTCCTGCATCTTGCCGCGCTGTCTAACGATCCGCTCGGCAATCTGAGACCTGGCCTTACCGACCAGATCAATCATGTAGCCAGCGTGCGCCTCGCGCAGCTGGCCAAGCAAGCCGGTGTGCGACGGTTCGTGTTTGCGTCCTCCTGCAGCAACTACGGCAAGGCGGGCGACGGGATGATCGACGAAACCGGAGCCCTCAACCCGGTGACTGCTTATGGCGAATCCAAGGTGCAGTCGGAGCGCGATATTGCCAGCCTCGCCGGTGACGGATTTTGCCCGGTCTACCTGCGACCCGCAACGGCTTACGGCGTATCTCCCCGGCTCCGATTCGATGTCGTGCTGAACAATCTCGTTGCCTGGGCGGTGACAACGCGGAAGATCCTCTTGAAGTCGGACGGCACGCCCTGGCGGCCCATCGTTCACATCGAGGACATCTCCCGCGCCTTTATCGCGGCGATGGAGGCTCCCGAGGCGGCGGTGTTCAATGAAGCTTTCAACGTCGGCCAGACGGCGCACAACTACCAGATCCGCGATCTCGCGAAGATCGTCGCCGATGTTGTCCCCGGTTGTCAGATCGAATTTGCCGATGGCGCCGGTCCCGACACGCGGTCCTATCGCGTGAGCTTCGAAAAGATTCGAACCAGGCTGCCGGAGTTCAAGCCGCAATGGGATGCGAAGATGGGCGCGGAGCAGCTCTATAAGGCCTACCGGGTCTCGGGCATCACGCTCGAAGAGTTCGAAGGTCCCCGGTATCAGCGCATCAGCCACGTCAACAAGTTGCTGGCGGACGCCGTGCTCGATGCGGATCTCCGCCATGTAAAGTCGAGGCGGAGCGTCGGGCAATCGGCTCTCGCCGCGAACTAATACACGCGCCGATCGATTTGACACACCAGGAGGACGGCGTGTCGGCGGCAGACGATGGCACGAGTTCAGGCGCAAAGATCTTTGCGCTTGCCCAAAAGATCTACCCGATCTGCCGCAGCATTACCGGTAACGGTGTGCGGCAGACCCTTCGAGAGATCGGTGCGTACATCTCCCTTGATGTCCACGAGGTACCGACCGGTACACCCGTTCTCGACTGGGTCGTGCCACGTGAGTGGAACATCCGGGACGCGTACATCAAGGACCCGCGGGGCCGGAAGGTCGTAGATTTCAACGAATCGAACCTGCACGTCATGAGCTACAGCGTGCCGGTGCGCCGCACCATGTTGTTGGACGAGCTTAAGTCCCACATCTTCACATTGCCCGATCAGCCGGACCTGGTCCCCTACCGAACGTCTTACTACCAGGAAAACTGGGCTTTCTGCATGGCCCACCGACAGCTGGAGCAACTGCGGGACGATAGCTACGAGGTCGTGATCGACTCGACCCTCGCCGACGGGCATTTGACCTATGGTGAGTATTTTCACCGGGGAGAGTCAGACGACGAGGTGCTTCTGTCGGCGCATGTTTGCCATCCCTCGCTTGCCAATGACAATTGTTCCGGTCTGGCCCTGCTTGCGGAACTCGCAAGCCGCATCTCCCAGATGCGAACGCGATACAGCTATCGGTTTCTCTTTGCGCCGGGAACGATTGGCGCGATCACCTGGCTCGCCCGCAATGAGCATCGTGTGTCTCATATCAAGCACGGCCTCGTGGTATCAATGGTCGGAGACGGCGCCGGTCCGACATACAAGAAGAGCAGGCAGGGCGATGCCGAAATCGACCGTGCAATGTTACACACGCTGCAGCATTCCAAACTGACGCCGACGATTTTGGCGTTTTCGCCCTACGGCTATGATGAGCGGCAATACTGCTCGCCCGGGTTCAACCTGCCAGTGGGATTGTTTCAGCGCAGCCATTTCGGTGCCATCCCTCAGTATCATACCTCGGCCGACGACCTGAGCTTCATTCGGCCGGAGCACCTCGGGGAATCCTTCCGCATCATTTCTGAAGTCATCGACCTGCTCGAAGGCAACCGTAGCTACTACAACACGTCGCCGAAAGGCGAACCGCAGCTGGGTAGACGCGGACTCTATGGTGCGATCGGCGGCGACAAGGACGCTGCTGCAGCCAACATGGCGATGCTGTGGATTCTAAATCTGTCCGACGGACATCATTCTCTGCTTGATATCGCCAGGCGTGCCGACCTGCCGTTCCCGGTCATTCTGACGACAGCAAAAGTGCTCGAGCGCCACGGGCTCCTCGCGCCTGTGCGGTAAGCGTTCACGCACCCCGAAGCGGCCAGTTCAGGTCCTTATCGGAGATCGTGCTGACGGCCAGAGGCCAGCTGATGCCGAACATCGGGTCGTCGTATCGGACGCCGCTAGCAGCCGAAGGCTCGTAGAACTCCGAAATCAGGTAATTGACCTGAACGTTGTCGCTCAAGGTTTGAAAGCCGTGTGCGAACCCCTCGGGGACGTAGAGCTGCGAACCGTTCTCCGCTGAAAGCTCGAAGCCGCGCCATTGACGAAAGGTCGGCGAGTTCGCACGCAGATCGATGATGACGTCCCAAATCGATCCGTTCAAGCAGCGCACGAGCTTAACTTCGCCGTGCGGCTCATTCTGAAAGTGCATTCCGCGCAATGTTGCCTTGCGCGAGGAGCTCGAGACGCTGTGCTGGGGAAATCTGGTCACGAGCCCATGTGCACGAAACTCGTCTTCGCAAAACGTGCGCGCGAAAAAGCCGCGCTCATCGTGTGCAGGCTCGACTTTGACGAGCCACGCTCCGTCAAGTCCTGTTGCTTCAAAGCGCATGGGACGTATCCACTCCCGACCGAGAGGCCAATTGTCGACGACCAGTTCTATACAATTTTACTAAAATTTTCAGCAACTGCGTGGTTTACCTTGTTGTTCGATATCGCTTCATATTGTTCGCTTTCATACGATAAAATTCAATCTAACGAGCCCGATTTAAGCGCCGGCAATCTCATATTCGGCAATCCTATATTCATGGTACGGCCCAATGAACGCTCACTCGAGATTCGAATCGATTCGGTCGAAATCCTCTCACGGTAACTGCCGTCTGTGCGGCGCGACGTTGAAATCGACGTTTGTCGACCTGGGGATGTCGCCTCTCTGCGAAAGTTTTCTCACAGCCGACCAGACCGACGCCATGGAGCCGTACTACCCGCTGCACACCGTGGTTTGCGGGTCCTGCTTCCTGGTGCAACTCCAGGAATACGTTAAACCGGAGCATATCTTCACCGAGTATGCCTACTTCTCGTCTTACTCGACGTCGTGGGTGGAACATGCGCGGCGCTACTGTGAGACGATCAAGGCCAGGCTGAGCCTTGGTGCCGAGAGCCGCGTCTACGAGATCGCGAGCAACGACGGCTACCTGTTGCAGCACTTCCTGCCGCTCGGGGTGCCGGTCACGGGAATCGAGCCGGCGGCCAACGTGGCCGAAGTTGCTAGGCAGAAGAACGTCCCGACAATGGTCGAGTTCTTCGGCCTGGAGCTGGCGCGGAAGCTGGTGTCAGATGGCAAGCGCGCCGATCTGATTATCGGTAACAACGTGCTGGCACAGGTTCCGGATCTAAACGATTTCACCGCCGGAATGGCGTGCCTGCTCACGCCGAAAGGCGTGATTACGCTCGAATTCCCGCATCTTGAGCGGCTCATCGACGAAAATCAGTTCGATACCATTTATCACGAGCATTTCTCCTATTTCTCGCTGGTCACGATCGATCGTCTGGCGCGGCGGCATGATCTGAAGGTTTTCGACGTCGAGCAGATCTCAACGCATGGCGGCTCGCTTCGCGTCTATCTCTGCCGCGCCGATGCGACTCACGCCGTCTCCGCCGCGGTGACCGCACTGCTGGCCCATGAGCGTCGGATCGGCCTGGAAGACATAGGTCAGTACGAGCAGTTTACATCGCGGGTTCATCGCACCAAGCGCGAACTGCTGTCGTTCTTGATCGCGAGCAAGAACAAGGGCGCGCGGATCTGCGGCTATGGCGCTCCCGGCAAGGGCAACACGCTGCTGAACTACTGCGGCATCGGTACGGACTTCCTCGACTTCACCGTGGACCGCAACCCCTACAAGCACGGCCGCTATACACCGGGAATGCACATTCCGATCCTCCCAGTCGAAGCCATCGACGAGGCTCGTCCCGACTACCTGTTCATCCTGCCCTGGAATTTGAAGAGGGAAATCGTCGCGCAAATGCGGCATGTCGCGGACTGGGGCTGCAAGTTCATCGTTCCGATTCCTAACGTCGAAATCATTGATCCGCGTGAGGTTGCGCCATGAAGGTTGTCCTTTTTTGCGGCGGTCTCGGTACGCGGATCCGCGAGTATTCGGAGAGTATACCAAAGCCGATGGTCCCGATCGGCCATCAGCCGATCCTCTGGCATGTGATGCAGTACTACAGCCAGTACAATCACAATGATTTCATCTTGTGCCTTGGCTACAAGGCGAACGTGATCAAGGATTACTTCCTGAATTATCGCGCGACTGCGAACAGCGACTGCGTGATTTCAGAGTACGGCAAAAAGGTCGAGTTGATCGGCGAACATCAGCCGGACTGGCGGGTTTCGCTGGTGGATACGGGGACATGGCGCAACATCGGGCAGCGCTTGCTGGCCGTCCGCCATCTCGTCCAGGACGAGGAGATTTTCCTTGCGAACTACAGCGACGGGCTGACCGATGCGCCGCTGCCGGACATGATCCAGAAGTTCAAGGAAAGCGGAAAGATCGGCTGCTTCGTGGCGATCCATCCACCGATCAGCTTCCACCTTGCCGAGTTTGACGCCGAGGGGTCGGTGCAGCGGATTCGCTCCAGCCAGGAGTCCGAGATCTGGATCAACGGCGGCTACTTCATCTTCCGCAACGAAATCTTCGACTACATCAAGGAGGGAGAAGAACTCGTCCAGGAACCGTTCAACCGTTTGATCGAGGGCGGTCATCTCATGGCCTATCGCTATGAGGGTTTTTGGCGCGCCATGGATACCCTGCGCGATAGACAAGTGTTGGAGGACATGGTGGAGCGCGGCGACACGCCGTGGCGGCTGAATCACTCGTCGGTCGCCAGCGCGGCATAACCGGAATGAGAGCATTGCAGCTTGCCAAGCCCGGAGACCGTCTGTCGATCCTGTGCCTTGGCGCCCATTCGGATGATATCGAAATCGGCGCGGGAGCGACGCTGCTGGATCTGATCGAGCGGGGTATCAAGCTGGACGTGCATTGGTGCGTTCTAAGCGGTGGCGCCATACGGGAGGCTGAGGCGAGAGCGTCGGCGGCTGACTTCTTGTGCGAGGCGGCATCCGCGAATGTCGAGGTGCTGTCATTTCCCGACGGATTTTTCCCGGAAAGGGGAGAAGCCATCAAGGAATGGTTTGAATCGCTGAGGCGGCGGGTCGAGCCCGACGTCATTCTGACGCATCGCAGGGATGATGCTCATCAGGACCATCGTCAGGTCTGTCGCCTGACCTGGAACACGTTTCGTGATCATCAGATTCTGGAATATGAGATCCCGAAGTGGGATGGCGACTTCGGTCAACCCAACGTTTACATGCCGGTGTCGGCGGCGGCGCTCGATCGTAAGATTGAACTCCTGCTCAAGCATTTCGGGACGCAGCGATCCAAGCAGTGGTTCGATGCGGACACCTTTCGCGGCCTCGCACGGATTCGGGGCATGGAGTGCAGGGCTACGGAACGCTTCGCCGAGGCATTTTTTGGGCGAAAGTTGACACTGATCTGACGATGGTTGCGCGGATGTCACGCAGCCGGTGAATTTCTGATTGCAGGGTGTATCTCAAGGCGCACGATATGAGCACGCTATTTTCAAGCATCTTTCGCGCTGGTGACCTGGTGGAGGTCAGAAGCAAGGAGGAGATCCTCGCGACGCTGGATGCCAACGGTCGCCTGGAGGAAATGCCCTTCATGCCCGAGATGCTGAAGTATTGCGGCAAGAGGCTTCGCGTCGGCAAGCGAGCTCACAAGACCTGCGATCCCGCGCTCGGTATCGGCGGGCGCAAGATGCTGAACACGGTCCATCTCGAGAACATTCGCTGCAACGGCGCGGCTCATGACGGCTGTGAGGCGGCCTGTCTGATATTCTGGAAGGACGCCTGGTTGAAGCCGGCGGGCGAGAAAACGCCGTCGCCAGATGGCGCTGACAAGCCGTTCAGGTCAGGCGGCTGCAGCGAGGATACGCTGTGGAGCACGATCAAGCATCCGCCGAAGGTCGGCGAAACCGAGCCGACCTACGTTTGCCAGAACACACAGGTCAAATTCGCCACGCAACCCCTGAAGTGGTGGGATCCGCGTCAGTATCTCGAGGACTACACTTCGGGTAACGTTCGGTTGCAGGACCTCGTCGCCGGATTGACGTTCTCGGTCTGGCGCACGGTCACTGAAGCAGGGCTCGGCATTGGCACCGCGATGCGCTGGATCTACGACACATTCCAGCGCATGAGAGGTGGCGGCGTGCCTTATCCGATCAGGCCCTTCGGTGTGCCGGAGGGTAGCAAGGTCCCGCAGTCCCGGCTTGATCTGCAGGTGGGCGACGTCGTGCGCGTCAAGCCGTACAAGGACATCCTCGAGACACTGGACTGCAATTACCGCAATCGCGGCCTGTATTTCGATCCGGAGATGGTACCGTTCACGGAACGCGAGTACGAGGTCGAGAGGCGTCAAAAGCAAATCATCGACGAAGGCTCATGCAAGATGGTCCGTTTCAAGACGGACGCGATCATCCTGAAGGATGTCGTGTGTGAGGCGCGCTATGCGATCTGCCGCCGCTTCTGCCCGCGCGCCATCTATCCCTATTGGCGAGAAATCTGGCTTGAGCGGGTACCTCAAGGCCAGAATCCAGCGAATTGAACGGGAACGGCGCGTGCATCGGAACGAACGTACCGATCAGTATTTTGCGGACAACAAGCCATATTCTGGCCTTGGCCGCAGGTCGCTGCACAGCGGCGTAGCGTTCATTGCTGCGCGTGGACTGAATATCTTCGTTCAATTGGCCTCGACGATCGTGCTGGCGCGACTGCTCGGACCGCACGATTTCGGGTTGGTGGCCATGATGCTGGCCCTGATCGGCTTCGCGCCCCTTTTCGTCGATCTCGGGATGAGCGAGGCCTCCGCCCAGCGGCGCAGCATCTCACGAGCCGAGGTCAGCACGTTGTTCTGGCTGAACGTTCTGATCGGCGTCGTGCTGGCTGTCGTGCTGGCTGCGTCCGGTCGGTGGATAGCGCGTGCCTTCGGCGAGCCATCGCTCGCGGGCATGGCATTGGCATTGTCGGTGACCTTCCTGATGATGGCCTTGTCGACGCAACACTATGCGCTGATGCGTCGGGCAATGCAGTTTCGCCGCATCGCGATGATCGACATATCGGCGAACATCATCGGAAGCGCTGCAAGCGTTGGATTGGCGCTTTCGGGCTGGAGCTACTGGGCGCTGATCGCCAAGCCGATCATAACATCGGCCTTGACCGTCGTGGGAGCCTGGACCGCCTGTCGATGGATCCCAGGCAGGCCCAGGCTCACGCCAATGGTCAAGGAACTGCTGCGCTTCGGGCTGGGAGTCACCGGCTTCACCATGACGGATTACTTCGCTCGTTCGGCGGACAGAATCGCGATGGGGTATTTCCTCGGGGCGGGGCCGCTTGGCTATTTTCAGAACGCCTTCACGATCTACAACAACCTGCTGTCGATTCTCAGTGAGCCGCTGCATAACATCGCGGTTTCGGGACTGAGCAAGCTCCAGCACAGTGCGGCCGAATTGAAACGCTCCTGGGAAGGCGCGCTTTCATTGCTTTGCTACTTTTCGGGGCCTGCCTTCGCGGCCCTGGCCGTGAGCGCTCATGACATCGTGATCGTGCTTCTCGGAGAAAAATGGTCTCCCGCGGGCTCCTTGCTCTGCATCCTGGCCATTCGCGGCATTGCAGACTGCATCGAGCGAACTCTCGGTTGGGTGCATGTCGCGGTCGGGCGTCCCGATCGGTGGATGCGATGGGGCATCTTCAGTGCAATCTGCCAATTGGTTGCGCTTGCAGCCGGACTGCCGTTCGGCGTGGTCGGAGTGACGATCGCCTACACGGTCACCATGTTTGTGCTGTTCGTTCCTGCGCTCGTCTATGCCGGCAGGCCTGTCGGGATCACAATCGGGGACGTCCTGCGCGCGACAGCGCCGCAGACCATTGCTGCGCTGGTCGCGGTAGCGATCGCTTTCTCGATACAGGGCGCATTCCTGCAGGAATTGCCGCGGTTGCTGCGAATTCCCGTCGCGAGCGTGATCTGTGTGACGGCCTACCTGGCCGTCGTGGTCGGGGTCTTCAGGATCACGCGGCCACTGCAACTCGCGTGGTCCTTGCTACGCGACTTCGGCATTGTACGACTGCAAGTCAACTCCTGATCCTGGATCACGCCCATGACCTCCGTTGAGCGCTTCCTGATTAACTTGGACACGTGGCCCGCCGGGGCATTCCTGAGGATCGGCCTCGGCCTTTGCATTCTGCCGGTGTTCCGACTGCTGTCTGGCGGCGACGATCGTATCGTGGTCGCGTTGACGATGTTTCTTGCCTTGCTGCTCGCGCTTCGCCTTGTGCCGGCCGTGTGCCGACGTGTCCTTCCGTTTTCGCGCGAAGCGAAAGATCTGTGGTTCAAGCGTCGCAATCTTGGCAAGAGGTACGACTCCTACCAGTGGCAAAAGCTCTTCTGGATGGGTCTGGGCATGCTGCCCTACGCACTGATCTCTGGTGGATTGGGGCGCGGTGAAATCGTGCTGCTTGCGATCTGTACGATCGGCGGCGGAGCGGGGTTGCTGCTTTGGCGCAAGACCGGCCAGCTCAGCATCGGTGCCGCCACTGCGAAAGCGACAAAGTTGCCGCCGGCCGCGGTCGCGTCGACGCCGCCCTAGGACCGGGCCGCCCTACATTACGGGAGCCTGCGGCACTCGGTGAACCTGTCGCCGTCCGGCGTTTCCGCCCTCTCGAGGCAATGAGCCTTATCGGTAACCTTGCCGGCTACGACAAAGTCGTAGGCCTGGTTTTTGAAGACCAGCACGTAACGGCCGGGTGAGAGGACGAGATCTGGGTTCACTGGCTGCAGCTCGACCATCTCGCGGCTTTCAGGGACCGGCGCTACGGTCAGGTCGATGGAAACGGACCGGATAGCCCAGGCATCGTTGGCCATAGCGACTGCCGGTGACGACGGTGTTCGTGCCACCTGGGCGAGAATGCGCAATTGTGCGTTGTCGGGCGCGCTTGTCATAAGCTCGCGCTGATACGCGACAAACGAAAGCGGGCCGTGCGGCACCACAACCGTGCCCGGCTTCGTGGTCAATACCGACACGGCGATCCGGCTGTCGGGAAGGCGGATGTTCATCGGCTCGAGCCGGATCATCCGCCCGATGCTTGACGCAAAAATCCCATATGTCGTCGGCAGTGAACGTGCGGTTGGTGCGGGCGCGGCTGCTTCGATCGGAGCACGATGTACGAACGTGGCAATTGCCGGTTTCAGCTTGCGTCTGCTTTGCGGTGGCGACTGAACGGGCGTCGCGTTCGAATGGCTGACAACCTGGGGTGTTGTATTGAACACGGATGCAACATTGCCTCGCATGAGCATTCCGGTGCCAATCGCCAGCAGAGCCGCTGTCGGAGCAAGGAACCACACAAAGTTGCGCACTTTCCATTCGCTGGTGATGGAACGTCGGTCTCGCGGCGAGCTCTGAAGTTCTTCCGCGATCAGCTTGTCGATCAGTATGATCTGCGGTTCCTGCACCGCGACGCTCGCCTCGGCAATGCTGGTGTGCACGGGCGGTTGCACTGCTAGACGGATTGACGCCGGCGGCACCGAGTTCGGACCTGGGTCCGCGGCCGGACTGAATCCCTCTCCTTCATCTGCTTCAGGCGTGTACGAGGCAACGGCTGAGCCGGCATGCGAGTCCGGTGGCGCTGGCTGCGTGTCGTTGTCGGATTCCTCCGCTGAAGCATCGTTTGGATCGGCCGCAGAGGAGACGGACCCGTCGTCTGGTCCGGCATCAGGCGGAGCCACATTTGTCCAGCGGCCGATGTTCTCCGCGGCCTCATTCAGGCGCAGACTGACCTCATCCTGCGGGAGCACGATCGGCTGCAGGTGTTCCAAGTCGGGGACCGGGTGGGCTTCATTCGTCGGCCCACCGCCTGGCAAGCTCGGATTGTCGCCGAGGATCGTCGGTTGCTTGTCGGTCGGACTGTCTGGCGGCGGCTCGGCGGGATTTCGTTCCGGATTTACGGGCTCGCGCAGGCGGGCTTCGACGAATTGCGTCCAGGCGCCACGCCGTCGCAGAGGTGCAGCAAGCCTGTCTGCCTGACGTGGCAAGGGCGGCGCATTGAGGATGGCCGCCTGAGCCGAGGGGAGCTGACTGGAGCGTTTCATGCCTGGATACGCAGCTTGACGTTTGTCCGCCATTGCGGACGTTCGCGACACCCTGGCGATCATATGAAAAGGATCGCCTACCTGCCGGGATGTAGCAGCCGCCGCTTAACAGGCCGTTAACCATAAACCGGCGGAAACGCCGCATTGCTCCGCACTGCGCGAGGGCGACGATTTCAGGCGGCCGCTGGCAGCTCAAAGGATTCGGCGATCTGGCGCAGACGGTTGGCTCGTGCGCGCATCTGATCGGTATGAGCAATACCGAGGATGTCGAATACCGTCTGTATGCGGTAGAGCCAATCGTGCCTCAGCGCGGCTTCCCGGACGTTTGCGTTCTGAACCGCTCGCAGTCGCGCCGGGTCTGCGTCCAACGCTTCGAGGATCTGGCAAATGTCGGACGAATCGAAGGGTACATGAATGACGGCGTCGGGCCAGTCGAACTGCCGTGCAAACTCTTCGGTGCGCGGCGCTTCTCCAACCATCACCGCCCCGGCTGCAGCGCCTTCATAGTAGCGAGCGGAAATCTCATCACGGCCGGCCGTGAATTCCGGGTTGTTGACGTGACTGCGATTGGCAATGAAATAGCGGCTGCGCTGCAGGATATTCGCAATCATGATGCGGTGTTCTTCCGGATTGTCGACCCGGAACGTCCTTTCTTTTCGGTTCGAACCGCTCGCCGCCACAGTGTCGTAGTAGTAGAAGAAGCGCTCTCTCTCGGCGCCGGCCAGCAACGCGGCGTGGGTCGTCGCCGAACGACGCCCGATGTTGCACACGGCGATCGATCGCTGCTGCTCGGGCCTCGGCGCGAACCGCTCCACGTCGACCGCCAGCGGCAGATAGCTGCACGGTCGACCTGCTATTCGCGCAATCTGCGGTGCGCAGTGATGCAGGCCGACGAATATATGATCAAATCCGGACAGGAGCTCGACCAGATACTCCGGGATGTCGTCTGCCCAGACTTCAGTGATGAAGCATGCGGCCTTGCGACACCGTTTGCGCCAGTCGGGAATCGCAGCGAGCGAGTGAAGTTGATACGCATTGCTGAAGATCGGGAAGAACAGTTCGTAATCACGTTGCAGCCGCAGTTGCGGCGGGGAGGGTGCCAGCACACCTGCCAGTTTGGTCGATCCTGATGCAAGGCGCGTCCACTTGTAGACCCGTCGCGAGAACTCCAGCGCAGCGCGATTTTGAACATCGAACTGATCGGCGCGCGCCATCGCCGCCAAATTGTCCTCGAACTCATAGCTGAGGCAAAATGCAACAAGATCGGAAATCCGACGCTGCGAGAGGAGTAAAACCTTGCCTTCCACGAGGCGCTGCCTCCGACCTATCAAATGCCGGAAAGTGCCGGCCGCACGACTTCCGGAATCTCTCGACCAGGAGCGAGTTGCGCGTTGATCGTCGTCACGATGCGCGCAATGGCGCCAATCAACGCTAGTCCAGATACGCTATTTAATCTTGTTTTGTACAAGTTTTCCCGAAATTGGATAATGGCGAGCCTGTGGAGTTCATTGCACGCGCATTGGCATTCCCGCCGTGCCGTTGCGAATGCAAGCACGAGGATGCATCGGCGAAGATTTGCGAACGGTACAGCGAATCCGCGTTAACCTGGAGAAGTTAAATCTGGAACTCGCTGGCAGTAGCGAAGAACGTCAGCGGACAATGAGTGAGTGCGCGTTAACCCGAAAAGGTTAAATCTGGAACCGCCTGACAACAGCCGGCTTCGATGATGCGCAACGCGCTCTGCGGCAACTCCGAGAATTAGCTATAAATTTCATTTAACATGTGCCGAGCCAACGTTGGCGATGAACGCGTCGGGAAAATCCGGTAGCGTGCCGCATCATTTCGAAACGACAAAAATATTCAACACGGCAAATCATTGAACACAGGCGGCGTCGGGGTTCATGCGTATTCTTAGCGTATTTGGTACTCGTCCAGAGGCGATCAAAATGGCACCGCTTGTGCTTGCGCTGGGCGAAGCAGAAGGAATTGATACGCGCGTCTGCGTGACGGGCCAGCATCGTCAGATGCTCGATGATGTGATGTCGGCCTTCTCGTTGAAGGCTGACTACGACCTGAACATCATGCGACCGAACCAGTCGTTGAGCGAAGTGTTCAGTGCGGTCATGACCGGAATCGATCCGATCATCGCCGACTACAATCCGGACTACGTTCTTGTACAGGGCGACACCGCAACCAGTACGGCGGCTGCACTTGCCGCGTTCTTCCGGTCGGTCAGTGTCGGGCATGTCGAAGCGGGATTGCGAACCGGCAATCTCATGAGTCCATGGCCGGAGGAGGCCAATCGGCGGGTCACTGCCGTCGTTACGACGAGGCATTATGCACCGACGTCGCGGGCGCGTTCTGCCCTGCTGAAGGAGGGGTATCCGCCAGACGCCGTCATTGTCACCGGCAATACCGTGATCGACGGACTGCTTCGTATGGCTTCAAATATCTCTCAACCGGGCGAGCTTCGTCGGTCGCTTGAAGCGAAATACTCATGGCTCGATACCTCGAAGCGGCTCATCCTCGTGACTGGACATCGGCGCGAGAGCTTTGGATCCGGGTTCCGGCAAATCTGCGAGGCATTGAAGACGATCAGTCGGCGGGACGATATTCAGATCGTCTATCCCGTCCATTTGAATCCGAACGTGCGCGGGCCGGTGTTCGACCATCTGCGCGATGCGTCGAATATCTTCCTGATCGAACCCCTTAACTATCCCGAGTTCGTCTACCTCATGACGCGTTCGTATCTCATCCTCACGGATTCCGGTGGAATTCAGGAGGAGGCGCCGGCGCTTCGGAAGCCCGTGCTTGTCATGCGAGATACCAGCGAGCGCATGGAGGCCGTTGACGCCGGCGTCGCTCGCCTGGTCACCACCGACCCGGTTCGCATTGTTGCAGGCGTCGAGCGCCTGCTCGATGTGCCAGCGGAGCACGAAGCCATGTCTCTCGGTGCCAATCCGTTCGGTGAGGGACGCGCCAGCAAACTGATCGTGCATGATCTTCTGAATGTCCGTCGGCCGAAACATCCAGCTGATGGCATAGCGAGCGTCAATCTTTTGTCGAATGCCGAGATGCATACGAAACCGCCGTCGCCGGTTCCCCAACCGGCCCACTGATCAAACGAAGCCATGGACACCAGAACCAATCAATTGGTTATTCAGGAATACGGCCAGCCGCTTGCGGAAGACTATGGTCCGCCTGCGGCGGGCCGTCCCGCTTTCGGCTTATGGGACATTGTCGACGTTCTGCGCCGCGAATGGCGGTTGCCCGTTATCGGGCTGTTGATTGGGCTGGCGGTTGCCGTGGCTTCCGTTGTGGTCATGAAGGCGCCCTACAAGAGCAGTGCACGCATCCTCATCGATCGAAGTCTCAATCGTTATCTGCAGACGAACAAGATCGTAGATCAGCCGACGATGGATGAAGTGGAGGTCGGCAGTCAGCTCTACGTACTGTCATCAGACGGGGTCCTGCTTCCGGTTATTCGCTCGCTGGGTCTGGCCAGTGATGGCGAGTTTGCCGGGCGATCTGCACTTGGCAGCGCCACAGACGGGAACTCCAGCACGGCGGAAGCCACTGCAGCCGCTGAACGAGCGGCGCTCGAATCTCTGCTGAAGCGGGTGACTGTTGCACGTGAGGATGTCGCGAACGTTATCAACGTAACGGTCGAGTCGCAGAGCGCGGAGAAGGCCGCGAAGATCGCCAACGGAATCGTGGATAGCTATCTCGCGTCCCTGCAGGACGCAAAGCTGAAATCAACGCAGAAGGTGAGTAAGTGGCTGCAGGAGCGGCTGATCGAGCTGAAGAAGCAGGTGGCCGATGCTGACAAGGCGCTGCAGGACTTCAAGACGGCTAACAATCTCAGCAGCACTGGCGCTCAGGATACCGAGCTCCTGGCAAGTCTGAATACCCAGCTGATGAATGCCAAGTTCGCGGCAGTTGAAGCAAAGGAGCGTCTCGACCGGATCAAGCGGACAGAGGCAAACGGGATTCCGTCGGCCGTGTCGACGGACGCGCTATTCAACGACAAGCGAGCGGCGGTCATCAACTTCGCACTCAACAACAGCGAACTTGCACGTCTCCGCACGCAAAAGCGCGATCTTGCGTCTCGGCTTGCGGAGATGGAAGCTCGCGTCGGTCGCAAGCACGCGGCTGTCGTCAAGCTTCGTGCGCAGCTCAACGGCGTTGACGCCGCCATTCGGTCCGACGAGGGGCGCATTACCGATTCCTACGCCAGCGAATACGAAGTCGCTAGGGCACGACAGACTGAACTCGAAGACACCGCCGCGAAGCTTTCCGCGGAAACCGGAAGCCAGCTGCGCGAACTCGAGAGCGCTGCCGAGGCGCTGCGCAATCTCTATAGCGGATTCCTGCAAAAGCATAAGGAGATCGAGGCGGCGCAGGCGGAGACGCTTCCGGCCCAAAGTGCGCAGATCATCACGAGAGCGGTTCCGCCGCTGACAAAGAGTTCCAAGAAAACCCTCGTCGTGGCGGCAGGCAGCATTGTTCTCGGTCTGTTTCTCGGCATAGGCTCTGCCTTCGGACGTGAATGGATGGCGGATGTGTTCCGTACGCCCAAGGCCGTCGAACAGGTGACCGAAATGCGGTGCATCGGACTGCCCTTCGTCTATGCTGGTCAATTACCAATCGAGGAGCATGTCCTTGCTGCCCCCTTCTCGCGCTTCGCGGAAGGTCTTCGCAATGTGAAGGCGATGCTCGACCGTTCGTCCGCCTCGACCGGGGGCAAAGTCATCGGCGTCGTGTCGGCGGTTTCGAAAGAGGGAAAGACTGTCGTTGCCGCCAATCTTGCCGCGCTCATATTGTCGTCCTCTGGATCGCGCACGCTGTTGATCGATGCCGACCTTCATCTCCGGAATCTCACGACTGCACTGTCCCCGGATGCGAAGGTCGGGCTTTTCGAAGCGCTGGAAGATCCCTCCCGTCTTGGCGAGTTTGTTTGCAAGCGACCGCATTCGGGGCTGGATGTCCTGCCGAATGCCTGCGCGCTTCGGATTCCCAACGCTGCTGAACTCCTGGGCTCGCGGGAAATGGAAAACCTGCTCGCCGTCGCACGGAAGTCCTATGACTACATTGTGGTGGAGGTGGCGCCGATCATGTCGGTCGTCGATGCAAGGCTGATCGAGCGCTTCATCGATGAGTTCGTCTTCGTTGTGGAATCCGGTCAGACCAAGCGCACGAGCGTGCTCGAAGCGTTGTCGGTAACGCAGCTCATCCGTGAGCGCGTGTCGACCATTGTGCTCAACCAGATCGATCCCGTCGAGCTTAGAACCATCGAGGCAAGAAATGGCGTCAGGTCCGAAGGATATTACCGGGAGTAGACCTGTGGACGAGCTTGACAGGCGCGCTTCAGGTGTTCCGCACAACGCCACGCCGCGCAGGTATGTGCTGATTTCGCCCTGCCGCGATGAGGGAGCCTATCTCTGCCGTACGCTGGACAGCGTGGCTGAACAGTCGGTGCCGCCTGCGCTGTGGATCGTCGTTGACGACGGATCCACCGACGAGACGCCACGGATTCTGGAAGAGTATGCGGCGCGGTTGCCTTATCTGCGCGTCGTGCGCCGCCATGACCGAGGCCATCGGCGGGTAGGGCCCGGCGTGATTGAGGCGTTTTATGATGGTCTCGATCAAGTGTCGCTCGGCGACTTCGGCTATTTGTGCAAGCTTGATATGGATCTCGACCTGCCGCCTCGCTACTTCGAGCTGCTGATGCAGCGAATGGAGGATAATCCACGTATCGGGACGACCTCAGGCAAACCCTGGTTCGTTCATCCCCAAACCGGTGATCTCGTGCCCGAGGTCTGCGGCGACGAAATGTCGGTTGGGATGACGAAATTCTATCGGGTTGAGTGCTTCGAGCAGATCGGAGGATTCGTGCGACAAGTCATGTGGGATGGCATCGATTGCCACCGCGCCAGAATGCTGGGCTGGATCGCGGAGAGCGTCGATTCAGAGCCAATCCGGTTCGTCCACCTTCGTCCGCAAGGGGCCAGCCAGAAGAGCATCTGGGCAGGCAGAATTCGTGCTGGCTTCGGTCAGTATTTCATGGGCACTTCGCCGTTTTACTATCTGGCGGTGGCGGCTTCCCGTCTTCGCGCGCACCCAATGTTCATCGGAAGCATCGCGATGCTTTGGGGTTACTTCAGCAGCTGGGCAAAGGGGTTGCCGCGCTATAATGACCCCGAGTTCAGACGTTTTCTTCGTACGTATCAGCACGCGTGCCTGAGACTGGGTAAACGAGCTGCCACGGCTCGCCTGGACGCCGAGCAAGTGGCTCGGTGGCAAGCCAGCCGGCAATCGCCGCAGGGGAGTTGAGCAGATGAAGCAACACGCGAGCCTATTGGGCGTCGAATTTGATGCGGTTACGCTCGATCAGGCGGCGCAGCGCTGTGTCGATATCTGTCTCCGCTCGAACAGTTCTCACGTCGTGATGACGATCAATGCGTCGCATCTCTGCATGATGCGGCGAGACGTGGAGTTGGCGCACGCATGTTCCGCGGCCGATATGACGGTGGCGGACGGTATGCCGGTGGTTTGGGCAATACGAGCGTCAGGTCAACACATGCCGGAACGCGTGGCCGGCATCGATCTGATGGAAGGACTTTTAAGGGGGGCCGCGTCCAACGGACTTTGTGTCTATTTTCTAGGGGCGCACCAGCAAGTCGTCGAAAAGCTCGTGCGGGTCTGCGAGGCGCGCTTTCCGCAGCTGAAGATCGCTGGTTTTCGGAACGGCTACTTCGGTCCGGACGAGCACGAAATTATCGTCGATGAGATACGAGCCAGCGGCGCCCACATTCTCTTTATCGGCTTGCCGTCCCCGTTCAAGGAGGTATGGAGTGAACGCTATCGGGATCGGCTGCAAGTTCCCGTCATTCTGGGGGTCGGCGGCAGCTTCGACGTCTTGGCCGGCTTTATCAGGCGCGCTCCTCGGCTATTCCAATCGCTCGGTCTCGAGTGGTTCTGGCGCCTGATGATGGAGCCGCGCAAGTTATGGCGGCGATATCTTTCCACCAACAGCGAGTTCATCTGGCTGGCGCTCCGCGAAGTGGTGGCGCGCAGGGCTTACGCCGTCCGTCCGGGAAGAGCGATCGCCGGATCGGCAAGCGTGGTGCGGAGAGACGACCGAAAAGTGGGTACGGAACGCAGGGTAGCTGATCGGCGAATTCTTGTCCGGCGAAGGAGCAACGTGCGGGATTCGCAGGTTCCGATACCCGATCGCCGGCGCGGCATAGAGCGACGTATCTCAGAGCGTCGGGCACGGACGGCTAATGCTCTCAAGGGTATCGAGGTGAGCGCCTGATGTATCGGCTGACCGACCAGGATCACTGATCCAAGCAGGCGGCTAAGCGATTCGCTTCATGGCGCAAGCGCGGGAAGCATCAAAGTGATTAAACCGCCAAGCAGTACCGATTCCTTCGGGTACGATAACGCAGACCAACCCATAGTCGTTAAGCTAAAGCCTGATGTGTACGTATTTGGGTATGAGTTCTGCCACGTTCTGCAAACGCTGATCAAACACGGCTGCGTGCCCGCCGAGCTCATCTATGAGGACGGAGGGGCGCTCATCCTTATTTTTGATCCCAATGAGAAGAAAGCGGAACTATGGTCAGGATGGTGGAGGTGCGACAAACCCGACATTTACTCCATCATTGAACCAGAGCATCGCGGGCTCGTGAATCAAATATTCGAAACCTCAGACGCCTTCATGGAGTTTTCCAATGCTCGATCTCCTCAGATTGAGCTGATCCCAGGCCAGATCCAAAAGATTCAAAGATCGGGGGCTGCGGTTTTCCGCGGAGACGCTCCCCTTCGTCCTCGACCTCTATGAAGAGCTGCTTCCGCACAGCGCGCATTGGAGGCGTTTTTCTGAGTGTTGGGAATGGCGGCAGCGCTCCCCCGCTACCACGGGCTATGAATCTCGCCACGCCAAGCGTCGATCCTCCACCATTGCACAATCCAGACAGCAGCGGCGGCTCAGAAGTTTGAGGTTGAAGCAAGCCGAGGCGGAGCACCGCTGTCGGTCAATTTCGAACAGCCTGTTGTGACCCTCGCTACGGCTCAGCCGGATAAGCCGGCTTTGCGCAAGCCGTCGAGGAAGTGCTCGCGTTCGGCAGAAATTCTGTACCTTTCGGCCCGTGCTCGAACGAGATCGAGGGTGTTCGCTGGCGGCGTTGCGCCGTTCGCGCTCATTTCTCGACAACGTTCCGTGACGAACGCTTCGGCTTCGGATCGCGCTTCGCTGTGCCGACCCATCTGCGCATAACAGGCGGCAAGCAGACTGTGCGACCAGCGGTCGGGGGATCGCGCCTCCATCAGCGTCTTGACTGCTTCATCGTACTGGCGCCCCGAATAGAGGGCGAGCGCGTGGTACCAGTGGTACAGATTGGGCGGGAAGGGATTCAGTCGTTTGGCCGCACCGATCCATGTGAGGGCCTCTCGCCACCGTCCCCAGTAGACCAGAATGTTCGCGAAAACGGCGGCGACGTCGGCGTCGTTTGGATTGAGCGCGAGAGCCCGGCTGAAATGGATTTCGGCCTTGGCGTCCTCGCGACGCAGGAACAGCAATTGCGCGAAGACGCCATGGGCCCAGGCGTCGCCGCCGTCGATGTCGAGCGCGGTCTCGATCTCGCTCAGCGCGTCGTCGAGCTTCGCCATGCCGGGCGATTCGAGAAACACGTCGCAGACGATAGTCCAGGCAATGTTGATGTGAGCGCGGGCATATTGCGGATCGAGCGCGACGGCGTCCCGGAAAAACTGCCTGGCTTCCGCCATGCCCTTCACCGTCAATTGACGCCACCGCTCGTTGCCCAGCAGAACCAGGTCATAGGCGGTGATGCTCGGGGTCGGCTTGCGTCTGGCGATCTCGCGGCCGGCGTCCTCGAGCCGGCCCGGAAGGGCTGCGACGATTGCGCGGACGATCTCGTCCTGCAGGGCGAAGATGTCCTCGAGTTCGCGGTCGTAGCGCTCGGTCCAGAGATTGTAACCGCTGGCGCCATCGAGAAGCTGGACGGTCACCCGCATCCGGCTGCCGATCTTGCGCACGCTTCCTTCGGCCACGTACCTGACGCCGAGTTCGCGGCCGACCTGCTTGATCTCGGGCGTCTTGCCCTTGTAGGCGAAGCTGGAGTGGCGGGCGACAACGAACAGCGAGCGGAAGCGCGACAGTTCGGCGATGATGTCTGCCGTGATTCCGTCGGAAAAATATTCCTGCGCGGCATCGCCGCTGAGATTCGAGAACGGTAGCACCGCAAGCGACGGCCCATCCGGCACCGTCGGTGCCGGCGAGGTGGGCAGGCCGGCGCCGGATTCGGCAGCGACCAGTGGCCCGACGTAACGGTAGCCGCGGCGCGGCAGGGTCTCGATCCAGGTCGCGCCGCCCTCTACGTCGGCAAATACCCGCCGCAGAGCGGCGATCTGCACAGTCAGGTTGCTCTCCTCGATCGCAAGCCCCGGCCACGCCGCCTGCATCAATGCGTCCTTGGAAACCGGCGTTCCGGCCTGCTCGACAAGCAGGCGCAGCAGCGTCACCGCGCGCCGCCCGAGCGCGACCGGTTCGGACTCTCGAAACAGCATCACGGCTTCCGCGTCGAGGCGGTAGGGGCCGAATTCGTGGATCGTCGCCATGGTTCGGGAGACTACATTTTTTGCATCTTTTTCGGAACAGATTCAGGGCCTCCGGGAATTCGGCGACCCGCCCCGCTGCCGCTGACGCGCAGCTTTGCGCGGCCGATTTCCGCTTCGCCTTGATCCACCTCGCGCGGCACCTCCGCCAGCCGTTCGCGCAGCCGCGGCGAGGCGACGGCTGCTTGACAATGTAAGTAAGAATATTATTACAAGCTGCTGCTTTCGGAGAACGCGTTGATGCTGCAGACCAAGCGAAGCTATAGCGGAATGGTGACCGCGCCGCATCACCTTGCGGCGCAGGCCGGGCTCGCCGTCCTCTCCGAAGGCGGCAATGCGGTCGAGGCGATGATTGCGTCCGCCGCCACGATCGCGGTGGTCTATCCCCATATGAACGGCCTCGGCGGCGACAGCTTCTGGCTGGTCGGCCGGGCGGGCTCCGCACCGGTCGGAATCCAGGCGTGCGGACGGTCGGCGAAGGCCGCCAGCCGCGCCTGGTATCGCGAGCATGGCTGCAGCACCATCCCAAGCCGCGGACCGCTCGCGGCACTCACCGCCGCCGGGACCGTCGATGGCTGGCAGAAGGCCTATGAGCTCAGCCGCGATCGCCATGGGGGGCGCATGCCGCTGTCGCGGCTGCTCGAACCTGCGATCGGCTACGCCGCCGATGGCGTCGCCGTGACCCAGACCCTGCACGACAACACCTCGAAGAAGCGCGCTGAGCTGCAGGATGTGCCGGGCTTTGCCGATGTCTATCTGCCGCAGGGCGTTCCGCTTGCAGTCGGCGCGCGGTTGCGGCAGCCGCGCGTGGCAGACACGTTGCGGCAGCTGGCGCAAGCCGGCCTTTCCGATTTCTATCGCGGCGACCTGGCGCGTTCGATGGCCGCTGATCTCGAACGGCTCGGCAGCCCGCTCCGCCTATTCGATCTGGAGCAGCATCAAGCCACGCTGGTGACACCGCTGTCGGTCGATGTGGCCGGGCACAAGGTGTTCAACATGCCGCCGCCGACGCAGGGCCTGGCCTCGCTGTTGATTCTTGCGCTCTATGCCCGGCGCATGGCGAAGGAGGCGGACGGGGTCGATCATCTGCACCGGCTGGTCGAGAGCACGAAGGCGTCGTTCCGCATCCGCAATCGCTACGTGACCGATCCCGACTACATGGCGCGGTCGGCGGCCGAGTTTCTCACCGACGAGTCCATTGCGACGCTCGAAAAGACGGTCGCCGTCGATCATGCAGCGCGCTGGCCTGACCCGCCGGCCCAGGGCGATACGGTCTGGCTCGCTGCGACCGACCGGAACGGCCTTAGCGTCAGCTTCATTCAGAGCATCTATTGGGAGTTCGGCTCGGGCGTCATCCTGCCCCAAAGCGGGGTCACCTGGCAGAACCGTGGGACGAGCTTCGGTCTCGCCGAGACCGATATCAACCGCCTGGAACCTGGGCGGCTGCCGTTCCACACCATTCAGCCCGCAATGGCTGAACTCAGCGACGGCCGGCTGTTGTCCTACGGCACGATGGGCGGCGAAGGGCAGCCGCAAACCCAGGCGGCGATCTTCACCCGCTACGCGTTGCACGGTCAGGACCTTCAGTCGACAGTGACCGCGCCGCGCTGGCTGCTCGGTCGCACATGGGGCGAGGAGAACAACAATCTCAAGATCGAATCGCGTTTCGATCCTGCCGTCGTCGACGCGCTGCGGGCGCTCGGCCACGACATCCAGGTGGTCGGTGCGTTCGAGGAATTCATGGGCCACGCCGGCGCAATCGTCTGGCACCCGGATGGACTGCTCGAGGGCGCCAGCGATCCCCGCAGCGACGGCGTCGTCGCTGCCCGGTGAAGCGAGCACCCTTAGCGCTCACCCGCAGACTGTTCGGAATTTGCCGCGCGCGAGCTAGCGTGCGGCGCCGGCCGGTGTTCTGGCTGCGGACGGTTTCCGTTTTCCCTCGCTTGCGGCCGCCGTCGCCGTCAACCAGGTCATGATCACGTCCAGCGCGTGGTGGCGACGTTTCTCCAGCCAGTCCGGCTCTCCCAGATCCTTGTCGAACATCGCCGACAGCGTGTAGCGGTTGGAGACATGAAAATAGCTCATGGCCGTGATCGTGACGTAGAGCTGAACCGGATCGACGTCGCTGCGGAACGGCCCGACCGCAAGGCCCCGGCGAAGGATATTTTCGATGCTCGCGACCAAGGGTAGCGTGAGGTCGGCGATCTTGCGCGATTTGCGCAGGTTACGCCCACGCTGCAGGTTCTCATTGTTGATCAGGGCGATATAGTTCTGGTGCGCTCCGAAAAAGGTGAACGTGAAGTTGATCAGCTCGCGCATGGCCGCGACCGGATCGAGGTCGTCGAGCTTGAGTTGCTGTTCGGCCGCGCGGATCTCGGTGTAGACGTGCTCGAGCACGGCGAGATAAAGGCCGTTCTTGTCGCCGAAATAGGCGTACAGCAACCGCATGTTGGCTTTGGCGCGTTTCGCGATGGCTTCAACCCGAGCTCCGCCAATGCCGTTGCGGCAGAATTCGAACGTCGCCGCGTGCAGGATCGCTTCCTTGGTCAACGCGGAATCGCGTGCCCGTCTGCCGCGTGTGGCGCTGCGGGCCGGGCTGGTCGATGCTGTCGTTTCAGTCACGGGACAAGCTTTTCTCAGGTTGTACGAGCCCAGCGCGGACAATATGCCCCCGCCCATCATGTTCAACGGGATGCGGGGCCCTGCCGTGCAGGCTCGCGGGATTGAGATCGCTATTGCGGTGGCTCGTCAAGGGGTAACCTTCCCGATGTTCCGGTCTCCACATCCACATCAACGCGCCAACGTCACGACCGTGCCGCCATGCGCGACGAGGCGCCCATTCTTGTAGACGTCGCGCGGCCTGGGCCGGGCCACCACGGCCTCTTGCACGTGCTGCGCGTCGATCACGACGAAGTCCGCCGCCGCGCCCTCGGCCACCCCATAGTCCGGGAGGCCGAGTGCCTGCGCGGCGTTGGTGGTCACCATGTCGAAGGCCGCCGCCAGGTCGGCATCGGTGCTGAAGCCGGAGCGGTAGCCGACGATCATGGCGCGCTCCAGGAGGTCGCCGTCGCCGTAGGGCCACCAGGAATCGCGGATGTTGTCATTGCCGGCGAATATATTGACGCCGGCATCGCGCAGCAGCAACACCGGCGGAAACGCATGCGCTCCGGGCGCGTTGGTCAAAATCGCGACCCCGGCCTCGGCGAGCAGCTGCGCGGTGCGCTGAACCACGTCTCGCGGCACCTCGCCGAGAGCATAGGCATGGCTGATCGTGACCTTGCCGCCGAGCCCGAGGGCCTTGGTCCGACGTGCAATGTTCTCGATCTCGAAAATACCGAGCAAGCCGCCGTCATGCAGGTGAATGTCGATGCCGACCCCGCGCCGATCGGCAATGCCGAAGATGACGTCGAGATGCCCGTCGATGTCGGCATCGTAACCCGCCGGATCGAGGCCGCCGACCAGGTCCGCGCCGGCGCGAACCGCCTCGTCGAGCAATCCGGCCACGCCCGGCGACGTCACGATGCCGCTTTGCGGAAAGGCGACGATCTGGACCGACACCTTGTCGCGGTGCGCGTCACGCGCCGCCATGACCTGCTCGAGATTGCGCAACCCGACCTGAAGGTCGATATCGACGTGGCTGCGCATCCAGGTCGTGCCCTGCGCGACGGAGAGGTCGATCAGCGCGGCCGCCCGCACCGCAATCGGCCTCGCGCCGGCAAGCGCCTCCTTCTCGAACTTGACGCGCTCGCGCACGCTGAAACCGGCGGTGCAGGGGCGGTGGGACTTCCAATCGTCGCCGACGAAGCCCTTGTCGAGGTGGATATGACCATCGACCAGCCCCGGCAACACCAGGCGTCCGGCCAGATCAAGGGTTTCGCCGGCCGCGACCGGCGATTGCGACGCGATCGAGGTGATGCGGCCATCGCGCACGGCGATATCGACGGTGCGCCCATCGACCAATCGGGCGTTTCGAAACAGCGTGTCGGCAGTGCTCACTGGTCGTCTCCGGTTCGTCGCAATGGCGAGGCGATCGGGGCCCGATTCGTTTTCATCATGTTGGGACGATGCCATCGGGCAGCGCGCGCGAGAATGCGGCTATACCTCCGGCGGTGGTGATCCAGATCTCGTCACGCCGCGCCAGGATTGTCTGCAGGGCGCGCCGCAGCGGACGCAGGCGGTGCGGCTGGCCGACCAGATAGGGGTGCAACGCAATTCCCATGACGAGCGATTGCCTTTTCGACTGTGCCAGCATCTCCTCGAACGCCTCGGTGATCATGGCGGCGAACTGCTCGCCGGAGTCCTTGCGACCGACGATCGAAGGGATATCGTTCAACTCCTGCGGATAAGGCACTGAAAGGATGCGGCCGCCGTTCCGCGTCGAGAACCACACCGGCTGATCGTCCATGCACCAGTCGAGCAGGTACTCGTAGCCTGCTTCGGCCAGCAGATCGGGCGTGACCTGTGATTGCGAAATCCAGGGCCCCAGCCAGCCGCGCGGCGGCCGCCCTTCGGCTCGCGCGATGACATCGGTCGCTTCCGCGATCAATTGCCGCTCCTCGTCGGGCGCAAGCACACCCTGGCGCTCGGAATTGGTGCGGCCGTGACCGACAATTTCGTCGCCGCGGGCGCGAAATGCCTCCATGACTTCAGGGCAGTAGTGATAGATGCTGCTGTTTGCGAGCACCGACAGCGGCAGCTTCAGCTCGTCGAACAGCTCGATCAGGCGCCACACGCCGACACGGTTGCCATAGTCGCGCCAGGCATAGTTGAGGACGTCCGGATGCGGACCGCCGGGGCAGAGCTCGGCACCGAGCCCGTCGCCGAATGCGAAATGCTCGAGGTTGAGACCGACGTAGACGGCAAGCCGCCGCCCTTGCGGCCAATTGAAATCCGGGCGTTGCCCGATCGCGCTGTAGCGATAGCGTCCGTGAGTGGCGAGGACCGGTCCGACAGAATCCGAGCGCAGCACGGCTTCCCTGCGCGACAGGCGGTCGCCATCTTCCGCGATCGAGATCAACACGTCGCCGGCCTCGACATTCCTTGGGTCCATCGGAATTTTCCCCGCGCGGTTGATCGCTCGCTTGACATCGGAATATTTTTGAAGAAAGTTTTTACTTCCGTCAAGTCCGCGCATAAGCGGCAGCGGAGGAACTGGCGGCTTCGATGCCGAGGCCGCCATCAGCGGAGGAACACCGAACATGAACTTCAGGAGCATAGTTTCGTCCGGACCTGCGCGTCGTTGGCCGGCTTGGCACGCCGCTGCGACGATCCTGCTGGCCGCGTTGCCGTTCGCGTTCGGCGCGCGCGCGGCCGAACCGATCAAGATCGGCCTGGTGACCGCCCTGTCGGGACAGTCGGCGCGCGCCGGCGAGGCGCTCACCCGCGGAGCGACGATCGCCATCGAGGAAATCAATGCGAAGGGCGGCGTGCTCGGACGTCCGCTCGAGCTCGTCCGCCGCGACGACGAGAGCAATCCGGCCAAAGGACTGATCGCGGCGCGCGAGTTGATTCAGCGCGAGAAGGTCGCGGTCCTGGTCGGCGGCCTCGACACGCCGGTCGAGCTCGCCATCGTGCCGTTCGTCAACAACGTCAAGGTGCCGTTCGTGGTGCCATGGGCCGCCGGGACCAACATCACGCGGAACGGCGCCCCGTCCAACTACGTGTTCCGCGTCTCGGCCATGGACGATGAGGTCGATAAGGCGATCGTCCAGTTCTCGCGCAAGACGTACAATGCGAAGAAGCCCGGGCTCATCCTGGTCAACAATCCCTGGGGCGAGTCGAACGAGCATGGCCTGAAGGCGGCATTGAAGGCCGCAGGAATCGAGCCTGCCGGCGTCGAGAAGTTTGAAGGCAACGACGTCGATGTCGTTTCCCAGCTGTCGCGGCTGAAGCAGGCGGGCGCCGATACGCTCTACCTGGTCGGCAACGTCGGACCGTCCTCCCAGGTGGTGAAATCGCTCGACCGTATGGGCTGGGCGCCGCCGATCGTCTCGCATTGGGGGCCGGCCGGCGGCCGCTTCACCGAGCTCGCCGGGCCGAGCGCGGAGAACGTGATCTTCGTCCAGACCTACAGCTTCTTCGGGAACTTGTCGCCCGTCGGCAAGCGGGTGATGTCGGCCCTTCAGGCGAAGTATTCGGACATCAAGGGGCCTGCGGACGTGACGCCGGCGGTTGGCGTGGCCAACGCCTACGACTCCATCCTGGTCATTGCGCGAGCGATCGAAAAGGCCGGTGGCACCGAACCGACCGCCGTCCGTGACGGCTTCTACGCCATCGATCGCGTGGATGGCTTGATCAAGACCTACGAGAAGCCGTTCGCGCAGGACAAGCACGATGCGCTGACGGCGGGCGACTACATCTGGGCGCGGTTCGAGGACAACCACATCATGCCGTTCGCACGGAACTGACCGCGCGAGATCGTCCGACAAACGAGCAGGGTGGTCATCGATGTCATTTCTTCCCGCGGTGATAACAGGACTGGCGCTTGGGAGCATGTACGGGCTGCTTGCGCTTGGCTTCCACGTTACCTACGCCGTCTCCGGCACGGTCAATTTCTCCCAGGGCAGCTCGATGACCCTGGGAGCCGTTGCCGGATACTTCTTCCTCGTGCTGTGGGGATGGCCGGCCGCGGCCGGCATTCCCGCCGTTCTGCTCGTCTGCGCGGTCTATGGCCTGCTGATTGAGCGCTTTGCCGTCCGGCCGTTCGTGCAGCGCGGCTCCGACAACTGGCTGATGGCAACCGTTGCGGTTGGCATCATCGTCGACAACCTGATGATGTTCGTCTTCGGCAAGGAGCCGCGCAGCTTTCCGTCCGTCCTGGCGGCCAAGCCGATCCAGATCGTCGAGGGCGCGGGGGTCTATCCGTTGCAGCTCCTGATCCCCGTGCTCGGATTGCTGCTCGCGCTGGCACTTCATCTGCTCAGTCGCCGGACGCGCCACGGCGTCGCCATGCTCGCGGTGGTCCAGAACCCGAACGCAGCGCGGCTGATGGGCATCAACGTCAGCGGCGCCATCGCGGCAAGCTACGCGGTCTCGGCGATGCTGGCCGGGGTTGCGGCGCTGCTGATCGCTCCCCTGTTCAACGTGTCCTCCGAAATGGGCACGCTGTTCGGCATCAAGGCCTTCGCGGCGGCGATCATCGGCGGCCTCGGCAGCGCCTGGGGCGTGATGCTGGCCGGGCTCTGTCTCGGCCTGATCGAGGTGTTCGCGACCAATTACCTGGGATCAGTCTACACCCAGATCATCACATTCGCCTCGGTGATCGCGATCCTTGTCGTCCTCCCCCATGGGCTGCTCGGCCGAGCCGGAGTGAAAAAGGTATGACCTCTCGCGTCTCTATTCTCGCCGCCGTCGCGGCACTCGCGGCCGCTATCCTCTATGCTGCCGTCGCCGACAGCTACGGCGTGTTCCTGGCCGCGACCATCTCGCTGACGGCGATCGCCTGTATCGGCCTCAACGTGCTGCTCGGTCTGGCGGGGCAGATCTCGCTCGGCCACATCGGCTTCATGGCGATCGGGGCCTATACGACCGTGCTCCTGATGGAGAAGGCGGGGTGGCCTTATCTGGCGGCGACGGCTGCCGCGATTGCTCTTGTCAGCGTCGTCGGTGGTCTGCTCGCCATGCCGGCCTTGCGCGTGCGAGGTCCATATCTCGCGATGGTGACGATCGCCTTCGGCTTCATCGTCGAGCACGGCACGATCGAGTGGCGCGACCTCACGGGCGGCGGCAACGGCCTGATCCTGACCGCGCCGCCGGAAGTGTTCGGCTTTCCGCTGTCGGAGCGGCATTTGGCGATCGCGGGCATCGTGCTGGTGTTCGCCGGCCTCATCCTGTTCGAGCGCCTGAAGCGGAGCGGCTGGGGCTACGCCATGCGTGCCGCCCGCGACACCGAGGTTGCGACGCGCTCGATCGGCATTGATCTCGTGCGGGTCCGCACCGTGGCGTTCATCATCTCGGCCGCAGCGATGGCTTTGGCGGGGGCGCTGTTTGCGCCCCTGCAGGGCTATATCAGCCCGAGTTCGTTCCCCTTTCTGCAGTCGATCCTGCTGCTGTTCGGCGTCATGGTCGGCGGCGCCGGCTCGGCGCTGGGGCCGGTGATCGGGGCGACGCTCGTCGTGCTGCTGCCAGAAATGCTGTCCGATCTCGCGGAGTATCGTCTGCTTGCCTTTGGCGTGCTGCTTTTCGCCGTGCTGCGGCTCGCGCCCTCAGGCATCATGGGGCTGCTCGAGCAATTCGCGGCAAGGTTCCTGCCGACGGGATCGAAGGCCGATACGGGCGCAATGGGCGCCGAGCCGGTCGCCGACCTCGGCATCGGGACCAGCAGCGCGTCGCGTCTTGACGTCGCAAACCTCTCGATCTCGTTCGGCGGTGTCCGCGCCGTGCAGGACGTCTCGTTCACCGCCGAACCCGGCACGGTGACCAGCGTCATCGGCCCCAATGGTGCGGGCAAAACCAGCGCGCTGAATCTGCTTTGCGGCTTCTACCGTCCGAAATCCGGCACCGTGAAGCTTGGCGACCGCGACGTCACCGGCTTGCCGTCGCACCAGCTTGCGCGTGTCGGAGTGGCGCGAACGTTCCAGACGACGCAGCTCTTCGGCTCGCTCTCGATCATCGAGAATGTCCTGCTGGCGGCGACGGCCGGCAAGCTCGGTAACATCGTGTCGGCGCTGCACAATGACGCGCAGGAGCGCCTTGCACGGTCGCTGTTGCGCTTTGCGGGTGTCGACGGCGATTTGAGCAGACGCGCGGACGCGCTGCCCCATGGTGAGAAGCGACTGGTCGAGATCGCGAGGGCGCTCGCCTTGCGTCCGAAGGTCCTGTTGCTCGACGAGCCGGCCGCGGGTCTTTCGAAGGGCGACAAGCAGCGGCTGACGGTTCTGCTCCGTCGCATCGCGGAGACCGGGATCGCGGTCATCATCGTCGAGCACGACATGCCGATGATCATGTCGCTAAGCGACCTCATCGTCGTTCTCGATGGCGGCAAGCGCATCGCGATCGGCGATGCGGCGGCGATCCGCAACGATCCGCTGGTCCGCAAGGCCTATCTCGGCGATGCGCCGTCGGGTGAGCGGCGCCGTGCGCCGCGCCCGGCAAAACAAGGCACGGCGCTCGAAGTCCGCACGCTCGATGCCTTCTATGGCCTGTCGCGGGCGCTCGGTGGGATCGACCTTGCCGTCGCGCCCGGCGAGGCCATCGCCGTACTCGGCGCCAATGGAGCGGGCAAAACCACCCTGATGCGCTCGATTGCCGGTCTCGAACCACCGCGGTCGGTCGGCGAGATCCGGCTGTCCGGCGCCCGCGTCGACAAGATGCCGGCGCATATCCGCGCCAGGGCCGGCATCGTGCTGGTACCCGAAGGACGGCAGGTGTTTCCCGAGCTGACGGTGCGGCAGAACTTGCAGCTCGGCGCTTTCGCACGCAAGGGTCTCGAACTCGACGCGGAGATCGACGCGATGTTTGCCCGCTTTCCGCGCCTGAAGGAGCGTATCAACCATCGCGCGGGCCTTTTGTCGGGCGGCGAGCAGCAGATGCTCGCAGTCGCGCGTGGGCTCCTGACCGCGCCCAAGGTCTTCATGCTTGACGAGCCGTCGCTTGGACTGGCGCCGCTTGTCGTCGACGAGTTGTTCGCCTCGTTCGAGCAGCTTCGCGTCGAGGGGATGACCCTGATCGTGGTCGACCAGATGGCCGGGCAAGCCCTTGCGCTTGCCGACAGGGCCTACCTGCTTGAGACCGGCACCATCCTGAAGAGCGGTGCGGCCGAAATCATCGCGGAGGATCCCTCGCTTGAAGCCGCCTATCTCGGCGGAGAGGCCCACGGGAGTAGCGTGCCGCGAACCGCCGTGCTCACGTCCTGACGCCATGGTTGCGCAGCAGGAGATCGGTGTGATGCGGCTAGGCAATACGTTTCGCGACCTGCCCGGCGCGCCCGTGTCTGAACGATTCGACGGCGGTGCCGTAATCGAGGTCGGCGTGCTTGCGCGCCGCGCGCTGCGCAGCGGACGGCGCGGCCGTATTGCGGCGGTGTTCGAGCGCAGCCTTTATGCGGTGCTCGACGATTGCTGGATCTGCATCGGTGTCAAAGACCTCGGCTCCGGCCCGCTGCATCTTCGGTGCACCGGGATCGAGCCGCGGCTGCTCGTTCCCGGACAAGAGGTTGCGATCGTCGACACGATGCTGCTCGTCGACGGTATGCGGTTTGCCGGTTTCGAGACGGCCTCCGTATGGGCGCCGCCGCCTTCGCCGGAATGGACGCTCGACAGTTTGCGGGTAGGGCTTGCGATGGTCGATCAGGTCTGGCGTCGCTTGCCGGTCGAGCAGGGGCTGGCCGCCTCGGGTGGCGCGGAGCCGCCCACAAGGCCGTCGCGGGTGCTCGCTGCCGCGGCGCCGGCGCTCGCCGCGCTCAAGCAATTGATCGAGGCCGGGCTTCGCGGAGAGCGATGCGTACCGCGTGACTACCCGGAGATCGTCGAATTGATCGGACTTGGTCCCGGGCTCACGCCATCCGGCGACGACTTGATCGGCGGCGCGCTGGTCGCGCTCGCCAGCCTCGGCCGTCTCGCGACGCGCGACGCGCTGTGGAAGACCTGTCGCGCGCATCTCGGCCGGACCAATCAGATCAGTGCCGCCCACCTGCACAGTGCCGTGCTTGGCTTCGCGGCGGCGGCGCTCCATGAAGCCATCGACGCGACGATTGGCGGACGGGTCGATCGTATCAAGTCCGCGGTCGCGGCGCTGTCGCGGATCGGGCAAAGCTCTGGACTGGATGCGTTTGCAGGTGCGCTGATGGTGTTGCGCGCGATCGAGTGCCGGCTGCTCAACGACAGCGCGCTGCATCATGCCGGCCTCACCGGCAACGGCCCGCCGACGCGATCAATCGCAGGGGCCTAAACGATCATGCGCCGCGACGGGAATTGGACGACTGGTCGCGCGTGTTTGACAAAGTAAAAACTTTCTTACTAAGGTAGATGCATCGGATCTCGGGAGGCCGCAAGTGGTGACCAAGCAGGAAGGGACGCCGAGCGGGCGTTTGTTGATGAGCAAGCCGAGCGTGGTGAACGTCGGGCTGGCAGGCTTTGTGAAGGACTTGCGGGACTGCGATGTCGAGGTCGTACAGGTCGACTGGACGCCTCCTGCCGACGGCGATCCCAAAATGGCGGCACTGCTCGCCAAGCTCGGTACGTGAGAGCGCGGCCATGAAGCTGATCGAAGACGCCAACAAGCAGGCGCTGGCCCGCATCCTCGAGGGTGAGCCCAGGCTGATCGATATCGTTCCGGCACGCGACGTGCTGGAAGGGTTGAAGGAACGCATGATCCTTCATGCCGGGCCGCCGATCACCTGGGACCGAATGTGCGGTCCGATGCGTGGCGCGGTGGCAGGCGCCATCGTGTTCGAAGGCTGGGCTCCGGATCTTGAAGCCGCCTTCGAACTCGCGGCCGGCGGCGGCGTCGCCTTCCACCCCAATCATCATTTCGGCGCGGTTGGTCCGATGACCGGCATGACCACGGTCTCCATGCCGGTGTTCGTCGTCGAGAACGTCAAATACGGCAACCGCGCCTACTGCGCCATCAACGAGGGCCTTGGCAAGGTCATGCGCTTCGGCGGCAATGACGATAGCGTGCTGGCCCGCCTCGGCTGGCTGCGTGATGTATTTGGGCCGGTGCTGGCCAGGGCGATCCGCGCGCATGGCGGGATCGACCTGAAGGCGATCATCGCGCGCGGACTCTCGATGGGCGATGAAATGCACCAGCGCAACCTGGCCTGCTCCAGCGTGTTCCTGCGCGAGATCGGGTCGGCGCTGGCGCGCACCTCGACGGACAACGAGGTTCTCGCAAGCTGCATTGGCTTCATCGCGCAGAACGATCAGTTCTTTCTCAACATCGCGATGGCGATGGGCAAAGCGCTGACCGATCCCGCCAGCGGGATTCGCGGTTCGACGGTGGTGACCGCGATGTGCCGCAACGGAACCGACTTCGGGGTCCGTGTCAGCGGATTGGGCGATCGCTGGTTCACGGCGCCGGTGGAAATGCCGGAAGGACTCTATTTCCCGAGCTATTCGCGCAAGGATGCCAATCCCGACATGGGCGACTCCGCGATCGTCGAGACGGTCGGGCTTGGTGGCTTCGCGATGGCAGCAGCTCCGGCAGTTGCCGGATTCATCGGCGCCGGGGCGCCGTCGTCGGCGGGCAATTTCACGCGGGCAATGAGTGAAATCACCGTCGGGCAGAATCCGGAATGGACGATCCCCGCGCTCGACTTTGCTGGCGTGCCGACCGGCATCGACGTTCGCCTGGTGGTGGAGACCGGCCTTGCACCGGTCATCAACACCGGCATCGCGCATCGCGAGCCCGGCATCGGCCAGGTCGGCGCCGGCGTGGTGCGGGCGCCGATGGCCTGCTTCCGGCAGGCCGTTCTCGCCATTGCGGAAGATCTGGGGGTGTCATGAGCGCGTTTGTCCTGAACGAAATTCGCAAGGGCTTCTATCTCGACTCGGTGGCGTTGATGCGGTTGTCGCGCGAGATCGCGTCGGCGGCGGGCGTCATCGAAGCCGCGCTGATGATGGGCACGCCGTCCAACCAGGCGATCCTGCGCAACGCCGGATTGCTTGATGGCGAGGTGATCGCGCAGGGCAATGATCTGATCCTCGCGATCAGGGCCGAGAGCGAAGCGGCGGCACGCGTCGCGCTTGCCGAAGCACAAAAGGCGCTCGATCGCCCCAAGACGAGCAGCACGGGCGAAGCGGCGTGGCGGCCGCGCAGCATTGCCGCGGCCGTCAAGGCCGCACCCGCCGCCAACCTCGCCCTGATCTCCGTTCCCGGCGAGTTCGCCGCGGCAGAAGCGCGCAAGGCGCTGAACCGCGGACTTCATGTCCTGATGTTCAGCGACAATGTCTCGATTGCGGATGAATTGTCGCTGAAGCAGCAGGCGCGCGAAGCGGGCCTCTTGATGATGGGACCGGACTGCGGCACGGCGATCATCGGCGGCGCGCCGCTCGCCTTCGCCAACCGGCTGAAGCGTGGGAGGATCGGGATCATCGGCGCATCCGGGACCGGGACGCAGGAGGTGTCGTGCCTGCTGTCCGAGGCGGGCGAAGGCATTTCCCACGCTATCGGCGTCGGCGGACGGGATTTGAAGAAGGAGATCGGCGGCATCACGACATTGATGGCGATCGACGCCCTTGATGCCGATCCCGAGACCGATCGCGTCGTGCTCATCTCCAAGCCGCCGCATCCGGACGTCGCCCGGGCCGTGCTCGGCCGGATCGGAAACAGCTCGAAGCCCTACACGGTGTGCTTCATCGGCGCCGCCTCGGCGGATCTGCCGTCAAATGCACGCTTTGCCGGTACGTTGAGGGAAGCGGCCGAGAAAACCCTCGGCAACGGCCGGAGCATTGGCGGCAAGTTCGACGCTGCCGCCGTGGCTGCGCGTTTGCCGCCGCGACGCAAGGCGGCGCAGCGCATCGAAGGGCTGTTCGCCGGCGGCACGCTCTGTGCCGAGGCTCAGGTGATCCTTGCCGCGGGCGGTCGCAAGGTGGCATCGAATGCCGCCATTCCCGGCGTCCCGCATTTCAGCGACCCGGAAGCGCAGGGGAGGGACTGCATCGTCGACCTCGGGGCCGACGAATATACCCAGGGCCGGCCGCATCCGATGATCGATCCCTCGGTGCGCGACGATGCCTTGCGGGCGGCGCTGGTCGATCCCGCGGTCGCGGTCATCCTGCTCGATCTCGTGATCGGATACGGCGCACATGACAATCCGGCAGCGCATCTTGCGGCTGTCGTGGCGGGCCGCGCGGATGACGCGCCGGTCCTGGTTGCGTCGGTGACGGGGACCGAGCTCGATCGCCAGTTGCGTTCGGCGCAGATCAGGCTGCTCGAGGACGCCGGCATCGTGGTGGCGCCGTCGAATGCCCAGGCCTGCGACCTTGCTCTCGCTTTTTCCGTCAACGACGTCAGGATGCCGCGCTATGCGAACACTCAATGAGGTCCCGCGCCGTCTCGTGATCGCGATCGGCGGCAATGCCGTCCACCCCGAAGACATCAGCGGCACCTCGGACGAGCAGAAGGCGGTCGCCCAGCATACGGCCGAGGCGCTGCTGCCGCTCGCTGCGCTCGACAACGAACTGGTGATCACCCACGGCAACGGGCCGGTGGTGGGCAAGATCATGATGCGCCAGATGCTGACGATGAGCCGGATCCCGCCGATGTCGATGGACATCTGCGTCGCGCACAGCCAAGGTGGCATCGGCTATCTTCTGATGCAGGCGATTGAGAACGTCTTGCGCGCGCATGGCAAAGGCCGGCACGTCGCCAGCCTGCTGACCCAGGTCGAGGTCGACGCCAACGATCCCGCCTTCGCCAATCCGACCAAGTTCGTCGGACCGTTTTTCACGGAGCAGGAAGCCCAGCGCATCAGCGCCGAGTTGAACTGGAAAATGCGCGAGGACTCCGGACGTGGCTGGCGCCATGTCGTGCCGTCTCCGAAACCGAAACATGTCTGCGACATTTCGCTGGTCGACGCGCTGGTCAAGCGCGGCACCATCGTCATCGCAGGCGGCGGCGGCGGTATGCCCGTGATCCGCGACGAACGGGGCGTGCGCACCGGCGTGCCGGCAGTGATCGACAAGGATCTGACCTCGGCCCATATCGCCAACGTGCTTGGTATCGAGGAACTGCTGATCCTGACCGCGGTGCCCCGCGTCGCGATCAATTTTGGCAAGCTCGACAAGAGGGAGCTGGATCAGGTCAGCCTAGCGCAGATTAAGGCCTATCATCGCGAGGGCCATTTTCCGCCGGGAAGCATGGGGCCCAAGGTCGATGCCGCCATCCGCTTTCTCGAAGGTGGTGGCAAGCGCGCGATCATCAGCCATCTTAATTGCGCAATGGGCGCGCTGACCGGCGAGACCGGGACCCACATAGTTCCCTAGCGTTCGTCAAATGCGATGGCGGCACCATTGATGATGGCCGCCGGGATCTGCCCGGCGGGATACCGATGTCGGTCGGCCGCGAGCACAGGCCCGGAACCATGCCGTTCCGCTCGGGCTGCCTGCGCGCCTATTTCAGCATCGCCGCGACGTTGTCCTTTGTCACAACGTCGAGACCGGTGTGGATGATCGGCGGCGCCTTCTGGCCTTTCTTGATGGCAAGCAGCGTGTCCATCGCTTTCTCGCCCATTTCGAACGGGCGCTGGCCGATCAGCGCATTGGCGTAACCCTCGTTCAGGAGTTCAAGCTGCATCTTGAGGGTATCGGCCACGACGAGCGTGAACTTGCCGGCGTCCATGTCCTTCTTGCTCTTGCTGGCGAACGCCTTGAAGCCTTCGGGCGCGAACATCGGCCAGCCACCGACCGGGATGATGGCTGCAAGGTCGGGAGCAGCGGTGCGCAGATCGGTCATCTGCTGAACGCCGAGCGCGGGATCGTCGTTGCAGAAGGTCGGCGAGCCCCCGACCTCGGTCCACTTCGAGCCCTTGAGTGCCTCACGCACGCCGTCGACCCGCTCGGCCAGGTTCTCCGCACCCGGCCCGCCGGAGATCATCGCGTATCTGCCGCCATCAGGCCGCAGCTTCAGCAATTGCTTGCCGAGCGCGAGGCCGAACTCCTTGTTGTCGGTGCCGATATAGGCAATCCGCTTCGAGCCCGGCGCGTCCGAGTCGAAGGTGATGACGGGAATGCCGGCTGCACTTGCCGCCTCGATCGACTTGGTCATCGCGGCAACGTCGGCAACCGAGATGGCCAGGCCATCCACCTTTTGAGTGACGAAATCCTGGATGATCTGCGCTTGCGTCGCCGGCTCGTGCTCGACAGGACCCTTGTAGATGCATTCGATGTTGCCGAGCTCCTTGGCGCGTTTCTGGCAGCCGTCGCGCGCGAAATCGAAGAACGGGTTGTTCATGGCCTTGGGCACGATCACGAATCTGTAGCTCTGGGCCAGGCCAGGCGTTGCCATCATGGCGAGGACCGCAGCGGCAAGAAGTGCCTTTCTCATTGTTTCCCTCCACATTTCTTATCGTGCCTATCCGCTCAAATCTGCGGCTCCGGGAGGCGGATAGGCGGACATCCATGATCCTCCAGGACGAACTCTTCAGGCCATGCGCAAGCGGAGACGATCGACCAGCACCGCGGCGATGATGATCACGCCCACCAGGGTCTGCTGCCAGTACGAGTTGACCTGCGCGAGCACGAGGCCGTTGCGGATCACCTCGAGCAGCACGCAGCCGACAATGGCCCCGAGCGGGCCGCCGGCGCCGCCCGCGAGATTGGCGCCGCCGATGACAGCTGCCGCAATCACGTTGAGCTCATAGGATGTCGCCATGTTCGCCGGCGCCGATCCCAGCCAGCCCGAGACGATGATGCCCTGCAGACCCGCCGCGAGCGCACAGATCACGTAGATCTCGATCTTCACCCGGACGACCGAGATGCCGGTCAGCGCGGCCGCCTTCTCGTTGCCGCCGACGGCAAAGACGTGGCGGCCGAAACCAGTGTGATGCAGCACGACCGCCATCGCCAGCGCGAGAACCACGAGATAGATGAACGGCGCCGGCATGCCGAACACAACGCCGGATGTCAGCGTGTAGAAATATTCGGCGTCGGGGCCGCCGGGAAAACTGCCGCGGCCGTTGGAGACGACGTAGCCGAGGCCGCGCACGATCGAGAGCATGCCGAGCGTCGTGACGAACGGCGACAGTCCAAGCACCGCGATGCAGAAGCCATTGACGAGGCCGACAATCAGCGCGACGCCGAGCCCCGCCAGAACCGAGACGAGCAGAATCAAGCCCGGCATATTGGCAATCACGGTCTTGCCGTCAGGGGCTAAATGCACGAACCACTCCGCGCCGGGCATGCCCGGTGTCGAGACGTGCGTCATCACCATTGAGGTGGTCATCGCTGAAAAGCACATCACGGAGCCGACCGAGAGATCGATGCCGCCCGTGATGATGACGAAGGTCATGCCGAGCGTGGCGATGGCGATGAAGGAAAAGTTCTTCGCCACATTCTGTATGTTGCCTGCGGTCAGGAAATAGGGGCTGGCGAAGTTCATCAGCACGAACAGCGCCGCCAGCGCCAGCAGGACGTAGCCGGTCTGCGAGGCGAACAGGCCGCTGCGCCACCATCTGGCCTTGCCGACATTGGTGAAGGTGAGGGGAGATTCCAGGGGCGTGGCCATCACGCAGCCTCCTTCGCTCCCGTGATGAGGGAGGTGACTTCCTCGGGGCTGGTGTCGCCGATCGCCTTGTCGGCGCGCTTCTCGCCGCGCCGCATGACGACGACGCGGTCGCAGACAGCGAACACGTCGGGCATGCGGTGCGAGATCAGCATGACCGCGACGCCCTGTTCCTTCAGGCGATGGATCAGGCCGAGGACCTGCTCGACCTGGCGAACCGAAATCGCGGCAGTCGGCTCGTCCATCATCACCAGCCTGGCGTTGGAGAGCCGCGTCCGCGCGATCGCGACCGCTTGGCGCTGGCCGCCCGACATCTGCTTGACGAGATCGTGCGGGCGGGTCTCCGAGCGCAGCTCGCCGAACAGCTGCAGCGCGCGCGCTGCCATCGCCTTGTGGTCGAGCAAGGCGAATGGACCAAGCTTGCGCTTGAGCTCGCGGCCGAGGAAGACATTGGCCGCCGCAGTGAGATTGTCGGCGAGTGCGAGGTCCTGGTAGACCACTTCTATGCCGACCGCACGGGCATCGATCGGACGGGCGAAATGAACCGCCTTGCCGTCAAAGCGGATCTCGCCGTGACTTGGCGGAAAGTTGCCGGCAATGATCTTGACGAGCGTCGACTTGCCGGCGCCGTTGTCGCCCATCAGGCCGACCACCTCGCCGGGCGACACGCGGAGGTCGACGCCATGCAACGCGCGAATGGCGCCGAACTCCTTGCCGATGCCCTTCAACTCCAGGACCGCTAGCCCGGCGTCGTGAGGGGTTACCATGGCTGGCTTTGCTCAAGCATGCTGGCCACCTCCGCTCAGAAGTGCACCAGCGTGCGCAGACCGAGAATCCAGGCGTTGTCGGTCTTCACGCCGGCGGCATTGTACCCGCGCCCGCCAGGATGCATCACATACTGGGCGTCGAACTTCAGGTTCATCCAGCCCGTCGCCTGCCACCCGTACCAGGCTTCGATCGGAACTTCGTTTCCTCCGGCGTTGGGCGTGAGCGCAGCGGTATTCACATGGGTCGTACCGACCGCAAAGCCGACTTCGTCCTCCGGGCGCGAGGCGAACGTTCCGGTGTGCCTGAAGCCGAATGCAATCTGGTAATCCTGGTACGACGTGCGGTGGTCGGCGACGGTCGTATTGAGGAAGGTGTACCAGCCCTGTGCCTTGGGACCTTCAACCGTCAGCCGCTGCAGGATCGATTCATAGACGCCATAACGACCGCGCGAATCTCCGAGATTCTGGTCCGAGACGCCGCCGGTGCCCGGAGAGATCGCAATGATCCCCGGCAGGCCGCCATCAATTGTCGATGCGCTGTCATACCAGCCGCCAAATCTCCAGGTCCCGTTCAACGGACCGCTCGGCGCCCAGACCACCTCGACCGGCACCAGAACGCCCGAGGCGGGGCTAGAGCCGGGGACACCCGGCAGGAAGTAAGTCGCGGAGTCCGACGTCGTCAGGTAGTTCGGGTTGGCGTCGTAGACGCCGACCGAGAGCTGCCATTCCTTGGCGAAGTTGTAGTGCACCACACCGGCCCATTGGCTCACCGGCCAATTGTAGATGTAGCCACCCTGGATGTTGCCGGGCTGGCCGCCGCAGAAGGTCAGGTTGATGAACTCGCAGAGACCAAAGAAGAAGTCGGAGCCGACCGGAAGACGGCCGCCCTTGAGCTCAAGGCGATCATCGAACAGCTTCTGCGAGTAGTAGAGTTCGGTCAGGCGAAGAATGCTGCCGCGGCCGAACACTTCGTTGGTCAGCTGCAGCGCCGGAATTCCCGCCTCGTCATTCAGGTTGCGGCCGAAGCGGTCGACCAGCGTGAGGCCAACCGTGCCGCCATGGATGCCGGCAAGTTTTGCCATGTCGAACTTGGCCTGAAAGAAAAGCTGTCCGGCTTGGGTCGCGGTGTTCCTGTTGCCGCCCGACAAATTGCCGACGGCTTCGTCGCCCAGTGTCAGGGCCAGCGAGATCCCTCGCTCCTTTAGTTGCGTCCTGCCGAGATCGCCGAACAGATATGGTCTTGTCCAGAAGTCATCGGTCTCGGTGTAAGGCACCGGCGGAGCCTTCGACATGAGATCGGCCGCATGCGCGCCGCCGCCGCTGAACAGAGATAACAACGCCAACGCCATCCCCACGCCGCACGCCCGCGCGGTGTTTACAGACCTAAGTGACATTTTCTGCACTCCCAGCGTCCCCGGCTTTGTCTATTTTTGTGCCACGTTCCCGCCCAAAGACCTTGCGGGGAACGCGATAGTTTCAATTCATCGCTCTATCAATCAGAGATAGAATGCGCGCACGCAAAGCCCTCCGAGACGGTCGCGAGGGTCTGCCTGCGGCTCACTGGGCCAGGCTTGCTGCGCCAAATTGGATACGAGCGCCGCGAGCTTGATCGATCTTGCGCCTCGAACTCCTTCCCCTCGTTCCTCTACTCAAGCCGCCGCGACCATATTCCCGGTCCGGGTTCTTCCTTTTCGAGTTGTCATGCCTGATCGCCCGTCGTCGTCGGCAACGCAGCTGCGCTATGCTGAGCTGCGCCCTGCAGAATTGTGCTTTCCTTCGATCTTGGCGCAGTGCGGGCGAGGCCTGCCAGCGCGGCTTTGCGCCGTCGACGGGCCTGCAATTGCTGATCCGCCAGCACACCGATCAGGATCACGGTCCCCATCACCGCGAAGTTCAGCGAATTGGGAATGCCGAGGATGTTCACAAGGTTCTGCAGCACCTGCAGCAACGCCGTCCCCAGCACGATGCCCAGAATGGAGCCCTCGCCGCCGCGCAGGCTACAGCCGCCGAGGACGGCCGCCGCGATCGCATAGAGTTCGTAGAAGTTGCCGAAGGAACTCGGAGAAACCGAGTTGGTGTAGAACACAAACATCACGGTCGAGACGCCGGCGAGCGCGCCGCTGATGACATAGGCGGTCGCAATCACGAGATTGGTGTTGATGCCGGAGAAGCGCGCCGCTTCCTCGTTCTTGCCCACGGCATAAAGCCAGCGCCCGTAGACCGAGCGGTGCAGCAGTACGCCGAGGATCAGCGCAAGGATGATCAGGAAGATGAAGGTGTTCGGGATGCCCGCAATATTACCGGAGGCGATGTTGCTCAGCGTGCTCGCCTCGTCACCGTAGCCGAAGCCGCGTGTCGAATCGCTGGTGTAATAGCGCGCGGCGCCGCGATAGATCAGCAGGCCGCACAGCGTTACGATGAAGGGCTGCATTTTCAGCCGTGTAATCAGGAAGCCCTGGATGCCGCCCAGCGCAAGCCCGCCCATCAGGACCAGCACCAGCGCGAACGGCCAGGGCACCTGATAGGTCGTCAGCAGGTCGACGAAGATGACGCCGAGTAGCGCGAACATCGAGCCGAGCGAAAGATCGATTCCTCCGGTGATGATGACGAGGCCTTCACCGAGCGCGAACACGCCGAACAGGCCGATCAGATTGGCCATGTTCAGCAGATTCACGACCGACAGGAAGGCCGGATTGATCGCGGCGGTGATGGCGGAGATCACCGCCAGCAGCAAGAATAGGCCGAGTTCCTTCTTCATCATGGCGCAGCGGCCTCCATGGTTTCGAGCGCCTGGCCGACCGCCAGCCTCAACACGTTGTATTCGCTGAACTGGTCGCGCTCGATCACGCCGCTGACACTGCCTTCATGCATCACCGCCACCCGGTCGGAGACGCCGATCACTTCCTCCATGTCCGAGGAGATCATCACGATCGCGACGCCCTGGTCGGCGAGGCTGCGCATCAGCGCGTAGATCTCGCTCTTGGCGCCGACATCGATGCCGCGGGTCGGCTCGTCGAAGAACATCACGCGCGGCTGCATGGAGAGCCACTTGCCCAGCACCACCTTCTGCTGGTTGCCGCCGGAGAGCGTCACGGCTTCGATGTCGATGCTCGGCGCCTTGATGGACAGCCGCCTGGCCTGGTCTTTGGCGATTCTGAGCTCGGCCGCGCCGTTGACCAGCCACATCCGCGCATGATCCAGCAGGCTCGCGAGCGTAATGTTCTCTCGGATCGGCAGTTCCAGCACCAGGCCGGATTTCTTGCGATCCTCCGGCACCAGGTAGATCCCTTGCCTGATCGCGTCACGCGGCGAGGCGACGCCGACCGGGGCGTTGTCGATCCGGATCTCGCCGCCCAGCATCGGATCGACGCCGAACACCGCGCGGGCAAGCGAGGTGCGGCCGGCGCCGACGAGCCCGGCGAGGCCGAGGATCTCGCCGCGCCGCACCGACAGATTGATCTGCCGGTCGGGAAAGGCAGTGGTCACGACGCCGGCGATATCGCAGCCGCCCGGCTGCGGCGTGCAGGACGGCGGTGTATATAGCGCCTTCAGGTCGCGGCCGATCATCAGCCGGATCATGGCGGCGTGGCTGAGCTCGTCGCGCGCCAATTCCCCCACCGTGCGCCCGTCGCGCAGCACCACGACGCGATCGGCGCAGCTCATGATCTCGCCGAGCCGGTGAGAGATGTAGATCACCGAGATGCCGTGCGTCTTCAGGTCGGCGATCACCTCGAGCAGCCGTTCCGTCTCCGAAATCGTCAGGCTGGAGGTCGGTTCGTCCATGATGATGACGCGGGCGTCGATCGAGAGCGCCTTGGCGATCTCCACCATCTGGCGCTCCGCGATCGACAAATTCTCGACCAGCGTGCCCGGCGTGAAATCGGCGCCCAGCCGTTCCAGCAGCGGCATCACGCGGGCGTGCATCTGCACATTGTCCACCAGCTTCAGCGGGCCGCCGGCCAGCTTCTCGCGTCCGATGAAGACATTGGCCGCGACGTCGAGATTCTCGAACAGGTTCAGTTCCTGGTGCACGAAGGCGATGCCACATCGCGTCGCCTCGGTCACCGTCATCCGGGCGTGCTCGGTGCCGCCGATGCGGATCACGCCGGTGCTCGGCGCGATCACGCCGGCCAGCACGCGCATCAGCGTCGATTTGCCGGCGCCGTTCTCGCCGATCAGGCCCAGCACCTCGCCGCGATTGACGCGCAAATTGACGTCGTCGAGCGCCCTGACGCCGGGATAGGTCTTGCTGATTCCGCTGAGTTCCAGCAGCGTTTCCGCCATTCGGCATGTCCTCCTGCACAACGCCCGGCGGCCTGTGGCGGCCGGGCGTTGAAGCCGACTGAAGTTACTTCTTGAGTAGTTCCTTCAGATGTGCGGCGAACTCCGCGACGTTGGTCTTGCTGATCACCTTGGTCGGCACGATCAACTTGCTGTCCTTCGGAATCCAGGACTTGTCACCGTTCAGCGTCCTGATGATGTTGGTGGCGGAGAAATAGCCGAACTCGTAGGGCTGCTGCACGACCGTGGATTCGATCGTGCCGTCGGAAATGCCGCGCAGCGTCCGCTGGTCCTCGTCGAAGCCGACGATCTTGACCTTGCCGGCCTTGCCTGCGGCCTTCACCGCGTCATAGATCAGCGGCGTCTCGTAGCTCCATAGGCCGGACAGCAGCGCGATGTCGGGATATTTGACGAGCACGTTCTCCATGTTCGCCTTGGCCTTGGCGAAGTCCACCTGGTCGGTGAACACGTCGACCAGTTCGACCTTGGTGCCGGCGATCGCTTCCTTGATGCCCTGCACCCGCTCGCGGGCGTTGTCGGCGTCCATCGTTCCGACGAACAGTGCGATCTTGCCGCCGTTCGGCAGCGCCTTCTTGATCTCCTCACCGGCCTGTCGCCCCGCCGCGACGTTGTCGGTGCCGATATAGGCGAGGCGATTGCTCTGCGGCGCGTCGCTGTCCGTGGTGATCAGCACGGTCTTGGCGGCAACCTTGTTAAGTTCTTCGGTTGCATGCGGTGCATCGTCGACCGAGATCGAGATGCCGGCGACGCCGCGCACCAGCAGATCGTCCAGTTCGCGCCGCTGGCCGGCCGCCGTCCCTTCATTGGTGACGATCAATTCGATATTGTAGTCCGGGTGCTCCTTCTGCGCCTTCTCAAGCCCACGGCCCGCGATGGTCCAGAAGTCGGCCGCGACATTGGTCACCAGCGCGATGGTCTTTTTCTGCTGTGCCTGTGCTACCCCCGTCGCCATGGCGAGTGCGGCAGCGCCCGCCATGAGCGGCACGATCAATTTTCTGGTTGAGACATTCATATGCACCTCCCTGTCGACACCCCCGGTGAGGGGATTTCACGCCCGGCGCTTTTTACGCCTTATTTTATTCACGTAACTAATAAATTAGCGCGACAAAATGTCCAGTCAAGGATGATCATGATCACGCCTTCGGCCAATAATAGTATGGAAGTGATGTTTTTCAGTCGCTATCCGCGCTTTTTGACCCACAAACGAGTAGCCTGCGTTGAATAATTTCATCAAGCGAATTAAAAAGCGCAATATGAACGAACAGCCCGAGCCGTTGAGACGTGCTTCGAGCCTGGCCCGCGGATCGAACCCCGGCCGTCTCGTCGAGGTACTGCGACGCCAGGGGCCGTTGCCGCGGGTCGAGCTCGCACGCAGCACGGGCCTGAGCTTCCCCGCCATTTCGGCCATCACGTCGAAGCTGATGGCGGAGGACCTGCTGTGCGAAGCCGAGACAGATGCGGCGACGCTGTGGCCCGACGACGCCGACGAAGAGGACGCGGATGGTGGCCGTCGCCGCGGCCGGCCGGCAGTCCTGCTGACCCTGAATCCCGAATTTGGCCGCATCATCGCGGTCTCGCTGCGCATGAATCTGGTCGAGACACTGATCGCCGATTTCAGCGGCTCCGCCCTGGCGCAATCGCGACTTGAACTCGCGACGCGCGCGCTCGATGCAAGCGCATTATGCGAGCTCGTGATCGCACAGATCGACGCCATGCTTGAGGCGACCGCCACGCCGCGACATCGCTTGCTCGGAATCGGAATGGCGCTGCAGGGCATCGTCGACGGCGATACCGGCCGGCATCTGTGGAGCCCGGCGCTGTCGATCACCGACGTCGATCTTGCCAACCCGATCCGCCAGGCGTTCGGTGTCGAGGTCGTGATGGCGAACGACGCGGTCGCGGTCGCGCTGTCCCTCGCTGCCGCCGAACCCGCACTGGCGCAGGGCCTCACGGCCACGATCATGGTGGGCCACGGCGTCGGCATGGGCATCATTGTCGACGGTGAAGCGCGCTGGGGTGCCGGCGCGGGCAGTGAGATCGGTCATGTCAAATTGGCGCTGAACGGCCCGCAATGCCGCTGCGGTCAGCGCGGCTGCATCGAGGCCCATCTTGCCGACTATGCGCTTTACCGCGATGCCCGCACCTTTCTCGACTTGCCGCCCGCGGCGTCGCAGCAACCGTCCGAGGCGCAGATGGCTCTGTTGCGCGATCGGGCACGGAGCGGCGATTCCCGTCTCGAGCACTTGTTCCAGCAGGCGGGTCACGCGCTTGCCGAAGCGGTCGCCACGACGATATCGGTGCTGCGCCCGCATCATGTCATCCTCGCAGGTCCCGGCCTGCAGGCATTCGACATGATGCGCAGTGTCTATGAGGAGAGGCTCGACCAGGCGGTGCTGCCGTGGCTGCTCAAGTCCACGGCAATATACGTGCGTCCAAGCGAGTCGGCGACCATCGTCGACGGCATGGTGCGGCGGACGCTGCGGGTCGTGGACCGCAGCCTCATGGAGACTACCGAGTGACCTCGGAATCTGTGGCCCCTTTGCCTGAGCCGCAGCAACGCAATCGACGCCCTTCAGGCGCCAAAATCGAGAGGATGCCAATGCAGGGCGCCATCTATCCAAGTCTCAAGGACCGGACCGTACTGGTCACCGGCGGCGGTTCCGGCATCGGCGAGGCGATCGTCCGCCGGTTCATCGGCCAGGGCGCGCGGGTCGGATTCATCGATATCGATCTGACGTCGTCGGAGCAGCTACTGTCCGATCTCGGGGCACAAGCCCGCGTGCACTTCGAACATGCCGATCTGCGCGACATCGGCGCGCTGCGGCGCGCGGTCGCCGGCATCCGCGAGGCGCTCGGGCCGGTCACCATCCTGGTCAACAATGCGGCCCGCGATGATCGTCACGCGATCGAGGACGTCACACCGGAATTCTGGGACGAGCGGATCGCCGTCAACCTGAAGCACCAGTTCTTCAGCGCTCAGGCGGTCGCGCCGGACATGAAGCAGGCAGGGGGCGGTTCGATCGTCAACATCGGCTCGGTGAGCTGGGTGATCGGCCAGGGCAACATGCCCTGCTACACAACGGCCAAATCAGCCGTTCAGGGCCTCACCCGGGCGCTAGCCCGCGATCTCGGGCCGCACAACATACGGGTCAATTCCATCCTGCCCGGATGGATCATGACCCAGCGGCAGCAGGATCTGTGGTTGACGTCTGAAGGCGTGGCCGAGCTGATGCAGCGCCAATGCCTCAAGCGCAAGCTCGTGCCTGATGATATCGCCCGCGTCGTGCTGTTCTTCGCCGCCGATGACAGCGGTGCTTGCACCAACCAGAGCCACATCGTCGATGGTGGCTGGGTCTAGCGCTTCAGGTAATCCGGCAAGGTAAACCCGTCATAGAAGCGGTCGGACAGGATCGTGGTCTTGAACGTCTGTGATTTGTAGCCGGCGACGATGTCCTGCGCCCACGGCGAGCCCGCATTGGCCTGCTTCACCGCGACCACATTGATATAGGGCGTCGTCATCTTCTCCAGGGCGAATGCATTGGTCAGCTTCAAGCCGCTGTAGATCGCGAAGTTGCCCTGGATGGCGGCGAAATCAACGTCATCGAGCGCGCGCGGCGCCTGTGCCGCTTCCAGCGGCACGATCTTGATGCCGCCGGGGTTCTTGATCACGTCGAGTTCGCTGACATCGACCGGCTTGGAGTCGCGAATCTCGACGAGGCCGAGATCGCGCAGGATCCAGAGCGCACGCTGCAGATTGACGGGATCGTTGGGTACGGCCACGGTCGAGCCGGGCTTGATCGGCGAGCCGACCGGGTGCTTCTTCGAGTAAAGCCCCATCGGGGGTGTCGGGACGTGGACGATGCCGACGAGGTCGGTTTGCTGCCGTTCGTTGTACGAGTTCAGGAAGATCGTGTGCTGCATGACGTTGGCGTCGATCTCGCCCTTGAACACCGCGTTATTGGCTTCCAGCCCGGTCGAAAACTCGACATAGCGGACACGGTAGCCCTTCTTCTCGAGTTCCGGCGCGACGCCAACCTTGAATTCGTCGATGTAGGGGCCCGGCACGAAGCCGACTTTCAGATCGGATTTGGCTGATGTCTCCGCGTGCAGGGCGGCGCCGGTAAGGGCACCGACAATGAGCAGGGTCGAAACGAGCAGGACGCGCGCAGTGGTCATTGAACTCTCAAATCCTTAGGCTGTGGGCAAATAGCGATCCGGCCGACGCGGGGTCGGCGGTTTCGATCACGTCAGGCGATCGCCTTGATCGATCCGGAAAACACGCTTTGCGGCCGGCTCAGTCCGAAATGGTCGCGCAGCGTCGTGCCGCTGTACTCGCCGCGGAACAGGCCGCGCTTGCGCAGGATCGGCACGACCTGCTCGGCGAAGATATCGAACCCGCCGGGTAGCCAGGGCGGCATCACGTTGAAGCCGTCGGCCGCGCCATTGTCGAACCAAGTCTGGATGTTGTCGGCGATCTTCTCCGGCGGGCCCGCGATCACCCAGTGGCCGCGCGCCCCGGCGAGACGCTGCACGAGCTGGCGGATGGTCGGCTGCTCGCGATCGACGATGTCGACCACGAGCTTGAAACGGCTGGCGACCCCGCGGGCGCTGCCGGTGTCGATCAGGTGGCGCGGAAAGGGACCGTCGAGGTCGAAGCCGGAGAGGTCGAGCCCGATCATCTGGCGAAGTTGGGTCAACGAGTATTCCGGCTGGATCAGCTCGTTAAACTCGTCCTGCAACAGGTCGGCTTCGGCCTGCGTGCTAGCGATGAACGGACTGATGCCCGGCAGGATCCTGACCTGATCGGGGCTGCGGTCGAACGCGCGTGCCTGCCGCTTGATGTCCGCATAAAACTCCTGGGCGCTCGCCAGCGTCTGATGCGCGGTGAAGATCGCTTCGGCATAGCGCGCGGCAAAGGCGCGTCCGTCATCAGACGAACCCGCCTGGACATAGACCGGCCGTCCCTGCGGCGTCCGCGAGATGTTGAGCGGGCCGCGTACCCGGAAGTGCTTTCCGACGTGATCGATCGGATGGATCTTTCCCGTATCGGCGAAAATGCCGGACGCGGGGTCGTTCACCACGGCGTCGTCTTCCCAGCTGTCCCACAGCCGCGTGATGACATCGATATATTCCCGCGCCCGCTCGTAGCGTTCGTGGTGAGGTGGATGCTCGGGCAAGCCAAAGTTCTGCGCCGCCTGTGCCGTGCTGGTCGTGACGATGTTCCAGCCGGCCCGGCCGCCGCTGAGGTGATCGAGTGACGCGAACAGGCGGGCCAGATTATAAGGCTCGGTATAGGTCGTCGACGCGGTCGCGATCAGGCCGATCCGTTTCGTGGCGACGGCGATCGCGGCCAGCCAGGTGATCGGCTCGAACCGGAAGCGTTGTGCGTAGCGAACATTGTCGGCGAGCGCGGGGCCGTCGGCGAAGAAGATCGCGTCGAATTTCTGCGCCTCGGCACGCTGCGCCAGCTCCTGGTAATAGCTGACGTCAAGGATGCGATCCGCCGCAGACCCCTGGTAGCGCCACGCCGCCTCGTGATGGCCGCCGGGATAAATAAAGAGGTTAAGGGAAAGCTGTCGTTTGCTCATCTCGGATCTCGTGAGTTTTGCTGATTATTATTGGTGGGACGGCGCCTTGTGCGCAAACGCGAAGCGCAGGTAGCGCTCCAGCTTCAAACCTTCGGGCGTGCGCTGTTCTTCGACAAGGCGCGCGAAGGTGCGGCGCACCAGTTCGCGCTCGTGAGGGGTGAACGCTTCGAGGAAATTTCCGAATGCGCTCGCTTCCGACCACTGCAGCAGCGATGCCGCATCGTCGTGGATATCGATCAGCGCGCGCAGCTCGCTGCGGTAGCCGGCGAAGCCGTGTGCCGCGAACAGCGATTTGAGCTCCTCGTCGGTCGATCCGAGCACCGGGTTCGAGTCCTGGCGATCGCCGGCAAGACCCGCCTCGATGATGGCGCGACGAAGCAGCAGGCGCGACTGGTGCGGCCTGGACGGATCCTGCACATTCAATCCGAGGCGGCCGCCGGGCTTGAGCACGCGCCGGACCTCCCGCAGCGCGCGATCCTTGTCGGAGATCCAATGGAAGACGCTATTGAGATAGACCGCGTCGAACTGCGCGTCGTCGAAGCGCGACAGTTCTTCGGCGCGCCCGGTGGCGAACTGGAGGTTATCCCCCTGCCGAAGGCGCGCAATTTCGATGCGGCCGGCAAGTGGATCGATACCGATCACGCGGCCGTCCGGACCGACCAGTCCGGCGACGAATTCCGCAAGCCGGCCGGTTCCCGTCCCGATGTCGAGCACGTGCTCGCCGGTCTTGATGGCGAGCGGCCCGATCAGGAACTTGCCGTGGCGAAATTGAACGAGTCCCGCTTCATCATAGGAGCGGGCGAGCTCCGGGGTATCGTGTTCAAGGCTGATGTTGCCGGCAGTTCGCGGCATTTCGAGAGATCCATCGTTGCTCGCCGCGCGTCGACGTCAGGCGCGTGCGCTGCGTCAGACTCTATGTCGGCGGCGGTGAAATGAATTTGCGTTGTTGCACGGCAAGCGAGCATGAACGTGACGAGTTCGTCGTTCACCGGAGATGACTGCGATCGCGCCGATCCCGGCGACGTATGATTTGGGAAGTTCTCCCGATCGATCGCGCCGATCCCGCACGTCGCAATGCACATGAGATGATCGGTCAGGCGGCGATCATCGCAAATATTTCAATGCCCGCGTTGTCCACGACGCGAACATTGCCTGCTATCAAAAACAAAGCTGGTTTCGTTTCATTGACTGAATGTCGATCGCTTTTACGATTTGTAACGTCAAAGCGAGGTGGTCATTCATGCCGCAATCCGATCCCGACAGCGTCGCCCGCGAGGCCCTCCGGCTGATCGGGGTCGACCCACAGAACTGGGTGCCTGATCGCGACGGAATCGATCACAACGTCGTCGTGGTCGGCGGTGGCCAGTCCGGCGCGGCCTTCGCGTTTGCGTTTCGGCGCGCCGGGATCGGCAAGGTCTCGGTGATCGACGCCGCCGCCGACGCCAGCAAGGCCGGCGTGTGGCTGACGAGCGCGCGAATGCACAAGCTTCGCACTCCGAAGACGCTTCCAGGTCCGGAGCTCGGTCTGCCCGGTCTCGGTTTCCAAGCATGGTATGAAACGCGCCATGGCGCGGCGGCCTTCGACGCGCTCGATCGGATTCCGCGGCTCGACTGGGCGGCCTATCTCGACTGGTATCGCCGCGTGACCGGCGCCGGCATTCGTTACGGTACGCGGCTGCTCCGCATCGAGCCCGCAGCCGATCATTTGCGGTTACATCTGGAGCGGAGCGGGGTCACGACCATCGAGACCACGCGCAAGCTGGTGCTCGCAACCGGCTTTGCGGGTAGCGGGGGCGCTTATGTCCCCAACGCGCTGCGGGTCCTGCCGAAACGATTCCGTGCGCATACTTCGGAGAAGATCGATTTCAGGATGCTGCGTGGTCTCTCCGTTGCGGTGGTCGGGAGTGCTGCGTCGGCCTTCGATGCGGCGGCTGCAGCCCTTGAGGCCGGAGCGCGCGATGTTCATCTGTTTGCGCGCCGGGAAACCTTGGCCGCGTTGCCGGTCATTCGGATCCGCGGTTATCCGGGAGCCTATGACAATTATGGCAGCCTGCCCGACGGGGTGCGCTGGCATCAGGCGGTCCGGTTCAGGCAGGCTGGGTGGACCCCGCCGCCGGATGCGATTTCGCGCGCGGTAGCCTTCCCCAATTTTCATCTGCACCTGGGCGCGTCGTGGACCTCGGCGCAATTGAAGGGGTTGCGGCCGGTCGCCATCACTCCGCAGGGCGAGTTCGCGTTCGATTTCGCGATTGCGGGAACTGGCTATTCCGTCGATCTGGGCGCGCAGTCAGAGCTCGGCGATTTCGCCGACGAAATCCTGCTGTGGCGAGATCGCTTCGTGCCGCCTGACGACGAAAAGGACGATCGCCTGGCGGCCTATCCTTATCTCGGGTCCGGGCACGAGTATCTGGAGAAAGTTCCGGGCCGCGCGCCGTATCTGAAGGACATTCACGTCTTCAACCCGGCAGCATTTGTCAGCTTCGGCCTGCCGATCGGCGACGTTCCAAGCTTCAAGCGCGACATTCCGGGGATCACGGCCAGGGTCAGCCGCGATCTGTTCCTGGCCGACCTTGCATCTCACGAGGCGCGCATCAACGGAGAGATCGCGGAGGATTTCACCGCCGAACTCTATGCACCGGCTGTCTGGCGACCGCCGCAGCCCGTCGCGGCGGAATAGCGAGGATCGCGACCACATCATTGATCTCCGCCGTCGTTTCCGCGACCGGCGCATGGCGGAACTTTGTCCAGGGGATCGCGGCGACGAGACCAACATCATGAGCAACACGACCACTATCGACAACGTCATTCCGCGCGCCGACATCGTCAAGCGTGCCGCCCGGCTTGGTGCCGAGATCAAGAATGTGAAGTTGTCGGGCGACCTTCCCGACGCGGTCATCCGTGCCGTCAACCAGGTGCTGCTCGAGCACAAGGTGATCTTCTTTCGTGACCAGGGGCACCTCGACGACGCCGAGCAGGAGCGCTTCGCGGTCAGGCTCGGCAAACTGGTGCCGCATCCGACCATCGGCCCGAGCAAAGGCACGTCGTCGATCCTCGAACTGGATTCGGGGCGTGGTGGCGGCCGCGCGGACCAATGGCATACCGACGTCACCTTCGTCGACGCCTATCCGAAGATCTCGGTGCTGCGCGGCGTGGTAATCCCGCCCTATGGCGGTGACACCGTCTGGTCGAACACGGCGGCCGCCTATCTCGATCTGCCTGTGCCGTTGCGCAAGCTCGCCGACGAGCTCTGGACGGTTCATAGCAATGCCTATGATTACGCGGTGAAGTCTCGCGCCACCGACGCCGACAGAAAGCATTTTGACGAGGTATTCACCGGGACGATCTATGAGACCGAGCATCCGGTCGTGCGCGTCCATCCCGAAACGGGCGAGCACACGCTGGTGCTCGGCAATTTCGTCCAGCGCTTTGTCGGCCTGCCGAAATATGACGGCCAGAAGCTGTTCGATCTGTTCCAGTCCCACATCACGGCTCCGGAGAATACCGTGCGCTGGAGCTGGCGGGCCGGAGACGTCGCGATCTGGGACAATCGCGCGACCCAGCACTACGCCGTCAATGACTACGGCGATCAGCATCGTGTGGTGCGCCGCGCCACCATCGACGGCGAGGTTCCGGTCAGCGTCGACGGCCGCCACAGCGTGACGCGGATCAAATCGCCGAAGCCGCAAGCGGCGAAGGCAGCCTGAGCATGTCGCCTATTGGAGCAACACAATGAATGCCATCATTCGAATTCTGCGCGCGCGGCGAGCCGCTGCGCGCCGGGCGGCGCGATTGCTGCTGGCCGGCGTCTTTGCGTTGGGCCTGATCGCTTCGGCCTTCGCCGAGCCACCGCTCGATAAGACCGAGATCCGTTATCAAGGCTGGGCCGGGCAGGTGACGTTCACCGAGCTCGCCGAGGACCTCGGCTACCTCGCGCCGCTCAAGCTCAAATGGGTCGGCAACACCATCAGCGGGCCGCAGGACATTCAGACCGTCGTCACCGGCGACATCGACGTCGGCGGCGCTTTCTATGGTGCGATCATCAAGCTGATCGCGGCCAAGGCGCCGATCAAGGCGGTGGTCGGCTACTACGGTTCCGACTCCAATACCTACTACGGCTACTTTGTGAAGGACGACAGTCCGATCAAGACGGCCCGCGACCTGATCGGCAAGAAGGTCGCGGTCAATACGCTTGGCGCTCATCTGGAGTTCGTGCTGCGTGAGTATCTGGCGCGCAACGGCCTTAGCGCCGGCGAGGCCAAGCAGGTGACATTGGTGGCGGTCCCACCCGTCACCGGCGAGCAGGCGCTGCGGCAAGGGCAGGTCGAGGTGAGCGCGCTCAGCGGCGTGTTGCGCGACAAGGCGCTGGAGCGTGGCGGGATCCGCTCGCTCTTCAACGATACCGATCTGTTCGGACAGTTCACCGGCGGTGCCTATGTGCTGCGGGAGAAGTTCATCAAGGACAATCCGAACACCGCCCGCAAGCTGGTTGAGGGGATCTCGCGCGCCATCCAGTGGGCGCAGACGACGCCGCCCGATGAAGTGCGGGCCCGCTTCGACCGGATCATTGCCGAGCGCAAGCGCAACGAGGATGCCTCCTCGATCAAGTACTGGAAGAGCACCGGCGTCGCGTCCAAGGGCGGCGTGATCTCGGATGCCGAGCTGCAGGTCTGGGTCGACTGGCTGGTCAAGGATGGCCTGCTCAAACCGGGCCAGATCAAGGCCTCGGACACCTACACCAACGAGTTCAACTATTTCCGTCCCGGAAAGACGGCGGAGGCGCGATGACGTCGGTCAAGATCAGCTTTGACAAGGTCCGCAAGGAGTTCGTCACGCGAGGCGAAGGGGGCCGGCCGGCGGGCTATTTCACCGCGCTCGAGGACATCACGTTTGACGTCCGCGCCGGCGAATTCCTCGCCCTGGTCGGTCCAAGCGGTTGCGGCAAGTCGACATTGCTCGATCTGCTCGGCGGGCTCGCGACGCCGACCAGCGGCCGCATTCTGCTCGACGGCCGGCCGATCGTCGGACCCGGACGCGACCGCGGCGTCGTGTTCCAGCAGTACGCGCTGTTTCCGTGGCGCACGGCCGCGCAGAATGTGGAGTTCGGGCTCGATATCGCCGGCCTCAAGCCGAAACAACGCGGTGAGATCGCGCGGCACTTCCTCGACTTGGTCGGGTTATCGGGTTTTGCTGACCGTTATCCGCATGAACTCTCCGGCGGCATGAAGCAGCGCGTCGCGATCGCGCGCAGCCTTGCCTATGATCCGGAGGTGCTGCTGATGGACGAGCCGTTCGCTGCGCTCGATGCCCAGACGCGCGAAGCGTTGCAGGGCGAGCTGCTGCGGATCTGGCGGGCCACCGACAAGACCATCATCTTCATCACCCACGGCATCGACGAGGCGGTCGTGCTCGGTCAGCGCGTGGCGGTCATGACGTCCCGTCCGGGGCGGATCAAGGAGATTGTCGACATCCCCGCGGCCTTGCGCAGCGAAGCCGAGGATGTGCGCTCGCTGCCGGAATTCGGCCGCGTGCGCCATGAGATCTGGAGCCTGCTCCGCGAGGAAGTGCAGAAAGCGCAGCTGGGGCAATCGGCGGGCAGGGTCAGCGCAGGCCGTGTCGAGCGTGAAGTAAAGGAAGTCGCTCATGTCTAGCCTGGAGATGCTGACATTGCTGGAGCTCGCGCATGGACGGCGAGACGAGCAAGCGGTGGCGGCGCGGTCACCGCTAGTGAGCGCGGTCCGCGCCGCGACCCGCGGTCTGGTAGCTTTCGGACGCCGCTCCCTGCTGCTGATCGCCCTTCTGGCGATCTGGGAGGCCGCGCCGAGGCTCGGCTTGATCGACGCGGTGTTTCTGCCGCCATTCTTTGATGTCATCGCCGCAGGCTGGCAGCTCGCGCAAACCGGCGAGCTCTATGACGACGCCTCCGCGAGCCTGCTCCGCGCCCTGAGCGGGTTTCTGGTGTCGGTCGTGTTGTTCGTCCCGCTCGGGCTGGCCGTCGGCTGGTACACAAGGCTCGGCGATCTGCTGAACCAGTTCATCGAGATTTGCCGCAATACCGCGCCGCTCGCGCTGTTGCCGGCGTTCATCCTGCTGCTTGGCATCGGCGAGCTCTCGAAGGTCACGATGGTGGTCTATAGCTGCGCATGGCCGCTCCTGCTCAACACCATCGCCGCGGTGAAGCAGGTCGATCCGCTCTTGATCAAGTCGGCGCGGACCATGGGCGCGACCCCGCAGCAGCTGTTCCGCAAGGTGATCCTTCCGGCGGCGCTTCCGACGATCTTTGTCGGCATTCGCCTCGCCAGTGCGTCAGCCATGCTGGTGCTGGTCGCATCCGAGATGGTCGGCGCCAAGGCCGGTCTCGGCTATCTCATCATCAACAGCCAGTACAGCTTCCTGATCCCGCAGATGTATTTCGGCATAATCGGGATCACCGTGATCGGGTTGGCATTCAATGCGGTCCTGGAGGCGTTGGAACGGCGCTTGATGCGATGGAAGGCACAGGTTGCGGCGTGATGAGATCGTGGTTCAGGCGCCGCTCGGGCTGTTTCGTGCGGTGGCCTGCGTCACAATGCTGTTCGGCGGCACGTCCTTGGTCAGCCAGACGTTGCCGCCGATGGTCGACCCGCGGCCGATCGTGATCCGGCCGAGTATGGTTGCGCCGGCGTAGATCACGACGTCATCCTCGACGATCGGATGGCGGGCGTCGCCCTTGATCACATGGCCCTCGTCGTCGGTCGGGAAATGCCGCGCGCCGAGCGTGACCGCCTGATAGATCCGGACGTTGTTGCCGATGATGGCGGTTTCGCCGATCACGACGCCGGTTCCGTGATCGATGAAGAATCCGGAGCCGATCCGGGCGCCGGGATGGATATCGATGCCGGTCCTTGTGTGGGCGATCTCCGACATCAGGCGAGCCACCAGCCGCGCGCCGATCTGGTAGAGCAGATGCGCAAGGCGATGGTGGATGATGGCGGTCATCCCCGGATAGCCGATCAGGATCTCGGGAAAATTCTGCGCCGCCGGATCTCCAACGAATGCCGCCCGCAGATCGTTGATCAGAAGTCCGCGGACCGACGGCAGTTGGGTCGCGAATGCGCGTGTCAGCTCGATCGCCTCTTCGTGCCCAAAGCCCGGCTCCAGCTCGTCGCCAACGAACAGCGCGCTGCGATGGATCTGCGCGCTGAGCGAATCCAATGCTGTGCTCAGCGTATTGCCGACGAAATAGTCGATGTTCTCGCCGTCGAGGTCCGATTGGCCGTAGTGGCGCGGAAACAGCGCCTCGGTGAGGCCGTCGAGGATCGCCTCCAGCGCGTCCCGCGAGGGCGCGCGGCGTGCCTCGCCGTCGCGCCGGATGCTATGGGTCTCCTCGCGGGAGGTGCGCAGCTCGGCCACGATCCGGTCGAGCTGCCAGCGGCCCGGTGGTCTGCTGACCGCGCCGGCCGTTGACGGAGGCGATGCTGGCGGCAATTCGCGTTTCATGCTGCACCCTTTCTCTGTTCTAACGGACATGCGCCAGAGGAATGCTGACTTCGGCCAATAGGTCGAGATCGGCCTCGTGATCGATCTGGACATACTGTCCATTCCAGTAAGTGAGGCCGGACAGCCGATGCGACAATTCCATGCTGGCGAGGCGGCCCACGATGATGCCATGGGAATGCCGCTCGATGATCTCCTCGACCTGGCATTCGATCATCGCAAGCGACCGCTGCAGCAACGGCACGCCCGAGGCTCCATGGGTCCAATCGGTGCCCTCGAAGCGTTCCCTGCCTTTCAGCCGGCCATTGCTGAAGCGCTCGGCCAGGGCCTGCTGGTCGGAGCCGAGGATGTTGACGCCGAACAGCCGATGGCGGGCGATCGGTGCGAAGGACGATGCCTGCCGGTTGATGCTGACCAGCAGCCGGGGTGGGCTGGCGCTGAGCGACGTCAGCGAGGTCACCGTCATGCCGGTGATGTCCTCACCCTGTCCTGCGGTGATGATGCAAACGCCGCCCGGGAGGCGGCGCATGACAAGGCGAAATTGACGCTCGATCTCGTGGTCGGCGTCCACAAGATGAATATCCGGCTTGCTCATCGGGATTCTCCCTTGCTTTGCCTCGCCGGATTGGACCTCGCCAGAGCGTTTTCGAGCGAAGTGGATACCGGTTCGCGTGAAGAAAACGCATCAAAACAACAATCCAGAGCTCCGTTCCGATTCGATCGGAGTGGGGCTCTAGAAGAAGCCCTTGGCGGGTAGCGGCGTGCCGCTGATCTCGTATTGTCCGATCGAGCGCGCCTTGAAGGTGTTTGGATTGTGCGACGCCAGGGTGCGCGCGTTGCGCCAGTGGCGGTCGAAATTGGTCGCCTTCTTGGTGGCCGATGCACCGCCGACGTCGAACAGCAGGCTGCCGCTCCGGATCGCGAAATCGTCCGCAACGATCTTGGCCTTGGCCGACAGCAGCGCGGCCTTGTGCGCGGCCTCGACGGCGTTTTCGTCGCCTGCATCGAAAGCGTCGGTGGCGGCATGGAGCGCCTCCGCGGCCGCAAGCACCACGGTCTCGGCGGCGAATGCGCCGCTGGCGATCTGGCCGACGGTCTGTTGCAGCAGCGGGTCGTCCACTGGCACCTCACTCGGCGCGTAATAGAACGTCCGCTTGCGGGTCCGCACCAGGGCGCTGGCGTCGCGCAGCACGGCGCGCGCGATGCCGGCATTGATCGCAGTCAGGAACAGCTGGGCAAATGTGTTGGAGTAGGGAATGCCGTAGCCGGTATCCGGTGCATCGAACACGACCTCCTGGCGCTTGACGCGCACGTTGCGAGAAGTGGGTGGTGCCGGTCGCCGTCAGCCGCTGCCCGAGACCGTCCCAGTCGTCGATCAGCTCAATGCCCTCGCGGTTCACCGGAATCAGCACGGCAGCATTGGCGGCGGATGTGTCGGCGGTGCGAACGAGGACGTAGTCCGAATACAGTGTGCCGGTGCTATAGTATTTCGTGCCGTTGAGCAGGTAGTCGTCGCCGTCGGCAGTGAGTGTCGTGTTCGGCGTGACATTGCCGACCTTCGGCGTGTCGAGCTCGGTCGCCGCGAGCCCGATGATCGCGCCGTCGGCAACTGCCTTCTGCCACTGCCTGTGCTGATCGTCCTTCGGCCGGCGCACCAGGCGTTCGACGACGCTGAAATGGTTGCGCAGGATATGCGCGACATTGGCGTCGGCCTCACCGAGACCGATGACGATCTCGAACAATGCGCGAATCGACAGGCCGGCGCCGCCGGCTTCGATCGGAAGCCGCAACGCGCCGAGGCGGGCCTTGCGAATGAGATCGACTTGCGCGAACGGCAGGACGCGCTCGCGTTCGCGGTCGGCGGCGCCTTCCGCGATGCGGCCGAGCAGCGCGTCGATATCGGGTGCGCGGCTGTGAAGGCGGTCGGAAGGCTCCAGCGAGGTGGCGGACAGAGGCTTGTTCATTGGTATCACCCAAATGGCGTTGATTGATATGACTGCTACTGATCAGAGCTGGGCCAGGTGGTCGGTGACTTTGATCGGCTCCGGGAGCACCTTGCGCGCGACCAGCCAGTCGGCGGCCCTTTGCAGCTCGGCGAGGAAGTTTTCGTCGTTGGCGGCGAAGTAGCGATACTGCCGGTTCAGCGCGATGAACTGGTCGCGGACCTGGTCGCTGTACTTGCCGGCCTTCTGCGCGATGTATTCGGCATCCTTGCTGTTCGCGGAGATCCACTTGCCTTCGGCGCGGAAGGCATCGTTGACGGCCCGGACCAGCGCAGGATTGTCGGTCGCAAATTTTCGGGTGGTCAGGTAGGACGTGTAGTCGATCTGGAACTCGAGATCGCGACCTTCCAGGAAGATGTCGTGCGCCTTGTATTCGAGCCGCGCGATATCGACGCCCGGGCTCCACATCGACCAGGCGTCGACCTTCCCGGAGGCCAGCGCCGGCGCTGCGTCCGGCGGATTGAGATAGACGAACGTCACCTTGGAGCGGTCGACCTTGTGCTTCTCGAGCGCGGCAACCAGCAGGAATTCGCCGAGACCCGAACGGTTCACCGCCACCGACTTGCCGACGAGATCCTCGACCTTGTTTATGCCAGAGTCATCCCGCGCGATGATCGCCGTGGTGCGCGGCTCGTAGACCACGAATTGGTTGAATACCAGCGGCGAGCCGGCGATGATCGCGGCGAGTGCCGGCGTCGTGCTGCCGCCGAAGCTGAAATCGGCGCTACCGCCGGTCACAGCCTGCAGCGTCGGCGCATGATTGGGGAACGGCCCGAGCCACTCGACCTTGATGCCGTCCCTGGCCAGCAGCTTCTCGAACTCGCCGCGCTCCTTGGCGATCAGATTGAGGCCGCTCAAACCCCAGGTCAGACGCACCGTGTCGGTGACGCGGCCGGTCGCCGCATGCGCCGGCTCGGACAGGTCAAAGCCGGCAAGCGCGCCGATGCCGAAGGCGGCGCCGCCAAGGAAGCTGCGACGGGTGGGGTTGGTGAACCGGGGGATAGACATTGAGTGGTCCTCAGGCAGGAATGGGGTGAGAGGTGTCGACGCCGAGCTCCGCCAGCAGGTCGGTGCGGGCGATCGGCGCTGCGCCGTTACGTTTCATGGGATGCTCGAACGCGATCCGGCCCTCGCGCATCACCAGGATGCGGTCGGCGAGCGCGATCGCCTCGTCGACGTCGTGGGTGACCAGGAGCACGCCGGGTCGATGGACGGCGACCAGCTCGCGCACCAGATCGTGCATGCGAATGCGAGTCAGCGCATCGAGCGCTGCGAACGGCTCGTCGAGCAAGAGCAACTCGGGCTCCTGCACCAGCGCGCGCGCCAGCGCCACGCGCTGCGCCTGTCCGCCCGAGAGGTTGCGCGGCCAGTCATCGAGACGGCCGCCGAGTCCGACCTCGGTGAGCGCGGTGGCGGCGCGCTGACGGGCGTCGCTCGCATTGAGGCCGAGCGAGACGTTGCGCCACAGACTGTCCCACGGCAGCAGCCGGTGCTCCTGGAAAACGACGGCCGGCCGCCGTGGTGCCGTGATGCGCCCGCCGTCGATCGCATCGAGGCCGGCCAGCGCCCGCAGCAGCGTGGTCTTGCCGCAGCCGCTTTCGCCGAGCAGGACGACGAACTCGCCGCGCTCGATGCGCAGGTTGAGGTTCTCGATCACCACGCGACTGCCATAGGCGCGATGCAGTCCGGTCACCACGACGGCCGGCGCAATCGCGGCCGGTGAGGGCACGGCGTGCAGCGTCATCGCGCGCTTCCATAGTTCGGATGCCAGGCCAATAGCCGCCGCTCCAGGGCGCGCGCGATGCCGTCGGCGGCGACGCCGATCAGCGCATAGATCACGATCGTCAGCACGATCACGTCGGTGCGCAGGAACTCGCGCGCATCCATGGCGAGAAAGCCGATGCCGGACTGGGCGCCGATGGTCTCCGCGACCACCAGTGCCAGCCACGCGGTCGCCAGCGCATAGCGCACACCGGTCAGGATCGAGGGCAGGGCGCCGGGCAGGATGACGCGCCGGATCAGCTCGAGTGTCCCGAGGCCCTGGACGCGGCCGAGCTCGAGCAGCTTCGGGTCGACCTGCCGGATACCCAGCGTGGTGTTGATGTAGATCGGGAAGGCGACGCCGAGCGCGACCAGGAAGACCTTCTGGGCTTCGCCGACGCCGAGCCAGACGATCACCAGCGGCAGCGCGGCGAGAAACGGGATCGCGCGGATCATCTGGATGCTGCGGTCGATGGCAGCCTCCGCGATCCGCGAGAAGCCCACGAGGATGCCGAGCGCGAATCCGACGCTGCCGCCGATCGCAAAACCGGCCGTTGCGCGCAGCAGGCTGACGCCGAGATCGTTCAGCAGGCTTCCGGACGTCGCCAGCTTGAATGCCGTCCGGACGACCTTGCTCGGTGCCGGCAGCACCTGCGGCGAGAGCCAGCCGGCCTGCGCCAGCAATTCCCAGACGATCAGAAGCACGACCGGGGCGAGCCACGACAGCAGCAGCATGCCGCGCCGGCCGATCTCTACTCGTGGCTTCCGGGACGGCGATGCCGTTTGAACGCTGCGCGGCGTTGAATCAAACGCGATCGATGACGCAGCCTGTTCGAGGTTGCTCAAGTCTGTTCTGTCCTCGTCTAACATTGCGCGCGAGCATCATTGATCGCGCGCGGCATGGTTCGCCGTTCTCTCGATGAACGGCGCGTCGCCGCACGAAAGAAGGCGTTGTTCATGTCGCGCAAACTGTCCCACGAATTTTCTCGAACAGAAATAGAGCCGTATTCCAATTGTCGCTGCGTCCGGAGTTTTCTGGTTTATCGGCGCGCGCGGCGCGGCAAGGAAAATCTTTTGATGCGCCGCTGCTTGATCTGTCGCCGAGCTTCTTTGAAAACACGCCGACGTAACGTCAGGGAAATCGGAGAGACGGCATGTCGACACGACCGCTTCGCTTTGGCATCTGGGCGCTGGTCCATGGTTCGCGCGCGGCCTATCAGGATCCGGAGGAGCCGTATGACGCATCGTGGGAGCGCAATCGCGACCTCGTGCTTGCCGCCGAGGCACTGGGCTACGATTCCACGCTGATCGCGCAGCACACCATCAATCCGCATCGGGAGGATTTCGATCAGCTCGAGGCCTGGAGCGCGGCGGCGGCCGTTGCGGCATTGACCAGCCGGATCGAGATCATCGCGGCCATCAAGCCCTATCTCTATCATCCGGTGGTTCTCGCCAAGCTCGCGCTCGGGATCGAGAACATCAGCCGCGGACGCTTCGCGATCAACCTGGTCAATGCCTGGAACCGGCCCGAACTCGACAAGGCCGGCATCGGCTTTGCCGAGCACGATGCCCGTTACGCCTATGGCCGCGAGTGGATCACGATTGTCTCGCGCCTGATGCAGGGCGAGCGGTTGACCTACAAGGGCGAGCATTTCGACGTCCGCGATTATCTGTTGCGGCCGACGAGCCTCTACCGACCGCGACCCTTGATCTATGTCGGCGGCGAATCCGAGCCGGCGCGCGCTTTGGTCGCCGACCACGGCGACGTCTGGTTCATCAATGGTCAGCCGCTCGAGGATGTCGCGGGCCTCATTGCCGACGTGGCGGCGCGGCCGCGGACGTCGGTGCCGCTTCGCTTCGGGCTGTCCGCCTTCGTCATCGCGCGCCAGACGCAGGCCGAGGCCCAGGCCGCCTATGAGCGGCTGCTTGAGCTGTCGCGGAAGGACGCCTCGATAAAGGTGATCCAGCGACAGAACACCGACCCGAAGGTCGTGATGATGCAGACCATGCAGAAGTCGGAGCGGATCGGCAGCAACGGCGGCACCGCTGCCGGGCTGGTCGGCAGCTATGATGACGTGGCCGCCCGAGTCGGGGCGTTCCATGCCGCAGGCATCGAGTTGTTCATGCTGCAGTTCCAGCCTTTCGAGGCCGAGATGGAGCGCTTTGCGAAGGAGATCATCCCGCGCGTCCGCGCAGCGTCATCTGCTGCGAATGACACCCCACCACTGCTGGCGAGCTCGCGGTAACTGCGTCACGCGGTTGCGGCGGCTTCCGTCCGACGCGCAAAGCGGCTGATCGGCCGAGGCAGGCCAAAATGCTCACGCAAGGTGGTGCCGGCGTAATCGGTTCGGAACAGATCGCGGCGCTGCAGGATCGGCACCACGTTGTCGACGAAGACCTCGAGCCCGGTCGGCAGCACGTCCGGCATCAGATTGAATCCGTCGGCCGCGCCGGCCTTGAACCAGGCCTCGATGTCGTTGGCGATCTGCTCGGGCGTGCCGACGATGATGCGGTGTCCGACCCCGCCGCCGAGCGCGCGCAACAACTGCCGGACGGTGAGGTTGCCGCGGCGCGCAAGGTTCACCGTGCCCTGGAACATGGTGTGGTTGGCGTTGGCCGGCAGCGGCAGCGGATCGGGTAGCGGCTTGTCGAGCTCAAGGATCGCAGGATCGACCTGCAATGTGCCCGCGAGACGCGCCAGGCTGTACTCGATCGGAACCAGCTCCCACAGCTCATCCTGCCGCCGTCTCGCCTCGGCTTCGGTGCTGCCGATCACTGTGGCAAGGCCCGGCAGGATGACGATGGAGTCGCCGGCGCGGCCGTAGGTCGCGGCGCGGGCGCGCAGATCGCGCGCATAGGCGACGCCTTCCTCGATCGTCTGCGCCAGCGTGAACACGGCCTCGGCCTGCGCGGCAGCGAGATCACGGCCGTCGTGCGAGCCGCCGGCCTGCACGGTGACCGGGCGGCCCTGCGGCGAACGCGGCACGTTGAGCGGACCGGCCACAGCGTAATGGGCGCCACGATGCGCGATCGGATGAACCTTCGACGTATCGACAAATCGCGCCGAGGACTTGTCACCGACAAAGGCGTCGTCCTCCCAACTGTCCCACAGCGCATGGACGACCTCGGCGAACTCTTTGGCGCGCTCGTAGCGGGCCTTGTGCTCCAGCACGTTGCTGAGGCCGAAATTGCGGCTGGCCGACGCGTCGGCCGTGGTCACCGCATTCCAGCCGGCGCGGCCGCCGCTCGCGAGATCCAGGGTCGCGAAGCGGCGCGCGATGTTGTACGGCTCGTTGTAGGTGGTGGAGGCGGTCGCGATCAGCCCGATATGGCTGGTCGCCGCGGCCACCGACGCCAGCACGATCGTCGGTTCCATCGACATGAAGGAGCGGTAGTCGATGCGGTCAGTGATCGCCGGTGTGTCGGCAAGGAAGATCGCATCGAGCTTGCCGCGCTCGGCGATCTTAGCCACGCGCACATAATGGCCGACGTCGAAGCAGGCGCGAGGATCGCTTTCGGGCAGCCGCCACGCCGACGCATAGACGCCGGAGTGCAGCAGGTTGACATTGAGGTGAAGCTGACGATCGGACATGGCTGCCACGCATTGAGGTGAGACGACTCACGAAGTACCGCCTGTCAGGCCACATGAAAACGAACGGCCGGCGCGTGCATGCAAAAAGAAATTTCCGTCTCCGCTGCGCGATCTGCGAACAAATCCGGTGTCGATCTTCTGCGATGAGCGGAACATCCCCTCCGCCGCCGCATGAATATTCTGCCACGTGCCGCGGCAGGGGAAGCTTCGTCCAAGTCTGCGCAAATATCTGAAATTGCCAGGGCAGCCTGCGCGCGTAACGATGCTGTTGCGGCGCGTTGCAAGCAATCGGTGCCGCCCGGAGAACTGAACGATGACAGTCCACGAGCGACGCGCCGAACAGCGAACCGCGCCAGGCGGTTCGGTCGAATTCGACGCCGACGTGCTGGTGATCGGCGGCGGACCGGCAGGCACGTGGGCTGCGGTGAGCGCAGCCGAGTGCGGCGCACGCGTCGTGCTCGCCGACAAGGGATTTTGCGGCACGTCGGGTGCCACCGCGGCTGCCGGCACCGGCGTCTGGTATGTCGATCCCAATCCGGCGCTGCGTAAGGCCGCGATGGCCAATCGCGAAAAGATGGGCGGGCACCTGCAGGATCGCCGCTGGATGGCGCGCGTGCTCGACCAGACCTACGAGGACAGCAATCGTCTGGCCGCCTGGGGTTACCCTTACCCGGTCGACGACAGCGGCACATCGCAGCGCAACTCGCTGCAGGGGCCGGAATACATGCGCCTGATGCGCAAGCGCACCAAGCAGGCCGGCGTCACCATTCTCGATCACAGTCCGGCGCTCGAACTGCTGGTGGATGACGACGGCTCGGTTGCGGGAGCCAGCGGCGTGCGCCGCCAGAAGCACGATCGCTGGATCGTGCGCGCCAAGGCTGTCGTCATGGCGACCGGCGGCTGCGCGTTCCTGAGCAAGACGCTGGGATCGAATGTGCTGACCGGAGACGGCTATCTGATGGCCGCGGAGGTCGGGGCCGAATTCAGCAGCATGGAATTCTCGAATCCCTATGCGATCTCGCCGGCGTTCGGCTCCGTGACCAAGACGCTGTTTTATGGCTGGGCGACCTTCAGCTACGAGGACGGCAGCGTCGTTCCCGGTGCGGCATCCAAGGGCGGGCGATCGGCGATTGCGCGCGCGCTGCTTCAGGGACCGGTCTATGCCCGCCTCGACAAGGCCGACGACGACGTGCAGCGTCACATGCGCGCATCGCAGCCGAATTTCTTCCTGCCGTTCGATCGCACCGGCATCGATCCCTTCAGGGAGCGTTTCCCCGTCACCTTGCGGCTCGAAGGCACCGTGCGCGGCACCGGCGGCCTTCGCATTGTCGACGGTAGCTGCGCCACCAGCGTGCCGGGACTCTATGCCGCCGGTGATGCAGCGACGCGCGAATTGATCTGCGGCGGCTTCACCGGCGGCGGCAGCCACAATGCCGCCTGGGCGATGTCATCGGGGACCTGGGCCGGATGGGGCGCTGCCGGCTATGCAAGGCAGCTGGGCCCGGCACGTCAACGACGACTGGCGTCCGCCGGTACCGTCGCGTTCCGAAGCAAGGCGGGTCGCGCGTTTGAGCCCGCCACGCTGACAAAGGCGGTCCAGGACGAGGTCTATCCGTTTGAGCTGAACTACTTCCGGCATGCCTCGCGTCTCGAAGGCGCCCTCGAGCGGCTGGATGCGGCGTGGGTCAATGCATCATCGGCCGATGCGGCGAGCAAGGACGATCTGCTGCGCGCCCGCGAGAGCGCGGCCATGCTGGCGACGTCGCGCTGGATGTACCGCAGCGCGCTGGCGCGGAACGAAAGCCGCGGCATGCATCGCCGCGACGACTATCCCGATCAAGACGACCGCCAACGCCATTACGTGACGAGCGGCGGTTTGGACGAGGTCTGGACCACGGTGCGGCCGCATGCCGAGGCCAGCTATGCAGAGGCCGCGGAATGATCGAGGTGATCGACGCCGAGCGCTGCACGTCCTGCGGCATCTGCGTGAATGTCTGCCCCACCAATGTCTTCGACAAGACGGAGGGGATTCCGGTGATCGCCCGTCAGGGCGATTGCCAGACCTGTTTCCTCTGCGAACTGTATTGTCCCGAGGACGCGCTTTACGTGTCGCCTTATGCGGAGGAGCCTCGCCCGACCGACGTGGTCGCGTTGCGGCAGACTGCCGCGTTGGGCAGCTACCGCCGCGCGGTCGGCTGGACCGACGAGACGCGCGATCTCCGCGGCATCGACCGCAGCTATCTGCTCTTTGGTCATTGAGCCCGGGCTGCGCCCGGCGACCGAAGCCATTTCCCAATTGGACCGACTGAATGAATGTACATCAATCCCTGACGACGGCGCAGCCTGTTGCGCCGCTGCCGCCCATTCCGCTCGCATCAGGCGCGAGCGATGCCATGATCCGCTTCGAGGCCGTCTCGAAGGTCTATCCGGCCTATCGCGACAAGCCGAGCGTCCATGCCTTGCAGGCGATCGACTTCGCGATCCCGCGCGGCTCGATCACCGGCGTGATCGGCCGCTCCGGCGCCGGCAAATCGAGCCTCGTCCGCCTCATCAACGGGCTTGAGAAGCCGTCGAGCGGCCGCGTCGTCGTCGATAACAGCGAGATCTCGGCGCTTGCCGGTCGCGAGCTGCGCCTGGCGCAGCGCTCGATCGGCATGATCTTCCAGCATTTCAACCTGCTGTCGTCGCGGACGGCGGCGGACAATATCGCCTTGCCGCTCGAGATCGCCGGCTGGTCCACGGCCGACATCGCCGTCCGTGTAGCCGAGCTGCTCGAGCTCGTCGGCATTGCCGACAAATACGATCGTTATCCCTCGGAATTGTCCGGCGGCCAGAAGCAGCGCATCGGCATCGCCCGCGCGCTGGCGACTCGGCCGAATGTGCTGCTGTCCGACGAGGCGACGTCGGCGCTCGATCCGCAGACCACGCGCGCGATTCTGGACCTGCTGGCCAACATCAATCGTGAACTCGGGGTGACGATCGTGTTGATCACCCACGAGATGTCGGTGGTCCGCCAACTCGCCAAGGAAGTCGCGGTGATCGACGGCGGCCAGGTCGTCGAACGCGGCCATGTCGCGGAAATCTTCACGCATCCCCAGCATCCGGTCACGCAGGCGTTCCTTTCCGAGGTGATCGGGGACAGTGTTCCGGTCTCGCTGGCGAGCCGCCTTTCGCCACAGCCGGTTGCCGGCGGGCAGACGGTCCTTCGCGTGCAGGTGCGCGGTACTGAAGCCGGCGACACCGTCGTGGCGCGGCTTTCGCGCGAACTGTCCCATGACGTGGCGCTGCTATCGGCCCGCATCGATGAGATCGGCGGCCAGCACGTGGGCTCGCTAATCCTTGCCATTCCCGGCGGTGAAGCCACGGCCAGGCAGGCCCTGGCCTATCTTTCTCAGCATGACATTCTGGTGGAGCGTCTCGGCTATGTCGCGTGAACTCATCAACCTGATCGTTCAGGCCACGGGCGAGAGCCTTTTCATGGTCTCGGTGGCTGCGCTGGTTGCGACCGCGCTGGGCCTTCCGCTTGGCGTCTTCCTGGCGACCAGCCGGAAAGGGGAGCTGTTCGCCGCGCCGCCAGCCAATGGCGTGCTCGGCGTCATCGTCAATGCGGCCCGCTCGACGCCGTTCATCATCCTGGTGGTTGCGATCATTCCTTTCACGCGGCTGATTGCCGGCACCTCGATCGGATCGGGCGCGGCAATCGTGCCGCTCACCATCGCGGCAACGCCGTTCATTGCCCGTCTGGTCGAGGCGGCGATCCGCGAGGTCGATGCCGGTCTGATCGAGACGGCGTCCTCGTTCGGTGCAAGCCCGTTGCAGATCGTGTTCAAGGTCTTGATCCCGGAGGCGTTGCCGGGCCTGGTGCTGGCCTTGACACTCGCGGTGGTCAGCCTGCTCGGCTACTCCGCAATGGTCGGGGCCGTCGGAGGCGGCGGCCTCGGCGACCTCGGCATTCGCTATGGCTATCAGCGCTTCATGCCCGAAATGATGCTGGCGGTCGTCGTCGTTTTGATCGCGCTGGTTCAGACCGTGCAGACCGCCGGCGACTATCTGGCGCGCCGCGTCAACCGCCGCCTGCGTCATCGCTAAAGGCGCGGTGGCGTCACGATCCCTTCGGTGCCCAGATCTTGACGTCGCCGGTATCGACCTTGCGTGGCAGCAGACCTTCCGCCGTGAAGGTATCGGCGATCTTCTGCTGCTCGGAAAGGCCGGCCGCGGTGACCACGCCGACCTTGTAGGAGCGATGGCTGTTGGCCTCCTCCACCGTGGCGGCGTCGATGCCCCACAGGCCGGCGAGCAGCGCCGCGGCCTCGTTCGGATTGGCTTTGATCCAGGTGCCGGTTTCCACCAACCTGGCAAAGATGACATTCAGTGCATCGGCCCGCTTTTCGGCGATCGCGGCCGAGGCAAGATAGTAACGCTTGTAGTTGGCGAGCCCGCCGCTGCCGTCGGTCAGGATGCGCGCGCTGGACTGGCGTTGCGCGCTGCTGAGGAACGGATCCCAGGCGACCCAGGCGTCGACATTGCCGCTGACGAATGCCGCGCGGCCATCGGCCGGCGTCAGATAGGCCGGCGTGATGTCCTTGAAGGACAGTCCGGCCTTGGCAAGTACCGCTAGCAGCAGGAAGTGGCTGCCCGCGCCCTTGGTGACCGCGACCTTCTTGCCCTTGAGATCGGCCGGCGCTTTGATCGCGGAATCCTTCGGCACCAGGATCGCCTGCGCCGATGGAGAAGCGGCTTCCTCGGCGACGTAAGCGAGCTTGGCGCCGGCGGCCTGGGCGAAGATCGGCACGGTGTCGGCGACGTCGGCTCCGAAATCGATGCTGCCGACATTGATGGCCTCGAGCAGCGGCAGGCCGCTGGTGAACTCGTGCCACGACACGGTGATGCCGAGCGGCGCCAACGCCTTCTCCAGCGCGCCGTTGGTCTTCAGGATAGCGGTCAGCGTCGACGATTTCTGGTAGCCGATCCGGATTTCCTCGGCGGCCGCAGGCCGAACGAGCGAGGTCATCGCAAGCAGCCCGATGGCGGCGACAGCAAGACGGCGCGACATCGCAGTCGCCGATGATGCGGCCTGCGCTTGCGGGATGGGGCGGGCAAAGATGGGCATGGCAAGTTGTCCTTAGCCGGTTCGATCTGTGGCCATTTGTGTGCAATCGGTGCGCCGGAGGCAATCGCGGAGAAGCCGTCCGAACGAGTGCAATTTTCTCTGCAAGCGAAGTCAGCGAGAAAAGTATTTTTGGCCTACGCGTTGCCGCCGGCATCGGCAGATAAGTCGCTCGCTGCGCCAAGATGCCCGGCCGGCTCCATTCTCTTTTCATCGCGGCCACAGCAGCGGCGACTCGTCATCGGGAAAAATTTGGATTCTCATTTCATTGATTTCGTCCCCGGCGCGAGCGATGAGCTTGATAGCGAGTTCAGTTCCATGGAGACCAAGATGTTGCTTCGATCAATTTTCGCTCTTGCAGGCGCTGTTGCGATCTGGTCGACCGCCGCCGCGGCAGAAACGATCAAGATCGGCGTGACGCCCGGGCCGCATGCACAAATCCTTGAGGCCGTGAAACCGATCGCGGCGAAGAGCGGGCTCGAGCTTCAGCTTATCGAGTTCTCCGACTATGTCGTTCCGAACGCGGCGCTCGACGCCGGCGACATCCAGGCCAACTCGTTTCAGAACCAGCCTTATCTGGACAACCAGAAAGCCGATCGCGGCTACAAGATCGAGCAGGTGGGGCTGACGGTCAATTTTCCGATCGGCGTCTATTCGCGCAAGCACAAGAACTGGGCCGACGTTCCTGACGGAGCCAAGGTCTCAATTCCCAATGATCCGACCAATGGCGGCCGGGCGCTGCTTCTGCTGCGCGACAAGGGCGCAATCAAGCTGAAGAGCGACGTCGGCTTCAAGCCGACCGTTATCGACATCGCCGACAATCCCAAAAACCTGAAATTCGTCGAGGTCGACGCAGCCCAGGCGCCCCGGGCGCTCGACGATGTCGATGCGGCGGTCATCAACACCAACTATGCGACACAGGCCGGTCTCGATCCGGTCAAGGATCCGATCCTGCGCGAGGATCCGAAAGGGCCATACGTCAATCTGATTGCGGTTCGCGCCGCCGACAAGGACAAGCCGTGGGTCAAGATCCTGGTCGACAGCTACCACACGCCCGAGATCAAGGAATTCGTCCAGACCAAGTTCAAGGGCGCGGTGCTGCCCGGCTGGTAGTTGCCGCTCCAATTGCTGAGGGATGATGATGCGTATTCTGATGACGGCGGTTGCCGCGGTAACGCTCCTGGTCGGCACCGCGAGGGCCGAGACGGTCCGCGTTGGCGTCACGGCCGGACCACACGCCGAGATCCTCGAAGTCGTCAAGAAGGTGGCTGCGGGCCATGGGTTCGACATCAGGGTGGTCGAATTCACGGACTACGTGATCCCGAACCAGGCGCTCGCGCTCGGGGATCTCGCGGCCAATTCGTTCCAGCACGAGCCTTATTTGAAGAACCAGATATCGAAGACCGGCTGGAAGATCGTCAAGGTCGCCAACACGATTGCGTCGCCGCAGGGTGTCTACTCGTTGAAATACAAGAAGCTGGCCGATCTTCCGGATGGCGGGCGGGTGGCGATCGCCAACGATCCTTCCAATGGCGCGCGCGGCCTGATGATCCTTGCGCTGCACGGCGTGATCAAGCTCAAGGATAGTCGACCCAATAGTCGAGCGAGTTGTAGTTGAGTGAAGTGTCGCGCGGATGCGACCAGAGACCGGCCCAGTTGTGGCTCGGCGCCATCATGTTGAACGCGTTGAAGCGAAGTTCCTTTGGTCTGGTCATTGCGCAATTCCGCTAATTGAGGACTGAGAGGTGATTTATCACGTCAGCTGCGCGGCTTTATTTTCTATATGGAAAGACAGGATCAAAATCGTGCTTTGTCTTCGATCCGGCGCAGCAGAGATTCGTTTGTTCGACGTCGTCGTGCTGTTCGAAATGACGGTATGCACGACATTGCGTACTGATTTGCAGGCGCGATCGGCAGATGACTCATCAGCTCCACTGAGCCGTTCAAACCGGCGGAGCAGTGAAACAAATGTTACGCGACAGGCGCCGCGGCTGAAAAATTAGCGACGCCATCAGACGCGCCGCCAGCACGCTCATCGCTATTTTCTCCGATGTCTCGACAGTCGCGGACGCTGCTGCGCATCATTCTTTGCCTTTTGATGCTGGGTCCACGGATTTCAGGAGAATTTCGAGATGCCGATCGAAACCAAGAATGTCGAGACGCTCGCCTTGCATGGCGGATCGTACCGGTCCGACCCGGCGACCGGCGCCGTCGCCGTTCCGATCTACCAAACGACGTCCTTTCAATTCGAGAATACCGATCACGCATCGCGGCTGTTCGCCCTGGAGGCGATCGGACAGATCTACACCAGGATCAAGAATCCGACGGCTGACGCGTTCGAGGAGCGCCTGGCCGCGCTGGAAGGCGGCGTTGGCGCGCTGGCCGTGGCGTCGGGCCAGTCGGCGACGGCCTACGCGATCTTCAACATCGCGCAAGCCGGCGACAATATCGTCTCATCGACCGATCTGTACGGCGGCACCTGGACGCTGCTGTCGCAGACGCTGAAGCAGTTCGGCATCGAGGTTCGCTTCGTCGATCCGGCCGATCCGGAAAACTTCCGCCGGGCGACCGATGCGAAGACCCGGGCCTATTTCGCCGAGACGCTGCCGAACCCCAAGCTCAACGTCTTCCCGATCAGGGAAGTCGCGGATATCGGCCGTTCGCTCGGCGTGCCGCTGATTCTCGACAACACCGCCGTCCCGCTCATTGCGCGCCCGTTCGAGCACGGCGCAGCGATCGTCGTCTATTCCGCGACAAAGTATATCGGCGGCCACGGCACGTCGATTGGCGGAGCGATCATCGACGGCGGCAACTTCGACTGGGCGGCGCACGCCGAGCGCTTCCCGCTGCTGACGCAGCCGGACGATGCCTATCACGGCGCGATCTGGACCGAGGCAGCCAAGCCGCTCGGTCCGATCGCCTACATCCTGCGCGCGCGCGTGAAGCTGCTGCGCGATCTCGGTGCCGCGGTCGCTCCCCAGAACGCATTTCAGTTCATCCAGGGGCTCGAGACCTTGCCCCTGCGGCTGCGTCAGCACAACGAGAACGCGATCAAGGTCGCGAATTTCCTGGCACGACATCCCGCCGTTTCGCACGTGATCTTCCCCGGACTGCAGAGCGGAGAGGACCGGCGCCGCGCCGATCTCTATCTGAAGGGCGGCTATGGCGGGCTGGTCGGCTTCGAGCTGAAGGGGGGCGTCGAGACCGGCCGTCGTTTCATCGATGCGCTGAAACTGTTCTATCACGTCGCCAATATCGGCGATGCGCGCTCGCTGGCGATCCACCCGGCGTCGACCACCCATCAGCAGCTGAGCGCCGCGGAACAGCTCGCGGCAGGCGTGACGCCCGGCTACATCAGGCTTTCGGTCGGCATCGAACATCCCGACGACATCCTCGCCGACCTCACCCAGGCATTGACTGATGCTGAGGCGGGAAGCAGCGGCCGCAAGGCGGCCTGATCGATCCCTGAAGACGGAGTTGAAACCGAGACCATGAAGACATTGTTGCGCCTGGCGCAGGCGGCTGGCGTGCTGCTTGCCATGACTGCGGCCGCCGTTGCGGACGAACCTCTCAAGATCGCGACCAGCGCCGGCCCGGTCGGTCAGCTGGCTGGCTTTGCCGCCAAGCTCGCCAAGGACAAGGGGCAGGACGTCAAGATCGTCGAGCTGTCGGACTGGGTCGCGTTGAACGAGGTGGTGAACAGCGGCGACGTCGACGCCAACCTGTTCCAGCACGCCACCTATCTCGCGATCCAGAACAAGCAGCGCGGCTTCGACCTGGTCCAGGTCGACAAGGTCGGCGTGATCGCGCCCGTCGGGCTGTTCTCGAAGAAGATCAAGTCGCTTGAGGAGATCAAGTCCGGCGACAGCGTTGCGATCCCGAACGAGCCGCTCAACGGCGCGCGTGGCTTGATCCTGCTCGAACGCGCCGGACTGATCAAGCTGGCGCCGGGCAAGGGTTTTTCGGTCAATCGGTTTGATATCATCGAAAATCCCAAGAACCTGAAGATCGTCGAGCTCGATCCGGCGCAGACCTACCGGTCGCTCGATGACGTCACGCTTGCGCTCGTCAACATCACCTATCTGATACCGGCCGGCGGTGATCCAAAATCGGCGCTGGTGATCGACCGCACGGTCGATGACGGTCTCGTGCTGCGCTTTACCGCGCGGCCGGACAAGAAGGACGATCCGCGCCTGAAGGCCTTCATCCAGGTCTTCAATTCGCCCGAGGTCAAGCACTTCATCGAGGAGAAGCTGCCGGCGTTCATTCCGGCCGGCTTCGGCAGCTAGAGCTTTCCCGAGCGAAGTGGACGCCGGTTCGCGGCAGGAAAGCGCGTCAAAACTGGAATCTGGAGCTCCGTTCCGATTCCATCGGAACGGGGTTCTAGACGCGCGCGAGGGATGCGAGCCGCCGTTCCTCGTCGGAGTGAACCAGCAGAGCGGCAAGCTCGGCGCATTGGTTGCGGATGTCGGGAATTGCGCTGATTTCCCAGAACGCGGCGCGCGTGAGCGGGCCGACGGCATACAGGCGGCGCGATGGGACGCCGTCGTGACCGATGATCGCGCAATTGCGATCGGTTTCGATGCCGATGCGGAGCGGATCGACGCGCGCCAGGCCAAGCTCGAGCAGGCTGCGCACCGCGGGATTGGCGGTTGCGCGCGGATCCTTGACAATGCCGGTGCAGTCGACGATGGCGCCGACATGCATGCGACGGAGCCTGCTCTCGCCGCGCCGCCGGTAACTGACGATCGCGCCTGTCCGGTCGGGCTCGGCCGAGATCAGCTTTGCGGCCATCGGGGTGAGCCGGCCTCCATAGATCGCTTCAGTGATCCGGACCTCCACTTGCGGCGCCATCCGATGCCGATGCACGTCCCACCAGGCGCGTGCGTGCTCGAGGAACCGGCGCTTGGACGAAAGCGGGAGCTCACGCCACAGTCGCTGGGTATGGGGGCGAAGCCCATCGATCACGCTGCGCCAATCGCCGCCCGCTGCGATGTGCCGGTCGATGCGGCCGCGAAGCCAGCGAAGCAGGCTGCCGATTCCGGAGCCGAAGGGGACCTCCGCCTCCTCGATGTGCACGGCGTCGACCCGGCGGTGCGGTTTCGCGAGAAGGCCTCGGCGCGACATCGCAACGATCGGCCCGCGATGTCCGTCGCGCAGCAACGACAGCACGTAATCGACCATCGTCAGGCCCGTGCCGAGGATCAGGACGGTCGCGTCGTCGGCGATCGCAGCGGCAGACGGTGCTGCCCAGGGATCGGCATGTCCCGGACTGTTCGCGCGTGGATCGTGTCCGGTTGCGAGAACGACGATGTCGCCGATCAGCTGCCGGCCGTCGTCGAGGCTGGCGGTGACGTCGCCTCGCCGTTCGCGGATCGCGATGCATCTGCCGTGCACGATCGACAGGCGTTGGATGTTGGCCTGATCGGACGCCTGTTGCTCGAGCAGACTGGCAATGTAGTCACCAAAGATGCGCCGCGGCACGAAGCAATAGGGATCAGGGCAGAGCGGCGCGTTCGCCCCGCGCGAGATCAGCCAGTGCCAGAAATGGTCCGGCTGGTCGGGCAGCGCACTCATATTCGCGACCCGTACATTGAGCAGATGATCCGGATTGCCGGTATGATAGGCGATGCCGCGCCCGATGTCGGGACGCTGCTCGATCAGGCTGACACGGACATCGTCCGTCGGTTGACGCAGTAGCTGGTGCGCCAGCAGGACGCCGCTTGCGCCGCCGCCGACGATGATGACGTGACGCGCTCGAGGAGCTGTCATGCTATCGCTCTGTGCGTGATCCTGCCGCACGACATGTGCGGCGTGGGCAGACTGACGTCGGCGTGGCGATGGATCACATCTGCTGCGGTCTCGACTGGGCATGCGTCGCGCCAACGAGCGATCAGCCGTGAGGACCAAACAGAAAGAGTTCGTACATGTCCTTGCCGTCGGGGTTGGCAGCGCGGGCCAGCCGCCGCTGCCATCTCTTCAGCCGACGGGCCGCGCGACGAAGGACGTGGGGCCAAGAGGATGTCCGCACCCAGAGCCTCCTTCGCATTCCGAGCCGTTCGATGAACGATAACACGCTCCTGTTCGGGACGCGCGCGAAACTCGGCGGCGCCGCGAACTTTGCAATTAGACGCGCATGGCGAGGCGATTTGCAGCAGAGAGATGCTCTCGCGACGCGGCGCCAGGAAAATTCATTCCGGGCAATGTTGCCCGATCGCCGGGCTTATGGAATTGTCCGACCGGATGGTCAATAAATAGCGGTTCGGAGGCGGGGCTGTGGTCCCGGAACCTTGCGACTATTGACTGACATCTCTGGACGATGGCCGAACGGCCGCCTGGTGAAACGGACAAGACATGGCCCGATCGCGCGCCAAGGACTATGACGACAAGCGCCTCTTGATGCTGCATCGCTCGGCCGAGCTGTTTGCCGCATCGGGATATGTCGGCACGTCGATGAACACCATCGCCGATGCCTGCGGGGTTTCGAAGGCGCTGCTCTATCACTATTATCCCGACAAGGAAGCGATCCTGTTCGATATCCTGTCGTCGCACCTCGCGAAGCTGGTGGCGGCGGTCCGCAAGGCGAGCGCACAGGCCGGCGATCCGGTCGCGCGCTTCAGGACGATCGTTGCGACCCTGCTCGAGCTCTACCGGCATGCCGACGCCGAACATCAGGTCCAGATCTCAAGTCTCAAGCTGTTGCCGAAGGACAAGCAGCAGCCGCTGCTCGCAAGCGAGCGGATCCTGGTCGGGATCATGTCGGACGCACTCGCCGCCGCCGTGCCGGCGGCGAAGCACAAGCGCCTGCTCAAGCCGCTGACGATGAGCGTCTTCGGCATGCTGAACTGGCATTACATGTGGTTTCGCGAGGGCGGGCCGATGACCCGCGCCGAATATGCCGGTTTCGTCGCGCAGCTCGTGCTGGCCGGCGCCGACGATGCCGCGGCCGGCGCCACCCGGCCGCGCGGCAGGGCGAAATCGGCCGGCCGCGGCCGGCAGGCCGAGTTGCTCTGACGCGCCTGTTAACCCCGCATCGCGTTCATGGTCAGCAGCTCGTAGGTCGCCGCGGTTTCGCCGGTGCCGGTCGTGATCTCGACGTCCCAGCGTACCTCGCCATATTGCTTGTTGCGCGGCATCTTCTCCTTCACGGTCAGCCGCACCTGGATCTGTTCGCCGGGCTGGACGGGTTTGACGAAGCGCAGCGAGTCGAGGCCGTAATTCGCCAGCACCGGCCCGTAGTCGGGATCGACGAACAGGCCGGCCGCAAACGACAGCAGCAGATAGCCATGCGCGACGCGGCCTGGGAAGAAAGGATGCCCCTTGGTCGCTTCCTCGTCCATATGGGCGTAGAAGGTGTCGCCCGTGAAATGCGCGAAGTGCTCGATGTCGTCGAGCGTGATCTGCCGCGACTTCGAGACCAGCGTGCGGCCGATCTCGAGATCGTCATAGTGATAGCGGAACGGATGCAGGTCGCCTTCGAGCATCGGGCTGCCCTTGAACCAGCGGCCGGTGACGCCGCTCAGCATCGCCGGCGATCCCTGCAATGCGGTGCGCTGCATGTAGTGCTGGAGGCTGCGGACGCCGCCCAGTTCCTCGCCGCCGCCGGCCCGGCCGGGGCCGCCGTGAACCATCTGCGGCATCGGCGAACCGTGTCCGGTGTGCTCGCTCGCGCAGTCGCGGTCGATGATCGCGACGCGGCCGTGAAAACTGCCGATGCCAAATGCCAGTTCGGTCGCAGCCGGGATGTCGTGCGTGTAGATGGATGCGACGAGGCTCCCGCCGCCGCGATTGGTCAGCGCGATCGCTTGCTCCAGACCGTCGTAACCCATAACGGTGCTGACAGGGCCGAACGCCTCGATCGCGTGGACTGCGGATGCGGCGAGCGGCTTGGCGCAATGCAGCAGCAGCGGCGGAACGAAGGCGCCGCGCTTCGCATCGGCATCGAGCAGCGCGAAGTTGCCGGGATCGCCGGCCACCAGTTCGGCTTCGGCGCGAAGCTTCGCGACATGGGCAAGCACATCGCTGCGCTGGCCGAGCCCGACAAGCGGCCCCATCCTGACCTTGTCGTTTTCGGGATTGCCGATCGTGACCTTGGCCAGACGGTCGCGCAGCGCCGTGATCACGGCATCGAGCTGTGCCGACGGCACCAGCGCGCGACGGATCGCGGTGCATTTCTGGCCGGCCTTGACCGTCATCTCCTTCGCCACTTCCTTGACGAAGAGGTCGAACTCCGGACTTCCCGGCACGGCGTCCGGAGCGAGGATTGCGGCGTTCAGCGAATCCCGTTCGGCGATGAACCTGACCGCCTCGCGCGCGATGACCGGATGCCGCTGCAGTTTTTGCGACGTGTCGGCCGAGCCTGTGAAGGACACCACGTCCTGGCAGGTCAGATGGTCGAACAAGTCGCCGGTCGATCCGACGATGAATTGCAGCACGCCTTCGGGCAGCGCGCCGGATTCGGTGATGATCCGAACCAGCTCGTGGGCGACATAGGAGGTGACCGTCGCGGGCTTGGTCACGACGGGCACGCCGGCCAGCAGCGCCGGCGCCAGCTTCTCCAGCATGCCCCAGCACGGGAAGTTGAATGCGTTGATGTGCACTGCGACGCCGTGCAGCGGCGTCACGATATGCTGACCGGCGAATGCGCCAGCCTTGGAGAGCCCTTCGACGTTGCCATCGAGCAGGAATTTGCTGTTCGGGAGCTCGCGGCGGCCCTTGCCGGCATAGGCGAACAACGTGCCGATGCCGCCGTCGACGTCGATCATTGCGTCGGTGCGGGTTGCGCCTGCGTGGAATGACAGTTTGTAGAGCCGGTCCTTGTGCTGGGTCAGATAGTCGGCCAGCGCCTTCAGTAGGCCCGCGCGCTGATGGAACGTCAGCTTTCTGAGATGTTTGCCGCCGATCGCGCGGCCATAGGCGAGGATCTCGCGCATGTCGAGATCGCTCCTGGTGGTGACCGCCACCACATCGCCGGTGACGGCACTGTGAATCTCGGCTGCCGGTTCGCCCGGGCCGGACCATTTTCCGCGCACGAAGCTGTCGAGCTTCATGACGTTGTCCGCAGTCCGTGCACCACTGGATTGAGGCTGTGTCATCGCAATTGGACCTTCTGACTTGTGATCAATGATGCGTCTCGCCTTGGCGGCGGAACGTTCAATCCGAACGTTCAAGCTTTGGCTCGTCCGACAAAGCGCGTCGCGCGCTTTTCGAGAAAGGCGTTGAGCGTCACGACGCGATATCCGGCGCGGATATCGGTCAACACCAAATCGCTGACCATGATGACCTCCCGTTGCGGCTTCTGGTGGCCGAAGGTTGCGTGACGTACGCTTGGATTACTATTGACCGTCCGGTCAGTCAATTATAATCCGCGTAACGGCTTGGGATGATGACACCGGGCAATATCGAGCGAGCACGATTTCGGTCTCGGTTGTATTTCAGACCCGACAAGAACGTCAGGATGATCCGGCCGAGCATCGCCTGTCGGCAGCAAAAGCGCCGACGCGTAAGCACGGGACCGTGCTTACGCGCGGTGTCATGCTGCCACAAATCGGCCGAATATCACCGGCCACCTCCTGCCGCCATGAGGATCAGCCGGTGACGATGCAGTCGCCGGATATCGCCGGGTTTCGGTTCTCGACCGCGGATTTCGGCGAGCGCGACCGCTTGCCGATCTTTCGCGAGCAGATCGGGCGGATGATCGTGAAGCTCGATCCGGAGCCACTGAGCGGCACGTTCCATGCCGAAGCCAATGTGCGCGAGCTGCCTGGGCTCGGGATCGGATCCTGGGCGTGCAGCAACCTCAAGATCGCACGGCCGCGCGAGTTGCTCGACGGCAATGACGACCTTGTGCTGACGATCATCACGAGCGGCAACGCCCGCGCGTCGCAGCGCGGCCGCGACATCGAGCTGGGCCCGGGACAGGCCGTGCTGAAGTCGAGCGCGGAGGTCGGCAACATGGTGGTCCCGGTCTCGCCGAGCCGTTTCGTCGGTCTCAGGCTCCCGCGCAAGGCGCTGGCACTGCTGGTCCGCGATCCCGAGGACATGCTGAACCGGTCGTTGCCCGCGAACACCGAGGCGATGCGTCTGCTGGCGCTCAACATCAGGGAGCTTGACGACAGCTACCAGCTCGCGACGCCCAAGCTGCGCGGCGCCGTCGTCCGGCATCTGGTCGATCTCGGGCCACGTCGCAAACAGCGCTCTCGGCCAGCCTGTGTGCTGTCGCGCACACAACATCGCCGCCCAATCACGTCCGCTGCGGGCGATTTCAGACGTCAATGCACGACAACGTGTTTCACATTGTTGCCCGATGTCGCATATGTCCAATCCCCTGTCGCCTCAGTCCGAGCCTGCCAATCGTCTCGCGCTTAAAAGGCAGCCCCCCGGGTGATCGTTGCAATCGGCGGATTCGTCGACTGCGATGCATTGAGGCGACTTGAGACGATCGAGGAGAATGTGATGAAGTCTGCACTTCGAGGATATTTTCTTGCGCTCGGCGCGAGCCTGGCCTTGTCCGGCGGCGCCATGGCACAGGATATCAGTGTTGCCGTGGTCGGGCCGATGACCGGCTCCGAGGCGAGCTTCGGCCAGCAGTTCAAGAACGGTGCTGATCTCGCGATTGCCGATATCAATGCGGCGGGTGGCGTGCTTGGCAAGAAGCTGAAGCTGGAGGTCGGCGACGATGCCTGCGATCCGAAGCAGGCGGTGTCGGTTGCCGAGAAGATGGCAGGCGCGAGGATTCCGTTCGTCGTTGGGCATTTCTGCTCATCGACCTCGATCCCTGCGTCGGACGCCTATGCAGAGGGCAATGTGCTGCAGATCACGCCGGGCTCGACCAATCCGCAATTCACCGAGCGCGGGTTATGGAACACGTTCCGTGTCTGCGGCCGGGATGACCAGCAGGGCACGGTTGCGGCCGCCTACATTATCAAGAACTACAAGACCAAGAACGTCGCGATCATCCACGACAAGACGACCTACGGCAAAGGCCTTGCCGACGAAACGAAGAACGCCATCAACGCCGCGGGCGTGAAGGAAAAGCTCTATGAGGCCTATACCAAGGGCGACAAGGATTTTGCTGCCCTGGTATCCCGCTTCAAGAAGGAGTCGATCGATTTCGTCTATGTCGGCGGCTATTATGCCGAGGCAGCGTTGATCCTGCGCCAGATGCGCGAGCAGGGCGTCAATGCGGTGCTGATGGGCGGCGACGCCCTGGTCGACAAGCAGTTCGCCGCGATCGCAGGTCCGCTCGCCGAAGGCTCGCTGTTCACCTTCTCGCCCGACCCGCGCAAGAAGGCGACCGCGGCCGCGACCTTGAAGAAGTTCAAGGACAAGGGCATCGATCCCGACGGCTACACGCTCTACAGCTATGCCGCGTTCCAGATCTGGAGCCAGGCCGCGGCCCGTGCCCAGACCACCGACGCCAAGAAGGTCGCGGCGGCCATCAAGGCCGGAAGCTGGGATACTGTGCTCGGCAAGATCAGCTACACGCCGAAGGGTGACATCACCCTGATCGACTACGTCGTGTACCGCCGTGACAAGGACGGCAACTACGCCGAATTGCCGGCCGGTCAATGATCGCCAGAGCGTTTTCGAGCGAAGCGGATGCCGGTTCGCGTGAGGAAAACGCGTCAAAATCGAGAGCCTCCGTTCCGATGCAATCGGAACGGAGGCAACCCTGGCCAGGCTGAATCGTTTCCCGCTGCGCCCGTGGTCGGCGCATCCGGTCACACGTTCCGGGGAAAGCGCGCAGCGCCGGGGATCGGCGCGAGCCATGCGACGGCGCGATCGGTATAGATCTCGGCTTGCGGCTGCAATCCCTCCATGCTGTCGAGCGTGCCGGCTTTCACCACGACCTTGCCGGGCATCAATGCGGTCTTCGCCAGCAGAGGGGACCCGCAGCGCCCGCAGAAATGACGATGGACCGGATGGCCGCTGTCGCCCTTGTCGACGAACGCCACCGTCTCGCCCGACTGCTGGTAGTCGGTTTCGCGGATCACGAGGTTGAATGAAAACAGGCTGCCGCTTTGCCGCTGGCAATGTGTGCAATGACATATCGCGATGCTCCGCGGTTCGCTCTTGAGCGTGTAACGCACCGCGCCGCACAGGCAGCCGCCGTTCCGTTCCTGCATGCTGGTTTCTCCCATTCGATGACGCCGTCGCCGCGACAAGGACGCCGCCTCAGGCGTCGCCAATCACGGCATCGATGAATGTGGTGGCCGACTCCCTCAACTGCTTGCGGCTGTATCCGGCGCGCTCCATCACGGCGAGCCCGCGCGTGAACGTCACGATGACGCGCGCCAGCCGGTTTGCATCGGCCGTGCTGCGCCTGTTCGGCGCCGCGCTGATGGCTTTGCCGACCAGTTGCTCGAGCCGGGTGAGCACGTCCAGCACGCGCTGACGCACATCCGCGCTCGAAACGGACGCGTCCAGCGCGGTGCGCGTCGTCAGGCAGCCCCGCTGCGGCGTGCCGTTCGTCATGTTGACGATGATCATGTCAAAGAAGCCCCTCAGTCTCGCTGAGGTATCGCCCTGCGCCAGCGCGCTGCCCGCCGCGTCCAGGAATTGCGCGGCATACTGATCGAAGGCGCGCAGGAAGATCGCTTCCTTGTCGCCATAGGCGTTGTAGAGGCTGCCGCGCTGGACGCCAGTCGCGGCCGCGAGGTCCTGCATGGTCGCATCGTGCAGGCCCTTGCGCCAGAACACGTCGAGCGCGGTTGCGATCATCTCGTCCTCGTCGAACTGACGCACGCCCACCATTCGATCTACTCCATCGGGTCATTCTTGACATGGTCGTCAATATTGACAATGATGTCAAGAATGAAGCCGAGGAGGTCCGGATGATTACCGCTGTCACGACGTTCAAGCTGCCGAAGCCGATCACGCGCGAGGAAGCTCGCAGCATCTTCCTGAGCACCGCGCCGATCTATCGCGGCATTCAGGGGCTGTTCCGAAAGACCTATGTGCTGTCCGAGGACGGGATGACGGCCGGCGGTATCTATTTCTGGAACTCGAGGGTGGAGGCGGAAGCACTGTATACCGACGCGTGGCGCGTCCGCGCCCGCGAGAAATATGGCGCCGATCCGACGGTGACCTATTTCGAGAGTCCTGTGGTGGTCGACAACCTTGCCCAGCAGATTGTTGCCGACGATTAGCAACGATGCAGCGCTGGCGGATGCGCAACACGGGTGCGCGGCGGCGCCCGGACCAGCTCGCGCGCGATCCAGACCGCCGCCGGTCCATGTGCGAGCTCGGCAACCGCCGCGACGGATCTCAGCCAGATCGGCGCGAGCTTCGGTGATGGCGGCAGGTGGTTCGCGATCTGTCGGCGAAACAGCTCGTCATCGGGCAGTCCCTTGATCGGAGCGGTGAATGCCTCCGGCGGCAATCTTCGCGGCCACAGCGGAATGCCCGCCGCGGCCGCGGCGTCCGCGAGCGAGCGGCCGTCGATGACGCATGCGCGTGCGCGCGCCGAAGCGATCCCGGCTCGCGGGACCGCCAGCGCGAACAACAGCGCAGGAAAGCTCGCGGCAAGGTCCGCAAGACGCGTGTGCCGCATGGCAGCGCGCGGACCCTTCCCTGAACGTGTGGATGATACCTCCGCAGCTGATGTTCGAGCAGCACGGAGCGTGTGGCTCGCGACGAGAGGTCACCTGAAGCGTCGAGGTCATGACAAAAGTTCCGCAAGCGCGGAGCCCAAGGCCCGCGGCAGATTCGATTGCGGGTGGGTGTTGCGATTTTACCCGGGATCCGATCCCGGGACGCGCGTCAAATATCGCGCGGCGAACCCGGGAAGCGCACAGACCTGAACATCGTCGCCTCCTGCGTTGAAGTTGCGGAGCGCTCCCATAGCCTATTTCCCGCCGATAGGCAACGTGAAGCTGTGCATTGCATTTTAGCGATGTGGTGCGTGCGCGATGAGAGACCACACCGCGGCGTCGGCCGCCAAGGTCTCTTCACGATCCCGGTCAACGACGCTAGTCTGATGAGGAGCTAACAAGAAACGCAGGCGGGAGGCCATAATGACCCAACAACAATCCTCCGATCCAGGCTCCCCGGCACTGCCACGCCGCAGGCTCGGCCGCACCGGGCTCGATGTCTCCATTCTCGGCTTCGGCACAGCACCGCTCGGCGACCTGTTCGCACGGCTCGACGACACTGCTGCGATCGCAGCAGCGGAGCGGGCGTTTGCGCTGGGCGTCAACCTGCTGGATTCCTCGCCGCTCTACGGCCATGGCCTCGCCGAACACCGCAGCGGCACCGCGCTGCGCCGCGTGGCGCGCGACGACGTCGTCGTCTGCACCAAGGTCGGGCGCTGGATGGACCCGTTCCACGGCCGCGGCGACGGCTCCAATTTCGCCGGCGGCGCGCCGCATCGCGCGGTGTTCGACTATTCCTATGACGGCACCATGCGCTCGGTGGAGCAGTCGCTGCTGCGGCTCGGCACCGATCGCATCGACCTGCTGCTGATCCACGACGTCGACGTCTGGACCCACGGAGCTGACGCGATCGAGGCGCGGTTTCGCGAGGCGATGGAGGGCGCCTATGTCGCGCTCGACAAGTTGCGTTCGGAGCGCGTGGTCAAGGGCATCGGGATCGGCGTCAACGAGGCCGAGATGTGCGTGCGTTTCGCCAAGGCCGGAACGTTCGACACCATGCTGCTTGCCGGCCGCTACTCGCTACTCGAGCAACCCGCACTCGCCGAATTCCTGCCGCTGGCGCAAGCAAAGGACATCGGCATGATGCTCGGTGGCGTCTTCAACTCCGGCATCCTGGCGACCGGCGCGGTTGCCGGCGCCAAGTACAATTACAGGGATGCGCCGCCGGACGTGATGCAGAAGGTGGCGGCGATCGATCGGGTCTGCCGCGCCCACAACGTGGCGCTGCCGACCGCGGCGCTGCATTTCGCGCTCGGCCATCCGGCGGTGGCAAGCCTCGTGCTCGGCGCGCAGACGCCGCAGGAGGTCGAGCGCAACGTCGCCGCGTTGTCGTCGCCCGTGCCTGCCGCGCTGTGGCGCGACCTGAAGAATGAGGGGCTGCTCGACCAGCATGCGCCGGTGCCGGCATGATGCGGATCGACGCCCATCACCATGTCTGGACCCTGGCGCGCGCCGATTACGGCTGGCTGACGCCCGAGCGCGGGCCGATCTACCGCGACTTCGGCTTGGCCGATCTCGCGCCGCATCTCGCCGCGGCCGGGATCGAAGGCACCATCCTGGTGCAGGCCGCGCCGACCGAAGCGGAGACGGCATTTTTGCTCGATATCGCAAAGGGCGCCGAGCAGGTGCGCGGCGTGGTCGGCTGGGTCGACTTCGACGCCGCCGATGCCGCGGCGCGGATTGACGCGTTTGTCGGGCGCGAGCTCCTGGTCGGCCTGCGGCCGATGGTGCAGGACATCGCCGATGACGACTGGCTGCTGCGCCCCGAACTGGCGGCGCCGCTCGAGGCCATGGCGCGGCATGACCTGGTCTTCGACGCGCTGGTGCTGCCGCGCCATTTGCCGCGGCTCATTCAGGTGGTCGATCGCCATCCGGACCTGCAATTCGTGCTCGACCATTTCGGCAAGCCGCACCTTGCGACCGGCGACATCGCAGCCTGGAAGGACGACATCGCAAGCCTCGCCACACGATCCAACGTCGTCTGCAAACTCTCGGGCCTTGCGACCGAGGCGGCACCGAACTGGCAGGTTGCCGATCTCAGCGAGGCCGTGGATCATGCACTGGTATGTTTCGGGCCGCAGCGGATGCTGTGGGGCAGCGACTGGCCCGTCGTCAACCTCGCCGGCGGCTATGCGCACTGGTTCGCGGCGGCGGAGACCTTGCTGGCTGATTTGTCAAGTGACGCTAGGGTCGCGATTTTCGGCGGCAATGCGGCGCGCATCTATTTGTCAAGCCGCGGACGGCCAACATCCCGGAAATAGATTGCGGCCCGCGCCCAATTTGATCCACAGCGCGCCTTGATGAATCAATCCGGGATGGTTCATAAGCGGCGTCCGCGCTGTCGGTGATCCGGCGGCGCAGCGGAATTTCAGAGAGACAGGCGTGGCAAAGATTCATCATCAGATTGCGCAGGAGCTGGGGGTTCGCGACGAACAGGTCGAGGCAGCGGTGACGCTGCTCGACGGCGGCGCCACGGTGCCGTTCATCGCGCGATACCGCAAGGAGCTCACCGGCGCGCTTGATGATGCCCAGCTGCGCACGCTGGAAGAGCGGCTGACGTATTTGCGCGAGCTCGAGGAGCGCCGCACCGCGGTGCTCAATTCGATCCGCGAGCAGGGCAAGCTCGACGCCGCGCTCGAGGCCCAGGTCATGGCCGCCGACAGCAAGGGCCGGCTCGAGGACATCTATCTGCCGTACAAGCCGAAGCGTCGCACCAAGGCCGAGATCGCCAAGGAGGCCGGCCTCGAGCCGCTCGCCGATCAGCTCCTGACGCAGCCCGAGAGCGATCCGAACGAGGCCGCGACGCCCTTCGTCAATGCCGAGAAGCAGGTCGCCGACGTCGCCGCGGCGCTCGACGGCGCGCGCGCGATCCTGGTCGAGCGCTTCGCCGAAGATGCCGACCTGATCGGCGCGCTGCGCGAGGAGATGTGGTCGAACGGCATCATGGCCTCGACCGTCCGCACCGGGAAGAAGACCGAAGGCGAGAAGTTCAAGGACTATTTCGATTTCTCCGAGCCGCTGCCGAAGTTGCCGTCGCATCGCATCCTGGCGCTGTTCCGCGGCGAGAAGGAAGAGATCCTCGACCTCGCCATCAAGCCGGAGGCGCAGGAGCCGGTCGTAGGCCAGCCCGGCCTCTACGAGCTCAAGATCATGAACCGCTTTGCGATCTCCAACCAGGGCCGCAAGGGCGACAAATGGCTGACCGAGACGGTGCGCTGGGCCTGGCGCACCAAAATCCAGATCCACCTCAACATCGATTTGCGGCTGCGGCTGTGGACGGCGGCCGAGACCGAGGCGGTGCGCGTGTTCGCCTCGAATCTGCGCGACCTCTTGCTCGCGGCGCCGGCCGGCGCGCGCGCCACCATGGGGCTCGATCCCGGGTATCGCACCGGCGTCAAGGTCGCGGTGATCGATGCGACCGGCAAGGTGGTGGCGCATACGGCGATTTTCCCGCACGAGCCGCAGCGGCGCTGGGATGAGGCGCTCGCCATTCTCGGCAAGCTCGCGATCGAGCATGGCGTCGAGCTGATTGCGATCGGCAACGGCACCGCCTCGCGCGAGACCGACAAGCTCGCCGCCGAGCTCGTGAAGCGGCTGCCCGAGCGCAAGATGACCAAGATCGTGGTCTCCGAAGCCGGCGCATCGGTCTACTCGGCCTCGGCCTTCGCCTCGAACGAATTGCCCGACCTCGACGTCACCATTCGCGGCGCGGTCTCGATCGCGCGGCGCCTGCAGGATCCCTTGGCCGAGCTGGTCAAGATCGATCCGAAGGCGATTGGCGTCGGCCAATACCAGCACGATCTCGGCGAGGCCAAGCTCGCCCGCTCGCTCGATGCCGTGGTGGAAGACTGCGTGAACGCGGTCGGCGTCGATGCCAATACCGCCTCGGTGCCGCTGCTCGCGCGGGTGTCGGGCATCGGCCAGGGACTGGCGCAAAGTATCGTGCAGCACCGCGATGCCAACGGCCCGTTCAAGTCGCGCAAGGCGCTGAAGGAGGTGCCGCGGCTCGGCCCGAAGGCGTTCGAGCAGTGCGCCGGCTTCCTGCGTATCAGCAATGGCGAGGATCCGCTCGATTCATCCGGCGTGCATCCGGAAGCCTATCCGGTAGTGCGCCGCATCCTCGAGGCGACCAAGAGCGACATCAAGGCGCTGATCGGCAATGCCGACGTGGTGCGGGGTCTCAAGCCGCAATCCTTCGTCGACGATACGTTCGGATTGCCGACCGTCACCGACATTCTGCGCGAGCTGGAAAAGCCCGGCCGCGATCCGCGTCCGGCGTTCAAGGCGGCGGTGTTCAAGGAAGGCGTCGAGGAGGTCAAGGACCTAAAGAAGGGCATGATCCTCGAGGGCACCGTGACCAACGTCGCCGCATTCGGCGCCTTCGTCGATATCGGCGTGCACCAGGATGGGCTGGTGCACATCTCGGCGATGTCGCGGAATTTCATCAAGGACCCGCGCGAGGTGGTGAAGCCCGGCGACATCGTCAAGGTCAAGGTGCTGGACGTCGAGGTCGCGCGCAAGCGCATCGCGCTGACGCTGCGGCTTGACGACGAGATCGGGCCGAAGAAGGACAATGCGGCGCCGTCGCGCGATTTCTCCCGCGGCTCCGGCAAGATGACGTCGTCGGCTCCGCGCCGGCCGCAGGAGCAGTCCGGCGGCGGCGCGCTCGCCGACGCGCTGCGCCGCGCGGCCGAGAAGAACGGACGCGGCAAGCCGACCTGAGCCGCGGAGGAGGGCGGCGAGCCGAGTTCGCCGCCTTATTCGAAATCGACCACCTGACGCTTCTGGCTGAGTTGCCTAAGCTGTCCCCGTCATCCTGAGGTGCGAGCTCTTGCGAGCCTCGAAGGATGCACGGCCCCATTTCTGGCCGATTCATCCTTCGAGGCCCGCTCCGCGGGCACCTCAGGATGACGGGGCCGAAGGGGGCCGTCCCGGCTACAGCTCTCCGGCAGCAAACCTCGCCAGCGCATCCGCGACGCCCTTGCCGTAGGCCGGGTCGGCCTTGCTGCAATTCGCGACGTGCCGTTCCTGGATGTGCTTCGACGCGTTGCCGACCTGACGGGCGGTGTTGTCGAACAGGGCCTGCTTTTGCGCGGCATTCATCTTGCGGAACAGGTCGCCCGGCTGCTGCCAGTGGTCGTCATCCACGCGATGATCCCAATGCGCGGCCGCGCCTGACAATTCGAGTGGCGGCTCGTTCAGCTGCGGCTGATCGGTCCACTCGCCATGGCTGTTCGGCCAGTAGGTCAGCGTGGCGCCCAGATTGCCGTCGGTGCGCATCGCACCGTCGCGGTGATAGCTGTGGAATGGGCATTTCGGCGCGTTGACCGGGATTTGGTGGTGGTTGACGCCGAGCCGGTAGCGCTGCGCGTCGCCATAGGAGAACAGGCGGGCCTGCAGCATCTTGTCAGGTGAATAGCCGATGCCGGGCACGACATTCGCCGGCGTGAACGCCGCCTGCTCGACCTCGACGAAGAAGTTCTCCGGATTGCGATTGAGCTCGAAATACCCGACCTCGATCAGCGGATAATCCGCCTTGGGCCACACCTTGGTCAGATCGAACGGATTGAACGGGAATGCCTTGGCCTGTGCATCCGTCATCACCTGGATGAACAGCGTCCAGCGCGGGAAGTCGCCTCGCTCGATGCTCTGGAACAGGTCGCGCTGGTGGCTCTCGCGGTCCTTGCCGACCAGCACCTCGGCCTCGGCATCGGTCAGGTTCTGGACGCCCTGCCGGGTGCGGAAATGGAATTTCACCCAGGCGCGCTCAATGTCGGCATTGATCATGCTGTAGGTGTGGCTGCCGAAGCCGTGCTGGTGACGGAAGCTTTTCGGGATGCCGCGCTCGCTCATGACGATGGTGACCTGGTGCAGCGCTTCCGGCAGCAGCGTCCAGAAATCCCAGTTCATGTCGGGGTCGCGCACCCCCGTGCGCGGATGCCGCTTGATGGCGTGGTTGAGGTCGATGAAGCGCAAGGGGTCGCGGAAGAAGAACACCGGCGTGTTGTTGCCGACCACGTCCCAATTGCCTTCATCGGTGTAGAATTTCAGCGCGAAGCCGCGAATGTCGCGCTCGGCGTCCGCCGCGCCGCGCTCGCCGGCGACCGTCGAGAACCGCGCGAACATCGGCGTCTGCTTGCCGATCTCCGAGAAGATGCTGGCCTTGGTGTAGCGCGTGATGTCGTGGGTGACGGTGAAGGTGCCGTGCGCGCCGGCGCCCTTGGCATGCATCCGCCGCTCCGGGATCACCTCGCGGTGAAAATGCGCCAGCTTCTCGATCAGCCAGACATCCTGCAGCAATGCGGGTCCGCGCGGCCCCGCCGTCAGGATGTTCACATTATCGGCGACGGGGGCGCCGGAGGCGTGGGTCAGATACGGTCTTTTGGTCTCGTCGCTCATCGAAAGCTCCTTGCTGAAGGTCAGCACTTCGCCGTCCCGGCGCCCGCAGGGAGGCCAGGCGAAAGGCGATTGCATCGCGGATGGATGACGGCCGGCGAGGAAGGGAGAGCCCGGTGATCGACAAATTGTGAAGCGGGTCTGCGATCCCTCGACGCCGTCGTTGTTCTCCGACAGCTGCAGGATTAAGAACCGCGGCCGATCGATTCAACGAGCGCTATCCGCCGATTCCAGCCAAATGTCCGTCGATCCCGGCCAACGCAATCGTGGCCGCCGGTCCGGGCAACTGCCGCTCGGCATGCCGGCGCGCGAATTCTAAATCCGGTGTCAGAATCTGGCGCATTTGTCAGTTGAAGTCGGGCATCGGCTTGCGTCTTCTGATCATGCTCGCGTGCGGCGATACGAATTCGCCGCGGTCCCAATCAGGGAGGGTTTCATGAAGAACAGGCTTCTCACGTGTCTCACGGCAGCGACGCTCGCTGTCAGCGTTGCGCTTGCACCCGCTGCCCTCGCCAGAGGCGGCGGTGGTGGCGGCGGACATGGCGGCGGCGGCGGCGGCTTCGGTGGCGGCCACGGCGGCGCCATGGGTGCCATGGGTGGTGGCATGCACGGTGGTGGCTTTGGCGGCGGCATGCATGGCGGTGGTTTCGGCGGCGGAATGCGTGGTGGTGGCGCGGCGTTCGCCGCCATGGGCGGCGGCGGGCATTTCGCTGGGGGGCACGTTGGTGGTCCCCGCTTCGTCGGTGCACCGGCAATCGGCCCGCGCTTTGCCGGCGCCAGATTCCACGGTTCGCGCTTCTTCCATCATGGCGGCTTCTTCCGCCACCACCGCTTCCATCGCTTCGCATTCTTCGGCGCGCCCTATCTCTACGCCGGCTATGATTATGGCTGCTACCGCAGGGCATGGACGGCTTACGGTCTGCAATGGGTCAATGTGTGCGGGGACTATTGGTGATAGCCCAACCAACCGCACCGTTGTCGCGGTCGTCGCCAGACGTTCCATCCTGCCCCGGAATGGGATAGTCTGGCGGCGATCGTCGCGGGGCGGCCGCTCGGAGAGTTTGAGAACTCGGAGAGTTCGACACAACTCAGAGAGTTCAGGAATATGACCGGTGCTCACCGCCGCATTCTCGTCGTCGAGGACGACCCGGAAACCGCGGATCAGCTCGTCGAGGAGCTCACCACCAGCGGTTATGATGTGGATCTGGCGGCGAACGGCCGCGAGGCGCTGAGCCAGGGTGCGGCGCGCGACTATGCCGTGATCACCATCGATCGGATGCTGCCCGACATCGACGGCATCACGGTGATGCGTCAGATGCGCGACGGCGGCATCGCAGTGCCGTTCCTGATCATCAGCGCGCTCGGCGAAGTCGACGACCGGGTGCGTGGCTTGCGCGCCGGCGGCGACGACTATCTTGTCAAGCCGTTCTCCTTTGTCGAACTGCTAGCGCGGCTGGAGGCCCTTGGCCGCCGCAGCGAGACCGTTGCAAAGGAGACCATCCTGCGGGTCGGCGATCTCGCGATCGATCTGATTTCGCGGACGGCGAGCCGCCGCGGCCGCAGGATTCCGCTGCTGCCGAAGGAATTCCAGCTGCTCGAATACCTGGCGCGCAACGAGGGCCGCGTGGTGTCGCGCGCCATGCTGCTGCGGCATGTGTGGGACCTGCACTTCGATCCCTCGACCAACATCATCGACGTCTATGTCGGACGTTTGCGCCGCAAGGTCGACGACCAGCAAGCCTATCCGCTGATCCACACGATCCGCGGCATCGGGTACTGCCTCCGTGCTCCTGGCTAAGACCCTCAAGTCGTCGACGTTCCGCCTGGCGTTGATCGCCATCGGTGTCTTCGGCCTGATCGTCTCCGCGATCTTCGCCTATGTCTACTGGTCGACGTTGTCCTATGTGCGCGACAGATCCGACCGCGCGATCATGACCGAGCAGGCGAGCCTCGATGATGCCTATGCGCGGTCCGGCCGCGATGGCCTGACCGCGTTGATCGCGCAACGCGTCGCGGACAAGGGCTTTGCCGATCATGTGTATTTGTTGGTCGGTCCCGGATCGACCGTGCTGGCGGGAAATCTCAGACAGTGGCCGGCGGGCGCTGCCGAGAAGGGATGGGCTGAATTTCGTGCCTCCCTGCCACAGCTTTCCTCGGGCCCCTCCCTGCTGCGAGGCGTGACGGAAACCCTGTCAAACGGCGATCGGCTGCTGGTCGGCCATGACATCAGCGATCTCGACGGCTTCATGGCGCAGATCAGGGCCGCCGGCATTGCCGTCGTCGTGCTGATCATCGGGCTTGCGGCTGCTGCCAGCATCGGCGTCACGCGGCGAACCGTCGGCCGGATCGAGTCGATCAATGCGACCAGTCGCGCTATCATGCTCTCCGGCCTCGACCAGCGCATCCCGCTTCGCGGCAGCCATGACGAATGGGATCGCGTCGCCGAGAATCTCAATCTGATGCTGGACCGGATCCAGACCTTGATGGGAGACGTCAAGCAGGTCAGCGAAAATATCGCCCACGACCTGCGCACGCCGCTGACCCGGATGCGCGGCCGGCTCGAGAAGGCCTATCACGCCCCGCGGAGCGGCGAGGGGGATGCTGCGCTGATCGGCGACACCATCGCCGATCTCGACGCGGTGCTCGGGATGTTCGCGTCGATCACGCGGATTTCCGAGATCGAGACGCGAGCCCGCAAGGGTGCGTTTCGCACCGTCAATCTCGTCGAGATCGCCGCCGAGGTGGTCGAGCTCTACGATGCCGCGGCTGAGGAGGTTACCACCCGGCTCGACCTTGCCGGCGATCAGGCGGTGCTGGTTACCGGGGACCGTGACCTGCTGTTCGATGCGATTGCCAATCTCGTCGACAACGCCATCAAGCATGGCCGCCCGGGTGGGCGGGTGACGGTGATCTGCGACAACGATGAGCGAGGCGCGGTGATTTCGATCGCCGATGACGGCCCCGGCATACCCGCCGAGCAGCACGACCGCGTCTTCAAGCGGTTCTACCGGCTCGAGCAGAGCCGCTACACGCCGGGCAACGGCCTCGGCCTCAGCCTGGTCGCGGCGGTCGCGAGCCTGCACGGCGCACGGATCGAATTGCGCGACAATGCGCCGGGATTGTTGTGCAGGCTGGTCTTTCCCGCCGCGGAAACGTAGGGATGGCCGAGGGCGTCTGTGGTTCTACCCCTGGGCGCCGATGCACGGCTCACACCTCAGTCAACACACGTCGTCGTCCCGGCGCAGGCCAGGGGACCCATTACCCCGAATGACAATTGTGATGCTGCGCTGGGGCCACGATCTCGTTTACATTCAGATTCGGTGGTTATGGGTTTCGCCAGGACGACGATGTGGTAAGAGCAGGTCAAAACCTCCCCGCCATCTCCACCAGCCGCCGGTGCGCCGCCTCGCGGGCGGCGCGGATCGGCTCGGTGGGCCCGGTGGTAGGGCCGATCGGTACGAAGCGCACGTCGCTGATGCCGATGAAGCGCAGCGCCTCGCGCAGATAGGGCGTTGCCATGTCGATGCGGCCGCGGTTCATGCCGGTGACGAAGTCGCTGCCGCTTGCGAGGATCACGATCGTCGGGCGGTCCTTGAGCAGCGGCAGGTAGCCCTGCGCCGGATCGAAGCGGAAGGCCAGCCCGGGCTGGATGATGAGGTCGAGCCATTGCTTGAGCTTGTAGGGAATGCCGAAATTCCACATCGGCGTCGAGATCAGCACGCGATCGGCCAGCGACAGCCGCAGCGCGAGGCGCTCGGCGATTGCGAAGGCGTCGTGCTGCGAATTGGTGAAGCTCTTGCCGCCGATCCGGGCGTATTTGGCCTCGAGCAGATACCCATCGAATTCCGGTAGCGGCTCGCGCCAGAGGTTCATCGCGTCTATCTCCCAGTCCGGTCGCGCCCGACGGAAGCGATCGAGAAAGGCACGTGCGCCGGCCGCCGATTCCGAGTCGGGGCGCGGTGAGCAGTTAAGGTGCAGCAGCTTCGGCACCGCGCCTCCCTAGCCAAGTGCCTTGATCACGGTGTCGGCGTTGGTCACGACGGAGACGTTCTGGAGCGCGAAATTGATCGCGGCGTTGTGCCAGTCGGTATTCATGGTCGAGCAGCAATCCTCCGGCACGATCATGAAATAGCCTTTGTCGGCGCCGGTGCGCGCGGTGTGCTCGACCGACATGTTGGTCCAGGCTCCGGTATTGATGATCATGTCGCGGCCGGTCGCCTTCAGGATGGTCTCGAGCCGGGTGCCCTCCCAGGCGCTCATCCGCATCTTCTCGACCACGAAGTCGCCCGGGCGCGGTTCGAGCCCCGAGACCGGTGCCGCGCCCCAGCTGCCGCGCACCATCGCCTTGCTGTCGACCAACCCCTCGAACAGCGGCGCATTGAGCGTGACGCCGGGCGCGCCCGGCTCGACGACGAACCAGACATGGATGATGGCGACGCCGCGCGCTCGCGCAGCCTCGGCCACGCGGCGCACATTCTCGACGACATGCTGCTGGCGGGCGTGTGCGGGCGCACCGGACTCGGCGAACGCGCCGCCGTCCATGATGACGTCATTCTGCATGTCCTGGATGATCATCGCGCAGCGTTGCGGATCGAGCTGCATCTCGCCGGCGGCGAGATTCGGCGCAGGCGTCGACGAGGCGGCGCCGGCGCCGCCGCGCTTGCCGCTCATATAGGGCTCGTGGCGCGGGCCGACCTTGGTCGGGATCGCATAGACCGAATGGGTCGCGGTCAGATAGAGCGTGCGGAAGTCGGCGCCGCCCCAGGCGAGGTTGGCGACGAGCTCGGGCAGGCGGACCTTGCCGAGCAGGTCGCCGGCGGGCGAATAGACCCAGACGCCGCCGGGCGCGGTGACCCAGACATTGCCGCGCTGGTCGCACTTCATGCCGTCGGGCAGGCCGGGCTCGAGCTCGGAGCGGATGCCGGAGGCGAACACGCGCGGATTGCCGAGCGAGCCGTCGGCATTGACGTCGAAGGCGCGGATCAGCGCCTGCACGGTGTCGTTGACATAGAGGATGCGCTCGTCGGGCGAGAAGCACAGCCCGTTCGGCTGCTCGAACAGGTAGCGGTCGACCAGCAGTTTCGGCGCGCCGCCGCCGGGCGGCACGCGGTAGACGCCCTGGAAGCCGAGCTGGCGCGGCCGTTCGACGCCATAGACCGGCATGCGGCCGTACCAAGGATCGGAGAAATAGATCGCGCCGGAGGAATGCACACAGACATCGTTCGGACTGTTGAGCTCCTGGTTCTCGTAATGCGAAGCCAGCACCTCGCGCCGCCCGTCGGGCCGCTCGCGGATCAGCGAAGACGTCGCGTGCTCGCAGACGATCAGATTGAGGTCCGTGTCATAGGTCATGCCGTTGCATTTGTTCGATGGCCGCCTGACCTCGACGACGCCGCGCCGCGCATCCCAGCGCCGGCGCACATCGCCCGGCATGTCGGAGAACAGCAGGAAATGATCCGCCGGATGCCAGATCGGTCCCTCCGTGAAATCGAAGCCGGTCCCGACCTGGCCGACCGGCGCGTAGGGATCGATCAGGTCTTCGAACTCGCTGCGCAGCGTGACATGCGTCATCGCCTCGATCCTCTACGCCGGGAACCAGTTGCGCTGCGGCAGGCTCTGCACGACAGGCCCTGGTACCTGGTCATGCAGGCGGCCGACCACCATGCCGCCCTCGATCTTGGCCGGGCGATCGTGCACAGGAAGCAGATAGCGGGAGCTCGAGAGCAGCTTCTTGATCGCTGCCTTCTCGGCGCGCTTGCTGGTGCCGTGGTTGCCCGTGGTGCGCGGCTCGGCGTCGTGGATCTCGTTAAAGGGATTCACGATCTGGTCGTTGAAATCATAGATCACGTCGCCGCAGATCGTCGCAATCCCGTCGGCGGTGTGGACATGGATGTTCATCGAGCCTTCGGTATGGGCGTTGGCAGCGTCGCAATAGACGCCCGGCATCAGCTCGACCGGGCCGGTGATTTCGAGGTCGAGAAAGCGCAGCGCGCTCTTGGTGTGCAGGCGGTCGATCAGGTGCTTGATGTCCGGCGCCGGATACTGCGGGTGCATCAGGCCCGAGACGGAGTATTCCAGCTCCTTGCGGTTCAGCACGACGGTCGTGTTCATCGGGAACAGGTCGTCCTTGCCGGCATGGTCGATGTGCAGGTGGGTGTGACAGACGAAGCGGACGTCGCCCATCCGCACGCCGTGGCGGGCGAGCTGGTTCTCGATCATGTTTTCGTGGAACTGGAGCCCGCGCATGCCGAGCGTCTCCATGATCTGGTTGGAGCGATAGCCGGTGTCGACCAGCACGGGATAGGGGCCGCCGAGGATCAGGAAGCCGAGCGTCAGCACGCGGCGGGTGCGGCCGCAATTGTGCCCGAGCACGAGGAAGCTCGATTCCAGCTCGATATCGCCATAGTCCAGAATCTTGATCTCTAGCGGCATCTGTCTCCCTCCCAATTCGTGTTCGTTGTTATGTTCGACCCCGCGGTGCGGCTATGGCTGTAGCCGATAGACCCGCGCCGCCGTCGTGCTGAAGATCGCATCGCGCTGTTCGGGGCTCAGCCGTTCGGCTGCCGCCTTGAAAGCGGCGACGAGATCGCGATAGCTGGTCCACAGCTTCTCGATCGGAAAGTTCGAGCCGAACAGGCAGCGGTCGGCGCCGAAGATCGCGACGGTATCGGTCACCACGCCGGCGATATGCGCGGCATCGTTGCGATGGATGAAGGTGCCGAGCCCGGACAGCTTCGACACCACATTCGGACATCGCGCGAGCCGCGTCATCCCGCTGCGCCAGGTGGCGCGGCCCTGCGGCGACAGGTCCTCCAGCATGCCGGCATGCTGCAGGATGAAGGTCACGTCAGGGCAAGCCTCCGCGAGGCCGGCCGCATCGGCCATCTGCGGCGCGAACACCTGCAGGTCAAAACTCCAGCCGTAGTCGGCGAGGTGGCCGACATTGCGCCGGATCACGGGATCATTGCAGAGATCGGCACGCGCGGCGAAGCGGTACAGCGGGTTCTCGTGCCAGTGCAGCTGCATGCGCACGCCGTGCACCAGCGGATAGCGCTTCAATCGATCGAGTTGCGGGCGGACGTCGGCGACGGAGAAATCGGCATAGGCGACGAGGGCGTGCGGCCAGCCGTGCTGGTCCGCGGTCTGCTGCACCCAGGCGGCTTCGTCCTCGAATTGGCCGTTCGGCCAGTTGGTCTGGACATAGACCGAGCGGGTGACGCCGGTGCCCTTGAGGTCGCCGAGATACTCCTCGATCGGATAGTCGCGGCGAATCGGCTCATAGGGGCCGAAGATGCGCGGCTGCATCGGGCCGGACAGCCAGGCGAGATCGGCCTGCCGCCAGATGTGATGATGTCCGTCGACAATGCCAGTCACGCGGCTCTCCTTGTTCCAAGCGACAGCAGATGCGCGACAACAGCCGCGCTGGATCCGCCGTCCACGAGATCGTCGACAAAGCGCTGGATCGCGATCAGCGCCTCGGTTTGCGGCGTGAAGCCGGGCGAGGTTGCGAGCGGCGTCAGCCAGCTGACGCGCCAGGCCCGCCGCGACAGTTTTGCCACGGCATCGCGCAGCGCAGCCGGATCGCCGCGTTCCAGGCCGTCGGAGACGATCACGACCGCGGCGCCGCGGGCATATCCGCCGAATCGCGGCACGGCGAGGAACGCCTGCAGCGCATCGCCGATCCTTGTGCCGCCGTCCCAGTCGCTGACCAGGAAGGAGGCCGCGTTCAGCGCCTGCTCGCGCCGCTTCAGCCGCAGCGCCGGCGTGACGCGGGTCAGTCTTGTGCCGAAGGTGAAGACCTCGACATTGCCGGCCGCCCGCACCAGCACATGCGCGAGCTTCATGTTCTCCTCGGTGCGCGCCTTCATCGAGCCGGAGACGTCGATCAGGAACAGGATCTTGCGCGGGCGTTGGCGGCGTCGCGTCCGCCCGAGCCGCAGCACCTCGCCGTCATTGCGGACGCTGTCGCGCAGCGTGCGGCGCAGATCGGCGAACGGACCACTGCGTGCGCGACGGCGCCGGTGGCCGCGCCGTCGCGGCAGCCGCCGTGCCGCTTCGCGCGACAGTTTTCGCAGCGGATCGCTGGTCGCGGTCTGGGCAAAGCGGCGCTCGACCAATGCCTCGGCGCGCGCCGCGGCGAGGCCGGACTCATTGGCCTCGTCGGCAAGCGGCGGCTCGTCCTCGCCGCGGCCTTCCTCCTGCAGGCGAACGGTCTCTTCGTCCTCACCCTCGGCCTGCTCGATCGCCTCGGCGCCGCGGAAGTGGATGTCGAACAGCCGGTCATAGGTCGCGCGGCGCTCCGGCGGCGGCGCCAGCGTCGCGAGCCCGGCCAGGCGGATGTGCTCCAGGCTGCGCGGACCGAGCAGCTCGATTGCCGCGAGGAAGCTCGTCGTCTGCTCCGGCGCAACCGAAAAGCCGTTGGCGCGCAGCAGCGCGACGAACGAAACAAATATCCGCGCGGCGCGCGGCAGCTGCAGGTCGTTGTTCACGCGGCCGCCTCCGCGATGATCGCATCGAGCCGGGGCGAAATGAAATGCAGATCCTCCTCGTCCTTCAGCGCGACGCCGATCGAGCGTTTGAACGCGTCCGGCCAGCGCGCGCCGCCCTTGTTGAGCAGGGTCGCGGCCTCGGCCCAGTCGACCGCCTCGGCGATCCCGGGCGCCTTGCTCAGCGGCTCGCGGCGCAGCCGGCCGACGGCGGCGACCACCGCGCGGGCGGTGGCCTCGGCGACGCTGGACGCCCGCATCATCACGATGCGCGCCTCGCGCTCGGCATTCGGATAATCGATCCAGTGATAGACGCAGCGCCGCCGCAGCGCCTCGTGCAGATCGCGCGTCCGGTTCGACGTCAGCACCACGACCGGATGCTCTGCAGCGCGCACCGTGCCGCGCTCGGGGATCGAGATCTGGAAGTCGGAGAGGAATTCGAGCAGGAAGGCCTCGAACTCCTGATCGGCGCGGTCGATTTCGTCGATCAGAAGCACCGTCGCGTCGGGCGCGCGCAGCGCGGCCAGCATCGGGCGCTCGATCAGGAAGGCGTCGCCATAGATATCGATGCTCTCCTCGCCGGCCTGCCGGATCGCCAGCATCTGGCGCGGATAGTTCCACTCGTAGAGGGCAGCGGCGGCGTCGATGCCTTCGTAGCATTGCAGGCGGATCAGCCTGCGGCCGAGCACGGCGGCGATCGCTTTTGCAGCTTCGGTCTTGCCGACACCCGGCGCGCCCTCGAGTAACAGCGGCTTGCCCAGCGCAAGCGAGAGATAGGAGGCGGTCGCGATGCCGTCGTCGGCGAGATAATAGGCCGCGCGCAGCGCCTTCTCCAGCGCCTCTGGGCTGTCGATGCCGACGATGTTGCTGCGGACCGGCATGGAGAAACCTCAGCGCCGTGGCTGCGGACGCGCGCCGCCTTGCGCCCTGATGGCGCGCAACACCTTTTCCGGCGTGATCGGGAGATCGTCGATCCGCACCCCGACCGCGTTGAAGATCGCGTTGGCGATCGCAGGCAGCACGGGATTGGCGCACATCTCGCCCGGTCCCTTGGCGCCGAACGGACCGTCGGGCGCCGGGCGTTCCAGCACCGCGATGTCGTGCGGGCAGATGTCGCCCGGACCCGGCATCAGATATTCGACGAAGTCGCGCGGACCGTGCACCGGCTCCGGATAATAAGGCTCCGGCGTCTCGTAGAGCGCGTGGCTGACGCCCATCCAGGCGCCGCCGACCAGCTGCTGCTCGACCAGCCGTGGATTGAGCGCGCGGCCGAGTTCATAGGCGGAGTCCATCCGGACCATGTCGACCTCGCCGGTCTCGTCATCGACCTCGACTTCGGCGACCAGGCAGGCATGCGCGTAGCATGTCGCCGGCGACATCTCGCCGGTCTCGGGGTCGACGTCGGACAGCGGCACCAGGAAGATACCGCGGCCGGAGATCGTCTTGCCCTGCTTGAACTGCGCGGCGATGGCGACGTCCTTGGTGGAGATCGAGCGATGCGGCGCGCCCTTGACGTGGATATTGCCGCGGCCGTCGGTCTCGAGGTCGGCGGCATTCACCTCCAGCTCCTCGGCGGCGGCCTCCATCATCACACCGCGTGCCTCGCGCGCAGCCGCCATTACGGCGTTGCCGACGCGATGCGTGCCGCGCGAGGCGAACGAGCCCATGCAGTGCGGGCCGGTGTCGGAATCCGCGGTGTCGACATAGACGTCCTCGACCGGCACGCCGAGCGTCTCGGCGCAGATCTGCCGCGTCACCGACTTCATGCCCTGGCCGAGGTCGATCGAGGACAGCGCCACGGTGAACTTGCCGCTCGGGTTGGAATGCACCAGCGCCTGGCTGGGATCGCCGCCGAGGTTCATGCCGATGGGATAGTTGACCGACGCGATGCCGCGTCCGCGATGCCGGGTCATGGTCAGCGCTTCCTGGTGCCGAAGACGGAAGAGAAGCGGGTGGCGCCGTGCGACGGCGCGCCCGGCCGCGGCGGCGGAGACGACGGTGGCGGCGAAGAGGGCGGCGGTGGCGGCGGCTCGCGGGTCGCGGCCGGCGCGCGGTCATACGTCGTGCGCTGCTGGGATGGTGAGGCCGGCGGTGCATGCGGCTCGCGCGGGGTCGGCGTCACGGCGGCTCGCGCGCCGCCACCATCCTTGCGCGACGACATCCGCTTGAAGTCTTCGCGGAGCGGCCACTTGGCCTTCTCCGCCGCGACCTGCACGCATTCGATCAGCGCGGTGTTCTTGGCCTCGCGGCGGTGCGCCTTCATGTCGCCGTCGCGATACGCATTGAGGATCCGGAACTCCATCGGGTCCATGCCGACGAGATGGGCGAGCTTGTCCATCTGGCATTCGATGGCGAAATCCATCGCGGTGACGCCGAAGCCGCGCATCGCGGTCGCCGGCGTGCGATTGGTGAAGACGCAGTAGACGTCGCCATGAACGTTCGGGATCGTGTAGGGGCCGGGCAGATGGGCGGCGCATTTCACCGCTGCATAGCTCGACAGCCGCGTATAGGCGCCGCTGTCGAAGTAGGCGCGCACCTTGCGGGCGACGATGCGGCCGTCGCGCATCACGCCGTCCTTGATGTAGATGCGCTCGGCGCCGCGCGGCGGCCCGTACTGCATCTCCTCCTCGCGCCCGAACACATAGCGCACCGGGCGACCGGTCAGCATCGCGCCGAGGATGCAGAGCGGTTCGGTCAGCGTATCGACCTTGCCGCCGAAGCCGCCGCCGACCGTGCCGCCGATGAAGTGGAAGGTGTTGGACGGCACGTCGAGGATCTTCGCGCAGGTGTCGACCGAGAAGAACAGCGCCTGCGTCGAGGTGTAGACGATGTAGCGGCCGTTGGTGTCGGGAGCTGCGATCGAGCCGTTGGTTTCGGTCGGCGCGTGCTCGATCGGCGACATCTGGTAGCGCTGTTCCAGCACATGGTCGGCCGTCGCGAGTGCACGGTCGGCGTCGCCGAAGCGCAGCTGCTGGTGATCATAGGTCTCGTGATAGGTGAAGGTGTTCTTGGGATAGACCTCGTTGACCACGGGCGCGCCCGCCTTCAGCGCGTCCTCGACGTCGAACACCGCCGGCAGCGGCTCATAGTCGATCTTGACCTTTGCGATGGCCTCATAGGCCTCGCGCGGGCTGTCGGCGACGATCGCGACGATGGGTTCGCCCTTGTAGCGCACCTTGTCGACCGCGAGCGAGGGCTCGTCGTCCTTGCCGAAATTGATCAGGCTGAGCAGCGTGTTCAGGTTGCGCGGCACGTCGGAGGCGCGGATCACACGCCGGACCCCCTGCGACCGCTCGGCCTCCGAGGTGTCGATGCGGCGGAGTCTTGCATGGGGATGCGCGCTGCGCACCACCTTCAGATGCAGCATGCCCTGCAGCTTGTGGTCATCGAAATAGGGCGAGGTGCCGGTGACATGGCCGAGCATATCCTGGCGCTGCGTGCCTTTGCCGATCTCCTTCAGATTGTCGTCGCGCTCGTCGGCGAAGATGTCCTTGCGCAATTCCAGCATGGCACTATTCCCTTACGCACGCGCCCGGCCGCCGGAAGCGGCTGATAGCACGGCGTTGATGATCGGCTCGTAGCCGGTGCAGCGGCAGATATTGCCGGAGATCGCCTCGACCACCTCGGCGCGGCTCGGCTGCGGATTGCGGTCGAGCAGCGCCTTCGCGGCCATCAGCATGCCCGGCGTGCAGTAGCCGCACTGCGCGGCGAAATTGTCGGCGAAGGCGTGCTGCAGCCGGTGCAGATTGGGGCCGTCCTTGATTCCGTCGAGCGTCTCGACCGAGCGGCCGGCGACCGTTTCGGCGAGCGTCAGGCAGGAGAGATGCAGCTCGCCGTCGATCAGCACGCTGCAGGTGCCGCAGCCGCCCTGGCCGCAGCCGAACTTCGGCGTCATGTCGCCGATCAGTTCGCGGAGCGCGACCAGAAGGTTGGTGCCGCCGTCGACGAAGATCGCGACGTCACGGCCGTTATGCTGGAATTGAAGGGCAGTCTTGGCCATCACGAATTATTCCTGACCGGACAACAGACGGCGGAGATGCACGCCGACGATCTCGCGGCGATACCAGGCGCTGGCGAGCGCATTGTCGCCGGGTGACGTTCCCTCAACGGCTGCCGCAGCAGCTGCGCTGATGGTGGAGGCGTCGAGCGCGCGGCCTTCGAGCGCGCGCTCGACGGCACGGGCGCGGATCGGCGTCGGCGCCATCGAGCCAAGCGCGACGCGGGCGCCGACGATGCGGCTGCCGTTAACGGGCAGGTGCGCCGCGAGCGTGATCACCGCGCCGCCGTTGGGCTTGATCCGCGCGATCTTGCGGTAGCGGAGGGCCTCAGTGCTGCCGGGCCTGGCAAAGGAGATCGCCAGCACCAGCGATCCGGCCTGCCGGTCGCGCGATTGCAGGAACTCCTCGATCGGGATCTCGCGCCCTCCGAGGCCGCCCTGGACGGACACGGTGGCATCAAGCGCGAGCATCGCGACCGTGAAGTCGCCGTACGGCACTGGCGCGAACAGATTGCCCCCGACGGTGCCCATGTTGCGCACCGCCGGCCCGCCGATCGAGCGCGCCGGGGCGTGCAGGAAGGCGAGGTCGCGTTCGGCCAGGATGCGGGCGAAGGTGACGCCGGCGCCGAGCGTGATGCGCGAGCCGGTGGCATCGATCCGTGTCATCGCTTGGTCGCTGGCGCGCACGATGGTCGAGATCGAGATGTCGCCCTCGTTCAGCGCTCGCATCACCAGCGTGCCGCCGCCGAGATAGCGGGCGCTGCGATCCGAGGACAGCGCCGCCGCGGCGTCATGGGTGCTGGTGAAGGTCTTCACCGTGACTGGCATGATGGTGCTCTCCGCTTACGCGGCCTCCTTCAGATGCCGGCGGATGGCGTCGAAGCCGGCCTGGTAGATGTCTTCCGAAACCATCCGCGTGATGCGCTCGCTGTCCTCGGTTCGCGTCGTGAAGCGCGACTCCCAGTGCCAGAAGGTGCGGTCACCATCGGTGACCGGCAGCAGACGGACATGCGCCACGTAGTTGAACATCGGGATCGGCGTATCGAGCAGGCAGTAGCTGAACGATTGCTCAAGATCGGACAGCGCCAGCAGTTGCTCGCGCAGCTCGGCGCCGTCCTTCAGCTTGAAGCGCCTGACGCAGCCGATCTTGTCGGACGGCTGGGCGCGCTCGATGCCGCTGCTCGCGACCGCCGGATGCCAGCGGTCATGACCGTTGAAATCGCGCAGCACGGCCCACACCGCATCGGTCGGCGCATCCAGGATCGTGCTTTTGACGATATGCGGCACGGTCTATCCTCCGAACGCCCGCTTCAACGCGTCGAACCCGCCCTGGAACACGGCGCCGCCGATATTGTTGACGAGCTCCGTCTCGCGCTCCGGCGCGCAGTCGAATTCGGCGGTCCATTCCAGGAAGGTCTGGTCGCCGTCGGTGACTGGCGTGAGCCGCAGCGTCGCGACGTAGTTCTCGACGCCCATCGGCGATTCCAGGATCGAATAGGTGCAGAACATGTCGTAGTCGGACAGCCCGAGCAGCTTCTCTCGGATGCGATCGCCGTTGCGCAGCCGGAAATCCCTGACGCAGCCGATCTTGTCGGAGGGCTCGCCGCCCTCGATCCGGCTTTCGGCGATCGCGGGATGCCAGTTCGGCAGCCCGTTGAAATCGCGGACGCGGGCCCAGACCCGGTCGTTGCGGGCGTTGACGACGGTGGAAACGTAAACCCGTGCCATGGCGTGAGCTCAGTCCTTCTTGCGCGGCGTGCGCTCAGGTCGCGCCGGCTCGCCGCCGCCCTCGGGCGCCGGCGGCTTTTCCTCGGCGCCGCTCTTGCGCGCGGAGTCCTTGATGCCTTGCATGTCTCGGGCTTCGCGGATCAGGCCGGGCATCTTGGCGAGGCTGCCGCCCTCGACGCCGATATCCGAGAGGATCGAGTCGATCAGCGGCGCCTGCACGCGGTAGCGCAGCGCCGAGTCGATCACTTCGTCAGTGGCGCTGCGTCCGGTGCCGTTGCCATGCCCGTTGCCGTTGAGGCCGTCGACCTGGAGGATGCGGATGCCCTCGATCTTCTCCATCGGCTTGACGCTCTCGCGCACGATGCCCTCGATCCGGTCGAGCAGCTTGCGGCGGAACAGCGAGTAGCGCGCCTGATCGGTCAGCACGTTCTCGGCCTCGTTAAGCAGACGCTGCGCCTCGGCCTCGACCGTGGCACGGACCCGTTCGGCCCCGGCTGCGATCCTGGTTTCCTCGGCCTGCTTTTCGGCGAGCAGCACCTCGACGGTCTTGCGCCGCTTTGCGATCTCGCTTTCGCGCGCGGTGACGACGCGTTCCGGCCGCTTCGGTGGCGTGGATCCGGGCGTCCTCGGCCGCGGCTCGTGCCGCGGATTCTTCCAGTGATTTCTGATGCAGCGCGATGGCCTTTTCCATCAGCGCGGTCTCGACATCCTTCTCGCGGTTGACCTCGAGCTTGCGTAGCTCGCGCTCGCGGCCGATGCGGGCCTCGTCGAGGCCACGGTCGGAGGCGATGCGGGCGCGTTCGACCTCCTCGCGGGCGACGATCTCGGCCTCCTGCAGCGACTGGTTGCGAGCGACCTCGAGCTGTTCGATCGCACGGCGCCGCTCGATCCGGGCCGCCTCCAGCGCCTGCTCGCGGGAGACGTCGGTGGTGTCGATGTCCTTGCGCGCCACAATTTCGGCCTGCCGGACCTGCCGGTCGGCATCGATCCGCTCGGAGCGCTTGGCGGCGAGCGCGATCACGCGCTCCTCGTCGGCGAGCTCGATCGCCTTCTTCTGGTCGATGTTGAGCACTTCGCGGGTCCTGGAGGAGGCGATCCGCTCACTCTCCAACGTCAGCTCGACATCGATGCGTTGCCGCTCGATGGCGTCGCGGCGCTTCAGCTCGGCGGCCTCGATCGCCTCGGTGCGCGCGATCTCGAGCCCGCGGGTTTCGCGCTCGGCGCGGATGCGCTGCGCGGCGACCGACTTCTCCTGCGAGATCCGCGCCGCCTCGATCGCCTCGCGGGAGGCGATATCGGCTTCCTCGATCGCGCGGGTGCGGGCGATCTCAAGCGCCCGGACGTGCTCTTCCTGGGCGATCCGCGACGCTTCGGTGGCTTCGCGGGCACTGATCCCGGCGATCTCGACCGCCTGGTTGCGCTCGATCTCGAGCTTGCGTGTGGTGTGGTCGGCGGCGATGCGCTCGGCGGCCAGCATCTTCTCGCGCGCGATGCGGGCGGCCTCGACCGCCTTCTGCGCCTCGATCTCGGCTTCCTGGATGGTGCGGACCTGCTGGATTTCCAGCGCGCGGGTGCGCTCGTCCGAGGAGATGCGCTCGACATTGACCGTCATGGTCTGGGCGATGCGCGCCTTCTCGGTGGCCTCGCGCGCGGCGATCTCGGCCTCGTCGACCGCGCGGGTGCGCTCGATCTCGCGGCGCCGGGTCTCCTCCTCATTGGCGATGCGGGCATCGGTGACGACGCGGTCCTGCTGGATCCGGGCCTTCTCGATCGCCTCGCGAGCGGCGATCTCGGCTTCCTCGACCGTGCGCATCCGCTCGATCTCGCGCTGGCGCACCTCGCGCTCGGAGGCGATGCGGGTGGTGTCGACCGAGCGCTGGTTGGCGATCCGGACCTTCTCGATCTCCTCGCGCGCCAGCAGCTCCTTCTCTTCGACCGCCCGCGTCCGCTCGATCTCCTTGTGCCGGGTCTCGCGCTCCGAGGCGATGCGTGCTTCGGTGATCGCCTGCTCGTTGGCGATGCGCGCTTTCTCGATGGCTTCGCGCGCCGCAATCTGGGCCTGCTCCGACTCGGTCTCGCGCAGCGCGCGCTCGCGGGCGACTTCGGTGCGCTGCAAGGCGCGGCGCATCTCGATGTCGCGTTCCTGCTCGAGGCGGGCGGTCTCGCTTTCGCGCTCGATCTCCAGCGCCTGCCGCTCGGCCTCGAGATTGCGGGAGCGGATCTTGATCATCGAGTCCTGCTCGATGTCGTTGCGCAGCTTGCGCTTGGCCTCGATGTCCTCCATCAGGCGGGTCAAGCCTTCGGCGTCGAAGCGGTTCGAGGGATTGAAATATTCGAGGTCGGTCTGATCGAGATCGGTGATCGCGACCGACTCCAGTTCGAGGCCATTCTGCGCCAGTGCTTCGGCGGCATTGGCCTTGACGCGCGCCACATAGTCGCCGCGCTGCTCGTGCATCTGCTCCATCGTCATCTCGGAGGCGACTGAGCGGATCGCGGAGATGAACTTGCCGGAGAGCAGGGTGTGGAGCTGTTCGGGCTCCATGGTGCGGCGGCCGAGCGTGGCGGCAGCGATCGAGACCGCTTCGCGGGTCGGCTGAACCCGGACGTAGAAATCGGCCTCGATGTCGACGCGCATGCGGTCGCGGGTGATCACCGCGTCCTGCCTGGAGCGCACGATCCCCATCGGCAGCACGTTCATGTTGACCGGCGTGTAGTCGTGGATGAAGGGCAGCACGAAGGCGCCGCCATTGATCACCACGCGCTCGCCGAGGAAACCGGTGCGGACGAAGGAGACCTCCTTCGACGAGCGGTGATACAGCCAGTTCACGACATAGACGATGATGACGATCGCGACGATTGCGACGATGAGCCAGAGGATCAATTCACCGACCAGCATCCCCGACATCTCTTCCTCCCTTGGTCACGGCGGCTAGCGCGCGCCGATCGCCTTGAATTTGCGAACCTGATCCGTCAGCGCTCGCTCGACCGGCAGGCGTTCCATCGAGGAGGCGCCGTAGAAGCCGTGGCAGTTGCGGGTCTGCTTCATGATGAAATCGGCATCGGCGGGGTCCGCGATCGGACCGCCATGCGCGAGCACGATGATGTTCGAATTGACGCTGAGCGCGGCCTCGGCCCAGGCCTCGATGCGGGCAGGGCAGTCGGCGAGCTTCGGCGCGGTCTGCGCGCCGATCGTGCCGCCGGTGGTCAGGCCCATGTGGCAGACGATGATGTCGGCGCCGGCGATCGCCATCGCGGCGGCCTCCTGCTCGCTGAAGACATAGGGCGTGGTCAGCATGTTCTTCTCATGCGCCTTCGCGATCATGTCGATCTCGAGCGCGTAGGACATTCCGGTCTCTTCGAGATTGGCGCGGAAGGTGCCGTCGATCAGGCCGACGGTCGGGAAGTTCTGCACGCCGGCAAAGCCGATCGCCTTGAGCTGGTCGAGGAAGAAATCCATATCGCGGAACGGATCGGTGCCATTGACGCCGGCGAGCACCGGCGTCCTGGTCACGACCGGCAGCACCTCGCCGGCCATCTCGACGACGATGGCGTTGGCATCGCCATAGGGCATCAGTCCGGCGAGCGAGCCGCGGCCGGCCATGCGGTAGCGGCCGGAATTGTAGATCACGATCAGGTCGACGCCGCCGGCCTCCTCGCATTTCGCCGACAGTCCCGTGCCGGCACCGCCGCCGACGATCGGCTCGCCGCGTGCGATCATGGCGTGAAACTTCTTCAGCAGCGCTGCGCGTTCAAACCTGGGCATGGGTCACCTCGCCACTCTCCGCCGCACACCGGCGCGTCCGAGCAAGGGGCGGAACGCGCTGACGATGGCGGCGGTGAACTCGGGATCGTTGATGTTGCGTTTGATGCGGATGATCTGCCGGTTGCCGGTCTGGCGCACGGTGCGCTCCAGCGCGCGGAACAACGCCGCGTCGGCCTCCGGGTCCCAGAACGGCTGGCCGGGTGCATCGAGCGCGGAGACGCCGCCTTCGGCCAGGAAGAAGCGCACCGGTCCGTCCATCTGGTTGAGCCGTTCGCCGATCCAGCGGCCCATGCGCTCGTTCTCTTCCGGCGTGGTCCGCATCAAGGTGACCTGCGGATTGTGGATGTGGAATTTGCGCTGCCGATAGCGCTCCGGGATCGTGTCGGGTGCGCCGAAGTTCACCATGTCGAGCGCGCCGACCGAGCCGACATAGGGCACGCGGCTGCGGATGATGGCGCCGAAGCGATCCTCGGTCGCCGGGAACACGCCGCCCATCAGGAGGTCGCAGACCTCGGTCGTGGTGAGGTCGATCACGCCGGCGAGTTGGCCGGACTCGACCAGCTTCTCCATCGAGCGGCCGCCGACGCCGGTGGCGTGGAAGACGAGGCACTCGAAATCCTCGCGCAGGTTGGCCGCGATCTTCTGCACGGCCGGGGTGGTGACGCCGAACATGGTGATGCCGATCGCCGGAAGGTTCGCGCCTGCGCTGCGCTGCTTGCCGGCCTGCTCATCGAGCCGCGCCTTAACCATGCCGACCAGCGCATGAGCGCCGTTGCCGAGCACCGTGCGCGAAATCGAGTTGAGACCCTGCACGTCGGTCACCGAATACATCATGGTGATGTCGGCGGGACCGACATAGGGACCGACGTCGCCGGACGCGACCGAGGAGATGATCAGCTTCGGTACGCCGACCGGCAGCGCGCGCATGCCGGGCGCGACCAGCGACGCGCCGCCGGAGCCGCCGGCGGAGATGATCCCGGCGATATTGCCCTGGCGACGCAGCCATCGCTCGAACGCCTCCGCCATCGCCGTCACCGAGGCGCCGCGATCGGCGCCGAACACGCCGGAGCCGCCGCGGCCGTGGTTCAGTGCGATCTCCTGCGCGGTGACATCGCAGCTCGCCGCTTTGCCGCTGGTCGAGACGTCGACCAGTCGCGTGCGCAGGCCGCTGCCGGCGATGATATCGCGGATGAAGCGCAGCTCGGCACCCTTGGTGTCGAGCGTGCCGACGATGAGGACGACCGGTGGCCCGGACGTTCGGGAGGTCGTCGGTTCGCGTCGCTGCCGGGTTGCCTCCTCGAGCCGAGTGACCCCGGTGGACTGCGTCCGTGCGGCGGCCTCGATGCGGGCGATCGGCACCGGCTGCGACCAGCGGGTCGGCAGCACGGGATTGGAGACGTAGATGCGGGTCGGCCCCTTGCGTTCCGGCTGCGGGGCACCGGCCGCTTCGGCCTTCGCCGGTGCTGGCTCGGCGTCGGTCTCGTCGGCGCCATGGGTGCCGACGCCGAGCAATCGCTGCTGCAGCTCGCGGTCGGTTGCAAGGCGGGCGGAATCGATGATCCGGTTGATCCGGCCATTGACCATGATGGCGACGTTGCGCGACACCGCCGTCGCCACACCGATGTTCTGCTCGATGACCAGCACGGAGATGTCGCCCTCATCGCCGAGCCGCAGCAGCATGTCCTCGACCTGGGCGACGATCACGGGCGCAAGACCTTCGGTCGGCTCGTCCATGATCAAGAGATGCGGATTGGTCAGCAGCGCACGCGCGATCGCGAGCATCTGCTGCTCGCCGCCGGACAGCTGGTTGCCGCCGTTGGTCTTGCGCTCGGCGAGGCGCGGGAAGGTGTCGTAGATTCGCTCGATGGTCCAGGCGCCGCGCCGCAGGCCGCCGGCAAGCGCAAGGTGCTCGTCGACGGTCAGCGACCGCCACAGGCGGCGGCCCTGCGGCACATAACCGACGCCGAGCCGGGCGATCCGTGCCGGATTGAGCCGCGTGACCTCTTCGCCGCGAATCCGGATCGAACCGGCGCTGGCACGCACGAGGCCCATGATCGCCTTGCACAGCGTGGTCTTGCCCATGCCGTTGCGGCCGACTACCGAGAACACGCCGGACTCGAGCGTGAGATCGACGCCCTGCAGCGCATGCGAATGGCCGTAATAGACGTCGAGGCCCTTCACCTCGAGCGCGGGCATTGCGCGGCGGTCATTCATGGCCGCCTCCGAGATAAAGCTCCTGCACCTCGGGATCGGATTCGATCTCGCGCGGCAGGCCTTCCTTGAAGATGCGGCCGTTGTGCATCATCGTCACGCTCTCGACGACGCGCAGTGCGACGTCCATGTCGTGCTCGATGATGATGTAGCCGATATGCGCCGGCAACGAAGTCAGGATCTCGATCAGCTCGCGCCGCTCGGTCGGCGACAGCCCCGCCGCCGGCTCGTCGAACAGGATGAAGCGCGGCGCGCCGGCCAGCGCCAGCGCGATCTCGAGCTGCCGCTGCTGGCCATGTGCGAGCTCGGCGACGCGCTGGTCCTTCACGCCGCTGAGGTGAACCGCCTGGACCAGCGTTTCGGTCGCGTGCATCAGCGCATCGTTCTGCCCCGGGCGCAGGAACGAGAACCGGCCACGCGAGACGCCACGGCAGGCGAGGTAGACGTTGTCCTGCACCGTGAGGCCGGGGAACAGCGCCGAGATCTGGTAGGTACGGCGTAAGCCCCGGCGGATCCGCTCATAGGGCGGGAACTGGGTGATGTCCTCGCCGAAGAAGCGGATCGTGCCGGAGGAGGGCGGGAAGTCACCGGTGATGCAGTTGAACAGCGTGGTCTTGCCGGCGCCGTTCGAGCCGAGCACCGCGCGCCTTTCGCCCGGCCGCACAGTGATGGTGACGTCGGTCAGCGCCGCCAGCGCGCCGAACAGCCTCGTCACGCCGCGCAGTTCCAGCGCCGCGCCGGCGCCGACCACGGACAGCCGCTGCGCGACGCTATCCATGACGGCCTCCGCCTGAACGTTGCGTCGAGGATGCATTGCGCTGCCGCCAGCGTTCCCACAGGCCGATCACGCCATCCGACGACCAGAACACGATGGCGAGGAAGCCGAGCCCGATCAGCAGCCGGAAGCGGTTGCCGTCGAGCCCGAACTTGATCAGCACGTCGAGCGCGAAGGTCCGCAGCAGCACGAAGATCAGCGCGCCGATGAAGGGTCCGATCGGCCGCGTGATGCCGCCGACCACGGCGATGATCAGGACGTCGATGCAGGCTCCGACGCTGACCGAGCCGGGCGAGATCTGCCGGTAGTTCCAGACCTGCAGCACGCCGCCGAGCGCGGCGATGAAGGCGGCGAAGGCGTAGGCCGCGATGCGGTGCGCATTGGGGTTGAAGCCGAGCGCCGCCATGCGGCGGGAATTGTCGCGGACGCCCTGCAGCGCGAGGCCGAACGGCGCGCGCGAGACATACTGGACGGCGAAGTAGCAGATCGCGGCGACGCCGAGCGTGACATAGTAGAAGGCGATATCGGCGCGCCAGTCGACGCCCCAGAAATGCGGCGTCGCGACGGTGTTGATGCCGGTGTGGCCGTTGAAGATCGCCCAATTCTGGTTGGTGAAGTAGTAGAACGCCGCGCCGATCGCGAGCGTGATCATGATGGTGTAGATGCCCTCGGTGCGCACCGCGAGCGCGCCGCCGAGCGTGCCGAACAGCGTCGCCAGCGCCAGCGCCATCGGGGTTGCCAGCCACCACGGCCAGCCGAGGCTGATATTGGCGTTGCCGCTGATGCCGAAGACCGCGACCATGTAGCCGGCGAAGCCCGCGATGGTGAGCTGCATCAGGCTGACCATGCCGCCATAGCCGGCGAGGAACATCAGGCTGAGCGCGATGATGCCGAGGATCAGCGTGGTGGCGAAGATCTCGATCAGAAAGAAGCCGTTGGCGATCAGCGGCATGATCACGAGGATCAACGCGACCAGCCAGGCCGCCGGGTTCTGGAATTCCGGCCAGGCACGGATGAAGGCGCGGCGGGTCGCGTTGGCGGACGGGTCGGGGCGGAACTGGGTGCTCTGCAGCAGCGACATCTGTCATCGCCTCGCGAGCAGGCCCTGCGGCCGCAGCGCCAGCACCAGCACCATGATCAGGAAGGTGACGACGATGGCGTAGGTCGGGATGTAGACCGAGCCGAGCTGCTCGGCGAGGCCGATGATGACGGCGCCGAGCGCCGCTCCCGGGATCGAGCCCATGCCGCCGACGATCACGACGACGAGCGAGGCGAGCAGGAACCGCGTATCTTCGCCCGGCGACAGCGACTGGAAGGTGCCGCCGACCACGCCGGCGATGCCGGCAAGGCCCGCGCCAAGCGCGAACACCAGCACGAACACCAGCTGGATTCGCACGCCGGTGGCGGCCAGGATGTCGCGGTCGTCGACGCCGGCACGCACGATCATGCCGATCCGCGTACGGTTGAGCGCCAGCCACATCGCGATTCCGATCACGACGGACGCAGCGAAGATCACCAGCCGCACCAACGGGTATTGCAGATAGACCGGTTCGCCCGATGATTTGATCGCGGTCAGCAGCGGCAGCTGGATCGGGCCGATCAACCAGCTCGGGGTCTGGATCTGGTAGAAATCGCCGCCGAACACCCAGAGCATCAGATCGGCGAACACGATCGACAGCCCGATCGTCACCATCGTCTGCCTGAGGTCCTGACCCTCCATGCGTCGGAATACGACGAGCTGCAGGATCACGCCGACCAGCGCCACCACGATGAAGGCGATGATGAAGCTGAGGAGCCACGACCCGGTCCAGCTGCTGATCGCGTAGCCGACATAGCCGCCGAACAGATAGAGCGAGCCGTGCGCGAGGTTGACGTTGCGCATCAGGCCGAAGATCAGCGTGAAGCCGCTGGCCACCAGGAAGTAGAGCCCGCCGAGCGTGATGCCGTTCAGCACCGCGTTGAGGAACACGCGCTTGCGGCCGATCGCGGCCTCCAGCCCCGGCGGCCAGATCGCGAACACCAGCCACGCTAGCACCGCGACCGCGATGATCACGATCAGCGCCCAGGCCGGATGGCGTTCGATGAACCTGGCCATCTCCGTCGCGTTCCCTCACTGGTCGCGACCGTCTGCCGGGCCGCGTGTCCAGTATCCTACCGAGGGCGTAGGCTCAGGATTTGATCGACAGTATCTTTTATCGTGCGCTCCGGAACTCCTTCACGGCCGCAACACCTTGGCGGCGCGGCGATAGTCGGTCGGGGCCATGCCGACATTGGCGGCGAAGAAGCGGGTGAAGCCGCTCTGCGAGGAGAAGCCGAGGTCGAAGCCGATATCGGCGATCGGCGTCTCGGTCGCCACCAGCGCATCGAGCGCCTGCTCCATGATCAGCGTGTTCATGTAGAGGTGAGGGGTGACGCCGGTCTGGGTGCGGAACAGCCGGTAGAAATGCGGCCGCGACAGCCCGGCCTCGCGCGCGATCGCATCGAGCTCGATCTCGGCGCCGGGGCTTTCCGACATCAGCTTGATCGATTTGCGCACCCTGAAATCGGTCACCGCGGCCGCCGCGCGCGCATCCTGCGCGGCCTGCCAGCTCTCCTCGTAGCAGGAGTCGATCAGCTGCCGGAGTTCGCAATCGAGGCTGCGCAGCGACGGCGCGCCGCACACTAGTGCTGCGGTGCGGCGGATCAGCCGGTCGAGCGCTTCGGTGCGCGGAAAGAAGGTGCGGCCGAACCGCAGGCCCTGTGCCGTCGCGGGCTGCGGCGCGAACCATTCGGCGTTGACATAAAGCACGAAGAAGATCGCGCCGTGGTCCATGTCGGTCGGCAGAAAGTTGTGCGGTTCCCACGGGTTGACCGCGACGACGGTGTCGTCCTTGAGCAGCAGCCGCTGCTCCGAGACGTCGATCTGCGCCGGCGTTCCGCCGACATGAAAGATCAGATGCCCCTCGCGGTGCGCATGCACGTTGAAGGGACGGTTCAACTGATAGACCGTCGCGCGACCGAACCGGCCGTGGAAGACGGCAAGCGCCCTGCTCATGCCTCCCCTCCCGCGGGATGTTCTTGTCTTTTCGACAAGCGTTCATCATCCGCCCGCGGAAAGCAAGGGCGAGCAGGGCACATCATGCAACCGCGCGCCTCGTCATGGCCGCAGTGCCTGCACTGCAACAAATACGTCAGTACTTCTTGCACTCCGGGACCGTGCGGCTCGGCAGGCCGATCTTGGCGAACACCGCCGGATCGTAGCCCAGCGTCTGGTTGACGTTCGGGATCACCTTGACGACCTTGCTGAACAGTGCGCCCTTGCCGTCATCGACCACCTCGGTGACGAAATTGGTGCCGATCGCCTGGCGGTTGGAGTCGAGCTTGATCTTGCCGTTCGGCGCGTCGATCTCGATCTTCGCCAGCGCGTCCTTGAGCTTGGCCTGGTTGTTGGAGAGATCGCCATTGACCTGGCGCAGCGCCAGGATCAGCGCCATCGTCGAGCCGTAATAGTTGGTCGCGAGCAGCGACGGGCTTGGGAAGCGTTTGGCCGGCGGGAAGGCATCCTGATAGGCCTTGACGAATTTCTGCCAGCCCGGATCCTCCCAGGTATCGGCCTGGCCGCTGGCGGCGATGGTGCCGATCAGAGCGTTCTTGGCGTTGCCCTTCGACGACAGGATGGTCTGGTCGATCATGATCGAGCCGCCCATCAGATGCGCCTTGCCGCCGGCCTGCTGATACTGGTTGAGGAAGTTGACGGCATCGGCGCCGCCGAGGCCGAGATAGATCGCGTCGACGTCGTCAGGCAGCGCGGCGATCACGGAGGCAAAGTCCTTGGTGCCGAGCGGCACCCATTGTCGGTTGGTGACCTGGCCGCCGGCGCCGCAGAACTCGAGCACCAGGCCAAATACCTGGGTGTAGATGAAGGAGTAGTCCTCGCCGACGGTCGCGATCTTGCGATAGCCCTTGGTCTCATAGGCGTATTTGCCGAGGCCGACCTGCCACTGCGCGCCGTCCATGTTGTAGCGGAAGAAGTTCGGCGCCGGATCGACATAGGTCGTTTCCTGCGCGCCGGAGGCGGCGTTGACGAAGGTCAGCTCCGGATGGGTCTTGGCGAAGTTCTTGACCGCGATGCCTTCGTCGCCGGACAGCGGCGACAGCAGGATTTGCACCTTGTCCTGCTCGATCAGCTTGCGCACCGCGCGCACCGCGGAGTCGGGCGTCGCGTCGGTCGAGGCGACGACGAATTCGAGCTCCTTGTCGCCGATCTTCTTGCCGAGCACGTTGAGCGCCGTCTGGAAGCCGCGCATGCCGTCCTCGCCGAGCACCGTGTAGGTGCCCTCGAGCGTCGCGGTGACGCCGACCTTGATCTTCTCCTGAGCGAACGCCGTGCCCGAAAGCAACAGGCTGCTCAACGCAATCAGTCCCAAACTGCCTTTCAACATCGCGCTCCTCCCTCTGCGTTGTCGCCGGCGTCCACTTGGCGTGCGAAGGCTGATGGGCGTCCGGTTGTTGCCGGCAAAGCTAGCCGAAGGCGGGCGCGGCGCGGATGTCGTCGGCGCCAATTGGCTTAACGGGCAGTCTCATTTTGATTGTTGCGCCGCAGCGCGGCTCGCGGTGCAATGCCGCGGAGCTTGTTCGGTGTCATCAGCGGGCAAGCTGGTGACCAGTATTCCAGAACGGTCCTGCTTGAGCCGCGAGGTCACGGCGCACTGGATGCCCGCATGTGCGGGCATGACACAGAGAGAATGCCGTCCATGGCTCTCTCCGCACGTCGTCCCGGCTTTCGCCCATAGGCGCTAAAATAGGATTTGCGCCTTGGATTCGTTTGTGATTCCAAGATGGAATGGCACACGAATCGCTTGTGAACAAAGATTGGGCGCGCGTTGTCGCCCGACTTGGCGGAGCCGAGGCTCTGAACATTAGCGCGCGCAAGACGAAGGCGTTTGTCCGTCCGCGGGAGATCAGCAATGCGGTCGACTTGCTGCGCCTGATCTTGGCTTATTGCCTTGGTGAGAAAGGGCTGCGGTTGACGGCGGCATGGGCCACGTCGGTTGGGCTTGTCGATATCTCCAACGTGGCTCTGTTGTATCGCTTACGTCAGTGCGGAGATTGGCTGGCAATCTTGGTCGAGCAGGCGCTTGCCGACGCGGCGCCGAAGGCGAGCCGCGGTCGTCTGATCCGTATTGTTGACGCCACGACGGTCCCCAAGGCTGGGACGAGCGGCAGGAACAAGAACGCAGTGTGGCGTATCCATAGCGCGTTCGATCTTCCGCAGGAGCGCTTTGGTCACTTCGAGCTGACCGATCAGCGAGCGGGCGAGACGCTGGATCGGATACCGGCGGTTGCCGGTGAGATCCGTCTTGCCGATCGCGCCTATCTGCAACCGGAGCGCATGGCGCATCTCGTCGATGCCGATGCAGACTTCGTGATCCGGGCCGGCTGGAAGAGCGCGCGCTGGCTCGATGCCGAAGGTAATCTTGTTGACCTCACTGCCGAACTGCGCAACGCCTCGGCGCGTGGCCTGATCGATCGGCCGATTTGGATAAAGCGCAAGTCAGGTGCGCCGCCGCTCGCAGTGCGTCTGGTTGCCGCGAAGAAGCCGGCGCAAGCTGCTGCGGCTGCGCGACGCAAGGCGCGCCGGACTGCACAAAAGGGAGGTCATCAGCTCTCCAGGCAAACACTTGACGCCGCAGATTGGGTGATCCTGGTGACCTCACTCAGGCCAGAGGACTTCACGACTGCAGATATCCTCGCCCTCTATCGGCTGCGATGGCGCATTGAGCTCGGCTTCAAGCGGCTGAAAAGCCTGATTGGCCTGAAGGGACCTCCCGGAACCGACGAGCGGTCCGCCAGACCCCATATCCTCGCTCATCTGCTGATCATTCTATTGCTCGAGCCGCTCGTCGACGAACTCGAAGACTCTCCCCGCTTGCCCGACGCCGCCTGACCCACCCAGTGACGTGGCGTCTGCTGCGCCAGCTCGTCGCTTCGCTACGGCAAGCGATCATTCCACAGCCCGCAATCGCTCTACTCTGCAGAGCCAGTCACGCTCTCCGGCGACATCTACGCGAGCCACCCAGACATAAGCGCCACTATCAGACTATGATCAAACTATCTTAGCGCCTATGGGCTTTCGCCGGGACCCATACGCCGCGGCGGGTGTCGTGAACGGGACTCGTCGTTCCACATCGTTCAACAATCACGCTCGGTGGTTATGGGTCCCGGCCTTCGCCGGGACGACACCGAATGTATTGCGCTGCCGGTGAGTCATACTTCCGCGCTCTCGCGACATGATCTGTCCGAGCTTTGCATTTCGTTTCGCCACTCCGGAAACAGAGGGCGCAGGGAAAGCCGGGTGCCGATCGCACCCATGGGTCCCGCGTAATAAAAAACGCGGGAGGTAAGACCACGGCCGCGGGGGCGTGCGCCGTCGGGCAAAGCAGTGGCAGGGTCCGGATTGGTTAATGCGCCCACGCAACGCGTTGCCCGATGACGGGCTCTGCGTTGATCGGCCACGGCAGCAGACTGCCGGCCCGACCTGAACCTGTCCCTCTGCATTTGCGGATTGGATCGGCCGAGCTTGCACTCTGCTTTTAACTGGCGACGGTTCCGGCATCAGCGCCATGGAATCGTGATGACGCGTGTAGCGGATTGTCCGCAAGATGCGGTTGCCGGAACCGATGGTGGCGCGCATCGGAGAGTCGATAACTTCGACGAACGTCGAAGTTCCCCTACGTTTGCCCAACATTGTCCATCATGAGTCTATCAACTTCGCGTGTGGTGCCTGTTGAATGCGGAGACAGGGGATCGCCGGAACCCGAGGTGCACAGACTCGGGTCGCGTCAACAGGCAGGCGGAGCGGAACAATCAAGCAAATCGTGGTGCGACGATGCCTGCCGCCTTTGCCGGGGCGGGCAAGGCGAAGGTATTTCATCGCTGCAGCGCGGCGCGTTCTGCGTTCGGCGTGCGTCGCTGTCGTCGGTTGCTCGCTGTGCGAGCAGGCTCACGCGCTCGACTTCTTTGGCCTGTTCGGTTCCGACGATCCGCCGCCGGTCAGCGCCACGACGCTGTCCTATCGGCTGGAGATCGAAGCCAAGACGCCGGAGGGCAAGAACGATAGCGACGCCGAACAGGCATTGCGCGATGCCGCCGGCACCTATCGCCTTCGACAGGAACCGCCGCCGGACGGGGAAGGTCTCGCGCGCCGGCTGCAGGCGGATATCAATCCGCTGCTCGATGCCCTTTGGGGGCTTGGCCGCTACAACGCCCAGATCGATGTGACGATAGATGGAGTTCCAATCTCCCTCGACGAGATCGGGCTTGCCGCGGCCGCGCGCCGGGCCGACAGCTTTCGCAATCGGACCGTTGTGCCCGTCAAGGTCATCGCGCGACTTGGTCCGTTGTTCAAGCTGCGTGCCGTTGATGTAGACTATCCGCGCGACCAAGCGCCGCAGGGATTGCCGCGCCGCGCGTTTGCGCTGAAGTCCGGCGATCCCGCGATCTCTGCCGACCTGCGCGCCGCGCAGGTGAAGCTCGTCGACTGGTTCCGCAGCAACGGACATCCGCTCGCGAAGGTCGCCGACGTCAAGGCCACCGTCGATCATGGCACCGCCGCGATGGACCTTCGGCTGCGGGTCGAAGCGGGCCCCAAGGCCGGCATCGGCGCCGTGACGATCTCGGGCGGAGACGTCGATCCGAGAGTAGTGGCCACGCACGTCTACCTGAGGGAAGGCGAGCCTTATTCGCCAGAGCGGCTCGCCTTGGCGAAAACCTCGATCGCAAAGATCCCGGCCATCGGGGGAATTCGCGTCCGCGAGGCGGACCAGCTCGATGAGAATGGCAATCTGCCGGTCTTCATCGATTTGACGGAAAGGCCAAGGCATGCGGTGGGCCTCTCGGCGAAATATTCCACCGTCGATGGTCCCGGCATTGCTGGCTACTACGAGGATCGGAACATATTCGGCGGCGGCGAGCGCCTGAGGCTCGAAGCGTCCGCCTCGCTTTTGCAACGGATCGACGGCACGTCCTTCACCGGCTTCAATAGTCTGAGCGGCTCGGATTTCGGCGCACGCTTTACCGGCACCTTCATCAAGCCGGGCTTGTTCGGTACGGCCAACGATCTACTGATCGAGGCCACTGCGTTCCGCGAGCGTGTCGGCAACAACGACCTCGGCGGTTACACTGACGACACGGTGCGCGGCACATTCGGCGTGATCCATCGCTTTTCGGAGGCGGCTTCGCTGCAGGCCGGTCTCCAGGTCGAGCAATCGAAATCGCAGGACGTGCTGGGGCGGGTCGATGCGACATTGATCGGCTTCACGGCGACCGGCCGCTACGACACGACAGACAATCCGCTCGACCCCACGCGCGGTGTGCGCCTCTCGGCGACCGTCAATGCCTATCCGAAGCTGATGGGTTCCACGATCGATCTGTTCGAAGCGCGGGTTGCGGGCTCGGCCTATTATGCGCTCGACGAGCAGGCCGACTACGTGCTGGCGGGTCGGTTGGCCGCAGGCTCGCTTGCGGGCGCGCCGCTCGACCAGATTCCGGACGCACATCGCTTCTTCGCTGGCGGCGGCGGATCCGTACGCGGTTACGGCTTCAACACCATTTCGCCGATGATGTTCGGTCAAATCACCGGTGGTCGCAGCCTGATCGAGGGCTCCGCCGAGGTGCGGGTCAAGATCACTCCCACCATCGGCCTCGTGCCATTCTTCGACTTTGGCACCGCCTCCCGATCGTCCCTGCCAGGCTTCGACGACTATGTGGGCTACGGCGCGGGACTTGGGTTGCGCTATCTCACGCCGGTCGGCCCGATCCGCCTTGACGTTGCGACACCGCTGAACCCTCGCCCCGGCGACAGCCGTTACGCGATCTATGTCAGCATTGGGCAAGCCTTCTGATGCGCATCCGACGGCTGTTCATTATCGGTTCCGCCGTCGCGGCCTTGGGTCTCATCGCTGCCGCGGTGCTTGGTGTCGTTGTCTACGGAATGGTGGGCGGGAGCGGCGAGAACCAGCAGGATGTGCTGGCCAGTCTCGTCTCGCGGACGCTCTCGACGCCGGCGACCCAGGTCCATGTCGGCGCCGTCGATGGTGTGCTGTCCTCGGATGCAACGGTCCGCGACGTTAGCATCACCGACAAGGACGGTGTCTGGCTGACGCTCGACAAGGCGCGCCTCGTCTGGCGACGCAGCGCATTGTTGCTGGGGCGGCTGGAAATCGACCGTCTCGAGATCGGCACACTTGAGATCAGGCGAAAGCCGCTTCCGTCCGACCAGCCTGCCGCCGAGTCCGATCAGCCGATGCTGCCTGACCTTCCGGTGAAGGTGCAGGTGAAGGCTTTCGACCTGCGGGCCCTGACGCTGGGACAGTCGATTCTGGGTGAAGCTTTGAGTGTCGCGGCGACCGGCAATACCGAGTTCGGCTCGCCCTCGGAAGGGCTCGTCTTCAACCTCGATGCCACCCGCAAGGATTTTCCGGGCCACTTCAAGGCTGCTCTCGCCTACGTTCCGCAGGGAAATGCGCTTACCCTCGACGTCACGCTCGACGAGCCAGCCCACGGACTCATGTCGAAGCTCGGCCATCTGCCGGGCGAGCCGCCCGTCACATTCGCACTGGGAGGCAAGGGCACGCTCGACAGCTTTCGCGGTGCCCTGAAGTTGCAGGCCGGCCCCACGATCGATGCGACCGGCACGATTGCGCTTGACCGAAACGGCGCGGCCCGAGTGCTCGCAACGCGCCTTGCCAGTCACCTCGAACCATTGTTGCCGGCGATCGCCGCGCCGGTCTTCGCGGGCGAAACCCATCTCGACAGTACGACGCATTTTGGTGACGACGGCAGCGTCGCCCTGGGCGGGCTGACGCTGACGAGCCGTCTCGCACGGCTCGACGCGAAAGGTCTGCTCCGAGCCGACAAGGTCGTGGATTTTGCGGCTTCGATCCGCGCCTTGCCAAGCAACGGCGACGTGACCGAGACTGACCAAGGCTCGATCCGCAGCCTCGTCTTCGACAGCCGCGTCAACGGCCCAATCAAGGCTCCTACAGCATCGGTCAAGCTCGCGCTGTCGGGTGTTCATCTGCCGGACGGAGACGTCGAGACGCTTGATGCTTCGATCACGGCCGTTCCTCGTGCCGAGGCCAGCGATCCCGCAACGCGTATCATCCTTGACGCGAACCTGCGCGCTTCCGGCATCGCGCCACGCGACGCGAGTTTGGCGGCCGCGATCGGCAACACCGCGTCGCTCGTGCTCCATGGCGATACGGACCTGGGCGGCCGCGCCAGGATCGAGCGTCTCGGGATCGGCACATCAACGGTTCAGGCCACCTATACAGGCGATGTCAGCGCCGATCGCCTGAATGGCCGGGCAACCGGAACCGTGCCCGACCTCGGCGCCTTTGCCGACCTTGCCGGGTTGAAGCTCAAGGGTTCGGTGGCGTTCGGCCTCGATCTCGACACGGATTTACAGCGTGGCAGCTTCGATATCAGAATGTCAGGTGCCGGCGAGAAGCTTGCGACGGGACTTGCGGCGCTCGATGGGCTCGCGGGGGCGCGGCTCGCACTGGCAGCCGACATCTCTGCTGACGGCCGCGACACTTACACGGTCCGCGACGCGTCGATCGATGGTGCCCATGTTGCGGTTCGCGCCAAAGGAACAGTGACGCGCGACTCGAGCGACCTGTCGGCGCGTGTGGACCTGCCGGATCTCTCGGCGGCCGATGCTCGCCTCACCGGTGCGGGAGCTCTCGACGTCGGCCTGACCGGCGGGCTCGCACATCCCGGGGTTTCGTTCGTGGCCTCGGTGGATCGCGCCACCGCGATGCGGCGTCCGATTCCGCATCTCGGGCTCGCCGCGACGGTCAACGACATCAACGGAGTCTGTGCTGTCGAGGCCAAGCTCGACGGCTCCGTCGACGGCAAGCCAGCGCGCGGGATTGTTCAGCTGAGTCGTCGATCGTCGGAGCCCGACGATCGCGCAGCTCCCGCCGCTGCCGGTTGGCATGCAAAGACCATCGACATCGCGATCGGATCGGTATCCCTGAAGGGGGCAGCAACGATCGACGCCCAGAGATTCGCCAGCGGGCAGATTCGCTTCGCAGCCGGGGCGCTCGCCGATCTCTCGCCGCTTGCCCTTACAGAGCTCGCCGGTTCGGCCTCACTCGACCTTGCCGCTTCGGCCGATGGCGGCCAACAGTCGATCCGGCTTGCCGGCAAGGGCGCGGGAATCCGTGCCGCGGGTGCGGCCGTCCGCAGTTTCGATCTGCGCGCCGATGGCGCCGATCTCTACAGCCATCCGGTGCTCAATGCTGATGCGCAGGTCAATGGTGCCGAGTTCGGCGGTCAGACAGTCTCAAACGTCACGCTGGCGGCCGCGGGCAATGCCGATGCGAGCACGATCGGCCTGTCCGCCAAGGCTGCCGGATTCGATCTCGATGCCGCGGGTGCACTGACCACCAGGGAGCGGGTGCGGTTCGATCTCAACCGCTTCACCGCGCGCCGTGGCGCCAAAGCGATTGCGCTGCAGGGCCCCGCGGGCTTCACGCTCGACGATGGCTCGGTGTTGATCGAGCATCTGGCGCTCGGGATTGGACGTGGCCGCTTCACGATGGACGGCAAAGCCGGTCAGGTGCTCGACCTTAAGGCCATGGCCAGCGCGATCCCGCTCGGCGAGGCCGATGTCGCGATACCCGGTCTGGGCCTGAGCGGGACCCTCGACGCGTCAGCGGCCATTGCGGGCTCCATGAGCGCGCCGACCGGCCAGTACAAGGTCGCGGTCAAGCAGCTCACCGCGCCGCAGACCAGAAGCGCCGGCCTGCCGCCGATCGACGTTGCCGCGGACGGACGGCTCGATGGCAGCCGCGCGAGCCTGAACACCACAATTGCCGCGGGAAGAGCCGGCGCGATCACGGCGTCGGGCACGGTGCCGTTCGACGCCACGGGTCCGATCGCGCTGACCGCGAAGGGCCGCCTCGATGCCGCCGTCGCCAATGCCGCGCTTTCCGCCTCCGGCCGTACCGTGTCCGGCAGCGTTACGCTCGATGCCCGTGTCGGCGGCACGCGTACCAGGCCACAGATCGGCGGTGTCGCCACCATGAGCGGAGGTACCTTCCGTGACAGCATGCTCGGTACGCGCCTTGATGCCGTCGAGGCGAAAATCACCGCCGAAGGAGAGCGCATCGTCGTGGAGCGCCTGACCGCGGTGACGCCCAACGGCGGTACGTTGTCCGGCTCCGGTGAGGTAAGGGTCGCCCCGGATGCAGGTTTTCCAGGCACGATCTCGATTCGCGGTCAGCAGGCGACGCTTGCTTCCAGCGCGCTGGCGACCGCGCAGGCCAATCTCGCTATCGACGTCACAGGCGCCTTGGCGCGCGATCCGCGGATCGTCGGTCGCGTCGACTTGACTCGCGTCAACGTCGATATTCCGGATCGCCTGCCGTCGACGCTGAAGCCGATCGACGGCATCAACCATGTGAACGCCTCGGGGCAGGCCGCTGCACGGCTCGCAGCTGCGCGCAAGGCCGAGACGCCGAAAGGCAACAAGAAGCGTCCGGCGCTCTTCAACGCCGCGCTCGACGTGACAGTTTCGGCGCCGAACCACGTCTTCATCCATGGCCGCGGGGTAACCGCAGAACTCGGCGGCTCCGTTCATGTCGGCGGCACGAGCAACGCGCCGGTTCCGAAGGGGGCTTTCTCGCTCTATCAGGGCAAGCTGGTGGTGCTCGGAAAGACGCTGACGTTCACCAAGGGCAATCTCTCCTTCAATGGCGATCTCGCGCCCGAGCTCGATTTCGCGGCAGAGATACAGGCCTCTGACATCACCGCGCAGGTCGGAATCTCGGGCCCGGCGGCCGCGCCGGTCTTCGCCTTCCATTCGCAGCCCGAGTTGCCGCAGGACGAGATCCTGTCGCGCATTCTCTTTCAGAAGGGTTCGGGCAGCCTGACGACCTCGCAGGCCGTGCAGCTCGCCGGGGCCGCCGCTCAGTTCGCAAGCGGTGGCGAGGGAACGGTGGACCGCATGCGCCGCTCGCTCGGGGTCGACAATCTGGACGTCGGCGCCGGAGCGGGCGGTCCGATGGTTGGCGCCTCGCGCGCGATCGGCGACAGGCTGAGCGTGGGCGTGCGGACGGGCGCGAGCGCCAGCCAGTCAGGAGTGTCGGCCAATGTCGACGTGACGCGCCATATCCGCGTCGAGTCGGATGTCGATGCGAAGGGCTCGACATCCGTCGGAGTCGGCACGCGATTCGAATGGTAAGGGCGACCGAGATCGCGCCTCACTTCGTGGTGTAGCCGCCGTTGACGAGGATGGTCTGGCCGGTCATCCACCAGCCGTCCGACACCAGCAGGCGGATCCACGGCACGATGTCCTTGATGTCGGTGAGCCCGGTCCTGGAGAAGCCCGACAGCGACGCCGCCGATTTGTGATAGGCGACCGCGTCCGCGCCTTCGGCCGGATAGAAGAACGGCGTGTCCATCGGTCCGGGTCCGATCGCGGTGACCGAGATGCCGCGCGCGCCGAACTCTTTCGATGCCGCGCGGGTGAAATGCTCGACCGGCGCCTTGGTCCCGGCATAGGCCGCATAGAACGGCGTGTAGGCGCCGAGCAGCGAGGTCACCAGCGTGCAGATCTTGCCGTTGTCGTTGACGTGGCGGCCGGCCTCCTTGAGGAAGAAGAACGCGGACTTGGCGTTGACCGCGCTCATCGCGTCATATTCGGCTTCCGAGATCTCGATCATCGGTTTCTTCAACACCTTGCCGACGGTGTTGATCGCGATGTCGGGGCGGCCGATCGCGGCGACCGCGTCGGCGAACAGTTTTTCCATCGCGCCCGATGTCGTGAGGTTGGCCTGGAAGGCGACCGCCTTGCTGCCTGCGGCCTGCAGCGCCGCCACCGTCGCGTCGGCATCGGCCTTGGTGGCCGCGCTGTTGTAGTGGATCGCGATCGCAGCGATTCCGGTCTGATCGCAGCCGCTCGGCGATCTGACGCTGATGAATGTCGCAGGCCCCGGATATCTCGCACGCCGCGAACGCCCGACGATCTCGGCGCGCATTGGGCGGTCAACTACGCCTCGCCCTCCACCGGCCGCATCGAGGAGTGGGAGTGGAGCGAGCAGGGCGCAACGCGCACGATCGCGATGCGTGGCCGCGTCACCGTCAACAGCGCCGAGGCTTATATCGCCTGCTGCCTCGCCGGCCAGATTCCCGCGGACGACGTGAAGCGGCATATCGACGCCGCAGAGCTCGTTGAACTGATGCCGCGGCACCGCGCCGAGCCGATGCCGATGACCTTGCTCTATCCGCACCGTCAGCACCTGTCGCGGAGGCTGCCGGTATTTGCCGACTGGCTGACGGTTTTGCTGAAGCAGAAGCTGCTCGCGGCGGGGTAGGGCGCAGGCTGGTGTTCCCGGTCGGTGGGACGTATAATCCCTGTACTCGTGACGGTAATCTGATGACCACTTTGGTAAGCAAACTCGGCCCCGCAATCGCAGTGTTGGCGCTGTGCCTGAGCGGCCAGCAGGCCAGTGCCCAGGCCGGCCCGGTGCGCTACTGGACGCCGGGCTCGCTGTTCGGCTTCGGCGGCAGCCTTGCCGACGGCCAGAAGGCGGATACTTACGGAAACTTTCCGAGCTTTGACGCCGCCGGCGCGCAAGGCGGCGATTTCTCATACCTGAACGGCCGGCCCGACGGCTGGTTCGCCGGCAGCGAAGGCGGTCGCGTCGGCTGGAACGCACTCGGCCAATCAGCGGCGTTCGGCTCGCTGGAATATCAGGGCGCGCAGTTCGGATACAATTTCAGGGGCGTCGGTAATACGCCCGTGACCTTCTTCGCCGGCTTCGACACCCTGAAATACAATCCGCCCGGTGCCGGCGGACCGCTGGCGCCGTTCAGCGGCAATCCGGGTGTCAACGCCGGCTATTCGGCGCGCGCGGGACTCGAGTTCCGGCCGACTTCGAATCTCAGCCTGTCCTTCGGCGCGAGCTTCACCCAGCAAGGGGCGGAGCGGATGGACAGCGACATCCATTCGCAGCTGCTGCCCGGCCAGTCTCCGGTCCTGTTCGGCGGCCGCTAAGGCGCGATCAGATTAGGCTGAATCGTCATCGCGCTTTAGCTCTTTGTTTGAGCATGATCTTTTCGGAAAACCGCTTCGCACTTTTTCCGGATCAAGCTTTAGCGGGTCAGCGCAAGACGGCAGCGCTGCGGTCCTGATTCAACCAAAACTTCAGAACCCAAGAAGGCTCGAGCTCACGGGCACAGTCAGGATCGAAACATGGACATGCAGGGCAAGATCGCACTCGTCACCGCCGCGGGATCCGGCGCGGGCCGCGCCGGGGCACGCATCCTCGCGCGCGAGGGCGCGGCGGTCGCGGTGGTCGACCAGAACGAGGCCGGCGCGAAGGCGGTGGTCGACGAGATCAAAAAGGGCGGCGGACGCGCGCTGGCGCTGACCGGCGATCTGCGCGACGACGGCTTTGCGCGCGACATCGTCACGGCAACCGTGAAGGAATTTGGAGCGCTCGACTGCGTGTGGAATCACCTCGGCATTCCCGGTCCGTCCGTGATCGACGATCTGGAAGGCTGGGATCTCAGCGTCGATCTCAACCTGCGCTCGCAGCTGATCACCACCAACGCGGCGCTCGGCCAGATGACCGCGCGGCGCCAGGGCAGCATCCTGTTCACTGCATCGACCTCGGGCCTGGTCGGCTCACCGTGGAGTCCGACCTATTCGGCGGCCAAGGCCGGCGTGATCGGGCTGGCGCGCGCGCTCGCCAAGCGCCACGCCAAGGACGGCGTCCGCGTCAACGCGATCTGCCCCGGTGCGATCGACACGCCGATGCTGCGGGTGTTCGTCAACCGGCCGGACCAGCCGGGCCACAACGAGGCCGATCCAGAGGAGCTGATCAAGGCCGCGGTCACCCGCAATCCGATGGGCCGCGCCGCGCGTCCCGAGGAGATCGCGGAGGTCGCGGTGTTCCTGCTGTCGGACAAGGCGTCGTTCGTCACCGGCATCGCGATGCCGGTCGACGGCGGGACGGTGGCGTAGCGTCTTCCAGGAATTGCCCTAAAGCATGATCCGGAAAAGTGCGAAGCGGTTTTCCGAAAAGATCATGCTCAGACAAAGAGCTAAAGCGCGATGACGATTCAACCTAATCTCATCGCGCTTTAGAACTTCGCCCTGATGCCGGCATAGGCGGCGAGCGGCATGCCGGGCACGAAGGTGCGCGGATCGGTCAGCTGCGCCATCAAATTGGGCGCGGCTCCGGCGCTGGCAAAGCCGCCAGTCTCGTAGAACGCGCCGCCGAGATAATAATGCTGGTTGAAGACGTTGTTGATCAGGCCGAACACCTCGATATTCGGCGTGATCCTGTAGGAGGTGTGCAGGTTCACGACCGCGTAGGCCGGGACCTTCTGGCTCTGGTTGGTGTCGTCGCCGATCAGCCACTGGCTGCCGACCACGTTGATGTCGGCGCCGACCTTCCATGCGTCGGTGGCGAGGTACTCGACACCTGCCTTGAAGCGGTGCGCCGGAATGCCCGGGATATGGTCGCCCGGCTTGACGTTGATGAACCGGACGTCATCGTTGTTCGGGTCGGTCAGGGCGTTCGGGTTGTCGGGAGCCGGCAACGTGTTTGCGCTTCGATAGGTCGCATCGATGAAGGTGTAGTTGGCATAGGCGTTCCAGCGATTGACGCGGTAGTCGAGCTTGGCTTCGATGCCCTGCCGCAGGGTCTGCCCCGCATTCTGGAAATAGCCGAAATTGCCTGTGCCGATGGGGCTCTGCACCCGGATGATATCGTCGTCGGACAGAGTGTGGAACGCGCCGACGCCCCAGCTCAGCATGCCGGTCCTGGCGTCGTTGCCCCAGGTGCCGCGGAAGCCGGCCTCGATGGTGTGCGACACCACCTGCTTGAGCGGCGGATCGGACACCAGGAAGGAATCGATGACGCAGGGGCGGGCCGGATCGGAGCAGCCGAGCTCGAGCGGCGTCGGCGCGCGGTTGGCCTCCGAATAGCCGGCATAGAAGGTGAGGTTCGGGGTGATCTTGTAGGTGCCGCCGATCACCGGGTTGAGGCGCTGGAATCGGTTGCTGCTGTTGAGCTGGTCATTTGTCCCGGTCTGGTCCTGCAGATCGATCTGGGCATAGTTGAATCGTCCACCAGCAGTGACCGAGAACCTGTTCGTCACGTCGAAGGTATCGGTGAGATATACGCCGGTGTAGGTGTTGGTTGCGCGCAGGTCGACCGGGGCGAGACCGGCATCGGGCTGGTTGATGAAGATGCCGGTGCCGGTCACGAACAGGTTGTTCGGATCGATCGTTCCGAGCTCGCTGGTCGCCGTGAATTTCGTGTTGCCGTGGTCGACGCTGACGCCCATCACGACGTGGTTGTCGTGTCCGAACAGCTTGTCCGAGTTGGTCAGCTGGGCTGTGCCGCCGAAGCTGTTGGTCGCGGCCCGGTTGCGGTCGACTTCGCCAACGAAGGCGTTGCCCAGCGTGTTCGGAACCGAGGGACCTCCCGCCGGACCGAAAATCGGCAGGTCGTCGCCGATGCACAAACTGTCTCCCCCGTCGCAGGCATGCACGTCGGTGCCGTTGCCGTCGACATGGGTCTGCCGGAAGCCGCGGAAATAGGCATTGCCCTGGAAGGACCAGGTATCCGAGAAATTATGGTTCAGCGTGGCGTTGACGAAGGCGAGCTGAAGCAGCGTCGTCTGCGGCCAGGTGTAGACGCTCGACCAGCGCTGATTGAGCATCTGCACCGGCGTTGCCGCAACGTTGCCGAGCAGGTTGCTGGCGCCGGTGAAATTGACGTGAAATTCGGTGTCGTCGTTGCGTGCGCCAACGTCCACATACATGCGGTTGATGTGCGACGAATTGGCGTAGTCGCGCCAGCCGCGATCATACGCGGATTCGAACGCAGCGTAGGCGGAGATGTTGTCCCTGTGGCCGCCGGCCTGCACGCTGCCCTGCACGCGCCCGTAAGCGCCGCCGAACAGTTCAGCCTCGGAGCCCTGATAGGTGAAGCCGTTCTTCATCTGGATGCTCAGTGCACCGCCGATCGCGTTGAGGCCGAACACCGGATTGTTGGGAAACAATGCGACGCTGTCGATGGCCTTTTCCGGGATGAAGTCCCAGTTGACCACGTCGCCCCAGGATTCGTTGATGCGCACGCCGTTCTGATAGACCGCGATGCCCTGCGGCGTGCCCTGGACCGGCGAGGCGGTAAAGCCGCGGTAGTCGAGGTTGCGCTGGAACGGATTGCCGGTCTGGTCGCCGAGCGTGACGCCGGGCAGCTTGCGGTTCACAGCATCGAGGAAGTTGGTCGAGTAGTTGTGGCTGAAATCCTGCGTCGTCATCACCGCGGTGTTGGACGGGACCTTGTCGCGATCAATCAGGGTGGAGTCGCGGTCGGAGGGGGCAGGTGCAGCGGTGCCGACATCGGGTCCCGCTGCCGGAGCAACAGGTCCGGTTCGGGTTCGCGCGGTTCGCGTGGTCCGAACCACCGGCCGTGCCGTCGGCCTTGCGCTGCGGGTGCCGGCCAGAGGTGTGGGCGCAATCACGTTGACGGGCGGCAGTTCAGTGGGGACCGGATCGGCCGTCTGAGCATGCAGGACAGTCGATGGCAGTGCAGAGCCAATAACAGCCAGCACGGCCGCAGCGCCTCGCGTATAGACCGAAGAAGACAAAGACCGTGTTGCCGCACGCAACAACGCAGCAGCCATGACGCCCACCCCCAAGCCGCGGTTCGGCTTGATCCCCGACGAACCTTGGCTCGGAGACTGCGGGAACGCCCTTGCTTTGGCAAACAAGATCAATCCCGGGGGACCGGGATTCTTTTCCATCTGGAATCGGGAAAAATTCCCGATTTTGATGGACGGGCACACGCACACGATACGGGCGGGATGATTCCGGCCGACTTGGCGCAAATTCGTGCCCAAAAGGCGGGCATCGCCGCCTTTGGGACCGCCGATCGTCTCAGTCCTTGAACTCGCAGCCGAGGCGCTGCAGGGCCTCGTCGACCCAGCGGCGGTCGCTGGTGCCGGCGAGGATTTGCTGGATGGCCTTTTCCTCGGTGGCCTTCTTGGCTTCGGTCAGCTTGCAGATCGCCTCGGCGTCGTCATGGGGCACGCACAGCACGCCGTCGTCGTCGGCCACGATGAGATCGCCGGGCTCGACGATCATGCCGTCGATCGAGATGGCGCAGTTGATCTCGCCCGGGCCGTCCTTGTAGGGGCCGCGATGGGCGACGCCGGCGGCGAACACCGGGAACGATCCGGCGCGGATCGCGCCGGCATCGCGGATCGAGCCGTCGATCACGAAGCCCGCGACGCCCTTCTTCTCGGCCAGCATCGACATGATCTCGCCGATGATGGCGTTGACGAGGACGCCTCCGGCATCGACCACGATGACGTCGCCGGGCTGGGCCAGGTCGATCGCCTTGTGGACCATCAGATTGTCGCCGGGACGGGTCTTGACCGTCAGCGCCGGGCCGCCGAGCCAGCCGCCCGCATGCATCGGCCGCAGCCGGTTGGTGCCCGCGATCCGCGACATCGAATCGCTGATATTGGCGACCGGCAGGGTGCGGTAGCGCGCGACGAGGTCAGGCGACACTTTCCGCTTCGCTTTGTGAATTGCAAATCCTATGGCCATCGGTTTTCTCCGAGATTGATTGGTTGAAGTCGATTGTCGGTCTTGCTGCTTGGTTGGACCCTCATGGTGAGGAGCGCGGAACGCGCGTCTCGAACCATGTGGCCCGGTTAGTGGCCTGCATCCCTCGAGACGCCCGCTTCGCGGGCACCTCAGGATGAGGAGTTGGAGTGCTTGTCTCGGCAACGTTCAATGCGCGCGGCGTTCGAGATGGGCGTTGAGGCGAGGATAGACGCGGCGGGCGTTGCCTTCAAAGATCTTGGCCTTGTCCGCCGCGCTCAGCGGCAGCGCGTCGATATAGCGGCGGGTGTCGTCGAAGTGATGACCCGTTTCAGGATCGATGCCGCGGACCGCGCCGACCATTTCGGACGCAAACAGGATGTTCTCGACAGGGATTACCCTGGTCAACAGCTCGATGCCGGGCAAGTGATAGACGCAGGTGTCGAAGAACACGTTCTTCAAGAGATGCTCCGACAGCGGCGGCAGCTTCATGTCCTGCGCGAGGCCACGGTAGCGGCCCCAGTGGTAGGGCACCGCGCCGCCGCCATGCGGGATGATGAACCGCAGGGTCGGGAAGCGCTTGAACAGATCCGAAGTCAGGAACTGCATGAAGGCGGTGGTGTCGCCGTTGAGGTAATGCGCGCCGGTGCCGTGGAAGCAGGGATTGCAGGACGAGGAGACATGGACCATCGCCGGCACGTCGAGCTCGACCATCTTCTCATACAGCGGATACCACCATTCGTCGGTCAGCGGCGGATCGCACCAATAGCCGCCGGCGGGATCGGGGTTGAGGTTGCAGCCGACGAAGCCGAGCTGGGTCACGCAGCGCTCCAACTCCTCGATGCAGTTGGCAGGCTTGATGCCCGGGCTCTGCGGCAGCTGGCACACGGGGACGAAGTTCTGCGGGAACAGCGTGCAGACCCGGTGCACGAGGTCGTTGCAGATCGTGGTCCATTCGCGGCTGGTCGCTTCCTTGCCGACGTGATGCGCCATGCCGGCGGCGCGCGGCGAGAAGATGGTGACGTCGGTGCCGCGCTCCCTTTGCAGGCGAAGCTGCGCGCCCTCGACGCTGGAGCGGATCTCGTCATCGGTGATGCCGAGATTGGTGGTGAGCGGCCGGCGCGACTTGTCGGCGAGGCCGGCGAGCTGCTTGTCGCGGAAGATCTGCAGCTTGGCCGGCTCGGTGGTGTAATGGCCGTGACAATCGATGATCATGGTTGCTTCCTTGGCAGGGGTGTCAGTGTGCGACGGATGACGGGATCGCGCCCGTCAATTCCGTCTCGCGCGGCTTGACGCGCATGGTGGCGGCGATGGCGGAGGCGACGAGCAGGAAGCCGGCGATGCCGACCAATGCCCAGGAGAAGCTTCCGGTGGAGTCCTTGATCAGGCCGATGCACCACGGCCCGATCAGGCCGCCGAACTGCGCCAGCGTGTTGACCAGCGCGATCGAGGCGGCGCCGGCCGCGCCGGTCAGCAGCGAGGCATTGATGCTCCAGAACAGCGGGTTGCCGGCATTGAGGCTGAAGCCGACGATGCACAGGAACACGAAGGCCAGCACCGGGCTCGCGACATAGGCGCTGCCGAGCATCGCGACCGCGGCCAGCAGATAGACCGCCGCGAGATGAAACTTGCGATCGCCGGTCTTGTCCGAGCTGCGACTGACCACGATGGTGCCGATGACGCCGAGCAGCGGCGGGATTGCCGAGAGGAAGCCGACCTGGATGTTGCTGAGATCGCCCATGCCCTTGATGATCTGCGGCAGCCACAGCAAGAGGCCGTAGATCCCGACCAGTGCGCAGCCGAACAGCGCCGCCAGCAGCCAGACCCGGATATCGAGGACGCATTCGATCAACCTGTGCTTCCCCTGTTGTTCGATCTCGGCCCGCTCGGCGGCGAGTTCGCCTTCCAGCCAGGCCGCCTGTTCCTTGGTGAGCCAGCTCGCCTTGGCCGGGCGGTCGGTGAGATAATAGAGCGTGAACAGGCCGAGCAGAATGGTCGGCACGCCCTCGGCGAGGAACATCCATTGCCAGCCGTGGAGACCGGCAATGCCATCGAACCAGGTCATGATGCTGGTCGAGATCGGCCCGCCCAAAACCGCCGAGAACGAGCCGGCGATGATGTATCCCGCCACCGCGCGGGCGCGATAGCGCGCCGGGAACCAGTAGGTGAGGTAAAGCACCACGCCGGGCATGAAGCCGGCTTCCGCGACGCCGAGCCCGAACCGCATCACATAGAGGCTGAGCGGATTCCAGACAAAGGCGGTCAACGCGGCGACCAGGCCCCAGGTGATCAGGATGCGCGCCAGCCAGATCCGGGCGCCGAGCCAGTGCAGCATCAGGTTGCTCGGCACCTCGAGCACCATGTAGCCGAGGAAGAAGATGCTGGCCGCGAAGCCGAAGATCGCGGGGCTGAGGCCGAGGTCCTTGTTCATCGTCAGCCCGGCATAGCCGAGATTGATACGGTCGAGATAGTTGAAGAACATCATCACGAACAGGATCGGGATCAGCCGCCAATAGACGCGGCGGATGGTCTGTTGTTCGAGCTCAGTGACGGACGCTCCGGCCATTGCAATCCTCCCGTTCATTGTAATGGCGTTCATTGGGTTGCGGCGCCATTTCGGACGTTGTTTGGGTGTCCGGCCTCTCGTTCGTGCGGCGGGCGTTCGGCTCCGTCCGGCGCGCCGCCCGCTGCCATTGTTCTGAGGTCGATGCCCTGCTGCTCGGGCAGCAGCAATGCCGCGCAGAACGCGGCGGTGTAGCCGCAGATGGCGCAGATCGCCATTGCGTCGCCGAGATGCATCCGCGTCGAGAGAATGCCGACGGTCGCCGGCACGATCGAGCCGAGGCCGCGCCCTGCGCTCAGCGCAAAGCCGGCGCCGTTGGCGCGGATGCTGGTCGGAAACAGCTCGGCAAAGGTCGGCATCAGGCCGGAGGCGAGGCCGGCCTGCAGCGCGCCGAGGAAGAATCCGAGGATGATGGTGATGCCTTGGCCGATCGGCGCCTGGGTGTAGACGACGACGTTCAGTGCCTGGCAGACCAGGAACAGCATGAAACCCTTGCGGCGGCCGATGCGGTCGGCGATCAGGCCGAAGGCGATCGGTCCGACGAACGATCCGAAGATGTTGACTGCGAGATAGCCGGCGGTGTGCGTGACCGGCAGATGCAGCCCGGTTTGCAGATAGGTCGGCAGCCAGGTGATCATCACATAGGCCGCGCCAAGCGTGCCGGTGGTGAAGAAGGTCGCGACCAGCGTCTTGAACAGATGCTCGCCGGTGAAGATGGTCCAGAAGCTATGCGCCGGCGAGGCGGCGCGCTGTGCCTTCTCCTCGACGAAGATCGCGGATTCCGGCACGAAGCGGCGGACGAAGAAGACCAGCAGCGCGGGGAGGATTCCGATCGCGAAGAACACGCGCCAGGCCATGTCCTGCGACAGCCAGCCGAAGATGACGGGAAACAGCGCCACCGACAGCGCATTGCCGACGGCGTATCCGCTCTGGATCGCGGCGGCGACGCGGCCGCGCATGCCGGCCGAAACCACTTCGGTCGACCAGCACGGCACCGACCGCGGCCTCGCCGCCATAGCCCATGCCCTGGATGGCGCGCGCGACCAAGAGATACCAGAAGCCGTCGGCAAAGGCGGCGGCAAAGGTCGAGACCGCGACCAGGAGGATGGTGAATTGCAGCACGCGCACCCGGCCGAACCGGTCCGCGGCAATTCCGGCGACCCAGCCGCCCAGGGCGGTGCCGATCAACGAGCTGGAAGCCAGAATGCCGGCGTCAGGCCGCGACAGGCTCAGCGTTGCGATCAGCGCCGGCGTGACCAGCGCGTAGATTGTCGTGTCCATCGAATCGAGTGCAAGGCCGCCGAAGGCAGCGAAGAAGGTCTTGCGTTCGACGGTGGACAGCTTGGACAGCCACCCCAGATTCATGTTCGTTTCCTCTTGATGTCGCGGCCTCTTGGTGGGCCGTTTCTGCGAGATTTAAGGCGCGTCGAGTGCCGCCGGGTTGACCACATTGGCGCGATCGATGTCGCGTTGCGTGAGGACAGCTGCGATGTTGCGCGCGGCCTCGACGCCGGTCCGCGTGATCGATGCGCCGGTTTGGGCTGCGATATGCGGCGTCACGATCAGGTTCGGCGCCTGCAGGATCGGCCTGTCTTTCGCCGGCGGCTCCTCCGCCAGCGTGTCGAGGCCGGCACCGGCGAGATGGCCGCTGCGCAGCGCCGCGCACAGCGCGTCCTCGTCGACCAGCGCGCCGCGCGCGGTGTTGATCAGGAGGGAGCCGGGCTTCATGGCGTTGAGCCGCCCGGCATCGATCATGCCGCGCGTCGCATCGGTCAGCGGCGCGTGCAGGCTGACGATGTCGGAGACCGCAAGCAGCTCGGCGAGATCGGCGGCTTCGCGCGCCAGCGCCGGATCGACACGGCCGCTGCTCCGGCCGAGCGCGACGATGCTCATGCCGAGCGCGGCCGCCGCGCGGGCGACGTGCCGGGCGATGCGACCGAAGCCGACCAGGCCGATCGTGCGGCCGCGGATTTCGCGGCCGCGATAGGTGGCGCGGTCCCAGGCGCCGGAATGGGTTCGCGCGTTCAGGCTGACGACGTCGCGCCCGAGCGCGAGGATTAATGCGATGGTGTGCTCGGCAACCGCAGGCGCATTCGCGTCGCCCGCGACCATCACCAGCACGCGCCTGGCGGTTGCGGCATCGATATCGACGCTGTCGATGCCGGCGCCGTGCTTTGCGATCACGCGCAGGTGCGGATTGCCGGCGATGGTGGCGGCGGAGAACACCGGATTGCCGCGCATCAGGATCGCCTGCGTCGGCGCCCGCGCCATCTCATGCGCGAGACGCTCAGGCGTGACGGCATCGCGCATCAGCACGACATCTGCACCGATCTCGCTGAGGACATTGACGGCGGCCGGCGCGAGGCTGTCGCCGGTGACGAGAACGCGAAACGGAACGGTCATCTTCTATCGTCCGCTGCGATATTGCATGGCTGACCCGCTGCGAGCGCCGCGCCGTCGTGTCTGAACCTGACGCATTTCGCGCGCTTCTCCCTTGGAGGACTGGTGATTTCGCGCGAAGATCGGGAAACGGCCCCGTGAGGTCAAATACCTTGTTGACCCCCGACTTATAGGGAATCGGAATAAGCGATGGATTACAGGCAGCTTCGTTACTTCATCGCGGTAGCCGAAGAGCTCAGCTTCAGCCGCGCCGCCAAACGCTTGCATGTCAGCCAGCCGCCGCTGAGCACGCAGATCAAGGCGATGGAGGAAGAGCTCGGCACGCGCCTGTTGGCGCGGACGCGGCGCGCGGTGGAACTGACGCAAGCCGGACAATTGCTGCTGGAACATGCGCGGCGCGCGGTCAGCGAGCTTGATCTGGCGTCGGAGACGGTGCGCCGTGCGGCGCGCGGCGAGGCCGGCATGATCCGCGTCGGCTTCACCGGCTCGGTCCCGATGCTCGACATGTTCGCCGAGCTGTTCCGCAGCTTTCGCGCCAGCTATCCGCGGGTGAAGATCGAACTCCGGCACATGTCGACGGCAACGCAGCTGCGCGCGCTTGCCGACGCCGAACTCGATGTCGCGATTATGCGCCCGCCGCTCGATTTCAGGCCGGCGGCCGATCTGCAGGTCCATGTGGTGTGGCGCGACCGGCTGATGGTGTTCCTGCCGCTGGATCATCCGCTGGCCGGCGCGAAGGGCGCGCTCGAGATGGCCAACCTTGCCGAGCATGAATTCGTCGGTATGGCCGAGAGCGGCTGCGGTGTCGGTGATCAGGCCGCGATGCTGTGCCGGCGGGCGGGCTTTGCCCCGCGCGTGGTGCAGGAGGCGCATGAACTGCGCACCGTGCTCAGCCTGGTTGCGGCCGGGATCGGGCTGTCGATCCTGCCGTCGTGCTACCAGCAGGCCGGCGTGATGAATGTGGTGGCGAAGCCGCTGGACACGCCGGATGCGGAGAGCCGCATGCTGGTGGCGATGCGCTCCAACGCCTCGCTGCTGCCGCGCCGGTTCGTCGAATGCGCGCTGCAGGCAGCGTCGCGCAGCGCACCGCCGGAGGTCGCGGCAGTGAGTCGTTGATCGTGCCGCACGCCCTATACTTTCGTCGGCCGTAGTCTTCCGGCATCCCGTCTGGCCCTGCTCTTGCATCGTTCAATGTCAGGTGCTGGGGCGCGGATGTGTCGTGCTCTCGCCTGCGGCGGCAGCGTCGCAGGCGAGCAGTCTGTGACGCGCGCCCGCAGCTGGATCGACACGGAGACGACGACATGCACGCCATCACGCGTGCGGCACTGCTGCTCGGGACGATGTGGCTGACATCGCCGACCCTGGCGCGGGACGACGGCCGCTACGCCAATTCACCGCTAAAGCCCTGGTTCGAAAGCCTGCACAGCGGCTATGGACAATGCTGCTCGGATGCTGACGGCTATGTGGTCGCCGATCCCGACTGGGAGTCTGATCACGGCAACTATCGCGTGCTCATCGACAATGAATGGGTTGTCGTGCCGAACGAGGCCGTGATTACCGAGCCGAACAAGATCGGGCGCACCATGGTGTGGAAGCACTATGTCGACGGCCACCCGCGAGTGCGCTGCTTCATGCCGGGCAGCATGACCTGAGGCGCATCGTCCGGGCTGCAACTCAGGCCGGCGGGACGAACACCCGGTTCGGGAATGCCTGCTCGACGACGTCGAGAAACGCGCGAACCTTTGCGCCGACCAGCCGTCGCGAGCTCTGCAGTGCCCAGATATCGACCGGAGGTCTGGCATCCGTTCCCCAATAGGCAAGCCGACCCGCGGCAATGTCGTCATCGACCAGCAGCTTCGGCAGCAGGGCCGCGCCCGCGCCTGCGAGCACCGCATCGCGCATCATCAGCATCGATGAGAGACGCAGCATTGGCCGCGGCCTGAGCATCATTTCTTCGCGTTCATGTCGGATGCGCCAGAGCGTATCCAGCGGCGTCTGCGACATCAGAACGGCATCGACGGAGACGCCATTCGGATCGCGCGCGGCGGTCGTCGGCCGTTGTCGATCGGGATGCGCCACGACGAGCAGTTCGTCGTTGAGGAAGCGGCGGCCGACCAGACGTTCATCCGCTGACGGGTTGATGCGGATGACGAAGTCATAGCCGTCCTCGACCGGGTCGACCAGGCGATCCTCCGCGACGATCTCGAGCTGGACGTCGGGATAGGCGTGCGCAAAGCGCGCACCGATCCGGTCGAACGCGACATGGGCGAGCAAGACCGGCGCACTGACCCGCAAGCGGCCGCGCGGCGTCGACGCGCCGAGCACCACGGCTTCGCCGGCCTCGGCGATGTCGGCAGCGGACCGCTGGTACGCTCGTGCAGCGCGCGGCCCTCATCGGTCAGTCGCAGACTCTGCGAACCCCGCTCGATCAAGCGGACGCCGAGACTCTGTTCCAGTTCGGCGACGCGGCGGGACAGCGTGGCCTTGGCCCGTCCGGAAGCCCGGCTGGCGCGGCCGAGCCCGCCATGCGCGGCCACCAGATTGAAATCGGCGAGTGCCTGAAGGTCCATCGAACTGTTCCATATTCGAAACGGCCTGTTCAGATAATGCCATCTCCAAAGGAAAATTGGAACGTCTAGCTTCGCCGCAGCGGCAGACGATCTGCCGCAACAAAGGAGTTATTCGACATGACCATTCTGGTGACAGGCAGCACGGGCACCATCGGCACCCAGGTTCTCAATCATCTCGCCGGTCAGGGCGTCGACGTTCGGGCCCTGACGCGTTCGCCCGGCAAGGCGCAATTTCCGCAGCACGTGACGGCGGTTCGCGGCGATCTTGCCGACGTGGATTCGGTCCGTGCGGCGCTCGTTGGCGTCAGCACGCTTTTCCTGCTGGTGCCGAACGCCGCCGACGAACTGACGCAGGCGATGCTGACGTTGACTGCCGCGCGCGAGGCCGGCGTCAAGGGCATCGTCTATCTCTCGGTGTTCAAGGGCGAGGCCTATGCGGACGTGCCGCATTCGCCGGCAAGCACACGGTCGAGCGGATGATCGAGGCGCTCGATCTTCCCGCGACCATCCTGCGTCCGGCCTATTTCATCCAGAACGATCTTCGGCTGAAGGAGCCGCTGCTGAACTTCGGCGCCTACGGCATGCCGATCGGCGCGAAGGGCATCTCGATGGTCGATATCCGCGACATCGGCGAGGCGGCCGCGATCGAGCTGCTGCGCCGCGAGCGCGCGTCCGCCCAGCTCGGCCGCGAGACTTACGCGCTGGTTGGCCCCGACGTCGTGACCGGCGAGGGCGCGGCTGCGATCTGGCGCGATGAGCTTGGCCGCGCGATAAGCTATGGCGGCGACGATCTCGCAGCGATGGAGCAGCGTTTCAAGGCAGCGATGCCGGCATGGCTCGCGCTCGACATGCGCCTCATGTTTGGCCGGTACCAGAGCGACGGCGCGGTCGCGACGGCCGACGAGCTGGCACGCCTGACGAAGCTGCTCGGCCGCGCGCCGCGGGCCTATCGCGATTTCGCCCGCGACGCCGCCGCGCAGTGGCGCAAGGGCTAGCTGCGAATGAAGGCTTTACAGCGAAGCAAGCGCTTCCTTCACCCCTCCTCCGCGTGCGGGAGAGGTCGCATCGCATCGAAGATGCGATGCGGGTGAGGGGGAACCTCCGCGAATTTTTCTGGCTCCGTTGACGTGGTGACAGCCCTCACCCCAACCCTCTCCCCGTAAGAACGGGGCGAGGGAGCGCAGTTCCGTTGCGGCCGCCAAGCGAACACGATGTCTAGTTGCTACGGCGCACGAGGAAGCGCGTGACCACGCCGCCAAGCGTGGCGTGGTCGAGCGGTTCGGTGAGCGAGGTCTTGGCGGCTTCGATCAGGGCATCCGGCGCGCGGCCGCGATGCAGATCGCACAGCGCGTCGGCATAGTCGGCGGTGAATTCCGGATGCGGCTGCACCGACAGCGTCGTGCCGTTGGCGTAGAGCAGGGCGGCGTGCGGCATGAACCCGGACGACAGGATGGTGCGCGCTGAGGCGGGCGGGTCGACCACTTGGTCCTGATGCGAGCAGGCGACGGCGATCGTCTCGCCGTCGATCAGCCCGTTGTCCGGCGCGATCCGATAGATATGGCGCCCGATGCCCCAGGCTTTCTCGGATTTGCGCACCGTGCCGCCGAGCGCCTGCGCGATCAGCTGATGGCCGAAGCAGACGCCGACGGTTGGAATGCGCTTGTCATGGGCCGTGCACACGAAGGCTTCGAGCGGCGCGATCCACGCGACGTCGTCGTAGACGCCGGCGGCCGATCCCGTGATCAGGATCGCATCCAATGCGACCGGATCCGGCAGCGTCTCGCCATTGGCGAGGCTGACGACGTCGCAGGTAACAGAGGAATCGGCGGTGGCTACCATCCGCTGAAACATCTGCGGATAGCTGCCGTGGCGCTCGCGGAATTGCGGACTGACGAGCCCGGTTTCGATGATGGTGATGCGGGGCATGGAACGCGCTGACAGATGAGCGGGGATGCCTCAGCCTTTACTCCGAAAGCACTGGCGGCGACAAGCCGCGCGCGGCGGTCGCCGATCAATTCCGCGACGGTGCCGCCGCGTCGATCGTGGCGGTGTGCTGCGCTGTCGGCGCCGTCGTCGTTGCGACGATCACGGGCTCGGTGCGGTAGCGCGGCAGCTGATCCTCGAGCGAGTAGCCGACGCAGAGCGCGAGGCTCGACCAGACCGCCATGCTGAAATACAGCGACATCCAAGCGATCTCCTCGCGCCACTCGGCGATGTCGTGGGTCACGACCCAGCGCCGGCTGACGTCGCGCAAGCCTTCCAGCGGATGCAGCAGCGTGCCGCCGGCGGCGAGGTTGGCGCGCCAGCGATTCAGATACATCGGGACGTCGACGGTCATCAGGAAGGCGAGGAAGGCGGCGATGCCGAGGATCGCGACGATGAAGGCCCAGCGCACCGGGCCATGAAACTCCGGCAGCAGCCGGCACAGCGCGATCCCGACCAGGAAGAACACCACCGCCCAGATCGAGTTCTCGATCGCGTTGCAGAGATAATGGGTGGTCAGCACCGCATACCAGGAGAAGCATTCCGCGATCACGATCAGCGGCACGATGATCCAGGCGATGTTCACGGTGGTCTCGGCGCCGGTCATGGTGCCGAGCTGATGCAGGATGATCGCCCATTGCGCGGCGAAGCAAACCTCGGCGACGGTGGCGACGGTGCGGCCGACCACGACGCTCGACAGCCAGGTGTCGAACAGGCAGATGCGCTGCACGTCGGCGCGCGGCAGGACCGAGCGGAAGGCACAGCCGAACACATAGGCCGCGCACAGCAGCATCATCAGGCCGATGCCCGAGGTGTTGCTGAAGCTGCCATTGGCTTGTTCATTGAACTGGCGGTAGAGCGCGAACCAGATCGCGATATTGGCGGCGCTGACGAGGCTCAAGAAGCCCCACCACCGGACCACTGGATTTGACCAAGCCAGCGAAACCGGCCGTGCCCGCCACTCCATGCTCATTCACCGCTCCACGTGTAACCGAATTGATATTGAACTGTAGCAATTCTGTCATAGAAGCCGGCGAATCACGAACTAAAAATTGCGTGTGGGAGCGAGCCGGGCAGATCCGATTATGACAGTGCCCGATTATGACAGTGCCCGATTATGACAGTGCCCGATTGTGACAGTGCGCGATTGTGACAGTGCGCGATGGCGCGTGACCGTCAGCCGCGCAGCGCCGTCTCGGGAATGGTGCGACGAACCACCTCGCGCATCGCGAAGCTGGAATGGATGCGGGCGACTCCCGGCATCCGCGACAGATGCTGCTTGTGGATGCGCTCGAAGTCGGCGATGTCGCGGGCGATCACCTGCAGATGATAATCGTCGCTGCCCGACATCAGATGGCAGGACACGACGTCGGGACAGCGCGCGATCGCAGCTTCGAAGGCTGCGAGATAATCCTCGCTCTGCTTCTCCAGCGTGATGGTGACGACGACGGTCGTCACCAAGCCCAGCGCCGATGGTTCGAGGTCGACGCGATAGCCGCGGATCACGCCGATCTCCTCGAGATGGCGGATCCGCCGCGCGCAGGCGGTCGGCGACAACCCGACCTTCTCGGCAAGCTCGATCTGGCTGGCGCGGGCATCGCTGACCAGCTCGGCGAGGATCCTGAGGTCGATACGATCGAGACCGTCCACGCAGATTTCCTTCAAGAGCTGAGCGGAATGCGAAGGATATGGGCGTATTTTGCTGTGAGCAAGCCGGAAATCGCCGAGAAACGCCGTGTGACGGGGCATAGCCTTGACGACGGCGGAAACGAATCCTTCAAGGAGCGGACCATGCGCATCGGCGTGCCCAAGGAAATCAAGGTCGAGGAATATCGGGTCGGGCTGACGCCTGACTCGGTGCGGGAATATGTGGCGCACGGCCACGAGGTCGTGGTCCAGCGCGGCGCCGGTGACGGCATCGGTGCCGGCGACGACGTCTACACGCAGGCCGGCGCGCGGATCGCCGATACCGCCGAAGAGGTGTTTTCCGTCGCCGAGATGATCGTGAAAGTGAAGGAGCCGCAGCCGTCCGAATGGATCAGGCTGCGCGAGGGACAGATCCTCTTCACCTATCTGCATCTCGCGCCCGATTTGCCGCAGACCGCGGGTCTGATCGCCTCCGGCTGCACGGCGGTGGCCTATGAGACGGTGACCGACGCACATGGCGGACTGCCGCTGCTCGCGCCGATGAGCGAAGTCGCCGGGCGGCTCGCGATCGAGGCCGCGGGCGCCGCGCTGCGCAAATCCGCCGACGGCATGGGCAAGCTGCTCGGTGGCGTGCCCGGCGTTCCGCCGGCGCGGGTTGCGATCATCGGCGGCGGCGTGGTCGGCACCCATGCGGCGCGGATGGCGGCAGGCCTTGGCAGCGAAGTCACCATTCTCGACCGCTCATTGCTGCGGCTGCGCGCGCTCGACGACCTCTTCCTCGGCCGCGTCCGCACCCGTTACGCCACGCTGGAAGCGATCGAGCAAGAAGTCTTCGCGGCTGATGTTGTGATCGGCGCGGTGCTGGTGCCGGGCGCCAGCGCGCCAAAGCTGGTGTCGCGCGCGCAGCTTGCAGGCATGAAACGCCGCGCGGTGCTGGTCGACGTCGCGATCGACCAGGGCGGCTGCTTCGAGACCTCGAAGCCGACCACGCATCAGGCGCCGACTTACCTCGTTGATGACATCGTGCATTATTGCGTCGCCAATATGCCTGGCGCGGTGCCGGTCACCTCGAGCCACGCGCTCAATCATGCCACCTTGCCGTTCGGGCTGGCGCTGGCATCGAAGGGGCTGCGCGCGCTGGTCGAGGATCCGCATCTGCGCGCCGGCCTCAACGTGCATCGCGGCCGCATCACCAACCGCGCCGTGGCCGAAAGTCAGCATCTGTCGGCCGTGATGCCGGAAGAAGCGCTGGCGTCGTAGGAAATTCGAAAGATCTAACTGCAGCGCGGGTCTCAAGCTCCCCGTGAAAAGGGGAGGTCGCTTTGCTCGCCAGAGCAAAGCGGGTGGGGATCAACTCTCTCCACATAGAGCGTCGCCTGCGGCTGACCCCCATCCCGACCTTCCCCCTTTCAGGGCAGGGGTGTCCGGGGAAATTCAGGCATAGCGGAGCTCCATCTGGTCAGGTGAGATGGTTGATTTCCGACGGCTGGGGTTGATGGGCGGAGGTTTGTCGATGGCAGCGAGGGATCGACGCGTGAGCAGGAGCTGGCCGACGAGTTCGGCGAACCTGAGCGGGAGCATTTTGATGCAGTTGGTGTGAGCGGCGATGCGCAGCAGCAGGTAGGCAATCATCGCAGCGAGCACCTGAAGGCGGATCGCGTTGTCGTTGGCGCCGAGGAACTTGCGAATATCGAGATGCTGCTTGATCCAGCGGAACAGCAGCTCGATTTGCCATCGGCTCTTGTAGAGGGCGGCGATCTCGACGGCGCTACGGGCAAGGTCGTTGGTCAGGAGTGTGATCTTGCCGCCTTTCTCGCGTCTGATCTTGATGCGGCGGAGCGGGATTGGAAGGCGCGAATCGCCCTTGCTGGTGAGCTTCACCTCGTCATCGGCAAGGATTTCGAAGCCATCCCCGTTACGCTTGCGGATGGCGCGATGCCTGAGCGAGCGAAGACGGATGCTCGTCTTCGCCCGGGTAACGAAGAAAGCCTTGCTATCATTGATCTTCTGCCACCAGTCGAAACGGCAATAGCCCTTGTCAAACACATAGGTGGTGGCGGGCTGGATTGGGGTCTGTCGGCCGATCTCGATGTCATTGACGTTCGCGGCCGTCATCTCGACGCAGGTCGGGACATCGCTCCTTGGGTCGTAGACGACATGCAGCTTCATGCCGCGAATGCGGCCGTTCCACGTCGCCCAACTGCAGACCTTGCCGAGCGGGATCGGACTGGCGTCGATCAGACGCACCATCTCCATGCCTTCACTCCGCAGCTGGCGACGCGCCATCGCCGACAGCGCCGCAAAGGTTTGCGCGAAAATGCCGATCGGACGGCGGGCATTGGCATCGGACAACGTCGAGCGCGACAGCTTGCCGGTTCCCAAGTGATAGTGATGCTGCGAATTGGCGTTGAAGCCAGTCACCACCCCGCGCAGACTGCTGTTGCCGCTAAGCTGGGCATAGATCAGCGCCACCAGATGATCCCAGCTCCTGAACGACTTGTCGTAGGCATCCCCGTCCAGACGATCCACAACCGTCTGAAACTGCCGTCGATTGATCGGTTCAAGCAGCCTTCCAAAAATGCTACCGCGATATCGCATGCTCGGCCCTCTGTGTCTCGACAACCAGAAAAGACCGATTTGCCTCGGTCCTGCCGAGCATGCACCGCGACACAGTGAATCATTCCCCGGACACCCCTGCTTTCAGGGGGAAGGAGAAGACAGATATTTAGTCCGAATGCTTCGCTTCATCCGGGCTACGGCTCCGTCATCCGCACGACGCGTTATGCGTCCCAAGAGGTCATTTCTCAACGAATCTTGGCCCGGCTTCATCTGCCAGTTGTTTCAGCCGGCTCTGCATGACTTCAATGATGTGCGCGCGCTTTGCCGCGATACGTTCGATGGGGCCGCCGATGCCGATAGCCAGCGGAGCGCGTCGCTTTGGCAGGGGAACGAGCATGCCTATTGTGTTTGCGCCTGGCGTCGTGCGGCCGCCTGTCTCGGAAAAGCCGCGGCGGCGAATGCGCTCGACCTCTTCGAGAAAGGCGGATTCGCGAACGCGCGCCGACTGACTCGGCTCCTCGGCATTGTTGCGCCGGATAATGCCGCGAATTTTGGTGTTCGGCATTTGGCTCAGCAGCACATGTCCGAGCGCGGTCCGCACCATCGGTCGTATTTGACCGGCTTGTGCCGTGTACTGAAGCTGAGAGCCGCCGGGGACAACGTGCAGATATTGCATCCCGGCGGCGCCGGCCTGTTGTCCGAGCATGACGGTTTCGCCGCCCGTCGCGGTCCAGAGTTCCTCCATCAGATCGGTGAGCTTGGTATCACGGAACGGGGAACGACGGATCCAGTCACCCAGCAAATTGACCCGGTAGCTCGGGATGAAGAGCCGGGTCTTTCGCTCGTATTCCAGGTAGTTCAATTCAACGAGACATCGAAGCAACACTGACGTGCTCGACTGGGGCATCTCCAGCGCGGACGATATTTCAGTCACGGAAGCAGCCCGCTTTGTTTTCCGAAAGAACTCCAGAACTGCAAATGTCCGCATGGCCGATTTGACGACCGCCGTCTTATTCGGATTCGGCATGGCTGGCTCCTCGGCGGGTCAAGTACCGCACCTCCATCACATATGTGATGTTAGGGCAAAACTGCTTCACTTGACGACAACTTTGGCCCAGATTGGCGTCAATAAGATCAAGCCGCATGGAAACGCACAGAGCAGGGGAAGGCGGATGCCCGGCCGAAGTTTGCTCGAGAAGATCTGGGACCAGCATGTCATTGCTCGCCTCAGCGAAGACACAGACCTCCTTCATATCGACCGCCATCTGCTGCACGATCTCGGCGGCTCGCGCGGCCTGCTCGATCTCAAGAGCCGGGGCCTCAAGGTCCACAATCCCGAACTGACCTTCGCAACGCCGGATCATGCGCTGTCCACGGCGCCCGGCCGCGCCGGAACCAGCAAGATCGGACTGGAATTGCTGGCTGCGCTGCGGGTCGAGACCTCGGCGAGCGGCATCACGCTGTTCGACGTCGACCAGCCCGGCCAGGGCATCGTCCACGTCATCGGTCCGGAGCTCGGCTTGAGCCTGCCGGGGGCGACCATCGTCTGCGGCGACAGCCACACCTGCACCCATGGCGGCTTGGGGGCGCTCGCCTTCGGCATCGGATCGAGCGAGCTCACCCATGTGCTGGCGACGCAGGCGCTGATCCAGCGCCGCCCGAAGACGATGCGCGCGCGCTTCGAGGGCAAGCTGCCGCTCGGCGTCACCGCCAAGGACATGATCCTGGCGCTGATCGGCCATATCGGCGCCGCCGGCGGCACCGGCTATGCGGTCGAATATGCCGGCAGTGCGATCCGCGCGCTGCCGATCGAGGGCCGGCTCACGATCTGCAACCTCTCGATCGAGCTCGGTGCCAAGATGGGAATGGTGGCGCCGGACGAGAAGACCTTCGAATTCCTGCGCGGCCGTCCCTATGCGCCGCAAGGCGCGATGTGGGATCGTGCGGTGAAAGCGTGGCGCGAACTGCCGAGCGATCCCGACGCGGTGTTCGACCGCGAGGTCGTGATCGATGTCGAGAAGATCATCCCGCAGGTGACCTGGGGCATCAGCCCCGAGCACGTCGTCGGCGTCGATGGCGTGATTCCCGATCCGAAGGCGGTGGACGATCCCTTGCGGCGCGCCGCGATCGAGACGGCGCTCGAGTATATGGGCCTGCAGGGCGGCGCGCCGATCGCGGGCACGCCGGTCGATTGGGTGTTCATCGGCTCCTGCACCAACAGCCGGCTCAGCGATCTGCGCGCCGCGGCCGAGGTCGCGCGCGGCCGCAAGGTCGCGGCCGGGGTCCGCGCCTGGGTGGTGCCGGGTTCCGAGAACGTCAAGCGCGAGGCGGTCGCCGAAGGGCTCGACAAGATCTTTATCGACGCCGGCTTCGAGTGGCGCGAGCCGGGCTGCTCGATGTGCCTTGCCGCTAATGGCGAGGTGGTGGCGCCCGGGCAGCGCTCGGTCTCGACCTCGAACCGCAATTTCGTCGGCCGGCAGGGGCCGCGCGCGCGGACGCATCTGGCGAGCCCCGCGAGCGCCGCGGCATCCGCGATTGCCGGCGCGATCGCCGATGTCAGGATGATGGGACGCTAGAGCATGCCAAAGCCGTTCGACAAGCTCACCGCAACCGCCGCGCCGATCATGCGCGGCAATATCGATACCGACGTCATCATCCGCATCGAGCGGCTGGTGGGCAATTCGATCCGCGGCACGCTCGGTAAATGGGCGTTCGGCTCGCTGCGCTATCTGCCCGACGGCTCGGAGAATCCGGAGTTCATCCTGAACCGCGAACCGTACCGCGAGGCGGAGATTTTGGTGACCGGGCCGAATTTCGGCTGCGGCTCCTCGCGCGAGGGCGCGGTGTGGTCGCTGCAGGAGCGCGGCATCCGCGCCATCATCGGCTCCGGCTTCGGCGACATCTTCTTCGCCAACTGCTTCCAGAACGGAATCCTGCCCGTCATCGTCGACAAGGCGGTGGTCGATCAGCTTGCCGCCGACATCGAGGCGACGCAGGGCGCGGGCAAGGTCTCGATCGACCTCGAGGCCCAGACCGTCGTCTCGCCGTCGGGCGCGCGGCATTCGTTCGAGATCGATCCGCGGCGGCGCGAGGGGCTATTGAAGGGGCTCGACGAGGTGGCGCTGACGCTGCAGCGCGACGACGAGATCCGCGCCTTCCAGGCCTCCGACCGCGCGGCGCGGCCATGGATTCATTCGACAACGACACCCGCTTCAAGGACACCGGCATGAGCACGCAATCCAATATGGTCAAGGTCGCCGTCGTCGGCGGCGAGGGCATCGGCCCCGAGGTCACCGCGCAGTCGCGCCGCGTGCTCGACTGGTTCGCGGCGAAGCGCGGCGTTCCGATGACGCTGCGCGAGGCGCAATACGGCCTGATCCCGTATCTGGCGACCGGCAAGGTGCTGCCCGAGGACACCGCCGAGGCGATGGACGAGGCCGATGCGATCCTGTGGGGTGCGACCGGCGGGCCGGAGACCACCGAAGTGCCGGCCGCGGCACGCAAGGCCGGCAGTCTGCTCGGCCTGCGCAGCAAATACGATCTCTATGCCAATCTGCGGCCGATCGTGGCGAGCCCGGCCCTGTCGGCCTCCGCGCCACTCAAGGCCGAGGTGCTCGACGGCGTCGATTTCGTCATCATCCGCGAATTGACCAGCGGCATCTATTTCGGCGAGCCGCGCGGCATCGAGACGCTGCACGACGGCCAGCGCCGCGGCTTCAACACCGAGCAATACACCACGAACCAGATCCGCCGCGTGGCGCGCTCGGCCTTCGAGCTGGCGCGGACCCGGCGCAACAAGGTCTGCTCGGTCGACAAGGCCAATGTGCTGGAGACCAGTGTGGTCTGGCGCGAGGAGGTGATCAAGCTGCACAAGGAGGAGTTCTCCGATGTCGAGCTGACCCATCTCTATGTCGACAACGCCGCGATGCAGATCGTGCGCGAGCCGCGGCAGTTCGACGTGATGGTGACCGGCAACATCTTCGGCGACATCCTGTCGGACTGCGCGGCGATGGCTTCGGGCTCGCTCGGCATGCTGCCGTCGGCCTCGCTCGGCCCGGTCGATCGCTTCGGCCGGCGCAAGGCGCTCTATGAGCCGGTGCATGGCAGCGCGCCCGACATCGCGGGCAAGGGCATCGCCAATCCGCTCGGTTCGATCCTGAGTGTCGCGATGCTGCTGCGCCTGACGCTGAACCGGCCGGAGGACGCCGACCTGCTCGAGAAGGCGGTGCAGGCCGCGCTGGCCTCCGGCGCCCGCACGGCCGATATCGCCGAGGCCGGGGCGAAAAAGCTGTCGACTGTCCAGATGGGCGATGCGGTGCTCGGCGCACTCGACAGGATCTCGGCCAAGGAGCACGCGTGATGGCGCGCCTCACCATGCCCCACATTTCAAGGCGATCGGCGCTGACGGTCATCGCCGCCGGCGGCGCCGCGCTGGCGACCGGGCGTGCGTGGGCGCAGGCGGCCGCGGGCCGCGCGATCTATCCGGTCGCGGTGCCAGTCTATCAGACGCAGTTCGTCGCCGACCGTATAGGCTACTTCAAGGAGGCCGGGCTCGACTGCAAGCTGGTGCAGGGCGGCAGCGGCGTGAAGACCCGCGAGATCATAGCCTCGTCGCAGGGCGATATCGGCATCGGCGACGTCACCCATCCGATGCAGCTGACCAATCACGGCCGCGCCGCGCGCGTGCTGTTGCCGGTCGACACGCGATCGAACTCGGTGATGTTCATTATCCGCAAGGACCTGAAGGACCAGGGCATCAACTCGCTGGAGGCGTTCACGCAATGGAAGCGGCCCGATGGCCGCAAGCCGATCGTCTCGGTCTCCTCGCTCGGCGGCACCAACCATGTCTGGTCGTCCTACTATATGGAAACCATGGGGCTTGACGACAAGGTGACCTGGATCGGCACCGGCAATGTCGACACCATGCTGGGATCGCTGAAGTCGAAGCAGGTCGATATCCTCGTCAGCTCGCTGTCGCTGTTGAACGAGGCACAGCAGCAGGGCTGGGGCGAATTGCTGTTCGATGGCACCGACGAGGCGATCTGGAACAAGCATATCGGCGGCAAGGTGCCGGTCACGGCGCATTTCACGCTGCAAGCCACCATCGACAAGGACCCGGCCAAGATGCAGGCCTACGTCACCGCGCTGTGGCGGGCCTCGCAGTGGATCAAGACCCACAAGCCGACCGAGGTCTACGACGCCATCGAGCCCTATGTCGGCAGCACCTCGCGAGAGGCCAATCTGCTGGAGATTACGTCGATCCAGAAGGTCGCGGACTATGAGGGCTCGATCGACGCCGCGAGCTTCGCTCGCGGCGAGAAGGTCTGGTTCCGCGAGATGACCGGCATCAAGCCGCTCAAGATCGCCGACGTGGTCAATTCCAACCTGACCGAAGCGGCGCGAAAGGCCTATCCGGGTTGAGCGCGCTCGAGACAAGCGCAACCGTATCGCCGCGCGCCTCGGCCGATCGCCGCGTCGAGGTCAAGGGCCTGAGCAAGTCGTTCCAGCTCGCCAAAACCACGATCGAGGCCGTGCGCGACGTGACCTTCGACGTCCGCCGCGGCGAGTTCGTCGCGCTGCTCGGGCCGTCGGGCTCCGGCAAGAGCACCGTGCTCAACATGATCGCCTCGCTGATCCGCCCGACCGGCGGCGAGATCCTGATCGACGGCAAGCGCGTCGTCGCCGGCAAGGCGACGCCCAACGTCGGCTACGTGTTCCAGCGCGACACGCTGTTTCCGTGGCGGACCGTCGGCGACAATATCGGCTACGGGCTGGAGCTATCAGGCGTGCCGGCTCACGAACGGAAGGAGCGCATCACCGAATGCGTCGCGCAAGCCGGCCTGAAGGGATTCGAGAACGCCTATCCGTCGGCGCTGTCGGGCGGCATGCGCCAGCGCGCGGCGCTGATGCGGACGCTGATCGTCGAGCCGCAGATTCTCCTGATGGACGAGCCGTTCGGCGCGCTCGACACCCACACCAAGATCGACATGCACGAGGTGCTGCTCCGGATCTGGGAGCGCGAGCAGCAGACCGTGCTGTTCGTGACCCACGATCTCGGCGAGGCGTTGACATTGGCCGACCGCATCATCCTGTTCTCGGCGCGGCCGGGCCGGATCAAGGACATGTTCGAGGTCGATTTCGACCGCCCGCGCGATGCGGTGAAGGTGCGCGAAACCCCGCATTATGCCGAGCTGTTCCAGCACATCTGGCATTCGCTGGGCGAGGAATTCGTCAGGGGCCGCAGCACATGAAGAGGTACGGCACGCTCGGCACGGTCGGCTGGCAGGTCCTGATCTGCGCAGTCGTGCTGTCGGTCTGGCAATGGGGCTACGACCTCCGCACCAAACTGCCCTGGCTGGTGCCCGACCTGCTCGATCCCTACTTCATCTCGAAGCCGTCGATGATCTTCGACAACTTCCTGATCCAGAGCTGCCTGACCTCGAAGCTCGGCGCCTTCAACAGCTGGTTCAACGGCGACTTCGGAAAGTGCCTGGCGCGCAACGAGAACAACCTCTGGGCCGCGACCGCCATCACCCTGAAGAACACTTTCTTCGGCTTCGTCACCGGCGTGGTCAGCGGCTTCATCGCGGGGCTGATCCTGGGACGATCCGACCGCCTGAGCGCGATCTTTCAGCCCTTCATCACCGCGGTGAATTCGATCCCGCGGATCGCGCTGGCGCCGATCATCGTGCTGGCATTCGGGATCGGCGACATGTCGAAGATCGTGACGTCGTGGATCGTCGTCGTGTTCCTGGTGTTCTTCAACACTTTCGAGGGCGCGCGCTCGATCGACGAAGGCTTCACCAACGCCGCGCGGCTGCTCGGCGCCAGCGAATGGCAGATCACCCGGACGGTGGTGATCCCCTCGACCATGGCCTGGGTGTTCGCTTCGCTGACGCCTGCGATCTCCTTCGCGCTGATCGGCGTGATCGTCGGCGAGTTCATCGGCGCCGAGCGCGGCATCGGTCGCCTCATCATCGAATCGGAGGCGCGCGGCGAGGCCTCGGGCATGATGGTTGCTGTCGTGGTGCTGATGCTGGTCGGTGTGGTGCTGTCGGCGATCATCTGGCGGCTGCAGGCCTATCTATTGCGCTGGCAGCGGCAACGCAGCGCCGAATAGGCCGCGGGGCCGTGGCGACGTCGCATTTGCCGCCACGGCCGGCCCGGATCTAGGCTGCATTTTCCGATGGCGAGGTCTCGCCGTCGAGCCAGTCCTGTTCCTTTGCCAGCGCGCGCCAAGCCGCTTCCATTCGCTTGAAGCGATTGTAGGTCGGCCCGTCGTCGGCACGCTCGGCAAGTTGCGCGCAGTTCTCCGCATTGTCGCGGAAGTGCTGTGACTGTTTCATGGAACGTCCTCCTATTAGTTAAGGACGTGGGACATCAATTCAGGCTATTCAACGCGCGGAACATGGGTATTTCGCCACACAGATGAATGCCTGTTCAGCGAGTTCCCGGTGCGATATTTCGCAACTGAGCGTGAGCAATTGCAGCACGGTCGATACAGGAACGGTGCGTCGCACTCGACGTTCCTCCTTCACGTCGCAACTGGAGGAGGAGAGACGGCATGAGGACGTATCTGCTAACCGCGGCCATGGTGACCGCGATCGCATCGCCTGTGTTCGCCGATGATATCGGTGTCCGCGCAGGTCCCGTCGGCGCAGGCGTAACGGTTGGTCGGGCACCCGAATATCGCGATCGCGATCGTGATCGCACCACGGTGATCAGGGAGCGTGAGCCGCGCCATGACCGGACCACGGTCATCAAGAAGCGGGACGAATTCGGCAATCGCAGCAAGACCGTCATCCATAACGACGACGATTGACGCCAACTCAGGCGATCTTGTGTGAGCATGAACGTCCGTCGCTGACCTCGTCACGGCGGACGTTTGCTTGGTGCCCCAGGCATGGAGCGACGATGGCGGCCGAGACGGAGCTCAAATTCCACGTTCCCGCGCGCAAGCTCAAGGGACTGAAGAAACCGCTGGTCGCCGGCAGCAAGAGCGGTGCACCATCCGAGAGCGATCTCGTCTCGACCTATTTCGACACCGCGAAGCACAAGCTCAAGCGGCACGGACTGACGTTGCGCGTGCGGCGGGATGGCGGCAACTATGTTCAGACTATCAAGTCGGGAGCGGGTCCGCAGTTTGAACGGGGCGAATGGGAGACTGACCTAGCGGACGGAAACCTCAACCTCGACAAGGCCAAAGGTACGCCGCTTGAAGGGCTCACGTCTGGCAGGCTGCGTCGCAAGCTGAAACCGGTATTCGAGACGTCAGTGCGGCGTATCACCGTGCCGCTGCGGACCAAACGCAGCGAGATCGAACTCGCGATCGATCGCGGCTACACCACGGCCGGGCACCGTTCGCGCCGAATCGACGAGGTCGAACTCGAACTCAAGAGCGGCCGCCCGCTCGACCTGTTCCGGGTCGCAAGGGCGCTGGAGCGGAAGGCGGCGGCGGAGCTCGATCTGCGCTCGAAAGCCGAACACGGCTATGAACTTGCCGATGGCGAGGAGCATGTCGTCGTCTCCGCCGGGAGCATCGTGCTCGACGCCGGACTTACCGCCGGCGCGGCGTTCCGGGTGATCGCGCGCGCCGCGCTTCGTCACTTCTCGTCGAATGCCGAGGCCGTCCGCGAGGGCGAGGCGGAAGGCATTCACCAAATGCGGGTTGGGTTGCGGCGGCTGCGCGCCGCGATCTCGCTGTTCTCGAAGATCCTGACCGTGGCCCCGACGGAAGACATCAAGACGCAGCTGAAGTGGCTCACCAATGCGCTCGCCCCGGCGCGCGAGCTTGACGTGTTCGTCAAGGAAGATATCGAGCCAGCATCGCATGACGCGCTGCTGCGGCGCGGCGGAAAAGCGATCCGGCAGGAATTTTCCGGCCGCCGTGATCGCGCATTTGCCGGCGCGAGGCACGCGGTCAATTCGCAGCGCTATCGCTCCATGCTGATCGATACGTTGCAATGGATCGAGGCAAAGCAGACCGTTGCCGCGGAGGACGAAGGCGGTCCGATCGAGGACTTCGCCGCCGCGCTGCTGCATCGCCGCATCAGGAAGCTGCGCAAGGATGGCCGGCGTCTCGACGGGCTGTCGGCCGAGGAGCGGCACAAGCTGCGCATCAGGGCCAAGAAGCTCAGATACGCGATCGACTTCTTCGAAAGCCTGTTTCCGCGCAAGGGTGAGCGCAAGCAACTCGCGCGGCTGTCCAGGCACCTGAAGCGGGTCCAGGATGCGCTTGGCTCGCTCAACGATTTTGTCGCGCACCGCAAGCTGGCGGTCGATGCGACGCTGAAGTCCCCGCATCGGAAGGATCGCGCCAGCGCCTTCGCCTCGGGCGTTGTGCTTGGCCGAGAGGAACAGGCGGTCAAGCCGCTGATCAAGGTCGCTGCCAAGGAAGTGCGAGGACTCCAGAAATTTTGACGAGCGTGTGGTGGCGAACCCGGACATCTATGCTGCTGGTGATGCTCCCGACTGCCTCTCCCGCTCGGCCGCTTCGATGCGACATTCCTCTGCGTAGGCACGCAGGCGCTCGGCCGTCAACGAGTCCATGCCGGTGCGTGCCAGCCGCTCGGCGCGGTCGGCCTGATCTCTGAGATCATTGATGGTCCGGGTCATGTGTGCCTCCATGCCCGGACAATTTGAATCGAATTGCGACGTTCCCCGGCCGATCAGGACGTGGCTAACGGGTGGTTAAGGAGGCACGGTTGCTCAGGTCACCGGCGCCGGGTTGAACAGCGTCAGATCGTTGTGGATGCCCCAGCGGTCCGACCATGGCTTGGTGCGCCCGCTCGCGACGTCGAGGATCAGGCGGAACAGGTCCCAGCCGGTTTCCTCGATGGTCTTCTCGCCGGTGGCGATGCAGCCGGCGTCGAAATCGATCAGGTCCTTCCAGCGCCGTGCCAGCTCGCTGCGGGTCGCGACCTTGATGACAGGCGCGGCGGCCAGGCCATACGGCGTGCCGCGGCCGGTGGTGAACACCTGCAAGGTCATGCCGGAGGCGAGCTGCAGCGTGCCGCAGATGAAGTCGCTCGCCGGCGTCGCCGCAAACAGCATGCCCTTCTGCCGCGCCTTCTCGCCCGGCGACAGTACGCCCGCGATCGGGCCGGAGCCGGACTTGACGATCGAGCCGAGCGACTTTTCGACGATGTTGGCAAGGCCGCCCTTCTTGTTGCCCGGCGTGGTGTTGGCGCTGCGGTCGGCGCCGCCGCGGGCGAGATAGGCGTCATACCATTCCATCTCGCGGATCAGCGCGCGGCCGACATCCTCGTTGACGGCGCGGCGGGTTAGAAGCTGGATCGCGTCGCGCACCTCGGTGACTTCCGAAAACATCACGGTCGCGCCGGCGCGCACCAGCAGGTCGGCGGCAAAGCCCACCGCGGGGTTCGCGGTGACGCCGGAGAACGCGTCGCTGCCGCCGCATTGCAGGCCGATCACGAGATCGGCGGCCGGGCAGGTCTCGCGCTTGCGGGCGTTGAGCACCGTCAGCCTGGCCTCGGCCTGGGTCATGATGGCGTCGACGATGGCGCCGAAGCCGTCAAAGGCTTCGTCCTGCATCCGCACGATGGCATCGCCGACGCCTTCCGGCACCAGCCGTTCCGGCGCGAGCTTCTCGCAGCCGAGTCCGACGACGAGGATCTCGCCGCCGAAATTCGGATTGAGCGCGAGATTCTGCAGGGTGCGGATCGGCACCACGGCGTCGGGTGCGGTGATCGCGACGCCGCAGCCATAGGCGTGCGTCAACGGCACGACGTCGTCGACATTGGGATATTTCGGCAAGAGCTCGGCGCGGATGCGCTTCACGGCATATTCCATCGTGCCCTTGACGCATTGCACGGAGGAGGAGATGCCGAGGATGTTCTTGGTGCCGACCGAGCCGTCGGGATTGCGATAGCCCTCGAAGGTGAAGCCTTCGAGCGGCGGCAGCACCGGCGGCACCGCGGTCGCGATCTCGAGCTGATCGAGCGGTGGCGCCTCGGGCATGCGGATGCGTGCCTCGTCGACCCACTCACCGGCCAGGATCGGCGACAGCGCCGTGCCGATCACTTCGCCATAGCGGATGATCGGGGCGCCCTCGGCGATGTCTTCCAGTGCGGTCTTGTGACCTTGCGGCACGAAAGCGCGCAGCGTCAGGCCCGAGGCGAAGCGGGAGCCGGCCGGCAAGCCGAAATCATTCACGACGATCGCGACATTGTCGCGCTCGTTGAGCTTGATGTAGCGGGGCTGCTCCTGCGCGCCGATCGACTGGTCCATGTGGCTGGCTTCTCCTGACTCTTCACCTCTCCCGCTTGCGGGAGAGGGGGCAGCGCTTGCGCGGCTGCAACTCGTTTCAACTGCTTCAGCCCGGGAACGTGTAAGCCGTCTTCACCGTGGTGTAGAACTCGCGGGCATAGGCACCCTGTTCGCGTGCGCCGTAGCTCGAGCCTTTGCGGCCGCCGAACGGGACGTGATAGTCGACGCCGGCGGTCGGCAGGTTGACCATGACCATGCCGGCCTCGCTGTTGCGCTTGTAGTGCGAGGCGTATTTCAGGCTTGACGTGCAGATGCCCGAGGCAAGGCCGAACTCGGTGTCGTTGGAGATCGCCAGCGCCTCTTCATAATCCTTGGCGCGGATCACGCAGGCGACCGGACCAAAGATCTCCTCGCGGGCGATCCGCATCTGGTTGGTCGCCTCGGTGAACAGCGCCGGCTGCAGATAGAAGCCGGGCGTCTCGCGGTTCAACAATTCGCCGCCCCAGTGCAGGCGGGCGCCTTCGTCCTGCCCGATCTTGATGTAGCGCAGATCCTGGTCGAGCTGGCTCTGGTCGACGACCGGGCCGACATGCACGCCGCTCTTCAGCGCGTCGTCCACCGAAAGTCCCTTCATGCGCTCGGTCATCGCGGCGACGAAGCGGTCGTGAATTCCCGCGGTGACGATCAGGCGCGAGGACGCCGTGCAGCGCTGGCCGGTCGAGAAATAGGCCCCGTTGACCGCGACCTCGACCGCGACCTTCACGTCGGCGTCGTCGAGCACGACCAGCGGGTTCTTGCCGCCCATCTCGAGCTGGAACTTCTTCATGGGGTTGGAGAGCACGCAGGCCTGCGCGATCTTGCGGCCGGTCTGCACCGAGCCGGTGAAGGAGATCGCGGCGACATCGGGATGATCGAGCAGAGTCTGGCCGACCACCGAGCCCGAGCCGACCACGAGGTTGAAGACCCCCGCCGGAATGCCGGAACGCGCGATGATCTCGGACAGTGCATGGGCGGAGCCCGGCACCAGCTCGGCCGGCTTGAACACCACCGTGTTGCCGTAGCAAAGCGCCGGCGCGATCTTCCACGCCGGGATTGCGATCGGGAAATTCCACGGCGTGATCATGCCGACGACGCCGACGGGCTCGCGGGTGATCTCAACGTCGAGGCCGGGGCGCACCGATGCGCCTTTCTCGCCCAGCAGCCGCAGCGCTTCGCCGGCGAAGAATGCGAAGATTTGTCCGGCGCGCGCCACCTCGCCGATGCCTTCCGGTAGCGTCTTGCCCTCCTCGCGGGCGAGCAGGCGGCCGAGCTCTTCCTTGCGGGCGAGGATTTCGACCGAGATCCTGGTCAGCGCGTCGAAGCGTTCCTGCGGCGTCGAGCGCGCCCAGGTCGGGAATGCGCCCTTCGCGGCGGCGATCGCCTTTTCGGTCTGCGCCTTGTCGGCCTTGGCGTATTCGCCGACGACATCGGTCGTGTTGGAGGGGTTGATGTCCCGCGTGATGCCTGTTCCGTCGACCCATTCGCCGGCGATGAAGTTCTTCTGGTGAGCGGTCATGTTTCCAACCTTTCTTGTTAGCGCACGAGGCAGGGACGCTTGTCGTCGAAGGTCCACCCCTGGATCAGGAACTGCATGGCCAGCGCGTCGTCGCGGGCGCCGAGACCATGCTGCTTGTATAGCGCGTTCGCGGCCTCGATGGCACCGCGATCGAGCTCGATGCCGAGGCCCGGCCGATCCGGGATAGCGATCTTGCCGCCCTTGATCTGCAGCGGCTGGCGCGTCAACGCCTGGCCGTCCTGCCAGATCCAGTGGGTGTCGATCGCGGTCACCTTGCCGGGCGCGGCGGCGCCGACATGGGTGAACATCGCCAGCGATATGTCGAAATGGTTGTTGGAGTGCGAGCCCCAGGTCAGGCCGTTGTCGTGGCAGGTCTGCGCCACCCGCACCGAGCCCTGCATGGTCCAGAAATGCGGGTCGGCGAGTGGAATGTCGACCGCGCCAAGCCGCAGCGCGTGCGAGAGCTGGCGCCAATCGGTCGCGATCATGTTGGTCGCGGTCGGCAGCCCGGTGGCGCGGCGGAACTCGGCCATGATCTCGCGGCCGGAGAAGCCGGCCTCGGCCCCGCATGGATCCTCAGCATAGGCGAGCACGCCATGCATGTTGCTGCACAGCCGGATCGCCTCGTCGAGCGACCATGCGCCGTTCGGGTCGAGCGTGACACGCGCCTTCGGAAAGCGTTTTGCAATTGCGGTGACGGCCTCGATCTCCTCTTCGCCCGTGAGCACGCCGCCCTTGAGCTTGAAATCGGCAAAGCCGTAATGCGCCTGCGTCGCCTCGGCGAGCCGCACGATCGCCTCCGGCGTCATTGCCACCTGATGGCGCAGATCGAACCAGTCGGGCTTGCCGGTCTCGCCCTCGACGTAAGGCAGGTTGGTCTTCCTGCGATCGCCGACAAAGAAGAGATAGCCGAGCGTCTCGACGCTGGCGCGCTGCTGGCCTTCGCCGAGCAGCGCTGCGACCGGGAGATTGAGATGCTGGCCGAGCAGATCGAGCAGCGCGGATTCGACCGCGGTCACAGCATGGATGGTGACGCGGAGGTCAAACGTCTGCTTGCCGCGGCCGCCGGCGTCGCGATCGGCGAAGGCCTGGCGCATCGAGGCCAGGATGTTGTTGCAGGCGCCGATGGTCTGGCCGACGACGAGGTCGCTTGCGTCCTCGAGCGTCTTCTTGATCTTCTCGCCGCCCGGCACCTCGCCGACGCCGGTGTGGCCGGAGTTGTCGGTGAGGATAACGAGGTTGCGGGTGAAGAACGGCGCATGCGCGCCGCTCAGATTGAGGAGCATGCCGTCGCGGCCGGCGACCGGGATCACCTCCATCGCCGTGACAACGGGTGCCCCGGCAAAGCCGGTGCGGATCGTGTCCTGGATCATCTGCTCCTCCCCTTCGTCCTTTGCTGTTTTCCTGGCCGTTCGGCTTATTCCGCCGCCTGCTGCGCGGCGGCCTGCGGCAGCTTGGCGACCAGCGCCGCGAGCTCGGCGATCTCCTGCTCGGTAAGATCGGTCAGCGGCGGCCGCACCGGGCCGGAGTAGCGGCCGATCACCTTCATGCCGGCCTTGATAATCGACACCGCATAACCCTTCTTGCGGTTGCGTATCGCGATCAGCGGCAGGATGAAATCCTTCAGGCCTGCATGGATGGTCTGATGATCGCGCCGGCGCACCGCGGCGTAGAATTTGGTGGCGAATTCGGGCACGAAGTTGAACACCGCCGACGAATAGGTGGTCACGCCCATGTCGAGATAGGGCAGGGCAAAGGTCTCCGCGGTCGGCAGGCCGCCGATATAAGTCAGGCGGTCGCCGAGCCGGGTGTAGACACGGGTCATCAGCTCGATATCGCCGATGCCGTCCTTGTAGCCGACGAGGTTCGGGCAGCGCTCGCAGAGGCGCGCCAGCGTATCAGGCTGCAGGATCGCATTGTCGCGGTTGTAGACGATGACGCCGATCTTAACCGATGCGCACACCGCCTCGACATGGGCAGCGAGGCCGTCCTGCTCGGCATGCGTGAGATAGGGCGGCAGCAGCAGCAGGCCGTCGGCGCCGGCCTTCTCGGCGCCAACCGCGATCTCGCGCGCGATCGCGGTGCCGTAGCCGGTGCCGGCCAGCACGGGAACGCGGCCCTTGGTCTCGTCGACCGCGATCTTCACGACGTGGGGAACTTCACTCGGCGTCAGCGAGAAGAACTCGCCGGTGCCGCCGGCGGCGAACAGGCCGGCGACGTCATAGCCGCACAGCCAGTCCATGTTGGCGCGATAGGTCGCCTCGTCGAACGAATAGTCCGCGTTGAACGGGGTCACGGGGAAGGACAGGAGGCCGCCACCGATTCTAGCGGCCATCTCCTGAGGGGTCATCTTGCTCATGGCGCCACTCCTTGAATGTTTCTGGGAACGGGATGCGCGAGCAGCGCGCGTCCATGGCGGAATTTCTAGGGAATGGTTCGATGCGCGTCCAAGCCAAACGCGGTATCGAGCGATGCTAACTCTGCATCAATCGCCGCGCAGATGCGGCGCTGCGATTTCGGTCGCGATCTCGATCAGCGACGGCAGCAACTGGTTCTCGTGATCGCGCCGCCATACCATGAACAGCTCGACCGGCACGGGCGATCGCAGCTTCAGCGGCTTCAACTTGACGTCCGCGATCTTCAGGCTGGCGGCCGCTTCCGGCACGATCGCTACGCCAAGCCCGGCGCGCACCATAGCGAGGATCGAATGGATCTGGCTGAGATGCTGCACATAGCGCGGCAGCACGTCGGCGCGCGTGAACATCGACACCAAGAGATCGTGGAAGTAGCGCGCCTCGTAGGGCGAATACATCACGAAGGGCTGGTCGTCGAAATCCTTAATGCTCACGGTCTCGGCCGCGGCCAGCGGATGCTTCTTCGGGATCGCGGCGAGCAGCGGCTCGGCCACGACGCGCCGGCTGGCGAATTCCGGCCGCGCGATCGGCGGACGCAGCAGGCCGGCATCGATCTGCCCGGTGGTGAGCGCCTCGAACTGATCGCCGGAGACCATCTCCTTCAGCGAAAAATCGACCTCCGGCAGCCGTGAGCGGCAGGCCGCGATCAGGTCGGGCAGGAAGCCGTAGGCGGCCGCCGCGGTGAAGCCGATCTTGAGCGAGCCGGTCTTGCCGAGCGCGATGCGGCGGGCGACCTGCGAGGCGGATTCCGCGAGCTTGAGGATGCGCCGCGCCTCGGGCAGGAAGCTGCGTCCCGCCGGCGTCAGCCGCACCGAGCGGCTGGTGCGTTCCAGCAGCGGCGCGTCGATGATGTGCTCGAGCACCTGGATCTGCCGGCTCAGCGGCGGCTGCGTCATGTTGAGCCGCGTCGCGGCGCGGCCGAAGTGCAATTCTTCGGCCACCGTGACAAAGCAGCGGAGCTGGCTCAGGTCGAACATCGATGCAAGCCCGGAATTGATCGCGCGGGGATTTGTACGTTCTAGCATCGATGCCTCCCACTGGCCAAGAAGACAAACAAGCAGACAAAAAAGCAGACAAAGACGGCGGCCGAAGCCGCTGTTTGGTTTTCTGCTCCCTCTCCCCGCAGAAGGGCGGGGAGAGGTGAAGCGCGTTCACGCAGCCTTCAGCTGCACCCGCTTGATCTCGCCGACGATGAACAGATAGGCGATCGCCGCGACCAGCGCGTTGGCACCGACGAACACCAGCGCGCCGTTGAACGAGCCGGTGGCGGCCAGAATGTAGCCGATGACGATCGGCGTCGTGATCGAGGACAGGTTACCGAAGGTGTTGAACAAGCCGCCGGAGACGCCGCCGGCTTCCTTCGGCGAGGTGTCGGAGACGACCGCCCAGCCGAGCGCGCCGATGCCCTTGCCGAAGAAGGCGAGCGCCATGAAGCCGACCACCAGTGCCTGGCCGTCGACATAGTTGCAGGCGATGATCGACATCGACAGCAGCATGCCGCCGACGATCGGGATCTTGCGCGCTATGGTCAGCGAGCCGGTGCGGCACAGGATATAGTCCGAGATCACGCCGCCGAGCACGCCGCCGATGAAGCCGCACAGCGCCGGCAAGGTCGCGACGAAGCCGGCCTGCAGGATCGAGATCCCGCGCTCCTTCACCAGATAGACCGGGAACCAGGTCAGGAAGAAATAGGTCAGGGTGTTGATGCAGTATTGGCCAATATAGACGCCGAGCATCATGCGGTTGGCGAGCAATTGGCGGATGTGGTCCCAGCTGGGGCCGCTGTCCTGGGTCTTGCCGGCCTTCGCCGCGTCCATGTCGACCAGCGCGCCGCCCTGCTTGATGTAGTCGAACTCGGCCTCGTTGATCGCGGGGTGCTCCTTCGGCTCGTAGATGGTCTTGATCCAGGCAATGCCCATGACGATGCCGAGCGCACCCATCACGTAGAACACATGGCGCCAGCCATACTCATGGGCGATCCAGCCCATCAGCGGCGCGAAGATCACGGTGGCGAAATACTGCCCCGAATTGAAGAAGGCCGAGGCGGTACCGCGTTCATTGCCGGGGAACCAGGAGGCGACGATGCGGGCATTGGCCGGGAATGACGGCGCCTCGGCGATGCCGACCAGGAAGCGCAGGGCGAACAACAGGACCACGGCCGCGCCCGCGGACAGGAATCCGACCAGGCCCTGCATCGCGGTGAAGATCGACCAGACGATGATGCTGAGCGCATAGACCCATTTGGAGCCGAAGCGGTCGAGCAGCCAGCCGCACGGCACCTGGGCGACCACATAGGACCAGCCGAACGCCGAGAACACGTAGCCCATCGCGACGGGATCGAGATGCAGTTCCTTGGAAAGGGCGGGGCCGGCGATCGAGAGCGTGGCGCGATCGGCATAGTTCACGGTGGTGACGAGAAACAACATCGTCACGATCAAGAGCCGGACGCGGGATCGCCGCGTGTCTGCGGCGGACACAATTGCGCTCATTAGCGCCTCCTCGAAAATTTCCTCAGGGTCTGTCCTAGAGAGATGACGACAATGGGTCCAAGCCGAAACGGGTATTGATCCATACCGATTTTGAATGGATCGGCCCGGTGTCATTCCACCTTCGCCGCTATTGCCAGGGTTTCGCATTTAGTGTACCAATAGTACAGTTATTAAGGGCGCAGCGTTGCGCCCGGCTGCTCGAGGTCGAATGCTGATGACCACGCCGCGCGACTATGAGGTGTTCGAGGCAGGCGATGTGACGCTGCAGGGCGGTGCCGTGTTTCCGCAACTGAGGCTCGCCTACAAGACCTATGGCACGCTGAATGCGGCGCGGGACAACGTCATCCTCTATCCGACGTCGTTCGCCGCACAGCACACCGACATCGAATGGCTGGTACAGCCGGGCGGCGCGCTCGATCCCGAGCGCTACTTCATCGTCATCGCGAATCTGTTCGGCAATGGCCTGTCTTCCTCGCCGTCGAATTCGGTCGAGGTGCTCGGCGGCGCGCCGTTTCCTGCCTTCACCTATCATGACGCGGTCGCGATCCAGCGGCGGCTGCTGGTCGAGCGGTTCGGCGTGACCAGGCTCGCGCTGGTCTATGGTTGGTCGATGGGCGGCATGCAGGCCTATCACTGGGCCGCGCGGTATCCCGACATGGTCGAGCGCGCGGCCGTGGTCTGCGGCAGCGCGCGGTGCTCGCCGTATAATCGTTTGTTCCTCGAAGGTGTGAAGGCCGCGCTGACCGCCGACCCGGCCTACCGGGACGGCCGCTTCGTCAGCAAGCCCGCGGCGGGCCTTCGTGCGATGGGGCGCGTCTACGCCGGCTGGGCGATGTCGCATGAGTTCTATCGCGAGGAAGTCTGGCGCGCGGCCGGCTTCAACTCGCTGGAAGACTACCTCGCGGGATCCTGGGACGGTGCCTTCGCGCGGCGCGATGCGAATGATCTGATGGCGCAGATCGCGATCTGGCAGGCCGGCGATATCAGCCGTTGCGATCAATTCGGCGGCGACTTCGACCGGGCGCTGGCCGCGATCAAGGCGCATGTCCTGCTGATGCCAGGGCGTACCGATCGCTATTTCGACCCGCGCGACAACGAGGCTGAACTCGGCCGCCTGGTCAACGCGCGCTCGGCCGCGCTGCATGCGATTCCGTCGATCCACGGGCACCGGGCCGGCAATCCCACCAACAACGCCGAAGACCGCGCCTTCATCAACGCCGAAATCTCGGCGCTGCTGCAACGCTGACAGGTGAGACGACCATGAGCACCGCAGAGACCAGTGACGCCGGACCCCGCCTGAAGCCGCTCAGCCCGCTGACCTTGCGCGATTTGTCGACCAAGTCGAACCTTGCCGGCGCGGTGCGCGCGGCAAGCCATTACGGGATGATCGTCATCGTCGGCGCGCTGATCTCCCTGGTCTCATCGCGCTACGGTCTGCCATGGGCGCTGCCGCTGATTGCCGTGCAGGGCTACTTCGTCGCATTCCTGTTCATGGTGGTGCATGAGACCGCGCACAAGACGGCGTTCCGCAGTCCAGCGCTCAATCTTGTCGTAGGCAATCTGTCCGCCTTCATGATCGGACTGCCCTACCAGTATTACTGCCTGTTCCACTGGGACCATCATCGCTACACGCAGGATCCGGAGAAAGACCCGGAGCTGATCGTCGGCCCCAAGCCCGCGTCGGACACCCAGCTGGCGATCGCCTATTCGGGACTGCTGCAGGTGTTGGTTCGCATCCGCCTGATGTTTTGGCATGCACTCACCGGAAAGGTGGTCGTGCCGTGGATTCCGGAGCACAAGCGCGCCTCGATCGTGCTGGAGGCGCGGCTCTATCTCGCGGGCTATCTGCTGTTGCTCGCGGCCTCGTTCGCGCTGCACAGTGCGATCCTGCTGTGGGTGTGGATCGTGCCGCTCCTGGCCGGTCAGCTCATCCTGCGCCCCTATCTCTATGCCGAGCACACCGGCTGCGAGCGGACGCGGAGCGCGTTCGAGAACACGCGCACAACGATGACCAGCAGGATCATGAAATGGTTCGCCTGGAACATGCCTTACCATGTCGAGCACCACGCCTATCCCACGGTGCCGTTCCATGCGCTGCCGAAGCTGAACGCTATCGTCGATGGCCACATCGTGTATCGCGGCAGCAGTTACCGGGCCGTCACGCGCGAGACCTGGGTCTGGTTCCGCCGTCAGCGCCAACGCTCTGCTTGATAGTCAAGCGTCCGTGCGCGGCCGCAGCACCAGATTGACGAGATTGCGGGCGTAGGCCGGCGTCAGCGGCTTGATGCCGAAGACGTAGCGGTAGAACAGGCTGCCGTAGATTGCGTCATAAATATCGCCGGGTACGCCCGGTGCGCCGATGCTGCCGTCCTTCTGGCCGGCGGCGATGATCTCCAGCATCTTGCTGCGGCGCAGGCCGAGGTAACGCTCGTAGAACAGTTCTGCCGTGCTGGTCTTCGAGATGCATTCCGAGATCACGGCAAGCTGCACGCGGCCGAACTCGCCCTGCAACGCCTCGACATAGGTTGCAACGTGGCGGCGGATGCGGGCCACCGGACTGCCGGTTTCGGGCAGCGGCACGGCCCGCGAGGCCTGGTCGAGGAAGGCATCGATCAGCAAGGCTTCGCGCGACGGCCACCATTTGTAGATCGTCATCTTCGAGACGTTGGAATGCCTGGCGATCGCGTCGATGGTGGTCGCGGCGAGGCCGGTCGTCGCCATCAGTTGATAGGCGCCTTCCAGGATCGCGGCCGTGGTCGCGGCGGAACGCGGCCGCCCGCGCCGCCCCGTTGCCGCTTCCTCTGTCTGCGTCTTGCCGCTGGCCATGGCCGGACTTCGCGTCCTGCGTCTTTCAATCATTGCGCTGCATGCGGGCATAGCATGAAATCGCGCTCGGTTTCAGATCGTCGCCGTCGCTGATAGTGTACAACGCGCAGGCCAGAGCTTGCGTGCGGCACATTGCCCTCGCTCTGTCCAGCTCAGCCGCCGATCCAACAGGAGTGTCCCCGTGAAGACCGTCTACAGTGATCTGCACCGCAGCCATGATCCGCAATTCTTCCTTGTCCGCGGTGTGGTCCAGCGTACCACCGAACAGCCCGAACGCGCCGACCGCCTGCTGGCGGGCCTGAAGGCCGGCAAGCACACGCTGATCGAGCCGACCAAGTTCGGGCAGGGGCCACGGGCGCGCGTGCACAGTCCGGAATATCTGAGCTTTCTCGCGGACGCCTGGGACGAATGGTCGGCGCTCGGCAATGCCGGACCGGAGATGATCGCGAACATCCACCCGGTGCGCAATGCCGGCACGTACCCTGCTCATATCGTCGGCAAGCTCGGCTGGCACACGATGGACACCGCAGCCCCGATCGGTCCCGGCACCTGGGCCGGCGCCTGCGCCGCGAGCGACGTGGCGGTCACCGCCGCGCAGATGGTGCTCGACGGCGAGGACGCCGTCTACGCGCTTTGCCGCCCGCCCGGTCACCACGCCTATCGCGACCTCGCCGGCGGCTTCTGCTTCCTCAACAACAGCGCGATCGCGGCCGAGCATCTGCGCCAGAAGCATGAGCGCGTCGCGATCCTCGACGTCGACGTGCATCACGGCAACGGCACGCAGGGCATCTTCTACGAGCGGCCGGATGTCTTCACCGTCTCGATCCACGCCGATCCGTCGTTCTTCTACCCCTTCGTCTGGGGCTATGCGCATGAGCGCGGCGCCGCAGGTGGCTTCGGCACCAATCTCAACATTCCCCTCGCCAAGGGCACCGGTGACGACGACTACATGAAGGCGCTCGCGGTGGCGGAGAAGGCGATCCGCTCCTTCGCCCCGACCGCGCTCGTGGTCGCGCTCGGTCTCGACGCCTCCGAGAAGGACCCGCTCGCCGGTCTCGCCGTCACCACCGACGGCTTCCGTCGTATCGGCGAGGGACTGGCCCGATTCGGACTGCCGACGGTGCTGGTGCAGGAGGGCGGCTATCTCTCCGACATCCTCGGCGCCAATCTGACGGCAGTGCTCGGCGGGTTTGAGGCCGCGCGCTAGCGCGGCTTTGGGCGAGGTGGCGACCGGTCCGCGCGAACAAAGCCCGTCAAGGCCGGAATCCGGAGCATCGGCCTTGATTGGTCAAAGCCGATACCCCGGCCGCGAGGCGCGCAACAGAACGTCGTGGACTTGCGTGTCCGCAACCAAAATCACATCATGCCGTTGGTATTCGGCGCTGGCTTATGATTCTGCCTGGCGACTTCAGCCGGCCAGGTGGACAGCAACGCGAGGACGGCCATGAGTGACCTGCTTCGCATCGCCATCGTCGGCTATGGCGAGATCGCGTGCCGGCAGCACGTGCCTGCGATCGCGAAGACGTCAGGCGTGGCTCTCGTTGCGGTGGCCGATCCCGTCAAGACCCCGCCCGGCCTGCCGCATTTCCGTGATTTGCAGGAGTTGTTGCGCGACGGGCCGGAGATCGACGCGGTCGCGCTGTGTACGCCACCGCAGATGCGCCACGCGCAGGCCGCCGCCGCGCTCGCCTCGGGCAAGCACGTGCTGCTGGAGAAGCCGCCGGGCACGACGTTAAGCGAACTCAAGCCGCTGATCGCGGCCGCGCAGGAGGCGGGTCGGACATTGTTTGCCACATGGCATTCACGCTATGCGGCCGCGGTCGGTCCTGCGCGGCAATTGCTCGCGAGACGCACCATCAACAAGGTCACCATCATCTGGAAGGAAGACGTGCGCGTCTGGCACCCAGGCCAGGCCTGGATCTTCGAGGCGGGTGGCTTCGGCGTGTTCGATCCCGGCATCAACGCGCTGTCGATCCTGACCGAGATCCTGCCGCGTGCGGTCTTTATCAGGAGCGCGGCGTTGGACTTTCCGTCCAATCGGGAGGCGCCGATTGCGGCAGAGATCGAACTCTCCGACGCGGGCGGCTTGCCAATTCACGCCGAATTCGATTTCCGCCAGACCGGATCGCCGAGCTGGGACATCCTGTGCGAAACCGAGGCCGGGCCCGTGACGCTGTCGAAAGGTGGAAGGCAACTGCGCGATGGCGGCAGGCTGGTGGTCGATGCGCCGGATGAGGAATATCCCGCGCTGTACCGCCGCTTCGTCGCGCTGACCTCGGAAGGAAAATCCGATGTCGACCTCGCGCCCTTGCGGCTTGTCGCCGATAGCTTCATGCTCGGGCGACGGCGCCTGGTCGAGGCGTTCGAGGACTGACAATGACATCAGCCAGCATTGGTCGCGCTCCCTTCGGCAAATTGCACGACGGCACCGTGGTCGAGCGCGTGATCTTGCGCGGCGAACATGGTTTTGAGGCCGCCATCCTTCCGTTCGGCGCCACGCTGCAGGCGCTGCTTGCGCCGGATCGTGACGGGCATTGCGACGACATCGTGCTTGGCCACGATGAGCTCGACGGCTATCTCGCACAGCGCAAATTCTTCGGCGCGACGATCGGGCGCTATGCCAACCGGATCGCCGGTGCGCGCTTCTTGCTCGATGGCGAGACCGTGCAGCTTGACGCCAACAACGGTCCCAACGCGCTGCACGGCGGCCTGCAGGGCTTTGATCGCAAGCTGTGGCGGATCGTCGAACTATCGGATGATCCGGGACCGACACTGGTGCTGGAGCGCGAGAGCCCGCATGGCGAGGAGGGCTATCCGGGCAATCTCGCGGCGCGCGTGACCTATCGCGTGCGCAGTCCGATGGAGCTCTCGGTCACCTACGAGGCGACGACCGACCGGCCGACATGCCTCAATCTCACCAATCATAGTTTCTTCAATCTCGAGGGCGCGCGCTCGGGCATGCAGATCCTCGATCACCGGCTGACGATCGTCTCCGACCATTTCCTCGCGGTGGATGCCACGGCGATGCCGCTCCACGAACCGCCGCGGCCGGTCGACGGCACGCCGTTCGACTTCCGCAAGCCTACAGCCATCGGCGCGCGGATCAGGATGAATGACGAGCAGCTGCGGCTCGGGCGCGGCTATGACCACAATTTCTGTCTGGCCAAGGGGGCGGGCCTTTGCCTTGCTGCGCGCCTCGAGGCGCCGCACAGCGGCCGCGTGATGGAGCTGTTCACCGATCAGCCGGGACTGCAGTTCTATTCCGGCAATTTCCTCGACGGCTCGACCGCCGGCAAGGGCGATCGTCTGTACCGGCAATCCGACGCGCTCTGTCTCGAGCCGCATGCCTGGCCGGATACGCCGAACCGGCCCGACTTCCCGTCGGCGCGGCTCGATCCAGGACAGCTCTATCGGCGCAGCATCGTCTACCGCTTCTCAACCGCGTGAGTGACGCCATGACCGACCGTGCCGCCGAGCCGCTGATGGAAGAGGTGCCGACATCGGTGCTGTCGGCGGAGCGTTGCCATCTCGGCGAAGGCCCGACCTATGATGCGGCGACCGACACCGCCTGGTGGTTCGATATCCGCGAGCGCCGCCTGTTCGAGCATCGATTTGCAGGTGGCCGCACCGTCATCCACGGATTGCCGAAAATGGCGAGTGCATTGGCGCGGATCGACGGCGAGCGGCAGCTGATCCTTGCCGAAGATGGACTTTATGTACGGCACGTTGCAGACGGCCGCCTGGAGCTGTTCGCTGCGCTGGAGGCCGACAATCCGCTGACGCGCTCCAACGACGCGCGTGTGCATCCGTCGGGCACGTTCTGGCTCGGCACCATGGAGCGCCATGCCGAGCAGGGTGCCGGCGCGATCTATGCGCTGCACCGGGGCCGCATCGTGCGACTCTATCCCGGGATCACCATCCCGAATGCGATCTGCTTTTCGCCCGCGGGCGACATCGGCTATTTCGCCGATACCGCAACCAATGTGCTGCATCGCGTGCCGCTCGATCCATCAACAGGACTGCCGACCGGTGAACCCATCGAATTGATCAGGCATCAAGGCAGCGGCGGCCTCGACGGCGCGATCGTCGATGCCGACGGCCTGATCTGGAACGCGCGCTGGGGTGGCGGTCGCGTCGACGTTTACGATCCCGCCGGCCGGCATCTGCGTTCGCTGCGCGTACCCGCGAGGCAATCGAGCTGCCCGGCATTCGTCGGCCGCGACTTCTCGCGCGTGCTGGTCACTTCGGCCTGGCAGGACATGGATGAGGCGCAGCGTGCGGCCGATCCCGAGCGTGGCAGGACGTTCCTGCTCGAGGCCGCCGCGCGCGGTCGGGCAGAGCCTGACGTCAAACTATCCTGACGGATGGGTGCCGCGCGGCGTTGTTGACGCGACCGGATTATTTGGACGATAGTACAAATATGGTCCGCAAACCTGCCAGGTCTGACGTGAAGGCCGCCAGCGCCCGCAAGCCGAACATGCGCGAGGCGATCCTCGCCGCGGCGGAGGAATTGTTCTCGACCTACGGCTTCAACGCCGTCTCGGTACGCGACATCGCGCAGGCCGCCGGCGCCAATCCGGGCAGCGTGACCTATCATTTCAGGACCAAGGACGGCCTGCTGCTGGAAATCTATCGGCGCCATTGCGGCCCGATGAACCGCCGGCGCTCCGAGCTGTTGGCGGCGGCGCGGCGGGTGCGCGATCTGCAGGACCGGCTGGAGGCGATCGTGCGCGCCTATGTGTTGCCGGCCTTTACGTCCGGCAGCGATCTTGCCGGCGGCGGAACGCGGTTCACGCGATTGCGCGCGATCATGTCGGCCGAGGGCAATGAGGTCGTGCGCAAGATCATCGCGCAGACCTTCGACGACACCAGTCATGCCTTCATCGACGCGATTCATGAAAGCCTGCCGCATATTCCGCGTACCGATCTGGTCTGGCGCAGCCACTTCCTGCTCGGCGCGCTCTACTACACGCTGGTGACGCCGGAGCGCGTCTCGCGCCTGTCGCGCGGCAGCGCCGACGGCTCCGATGCCGGCCACGCCATCGAGGAACTGGTGCGCGCCACCGTTGCCGCGTTGCAGGCCGCGCCGCTCGACGAAGGGGCGCCCCGCAAGATCCCGGGCGCGAATCCGGGCCGAGTGGTGACCTGAACGTCCGGAGCTTGTCGCGATGGAGAAACTTCGGCTGCGCGCCGTGCTCGGCAATCATCCGCACATCCGGGCGGTGAAGAACGGTGAGCTTCGCTCCGAGCTGTTCGATCTCGACTTCAAAGAATTCACGCCGACCAACGCCGCGTTCAAGCCGATGGTGCGCGAGCAGGCCTTCGACGTCTGCGAGATGGCGATCGTGACCTATCTGATGGCAAGGGCGCACGGCAAGCCGCTGGTGCTGCTGCCGGCGGCGATGGTCGGCCGCTTCCAGCACGGCCATGCGCTCTATCGCGCCGACCTCGGTACGCTTGAGCCGGCCGATCTCGAAGGCAAGCGGGTCGGCATCCGCTCGTTCACGACCACGACCGGGGCATGGATGCGCGGCATCCTTGCCAATGACCATGGCGTGAACCTCGACAGGATCAACTGGGTCACGTTCGAGGATCCACATGTTGCGGAATATGTCGACAGCACCGAGCGCGCGCCGAAAGGCAAGACAATCGTCCAGATGCTGGGGGACGGCGAGGTCGACGCCGTGCTGGGCGAGACCTCCAGCGATCCGGAGCTCAAGCCGCTGTTCGCCGATCCAGCCCGAGAGGCGTCCCTGTGGTATCAGCGGCACGGCGTGGTGCCGGTCAATCATCTGGTGGTGGTGACATCGCGGCTTGCGGCGTCGCGGCCGGACGTGGTGCGGAGCCTGTACGAGCTGCTCAAGCGCGGCAAGGCAGCGGCCGGCCCGCCCAGCATGCCGGACCTGCTGCCGTTCGGCGTTGCGGCGAACCGCAAGCCGCTCGAATTGATGATCGACTATTGCGTCCAGCAGGCGTTGATCCCCCGGCGCGTCACGGTCGATGAGCTGTTCGACGACACAACACGGGACTTGAACTGATGACAATCTCCGGCGATCCGCGGCAATGGCAGGTCGGCATGCTCGGCTATGGCGAGGTCGGTCGCATCCTTGCCGAGGATCTGCGCCAGCAGGGCGTGAGGGTTTCGGCCTACGACATCAAGCTTGACCGCGGGCAGGGCGCGGCGCTGCGCGCACACGCGGCCGAGATCGGCGTCGAGCTCGCGCAATCCCATGCCGATCTCGCGGCGCGGGCCGATTTCATCATCTCGGCGGTGACGGCGAGCCAGGCGGTGCCGGTGGCCGCGGCCTGCGCGCCCGGGATCCAGAGCGGGGTCTGGTTTCTCGATTTCAACTCGGCCTCGCCCGGCGCCAAGCAGCGCGCGGCGGCGCACATCGACGGCGCCGGTGGCCGCTATGTCGAAGGCGCGGTGATGACTTCGCTGCCGCCGTACCGGATCAGGGTGCCGCTGCTGCTCGGCGGCCAAGGCGCGCGGGAGCTGGCGCCGCTGCTGGTCGCGCTCGGTTTTGCGGCGAAGGTCGCAAGCGACGAGCTTGGGGTCTCCTCTGCAGTCAAGATGTGTCGCAGCATCATGATCAAGGGGCTGGAGGCCATGGTGATCGAGAGCTTCACCACCGCGCGCGCCTATGGCGTCGAGGATGCGGTGCTCGCCTCGCTCAAGGAGACCTTTCCGTCGATCGACTGGGAGAAGCAGGGCGCCTATTTCTTTCAGCGGGTGATCGAGCACGGCCGGCGGCGCGCCGAGGAGGTGCGCGAGGTGGCGGAGACCGTGCGCGAGGCCGGGCTGACGCCATGGTCTGCCTCCGGCACCGCCGAGCGGCAGGGCTGGATCGCCGACCTTGCCGATGAGGGCGTGTTCGGACCCAGGGGAACGCCGGACTTCGCCCGCAGCGCCGACTGGCGTACCGAGGCCGACCGGATTCTCGCGCGCATCAAGTCGTAAGGTCTCGCCCGGAGAATCCGCCGCGTTCCCTGCCGACGCGCAATGCGCTATTGCTCCATGAACAGTTTGTTCTGGAGGCACTCCCATGAAGAATTCCGGCAAGGTCGTCGCCATCACGGGGGCGGCACGCGGCATCGGCAAGGCCTGCGCGGCGCGCTTCCTGTCCGACGGCGCCAGGGTCGTCATCTCGGATGTCGACGCTGCAGGGCTGGTCCACACCGCCCAGGAACTCGGACATATCGATCAGTTGCGGGCGGTCGAGGCCGACGTCAGCAAGCGCGCCGATGTCGATCGCATTGTCGCGACCGCGGTGAAGGAGTTCGGCCGGCTCGACGTCATGGTCAACAATGCCGGCGTCGCGCGCAACCGCGACTTCCTCGACATCAGCGAGGCCGAATTCGACGACGTGATGGGCATCAACCTCAAGGGCGCGTTCTTCGGCGTCCAGGCTGCGGCGCGCCAGATGATCGCGCAGGGCGGTGGCGGCGTCGTCGTCAACATGTCCTCGGTCAACGCGCTGCTCGCGATCCCCTCGCTCGCGACCTATGCGATGTCCAAGGGCGCGATGAAGCAGCTCACCTCGGTCGCCGCCGTGGCGCTGGCGCCGCACGGCATTCGCGTCGTGGCGGTCGGACCCGGCACGATCCTGACCGAGATGGTGGCGACGGCGATCTTCTCGTCCGAGGATGCGCGGCGCAGCGTGCTGTCGCGGACGCCGGCCGGCCGCTGCGGCGAGCCGAGCGAGGTCGCTGCCGTCGTGGCATTCCTTGCCAGCGACGATGCCTCCTACATCACCGGCCAGACCATCTATCCCGACGGCGGGCGGTTGATCCTGAACTACACGGTCCCGGTCAGCGAGAAGAAGTAGGGCAGGTTCAACCGCGAGCACACTGCCAAAATATCGAAAACAACCCCATGCAAAGGAGCCGCCGGCGCCGGCGTTCGACCAGGCGACTTGACACGTCGGGCAAATCAGCGGCATTCTTCCATTATTCAGAAATCGTGCGATCGTCATCCGGCGTCATCACCCGCGCATGCGCATGCGGGTGATATTCCAGAGGCGGTCGTGCTTGAGCCGATGGGCCGCCGCGGACTGGATCGCCCGGTTGAACCGGGCGATGACCGGTGAGGATGAGGACGCCGCTACCGGCCCTTGAACTGCGGCTTGCGCTTCTCCATGAAAGCGTTGCGGCCTTCGCGGAAGTCCGCACTGTCCATGCATTCGATGCCGACCTGCTTGATCGCCGCCATGTCGCGATCGGCGGGATCCTTCAGCACCTGCGCGATGGTGATCTTGGCGGCTTTGATCGCCAGCGGCGCGTTGCCCGAAATGGTGCGCGCGATCTCTATGGTCGCGTCCCAGAGCTCGTTGTCCGGCAGCACGCGATCGACGAGGCCGATCCGCAGCGCCTCGGCGGAATCGATCCGCATGCCCGTATACATGATCAGCCGCGCCCAGGACGGGCCGACCAGCGATACCAGATGGCGCAGCCCGTCATAGCCATAGGCGATGCCGAGCTTGGCCGCGGGAATGCCGAACTGGCCGCTGGCGCCGGAGATACGGATATCGGTCAGCATCGCGACCTGCATGCCGCCGCCGAGGCAGAAGCCGCGGATGCAGGCGATGGTCGGCTTCGGATAGTCGGCGAGCAGGGTGCGCTGGGCGGCGCTGCGCCGTGAATATTCCTCGGAGGCCTCGGCGTTGTGCCTTGTCTTCTCGAACTGGCTGATATCGGCGCCTGATACGAACGCCTTGTCGCCGGCGCCGACCAGGATCACGACGCGGACAGCCGGCTCGTCGCGCAACGCCGTCAGCGCCTCGCCGAGCCCCTCCCACATCTCCAGCGACATCGCATTGCGCTTGTCGGGATTGTTGAAGGTGATGACGCCGACACCGTCGACGACGTCCTGCAGGATCTTGCCGTCGGCAAGCGATTTGTTTGACATGTTGAGCCTATGAGGGTCCGGACCGATCGAGCGAAGGCTAGCACCCGGCCGACAGCCGGGGCAGGCGGTTTGGAGCACGGCGCGATTGCATTGCCGGGCGGCAACTCTCCCGGCAGTTGTACGGTTCGCAAAATAAACCGCCGCGAAACGGTTGCGCCATGGAGTGCGCCGCCGACGCTCCGTCCCGGTTTAACTTTTTCCTAGTTTTTCGACGGTATGGCTGTACGCACCTGCGCGCCAGGACCATTCCGCCACGCGCTGGGATGCGTGCCGCAGCTGCCCGCTACCATCGCGTCGGTAGCGGACTTCCCCACCACCGGACCGGCAGTGAAGCCGGTCAATCCCGACCTCCGTGCACTCACATCGCCTCGGGCGAGGTTCAGTCGTGTCCGTCGAAAAGTTTCTCAAGCAACGCGCGGTCAAGATCACCGTCAATGGCAGCTACACGTTGCCGAACTGGTACGATGCCCAGGGCAAATTGCGCACCTTCGCCTGCCGCACGACGCGCGTCTCGCCGTTCCGGATGATCGTGGACGTGCCCGTCGTCGGCAAGGTCGGCGACCGGCTGACTTCGTATTTCGAGGAGTTCGGCAAATTCGAGGGCTGCATCACCGACACGATGAGCGGCAGCTTCCTGCTCGAGCTCGAGATGACGCATGCCATGCGTGAGAAGTTCGCCGACAAGCTGACCTGGATCGAGAAGAAGCAAAAGGATCCGAGCATCCGCGAGGCGCGCAACAACCCGCGTTTCGTTCCCGTCGCGCCGCATGCCATGTTGACGCTGGCGGACGGCACCATGCAGAGCTGCTTCATCATCGACATGTCGCTGTCCGGCGCGGCGGTCTCCTCCGAGGCGCAGCCGCCGGTCGGCATGCCGCTTGCGATCGGCGCCTGCGTCGGGCGGGTGGTCCGGCATCTGCCGAACGGCTTCGCCATCAAGTTCGTCGAGACCTACAAGCAGAGCGAACTGGCCCGCCTGATCTCGCGCAAATCCAAGGAATTGCAGCAAGCGTCGGCCGACGGGAACCCTGTCGCCTGACGGCCGGGATCCGCCGGCTCCCTAGGTCAGCTGTTCCGGGTCTTCGGCCGCGCGCATCCGCGAGATAGTGTGCTCGGTTGCATTTGGACCGGCCGCCGCGATCGCGATCTCCCGCGCCAAATTGGTGCATTCGGCCCACATCAGGAAGAACACCAGCGGTGGCCGTTCGCGCGCTTCCAGCAGTTGCCGGCAACGCTCGGCCGCGCCGTCGATCGCCCACCACTGTTGGGCGACCACCATGACTCTGCGGAAGCTCCGCAACGTGCCGGAAAATTTTTGCGGATCGGCGCCCACGAGCGCGCCGCAATGGTTCAGCCAGTTCAGGCCAGCGTAGATCGCAATCCCGTAGTCTTCGATCGCGGTGCCGGTGAAATCGACGACGGTCTTGTCGTGCGCGCGCTGGCGCAGGAAAGCATCGATCATCTCCGCCTGGCGGGCCGGATCGACCAGCAGCGAGATGTCCTGCCGCGGCACCATCGGGACATAGCGCATCGCTTCAAGCCGCGTGTGCTCCCAGATCGCACTGATGTCGCCGAGCAGATCGCCGGACTTGCGTTTGCAGGCCGGATAGACCAGCACGCCATTGTCGGCGAGATCGAGATAGCGCGGGACCACCTTGTCGAGCGCGGCGACAAACGCCAATGGATCGGTAAGGCCGCGCAAGTCGCTGGCGGCGTCCTCCGCTTGTGCAGGCTTGTTGCCGCGTGTCCAGCCGAAATTGGCCATCCCCGGACGTCCTGATCTCAACCCGGCTATCAGGTTAGTTGGAAAATGCGGCGAAGCAAATGCGGCATTTGCTGCTACGCCGCCGTGCGTGCCCGCCGCTGCCGGTTGACGCGAGAGACCGCCGCGCCTAGCTGATGGTTAATGGCGCAACGCAGGTTGTTGCCGCTTTCGGGACCTATCGCCATGACCGCTTCTGATTGGCAATCGCATTGGCAGACTGTCTATCTGACCAAGGGAGAGCAACAGGTGAGCTGGTCGCAGGCCGATCCGCAGCCATCGCTGCGCCTGATCGAAACGGTTGCGCCCGGCCGCGACGCCTCGATCGTCGACGTCGGCAGCGGAGCTTCGCGACTTGTCGATGCGCTGCTGGCGAGCGGCTTTCATGATGTGACCTTGCTCGATCTCTCTGAAGCGGCACTGGCGAACGCGCGGGAGCGGATCGGCGCAGCAGGTGACGCGGTGCACTGGATCGTAGGTGACGCAACGGTCTGGCAGCCGCAGCAGACCTTCGACATCTGGCACGATCGCGCGGCGTTTCACTTCCTGGTCGAGGAACCAGACCGTGCAGCTTATCTCGACCGGCTGCATCGCGGCGTCAAAGCAGGCGGGCACGCCGTGATCGGCACCTTCGCGCTGGATGGCCCGGAGAAGTGCAGCGGCCTGCCGGTGCAGCGCTATGACCCCGCGACGCTCAGCAGGACCATTGGTCCGGCATTCGAGTTGATCGCGCATGAGGCGCACCGGCACGTCACGCCCTGGGGCGCGACGCAGTCGTTCCAGTTCAGTGTGCTGCGGCGCAAGTGACCGGCCGCGGAGGGAGAGGTGAGATGACGGACGCGCCACGGATGATCGGCGAGATCGCGAGCTACCACGCCCATGTCTATTACGACCCCGCGGCCAGCCGGGACGAGGCGGAGCGGCTGCGCAACTGGATCGGCGAGCGCTTTCTGGTCACGCTCGGACGCTGGCACGACGTCAAGGTCGGCCCGCACGATCAGGCGATGTATCAGGTGGCGTTTGCGGCCGAGTTGTTCCCGACCCTGGTGCCGTGGCTGATGCTGAACCACGGCAGCCTAAGCATCCTGGTCCATCCCAACACCACCAATCCGCGCCGCGACCACCACGACGATCCGCTCTGGATCGGCACGCCGCTCGCCGTCCACGCCGACAAGCTGCCCGAAGAGGCGGAGATGGAGCAGGCGCCGACGCCGAACACGTCGCCGACACTGCGTCCCTGAGCGTCGCGGCTGTTGCGTAAAGTTTGACGCAATTGTGCTGCAGCCAAGTCGTTTCAAACTCATCGCGTTTTGCAACGTGAGGTTAAGTCACCATTCCTAGGCTACCCGATAAATTTCAGGGTCGGGGCGCATTGGGCATGTTCTTTTCGTTTCGAAGCTGGTCGTTGTGGCGGGTGGTGGGACCGCTGCTGGCCATCGTGTTGCTGCTGGGCGGCCTGTCGACGGGCAGCCTGCAGGTGATGTCCGCGGTCAGGGCCTATGTGGCCGGCGAAAGCATGTGGTCGAAGGGGCAGAAGGACGCCATCCACTACCTGCAGACCTATGTCAGCACCGGTGCGCCGATCTATCTGCAGAAGTTCGATGCCGCGATCGCGGTGCCGCTGGCCGATCGCACGGCGCGGCGCGCGCTGGAAGCGCCGGGCGACAATGACGCGGTGGCGAGGGCCGGCTTCGCCAGGGCAGGTAATCATGATGACGACATCGGCGGCCTGATCTGGCTGTTCAAATATTTCCGCACGATGCACCACGTGGCCGGCGCGGTGACGGCATGGCGCAATTCGGGTGCGCTGCTCGATCAGCTGATTGAAATCCGGAACGAGGCGGCGAGCGACGTCGCGCTGCACGATCCGTCGGCTGCGACCATCAGGCATTGGGCCGAACGGATCGGTACGGTTGATGCGGCGCTGAGCACGCTCGCCGTCGATTTCTCCGATCATCTGGGCAAGGCGTCGCGTCAGGTCTCCGCGCTGCTGCTGCTGGTCAACCTCGTGATCGCGGCCTGCCTTGCCGGCATCGTGCTGGTCCATACGCGGCGGATGCTGTGGCGGCGCTGGCTTGCCGAGACCGCGCTCGCGGTCGAGAAGGAGCGCGCCCAGCTCACGCTGGCGTCGATCGGCGATGCCGTCATCGTGACGACGCAGGACGATCGGGTCGACTACATGAACGCCGCCGCGCAGCGGCTCATCGCGGCAGGGCAGGAGGTGACGGGACGGCCGCTGTCGTCGCTGTTCAACATTGCCGAACAGCCGGTGCGCGGATCGTTCGACGCCGACGACGAAAGCCGGCCGCAGCTCCTGGTGCGGCCGGACCACTCCAGCGTGCCGGTCTCGGTGGTCGAGACCCCGATCGTGTATGCCGGAGAACCGGCCGGCCGCGTCATGATCATTCACGACATGACCGCCGAGCGGCGGCTGGTCGAGGAATTGGCGCGGGCTGCCTCGCATGACGCGCTCACCGGCCTTGCCAACCGCCGGCAGTTCGAGTTCGAACTGCACAAAGCGATGTCGGGCTCGCCGGCCGTCGGCGCCGACCTGATGCTGATCGATCTTGATCAGTTCAAGATCGTCAACGACACCTGCGGCCACATGGCGGGCGACCGGTTGCTGAAGCAGGTGGCGAGGCTGCTGGCGACCGAAGTCGGCAGCAGCGGCCTCGTCGCGCGTCTTGGCGGCGACGAGTTCGGCATTCTCCTGCGTGACGACGGCTCCGCGACGCACGACGTCGCTGCCGACGTTGCGGAGCGGGTCAGGGCGGTGATCGAGCAGTCGAACTTCATTTATGAGGGATCGAGCTTCCGGATCAGCGCGAGCATCGGCCTGGTCGGGCTGGCCGACAGCGCCGGCGTGCAGGACGCGTTGCGGCTTGCCGACGTTGCCTGTTTCCTTGCCAAGGACAAGGGACGCAATCGCGTCCAGGAGCACCGCCCGTCCGACACCGGCATGGCCGTGCGCGTTGCCGAGATGAGCTGGGTCAATCGCATTCGCAAGGGACTGGATGAGGGGCGCTTCTGCCTCTACGAGCAGGAGATCCGCCCGGTGAACGGCGTGCTGAAGGGCAACGACCGGCGCGAGCTCTTGCTGCGCCTGCGCGACGAGAGCGGCGCGCTGGTGCCGCCCGGCAGTTTCCTGCCCGCCGCCGAACGCTACGGGCTGATGCCGCTGATCGACCGCTGGGTGGTTCGCCGCGCCTTCGAGATCATCGCCGAGCGCAAGCACCAGCCGCGCAAGATTGCGAGCTACGCCATCAACCTGTCCGGCGCCACCATCGGCGACAGCGACTTCGTCGACTTCGTCGCCGGGCTGTTCGCGCAGCTTGACGTTTCGCCGGCATCGGTGTGTTTCGAGATCACCGAAACCAGCGCAATCTCGAACCTCGACGAGGCGCAGAAGTTCATCGCGCGGCTGCGCGAGATCGGCTGCAGCTTCTCGCTCGACGATTTCGGCACCGGCATGTCCTCGATCGCCTATCTGAAGCACCTGCCGGTCGACATCATCAAGATCGACGGTTCGTTCGTGAAGGAGATCCTGAACAGCAAGGTCGATCGGGCGATGGTCGAGATGATCACCAAGACCGCGAAGATCATGCAGAAGCAGGTGGTCGCGGAATTTGTCGAGAACCTCGCGATCCTGGACGAGCTGCGCCAGATCGGGGTCGATTACGCCCAGGGTTACGCCATCGGGAAGCCGGTCCCGGTGCTCACTCTCTGGGAAGAAAAGATCGCCTGAGCCGCCGAAATCGTCCCGAATCGGGACATTTTCGGTCAATTCAGCCCGCCCAAGGCTGATTCTCTGGCACTTTCCATCCGAAAAACGTTTAAAAAACCTCTCGTTGTGCGCTTTGTCTCGATTATGCCTTACTCTAATTCCCTGATATGATGAGTGATCGGTGAATCCCGGTGGGCCGGGTAACAGGCCCCAGAGCACCGAACTTGGGGATTGATGGGTCAACGAACGACGAAACCTGCCCGGCGCAAGTCGAGCCGCGGCATGTCTCTGGTGGGCAGCACGGCGTTTGCCGTGAGCGCGCTTGCCCTGTCGTCTGGCCTTGCCGCCTGGATGGTCGGCATCGACCCCACCGCATGGCTTCACGGTCCGGCGCTCGCCAACACCACCGCCTCGCTGAACTTCGACGATCGCTTCGGCTCTCGCTCCACGATCAATTCGGCCTCACTCTATTATCCACTGCGCCGCGGGTTCCGTTCGAGCCGCGGCGATTTCAATTCCGAGTTCGGCCAGATCGAGGACGCGCTGTCCGGCCAGCTGCGCGACACGCAGACCGAACTGCCGACCAGCCAGTCGGCGACGGCGTCCGTCGCCGCCACGACCACAGCGACGACGTCCACCGTGCCGATGCCGCGGTCGCGGCCGGCCGAGGCCAATCTGCTTGCGCGTAACGATCAGCCGCCACCGCCACAGGCGCCGGTGCAGCAGGGCGACAACCGGACGTTCCTGCAGAAGATTGCCGACATGATGCCGGGCAAGATGCAGCTGGCCTCGCTCGATCCGAATGACGGATTGTTGTCCGGTCCGAGCCCCGATCTCGGCAAGCTCGGCTATGACAGCACCACGGCGGTCTACGACATCACCGGCCGCGTCGTGTACATGCCCGACGGCACCAAGTTCGAGGCGCATTCAGGCCTCGGCAATCTGCTCGACGACCCGGCGCATGTGAATGCCCGCAACGCCGGCGCGACGCCGCCCGGCATCTATGAGATGAAGCCGCGCGAGAAGCTGTTCCACGGCGTGCCCGCGCTGCGCATGACCCCGGTCGATGGCAGCGACACGTTCGGGCGCGTTGGCCTCTTGGTCCACAGCTACATGCTCGGACCGAATGGCGACTCCAACGGCTGCATCTCGGTCAAGCACTACGACAAGTTCCTGCAGGCCTACCGCAGCGGCACGATCAAGCGCATCGCCGTCGTCATCAACATCAAGGATGTTCAGTCGGCCTCGACCCGCGCGGCGTCGAACTCGTAGGCCGCGCGCCGGCGCCTCCGGCAAATTGCGCAGGCTCTTGCAGAGTCCAACCTTCGATCCGCTGACCGCCTCCAGCGCGGCCTGGTTGCTTCTTCCATCGTCTCGGAAAATTGCACCACGTTGTCGCCAGCTCTCCCTGGAGGCGGCGCCGGCTTGATTGTCTTCCCGACACGGTGCAATTATGTATACTGAAAATCGGACATAAATACCCTGATACCTCGTATTTGCCTATTTTGCGAACACGATGTATACATAGCGTATTCATAAACGCTGAGAGGCGGACCAGTGCCAAAACCCTTTCCAATGAACGCATGGTACGCGGCCGGCTGGGATGCCGAGATCAAGCACGCGCTGTTGCCGAGGACGATCTGCGGAAAGCATGTCGTGATGTACCGGAAGGGCGACGGCGAGATGGTGGCGCTGGAGGATGCCTGCTGGCACCGCCTCGTGCCGCTCTCCAAGGGCCGGCTCGATGGCGATGCCGTGGTCTGCGGCTATCACGGCTTGAAATACAATGCGCAGGGCCGCTGCACCTTCATGCCCTCGCAGGAGACGATCAATCCGTCGGCCTGCGTCCGCGCCTATCCCGTCGTCGAGCGCCACCGCTTCATCTGGCTCTGGATGGGGGATCCCGCGCTTGCCGACCCGGCGCTGGTGCCAGACATGCACTGGAACCACGACCCGGCCTGGGCCGGCGACGGCAAGACCATTCACGTCAATTGCGACTATCGCCTCGTCGTCGACAATCTGATGGACCTGACGCACGAGACCTTCGTGCACGGCTCGAGCATCGGCAATGATGCGGTCGCCGAGGCGCCGTTCGACGTCACCCATGGCGAGAAGACGGTCACCGTAACGCGCTGGATGAAGGGCATCGAGGCGCCGCCGTTCTGGGCCAAGCAGCTGCAGAAGCCGGGCCTGGTCGATCGCTGGCAGATCATCCGCTTCGAAGCGCCGTGCACCGTCAACATCGACGTCGGCGTCGCGCCGGCCGGTTCGGGCGCGCCGGAGGGCGATCGCTCGCAGGGCGTCAACGGCTATGTGCTGAACACGATCACGCCCGAGACCGAGAAGACCTGCCATTACTTCTGGGCGTTCGTCCGCAATCACCGCATTACCGAGCAGCGGCTGACTAGCGAAATCCGCGACGGCGTCGCCGGCATCTTCCATGAGGATGAGATCATCCTGGAAGCGCAGCAGCGGGCGATGGACGAGAATCCGGACCGGGTGTTCTACAATCTCAACATCGACGCCGGCGCAATGTGGGCACGGCGCGTCATCGACCGCATGGTGGCGAAGGAAAATCCGCCGCAGCAGCTGCAGGCTGCCAAGTAGACGAGGGGCGAGCCCATGGCGGAACGCGAGACCGATCGTTCAGTGTCGCAGACCGTGCGGGCGCAGCTTGCGCTGCGCGACCTCGTTCTCTCCGGCGGCCTGCGGCCCGGCGAGCGGATCTCGGAGCTGCAGGCGGTCGAGTTCACCGGCGTGTCGCGCACGCCGGTGCGGATGGCGCTGGTCCGGCTGGAGGAGGAAGGCCTGCTGGAGGCGATCCCTTCCGGCGGCTTCATGGTCAAGGCATTTTCCGAGCGCGACATTCTCGATTCGATCGAGCTGCGCGGCACGCTGGAGGGACTGGCCGCGCGCTTCGCCGCCGAGCGCGGCGTCTCGTCGCGCGATCTCGAGCCGCTGAAGGAATGCCTCAACGAGATCGACGGCCTGGTGCGGCAGGATCCGATTTCGGTCGAAGCCTTTTCGTCCTATGTCGCGCTCAATGCGCGCTTCCACGCGCTGCTCACCGAGCTGTCGCGCAGCCCGCCGCTGATCCGGCAGATCGACCGCGCCTCGGCGCTGCCATTCGCCTCGCCGAGCGGCTTCGTGATGGCGCAATCGGCGTTGCCCGAGGCGCGTCAGATCCTGCTGATCGCGCAGGATCACCATCGCATTGTGGTCGACGCCATCGAGAACCGCGAGGGCGCGCGCGCCGAGGCGATCATGCGCGAGCACGCAAGGCTTGCGGCACGCAATCTGCGGCTGGCGCTGCGCAACCGCAGCCATCTCGATCTGCTGCCGGCGCTGGCGCTGATCAATTCGGCAGCCGGCTGAGCGGAGAACGCCATGCGATTCATCGAGACCTGGACACCCGCCACGCTGCTCGCCGTGCGCGACCTCACGCCCGGCATCCGTGAATTCCTGCTGCGGCCGGATAACTTTACGGGCGCGCCCTATCCGGTCGGCAGCCATATCGATGTCGGCGTCACCATCGAAGGCCAGCCGCAGACCCGCTCCTATTCGCTGGTCGGCGAAGTCGATCCGCAGGGCTACCGGATCGCAGTTCGGCGCGCAGCGGATTCCCGCGGCGGCTCGCGCTACATGTGGTCGCTCGCGCCGGGCGTGCGCCTCAACATCACGCTGCCGACCTCGCTGGTGCAGCTCGACTGGACGCGGCGGCAGTTCTGCCTGATCGCGGGCGGCATCGGCATCACGCCGATCGTCGGTGCGGCACAGGCGCTCGCCCGCCGCGACGCCGGCGTGACGCTGCACTATGCCGTGCGCACGCGCGGCGATGCGGTCTATCTTGAACCGCTTGAGCGTGCGCTCGGCGACCGCCTCACCGTCCACGCCGGCGACGAAGGCAGGCGGCTCGACCTCGAGCGCGTCTTTTCGGCGCTGCCGCAGGACACGATGACACTGTTCTGCGGCCCGATGCGGATGCTGGACGCGGCGCGGCGCGCCTGGGAGGAATCCGGCCGCCCGCTCTCCGACTTGCGCTACGAGACCTTTGGATCGAGCGGGCTGCTGCCGACCGAGCCGTTCCGCGTGCGGCTCAGGGGCGAGGGGACTGAGCTGGGGACCGAGTTCGTCATCCCGCGCGACCGGTCGATGCTGGACGTGCTCAACGAAGCCGGTCATGAGGTGATGAACGACTGCCGGCGCGGTGAATGCGGGGTCTGCGCGCTCGACGTGGTCGATGTCGACGGCGAGATCGACCATCGCGACGTCTTCTTCAGTGACCATCAGAAGCGGGAGAGCCGCAAGATCTGCGCCTGCGTGTCGCGCGCCCGCGGCACCATCACGGTCGACACCCTGCATCGGTCGGACACGCCCTGACGAGCCGATCGGCGCGGACGGTCGATCGGCGTTACGCCGCGTGCACCGAGTGCTGCGGATCGTGATCGAGCAGTGCGGAGATCTCGCTGCCTGACATCGGCCGCCCGATCAGATAGCCCTGGACCTCATCGCAACTGGTCTGGCGCAGATATTCGAGCTGATCCGCGGTTTCGACGCCTTCGGCCACGACGCCGATCTGCAGCTCCTGCGCGAGGCCGATCACCGATTTGACGATCGCGGCGCAGTCCGGCTGGGTCAGCATGTCCCGGATGAAGGATTGATCGATCTTGATACGGCTGAACGGCAGCTTGCGCAGATAGGTCAGCGACGAGAAGCCGGTGCCGAAATCGTCGAGCGCGACCGTCAGGCCGAGCTCGAGCAGCGCGTGCAGGATCGCGGGCGCCGATCCGTATTTCGAGATCAGCATCGACTCGGTGATCTCGATCTCGAGACGGTTCGGCGCGACGTTCGCCTCGGCCAGAGCGTCGACGATCGTCTGCAGGATGCCGACGTTCTGGAACTGGACCGCGGAGAAATTGACCGCGATCCGGATGTCATCCGGCCAGCGCGACAGCATCGCGCAAGCGTGGCGGATCACCCACTCGCCGAGCTGGTGGATCAGCCCGCTTTCCTCGGCGATCGGGATGAAGACGGTCGGCGGGATCAGGCCGCGCGTCGGATGCTGCCAGCGCAGCAGGGCCTCGAAGCCGGTGACGCGGCCTTTGCGGATGTCGAGGAACGGTTGGTAGACCAGAAACAGCTCGTCCGCCTCGATCGCGTGCTCGAGATCCCGCTGCAAGGCGCGGCGGTCGCGCGCCGACCGGTCGTCGCTAGCCTCGAAGAAGCAGATGGTACCGGGCGCGGATTTCTTCGCCCGGTAAAGCGCGATGTCGACATGCTTGAGCAGGTCGTGGGACGTGCTGCCGTCTCGGGGCGCCAGCACGATGCCGATGCTGACCATGCGGTTGACCTCCAGCCCGTCGATCGGGAACGGCTCGGCAAAGGCCGCGACGAACCGTTCGGCGATCGCCAGCGCATCCTCGGGCCTTGCCAGATTCGACATGATCAGGGCGAATTCGTCGCCGCCGATCCGTGCGACATGTTCGGCCGCGCGCGTGCAGCGCTGCAACCGGGCCGCGACCTGCACCAGGAACTCGTCGCCTGCCGGATGGCCGAACCTGTCGTTGACCTCCTTGAAGCGATCGAGATCGAGCAGCAGCACCGCGAATTCTTCGCCCGACCGCGCCAGCCGGTTCAGTGCGCTGTTGAGCGCTTCATTGAAGGCGACGCGGTTCGGCAGATGCGTCAGCGGATCCTGCCTCACCGTCCGTTCGGCCTCGTGCTGGGCGATGATCCGCCGCCTGAACTCGAACGCGTTGACGAACACGCCGCGCAGCAGCACCGAGCCGTAGACCACGACCAGCACGGCCATCAGGAGGTAGACGAAATCGCCGTCCCGGCCGAGGCAGATCGCGGTGCCGACGAAGATCGGCGCGGTGAACGCAATCGCGGCGATCGGGATGGTGGAGAACGCGAAGGCGCCGCCGGCCAGCATTCCGGCGCACAGGCAGGTGATGACGAGCTGGGCGCCGCTCGATGCGTTCGCGAAGAAGGCGACGGGGACGACGCCCCAGGCCGTCCCGAGCGCCAGCGCATTGCGCACCAGCCGGTACATGGTTCGGCGCGACACGAATTGCGGCTTGGCGATGCGGCGCGATGCCCGCGCCTGCAGGCCGAAGAACAGCGCCGCGCTGCCCACCGCGGCCGCCCACACCAGCGCGAAGGCCCAGTCCGGCGATTGCCACAGCGCAATCGCCAGCACCATCGCGTTGCAGGCATTGGCCAGCATGATGCCGAAGGAATAGCCGAGCACCAGCGAGACCTGTTCGGCGCGGATGTGGCCGGCAAGCGCTTCATCCGTCGGTGGTGCACCGAAGGCCGCGAGGTCGCCGGCGAACAGGGTCGCGAAATATGATCTCAGATGGGTACGCATCACTACGTTGCCTGCCCGGTTTGGCCATGGCGCCGTGGCGAAGAATTCTCTGCAAACCTTTGACAAACTATGAACTATTGGAACGGACCGTGCCGCGGCGGGCCGCTCCTTCGGTTCCACCGGCGGGCATTGCTAACAAATCGATACAAGTGCGTGACGCGGGGTCACGGAGCGGCAAAGCTTGCCGCGCGCCGCGCTGCTTGATCCCCCGCGGGTTTTTCGCAATGAGTCGGGTTCCCGCGAACGGCAAAAACCAGAAGGTGCGCATGAGCCTCCCGATCACGAACCACGATCCCGGGTTCCGTATTACGCGAGCCAGCCATGTCGTCCTGAGCGTTCGTGATCTTGCGGCGAGCCGGCAGTTCTACGAAAAGGTGATCGGGCTGATCCTGACCGCGGAGGAGGGCGGCGCACTCTATTTCCGCGGCGTCGAGGAGGCCTGTCATCACAGCCTTGTGTTGCGCAAAGGCGAGAGCGCCGCCTGCGCGCGGCTCGGCCTGCGGGTCTTTCAGGACGGTGACCTCGACCGGCTCAAGGCCTTCTTCGAAGCGCAGGGATGCCGGGCCGCCTGGGCCGAAGTGCCGCATCAGGGCCGCACCCTGCATGCGACCGATCCGGCCGGCACGCCGCTGGAGTTCTGCGCGACCATGCCGGTCGAGTCGCGCATGATCACCAAATTCACCCGCCATGCCGGCGGCTCGGCGCTGCGGCTCGATCACTACCAGGTGCTGACGCCGGAGCTGCGCAAGGCGTGCGAGTTCTACACCGCGGCAGGCTTCCGGCTCAGCGAATACATCGCGCCCGCTGATACCTTCGACCTGCGCGGCGTGTTCCTGCAGCGCAAGGGCAATCCGCACGACATCGTGTTCTTCAACGGCGCCGGACCGCGGCTGCATCATTTCGCATTTCTCGCGCCCGAAGTTCATCATCTGCTCAACGCCTGCGATGTCGCCGGCGAGCTCGGCTATGGCGCGGCGGTTGAACGCGGCCCCGGGCGTCATGGGCCGGGACACGCGATGTATGTCTACATGCGCGATCCCGACGGGCATCGCGTCGAGCTGTTCAACACCCACTATCAGATCATGGACATCGAGAACGAGCCGGTCGGCTGGGATCCGTCCGACCACACGATCTCGTTCCCGTGGGGGTTGCCGGCGCGGCAGGCCTGGTTCGAGGAGGCGACGCCGTTCGAAGGTGTCGCGATCCGCGAACCCGAGGTGAAGCCGAAGCCGCTGACGCTCGAGAGCTACCTCGCGAAGTAGCATGTCATTGTCAGCCGATAATCCCATCCATGACGTGGCCATCGTCGGCCTCGGGCCGGTCGGTGCCATCTTCGCCAACCTGCTCGCGAAATCCGGCTTGAGGGTCGCCATCGTCGAGCGCGTTGCCGACATCTACGACAAGCCGCGCGCGATCACGCTCGACCACGAGGCGCTGCGCGTGCTGCAGGCGATCGGGCTCGGCGATTTCATGGAGCAGGCGATCGCCCCGCATAACGGCTCGCACTATCTCGGCGTCGACGGCGAGATCATCAAGATCTTCGACCCGATGCCGCCGCCGTTCCCGCTCGGCTGGATTCCGAACGTGACCTTCGTGCAGCCGGACGTCGAGCAGGCGCTGCGCGACAAGCTCTGCGACTATCCGCATGCCGACATTTTCCTTGCGGCCACGGGCGTGGCGCTGCAGCAGGACGATGGCGCGGTGATGCTGACGGCGCGCCGCGAGTCCGGTGAGGAGTTCTTGATCCGCGCGCGCTATCTGGTCGGCTGCGACGGCGCCAACAGCTTCGTCCGCAAGCAGCTCGGCATCGGCCTCGACGACCTCGCCTTCGATGAATGGTGGATGGTGGTGGACACGCTGACCAGCGATCCCGCCAAGCGGCCGGCCAAGAGCTTTCAGTATTGCTGGCCGTCGCGTCCCGGCACTTTCGTGCCGGGTCCGCGCAATTTGCGACGCTGGGAGATCAAGTTGCTGCCCGGCGAGGACCCCGAGGCGGCCGGCGCGCCCGACAACGTCGTGACGCTGCTCAAGGGTTTCACCGATATCTCCGACCTGACGATCTGGCGCTCGGCGGTCTATCGCTTTCACGCGCTGCTCGGCCGGCGCTGGCGCGACCGCCGCGTGCTGCTGATGGGCGATGCCGTGCACCAGACGCCGCCGTTCCTCGGGCAAGGGCTGTGCGCCGGTATCCGCGATGCGGTGAACCTGGCCTGGAAGTTGCGGCTGGTTCTTCGCGGCGACGCGGGCGGTGCGCTGCTCGACAGTTACGAGATCGAGCGCAAGCCGCATGTCCGCGCCGTCGTCGCCAGCGCCAAGGAGTTCGGCAAGATCATCGGCGAGCTCGATCCGGTGGCCGCCGTCGAACGCGACATGCGGCTGCGCGCCGACCTGAAGGCCGGCAAGGCCGAAACCATCAGGCAGAAATTCATCCCCGATCTCGTCTCCGGCCTGATCGCGCGCGATGCCGCGCTTGCCGGGCGGCTGTTCGTGCAGCCGCATGTGCGCGCGCCGGATGGGCGGACGTGCCGGCTCGACGATCTGCTGCAGCCGGAATTCGCGATCGTGACGACCGCGGCGGAGCGGATGGCGTGGCTGTCGGACGCGTCCGCTGCCGCCTGGCAGCGTCTGTCAGGCGAGCGCGTCGTCATCGCCACATCAGGCGAAAGCGCCGATCGAGGCGGTATCCTGACCGTGATCGAACGCGACAGTTTGTTCGCGGACTGGATGCGGCAGCATGACTCCGCGGCCGTCATCGTGCGGCCGGACCGCTACGTCTTCGGCGCCGCGCGCAATGCCGGCGAGCTCAGTATGCTTGTCGGGCAACTGCTCCAGAACCTCAGCGCAGGGCACTAGTCTTTTCAAGGCTGCGCTTTGTCTGTACCACCGGAAGAAAGAAATTCCGGGGGAAACCAGTGAACAACAATAACGATGCGGCGGAGTATGATTACGTCATCGTCGGTGCCGGCTCGGCCGGTTGCGTGCTCGCCAACCGCCTGAGCGCTGACGGCAAGCACTCGGTGCTGCTGCTCGAGGCCGGCCCGAAGGACAGCAACATCTGGATCCATGTGCCGCTCGGCTACGGCAAGCTGTTCAAGGAAAAATCCGTCAACTGGATGTACCAGACCGAGCCCGAGCCGGGCCTGAACGGGCGGCAGGTGTTCCAGCCGCGCGGCAAGGTGCTCGGCGGCTCCAGCTCGATCAACGGCCTGCTCTATGTGCGCGGCCAGCATGAGGACTATGACCGCTGGCGCCAGCGCGGCAATGCCGGCTGGGGCTATGACGACGTCCTGCCCTATTTCCGGAAGGCGGAAGATCAGCAGCGTGGCTCCAACACCTATCACGGCGCCGGCGGCCCGCTGCCGGTGTCGGATTGGCGGCATCATGATCCGCTGTCGGAGGCCTTCGTGCATGCCGCAGCCGAGGTCGGGATTCCCACCAATCCGGATTTCAACGGCGCGACCCAGGAGGGCGCGGGCTTCTTCCAGACCACGACGCGGCGCGGCCGGCGCGCCTCGACGGCGCGGTCCTATCTGCGGCCGGCGTTGACGCGCGGCAATCTTCATGTCGAGACCTCGGCGCTGGCGCAGCGCATCCTGTTCGACGGCAAGCGCGCGAGCGGCGTCGCCTACAAGCAGAACGGGCAATTGCGCAAGGCCAAGGCGCGCAGGGAGGTGCTGGTATCGAGCGGTGCGTACAACTCGCCGCAATTGTTGCAGCTCTCCGGCGTCGGCCCTGCCGATCTGTTGAAGCAGCACGGCATCGACATCGTGCTCGATGCGCCCGGCGTCGGCAACGACCTGCAGGACCACATGCAGGTCCGCATCGTCACGCGCTGCGCGCAGACCGTCACGCTGAACGACGTCATCAATCATCCCGTGCGCCGCGTCATGGCGGGCCTCCGCTACGCCGCGCTGCGCAAGGGGCCGCTGACGATCGCCGCCGGCACCTCGGGCGCGTTCTTCAAGACCAGCCCGCGGCTTGCCTCGCCCGACATCCAGATCCACTTCCTGCCGTTCTCGACCGACAAGATGGGCGAGCAGCTGCATCCGTTCTCGGGCTTCACGGCCTCGGTCTGCCAGCTGCGTCCGGAGAGCCGCGGTTCGCTGAAGATCAGGAGCGCGGACCCGGGCGTGCCGCCGGAAATCCGCATCAACTATCTGGCGACCGAGACCGATCGCCGCGCCTTCATCGACGGCATCCGTATCCTGCGCAAGATCCTGGCGGCACCGGCGCTGAAATCCTATTCAGTGGGCGAGGTCGATCCCGGCGCCAAGGTGGTCAGCGACGACGACCTGCTCGATTTCTGCCGGCGCACCGGAAGCACGGTCTATCATCCGACCTCGACCTGCCGGATGGGCAACGATCCGCTCGCGGTGGTCGACCAGCGGCTCAAGGTGCGCGGCATCGAAGGTCTGCGCGTGGTCGATGCGTCCGTCATGCCGGACCTGATGTCGGGCAACACCAATGCGCCGACGATCATGATCGCGGAGAAAGCGTCGGACATGATCCTGGAGGATGCGAGGTAGGACGCCATCCGTCATCCTGAGGAGCGCGTAGCGCGTCTCGAAGGATGCACGGCCCCGGTCTGACGGCTCGGAAAGCTCCGGGCCGTCGACCCTTCGAGACGCGCGCAAGAGCGCGCTCCTCCAGCGACAAAGGCGAAGCCTTTGCGCGGTGACGGTGATAGAGTGGGCGACTGGACGTCAGCCCTTATACGCGCGCACCCGTGCGACCATCTGCTCGACATGGGCGATCGGCGTCTCGGGGAGGATGCCGTGCCCGAGATTGAAGATCATCCGCCCCTTGCCGAAGTTCTCCAGCACATCGTCCACCGCGCGGTCGAGCGCGGCGCCGCCGGCGATCAGGGCCAGCGGATCGAGATTGCCCTGCACCGCGACGCGGCTTTGCACGCGCTCGCGGATCATCGACGGCTCGGTGGCCCAATCGATCGAGACCGCATCGACGCCGGTTTGCTCGATATAGGCCGGCAGCATGCCTGCCGCGCCGCGCGGGAAGCCGATGATCCTGGCATCGGGGACCTGCTTGCGCACCCCGGCCACGATGCGCCGGGTCGGCTCGATCGCCCAGCGGGCGAACTCGCGCGGCGGCAGCACGCCGGCCCAAGTGTCGAAGATCTGCAGGCAGTCGGCACCGGCCTTCAACTGGCCGACGAGATAGTGGATCGAGTTCTCGACCAGCACGTCGATGATCTTGGCGAACGCATCCGGATGGCGGTAGGCAAGCATCCGCGCGGGTGCCTGGTCCGGCGTGCCCTGTCCGGCCACCATGTAGGTCGCAACCGTCCACGGTGCGCCGCAGAAGCCGATCAGTGCGATCTCGGGGGCGAGTTCGCGACGGACGCGGCGCAGTGCTTCAAAAACCGGCTCGAGCGTGTCGAAGTTGGCATCGGTTGCCAACGTCGCGATTTCGCCGGGCGTTGCCAGCGGATCGAGCCGCGGTCCTTCGCCGGCCTCGAAGCGCACCGAGCGGCCGAGCGCGTAGGGGATTACCAGGATGTCGGAGAAGATGATCGCGGCGTCGAAGTTGAACCGGCGGATCGGCTGCAGCGTGACCTCGGCGGCGAATTCGGGCGTGAAGCAGAGATCGAGGAAGCCGCCGGCCTTGGCGCGCAGCTCGCGATATTCCGGCAGATAGCGGCCGGCCTGCCGCATCATCCAGAGCGGCGGCACGGCCTGGCGGTGGCCCGATAGCACGTCGATGAGCGGCTTCTTGGTGGGATCCTGGGGCACGCGGATAGTTCCTGATCACGGTCAAATTTGCGCCCCTGATACACGCTGCAGCGCAATGGGCCAAGGCGGTTCTGGAACCCCCCTTTGCGCGGCCGCGTTGTCCCCCGAATGGAGGGACGACATGGCCGACAAATTCGATCCTGCCCCGCACGACAAGCATGCCGAGAAGCCGCACGAGGCGCAGGCTGCCGACCGCAAGGCCCGCACCCGGCTGAAGGAGGGGCTCGAGGATACCTTCCCGGCCTCCGATCCGGTCAGCGCCACGCAGCCCGCGCCGTCAAAGCACGACGGCAATCGGGACAATTAGCTGGTGTATGCCAGCGCCTGCTAACCACGATGCCAAGAGAGTTCCACATGCGGCGAACTATTCGCCGCGGAGCGATGGCCCGGAGCACCGGGCCCGTCCGCATACCGTGATCGCCGGGATAGTCTAGACGGGGCCGCTTGCGGGGCGCTGCATCCGGTCAGATTCGAAGGTCACGCCGAGCCGGCGCTCCAGGCGCCAGGCCACAATGCAGTGCCGCCGGATCGGTTCGCTCTCGATCTCGAGGTCGAACGCGAGCGGGATTGCGACGTCGCTTTCCACGGCGAGCCCCGCACCGCCGGTCGAGAGGTTGAGCACAAGACATCCGACACTGCTGTTGCGGAAGAAGATCGTCCCGCGCTTCAGCAGGATCGTTCGTTGGCTGTCGGTCTTGTATCTTATCGTTGTGCTCACGGCAGTCTCCTACCCCCGATGTGATGCCCGTCGCGATCGGTCCCCTCAAGCGCGATGGTCGCGCTTTCGCTTCTTTGTTCGAGCATGATCTCCGCGCAAACGCTTTGCGTTTGTCGCGAGGGAAAACCGCTTCGTACTCTTCCGGATCATGCTCTAGTTCACCAGCACGGCGCCATCGCAGCGGATGCCCAGCACCCAAACGTCGACCTGGCCGAGCCCTATGCCGAGCGTCGCGAGCAGCGACGCGAGCACCTGATCGACTGAACTCGTCACGCCGTTCAGGATGCTCATGACGAGCGCCCCCAATCCCGGGATCGGCAGCCCGAGCGGGCCGAGATTGATGGTCAGCGAGAGGTCGCCGAGCAGACTTCCTGTCAGCGATGAAAGGAAGTTGGTCGTCGTCACCGTCTTCTTGGTGCCCGACTGGATGTCGCTGTAGCTGAAATTGACATTGGTCGGCGTGGTGTTGCCCATGCCGGCATGGGCGAGGCCGGTGACGGTGGCGAGACCAAGGTTGACCAGTGTCGCCGGCGGCGGATTGGGCTTGGTCGTGAAGTTGGTCATGTCGGCGATCGTGACGTTGCCGATCCATGCATCCACGATCCCAGGCGTCACGCCGATCGTGACCTGCGAGGTGTTGATGTTGGGGTGGCCGCAGGACACCGCGTTGAGTGTCGCGGTACCCGAGGCGACCTCGACATAGACCGGGAGATTGATCGCAGACACGGTGCCGGAGCCGAGCACATTGATCGTCGCCAGGATCCTGGTCTGCGCGGTGTGGACGCTCACACCCTGGGTGCCGATCGCGATCCAACTCGAGCCGACCGGTCGCTCGCCGATCGTTGCGATCACGGAGACGTTGGCGATGCCGGGCAGGCCGAGATTGATCGAGGTCGCGATCTGATGGTTGCCGTTGGCGATCTGGGCCACCGTGGAAATCAGGTCGAACACCGAAACGCTGGCGCCGACCTTGGGTTTCTGCCCCACCGTGAGATTGGCGAAGGGACCGAGGTCGACCAGCGTGCCCGGCGAAATCTTGGTGGTGGAGCCGGTGACGGCCTGGGAGATCGTCGACAGCGCGGTGGTCGCCGCGTTGGCGCCGTTGGTGATCTGCTGGGTGGTCAGCGCCGACGCGACGATGTCGCCGACCTTGATGTTGCTGCTCAGCAGGTCGCTATAGGTGACGCCGGTCAGGTTGACCCGGGTCGCCAGTGCCGACAGGAAATCCAGTGCGTCGATCTTGGCGCTGATCAGCGCGTTGTAGTCCATCACCGAGAGCGACAGCGTGGTGCCGAGCATCGAGCCGAGCAGCGCATTGAGCGCGCCGCCGTTGACCGAGAGCAGCCTCGACCCGATCGCGAACGAGGCCATTTCGGTCGATGTCGCGGTGGCGGTCGTCTTGATGGTGAAGCTGTTCGCGCCGGTGAGGTACCGCGCGAAGTAGAGCGGGGTCTGGGTGTTCAGCGTGACCCGCGCGGCGTTGGGAGTGCCGACCGCCGGGGTCACGAAACGGGCCTGCGGCGCGATGGCGCTGTTTGCGGTGTAGGTTCCTGTCTCGACCTTGACCAGCGCACTGGCCGGGTACTTGTTCTGCGTAACCGTCGCGGTGGCGGCGTTGACCGGATTGTTCAGGTTGGCGGCGGCGACGATCGCGGCGAGATCGGCGGTGCTCTGCGTCTTGCGCCGGTCGGCGAAGATCGTGCCGAGATCGATGGCGAGCCCGGCGCACCCGATCAGGAGCGTCATCAGGCCGGCGCTGATCATCGCGAAGTTTCCTCGTTCGTCGGCGCCGAAGCGCCGCATCAGCATGAGGACGCCTCTCATCCTAGAATCCCCCGTACTGAATCGCCGCGGAGCGGACGATGGTGCTCGCCGGGGCGGGGACGAAGGGCAGCTTGTAGATGAAGTTGCCGGCCGCGTTGTAGTTGACCGTCACGACGTAGACGTTGGCATTCGATGGAGACGGCGCGGCATTGACCGTGAGATTGCCGGGAACGAGCAATGGATAGGTCGACGCGTTGGCGGTGACATAGCTCGTCGCGAGGCTGTTGCGTTCGGTGTCGGTCATTCCCGCGATGGATGACCGCGCCGCTTCGGCGGCGAGTTGCTGAACGCCATGCACCATGGCGAGATACGAGCCGAAGACGATGATGCCGAAAATGAAGGCAAGAAACAGCGGCAGCATCAGCGCGAATTCGACGGCGGACGCACCGCTTCGGCAGCGAAAAAAACTGGTCATTGCAACACACCTCGAAACGCCAACGACGACGTCACGTTGCGAGGCTTTGATTAAGGAAAACTATGAAAACGCTTTCACGAATCAGCGGCCGCAATTCAGACTTATCGGGTCAGTGAAGCATTATGGGGCGATCAGAATATTTGATGCGATACCCGCAAAAACCCGGGGTGTGGTGCGGTTGAGGTGCTGCAGCGTGTGGAGATGTAGTTGTTGGATACCGTGATATGCGGAGCAATGCACGTAACAATACATATGACCTGCAATATCAGTGCCTTGGCGGGTAATTGTGGCTAAACGAAAGTGCAACCAAATGTTAGTATAGCCTGATGGCATACTGTGGAGATTGGAATTGCGTCCCGTGCTGAGACTGGAGGGCTCGCGATGCATAGACCGCGTCAGCATTTGAATATTCCTACTGAAATCGTTCGTACCGTCGTTGCGATCGCGGAGACAGGCAGCCTGTCGAAAGCCGGGGAGCGTCTCGGCCTCAGCCAGCCGGCGATCAGTTCGCAGGTCAAGCGCCTGCAAAGCCTGATTGGTGGCGCACTCTTCGTCAGAACCGCAAACGGCACCACGACCACCGAGCTCGGCAAGGTCGCCGTGCAGCAGGCGAGGCGCATCCTCGAAGCCAACGATCAACTGCTTCGGCTCGGCGGCAATCATGAAGGACCCCAGCCGTTGCGGCTGGGAATCAGCACGATGCTCGCGGAGGAATTCCTGAAGCTGCATCCCTCCGATGCACTCGCCGACGTTCTGCTGCACGCCGACATGTCACCGGCCGTCATCAGGGGGGTGATCGACGGCTACATCGACATCGCGTTCGTCTACAGCAACCCTTCGCAGGAGAACGAAGACGAGGTGACGATCGCCGCCGAAGCCGAGGAGCGGTCGGTGTGGGTGCGATCGCGCGATTTTGTGCTGCGGCCGGGCGCCCCGATCCCGATCCTGGCCTGGCCAGGTGACGACTGGATGATCCGGACGCTCACCAAGCACAACATCACGTACAAGATCGTGTTCAGGAGCCCGAACCACCAGCTGCGACTGGAAGCCGCCCGGGCCGGGTACGGCCTGACGGCGTGCCCCGAGCGGATGATCCCGTCCTCGCTGATCTCGGCGAAGGACTATTATCTTCCGGAGCTTCCGTTGCAGAAGCGCCTGCTGTGCGTTCGCCCTGGTCTCGAAGGCAGCCGCGCCACGGCGATGGTGCAGCGGTTGTCCAGCCTGTTCTTCAGCGGCGCGAAGCCGATGCGTCAGGTGAGCAACATGTAGCTGGTGCTGCCGCGGTCCGGCGGCACCGATCAATAGTGCGGTGGGCGTTCGTTGGCGGGGCCGGGCGCCTGGCGTTCGGCCTCCTGAAGCCGGTCGCGCAACTCGGCGATCTGGCGCGTCAGCGCGTCGATCTGCTTCCATTGTGCCGTGATGGTCTGGTTCAGCGTCTCGATGGCCTCGTCCTGATAGGTCAGGCGAACCTCCAGCGCATCGATCCGCTCGCTCAGCTTGGCCGTGTCATTCATGGACGGCAGCCTCGCAGGGGGTACTCTCGCGCTCCGCGTCGCTCGAACGCGCACCCGCACGCTCGCGCAGGCCGTGGCCGAGCGCGACACGCTCGTCGAACACAAAACAGTCGCCGCGCCAGCGGCTGTCCAGCTGCGGGGTTTCCTCGAGATATTTCAGAATGCCGCCCTTGAGGTGATAGACCTCGGCAAAACCTTGCGCGAGCAGATAGGCGCTGGCCTTCTCGCAGCGGATGCCGCCGGTGCAGAACATCGCAATCCTGCGGTGCTTGGCCGGATCGAGGTGCCGCGCCGCAAATTCCTTGAATTGTCCAAAGCTCGCGATCCTGGGATCCACCGCGCCTTCGAACGTGCCCATCGCGACCTCGAACGCGTTGCGGGTATCGAGCACCATGATGTCAGGCGCGGCGATCAGCTCGTTCCAGTCGGCGGCATCGACATAGGTGCCGACCTGCCGCGTCGGATCGACCGTGGTGTCGCCGAGCGTGACGATCTCCCTTTTCAGCCGCACCTTGAGCCGCTGGAATGGCATCTGCGCCGCTTCGGAGAACTTCAGCTCGAGATTGTCGAGGCGGCCGCCGAACAGTGCTCCGTGCCTGAGCTCCGCAACGAAGTCATCGATGGCTTGGCCGGTGCCGGCAATGGTGCCGTTGATGCCCTCATGGGCGAGCAGCACGCTGCCCTTGAGATCGAGCGCGGCGCAGAACGCGCGCAGCGGCTCGCGCAGCGCGCGGAAGTCCGGCAGCGCGGCGAACTGGTAGAAGGCGGCGACCTTGAAGGGCATCGCCGGGGTTTATCAGGCCGGCCAGGCCGGCGAAACCCGCAAAGCCATGCATTGTCGGGATAATTCCCCTGGCATGCCAGGCATTGCTCAGCCGGGGATGAGTGTGCCATGTACTTTGTACTCCCTTGGCATCATCCGCCGCAGCCGCATCAGACCATCACGATCAAGCGAGCACTCCGTTATGAGGAATTTCCATTTCGCCGGCCGTTCCACGGTCCACGCCCAGAACGCGATGGTGGCGACGTCGCATCCGGAAGCGGCGCTCGCGGCCATCGAGGTGATGCGCGAGGGCGGCACGGCCGCCGACGCGGCGGTTGCAGCCTGTGCGCTGCTCGGCGTCATCGAGCCGCAATCGACCGGCATCGGCGGCGACTGCTTCGCGCTGATCCAGCCGAGGGGGGAAGGCAAGATCACCGCCTATAACGGCAGCGGCCGGGCGCCGATGGCGGCGACCGCCGACTGGTATCTCGAGCGCAAGATCCATTCGGTGCCGCTGACCTCGGCACATGCGGTCAGCATTCCCGGCGCGGTCGATGCCTGGGACGTGATCCTGAAGGACCACGGCAAGTTCGGCTTCGACCGGCTGCTGCAGCCCGCGATCAAGGCCGCCGAAGAGGGCTACGTGGTCGCGCCGCGCATCGCCTTCGACTGGAAGAACGGCTTCGAGAAGCTGAAGAACGGCACCAACACCGAGCGCTATCTGTTGCCGCACGGCAGGCCCGCGGTTGCCGGCGACGTGATCCGCCAGCCCGAGCTCGGCAAGACGCTGCGCGCGATCGCGCAAAAGGGCCGCGACGCCTTCTATAGCGGCGAGATCGCCGCCGACATGGTCGACACGCTGCGCGGCATCGGCGGCCTGCACACGCTCGAGGACTTCGCCGCGCACTCGACCGAGGCGACCTCGCCGATCGGCACGATGTACAAGGGCTACGACGTCTGGCAGTGCCCGCCGAACGGCCCCGGCATCACCATGCTGGTCATGCTCAACATCCTGTCGCGCTTCGACCTGACCAAGTTCAAGCCGCTCAGCATCGAGCGCTTCCATCTCGAGGCCGAGGCGGCACGCATCGCCTACATGATGCGCGAGCAGCATATCGGCGATCCCCAGCACGTGCATGTCGACGTTGCCGGCATCCTCGCCAGGGAATTCGCCGAAGAGCACATCAAGAACATCCGGATGGACCGGCTGCTCGAACTGCCGAACGTCGCGCCGCCGATGAATCCGTCGACGGTCTACATCACGGTGGTCGACAAGGATCGCAACGTCTGCTCGTTCATCAATTCGATCGCGCATTCGTTCGGCTCGGCGATCGTCTCCAACAAGACCGGCGTCCTGCTGCAGAACCGCGCCGGCGGCTTCCGCATCCAGCCCGGACATCCGAATTGCATCGCACCGGGCAAGCGTCCGCTGCACACCATCATCCCGGCGCTGGTCACCAGGAACGGCCGTGCGCTGATGCCGTACGGCGTGATGGGCGGGCAGTACCAGCCGGTCGGCCAGACCCGTGTGCTGACCAACATGCTCGACTATGGCTGCGACATTCAGGAAGCCATCGATATGCCGCGCGGCCTGCACTACGAAGGCGTCTACCAGCTCGAGGACTCTGTGCCGGCGGAGATCGTCGAAGGCCTGAAGAAGATCGGTCACAAGACCACCAGCGTGGTCGCGCCGCTCGGCGGCGGGCAGGGCATCTGGATCGATTGGGACAAGGGGACGCTGACGGGCGGCTCCGACCCGCGCAAGGACGGCTGCGCGCTCGGCTACTGATTGTCGCGGGCGATCAGGGGCCGGCGCAAACAAGGTTGTTGTCGCGGGGGGTGCTAGTCCTGCCCGACGGAAGCCCGTCACCGGCATCACCTACTCGTATCTGGCGGCGCAACTGATCGGTGATCTCATCGCGAGCGCGTCGTCGCCATTGCTCGGCGATTTTGCGCTGGACCGCGACGCCGGCATGGCCGGTCACTGAAAAATGGCTAGGGATTCGACCCGCACTGGGCTAGAGACGGCCGTCCTTCACGAGAGGTGCAAGATGCGATCTTCCCGACGCACGATCATCAAGACTGCATTTGCCGGCCTTGCGGCGGCAGTCTCCACGTCCGTTGTCAGCGGGACGGCAACGGCCCAAACTGCAGGAAAGCCCATGACCACAGCTTCAGGCCTCCAGATCATCGACAGCAAGGTCGGCACCGGCGCCTCGCCGAAGACCGGCCAGACCTGCGTCATGCACTATACCGGCTGGCTCTACGAGAACGGCCAGAAGGGCAAGAAATTCGATTCCTCCGTCGATCGCAACGAGCCGTTCGAGTTTCCGATCGGCCAGGGTCACGTGATCAAGGGCTGGGACGAGGGCGTCGCCACCATGAAGGTCGGCGGCAAGCGCACCCTGATCATCCCGCCGAACCTCGGCTACGGCGCGCGCGGCGCCGGCGGCGTGATTCCGCCAAACGCCACGCTGATGTTCGACGTCGAGCTGCTTGGCGTCAAATAAGCCGATGGGCGTCAAGTAACCGGCCCACAGCAACAGGGGCGCAGCGATGAAGATTTCGATCCTCGACGATTATTTCGACACGCTGCGCACCCTCGATTGCTACCGCAAGCTCGACGGGTATGACGTCAAGATCTGGAACGATCATGTCCAGGACGTCGATGCGCTCGCCGAACGGCTGCGCGATACCGAAGCGCTGGTCCTGATCCGCGAGCGAACCCAGATCCGCACGCCGCTGCTCGAACGTCTGCCGAAGCTGAAGCTGATCAGCCAGCGCAGCGTCTATCCGCATATCGACATCGACACCTGCACGCGGCTCGGCATCATCGTGTCGTCGAGCCAGCATGCCGATACGCCGTCCTACGCCACCGCCGAGTTCACCTGGGGCATGATCCTTGCGGCGATGCGCGCGATCCCGCAACAGATGGCGGCGCTCAAGGCCGGCAAGTGGCAGATCGGCGTTGGCCATACGCTGCGCGGCAAGACGCTCGGCATCTATGGCTATGGTCGCATCGGCGCCGTGGTCGCGGGCTATGGCAAGGCGTTCGGCATGAATGTGCTGGTCTGGGCGCGCGAGCCGGCGATGGCGAAGGCGCGTGCCGACGGCTATGAGACATCAGCCAGCAAGGCGGATTTCTTCGCCCGCTGCGACGTGCTGTCGCTGCATATGCGGCTGGTCGACGCGACGCGCGGCATCGTCAAGGCGGAAGACCTCGCGCGGATGAAGCAGACCGCGCTGATCGTCAACACCAGCCGCGCGCCGCTGATCGAGCCCGGCGCGCTGGTCAACGCGTTGCGTGCCGGCCGGCCAGGCATGGCCGCGATCGACGTCTACGAGAAGGAGCCGCTGCGCGACACGGCGGACCCGCTGCTCAACATGGACAATGTGGTCTGCACGCCGCATCTCGGCTACGTCTCGCGCGACGAGTACGAAATCCAGTTCACCGACATCTTCGACCAGATATTGGCCTACGCGGCCGGCACGCCGACCAATGTCGTGAACCCGGATGTTCTGGCACATCCGGATGTGCTGGCACATCCGCGCCCGCGCGGCTGAGCAGCGTCGTTCATGCTCGATCGGCCGGCTCGATGGGGCGGCCGTGTCATCTCTCGTTCAGCGAGGCCAGTGAGCCGCTGAGGTCACCCTGCCGACAATCCTCTTGATGCCGCCGAGTGCCTTCTGTCCCTTGCCCTTGGCTTCCAGGATCGCGCCTCGGCCCTGCATCGCCGGAGAGCCGGTGACCTTGCCAAGACGCCGCTTGAACCTGCCGATCGCCTCGTTGGCCGTGCCCTTGATCCTATCGGTCGCGCTACCCATGAAATTACTCCTTCGGAATACGCTGAGGTAACGCGCCGGAACATGGCGATGTTCCGATTCGGCGAGGTTCCGATTTTCCGCTCGCCTGCGCGGCTGCTTTTCGCTAGCGTTCCACGCACGAAATTAGGCCAACGAAAGCAAGAATGATGAGCGGTTCCCACGATCACACCCATTCCCACGACCATCACCATCACGACGAGCGCTGGAAGCACGACGGCGTCCGCGTGATTCCCGGCAACCAGCTCGATCCGAACGTGCCGTCGACCGCCGGCATGGACCGCAAGGCCGCGATCAATTTTGCCCGGGTCGGGGCGCAGAAATTGTGGGCAGGCACCGTCAGCATCAAGCCGGATGCCAAGACCGGCGCGCATCATCACGGCCATCTCGAAAGCATCATCTATGTCGTGAAGGGCAAGGCGCGGATGCGCTGGGGCGAGAAGCTGCAGTTCACCGCCGAGGCCGGCCCCGGCGATTTCATCTTCGTGCCGCCCTACGTGCCGCATCAGGAGATCAATGCCAGCCGCGACGAGGTGCTGGAATGCGTGCTGGTGCGCTCCGACGGCGAGGCGGTTGCGATCAACCTCGATATCGAGCCGATCGAGAAGCCGGAGACCGTGCTGTGGGTCGACCCGGTGCACCGCCATCCCGACGAGAAGAAATAGCGCGCGGCGCCGCTATGCTGTCATTCCGGGGCTCGCGAAGCGAGAACCCGGAATCTCGAGGTTCCGGGTTCGCGCTATGCGCGCCCCGGAACGACATCCCAGGAAGGGCTGAGATACCAGGGAGGCCAGCATGACGCTCGTGCGTTACGAGAGCGCCGACCACGTCGCGACCATCACGATGGACCGCGTCTCCTCGCACAACGCGCTCAACAACGCGCTGTGCGACGAGTTGCAGCAAGCCTGGCGGCGCTTTCGCGACAGCGATGACCGCGTCGCGGTGCTGGCTTCGGCCGAGGAGAAGTACTTCTGCGTCGGCGCCGACGTCCGGGATTTCCCCGCCAATATGTGGCAGGCGGTGCCCGGGCTCGGTGTCGAGCTCGACAAGCCGGTGATCGCGGCGACGTCGGGCTGGGTGGTGGGCGGCGGCTTCGTTCTGGTGCAGATGGCCGACATCTGCGTCGCCTCGGAGACGACGCGGTTCGTCTATCCGGAAGCCAAGATCGGCACCACCGGCGGCGGTGTCTCCTCGGTGCTGGCCCGCATGCCGCACAAGATCGCGATGGAGTTCCTGCTCGTCGGCGAGGAGCTGTCGGCCGAGCGGGCCTACCAGATCGGCTTCGTCAACCGCATCACGCCACCGGGGCAGCACCTTGCGGCGGCGCAGGAGCTGGCGGCCAAGATCGCGGGCAACGCGCCGCTGGTGGTGCAGGCGCTCAAGAAGCTCGCCCGTGACGCGATGCCGAAGGGGCCGCTGGAGACGGTCGCCGAGGTGCGCCGGCAACTCGACGCCATCAAGGACAGCGACGACCTCAAGGAAGGCGCCAGGGCGTTCAGCGAGAAGCGCAAGCCGAGATTTACGGGACGATGACCTTCTCCGTCATTGCGAGGAGCTCGCGACAAAATTGCAAGCAATTTTGCGCTGAAGCGACGAAGCAATCCATCTGTCCCTGAGCGGAGATATGGATTGCTTCGCTGCGCTCGCAATGACGGGGCCTAACCCCTACGCAAACACCCGGTGATCGATCACACCGTTCGGCACCACATAGCCGTAACGCGTGTTCGACGGCTCTACGCCAGCCTTCTCATACTGCGCCTTCATCATCGCAAATCGATCGCCCTTGAGGTCGAGCATCGCGCGCTTCGGCTGGATGTTGTAGAGCCGGGCGTTGTTGTCGCCGAAGATCGCCGTCTTGACCGGCCCGTCGGCGGGGCCGAGCGGTGCATAGCCGAACTTCTTCTGCATCATCTCGGGGATCTCCAGCCGCCGCAGGCCCTCGATCTGCCATTGCGGCGCGCCGGTCCACAGCGCATCGGTACCCCAGCAGATGTGGTCGACGCCGAGCCCCTTGATCAAGGTACCCATCAGCGCGGCGCAGACATTGGGCTCGGCGACCAGCGTGGTCGCGAACAATTGCCCGACGTCGCCATAGACATTGTCGACGCCATACTGCGCCGGGATGTCGGCGAGATCCGAGGTCCAGGCGATGCGGCCGGTGCGCTCGAACTCGGCGAGCGCGACCTTCGGATCGCCGCCGACATGGCGATAGGCCGAGTGGTAGATGATGAAGTTGAGCTGCGGCCAGTCCTTGGCGGCCTTTCCGACATCGGCAACGTCGGCGAAGCCGCGCAGATTCGGATACTGCTTCTCGATCCCGGGCGGAAACAGTCCCTTGTGGACGCAGACGTTCTTGATGCCCGCCTTCACCATCTTCTCATAACCCTTGTAGGCGACTTTCTCGTCGTCCAGCCGCCAGGGGTAGCGGCTGATCTCCTTGTGGGTGTTGTCGCCGATCGTGTAGCCCTTGCAGGATTCCGGCTTCAGCGCCAATGCGGCGTCGAGCTTGTCGAGCCAGCCGGGCTGCCCGGGCGTGAAGATGGCGTGGCAGAACACGCGCCGCGAGCCGGCCTCGTCGTTCATTTTCTTGCGCGCGTCGGCCATCTGCTCGTTGGTCAGGAACCAGTCCTGCTCGATATCCGACGGCGCCGAGGAGATCAGCGCGATCTTGGTGTCGGAATCGAGAAACATCTCCTTCTTGTAGTTGTTGAACTTGAGATCCTCGATGGTCTGCTCGTGATCGTTGAGCTCCTTGTTCCAGCCGGCCTTGCCGACCGCCTTGCGCATTTCCACAAAACCCATGATGCGGGTGTCGTCGCGCAGGAAATGCGTGTGCATGTCCATGATGAACTGGTCTTTCAGGGAGTTGGCGCGCTCCTGCGCCATTGCGGGTGTCGCGGCCTCCGCCGGCGTCACGGCGAACAGCTCCCCGTAGACCTGGTTCATCGCGACGAAGCAGGCGGCCATGCCGGCCGCGGTCTGGAAGAATCTGCGGCGGTCGAGGCCCTGCTTGCCGCCGAGATCGTCGGCCATCGCGAGCAGCCGCGCCTCGACCTCGCGCTGCCGTTCATTCTGCGGGTCGGGATAGAATTCGTCGCTGGAGACGATCTGGGTCGGGATCGGCGTCTGGTGCTGGCACAGTTCGGAGGGCATCAAGGCGGCAAGTTCATCGTCGGTGAGATTGCTGCTCATTCTTCGCTCCCACTTCTCGCCGGATTTTTCCGGTCGGATCGCCGCGGAGACTAGGACCAAGTCCGCCCGTCGTCCGCGCCGTTTGCCGGAAAACGCATTCACAAAATCGTGCATCGGATTGGCGGAGGCGAGATGCGCCCGTCGCGCAACCGGACATGCCCGCTGCTATGCTCGATCGCGCCGGATCGGACGAAGAAATCCGGAAGGGAGCGAACCATGATGTCATCTGACCATTCGCGGCGCAGCATGATCAAAGGCATCGGCATTGCAACGGCAGCCGGCGTGCTCGGCGCAGCGTCGGCACAGGCCGCGACCGCGGTTCCTGCCGAAGGAGAAATATGGAGCAACGAATACTGGGCTAAGAAGGGCGACATCCCCCTGTGGATGTTCCGCAAGCGGATCGGGGCGCCGAAGCCGGGCGAGCCGGCGCGGCCCGTGGTGTTCTTCGTCCACGGCTCGTCGGTGACATCGCGGGTGTTCGACCTCACGGTGCCGGGCAAGGGCGAGTATTCGCTGCTGAACACATTTGCCCGCTACGGCTTCGATTGCTGGACCATGGACCACGAGAACTACGGCAAGTCCGGCCGCACGTCGGGCAATGCGGATATTGCAAGCGGCGTCGAGGATCTGAAGGCCGCGGTCGAGGTGATCGCGCGCGAGACCGGGCAGGGGCGATATCACTTCGTCGGCGAATCCTCGGGCGCGCTGCGGGCCGGCGCATTCGCGATGGCCGCGCCCGAGCGCATCGACCGGCTGGTGTTCGCCGCCTTCACCTACAAGGGCGAGGGCTCGCCGACGCTGGCAAAGCGCGCCGAGCAACTCGCCTATTACCGCAGTCACAACATGCGCAAGCGCGACCGCGACATGATCCGCTCGATCGCGACCCGCGACAGGCCCGGCACGTCGGACCCCGCCGTGGTCGAGCTGCTGGCCGATGTCGAGATGCAGTTCGGCGACCAGATCCCGACCGGCACCTATCTCGACATGACCGCCAATTTGCCGGTGGTGCATCCGGAGAAGGTGCTGGCGCCGGTGCTGCTGGTCCGCGGCGAATATGACGGCATCGCCGCGGTTCCGGACCTCGAGGAGTTCTTCAACAAGCTGCCGAACGGCGATCGGCAGTTCATCATCCTGCCCGGCACCGCCCATTCGGTGGCGCTTGCCACCAATCGGGAGCTGTTCTGGCATGTGACGCGGGCATTCCTGACCATGCCGACACCGATTGTGACCTGACGTCACCCTGCGGCAGGACGCCGCAAGAAAAATCGGCGCGGTGATGTCGGGACGCGGCGAGGCGGTTCGTCCTCGGGGCACAACCCGCGAAAAGGAGCGCCTTTCATGGCCAAGCCGACAATGATCTTCGTCAACCTGCCGGTCAGCAATCTCGCCCACGCGACCGCCTTCTATGAGGCGATCGGCGCGACCAAGAACGCGCAATTTTCCGACCACACCGCCTCCTGCATGGTGATCTCAGACACGATTCACGTCATGCTGCTGACGCACGACAAGTTCCGCGAATTCACCCCGAAGAAAATTGCCGACACCAAAACCACGAGCGAAGTGCTGATCTGCCTGTCCGCCGACAGCCGCGACGCGGTCGACGGCTACGTCGCCAAGGCGAAGGGCGCGGGCGGCAGCGCCGATCCGTCGCCGCAGCAGGATTACGGCTTCATGTACGGCCGCAGCTTCGAAGATCCCGATGGTCACATCTGGGAAGTGATGTGGATGGACGTCGAGGCGGCGATGAAGGCGCAGTCCGCCGCGGCGACCGCCTGATCGCATCCCGTCATCACGAGGAGCTCAGCATGTCCAAGGTATCTCCCTGCCTGTGGTTCAACGGCGAGGCCGAGGAGGCCGCGAACTTCTACGTCTCGCTGCTGCCCGGTTCGCGGATCGAGACCGTCCAGAAGAATGTCATCGACAGCCCCGGCGGAAAGGCCGGCACGGTGCTGCTGGTCGAATTCACGCTCGCCGGTCAGCGCTTCATGGCGCTGAACGGCGGGATGAGGATGGAGCATACCCACGCGGTCTCGTTCGCGATCGACTGTGTCGACCAGGCCGAGGTCGATCGCCTGTGGGACGCGTTGCTCGCGGCCGGCGGCACCGCCGAGCAGTGTGGCTGGCTGCGCGATCGCTATGGCGTCGCATGGCAGATCGTGCCGGCGGCGGTCCGCCAATATCTCGGCGGGTCCGACGCCGGCGGCGCTGCGCGCGTGATGCAGGCCGTGCTCGGGATGATCAAGCTCGATATCGAAGGTCTGCGCCAGGCCTATGAGGGCGACGCGGCGGCGTAAGGCAGGGCTTCGCTGGCACCGCCCGGCTCGCCGCCTTCGCTAAAGCTTCGGCGAGCCAGGGATTCGTGGCCTCGTCGAAGCCTTGGCGTAGACGGGACCGGGCGATCCAGCATTCCAGAGATTTCGGTGCTCGGCCGACAGGCCGCGGCGTACTCGATGCCCGCATGAAGCGGGGCATGACAGTATGGGCATCGATGGTTCCGTCACATGACCGTGGCGACGGATCGCGGATGCAGCTGATATCGTATATTTGTCACAAGCTGTGTTCCCCTCGCACCATGCTTGCCCTTTGAACACCGTATCCAAATCTCCTTCTGTTCCGCGACGTCCCGCCGCGCGCACGGCGATCGTCGCAGCAATCGTCTTCATCGTCGCCCATGTCGTGCTGCTGCTCGGGATCACGGCGCCGGACAAGCTCTATTTCGACGAGGTGCATTACGTGCCGGCGGCGCGGCAGATGCTGCTGCCGGTGCGCGAGGGCCCGATCCTCAATCCGATGCATCCGCCGCTTGCCAAGGAGATCATCGCCCTCTCGATCAAGGCATTCGGCGATGGGCCGCTGGGATGGCGCTATCCCGCGGCGCTGTTCGGTGCGCTGGCGCTGGTCGGCGTCTATCTCGGCGGGCTTGCGCTGTTCGCGTCGCAGCAACGCGCGATCGCTGCCGCGCTGCTCGCCTTCTTCAACCAGATGCTGTTCGTGCAGTCGCGGATCGCGATGCTGGATATTTTCGCGCTCGCTTTCGGCCTGTTCGCGATCGCGGCGTTCGTCCACGGCTTCAGGCAACAGCAGCCGCAATTCGCCCTTGCGCTGGCGGGGCTGTTCGCGGGGCTTGCCAGTGCCTGCAAATGGAGCGGGCTGTTCGTGCTCGCGACCTGCATCGCGATCGTCGCTGCGATCCGCTTGATGCAGGGCTGGCGCACGCGCTTTGCCGACGCCAATGCGGAGGATTGGTACCGGCCGGAGCTGTGGCCGGATTTTCGTGTTCCGCACTTCATGGTCTGCTTCGTGCTGATCCCGGCGGCCGTCTATCTCGCGACCTTCGTGCCGCTCTACGGCCTCTCGTTCACGGATATCATGGAGGCGCAGCGTTGCATCTTTGCCGACAACACCACGGCCGCCATCGCGGGCCACACCTATATGAGCTCATGGCCGTCCTGGCCGTTCCTGGTGCGCCCGGTCTGGTACCTGTTCGAGAAGGTCGACGATGACAGGTTCGCCGCGATCGTGCTCCTCGGCAACCCGTTGGTGCTGTGGCCGGCATTGATCGCGCTGATCATTGCGCTGCGCGACTGGATCGTCGGGCGCGGCCGTGATGCATTTCTCGTGCTGGCGTTCTACCTCGGCCCGTATCTCGCCTGGGCCCTGCTGCCGCGCACGCTCGGTTTCATCTATTACTATCTCCCCGCGGCGACCACCGCGAGTTTCGTGCTGGTCTACGCCTTGACGCGCAAGGGTGCGCCGCGCTGGCTGCTGTGGGCGTTCGTTGCGGTTGGATGCGCAGGGTTTGTTGCGATGCTGCCGGTCACGGCCGCTGTCATCGAGACGTCGATGGCGACGTTCAACCGCCTGATGCTGTTTCAGGGCTGGATATGACGGTCTTTAAAGCAAAGTGATCCGCCTGCCGGGCATGGCAGGCGGATCGAGGCTGCGGGAGATTACTGCGAGGCGGTCTTGGTATCCATGTTGACGACCTGCACGCGGCGATTGGTCGGGTCCATCGGCGCGCTCGGGTCCTTCGGCCGGGTCTTGCCGTAGCCGACCGTCACGAGATCCGAGCCGTTCAGGCCGTAATGCTCGACCAGAAATTTCTTGATGGTGTAGGCGCGGCGCTCCGACAGGTCCTGGTTATAGGCCTCGCCGCCGATCGCGTCGGTGTGGCCGGCGACGACGAAGGTCGAGCCCTTCATGCTGGCATCGGACAGTGCCTTGCCGAGCTCCTGCACCGCCTGGGTCGAGCCCTTGCTGATGTCGGCCGAGTTGTAGTCGAAGTGGATCTCCAGATCGATCTTCGGCTTGTTCGCCGCGATGTCGGCGATCTCCTGGCGTTCAACGCGCGACAACGAACGGGTCTGCCGGTTGCGGATGGTGTTGAGGAAGCTTGCCTCCTTGGCGGAAGCCGCGAGGTCGACCTGCGTGCCCGCGGAAAGGCCGCGGGTGGCCGACTTCGGCTTCAGCGCATTGAGAATCTGTGCGGCCGGAACGGCCTCGCTGCCGGCCAGTGCGACGCCCGCCGTCATCGACAGCGCGGCGCCGATCGTCAGAAAAGACAAGGAAAAAGAGCGGGTCATGGTTTTCGTCCTCAAATGTCGGGCTAGCCAATCCGGCTTGCTGTCGTTTTGATGCTGGGAGGATAGGACCGGTTCAAAGCTCGGAATGTGATCTGGGTCACGGTTGGGTGTGCCGCCCCGCTTGCGCCAGGCAGGCAGACGGGAAGCGAGGACATCATGGCCAACGTCAATCGTGTCCTCCGCTCGATCAATGACGAAGCTGCCTCGCGCTGCGTCGATATCTTCCTTCGCCCGGACGGCAGCATCGGCTTCGAGGAATATCGGCGGGACGTCGAAGATGGCCGTGGCTGGTTTCCGGTCGGCGGTCATTCGTCCCGCATCTTCCATGGAGAAAGCGCCGCGCTCGCGGCGGCGATCGGGGACGTTCCGTGGTTGCGGCGGGTCGTCGGATCGACGTAGCCGTTCCGAATGATGCGGAGCTGATTTCCGCCGCGCGGCTCTCCACAGCTGCGCGAATCTCACTACATTGCTGGGGCAATGTCCCGCGCCGCCGAACCCCTTTCGTTGAACAATGCTGCCGCCCGCCATATCTGGCTGCGCGCGCAGCGGCTCGATACCCAGGTGCCGTTCGGCGAAGGGGCATCAGCGGTGGCGGCCGCCGTCGATCATCTCGGCTATGTGCAGATCGACACCATCAACGTGATCGAGCGCTGCCATCACCACATCCTGTTCAGCCGCATTCCGGACTACCGCCGCGCCGACCTCAAGCAGGCGCAGAGCCGGGACAAGAGCGTGTTCGAGTACTGGACGCACGCGCTGTCCTACATTCCGTCCAAGGACATCGGCTTCTTCCTGCCGGCGATGAAGGCGCACAAGCGCGAGGGCCACAAATGGTTCTCGTCGGTGACCCCGGCGGATACGCGCAAGGTGCTGCGGCTGCTTCGTGCCGGTCCGCTGACGATCCGCGACATCGATGACGACGTGCTGACCGAGAAGGAGCATCTCTGGCAGAGCCGCAAGCCCTCCAAGCGCGCGCTGCAGCTCGCCTTCTACGGCGGCGTGGTCACGATCAGCGAGCGCGCCGGCATGCTGAAGACCTATGAGTTGATGACCCGGCACTTCGGCTGGGACAAGCCGCCGAAGCCGGCCCCGGCCTCGGCCCGGACGGCCTATCTGCTCGACCGCGCGCTGCGCTCACAGGGCATCGTCAGCCTGGATTCGATCTGCCATCTCGACGCGCCGAGCAAGAAGGCGGTGCGCAGCCTGATCGAGGCGAGGGTGCGCCGCAAGGAGCTGGTGCGGATCGCGCTCGATGGCGCCGGCAAGCAGGAGCATTGGGCGCGGCCCGAGGTGCTGGACGCGACCGGCGAGGGTGATCCCACCCTGGTCCACATCCTCTCGCCGTTCGATCCGCTGATCATCCAGCGCAAGCGCACCGAGCTGTTCTTCGGCTATGGCCACCGTTTCGAGGCCTATGTGCCGAAGGAGAAGCGCCTGTTCGGCTATTTCGCGCTGCCGGTGCTGGTCGGCGACGACATCGTCGCCGCCCTCGACCTCAAGACCGACCGGCAGAACAAGAAGCTCCTGATGCAGAAATGGAGCTGGGTCGGCAACGGCAAGAAGCAGGCGGCACGCAAGGAGCTGAAGCGGCGCATCGAGGAAGAGCTCGACCGCTTCGAGCGCTTCCAGCTGGCTGAATAGGGGTGGCTCCGTCATTGCGAGCCAACGGGTCGCGCGAACGCGCGCCCGATGACAGGCTCCGCGAAGCAATCCATCGCGCCACAAGCGGATAAGTGGATTGCTTCGCTTCGCTCGCAATGACGCCGTGCACAAAACGCACAGGTTTCCCGTTTGCGCTGTGAGCTATGAGTTTTTGCCATTGCTCAATGTGGGGCCAGCCAATAATCCTCACGGCAAGCAACACCCGGGGAAAGCTCATGAGCCAGACAGCTACTATCGCGCCCGATCGCGGCGCCCGCAGCGAGATCGAGACGTCGACGATCCGCGCGATCTCTTGGCGGCTGATCCCGTTCCTGATCCTGGCCTACTTCTTCTCCTATCTCGACCGCGTCAATCTCGGTTTTGCTGCGCTCACCATGAACAGCGAGTTGAAGTTCTCGCCGGTGGTGTTCTCGTTCGGCGCCGGCATCTTCTTCATCGGCTATTTCATCTTCGAGGTGCCGAGCAATCTGGCGCTGGAGCGGTTCGGCGCCAGCAAGTGGATCGCCCGCATCATGGTGAGCTGGGGCATCCTCTCGGCGTTGATGGCGGCGGTCTATGACGAGCACAGCTTCTATGCGCTGCGCTTCTTCCTCGGCGTCGCCGAGGCCGGCTTCTTCCCCGGCATCATCCTCTATCTGACCTACTGGTATCCGGCCGAGTATCGTGCGCGCTTCGTCGCCGCCTTCGCGCTCGCGGTGCCGATTTCGACCGTGATCGGCGCGCCGATCTCCGGCCTGTTGCTCGGCCTCGACGGCGTGATGGGCTTGAAGGGCTGGCAGTGGCTGTTCGTCATCGAGGGCATTCCCTCGGTGCTGCTCGGCATCGTCACTTGGTTCTATCTGACTGACCGGCCGGAGAAGGCCGAGTGGCTCTCGGCCGAGCAGAAGGCGTGGCTCAAGGCGAAGCTCGACGCCGAGGTCGCGGCCAAGCAGGCGGCGAAGCATTTCACCTTGGGCGAGGCGCTGTCCTCGCCCAAGGTGCTGGCGCTCAGCGCGATCTATTTCGGTTTCGTCGCCTCGCTCTACGGCATGCAGTTCTGGCTGCCGCAGATCGTCAAGGCGTTCGGTCTGACCAACGCGCAGACCGGCTTCGTCACCGCGATCCCGTACGCATTCGGCACCGTCGCGATGATCCTGTGGGCGCGCCGTTCCGATGCCACGCGCGAGCGCGTGTTCCATGTCGGCGCGCCGCTGCTGCTGACCGCGCTGGCGCTCGGCGTCTCCAGCTACATCACCGACCCGGTCATGACGATGGTGGTGCTGACGGTCGCCGCGATCGGCGTGTTCTGCACCTTCGCGGTGTTCTGGACGCTGCCGACCGCCTGGCTCTCCGGTACTGCCGCGGCCGGCGCGATCGCGCTGATCAACTCGATCGGCAACCTCGCCGGTTTCGGCGGGCCCTATCTGATCGGCTGGGTCAAGGAGGCTACCGGCAGCACGTCGACCGGCCTGCTGGTGCTGTCGCTGTTGCCGCTCGCCGCGGGCCTGCTGGTTTTCCTCGGCAGCCATGAGACCAAGACCGAGTTCGCCGGCGCGAAGTAGCTCGCCCTCAAATCACGTGTTCCCGTAGCCCGGATGGAGCGCAGCGCAATCCGGGGAGCCGCCACCGGTGATGTCCCGGATTTCGCTCCGCTTCATCCGGGGCTACGCATTTTCCGATCTCTGCACCCGCCAAATCCGACCCCGCTCACGAATTGGTTATCACTGACGAATATTGACATTTATCAGTGATAAATCGATACTCTTCATCAGTCGTCAGCCCGATGGAGATTTCAGATGTTCGTTCGTTCCGTTTTTTCGAGCTATTACAGGCTCTTGACGGGAGCATCATTGGCTTTTGCGGTGTTCGCGCTGACCGGCTGCAATGAAAAGGCGGCTGAAAACGCCGATCCGGGGCGCCCCGTTCTGGTGGCGACCGTCCATTATGAAGCTGAAACCCCTGAGCGCAGCTTTGTCGGCACCATCAAGCCCCGTATCGAAGCCGATATGGGCTTTCGGGTCGCCGGCAAGGTGGCCAAGCGGCTGGTCGAGGTCGGACAGACAGTCGACGTCGACCAGCCCTTGGCCACCCTCGACGAGGTCGACCTGAAGCTGCAGGCCGAGCAGGCCGAGGCCGAATTCCGCGCCGCCACCGGCGTGCTGGCGCAGGCCGCCGCCGCCGAGCAGCGCGCCAAGGATCTGAAGGCGAAGGGCTGGACCACCGACGCGGCACTCGATTCCGCCAAGGCCGCCGGCGACGAGGCCCGCGCGCGGCTGAACCGTGCCGAGCGCTCGGTCGAGCTGACCAGGAATTCCCTCTCTTATGCAACGCTGGTGGCCGACACCCGGGGTGTCGTCACAGCGACCATGATCGAGCCCGGCCAGGTGGTTGCCGCGGGCCAGGCTTCGATCCGTGTCGCCCGACTTGGCGAGAAGGAAGCTGTCGTCGCGATCCCCGAGACGCTTCTTGCTCGTGCCAGGTCGGGCGTAGCCACGGTGACGCTGTGGTCGGACGCCAAGAAGAGCTATGCCGCCAGGCTGCGCGAGGTCGCGCCGCAGGCCGATCCCGCCACCCGCACCTATCTCGCAAAATTCTCGCTGCCGGACGCGGACGAGGCGGTCTCGCTCGGCATGACCGCGACGCTGACGCTGGCCGACAAGGCGAGTGAGCGCGTCGCCAAGTTGCCGCTGTCGGCGCTGTACAGCCAGGGCGGCGATCCCTCGCTCTACATCGTCGACCACAAGGGCGACATCGCGCTGAAGCCGGTCAAGGTGAAGGCCTATGAGAGCAACAACGTCGTCATCTCCGGCGGCGTCGACGATGGCGCCAAGGTGGTCGCCCTCGGTGTGCAGAAACTCGATCCGAGCCAGAAGGTGCGGGTCGTGTCGTCGCTGTCGTTCTAACCCTCGCATAGCAGCGGAAACGGTTCTGGGACTGGTCTAGAACTTGGAGAGTTCGATGAAGCGCTTCAACCTTTCAGCCTGGGCGGTCAGCCATCCGACGCTGGTGCTGTTCCTGATGATCATCCTCGCCGCCGCCGGCTTCTTCTCCTACGAGAAGCTCGGCCGCGCCGAGGATCCGTTCTTCACCGTCAAGGTGGTGAACGTCTCGGTGATGTGGCCGGGCGCGACCTCGCAGGAAATGCAGATGCAGGTCGCCGATCCGATCGAGAAGAAACTGCAGGAGCTGCCGTTCTTCGACAAGGTGCAGACCTATTCCAAGCCGGGCTTCACGGCGATGCAGGTCTCCTTCAAGGATTCGACTTCGCCGAAGGACGTGCCCTATCTCTTTTATCTGTTGCGCAAGAAGCTGGTCGACGTGCAGGGCGAGCTGCCCTCCGGCATCCTCGGTCCCGTCGTCAACGACGAATTCTCCGACGTCGATTCGATCCTCTATATGATGACCGGCGACGGCGCCAATTATGCGCAGCTCAAGAAGGTCGCGGAGGGTTTTCGCCAGCGCCTGCTGAAGGTGCCGGGCGTCACCAAGATCGATCTCTACGGCACCCAGGACGAGCGTATTTTCGTCGAGTTCTCGCATGCCAAGCTGGCGACGCTCGGCATCACGCCGCAGGCGCTGTTCGACTCGCTCGCCAAGCAGAATAACGTCACCCCGGCCGGTACCGTCGAGAGCTCGTCGCAGCGCGTGCCGCTGCGCGTCACCGGCGCGCTTGACGGCGTCAAGGCGGTTGCCGAGACGCCGGTCGAGAGCAACGGCCGCGTGTTCCGCCTCGGCGATATCGCGACCGTCAGCCACGGCTATGTCGATCCGCCGAGCTTCAAGGTGCGTCAGGAAGGCAAGCCGGCGCTCGGTATCGGCGTCGTCACCGCCAAGGGCGCCAACATCCTCGAGCTCGGCAAGGAGGTCCAGAAGGCGACCGCCGAGTTCCTGAAGGCGGTGCCGCAGGGCGTCGATATCCAGCAGATCGCCGACCAGCCCAGGGTGGTCGAGCACGCCGTCGGCGAGTTCGTGCACTCCTTCGTCGAGGCGCTCGCGATCGTGCTGTTCGTCTCCTTTGTCGCGCTCGGCTGGCGCACCGGCATCGTAGTCGCGCTGTCGGTGCCGCTGGTGCTCGGCATCGTCTTCATCGTGATGAACGCAATGTCGCTCGACCTGCACCGCATCACGCTCGGCGCGCTGATCATTGCGCTCGGCCTTCTGGTCGACGACGCCATTATCGCGGTCGAGATGATGGTGGTGAAGATGGAGCAGGGCTGGGACCGCATGAAGGCGGCGTCCTTTGCCTGGGAATCCACCGCGTTTCCGATGCTCACGGGGACGCTGGTCACGGCCGCTGGCTTCCTCCCCATCGGCTTTGCCAATTCTGCGGTCGGCGAATATGCCGGCGGCATCTTCTGGATCGTGGCGATCTCGCTGGTCGCCTCCTGGTTCGTCGCGGTGATCTTCACGCCCTATATCGGCGTCAAGCTGTTGCCCAACATCAAGGTGCACCAGAACCACGATCCGCACGCGATCTACGAGACGCGGATGTATCGCGGCCTGCGCAGCGTCGTGCAGTGGTGCGTCGATCACCGCATCAAGGTGGTGGCGGCGACCGTCGGCGTCTTCGTTGCCTCCATCGTTGCGTTCGGCCACGTCCAGCAGCAGTTCTTCCCGCTGTCGGAGCGGCCCGAGCTGTTCCTGCAGCTGCGTCTGCCCGAGGGCACCGCCTTCAACGTCACCGAGAAGGCGGTGAAGCAGGCCGAAGGGCTGCTGAAGGGCGATGACGATATCCAGACCTACACCGCCTATGTCGGCCAGGGCTCGCCGCGCTTCTGGCTCGGCCTCAACCCGCAGCTGCCGAACGAGGCCTTTGCCGAGATCGTGATCCTCGCCAAGAACGTCGAGGCGCGCGAGCGCGTCAAGGCCAAGATCGAGCAGGCCGCCGCCGACGGCGCTTTGAACGAGGCACGGGTCCGGGTCGACCGCTTCAATTTCGGTCCGCCGGTCGGCTTCCCGGTCCAGTTCCGCGTGATCGGCCCCGATGCCAACAAGGTGCGCGACATCGCCTACCAGGTGCGCGACGTCATGCGCCAGAACAAGAACGTCAAGGACGTCCAGCTCGACTGGAACGAGCAGTCGCCCTACCTGAAGCTCGCCGTCGACCAGGATCGGGCGCGTGCGCTCGGCCTGACCCCGCAGGACGTCTCGCAGGCGCTGGCGATGCTGATCTCGGGCGCGCCGGTCACCACGATCCGCGACGGCATCGAGAAGGTCGGCGTGGTCGCCCGCGCGGTGCCGTCCGAGCGGCTCGATCTCGGCCGCGTCGGCGATCTCACCATCACCACGCGCAACGGCGTCGCCGTCCCGCTGCAGCAGATTGCCAAGATCGAATATGCGCATGAGGAGCCGATCCTGTGGCGGCGCAACCGCGACATGGCGATCACCGTGCGCTCCGACGTCGTCGACGGCGTGCAGGCGCCCGACGTCACCAACCAGATCTCGCCGAAGCTGAAGGACATCCAGGCCCATCTCGAGCCAGCCTACCGGATCGAGCCGGGCGGGGCGTTCGAGGAATCCGCCAAGGGCAATGCGTCGATCTTCATCCTCTTCCCCGTGATGGTGATGGTGATGCTGACGCTGCTGATGATCCAGCTGCAGAGCTTCTCGCGCCTGTTCCTGGTGTTCCTGACCGCGCCGCTCGGCATCGTCGGCGCCTCGCTGGGGCTCAACGTCGCCAACCAGCCGTTCGGCTTCGTGGCGCTGCTCGGCCTGATCGCGCTCGCCGGCATGATCATGCGCAACGCCGTGATCCTGGTCGACCAGATCGAGAGCGACGTGGCGTCTGGCCTGACCCGGCGCGAGGCGATCGTCGAAGCCACCGTCCGGCGCGCCCGGCCGGTGGTGCTGACGGCCCTGGCCGCCATCCTCGCCATGATCCCGCTGTCGCGCTCGGCGTTCTGGGGCCCGATGGCGATCACCATCATGGGCGGTTTGTTTGTTGCGACTTTCCTGACCTTGCTGTATCTGCCGGGCCTTTACGCCCTCTGGTTCCGCAAGACCCTCGAGGAGAGCGGCTCCGAGCAAACCGATACTGCGCCGCAGCATGCCGGCGATGCGCAACGCGCATTTCCACTTGCTGAGGCGGCCGAATAATTGAAGATTGAGCAGGCCAACATGACACTGATCTCGGAACATAGCGAAACCGACACCCGCGAGCGGATTCTCGTGGTGGCGGAGCGCTTGTTCCGGCAGATCGGGTATCAGAAGACGACGGTCGCCGACATCGCCAAAGAGCTGCGGATGAGCCCCGCCAACGTGTACCGCTTCTTCGATTCGAAGAAGTCGATCCACGAGGGCGTGGCCCGCGGCCTGATGGGCGAGGTCGAGATCGAGGCCCGGCGCATCGCGCGCTCGGAAGGGCCGGCGGCGCCACGCTTGCGCCAGATGATGACGACCATCAATCGCATGAACACCGAGCGCTATGTCGGCGATTCCAAGATGCACGAGATGGTCGAGATCGCGATGCAGGAGGACTGGGACGTCTGCGTCGCGCATATGGAGTGTATCGCCTCCATTATCGGCGAGGTGATCGCGCAAGGAGCCGCGTCGGGGGAGTTCGAGATCACGGACCTGCAGCTCGCCTCGCTCTGCGCCTGCACGGCGATGATGCGGTTCTTCCACCCACAGATGATCGCCCAATGTGCCACCAAGCCGGGCCCGACCATCGACCAGATGATCGATTTCGTGATCGCCGGCCTGTCGCCGCGCGGCCGCGCCAATTGAGCGCCAGCCCTTGAGCGCCAGCACTGACATTTTCGTCAGTTGACTTCCTTGTCATTCCGGGGCGATGCGTAAGCATCGAACCCCAATGCGCAATCGCGCATTGTGGAATCTCGAGATTCCGGGTCTGGTCCTTACGGACCATCCCGGAATGACGAGGACGCAATCGTGACCGCCAAAGACCTGCATTTCTACGAGCCGAAGAACGGCCACGGCCTGAAGCACGATCCGTTCAACGCCATCGTGGCGCCGCGGCCGATCGGCTGGATCTCCTCGCGCGACAAGGGCGGCAACGTCAACCTCGCGCCCTACAGCTTCTTCAACGCCTTTTGCTACGTGCCGCCGATCATCGGCTTCTCCTCCACCAACTGGAAGGATAGCGTCGCCAACATCCAGGACACCGGCGAGTTCGTCTGGAATCTGGCGACGATGGATCTCGCCAGACACATGAATGCGACGGCGGCGCATGTCGCGCGCGATGTCGACGAGTTCAGGCTCGCGGGCCTCACGCAGGTCGCCGGCAAGCTCGTCAACGTGCCGCGGGTCGCCGAAAGCCCGGTGTCGTTCGAATGCAAGGTCAGCCAGATCGTCCAGCTCCAGGGCGCCGACGGCAAGAAGGCCGAGGCCTGGCTGACGCTCGGCGAGGTGGTCGCCGTCCACATCGACAAGGCCTTCATCAAGGACGGCGTCTACCAGACCGGCCTCGCGCATCCGATCGTCCGCGCCGGCCGCCGCGGCGACTACTTCGAGATCAAGCCGGAAAACATGTTCGAGATGATCCGGCCGGATTGAGTGCTGCTCTATCCTCCCTCTCGCCGTTCTTCACGGGGTCGAGACGAGCGAAGCTCGCTCTTAGAGGGTAGGGTGAGGGGCTGCTTCCACCAGCTGTGATGGTCGTGAGACCTGTACCCCCTCACCCGAAATTCAAGCTGCGCTTGAATTTCGACCTCTCCCCGCAAGCGGGGCGAGGTAAGGGACGTTGCTCCGCTGCGGATTCGTGCGCTCCGCAACGACGGCCCGCACCACAACAATGTGAAATTTTCGCGCACGGGGATGAAAAACCGTCACTCGCAACCTCTCCGAGAGCAGTCTAACCTCCACTCGCCAGGCCGGATCAACGGCCGGCCAACAGAGTGGGAGGATGCGATGACACGCCACGAGCGGAGCGATCCGAACGAAGAACAACGCGATCCGAATGTTTCACGGCGCACGCTGGTTCAGGGACTGGCGGTTTCCGCCGCTGCCGTAGCCAGCATCGGCAGCGCGCTGGCCCAGAACGCGCCCGCGCCGGTCGGGCCGCCGACGACGATCACCAGCCCGCCGCGCGACTTCAGTCCGCGCGGTGCGCCGACCACCTATTTCTGGGACCCCGACATCATCGCGGTCGATCCGTCCTTCAACGACCTTGCCCAGCCCAACACCTCGATCAAGCGCCTCTATACCGGCCTGTTGTGGGCGGAAGGCCCGGCCTGGAGCTCGCAGGGCCGCTATCTGCTGTGGAGCGACATCCCGAACAACCGGCAGATGCGCTGGTCGGAAGATGACGGCCATGTCAGCGTCTTCCGCATGCCGTCGAACTACTCGAACGGCAATTCGTTCGACTTCCAGGGCCGCCAGCTGTCCTGCGAGCATCTCACCCGCCGCGTGACGCGCTACGAGAATGACGGCACCGCGACCGTGCTCGCCGACAACTATCAGGGCAAGCGGCTGAACTCGCCGAACGACGTCGTCGCGCATCCGGACGGCAGCTACTGGTTCACCGATCCGCCCTATGGCGGCCAGCTCTATGAGGGCGAGCCTGATGCCGCGGGCGGCCCGAGCAATCCGGCCGGCAAGCTCAATCCCCGGATCGGCCAGCCGGCGGGCTTCGTGCCGGCCAAGCGCGAGCTGCCGACCAATTGCTACCGCATCGACCCGTCCGGCCGCGTCGATCTCGTAGTGAGCGAGGACCAGGTGCCGGACCCGAACGGCCTCTGCTTCTCGCCGGACTACAAGAAGCTCTACGTGGTCTCGACCGGCAAGGGACCGGGCGATAGCGGACCCGGCGGCAAGGGTGACGTTTTCGTGTTCGATGTCGGCGCCGACAACAAGCTTTCCAACGGCAAGCGGTTCAGCGATTTCACGATCGACGGCGTGAAGTGCGGACCGGACGGTATCCGCTGCGACGTCAACGGCAATGTCTGGTGCTCGAGCAATGCCGGCCGCGCGGTCGGGTACAGCGGCGTGACGGTGTGGTCGCCGGAAGGCAAGCTGCTCGGCCGTATCCGGCTGCCCGAGGTCTGCGGCAACATCACCTTCGGTGGTCCCAAGCGCAACCGTCTGTTCATGGCCGCAAGCCAGTCGCTCTACGCGGTCTATACCGCAACCCAGGGAGCGGGGGCCGCCTAGCTCGTCTTGCATGGGGATGGCGTCTGCGCCATCCCCCGCTACCTGATTGTCGCACCTCAGCTTTCGGAACTGAACCCGCGGCGTGCCGTTAACAAAATGGCGCCTGGGCCGCGTCAATTTCGCTTTATCTGCGAAGCGAAGTGTTCACCGGTGAACGGCACTTTCCGATAAGATCACCCATCCGCGCCGCCGTTTCATGAGGGATCCGCCATGAGCTTCCGCCGCGACTATATGACAAAACCGATCTTCTCCTGGGCGCGTGGCGTGCTGCCGACGATGTCGGACACCGAGCGCGAGGCGCTGGAAGCCGGCGACGTCTGGTGGGACGCCGATCTATTCACCGGCAACCCCGACTGGTCGAAATTGCTGGCGTTCGCGCCGGCCAGATTGACCGAGGAAGAGCAAGCCTTCCTGCACGGTCCGGTCGACGAGCTCTGCAGGATGCTCGACGAGTGGAAGATCAACTGGGAATGGCGCGATCTGCCGCCCGAGGTCTGGGCTTTCATCAAGGCCAAAAAATTCTTCGGCATGATCATCCCGAAGGAATTCGGCGGCCTCGGCTTCTCGCCCTACGCGCATTCCGAGGTGGTGCGCAAGATCTCGTCGCGCTCGCTGACCGCGGCCGTCACCGTGATGGTGCCGAACTCGCTCGGGCCCGGAGAGCTCTTGATGCGCTTCGGCACCAAGGAGCAGCAGGACAAATGGCTGCCGCGCCTCGCCTCCGGACAGGACATTCCCTGCTTCGGCCTGACCAGCCCGGAGGCAGGCTCCGACGCCGCCTCGATGATCGACACCGGCATCATCTGCAAGGGCAATTTCGAAGGCCGTGAGGTGCTCGGCTTGAGGCTCAACTGGCACAAGCGCTACATCACGCTCGGCCCGGTCGCGACGCTGCTCGGCCTTGCCTTCAAGGCCTATGATCCCGATCACCTCGTCGGCAGCGAGGAAGAGCTCGGCATCACCGTCGCGCTGATCCCGACCCATCTGCCGGGCGTGTCGATCGGCCACCGCCACCTGCCGGCGATGCAGGTGTTCCAGAACGGCCCGAACTGGGGCAAGGACGTCTTCATCCCGCTCGACTACATTATCGGCGGCGAGGCACGGCTCGGTCAGGGCTGGAAGATGCTGATGACGGCGCTTGCCGCCGGCCGCGGCATCTCGCTGCCGTCGCTGTCGGCGGCCGGCGCTGCCTATGCCGCGCGGACCACCGGCGCCTATGCCCGCGTCCGCGAGCAGTTCGGCATCTCGATCTCGAAATTCGAAGGCATCGAGGAGCCGCTCGCGCGTATCGCCGGCACGGCCTATCTGCTCGACGCCGCGCGGCGGCTGACCTGCGCCGCGCTGAACGAGGGGCATCATCCCGCCGTCATCTCCGGGATCATGAAGTTGCACGCCACCGAGCGGATGCGGATCGCGATCGACGACGCCATGGACATCCATGGCGGCAAAGCCGTGATCGACGGGCCGCAGAATTATCTCGGCGGGCTCTACCGCTCGGTGCCGGTCGGCATCACGGTCGAGGGCGCCAACATCCTGACCCGCAATCTGATCGTGTTCGGGCAGGGCGCGATCCGCGCGCATCCCTATCTGTTGCTGGAGATGAACGCGCTCGGCGAGACCGACCGCGACAAGGGTCTGACCGCGTTCGACATCGCGTTCTGGAAGCATGTCGGCCACAGCTTTGCAACCATGTTCCGCGCCTGGGGCCGCAGCTGGAGTTTTGGGATGTTCGCACCGGCGCCGGATGCCGGCGATGCGACCGAGTTCTATCGCCAGCTGTCGCGCTATTCGTCGGCGTTCGCGCTGTGCGCCGACATGGCGCTGCTCACCCTCGGCGGCGCGCTAAAGCGCAAGGAGATGCTCTCGGCACGCTTCGGCGACATCCTGTCCGAGCTGTATTTGCTCTCCGCTGCTTTGAAACGCTGGCAGGACGAGGGCCGGCAGAAGGCGGATCTTCCCGCGCTCGAATGGTGCATGGCATCCGGCTTCAAGACCATCGAGAACCGCTTTGCGGAAATCTTCGCCAATCTGCCGAACCGCCCGATGGCTTGGCTGCTGAAATTCCTGATCCAGCCGTTCGGCGCCCGCGTCACGGGCCCGACGGACCGCGTCGTGCAGCAATGCGCGCAGCTCGTGCTGTCGCCGTCGGCGGCGCGCGACCGCCTGACGCCGGACCTCGCCTTTGTCGAGGATGACGGCGGCATCGCAAGGCTGGAGAAAGCCTTCCGCCTCGTCACCGAGGCCGAGGATGCCGCTAAGCAGCTGCGCGCGGCGCGTCTGCATGACTGGAAGGAGGCGGTCAAGAAGGGCGTTATCACCGAGGCCGACGGCGAGAAGCTTGCCGCTGCCCACGAGGCCGTCGCCAAAGTGATCGAGGTCGATGATTTTGCGCCGGAGGCGCTGTCCCCGATTTACAAGAAATCCGCCGACGTGCATCAGTTCTTCCAGGAGCTTGGTGAGCAGAGGGCGGCGAGCTGATGGCGCGACCAGTCTTTATTGTCGACGGCAGCCGGACGCCGTTCCTGAAGGCGCGCTCCGGTCCCGGCCCGTTCACCCCGGTCGATCTTGCCGTGCAATGCGGCCGGCCGCTGCTGGCGCGGCAGCCTTTCGCGCCCACCGCCTTCGACCAGGTCATCCTCGGCTGCGTCAACGTGATCGCCGACGAGATGAACCCGGCGCGCGTTGCGGCTCTCAGGCTCGGCATGGGCGAGCAGATGGTCGCCTTCACGGTGCAGATCAATTGCGGCTCCGGCATGCAGTCGATCGACACCGGCTATCGTTACATCCGCGAGGGCATCTCCGACCTGATCCTCGCCGGCGGTGCCGAAGCCTTGAGCCACGCGCCGCTGGTCTGGCCCAATTCGGGCGTGCGCTGGTTTGCCGACTTCGCCGGCGCCAAGGGGCTAGGTGCCAAGATCGCCGCGGCGCTGAAGGTGAAGCCGAGTTACTTCAAGCCGATCATCGGCCTCGAGCGCGGGCTGACCGACCCGATCACCGAGCTCAACATGGGGCAGACCGCCGAGAAGGTCGGTCATCTCTTCGGCATTACGCGCGCGCAGTCTGATGCGTATGCCGCCGAGAGCCATCAGCGGCTGGCCAACGCGCAGCAGCAGGGCTTTCTCAAGGGCGAGGTCGAGACCGCGTTCTCCCGCGACGGCAAGTTCTTCGACCATGACGACGGCGTCCGACCGGACTCGACGCCCGAGACGCTCGCAAAGCTGAAGCCGGTGTTCGAGCGTCCGTGGGGCCAGGTCACCGCCGGCAATTCCTCGCAGATCACCGACGGCGCCTCCTGGGTGATCCTGGCGTCCGAGAAGGCGGTGGCCAAGCACGGGCTGACGCCGAAGGCCGTCATCCTCGACAGCCAATGGTCGGCGCTCGATCCCTCGATCATGGGCCTCGGCCCGGTGCTCTCGGCGAGCGCGCTGCTCAAGCGCAATAGCCTGACCTTGCAGGATGTCGAGACCTGGGAGCTGAACGAGGCCTTCGCCACCCAGGTGCTGGGCTGCCTCGCGGCATGGAACGACGAAAAATTCTGCCGCGAGATCCTTGGCCTCGATGGCGCGGCCGGCGAGATCGACCGCGCGAAGTTGAACGTCGACGGCGGCGCGATCAGCCTCGGCCATCCGGTCGGCACCAGCGGCAACCGCATCGTGCTACATCTGGTCAATGCGATGAAGCGGCTCGGCACCAGGCGCGGCGTCGCCACCGAATGCATCGGTGGCGGGCAGGGCGGCGCGATGTTGATAGAGACGGTGTGATCATGGATTCACGGATCATGGACGTTCTCTCCGGCCGCGTGCTCGAACTCGGGCCGAAGCCTGCCGCCGACAGTCCCTACAAGAATTTCAAGCTGACGCGCGATGACGACGGTATCGCCTGGCTGCTGTTCGACCGCGCCGGCGCCAGCGCCAACACGCTGTCCGCCGATCTACTCGAGGAGCTCGATGCCATCGTCGCGGCGCTGGAGAACCAGCGGCCGACGGGTCTCGTGGTGCGCTCGGCCAAGCCAAGCGGCTTCATCGCCGGCGCTGACGTCAATGAGTTTCGCGGCGCCAGCGATTCCAGCGCGGTCGAGACCGCGATCGGCCGTGCCCATGCGGTGATCGACCGGCTCGAGGCGCTGCGCGTGCCCTCGGTCGCCGTCATCCACGGCTTCTGCCTCGGCGGCGGCCTCGAGGTCGCGCTGGCCTGCCAGATGCGGATCGCGATCGACGATGCCAGGTTCGGTTTCCCAGAGGTGATGCTCGGCCTGCATCCAGGTCTTGGCGGCACCGTGCGCTTCACCGAGCTGGTCAACCCGATGCAGGCGATGACCTTGATGCTGACCGGCAAGACCATCGACGCGCGCCGCGCCAAGGCGCTCGGCCTGGTCGACGCCGTCACCCAGGAGCGCCATGTCCGCAACGCGGCGAAGGATGCGGTGTTCGGCCGGCTGAAGCGCGCCAGGCCGGGCGCGCTCAACTCGATTCTCAATCTTGGTCCGGTCAGGGGCTTCCTCGCCTCGCGGATGCGCAGCGAGGCCGAGAAGGCCGCGCCGCGCAAGCATTACCCGGCGCCCTATGCGCTGATCGATCTGTGGGAGAAGCACGCCGGCAACCGCTCGGCGATGCTGAATGCGGAGAAGGCCTCGTTCGCCAATCTGATGGTGACGCCGACCGCGCAGAACCTGATCCGTATGTTCTTCCTGCGAGAGCAGATGAAGAAGCTCGCCGGCAGCGGCAACAAGGTTGCGCACGTCCATGTCATCGGCGCCGGCGCGATGGGCGGCGATATCGCGGCCTGGTGCGCCAACCAGGACATGCTCGTGACCTTGGCCGACATGAAGGCCGAGCCGATCGCGGGCGCCATGAAACGAGCGTCAGAGTTGTTCGGCAAGATCATGCGCAAGCGGATCGACCAGCGCGACGCGCTCGACCGGCTGATCCCCGACATGGACGGCGAGGGCGTCCGCAATGCCGATCTGATCATCGAGGCGGTGCCGGAAAAGCTCGAGCTGAAGCAGAAGGTCTATGCCTCTCTCGAGCCGAAGATGAAGCCCGGCGCGATCCTCGCCACCAATACGTCGAGCATCCCGCTGCAGGATCTGCGCACCACGCTGGCACGGCCGGAGCGGCTGCTCGGCCTGCACTTCTTCAATCCGGTGTCGCGGCTGCAACTCGTCGAGGTCGTCAGCCATGACGGCACCGATGCGGCGATGCTCAAGGAGGCGCTCGCGTTCGTCGGCGCCATCGACCGCCTGCCGCTGCCGGTGAAGAGCTCGCCGGGCTTCCTCGTCAACCGCGCGCTGACGCCCTACATGCTGGAAGCGATGATGATGCTGGACGAGAAGACCGACCAGCGCCTGATCGACGCGGCCGCCGTCGAGTTCGGCATGCCGATGGGGCCGATCGAACTCGCCGACCAGGTCGGCCTCGATATCTGCCTCGATGTCGGCGACATGCTGCGCTCGAAGTTCGGCGACACGCTGCCGCCGACGCCTGCGTGGTTGCGCGAAAAAGTCGCCAAAGGCGAGCTCGGCCGCAAGACCGGCAAGGGCTTCTACACCTGGAAGGACGGCAAGGCGGAAAAGGCGCCGCTGCCGGAGACCGGTCCCCGGGTCACCGATGAGATGATCGACCGCCTGGTGCTGCCGATCTCGAATGTCTGCGTCGCCGCCTTGCGCGAGGGCATCGTCGACAATCCCGATATGGTCGACGGCGCGATGATCTTCGGCACCGGCTATGCCCCGTTCCGCGGCGGCCCGCTCAACTATGCGCGCAGCCGCGGCGTCGACGATGTGGTGTCGGCCATGCAGGCCTTGATGCGCAAGTTCGGCGGACGATTTGCGCCGGATCCCGGCTGGGAGGCATTCAAGTGAGCGATTCGCAAGTGACCGGCTCGCAAGTGACCGCCGCCCACGCTCACGCGCCGCTGAGCAACGACGCCGAGCCGAAGGGCGATCTCTGCATCCGCACGCTGGCGATGCCGGCCGACACCAATGCCAATGGCGACATCTTCGGCGGCTGGCTGCTCAGCCAGATGGATCTCGGTGGCGGCGTGTTCGCCTCCAAGGTGGCGAAGTCGCGCACCGTGACGGTCGCGATCGACGCGATGAACTTCCGCAAGGCGGTCAATGTCGGCGATCTCGTCTCCGTCCACGCCAATCTGGTGCGCATCGGCCGCACCTCGATCACGGTGCATCTGGAGGCCTGGGTGCTGCGCCGCCGCGAGCAGCAGTCGATCCTCGTGACCGACGGCAATTTCACCTATGTCTCGATCGACGAGCAGGGCCATCCGCAACCGATTCAGCGCGACGGCGCGACGATCGAAACCTGACATTTTTCGCGCGCCAGTGCCGCTGATTCGGTGGGAAAGGAAACGCGTCGAAACTGGGTCCGGAGCGTGGGTTTGATTGCAAAAACCCGGAGTTTTTGGCGCTTCGCCGCGCAAAATAATCGAGGAACAAACAGCCAGCGACTCCGTTGTCGGGCCGAAGTCAAACCGAGGCTGACAATGTCCGACAGTTACGTGATCGAAGTGAGTTCGCAGACGGCGGGTATCGTGGTGCGCGATACGCGTGGTTATCAGTTCTTTGCTGCATCGCACCTTTTTGACCGCCTTGAAGGCCAGATCTTCCGCAATGCGCGCGAGGCCGAGCGCGCGGCGCGCCGGCTGCTCGCCGGTCAATCCATGCAGATGGCATCGTAGAACGCCTTCGCGTCATTGCGCATGGCCCGGGCGAAGCGTCCACCTTCGCCTAGGCCTTCCCTGACCCGGCACTGCACGTTGACCTCCGTGCCGAACGGTCGCACCATGGGCGACTCGCCGTTTCAAGGGGGCCGCCGTGGCCGGACTCTCCCATCGCCAGACTGAAATCCTCAACATCGCGCGCGCGTTCGGCCGGGTCATGGTCGAAGACCTCGCCAAGCGGTTCGAGGTGTCGGCGCAGACCATCCGCAAGGACCTCAACGATCTCTGCGACCAGCGCTCGCTGACCCGCATCCATGGCGGCGCGATCATCGCCTCGGGCGTCGAGAACCTCGCCTACGAGGCGCGTCGCTTCGTCGCCGCCGAGGAGAAGAAGGCGATCGGCGCTGCCGCGGCGGCACGGATTCCGAACGGCTGCTCGCTATTCATCAATATCGGCACCACCACGGAAGAGGTCGCGAGCGCGCTGACCTCGCATGAGGATCTTCTGGTCATCACCAACAACCTCAACGTCGCGATGCTGCTGTACCGCCATCCGCGCATCGAGGTAGTGGTGGCCGGCGGCACGGTGCGCCGCGCCGACGGCGCCGTCGTCGGCTCCACCGCGACGCAGCTGATCGGCCAGTTCAAGGTCGACTACGCCATCATCGGTGCATCCGCGATCGACGAGGAGGGTGCGCTGCTCGACTTCGACTATCGCGAGGTGCAGGTCGCGCAGGCGATCATCGCCAATGCGCGCAACGTGATGCTGGTCTCGGACTCGACCAAGCTGCGCCGCAGCGCGCCGGTGCGGATCGCCCATATGAGCCAGATCCAGACCTTCGTGACCGATTCACCGCTTCCTGCGGGCCTCGCCAATATCTGCCACAGCCGCGGTATCGAGGTGGTCGTCGCGATGGACAAGCCGCAAGTCGATCTCGACGACAACGCCGCCGACGCGGCACCCGCGGCGCTGCGCAGCGCGCAAGGCGCTTGATCTCTCAAGTTTTAGCGAACCTGTTTCGGATGCCTTTCGGCCGCTGTTGTAGCCTGCCTGAGGTGGAGCGGTTCATTGGTCAGCACGCAATTCAAGATCGTCACGGCATTGGGCATGGCGGAGATGTTCGGCGTCGTCTCGTTTGTCCTTGGCTTTAACGTCGCATCCGCGTGCGCGACGGCGCTGGCCGGCGCTGTTTCTGCGCTTGTGGTCATGCGTGCGTTCGATGGTGAGACCCAGCCGCCATCGAAGAGCGTCCCTGCCGACATCTTTCGCCTCGGCAGCGAGAGCCGCCAGGCTTGGCTTTCGGAACTGGAACAGCAGAACGGCCGTGGCAGGAAACTGCTTTACGGACTGTCGCGGATCTTCCTTTCGGGATCGCCGTGTCAGCGCATCGCGAGCGGGGGCTTCCTCGCGCAGTCGGTAATCGGCCTGGTGGCGATCGTCCTGTTCTGGCTTGGCCAGGCGATGGGCTTTGACATGCGGCTGTTCGTAATCCCGCCGTTCGGGAGCCCGTTTGCGGATGGCATCCCGATGTCGGCTGAAGCAATCGCGGGGGTGAGGTTCGAGCACCTCTTCCTGCCGCTGGTCGCGCTCTACGCCGTCACGTTTTCCCTGTTCCTGATCGCATTGCTTGGCGATCTCGCGACCATCCTGCGCGACTGGCGAGAGCAGTGGAAGTATCTCACGATGCCGCTGTTTTGCTTTGCATTCTGGGCACTCCTGGCGCACCGAAAATCATCGGGATATAGCGCCCTGCAAGTCGCGCTCGGCGGCGGACACCTCTGGGCCTATGTCGCGATCTTCGTGTTCTTTCCGCTTTTCTTTCTCGTGCTGTCGGCGTCGCTGCCAGGCAATCGGGCGATCCGATGAACAGGGCTCGCTCGATCGGGCGAATCTATCTCCGCTTCGCGCTCAAAGGTATGCGATCCTTTTCGTCGCATCGTTGGTCTTCTACGTCCTGTTCGCCAGCGGTCACACATTCGTCGCGTCGACCGGTGTGCTCTTGCTCGCCGTCTACTTTGTGCGCGACAGCCGAGCTTGCGCCAAGCGGGTAGGCGGTGAAGTTCACCGTACCTACGATCCCGAAAAGGCTCTGCCGGAATTGCGCGTCGGACGATCGCCACAGCGTCCCTGACCGTCCGCCACCGCCTTGCCTGGCGTCACGCCAAGCGTCGCTCGTCCCATCCCTCCAAAAGCCCTGACCACGGGCGCTCCGCCCAAAGAATCCCCAGCCCGAGTTCCCCATTTTCACTTTGCTTTCGTTTTTGGTTGTGATTTACTCCAATACGAAAGTAAAACCGTCAAAGCGAAGGCGGTTGCCGGGGGAAGCGTTCTTTGGACCAGATTTACGACCTCGCCATCATTGGAGGCGGCGTTAATGGCTGCGGCATCGCACGCGATGCGGCGGGCCGGGGTAACTCTGTTTTCCTCTGTGAAATGAATGACTTGGCTAGCGGGACGTCGTCCTGGTCGACCAAGCTCGTGCATGGCGGTCTGCGCTATCTCGAATATTACGAGTTTCGTTTGGTGCGCGAGGCGCTGATCGAACGCGAAATCCTCTGGCAGATCGCGCCCCACATCATTCGGCCGCTACGTTTCGTTTTGCCGCACCACGCCGGCCTGCGTCCGGCCTGGCTGCTGCGGCTCGGCCTCTTCCTCTACGACCATATCGGCGGCCGGCATTTGCTGCCGGCGACGCGCTCGGTCGATCTGACGCGCGACGCGGTCGGCAAGCCGCTGATCCCGGGCCGCTACACCAAGGGCTTCGAATATTCCGACTGCTTCGTCGACGATGCCCGGCTGGTTGCGCTGACCGCGCGCGATGCCGCCGATCGCGGCGCCGAGATCCGCACCCGCACCCGCGCGGTCGAGATCAGGCAAGTCGACGGCGTCTGGCACGTCACGGTCGAGGACAGCGTCACGGGTGTCCGCGACACGATCCAGTCACGCGTGCTGGTCAATGCCGGCGGTCCCTGGGTCGAACAGGTCCTGGCCTCGGGCGCCGGCGTCAACGCGCGCGCCAAGGTGCGCCTGGTGCAGGGCTCGCACATCGTGGTGCCGAAGCTCTACGACCACGACCGCGCCTACATCTTCCAGAACGCCGACGGCCGCATCATCTTCGTCATTCCCTATCAGGGCGACTTCTCGCTGATCGGTACCACCGATCGCGACTATGACGGCGATCCGGCCAAGGTGAAGGCGACGCAGGAGGAGATCGAATATCTCTGCGCGTCCGCCAGCGCGTATCTCGCCAAGCCGGTGAAGCCCGAGGACGTGGTCTGGAATTACTCCGGCGTGCGTCCGCTCTATGACGACGGCGCCAGCGAAGCCAAGGCCGCGACTCGCGACTATGTGTTCGAGCTCGATACGCCCGGCGGTGCGCCGCTACTGTCGATCTATGGCGGGAAGATCACGACCTATCGCCGCCTCTCCGAAGAGGCGCTGGAGCGGCTGTCGCCTTATCTCCGCGGCACAAAGGCGCAGGAGGGCTGGACCGGCAAGGCGCCGCTGCCCGGCGGCGACATGGATGTATCCGCGGTCGCGGCGCTGAGCGCCGAATTGATCCGCACCTATTCGTTTCTCGCGCAATCGCACGCCAATCGTCTCGCGCATGCCTATGGCACGCGCGCCAGCAAAGTCTTGGGCAATGCAACATCGACGGCCGATCTCGGCCGCTCCTTCGGCGCCACCTTGACGGAAAGCGAAGTCAGGTACCTGATGGCGAACGAATGGGCTCGGACTGCGGACGATGTCGTCTGGCGACGATCCAAGCTGGGCTTGCGGATGACGGCGGGTGAAATCGCCGCGCTCGACGAGTGGATGCTCGCCAACCGCGTGTCCGGTGAACGTCCCCTCCGCGAAGCGGGAGGACGGGCATGAGCGTCACATTGCAGAATGTCACGCGAACCGTGGATGGCATTCCGACCATCCGCGACGTGTCGCTGACGCTGGAGCGTGGCACGCTCAGCGTGCTGCTCGGGCCGACGCTGTCGGGCAAGACCTCGATCATGCGGCTGCTCGCCGGCCTCGACAAGCCGACCACCGGCCGCGTGTTGGTCGACGGCAAGGACGTCACCGGCGCCGACGTGCGGCAGCGTTCGGTCGCGATGGTCTATCAGCAGTTCATCAACTATCCCTCGCTGACGGTCTACGAGAACATCGCCTCGCCGCTGCGCGTGCAGGGCAAGCCGCGCGCCGAGATCGAGCGGCGGGTGGCGGGAAGCGGCCGGCCTGTTGCGGCTCGAGCCGTTCCTGAAGCGCACGCCGCTGCAACTCTCTGGCGGCCAGCAGCAGCGCACCGCGATCGCGCGGGCGCTGGTCAAGGGCGCCGACCTCGTGCTGCTCGACGAGCCGCTCGCCAATCTCGACTACAAGCTGCGCGAGGAGCTGCGCGCCGAGCTGCCGCGCATCTTCGAGGCCTCCGGCGCGATCTTCGTCTATGCCACCACCGAACCGTCGGAAGCGCTGCTGCTCGGCGGCGACACGGTGTGCATGTGGCAAGGCCAGGCGCTGCAAACCGGCGCGACGCCGAAGGTCTACCGCCATCCCGACACGCTGCGCGTTGCCCAGGTGTTTTCCGATCCGCCGCTCAACATCATCGGCATCGAGAAGAAAGGCGCGCAAGTGATCTATGCCGGCGGCGAGCAGGCGCCCGCGGCCGGCCTCTATGCCAATCTGCCCGATGGCCGCTACCGGACCGGCTTCCGCGCGCACCAGCTCGAGGTCGGGAACGTCGCGGCCGGCCGCCACAAATTTTCCGCCGCGGTGACGGTGACCGAAATCACCGGGTCGGAGAGCTTTGTGCACGTCCATGTCCACGGCTCGAACTGGGTCGCGGTTCTCCACGGCGTGCACGAATATGAACCCGGGCAGGTGCTCGATGCCGCGCTCGATCCCGACAACATCTTCGTGTTCGACGCCGCCGACCGCCTCGTCGCATCGCCCGCGACCTCGTTTTCGGGCAACGTGCATCGCAGTGCGCGCGCTGCAAACGCGTCAGCCGGCAACGGCACGTGAGGGAGATGCTTCATGGCCCGCATTGACCTCGTCGATCTCGCGCACTCCTACGGCGGCAACAACGCGCCGCAGGAATCCTTTGCGCTGAAGCCGGTCACCATGACCTGGCGGCAGGGCGGCGCCTATGCGCTGCTCGGGCCGTCCGGCTGCGGCAAGACCACGCTGCTCAACCTGATCTCCGGCATCGTGACGCCGTCGCGCGGAAAGATCCTGTTCGACGGCCGTGACATCACGCCGCTGTCGACGCAGAAGCGCAACATCGCGCAGGTGTTCCAGTTCCCGGTGATCTACGACACCATGACGGTCGGCCAGAACCTGGCCTTCCCGCTGAAGAATCGCGGCGTCGCGAAGGCCGAGGTCGACGCGCGCGTCAGGCAGATCGCCGATCTGCTCGACCTCACGCCCTATCTCAAACGCAAGGCGACGCGGCTCACCGCCGACGCCAAGCAGAAGATCTCGCTCGGTCGCGGCCTGGTGCGCTCCGACGTCGCGGCCGTCCTGTTCGACGAACCGCTGACGGTGATCGATCCCGAGCTGAAGTGGCAGCTGCGCTCCAAGCTGAAGGCGCTGCATCGCGAGCTCGACCTCACGATGATCTACGTCACCCACGACCAGACCGAGGCGCTGACCTTCGCCGACACCGTCGTCGTGATGCATGACGGCCGCGTGGTGCAGAGCGGCACGCCGGCCGAATTGTTCGACAAGCCGGCGCATACGTTCGTCGGCTACTTCATCGGCTCGCCCGGCATGAACATCGTGCCCGCCGAAGTCAGTGGTCACGAGGCGCGGGTCGACGGCCATGTCATCGGCCTGCATCGAAACTATGGTGTGCTACCTGCGGGCAAGAAGATCGAGATCGGCGTGCGGCCGGAATTCGTCGATGTCGCGGCGCCGGCGTCAGGGCTGCTGTCGGCCACCATCGAGCGGATCGACGATCTCGGCCGCATCCAGTTCGCCCGCGTGCGGGTCGGCGATACCAAATTCGCCGCGCGTGTGCCGCCGGGCTTCTCGGTCTCCGGCGACACCGCCGGGCTGATCTTCAATCCCGCGCACGTCCACGTCTATGCCGACAGCCATTTGGTGGAGGGGGTCGCCTGATGGACAAGACGATCAACCAAAAAGCCTGGTTCCTGGTGCTGCCGGTGTTCCTGGTGGTGGCGTTCTCGGCGGTGCTGCCGCTGATGACCGTCGTGAACTATTCGATGCAGGACACCTTCGGCAACAACCAGTTCTTCTGGAACGGGGTCGGCTGGTTCAAGGAGCTGCTCGATCCATCGACCGATCTCGGCGGGCGCTTCCTGGCCTCGCTCGGCCGCAACCTGTTCTTCTCTGCGGTGATCCTCGCGATCGAGGTGCCGCTCGGCATCATCGTCGCGCTGTCGATGCCGCGCGAAGGCTGGAGCGTCGCGGCCTGCCTCGTCATCCTCGCGTTGCCGCTGCTGATTCCGTGGAACGTGGTCGGCACCATCTGGCAGATCTTCGGCCGGCCCGATATCGGCCTGCTCGGCTATGTGCTGAACCACCTCGGCCTCAACTACAATTACGTGTCCAATGAGGTCGACGCCTGGGTCACGGTCATCGTGATGGACGTCTGGCACTGGACCAGCCTCGTCGCGCTGCTCTGCTACGCCGGGCTGAAGTCGATCCCCGACGCCTATTACCAGGCGGCGCAGATCGACGGCGCCTCGCGCTGGGCGGTGTTCAAGGCGATCCAGCTGCCGAAGATGAACCGCGTGCTGCTGATCGCGGTGCTGCTGCGCTTCATGGACAGTTTCATGATCTACACCGAGCCGTTCGTGGTCACCGGCGGCGGCCCCGGCAATTCGACGACCTTCGTCTCGATCGAGCTCGTCAAGATTGCGCTCGGCCAGTTCGACCTCGGCAAGGCCGCGGCGCTGTCGCTGGTCTACAATCTGATCATCCTGATCGTGTGCTGGGTATTCTACACCGTGATGGTCAATGCCGGCTCCGAGCGTCCGGCCAAGGAAGGAGCGGCGTGATGCATTCGATCCCCGGCCGCCGCCTGATCATGGCGCTGTTTTTGATCTTCCTGCTGTTGCCGATCTACTGGCTCGTCAACATGAGCTTCAAGACCAACGCCGAGATCGTCTCGACGATGACGCTGTGGCCGCACACGCCGACGCTGCAGCACTACAAGCGCATCTTCACCGACGAGAGCTGGTATTCGGGCTACATCAATTCGCTCGAATACGTGGTGCTCAACACAATCATCTCGATCGCGGTGGCGTTGCCGGCGGCCTATGCGTTCTCGCGCTACCGCTTCCTCGGCGACAAGCATCTGTTCTTCTGGCTGCTGTCAAACCGCATGGCGCCGGCGGCGGTCTACGCGCTGCCGTTCTTTAACCTGTATTCGGCGATCGGCCTGTTCGATACGCCGTGGGCGGTCGCGCTCGCGCACTGCATCTTCAACGTGCCGCTGGCGGTGTGGATCCTCGAAGGCTTCGTCTCCGGCGTGCCGCGCGAGATCGACGAGACCGCGTTCCTCGACGGCTATTCGTTCCCGCGCTTCTTCATCAAGATCCTGGTGCCGCTCATCGCAAGCGGCATCGGCGTCGCCGCCTTCTTCTGCTTCATGTTCTCCTGGGTCGAGCTGCTGCTCGCGCGGACGCTGACCTCGGTGCAGGCCAAGCCGATAGCGGCGATCATGACGCGCACGGTCTCGGCGGCCGGCATGGACTGGGGCCTGCTCGCCGCCGCCGGCGTGCTCACCATCATTCCGGGCGCGCTGGTGATCTGGTTCGTCCGCAACTACATCGCGCGCGGCTTCGCGCTCGGCCGGGTCTAGGAGGCGATCATGGAATCCATCGCATGGATGGCCTGGACGCTGCCGACCGCGATCTTCTTCGTGCTGCTGGCCTCGACGCTCGGCGTGATGACCTGGCTCGCGGCGGTTTATCCCGAGGCCGAGCGGGTCGGCGTGCTGCGCATCCCGACCACGCGCGGCGATCGTTTGTTCATTTCGCTGGTGCTGGCGGCGGTGATCCACCTGTTGTGGATCGGCCTCGTAGGCACCGATCCGATCCTCACCCTGCCGATCGGCGAGGGCGTGGAAATTTCGAGCCTGTGGCTCGCAACGCTGATTTCGCTTCTTTCAGCCGTGGCGATCTTTCGCACCGTCTGACGAAAGCGAAGAAGAGCAGATCCGGGGTCAACCCGGGCCTGGGGTTTTGTTTGTCGCTGCAACCGGAGGAATCATAATGCGACATTTGAGAACGACAAAGGATAGTCTTTTGACTATGACCAGCGCCGCCGCGCTGATCGCGGCTTCGCTCGCGGTCGCCACGCCGGCCCGCGCCGCCGACGATGCCGTGATCCAGAAGTGGATCGCGGAATTCCAGCCCTCGACGCTGTCGAAGGAAGACCAGAAGAAGGAGCTCGAGTGGTTCGCCAAGGCCGCCGAACCCTTCAAGGGCATGGAGATCAACGTCGTCTCGGAAACGATCACGACGCACGAATATGAATCGCAGACGCTGGCCAAGGCGTTCTCCGAACTGACCGGCATCAAGCTCAAGCACGACATCATCCAGGAAGGTGACGTCGTCGAGAAGCTGCAAACCCAGATGCAGTCGGGCAAGAACGTCTATGACGGCTGGATCAACGATTCCGACCTGATCGGCACCCACTTCCGCTACGGCCAGACCATCATCCTGTCGGACTACATGAAGGGTGAGGGCAAGGAGGTCACCGACCCGATGCTCGACGTCGACGACTTCATCGGCAAGTCGTTCACCACGGCGCCGGACGGCAAGCTGTATCAGCTGCCCGACCAGCAGTTCGCGAACCTCTACTGGTTCCGCTACGACTGGTTCACCAACCCCGAGTACAAGGCCAAGTTCAAGGCCAAGTATGGCTACGAGCTCGGCGTGCCCGTGAACTGGTCGGCCTATGAAGACATCGCCGAGTTCTTCACCAACGACATCAAGGAGATCAACGGCGTCAAGGTCTACGGCCATATGGACTATGGCAAGAAGGATCCCTCGCTCGGCTGGCGGTTCACCGACGCCTGGCTGTCGATGGCCGGCAACGGCGACAAGGGTATCCCGAACGGCCTGCCGGTCGACGAGTGGGGTATCCGCATGGAAGGCTGCCGTCCGGTCGGCTCCTCGGTCGAGCGTGGTGGCGACACCAACGGCCCGGCCGCGGTCTACTCGATCACCAAATATCTCGACTGGCTGAAGAAGTATGCCCCGCCGCAGGCCCAGGGCATGACCTTCTCGGAAGCAGGTCCGGTGCCGGCGCAGGGCAACATCGCCCAGCAGATGTTCTGGTACACCGCCTTCACCGCCGACATGGTGAAGCCGGGCATCGCCGTGATGAACGCGGACGGTACGCCGAAGTGGCGTATGGCTCCGTCGCCGCACGGCGCTTACTGGAAGGAAGGCATGAAGCTCGGCTATCAGGACGCCGGCTCCGTGACGCTTCTGAAGTCGACCCCGCCGGATCGCCGCAAGGCAGCCTGGCTCTATCTGCAGTTCATCATCTCCAAGTCGGTGTCGCTAAAGAAGAGCCATGTCGGTCTCACTTTCATCCGTGAGTCCGATATCTGGGACAAGTCGTTCACCGAGCGTGCGCCGAAGCTCGGCGGCCTGATCGAGTTCTACCGCTCGCCCGCGCGCGTGCAGTGGACCCCGACCGGCAACAACGTGCCCGATTATCCGAAGCTCGCGCAGCTGTGGTGGCAGAACATCGGCGATGCGTCGTCCGGTACCAAGACGCCGCAGCAGGCGATGGACGCGCTGGCCGCGGCCCAGGATTCGGTGATGGAGCGTCTTGAGAAGTCCGGTGTGCAGGGCGCCTGCGGACCGAAGCTGAACAAGAAGGAATCCGCCGAGTTCTGGTACAAGAAGGCCGAGAAGGACGGCACCATCGCTCCGCAGCGCAAGCTCGCGAACGAGAAGCCGAAGGGCGAGACGATCGACTACGACACGCTGATCAAGTCGTGGCCGGCCAACCCGCCGAAGCGCGCCGAAGCGAAGTAAGGCGCAAGCAAAGGCGTACCAGCCCACGCCATCCGAAGACGACGAAAGGCCGGGAGCGATCCCGGCCTTTTTGCTGATTGCCAGGTCATTCCGGGATGGTGCGCAAGCACCAGACCTCAGGTGCGCAACTGCGCACCGGGGAATCTCGAGAATCCGGGTTCGATGCGTCGCATCGCCCCGGAATGACGATGTGGAGAGAGGAGCGCTCCCTACTCCGCCGCCTCGGTCGCCTTCAGCGTCGGATAATCCGTGTAGCCCTTGGCGCCGCCGCCGTAGAAGGTCGCCTTGTCCCACTCGTTGAGCGGCGCGCCGGTCTTGAGCCGCTCGACCAGGTCGGGGTTGGAGATGAATGGCTTGCCGAACGCGATCAGGTCGGCTGCGCCGGCCTCCAGCACTTTCTCCGCTAGCGCGAAATCGTAGCCGTTGTTGGCGACATAGGCCTGCTTGAAGCGCTTGCGCAGCGAGGCGTAGTCGAACGGCGCGATATCGCGTGGGCCGCCGGTTGCGCCCTCGACGACGTGGAGATAGGTCAGCTTCAGCGCACTGAGCTGTTCGACGATGTAGTCGAACAGCGCTTGCGGATTGGAGTCGGTGATGTCGTTGGCCGGCGTCACCGGCGAGATCCGGATGCCGGTGCGATCTGCGCCGGCCTCGGTGGCGACCGCCTTGGACACGTCCAGCATCAGCTGGGCGCGGTTCTCGATTCCGCCGCCATAAGCGTCGGTGCGCTTGTTGGTGCCGTCGCGGGCGAACTGGTCGAGCAGATAGCCGTTGGCGCCATGGATCTCGACGCCGTCGAAGCCGGCCGCCAGCGCATTCGCCGTGCCTCGCTTGAAGTCCTCGATGATCCCGGGAATTTCCGACAATTCGAGCGCGCGTGGCTCGGACACGTCGGCAAACGTGCCGTTCACGAAGGTCTTGGTCTTGGCTTTGATCGCGCTCGGCGCCACCGGTGCGCCGCCGTTCGGCTGCAGTGCGACATGCGAGATGCGGCCGACATGCCAGAGCTGGATGAAGATGCGGCCGCCGCGCTCATGCACCCGATCGGTGACCTTGCGCCAGCCCTCGACCTGTTCCTTCGAATAGATGCCGGGCGTGTCCTGATAGCCCTGGCCCTGCTGCGAGACCTGGCTCGCCTCGGTGATCAGAAGGCCGGCGGAGGCGCGCTGGCCGTAATAGTCCACCGCGAGCGGGCTCGGCACCATGCCGGGCGGCACCGCGCGGTTGCGCGTCAGTGGCGCCATCACCAGGCGGTTCGGCAGCGTCAGCGCGCCGAGCTTGTAGGGCTCGAGAAGTTTGGTCGATTGGCTCATGTAAATGTTCCAGAGAATGACTGATGAAGGACAATTGTGCATTGCCGCGACGAGCGCAATGCCCGAGGCATTCGCGCTCCGCAGACTAGCCGCGCACAATTCCGCCCATGTGGCCGGCATCGAGGAACAGGGTGTGCGCGTTGACGTAGGAGGATTCATTCGAAATCAGGAACAGCGCAGTATAGGCGACCTCCCAGCCGGTGCCCTGGCGGCCGAAAGGCACTGTCACGGCGCGGTCCGATCGCCTGCGGCTGGCGTCGCGCCCCATCGGCGTGTCCATGAAGCCGGGCGCGATCACATTGCAGCGAATGCCCTTGTCCTCGCCGGCCCGCGCGATCGCCCGCCCCAGCGCGATCTGCGCCGCCTTGGAGGATTCATAGGCCGGGTTGCGGCCGCCGGCGCGCTGGCTCGCCATTGAGGAGATCAGGATGATCGCGCCGCCCGGCGCCATCACCTCCAGCGCCTTCTGCGCGAACAGCATGTGGCTACGCACATTGACGGCATAGTCGCGGTCCCAGGCTTCGGCCGTCATCTTGGGCAGCGACAGGCCGGAGGAGATGCCGACATTGAGCGCCAACCCGTCGAGCCCGCCGAGCTTCTGCGCGCAGCGTTCGACCGCGGGCGCGATCGCCGCGACATCGGAGACGTCGACCACATCGGTGAGGGCCTTGCCGCCTTCCTTGGTGATCTGCGCGACGGTGTCGTCGGCCGCGTCCTTGTTGACGTCGAGGCAGGCGACCGACGCGCCCTCGCGCGCGAACAGCACGCTCATGGCGCGGCCGTTGCCGATCGGCGGCGCTTCATCCACGGTTGTGCGCTGTCCCGCGCCGACCACGATGATGCGCCGCCCGGCGAGGCGGCCGTGGTTCTTCGCCAGTCCAAGCGCTTCGGCATGCAGCGAAGCGGACGGATCGATGGCTTTCGGTGCGTGGGTTGTGGTCGACATGGCGTGCTCCCTGACGTCTTGTTGTTGTCAGGGAGCAGTAGCACGGGCGAGGGCGTGAAGCGAAAATCCCGTCGCGGGGAATATGGATCGCCGAAGCGCGTCAGCTGACGCCGAGGAAATCGCGCTTGCCGATCTCGACGCCGTTGTGGCGCAGGATGTCGTGCGCGGTCACGGCGTGGAAATAGAAGTTCGGGAACGAGAACGCGCTGAGGAATTGCTGGCCCTTCAAGGTCATCGTGCGATCGGGGCCGATCGGGAAGGTGACGTCCCTGGCGTCGGCGCCGTTGAACTGCGCCGGCTTGAACGACTTCACATAGTCGATCGTCTTGGCGAGCCGCTGCTTCAGCTCACCGATGCTCTTCTCGGTGTCGGGCGTCGACGGCACTTCGCTATGGGTCAGCCGCGCGCAGCCCCGTGCGGCGTGATCGCAGACAAGTTGCACCTGCTTGGTCAGCGGCAGCATGTCGGGATAGAGCCGCGATCCCAGCAGCACCTCGGGCGCGATCTTCTTCGCTTCGCAATGCGCCTCGGCCTTGGTCAGCTCGCCGGTGAGGCTGTTGAGGATCTGCAGGTAGGCGGGGACGACGGCGTCATGAAAGGACATGTGATGCTCCCTGTTCTGATGAAATCCGGATGTTACCGAACGGCGATGCTGCAAGTGGGGCGGCAAGGGGAAGAATACAACTGCGGGCGGCTGTAACACTTGGTCAAATATTTCCCGCGGGCGGCATTCTTGATCCCGTCATCCCGAGGAGCGCGAAGCGCGTCTCGAAGGATGCACGGCCCCAGTGTGGCCGATTCATCCTTCGAGGCTCGCTCCGCTCGCACCTCAGGATGACGGATCGCCAGAGTCTGCGTAGCCCGGATGGAGCGCAGCGCAATCCGGGGAGACGCATCGGGGCTTGTCCCGGATTTCGCTGCGCTGCATCCGGGCTACGGAAAATGGGCGTTCGCTCTACCGCATCCCCGGTGCCGCGGCATCGGCGGCCGGCTGGGTGCGGGGCCCGCCGCGCATGCGCGCCAGGAGCTCCGCGGTCGGCCAGGAATCCGCCGGCAGGCCGTACTTCATCTGCATCGCCTTCACCGCACTGCGGCTTGCCTGTCCGAGCACGCCGTCGATCTTGCCGACGTCGTAGCCGGCGCGCGCGAGCAGTCCCTGCAGCTCCTTGATCTCATTGAACGGCAATTGCGCGACCGGACCGTGCGGCCGCTGCAGCGGCGGTGCGCCCGCGATGCGGCCGGCGAGATAGCCGGCGGTGGTCGAATAGATCAGCGAGTTGTTCCACTCGGTGTAGGCGGCGAAATTCGCATAGGCGAGGAACGCCGGACCCATCCGGCCCATCGGCAGCAGGAGCGAGGCCGGCATCTCGTCATTCGGCAATGGCTTGCCGTCGGTCAAGCTGACGCCAAGCGATACCCATTTCGATCGCGGCAGCTTGATGGTGAGGTCGGCCTGGTCCCACGGGAAATTTGCCGCCTGCGGCACGCGCACCTCCTGCAGCCACGGCTCGCCGCGCCGCCATTTCAATCCGGTGGCGATGTAGTTCGCGGTCGAGCCGATCACGTCGGGGCCGCTTTGCAGGAGATTGCGGTGGCCGTCGCCGTCATAGTCGACCGCGTAGTTGAAATAATGCGTCGGCAAGAATTGCGTCTGGCCGAGCTCGCCGGCCCATGAGCCGATCATCTCGTCGGGCGTCAGGTCGCCGCGCTCGATGATCTTCAGTGCGGCGATGGTCTCGCCCTGGAACATCTCGGAGCGGCGGCAATCATAGGCCAGCGACACCAGCGATTTCAGCGTCGGCAAATTGCCCATCTGGACGCCGAAATCGCTCTCCAGTCCCCAGAACGCGGCGATCACCGCCGGCGGCACGCCATATTCCTTCTCGGCGCGCGCGAACGCGGCGGCATAGGTCCGGATGTATTGCTGGCCCTGCTGCATGCGATAGTTCGCGGCCATGCGGCCGGCGAACTGGGTGAAGATCTGCCCGAATACGCGCTGGCCGCGGTCGCGGTTGACGATGCCCTGGTCGTAGATCAGGTAGGGGGCGGTCTCCGCGATCGTGCGCTGCGAGACGCCGGCGGCGACCGCCTTCTGCTTCAGCTCGGCGAGGAAGCGATCGAAGTTTTGCCCGTTGTGGCAGGACGCTGCGCGCGGCGAGGCGACGGCGGCCGGGCGCGGCCTGACTGGCGCGGGATTCAAGGGGCTGGGCAACGGCTGCTGCGCCGAGGCGAGGGTGGAGAGCGCCAGCGCCCCCGCGATCGCTGCGATCATGATCCGGGCGCGGAGGGGAGAGGCTGGCATCGATGTCACCGGCTGGAAAAGGGGAATTGAAGCCCAATCTGCATACACCAGGGCGACACCGGGCAACAACGGGGGTAGCGCCGTTAGACCAATTGGGCTGAGGTAGGTTGAGCCGCGGCCGCTATGATCGGCCGGTGATTCGCGCGCAGGGGTGTCGGCGGATCGATCACGCCCGGAGGGACCCATGTGGAGTTTTCTCGAGCGTCTTTTGGATTCGTCGACGTTTTCGCCGCACGGCATCTGCCTGCTGTGGGAGCCCGGAGCTGATCTGGCTCCACGTGATTTCAGACGCGATCATTGCCGCTTCGTATTTCTCGATCCCGTTCGCGCTGGCGATCCTCGTCTCCAAGCGGCGCGATTTCCAGTTCGGCTGGATGGCCTGGCCGTTCGCCACGTTTATCCTCGCCTGCGGCCTCACCCATGTGTTCTCGATCTACACGCTGTGGGTGCCGATCTACGGTCTCGAGGGCCTGCTCAAGGCGCTAACCGCTGTCGCCTCGATCTTCACCGCAGTGCTGCTCTGGCCGCTGATCCCGCGGATCCTCGCGATCCCGACCGAAGAGCAGTTGCGCGAGGCCCATGTCGCGCTCGCCGAGGAGGGACGGCAGCGCCAGCGATCGGAATTCCTGCTCGAGCGCCTTCGCGAGGCCGAGGCCAATGAGAGCAAGATCCGCCAGGCGCAGAAGATGGAAGCGGTCGGCCAGCTCACCGGCGGCATTGCGCACGACTTCAACAACATCCTCACCGTCATCACCGGCACGATCGACATCCTGGCCGAGGCGGTCACTCACAACCGCCAGCCCACGGAGATCACCGCGCTGATCCGCGACGCCGCCGAGCGCGGCGCATCGCTGACGCGGCATCTGCTCGCCTTCGCGCGCAAGCAGCCGCTGCAGCCGACCACGCTGTCGGCCAATAACGGGAGCGAAGCCCTTGCCGTGCTCGACAGCGGCGCGCCGATCGATCTGTGTTCACCGACGTCATCATGCCGGGCGCGATGAACGGACGCGACCTCGCCACCGAGGCGCGGAAGCGCCGCCCGGGCCTGCGCGTCCTCTTCACTCGGGCTATACCGATGACGCCATCGATCAGGACGGCAAGCTCGAGCAGGGCATCCTGTTCCTGGCAAAACCCTACAGCCGCGCCGAGCTCGCCCGCATGTTGCGCGTCGCGCTGCGCGAGGAGGGGGCGGTGATTGCACAGGAGCCGGCGGCGTAGCGAGAGATCGTAGCCCGCATGAGCGAAGCGACATGCGGGACCGGTCTTACCCCGCATGTCGCTTCGCTCATGCGGGCTACGGACGGCGCCGCACATGACCAATCATTAACCCGCGCCGCGTCGCTGCGACGCACTGGTTCCCCTTGCGGCTTCTGCGGCAAAGTCCCTACCTCAGCGGCGTCAGTTGTGGCAGCATTCCGCTCGCCGTGAGGGAACAACGATGAACTATTTCCGCACCGCGCTCCTGCTTGCCGGCCTCACCGCCCTGTTCATGGGGGTCGGCTATCTGATCGGCGGCGGCACCGGCGCCGTGATCGCGCTGATGGTCGCGGCTGCGACAAATCTGTTCACCTACTGGAATTCCGATCGCATGGTGCTGTCGATGTACGGCGCCCATCAGGTCGATGCGGGCTCGGCGCCCGAACTCTACAATCTCGTCGCCGAGCTCGCACAGCGCGCCGCTCTCCCGATGCCGCGCGTATTCCTGATGGACGAGGCGCAGCCCAATGCGTTCGCGACCGGCCGCAACCCGGAGAACGCGGCGGTCGCCGTCACCACGGGCCTGATGCAGCAACTCAGCCGCGAGGAGCTTGCCGGCGTGATCGCGCATGAGCTTGCGCATATCAAGCATCACGACACGCTCACCATGACGATCACGGCGACGATCGCCGGCGCGATCTCGATGCTGGCGCAGTTCGGTATGTTCTTCGGCGGCAACCGCAACAACAACGGCCCCGGCATTGTCGGCTCGATCACGATGATGGTCCTGGCGCCGCTCGGCGCCATGCTGGTGCAGATGGCGATCAGCCGCACCCGCGAATACGCCGCCGATAATTATGGCGCGCGCATCGTCGGTCAGCCGATGTGGCTTGCCTCCGCGCTCGCGAAGATCGAGAACGCCGCGCATCAGGTGCCGAACATGGAGGCCGAGCGCAATCCGGCCACCGCGCACATGTTCATCATCAACCCGCTGTCGGGCCACGGCGTCGACAACCTGTTCGCGACCCACCCCTCGACCGCGAACCGCATCGCCGCGCTGCAGCAGCTCGCCGCCGAGCTCGGCACCCAGACCGCGCCGCGCCCGGCCGGTGGAAGCTATCCGCCGCGCAGCCCGTGGGGCGGATCCGGCCAGCGCGGCCCGTGGGGGTAGGGTGAGACCAAGCCGTAGCCGCGAAGGCGGTGTGCTCCCTCGCCCCGTTCTTAGCAGGGGTGTCCGGGGAAATTCAGGCATAGCGGAGCTCCATCTGGTCAGGTGAGATGGTTGATTTCCGACGGCTGGGGTTGGTGGGCGGAGGTTTGTCGATGGCAGCGAGGGATCGACGCGTGAGCAGGAGCTGGCCGACGAGTTCGGCGAACCTGAGCGGGAGCATTTTGATGCAGTTGGTGTGAGCGGCGATGCGCAGCAGCAGGTAGGCAATCATCGCAGCGAGCACCTGAAGGCGGATCGCGTTGTCGTTGGCGCCGAGGAACTTGCGAATATCGAGATGCTGCTTGATCCAGCGGAACAGCAGCTCGATTTGCCATCTGCTCTTGTAGAGGGCGGCGATCTCGACGGCGCTACGGGCAAGGTCGTTGGTCAGGAGTGTGATCTTGCCGCCTTTCTCGCGTCTGATCTTGATGCGGCGGAGCGGGATTGGAAGGCGCGAATCGCCCTTGCTGGTGAGCTTCACCTCGTCATCGGCAAGGATTTCGAAGCCATCCCCGTTACGCTTGCGGATGGCGCGATGCCTGAGCGAGCGAAGACGGATGCTCGTCTTCGCCCGGGTAACGAAGAAAGCCTTGCTATCATTGATCTTCTGCCACCAGTCGAAACGGCAATAGCCCTTGTCAAACACATAGGTGGTGGCGGGCTGGATTGGGGTCTGTCGGCCGATCTCGATGTCATTGACGTTCGCGGCCGTCATCTCGACGCAGGTCGGGACATCGCTCCTTGGGTCGTAGACGACATGCAGCTTCATGCCGCGGATGCGGCCGTTCCACGTCGCCCAACTGCAGACCTTGCCGAGCGGGATCGGACTGGCGTCGATCAGACGCACCATCTCCATGCCTTCACTCCGCAGCTGGCGACGCGCCATCGCCGACAGCGCCGCAAAGGTTTGCGCGAAAAGGCCGATCGGACGGCGGGCATTGGCATCGGACAACGTCGAGCGCGACAGCTTGCCGGTTCCCAAGTGATAGTGATGCTGCGAATTGGCGTTGAAGCCAGTCACCACCCCGCGCAGACTGCTGTTGCCGCTAAGCTGGGCATAGATCAGCGCCACCAGATCCCAGCTCCTGAACGACTTGTCGTAGGCATCCCCGTCCAGACGATCCACAACCGTCTGAACTGCCGTCGATTGATCGGTTCAAGCAGCCTTCCAAAAATGCTACCGCGATATCGCATGCTCGGCCCTCTGTGTCTCGACAACCAGAAAAGACCGATTTGCCTCGGTCCTGCCGAGCATGCACCGCGACACAGTGAATCATTCCCCGGACACCCCTGCGTTCTTAGGGGAGAGGGTTGGGGTGAGGGGCTGTCTCCGCAAATACGGCGATAGCTGCACTCGCGGAAGCTCCCCCTCACCCGGAACGCATCTAGCGATGCGTTCCGACCTCTCCCCGCACGCGCAGGGGTGTCCGGGGAAATTCAGGCATAGCGGAGCTCCATCTGGTCAGGTGAGATGGTTGATTTCCGACGGCTGGGGTTGATGGGCGGAGGTTTGTCGATGGCAGCGAGGGATCGACGCGTGAGCAGGAGCTGGCCGACGAGTTCGGCGAACCTGAGCGGGAGCATTTTGATGCAGTTGGTGTGAGCGGCGATGCGCAGCAGCAGGTAGGCAATCATCGCAGCGAGCACCTGAAGGCGGATCGCGTTGTCGTTGGCGCCGAGGAACTTGCGAATATCGAGATGCTGCTTGATCCAGCGGAACAGCAGCTCGATTTGCCATCTGCTCTTGTAGAGGGCGGCGATCTCGACGGCGCTACGGGCAAGGTCGTTGGTCAGGAGTGTGATCTTGCCGCCTTTCTCGCGTCTGATCTTGATGCGGCGGAGCGGGATTGGAAGGCGCGAATCGCCCTTGCTGGTGAGCTTCACCTCGTCATCGGCAAGGATTTCGAAGCCATCCCCGTTACGCTTGCGGATGGCGCGATGCCTGAGCGAGCGAAGACGGATGCTCGTCTTCGCCCGGGTAACGAAGAAAGCCTTGCTATCATTGATCTTCTGCCACCAGTCGAAACGGCAATAGCCCTTGTCAAACACATAGGTGGTGGCGGGCTGGATTGGGGTCTGTCGGCCGATCTCGATGTCATTGACGTTCGCGGCCGTCATCTCGACGCAGGTCGGGACATCGCTCCTTGGGTCGTAGACGACATGCAGCTTCATGCCGCGGATGCGGCCGTTCCACGTCGCCCAACTGCAGACCTTGCCGAGCGGGATCGGACTGGCGTCGATCAGACGCACCATCTCCATGCCTTCACTCCGCAGCTGGCGACGCGCCATCGCCGACAGCGCCGCAAAGGTTTGCGCGAAAATGCCGATCGGACGGCGGGCATTGGCATCGGACAACGTCGAGCGCGACAGCTTGCCGGTTCCCAAGTGATAGTGATGCTGCGAATTGGCGTTGAAGCCAGTCACTACCCCGCGCAGACTGCTGTTGCCGCTAAGCTGGGCATAGATCAGCGCCACCAGATGATCCCAGCTCCTGAACGACTTGTCGTAGGCATCCCCGTCCAGACGATCCACAACCGTCTGAAACTGCCGTCGATTGATCGGTTCAAGCAGCCTTCCAAAAATGCTACCGCGATATCGCATGCTCGGCCCTCTGTGTCTCGACAACCAGAAAAGACCGATTTGCCTCGGTCCTGCCGAGCATGCACCGCGACACAGTGAATCATTCCCCGGACACCCCTGCCGCACGCGGGGCGAGGTGAAGTGAAGGCAGCTGCTACGCGCTCGCGGCGTCCAGCCGTTCGACCTGATCCTTGCTCAGCTCAAGTTCGGTCGCCGCGACCAGCGTTGCGACCTGCTCGGGCCTGGTAGCGCTGGCAATCGGCGCGGTGACGGAGGGTTTTGCCATCAGCCAGGCGAGCGCGACCGCGGCCGGCTCGGCGCGGGTTTCCGCGGCGACCTCGTCAAGACCGGCCAGGATGCGCATGCCGCGCGGGTTCATGTATTTTGGGATGCTGCGTGCACCGCGGGGGCTCTTGGCGAAGTCGCTCTCCGAGCGATATTTGCCGGTCAAAAATCCTGCGGCGAGCGAGAAGAACGTGATCACGCCGACGTCGTTCGCCTCGCAGACGCGTTGCAGCGCGCCTTCGTAGCTCGAGCGCTCGGCGAGGCTGTATTCGGGCTGCATGCTCTCATAGCGCGGCAACCCGTTCGCCTTGGCAATGTCGAGCGCACTCTGGAGCCGCTCCGCCGAGAAGTTCGAGGCGCCGATGGCCCTGACCTTGCCGGCCTTGATCAGCTTGTTGTAGGCCGCGAGCGTCTCTTCCTGCGGTGTCGTCTCATCGTCCTTGTGGGACTGGTAGAGATCGATGAAATCGGTCTGTAGCCGCCGCAGCGAATCCTCGACGGCGCGCGCGATGTAGTCCGGCTTCAGCCCGACATTGCCGCCTCCCATGTCCATGCCGACCTTGGTGGCGAGGATGACGCGGTTGCGGTTGCCGCGCGCCTTCATCCATTTGCCGATGATGGTCTCGGATTCGCCGCCGCTGTGGCCCGGCACCCAGCGTGAATAGACATCCGCCGTATCCAGGAATGTCAGCCCCTGATCGAGCACGGTGTCGAGCAGGCGAAACGACGACGTCTCGTCCACGGTCCAGCCGAATACATTGCAGCCGAAGCACAGGGGAGGGACAGTGAGGCCGGAGCGGCCGAGCGCGCGATGCTTCATGAGTTTTCTTTCGCTTGTTCTTGATGGCGGGCGCCGAACACTGAGGCAGATCGCCCTTGTTTGCAAGGCGTTGTCCCGCCACCGCCTAGCGGGCGCCGACGCGTCACTCGGCGGGCTCGGATGGATCGCGTTCGTCGGTCGGGTCAGGCGCGCTGCCCTTCAGTGCCGCATCGACCAAGGAGAGATTTCGTCGCAGAGCAGAAACGCGATTTTATTTGCCGCGGGTCTGATGTAGATTGCGCGGCGAGCTGCCACCGGTTGCGCCGAAATCCGGAGAATGAGCGGCAGCGCGACTGGCCATCGGCAGGCCATTTCTTCTCATTTTTCAGTACGAAATGCTCTGCCCGGGCCGCGCGCCTGGGTGAATGTTTTTTTCATTCCAACCAAACGGAGCGATTGCCATGCATTTCTGCTTCTCTGGTGAATACACCCCGCGTTCCCTGAACAACATCATGGAAAACCCGACGACGAATCGATACGAGGCCGCGAAGAAGTTGATTGAGGCCGCCGGCGGGAAACTGATTTCGATGTACAGCACGGCGACCGATGGCCCCGGCGTGATGGTGATCTTCGACGTGCCGGATCCGAGCTTCGCGCCTGCGGTCAGCGGCGTGGTGGTTGCGGCCGGCGCCATGCAGAACGTGCGGCTGGTCCGGCTCTTTACCCAGGACGAGATCAAGGTGGTGCGTCAGCACGCGACCAAGCTCAAGGCCGCCTACACGCCGCCCGGTGGCTAGCAGGCCGAGCGATCCAAAACGGCGCAGATTGATCTGATGGCCGGTGTCACTCTCGCGCGGCGGCGCTTGCTGGCGTCCCGCGCGGAGGCGAGGGCCGTTGCGCGCCGCTGATCCGGGGCGTCAACGGAATGGGCACTAGCTCAGGCGGATGTCCTGGCTACGTGCATGCCGGCCACAGCCCCGGCCGGTTGTGCCGTCGCATGACGTCCGCCGCCTCGCTCGGCCTCCGCTTCAGCAAGACGAGCGCAGTACGCGCTAAGGCGCGATGAGATCAGGGCGTGTACTCATGAATTCTTCGCGTCCGCTTTGATCTCGGAAGCTGACGTTGAGGCCGACATCGCCGTATGTCGGCCTTGGGCCAATAAGCAACATCCAAAGAAGTTCAGTTGACTAGGGGCGGGCCTCAAAGTTCATGTTGAACGGCGTCTCGGTCGCGCGACCGAACTACTTAGAGCCCGCCCCTATAACGCATGCTCGCATGTCCAGCTCTTCTTAGCGGACGACTAGCAAATGCGACAGGGGATGCGAAGTATCGCCTTGGCCGACCAGCGCCGCTTGGGGATGGAAAAATCACACCCCCCGCTTCTTCAGACCGAGCCCCTCGAACTGCGTCTTCTGCTCGTCACTCAGGTTCCAACGGAAATCGTCGACCGCGTCGTTCACGCTGATGATCGCCTCTCTCATCGCTTCCAACCGCGCCTTCGCGGCCTTAAGGCGGGCCGGTGGGGTGAGCGCGTCCTTTGGCGGGCATGGGTTTAAGGCTTCCATGGTGCCCATCGTGGTATCCTGCACCACTTCGAGCGCGGCGCGTTGCGTATCGTTCAGTTTCAGGCTGGCGACGATGTCGTCGAGGGGCCATTGCTGGGCGACGAGCTGGCGGTATTGCTTTTCGGCCTGTTGCTCGTCTTGCGGTTCACGGCTCGCCTGGCAGGCGGCGTCCTGCATCTCCTTCAGCTTCGCGGCCGCAGCGTTGGCGCGGCGGTCGCGTTCGGGCGTGTTGAGCTGGGCCTTCTGTTCATCGCTTAGGAGATCGTAGAATTTTTGAAATGGCGGCATAACGGTCGCAACTGCGCTCAGCATCGCGTTGACGCGGCTCTGCATGGCCGCGAATCGCTCCAGCGCGGTGGTTGCGGTCTGTGCTGTACAGGAAGCGCGGATGGTGTTGCCGGCGGAAATCCAGGCGCTCGCGAGCTCGTCGAAGGCTGCGCGCTGCGCCTCGTTCGCCGCGACCGCCAGGCCGATCCGCTCGAGGGGAAGGCCGGTCGTCTCGGCGGTGTCGCCGCTACAGAATTCCTGCACCGAGGGCGCTTTGCGATGCCGCCTCCCGGCGGGGCGCTCGGCCGCAAACGCTGAGAGATCGCTCGCAGCGTAAGGCGAGAAGATCGCGGCGTAGAGATCGCCGTAGCCATAGGCCCAGAAGCCGCTGCCATCATTGAGAAGCGCGTAGTCATAGAGATCGCTGTAGGCAAACGGCCAGAAGAGCGGACCGACCCAGCCGTATGAACCGTCGGAGTGCTGCCACCAGCCTTGCGCAGCTCGGCCGCCCTGCCAGCCGGCCAGCGCGGCGACGGCAGTGAGCTGCGCGCGCTCACTCGGGCCGATCGACTCGGCGGCGGGGCGAAGATCTTGCGGTCTTAGAGCAGCCATGCGGACGCGGCTGTGGCGCGCCGCCATGCGTGCGTGGCGGCGACCTGCGACCGACAGCACGCCGGCCATCGCGAAGCGCGCGACACTCACGGGGCCGCCAACGCGCAGGCGGAAGCCCGCCTCGGCCGCGCTCGGCAGCGCTCCCAGAACGCCAATTGCAACGCCGGCCGCAGCCATTCCAAGGCGGGACTTTGACATGATCTCTCCCTCGGTCTCTTCCTTGGCGGTCCAGGCCACATCGCGTCACAAATATGACTCGCAGCGGAACCGAAAGTTCCTCCCGCCGTTTTCATTGGGTGAACCTGCGGTCAGGTGACGACGTCAACGGATTAGTCGCGTCGAGTACACGCGCTGGGTCGAATCGTCATCGCGCTTTAGTTTGGTGTGTGATTCGCGCAAACGCGTTGTCGCGAGGGAAAGCCGCTTCGCACTTTTCCGGATCATGCTTTAGCGCACGTCGTCCTCGGTCGAATCCTCCTCCGTTTTCGGCGGCCAGGCGCCGCGCCGGACCAGCGCCTCGTGCAGGAGATGTGCTCGCTGTTCGTCGCACCCGATGGCTGCAAGGTGGTCGAAGGTGCGATCAGCAAGGACGGCTGGTGCAAGGCCTTTGCCGCGGTGGATTGATCGGTGGATTGATCCTTGGCTCACAACTCCCGCGCATTCGAGAACGCGAACGAGGACACGCGCCGCGTGGTCTCGTCCAGGATCAGGGTGCGCGTGATCGGCGGCTCGGCGCGCTGGCTGCAATTCTCGCGCTCGCAAAGCCGGCAGTTGACGCCGATCGGGGTGCCCTCGACCTTCTCCAGATCCATGCCGGTGGCATAGACGAGCTTGGCTGCATGACGGATCTCGCAGCCGAGCCCGATCGCAAAGCGCGGCTGCGGCTGCGGGTAGGGCGCCACCGGCCGGCGCACCATCTGCGCGATCGAGAAGTAGCGCGTGCCGTCCGGCAATTCGATCACCTGGCTGAGCAGGCGGTCCGGCATGTCGAAGGTCGAGTGCACGTTCCAGAGCGGGCAGGTGCCGCCGAACTTGGAGAACGGAAAGGTGCCCGAGGAGAACCGCTTCGACACGTTGCCGGCATTGTCGACGCGGAGCAGGAAGAACGGCACGCCGCGCGCGTTCGGCCGTTGCAGCGTGGTGAGGCGGTGGCAGACCTGCTCGAAGCCGGCGTTGAAGCGCTGCGCCAGCACATGGACGTCGTAGCTCAAGGCTTCGGCTGCGGAATGAAACGCCTGATAAGGCATCATCGCGGCGGCTGCGAAGTAATTGGCGAGCGTGATGCGGTAGAGCCGGCGCGCGGTATCGTCGAGCGGACCGGCGCGGCTGACGATGGCGTCGATCGAAGCGCCGCACTCGACAAAGCCGATCTGCAGCGCAAGCTGGAAGCTGCGGCCGGAGCTGTCGACCAGTTCGGAGATCAAGAGCTGCCGGCGATGCCGATCGAAACGGCGCAGCGTCTCGCGCATCACGTCGACCGGCATCACGCGAGTCAAAATCGAATGTTTTTCGCGGAGGCGCGTGGTCAGCGCCGTAAACAGGCCTTCGGTCGGCACGTTGAGCTCGTCGCGCAAATTCTCCGCGGCGGTCTCGAGCTCCGGAAAATAGTTGCGGTTGGCTTCGATCAGGTCGCGCACCCGCTCGATCGGATTGGCGTCGAATTGCGAGCCTTCGCGGTCGGCCATCTGCGCCGCCACCAGCGTCTCGCCGCGGCGCGCCTCGGTGTAGGCGGCGTAGAGCCGCTGCAGCGCGTGCGTCACGCCGGGGCAGAGTTCGGCGAGGTCCCGCAGCTCCTGCTTCGGCAGGTCGATCTGGCGGAACAGGGGATCGGAGAAGATCTCGTTGAGTTCCGCGAAGAAGCGGTCCTCGTCGGCGGTGGCGAGGTCGCGCAAGTCGAGGTCGTAGGTCTCGGCCAGCCGCAGCAGGATCTGCGCCGTCACCGGGCGCTGGTTGCGCTCGATCAGGTTGATGTAGGAGGGCGAGATGCCGAGCCCCTCGGCGATCTGGGTCTGCGACAGCCCCAATTGCTGGCGGATCCGCCGGAAGCGCGGACCGACGAACAGCTTCTTTCCGGATTCACCGGGCACGGGTTGGTCTCGCTTGCCGCAGCAAATTCTGACCGCCTCGCCCCGCGCGCGGGGAGAGGCCGGATCGCATCGCTAGATGCGATCCGGGTGAGGGGGACCCTCCGCGAGTCTCGCTGCGGAGACAGCCCCTCACCCCAATTCTCTCCCCGTAAGAACGGGGAGAGGGAGAAGAAAAACCGGCGGGCATGGCAGGCTTCCTGACCTATTTTGTGACAAAATTTACAAGTCGACATTTATTACAAGTTCGGATGTTACATGACATCACCAATAAAAAACAAGGCATCTGTACGAACTTCGCGTTTTCGCGTTTATCTCCTGACACGCAATTCGCAATACTCTGTCAAGAATGTCGATATGAGCAGATTGCGGAGATCAAGGTGCAGGCGGCTGGGCAAAGGCAGCCCGATTTTTTGAAGGAGACTGACGATGAGCAAGGGCAGCAATTTCTGGGTGATCGGCGGAGAGTTCGGGTCGATGAACTTCCACAAGCTCGTCGAAGGCTCGGCCCAGGTCCGCGGTCCGTTCAAGACCCGCAAGGAAGCCGAAGAGTGCTGGAAGGAAGTTTCGGAAGAGAGCCGCCACAAGGCCGGCGTGCGCTTCTCCATCGTCGAGGAGCCGTCGCGGGTTTCGGCCTGAGCGCCAGAATTTCAGAGCTAAGAAAACGTCCAAGGACGGCGGCCCCATCCGGTTCATCCGGGTGGGGTCGACCGCTTTTGGGACAGCGTCAGGTATCTTTGATCTGGGGATAAGTGGCGGCCTAAGTGCTTGGGAACCAACGCCCTTTGCGGACATCTTGGTTGCTGATAGGTTAATGCGCAGGAAACCCGTCACCACGAGACCGCAAGGCATGTCCGATCCGCAGAACACCGGCAGCGAGGCGCGCGAGATGCGGCCGACGCTGCGAGAGGCGTTGCGACGGGCGCGGATCGAGGCGGCCGATCGCACCGGTGTCGTCGTCGAGTTGCGCGACGCCGAGGTGGCGCGGCTCGAGATCCTCAACGATGCGCTCGATCCGCTGTTCGCGCAGGTGCCGGACAAGGTCGATCTGTTCGACCGCGGCATCAGCCAGGGCGAGACGCCGCGGCTGTGGATCGACGTCGTCGCGCATGTGCTGATGGGGCGCGACAAGCGGATCTACCGCTTCGTGCAGGACACGAGGTTCGGCCGCATCGTGCTCGCCGAATCGCATGACGTGGCCGCGATCGTCGATGCCGTCACCGACTATGTCGCGCGCCGCCTGATCGAGCGCGAGCATGCGATGGTGGCAACGCCGCTTCCGGTTGCCGAGCCGCCGGCGCCGCCGCCCGTCCCGGTGGTGACGCCGAGGCGCCGCGGCGGGATCGGCATGTTCGTGTTCGGCTTCGTCATGGGCGCGCTCGCGCTGTTCGGTCTCGCGCTGTATGCGAGCTTGCAAAACTTCTAGCCGCTCAAGGGGCGGGGCATCGTGGTCATAACACCCGCCTCGGCATTTTTCGGCGTCCTGGCGGCGGCCGCGGTGGTCGGCAGCGCCGTGCTGTTCGGCAAGTGGCAAACGTTGCGGCGTGCCGAATACATCCGCACCTTTCACTGGCCGGCGGGCCTGTTGGCGCGGCTCGAGAAGCGTCACCCCGGCTTCACCCGCAAGGACAGCGCGCTGGTCTCGCGCGGCCTGCGGCAGTTCTTCCTCGCCTATCTGATGAGCGGCAAGCGTTACGTCTCGATGCCCTCGCAAGCGGCCGACGACCTCTGGCACGAATTCATCCTCTACACCCGCGAATACGACGCGTTCTGCCGCCGCGCCTTCGGCGGCTTCCTGCATCACACCCCCGCGGTCGTCCTGGTGAAGGAGCGGCGCAGGAGCAATGAGGGGCTGCGCCGGGTCTGGTGGTACTGCTGCAAATACGAGAACATCGATCCGGTCAGGCCGACCCGGCTGCCGCTGCTGTTCGCGCTCGACGCCAAGCTGAACATCGCGAACGGCTTCATCTATCACACCGACTGCGAGGCGCTGCGCCGCAGCGGCATCGGTGGCAGCAGTCCCTATTGCGGCGGCGATTTCTCCGACTCCTCGATCGACGGATCGTCAGCCGGCTTCGGCGATGCCGGCAGCGACGGGAGTGGCGGCGGCGATGGCGGTGACGGCGGTGGTGGTGGCGGCGACAGCGGAGGCGGCTGCGGCGGTGGGTGTGGCGGCGGCGGGGGCGGCGATTAGGAAAGTCGTGCTTGCTTCAATTCGCGAATGCCGGCGTGCTCGCCGAGCCCGCGCACGGTCTGCTCGCAGCGCCACGCATTGCCGTCACGCTCGATCGTGAACAAATTGTAGGCCGCCGCCGGATAGTGCTTGCGCGCCAGCGCCGATGCCGACGGCACGCCGATCGCCGGGATCTTCCGTTCCGGGCCGTCGAGCCACATCGTCGAATGGATGTGGTCGTGGCCATGCAGCACCAGCTCGACGCCGTGGCGCCTGAGCAGCGCCAGCAGCTGATGCGAGTCGGTCAGCCGCTTGGCGCGGCCGTCGGAGTGCAGCGGGTGATGCACCAGGAGGACGCGGAAGGCGTCCTCCCGCGACAGCTGCGCGAGAATCGCATCGAGCGCATCGAGCTGAGGATGGCCGAGCCAGCCGGTCGCCATCAGCGGCGGGGTCGGCACCGCCGAGGAGACGCCGATCAGCGCCAGCGGCCCGCGGCGGCGCACGAACGGAAAATGCGTTGCCGCGCCGTCGGCGTCGCCGCGCAGATAGTCGCCGAAGTGACTGACGAAGCGATGCCGGGTCGCGCGCACATAGGCGTCGTGGTTGCCGGGGACCACGGTGACGTCGGCAGGCGAACCTACCCCCTCCAGCCATTGCCGGGCCGGATTGAACTCGGCATCCAGTGCCAGATTGACCAGGTCGCCGGTCACGGCAATGTGGTCCGGCTGCTGCGCCTGCATGTCCGACACCAGCGCGTCGAGCACGTCGCGGCGGTGATATTTGTGACGGTTGCGCGTCCAGTTCAGATAGCCGAAGGCGCGCTTGCCGGCGAGATCGCGCAGCCGCGCCGCCGGCAGCGGCGGCAGATGCGGGTCCGACAGATGCGCGAGGCGGAACGCCGCCATCATGCGATTCCCTTCGGATTGTCCGCGAAAAGTGGCCGGCAGCCGGTCATGTCGTGCTATCCCGAACGTCCTGCCCTGTATTGGCAAGAGCTGCGCAGGCGCGCAAGGATCAAAGCACGGATCAAACACCATGATGTCGAGGGTTCAGTGACGGTCCTGCTCGATTTACGCAAGCGCTACGAGCCGCAGATCAGATGGGTGTTTCATTTCTACTGGCGGCTCGTCCGCAGCATGACGCTCGGGGTCCGTGCCGTCGTGCTCGATGCCGACAACAGGGTGTTCCTGGTCAAGCACAGCTACGTCCATGGCTGGTATCTGCCTGGCGGCGGGGTCGAGGTCGGCGAAAGTTTTATCGAGTCGCTGCGGCGCGAATTGGAGGAGGAGGGGCGGATCGAGCTCAAGGGCGAGCCGGTGCTGCACGGCATCTTCCACAACAGCCACGTCTCGCCGCGCGATCATGTCGCGGTCTACGTCGTCAGGAACTACCGGCAGGACCGCCTGCCGGAGCCGAATCGCGAGATCGTGGCCTGCGGCTTCTTCGATCCGGCTGATCTGCCTGACGAGACCACCCCGGGCACGCGGCTGCGGATCGCGGAGGTGCTCGAGGGCAAGCCGCCGACGGCGACATGGCGGTGATGGACCGCGCCCGCGCCAGATGCTATCCCGCGCCCCACAATGACCGAATTGTCCCTGACCATCCTGCCCGAGACCCCGAAAGACGCCCAGGCGATCGAGCGTCTGCACGAGCGCACCTTCGGGCCTGGCCGCTTCGTGCTCAGCGCCTACCGGCTGCGCGAGCATGTCGATCATTTGCTCGATGTCTCCTTCACGGCGCGGATCGGCACGCTGCTGGTCGGCTCGGTGCGCCAGCTGCCGGTCACGATCGGCGATACGCCGGCCCTGATGCTTGGGCCGTTGACGGTCGAGCCGCCGTTCCGCAGCCGCGGCGTCGGCCGTGCGCTGCTCGAGCGTGCGATCAACGACGCCCGCGCCAAGGGCCATCGGCTGATCGTGCTGGTCGGCGACGAGCCATACTACGCGCGGGTCGGCTTCAAGCCGGTCCCGAAGGGGCGGATGACCATGCCCGGCCCGGTCGATTACAGTCGCCTGCTTGTCATGGAACTGGTCGACGGCGCGGCCGAGGGCGTGTCCGGGCCAATCCTGCCGGACTGGAGCAAGGCGATCTGACATCCGCGCGAGCGGTGCCGGAACGGTTGCGCACCATCGGAAACTGAAGCACAGTTGAGGCAAGCGCCGGGACAAGACCGGCGCATGTCATATCAACAGGGAGAGTGCGCGCCATGATCAAAGTCAGTGTGATGTATCCGAACAATCCAGGCGCACGCTTTGATCACGACTATTATCGCGACAAGCACATGCCGCTGGTGAAGGCGCGCCTCGGCGACGCGTGCAAATACTACACCGTCGACAAGGGTCTCGCCGGCGGCGCACCGGGGCAACCCGCAACCTATGTCGGAATGTGCCACATCTTCTGCGACTCGGTTGAGGCCTTCGCGGCCGGCATGGGCAAGCACGCCCAGGAGATCATGGGCGATATCCCGAACTACACCGATCTGCAGCCGGTGATCCAGATCAGCGAAGTCGTCGTCGGCCACTGATCGTCCAGACCGAGCAGGTTACGCGGCTCCCTCAGAGACGCTCGTAGCCCGGATGAAGCGAAGCGAAATCCGGGATCAGTCTCACCGCGGGAGCAGTCTCCCGGATTGCGTTGCGCTCCATCCGGGCTACGCGATAAATCCCTCTGCCGCTGGCGGCAGAGGGATGACCTTGGCTCAGAACTTCAGATTGGCGAACGCCCGTATGCCGAGGCCCGGCATCAGCACCTCGTCCTTGGTATAAGAAACGGAGTTGCGGATGTTCTGGTTGAGCAGGTTGTTGCCGACCAGACCAAGCGTCATCTCGCGTGCGCCGATCCATGACGAATTCAGCTTGGTGTTGTAGGTGATCTCCGCGTTGAGGAGATTGTAGCCCGCGGTCGGGGTCTCGCCGATGACAGCGATGTCGTTCTGCGCGAAGGCGTGCACCAGATTGATGCGGGTCAGCCAGTTGCTGTCGCGCCAATAGAAGCCGCCGCCAAGCCGCACCGGTGGAATCCGCGGCACGTTGGTGCCGTCGGTGAAGGTCGCGCGCACCACGTCGAACTGGTTCTCGATGCCCCAGATGCCGCCGTTGAGCGGGCCGATGTCGAGCTGGCTCTGGAACTCGGCGCCGCGGAAGATCGCGTCGCGCTGCGAGTAGCGCGCCTGGTTCAGTTCGAGGCCGGGGCCGAGCTGGCACGCGCTCTCGTCACACGTGTTGCCCGTCAGCCGGCGGAATATGAAGCCGTCGAACCTGGTGTAGTAGCCGGTGAGTTCGAACCGCAGCGGTCCGGTCGCCCGCCGTAGTCCGATCTCGATCGATTTTGCGGTTTCGATGCCGAGATTGGGATTGCCGATGTCGAACGTGGCAGTCGCATCGTGTGGGCCGCGCGAGAAGAGCTCGGCCGGTTTCGGCGCGCGTTCGACGTATTGGGCGGTCGCGCTTGCTACCAGATCCCATGGCAGATTCTGGATCAAGCCGATGCTGCCGCTCTTGGGTGTGAAACTGGGATTTTGCGGTGTCGCTGGACCGATGCTTGCGGGGTCGGTGGCCACGTCGAACACGGGGGGAATGAAGGCCGGCGTTGTGCCGGAAAGATCGACGTGTTCGATCCGCCCGGCAATCTGTGCTTTGGTGGTGTCGGTGAACTTCAGCTCGTTGAACACGTAACCGGCGACCCTGTTGTTCTTGTTGGGGTCCCATAATCCGTTGAGCGGGCTGGTCGGATCGTCCGGACTCGGGGCGGTCAGCTCCTGGTGCCCACCCTGCAGGCCGAATGCCGTGGTCACGGTGGCGAAGCGCGCGTTGAACGGCATCATCTGCACCTCGACGCGCGCCTCCTGCTCCTTGCTGGTGAAGGTCTGTCTCACGCCGTCGCTCAATGGATCGGCCGGATCGGCAAGGCCAATCTCGTTGTGGCGATAGTCGGTCGCGCCGACCCAGAACCGCACGGCGTCGATCGCCGCGGCATCGGGCCGGTACTCGCCCTTGACCGCGATCTTGGTCTGGTGCGCGTCGATCCGGGTCTGGTGATCGGCGCCGTCGATACCGGGGATGTGGTAGAGCGAGTCGTTCTGGGTGATCGCCGCGCCGATAAAGCCGCCCTGGAAGAAATAGGAGGCGCCGACTGACGCGCCGTCCGACTGCGTCGCGGAGTTCGGCTGGCGTCCATTAAACGGCTGGCCCGGGACGAACAGATAAGGGTAGCTCGGAATGCTGTAGCCGCTGGTGGTGCGGCCATAGACGTCGGCATGCACGGCGACATTGTTGCCGCCGGCGTCCAGCAGCATGCCGCCGTCGACGCCGCGATTGACCGAGCTCACCGACGTGCGGGTCTCGACATTGAGGCAACCCGGGCCGCCGGCATCGGCCAGCGGCGCCTTCACCGGCAGCCCGTAGGATTGGAACGGCGCCGCCGTGCAGGTCGGCATCGCATCGGGGATGCGGTTGTTGGTGGCGCTCACTACGCCGCCGATCGAGGTCGAGCCGTAACGCAGCGCGGCCGGGCCGCGCACCACCTCGATCTGATTGGTCGAGAGCGGATCGATCGGCACGAAATGGTCTTCGCCAAGATCCGAGGCGCCGCCACCGCCGAGACCGTTCTCGACAATGCCGACGCGGTTGACGTCGAGGCCGCGGATAATAGGCCGGCTGGATGCGCCGGGGGCGAAGCTCGAGCCGGTGATGCCGGGCTTCGAGAACAGCAGATCGCCGAGCGTGGCGGCGCCGGAGCGCCGCAGTTCCTCGTTCGGGATCACGGTGACGGTGGCGAACTGATCGGTGACGACGGGCAGCACGCCCTGCTGCGGTGCTGGCGCCGCCGCTGCGGGCGCCGGTTGTACCGCGGCGGCGCGTTCGCGGCTGCGGCTCGGCGCAGCCCGAGCAACACGGGTCGGCGTGCGCGTCGGCGCAGTCCGGTGCCGCTGGATCGGGCTCGGCGCCGTCACGGTGATGTCAGGCAGTTGCGTCGGCGTCTCCTGGGCCAGCGCGCCGCTACTCATTGCGCCCAGCAATAGCCAGCTCGCGCTCCCGATGTGGAATGCTCGTTTCTTCTGAAGTGTCATTGTCCCGATCCAAGTCCCGATCCAGGGCCCGTCGAAATGACGGATCGATCCCGATTTGCCCCGCTGGAGCAGGCCGCATGTGACGCGGCCGTCCGCTCAGGGCGTGCAGCAACCAGTCGATGTCAGGACAGGGGAGGGGCGCGGGAATGAAAGGCCGCAGGCGCCGACTTCAGATGGAGGAATTCGGCATTGGTGGTTCGGAACAGAAGCTCGACGGCTTCCGGCAGCAACAGCACCGGCGGCGCCGTGAACAGCATGCTGCTCGCGAGCGAGATGACGGCGCAGATTGCGCAATTGTCGGCCGGATGCCGGTCGTTGTCTTGCTTGGCGGGCGGCTCGGTCCCGGTCACCTGGACCGCGAGGTCCGGCGTCGCCGAGGTCCCGATATAGGCGAGATCGATCAGCGACAGCCCGGTCTGAACTGCGGGCGCCGCTTGCGCGGCCGCGATCGGATGGAAATGCCCGAACGACAGCATGAACTGGACGGCGAGCGCGAACAGCGCCAGCCGCGAGCCAGTCTTGATGTGTCGCCGGAACCACTGCATGCCGATAACGCCCGCCCAATCGGGAGCGCGTCAACACCCCAGCGCCCCGATGTTACATTATAACATCGGATGGCATCCGCGATGTCAACCGGCGTTCAGACAATCCGTGTCGATGCATTGCCTGTGTGTGCTTGATGCAACGCAGACGTGAGCCCGGCCGGACTCAGCGTCCCTCGCGCAGCCATGTTGCCGCGAATGCGCCGAGCAACAGCAGCAGGCCAACCAGGCCGGCGAACATCGGCAGCACGCCGACACCCTTCACGACGCTGGCGTCGCGCATCTTGACGCCGAGCCAGCCGTCGCCGCGGAAGATCGAGGAGGAGCGTACCGGCACGACGCGCGGCATGTCGACGCTCGAACCGTCGACGATGCGCCGGGCGTCGCCGCCGGTTGCCTGCGCCAGCGGCTTCAGCATGTCGGTGGTCGAGGTGACCTCCGAGAATTCCTTCGGGTTGGTCGGCCCGACATTGATCAGCGCCTTCAGCGTGCCGTCGGTGGCCTGCCACAGGCCGAGCTCGTTGGCGGGCAGCGTCGCGCGCCACTCGCCGGGATCGCCGGCGGTGAGCGTCAGTTCATGCGTGGTGCCGCTCGGCGACGTCACGGTGACCGGCGATACGGTGTCGGCCATGGTCTGGCGCACCACCATGAGATCCTTACCCTGCACCTGCATGCGCAGCGCCTCTTCGTCGAGGTCGGGCTGCTTCATCAGCCAGTGCGACACCCGCCGCAACAAATCGAGATGCGGGCCGCCGCCCTCGTAGCCGCGCGCCCACAGCCAGATGTGGTCCGAGAGCAGCAGCGCGACGCGGCCTTCGCCGAAGCGCGACAGCAGCAGCAGCGGCTTGCCGTCGGCTCCGGTCATGACCGGCGGATTGATCGCGTTGCGGGTATCGACGGTGCGGAAGAACCGGCTCCAATGCGGCGGCTCGGCATTCGAGCCTTCCAGCCCGCGCGTCACCGGATGGCGCTTACCGGCATCGCTCAGATGCGCGTAGAACGGCTTCTCGGTCACGCCGACCGGTTCGGCCGGCAGCACGGAGTCCAGCGGCGTGCGCCAGATGCTGGTGGTCGAGGCGTAGTCGGGACCGGCGGACACCAGCACCGCGCCGCCGGCGCGGACATAGCGCGCGATGTTGTCGAAATAGGCGATCGGCAGCACGCCCTGGCGGGCGTAGCGGTCGAAGATGATCAGCTGGAATTCGTTGATCTTCTGCTGGAACAGCTCGCGGGTCGGAAACGCGATCAGCGACAGCTCGTTGATCGGCGTGCCGTCCTGCTTCTCCGGCGGACGCAGAATGGTGAAGTGCACGAGATCGACGCTGGGGTCGGACTTCAAGAGGTTGCGCCAGGTGCGTTCACCGGAATGTGGCTCGCCGGAAACCAGCAGCACGCGCAGCTTGTCGCGCACGCCGTCGATCGCGACCACGGCGCGGTTGTTGACCGGCGTCAGCTCGTTCTCGAGCGGCGAGGCCTCGATCTCGACGATGTTGGGCCCGGCGTGCTTGATGTCGATGTCGACGCTCGAGGTCTGGCCGCTGGTCAGCGTGCGCTCGTTGATCACTTCGCCGTCGCGGCGGATCGTGACCTTGGCGCGCTCGCCGGTGACGCCCTGGTCGTCGAGCCGGAAGGTGATGGTCTGGGTCTGGCCGACGATGCCGAAGCGCGGCGCGGCGGTGATCGCGATGCGGCGGTCGCGCTCGTCCTTGCGGCCGGTGATCAGCGCGTGCACCGGCGCCTGGAAGCCGAGCGCCTGGGCGTTGGCGGGAATGTCGTGCACGCGGCCATCGGTGATCATGAAGGCGCCGGCGACGCGCTCGACCGGAACGTCCGACAGCGCCGACGTCAGCGCGCCGAACAGCTTCGTTCCGTCGGTCTCGCCATCGGCCTGACCGGCCTCGACGACGCGGACCTCGAGGCCCTTGATCTGCTTCAGGCTGTCGACCAGCGCCTGCCGCGCCATGTCGGTCTCCTGGTTGCGCGTGCCGAAATTCTGGCTCGGGCTCTTGTCGACCACGACGGCAGCGACCGAGGACAGCGGCTCGCGGTCCTCGCGGGTGAAGGAGGGATTGGCCAGTGCCAGCAGGATCAGCGCCAGCGCCGCGACCCGCACCGCGGCGCCCCGCGCGCGCGACACAAGCAGCAGCACGGCAATGACGACGATCGCGCCGAGCGCGAGCCACAGCACGAGCGAAGGAACCAGCGGTGTGAACGCGATGCCGTAGTTCATGACGTCACTCCGTCATTCCGGGGCGATGCGAAAGCATCGAACCCGGAATCTCGAGATTCCGGGTCTGGTCCTTCGGACCATCCCGGAATGACGGTGTTGGCAGCTGAAGCACTTGCATCTCTATTGTCCCAGCCGCTCGATCAAGGCAGGCGCGTGCACCTGGTCGGCCTTGTAGTTGCCGGTCAGCGTGTACATCACGATGTTGACGCCGGCGCGGAAGGCAAATTCGCGCTGGCGCGGCTCGCCCGGCGTCAGCGGCAGCATCGGCTGGCCGTCGGGGCGGATCGCCCAGGCGCCGGCGAGGTCGTTCGACGTGATGATGATCGGCGAGACGCCGTCGCCGCCGCGCGCCGGGCGCTGCGCAGCCTCGTCGTCGTCCTCGCGCGGCAGCGCCTCGACCCAGGTCTGACCGGAGTTGAAGCGGCCGGGGAAGTCGCGCAGCAGATAGAACGTCTTGGTCAGCACGTGCTCGCGCGGCACCGGCTCGAGCTCGGGCACGTCGAGGGTCGACAGCAATTCGCGCAGCGTCTGCATGCCGGGCGTTTGCGATGAGCCGCTGTCCCCCGGCGGCGCTTCGATGGCGTCACGGGTATCGAAGATGACCGTGCCGCCCTGCTTCATGTAGGCGTCGATCTTGTTGATGGCGTCCTGCGGCGGCTTCGGCGCGCCGGGCACGATCGGCCAGTAGATCAGGGGGAAGAACGTCAGCTCGTCGCGCGCGGGATCGATGCCGACGGGATCGCCGGCTTCCAGCGCGGTGCGCTGTCCGAGGAACAGCGTCAGTCCGGACATCCCCGCCTTGACGATGGAATCGACGTCGGCATTGCCGGTCACGACGTAGGCCAGCCGCGTCTGCGACACCGCCTTGATGGCGAAGTCGTCGCTGCTGGCGTTCTGCGCGCGGCTCGGCGAGGGCACCATCGTGGTCGCAAGGATGAAGGCCAACGCGAGCACGGCCGGTGCCGCGCGCCGCCGGATCAGCGCTGCAAGGCCGCCGCCGAGCATGGCCACCACGATCGCATCGAGCAGGAACAGCGCCAGCGCCGTCGACAGCATGATGCCGCGCAAATCGCGCGGCTCGGCGTTGGTGTAGCTCGCACGCGTCGCGCGCAGGGCCGAGGTGTCGAGCGGCGCGATGCGATCGGCGGAGGCGAGCGTGTTGACCGCGATCGGGCTCTCGGCAGTGCCGTAGAAGCCGGGCGGATGGTCGGCCGTGCCGCGATCGCGATAGTCCGCCGACATCGGCTTGGCGCTCGAGGGCGGCGGGCCGAAGACGCCGAAGCCGTCGAGCGTGCGCAGCGGCGCAACCGTCTCGGCATTGGGATCGCTGGCGACGCCCGGGCCGGGCTTCGAGGTATAGCCGGACATGTCGATCAGCCGGCGCAGCATCTCGACGAAGGTGCCGGACATCGGCAGATCCGACCAGCGCATGTCAGCGCCGACATGGAACAGGCTGACAACGCCCTTGCCGCGACGCTCGCCGGTGACCAGCGGCGTGCCGTCCTCCAGCGAGGCCCAGCTCTTGGTCGAGAGCACGGCGTCGGGCTCGGCCAGCACCTGGCGGTTGACGGTGATGTCCTTCGGCACGGTGAGGCCCGAGAACGGGCCATCGGCGGCGAACGAGGCCATGTGCTGCGGCTTCTCCCAGGTCAGGCTGCCGCCGAGCGTGCGTCCGCCGCGGCGGAGCTTGACGGGAACGAGGTCGTCATCGGCCTGGGCGAGGCGCGGACCTGCGAAGCGCACCAGCACGCCGCCTTGCTCGATCCAGGCATTGAGCCGGTCGCGAATCTCTGGCGATAGCGTGCCGACGTCGGCCATCACGATCATCGGCAGCCGCTGGTCGAGGAATTGCCCGATCACCTGCTGCGGCGCGCCGCGATCGCCGAGCCTGACATCGGCGAATGGCGACAACGCCCGGGAGAGATAGAAGGTCGACGCCAACAGCGGCTGCGCGGTGTCGTTGCTCGCACCCGAGACCACGCCGATGGCGCGGCGGCGCCAGCGCCGGTCGAGCAGCTGCACGGCGCCGGCCGAATGCTCGCCGGAGATTTCGAGCCGTGCGATGTCGTTGCGCAATTCGACCGGAAGATCGAAGGCGGCTTCGGTCTCGCGATCCTGCGGTCCGAATGTGTAGCGCGCCTCGCCGATCGGCGATCCCTTGGCGTCGACCGCGCGTACCGTTCCCGCCGCGATGCCGCTCTCGGTGCGCAGCACCTTCACCGTCATCTTGGCGGCGGCGTTCTCGGCCGCGACCAGCGCCTGCGCCGACTGCGCACCGCCCGCATAGATCGTCAGATTGCGGCTCTCGATCACCTTGCCGAGCCCCTCGGTGAATTCGCTGCCGCGTCCGGTGTCGACGCCGTCGGACAGCCAGGCGATGTCGCAGTCGCCGGTCGACTTGAGGAAACGTCCAAGCGCGCCGAGAGTTTCAACCCGATCGACCGAGTAGGGCTTCGGCGCGAGCTGGCGCAGCGCGACGCGCGCGGCGCCGGCCGGCATCAGTGTGATGTCGCGCGCGGGCTCGGACAGCGGCACCAGCGCGACGCCGCGGCGGTCGCTGTCGGCGTTGGCGATCAGTTCGTCCGCGGCCCTGATCCGCGCATCCCAGCTCGAGGCCGCGCTCCAGCCGTCGTCGAGCAGGATCACCAGCGGCAATTTGCCGGCGGCAACGCCGGTCTGTGGATTCCAGATCGGGCCGGCGGCTGCGAAGATGACGAGCGCGGCGGCGGCGAGCCGCAGCAGCGTCAGCCACCATGGCGTGCGCGACGGTGTCTCCTCCCTCGGCGCGATGTCGAACAATAGCCGCGTCGGCGGGAATTCGATCCGGCGCGGCCGCGGCGGCATCACGCGCAACAGCCACCACAGCACCGGCAGGCTGACCAGCCCCAGCAGCAGCAGCGGTTCGGCAAAGGAGAGGGGGAGGCCTGCGATCATGCGCTGCGTCCCGCCTTGACTATTGAGCGGCCGCCGCCCTTGCTCACCATCATGCCGGCATGCAGGAACAACAGCAGCTCGGCAGCGGAGCGGCTGGTGGTATGGGTCGAGAACAGCCAGTCGAGCCGATTGGTCTCGCCGCGGATCTGGTCGCGATGCAGCGCGACCCGGGCGACATAATCGCTCGCCCAGCTCTCGGCGCGGCCCGCGGTGATGACGCTGCCGATCTCCGGTTCGACGAATTCGACGCGCCCGGAATAGGGGAAGGTCTCTTCGGCGGGATCGACGACCTGGATCATGGTGCCGTGCGCGCCGGAGGAGGAAAGCCCGGCCAGCATCGTCGTGATCTCTGTGATTGGCGACCAGAAATCCGACAACACGACGACTTCGGCCAGCGACGACGGCACGAAGGACGGCGGCAGGCTCGCGCGCGTCTTCTCGTCGTGCAACATCGCTTCCGCCATCTTGTCGATCACGTTGAGGCTTGCCGTCGGATTCAGCAGGCCGGGAATGCCGACGCGTTCTCCGCCCGCAACGAGCAACTCGGCGAGCGCGAAGGCTACGATCAGTCCGCGCTCCAGCTTGCTGTCGCGCGCCTCGCGCGAGGCAAAGGCCATCGACGGCGAGCGGTCGGGCCAGATCCACACCGTGTGCGCGGCTTCCCACTCCTGCTCGCGGACATAGAGATGGTCGTCGCGTGCCGAGCGGCGCCAGTCGACGCGCTGCGACGGCTCGCCGGAGACGAAGCGGCGGTATTGCCAGAAATTCTCGCCCGAGCCGGCGCGGCGGCGGCCGTGCAGGCCATGGATGACGTTGGCAGCGACACGGCGGGCCTCAAGCACCAGACGCGGCAGCGATGCGGCGAGCGTTCGGCTTTCGCCATCGGCACGTCGAACCGCAAGGATCTCCTCGTTGTGGTGCCTGTTGTCTGCGGCCATCAACCGATCCGGGTCTTCAGTTGCTTGATCACGTCGGGAATGGTGCGACCCTCGGCGCGCGCCGAGAACGTCAGCGCCATGCGGTGCTTGAGCACGGGCTCGGCGAGATCGAGCACGTCGTCGATCGACGGCGCGAGTCTCCCGTCGAGCAATGCACGGGCGCGCACCGCGAGCATCAAGGCCTGGCTGGCGCGCGGACCCGGGCCCCATGCGATCAGCTTGCCGGCCTCGCCGCCCTCGGTGCCGGGACGCGCGGCGCGGACCAGCGTCAGGATCGCCTCGACCACGGAATCACCGACCGGCAGCCGCCGCACCAGGCGTTGCGCGGTGAGCAACGTCTCGGCGTCCATCGACGGCTTGGCCGCGGCCTCTTCGGCGCCGGTGGTTTCGAACAGAATGCGCCGCTCGGCGTCGCGATCGGGATAGTCGACGTCGATTTCCATCAGGAAGCGGTCGAGCTGCGCCTCGGGCAGCGGATAGGTGCCTTCCTGCTCCAGCGGGTTCTGTGTCGCGAGCACGTGGAACGGCTTTGGCAAATCATGCCGCGCGCCGGCAATGGTGATGTGCTGCTCCTGCATGGCTTGCAGCAGCGCCGACTGGGTGCGCGGGCTGGCGCGGTTGATCTCGTCGGCCATCAGCAGTTGCGCGAACACGGGACCTGCGATGAAGCGGAACGAACGCTTGCCGGCCGAGCTCTCGTCGAGCACTTCGGCGCCGAGAATGTCCGACGGCATCAGGTCGGGGGTGAACTGAATGCGCTTGGCATCGAGGCCGAGCGTGACGCCGAGGGTCTCGACCAGCTTGGTCTTGGCGAGGCCGGGCACGCCGATCAACAGCGCGTGGCCGCCCGACAGAATCGTCACCAGGGTGTTTTCGATCACCTGCTCCTGGCCGAAGATCACGGTGGAGACCGCTTCCTTGGCGGCCTTGATCTGGCCCGCGACCTGCTCGGCCGAACGGACGATCACATCCTCCAGTTTCTCGACGCTGTCTGCACCAGCCATTCGATCCGCTCCTTCTTGACGATGCGCGCACATCGGCGCGTCGTCATCATCTGTCGTCATCTCGGCCCTCATGCTAAACCTGAGCGAAGGCCATGTATTCGTTGAATTAAACTATCCCCACCTTATCGGTGTTTCAGGGTATGAACGGCATCACGATGTGGCGAGAATGACATCCCGACCACATCTCAGGATATGTGCACCAAACGTGCCAGATTGAAGGTAGGAAACTTTAAGGCAAACAATGGCGAAGCAAGGGCAGAGCGATTCCGGCAGGGAAACTACGGGCCTCGGGAGCAAGGGTCTCGAAGGGCTCACCACGGCCGCCAATCAAGCTGCGACATCGGGTTCGGCCGGACGCAAGGGTTTGCCGCCGGTTCACCTGTGGAATCCGCCATTCTGCGGCGATCTCGACATGCGAATCGCGCCTGACGGCACCTGGTTCTACATGGGAACGCCGATCGGCCGCCCCGCGCTGGTGCGGTTGTTCTCCACGATCCTGAAGCGCGAGGACGGCAAGCACTTTCTCGTGACACCGGTGGAGAAGGTCGGCATCCGCGTCGATGACGCGCCGTTCCTTGCCGTGGAAATGCAGGCCGGGGAAGACGCGCGCGGCCGCCTGCTCAGGTTCCGCACCAATGTCGACGATTGGGTCGATTGCGAGAAAGGCCACGGCCTCAGATTCGAGGCGGCCGAGGACGGCGGATTGACGCCCTATCTGCACGTCCGCGCCGATCTGTGGGCCAAGGTCACCCGCGCGCTCTATTACGATCTGGTTGACATGGGCGAGCAGCGGATGGTCGATGGTCAGGAGATGTTCGGCATCGAGTCCGGCGGCGAGTTCTTCGCGATGGCCGATGCCAGTCAGGTGAGGGACGCACTTTGAACGAGCCGTTGCTGAAGGTGGAGCCGGCGACGATCAGCTCGACGGAATTCTTCGCGCGGGCCCGCACGCGGCTCACTTTCGATGTGCCGCCGGGCCTGGTCGATCCGCATATCATTCCGCGCACCGGAGATTCCGGCAACGACCGCATGCTCGAGATCGTGGCGCAGGAGCAGCCGGTGCGGCCGGCCGCGGTGCTGATCCCGGTGGTCGATCACCCCGAGCCGACCGTGCTGTTGACGCAGCGCTCGCCCAATCTGTCGAGCCATGCCGGCCAGATCTCGTTTCCCGGCGGCAAGATCGACGCCACCGACGCCTCGCCGCTCGATGCCGCGCTGCGCGAGGCCTGCGAGGAAGTCGGACTGAAGCGGGAATTCATCGACCCGGTCGGCTATCTCGACCTTTATGGCACCGCGTTCGGCTTCCGCATCCTGCCGACGGTCGCCAAGGTGAAGCCGGGATTCACGCTTGCGATCAACGAGGCGGAGGTGGTCGATGCGTTCGAGGTGCCGCTCGCCTTCCTGATGAATCCCGAGAATCATCAGATCCACACCAAGGAATTCCGCGGCATGGACCGGTCCTATTACGCGATGCCGTTCGCCGAGCGCTACATCTGGGGCGCGACCGCGGGCATCCTGCGCGTGCTGTATGAGCGGATCTATCTGTCATGATCCGCACGGTATTGACCGAGATCGGAATCTTTCTGGTCCCCTTCGCGGTCTATGCCATCTTCCTCATCGCGACGCGGTCCGGCGTGACGCTGCCGGCGTCATGGCCGCTCGACATGATCGCAAAGCTGACGCTGGTGGCGCTGGTGATGGTCATCGTGAGCTTCGTGCTGCTGGCCGAATTGACTGGCGCGCCGCCGAATTCGATCTACGTTCCAGCCCATATCGAGAACGGCAAGCTGGTGCCGGGAGTTGAGAAATGAGCGAGGTGCGCCTGTTGTCCGACGCGCCATGGCTCGCTTCCGGGCCCGCGGCGCGCGTGCTCGATCTGCTCAATGCCGACGGCGAGGAAGCGCGGGTGATCGGCGGGGCCGTGCGCAACGCCTTGATGCAGATTCCGCTCGCCGACATCGACATCGCCACCACGGCGCTACCGGAGGAGGTGATCCGCCGCGCCAAGCGGGCGGGCATCAAGAGCGTGCCGACCGGCATCGAGCACGGCACGGTGACCTTGGTCGTCGACAGCCAGCCCTTCGAGGTGACGACGCTGCGCGAGGATACCGAGACCTATGGCCGCAAGGCCAGGGTGGCGTTCGGTCGCGACTGGGTGCGTGACGCCGAGCGGCGCGACTTCACCATCAACGGCCTGTCGGTCGACGCTTCGGGCGTCGTGCACGATCACGTCGGCGGCCTCGCCGACATCGAGGCGAGGCGCGTGCGCTTCATCGGCGATCCCGCGCAGCGGATTGCCGAGGACTATCTGCGCATCCTGCGCTTCTTCCGTTTCCACGCCGCCTACGGCGCGGGCGAGGTCGATCGCGCCGGCTATCTCGCCTGCATCGGCGGGCGCGCCGGTTTGAGCGGCCTGTCGGCCGAGCGGATCCGCATGGAGATGCTCAAGCTCGTGGTCGCGAACGGCGCCGCAAGTGCAATGGTCGCGATGGGTGACGGTGGTTTGCTGCAGCCGCTGTTCGGCGGCATCGCCTATACTGGACCGTTCGCGGCGATGATCGAGATCGAGCGGCTGATGAAGCTCGCGCCGAGCGCGATGCGAAGGCTCGCCGCGCTGACGGTCGCCGTGACCGAGGACGCGCGGCGTATCGCCAGCCGGCTGCGGCTCTCCAACGCCGAGGCCAAGGCGCTCGATTCGATGGGCCATCGCTGGTGGCGCTTGCCCGGCATGGACGAGGCGCATGCCAGGCGCAGGCTGTACCGGCTCGACGAGGAGCCGTATCGCGACCGGGTGCTATTGGCCTGGGCGCGCACCGGCGCGGGCCAGGATGTCGATCAATGGCGCGCGCTCGCCACGCTGCCGGAGCGCTGGCGCGCGCCGCACTTTCCGTTGCGGGCGTCGGATTTCATCGCGCGCGGCATTGCCGAGGGACCGGCACTCGGACATGTCCTGACCCTGGCGGAGGATGCCTGGTTGGCCGCGGACTTTCCGCTGGAGCCGAAGATACTGTCTGATATCGCCGACCAGACCGCGGCCCGTTTCACCCGCGACCATCGGCTTTGAATTTCCTCTGAGTTTTCTCTGAGTTTTCTTGCCGACGTCTCGATGCCGCCGTGGTCAGCGGCGGCACGGTGACGATTGGCTGAACGACGATCGGTCGAACGTCGCATGGAGGCGATGCTGCCGGCATCTGCCAGTCAGCATCGCGCCAACTGATCTCACGCCGCCTTGCGCTTCTTCTTGCGGTCGCCGTCGTCGTCTTCGTCCTCGTCGTCCTCTTCTTCCGCGTCGTCCTCGTCTTCGTCGTCTTCCTCTTCATCGTCCTCCGGATCGAGCTCGGTCGATTCGAGTGCGACAAGCGGCAAGGTTTCGCGAAACACGTCGCCGTCCGTACCCATCCACAGGCACTCGACCTTGTCCTCGTCGATTTCGACGACCGTGATCGGATGGCCGCCGGACTTCAGCATGACAACATCGCCTGGTTTCAGTTCCATGGTTTTCCCTCCGCGCTGGATGACGCGGGCGGCAGGCTAGCGACCGGTGATGACAGCCAAATCACGGCCGGCGCCAGCTTCAATGGAATTGACGTGGAAAACGGCCGCGATGCGCTATTTGCGCGCGGCAGGAACCAGTTCGCTCAGCGAGCGGATGATGCGGTCGGGCTTGATGGTCGATCCCGGCGGCAGCCCGACACCGTGCACGTCCATCCAGATCGCATAGATGCCAAGCCGCTGTGGCGCCACGACTTCCCACTCGAGATTGTCGCCGATCATCCAGGTGTCGGATGCGGTGACGCCGAGCGCTTCCATCGCGTGCAGGTAGGCGCGCTCCTCCGGCTTGCCGAAGCCGTGCTCGCCCTCGATCTGGATGTGATCGAAGCGATGGCCGAGCGCGAAGCGTTCGACCTTGGCGCGCTGCATGTCGGCGGCGCCGTTGGTGACCAGCGCGAGCTTGATGCCGAGCGCCTTCAACGCATCGATCGCTTCATGCGCGCCGGGGAAGACGAACATCTCTTCCTCGCGATAGGCGGTGAAGCGATCGGCGATGCGGTCCGCAAGATCGTCCGGCAGCGCGCGGTGACCGGCTGCCGCGAGCGCCGCGAAGCCGCCCTTCACGGTGAGCCGCCGAGCCTCGCCGAGCTTGATCCGCCAGATCGGCTCGGCGGTCGACCAGAATTGCCGTGCATAGGCCAAGAGCGCGGTCGCGACCTGATCCGGGGGGAGGGGCGCCAGTTCCGCGGCGAACTCCGTGGTGATCGTGTTCCAGGCGATCTCGGGGCGTCCATAGGCCGACAGGATGGTGTCATCCATGTCGATCAGCATCGCGCGCGGCAGGTTCATCACGGCCATTTCACCTCCGGCGGCAGCGACGACAGGATCGAATCCACATTGCCGCCGGTCTTCAGGCCGAAGATGGTGCCGCGGTCATAGAGCAGGTTGAACTCGACATAGCGGCCGCGGCGGACCAGCTGCTCGTCGCGATCCTCCGCGCTCCAGGCGGCCGCGAAATTGTGCCGCACCAGGTCGGGATAGATCTTCAGGAAGCTGCGCCCGACGTCCTGGGTGAAGGCGAGATCCGCCTCCCAGTCGCCGCTGTCGTGCCAGTCGTAGAAGATGCCGCCGATGCCGCGGGCTTCCTTGCGGTGCGGCAGGTAGAAATAGTCGTCGCACCATTTCTTGTACTTGTCGTAGTCGGCGACGCCGTTCGGTCCGCTGCACGCCTCCTTCATCGCGGCGTGGAAGGCGACCGTGTCGGGGTCCTCCTGGGTGCGCCGGCGGTTCAGCACCGGCGTCAGGTCGGCGCCGCCGCCGAACCACGCCTTCGTGGTGACGACGAAGCGGGTGTTCATGTGCACGGCGGGTACATTCGGATTGCGCAAATGCGCGATCAGCGAAATGCCCGACGCCCAAAAGCGTGGATCGTCGGCGGCACCTGGAATCTGCGCGCGGAATTCGGGGGCGAACTCGCCGTGCACGGTCGAGCAGTGCACGCCGACTTTCTCGAATAGCCGGCCCTTCATGATCGACATCACGCCGCCGCCGCCCGGCTTGCCGGTGTGGTCGGTGCGGTCCCAGGGGGTCCGCGCGAACCGGCCGGCGGCGCCGGGATAAAGCGTGGACGGGGCGTCGTCCTCGAGCTTCTCGAAGGCGGCGCAGATGTCGTTGCGTAGCGCCTCGAACCAGCCGCGCGCACGCGCCTTGCGGTCCTCGATGATGGCGGGATCTGTTGGCAGCATGACTAACCTTGCGGGCCGAAATAGGTGCAGCTTTCGTTGCAGCTGTCGCGATGGACGCTGACGCGGGTCAGCTTGCCTGCGTGTTGCAAGCGCTCCCAGATGAAGCGCGACAGATTCTCCAGCGTCGGCACGCCGATCGCCTCAATCTTGTTCAGGAACTTATGGTCGAGCGTCTTCTGCACCTCGGCCATGGCGCGTTCGAGGAGGCCGAGATCGACCACCATACCGGTCGCGGGGTCGGGCGTGCCGCGGACGGTAACTTCGGCTCGAAAGGAGTGGCCGTGAATCTCCTCGCTGGCGGCGCCAAAGGTCGTTCCGGACAGCGCATGCGCAGCCTCGAACCGAAACGCTTTCGTCAATTCCCACATCTCGTTCAACAACCCGATTCTGTTAGTTCATCTAATGCCGAGCGACTTGTGCGTCTGCACGCTAAGGCGCCATTGCGGGTGCTTCAGGCAATAGGCGATCGCCCGCTCAGTATTCTCGATCACGTCGGGGCCGTCCATCGGCTGCAGCGAGAAGCGCTCGAAGGCGAGGCCGGCGAAATCCTCCGGTGCGTTCTCCATTTGCGGATAGACCAGTTTGAGCTCGTGCCCCTTGCGGATCACGAGCTCGGCCGCGGCCTTGGGACTGACGCAGATCCAGTCGAGCCCGTCGGGCGGGACGATGGTGCCGTTGGTCTCGATCGCGATCGCAAAGCCGTGGCCGTGCAGGGCATCGATCAAGGCCGCGTCGACCTGCAGCAGCGGCTCACCGCCGGTCAGGACCACGTAGCGGTCGGCCTCGCCTCCCGTCCACTGCGCGGCAATGGTGCCGGCCAGCTCTTGGGCGGTCGCAAAGCGGCCGCCCAGCGTGCCGTCGGTGCCGACGAAATCGGTGTCGCAGAACTTGCAGACCGCGCCGGCGCGGTCCTGCTCGCGGCCGCTCCAGAGGTTGCAGCCGGCGAAGCGGCAGAAACACGGAGGCGCGGCCCGCATGGGCGCCTTCGCCCTGCAGGGTGAGAAAGATCTCCTTGACCGTGTAGCTCACCAAAAATCCCTTAAGTTGCCGAACCGGCGATTCCTGAACCGGTCTGCCGCAGCGCCTCGCCGACGGCCATGGCCGCCGTGACGGCCACATTGAGCGAACGCATGGTCGGCCGGATCGGAATCACCAGCCGCGCATCCGCAGCGGCCACCACCGCGTCGGTCACCCCTGCCGTCTCGCGCCCGAACAGCAGGACATCGGAGGCCGTATACGCGAAATCAAGATAGGATTTCGCCGCCCTTGTCGTGAACAGCACCAGCCGGCATCCGGCCTCGGCCCGCCATTCCTCGAATTTCGACCATGAGTCGTGACGCTTCAACCGCACATGGTCGAGATAGTCCATACCCGCCCGGCGGAAATTCCGGTCCGAGGTGTCGAATCCCGCCGGTTCGATGATATGGGCTGCCACGTCCAGGCAAGCGCAGAGGCGTAGAATCGTCCCTGTATTCTGGGGGATGTCGGGCTGGAACAGCGCGATCTGCATGGTGCGGGCGGCCTGTGAAATCCGGATGAAATTGTCTCAATAAAACATCGCTCGGCGCGGATTTCGTGCATTGCACGTGTGCGAGCCGATAGCGGGCTTGCGCTCGTCCGGCAAGGGTGCCAATAGAACGATTCTGGACTGCTGTTCCGCCATTTGGGGTGGGGAATAGCGGTTTTCTGCCGCCGCGGGGGCCGCGGGCGCCGGCAGCCTTTCTTGGGGCGCGTCCTGCGTCTCCAGGGCGGTTCCACCGGCTGCAGAAAAGAAAGGGCTAGGAATCGTGACGACAGCGTCTTCGGCGGACCATCCGACACGCCGTGATTTTCTCTTTGTTGCAACCGGAGCAGCCGCCGCGGTCGGCGCAGCCGCCACCGTCTGGCCGCTGGTTGCGCAGATGAACCCGGATGCCGCGACGATCGCGGCCGGCGCGCCGATCGAGGTCGATCTGACGCCGATCGCCGAGGGCCAGGACATCAAGGTCTTCTGGCGCGGCAAGCCGATCTACATCAGCCATCGCACCAAGAAGCAGATCCAGGAGGCCCAGAGCGTGGCGCTCTCGAGCCTGCCCGATCCGCAGCCCGACTCGGCCCGCGTCAAGGCCGGCCACGACCAGTGGCTGGTTGTGATCGGTATCTGCACCCATCTCGGCTGCATCCCGATCGCCCATGAAGGCAATTACGACGGCTTCTTCTGCCCCTGCCACGGCTCGCAGTACGACTCCTCCGGTCGTATCCGCCAGGGGCCGGCGCCCGCCAACCTGGCGGTGCCGCCTTACGCCTTCCTTTCCGACACCAAAATCCAGATCGGCTAAGTCCCGGCCCCTCGGGATTTCAGCTTCCACTTGGACCCATCGCGTCGTTTTTCTTCTTCAGGATCGCATCAATGAGCGGACCATCTGATTTCCAACCGAGCAACCCCGCCTTGAAGTGGATCGAACGGCGCCTTCCGATCTTCGGCCTGATCCACTCCTCGTTCGTGGCCTATCCGACGCCGCGCAACCTGAACTACTGGTGGACCTTCGGCGCCATCCTTTCGATGATGCTGGCGCTGCAGATCCTGACCGGCGTGATCCTGGCGATGCACTACACGCCGCACGCCGACCTCGCCTTCAAGTCGGTCGAACTGATCGTCCGCGACGTCAATTACGGCTGGCTGCTGCGCAACATGCATGCCTGCGGCGCGTCGATGTTCTTCTTCGCCGTCTACATCCATATGTTCCGCGGCCTCTATTACGGGTCGTACAAGGAGCCGCGCGAGGTGCTGTGGATCCTCGGCGTCATCATCTACCTCCTGATGATGGCGACGGGCTTCATGGGATACGTGCTGCCATGGGGCCAGATGAGCTTCTGGGGCGCCACCGTCATCACCAATCTGTTCTCGGCCGTGCCCTATTTCGGCGAGAGCATCGTGACCCTGCTGTGGGGCGGCTATTCGGTCGGCAACCCGACGCTGAACCGCTTCTTCTCGCTGCACTATCTGCTCCCGTTCGTGATCGCCGGCGTGGTCGTGCTGCACGTCTGGGCGCTGCACGTCGCGGGTCAGAACAACCCGGCCGGCGTCGAGGCCAAGACCGAGAAGGACACCGTTGCGTTCACGCCGTATGCGACGATCAAGGACATGTTCGGCGTGTCCTGCTTCCTGATCTTCTTCGCCTGGTTCATCTTCTACATGCCGAACTATCTCGGCGACGCCGACAACTACATCCCGGCGAACCCGGGCGTGACGCCGGCGCACATCGTGCCTGAATGGTACTACCTGCCATTCTACGCGATCCTGCGTTCGATCCCGAACAAGCTCGCCGGCGTCGTGGCGATGTTCTCGGCGATCATCATCCTGTGCTTCCTGCCCTGGCTCGACAGCGCACGGACCCGTTCGTCGAAGTATCGCCCGCTGGCCAAGCAGTTCTTCTGGATCTTCGTGGTGGTCTGCATCCTGCTCGGTTACCTCGGCTCGCAGCCGCCGGAAGGCATCTATGTGATCGCCGGCCGCATCCTGACGGTCTGCTACTTCGCCTACTTCCTGATTGTGCTGCCGCTGCTCGCCCGCATCGAGACGCCGCGCCCGGTGCCGAACTCGATCGCCGACGACGTGCTGGCGAAGAGCAAGGGCAGGGCCGCGACCGCGGCCTCTGTGATGCTCGCGATGGTCGTGGCCGGCAGCCTGCTCGTCGGCGGCACCCAGAACGCCAAGGCCGAGGAGGGTGGCAACGCGCCGCCGGCTCAGAAGTGGTCGTTCTCCGGTCCTTTCGGCACCTATGACCGTGGCTCGCTGCAGCGCGGCTTGAAGGTCTACAAGGAAGTCTGTGCGGCCTGTCACGGCCTGTCCTATGTCGCGTTCCGCAACCTCGCCGATCCCGGCGGTCCCGGCTATTCGCCGGCGCAGGCGGCGGCCTTCGCGTCCGAGTACAAGATCAAGGACGGTCCGAACGACCAGGGCGAGATGTTCGAGCGTCCGGGCCGCCCGGCGGATTACTTCCCGTCGCCGTTCCCGAACGAGCAGGCCGCGCGCGCGGCCAATGGCGGCGCGGCGCCGCCCGACCTCTCGCTGATCACCAAGGCGCGGTCCTACAAGCGCGGCTTCCCGCAGTTCGCGATCGACTTCTTCACCCAGTACCAGGAGCAGGGACCCGACTACGTCGACGCCATCCTGCAGGGCTTCGAGGACAAGGCTCCGGCGGGCGTCACGATCCCGGAGGGCTCGTACTACAACAAGTACTTCCCCGGCCACGCCATCAAGATGCCGAAGCCGCTGTCCGACGGTCAGGTGACCTTCGACGACGGTTCGCCGGCGACGGTCAAGCAGTACGCGCATGACGTCACCACGTTCCTGATGTGGGCGGCCGAGCCGCACATGGAGGAGCGCAAGCGGATCGGCATGCAGGTGTTCTTCTTCCTGGTCGTCTTCGCCTTCCTGATGTACTTCACCAAGCGCAAGGTCTGGGCCAACGCCCACTGATCTCGGGTACGGTATAGCGAGTTTGAGAAAGCCCCCCTTCGGGGGCTTTTTTGTTTGCAATCTCTCCGTCATTCCGGGGTGACGGGGTAGCATCGAACCCGGAATGACAGTGTCGTCAATTGCGTCGGCCGCCGAGTGCGGACAAGATGCCGGCCAATCAGCCGGCAAACATTGCGGAGGAACTCATGGGTACCAGCATCAGCTTCAAGCGTCCGGACGGCAAGGATGCGTCGGGCTATCTCGCCAATGCGGCGCGCGGCAACGCACCCGGCGTCGTCGTGATCCAGGAATGGTGGGGCCTGTCGGACCAGATCAAGGGCCTGTGCGACCGCTTCGCGGTGGCTGGCTTCGATGCGCTGGCGCCCGATCTCTACAAGGGCAAGGTGGTGCCGTATCACGACACCGATGCCGCGGGCAAAGAGATGAACTCGCTCGACTTCATGGACGCCACCACGCAGACGGTGCGCGGCGCCGCGCAGTATCTCGCCAAGAACGGCGCCAAGGTCGGCCTGACCGGCTTCTGTCTCGGCGGCGCGGTGACCATCATCGGCTCGGTGCATGTGCCGGAACTAACTGCGGGCGTGGTGTTCTACGGCATTCCGCCGGAGCAGGCGGCCAAGCCCGCCGACGTCAGGATTCCGCTGCAGGCGCATTTCGCCAACAAGGACGATTGGTGCACGCCGGAGCTCGTCAGCAATTTCGAGAAGGCGATGAAGGCCGCCGGCAAGTCGCTCGAGCTGTTCCGCTACGACGCCGAGCACGCCTTCGTCAACGAGCAGCGCCAGTCGGTGCACGACCGCGAGGCCGCCGAACTCGCCTGGGGCCGCGCCACGGACTTCTTCAAGAAGCACCTGGGGTAAGGCGATTGCCAAAACCACCGGCGTCGTCCCGGCGAAGGCCTGGCGAAGGCCGGGACCCATACGCCGTGGCTTTTGCAATGGGCACGCTGGCAGTCATCTCGCCAAATAACTAGGCCCTGTGGTTATGGGTCCCTGCTCCCGTGCGCAATTGCGCACTAGGCAGGGACGACGGCGAGATCTAACTCTCCGCCTTCACCCCGTCCCACCACGGGCAGGTCCCCGACATTAGCCTGAAATTGCCTTCCATCACCTGCACCGGTGCGCGCTTGCCCTCGGCGGCGGCGCGCATCCGCATCTCGCGCGCGACGGCGCGGTCCTCCGGCGACAGCCAGACCCGCTCGTGGCCCCACAGGCTCGGGCCGTCATGCATCTCGAACGGTGTCCAGTTCGCCGGATCGATCTCGCGGCCGCCCCACCCGCACTCGACCATGAAGGCGGACGGCGACCTCGCGTAGAACGACGTCATCAGGTCGTTGGTGTGACGGCCGAGCGTGACGTTGACGCGATCTTCCTGCTGGGCGACGTCGTAGGCTTGGCCGACATCGTCGAGCGAGAACAGCTCGACCATCAGATGATGCATGCCGTTCGTGCCGGTCTCGATCAGCGCCAGCGAGTGATGGCGGGCATTGACATGGAAGAAATAGGCGCGGAACGGTTTTTCGATGTAGTCGCTTAAGCCGAAACCGAGCACGTCGACATAGAAGCTCATCACCGGGGTGATGTGCTCGACGGTCAGCACCGCGTGGCCGAGGCCGAGCGGCCCGGTGCGGAAGCCGGAGATCGAGCGCCCCGGCCTGAACGGCGTGTCGTCGATCTCGGCGCCATGAAACGCCTCGAGGCGGTTGCCGCCGGGATCCCGAAACGAGATCAGGCCGCGCACCCGCCTGCTATCTGCGAGCGCCAGCGGCTCTGATGTCACCGCGACGCCGGCGCGCTCCAGCCGTGCCGCCAGCGCATCGAGGGCCGCACTGTCAGCCACCTCCCAGCCGAAGAACCGGGTGCCTTCGCCCTGAGCGCGGTCGATCACGATGCGTTGCTTGCGGTCGTCCATCCGGAACGCGAGCAGCGAATTGCCGCGTTCGACCGCCTGCAGCCCGACGAGGCCAGTGCCGAACCGCCGCCAGTCGTCGAGCGCGTCGGAGCCGAAGCCGGCATATCCGAGACCCAAAATCGCCATCTGCGCCTCCGCCATCTGTCTGTTTTTTGGGCGGCCGACCAGCCGCCATTTCAGCAAATCCTACGCGGATTCCTGCCCCTTCAAACCCGAAAATGCCGCCCGAAAGGGCGTCCAGGATTGGGGCAGGGGTGCCGGGCCATCTCTTGACACGGCCCGCGCCGGGTGGTGAGTAACGGGCATGAGCACCGTTGCCAGTCCATCCCGTCGTTGGTGGCCCACCTTCTCATAGGTGGCCGGTGCGTTTTCTTTTTTCACAAACGTCGAAGGTCGCCATCGCAGTGCGACCGATGGTTAGTTTATTTGCCCTTCGTTTGTCCTGTGTGGCGCTCTCTCGGCAAGTCTCGTAAGAGGATCACATGAACAGGACAGTCTTCTCCCTGCCGGCTCGAAGCGAATATCTGACCAATGGCGGCCTTGCGGTCGCGCGCGTGGTCGAGCAGTTCACCGGCGGCGCCAACCGTCTCGACGATTTGATCGCGCTGCTGGACCGCCGCCGCGGCGTGGTGCTGTCCTCGGGCACGACCGTGCCGGGCCGCTACGAGAGCTTTGACCTCGGCTTTGCCGATCCGCCGCTGGCGCTGGAGACGTCGGGCACCAACTTCTCGTTGCAGGCGCTGAACCCGCGCGGCGAGGTCCTGATCGCCTTCCTCGGCGACGTGCTGCGCGAGCCCTGCGTCGTGATCTCGGAGCGGACCCCAACGCGGCTCGCCGGCCATATCATCCGCGGCGCCGCGCCGGTCGAGGAAGACCAGCGCACGCGTCGCGCCAGCGTGATGTCGCTGGTGCGCGACATGGTGGCGGCGTTCACCTCCAATGCCGATCCGCTGCTCGGCCTGTTCGGCGCCTTCGCCTACGACCTCGTGTTCCAGATCGAGGACCTCGTGCGGAAGCGCGCCCGCGAGGCCGACCAGCGCGACATCGTGCTCTACGTGCCGGACCGTCTCTTGGCCTATGACCGCGCCACTGGCCGCGGCGTGGCGCTCACTTACGAGTTCGCGTGGAAGGGCAAATCCACCGCCGGCCTGCCGCAGGAGACCGCGCCGAGCCTCTATGCCAGGAACGGCCGGCAGGGCTTTGCCGATCACGCCCCGGGCGAGTACCAGGCGACTGTCGAGGTCGCGCGCGCGGCGTTTGCCCGCGGCGACCTGTTCGAGGCGGTGCCCGGGCAGCTGTTCGCCGAGCCCTGCGAGCGCTCGCCGGCGGAAGTGTTCCAGCGGCTCTGCCGCATCAATCCGTCACCCTATGGCGCGCTGATGAATCTCGGCGACGGTGAATTCTTGGTCTCCGCGTCGCCGGAGATGTTCGTGCGCTCCGACGGCCGCCGGGTCGAGACCTGCCCGATCTCGGGCACCATCGCGCGCGGCTCGGACTCGATCGGCGATGCCGAGCAGATCCGCAAGCTCCTGAACTCGGAGAAGGACGAGTTCGAGCTCAACATGTGCACCGACGTCGACCGCAACGACAAGGCGCGCGTCTGCGTGCCCGGCACCATCAAGGTGCTGGCGCGGCGTCAGATCGAAACCTACTCGAAGCTGTTCCACACCGTCGATCACGTCGAGGGTATGCTGCGGCCGGGCTTCGATTCGCTCGACGCCTTCCTGACCCACGCCTGGGCGGTCACCGTGACCGGCGCGCCGAAACTGTGGGCGATGCAATTCGTCGAGGATCACGAGCGGTCGCCGCGGCGCTGGTACGCCGGCGCGATCGGCTGCGTGAATTTCGACGGCAGCATCAACACCGGGCTCACCATCCGCACCATCCGCATGAAGGATGGACTTGCCGAGGTGCGCGTCGGCGCGACCTGCCTGTTCGATTCAGATCCCGCCGCCGAGGATCGTGAGTGCCAGGTCAAGGCGGCGGCGCTGTTCCAGGCGCTGCGCGGCGATCCGCCGAAGCCGCTGTCGGATTTCGCGCCCGACGCCACCGGCTCCGGCAAGAACGTGCTCTTGATCGATCACGACGACAGCTTCGTGCACATGCTGGCCGATTACTTCCGCCAGGTCGGCGCCACCGTCACCGTGGTCAGGCACGTCCATGCCCAGGACATGCTCAAGAAGAAGGGCTGGGACCTCCTGGTGCTGTCGCCCGGGCCGGGTCGGCCGGAGGATTTCGGCATCGCGAAAACCATCGACACCGCGCTCGAGAAGCAGCTGCCGATCTTCGGCGTCTGCCTCGGCGTGCAGGCGATCGGCGAGTATTTCGGCGGCCAGCTCGGCCAGCTCGGCCAGCCCGCACACGGCCGTCCCTCGCGCGTCCAGGTGCGCGGCGGCCGGCTGATGCGGAACCTGCCCAATGAGATCGTGATCGGCCGCTACCACTCGCTCTATGTCGAGCGCGACAGCGTGCCCGAGGTGCTGGCGGTGACCGCGACCACCGAAGACGGCGTCGCGATGGTGATCGAGCACAAGACCCTGCCGGTCGGCGGCGTGCAATTCCACCCGGAATCGCTGATGTCGCTCGGCAACGAGGTCGGCCTGCGCATTGTCGAGAATGCATTCCGGCTTAATGTGAGTAGCAAGTGAAGGCTAAGTTTAACCATCGTCATTCCGGGATGGTGCGTTAGCACCAGACCCGGAATCTCGAGATTCCAGGTTCGATGCTTCGCATCGCCCCGGAATGACCCTCAGAGCGAGACCAATGACCTTCGACCACGACATCAAGGCGACTGTTCGCACCATCCCGGACTACCCGAAGAAGGGCATCCTGTTTCGCGACATCACGACGCTGCTGGCGGATGCGAGGGCCTTCCGCCGCGCCGTCGACGAGCTGGTGCATCCCTGGGCGGGGGCGAAGGTCGACAAGGTCGCGGGCATCGAGGCCCGCGGCTTCATCCTCGGCGGCGCGGTGGCGCATCAGCTCTCCGCCGGCTTCGTGCCGATCCGCAAGAAGGGCAAGCTGCCGCACACCACGGTGCGGATTGCCTATTCGCTTGAATACGGCATCGACGAGATGGAGATGCATGCCGACGCCGTGCAGCCCGGCGAGCGCGTGATCCTGGTCGACGATCTGATCGCGACCGGCGGCACCGCGGAGGGCGCGGTGAAGCTGCTGCGCCAGATCGGCGCCAATGTGGTCGCCGCCTGCTTCATCGTCGACCTGCCCGACCTCGGCGGCGCGGCCAAGCTGCGCGCGATGGACGTTCCGGTGCGCACGCTGATGGCGTTCGAGGGGCATTGATCTCTTAGCCTCGCCCCGCGTGCGGGGAGAGGCCGGATCGCATCGAAGATGCGATCCGGGTGAGGGGACTCTCCGCGCACTCCAATCTCGGTCGAATTTGCGGAACCAGCCCCTCACCCCGACCCTCTCCCCGCAAGAGCGGGGCGAGGGAGCAGAGTCATCCCCGCTGCAGCAGCATGCTCAATTCGAGATCGCGGAACGTCGTGTAATTCCGCCGGATCCATTGATGCAGCTCGGTCGATGAATCCTTTTCCTGGCGCAGATAGCCGGTGAAGGAGAAGTTCAGCCGGTCGATATAGGTCTTCAGGAACACAGGCAGCGCGCGGAAGCGCAACACCCGGCTGGCGGTCATGACCGGCGGCAGCTCGCCGCGCACCACGAATTCGTTGTCGATGACGATCAGCGCGTTCGGCGGGATCGTGCCGAGCAGCGTCTGGTAGCCACGCACCGAGGCGCGGTCGGTATCGGCGACATACAGGATGACCGGCGCGACGCGACGGCGCAGCGCCTCCTTCATCAGCCCGATCTCGTCGCACATTTTGAAGAATTCGTCGAAGGCGTGGTAGCCGAGGTCGATCACCTTGCCGATGCCGTCATTGACGATGACGCGGTCCATCAGCTGCATCTTGCCGTAGGTGTCGATCACGTCCGCGGTTTCGGTGATTCGCGGCAGGTAGTCGAGCAGCGACGGCTCCTTCAGATTGATGTCGTAGCAGACCACGTCGCCGTTCTTGAGCAGCAGGAATTCGCCGAGCAGCCGCGCGATCAGCGTCTTGCCGACCTGCGGGCGGGGCGAGCAGATGATGTAAACGGGCGTGGACGACATCGCCCGCTATATCAGGCCAAATTTTCGCCTAATCCAGCCCCATCAAGGTCGAAGGTCCGACTATTTTTCGCCTTTGGCCGACTTGGCGCCGACGAGATCGGTCAGCTTGATCCGGTCGTACTCGCTCCAGACATTGGCGAGCCAGTGCCGGACGTAGCCGCGCAGCACGAAGGAGTAGTTGGCGGCGTCGTCGTTGATGCCCTTGTTGGCGACGAATTTCAGGAACGGAACCGAGGAGACCTCGACCTGCTCATAGGCCATTTCGTTGAGCTTCGGGATGGTCAGGTCCACGGCATCCTTGATGCGGTGGAAGTAGGAATTGTAGGTCGCCTGGTCCCACTGGAAGAACTGGGTGTCGTTGATGAAGTTCTTCACCAGGAAATATTTCGCGCCGCTCATGAAGTTGGCGGTTTCGGCGATCTCGTCCAGCGAAGCGATCGACGGGCCGAGGATATGGAACACGGCGAAGGTGATCTGGCCGGAACGCGCCGCGTCGAGGAAGCCGATATCGCGCAGCGAGGCCAGCGCGGGCGACAACAGGCCGGCGCGGACGTCGATCACGGTAACCGAGGGCCCCGAGTTCAGCGTGTCGAAGATCTTCATCTGGTCCGCGGTCGTCGTCATGTCGACGATCTCGGTGATGTCAGGATGGAAGCGCTTCAGCGTGCCGCGCGGCGATTCGGTGTCGAACGCCCGGGTCTGCACGTTATTGGCACTGAAATAGTCCAGGAGCGTCCGCGAGACGGTGGTCTTGCCGACCCCGCCCTTGTCGGCGCCCACCACGATCACAACCGGCTTTGCCATGGAAGTCCCTTAAAGCGCGCTCCCGATCGCGATGGCGATCGGCAAGTCCCCACACTGCTTTGGGCGCGAACATGGCAGAAACGAGGGAGAATTCAATTCCTTAAGGCGGCCACGATGGGTTTGGTGGGAATTTCCTTAATGGACTGAGTAGGCTAGGGCGCGATTAGCGGTGTCGTCCCCAAGGGCCCTGGAGAGGACCCAATGGTCCCTGCGTGGGGTTGTTGCCCGGCAGCGCTGGCGGATTGCTCTTCTGTGTCGGCGGCACATCGCCCCATGGGCCATGGGTCGCCGGCGGAGGCTGGTCGCCCGCCGCGGGCGGCTCATCCTGCGGCTCCGTCTCGTCCGACAGCGCCAGCGGTCCGGGATCGTGGCCGCCGGCGTATTTCACCAGGGCATCGACCCGGGACTTCACCGAAGGATGGGTGGCGAACAGGTCGGCAAACCCCTCGCGCGGATTGTCGACGCAGAGTTCCATCACCGCCGAGGTGGCGTCCGGCAGCTCGCCGCGGTTCTCGATCTTGCGCAGCGCCGAGATCATCGCGTCGGGGTTCTTGGTCAGCTCAACCGATCCGGCATCGGCGAGGAATTCGCGCGAGCGCGACAGTGCGAGCTTGACCACCTGCGACAGCAGCCAGGCCAGCAAGATCAGCGCGACCGCGATGATGATCACGATGATCGCGCCGCCGCCCGAGCCCTTGCTGTCGCGGTCCGAGGAGGATGACGAGGAGCGAGAGGATGAAGACGACCAGCCGCCTCCGCCGCCGCTCGAGTTCCACGACAGGTTCGTGAACAGGCGGAAGAACAGCTCGCCGAAGAAGCCGACCACGCCGGCGATGATCACCGCGATCACCATCAGCTGCACGTCGCCGTTTTTGATATGGGTGAGCTCGTGGCCGAGCACGGCCTCGATCTCCTTATCGTTCAGCGCCTTCAACAGGCCTGTGGTGACGGTGATAGCGTATTGACTCCGGTTCAGTCCGGTCGCGAACGCATTCAGCGCCGGGCTGTCCATCACCTTCAGCTTCGGCATCGGGATGCCGCGCGAGATGCAGAGATTTTCCAGGAGATTGTAGAGCCGCGGCTCTTGCTGCCGCGTCACGCTCTCGCCGCCGGTGACGGCATCGATCATCTTCTGGTGGAAGAAATAGGCGATCACGATCCAGGTCGCTGCCGCGATCGTCGCCCACGGGAAGGCCGAGACCAGGTCGCGCGAGGCCCGCGTCAGGTAGTAGTCGACGGTGCGGCCGCTATCGATCATCACCTCCGCGACCAGCGCGCCGGCATAGACCAGCACGTAGATCAGCAGGAACAGGCCGGCAAGTAGCAGCATCGAACGAAACTTGTTCGATGCGATATGCGTGTAGAGACCATAGGCGGCCATGGTGCGCGTCCGCTCTCACCGTCATTCCGGGGCGCGCGGCACGCGCGAACCCCAATGCGCAATTGCGCTTTGTGGAATCTCGAGATTAGTGAGTGAGATGAGATTCCGGGTTCGATGCGTTGCATCGCCCCGGAATGACCGAAGGGGTGTCATCTCGAAGGAAGTAATCAGAACTTCACGCTCGGCGCCGCCTCGACCTCCGTGCGGCTGGCGCCGAGGTCGAAGAAATCCTTGCGGGTGAAGCCGAACATGCCGGCGAACAGCGCGGCCGGCATCTGCTGGATGCCGGTGTTGTATTCCTGGACCGCGTTGTTGAAGAAGCGGCGGCTGGCGGCGATCTTGTTCTCGAGATCGGAGAGCTCGGAGGCGAGCTGCTGGAAATTGGCGTTGGCCTTGAGGTCCGGATAGGCCTCCGACAGCGCGATCAGCCGGCCGAGCGCGCCGGAGAGCTGGTTTTCCGCCGCCGAGACCTGGGCCGGGCCCTGCGCCGACATCGCCGAATTGCGCGCCTTGATGACGTCGTCGAGCGTGCCGCGCTCATGTGCGGCATAACCCTTCACCGTCTCGACCAGGTTCGGGATCAGGTCGTGACGCTGCTTGAGCTGCACGTCGATGTCGGCAAAGGCCTGTCCGACCCGCTGGCTGAGCGCCACGAGGCGGTTGTAGGCGCCGAATGCAAACAGCACGAGAAGCACGATGACGCCGATAACGATCCAGCTGGTCGACATGACGGGGCAGCTCCTGATGGACGAGACGGCGGCACCGTAGCCCAAGATCGGGGCGCAGGGCAGCCCGCCGCGGAAAGGTGGGCAAGCGTTAGTCGAAGGTTGGCCGACATCGGTTCAACATATTCCGTCGTCCCGGCGAAGGCCGGGACCCATGCGCCGCGGCCCGCGGTAGGGGCACAAGCGGCGACGGCTTCACTCACAACAAACTTCGGTGGTTATGGGTCCCGGCGAAGGCCGGGACGACGAGATACCGCATCGCCCCAGCGCCAGCGCCGGGCGCTTGCGTATTCGGCTCTGGCGCGGCGCGGGATCCGCGCAACCGATACGCCCTCGGGCGTGCACAGTTTCGCCGCGATCTCGACCTTGCCGACGTCCGGCTGCGCCAGCACGCGCGATGGCCTGTTCTCAACGCGCGCGCGGCTCAGCGCGACATAGGCGAAGCGCTCGTCCTCGAACGGGACGTCGGCGCCCTTGAGCTGCTTGTGCGCGCGGGAGCGCTGCAGGCGCTGCGAGAAGTGGCACCAATCGGGCGCGACCAGCGGACAGCCGCCGTCATGCGGGCAGGGGGCCACGACATGCGCGCCGGCAGCGATCAATCGCGCGCGGAGTGCGATGATCCGCGCGTAGCCGGCGGGCGTACCGGGCTCGACGACCAGTAGCGTATCGCTGGTCTTCGACCACAGCGCATCGGCCAGCGCCCCGCGCTCGGCATCGCCGAGTTCGCCGATCATGTAGCTGGCGACGACGAGGTCGGCGGGCTCGGCCTTGTCGAGCAGGGCGCGCGCCTCGCCGAGTTGATAGCTGGCGTCGTGCAGGCGAATGCTGCCGTGAAACAGCTCCTCGGCGAGCGTCCGCAACGCGCCGTTGGCATCAAGTAGGGTGAAGTCCCGCAGCGACGTGAACGCTTCCGCGGCGGCCCAGGTCACGGTCCCCGGACCGGCACCGACATCGAGCAGGCGCGCCGGCGCGAAGTCCGGCCTGATCTCCGTCAGGGCGTTGAGGCTCGCTGCGACGGCGGCATAGGTCGCCGGCATCCGCGCCAGCGCATAGGCCAGCGCATCGGTCTCGGTCCTGATCGTCGAGGAGCCGCCGCCCTCGCGATAGGTCTGCGAGATCACCGCCGCGCGGCCGGCGGCGTCGCTGCGCGACAGGCCTTCGAGCCTGGCGTTGAGGGCTGCGCGCAGTTCGGCGGGGAGATCGGGTGAGGTCATGTGACGGACTATCCCACGTCATTGCGAGCGGAGCGAAGCAATCCATAGCGCCGCGTGCTGAGGCATGGATTGCTTCGTCGCTATCGCTCCTCGCAATGACGATGCGGAGGCGCGGGTATCCAGAAAATGACGTCGACGCGTAGGTGCTACGCCTAAGCCACGTTCTGGTCGAGGATGTCCACCGCGCCCTGCAGGTCGACCGACACCAGCTGCGACACGCCGCGCTCGGCCATGGTGACACCGAACAGCCGGTTCATCCGCGCCATCGTGATCGGATTGTGCGTGATGATGATGAAGCGTGTCTCGGTCGAGCCGGTCATCTCGTTCAACAGGGTGCAGAACCGTTCGACGTTGTGGTCGTCGAGCGGCGCGTCGACCTCGTCCAGCACGCAGATCGGCGACGGGTTGGTCAGAAACACCGCGAAGATCAGCGCGAGCGCCGTCAGCGCCTGCTCACCGCCCGAGAGCAGCGAGAGCGTCTGCGGCTTCTTGCCGGGCGGCTTGGCGATGATCTCGAGGCCGGCCTCGAGCGGATCGTCGCTCTCGATCAGATGCAGCGCGGCTTCGCCGCCGCCGAACAGCTCGGTGAACAGCCGCTTGAAGTGGTTGTTAACGGTCTCGAACGAGGTCAGCAGGCGCTCGCGCGCCTCGCGGTTGAGGCTCTGGATGCCCTGGCGCAGCCGCTTGATCGCTTCGACCAGATCGTCGCGTTCGGTGGTCAGCGCGGTGTGCTGGGTCTCGACTTCCTTGAGCTCTTCCTCGGCACGCAAATTGACGGCGCCGAGCCGCTCGCGGTCGCGGCGCAGCTTTTCGAGCTCTTCCTCGACCTGCGTGACCGGCGGCAGCTCCTGGCCGGGTTCGATCTCGGCCATGCCGACGACCGCGCTGGGCTCGACCTCGAGCATGTCGTGGATCTCGCGCTCGATGTCGGCGAGGCGGCGGCGGGTGCCTTCCATACGCTCCTCGGCGCGCGCGGTAGCTTCGCGGGATGAGGACAGCGCTTCGAGCGAGGCCTTGGCGAGGCGATCGGTTTCCGCCATCGCGGCTTCCGCGGTCGCCAGCGCGTCGGCGGCGATGCGGCGATCGCCCTCGGCGTGCTCGATCTCCGTGATCAGCGCGCTGCGCTTCTCGGCGAAGATTTCGGGCGCATTGGCGAGCTCCTCGCGCTCGGCCGACACTTCGGCGATGCGCGCCTCGACGGTCTCGACCTGCGAAGCGGCGCTGGTCTTGCGGTTCTGCCACTCGTTGCGCTCGGCAACGATCGCCTGCACGCGGCGGTCGGCGAGCTCGGCCTCGCGGGCCAGCGCCTGCGCCTCGGCGCGGACTAGTGCCGCGGCCCGGCGCTGGTTGTCGATCTCGGCGCGAACCGCGGCGAGCTGGGCCTCGGTCTCGACACCCGGCGGCAGTTCGGCGAGCGCGGCAGCCGCGCTCTCATATGCGGCTTCGGCCTCGGCGCGGTCGGCGGCGACGCGGCTGTGCGCCTCGGTCAGCGCCGATTTGCGTGCGGCGTGGCGGTTGATCTCGCGCTCGGTGGCGGCATGACGTTCGCGCGCGGCGTCGGCCTCGCGGCGGGCGGCGCGGACGGCTTCGCGCGAGGCGCCCTCGGCGGCGGACGCCGAGCGCAATTCCTCTTCAGCCGTCTCCAGCGCCTGGCGCTTGGTGGAGGCATCGATGCGGGCCTGTTCCAGCTCGTGCTCGATGTCGACAAGACGGGCGCGCTCGGCAAGACGGCGGGCGGCGCCGGTCGGGGCATGCGCGTCGGCGACGAAGCCGTCCCAGCGCCAGACGTCGCCTTCGAGCGACACCAGCCGCTGGCCGGTCTTCAGCTGCGACACCAGCGCCGCGCCGCGTTCCTTGGCCACGACGCCGATCTGGGCCAGGCGGCGCGCCAGTTCCGGCGGCGCCTGGACATGGTCGGCCAGCCGCTCGACGCCATCCGGCAGCGCCGGATCTTCGCCGGCCACGCCTATATTGGTCCAGCGCATCGGCGCCGAGGAATCCACCGGCGCATCGAGGTCGTCGCCAAGCACGGCGCCGATCGCCTTTTCATAGCCCTTGGCGACGGTGATGCCGTCGATGATCGGCGGCCACAGATTCTTGGTCTCGCTGGTGACGAGCTTGGAGATGGTGCGGGCTTCCGTCTCGAGCCGCTGCACGCGCTTCTCGGCTTCGGTGAGCGGATTGCGCGAGGCTTCCAGCGTCTGCCGCGCGGCGGCGTGATGCGCCTCGCTGGTCTGCACGGCGGCCTCGGACTCGGCAAGGGTCTGCTGCGCCATCTCCATGGCGGCGGCCAGCGCGTCGATGTCGCCGAGATTGCCGGTCTCCTGCGCGAGCCTGGATTCCTCGGCCTGGACGTTGGCGATCTCCTGATCGAGCCGCGCCAAGCGGTCGCGATGCGTGCGCACGCCGGCTTCGAGCTGATTGCGCTTGGCGGTGAGATCGGCGAGCTGCGTGGTCAGCTCGGAGAACTGGCGCTCGGTCGCGGCCAGGATCTCCTCGGCCTCAGCGACGCGCTCGTCGACGCCGGAGCGCTTCTCGACGCGCGACTTGATCTCTTCCTTCAGCTCTGCGTCTTCGGTGTCGAGCCGCTGCAGCGCGATGTCGGCATCGGAGGTCTGCTGCTGCTCGCGCGCGATGTCCTGGGCGAATTGGGTGAGACGGCGATCGAGCTCGCCGACGCGCTCCTTGGCGCGCTGCTCCTCGCGGTCGAGCATCTCGCGCGTGTTGGTCAGGCGCTGCAGGCCGGCGGCGGCGCGCGCTTCGGCATCGCGCAGCGCCGGCAATTCGGCGGCGCGGATCGCCTGGATGCGGGCGGATTCGGCCTGCTCGCGGGTGCGCTCGGCCATCTCGCGCACGGAGATATCATGGGTCTGCGCGGCGTCGTTGACGTCGGCATTGGCCTCGATCCAGCGCAGATGGAACAGCATGGCTTCGGACTTGCGCACCTTGGCCGCGACCTCACGGTAGCGGATCGCCTGGCGCGCCTGCTTCTTCAGGCCTTCCATCTGGCCTGTGAGCTGGCCGATCACGTCCTCGACGCGGGTGAGGTTGGTTTCGGCCGCCTTCAGCCGCAGTTCCGCCTCGTGGCGGCGGGCATGCAGACCCGCAACGCCAGCGGCGTCTTCCAGCACGCGACGGCGCTGCTCGGGCTTGGCCTGGATGATCTCGCCGATCTTGCCCTGGTGGACCAGCGCCGGCGAGCGCGCGCCGGTGGCGGCGTCGGCGAACAGAATCTGCACATCTCTTGCACGGACATCGCGGCCGTTGATGCGGTAGACCGAGCCGGCCTCGCGCTCGATGCGGCGGGAGATTTCCAGGAGCTGGCTGTCGTTCACCGCGGCCGGCGCCGAGCGATCGGAATTGTCGATCGTCATCACGACTTCGGCGTGGTTGCGCGCCGGACGGTTGCCGGAACCGGCGAAGATCACCGCGTCCATGTCGGCGGCGCGCAGCGACTTGTGCGAGGTCTCGCCCATCGCCCAGCGCAGCGCTTCGACGAGATTGGATTTGCCGCAGCCGTTCGGTCCGACGACGCCGGTCAGGCCCGGCTCGATCATGAAATCGGTGGGTTCAACGAACGACTTGAAACCGTGCAGGCGGAGGCGCGTGAGCTTCATGTACACAAATCTCGTTTGGCCGGGCGCGAATCTCCCTGCCGTGACAATACCATGGAAGGCAATGTCGGTGTGTGGGTGAGTTGCTGCGTGCAGCTCTCATGAGCGGCGACAATGGCGATGCGAGCGCGTCAGGGCAACCGCTTGAGCAAGCTTTTCCCAAGGGATTTGCAGGGTTTTATGGCCCTTGCATGTCCTCGATGATTCGCATCGCGCGAATCAGGTTTTCAACAACCAAATGATGCGACGGCTGCGTGCCGTGATCGCAAATCATCCACAATTATCGTGCCTCGACTCGAAAGCGAGCCACGAAGACGTCAGGTTCGCGGGCTCCCGATCAGCTCTTCAGCAGCGGATCGATGTGCTTGCTGAATTCCTCGAACGAGGTCTCGCCCTTCAGCATCTCGCCGTTGACGAAGAAGGTCGGCGTCGAGTTCACCTTCAGCACCTCGTTGGCGTATTTCTGGTCGGCCGCGATCTTGTCGAGCAGCTTCTGATCCTTCAGGCAGTCCTCGACCTGCTGCTGGGTGAGGCCGGCCTGCTTGCCGATCCGGGTCAGTGTCTCGGTGGTGTTCTTCACCACCCAGTCGTTCTGCTGGCGGAACAACAGGTCGATCACGGCAAAATACTTCGGCGCGTCGTCCTTGGCGATACAGCGCGCCAGCATCGAGCCGGCGGCGGCCTTGATGTCGAGCGGGAATTCGCGGAACACGTAGCGGACCTTGCCGGGGTCGATGTAGGTCGACTTGATCTTCGGGAACACGGTTTCGTTGAAATTGGCGCAGTGCGGGCAGGTCATCGAGGCGTATTCGATGATGGTTACCTTGGCGTCCTGCGGGCCGAGCCCCATGTCCGGCAGCGACTGCGGCTTGGCGACCTCGGCGGCGGTCTGCGCGAACGCGTCGGTGATCAGGCGCAGCGGCGACAGGCCGGCGAGGGCGGCGAGCCCGGTCAGCGAGAGAGCGGTGGTGAAAGCGCGGCGCGTGATGATCAAGGTCAGCTCCCGGATTGGCGCATTCACGCCACAATGAAGGGGTCCCGAAAAGAAGCCTTCGCTAGCTTGAAACGGCCATTGTGGCAATGCCGCGGTCTCGCGGCTGGCCCGCCGAAAAGCGTCAATTTCGCTTGATCGAGGCACCCAAACGGGCCAGCGCCGCGCGCAGATCGTCGTCCTCGACGGCCGCAAGGTTGGCCGCCTCCCGGGCCACGGTTTTGGCGTCCGGCGGGCGCGGCCGTACCGGGCGGCTGCGGCGCGAGAGCGGCGCCTGTCGGATGGTCAGGCGGCCGACCGCATGCCAGCCGAAGAAGCGGTTCACCCGTTCCAGGATGACGTCGGAGGAGTGCTGGATCTCCAGCGCCATCGGCCCTTCGACCCGCAGCACCAGCGTCGCCGGCTCCTGCGGCTGTCCCTCCACCGGCCGCGGCCACTGCATCTTCAGCGGCTCGCAATAGGCCGCGATCCGCTCGCCCGCGATCTCGGTCCAGCGCGTCACCAATTCGCGCGCGGCAAAGCCCTGCTTGGCATAGGCGTCGGTGAAGACATCGCTGAGCAGGATCGACAGGGGCTTGGCGCTGATCGGGCCGGGTCTGGACATGGGAGGGTTATAGCAGTGGTGGTGATGTGGCTGAAACCGTGTTCATCATTGTGGCGGCGTTTTCCGTGCCGGGCGAAGAAAGACGTGGATGCCCGGGTCAAGCGCGGGCATGACATGGCGAGATGTGGCTTAAGATGCGTTCATGAGTTCTCGCGCTGCCGCCAAAATCAAATCGACCGATCAGCAGGCCGACCGCCCGGCGCGTCTGCTCGCCTGGTATGACCGGCATCGCCGGACGCTGCCGTGGCGCGCGGTGGCGGGGGAGCGGGCCGATCCGTATCGCGTCTGGCTGTCGGAGATCATGCTGCAGCAGACCACGGTACGGGCGGTCGGGCCCTATTTCGAGAAATTCGTGTCGCGCTGGCCCGACGTGACCGCGCTTGGGCGTGCCTCGCTCGACGACGTCCTGAGGATGTGGGCCGGGCTCGGCTATTATTCGCGGGCGCGCAATTTGCACGCCTGCGCGGTCGCGGCGATGGGCGACCACGGCGGGGTGTTTCCGGACACCGAGGAGGGCCTGCGCGCGCTGCCCGGCATCGGGCCGTACACCGCGGCCGCGATCGCCGCCATCGCCTTCGACCGCCGCACCATGCCGGTGGACGGCAACATCGAGCGCGTGGTCAGTCGGCTCTACGCCATCGAGGAGGCGCTGCCGCAGGCCAAGCCGCTGATCAAAGAGATGGCGGCGACATTGCTCGGCCCGTCCCGCGCCGGCGACAGTGCTCAGGCGCTGATGGATTTGGGCGCGACGATCTGCACGCCGAAGAAGCCGGCCTGCGCATTGTGTCCGCTGAATGACGACTGCGCGGCGCGCACGCGCGGCGATCAGGAAACGTTCCCGCGCAAGGCACCGAAGAAGAGCGGCATCTTGCGCCGCGGCGCGGCCTTCGTGGTGACGCGCGGCGGCGAGCTTCTGGTGCGCTCGCGCGCGGAGAAAGGCCTGCTCGGCGGCATGACCGAGGTGCCGGGATCGCAATGGCTGGCCGAGCAGGAGGACGCGGCGGCGCTGGCGCAGGCGCCGGACCTGAAGGGCGTCACGCGCTGGCACCGCAAGGCGGGCGTTGTCACCCACGTGTTCACGCACTTCCCGCTGGAGCTCGTCGTCTACACTGCCAGCGTGCCCGCCGCGGAGCCGCGCGCCGGATGGCATGCGCTGGGTGCCGGTGGCGACGCTGGACGGCGAGGCGTTTCCGAACGTGATGCGCAAGGTCATCGCGCATGGGCTCGATCTCTGACGATGCGATGAATCACATCATCGGCTCATTTTTTTGAGCATGATTTTTTCGGAAAACCGGTTCCCACTTTTCCGGATCATGCTCTGACCTGCTGACACCATGCTGGCAGCAGGGCTTCGCTATCACCTCCGGAAACCGGAGGCCGCCATGATCGCAACCGCACTCGACCGCATTCCGATGCCGCCCGTCGCAAAGCTACTGGGGTGGCGCGTGGTCGACGCCCGTCCGCAGGAGGGCTGGATCAGGATCGTGTTCGACGGCAAGCAGGAGTTTTGCAATCCGGCCGGCTTCATCCAGGGCGGCATGCTCTCGGCGATGCTCGACGACACGATGGGGCCGGCAGTGTTCGTGATGACCGAGGGGCGGCTCTTCACCACGACCATCACGATGACCGTGAATTTCCTGGCGCCGGCAAAGCCCGGACCGATCACCGGCGAGGCGACGGTGACGCAACTCGGCAAGACCATCGCCTTCGTCGAGGGAAAGCTGAGCGCCGCCGACGGCACACTGCTCGCGACCGCGAGCAGCAGCATCCGCCTGGTGGAGGCGGCGCGCGCGCTGCGTTGAAGCCGCGCCTGCATTGGTAGGTCCGTCATGCTGAGGTGCGAGCGGAGCGAGTCTCGAAGCATGCACGGCCACCGGCCGGGCCGTGCACCCTTCGAGACGCCGCTTCGCGGCTCCTCAGGGTGACGGTGATACATAGTGCGCCGCGCTACAACTCAGCCTGCCCGCTGCACGATCGGCGGCTTGGCGTTCAGTCCCTCGACCTGGAAACCGGCGACGCGCTTGTAGTTGGCGGCGATGTCTTCCAGCTCCTGCTGCGACAGCACGTCGGTGACGACCTTGAAGCCGTCAGGCGCGCGCTCCTCGACCAGCTGCATCACCTGCTCCGGGCCGTTGCGGCGATTCAGCATCACGAGGTCCGTGGTCGCAGGCCGCCGCTCGGCCTCATAGGCCGCGAGTGCCGCCTGCGTCGGGCCATGCGCCAGAATCTCGCGCGTCAGCACGCGCGCATCCAGGATCGCCTGCGAGGCGCCGTTGGAGCCGATCGGATACATCGGATGCGCGGCATCGCCCATCAGCGTGACGCGGCCAAAGGTCCATTGCGGGATCGGATCGCGATCGACCAGCGGATATTCGTAGGCATGCGGACAGTTCCGGATCAGGCCGGGGACATCGAGCCAGTCGAAATTCCAGCTCTCGAACCACGGCAGGAACTCGTCGAGCTTTGCGGTCCGGTTGTAGTCCTCGCGGCGCCATTGATAGGTCGGCGGCATGTGTCGCTCGGCGACCCAGTTGATGTCGAACTTGCCGTCGGGGCCTGCCTCCTTCGAGATCGGGTAGCAGACGAATTTCAGGATCTCGTGGCCGGCCATGATCATGGTGCGGCCGGTCAGGAAGGCATCGCCGCGGGTGATGCCGCGCCACAGGATGCGGCCGTTCCAGATCGGCGGCCCCTCCTGCGGATAGAGCTTCTCGCGCACCGCCGAATGGATGCCGTCGGCGGCGATCAGCACCACGCCGTCATAGCTGCCGGCGGGCTTGCCGGTGGCGCGATCGATGAAATCGGCGCGGACGCCGTCGGCGGTCTCGGTCCAGCCGGTGAGGTGATGGCTGGTGAGAATGTTCGCAGCCCCCAGCCGTTCGGTCGCGGCATCGAGCAGCAGCTGTTGCAGCCGGCCGCGATGGATCGAGAATTGCGGCCATTTGTAGCCGGCCTCGAGCCCGCGCGGCTCGCTCCAGATCGGCTTGCCGTGCTTTGAGAAATAGGCGAGCTCGCGGGTGCGCACCGCTGAAGCGTCGAGCACATCGTGCAGGCCGAGCTCGATCAGTTCGCGCACCGCATGCGGCAGCACGTTGATGCCGACGCCGAGCGGCCGCAGCTCGGGCACGCTCTCGAAGACGCGGGCCGGCACGCCGATCTGGTGCAGGCTGAGCGCCAGCGTCAGCCCGCCAATTCCGCCACCTGCAATGAGCACAGTCATGAAAGATCCCCTCGATTGGCCATGGTCATCGCACGACGGCACCGCCGCGGGCAAGGTCCGCGGCGCGCGGGGTGGACGGCAAAGGGGGCTACCGCTAACCTCCGCGCCGTCAGAACAAGAACCAGAGCCGCGTTCGCAACGAACCGACAAGGCTCGGAGAGGACAGCAACATGCTCAAGCTCTATTTTGCTCCCGGCACCTGCGCGCTCGCGTCCCACATCGCGCTGGCCGAGGCCGGCGCGCCCTACACGACCGAGAAGATCGACTTCAAGACCAACCAGCAGAACAGCCCGGAATACCTGAAGATCAATCCGAAGGGCCGCGTGCCTACTTTGGTGACCGATCGCGGCGTGCTGACCGAGACGCCGGCGATGCTGGCCTACATCGCGCAGACCTTTCCGCAGGCGAAGCTCGCGCCCGACGACGCCTTCGAATTCGCCAGGCTGCAGGCCTTCAACTCCTATCTGTGCTCGACGGTGCACATCTGCCACGCCCACAAGATGCGCGGTCCGCGCTGGGCGACACAGGAGACGTCGTTCGCCGACATGAAGGCGATGGTGCCGAAGACCATGGGCGCCTGCTTCAACCTGATCGAGCGCGACATGCTGAAGGGCCCGTGGGTGATGGGCGAGAATTACACCGTCAGTGACGCCTATCTCTACACGCTGACCCTGTGGCTCGACGGCGACGGCGTCGACATCGCAACGCTGCCCAAGGTGAAGGCGCATCGCGCGGCGATGGAGAGCCGCCCGGCGGTGCAGAAGGTGCTGGCGGAGCAGAGGGCGTAAGGCCCAAAAATTCGGTGTCGTCCCGGGCAAGCGCAGCGCGACCCGGGACCCATAACCACTAAGGATCGTTGTTACGCGACGTTGGGGCCGCAGCCCGCTCTCACAACGCAACCCTGTGGTTATGGGTCCCGGCCTTCGCCGGGACGACGTGTGGAGAGAGCTGGGCTACACCTTCCCCGTCTCCAGCTCGCGTCCGGTCTCCAGTATCAGCTTGCGCAGCCACAGCGAGCCCGGGTCCAACTGGGCACGGGTCGGATAGAACATGTGCTGCTCGTCGATCCCTGGATCGAGCGGCGGCGTCACCGTCATCAACGACAATTGCTTCGACAGCGCCGAGATCAGCCGGCGCGGCACAAAGGCGACGAGGTCGGTGCGCGCGGTGACGTGCAGCGCCTCGATATAACCCGGCACCACCAGCGCGATCCGCCGCTCGATGCCCTTGGCGCGCAGCCAGCTGTCGATCAGGTCCTCGTTCTGGCCGCGGATGATCACGGCGACATGGCGCGCGGCGAGGAACGCCTCGCGATTCTTCAGCTTCGTGCCGACGCCGTGGCCGCGCCGCACCGCGAGTGCATCGCTGTCGGTGTAGAGCCGCTGGCGGTGAAAGCCCTTGAAGGAGTCGCCGATCGAGATCACGAGATCGATGGTGCGGGCGAATTCGGGCGTGAAGATCGCAGGTCCCCGCCACGGCACCACGTCGATGGTGACGTTCGGCGCGATCTGCGTCACCTTCTCCATCAGCGGCGGCATCAGGAGCTCGACCGCGAGGTCGGGCATCATCAGGCGAAAGTGCCGGTCGCTGCGCGCGGCGTCGAAATCGTCGGAGACGAACAGCGCGCGCACCTGGTCGAGCGCATGGGCCAGCGGCGAGCGCAATGCCTGCGCCCGCGGCGTCAGCTCCATCCGCGCGCCGGTGCGCACCAAAAGCGGATCGCCGATCAGGTCGCGCAGCCGCTGCAGCGCGTGGCTGGTCGCCGGTTGCGACAGATTGAGCCGCATCGCCGCGCGGCTGACATTGGCTTCGCGCAGCAGGGCGTCGAGCGCGACCAGCAGATTGAGGTCAAGCGAATTCAAATTCATCGAGTGAATATATATCATACTACCTATCGATTGGAAGAATGCGCGCAGGCGCCGCAGGATTGCGGGCAAGGCGTTTTTCACGAGAGCCGAAGACCGCATCGCGTGAGGAAACGCCTGAAATCAGGGTCTATCAATCGCAAGGAGACGCGCCATGAGCGCAGCCGACAACAAGAAACTGGTGCAGGAGATGTTCGTGATCGCAGGCAGTCCCGATCCTGCGGTGCGCGAGAACTCGCTGTTCATGGCAACGCTTGCCGACGACGCGATCTGGACCGTGACCGGGCAATATTCCTGGTCGCGTACCTTCACCGGCAAGCAGTCGATCATCAACGATCTGCACGGCCATGTCCGCTCGAAACTGGTCGAGCGCGGCCGCACCGTCGCCCATCGCATCATCGCCGACGGCGACATCGTCGTGATCGAGGCCAAGGGCGACAACCTCACCAAGCAAGGTCAGCGCTACGACAACGACTATTGCCTGGTGTTCCGTTTCGACGGTGGTCGGATCAAGGAGGTGCGGGAATATTGCGACTCGGTCCTGACCGAGAAGGCGCTCGGCGCGTTTCCGGCGTAGCGGTCCGCCGCCAACGGACGGCACAAACGAAGACGGCGCCCATCCGGGCGCCGTCGTCTTGCCGTCGTGTGGATTGGCTTACGCCACCTTGGACTTGAGGTGGCCGAACATGATGTCGCGCGCCGCGTCGTCCATCTCGGCCTTGAAGGTGTGCTTGTCCTTCAGCGCGATCGCGCGCGCCGCCGCCGGCCGCGCCGAGATCTCGTCGACCAGCCGCTTGACGTTCGGATATTTGGCGTAGCCTTCCTCGCCGAGGATGAACGCCGCCATCCGCGCCCAGCCCCAGAACGCCATGTCGACGATCGTGTAGCTGTCGCCGACCATGTAGCGCTGTTTCGCCAGGTGATCGTCGAGGATCTTGTAATGGCGGTGCGCCTCGTACTGGTAGCGGTTGTTGGCGTAGTCGAGATCCTTCGGCGCGAAGTGCTTGAAGTGCACGGCCTGGCCGGAATAGGGGCCGAGGCCGGTCGCGATGAACATCAGCCAGGACAGCGTCGCGGCGCGATTGGCCGGCGTATTGGCGGGCAGGAACTTGCCGTGCTCCTCGGCGAGGTAGAGCAGGATCGCGTTCGAATCGAACACCAGCACGCCGTCATCGTCGATCGCCGGCACCTTGCCGTTCGGGTTGACCTTGAGGAATTCCGGCGCGAACTGCTCGCCCTTGCGGGTATCGACCGGGATCGCCTCGAACGGCAGGCCGGACTCTTCGAGGAACAGCGCGACCTTGTTCGGGTTCGGCGCACCATTGAAATAGAATTTGATCATGAAGGGACTCCCTTGGTTCTTGTAGCCGGCGAGATCGCGACGCGGCGGGGAAGGCCGCAGACCGGCTCCTCTTGCGCAAATTTCACGCCGCGGCGCAAGCGACGAGTTTGTGAATCAGGGTCGCGTGGCGCGCTGGTCAGCCGGCCCAGAAGAAGCCCAGGATACCCGCGACGACCAGCGCGATGCCCGCGACGTTCAGCGCGGCGGCGGAGCGGGTCGCAGCACGCAAATGGGAGACCTGCGCCGCGCGTTCTGATCCCCGCGCGTAGCCATGGACGATGATCTCTTCATTGAACTCGCCATGCGCCTCGAGGGCGAGCGTCAGGCCGACGCAGACGAGCAGGATGCCGAAAATGATCAGGCCGAAGAATCCGAGCAGGCCGATCAGCAGCATCGGAAACATGCCGAGCAGGAAGACCGGCAGCAGCGGCACCAGCAGCAATGTCTCGGATTTTCTGCGCATCGGGCGACCAGTCGAAGCGGCAAGTGGTGGGACCGAATCTAGTCCCGCCGTCGCGGCGCAACAAGGCGGGCCGCATTCAAGACGGCGTCATCTTTCCCAACGTGTCATTCCCCGGTGCGCAATTGCGCATCTGAGGGCGCCGGGAAGCGGCGAGCCCGGAATGACGAGGAAGATTAGTCGGCTTGCCTCAGCCCGCCGCCATCTCGGAGCGGATCTCGGCGCGCAGCTCGTCGATCAGCCGCAGGCCGCTCTTGGTCTCGACGTGCCAGAAGGTCCAGCCGTTGCAGGCGCCGGAGCCCTGCGCGACCGCGCCGATGCGGTGGATCGAGCCGACCTTGTCGCCGAGCATGATGGCGCCGTCGGCGCGCACCAGGGCGCCGTGGCGCTTCTTGGCGTCGACCAGCCTGGCGCCCGGCACGATCATGCCGCGTTCGATCAGTTCGGAGAACGCCACCCGCGGTGCCTCGCGCGCGGTCATGAACGGCGCCAGCGTTGCTTCCGGCAGCGGCTCGATCGCGGCGATGCGCGCCTCGGCGGCGGCGGCATAGGCCTTGTCGCGCTCGAAGCCGATATAGCTGCGGCCGAGGCGCTTGGCGACGGCGCCGGTGGTGCCGGTGCCGTTGAACGGATCGATCACGAGATCGCCGGGCTTCGAGGACGACAGCAACACGCGGGCGAGCAGCTGCTCGGGCTTCTGCGTCGGATGCACCTTCTTGCCGTCGCCGTCCTTGAGGCGCTCCTCGCCGGTGCACAGCGGGATCAGCCAGTCGGAGCGTGCCTGCACGTCCTCATTGGACGCCTTCAGCGCTTCGTAATTGAAGGTGTAGCCCTTGGCCTTCTCGTCGCGCGCGGCCCAGATCATGGTCTCGTGCGCATTGGTGAAGCGGCGGCCGCGGAAATTCGGCATCGGATTGGACTTGCGCCACACGATATCGTTCAGGAGCCAGAAGCCGAGGTCCTGCATGATCGCGCCGACGCGGAAGATGTTGTGATAGGAGCCGATCACCCACAGCGTTGCCGACGGCTTCATCACGCGGCGGCAGGCCAGCAGCCAGGCGCGGGTGAAATCGTCGTAGGCAGCGAACGACGAGAACTTGTCCCAGTCGTCGTTGACGGCATCGACATGCGACTCATCGGGGCGCTTGAGGTCGCCCTTGAGCTGCAGATTGTAGGGAGGATCCGCGAAGACCAGGTCGACCGAGCCGGCCTGAAGCTTCGACAATTCGGCCACGCAATCGCCAATGACGATGTGGCTCGATGGGGCACTCTCAAATTTAGTGCGGGGCGCCCTTGCAGACGCCCCGCGACGCGACACTACCATGACTCAAGAACTCTGACTCAGGCGACGCTGTCGGCGACGCGGGACTAAACAACCGACTGGCGTCACATTGACCCGGCAAAGTAAAAATCGACTTAATTGGAAATCTTCATGCAAAAGATTGCAGCATCTTTTGCGCGGCACGTCGCGATGCCACCGGCGTTGTGCTGCAACATCAGCGCGTTCGGCGAAAAAATTTGCGGATCATCAAACCGGCACGATTCGCGCGGTAAATTTGCGCTCATTGGCAACCGTTTGCACCGCAAGGGATGCGCCTCTTCCGGACTAGGCAATTATTGCCGGGCAGGATATTGATTAACAGAATGGAAATTTTAAGTTGGAGTGTCCCGCGTCGGGTCGCCGACTGGAATGAAGGGAAACCACCATGCGCTATGATGATTTCCGCCGCAGCGACGACATCGAAGATCGTCGCGATGAAGGCGGGATGGGCGGAGGGGGCGGTGGCGGCTTCGGCGTTCCGATGGGTGGTGGCGGGCTCGGCATCGGTACCATCATCGTGCTCGGCTTGCTCGGCTATGCCTTCGGCATCGACCCGCGCATCCTGATCGGCGGCGCCGAGATTCTCACCGGCGGCGGCCAGGCGCCGACCTACCAGACCGACCGGCAGTCGTCAGGCGGCCAGGCCAAGCGCGGCGCCCCGACCGACGAGATGGGCAGCATGATCGCCGGCATCCTGGGTGAGATCGACGATCGCTGGAGCGAGATCTTCAAGGCCAGCGGGCAGACCTACACCGGTCCGAAGATCGTGCTGTTCCGCAATGCCACGAATGGCGGCCGCTGCGGCATGGCGCAGTCGGCGATGGGACCGTTCTACTGCCCGCCGGACAAGACCATCTTCCTCGACACCGGCTTCTTCCGCGAGGTCGAGACGCGCTTCCGCGGCTGCTCGGGCAACGCCTGCAAGTTCACCGCGGCCTATATCATCGCGCATGAGGCCGGCCATCACATCCAGAACCTGCTCGGCATCATTCCGCGCGTGAATCGGCTGCAGCAGCAGGCCGGCAGCAAGGCCGAGGCCAACGCGCTGCAGGTCAAGGTCGAGCTGCAGGCCGATTGCCTTTCCGGCGTCTGGGTCAACCGCGAGGAGAAGAAGCGGCCGGGCTTCCTCGAGGCCGGCGACATCGACGCCGCGCTGACCACCGCGAACGCGATCGGCGACGACACGCTGCAGCGGCAGGCGACGGGCAGGGTGGTGCCTGATTCCTTCACCCACGGCTCCGCCGCGCAGCGCAAGGAGTGGTTCATGAGGGGCTACCAGCAGGGCACCGTGCAGGCCTGCAACACGTTCGGCGGTAGCTTGTAGCCGTGTGCCGGTAGCGTCATCCCCGGATGAGCGCGAACGCGCTCACTCGGGATATGTTCGCCTGTTGGCGAGCCTCGAAGGATGACGGAAGCCCGTGGCCCATCCTGAGGTGCTCGCCCAGTGATGCAAGTGCACCGCGAGGCGAGCACCTCAGGATGTCGTCAGCGGGATGGAAAGAGGTGCAAATGTCCTCACTCGACGAATCCAAATCATTCATCCCGCTCAATATCGCGGTACTGACGATTTCCGACACCCGCTCGCTGGCGGATGACAAGTCGGGCACCACGCTGGCCGACCGTCTCACCGCGGCCGGCCACAAGCTCGCGGCGCGCGAGATCGTCACCGACGATGTCGAGGCGATCAGAGCCGTGATCCGGCGCTGGATCGCCGATCCCGCTGTCGACGCCGTCATCACCACCGGCGGCACCGGCTTCACCGGCCGCGACGTGACGCCGGAGGCGGTCGAGCCATTGTTCGAGAAGCGGATGGACGGCTTTTCGATCGCCTTCCACATGCTGAGCCACGCCAAGATCGGGGCGTCGACTGTCCAGAGCCGCGCCACCGCTGGCGTTGCGGGCGCGACCTTCATCTTCTGCCTGCCCGGCTCGCCCGGCGCCTGCCGCGACGGCTGGGACGGCATTTTGGCGGCGCAACTCGACTACCGCACGCGCCCCTGCAATTTCGTCGAGATCATGCCGCGGCTGGATGAACATCTGCGCCGCCCGAAGGCGAAAGGCGCGAGCGCTTAGCCTCCCTCATTCCGGGGCGTGCGAAGCGCGAACCCGGAATCCAGAGATTGTGGCGCGAGATGCCGGGTTCGATGCTGCGCATCGCCCCGGAATGACGCCGGAGGGTAAAGAGCCCTATAACTCCAGCTCCCAGGTCTCGCCGACTAGGTCGACGCCAAAGCTGTGGTGCTTTTCTTCCTTGACCCGCTCGAAGCCGGCACGGGCGTAGATGCCGCGCGCGGCGACCAGGATGCTCTGGGTCCACAGCGTCATCTTCTTGTAACCCTTCTCGCGCGCGGCGCGGATGCATTGCTCGACCAGTGCGCGGCCGACGCCGAGCCCGCGCGCCTTTTCTTCCACCAGCAGCAGGCGCAGCTTGGCGACCCCGTCGCCGCCGTCGACCAGGAAGACCGAGCCGACCGGCTCGCCGTCGACCTCCGCGATCCAGCAATGCTCGCGCGCCGGATCGAACGATCGCAGAAACTGCGCGCAGATCTCGGCCACCAACGCCTCGTAGCTAATGTCCCAGCCATACTCCTCCGCGTAGGCTTGTCCCTGCCGCGAGACGACCCAACCCATGTCGCCGACGCGATGGCTGCGCAGCAGGAAGCCGACCGGTTTCTCGGCCGGCGGCTCCAGCGATTGCTCGATCGTGCCCATGGCGCGCACCACCGCGGCGCGACGGTCGCCGTCCATCTGCTTCAATAGCGTCCCGACCTCGCTGCGCGAGCGGCAGTCGAGATCGGCGGCAGCAGTGCGGCCCTTGGCGGTGAGGGCCACCTCGTTGACGCGCTTGTCGGCCTTCGATGGCTTCCGCGTCACGATCTGGCGCCTTTGCAGCGCCGCCAGCGTGCGGCTGACGAAGCCGGCATCGAGGTCGAGATCGCGCACCAGATCGGTTGCGGTGCAATTTTCGCGGTGCGCGAGCTCGTAGATGATCCGCGCTTCCTGCAGCGTGAATGGTGAGTGCAACAGCTTCGGCTCGATGATGCCGAGCTTGCGGGTATAGAACCGGCTGAAGCCGCGGACCGCGGCGACCTGGCTCTCGAGCGTGGTGTCATGGAAGTTTGATTTCATCAAGCATATTATTTGACGGAATCAAATAATCCGCAAGCGCTTTGTTCAGGCCACCATGATCCGGCTCCGCAGCATGGTGCGGGAGGAACGGCCGAGCCGGCGCAGCAGGCGCGCCTCGGAGCGGCGGGCATCGGGCCGGTAGCCGCCGATCCGCTCGTAATGCTCGCGCGCGATCAAAAGGCCCTGTTCGGCCGAGGGCCCGGTGATCATCCGGGCAACGAATTTGAGGCCGTCGCGCAGGCCCGGGTCGGTGTAGGGTGCGCGGGCGTGGCGGAAGATGCCGGCGCGGTCCTTGCCGCTGGCCGCCACCATCTGGATGAACTGGGTGGTTTCCTCGATCCAGCCGGCATCGAGCACGGCGCCCGGATGCAGGAACATCAGCCAGGGCGACCGCGCCTGCCGCGCGCCTGCCGCAAGCGCGGCGGCGCGCGTGCCCTCGAAGCGCAGGAAGCGGCAGCCGGCGACGTCGGCGACGCGCTCCATCACATCGCTGTGGCTGCGGTCGACCAGCAGCACTTCGCGGATGACGCCCGCGGCCGCGCCCGGCACCAGCGCCGCCAATGTTACGACCGCGGTGCGCTCGACGCCGTCGGTTGGAATTATCACGCTCAGCATGATTTTGAGGCTTCGATGGCTCAAACGGTGGAGAAACTCCGGCCGTGTTATCACCTTGTCATATTCAAAGCAGCCTGTTCGCCTGCAGAATTTTGTAGCGAGGTTTTGTGGAATTTCTCCGTTCATGTTCTTGATTTGTTCTCGTGCTGTGTTAGCTTCAAAGCATGAGCCGAGCATCCTCTCATGCCCTCAAGCACCCGCCGGTAACGGCGCCCTCCGATAACCCGGCGGGTGCACCTTCCCCTTTTCCCGAGCTTGCGGTCGCGATCGAGCGCGAGCGGCGGCGCGGCCGCGGCGCGCAGTCCAACGCCAGCGGCCGCTACGAGGCCGAGGCGCGCGTTGCCTTCGACGACGGCTGGCAGAGCCTCGAGGACCTGCCGCCATTTGCGACCAGCGTGGCGCTCGACACCTCGCGCAAGGTGATCACCCGCAACGACTCGCCCGACATCGGCTTCGACCGCTCGATCAATCCGTATCGCGGCTGTGAGCACGGCTGCGTCTATTGCTTCGCGCGGCCGACCCACGCCTATCTCGGCCTGTCGCCGGGGCTGGACTTCGAATCGAAGCTGTTCGCCAAGCCGGACGCACCCGCGCTGCTCGAGAAGGAGCTGGCGGCACCGGACTACGAGGCGCGGATGATCGCGATCGGCACCAACACCGATCCCTATCAGCCGATCGAGCGCGACCGGAAGATCATGCGCGGCATCCTCGAGGTGCTGGAGCGCGCCGGCCATCCGGTCGGCATCGTCACCAAGTCGGCGCTGGTCACCCGCGACATCGACATCCTGGCACGTATGGCCAAGCGCAATCTCGCCAAGGTCGCGCTCTCGGTGACGACGCTCGACCCGAAACTCGCCCGCACCATGGAGCCGCGCGCCTCGACCCCGCCGAAGCGGCTCGAGGCGATCAAGCGGCTCACGGATGCCGGCATCCCGACCACGGTGATGGTCGCACCCGTGATCCCGGCGCTGAACGATTCCGAGATCGAGCGCATCCTCGATGCCGCCGCACATGCCGGCGCCAGGGAGGCGAGCTATGTGCTGCTGCGGCTGCCGCTCGAGGTGCGCGATCTGTTCCGCGAATGGCTGATGGCCAACTATCCCGATCGCTACCGTCACGTCTTCACGCTGATCCGCGACATGCGCGGTGGCCGCGACTACGACTCGCAATGGGGCACGCGGATGAAGGGCACCGGCCCGATGGCCTGGATGATCGGCCGCCGCTTCGAGATCGCCTGCGAAAAGCTCGGCCTCAACAAGCGGCGGACCAAGCTGACCACCGATCACTTCGCCAAGCCGAAGCGCAGCGGGCAACAGCTGAGCTTGTTTTAGGTGCCAGCAAGTGATGATCGTCATTGCGAGGAGCGAAGCGACGAAGCAATCCATGCATCCGAATATGTGGAACAATGGATTGCGTCGCTTCGCTCGCAACGACGGGAAAGGTAAACATGAGTAACGCCCCGACCGCACGCTTCACCGTCCTCACGCTGGGCGTCAGCGACATGCGCGCCAGCATCGGCTTTTATGAATCGCTCGGCTTCTCCAGGAAGATGCGCGCGACCGGCGAGGAGGTCGCCTTCTTCGAGACCGGCGGCACCGTGCTCGGCCTGTTCCCGTGGCATCTGCTCGCTGCCGATGCCGGGCTGCCGGATCAGCCACGGCCTTCAGCGTTCCGCGGCGTCGCGATCGCCTGGAACTGCAACGACGACGCCGAGGTCGATCGTGTGATGGCGTTCGCGCTGTCGAAAGGCGCCAGGCTGCTGAAACCCGCGCAGCCGACCAGCTATGGCGGCTATTGCGGTTATTTCGGCGATCCCGACGGCCACGCCTGGGAAGTGGTGCGCGCGCCGGGCTTTGAGGTTCGCGACGACCGCCGGGTGTCAATCCCCGATTAGAGCGCCGATCCCGATTAGGGTGGCGGATTGAATAACGGGGAAGGGCGCCAGGTTCCCGGTTGCGCCGCGGGGCGGGCTTGACCACGATCCCCGCATGATTCGGGACAAGTCCAATCGCACGTCAAAGACCGCGTCGAAGAAGAAGCCGGCCGAGCCGGCCAAGCCGGACAAGCGCGTCATCGTGGTGACGCGGCCGAGCTTTCGGCGCGAGCGCGCGCTGATCAAGCGCGGCGTCTGGCCGGTCGCCGGCTGCGACGAGGCCGGGCGCGGGCCGCTGGCGGGCCCGGTGGTCGCCGCCGCCGTGGTGCTGGACCCAAATCGGATACCCAAGGGCCTCGATGATTCGAAGCGGCTGACCGTCGAGCGCCGCGAGGAACTGTTCGAGGAAATCTGCGCGACAGCAGCGTTCTCGGTCGCGGTGGCGTCACGGGCGCGGATCGACCGCGACAACATCCTGCGCGCCTCGCTGTGGGCGCTGGCGCGCGCGGTGCATGCGCTGCCGGAAATGCCGAAGCATGTCTTCGTCGACGGCCGCGACAAGCTCGCCACGCCCTGCGACTGCGACGCCGTGATCGGCGGCGACGGCATCGTGGCCTCGATCGCGGCGGCCTCGATCATCGCCAAGGTGACGCGCGACCGCCTGATGTGCGCGCTGGCGCTGGATTGCCCCGGCTACGGCTTCGAGCAGCACAAGGGCTATGCCGTCCCCGAGCACCTCGAGGCGCTCGACCGGCTCGGCCCCAGCAGCCATCACCGTAGCTTCTTCGCTCCCGTCGTCGCGGCGCGGCTGAAGCATTTCCCGGTCCCGGCGGAGCCCGACCTGTTCACGGTGGACGCCGAAAGCGAAGCCGCGGCATCCGAAGCGGCGTAAAGCGCGGCGGCGCCGCACTCTCGGTGTTATCGCCCGGCTCGCCGCCTCCGCTAAAGCTTCGGCGCGCCAGGGGGCCCTGGCCTCGTCGAAGCCTTGGCGAAGACGGGACCGGGCGATCCAGTATTCCAGAGACCGTCGTGCTCAAGCCTGGCCGCCGCGGCGTACTGGATGACCGCCTTCGCGGGGCATGACAGCGATGTTTGACTTTGCACCGTGGACACATCCAGCCCGGTTGCCTCCATCGCCGCCGCCGTTTATCAAAAAACCTCGGGATCGGATGGCGCCGCTTGATACGGGTGGCTGGGGCATTTCAGGCGTTTCATGCGGTTTACCTCCCTGGTTGTCGAACTGATCCGCGCCCGGCCGCGCCTCGTGGTCTGGATCGTGGTGCTGGCGCAGGCCGCGATCTGGCTGTTCCTGCCGGCCATCTTCTACGGCAGTCCGCCCGGCAACCTCGCCACCATCCTCGCCTTCGGCCGCGAATATCAGGTCGGCACCGACATGGGGCCGCCGCTCGCGTTCTGGCTCGCCGACATCGCCTTCCGCGCCGTCGGCAATCACGTGTTCGGCGTCTATCTCCTGGCGCAGGTCTGCGAGATCGTCACCTTCATCGCCTTCTACGCCTTGGCGCGCGCCATCGTCGGTGGCCCGCAGGGCGTGCTGGCAGTGCTGCTGTCGATGACGGTCGTGGTGTTCTCCTCGCCAAGCGTCGAGTTCGGCCCGCTGATCCTGGCGCGCCCGCTCTGGGCGCTGCTGTTGCTGCATTCCTGGCAACTGATCGGGCAGAACCGGCGCAACGCCTGGTTCGCCTGGTCGATCGATTGCGGGCTCCTGCTGCTGACGACGCCGGCGGCGATCGGCATGATCCTGCTCGTGACAGGCTTTGCGCTCGCAACCGAGCGCGGGCGGCGCATGCTCAAGTCGGTCGATCCGATCTACGCGCTGCTCGTCATCATCGTGCTGGCGCTGCCCTACCTGATCTGGCTGCTCCGCGCCGACGTGCTGGCGCTGCCCGCCTTGCCGGCATTCGCCGATCTCAAGGCGCACGCGCTGCGCTGGGGCGTGGTGCTCGGCGGGCTGATCGTGGCGACCGCCGCGATCGCGCTGCTCGCGATCCTCAATTCGCGCTGGTTCGCCCGCGATACGGAGGATGCCCCGATCATCTACCGTCCGCCGGTCAGTCCGCTGGCGCGGCAATTCGTGTATTTCTTCGCGTTCGCGCCGGCGATCGCGAGCAGCTTCGTCTCCGCGCTGTTCAATCTCGATCGCGCCTTCGGCGGCGCCGGAGTGGCGCTGTTGATGTCCGGGCTTGCCGTCGTGGTCGCGACCGGCGAACTGATCCCGCTCAGGCGGCAGCGGCTGCTGCGTTCGGTCTGGGCCTTGGCGGTCGCGGCGCCTGCAGCGCTCGCGCTGGCGGCGGCGCTGTTCCTTCCCTGGACCAGCACCACGGAGGCGTCCACCTCGCTGCCGGCAGCCGCGATGGGCCGCTTCTTCGATGACAGCTATGAGCGCCGCACCAACCAGCGCCTGCGCGCGGTGGCCGGCGATCCCGAACTTGCCAGCCTGATTGCGATGAACCGCCGCCGCCCGCATCTTTTGCTCGACGCCACGCCGCAGCGGACGCCGTGGCTGTCGGTCGCAAAATTCAACGAAACCGGCGGCGTCGTGGTGTGGCGCGCACAGGACACCGCCGGCACGCCGCCGCCCGACATCGCGCAGCGCTTCCCCGGCCTCGTGCCGGAAGTGCCGCGTTCGTTCGACCGGCTGGTCAACGGACGGCAGCCGGTGCTGCGGATCGGCTGGGCGATCGTGCGGCCGAAAGGGACGTGATTTGACGTGACGTGGAGCCGTAGCCCGGATGAAGCGGAGCGAAATCCGGGGCCGCTCTTTTACGCCACCTGATCCACCCGGATTGCGCGGAGCCTGTCATCGGGCGCGCGTCCGCGCGACCCGTTGGCTCCATCCGGGCTACGAAGCTACGCGCTCGCCACCTGCAACACCTTCGCGATCGCGCGCAGATCCTGCCACGACAGCCGCTTGTACGACGGCGAGCGCAGCAGATAGGCGGGATGGAAGGTGGCGACGGCGCGGATCGTGCGGGTGCCGGTGTCGTAGTCGATCCATTTGCCGCGCGTGCGCATGATGCCCTCGCGCGTTCCGAGCAGCGCCTGCGTCGAGGGATTGCCGAGCGTCACCAGCACGTCGGGATTCACGAGTTCGATATGGCGCTGGATGAAGGGCAGGCACACCTGCGTCTCCTGCGGCGTCGGCGTGCGGTTGCCGGGCGGCCGCCACGGGATCACGTTGGCGATATAGGCTTTGCTGCGGTCGAGCCCGATCGCCGCGATCATGCGGTCGAGCAGCTTGCCGGAGCGGCCGACGAACGGCAGGCCCTCGATGTCCTCGTCGCGGCCCGGCGCCTCGCCGACGAACATCACGCGCGCCTGCGGATTGCCGTCGGCGAACACCAGCCTGGTTGCGGTGTGCTTCAACGCGCAGCCGTCGAAATTCTCCATCAGCGTGCGCAGGGCTTCAAGCGTCGGCGCAGTCCGCGCAGCCTCGCGCGCGGAAGCGATCGCGGCATCCGGCGCCACGGTGATTTCGCTGCGCGGAACTGACGGCATCGGCGGCGGACGCAGCGGATTGAGTGCAACTGATGGGCGCGGCGCGGCTGGGGCGGGAACTGGCTCCGGCTCCTCGAGCCGGTTGATCGGCGCATCGCCAAGCGCGCAATCGACCCCGGCCTCAAGGTAAAAGGCCAGCAATTGCTGCAGTGTAGGGGTGGGCTCGGGCGGCAGGGCCATCATGGGCGCAATCTAGAGCATCGACCAGAAAAGTGGAGGGCGGTTTTCGGAAAAGATTATTCTCTTGCGGTACCCGGGCCGTGCAAACCCATGGAAGCGCAATTCCATGGTTGTCCTTCCGCCAAAAATCGGAAACAACGACCCGTGAAAAGCTTAGAAGCGTTCTCAATGGGCTGAGATCAAAGATCATGAGTGCTGAAGACCTTCCTCCGCGCGAGTCTATGGAATTCGACGTCGTCATCGTCGGCGCCGGCCCGTCGGGCCTGTCGGCCGCGATCCGGCTGAAGCAGCTCAATCCGGAGCTCTCGATCGTCGTGGTGGAGAAGGGCTCCGAGGTCGGCGCGCACATCCTCTCGGGTGCGGTGATCGATCCGGCCGGGCTCGACAAGCTCGTGCCCGATTGGCGCGACGACGCCGATTGTCCGCTGAAGACGCAGGTCAAGGACGACCGCTTCTACTGGACGACGTCGCAAGGCTGGTTCCGCCTGCCGAACTTCATCATGCCGCCGCTGATGAACAATCATCACTGCTACATCGGCTCGCTCGGCAATGTCTGCCGCTGGCTGGCACCGAAGGCGGAAGCGCTCGGCGTCGAGATCTATCCGGGCTTTGCCGCGGCCGAAGTGCTTTATGACGACAAGGGCGCGGTGCGCGGCATCGCCACCGGCGACATGGGCATTGCCAGGGACGGCAGCCATAAGGATTCCTACACCCGCGGCATGGAGCTGCTCGGCAAATATACGCTGTTCGCCGAAGGCGCACGCGGCTCGCTGTCCAAGCAGCTGATCGCGAAGTTCAATCTCGATGCCAACTCCGAGCCGCCGAAGTTCGGCATCGGCCTCAAGGAGGTCTGGCAGATCGACCCGGCGAAGCACAAGAAGGGTCGGGTGCAGCACACGCTCGGCTGGCCGCTGAACGACAGGACCGGCGGCGGCTCGTTCCTCTATCATTACGACGACAACCGCGTCGCGGTCGGCTTCGTCGTGCATCTGAACTACAACGATCCCTATCTGTCGCCGTTCGACGAATTCCAGCGCTTCAAGACCCATCCCGATGTCCGCGAGCTGTTCGAGGGCGGCAAGCGGCTCGCCTATGGCGCGCGCGCCATCACCGAGGGCGGCTACCAGTCGGTGCCCCGGCTCTCGTTCCCGGGCGGCGCGTTGATTGGCTGCGCGGCGGGCTTCGTCAACGTGCCGCGCATCAAGGGCGTCCACAACGCGATGGGCTCCGGCATGCTCGCCGCCGAGCATGTCGCGGCCGCGCTCGGCGCCGGACGCGCCAATGACGAGCTCGTCGAGTACGAGAACGCCTGGCGCTCGTCGGCGATCGGCAAGGACCTGTTCAAGGTCCGCAATGCCAAGCCGTTGCTGTCGAAGTTCGGCAACATGCTCGGAACGGTGCTCTCCGGCTTCGACATGTGGTGCAACACGCTCGGCTTCTCGCTGTTCGGCACCCAGTCGCACGCCAAGCCGGACCGCAAGACGCTCGATCCGTCCAAGCAGCACCAGCCGATCGCCTATCCGAAGCCGGACGGCAAGATCTCGTTCGACAAGCTGTCGTCGGTGTTCCTGTCCAACACCAACCATGAGGAGGACCAGCCGGTCCATCTCAAGGTCGCCGACCTCAATCTGCAGAAGACCTCGGAACACGACGTGTTCGCCGGTCCGTCCAACCGCTATTGCCCGGCCGGCGTTTATGAATGGGTCGAGGAATCGACGGGTCCGCGCTTCCAGATCAACGCCCAGAACTGCGTCCACTGCAAAACCTGCGACGTGAAGGACCCCAACGGCAACATCACCTGGGTTCCGCCGGAGGGCGGCGGCGGTCCGAACTACGAGGCAATGTGAGGCCAGGGTGAGCTCGAGGCGGCCGACCACATTTGCGTGAGGCGGCCGCGCGAGTTGCCGCAACCTCCGCTTGGCCTCTCCGCGCGTGGAGCGGCCGGATTGCACTTCAGGTTACAACGGAAGACGCAAAAAGGGGTGCCGTGGCACCCTTATCTCGCGCCTTTTTGCGTCCGCGCGCGAATATGCCCGGCCCGGTCACGATACCGCCATAGTGGAAGCGTCTTGCGGAGGCTGGCTGGATCGGCGGGCCTAAAGGCCTAATCTGCCAATTGATTCGTCATGGGTTGCCTTTGGGCGATCCTTGCGGATAAGCGCCAAAAGCGGCATTGTCCCCCGCCGTGATGCCGCCGCTTGGGTTCGCATTTTGAGACTGATCGCAAGATCTTGGCCGTAAAATCCATCTTGGCGTAAATCCCTGGAGCAAGGCGACCGTGATGCTGTCCACCCGATTCCACCGCCTGACGATTGCCGTTCTCGCTGCCGCAGCGCTTGCCGTGCCTGCGCAGCTTGCAGCGCAAACGCCGGACCATCCGACCGACAATGCCGCGCAATTCCCGTCCAAGAACGACCTGAAGTCGCTGACCACCGCCGGCAGCTATCTCGCCGCCCGCCACGCCAGCGTCGAGCGCGATGCGACCTCGGCCGCGACGTTCTACCGCTCGGCGCTGCGCACCGACCCGAAGAATTCCGAGCTGCTCGACCGCGCCTTCATCTCCTCGCTCGCCGACGGCGATATCGAGGAGGCGGTCAAGCTCGCCGACCGCATCCTCACCCAGGACAAGGCCAACCGCGTCGCGCGCCTCGTCGTCGGCGTGCGCGATCTCAAGCTGAAGAAATATGCCGCCGCGCAGTCCAACATCAACCAGTCGGTGCGCGGCCCGATCACCGATCTCGTCGCGACGCTGCTGTCGGCCTGGGCCGCCTATGGCGCCGGCGACAGCAAGGCCGCGGTCGCCTCGATCGACAAGCTGACCGGCCCCGAGTGGTACCCGATCTTCAAGGACCTGCATGCCGGCATGATCTATGAGCTGTCCGGCAAGGAGAAGGATGCCGGCGCCCGCTTCGAGCGCGTCTACAAGCTCGACGATTCGATGCTGCGCACGGTCGACGAATATGCGCGCTGGACCTCGCGCAACAAGGACGCGGCCGCCGCGACCGCGATGTACGAGGCCTTCGACAAGAAGCTGCCGCGTCACCCGCTGGTGCTGGAAGGCATCAAGGAGACCAAGGCCGGCAAGAAGCTGCCGCCGCTGGTCGAGTCGCCGCAGGCCGGCGCGGCCGAGGCGCTCTACGGCATCGGCGCGACGCTGACCCGCCGCGGCGGCGAGGACCTCGCGCTGGTCTATCTGCAGCTCGCGCTCTATCTGCAGCCCAACCATCCGCTGGCGCTGCTGTCGCTCGCCGATCTCTATGAATCGGTGAAGAAGCCGCAGATGGCGATCAAGGTCTATGAGCGGATGCCGGCGTCCTCGCCGCTCAAGCGCAACGCGCAGATCCAGCTCGCGACCAATCTCGATGCCGCCGACCGCAGCGACGAGGCGATCAAGATCCTCAAGGAAGTCACATCGGATCAGCCGAAGGACATCGAGGCGATCCTGGCGCTCGGCAATATCGAGCGCGGCCGCAAGAAGTTCGCCGACTGCGCCACCACCTATTCGCAGGCGATCGACGCACTGCCGGCCGGCGGCGACAAGAACGCCTGGGTCACCTATTACTATCGCGGCATCTGCGAGGAGCGCTCCAAGCAGTGGAACAAGGCCGAGGCCGACATGCGCAAGGCGCTCGAGCTGCAGCCCGAGCAGCCGCATGTGCTGAACTATCTCGGTTATTCCTGGATCGACCAGGGCATCAACCTCGACGAAGGCATGAAGATGATTAAGCGTGCCGTCGATCAGCGCCCCGACGACGGCTACATCGTGGACTCGCTCGGCTGGGCCTATTACCGGATCGGCAATTACGAGGAGGCGGTGAAGAACCTCGAGCGCGCGATCGATCTGAAGCCGGAAGATCCGACCATCAACGACCATCTCGGCGACGCTTACTGGCGCGTCGGCCGCACCCTGGAAGCCAAGTTCCAGTGGGCGCATGCCCGCGACCTCAAGCCCGAGCCGGAAGAGCTGCCGAAGATCCAAGCCAAGATCGACAACGGCCTGCCGGATGACACCTCCAACGCCGCCGCCGCCGAGAAGAAGAAGGACGACGACGGCAAGGGCGGCTGAGCGGCGGTCGTCGCGCTGCATCTTCATAAAATACCGTGATGCCCGGGCAAAAGCGCGAAGCGCGTCTTCGCGCAAGATGTCCCGGGCATTGACGTTTGCCCGTCATGGCCGGGCTTGACCCGGCCATCCATCCCTTCGAGAAATTCGTTCTTGGTTGATAGATGCCCGGGTCATAGGCGAGCGGAAGCGACGCCGTCCTTCAGACGGCTATGCCCGGGCATGACGAGTCATGGCGGAATTTCCATCCAAACAAAGGGATAGGATCGTACGGCGATTTACGCTAATCGCATCACGATGTTTGTTTTTTAGGGGTTTATCGCCGTGCCGGCGCTGATTGAAGAAGGGCGTGCCAAGGTCAACCTGACGCTGAAGGTTGTCGGGCGGCGCGTCGACGGGTTTCACGACTTGGAGAGCGTCGTCGCGTTTGCCGATTGCGCCGATCGCCTGATGCTCGAGCCGGGACCCGAGCTGTCGCTTTCGATGGCGGGGCCGCTGGCCGATGCCTGCGGCGACACCTCTGACAATCTGGTGCTGAAGGCCGCGCGGCTGCTCGGCGAGCGCGTCGCGGACCTCGAGGTCGGCCACTTCACGCTGGAGAAGGTGCTGCCGGTTGCGGCCGGCATCGGCGGCGGCTCGGCGGACGCCGCGGCGGCGCTGCGGCTGTTGGCGCGGCTCAATGAGCTCTCGCTCGACGATAGCCGGATCATGGAGGTCGCGCTGCAGACCGGCGCCGACGTGCCGGTGTGCGTCGCCTCGCGGGCCTGCGACATGACCGGCGTCGGCGAAGGCCTGCTGCCGCTCGACCTGCCGAAAATGCCGTGCGTGCTGGTCAATCCGCGCGTGCCGGTTGCGACCAGGGACGTCTTCAATGCGCTCGGCCTGCGCAATGGCGAGCTCCTGATCGGCGCCACCGACGTCGTGATGCAGGCGCCGTCATGGCCGGAAGCCGGGCGCGCGATCGACGATTGGATCGCGGCGCTGGAGCGCGGCACCAACGATCTCGAAGCCCCCGCGGCGCGCATCCAGCCCGTCATCAGTGACGTGCTGTCCGCGCTGCGTGAGACCCGGGGCGTTCGTCTGGTGCGCATGTCGGGCTCGGGCGCGACCTGCTTTGCAGTGTTCGGAACCGACGCCGACGCCGAGGCGGCCGGCGAACAACTCCGCGCCGGTCACCCCGGCTGGTGGGTGCATGCGGGCACGCTGAGCTAGTGCGCGCCCATTCTCTCTCCGTCATTCCGAGGCTCGCGCCAGGAGGCGCGCCCTCAGGCGCGCAATTGCGCACTGGGGAATGACGACGGAGAGGGGTGCGACAAAACAACCCGACGGGCAACTCAGCAAAACCTGTCAATCCTCGCGCGCGAAAATATTTCGCTTTATCCGAATCGCGAAGCTCGGACGGTGTCGCGAGAACGCGGAAGTTTGACTCACTGACCGTGCCACCTATTCGGTGTCGTCCCTGCCTAGCGCGCAATTGCGCACTAGGCAGGGACGACAGGGGCATTTGCGGCGCGCCCATCCCGCCCCAACGCCGGGCAGCCTTGCGGGGCCATTGCTTGGCAAGCCAAACCCCGTTTGCCATAACAGGATGAAACAACAACGTTGCGCGTGCGGGGCCGTTCGGAATCCGCCTGCAGCCAAAGAGCCGGGAGGATGCCATGGCCAATATCCGAGTTCTCGCCACCGATCTGGAGTTTCCCGAAGGTCCCGTCGTCATGCCCGACGGTTCGGTCGTGCTGGTCGAAATCCGCGGCCAGCGGCTGACGCGGGTCTATCCCGACGGGCGCAAGGAGATCGTCGCCAAGGTGCCGGGCGGCCCGAACGGCGCGGCGCTCGGTCCCGACGGCAAGATGTACATCTGCAACAATGGCGGCTTCTCCTGGATTCCGACCCGCAACATGATCATGCCGGGGCCGCAGCCCGAGGATTATCTCGGCGGCTCGATCCAGCGCGTCGATCTGCAATCCGGCAAGGTCGAGACCGTGGTGACGAAATGCGGCGAGCACGCGCTGCGCGGGCCGAATGACCTGGTGTTCGACAGGCAGGGTGGCCTGTGGTTCTCCGACCTCGGCAAGCGCCGCGCCCGCGACATGGATGTCGGCGCGTTCTATTATCTGAAGCCCGGCATGAACGAGATCGTCGAGGCCGTGCACGGCATCCTGCCAGCCAACGGCATCGGCCTGTCGCCGGACGAGAAGACCGTCTACATCGCGGAGACGCCGACCGCGCGGCTGTGGGCGTATGAAGTTTCCGAGCCCGGCACCGTCAAGCCGCGCGACGTGATCTATCGCGGCGAGCGCGGCAAGCCGATCGCCGGCCTCGGCGGCTACCAGATGTTCGACTCGCTCGCGGTCGAGGCATCGGGCAATGTCTGCGTCGCGACGCTGGTGTCGGGCTGCATCTCGGTGATCGCGCCCGACGGCACCGTGGTCGAGCAGGTGCCGACCGGCGACCGCGTCACCACCAACATCGCCTTCGGCGGCCCCGAGCTGAAGACCGCCTACATCACGCTGTCGGGCAAGGGCGAGCTGATCGCGATGGACTGGCCGCGGCCGGGATTGCCGCTGAATTTTCTGAATAGATGACGATTGCGGTTCGCGAAGCGCAATCGTCATTCCGGGATGGTGCGAAGCGCCAGACCCGGAATCTCGAGATTCCCCGATGCGCAATTGCGCATCTGAGGTTCGATGCTGCGCATCGCCCCGGAATGACAAAGATGGAGAGATCTCGAATGCCCTGGCTTGAACCGGTCACCCTTCGCGGCGCGCATGCGCGGCTGGAGCCGTTGTCCCACGATCATCGCGACGGGCTGGTCGAGGCGGTGAAGGACGGCGAGCTGTCAAAGCTCTGGTACACCGCGATCCCGCAGCCGGAGAACATGGCCAAGGAGATCGACCGCCGGCTCGGCCTGCAAAAGGCCGGATCGATGCTGCCGTTCACGGTGTTCGACGCCGACGGCAAGATTTCCGGCATGACGACCTACATGAACGTCGACACGCCGAACCGTCGCGTCGAGATCGGCTCGACCTGGTACGCCAAGCGTGTGCAGCGCAGCGCGGTCAATACGCAGTGCAAACTGCTGCTGCTGACCCATGCCTTCGAGAAGCTTGATTGCATCGCGGTCGAGTTCCGCACGCATTTCTTCAATCACCAGAGTCGGCGCGGCATCGAGCGTCTGGGTGCGAAGCAGGACGGCATCCTGCGCAGCCATCAGATCGCGCCCAACGGCACGTTGCGCGACACTGTGGTTTACAGCATCATCGCCAGCGAATGGCCGACGGTGAAGGCGCATCTGACCTATCAACTCAACGAAAAGCCGCGCTGACACTTTGGTCGGCGCCAGAAACGAGACGATGGAAACGTTCGATTATGTGATCATCGGCGCAGGCTCCGCCGGGAGCGTGCTGACCAACCGCTTGAGTGAAGACGCGGGCACCAGGGTGTGCGTGCTCGAGGCCGGGCCGAGCGACTGGCATCCCTACATCCATCTGCCGGCCGGCTTCATCAAGACCTTCCATATGAAGAGCGTGAACTGGGCCTATCAGCAGGAGGTGGGTCCCTACACCGGCGGGCGCAGCATCTATGCGCCGCGCGGCAAGACGCTCGGCGGCTCGTCCTCGATCAATGGCCACATCTACAACCGCGGCCAGCGCCAGGACTTCGACACCTGGGCGCAGCTCGGCAATCGCGGCTGGGGCTATCCCGACGTGCTGCCCTATTTCCGGCGCATGGAGAGGCGGATCGGCGAGGGCGACGACACCTATCGCGGCCGCGACGGCAACCTCACCGTCACCACCATGGACTGGCAGGATCCACTCTGCGAAGCCTTCATGGCAGGCGCGGTCAGCCTCGGCATTCCGCGCAATCCAGATTACAACGGCCAGATCCAGGAGGGCGTGTCGTACTGCCAGCGCACCATCCTGAACGGCCGCCGGGTCAGCGCCGCGACCGCGTTCCTGCATCCGGCGCGGCGGCGGCCCAATGTCGACGTGCGCACGCATGCCCATGTCACCGGCATCATCTTCGAGGGCAAGCGCGCGGTCGGCGTGCGCTACAACCGCGGCGGCAAGCACGGCGATCCCCTGGAGATCCGCGCCACCAAGGAGGTCATCCTCTCCGGCGGCGCCTACAACTCGCCGCAGCTGTTGCAGCTCTCCGGCGTCGGCTCGCCCGAGCTGTTGCAGGCGCACGGCATCGAGGTGCGCCACGCGCTGCCGGGCGTCGGCGAAGGTTTGCAGGATCATTACGCGCCGCGCTCGGTGGCGCGGGTCAAGAACATCAGGACCATCAACGAGCTTCGCCGCGGCTTCAGCCTGTGGGGCGAGGCGATCAAATGGGCGACGACGCGGCGCGGCCTGCTGTCGCTGTCGCCTACCATGGTCTACTGCTTCTGGCATTCCGGCGAGACCACCGAGAGCTCCGATCTGCAGCTCACCTTCACGCCGGCGAGCTACAAGGAAGGCGTGCAGGGCCAGCTCGAGGACGAGCCCGGCATGACGGTGGCGTCATGGCAGCAGCGGCCGGAGAGCCGCGGCTATGTCCGGATCCGCTCCGCCGATCCGTTCGCGCCGCCGATCATCCAGACCAACTACCTCGCCGAGGAGATCGACCGCCGCGTCGTCGTCGCCGGCATGAAGCTGGCGCGCCGGCTGCTCGCCTCCGAGCCGCTCAGTCCGTATTACGCCTATGAGGACTTTCCGGGCCCGAAGGTCACGAGCGACGACGAACTGCTCGCGGCCGCGACCGAGCGCGGCACCACCACCTTCCATCCCGGCTGCACCTGCCGGATGGGACCGGCGGACGCACCGTGGGCGGTGGTCGACGACCAGCTTCGGGTCCATGGCATGGAGGGCCTGCGCGTGATCGACGCCTCGATCATGCCGCGGATGATCTCAGCCAATCTCAACGCCTCGACCTTGATGATCGCCGACAAGGCCTCCGACATGATCCGCGGCAAGGCACCCGAGGCGGCTGCGAAGCTGCCGGAGTATGCGTGACGGAATAGAGGCGTACGCGATGTTGCTTTTTGATCAGCGCGCTGTGTCTAACACCGTCATGCTGAGGAGGCCGCGAAGCGGCCGTCTCGAAGCACGACGGCCCGAGTGGGGCCGTGCATCCTTCGAGACGCGCTACGCGCTCCTCAGGATGACGGGACTAATATCAGGAGCTCAGCCGTAGACGAACGCCTTGTCCTTGAGGTCGATCGCCGGGAATTCGTCCTTCTCGGCCCAGTAATCCTGGTTGTGCTGCCACTCCGGCTTGTCGCCGCGCTTCGGCAAGAGGTGCATGCCGCGCATCATGTAGCCGGGGTTGAAGTTCTCCGGATCGATCCACGGCAGCAGCGGCATGTTGTGGTCTTCGGGGCGCAGTTCCGGCGTCACCTTGTTCGCGCCGGTCGCCTTCATGTGCTGCAGCAGGCGGCAGACGAAGTCGCCGACCAGATCGACGCGCAAGGTCCAGCTGGCGCGGAAATAGCCGAACACCCAGACGAGGTTCGGCACGCCGGTGAACATCATGCCGCGATAGGTTACGGTATCGGCGAAGTCGAGCGGCTTGCCGTCGATCTCGAAGTCGATGCCGCCGTTGGCGGAGAGGTGGAAGCCGGTCGCCGTGATAATGATGTCGGCCTCGAGCTGCTTGCCGGACTTGAGCAGGATGCCCGTCTCGGTGAAGCGGTCGATCTCGTCGGTGACGACCGACGCCTTGCCGCCCTTGATGGCGTGGAACAGGTCGGCATCCGGCACGAAGGCGATGCGCTGCCGCCACGGCCGGTAGCTCGGCGTGAAGTGGGTGGCAATGTCGTAGTCCTTGCCGAGGACGGCTTCGACCGCCGCCAGCAGGTCCTTCTTGGCGCCCTCGGGCTCGGCGAAGGTCCGCCTGGTGAAGGCGTCCTGCTCGAACAGTATCTTGCGGCGGGTGATCTCGTGGATCCAGTGCTCGTCGACCTGCAGCCTGCGCAGCTCCTCGGCGATCTCGATGGCGTTGCGGCCGGTGCGGAAATAGGTCGGCGAACGCTGCAGCATGGTGACATGGCCGGCGTCCTTGGCCATCGCCGGGATCAGGGTCGCGGCGGTGGCGCCGGAGCCGATCACGACCACGCGCTTGCCCTTGTAGTCGAGGTCGTCGGGCCAGGTCTGCGGATGCACGACGGTGCCCTTGAACTTCGCCATGTCGGTCCATTCGGGCGTATAGCCCGCGTCGTGGCGATAATAGCCCTGGCACATCCAGAAGAAGTTGGTGGTGAAGCGCAGCCGCTCGCCGGTGTCGATGCGCGTCGCATCGATGGTCCAGAGATTGGTTTCGTTCGACCACTTCGCCGCGGTGATGGTGTGGCGATAGCGGATGTGACGGGCGATGTCGTTCTCCTCGATCACCTCGCCCATGTACTTCAGGATCTCGGCCGCGGTCGCGATCGGCGCGCTGGTCCACGGCTTGAAGCGATAGCCGAAGGTGTGCAGGTCGCTGTCGGAGCGGATGCCGGGATAGCGGTGGGTGGACCAGGTACCGCCAAAAGTCTTCTGCGTCTCCAGCACCACGAAGCTGGTGCCGGGGCATTGCGTGGTGAGGTGGTAGGCGGCGCCGACGCCGGAGATGCCGGCGCCTGCGATCAGGACGTCGAAGTGCTCTGTCGTGACGGGCTCGGCGGCCCGGATCTGGGTTTGGACGTTCATCTTCCCTGGTCTTCTTGCTTGTTGGCTTGTTTGTTGAGCTGCAGAAGCAAAACGCCGGAGCCATCGCCCCGGCGTTTGCCGATATCGGAACTAGACTTCGCGGCGGCTGAGGAAAGCGAGCCGCTCGAACAGATGCACATCCTGCTCGTTCTTGAGCAGCGCGCCATGCAGCGGCGGGATCAGCTTGCGCGGATCGCGCTCGCGCAGCATCTCGGGGGTGATGTCCTCGTTCAACAGCAGCTTGAGCCAGTCGAGCAGTTCCGAGGTCGAGGGCTTCTTCTTCAGGCCCGGCACCTCGCGGACTTCGAAGAAGATCCGCAGCGCCTCTTCCACCAGGCGCTTCTTGATACCGGGGAAATGCACGTCGACGATCTTGCCCATCGTCTCGTTGTCGGGGAACTTGATGTAGTGGAAGAAGCAGCGGCGCAGGAAGGCGTCCGGCAGTTCCTTCTCGTTGTTCGACGTGATCATCACGATCGGGCGCAGCTTCGCCTTGATGGTCTCGCCGGTCTCGTAGACGTGGAATTCCATGCGGTCGAGTTCGAGCAGCAGATCGTTGGGGAATTCGATGTCGGCCTTGTCGATCTCGTCGATCAGCAGCACCGGGCGCTTCTCGTTGGTGAAGGCCTCCCACAGCTTGCCGCGCTTGATGTAGTTCTTGATGTCGGACACGCGGGCGTCGCCGAGCTGGCTGTCGCGCAGTCGCGAGACGGCATCGTATTCGTAGAGGCCCTGCTGCGCCTTGGTGGTCGACTTGATGTGCCAGGTCAAAAGCGGCGCGTCGATCGCCTTGGCGACTTCCTCGGCCAGTACGGTCTTGCCTGTGCCGGGCTCGCCCTTCACCAGCAGCGGGCGCTCGAGCACGATGGCGGCATTGACGGCGACCTTGAGGTCATCGGTGGCGACGTAGTCCTTGGTACCCGTGAATTTCATCTATCTGTTTGCCTTGCTTCGTTCGTCGGCGGCCCGGGCCCCCACACGAAACGACCGCTCTCGCAGCGGTCGCATGTCCTCTCCGATATCTTGTCCGCTACAATTCTAATTGAAAAAGCCGGGCGGTCTAGCGCGGATTCCGCAGCGCAGCGGTACCGATGTGGGCTTCCGCATGGAATGTCATGCATCATCTTTCCGCTCTGCGGAATGATCGCCGGCGTGGCGCGACCTTGCCGCGATGGCGCGGGCGCCGCCACGGACCGACGGCGGCGGAGGTAACCCGGTGAAAGTGGATGGCTGATCTCGGGATGAAGCACGGCCGGGGGCCCTTGACGCCACCGGCCCAGCGGGCGATCTAGGTGGGTATGTTCCTGCAGTTTTTCACATCGCTGCGCGACGCCCAGGTCCCCGTGACGCTACGGGAATATCTGACCTTGATGGAAGCGCTTGACGCCGATCTCGCCGAGCAGACGGTCGAGAACTTCTACTATTTGTCGCGCGCTGCGCTGGTGAAGGACGAGCGCAATCTCGACAAGTTCGACCGCGTGTTCGGCACCGTGTTCAAGGGGCTCGAGAGCCTGCTCGATGCAATGGGCAAGGCCGAGATCCCCGAGGAGTGGCTGAAGAAGCTCGCGGAGAAATATCTCACCGAGGAAGAGAAGAAGCAGATCGAGGCCATGGGCTGGGACAAGCTCATGGAGACCCTGAAGAAGCGGCTCGAGGAACAGAAGGGCCGCCACCAGGGCGGCAGCAAGTGGATCGGCACCGCCGGCACCTCGCCGTTCGGCGCCCATGGCTATAATCCCGAGGGCGTGCGGATCGGGCAGGAGAAGAACCGCAACAACCGCGCCGTGAAGGTGTGGGACAAGCGCGAGTTCAAGGATCTCGACGGCAATGTCGAGCTCGGCATCCGCAACATCAAGGTGGCGCTGCGGCGGCTGCGCAAGTTCGCGCGTACCGGCGCGCCAGATGAGCTCGACCTCGACACCACGATCAAGGAGACCGCCAACCACGGCTATCTCGACGTGCACATGCGCCCCGAGCGGCGCAACGCGGTCAAGGTGCTGGTGTTCTTCGATATCGGCGGCTCGATGGATTCGCATATCGAGCAGGTCGAGGAACTGTTCTCGGCCGCCAAGAGCGAATTCAAGCACATGGAGTATTTCTACTTCCACAACTGCCTCTATGAAGGCGTCTGGAAGCAGAACAAGCGGCGCTTCACCGATCGCACGCCGACCTGGGACGTGCTGCACAAATATCCGCACGACTACAAGGTGGTGTTCGTGGGCGACGCCTCGATGTCGCCTTACGAGATCATGGTTCCCGGCGGCTCGGTCGAGCATGTCAATGAAGAGGCCGGCTCGGTCTGGCTCGATCGAATCATCCGCACCTATCCGCACGCGGTGTGGCTCAATCCGGTGGCGCAGAAGCACTGGGACTATTCGGAATCGACCACCATCATCCGCCGCCTGTTCTCCGAACGCATGTATCCGATCACGATCGAAGGTCTGGAGAACGCGATGCGGGAGTTGGTGCGGTAACCAATCCCGTCATTCCGGACGGTCCATGGGATCGATCCGGAATCTCGAGTTGATGAAATTCGATCGTCATTCCGGGTTCGATGCTGCCGCATCGCCCCAGAATGACGATCAAGAAAAGCCAGGGAGAGCCCCATGCCCCAGAACATCCACCGCGGCATCAAGGTGATGATCGACGAGGCCAATGCCGAGATCGAGACCATCAGCGCGGCCGACGCGATCACGCTGATCGGCAAGAACGACGTCGTCATCGTCGACATCCGTGATCCCCGCGAGATCGAGCGCGACGGCAAGATCCCCGGCGCGTTCTCCTGCACCCGCGGCATGCTGGAGTTCTGGATCGATCCGAACAGCCCCTATGCCAAGCCGATCTTCCAGGAAGACAAGAAGTTCATCTTCCACTGCGCCGGCGGCCTGCGCTCGGCGCTCGCCGCCAAGACCGCAAAGGACATGGGCCTGAAGCCGGTCGCGCATATGGGCGGCGGCTTTGCCGCCTGGCGCGAGGCCGGCGGGCCGATCGAGGCGTGGGAGCCGAAGAAGAAGGGCTAGGCAGGATGTCACACGCGGGCTTGACCCGCGTGTCCATCGCTTCAAGGCAAGATGGATTGCCGGATCAAGTCCGGCAATGACGATGGAGAAACACGCAAGATGACGATGACCGACGATCCGCTCGTTTCGACCGAATGGCTGGCTGCGCATCTCGGCGATGCCAACGTCAAGGTGCTCGACGCGACCTTCAAGCTGCCCGGCGTGCTGCCATTGCCGAAGGACGATTATCTCGCCGCGCATCTGCCGGGTGCTGTGTTCTTCGATGTCGACGCGGTGTCCGACCATGCCAATCCGCTGCCGCACATGTTTCCGAGCGCCGAGCAGTTCGGCCGCGACATCGGTGCGCTTGGCATCGGCAATGCCGACACCGTGGTGATCTACGATTCCGGCGGCTGGGTCGCGGCACCGCGCGCCTGGTGGATGTTCCTGTCCTATGGCCATCGCAACGTGCGCATTCTCAACGGCGGTTTGAAGAAGTGGCGCGCCGAGGGCAGGGCGGTCGAGAGCGGCGAGGTGAAGCCGAAGCCTGCGACCTTCAAGGCGAGCTACGATCCGCAGCGCGTGCGCAGCATCGAGCAGATGATCGCCAATGTCGAAAGCCGTGCCGAGCAGGTGATCGATGCGCGCGCCGCCGACCGCTTCGAAGGCCGCGCGCCGGAGCCGCGTCCGGGCATCCGCGCCGGCCACATCCCAGGCGCCCGCAACGTGCCCTACAACCAATTGTTCGATGCCGCGACCGGCGAGATGAAGCCGCTCGATGACCTGCGCAAGTCGTTCGCGGGCGCCGGCGTGAAGCTCGATGCGCCCATCGTCACGAGCTGCGGGTCCGGCGTCTCGGCCGGCGTGCTGACGCTTGCGCTCTACCGGCTCGGCGTCACCGAGAGCGCGCTCTATGACGGCTCGTGGTCGGAATGGGGGCAGGCGAGCGGCCCGCCGATCGCAACGGGGCCGGCCTGACAGGTCGTTCCTGCTTGCTAGCGCCGGGTGAGCGGCACCAGGGTCGGCTGGCCGAACGGATCGAGCTGCTGCTGCTGAACGACCTGCCGAACCGGCGGCGCGCGGACAATCCGCCGCCGCTCCTTGCGATGTGCCGGCTCGCTGACCGCGCTGCGCTCCGGCTTCTTCGCCTCAGCGGCCTTCGGCGCTACCGGCACTTCGACAACAACTTCGGGCCCACCCAGCGTTGCGATCTTGGTCGCGGCCGCGATCGCCTCGGGTGATGGCGGCGGGGCGGGCTCCGGCGCTGCCATTGCGGGTGCCGGCGGCGGAAGCGCGGGCTCGCTGGGGGCAGGCGGATCGGCGACGGCGGCGACCTTGGCCTCGGTGGCCGCCGGTGCGGCTTCGGCGGCAGCGGGCGTTGGCTCCGATGCCGGCGAAGGATCTGCGGTCGGAATCTGCGCCGCGCCGTCGGCGGGCTGAGCTGGCGCGGGGGTCTCCGTGGCTTGGGCCTCCGGCTTCGGCGGAGCGGGTGGGACCCGATCATCCGCCGTCACGGCGGCGACCTTCTCCGGCTCGGCTGCAGGGGCGGCGATCTCAGCGGGAGCGGCCGGCTCGGACGGGGCTGCCGGCGTATCGGTCGTCACCTTGTCGGCGGCGGGCGGATCGACCCGCACCATGGCAAGCACCGGCGGGGTCTCGGGCTGCTGCGCGAATTGCGGCTCGGGCGGCGGCGCCCGGCGGGCCGGAATGCTGGCGAACTCTTCATGCGCCGCGCGGAACAGCGCGGCTGCCCCTAACCCGAACACCAGAAGCGAAGTCGCCAGCACGATCGCGGCGAACAGAAAACGAAGGCCGGGGAGCATGGGCGCGGGTTCCCCCTTCTGCGGGAGGGTCTTCGATGTCGAGGGAACGCGGTGACCACACAAGAAAGCCGGCGTCGCGAGCGCGAATCAGGCCAATTCGAAGATATCGCAACGTCCGGGGACTGTTTGTTACAAAATGCGGGTGATTGATGACTTTGGCCACGTGGACAAACATTCCCGACCCGTGAGACATCTTTGCCGCAGCGTTGACGCGAAATCACAAAAGGCCCGGAATAGCCCGGGTTTCGCGGATTTGTCTTGAATGCGCCGCTATCTTCCTGCATTGGGCCGTTAACAGTCCGGTGTGGCTTGGGGACTATAACAGAGCAATGATGATCAACCGCATTCTGACGATTTGCGCTGCCGGGGCTCTCGGCGTGGCAGGAACCTCGCTTGCGCATGCGCAGCAGGGTTATCCGGCGCCCCAAGGCACCGCCTATTCGACGGCGCCCCAGCCCTACCCCCAGGGCAGCATGCCGGATTTCGACGCACTCAATGACGATGACGGGCAGGATTCGGCCGCATTGCCGCCGCCCGGCCCGGTGCTGTCGCCGAACGACCCGCGCTATGGCCGTCCGGCGAATGCGCCCGCCTATTCCGATCGTGGCGCGCCGACCGGCCCAGTGATGTCGCCGGACGATCCGCGCTATGGCCGCCCGATGAATGCTCCTCCGGTCTATTCCGACCGTGGCGCGCCGACTGGGCCGGTGATGTCGCCCGATGATCCCCGCTATGGCCGTCCGATGGGGCCGCCGCCGGTGATCTACGGCGATCGTCCGGGTGCGCAACAAGCCAATCGCGACAATGGCGTTCCGGCCGCCGGTGTTTCCTACGGCGACGACCGCGGCGGCATGCGTCCGCCCGAGGGCGTTACCGGAGCCGTGCCGCAGCAGCAGGCGCCGGTTGATGCCAACGGCAAGCCGGTGCAGATCGCGGCGCTGCCGCCGGACGACCAGCCAGAAGACGCCCCGGCGCAACTGCCGCCGAAACTGCGTCGCCAGGAAGTGTCGTTCGCGACCAAGGAGCCGGCAGGCACGATCGTTGTCGATACGTCGAACACCTACCTCTATTACATCCTGGGCAACGGCCGGGCGATCCGTTACGGCGTCCGTGTCGGCCGCGACGGCTTCACCTGGACCGGCGTGCAGAAGATCACCCGTAAGGCCGAGTGGCCGGATTGGCATCCGCCGACCGAGATGATCGAGCGTCAGCCCTATCTGCCGCGCTTCATGGCCGGCGGACCCGGCAACCCGCTCGGCGCCCGCGCGATGTATCTCGGCTCGACCGTGTACCGTATTCACGGCACCAACCAGCCGTCGACCATCGGCAAGTTCGTCTCGTCGGGCTGCATCGGCATGCTGAACGAGGACGTCTCCGACCTGTTCGAGCGTGCCAAGGTCGGCACCCGCGTGGTTGTGCTGCCCGGTGGTCCGCCGCCGGGAACGGCGACGGCTTCTGCCGCGCCCGCGAACCCGATGGCTCCCTCTGCGGCCCAGGCTCAGGCGGCCGCGCCGCTGCCCGGCACGCAGCCGACCACGGTGCAGCCGCTGCCCGCACCGGTGACGGTGCGCTAGGCCAACCGGCAAGTTCATCATTGAAAAAGGCGCGCGAACAGCGCGCCTTTTTTTGTTGCAACAAGCCGCGCATTTCGACGTTGCAGCTTGGGAAGCAATGCGATGCAGGACGTCTGCGAGACCTATCCGCCGCTGAATGCGCCAAAGCCTGTCGCCGATGACGTATGGATGATCGATGGTTCGATCATCCGGTTCGGTCCGCGCTGGTTCAAGATGCCGTTTCCAACGCGCGCGACGATCGTTCGTCTGCCGGGTGGGCGGCTGTTCATTCACTCGCCGACACCATTGCTGGCCGAGCTCAAGGCCGCAATCGTTGAGCTGGGCGTACCGCGCTGGATCATCGGTCCGAACCGTCTGCATTACTGGTGGATTCCGCAATGGAATGCTGCCTATCCCGACGCGCGCATCTTCCTTGCGCCCGGGATCAAGCAACAGGCGGACAATCGGCTGACCTTCGAAGGCGAGCCACTGGAACGATCATCCGGCTATCCCTGGGATGAGTGGATCGCGACGCTGCTGGTGGCAGGCAGCTACATGACGGAGGTCGTGTTCTTCCATCTGCCGTCGCAGACATTGCTGCTGACGGACCTGATCGAGAATTTTGAGGCCGGACGAGTCCGCTCGCCGTTGATGCGGTTCCTGATCTGGCTCGGCGGCGTGCGCGATCCCGACGGCAGCACGCCAACCGATCTGCGCTCGACCTTCCTGCAGGACAGGGACGCGATGAAGGCCGCGGTCGCCCGCATGATCGAATGGGATCCGGAGCGGATCATTCTCGCCCACGGGCGCTGGTACGACCGGGACGGCCGCGCCGAGCTCGAACGCGCGTTCCGCTGGCTCGGCTAGCCGCAGTGAATGCCGCTGTCAGGCCAGGCGCCGCGGCGGCTCGTTGCCCTTGGTGAAAGCATCGATGCACTCGACCATCTGCTGATAATGCGCCTGCAGGCTCTCGCGCGTCGCGTAGCCGAGATGCGGCGTGATCACGACGTTGTCGAGCTTGCGCAGCGGGTGATCCGACGGCAGCGGCTCGACCGAGAACACGTCGATGCCGGCGCCGGCGATCGTCTTGTCGCGCAGCGCCGCGAACAGGGCGTCCTCATCGACGATCGGCCCGCGCGCGGTGTTGACGAGATAGGCCGACGGCTTCATGCGGGCGAGATCGGCGGCGCCGACCAGTCCGCGCGAGCGCGGGCTCAGCACGACATGGATGGTGATGATGTCTGATGTCGCGAACAGCTCGTCCTTGCTGGCATAGCCGACGCCGGCCTCCTTGCACTTCTCCGGCGTCAGATTGGGACTCCAGGCGATGACGTTCATGCCGAACACTTTGGCCATGCCGGCGACCTTGCTGCCGAGCTTGCCGAGGCCGATGATGCCGAGCGTCTTGCCCTCGATCTCGGTACCGGCAAAGGTCTGCCAGGCCTCGCCGGCGTGCATGCGCGCATTCTCGCGGCCGATGCCGCGCGTCAGTTCCAGGATCAGGCCCATGGTCAGCGGCGCGGTGGGATCGCGGCTATATTGGGTGCCGCACAACACCACCTTGCGGTTCTTGGCGGCCTCCATGTCGATCGCCGCGTTGCGCATGCCTGACGTGATCAGGAGCTGCAGCCTGGGCAGCGCGTCGAGCAGGCTCTTCGGGAACGGGGTGCGCTCGCGCATCGCGCAGATGATCTCGAAATCCTTCAGCTTCGTCGCCGCTTCCGCCTCGCTCGCGAACGGCTTGTCGAACACGGTGACGTCGACCCGGTCCTTGACCTTCGGCCAGTCGGCCACCGAAAGCGCGATGTCAAAATAGTCGTCGAGGATTGCACAGCGGAGCCGCGTCATCGGGGAGGTCCATTCAGGGTGAGGACGACGGCGGGAGATCAACCGTCGGGATACCCGTCATGGTCGCGCGCAATCGGCAGGCGCGCAAGCGGCCGCGGGTTCAAAAAGCGGCGATTGTCACACGCGCGGCGACGGCTTCTTCGTGGCGCGGATATCGGCGAGCATCGAGCGGACCGCCGGCGACAGCGCCATCTGCTTGGCACGGCAGGCCGGACCCGGGCCGCGCATATAGTGCAGTTCCGGCCGGTAGGGATTGAAAGCCTTGGCGACGAAGGCGCGCCAAAAGGCGCGGAATTCGGCGAACAGCGTCGCCTCGCCTTTGGTCGTCGGGCGCGGAAGGGGTGCTGAAATGATGGTAGCCATGACGTGGCCTCAACTGTTTTGGCCGCGGTTCTGCCGCGAAAATCGCCGTTTTTCGGCGTTGAGAACGAGTTTTGGCCTGATTTATTAAAAGATGGTTTCAATTGTCGTGATTCGGCGCACACATGACGTCGAGCCCGTAATCATCCGTGGTGAAGCCGCGAAACGTGGTGAACGGACGGAAAACAGAGGTCCCGCGGTTGCGCTTTCGGGGGCCGGCCGTTACATCGGCGGCAGCAAAATTTCCACAAATCGGATCAATTCCAGGGACAGCGGATGGCTCGCCAGTTCATCTATTTCATGCAGGGTCTGACCAAGGCGTACCCGACCCGCAAGGTGCTCGATAACATCCATCTGAGCTTCTACCCGGACGCCAAGATCGGCGTGCTCGGCGTCAACGGCTCGGGCAAGTCGACGCTGCTCAAGATCATGGCCGGCCTCGACAAGGAGTATAACGGCGAGGCCTGGGTCGCCGAGGGCGCCCGCGTCGGCTATCTCGAGCAGGAGCCGCACCTCGATCCGGCACTCAACGTTCGTGAGAACGTCATGCAGGGCGTCGCCAAGCAGAAGGCGATCCTCGACCGCTACAACGAGCTTGCGGTCAACTATTCGGACGAGACCGCCGACGAGATGACCAAGCTGCAGGACGAGATCGAGGCCCAGGGCCTGTGGGATCTCGACAGCAAGGTCGACCAGGCGATGGACGCGCTGCGCTGCCCGCCCGACGATGCCGATGTCACAAAACTGTCCGGCGGTGAACGCCGCCGCGTGGCGCTGTGCCGCCTGCTGCTCGACCAGCCGGAATTGCTGCTGCTGGACGAGCCGACCAACCATCTCGACGCCGAATCGGTGTCGTGGCTGGAAGGCCATCTGCGCAACTATCCCGGCGCGATCCTGATCGTGACCCACGACCGCTACTTCCTCGACAACGTCACGGGCTGGATCCTCGAACTCGACCGCGGCCGCGGCATCCCGTACGAGGGCAATTACTCGTCCTGGCTGGTGCAGAAGCAGAAGCGACTCGAGCAGGAAGGCCGCGAGGATGCCGCGCATCAGAAGACGCTGGCCCGCGAGCAGGAATGGGTGGCGTCCTCGCCGAAGGCGCGCCAGGCCAAGTCGAAGGCCCGCTACCAGCGCTACGAGGATTTGCTCAAGAAGGCGAGCGAGAAGCAGACCCAGACCGCGCAGATCATCATTCCGGTCGCCGAGCGGCTCGGCGCCAACGTCGTCGACTTCGAAGGTCTCAGCAAGGGATTTGGCGATCGCCTGCTGATCGACGATCTCACCTTCAAGCTGCCGCCCGGCGGCATCGTCGGCGTGATCGGTGCCAACGGCGCCGGCAAGACCACGCTGTTCAAGATGATCACCGAGCAGGAGACGCCGGACAAGGGCACCATCACGGTCGGCGAGACCGTGCATCTCGGCTATGTCGACCAGTCGCGCGACGCGCTCGAGGGCAACAAGACGGTGTGGGAGGAGATCTCCGGGGGCAACGAGCTGATCCTGCTCGGAAAGAAGGAAGTCAATTCGCGCGGCTACTGCTCGGCGTTCAACTTCAAGGGCGCTGACCAGCAGAAGAAGGTCGGCGCGTTGTCAGGCGGTGAGCGCAATCGCGTGCATCTCGCCAAGATGCTGAAGTCGGGCGCCAACGTGCTGCTGCTCGACGAACCGACCAACGACCTCGACGTCGACACGCTGCGCGCGCTGGAAGAGGCGCTCGAGGATTTCGCCGGTTGCGCCGTCATCATCAGCCATGACCGCTGGTTCCTCGACCGCATCGCGACCCACATCCTGGCCTTCGAGGGCGACAGCCATGTCGAATGGTTCGAGGGCAACTTCCAGGATTACGAAAAGGACAAAATGCGCCGGCTCGGCCAGGACAGCATCATTCCGCATCGCGTGAAGTACAAGAAGCTGACGCGCTGACCAGTATGAACGGTCGAACGCGGCATCTCGCCGCGCTCGACCGTTCTTCGTTGGCAGGATCGTGACGGCATCGCGGCGCAATGTGCGGCCAGTTGTCGCTTTTCAAGCGCGCGGGATTGCGTAGATAGAGCGCTCCGCAATTTTCAATCCTGCGAGCACTCCACCATGTCCGCACTTTCTGAGGCGCGCGCCCCCGCGAAGGGCCGGTCGCTGCGTCCCGTTCCCATGCTGATCTTCGGATCGCGCTGGCTGCAATTGCCACTCTATGTCGGCCTGATCATCGCCCAGGGCGTCTATGTCGTGCTGTTCCTCAAGGAACTATGGCACCTGTTCGCCCATGCCTTCGATTTCAGCGAGCAGCAGATCATGCTGGCCGTTCTCGGCCTGATCGACGTCGTCATGATCTCGAACCTGTTGGTGATGGTGATCGTTGGCGGCTACGAGACCTTCGTCTCGCGCCTCAATCTGCAGGGCCATCCGGACGAGCCGGAATGGCTGAGCCACGTCAATGCCAGCGTGCTGAAGATCAAGCTGGCGATGGCCATCATCGGGATCTCCTCGATCCATTTGCTGCGCACCTTCATCGAGGCCGGCGCGCTGTCGTCAGGCAAGGGCAACTACACCGAGACCGGCGTGATGTGGCAGACCATCATCCACTGCGTCTTCATCCTGTCGGCGATCGGCATCGCCATCGTCGACAAGCTGTCGAACGACTCGATCGAAGGCGCCAAGCAGGCCGCGCATTGAGCGCGGCCGCCAAGGTTCACAGCAATCCGGTGTCGTGGTAAGGCTCACGACACTGATATCGCGGGCGTTGGCCTGATGCCGCGCCCATTGGACCGCTGCGTGAACAGGTTGTTGGATTTGACATTCCTCCGCGCGCTTGCCCTCGGGCTCCTGCTCGCATCCGTCGTCTCACCCGCGCGCGCCGCCGATGCTGCGTTCACCCAGTTCATCGCCTCGCTGTGGCCGGAGGCCAAGGCCGCCGGCGTGTCGCGCGAGACCTTCGATCGCGAGACGCGCTCGCTCGAGCCCGACTACAAGCTGCCCGACCTGATCCTGCCCGGACGTCCGAAGACCGGCGCACCGGCGCAGGCCGAGTTCGTGCAGGTGCCGGCCGATTACATCAGGGAAGCCTCGATCGCGCGGCTCGCCGCCGAGGGGCAGCGGCTGTTGCAGAAGTATCGCTCCTCGCTCGATGCGATCGAGAAGCGGTTCGGCGTCCCGGCCACCGTCGTGCTGGCGATCTGGGGCCGCGAGACCGACTACGGGCGCTATTCGCTGCCCTACGACACGCTGCGCGTGGTGGCGACGCAGGCCTATGTCGGCCGTCGCAAGGATCAGTACCGTACCGAGTTCATCCTGGCGCTGAAGATCCTCGGCGAGGGTGCGGTGACGCGCAAGGAGATGCGCTCCTCCTGGGCCGGTGCGACCGGCTACACCCAGTTTCTGCCGTCGGAATATTACAAGCACGGCGTCGATCTCGACGGCGACGGCCGCGTCGACATCTGGCATTCGGTGCCGGACGCGCTCGCCTCCGCCGCGCAGCAGCTGGTCAACAAGGGCTGGCAGCCCGGCGTGCGCTGGGCCTATGAGGTGCAGGCGCCGGCCAATGCCGACTGCACGATGGGCGTGCCTGAAGTGACGAAGCCGATCAGCCAGTGGCTGCGCGCAGGCTTCGTGCCGGTGCGCGGGCAGAAGCTCAGCGCCGCCGAGCAGGCGCAATCGGCGTCGCTGCTGCAGCCGGAAGGCAGCTACGGTCCCGCCTTCCTGACCACGCCGAACTACTTCGTGATCAAGGAATACAATTTCTCCGATCTCTACGTGCTGTTCGTCGGCCACCTCGCCGACCGCATGACGAGCCCGCAGCCATTCGCGACGCCATGGTCGGCGTCGAAGCAGCTGCGCTCCGCCGATGTCGAGGCGATGCAGCAGCAGCTGACGAAGATCGGTCTCTACAAGGACAAGCTCGACGGCAAGGCCGGGATGCAGACCCGCGCGGCGCTCGGCGCCTATCAGAAGCAGGCCGGGCTGAAGGTCGATTGCTGGCCGAGCGAGGCGGTGCTGCGCGCGATGAACGGGCAGCGCTGATCGGGCCGGCTCGCAGGGCCGCCTGTGGCGAAAAGCAAAAACCCGGCCGCGAGGCCGGGTTTTCGAATGTGATGCTGAAAACGTGTCGGTCGATCAGTCGCAAACCTGGATGCGACGGAAGCGCCAGCCGTAGCCGTCCCAGAAGCGCTCACGAACCATGCGGCACGGGGCCTCTTCGACGTAAACCGGCGCCGGTGCGACATAGACCGGGGCGGGGCGAGCGCCTGCGATAGCGCCGCCCAGCAGGGCGCCGCCGATCAGGCCGCCGGCAACGCCGGCCGCGACGGCGCCGCCGTCACCAGCCTTGGCAGCCGGAGCAACGGCCAGCGAACCGGCAATCGTGGTGACGGCGACAAGGGCAGCTAAAGTCTTCTTCATGTCTTTGGCTCTCCTGGAAGGTGGTGGCGTCGTGGTTCGGCGCCAGGTTGAGGTGACTCACACGCTGATCTCGAACTGCTGTCTTGCTAAACAGCGCAGAACAGTCAACCGAAAGTAAACGTCCGCAGGCTGATCGCGCAGAAAAGCGGTTTTTTCTGGCCATCTGCAGCAGATGTCCCGGAGAAACAGTCGGTTTTTCCGGGACATTTGGTTCGATTTAATCGAGATGAACGGCGATCAATCGCAAACGCGGACGCTGCGAACGCGCCAGGTGTAGCCGTCCCAGAACCGCTGGCGCTGCCAGAAGCAATCGGGACCATAGCCGGGCTCGGCGACATAGGCCGGACCGGGCGCATAGTAGCCGTATCCGGGACCGTAATAGCGGTTCTGCGATGCGATCGCGCCACCGACAATGGCGCCACCGATCAATCCCGCAGCGACGCCGGCGGCGACACCGCGTTGTGCCTGGGCGGGGGCGGGCACCGCCACAGTCGAAGCCGCCACAGCGGCAACGGCGCAAAGCGCCAGCAATGTCTTCTTCATGGCCTCACCTTTCTCGCGGCAGCAGGGACAGCGTGCATTGGCGATCTGTCTCGCCGGAGGGTTCCATATTCAGCTTGAATGATCAATGAACGACGCTGCCGCATTCGCGACCAAATGCTTGCAGTTTTTGCAATATCTTGCAACGCACAAGCCCGATAGCGCCGCGGCGAGGCGCCTACTCATGGGGGCCGGTGGCGAAGGCAGCGGTTATTGGCCCGTCAGCCACCCGGCGGGTGTCGGATTCCTGACCTCCGACCGATTTAGACTCATTCCAATATGAATCCCGCATCAGTTTGGAATTGCTACAAAAACCGCTTTTTCCTTTTGCATCCCGCGGGAGCCGACAATATCCATATTGCCAAGCATCACCGTTGGACCCCGCCTTTCTCCGATGATTGTCTGTTCCTGTAACGTCCTTAGCGACCACGATGTCCGCAATGCCGTCAATGGCGGTGGGTCCGTGACTCGAAATGCCAAGCAGGTGTACGGCTGCCTCGGCTGCAGTGCCGAATGCGGCCGCTGCGCGCGCACCATCAAGGCGATCATCGACGAGGCGCTCGGTCCCTGCGCTAAGGCCTGCTGCTCCGGCTGCCCCCACAGCGGCCATCCGCACGCCGCCAACGAGGACGCCGAGCCGGCCGAATTCGCGCTCGCGGCCTGCTAACGCTTCTCGTTTCGACGCGCTTCCTGACGGCGAACCGGCTTCCGTTTCGCTGGAAGACGCTGCGCTAATCCTTCGAATCCGGTTATCCACGCGCTGCTTCTGCGAAGAGTTGCTCTTGCCGATAATCTGATTTAGAAGCATTCTAAGTTTAGCGCCGGCCAAGGTTGGCCGCGACAGGTGGAGTGGATCATGCAAGGCGACCCGAAGGTCATCGATTATCTGAACAAGGGGCTGCGCAGCGAACTGACCGCCATCAATCAGTACTGGCTGCACTACCGGATGCTCAACAATTGGGGCCTCCTGGAGATGGCCAAGGTCTGGCGCAAGGAGTCCATCGAGGAGATGGAGCACGCCGACAAATTCGTCGATCGCATCCTGTTCCTCGACGGCTTCCCGAACCTGCAGGTGCTCGATCCCCTGAAGATCGGCCAGGACGTCAAGGAGATCATCGAGTGTGACCTCGCCGCTGAGATCGGCGCGCGCACGCTCTACCAGGAGGCGGCGACCTACTGCCATGGCGTCAAGGACTATGTCAGCCGCGACCTGTTCGAGCAGCTGATGAAGGACGAGGAAGACCACATCGACTTCCTCGAGACCCAGCTCGACCTGATCAAGCGCATCGGCCTTGAGCTCTACACCCAGAAGCACGTCGGTCATCTGAAGGGCGAGGATTCCTGACCGGCTGTCAGCCGCGCGCCGAGCGTCTGCCAAAATACGAGAGGCCGGCCTTGCGGGCGGCCTCTTTTGTTTTTGTGAACGAGCTATTCGTCAGTAGCACCGCGTGATGTTGATGGTGCGGTCGCCGCCGCGGCCGGGCACCGTGACGCTCTCGGTGGGGCAGCTCGACACATAGGGCCGATCCGACGGCACCACGGCCGGCGGATAGCGGTGCGCCCAATCCCACGGCACGTCCTGGGTGTAGGTGTAGCGGACGTCGCTCGAGACCGGCGCCGGGACCTCGGCGGCGAAAGGAACGCTCGCCGCGCCATCATAATATCCGCCCGCGTCCGGCAACACGATGCCGGGCACCCGCACATGATGGCGGAAAGCTGGATGATGCGAGGAGAACGTGCCGCGCGCTGCGGATCCGGATCTCGCATAGGTCTCGGTCGGGGAAGCAAGCAGCAGCGCTGCAACGCCAAGGTAAACACCAAGGGACGCCATCAGCGCCCCAGTTGTTCGATACGCCATTCTTCGAAGAGCCATGGCACGCACCAACTCGCGGTTACGGAGCATTTCTGCAGACGCTAGGCCGCGCCTCATGGCGCCCGCAAACTCATCCTTAATTATTGGTTAAAAAGTAAGGTTAACAGGGAGTAACTGTTTCAAATTGACGCGACCTCGCGCGCAGGCTTCCCGCGCAGGCGGCGGGCGCCGTTCAGACCGCATCCGCCGGAACGAAGCAGCTGATGATGATGCTGCCGCGGTGGTGCACGTACCACACCACGGCCTCGCCGACCGGGTTGCCGCGATCGCGGATCACGGCGCGCTCCGGCACCATCATCCACTCGCCCTCGATCGGCACCCAATAGGCGCCGCCCCGAACGTCGTAGCTGGTGCGATGGCCGTCGGAGATGTCGCAGCACGGCACGCCATTCGGCGCGATCACGCTCTTGAACCAGGCGCGGATATCGGGCGGCACGTTGTCATATTGGCCGTTGTCGAACGCCAGTGCAGCGCCCGCCATCATGGCGAGCCACGCAAGCACCGCGACATGCGTGAGCCTTCGCATTACCTTCCTCCGGCGAAAACTTCTACGTGACCCGCGCGTAGCGTCACGCGAATCCGGTGTTTGCGCGATTAGGCACGAACCGCGCGCGGGATGCATGCTCAAAGAATCGGCGAAACCGCGCAGTCAGGCGTGATGCAGTGCGGGATGGTTGCGCTCAGGTTGGTTGCTTCGTGCGCGCCTTCTTCGCGGCTTTCACCGCGATATTGTCCCGCGCCATTTCGAGCACGCTGCGCAGCGTGATCTGATCCGCTTTCGCGAGGCGGACATTGGTGCTGCCGCTCTTGCCCCAGCCGCCCGGCACCGGCCGGAGATCTCCGGCTCGGCCTCGACCACCATCGCCTGCTGCTCAGGTGTCAGCTTCACCATGCCCCAATCCTGGTCGGGATAGCCGAGCGTCGCGAAGATGCGCTTGCCGACGCGGAAGTCGGCGGTGCCGTGATGCGCGCCTTCAACGACCTCGGGCAGGCTCAGCGCAATGCGGCGGAAGCGATCAGCGGACATCGCCCTGGCCTCGATCGCTACATCGTGCGTTGCGGCGCCGTCTGCAACAGTTCCTGCAATTGCCTGGCATAGAACCGCGCGTCGCCGGTGGTGAGATGGCCGCGTGTCTCGCTGCTTGCCGGGATCAGATCAATCCTGCCGTTCTTGATCCGCTTCACTGCAGCTTCGGTGACGCCGGTCTCCGGCGGATTACGCTCATCGTCGGCCGCATTGATCGCAAGCAGGGTGGCCTCGATCTTCTCCAGTCCCGCCGACGGATCGTAATCGTGCGAGGCCTCCCATTGATACATGTAGTCGTTGGCATCTGATGTGACCGGCAGCGCCAGCTGGTCGTCGACCAGCTTGTCGGCCTGCGCCGCGGTCGGCGCCAGCGTCTGGTAGCCGAGCGTGCCGCCGGCACTGGCGAAGCGATAGGCGGCGACGGCGTATTTCATCATCCGCGGCTGGCTGGTGTAGTTGCCGCCATTGTAGTCGGGATCGTTGCGGATCGTTTCCAGCATCGTCCGCCGCAGCATCCAGTTGCGTGCCCCCATCGCTGTCGGCTGCGAGGCCATCGGCACCAGCACGTCCATCATCCGCGGATAGCGCACGCCCCAGATCCAGGTGTGCATGCCGCCCATCGAGTTGCCGATTACGAGCCGCAGGTGCTTGATGCCGAGCCCTTCGGTGACGAGCCGATACTGCGCGTCGACCATGTCGTTGTAGTCGTATTTCGGAAAGCTCGTCCGCATCGCGTCCGACGGCTTCGACGATTTGCCGTGCCCGATGCCGTCGGGGATGATGATGTAGTATTTCGCCGCATCGAGCGGCTGGCCGGGGCCGAACAGCTGGCCGGCAAAGCTCGGCGTCATCATGCTGGCCGCCGAGCCGCCGGAGCCGTGCAGCACCAGCACCGGCTGTCCGGTCGGCGCGCCGACCGTGGTGTAGTGCAGCCGCAGTTCCGGCATCACCTCGCCGCTGTGAAACTTGAAGTCCTTTGCGATCCATTCGCCATCCTGCGGCGTGGGATAGTCTGCAGCCATGGCCGGTACCGACATCGAGACAACAACAGCGGCCACAAAGGCCGCGCACCAACGGATCATTATGCTTCTTCCCACGCGCGGCGCATTTGTCCAGCCGCTTGCGTGCAAGCCTAGCATGACGGAAGGCGTCGTCCGATAGCGGCGCCGCGCCCCTGACGCAGAAGTGTCCGGTTAACTCGCCTTCAGCACGTTCAGCGCATACCATCCCCAATAGACGCGGTGACGCTGGATCAGGCCGTCATCGATCTCCATGACCTCGACCAGATCCATCTGATCGCCGTCCGGAGACTGCCGTGGATACTCCCAGGTGAGAAGGCGGTCGTCGCTGAAGAAGCCCTGCTTGAAGCGCCGCCGTTGCGGCGGGTTGGTGCGGAACACGCGCGTGATGAACTCGCACAGCGCGTCGCGGCCGCGGACGATCCCGTCTTTGGTCTGCATCAAATGCTGGACCAGCGGGCTCTCGATCGAGGCGTCGGCTGCGTAGAGCGCGAGCGCCGCCTCGAGGTCCTTGTTACCGAGCGCATCATCCCAGAGCCTGTAGATACGTTCCGCGTCGTTGCTGCCAGCTGTCATGATCGTTCCCTTGTGTTTGGTCGACTGCCGCCCATTTGAACGGAACAGGCCGCCGCGACGTTTCAGGAAAATCTGAAATGAGCTGCGTGGCACGGCGCATGCGGGTAGGACGTTTCGGCGCGATCTGGAGGACGATGCGGTGGGATCATCCCAGGGCTTGCAGACAGGATTTTCGCGGATCGCCGAGGCCTTGGGCGATCCGGTCCGCGAGGCCATGGTCAGTGCGCTGGCCGACGGCAAGGCGCTGCCGGCGGGCGAGCTTGCTGCGGTCGCCGGCATTTCGCCGCAAGGCGCCAGCGCGCATTTGCAGAAGCTGGTCGACGCCCGCGTGCTGTCGGTGTGGGCACAGGGCAGGTTCAGATATTACCGGATCAGGGACGACGACGTCGCGGCGCTGATCGAGAACCTCGTCGATCTTGCGGCCAAGGCCACCGTCGGGCGGCGGCGTGCGATGCCGGCCGAGCAGCTCAGGCGATCGCGGACCTGCTACCACCACCTTGCGGGTCAGCTCGGCGTGCTGTTGTCGAATGCGCTGATCCGCCGCCGCCTCGTCGTGATCGACGGCCGCGATGGTCGCGTGACCGAGCAGGGGTTAGCCTGGTGCCGGGCCGAGGCAATCGATTTCGATTCGGCGCGGCAGCCGCATCTGCGGCTCTGCAACGACTGGACCGAGCGCGTGCCGCATCTCGCCGGTCCGTTTGCCAATGCCGTTCTGGCGCGGCTGGTCGAGATGCGCGGCGTTGCGCCGCATCGGATTCCGCGCGCATTGCGGATCACCGATCGGGGGCGGGCGTTCTTCGACCGGCTTGGCGTCCAGGTTCCGTTCTGAAAGCGACGAGGTGAACTAGCGGCCGTCCTCGACCTCGGTCTCCGGGCGGTCGTTGCCGGAGGCGGTTTCGGTCAGCCATTTGCCGTCCGACGTCTCGTACTGGATCGCCTCGGTGCGGCCGGGGACGCGCTGCTCGTTGGCGGCGCGTCGGGCAGCGGCGAGTGCCGCGGCGTGGGTAGGAAATGGTTCCGAGAACACCCCGTTGACGGTATAGGCCCAGCCGCCGTCGTGCTGGACTACTTTGTAGATCACGTGGCTCATCCGGAACCTCGCTCCACCGTGGACGATGACACTGCCAGAATAGACCACGATGTCGTATTTTGCAGCAGCCGATCGTCCTGAGAGAGCCGCCCCGTTGCCGCGGGCGAGGGAGACCGACATGTGCCGCAATATCAAGACGCTGTTCAACTTCGAGCCGCCCGCCACCGAGGACGAGATCCACGCCTCGGCGCTGCAGTTCGTGCGCAAACTGTCCGGCTTCAACAAGCCGTCGCAGTCCAATGAGGCCGCCTTCAACCTGGCCGTGACCGAGGTCTCGAATGCCGCGCGCAGGCTCCTGATCTCGTTGCAGACCACGGCACCGGCGCGCGATCGCGAGGTGGAGGCGGAGAAGGCGAGGGAGCGTTCGCGCCTGCGGTTTGGCTGAGGGCGGGGCGCACCGTGATGCAGATCACGGTACGGCGCCACGCGTCCGGGCATCGGTGCAGTTCACCGATCCCGGAGCGACGCCATGAAGCCTGCCCTGCTCACGTCCTGTTCGATTGCGTTCGCCGTGCTCTGGACCTGCGGCATGCTGTGGTCGAGCGGGACGATCGACCTTGCCAACGTCATCATCCTGTCGGCTTGCGGGGCGCTCGCGGGCGTTGCCTGGTATTACGCCATGCGCTGGGTCTTCCAACTCATGCACCTCGCTCGACCCTCCGATCCTCCGGCCAATCCGGGCGCGGAGCGGTAGGCATAGGGCGCGGCACGGACAGAGCTGGCCGCGTCGCCGCGCCAGGACAAGAAGGACTACTTCTTGTCCTTCTTGCGGTGCTTCTTCTTTTTCTTGTGATCGTCGTCCTCGTCGTCATCTTCCGCGAAGTCGATGGCGTCGACGTCAAGCGCGATCGCCTCCGCTGCCGCGCGCTCGGCGGCATCGCGCTCGGCGAACTCGGCGGCTTCACGCTCCTTGGTGCGCTTGTAGTCTTCCCAGGCGTCGAAGATCATGTGCAGCCACGGCATCACCTGCTCGATCGACGGCAATTGTCCGGGCGGGCCGGCTTCACCGCGCGGGCCGGCCGGTCCCTGCGGTCCCTGTGGGCCAGCCTCGCCGCGCGGACCCTGCACGCCCGCCTTGCCTTGCGCTCCCGGCTTGCCCTGGGGCCCCGCCTTCCCGACCAGTCCGGGCTTGCCCTGCGGACCCGGCTTGCCGCGCGCACCTTCCGGCCCCGGCCGCCCCGGATGTCCTTGCGGACCGGGCCGACCCGGCTCGCCCTGACGGCCCTGCGGCCCCTGCGCCCCTCGTGACCCCTGGCGGGAGATTGTCTCGTCAGCCACTGATATGCTCCGTCGCGATTTCAAGCCGCTTGTAACAGAGGTTGGATGACGGCTTCAATTCTGCCGGGCGCGGATGATGCAAGCGATCAACAATCATAATTCGATGCGAAGATCGTGACGGGAGGACGCGTTGCGGATTCTGAACGACAGGCGCGGGGCAGTTGCAGGCGACGCAACAGGGACGCTGACGTTCGACATCGTGGTGACGCGGCACGATCTGCGCGACGAAGCGGCGTTTCGCAACACTGGCGTCCTCGATCTGTATGCCGAGCTGTTTCCCCCGAACGAGCGCGACGCCCCCGACGACATTGTGCGTTGGGTGTTGTCAGATGATGTCGGCGAGCGACGAGAGTTCAGCGTCGGTGATCAGCAGCTGTCATATTGCCTCGACTCGCGCTGCTTCATCCTGCGCGCGGAAGGGCGCGCGATCGGCCTCGGCTTCTTCACCTACGATCACGCAAGCGAGCTGATCTACTGCAACTATGTCGGCGTCGCGAAGGCGTGGCGCGGCGGCGGCCTGGCGGGCCGGTTCTATCGCGAGATGATCGAGATGCTCGACGCCTTGTTTCCGCGCAATATCGGCGTGGTGCTCGAGGTCGAGCCGTATGATCGCGATCGCCTGGCGGCGATCATCGGCGATCTCGAACTGACGGGCATGAGGCGGCTCGCAGCGGATCAACAGACCGAGATTCGCAGATTGCTGCGCGTCAACTGGTACGACAAGCTTGGCTATTGCTTCTTCTGCGACGCGCGCGGCATGCAGCCGCTTGAGTGTCGCTCGCCATGCCTCGATCCATCGCTATTGCCATCCGCTTGGGGCGGCGCGGAGGAAAATTATTGGTTGGCCTGGCAGTCGCGGGCCGGCGCGTCCTTGGCGGAGGGCGAGCGCGCGGGTGAGCTCTGGCAAAGAGCCGTCGCTGCGATCTATGTCGAGATCCTCGCAAAATCGCTGGTCGACGACGATCCGAAGGGGCGGCGCGACTATTGGAACTATGCGACGGCGCTGGTCGCGCAGACGCTGCAACAGGCCGCGACGACCGAGGTGCGTCTCGCTCGCTGCCTCGATGCCGACGGCAGCGAGCTGTTGTCGCGCTGGCGGCGGCTTTCGATCGATCTGCCGATCTAGCGTCGACGTGCCGCAAAGCGTGATGAGATCCGGTTGAATCGTCATCACGCTTAGCTCGTTGTCCAAGCACGATCTTCCCGGAAAGCCGCTTCGCGCGTTTCCGGATCTTGCTCTAGGCTGCGGCGTGCTCGCTCAGCGGCACGTCGATCCCGTCGGCCGAATATTCGCGGATCTTGTTCCGCAATGTCCGGACCGACAGCCCGAGCACGCGCGCGGCGCGGGTGCGGTTGCCGTCGCAGCGCGCAAGCGTTTGCAGCACGAGCTCGCGCTCGACTTCATCGACGGTCGCGCCGATCAGCAGTGGGACGATTTCATTTGGAGCCAGCGACGGCAGCAGAGCTTCCGGCGACGGTACGGTGGACGCGTAAGACATGAACTCCTCCCGATCAACGCCCGCTTCGTCGGTGAAGCGAAGACATCGAGAACCAACTACCCCGTAGATCAACGGTGTGCCGGTTTGGTTAACAAGCCCTTAACGCGCCCCTAACTCCCTGCTCTGTAAGCAAAATACCCAGAAATCGCCACGATTGCGGTTCCATCCGTCACAATGTGCGGTAGCCGCCATCGACCATCACGATCGATCCCGAGACATAGGCCGACAGGTCCGAGGCGAGGAAGATGGCGGGGCCGACGATGTCCTCCGGCTTGCCGGCGCGGCCGAGCGGGGTGTGGTCCATGAAGACCTTGACGAGGTCGGGATTGGTGGCGCGCACCTTCTCGTTCAACGGCGTCTCGATGAAGCCCGGCCCGATTGCATTGACGCGCACACCATCCTTGCCGAGTTCGGCGGCCAGCGCCTTGGTGAAGCCGAGCACGCCGTGCTTGGAGGCGGTATAGGCCGGCGAACTCGGCGTGCGCAGATGCACGAAGGACTGGATCGAGCCGATGTTGACGATGCGTCCCTTGTTCTTGCGCAGTGGCGCGAGGAACGAATGCGTCACGTTGAACACGCCGGTGAGATTGATCGAGATGATGTCTTCCCAATCCTTGATCACGGCCTCGTCGGTGCCGAGCATGCCGTTGCGGCGCGCGATGCCGGCATTGTTGACCAGGATCGAGACCGGCCCGGCCTTGTCGGCCACTTGCTTTGCCATCGCGACGCAGGCGTCGCGATTGGTCACGTCGAGCGCAAAGCTCTCCGCCTTGCCGCCGGCATTGCGGATCTCCCTGGCCGCTTCCGCCGCCGCATCGCCGTTCATGTCGAGCAGCACCACGCGCGCGCCCTCGCGGCCGTAGCCCAGTGCGATGGCGCGCCCGATGCCCGAGCCCGCACCGGTGATGACGGCGATGTGATTGTCGAGAAGGGCCATGGCGTTTCCTCGTTCTGATTTGTGAGCGTTGTCGACAACACTATTCAAAACTGCGCCAACCGAAACGCCAAGCCGCGTTTGCGCGTTGCTGTTATCCGGATTCGGATGACAGTTACGGACCGCGGACATGGACCCGCATATCAGACACTGGAAAGTTGCGATCGAGCGCTTTTGCGCGGCGCCGGATCCCGACTACCGCGAGATGGCCAAAATGGTCGCGGAGATCGCCGCGACCGACATCGACGAGACGCTGCGGCATGCTGCCGCACAGGTGCTGCCGATCCTGCGCCAGGCGGCGATGAAATCGGCCGACCGCCGCACCAAAGCGATGGCGCTGCGCCGTCTCGGCATCGTCAACGACGCACTGCACATGCTGTCGGCACCGCGGTTTGGCCAGCGCGGCCTGGCGCCGAAGGCGCTGACGCAGGAGGAGCAGTACCGGCAATTGCTCGGCCTGCCGTTCGGCCGCCGGCTCGCAGCGACCGAAGTCCAGCAGGCTTTCAAGCGCGCCGCCAAGACGGTGCATCCCGACGGCGGCGGCAACGGCGCGGCATTCCTCGAACTCGCCGCCGCGCGCGACGCCCTGATCAAGCATCACTGACGCTGGATCGCGTCATATCTGACAGCACAAGGACGGACGCCGCGCTGTTGCCGCGTGTCCGCCTGTGCGTGATCGAATGGCGTTCGCTCAGAACGCGCAGGTGCCGTTGTTCAGGAGGCCGGTCTTGTAGCTGAACGCAGCGTCGAAGGTCGGCAGCTCCTCGCTGACGATGGAGAAGTTCGCCGGCCACGGCGTGGTCGGGATGCTCTGGTCCCAGATCTGGCAGAAGCCGGTGTCCTGCCAGCGGATCAGATGATAGGGCGTGGCGCTTGCCGGGCTTGCCGCAGCAAGCACGGACACGGTGGCGGCAATGGCGGCACAGGCAATCGCAAGACGACGCATGGGAAATCTCCGGTTTGAAAATGAATGCTCCGCGGGGCAATCCTGGAGCTCAGGGGCCGATCGCCCCGGACATGCAGTGAGTATTGCAACCCCGGGAACAGGTTCAAACACCGGTCGTGCGAAAGCACCCGTCAACAAATCGGCCATCGCTGTGCCAAATTGCGCCTGTTTACGCGCTTGCTACAGTCGGAGCATCGCGATTCGCAGCCGTGTCACGACGCGAGCAAATCGACGAGAGCAAATCGACGTGAGTAAATCCTGGGGAGACCACACATGAAACCTTCATCCACCCTGCGTGCTGCGCTTGCCGCGCTGCTGGCGTTCATTGGCCTTGCGTTCTCTTCCGCGGCCCGCGCCGACAGCGGCTTCGTGACGCTCACGATCTACAAGGCCGGATGGATCATCGGTGGCTCCGGCGGCAGCGGCGTGTTGACCTTCCGCGGCCGCTCCTACCGGCTCTCCACCGGCGGCCTCGACTACGGACTGGTGTTCGGCGGCTCCAAGACCCTGCTACGCGGCCGGGTCAGCAACATCAACCGTCCGTCCGACGTTGCCGGCGTCTACGGTGCGGCCGGCGCGGGGCTTGCCGTCGGACGCGGCGCGCGTGCGATCGTGCTGACCAATCAGAAGGGCGCGGTGTTGGAGTTGACCGGCCACCAGGTCGGCCTGATGGCCAACGCCGATCTGAGCGGGCTTGCGATCACGATGCGGTAGAGCATTTCGTTCGGTTTATCCCCGTCATCCTGAGGAGCGCGTCTTCGCGCGTCTCGAAGGATGCACGGCCCGGCTGGTGACCGATTCATCCTTCGAGGCTCGCCGAAGTGGCTCGCACCTCCAGCGACAATGGCATAGCCATTGCGCAGGGATGACGGGGACAGTTAGTCTAAAGCGTTGAGTGCGCGAAGCCGCGTTCACCTGAACAGATGCAGCGCGGCGTATTGCAGCAGCATGATGGTCTTGGCGTCGACGATGCGGCCGTCGCTGATCATGGCGAGCGCGTCGTCGATCGCAAGCTCGAGCACCTCGATGTCCTCGCCCTCGTCGGCGAGCCCGCCGCCGTCACCGATGCGCATCGCGGCGTCGTATTCGGCGACGAAGCAATGCAGCTTCTCGGTCACGGCGCCCGGAGACGTGAAAGCCTCGAACACCTTGCGCACATGCGCGAGCCGGTAGCCGATCTCTTCCTCCGCTTCGGCGCGGATGCGTGCTTCCGGCTCGGCATCGTCGAGCATGCCGGCGGCAACCTCGATCAGCAGATCGTCATAACCGTTGGCGAAAGCGGGGAAGCGGAACTGGCGCACCAGCACGACGCAGCGGGTCGTCAGATTGTAGGGCAACAGCGCAGCGCCGTTGCCGCGATCGTAGACCTCGCGCACCTGGGTCTGCCATTCGCCGTTGGCGCGCCGGTAGTCGAACGTCGCGCTCTTCAGCTCGTAGCGGCGCTTCGAAAGCAGCTCGACGTGCTTGACGCGAACGCGGTCGGCGATGCTCATGCGTCGGTCCTCAGCCCTCTCACGGCGTCGCTTCGCGCCCGTCGAGCCATTTGGCCAGCATCACCGAGGTCGACTCGTCATAGCCGAGCGATTGGTAGAACGCGCCGGCCTTGGCGTTCTCCCGCCGCACCAGCAGTTGCAGCTTCGGCACGCCGGCGGCGCGCAGCCAGTCCTCGGCCGCCGCCATGATGGTGCGGCCAAGCCCCTTGCCCTGGCGGTTGGGATCGACCGCGACGTAATAGACCCAGCCGCGATGACCGTCGTGGCCGACCATCGCGGTCGCCACGATCGCATTGGCGTCGCGGCCGACCAGCACGGCTGAATTCGGTCCGCGCCGCGCCAGCGCGATGTCGGCAGCAGGATCGTTCCATGGCCGCGTCAGGCCGCAGGCCTGCCACAGCGCGACGACATCGGCGATGTCGTTATCGGTGATCTCTGCAATGGCGAGGGAGGCAGAGGAGGAGGGCATCGTCGCCTGCGCGGTCACAGCACCTTGCCCGGGTTCATGATGCCGAGCGGATCGAGCATCGCCTTGACCTGCCGCATCAGCTCGATCGCGACCTTATCCTTGACGTCAGGCAATTCGTCGCGCTTGAGCACGCCGATGCCGTGCTCGGCCGAGATCGAGCCGCCCATCCGCAGCACGATCTCGAACACGACGGCATTCACGTCGTGCCAGCGCGCCAGGAAGTCGGCCGCATTGGCGCCGACCGGCTGGCTGACATTGTAGTGGATGTTGCCGTCGCCGAGATGGCCGAACGGCACCGGCCGCGAACCGGGGATCAGCTTCACCACGGCAGCATTGGCTTCCTCGATGAAGGCGGGCACGGCTGCGACGGGCACCGAGATGTCGTGCTTGATCGAGCCGCCTTCCGGCTTTTGCGCCGCCGACATCTCGTCGCGCAGCTTCCAGAACGCCTGGCGCTGGCTCAGATTGGCGGCGATGACAGCGTCATCGACGATGCCGTCCTCCATGCCCTGGGCCAGGATAGCCTCCAGCGTGTCGCGTGCATCGTCGCGCGACGACGACAATTCCATCAGCACGTACCAAGGGTGCTTGCTCTCAAGCGGATCGCGGATATCGATGCCGTGGCGGATCGAGAAGTCGACCGCGACGTCGGCGAGCAGCTCGAAGCTCGTCAACGCACCGGCCGCTTGATCGCGCGAGATCGACAGCAGCTTGAGTGCGGCCGCCGGTGAAGCCAAGCCGACATAGGCGGTCTCGACCGCACGCGGCCGCGGAAACAGCCTTAGCGTGGCCGCGGTAATGATGCCGAGCGTGCCTTCGGCGCCGATGAAGAGGTTGCGCAAATCGTAGCCGGTGTTGTCCTTTTTCAGCTTCGACAGCGCGTTCAGCACACGGCCGTCAGCCAGCACGACTTCGACCCCGAGCGCCATTTCGCGCGCCACGCCATAGGCAAGGGCTCCGGTGCCGCCGGCATTGGTCGAGAGGTTGCCGCCGATCGTGCAGCTGCCTTCTGCGCCGAGCGACAGCGGAAACAGCCGGTCGACCTCGACTGCCTTCTGCTGCGCGACCTGCAGCACCACGCCGGCCTCGCAGGTCATGGTGTTGGATTCGACATCGATATCGCGGATCTTGTCGAGACGCCGCAGCGAGACCACGACCTCGCCATTGTGCGGCGTCTGGCCGCCGACCAGGCCGGTATTGCCGCCCTGCGGCACCAGCGCGATCCTGTGCTCGGTCGCGAGCTTGCAGATCGCAGCGACTTCGGCGGTCGAACCGGGGCGCAGCACCAGCGGCGAGCGGCCGTGGAACAGGTCACGCTCCTCGGTGACATAAGGCTCGATGTCGGCAGCGTCGGTCATCGCATATTTCGCGCCGACGATGGCGCGGAATTTTTCAAGCAATTCGGGCGGAAGCGGCGGCACCGCTGATTGGACGATGTTCATTTTTTCTTGGTCTTTCACTCAGTCGGGGATCTTTGCCTAAGCATGCCCTTCGCGCAAACGCTTCGCGTTTGTCGCGAGGGAAAACCGGTTCCCGCTTGGCGCCAACGCGGCCGTTCCGGTCCGGGTCATGCTTGTTACCGCCCAACGGCTGCGCGGCGCAGCCGGTCATTGATGGCTTCGCCCAATCCGTCCTCGGGAATCGGCGTCACCGCGATCGCATCCGCGTTTCTCTTGTCGAGGGTGCGAAGGTAGCCGAACAGATTGGCGGCGGCCTCGGCAAGATCGCCGCGCTCGGACAGGTTCATCTCCACGGAGGCGCATTCGCGCCGCGCGACCTTCGCCGGCCCGAACGACAGCAATGCTTCGCCGACATGGACGTCGCTGGCATTGAGCCGGACCGGTGTCCGCGGTGCGTAGTGCGAGGCGAGCATGCCGGGGGCAACCGGCTGGGCGTCGCTTTCCGCGTCTTGCGGCGGCGACTGCAAGGGCTGGCCGAGCACGCGCTCGATCTCTGCGCGCCTCAGCCCGCCCGGTCGCAGCAGCACCGGATCGGAGAAGCAGCCGACGATGGTGGATTCGACGCCGACCTCGCCCGGCCCGCCGTCGACGATCAGGTCGATGCGGCCCGCCAGATCGCCGTTCACATGCTCGGCGGTGGTCGGCGAGACGTGGCCGGAGAGATTGGCCGACGGCGCTACCACGGCACCGCCGAAAGCCTTGATGATGTCGCGCGCCACCTTGTGGGCCGGGATGCGTATGGCGACCGTGTCGAGCCCGGCGGTCGCGAGTTCCGCAACCGGGCAGGACAGCGCCTTCGGCAGCACCAGGGTCAGGGGACCCGGCCAGAACGCGTCCGCCAATCGCAGGGCCTGCCCATTGAATAGGGCAATCCGGCGGGCGGCGCCCAGATCGGCGACATGGGCAATCAGGGGATTGAAGGCCGGCCGGCCCTTGGCCTCGTAAAGCCGGGCGATCGCTGAGGCGTTGCCGGCATCGGCGCCGAGGCCGTAAACCGTCTCGGTCGGAAACGCCACCAGGCCACCCTCGGCCAGGACCCCGGCGGCGGTCGCCGTCGCGGCGGCGCCGGCGGACAAAACGTGCGTTTTCAGACCTGTATCCACTGTGACTAGATTCCTCAATTGGGTGGCTCGTGGTCCCTTGCGGTCCCCGAAACCCGACGCTATAAGCCGGCCCTCAGTCGGAGTGTGGCTCAGCCCGGTAGAGCACTGCGTTCGGGACGCAGGGGTCGCAGGTTCGAATCCTGCCACTCCGACCAGATTTCCTTAGGTTTTTTGTTCTCATCGGTGACCGTTCCCGAGTCAACCACCGATTTGACCACCGAAACATACCGCGCTTTTTGGCCAATGGCTGCTGCCGCCCCGTGCAAATGATCGGGATGGTGATGGCCATAGGTATCCTGCAAGACCTCCGACGACATGCCGAGGAACCCGGCTGCCTCCCAGATCGGCACGCCGCGCTGCATCAGCCAGGTCGCCGCCGTGTGGCGCAACGTGTGCGGAGTGACTTTCCCGGGCAGCTTGGCCAGATCCACGGCAGATTTGAAGCCTTTCTTGACGGAAGCGACCGGCTTGCCGTTGAACTCGACGAAGCAGGTGCTGATCAGCTTCCGGTCTTTCCAACGACGCATATGAGCAAGCAGCCGGGGTGGAAGGGGAGCTGGCGTCTGACGCTTCTTGGTGGCTCGCTTCCCGATCGGCCTGCGATAGAAGATACCACGCTCCAGATCAACGTACGAGTGCCCAAGCTCGGGGTATGGCGATGCCGCTGCGATCGCGCCGGCCCTGGTGCCAGTGTAGAGGCCGATCAGGATAAATCTGGCAACGTGTCGCAGTGGCCGGCGGTCCGTCCATACCGGATCGCCCTTTGAGCTGCCGGCGTGGACCGTCTGCTTTTCGCGGTAGCGCCAACATTGCCAAATCAGGGCTGCCGCCTCCGTGCGCGTCAGCCACCGGTCGCGCGCCTCGCCTTTCGGCGGGAGGGATACGCGAACCGTACCCCGGTGAAAGCCCTCTTTTGCATGATGGTTGATCGCAGCACGAAAGGTCTCGAGGTCACGCCGCGCGCCGCCCTTGCTGCCGCGATGTTTGACGTAAGCCGCGCAGGTTTGCGCGTTGACCGCCGACAGCTTCTTGCCGCCCCAAAAATCGTTGAGCCGGTCGATCCTCGCTTCAATTTCAAACTGATCACCGGGCTCACCGATATCGGTCAGATAGATCGACAGCACGTCGGCACAGTCGATGTCGTCGATATCCCGCCGACTGCGCTCCGGTTGATATTTCTGCGCGATGTAGTTTGCTAGCGCTTGCTCTGCTTCTCGAGGCGGCTTTGTTTCAGACGGGCCCGCAAGGCAGCCTGTGGCGATATGGCGCTCGCCGTCTTTGATGATCCAGACTGCTTGGGCGACGAGCTTTCCGCCGCGATATCGTGCCTTTCGCTTATAGAGACGGGCTCCCTTACTTTGACGCGGCACAGTTCCCTCATCTTCTCGATGTTTTCGAGCGTAGTATAATCTCTGCCGGCAATTCTTTCTATTTCGAGCCGGCCGCGGCGTGCTTCTCGTCGCAGGCCAGAAGCAGTCATCGATCCGTCTGGAAAAGCCAACGATGCGGCAGCAGACAGGCGGATAGGCATATCACGCGAAACCAGACTTGGGGAGAGATGCGCTCTGGCCATTCTAAGACCAAGTCATCTAGATCCGAGTGGCATGCATTTGTCGATGGTCCAAGTCCACTGTCGACGGTCCAAGTCCACGCGAGCCTTCCGATGGTCTGAGGGCAGCCAATTTTTCTGGTGACGTTACGACCTCAAAATTCGAGCAGTCGAAGCTTTGCGCGGCATGGCAAAGTCAACTAACCTTGGAGAAGTACACGGACCTTTGCAAGAATCGGTTCGTCGTCGCTCCATTGAGCGAGGTTCGCGCTCTTCCCTTACGCGATCAATGCCTCGCTTCGAGCGTCATAGTCCATTCCTATTAGTATAAGCGAAGGCTTCTACTGTGAAAGCGGAGCGTGCTCGCTAGTAGGACAATCGGCGGCTTCCGAGTGCAAATTGGAACACTGAGACGGGTTTTGAAATGGTCCAAATCGAAAGTGCCCTCATCGCATGTTACCTCATAACCCTTGGCCCATGTGTGCATCGCCAATGCAAGCCTAATGCGGTCCCGACGTTCATGTCCGAGTTCATGTCGACAGTGCGGGAGAGCGTCGCCAACCAATCGTGACAATAGTCCGCGCGCCGATGCTAGAGAATGCGAGTCCTATCAGAAGGTAGATATTTACGATTGAGTGCATGCTCTATAAGTCCTGACTAAGGGGCCGGCCTTTGTCAGGCGACAAATCGTGCCTCGGTGAGGTACGCGCGCTCGCTTGGGTGGCGCGCTAATCTTCTAGATATGGCTTCGCTGGATCCATTCAACCGACTAATAGGCAAATGAAGTCTCGCTGACTGATAAGAGAATCGCTGAAAGCTTATCAGTGCTGTCGGCCACTGCGCGCTGGCTTTGTTCGAGAATGCATCAAAGGCACTCACCGTTGACGATGCCGATCCCTAGTGGCTCCAGCCGAAGTCTCGTCAGAATGCCACCGCACGTAGCTCTATAACCATCAGCAGATGCGCGCAGGCGGAGGCCGCCCTAGGCGGCTTTACCCTCTAACATCGGGGGCTCGTCGATGGCCCCGATCTCGGGCATTGCCTGGCTCATAATGCCGTGAAGATCGCCTACCATTATCCCCCCACGACGTCGACGGCGTAGCTTCGCTGCAGTGCGCGGCTACCGCGATTGCAGCCGGTTTATGCCGTCATGTCCTGATCCTAATCGGCCGCGATGCATTTGCTGGCGGACGGGCTGCGACGCGTGTCCACCAGATTCCAGCGTTTCGCACGGTGGGTGAATTCGAACTGCCGTTATGAGCGGTGTCACGCGCGCAGCTATACGCATCGATGCCGCGCCGCTATATGAGCAGTACGACGCCACAATTCGCGATTTTGCGGAAATCGCAGTTACCATGCGCCAGCACGCCGCGTTGAACGACCGCGCCATCATGCGCAAGCCGATCACCATCGAGGATCATCACGCCTCGCGGATGATCTCAGATCCTTTCCGGCTGCTCGATTGCAGCCAGGAGAGCGACGGTGGCGCAGCGGTCATCGTGAGCCGCCCTGATGCCGCCCGCGAGCTCCCACGGCCGTTCTGATCAGCGGTACCGCAGATGGGCACCTGGATTCGCCCGCTTCCATTCACCTTCATCGTTCTCTGTCAGATCGAGGATCTGGGCTTTTGCGCAAAGGGGGAGGGCGGCCATTTCATCCGCGAAAAGGGAATTGGACCGAAGCCTCAGGCCGGCTCGGGTGCACATGCAGAGCTCGGCCCATAGTGCCAGCATGTTGCCGCTGCGATTGTATAACGCAATCTCCCTATTGATGGCGGCATCCCGGTCCGAATCACCCGTCGAGGCGGGTGGGATAGGGGTGGTCGATTTCGTACGACGCATTGTGCCATTACCAAAGCTGTTGTTGCCAGCGTCTGCATTGGACACCAAGAGTGACGACCAAATGCCACGTCATTTTCGCGCGCGGCAAGTGCCTAGTCTGAAGTAACGGACGCCCGGGGACTCTTGCCAACCGGACGGCGCGCTGCGGGCCGAAATGTGTCGGCCGCAAGACATCCGGTCCTTGTACTCCGTAGCCGCCCAGCGATATGGAAGCCGTCGGCTCAGACGAAGTATGGAAGCAACTGACAACCCTTCGGCAACATTATCGCTTGGCCCCGGCCCACGGCGACCTTCACGGCGAAAACGTGCGCGTGAAGAACGACCAGGCGATTCTCATCGACCTCGCTTCGGTGCTGCGGCAGGCTCCGCTCACCGCAGACCTCGCGGCTCTTGAGACGTGGTTCGCCTTCGAGCTGACTCCAGAATGCAATCGAGAGCAGTACGAAGATCTGGTTTGGTGGTCCGAAATAGATCGCCTCTATGCGCCGTCTAGTTTCATCCATGCCCAGGCCCTTGCGAGCCGACCGCCCAGTACTGTTGGATGTCCACGGTCGTGCGGCAACTGAGGCGGTTGGGAATGGCAAACCAATCGTGCCCAAGCGAGTATCAGGCCGCGGTCGCCGTGCAGCTCCTTCGACGATGCCAGTGGGACGATGGACCCGCCGCCGATCGCTATCGGCGCACGAAGGATTATGTCGTCCCGTTGAAATAGCGGCCCCAGAATTTCGGGAGACCGCCGTTCAATCCGCTCGCGTCCTTCAACAAGGATTGGCTGGCGGGTTGGGAGGTGTCGATGCCGAACATGGCCATGGCTGCCTGGTGCCTCTGGATTTGAGCTACGAGAAAGCTGCTCCCGCGATTTTACTCGTCGGCTGGGCGGTCGATGCTCATTTGTACGCCGGCGAACTCCATCAGCTTGGCGACTGCGTTCGGATATAGTTCTCGGACGCTCGAAAGAGGCTGTACGTCTAGCTTCCCCGTCAACTGTTCTACGTCGTCGTCGGTCGCCCACGCGTAGCAGGCGGATCCGAATACGAACTTCTTATTGGAGGAGCCGGACGTCATTCCGATCATGTCGCGCGGTCGCCCCGGGTCGCGACTGGTCGTCAAGTAGATTCCGCGCGGCAGTTGAGTGCCGGGGATCTCGCCTAACAAGAAGACCGAATTCTGGGATGCGTAGTAGAAGCCTTCGAACTCGGTCGTGGGTCCGCGCTTCGCCTCGAAGAGCGCGCGCCGTGCATCGCTTTCGCGCTGCTTCATCTCGATCCATGTGACTCGCGCTGACTCCGTGCCGATGAGAGTGAGGAAGATATATCGGCCGGTAGCCGCGTCCAATCCATCTTCATCTCCGACGGGCATGCTGTCCGATAGCTTCAGGATGTGGTCGGGCTCATTGGTCTCGCGCAGCTCCGCGGTCACTTCGTATTCTTCGCGGCACCAGATCACGAACCTATCGTAGGTCTCGACCGGCCAATCGGCGCGACCGTTTATGCCGTTCTTCGTGTGGCTGTCGAAAGCCAGCGAAGTCTTGTTTATCTTGCTCTTCTTTTGCTTTTTGCGTTCCTTCTCCAGGACCTGATCGAGAAGCTCCTCCATATGAGCGAGCTGTGCCTGTGAAAGCGCCTTCTTCTTCCGCCGTCCCACTTCAATCTCCCCAAGGTCACGCACCGCCGTCGGTCCGATCCGCCTTCGGGCGATTTTGGAAATTTTGCCCGAACTTTGCAAATGCTTTCGGGAATATCTGCCGAATTTACCGATGCGATTGCGATCGTTTCGACCGGAACGTCCTTCCTTCTCGCGCTTATTTCGGATGGGCCGCGACGCCCAGCTAAACGGAGCCGGCCGGGCTCTCCGGCCAGAAAGTAGAGATGGTCATGATGTACGCAAAAGCTTGCTGACCCGCACTTCCGGTCGCCGCGGAAAAGCGGCGACCGGAATTCGTCCCATCAAGAATAGGATTTCGAAATGTCTAGGTCTCGTAAGGCGGGCTTCATCGCCGGAATTGCGTTTGGCTGCAGTGTTATCGCTGCATCGCTTGCCCATACCGGTGTGAGCTTGACCAAGTACTGGCTGGAGCACGGGCCGTCGATCACGGAAGCCGTGAAATCGACCGTGGAGCACGCCGAGAACGTCGTGGCGGCGCCTGCGGAGGCCAAGGTGCCTCCGCCGGATCAGTATCTCGTCATGGGCTACAACAAGGATAGCGACCCGCTCCAGACTTGGCGCGTCACCGAACGCAAGAGGCTGGCGGACGGGACGGAGACCGGCGTCATCGTCACCGAGAAGAACGTGCGGCATCCGTTCACGGCCTATCACGTCGATGGCTTCTACATGATCGACTACCGTCCCGGTGAGGACAGCAATCCCGGCTTTGGTCGCTTCTACTTCCGTGTCTCCGCCAAGGGTAATCGTGCCCAAGCCGGCCGCGGTATCGTGCTGGATTGCGCGTGCCACAATGGCGCGATCACGGCCAACGCCAATGTGTCCGACGTCCCGGCCATGCTGTTGACCTCGGGCGAGATCACCGATGCGGACCGCAGACTGTTGCTCAGCGTCGATGTGCAGACCGCGGTTCCGCAGTCCTCGCTTGACAAGCTGATCAAGGACGACAAGTAGGCGGCATAGCGCGGAGTTTGCGAGACGATGGTCGAGAGCTCGAATTGAAAGTGGCGCGGAGGCATCGAGAGCGAGCCTCCGCGTACGGCCGTTGCGGCCATCGCATCCTAGAAGAGATCGAAGTCGGCCCCATTTTCCAACTTCGTCAGTCCTCCATAGGCGTCGATAATTCGCTTTTCCTTGTCTTCCGGCATGGCGTCATGGAAGGCCGGCCCGAGAACGAAATTCTCGACACATTCGATGATCAGCCTAGAGAGTTCGCGCTTCTTGTCGATTGGCTCCGTCGCGGCGAACAGCGCCGACAAATGCTCCTCAACCTTGGACTTCTGCTTCTTCGGGAAGGAGACGATGGCGACGGTCTTCTCGGCGTCGACGGGAATCACGGTCAACGCTGGACCGATGATGTCCCCTTTGGAGTCGATCTCCACCGAAAAGAGCGAAGCTGCCGCCAGAGTTGGCGTCTGCTCCTTCAATTCGATGATGCGATGGATCAACGGCGGATCCTTTCCCGCTGCCATCGGCTTGTCGAAATGGGTCCCTCTGTATCGGATGACGCGCCATCCCTTGTCCCAGAAGATGGCGGAGGGGCTCGGCGTATCCTCATCAACCAATCCGTCGCGAACGTGCTGCTGATGCAGCAGATCGATCCGATAGGCACCCTCTACGCATGCGTGGAGTTCGCGCATCACTGCACGATAGGCAAGCTGTGCGAACTGCGTCGCGTTGCTCGTATCCAAGGGCTCCGTGTCGGCCAGGCGGAAGAGTTCTTTGTCGTGCTTCGCGCACAGGCCGGTGAAGGTCGAAGCATCGTTGCGCCCGATGGACTTGAATTTCACGCCTGGTCGGGTCGCCGGGTCCACGTACGGCAAGGGCGCGACGACGTGGTTGTCCCGCTGAAGGAGGTCGAGGACCTTCGAGTTCTGGATCGAATGCGCGCGTATGGGCTTTTCTTTGCAGTCGAAGCCGACATGAAGGCACCTTTCGTACTTCTTCTTCCGGAGATCGAAGAAGCGAGCGATCTGGCTGCCGTCGGACTTCGTTGCCTCGACCAGCGATTTCGGTGCGGCCTTGTCCGGAGGCGAGGAGGCCGCGTGGGCGTCGGCATTCGCTGCTGTCATGGCTTTCCTCGATGCAATCGTCTCGCTGTTCAGTTTGGCATCAGCTCGTTCACGCTCGCGATCATTTTCGACCATTCTTCGGAGATGAGGGTCAGAACGCGCTCGTCGGCATTCTTTCCGACCGCGGCCTTGAACCAGTCGGCGTTCCGACGGTTGACGCGGTCGCGATAGCCGTTGCCCCATTCGCGCGCGCAGGTCTGCCAAAAGTCCGAGTCCGTCGCGAGATCCTCCGAATAGACGCCTTGTCCGACAAGCTGGACCTTTCGCACCAAGGCGTCGAATCCGTCCTCCATCGCGCGGATCGACTGGCGTACGAAGTGGTGTCCTTGCGCAATTCTTGGCCTCGTCGCGCAGGATGACGTGATTGTTCCAGAAACGGGATATGACTTCCTGCAGCAAGTCGAAGATCGAGCGTGCCACGATCAATATGTACTCCACCTCGGCGCGGACGAACGAAGCGATGAAACCGTGGCTCAACGAATCCCGCACCGCGTAGAAGTGCTCGAGTTTCGCTGCGCTGGTTGCGAGCAGGTGAAAGTCGTCCTCGAGCGCGTGCGTGAAGCCGACGAGATCCCGGTAGCTGAGGCGCTGCCAGACGAGCTCGATCAGCGGGATCCACAGATCGGTGTCGCTGGCCGGCTTGGTGTTGGTGACGTACAGCGATTGCGCGGTACCGACGATGCGGATCGGAAGGAGTTGGTCATCCGGCCCGTCGAACCAATGCGACCAGTTCTCGCCGTCCCACAACGGAAGGAGCCTTAGCGCGCGTCCCGAAAGGGCCTTGACGTCGAGGTATCCGAGCTTCGCGAGTTCATCGAGTTTCACTTCCCCGGTCATGGTGTACTTGTATCACCGAACGGGCATCTCGAACATCGCTGGCCATCATCGAGATCCCCTCATCGATAGCGATCGTCTGTCCGGGTCAGCTACAATGCAACATAATTCGGAACCTGCCGGAGTGGATGTCGGAATCGGCCGTGCGCGTCGGGCGCCTGTGGTTGCCCGGGCGACAGGTCGAGAAGACGCTGGCGAATTATACCAAGCAGATATTCTGTCTGACGGGGAATGAAAACTTCCCGTACTCGCTGCTGGGATCCGCGACAGCGGTGCGACTGGGAGACAGGTGCTTTCTCGTCTGGTGTCGGCATCAGACCATTCTCCGAACGACGTCACGATCACGATCGAACAAGGCAAGATCCTTGTGTCCGGGTCTCGCTTCGTGTTCGCAAACGACGACGACGGCACGGCTGATGAGGACTTCAAGGATCTTTGCGCCATGGAGTTCGTGCCGGAGAACTACGGCTCGCCGAACCTGGAATCGGCGTTCCTGCCGTTGGTGGAAGGCGACATTTGGCAGGGCGACGTCGGTGCGCAATTCTACCTGTTTGGCTTTCCCACCGAGCTGCGGCTCGTCGACTACCCTGCGCGGTTGCGGCCGCGCACGAGCCACGCCCAGAATTCAGATTGTGCAGATCGCGCAAGCCTCTCGACTCTCTTGATCTTCTTCTTCGAACGATCTGGCGAACACTTGCTCCAAGGTCAGGTTCGCGCCTCGAATAGAAGCCTGGGTCTTGCGTCGTTCGTATTCGTCTCGGATCCTCTGCATGCGATCGGGCTGCTCGAGTTCTGCGAGGCTCTCGCCGGAGGTCCACGTGAAGACGTTTCCGCTACCTTCGTAAGGGCGCTCGTACTTCTTCGCCTCGTCGAACAGGCCTGGATGGGCTTCCTTCAGTCGGACCCATTCGATCTTCTGCTGATAGAAGCAGAAGAAGCAGCCTGAGCGCGTCCTGCCCCAATCCGTGTAAGGGGGCATCCCAACGCCGCTGGACATGAGGATTTCGTGAATGTCGACGAGCTTCAATCCGTCATCCTTGAAGGGATAGATCGGCGTGATGTTCGGTTTGTGGCTGATGTAGCCGCTGCGCTCTTCATCCGCGCGCAGTCCGACGTAGTTGAGAACCGGCTCCTCTCCGACGAACTCCTCGAAGGGCTTCAGCTTGAGCATCTTCGTGCACCATCTGCGATGGTTCGAAGGGATCATGCCGCCGTACACTTCGTACCAATGATCGAAGCCGAGCTCAGCGTTCAGGCGATGAACCCGTTTGCCGAGGTAGTCTTCGATCCTTTCGAGGTATTGGTAGGTCTCCGGCAGTTCCTTCCGCGTATCGCTGAAGATGTACTCCATCTCCGGCACGCGATCGCGCATGTAGATGGCGAGAGCCGCGCTGTCCTTTCCTCCGGAAAGGCTGAGGATGTGCCTGGTCTTGTTCGTCTCAGCCATCGGTCGGCGCTTTCGTATCCTTGGGAGCCATCTTGAGTTGGTCGGCCACCACATGGGCGAGGACCGAGGAAGGATCTTTGGCGCTCGCCAGAAGCTTCTTGATCTGAGCGACCTTGTCCTCGGTTTCCTTCGTAAGCGTGCCCTTGCGAACGACGACCATTTCTTCATGCCCGGCGGTATCCACCACGTGGACGCTGACCAACGGAGTGGTGTTCGCGTCCTCGAGCTTCATATGCGCCAACCATCTGGCCAGACGGGCGGCGATCGCCCTGGACTCGAAGATGAGATTGTCGATCGTGTCGTCCTTCCAGGCATCGATGCGTTTGCCGGTGAGCAGACTGGCCACGCCGTCCAGCCAGGCCTGGTCGCCAGTACTGCTGTCGGAAGCGCGCTCGATGAACGCCCGCAGACGGTAATCAGTAAGCTTCAGCGTGTGCTGCCCGTAGTCGTTTGCGATCTGACCTCGCAGCTTATCGATGGTACGAGCACCGAACGCCTCCAATAGAGCCGCTTGCGCTGAGCTACGGACCCGGGAAGCAGCATCCGCAATTTCCAGCAGGGAGGTGTTGAGGATCTCGACGAAATTACCTGCCTGCTCCTCGTCGTATCCCTCCGGCTTCAAGGCGGAGAGGCCGCAGGCTTGAGGCAAGTGCGTGTAGATGAGGTCGATGGGTTCGTCTGCCTTCTTCAAGGCTGCTCGAATCGCCTGTGCCGACTTCGAGATCGTGCTGGTTTCCTTCCCGTATGCGGGTATGGCCTGCCACCAGCGATAGAGAGCCTCCACGAGAGGCTTCAACGATCCCTCTGGCCGACCATCGCTGGGCCAGATCTCCAAACCGGACGCGAGGCGTTCCAGGATGGCGGCCGTAGACTCCGACTTGCCCAGGTACTTCAGCGCGAAGTTTGAGGGATTCTTCGCCAGGCGCATGAAATGCGCGGCTGTAAGCTCGGGCTGGAAGCTATTGCGCTCGAAGATCGCGACTTGTCGGCGATGATGCAGCATGAATGCGGCGATCATCGGCAGAGAGGGGCCGGCGCGTAATCCGATCGGCGGCTTCGCAAGCTCCGCGGCGATCTCTTCGAACGAGCAATATCCCTTCGAGCGGAGGAACTCCTCGATCTTGGCCCAAACGGGTCCCCAATTCAGCTCGTCCGGAGAAGGCGGCAGAAACGACCAGCGTCCGTCCTCTTGCCGGTGAACGTTCGTCGATTGGAAAAGAGAAAGGTAAACCGTGCGCTCGGGCGGAGCGCCGGTGAAGCCGAGATAGGGCTGATCCGCGGTATCGACCATGGCTTCGAGCAAGCGCATACGCGCGCTGGCCGCAGCGCTGGACAGCTTCGACCGATTGATGAGCTCGTTCCGCAGGATCGGTCCCTTCGAGAATACGTCGTCGCAGATGTCGCTGAGCTTGCGGTTGAGCAGCGTGCGGTCGGCGATAGCAAGCGGCTTGGCGCGATAAACCCAGAGCTCCTTGGATCCCGGGAGCGAAGGCCGTCCGAACGGTTCGAGCGCGGACTGGAGTGCGCTGGAGGCGCTATCGATACGCCCACGCACTTCGCGTCTGGCGAGATCGTCGACCCGCAGGTCACCGCAATTCTGGTCGATCCAACGCCAGAGAGCCAAATCCCAAGCGGCGGCCAAAGCGTTCGGAGTGATCTGACGTACGCAGTAAAGCGTGAGTTCGTCGGCTACGTCGGCGACGGACTCGATCTTCCGGGCCACTTTCCGGATGTCTTGGTCGGGATAGACCGGTACGACGACGACCGTGCCGTCGTAGTCGGCAGCTACCTTGAACGAGGGATCACCTTCGCCGTTCCAGTAAGCGATCGAAAAGGCGCGCAAGGTTCCCGTGCGATGATAGTGCTTGTGCGCGACGAGCGGGCGGGCCGGCGGAAGAGCCGCGAGCACGGAATCCAAGCGCCTGATCTGAGGGTTCTGCGTCCTTGCCTGTTCGAGCCACCCGTCGAGATCGACGCTCGTGCTTGCCCAAAGGCTGTAGTCGTCGCGATGCGCGCGCACATATAGGAGCTTCCGCTCGACCAGCGTCTTGAGCGCCTTTTCGGTGTCCTTGGCGGTCGTTCCGAGGCACCAAGCAACGGTGGTTGGGTCGGCGCGCAGGCCAGGGGTCGGTTCGAGCACGGCAAGCAAGCCGACGCACTTCAAGGCACGCAGCGGCAAATCTTCGAGATCGACGCCTTCCGCTACCGCATTCCGGAGGAGTTCCCAGCGACGCTCCCGGTCCGCGGACCTGAAGCGGACGTCGCCCAGTGCGGCCACGTAATCGTAGAGATCCGCCAGGCTGTACCAGACGTCCGGAGAATGAGTGTTCGCGTGGATGAAGCGCTGGAACCCGTGCGGTTCGAGAGAATGCAGGAAGCTGAAGACCGACCGCTCGTTCTGGCCGAAGCGCCCGGCGATATTCGCGAGGCAAGCGACCGAAGCAGGGTGGAGCGGATAAAGTCGGGGGCCGATCTTCGATAGCTCGCTCTTTCGGGTCGTGAAAACGCCTTTGGCCGCGGCTTCGCCGAAGAGCTTTTGCGCGCGCGACGCGATTTCACCATCCTCCATTGGCCGATGAACGATGGCTTCCGCCAGCAGGAAGGCCGTCTGTTCGGTGGAGTCATGCAGCGAAATGTCTTCGTAGCGCTCTGCCGATCGGACCCATTCTGCTTCTACCCATTCACCCAGTCCGGCAGCATAGTCCGCGAAGCGATGATGCAGGAATGCGACGACCGCGAGCGGATCCTTCTGAACGCCTCCGGCCCGCTCGGCGAGCTGCTGGAAGAAGGAAGGATCGGACTCGTGCCGATGAAGCGCCGCGTACTCCAAGAATCGTCCCATCTCGTCGACGAGAAGGAGCACGCCGCCGCCCGGATTGAGTTCCACGGAGAGGCGCCGAAGAAGATTAAGCACTTCAACGTCGCTTCGGACGCCCTTGGCCCGCGATTTGGCCAGCGCCTCGCAATCTTTCGCGAGCGCCGCTGCCTTCGCTCCGCGGAATGAGCGTGCAGCTTGCGCGATCTCCGCCAAGAGGCAATCCGCGAAATTCGCGCGCCGACCGATGACCACCAACGGCAGGTACTTCGGAACGCCGGGCAGCGGGACGTCTTCAGTACGCAGCAACCTGGCGGCCGCTCCGCTTTTCCCGTCGACGCGATCTCCGAAGAATTTGGCCAGTAACAGGCCGAACGCCGATTTGCCGACGCCATACGGACCGGTGACGCGAAACGCCCTTTGAGTGGAATCATCGCGAAGACCGTTCAAGATGCGCTGCAGCGCATCCCGGACCGCCGGCGTAATGACGTAGCCCGAGAGAGCGTGCGGATCTTCAAGGTCTCGTCCCAGATCGACGGAACGGATGTACCTGCGCCCGATCGAGATTCGATCGGCGAGCAGGGCCGTGCGCTTCAGTGCTGCCACGCGGCATCCTCCAGACGGCTAAGCGGAGTTGATTGTGATCGGACGAGATCGACGCCGCCGGCACCATCGTCGCGAAGCGAAAGTCCTCTCACGACCTCCGTCAATTCGACGAGAGACCGATGCATCGACGCTTCGTCGAGTCTGAAGACCGTGCCTGGCGAGCGCCGGTCGACCATCAGAGAGCGAAAAGACAGCGAAAGGCTGTTGGGTGCCACGGACCGCCAAAAGTCTGCGACGGCGAAAGCCGTCGTCGCGACGTCGATGTCGGGCTTTGGACCACGTTTGAAACGGATGACGGGACTAGCGCCGGCGTCCGTGAGTTCGAGCAGCCCCAGTTCCTGGAGCGGACAGCCGAGACCCTCTTCGACGACCGCCGTAGCCGAGCCACGCCCTGCGTCGTACGTGCGGAGAAAGATGTCGACGTGCTGCGTTACGGTGCCCGATGTGATCGCACCGCGTGCTGATACGGCCTTGCCTTGGACCGCCTTCAGAAAGGCATCCTTCAGTATCTCCGTGTCGGCGAGATCAAGAAAGGCCGATGTCCAGGCCCCTAGGTTCGCCGAGGTCGTGATGTTCCAATGCAGGCGCCACAGAGAGGCGTTGCTTTCGAGGTACGGGTCATGCCCCTTCTTTTGGTCCAGGAGGGCGACGCCGAACTCAGTCGGAACGACGCGCTTGCCCTCGGCCTTAGTGAGCCCGAAGGCATCACCCCAAAAGCGGATCGATCGGACCATGTTCTTGCCGATACCGAGCGTCACGATCGCTGCGTCGTCGTCGCCGAACAGCTCCGGATCCTTGAGAAGCGCCTCGTGGAGCTTGGGGAGCCAGCCATAGCGGCAGGCAAACGACTCATGGCCGGAGAAGACTTCGAATTCTCGTTCAGACATTTCGATACCTGACCCTAGCGGCGGCCTTGATTGCGCGACTTGGCTGCTCTGTCGACACTGAGGGACCCTCCGGAAAGACGCAAGGCCTTCACCGCTTCTGCGATCAAGTCGACCGCGGCGTCGACTTCATTCGCCTGCGTGTCCCGCCCAAAGCCGATCCTCACTGAAGCCTGCGCGGCTTCCTGGGTGAGACCCATCGCGATAAGCACGTGAGATGGCGCGATTGCAGCAGATGAGCAGGCCGAACCGGTCGAAAGCGCGAGTTCGGGGAGACGGTACAAGAGTGACTCGGCGTCGATGCCGTCGAAGGCGACGTTGAGATTTCCTGCAATGCGCTCGACGAGAGAGCCGTTCACCTGAACGCCTTGGAGGGCTTCCAGTAGGCGGCCCAAGAAGCGCTCCCTGAGGCTTGCCAAACGGGAGGATTCTTCGGACATTTCGGCCTTTGCGATGCGGCAAGCGGTGCCAAGGCCGACACAAAGCGCAGTCGGCAGAGTGCCCGAACGAGTGCCGCGCTCCTGCCCTCCTCCGGTCAGGATTGGACTCAACGAGCGACGCAGCGATTGCCTGCAGTACAGGGCGCCGATCCCTTGGGGGCCGTAGAGCTTGTGTGCCGAGATGCTCAGCAGATCGATCTTCATTCCGCCGACGTCGAGAGGAATCTTGCCCACCGCCTGAGCGGCGTCGGTATGGAACGCGACGTTTTGGCTGCGGCAAGCAGCGCCGATATCGGCCAGCGGTTGGATTGTTCCCACCTCGTTGTTCACCGCCATCACGGAAACTAGGCGGGTATTGGTGGTGATCGCGGCTTCGATATCCGCGGGGTCGACGAGCCCGTTGGGGCTTACCGCGACCTCCGTTACTGAAGTGCCTTGCTTCGAGAGCGCTCGTAGCGTCTCCCGGACGCAGCTGTGCTCGATGGTCGTCGTAATCGCGTGGCGGCCGCGCCCCAGGGATCCTCGGAGCGCCAGGTTGGAGGCCTCCGTCGCGCCGGACGTGAAGACGATCTCCTCGGGCTGGGCTCCGATTAGCGCGGCCACTTCGGCCCGCGAAGCTTCGATCGCATCGCGAGCGGCGTGACCCTGGACATGCGGCGAGTGAGCGTTCGCGGCCCGATCGCGCCACCACGGCATCATGGCGTCGATTACGCGAGGGTCGACGGCGGTCGTTGCTTGATGGTCAAGATAAATCAATGGGTTATCGCGAGCTTGGTGCTGAGATTCAGACTTGCTACATCTACAACGAATAGCCGCAGGCTCACACGTTGCGGATGCATCTTTCAACCGCTTTGTTCACCCCCCGCGACGGCAGCTCGCCGCCGAGAATCCCATGAGCAAGACACCCGTTCGTCGCCCCAAAGCGAGTGGTCCAAAGTCGGTGCCTGATGACGGCACGCGGCGGTTCTACGAAGCGCACGCCGACGAGTATGCGCACACAACTCGCATTCGGGCCTTGGCCCCTCAGTTGGCAGATTTTTCTCGCCGTTTGGCCGGTGGCAGTGTCTTGGATCTTGGCTGCGGCGCCGGATACGACCTGGCGAGCTTCCGGCTTCTGGGCCACCCGGTGGCGGGGCTTGACTACTCGGAAGCGATAACGAAGATCGCGCGCTCTACCGCGCAAGCTCCAGTCGTCGTGGCCGACATGAGAGGAATTCCATTCCGATCACAAGCCTTCGACGGTGTCTGGGCGTCGGCCTCGTTTCTCCATCTTCCACGGCCCGATGTCGTCGCAGCGCTGGCTGAGGTGAGGCGCGTTCTGAAGCCGGGTGGGCTCCTGTTTGCTTCGCTGAAGAGGGGAACCGGCGAGCTCCTCGGCGGTGACGGAAGATTCTTCGCGTTCTACCAGGCTGATGATTGGCAGCAGCTATTGACCGCCGCGGGCTTTCGAACGATGACGACCGCATTCAACGGCGGACTTCGAAAGGGTGCAGAGGGCCTTCAGGAGCAGTGGATGACATCGCTGGCGACGTCGGAATGAAGCAGTTCTTTGCACTTTTGATCCTCGGGGCGCTCCTGATCCCGGTCGTTCAGCCCAGCTTGGCGATTGCGGAAGAGCCGGCTCGCGCAGCGCCGCAGGCTCCAAAGGCACCATCATCGCCGTCTACGAAGGTCGAGCCGCCGAAAGCGCCGGCCATCGCTCCAGTCGCCGCACCAACTCCTGCGGCTGCGGCTTCAAATCCGACCGTGTCGCCGTCGCCGTCCGGCGATCCCGGTCGGAATGTTGTGGTCCAGTACGCGTGCTCTCCTCCTAAGGATGGCGGAGGATGGACCGCGAAGGACCTTGCTCCTCTGTTGACCGGCTTGGCCGGCCTCGCCGGCGCGTTCGTCGCCGCGATTGCTATCATATTCAACAGTAGGACGAGCCGGGCGACCAACGTCCAGAAGGCGAATGAAGCGGAATTGGAATCCCTTCAGGAGAAGCTAGACAGTTTCTACGGGCCGTATCAGCAGTTATCGAACACGAACCAGTTGATCGCGACCGATCTGAAGGCGAGGCATGCGGCGGGCGCGGAAATGCGGATACTGTTGCTGCTGGTGGATCCGAAGTGGGAGGATCAGTTCACTCCGGGCGAGGTGACGCTCGTCAAGGAGATCCTGTCGATCGACGAGAAGCTGCTCGGCCTGATCCAGGACAGGTCCGGCCTTGTGAGCGAACAGGTGCAACCTTACCTGTGGCGAGCCGCCAGCCATTTCAGGATCATGCTGTTGGCCGCGGGGCACAAACTGGACGACGATCGGGATCGATACGCTCACTACGTCTATCCGAGGCAACTCGATGAGATCATCGAGTTGGAGATCAAGCGAATCCGCGATCGGATCGCTCTCATTCGCGCCGAGCCTCTTGTTCTGCATCCGCCGGCTCAGGAGTTGACAATTCCGGAACGTCTAGCGTTACCCGATTGGCCTGGCCGTCGCGTGGGTGCCGAGGAGACGACGTAATGGTCCCTGAGCGAAGGGCGAAGGTCAATTGCACATGACGGGCGGGTGCCGAGTAACCCTCGGCTACGCTTGCGATATTTTCAACTATTTGGTGCTATTGTCGGCCCAATCAACCGATTTTTAACCATCGGGGCCCCGCTCTTGAAATTCAAGGTAGCCGCTAGAACCGTCCTCGAGCTTGGGGCCGAACTGATCAGCTCGGACGCGATCGCCATTTATGAGCTTGTGAAGAACGCATTCGATGCGGGCTCGCCGGACGTAAAGGTCAGCGTCGAGGTGCTGTTCACGCGCAGCACGCTCTCTGAAATCGAAAGCGGCATAGCTGAGGAGCGGATCGAAACGGTCGAGGATGCGATTGCCGAGCTGAAGTCCAAGCTCAGGAAGCCCTTGACCGATCCTGCGGCAGCCAAAGCGTTAGCAAAACTTCAGGTCAAATCTCTCGCCGAATTCCGGCGGCGTCTCCACGAGATCTATTCGACCGAGAACCTAATCCAGATAGATGATACCGGGAGCGGAATGTCCTCTGACGACCTTGCAGAGGCATTCCTGACTATCGGTACCGCCAATCGGTTGCTTAAACCTTCGAAGGACAAGCGCCCTACGCTCGGCGAAAAGGGCGTTGGTCGCTTGTCGTCCATGCGTCTGGGAAGCAAGCTGGAGGTTCGAACGACTCGCTCGGGCGAGCGATTCTGGAATGTTCTAAACGTCGACTGGAGCGTCTTCTCCTCTGATCCACGGCGATTACTGGATCAGGTCGATCTGTCGATCGAGGTCGGCGAACGGAAGACAAATCCAAAAGTAAGCGGCACAAAACTGACTATCCGCGACCTCGCCGCTGATTGGGACCTTTCCAAGGTCGAAAAACTAGCCAGCGGAGAGTTCAGTCGCCTTGTCGATCCATTCCTGTCGGCGAAGGAGGGATTCCCGATCGAGCTGTCGCTTAATGCCGAGCCCGTGTCGACCAAGAGGATTACGCAAGCGCTGTTCAAGGCCGCTCACGGCTATTGCAAGGGAAACTATATGATCGAGAAGTCGCCGAGGCTCAAGGCGACATTCGACTATCGGCTATATTCCGAGAAGACAGACTTCGTGCTGACTCATCATGAGCTCGGCGACTTCCTGGGCGAGAACGTCCCGAAGTCGGCCTTGACCTCTCTCGGCCCCTTTTCGTTTGAGTTCTATTGGTTCAATCGACGCATTCTGAAGAAGATCGATGAAATCGGCGACCGAGCCCAGGTGAAGGAACTGGTCAACGCGTGGACCGGGGGGCTGATGCTTTACCGCGATGGCTTCCGAGTGAACCCTTATGGAAGCAAGGGGGACGATTGGCTCGACTTGAATACCCAGGCTTTCAAGTCGAGCGGATATCTGCTCAACACCGACCAAATCCTCGGTCGAGTTCAGATAACGCGCTCCGGAAACAAGCATCTAGTCGATCAGACGAATCGCGAGGGACTTCGCGACAACTTCGAAAAGCACGCTCTCATTTCCATCTTGCACAATTTTCTGACCAAGCCGCTCAAGGTTTGGATGGATGGAGTCAACGATGAATACGCGGGTCTTCGTGAACTCGATCTAACCGAGACGACCGAGAAGGTCGAAAGCTACAACCGGCGCGTCCGGGCGAATATCAAAGAGCTGAAGCGCACTTTTCAGGGGGAGGACGTAGTCGTTGACAGCCTTCAAAGCTCGTTCAACGACATGTATGTCGCCTATACTAAGGCCCAAAATTACGCCGAGAGGACGGAGGGCGAGAAGGATCGGCTGATCGAGCTCGCGGGTATCGGCCTCATGGTGGAAATCGTCGCGCACGAACTCGCCCGCACGACCAAATACACACTGGATTTGATCAGATCGTCGGGGGGCATGAAGCTCCCGCCGGCGGTGAGATCGCTGTTCCAGAATTTGGAGGCGCAGCTAGTCACTATCGAGCGTAGGCTTCGTGTGTTGGATCCATTGAGCGTATCCGGCCGTCAGAAAAAATCCGACTTCGATCTCGTTCAGGCTGTGCGCGACTCTTTTGAGGCCCGCGCAGACGTCCTGAGCGAGGCGGGAATCTCTTGGAAGGTCAACTCGCGGGCGCCGAACGGCCGTCCGATCAGGGTCAAGGCCGTCAAGGGAATGGTCGTTCAGATTGTGGAGAACCTGCTCTCCAATTCGATACATTGGCTGAATATTGCCAAACGCGATCGCAAGCGTCTACAACCGCACATTGAAGTGGAGGTTCGTCCTGAAGCGGGAGGCTCATTCGTGTTCTGGGACAATGGCACCGGGGTAGCCAAACAGTTCTCCGACGTTATTTTCAATGCGTTTTATACCACTCGTGGCGATGAAGGCGGTCGCGGACTGGGCCTGTACATCGCGCGGGAAAATGCCCGCCATCACGGGGGAGACCTATACATGACCCCCCAACATGCGGCGCATGAAGGTAGGCTCAATGCTTTTGAACTCGTGCTTACGGCAGCATCATGAACGATTTGGCTGATGTCTTTGCGCTCGTCCAAACTCATCAAATCAAGCAAGCCCTCATCATAGACGACGCTTATGATACAGTTCCGTTTGCGGATGACCTCCTCTTCTCGGATACGGATGCCGCAGCGACTGCGCTGTACGATCGCTCGTCGGGGCCCGTTCGAAAGGTGCTGGGGGCCATCCTGGAAGAAAAGGGCTTTGATTCCGAAGACTTCGCTGCTGGTTTGAAAGACGATAGCTTCGTTGAGAAGCTTTGGAAACTTGCTCAAGCTGGAAAATTGGCAAAGCAGGTGGTGTCGCAGCTGTTTGGATCCTTTGAGGCCGTCCAGGCGTCTAAGAAGAAGCAGCTCGAGTACCTCGAGGAATTTCTGTCGAAGTCGAAGATAGAATTCACGCCTCAAGGGCGCCGTGAAATGAGCGGGCCAGAGAATGTGCAGATCATCTTTCTCGATTTGTATCTTGGAATTACGGACACAGAAGCCGCGCTGGAGGATGCGGTAGAACGCATTCGTGGGCTGCTGGAAGGCAAGCCAGACGAGCAACGCCCGCTAATCGTCGTTATGTCGACTACGGGAAGCACCAGGCTATATGACGTAGCATCAGAGTTGCAGGTGCGGGCAGAGCTGATCGGATGTAAGTTTCGCGCGATCAACAAGGAAGACTTTCCGAAGGCGCTGCCGAAGGCCCTAATGGACCTTCTCAATCACAAGGACGATGCTCAACGCGTAGCGAAATGGATGGACGGATGGTTCGATGCCATCTCTTCCGCCGCCGTCGAATACCGCAAGCACATGCGCTTGTTGGATCTCTCCGATTTGGCCTACCTATTCAAGTTTCGGCTTGAGGACGATAGCACTGCCCTCGGCGAGTACCTGAATTCAATGTCGTCGACTTACGTTCAGTTCTGCATCGAGAAGCAGCTTGCATCGGGGCGATTTGATCGTCTGCTGGACGACATGAAGTTTGAGAAGTTTCCGGCGTCGCATTTCCTGCCGTCGGTTCAGATCCCCAAGCTGAAGTACGCATCTTCTTTCGTGTGCGAAGACGTGATCAGAAGCGAGGGCTATAATTTCGACGAGGCTAAGTCGGTGCTTCAGCTAGGCGATCTCATCGTCGAAAAGCCAAAGAAATGGGAAAAAAATCGGACGTTGGATCTTCACGATCAGCCCGTCTTCGTCGTCATCAGTCAGGCCTGCGACATCGCGCAAAAGAAGAGTGATGCGATTCTCATGCTGCGTGGAATTGTCCGCAGACGAGACTGGACGGCGGCCATATCCAATCGGCCGGAAACTACGGACGTATTCCTGTACGACAAAGATCAATTTCAGATCGAGTGGCAGAAAGCGCAGATTTCCGCTTGGCCCGTTAAGTTCGCGGATCGGCGATTGGCCAAGAAGGGGAATTATCTTCGAATTGGTCGGTTCCGCGATGTCGAGGCTCTGAAGCTGCAGCAAATATTCGCCAGCAATCTTACGCGCGTCGGCACGATCGCTGCTCCACATCAGCACATCGATGTCGGTATCAGCCTGACTGCGCCTGCGAAAGCAGGAGGTTATGTCGAGATTTTCAGATTCACCCCACTGCAGCGAATTGCGGCCGTTATGCAGGTGCGACCGGTTCGGGGCGAAACGTATCAGGTGTTGATCTTCAACGGGGATGCGGCCGAGAGAATTGCCGGCGTAATCGCTGACATCGATCTTTCGACGGTCAAGGATCCTTTTGCGGGGCAGATTCGGGCACTGGTCAAATCACCCGCCCAGCTAAACACCTTCAATGTGGCGACCAAGATTAAGTCGGGACTGGATTTCGGATCGGGCGTCAAGATCGATACGAAATGGCTGAAAAGCTTGGACGCGAGTAAGGATAAGGATCCGCGCGACCTCAAGCTCGTTATGGCGCTCAGCACGATTGAAGAAAGTTGAGACACCGGCTTCAATGGGAAGCGCAGGAAACGCCCCCAAACGCTAGAGCGAAGGATCGACGCGAACCATAGCGCCCAGGCGAGGAGGGCGTGGTTTCATCGGGATCCGACTCAGTTGCAGCGCCAGCCTCAGGCAGTCTGAGGCGAACGCCTTCGCCCGACACGTCGCTACGAAAAATGAACTCCACGCCTTGTTGCTCGAACGCTTGCCTGATCGCTTTCAATGCGTCGCGCCTGCGCTTGTTCTTGACTGAAAAATCCTCACCGCCTTCGAAGCGGGAAATGGTGTTCTGCTTCAAGCCCGCTAGTTGCGCGACCTGAGCCTGATCGAGGCCAAGTAGGCCCCTCGCCGCGCGCATTTGCGCCGGTGACAGCACATCAGCGGTTTCCGAACTGACTTCCACAGCGAATCGCCCCCTGCACGCAATTAAGGTTTAACAGATTTTTCGTGCTGTGGCATCGCGAAGTTGCTTTGCTAACCGGACATTTCAGGATAATATATCCCGAAATAGCCAACTGAAGCATCGAATTGAATTAACGGATCTACATGGGCAGCGACGCCTGGCGTCGAAATCCCGCGCGCCTGAAGGCCCTCGATGACGCGCAAGAGCATTGGCGCCTGCGCGGCAAGAAGGCGCCGCTCGAGGTCCACCACGCCAGCTACGAGCGGCTCGGCGCCGAGCGGGACAGCGATCTGATCGCTCTGTGCTGCCCATGTCATCGTGAGGTGACCAGCATGATCCGTGACGCCGCTATGTGATCACCACGCCGAAGCACGCCGATGTCGTGCGGTTCCAACATCGGTCGGGAGCATCTCGTCCAGGCCATTGCGCAAGCAGGTGTCCGAAAGGGACTCGGCGACTGGCGGCCCCAAAGCGGCACGTTCGAGGTGACGTTGATCGATTGAGAACTCGTGGCGGGGCGTGGTCCGGCGAGGCATGGCGTGGCCCGGTGAGGCGAGGCTAGGGTGAGACGACGGCGTAAGCCGGCGTCTCCAGACCATAGAGGCGTCGGCCTCCTATCAAAAACAAGGCAGCATCCGCACCACTCGGAGCGATCCGAGCGAGCGGGAAAGCATTGCCTCTTCGAGAGACAGATGACGAAACAGAAGACCAGCAAGATCGCGAAATGCCGGCGGACACCGCCTGCTCGGCGTGAGCTACCGACGGAGCCGCTCTCGTGGTGGCGCACCGTGCCGGCAGATCGCTTCGACGCGACGAGTGTAGAGCAGGTGGCCGCCGTAAGCGATCGTGGTAACTGAGACGATGGTCAGGGCAAGACGCCAAAAGCCGAGGTTCAGCTAGGCGACCATGCAAATGATCATGCGGCCGGTCGGGCTCGAAAGATTGTGAAAACGGATCTTTGGGGGAACGGTCCCGACCGCCCCCGAAAGATTGGGGCCTACCGATCGTTCGTTCCGACCAGGGCAGTTTTTGGAGCAAACACATAGAAGACAGCTTGTCGGAAGAGGGTATTGATCTTCCTGTATTCAGGCTGACTGTCCAATCCGCTGTCTATCGGAAGACCGCCTGCTCGAGTGTCGCTCCCATTTGAAGTTCACTCATTCGACAGTCATGGAAAAGTAGGCTGGGATCTTATGACTCAACAGTTTGGGCGGTCATTTTGACACGCCTTGAAATACAATGAGGCGTGCCCTACCCAAACAGTTCCGTAAGGCATTGAGTTCGCTTTCTTATTTCAGTTCCCTAGGGAGCGCCAAATGTTCGCTATTCCACGACATTTTACGATACGGCTCCATTCGCCGGGAGCTTTCCTGCTCGACGACTGATTGATCACGCCGGCCGCCTGAGCAGTTGCCGCCTTGTGCTCATTTGCGTCCCGGTGACGCAGCTTCGAGCCCTCATCGCGCCTTGGCGGGCAATCCCCACCACGAAACAAGCGGCGGGCGTCCCTCGTTTCCGCTATGATGAAGTCATGACGATCGGGATTACCGGACCCGGCCGGAAAGGACCACGGCAAAGTGGCGTGGTCAGGCTGATCGTTGCGGCCATCGTCATCACGATTTGCCTGATCCTGCTCTCGTTCGCGAGCGACTTCCTGGTCGATTGGCTGTGGTTTTCATCGATCGGCTACCTACAGGTTTTCCTGACGGCGATCGGCGCCAAGGCAATCGTCTTTCTCTCCGTCTTCGCGGTGACCACCGTCGTCCTCTCGCTGAACGGACTCCTGGCGGTGCTGTTTGCCATGCAGCAGCCGCTACAGAACCGATTTGCCCCGGGGAAGGTCGCCGGTTTTACGGCGCCGCCCGATCCGTTCGTAGAGCTGCGCGACCAATTAGCCCGGCCGCGGTTTGTCGCGCTCGGTGCGGGTGTGCTCGCCTTGCTGGTTGCCGCAGGCGAAGTCGGCAATTGGAACATCTTCCTGCAGTTTCTCTACCACGTGCCCTACGGTACGCAGGATCCGCTCTACAACAAGGACATCGGGTTCTATCTCTTTTCGCTACCCGCCTATATCGCGATCAAGAACTGGATGCTGCTGACAATTATCCTGGGCGCACTGTTTGCCGGAGCGATCTACTGGGTGCGCGGCGACATCGAATACGATGTTCACAACCGTTCAATTTCGCCGACCGTGATCGCGCATGGCTCGGCGCTGCTTGGCCTTCTGTTCGCGGTGAAAGCCTGGTCCTATGGGCTCGACCGCTATCTGCTGCTCTACGGCGACAATGGTGTCGTGGTCGGGGCGAGCTACACCGATGTCCATCTGGGGCTGCCGGCTCTGTGGTTGATGATCGGGCTTTCGATCATCGCGGCGCTCATCGCATGGGCCAATTTGCGGGCGTGCACCTACCGGCTTCTTGCCGCCGCGTTCATCCTCGTCGGCGTCGGCTCTGTCATGCTGTCGAGCCTCGTCCCTTCGCTTTTCCGGCACTTCGTCGTCAAGCCGACGGAGTTGGAGCTGGAGAAGCCCTACATCGAACGCAACATTGCGCTCACCAGGCAGGCCTACAATCTCGACCGGATCGCAACCAAGCCGTTTGCCGCTGAACAGAGGCTGACCTTCAAGACGCTGGAAGCGAACAAGGCGACCATCGACAACATCCGGCTGTGGGACTGGTTGCCGCTGTCGAATACCTACGCGCAGCTGCAGGAGATCCGTACCTATTACAAATTCCACGATCTTGACGTCGATCGCTATTGGCTCGACGGCTCCTACCAGAGCGTGATGCTCTCGGCCCGCGAACTCCGGGCCTCCCTGCTGCCGGCGAACGCCCAGGCCTGGGTCAACCGCCACGTGCTGTTTACGCACGGCAACGGCGCAGTGATGAGCCCGGTCACCCGCAAGAGCACGGAAGGACTGCCGTTCTTCTATTTGCGCGATATTCCGCCCGTTGCCGACGGTGGCCCCAGGATCGACGAACCGCGCATCTATTTCGGCGAAGAGAGCGACGACTACGTCATCGTCAAGGCCAGCATCCCGGAGTTCGATTATCCGAAGGGGAAGGACAACGTCTATGCGGCCTATGACGGCAGCGGCGGTGTGCCGATCGGAGCATTGGGATGGAGAACGCTGTTCGCCTACTACTTCAACGACGCGAATCTGGTCCTCTCAAGCTATATCACGGCCGACAGCCGGATCATGATCCGGCGCAACATTACGGAACGGGTGCGCACGATCGCCCCATTCCTCAGGCTCGATCATGATCCCTATCTGGTCGTCAGCAACGGTCGGCTGTTCTGGATGCAGGATGCCTACACCACGAGCTCCTATTTCCCCTCAGCGCAGCCCGTGCCGGAGCTCGATCTCAACTACATCAGGAATTCGGTGAAAATTGTCGTCGATGCCTATAACGGGACGGTCGATTTTTACCTGATCGACCCAAGCGATACCATTGCAGCGACCTACCAGCGCATCTTCCCGGACCTGTTCAAGCCGTTCATGGCCATGCCGGCGGATTTGCAGAAGCATATCCGCTATCCGGAGAATCTGTTCCTGATCCAGGCGCGGCTGTATCAGACCTACCACATGGAGCAGGCCGAAATATTCTACAACCGCGAGGACTTCTGGCAGTTTCCGCGACAGCCGGGCGGCGACGGCACTTCGGTGATGACCCCCTATTACATCATCATGCGGCTGCCCGGCGAGCCGCAGGCCGAGTTCTTCCTGATGCTTCCCATGGTACCGAGCCGTCGCGACAATATGATCGCGTGGCTCGCGGCGCGTTGCGACGCCCCCGACTACGGCAAGCTGATTGTCTACGAGTTCCCCAAGGACAAGCTTGTCTACGGGCCGTTTCAGATCGAGGCACGGATCAATCAGAATACCGAGATCTCGCAACAACTCACGCTGTGGAATCAGATGGGCTCGCGGGTGATACGCGGTGCGAACCTGCTGGTGATCCCGATCGAGAACTCGATCCTTTATGTCTCGCCGCTCTATTTGCGCGCCGAGCTTGGACACCTGCCGGAGCTGAAACGCGTGATCGCGGCCTACGGTGAGCACGTCGTGATGAAGGAGACGCTCGCTGACGCCCTGGCCGCGTTGTTCGCGGAGCCCGGTGCGGTGCCGGCGGTTTCAAACGCAACGGAAACGGTGTCCCCTGCAGGCGGGACGGCGAGCCCGGCGCAGCAGGCGCTCGATCACTACAATCAGGCGATGGAGCGATTGAAGGCGGGAGACTGGAAAGGTTTCGGTACCCAGTTCGATGCCCTGCGCGAGCCCCTTGAGGAAATGAACCGACGCTCCGCCGGTCACTAGAGCATGATCCGGAAAAGCGTGTAGCGGTTGTCCGAAAAGATCGTGTCAAATCAAAGGGCCAGAGCGGGATGACGATTCGAAGAAAAGTCATCGCGCTCCAATGGGCTCGGGGAATTGTGAGTGCGGACGCACGCCTCAATCGGGTATTGTTAAAGGTCGCATTGCAATTTCAATCACATAAGAGTTCGCAGTTTCGTTCCGATTGGCGCGCCATTGAGCCCTCATCCGCAAACCCGGAACTGACCCGCTTCAGCACGTAAAAGCGGCCATTTCGCGCGCATGCCTGCGGCTCCCGATTCAGATTGCGGTGCCGTTGGCCGCGATCACATTCGTGAACGATTGCGCAGGTCTTTCGGAACGGGCTCGCGCGAGAGCGTGCCCTGGTCGTTCGCCCATCGCGAACTGATCGGCGCAGCATCAGACGCGATACCTAGACTCCGCTGCAAATCCGCTGCTATACTTTCAGTTGCTCGACCGGCGTAAGGCACGCGCCGACATTTCGTTTGATTGCGATATCGCGAAAAGGAGCTCAACGATGGCGATCACGCTGACGGTCTTGGCGAGCCTGCTGCAACTGCACGGGCCGGGTGCGACAATCGAAAGCGATCATCAGGGTATCGACGCATTGCTGAGTGGTGTGCGCGAGCAGAGCCTTCAGGAACAGGGCGCTCAGGAACAGAGCCCTCAAGAACAGAGCTTGCAAGAACAGAGCCCTCAAGACGTACAGGGCTTCCAGCTGGGGGTGGTTTCCGACCAGCCTCAGGCAACTCAGGTTTATTTCAGGCGCGGGGCCTTTGCCAGGGGGCCCTATGCGGGCGGCTTTCGCAGGGGCGGCGGCTACTATCCGGGCGCCGGCGCATTTCGCAGGGCCGGCGGATATTATCCCGGAGCAGGCGCGTTCCGACGAGGTGGCTTCGTCAGGGGCTACTAGAGCATGATCCGGAAAAGTGGAAACCGGTTTTCCGAAAAGATCATGCTCAAACAACCAGATGAGATCATGATGCGATTCCGTGGAAACGCATCATGATCTAGCCCGATCGCAGCTTGCCGGTAATCCGCATGTCGGTTGACGCTTCAAATTCCGTCGCGTTCCAGGAGCAGCCGATCACGCAGTTGCTGGTCAAGGTAGCGGCGAGGTGCAACATCGATTGCTCCTATTGCTACTGGTTTCGCGATGCGGCCGTCTATGACAAGCCCAAGCTGATGAGTGCGGAGGTGCTGAAGCAGCTGTTGCTGCGCCTCGAACAGCACGTCGCCAGATACTCCCTCGTCGACTTTCCCGTGATCCTGCACGGCGGTGAGCCGCTGCTTTGGGGTGTCGATAATTTTCACCGTTTTGCGGAGGGCTGCGAGGGCATTTCATCCCGGACCGGCTGCGAGATCCCCATCGCGGTGACGACCAACGGCATCCTGGTTGACGATGAATGGCTCGACTGCTTCGAGGCCCGCAACATTTCGGTGGCGATCAGTATCGACGGGCCGGCACATATTCACGACGCTCACCGCAAGACGTTTCAGGGGACCGGCACCCATGCCGCCGTGGAACGCGCCGCCCGCATGCTGGTATCGCGCGACATCGGCGTGATCGCGCTCGCGGTGTGCAACCCGGCCTACGCGCCGCAGGAGTACGCGGATTTTTTCGCGGCGTGCGGCATCGCCAACTACGACATCATGATTCCCGACGCGACGGTGGACGAGAAGCCGTCGTCCATTGCCCCGTTCTATAACGGCCTTTTCGATTTGTGGCTGGAAGCCAATCGCACGACGCCGACATCGAATGTCCGCATCATTTCCGACATGGTCGCGGCCCTGATCGGCAACAACGCGCCGACCGAAGGTGTCGGCCACAAGCCGGTCGAGCTTTGCACGGTCATGACCGACGGCACGGTGGAGGCCCACGACGTGTTGCGCATTGCGGGTGACGGTTTCACCAACACGCGGTTCAACATCTTCGATCACGCGATCGACGACGTCAGGACCGAGCCGCGCTGGAAAGCCGCACGCGATGCTTCAGTCAATCTTTGCGAGAAGTGCCGGCAATGCAAGTTCATGAACGCCTGCGGCGGAGGCTACCTTCCGCACCGCTTCTCCACCAAGAACGGTTTCGACAATCCGTCGGTTTATTGCGACGATCTCTATTCGATGTTCGAGAACATGCAATCCGTGCTGGAACGTCATCTCTACGTCCGCAAGCAGGACGGGGAACGGATTGGAGTGCGCTGAGCGCAACGCCCGACCGCCTTAAGACCACCGTCGAAAAACCAGGCTGGCGTTGACGCCGCCAAATCCAAAGCCGTTCGAGATCGCGTGTTCGATCGCCATCGGCCGCGCGACGTTCGCGACGAGGTCAATGCCCTGTGCAGCGGAATCGGCGTTCTCCAGATTGAGCGTCGGCGGCGCGACCTGGTCGCGCAGCGCCAGGATCGTGAAGATCGCCTCGATGCCACCGGCGGCGCCGAGTAGATGTCCGGTCGCCGACTTGGTGGCGCTGACGGCAATTCCTCCCGCGCGCCCGAACACGCGCTTGATCGCCTCCAGCTCGGAGAGATCGCCGACCGGCGTCGATGTCGAATGCGCGTTGAGATGCTGGATCTGGTCGGGCCGCAAGCCGGCCTGCTGCAGCGCCGCCTCCATCGCGCGCCGGGCGCCGTCGCCGTCTTCGGGACCAGCGGTGATGTGATAGGCGTCCGCCGTCGTGCCGTAGCCGATGAGCTCGGCGATCGGTTTCGCGCCGCGCCGAAGCGCGTGTTCGAGCTCCTCGATGACGAGGACGCCCGCGCCTTCGCCCATCACGAAGCCGTCGCGGTCGCGGTCGAACGGCCGCGACGCCCGCGCCGGCGTGTCGTTGAACGACGTCGAGAGCGCCCGCGCCGCCGCAAAGCCGCCGAGGCTCACCGGATCGATGCAGGCCTCCGCGCCGCCGCAGATCGCAATGTCGGCTTCGCCTGATCTGATCAGGCGCGCGCCGTCGCCGATCGCTTGCACGCTCGCGGCGCACGCGGTCACCGGCGCGCCGATCGGACCCTTGTAGCCGTAGCGGATGCTGATCTGCCCGGCCGCGAGATTGGCCAGGAAGGAGGGAATGGTGAACGGCGACAGCCGGCGCAGGCCGCTCTTCTCCGCCGTGCGCACGGCGTCCGCGATCGCGGGAAACCCGCCGATCCCGGATGCGATCACGGTCGCGGTGCGCTGCTGCGCCTGCGCGTCGGCCGGCATCCAGCCGGCTTGCGCCACGGCTTCAGCCGCCGCGAGCAGCGCGAACAGGATGAACCGGTCCATCTTCTTCTGGTCCTTGCGCGGGGCCGCCAGGTCAGGATCGAAGCCGCCCTCGGCATCCCCGGCCTTGTCGGGAACCTGTCCTGCGACGCGCGCCGGCAGCGCCGCCGCCCATTCCGGCAATGCCGTTAGCCCGGAATGCCCCGCCAGCAGCCTCGACCACACCAGTTCGGTGCCACAGCCCAGCGGCGACACCGTCCCCAGGCCCGTCACAACAATTCGACGCATGGCTCTCCTGTCGCGCCCTGGTGCGATCCGGCATGGCCGGGATTCGAACCTGCCCGGGCGTCGGTCCATTATATGATGATTGTCATCTATTGTCTCGACCGGCCGGACGTCAAGGGATTGACTTCGCTCTCAGCGCTCCGCTGACGAGCGACTGCCGTCAGCCAGCAACGATCACGCCGGGACGACGATATGGTCCGGCGCAATGCCCGCGCGGTGACGCGCATACATCGTGGTGTAGGCGGCCTCGATATGCCGGGTGAAACGTTTGGTATCGAACAACGGCGCCGTCAGTCGGTTGGCCGCCAGCCTGGTGCTGAGCGCCGCGAGCCTCGAAGGATCGGTCGCAAGATCGACCGCCATGCGCTCATAAGCCTCCGGAGATTCCGCAATGAGCTCGGGCAGGCCGACCGCATGGAGCAAGCTCGCCGCGACCCGGCTGGCAAACGTGTCGCCGAGAATGGTCAGCACCGGCAGGCCGGCCCATAGCGCATCGCTGGCGGTGGTGTGGGCGTTGTAGGGCGTGCTGTCGAGGAACAGGCCGGCGAGGCGATGGCGTGCGAGATGGTCGGGTGACGACATACGCGGTGCGAACACGAGGCGCTCCGCAGCGACGCCACGCGCGACCGCCTCCTTTCGCAAATTTGCGGCAGAGTCGGCGTTGGCTTCGAGGAGCCACAACATGCTGCCCTCGACGCGGCCGAGAATCCTCATCCACCGATCGAACATGTCAGGCGTGATCTTGTAGTTGTTGTTGAAGCAGCAGAACACGAAGCCGGTCGGCGCCAGCCCGACGTCGCCGCGCGTGAACACGCGATCGGCAATGACGCGTTTGTCGTCGTTGGCCTGATAGCTGTCGGGCAGGGCGACCACCTTTTCGCTGTAGAATTCGCGATGGCGGTCCGGGATCACGGTACGGTCGGCGATGATGTAGTCGATGAACGGGGCACCGAGCGTTCCCGGATAGCCCAGATAATTGACCTGGATGGGGGCGGGCCGGCGGCCGAGGACTCTGGTGCGGGATCCCCCGGTAAAGCCTTTCAGATCGACCAGGATGTCGATCTCCAATTGTCTGATCAGGTCGGCGACCTCATCGTCGTTGATGTCCCGGACCTCGACAAATCGATCGAACGACGCATCCAGCCGCCGACGCATCTCCGAGGGCTCGTTGGGCGACCATGAGATTGCCACCGTCTCGAATTTCGACCGGTCGTGGCACTCGAACATCCCTGCCATCAAGAGCGATGTCGCGTGGTTGCAGAAATCCGACGAGAAATAGCCGATGCGAATTCGATCGTGATGGTAGCGCTCGCCCCGCCAGCGCTGGCTTATGGACGTCGGATGATTCTTCGCGGTCCATCGCGTGGCGCACAGCAGCTGGTCGGCGGTCGATGAAGGAACGCTACAAAACAGAAATGGCGGCGTCGTCGCGTTCCGGGTCCTGATCAACTCGACAAGTCGGTCGCACTCGGCGTCAAAGTCGGCCCAGTCGCAAATGTGGGATTTGGCGTGCAGACGATAGCCTTCGATGTCGGCCTGGTCCGGTTTGAGCGCGACGGCCTTGTCATAGGCGGCGAGTGCCTCGGGGTAGCGCGCCAGAACGGATAGAACCTTGCCGCGGTTGGCGTGGGCAGCCGCATCGTCGCCCTTGTGCCGGATCGACTTGTCGATGCTGGCGAGCGCCGCCTCATGATGCCTGAGCCTGAACAGCGCCGAGCCGCGGTTGTTGTAGGCTTCGGCATAGTCGGGCCGCAGGGCGATCGCCTTGTCGTAACTTGCAACGGCCTCTTCGAGACGATCCAGTTCGACCAGCACGTTGCCGCGATTGTAGCACGCGCCGGCGATTCCCGGGGCCCGGTCGTAGCTCGCGAGCGCATCATCGAACCTCTTGATGTCGTTGAGCACGTTGCCTCGATCGTTGTGTGCACCGGCATCGTTGGGCTTGAGCGCAATCGCCCTGTCCAGGCTCGCCAGCGCCTCATCTAGCCGCTGCAGCTTTCTCAGCGCGGCGCCCCTGTTTCGATGGGCGTCTGCATGGTCGGGCACCAGCGCGAGCACGCGATTGAAGCTTGCGAGCGCCTCCTCGTGGCGCCCGAGGTCCGCAAGCGTGATTCCGCGATTATAGAGCGCCGGCGCAAGGTTTTGCTTGAGCGCGACCGCCACATCGAAGCTCGCGAGCGCTTCGTCGAAGCGACGCAACGCGCGCAGCGCGTTGCCGAGGTTGCTGTGCGCGTCCGCGACGTTGCCGTTGAGCCTGATCGCTCGCCGGATCAGGTCGACGCCGCGCTCGCTGCGGCCGGTCTGCGCCGAAATCAGGCCCAGCAGATGCAGCGCATCGAAGTTGTCCGGCTGCTGTCGGAGCATGTCTTCATAGATCTTTTCTGCGGCCGCGAGCTGCCCCCGCTGATGCAGCGCGACAGCCTGCGCGAAGGCGCGCTGCAAGGCGGTGGCGCTGGATTTTTGAGATTCTCCTGTTTCGGGCATCAGACGTCTTCACGCGCTCCGTGTCCGGGTCCTGGCCTCACGCTCGCAGACATGTCGCATGCTGTGCCCGCGCTATGGATCGCCCGCCTATTAAAGGTTGAAAACTGGCAGATCGTCCTCGATCGCGCAACGGCCTCCAGGAACAGCTCCAGGAACAGCTCCACCAATAGTCGGGCTGGAGCGGATGGTCCTCGATCAGCCCGGCGGCTGCCTCGTCGGCCGCAGCCGAACCGTGGACGATCACGACGGAAGCGGGGGCATCGTCTGGAGCATTAAAGCCGGCGTTCACGACGCGCCTGCCATTCTAGCTTGAACACGCGTCGTTGCTGAGCAGCGGCGTCGGGTTCTCGGTCGAATTTTCCCCGCCGCGATACCATGGCTTGAAGCGAAACCCGGTTCTCGCATACGACCATGGCGCGATCAGGGATCGGGCGTTGCCCTCCGTCGTATATTCTGAAGCGACGCCAGGGTCTGGATTGTAGAGCGAGAAGACTCCGCGCCAGCTGCCGTCCGGCTGCTCCTGGGCGTAGGACAGCTCCACCTTGTTTCGCGAGACCGAAACCAGACGATCCGAAGCGTGATCGAACACGAATGGCCGCTCGAACCAGATCGTGGTCTCATCCTGCTTGATTGCGACGTTGGCCTCCTGTCGTGCCGTGCCGCCACCGACCAGCAGGGGAATCCCCAGCGGCACCGCGACATCAGCGGTGGCGGTTGCATTGAGACGGTGGGCGGAAAGCGTCGACGCAAAACCATCCGGCCGCGCAATGACGGTCTTCTTCGTGAACGGGCCGTGCGGGCCATCTGCCGTGGCAACCAGCGCGACGGCATTCTGCGTGTTGTTGTAGTAGCCGTGATAGAAGATGACATATTCGCCGTTCGCGCGCCGACAGGCATAGCTGATCGACAGCCCGGACGCTTCCTCGGGCAGTGAGGGCGTGATCACGGCGCCGTGGCGCGTGAACGTCATGCCGTCAACGCTGGTCGCAAGCTTGATCTGCTTCGCCGCGCGGTCGAGGTAATAGATCATGTACGGCTCGGCTGCTCCGGGCTCATACACCACCTGCGCCGGTCCGATCCCGCCGGGCTCGGACGCGTCCGACTGAAAGGCGATTCCCTGCGGAATCCAGGCTCCTTCGTTCGTCGACGTCCAGAGCCGCAGCTGAAACCAGCCCGTCGTATAGGCCGACGCATAAAGACGCCTTGTATGCGCATCCGGCGCGATCGCGGATGGCCACGCCAAATGAAGAACGCCATCGGGCGGCGACAGCGCCGGCGTCAGGCTCGACACCAGGCCGTCGTCGCCGAACTCCCAGATGTGATAAATGCCGCTGCTCCCGACGCCATTGAGAAACCAGCTTCTGGCAATTGCGCCTGCCGGGAAAAGCGTGAGGATGACGAAAACAAGTCCCCGCACAATCATGAAATTTATCCTGGGTCGTGCCGTCTATCGAGCAAACAATTCCGCTGTGATGACACACTCGGGCGCCCGTTTCGCCCGGAGATTTGTTTCTGAAAATGACGCGGACCTCGGATTGAAACGCGCAGGATGCTCGGCGGATCAGTTACCGGCGGTGCTCGCAGTCGAGGTTGCGGCCGCTGCAGAGTCTTCTTGAAATCGCTGCCACGGCGGAGATCAGATCGTATTGCACAACGATCGACTCGCTGCCGCGGACTGCAACCAGTACAACGACTGACCGGCCTGATTTCGGTACTCAGGACCGGTTCCGCGCGACCATATCTTGGGAATTTGCAACGACAGGAGAATCCGGCTTTTGTGACCAGCATGGGCTCTAAATCTCGGGAGTACTTGTTCGGAGCGACGGTCAGGCATCTGGCCGAGCGCGCCAAGGAGGCTCGGCTCGAGGCGGATGGTGCGGCCTGCCGGGCATGGAACGCCCGCATGCTCGCTTTTCAGGGGCCCGCCCAGCCGTCGCCCGCGCTCGGCGATGCACTCAACGCCGGTTTCCGCTACCTCGAAGTGAAATGCCTCGGCTGCGAGACGCATCAGACGGTCGCGCTCGATATCGTGAGGCGGCCGAAGTGGACGCCGATCCACGAGCTGGAGCGCTATATGCGCTGCAAGCTGTGCTCGCGACGCTCCGGCTACCCGTTCAAGCGCAGCCATCTTGTGGTACTGCGGACGACTAAGATCTCCGCCATGAACCCGCCCTCAACCTGGTGGCCGGGAGAGCGCTGACACCGTCGCAGAGCATGCTGCGCCCAAAGTCCCACCTCACTATTGGAACATTCCAGGCCTTACCCGCTTGTTCCGAAATCCAGAACGAGTTCACTAACGTGACGGACGAATTTGAATATCTAGCGCACCGATTGGTGATTATCGAGCAACCCGGCGGTGGGTTCTTGGTCGAAGTCACGCCGATCGCCGGCGGCCAAACCATCAGAACAATGACCTACCAACGTACTCAAGAAGCGATCGCTGCAGCGAAGCGGACAATCGACAAGCATCCCGAAGGCAGGCGACCTGCCAATCTGGCCCGGTCTTAAAGTGGCTGACCACCCGCTGCGAAATTCAAGCTGAGACCTGTTCGCTCAAAAAGCACCGGCGCGTCAGTTCCTAACGGATGAAAAAATTTCGAGCGCCTAGATTATCCCAGGACAATGCGAGCCCGTGCGGCTGGTGTTCTGACGGTCGCTAGAGCGGTTTCCAGTTGAGGTGAATCGGAACAGTCAAAGGGGATTCCCACGGGCACGCAAATCAGATTCGGTGTTGCCCGCGACAACATGCGGGGCATGCGATGGCGAAGGGATACTCCAAGGACCTCAGGGTGCGTGCGGTTGAGCTTGTTGAGTCCGGCGAAAGCGCACGTGAGGCTGCGCGCATTCTCAATCTCGGCGCTTCGACTACGATCCGATGGATGGATCGTTGGAGGAAGACCGGAAACGTTGAGGCCAAGCCCGGCACCGGGCACAGCCGCTCGCCGTTGGAGCAGCACAAGCAGTGGCTGGTCGAGCTGATCGCCGCGGAGCCGGACCTGACGCTCGAGGAGATCCGCGCGCGTCTGCGCTCTCAGAGAAAGCAAAAGGCCGGCATCGGTTCGATCTGGCGTTTCTTCGACCGTCACAGCATCACCTTCAAAAAAAACACTGCACGCCGCCGAGCAGGATCGACCTGACGTCGCTGCCGAGCGTGCCGCGCTGAAAGCCGAGCAGCCCAAGCTGCGTGCACCGCGCCTCATCTTTATCGACGAGACTGCGGTCACGACGAAGATGGTCCGGCACTATGGGCGCTCTCCTCGCGGTGAGCGCCTCGTCTCTGGCGTGCCCCATGGTCACTGGAAGACGCTGACGCTTGTCGCCGCGCTGCGCATCGATGGCCTCACGGCGCCCTATGTCATCGACGGTGCAATGGATGGGCCCTCGTTCCTGGCTTATGTCGAGCAAGTCCTGGCGCCGACCTTGCGCAAGGGCGACATCGTCTTCATGGACAACTTGCGCACTCACAAGATCGCCGGTGTCCGCGAGGCGATCGAGGCTGTCGGCGCCCGCGTGCGTTATCTGCCGGCCTACTCGCCCGACCTCAATCCAATCGAACAGGCCTTCTCCCGGTTGAAAGCTGCGCTGCGCAAAGGCGCCACCCGCACGGTCCAAGCCCTGCTCAAACTCATCGGCAAACTCGTCAAGTCGTTTGCGCCGCAGATGTGTGCCAACTACTTTAGGCATGCTGGATACACCAGATGATCCACATCATGTGGAAAATGCTCTAGTTGGAATGTCAGGCGAACTGTCATGGTAAAGAAACGGCGCAAACGGACGATACAAACGTTGTCGCTCACCGCTCGGCTTGACCGGCTTGCTCAGGAATCGAGGGCGAAAGCGGCAGGTCTTCCCCCCGGAGTAGAGCGCGAGCATTTGCTGAAAAAAGCGCGCGAAGCCCGGCGGGCCATTGAGATCGAGGACCTGCTCAAGCGGCGAGGTATCGAGCTGCCGGTTTGATTCTCGGCGGCGGGATAGCACCGTTAGGCTGGCGCCCCAAAGAATGGCCCCAGCGAGGGGGTACACGCTGAGGCCAAGACGGTTGGATCATCCATGAGATGGCAGGCTCATCACATAAACAGGGCGCCGACGCCTACGATGAGCGCTACGAACGATATCGCCGCCAACGCCATGAGGCTGTACTCGACGCCATCGTCGTGACTGAACCTGAACATATGGAGAGCTTGCGCCGCGGCCTTGGTGTTCGCATTTACTTAGGCGTGTCAGGAGCCGTGTCCCATCTAGGTTCCGGCCTTATCTTAAGTGAAGATTCTTCGCGGGAAGAAGCTGTTGAGCGAGCCTAGCTCCCCGCCGCGAGACGCTTCCTCATTATCGTCAGTCGGGCGCTGACTGCGGCCTCTGTGCGGCCGAGTTTCTGGGCGATCTCGCGCTGGGTTAGCTCGGTCTCGCGGATCATCTGTAGCAGGCGCTGCTCTTCCTCTTCGGCCCAAGCTGGCAAGATGTTCTCCGAATTGTTTCGTCCTGAAATGCCAGTACCAATTGCACATCCTGGTCATCTCGTCTTCCCGGGATTTGCCGGTCCTTCTCGTTTGTTCGGTCGAGTGTCCTAATTAGGACAGTATCTCCCTTAGCACGGGATGCCCGGCCCAAAGCTCGCCGTCGGTCGTCCCGAAAGGGATGACCGGCGCGGGTGGACAGTAAATCAACTTGCCAGGCTTGCTGCACTGGCTCATTGTCCCGCGATCACCGGCGAAGGCTTTGTCCGTAGGCGTCGGTGGCTGAAGACCGAGCGCGCTCCCGCCTGCAAGGAGGAGCTGCGCCATGAGCCAGCCATTCAACGAAGAGACGATAGCGTTATTGGATCGCGCTCAGCGAGCCATTGATATGCGATCCTGGTGCGTGAACAGAGGCGACGCCATCTCGCCGAGGCCGGCCTTCGGTCGTTCCGGTTAGAGCTAGCGCTTTTCGAGGCAAACAAACGTTCCGGTTAGAGCTAGCGCTTTTCGAGGCAAACAAAGGCCTTTGGCTGGAACAGCATGCTCCAAGATGTTCCATGCCTTTTTAGGATTCGCGGCGCAACCCAGGAACAACTGTTCACTTTGTAACTTAAGGAGTCCACTAAGAGCGCATCGAGAACTGAAGTGAACCAGCCCACTCTAGATCAGCGAACGACGCCGCACAAAGCCATGAACTGGCAGCAGTGCCCCAGATGCTCTGACATCCCCGAACTCGTCCGTGCCTTCCTCGATCCTGTCGGCGGGAAAACCGTGCGGCTCATGGAATGCAAATGCGGCGAACGCATCTGGAGCGACCAAATGACGGAATGACCCAATTTGGGCTACGGCCGCCTCCGTTGGCGGCCTCTTTCTTTTCGCATCCGCCCAAGAGAAAGCCGACCACGCTCGCGCCGGGCTTTTTTCTTGGCCCAAGAAAATGCCCTCAGCGAGGGCGATGGCCCGCGCTTGGCTGACGGCGCTCGGCCCGTCTGGCTCTGTTGGCGATCACCACGAGCCGGTTATTAGCCCCAGCCTCGGTCCGCGCATCTGGACCGCTATGAGCCGGTGATCCATCTCATGTAGGATAGCACCCGTCGCCGCCGTGAGACGGCTCCGGCGCTTTGCGGGGCTAGCGTGCGCGCCAGAGCCGTCCCCACGCGCGCTCATGTCCGAGAGCGCACTGCATATTACCGGGGAATGCGACAAACGCCGACGGCACCTTGGATTACCCCTTAATTGTAAAAACGGCCCCAGCACCTCTGGGGGCCGGGAGGCCGGTGCTGGAGCCGCTACCTGATTCCGGTCTGTGTTGTTGGAGGCAGGTTCACCGGATCATGCTGGCGACGAAAGTTCCGGCACTTGCATGTGTTAATCTCTTGAAGCCCTTAGCTAGCCGAAGTTCGTGTCAGCTCGTCTGGCGAGATGGCGACTTCCTAGCAATTCGATGGCGCCCCCTTTAGGTAATCGCAAAAAGGCCCCAGCACGCCGAAACGCCGTTGCTGAGGCCCAGTCGTCCGATATTGCCGGGGCGCGACCCGACGGAGCTATTGCTAGCACGCTCCTGTGCGACCGCCAGTTTCTCCCAAAATATGCGCAGTAGGCAAGGAACCATCGAGAGGACAAGAGCGTCTAATTGGCGCTTCTGGTCAGCCAAGGTGCCCCCCGACTGCCTGGAAGAAAACCCGTATCGCTCGGGTTGGCGGCCCCCTCGTTGGGGCCGTTTTCAGTTCGCTGCGGAAAGCGCGAGCGGTGCTTGTCCAAAGTTGATCGCAACGATTCACATAGTTCAATGCGGAGCGCACCATCCTGCAAGCTAATCGGTGAACTTGCGTTTCACAGGTGGATGGTTGCAATGGAATTTATTGGACGCCCGATGCGAGGCCGTTTCCTCGTTCGGCAAGGAAGCATTGGCTGGATGGTCTACGACAGCGAACTCAAAGGACCGGCACAGATAAAGAAAAATGGCCCCTTTGCCGAGAAGCTGACCAAGGAAAAAGCCGAGATCATATCGCAGGCGCTGACGAACCAGATTCGTGCGAGATCGGATGATCCTGCGCAATCGCGGTGCGTCAAGGCCGCTATAAACGCGCGGTGAAAATGATCGTCCGGAGGGGGGACCATTGTTCATCATCGAACTCTTGAACCCTGACGCGTTCTCGGGAACAGGCAGCATCATCCTGCTCGAACTGACGGACGAGGATTCCGCGATGCGAGCCGCCCGAAAGATCGCTGCCGAGACAGGACGCCGCGTAACCGTGCGGAAAGAAGACATGCAAATCATTGGGACTATATCCGCGCCCACGACCCATTAGATCCGAGCCGAGCGGCGAGGCCGGTCATCTAAGCCCTTGCTCCGAGAAATATTCAGGCCTACGCTCAATCCTGTACGAGCAGTCCAGTTATTCGGAGCCGGCAATGCTTGTTTACCGCCCAACGAATTTGCAGATTGAACTCGAACGGCTGTGCAGGTCAGCGGACGATCTCCTCGCCCGAGCCAACGCTGCGCTGGGGTTGCCCAAGCCCGACACGTTTCTGGGACGAAGTCACCATGAGCCGATTCCGCTTCCGAACGAGCGCGATTTCGGGATCGAATGAGTACCGGTTGATTGCTGCCGACCAGGCCCTAACTCCGACCGGCACCGCAACTCGGCCGACGATCGACGCGCTTGCGGCTGACGGCCACCGAGACAAAGGAGCGGGCTGTTTACTCTCGCGAAACGGCCTCTGGACTCCTGCTTGTTCCCCGAAGCGAAACGGCCCCAGCGAGAGGACATGCCGAGGCCGATTCGGTGCCCCAGCGAGGTGCCAGCCGGGGCCGCTCAAACTGATCGAGAATGTGCCCCGGTCTTCGGGGGCAAGAGCCGGGGCACTTTCATCCATGATGCCGCTCTGCCGCGAGCAGCACATTGCTAACGTCGCTTCGAAGGTGCCGTTCCTAACGACCTTTTCATCGCCGACCCGAGCCGACGCTCAACTCGCTTGCGGCTGGTGCCGACCTTCTTGACGGCCTTCTTCACCGATGCGGCCGACTTGCCGGTCTTCTTCGCCTCATAGCGCACTTCGTAATCCTGCCCGCCGGCGACGCGCGCTCGGTCCTGCTTGCGACCGCGCGCGGTCTGCTTCTTCGCTTTCTTTGCCATTCCGGCCTCCCTGTCGATGAGGGCCAACTCGGTTTATGATCGACCGTTCCATTTGCGGACCCGCGTCGGAACGATTGCGATTGCGCCAGTTTGAATCAGCTTATTGTTTGTGGAGTTGCGTTGTGGCGTTTCAGCGTAGGAAGCCCGAGGCGATCGGGACCAAGGCGCTCTTTCCCGGCTTCATCGCGCCGGCCCTGGCATCGCCGATCGAGAAGGTGCCGAGCGGCACACGCTGGATTCACGAGATCAAGTTCGACGGCTACCGGGTTCAGACTCACATCGCTAATGAAGACGTGAAGATCTACACCCGGCGCGGCAACGACTGGACCAGGCGCTTCAAGAAGGTGGTCCAAGACGCCTGGCACATTTCCGCATCATCAGCCATCATCGACGGCGAGATCGTCGTTCCCTCACCAGACGGCACGACCGACTTCTCCGTGCTGCAGAACGAGCTGCGCGGTAAGTCGACCAGGATCGTGATGGTGGCCTTCGACCTGCTCTATCTCAATGGCCGCGATCTCCGGAAGCTGCCGCTGAAGGAGCGCAAAGCGCTGCTGAAGAAGCTCGTCGCTGGCACCGAGGTCCAGTTCAGCGAAAGCTTCGAGGTGGACGGCCCCAAGATGTTCGCGCATGCCTGTAGGCTCGGCTATGAGGGCGTGGTGTCGAAGGTGGCGGATAGCGCCTATCCGACCGGCACCCGCAGCCGCGACTGGGTCAAGAAAACCTGCGCCCAGCGCGAGACGTTGACCATCGCCGGCTTTGCACTGGACGACAACGAATGGGACGGAATTTACGTCGGCCGGCGCAAGGGCAACGAGCTGATCTACGCCGGCAAGGTCGACCACGGCTTCGACAAGGCCTCGGCCGCCGATCTCCGCAAACGCCTGACGCCGCTGATCCGCAAGACGCAGCCCTACACCAAGCGCATTGCACACAAGGCGATCTGGGTCGAGCCGAAGGTGCTGGCCGAAATCGAGTACCGCGCCAAATCCGCCGAGGGCAAGGTGCGGCATCCGTTCTTTCGTGGGGTGCGAGAAGATCTATGAGCAAGCCTCGCTGCATCTTTTGCGACGACACAAGATGGGTGTGCGAGAATCATCAGGACCAGCCCTGGACCGGTCCGCACGCCTGCGCTTGCGGAGGCGCCGGTGCGCCCTGTCCGGCCTGCAATCAGCCGAATGATGACGGTCCTCCTCGAATGCCGGAGGGCTTCCAACCAGACGAATAAACGAGGCTTGGCCGTGACGTTGCCGACGATCTCGCAGCTGGCGTCCTCCAGCTTCACGTTCTGCACGGTGATAAGCCCAACGGGCCGGCAATTGGAAAGAGAGGGGTACTTCCTCAGTCGGACGCAAAGAGCCCACGGGGTCGGCGCCGGCAGCTTACAGGGGCTAGCCCGGATGGACGGTCCCGTATTTTACCATGACCCGGAATTCCAGCTGCTCGGCGCCGGAGCGGGCGCTAAGTTGATGGCGCGGGGGCGGCGCCTTGAGGGCAGGAGGCCGCAATGGAGCGTCTGTATTTGGGCATCACCGTCACCAGCACTTACGCGCTGGTCACCTTTGCGCTGATGCTGGCTTTCGTGCACTGACCGCCGGGAATCCGGATATTTGCTCGCGGGGCCGCTACGGGGTGCGTTGTCTTCGCGGAACGCGGCGATGTCCGGCAACCGGCAAGCTTTTACTGCGTCAGCGGGTTTAAACGTATGCCGAGGCCTGTAGCGATAACCCTGATGAGTTTGGCCGTTGCAACGCTCACGGCGTTCGGCATCGCCGCAGCCCTCATGATCCATTAAAGCGCGATGAGATTAGGTTGAATCGTCATCGCGCTTTAGCTCTTTGTTTGAGCATGATCTCCGCGCAAACGCGTCCCGCGTTTGTCGCGAGGGAAAACCGCTTCGCACTTTTCCGGATCATGCTTTAGCGGGAATGGGCCGGCGGGATTTCGCGCCCGGCGGCCCATTGGTCGTTTCTGCGCGCGGCCATTTGCGAAACGCAATCACTTCATCCCCTCCAGCATCCTCCGCACCTCCCCCAACAACACCCGGATCTGCCTTCGCTCGGCGATCGCGTCCCCCGTGAACCGGCCGTGCTTGCGCGCATTCCGGTTCGCCCGTGGCGCGCCGGATCCCCTTGCGCCGCCGTGCATGCGGCAGCGCGTCTTGCCGCGCACCGCCGGCGCGCGGCAAGAACCGCCGCAGCGGGTCCTGGCGCCGCAACGCCGGCTGGCCAGCATCGGGCCGGTCGTTTGGATGTGGCCGCTCATGCCTGTGGGTCCCGCGCCGCATCGGTGGAATTCCGCCGTCGCCTCGCGCCCGCGGGCCTCAGTGCCCGCGCCGCGGATGCCGGGCTGTTCTCGGACACGATCACGCTCGCATGCTGCGTGACGGTGCCGACGATGGCGTTGCCGCCGTCCTCGACCTTGACGTTCTGCACGGTGATGGCGGGCTCGCCATGGCTGCGGTGGCGGTTCAGCGCCTCGATCTGGGCGGGAAAGGTGCGGGCGAGCCGGCCCAATGCGCGCGCGGCGCTGTCGTGCTGGGCGAGGTCCTTGGCATGCGCGAGGTGATGGGCGCATCGCATTGCCATCACATGAACCGACACCATCTGCGCCACCAGCATGGCCTCGACGGAATCCCGTGGACGAATGCTTCTCACCATCGAGATCATGAAGGCGAGGTTGACCTCGCAGGGCTTGCCGCCGCTCACGCTGGCCTTGACCAGTTGCCGCAGGATGCCGTCCATCGCGTCGCGGTCGGCGACCCCCAGCGCGTTCGCCATCAACTGTGCGCCGAACTCCGGATCAGGATGGTCGATGCAGAAGCCGTGCGAGGAGAATTTGATCCGCGGAGGAGTGGCAGCCTGGGTCTGGGCGGTTGCGGCGATCGCCGTTGCCGTCGCGATGTCGGGAGCGGTGTCCATGTCGGGTAGTCCCTGGAATGCGCGCGGCAAGCGCGCAGACGATCGCTCGCTGCGGCAGCCGGTGCGATGTCGATTGTGGGGAGGGGTTTCGGTCTCACGTGCATCCGTCGCGCCCGCTGTTGCGGGCGACGGGGCACTTGCACGATTTCGGAATATTGGAAGTGTATCCCTGATTTGCCCGACGCGTCAAGTGGCGTTGTCGGGCGCCGGCGGCCGCCCGGCGCCCTTTGCATGGGGTTGTTTTCGATATTTTGGCGGCGTGGCCCCGGCGGGAGTTCCGCCGCCGTCAGCCGCAGTCATGCCGGCAAGGCACGGTGCGATCCGTGTTAGCGGGTACCGCGCGCCGATTGGATCATTATACTGGCCGGAACGTTGCGACGGCGCGGCGAGGTGCCGGCCTCGGATGAACCGGCCTGGGATGAAGGAGCATCGATGAGCGAGACCATTGGCCACCCCGATCCCGGCCTCGATTTGTCCGACGGTTTCAAGCCGCACACCTCGCATTGGGGCGTGTTCTCGGCGCGGCTCGGCAAGGCGGGTCTCGAAGTCAGGCCCTATGCCGCCGATCCCGATCCGAACCGCATCATCAACAATTTCCCCGGCGCGCTGCGCCACCAGGCGCGCATCGCGCAGCCTGCGATCCGCCGCGGCTGGCTCGAGCGCGGGCCGGGCCCAGACGATCGGCGCGGCCGCGACGACTTCGTCTCGGTGAGCTGGGAGCAGGCGCTCGATCTGCTCGGCGGCGAGCTGACGCGGATCCGCGACACGATCGGCCCCGGCGCGGTGTTCGGCGGCTCCTACGGCTGGTCCAGTGCGGGCCGCTTCCATCACGCGCAGAGCCAGGTGCACCGCTTCCTCAACATCGCGATGGGCGGCTATGTGCGTTCGGTGAACACCTATTCCTCGGGCGCGTCATCGGTGCTGCTGCCGCAGATTCTGACCGGCTACGAGGACATCACCAAGCGCAACGTCACCTGGGAGCAGATCGCGGCCGAGACCGACATCGTGCTGGCATTCGGCGGCATGGCGCTGAAGAACTCGATGGTGGCCGGCGGCTCGATCAGCAAGCATGTCGAGCGCGGCGCGATGGCAGCCGCGCAGCGGCGCGGCTGCCAGTTCGTCCTGGTCAGCCCGCTGCGGGACGATCTCCCCATCGAGGCCGGCGCCGAATGGCTGACGGCGACACCCGGCACCGACACCGCGCTGATGCTCGGTATCGTCCATACGCTCGTCAGTGAAGGCCTGCACGATCAGGCCTTCCTCGATCGCTACACCGAGGGCTGGCCGGTGTTTTTGCGCTATCTGACCGGCGAGAGCGACGGTGTATCCAAGAGCGCCGAATGGGCCGCGGCGATCTGCGGCATCTATGCCAGCACCATCAAGGCGCTCGCGCGGCGGCTTGCCGGCCGCAGAGCGCTGATCACCGTGTCGCATTCGTTGCAGCGCGCCGAGCATGGCGAGCAGCCGGTGTGGATGGGCATGGTGCTGGCGGCGGCGCTCGGCCAGATCGGCCTGCCTGGCGGCGGCTACGCCTATTCGCTCGGCGCGATCGGCTATTACGGCCGCCGCGTCAACGCCGTGCCCGGACCGACGCTCGGGCAGGGCCGCAACGGCGTCGCCGACTTCATTCCGGTGGCGCGCATCGCCGACATGCTGCTCAATCCCGGCACCAGCTATCGCTACAATGGCGAGACGCGCACCTATCCGGATATCCGCCTCGTCTACTGGGCCGGCGGCAATCCTTTCCACCATCACCAGGACCTCAAACGCCTGCGCAAGGCGTTTGCGCGGCTCGACACGCTGGTGGTGCACGAGCTGGCCTGGACCGCGACCGCGCGCCACGCCGACATCGTGCTGCCCTCGACCATGACGCTGGAGCGCGAGGACATCGGCTATTCCAGCAACGATCCCTTGATGGTCGCGATGCACCGGATCGCCGAGCCGTTCGGCCTTGCGCGCGACGACTACGAGATCTTCGCCGATCTCGCCGAGCGGTTAGGGGCCCGCGAGCCCTTCACCGAGGGACGCACGTCGCGAGAGTGGCTGGAACATCTCTTTGAGCCGACCCGCAAGGCGCTCGCCGCGCGCGGGCTCGAGGCGCCGAGCTTCGACGAATTCTGGGAGCGCGGCAGCCAGGTGGTGCCGCAGCATCTCGACGACGGCGGCTCGCTGCGCCGTTTTCGCGAGGACCCCCTCGCGCGCCCGCTGCCGACGCCGAGCGGCCGCATCGAGATCTTCTCGCAGAAGATCGCTAGCCACGGCGATGCGGACTGTCCGGGCCATCCGGTCTGGCTCGAGAAATCAGACACGCCGACGCCGGGCGCGCCGTTCTTCCTCGTCGCCAACCAGCCGGTGACGCGGCTGCACAGCCAGCTCGATTTCGGCGGCCATTCGCTTGACGCCAAGCATCGCGGCCGCGAGGTCGCGCGCATGAATCCGCGCGACGCCAAGCCGCGCGGCATCGCCGACGGCGACATCATCCGCATCTTCAACGCGCGCGGCGCCTGCCTCGCCGCGGTGCATGTCACCGACGGCATCGCGCCCGGCGTGGTTCAGCTGCCGACCGGCGCCTGGTACGATCCGATGGATCCCGAGGAGGAGGCATCGCTCTGCGTGCACGGCAATCCGAACGTGCTGACGCGCGACATCGGCACGTCATCCTTCGCGCAGGGCTGCACCGGCCAGCTCACCAGCGTCGAGGTCGAGCGCTTCAACGGCAATCTGCCGCCGATCCGTGCGTTCGATCCGGCGTAATTTCGCGCGGGATCACGAACAAATCATCGCTGGGCGCTGGATGGCGCCCACGCGTTCGGCTACGGCATCACCAAGTCGTCCCCGTGTTCTGGATTTGTCGAGATGCACCTGAAAACCCTGTTTCACCTTGCCGTCGCCGCGACCGTCGCGCTCGGTTCGTCCAACGCATTGGCGCAATCGGCCGCCGAGCCGGCCTATGGACCAGAGCTGCAGGGCTTCGACTATCCCTATCCGGTGGAGCATTATCGCTTCAGCTCGCAGGGGCAGGAACTCGACATGGCCTATCTCGACGTCAAGCCGGCGACGCCGAACGGCCAGACCGCGGTGCTGCTGCACGGCAAGAATTTCTGTGCCGCGACCTGGGACGGCACCATCAAGGCGCTCAGCGGCGCCGGCTATCGCGTGATCGCGATGGACCAGATCGGATTCTGCAAGTCCAGCAAGCCGGAGCGCTATCAGTTCACCTTTCAGCAGCTCGCCGGCAACAGCCGCGCGCTGCTCGCCTCGCTCGGGATCGCGCATTCGATCATGGTCGGCCATTCGACCGGCGGCATGCTGGCGATGCGCTATGCGCTGATGTATCCGGAGGCGACCGACCATCTGGTTCTGGTCGATCCGATCGGGCTGGAGGACTGGAAGGCCAAGGGCGTGCCGTGGCTCAGCCTCGACGGCTGGATGCAGCGCGAGACGCGCGTCACCGCGGACAGCATCCGCGCCTATGAGCGCGCCACCTATTACGCCGACACGTGGGATGCGTCCTACGAGACATGGGTGCAGATGCTGGCCGGCATGTATCGCGGAGAGGGCCGCGCCGCCGTGGCGTCGAGCTCGGCGCGGCTCTACGACATGATCGCGACCCAGCCGGTGTTCTACGAGTTCGAGCAGATCAAGCCGCCGACGCTGCTGTTTGTCGGCGACAAGGACACCACCGCGATCGGCAAGGACACTGCGCCGCCGGAGATCCGCAAGACGCTCGGTAATTATCCGGTGCTGGGCAAGGAGGCCGTGAAGCGGATCCCGCATGCGCAGCTGATCGAATTCCCCGACCTCGGCCATTCGCCGCAGATCCAGGCGCCGGCGCGCTTCCACGAGGCGCTGCTCGGCTGGCTGCAGCATCCGGAGACCGGCGCGACGCTGGTCAAGTAGGGACGGCGAGACAGGCGAGCGACATCATGGCGACAGCGGAACTGGTCAGCGTGTTCACGGTGGATGGGCAGGGCGGCAATCCCTGTCCGATCGTGGTGGATGCAAGCGGCATGAGCGCGTCCGAGATGCAGGACGTCGCCCGCCGCCATGGTCACGAATCCGGCTTCGTGCTGCCGGCGCAGAGTGACGATTTCGACGCCACGTTCCGCTTCTTCGTTCCGAATCACGAAATGGAAATGTGCGGCCACGCGACCATCGGCGCGCTCTGGCTGCTTGCGCGCCATGGAAAGTTGCCGGGCGACACGATGCGGATCTCGACGCGCAGCGGTCCGGTCACCGGCTTCATCAGCCGTGATCGTCACGGCGAGCCGCGTGTCGAGATCACCCAGCCGGCCGGGAAGACCGTTCCGCTGACCACGGGGCAACGCGACGACGTGCTGCGGGCGCTCGCGGTCGGGCCGCAAGCGATCGATGCGGTGGCACCGTGCAATGCCGTCACATCGCGGATCAAGACCCTCGTTCCGATGCGCTCTCCCGACGCGCTGAATGCGCTCGATCCCGCGGCCGAGCAAGTCGAGGCGGTCTGCGGCCGGATCGGATCGACCGGGCTCTATCCATTCGCCGTGATCGACCGAAAGGCTCGCCTGTTCGAGGCGCGGCAATTCCCGCGCTCCTCCGGCTATCGTGAGGATGCCGCGACCGGCATTGCGGCCGCGGCGCTGGCGTTCGGCCTGCTCGACTACGGCCTGGTCGCTCCTGATGACGACGAGATTCGAATCCTGCAGGGCAGGGCGATGGGGCGGCTGTCCGAGATTCGGGTCCGCATCGGCTTCGCTGGCGGCCGTGCCGTCGGCTGCCTGCTTGGCGGCAATGTCGCGCTGATGGCTGCTCCGTCAGGCTGAGTAGCCGCCAGCGCTGGGCGCCGGCTTCGCGAACAGCATCCAGGTCTAGTCAGCGGCACGCCTGGCCCGCTCGTGCGCCTTGGCGTGCACGGGTGAGGATTTCCGCGCACCCGGGCCCGGATGCACGTGGACCGCCTTCGCGCTCAGCGGCTCGCCGCATTCCGAGCAGACCATGACGGGATCGAACATCTTCTTGCAGGTCTTGTGTTCGTGCAGCATCGGCCGGCCGCGCGAATCGACCATGTGGACGTTGCCCCAGTGCACGATCGACATGATGATCGGATAAAGGTCGAGGCCCTTCTGCGTCAGGATGTATTCGTAGCGCTTCGGCGCTTCCTGATAGGGGATCTTGCGCAGCACGCCGAACCGCACCAGCTTCTTCAGCCGGTCGGCGAGCAGATGCCGCGTGATCCCGAGCGAGGCCTGGAAGTCATCGAACCTGCGGATGCGCAGGAAACATTCGCGCAGGACCAAGAGGCTCCAGCGGTCGCCGATGACAGCCACCGTGCGGGCCACCGAGCACGGCTCCTCCTCGAGGGCATCCCATTTCATCAGCATCTCCTGCGGTCAGCAACGATATCGCTTAGTAAAATTCTAAAACAGAACTAACGTCATTTCAATAGGATGCGTCACCTGGAGCCGTGACTTGGTCACTAGATGACAAATATCATATTGACAGTTCTAAAATAGAACTTAAGGTCCCGGCTCGATCAACGCGGCGGCTGAGGGCTGCTGGTACTCAAAGGGAAGGGCGTTCCATGGTTGCTCCGCTCAAGGTCGAATTCCATTTCGATTTTGGAAGTCCGAACGCCTATCTGGCGGAGCAGGCGCTGCCCGAAATCGAGAAGCGCACCGGCGTGAAGTTCGACTACATCCCGGTGCTGCTCGGCGGCGTCTACAAGGCGACCGGCAACATGTCGCCCGGCGAGTCGCTGCGCGGCATCAAGAACAAGCCCGAATACAACGCGCTCGAGACCGAGCGCTTCCTGCGCCGCTACAACATCACGACGTTCAAGACCAACCCGTTCTTTCCGGTCAACACGCTGATGCTGATGCGCGGCGTCGTCGCTGCCGATTTCGAAGGGCTGTTCGAACCGTACTTTCGCGCCGCCTATCACCACATGTGGTCCGAGCCCAAGAAGATGGACGATCCGCAGGTGTTCCGCGAAGCGTTCCTGTCCTCCGGCCTCGATATCGACCGCATCATCGCCCGCGCCCAGCAGGACGAGGTGAAGAAGAAGCTGATCGACAACACCAGCAACGCGGTGGCGCGCGGCTCGTTCGGCTCACCGACCTTCTTCGTCGGCGACGAGATCTTCTTCGGCAAGGACAAGCTGCGCGAGGTCGAGGACGAGATCGTCGCGCAGCTGGCTGCGCCGCGACGCAAGACCGCCTGAGCGGGAAAATTCCTCAAGACAACAAATCAGGCCCAAAGGGCTGTCACAGGGAGGTTTCAGTGCAGGCGTCGACCCAGTTTGAAGGAAGTGTGGAAGGCTTGCCGAACCGCATCCACGAGGTGATCGATCACCACGTCGGGGCGACGCCGGATCATCCGGCGCTGATCGACGACAAGATGCGGCTGACCTACCGCGAGCTCGACCGAACGGTCGGTCGCGTTGCCGAGGCGCTGCGGGCGCTCGGCATCCGTGCGGGCGACCGCATGATGATCGTGAGCGAGAATTCGATCCCGCTCGCCTGCCTGCTGCTGGCGGCGAGCCGGCTCGATGTCTGGTCCATCGTGGTCAATCCGCGGCTGTCGCCGCGTGAACTCGACCAGATCAGGGATCACAGCGGCGCCCGCCGGGTGCTGCTGACCGCCGAGGTGTCGCAGGAGGCGGCTACGCATGCCGCACGCTATGAGGCGGCTGTGCAGGATGTCGGGCCGCTCCGCGGCATCGCCGTCACCGGCCTGAACCTGGCAACCGTGGCTGAGCCGGTCGAGGCCGACGGCGCCAACCAGGTCGCGGTTCTCATCTACACCTCCGGCACCACGGGCACGCCAAAGGGCGTGATGCTGACCCATCGCAATCTCTTGTTCAGCGCCCGGGCGACGGCAAGCTTCCGAAAGATGGCGGCCGATGACGTGCAGTATTGCGTGCTGCCGATCTCGCATATCGTCGGCATCTCGTTGCTGACCATGACCCTGATGATCGGCGCCACCGTGCGTCTGGTGGCGAAATACGATCCGGCCGCGCTGGTCAAGGCGATGACTGAAGAGGGCATCACGATCCTGAACGGCGTGCCCGCGACCTATCAGCGTCTGCTCGAATACCGGCGCAATGCCGGCCTGCCGAAGCTCGATCGCGGCCGGTTGCGGGTGATCTCGGTGGCCGGCGCGCCGCTCGACCTCGATCTCAAATCCCGGGTCGAGCAGGAGCTCGGGCTGCCGCTGCTCAACGGCTATGGCATCACCGAATGCTCGCCGGGCATCTCCGGCGTCCGGCCCGACAATCCGCGGGCTGACCATGCGGTCGGCACCGTCATGCCCGGCCTCGAGGCCAAGCTGATCGGCCGCGACCTCAAGCCGGTTGCGTCAGGCGAAGTCGGCGAGCTGCATGTTCGCGGCCCCAACGTGATGCGCGGCTATTACCGCGCGCCCGACCTGACGGCGAAGGCGATCGACCTCGACGGCTGGTTCAACACCGGCGATCTGGCCCGCTTCGAGAATGATGCGCTCTATATCGTCGGGCGGACCAAGGAGATGATCATCCGCTCCGGGTTCAACGTCTATCCGGCCGAGATCGAGGCGGTGCTGAGCACGCACGACGCCGTGGTGCAATGCGCCGTGGTCGGCCGGCCGGTCGAGGGCAACGAAGAGGTGGTTGCCTTTGTGCAACTGATCAAGGGTTCGACCGCCACGGTACAGGACCTGATGGCCCATATTGCCCCGCAACTCACCTCGTACAAGCGGCCGTCGGAGATTATCCTGATGGACGCGCTGCCCGCGACATCGACGGGCAAGCTGCTGAAGCACAAGCTCGCGGAGTCGCTGCGCGGCTGAGGCTGAGCCATCGCCCGCGAGCCAGTTCACTCAAACAAGACCGGAGAACACCATGCAGAAGAGAAACAGGACGGTGGCCGTCATTGGTGCCGGTGATTTCATCGGCGGCGAGATCGCCAAGAAGTTCGCCTCCGAAGGCTTTACGATTTTCGCTGGCCGCCGCAACGGCGACAAGCTGGCGCCGCTGGTCAAGGAGATCGAGGCCGCCGGCGGCGAGATCCATGCGCGCTCGCTCGATGCGCGCAAGGAAGAGGAGATCACGGCCTTCCTCAACGACGCCGACAAGCATGCGCCGCTGGAGGTCTGCATCTTCAATATCGGGGCCAACGTCAATTTCCCGATTCTCGAGACCACCGAGCGCGTGTTCCGCAAGGTCTGGGAGATGGCCTGCTACTCCGGCTTCCTGGCCGGGCGCGAGGCGGCGCGGCTGATGATGCCGCGCGGCGAGGGCAACATTTTCTTCACCGGCGCCACCGCGTCACTCCGCGGCGGCAGCGGCTATGCCGCCTTTGCCAGCGCCAAGTTCGGCTTGCGCGCCGTGGCGCAGGCGATGGCGCGCGAGCTGGGACCGAAGAACATCCATGTCGCGCATCTGATCATCGATTCCGGCGTCGATACTGAATGGGTGCGGCAGCGCCGCATCGAGGCGCTCGGCCCGAACGCGCTCGACGATCCCGATCTCTTGATGCCGCCGGCATCGGTCGCGGGCGCCTATTGGCAGCTCTATCAGCAGCCGAAGAGCGCCTGGACCTTCGAGTTGGAAATCCGGCCCTTCGGCGAGAAGTGGTAGGGAGCCGGTCAGATGGAGCTCGCGCTATCCCCTGAAGATGCGGCGTTCCGCGATGAGGTTCGCGCCTTCATCAAGGACAACTACCCGGCGGAGATGCGCGTCGCCAATCCGGAGACCGATCTCTCCAAGGAGCAGATGCTGCTGTGGCATCGCATCCTGCACAAGAAGGGCTGGATCGCGCCGCTCTGGCCGAAGGAATATGGCGGGCCCGGCTGGTCGATCACCCGCCGCTTCATCTTCGAGCAGGAGACGACGCGCGCTGGCACGATGCCGCCGCTGGCGTTCAGCGTCACCATGGTCGGGCCCGTCATCTACACCTTCGGCAACGATGTGCAGAAGAAGAAATTCCTGCCGCGCATCTTGTCCGGCGAGGATTGGTGGTGCCAGGGCTATTCGGAGCCGGGCTCCGGCTCCGACCTCGCGACCGTCCGCACCAAGGCGGTGCGTGACGGCGACCACTACATCGTCAACGGCCACAAGACCTGGACCACGCTGGCGCAGCACGCCGACTGGATCTTCTGCCTGGTGCGCACCGATCCCACGGCCAAGCCGCAGTCCGGCATCTCGTTCCTCTTGATCGACATGAAGTCGCCCGGCGTCACCGTGCGCCCGATCATCACCATCGACGGCTCGCACGAGGTCAACGACGTCTTCCTGGAGAACGTGCGCGTTCCCGCCGAGAACTTGATCGGCGAGGAAAACAAGGGCTGGACCTACGCCAAATTCCTGCTCGGCAATGAGCGTACCAGCATGGCCGGCATCGGCCGCTCGACGCGCTACATCGCGCGGCTGAAGAAGATCGTGAAGGCGGAGATCCCCGAAGACGATCCGGCGCATCTAGAATTCATCCGGGACATCGCCCGCGTCGAGCTCGACGTGCTGGCGCTGGAGGCGACCGAGCTTCGCGTCGTCGCCCAGATGGCGCGCGGCATCGACCCGGGACCGGCCGCCTCGTTGTTCAAGATCCGCGGCACCGAAATCTTCCAGAACATCACTGAGCTGACGCATCGGGCGATCGGCAATTACGGGCTTGCGATCCGCGAGCATCCGGTCAGCGCCAATCACTTCATGCCGGGCCCCGACTACGGCCACACCGCGTCGGAGAAATATCTGAACTCGCGCAAGCTCTCGATCTACGGCGGGTCGAACGAGATCCAGCGCAACATCATCGCCAAGGCGGTGCTTGGACTCTAGCCACAAGCAACGAGGATCGGATGGATATCCAGTTCACGGAAGAGCAGGAATTGTTGCGGTCCAGCGTCCAGCGGCTGCTGCGCGATCAGTATGATTTCGACGCCCGCCGCAAGATCGTCGCGAGCGAAGAGGGGTTTGGCCGCAAGCAATGGGCTGAATTCGCCGAACTCGGCCTGCTCGCCGCGCCGTTCTCGGAAGCGGTTGGAGGGCTCGGCGGCGGGCCGCTGTCGACCATGATCATCATGCAGGAGTTCGGCCGCCATCTCGTGGTCGAGCCATTCGTCGAGACGGTCGTCGTGGCGGGCGGCTTGATCGAGCAGGCAGGTTCCGACGCGCAGAGGCAGGCGTTCAGCGCCGACATCATCGCTGGCACGAAACTTTGGGCGCTGGCCTGGACCGAGAAGGGCTCGCGCTTCGATCTCGCCACCGTCACCACCACGGCGCGCCGCGACGGCAACGATTACGTGCTCACTGGCGAGAAGACGGCGGTGCTGGCCGCGCCGTGGGCGGATTACCTCATCGTCTCCGCGCGCACCTCGGGTCATCGTCACGATCGCGGCGGCGTCAGCCTGTTCGTGGTCGATCGCCGCGCCGCCAATCTCGACCTGCAAAGCTTCAGGACGATCGATGGCCGCAGGGCGGCCGAGATCAGCCTGCGTGGCGTGCGCGCGGAATTGCTGGGCAGCGAAGGCGAGGGCGTCGCTGCGCTGGAAGCCTGTCGCACCCGCGCGATCGGCGCGCTCTGCGCCGAGGCGGTCGGCGCGATCGGCGAACTGAACGCCGCGACGCTGGACTATTCCAAGACGCGAAAGCAGTTCGGCGTCACGATCGGCAGCTTCCAGGTGCTGCAGCACCGGATGGTCGACATGTTCATCGCGCATCAGGAGGCGTTGTCGCTGATGCAGCATCTGAGCCTCAGTCTCAGCGACGATGAGGCCGGCGTGTCTCGGCTCGCCTCCGGCGCCAAGTCGAAGATCGGATATGCCGGCAAGTTCGTCGCCGATCAGGCGGTGCAGCTGCATGGCGGCATGGGCATGACCGACGAGCTCAATGTCGGCCATTACTTCAAGCGGATTTCCTCCATCAACATCCAGTTCGGCGATCCCGCCTATCACGTGCTGCGTTATGCGCAGCTCGACGCGGCCGCCTGATTCAGAGAGGCAAGCATGTCACAAGATGCAGTCATCGTCTCCACCGCGCGCACCGGCGTCGGCAAGGCCTATCGCGGCGCGCTTAACAAAACCGACGGCCCGACTTTGGCCGGCCATGTGATGGCCGAGGCGGTGAAGCGCGCCGGCATCGCGCCCGGCGAGGTCGAGGACGTGGTGATGGGCTGCGCCATGCAGCAGGGCACCATGGTGATGAACGTCGCGCGCAAGGGCGCCATCCGCGCTGGACTTCCCGTCACGGTCGCCGGGACCACCATCGACCGGCAATGCGCCTCCGGCCTGCAGGCGATCGCGGTCGCCGCCCGCTCTGTCATGCTCGACGGCGTCGAGATCGCGATCGGCGGCGGCATCGAGTCGATCAGCCTGGTGCAGAACGAGCACATGAACAGGTTCCACGCCGTCGACGACGAGCTGATGGCAATGAAGCCCGAGATGTACATGTCGATGCTGGAGACCGCCGAGGTCGTCGCCGAGCGCTACGGGATCGGCCGCGACAAGCAGGACGAGTACAGCCTCGAGTGCCAGCGCCGCGTCGGCGCCGCGTTGCAGGGCGGCCGCTTCAACGACGAGATCGTGCCGATCACGACCAAAATGGCCGTGGCCAACAAGGACACCAAGGAGGTCAGCTATCAGCAGGTGACGCTGGCCAAGGATGAGGGGCCGCGGCCGGATACCACGGCGGATGGGCTCGCCAAGATCAAGCCGGTGTTCGAGGGCAGGACCATCAGCGCCGGCAATGCCAGCCAGCTCTCGGACGGCGCCTCGGCCTGCGTGATCATGAGCGACAAGGTTGCCGCGCAGAAGGGCCTGAAGCCGCTCGGCATCTTCCGCGGCTTCGTCGCCGCCGGCGTCGAGCCGGACGAGATGGGCGTCGGCCCGGTTGCCGCGATCCCGCGGCTCCTCAAGCGGCACAACCTCAAGATCGACGACATCGATCTCTGGGAGCTCAACGAGGCCTATGCGGTGCAGGTGATCTATTGCCGCGACAAGCTCGGCATCGATCCGGACAAGCTGAACGTCAATGGCGGCTCGATCGCGATCGGCCATCCCTACGGCATGACCGGGGCGCGGCTCACCGGTCACCTCTTGATCGAGGGCCGGCGGCGCAAGGCGAAATACGGCGTGGTGACCATGTGCATCGGCGGCGGCATGGGCGCGGCGGGCCTGTTCGAAATCGTCCACTGAGCGGAAACGCGGGAGAGACTTGTGAAGACAGCAATCACTGAACTGTTCGGCATCCAGCATCCGATCATCCAGGGCGGCATGCATTTTGTCGGCTTCGCCGAGATGGCGGCCGCGGTGTCCAATGCCGGCGGTCTCGGCATCATCACCGGCCTGACCCAGAAGACACCGGAGCTGCTGGCGAAGGAGATCGCGCGCTGCCGCGACATGACGGACAAGCCGATCGGCGTGAACCTCACCTTCCTGCCGAGCTTCACCGCGCCGCCCTATCCCGAATACATCGCGGCGATCCGCGAGGGCGGCGTCAAGGCGGTGGAAACCGCGGGCCGCAGCCCGGAGCAGTACATGCCGGCGCTGAAGGCGGCCGGCATCAAGGTCATTCACAAATGCACCTCGGTGCGGCATTCGCTGAAGGCCGAGAAGATCGGCTGCGACGCGGTCAGCGTCGACGGCTTCGAGTGCGGCGGTCACCCCGGCGAGGACGACATCCCGAACATGATCCTGCTGCCGCGCGCGGCGGACGAGTTGAAGATCCCGTTCGTCGCTTCGGGCGGCATGGCGGATGCGCGCAGCCTCGTCGCGGCGCTGTCGATGGGCGCGGCCGGCATGAACATGGGCACGCGGTTCATCGCGACCAAGGAAGCGCCGGTTCATCCCAATGTGAAGCAGGCGCTGCTCGACGCCGACGAGCTCGACACCCGCCTCGTGATGCGCGCGCTGCGCAACACCGAGCGGGTGCTGAAGAACAAGGGCGTCGATGAGCTGCTCGAGATCGAGCGCGAGAAGGGCGCCAGGCTGAAGATCGAGGACATCCACGAGCAGGTGGCCGGCGTCTATCCGAAGGTGATGATCGACGGCGAGATGGATGCCGGCGCCTGGAGCTGCGGCATGGTGGTCGGCCTGATCCACGACATTCCGACCGTCAAGGAGCTGATCGACCGCATCATGGCCGAGGCCGAAGCGATCATCCGGCAGCGGCTGACCGGCTTCCTCGACGGCAAGTTCGAAACCACGGCGGCCCGCGCGGTCGCCTGACGGGAGAGTGCCATGACCGAGCATGTCAAGGTTGAGATCGCCGCCGGCGTCATCACGCTGACCTTGCAGCGACCCGAGAAGAAGAACGCGCTGACCGGCGCCATGTATGACGCCATGTCGCAGGCGCTGAAGCAGGCCGAGACCGATCCGGCCGTCCGCGTCATCCTGTTCCAGGGCGACGGCGACAGCTTCACCGCGGGCAACGACCTCGCCGACTTCGCGAGCCAGGCACGCGGCGAAAGCGCAGTCGATAGCCCCGCGCATCGCTTCATCGAGACCATCAGCAAGGTCGGCAAGCCGCTGGTCGCCGCCGTGCAGGGCAATGCGGTCGGCGTCGGCACCACCATGCTGCTGCATTGCGACCTGGTCTATCTTGCCGAGAATGCGCGGCTGATCACGCCGTTCGTCAACCTCGCTCTGGTTCCGGAAGCGGCGTCGAGCTGGCTGCTCCCCTTGAGGATCGGACACGCGCGGGCCTATGCGATGTTCGCGCTCGGCGAGCCGATGGATGCGCAGGGTGCGCTGGCATCTGGTCTCGCCAACGCCGTGGTGCCGCAGGCCGATCTGCGCAAGAGGGCGCATGACGCGGCTGTCGCACTGACCAGGCGGCCGGCGGGGTCGCTCAGCATGACCAAGAAGCTGATGCGCGAGCAGCAGAAGATCGCGGCGCAGATCGCCGAGGAAGGCGTGCTGTTCAAGGAGCGGCTGACGACGCCCGAGGCGCGCGAAGCCTTTGCCGCCTTCGCCGAACGGCGTCAGCCTGATTTCACCAAGCTGTCGGCCTGACCGACAGCGGAACTCACGGACACATCGAGGGAGTGAAAGCATGCGCGTCACCGGCAGCCATCAATACCCGACCATGGAATCCGTGATCTACGGCAAGCCGGCGGCCGAAGCGCTGCGCGAGGAGGCCGAGCGGCTGGATGCCAGGCGCGTCTATCTGATCGCCAGCCGGACGTTGAACACCACGACCGACGAGATCGGGAAAATCCGTCAAGCCCTCGGCGACCGCCACGCCGCGACCTTCGACGGCGTGCCGCAGCACACGACGCGGGACGTGGTGACGCAGATCGCGCGGCAAGCCGGCGAGGCCAAGGCGGACCTCGTCGTCGCGATCGGCGGCGGCTCGGTGGTCGATGCGGCGAAGATCGTGCTGATGTGCATGGAGCACGAGATCTTCGAGCCTGATGGCCTCGACGGCTTCGAGACCACGCCGGACCGCCGCTTCGGGCCGTTCCGCACGCCGAAAGTGCGCATGATCGCGATCCCCAGCACGCTGTCCGGCGGCGAATACAATTCCGGCGCGCTGGTCACCGATACCAGCCGCAAGCTGAAGCAGATCTTCAACCACCCGATGATGATGCCGCGCAGCATCATCCTCGATCCCGCGATCACGAAATATACACCGGAGAAGCTCTGGCTCGGTTCCGGGACGCGGGCGATGGATCACGGCATCGAGGCGATCTGCTCCAGCCGCCCCAACGTGCTGGTCGATGCGGTGTGCCAGCAGGGGCTGCGCTATCTGCACGACGGTCTGCTGCGCACCAAGGCCCACCCCGACGACGCGGCGGCGCGGCTGAGCTGCCAGCTCGGCTCCTGGCTGTCGGCGTTCGGATTGCAGTCGCGGGTGCCGATGGGCGCCAGTCATGCCATCGGCCATGTGCTCGGCGGCACCTGCGATGTGCCGCATTATTTCTGCACGGCGGTGATGATGCCGAGCGTGCTGCGCTACAACCGCCCGGCGACGGAGGCAGCCCAGCAATCGATCGCCGCCGCGCTCGGCGCGCCGGGGCGCGACGCCGGCGAGGCGTTTGCGGCGTTCATCGCGGAGCTCGGCCTGCCGCGCCGGCTTGCCGATGTCGGCGTCGGCGAGGATCGGTTTGAGCTGATCGGCCGGAACGCCATGCTGTCGATCTTCACGCGGGCCAACCCGCAGCCGATCCGCGAGCCCGCCGACGTCGTCAAGATCCTGAAGCTGGCCGCCTGAGGCATCAGCACCGGAGCAGCCGCCATGGCCGCCTTGCGCATCTTCTCCTATCTGCCGAACCCACGGGTCTGGAAGGCGACCATCGCGGCGCGGTTCTGCGGCGTCGACGTCGAGGTCAGGGGCGCGTCCGGCAAGGAGTTGCGGGACTGGTTGTGGGACTATGATGCCCGCCCGCTGGCGGAGCATGAGCGCGCCTCGCTGTCGTCGCTGGCACGGACCGGGCGAGTCGGACTGACCGGGGCGCAACTGTTCAAGACCGATGCGTTCATGGCGGCGCAGCCGTTCGGTAATGTGCCGGCCGCGTTCGGCGCCGACGGCAAGGTCGGAATCTTCGAATCGAACAGCATCATGCGCACGGTGGCGCGGCTCGGCGAGGCGAAGTTCCCGCTCTACGGGCGCGACGCCTTTGAGGCGTCGCGGATCGACAGTTTTCTCGATGTAAGCCTGGTGTTCGCGCGGGACTCGCAAATCTATCTGCTGGCGCTCTCGGGCGGCACCGTCGATGCGGCCATTCATGCGCGCGCCAAGGATGCGTTCGCGATCTATGCGTCCGGCATCGAGCAGGCGCTGTCGCCGCGGCGGGAGGCGCTGGTCGGGAACGGTATCTCGATTGCCGACATCTGCTTTGCCGCCGAACTCGCGCTGTTCATGAATGAACATGCGCGGACCGAGCAGCTGAAAAAGCAAGGATTGGCGAAAATCCTGCATTCGGGCGTGCAGGATGAGTATCCGCTGATGTTCGCGCACTTTGGCCGCCTGATCGCGCATGAGCATGTCGGGCCGGACCTCAAGCCTTACGTCGAGAAGCTGCTGTCGAAGGCGGCCGCCTGACCATGAAGGCCATGAGCCGCAACGCGGAGGGTTGATCGCATGACCGCACCTGTCTCTCTGATATCCGGCGTTGGGCCCGGCACCGGTTCGGCGCTCGCCAGGAGATTCACTGAGGGCGGCTATCGCGTCGCGCTTCTCGCCAGGAACGAGGCGCGCATCGCCGCGCTCGAAAAGCAGCTGCCGGGCGCAAAGGCCTATCGGTGCGACGTGTCCGATCCCGCGCAGGTCGAGGCGGTGGCCTCCGCCGTGGAGCGCGATCTCGGCAATCCCGCCGTGGTCATTCATAACGCCGTCGGCGGGGCGTTCGGCACCTTCCGCGAGATCGATCCAGAGATTCTCAATCGCAACTTCCAGGTCAACACGATGGGATTGCTGTACCTGGCACGGCGATTTGCCCCGGCGATGATCGCTGCCGGCAAGGGCGCCATCGTCGCGACCGGCAATACGTCGGCGTTGCGCGGCAAGGCCGGCTTCGCGGGGTTCGCGCCGACCAAGGCGGCACAGCGGATTCTCGCCGAGGCGATGGCCCGCGATCTGGGGCCGCAAGGTGTTCACGTCGCCTATCTCGTGATCGATGCCGTGATCGATCTGGAGTGGACGCGCAAGCGCTGGCCGGATCGGCCGGACGACTTCTTCATCAAGCCGAAAGCGATCGCCGACGAGGTCTGGCACGTCGCCCATCAGGATCGCAGCGCGTGGTCGTTCAATGTCGAGATCAGGCCGTTCGGCGAAGCCTGGTAGCGCCGCGCGCCGATCGCAAGAGTTGGTCAATTCATAAAAGCTCAGGAGGAATTTCATGTTGTTGAAGACGCTTGCCGTGTCCGTTGCGATGCTCGCGGCGCTTGCCGCGGCTCCAGTCCGCGCCGAAACGCCGGGGGTATCGGAATCAGAGATCAAGGTCGGGGCGACGTTCCCGTTCAGCGGCCCGGCGTCTCCGCTCAGCAACACCGGCAAGGGCCTGATCGCCTACGTCCATTCCGTCAATGACCGCGGCGGCATCAACGGCCGCAAGATCAACCTCATCACCTATGACGATGCCTACACGCCGCCCAAGGCCGTGGAGCAGACCCGCAAGCTGATCGAGAGCGACGAGGTGGCGTTCCTGTTCAGCCCGCTCGGCACGCCCGGCATCGGCGCGACCATCAAATACGTCACCGCGAAGAAGGTGCCGCATCTGTTCGTCGTCAGCGGCGCGACCAAGTTTACGAATTTCGCGGAATTTCCGCTGACCACCACGGGACTGCCGAGCTACAACACCGAAGGCAAGATCTACGCCAAATACATCACGCAGACGGCGCCCGATGCGAAGATCGCGATCCTCTACCAGAACGACGATCTCGGCCGCGATTTCGTCGCCGCGTTCAAGGAGGTGTTGAAGGCCGATTTCGACAAGAAGGTGGTGACGTCTCCCTATGAGGTCACCGAGCCGACCATCGAATCCCGCGTGGTGACGTTGAAGGCGTCGGGTGCGCAGGCGTTCCTGATCGCCGGCACACCGAAATTCGTGGCCCAGGCGATCAAGAAGGCGAACGAGATCGGCTGGTCGCCGCTGACCATCGTCAACTATGTGTCGAGCTCGGTGTCCGCGACCATCGTGCCGGCGGGCGCGGACAAGGCGGTGGGCGTTGTCGTGGCGACCATCACCAAGGATCCGAACGACAAGAAGTGGGCCGACGATCCCGGCATGAAATGGTATCGCGCCCATTTCGAGAAGTATCTTCCCGGCGCCGATATCGGCGACAACAACTATCTGTTCGGCACCCAGCAGGGCCAGATCCTGGAGCAGGTGCTGAAGCAGTGCGGTGACGACCTGTCGCGCGAGAACATCGTGAAGCAGGCGCGCAACATCAGAGGGCTCGTGCTGCCGACGCTGATGCCGGGCATCGCCATCAACACAGGCCCCGACAACAGCATGGCCTATACGCAGCTTCAGCTGCAACGCTGGACCGGAAGCTCATGGGAGCAGTTCGGCGGCGTGCTGAGTGCCGACCTGAACTGAACCGGGTCGACCGAGGCTAGTGGAGCCGTCGCGCGATCGGCTTCGCCAGCGTGCCTTGCCACTCCCGCTGGGCTGGTCGGTCGCTTGACCGCAGGCTGTTCAGCAAGGCGGTGGTCTTCGGCTGGACCCGCGAGCCGTCGATCACCTCGAGCCGGCCGCAGCGGTTGAGCGTGTGCAGCTTGCGTCCGGTCCACAGCGGCCCGGGTTTGAGCAGATGGCGCACGGCCTGCCGGTAGGTCGTCGGCGACAGTTCGAGCACTTCCGCAAGTCCGAGCGCCGCGCCGTATCCGTTGGTGCAGTCCTGCACCGGCCGCCACAGCTTGCCGTTGATGGTCACGAAATTGCCGGCGGGTCGGGTCGTCGCGCGATCCATCAGGATCGGATTGCTTGCATGCGGCCGCCAGGGGCCGAGCAATTGCTCGGCGTAATAGATCGCCAGCGTGTCGGAATATCCGCCGGTGCCGTCGCGCCAGGCTCCGAACATGTAGTAGAGGCCGTCATGCTGCGTGATGGTCGCGTCGGCGAGTTCGAGCCCGGACAGCAGCGTGCCCTGCCGTTCCCACTTGTCGGGAAAGCGAACGCATTTGTAGATCGGGACATCGCGATGCGCGGTGCTTTCCGGGATCATCCACAGCTCGCCATTGTTCTCGATCAGGAACGGGTAGGACAGGTGCCACGGCTCTTCGAGCACCGGCAGCACCGTGCCGACCGGACCGTTGCCGTCGAATTCGATCGCGGAGATGATGCCCTTGCCGGTTCGGTGGTCGAGATCTTCGAAGAACACGAACGTCCTGCCCTGCCATTTCACCGGGACGGGATCGGCATAGAAGTGATTGCCGGGATCGCCGAGCACGTTCCAGGCAGGTCCCGACAGGTCACCGGTCCGCCAGATATCCGCGTCGTCGGCGTAGCGCCAGCCGACATGCCAATGCGGCGCGTAGCAGCAAAGACGATAGATCTCCTTCGCGATCGAGGTCGCGACGCCGCGCAGGACAAAGGGCGCGGGATTTCCCGGCGCGCTGCCGGTCGCCGGCACAGCGAGTTGCGGCACCAGCCGTGGAGCCCCGGACAGGATCGGCGGCAGCATGGACAGGGTGCGCGCCATCACCGTTTCGAGCCCGCCGCTCAGGCCGGTGGCGATTTCCGCCGAGGGATGGCCGCGGTCCATGACCGTGCCGTCGAGCTCGTTGACGATTTCAATCACCGGCAGGTCGCCGGCGAGAATGGCGGCCAGTGCGGCGGCTTCGCCCGCCTGTCCGTTGAAGCGTGGACGGAGGTAGAGCCTGGCGGAGCAGTTCGGGTCCCGCTCGGCAGTGGTGAAGTCGACCACCACATCGGGGTTGCCCATGCGCGGCCGTTCCGCAATCGTCTTCAGCCTGTCGACATCACCCGCCTTGCCCTTGCGCAGCACGATGCGTTCGAGCTCGAACAGCATGTCGAGGCCGGCGGGCCTCGGCCCCGGCGTCGTCGTCCAGGCGATCTGAACGGGAATATCCTGATCGCTGACGCGCAGCGTCTCGCGACGCATCCAGAGTCGCGCCTGCGCGCGATCGCAGCGAAACTCGATAATCATGTCCAGCCCAATTTCCTAGTGCGCGTCCACTCCCACGGCATTGCCGAGAATGCGGACGTATTCCTCTATCATGGCATCCAACGAATAACGCGACTTCAGGCCCACGGCACTTTGCCGCAGCTGATCGCTCAACAAACGATCGGTCAGGACTTTCGACACGGCGGCCGAAAACTCGGCCTCGTTAGCCGCGTCAACGAAGACCGCCGCGGGCTGTCCCTGGTAGGACAGCACCTCGCGCAGCACGGGAAGATCGTTGACGACGCAGGGAATGCCGGCGCTCGCGGCTTCAACGGCGGCAAGGCCGAAGGTTTCGGCCTGCGTCGGAAATACAAAGACGTCGAGGCACGCCAGGAATTCGGCCATCTGGCGCGGTGGGATCTCGCCGATGAAGTGCAGTCGATCCGCGACTTTCAGCTCGCTCGCCAGGGCTCGCAGCCGTTCCTCGTCCGCTCCTTGTCCGGCAAGGGCAAGATGCCAGGATTGGTCGGCGGCCAGCAGGCGAATTGCCGCATCGAGCCGCTTGTGCGGATGCAGTCTTGCCGCGCAGCCAAGCAGCGTGCGATCCGGCGGCAGCCTGAACTGCTGCCGCGCTACGTTCTTCGGCAGGCTGTGCGACTTGTCATCGAAGCCGTGCGGGACGTGCGTCATGCGCGCGCGATAGGTCGCGGGGTAGCGGGCGTATTCACGCTCCATGTCCCGCGAATTCAGCGTGATGCACTGGAAGAAGCCGGTCGAGCCCATGAAGATGTCGGCGGCGCGCACCGGCATGCTCATCGACATCGCCGAGGACACCTGATTGGCGATCACCGGAGCGCGGCAGACGAGCCGCGACACGCCTCCGCCGATCACATTGCCGAAGTGCTGGAAGGTCAGCACGACATCGGGCCTGATGGTCCTGAGATGACCGGCGAGCGTCCACAGCATCCGCAGCAGGGCCAGGGGATTTCCCGGGCGGGTCTGCGCGCAATAGAAAGTATTGGGCGGCTCGTCGAAGGAATCCGATTTGCGGAAGAAGAACAGGTTGGCGACGTCATAGCCGCGCGCGGAGAGGCCCGCGCCGAGCAGCCGCGATATCTCCTGCGCGCCGGCGTTCTCGGCCTGGGTCTGTACCAGGACGACACGCAGCTTTGGCTTGCTCTCGTTCGGTCGATCGCGTGATGCGGTCGATGCCTCGCGCAATTCTGTGCTTGGCCTGTAATGAAGCACGGCTTCCTCACCCGTCGAAGGAGTGAAATCGTCTCCCTCGCTATTGCGCGCGTACTTATCACGCGAAGCGCGCTCGTAGATCGAGTAGCGCGTGTTGAGGTTACTGCTCATTTAGTGCGATCAGACATTGCCAGCAATCGAGAGCCATTGTTTCACACATAGGGTACAGCTGGCTCGTTAACTAATTGGTTACGTCCGCATGAGGAGGGGGTAACCGTGGATTAACCATAGATATTTACGTTGGAGCAGCACTGTCAGTTGAATTCGAGTAACCGCCCCATGAAGTTCGGTAGCCGCGTAGGCCCGAGACGTTCCGAAGCCACGGAACCCGCCGCGTCGTGGGAAGCTGCCGGCGTGCCGACCAGCCGATCCTCTGCGGAAACCACCCAGGGCGTGCTTAGCATTCCCGGCGTGGTGGCTTTTTTCCGCGAGAACGGTCAACGCATTCTGATGCTCGCCGCGGTGATCTTCGCGGTCGGCGTCATTCTGCTGATGTTGATTCCGGCGCGCTATGCCGCGACCGCGCTCGTCGTGGTCGACCCGCGCGAGCAGCGCGTGACCACCGATCAGGACGTCCTGCCGGGGATCGGTCAGGATGCCGCAGCACTGCAGAGCTATGTCGAGATCGCCAAATCCGACGGATTTCTCGGGCCGCTGATCGAGCAACTCAAGGTCGCCGAGGACAGCGACATCTCCGGCGGCAGAACCGACCCGACGCGCCTGCTCGACCGGTTTCGCAACCGGCTCGACATCTCCCGGCGCGGATTGACCTATGTCATCGCCATCAAGTTCACGTCCAACAACCCGCAGCGTGCGGCCTACTACGCCAATGCGGTGGCTGAGGCGTTCGTCGCCAGCCAGCGTGGCACGCGCAGCGTGGCGACCGACGAAGCCGCCGACTGGCTGAAGAGCCGGCTCAAGACATTGGACGACCGCTTGCGGTCTTCGGAAGATGCCGTTGCGAAGTTCAAGCTCGAGCACCGGATCGTCAACGCCGGCAAGGAATCGACGACGCAACAATTGCGCGTCACCGATTTGACCCAGCAGGTCGCCGCCGCGCGCGCCCGCACCGAGGAGGCCAAGGTCCGCTATGAGCAACTGCAGCGCGACCTGAAGGCCAATGTCGACGGCCCCGTCAAGCAGGACCTGCTGAGTGCGCTGCGCGCCCAGCGCTCCGCGCTCAACGACCAGATCGCACAGAAGCGCGGGGTGCTGGGCGACCGTCATCCAGACCTCGTGATGGCCCTCAGCCAGCTCAGCGATCTCAACCGACAAATCGAGATCGAGCGGAAGAAGAACATCGACACCGCGAAGTCGGAATATGAGGCGCAGCGCGATCAGCAGAAAGCGCTCGAGGATCAGCAGAAGGCGGTCGAACAGCAAATCCTGGTCGACGGTCAGGCGCTCGTCAAGCTGCAGGGATTGCAGCGCGACGCCGATGCCAACAAGAATATCTACGAGCAATTCCTCTCGCGCTACAAGACCACCGACGAGCAGCGGCTGCTGCAGAGCTCGCAGACCAAGGTCGCATCGCCTGCTACGCCGCCGGTGCGCTCGACGCTGCCGCCGCTTCCGCTGTTGCTGGTCGCGCTCGCGATCGTCTCGCTGTTGACGTCGACGGCGATCGTCGCCGTTCCCGGCCTGAATCTGAAGCAGCTCCCGATCAAGGCCATTCCGCCGCTTCGTCGGGCCGAGGCGCCCGCACCGCCGGCGCCGGCCGCGCCGCAACCTGCGCTGCCGCCGGAATTGCCGGTGCTGGCCCGCATTCCCAACATCGCGTCGCCGGATGCCGTCAGGAGCGTCTGGCAGACCCCGATCCCGTCGACGGCCGAGCCCGATCTCGCGCCGCATCTTCAGCTGCTGATCGAGAACATCGAGCAGCTTTCGGGAGAGCACGGCAAGGTGGCGCTGTTGCTTTCGGTCGAGGGCGGTGCGGGCGGCAGCACCGTTGCGCGGTCGCTCAACCGATCCGCCGTCAAGAACGGCATGCTCAGCGTCTTGATCGAGATGGAATCCAGGCGCGCCGAGGACGCGCCGCCGCAAGGCTCGGGGATCATCAAGGCCGATCTGCCGTCCGTCGTCGAACTGCTGGGCGCCAGCAGCAAGGCGCCGCCCTTTCCGCCGGACGATATTCGCGCCGATTTCGGCCTGATCATCGCCGACGCATCGTCGTTTGCGCTGCAGCCTGCCGCGGTGGCGCTGGCTGCCCATGCCGACCTCGTGATCCTCGTGGTTCGCGAAGGGGCTGCCAACTCGGCTGCGATCGGCAAGGCGCGGGCCGATCTATCCGGGTATGGTTCGGTCCCGACCGTGCTGGTCGTCAATCGCGTGGCGGTCAATGCCGCCGTTCGCGATCCCCAGGGCGAGGCGCTGGGCCTGGCGAGCTGAAGGCGGTTCGGCTGAAGCTAGAGCCGTTTCCGTTCCCAGAGTATCGGAACGCGGCTCCGGATTCTTGTTTTGACGCGCTTTCGTCACGCGAACCGGTAATCTACTTCGCTCGAAAAACGCTCTAGTCGTTGCTGTCCGCAACGCGGACCGCGTAGGCGTCACCTTTCGACGGCCACAGATGCGACAGCACCAGAATGGATGGGTCGACGCCGGTCCGCCGCCGGCACAGCACGTTGAGCGCGATGGTGGCGACGACCAGCGAAACCGTCGCCGAGATCGCGGCGCCGAGCACGCCGAGCCACGGGATCAGCACGACAAATCCCAGCAGCCGTAGCGCCACATTGGCCGCGACGACGGGAACATAATCACGCTCATGGCCTGTCAGCTGCAGAACAGCGGCAGAGGGTCCGCCTGCCGCCTGGAAGGCCGTTCCGATCGCGAGTACGATCAGCACCCACTGCTGCGCCGCGAAGTGCGGCCCGAACAGGCCGAGCAGATAGGGGGCGCCCACCCAGACAATGACGAGCCCGCTGAGCACGCAGAGCGCGGTCACCTCGGCCATCAGCTTCAACGTATGTTCGAGCTCGCCGTGGTTCTTGCTGAAATACAGCGAGGGCAGCCGGCGCGCCCCGAACGTGTAGAGCGCAGCCGACAGCATCGCGAAGATGTTCGCCAGCCGCGAGGCGGCGAAATAGACGCCGGCGGTGGCCGGATCCAGCATCCAGTAGACCAGGATGACGTCGAAATACTGGTTTGCCGCTTCGAGAATGGAGGCGAGCCAGAACCGGAATGCGCTCTTGTTCCAGCGCGAGGCCTCGAAGCGCGCCGTGACCGACCGCAGGTTCGGCAGCGCCCGCATGATCGATACGATCTGCACGACGAGCCCGAGCGCCATCGCGGCCGACATCGCGCTGAACAGCTCGGCGGGGGTGAGCTGCCGGTGGCCGAACAGCACCGCGATCAGGAACAGGACGACGGCGACGCGCCAGAAGAACTCCCGATTGCCTTCGCCCATCAGGATGCTGACCAGCGATCGCGCGATCTGGCTGCCGAGCATCAGCCCTGCATTGATCGCGGTGAACGCCGAGACCGACAGGATCAACAGCCACCACTCGCCGCGAATGCTTGCCACCGCGGAGATCGCGGCGATCGAAATCAGCATCCCGATCGCGGAGTTCTTCAGGCTCGACAGCAGCACACCCTTGGTGAACTCGGCCTGGCCGCGCACCTCATACTCATTGAGAAATCGAACCAGGAGCAGCTCCTGGCCGACCAGGCCCACGACCGAGGCGATCTGGGCGACGGAGAGCAGGGTTGCGAAGTTTCCAAACGCGTCCGGCGTCATCGCCCGCGCGGCGAGCGAGAACAACGCGAATGCGAGCCCGCCGCTACCAACCTTGAGCAGGATGGTCCCGGCAACGCCGCGCGTAACGTCGCGCCGTAACAGTTGGAGCACGGAGGCAATCACCAGAGACGTCTCAATATCCAGTCGGGCTGTTGACCGCAGCAATCGGTGAAGCCTGGAGTGTTAATGTTCTCTTGCTAAGATTCCGTTCCTTTCGAACGGCTGCCGGGCCCAACGCAGTTGTGAACAGGGCCAGGTCGCGTTGCTCCATTCTGGAACGGCGCCGTCTGCCCTGTCTCCAAGCGGCGCAGGTTGGATTTGCCTCCAGCGTCCAGTCCAGTGGTGCGAACCTTACCGGAAGAGACCGCGCTTGCGCGTCAACGCCATTTGTCGCTGCTCGATGGCCTGGCAATTGCCTCGCCATCCCGCTGCGGAGCCTGCAAAGATTCAGTTTCATGGCCGACCGTCGTGCAAGCCATGTGCCGAGAGACCGCAGATCGTGGTCCGGACGTTTTCATTAACCGCAATTCTGGAACTCGCCGTGTTCGATCGGCAAGGCGGCACCGCAGGCAAGGAAATTGCAGTCCTGCAGCCAACCAGAGCTTTTCCCGTTCCGATGGAATCGGAACGGGGCTCTAGATTCTTGTTTTGACGCGTTTTCTTCACGCGAACCGGTATCCACTTCGCTCGAAAACGCTCTAGCCGTCGGAGCGGACGAACATGATTGCCGAGAAAAGTGCGACCAAGCCAATCGTGGCCTGCGAGGCCGAGGTCATCGAAGCGGACGTCGCAATTGTCGGAGCCGGTCTGGCAGGCTCGCTCGCAAGGGCTGTGCTCGCCCGAGCCGGATACCGCGTCGTCCTGATCGACAAGCGATCGATCCCGCCGGACGAATTCCGGGTTGAAAAAATCGCCGGACGGCAGATCGATATCCTGCGCCGCCTCGGCTTCATCGACGACGTCGAGGCCATTGCCGCGCCCTATGACCGGGTGCTCAACATCAGGAGCGGCAAGCTGGTCGATATCGGCGTCGGCCGGTCCTACGGGATTTCCTATGCCAACCTCGTCAACATGGCACGCGGCCTGACGCCCGATGCGTCGAGCTTGCTGCTCGACCAGGTGACCAATGTCAGCTGCAGCGAGGAACGTCAGCAGTTGACGTTGGCCTCCGGAAAGCGCGTCGTCTCGCGTCTGGTCGTTCTGGCGACCGGCATGGCGAACGTGCTCGGCCACAGTCTCGGAATGCGCCGGCAGATGCTTGCTGCGCGCCACTCTGTCTCGTTCGGCTTCACGATTGCACGGCCGGACAACGCGCCATTCGATTTCGATGCGCTGACCTGCTATGGCGAGCAGGCGGCTGACGGCGTCGACTATCTCAGCCTGTTTCCGATGTCGGGCGGCATGCGGGCGAACCTGTTCATGTTCCGCGATCCGACCGATCCGATCATGCGTGAGCTGCGCCGCGACACCAGACGAACGCTGCTTCGCCTGATGCCGGGATTGCAGCCGTATCTCGGCGATTTCGAGGTGGTCGGCCAGGTGCAGAACTGGGTCATGGATCTGACCGTGACCGAGGGCCATCTGCAGCCCGGCGTCGTGTTGATCGGCGATGCGTTTCAGACCAATTGTCCCGCAGCCGGAACCGGCGTTGGCCGACTGCTGGTGGACGTCGAACGTCTTTGCACGGACTATGTGCCGCGCTGGCTGAAGACCGCCGGTATGGGCGCGGACAAGATTGCGCAGTTCTATTCCGATCAGGACAAGCTCGCCGCGGATCAGCACTCGCTGCACCTGGCAAGCTTCCGCCAGGCCTTGACGTTGAACACCGGTGTGCGCTGGAACTTGCGGCGGAAGCTGCACTTCCTGCGCCGCATGATCACACATCGGGTGGACCGGATTCATCCGGGATGGGTGATGCGCGTCCGCAGCGCGCTCCGCTGATCGGGCTGCCAGCGCCGGGCGGCGCTAGCGCGTGCCGGTCGAGGTGCGGACCGGCCTGAAATCGGTCACACGCTTGGCGGCCTGCTTGATCCAGGGCGCCTGCTTCAAGGCAAACAGCGCGAGCGAGCCGGCCGCGCTCCCGGCCTGCGTCACGGCCGACATCGGGGTCGGCTGACCGCCGAAGTACGTCTTGTAGGGTTCGTCACCGATGGTGAAGTCCAGCACCCGACCGCCGCGCTCGATGCAATCCTTGGCGACGCTCTCGAATGTCAGCGCGCCGATCGATTGGCTCTTGTATCCCTCGACATCGAACGCCGTCATGACGACAAGGAGGCTGTCACGGTGAACCAGCCCAAGGGCCGCCGCGATGACTTTGCCGTCCATCTTCATGGCGTAGAGCCGGGTAAACGAGCCCATGCCGCGAAGCGCCACGCTCGAGTAGAAATCGAAATACTCCGGTCGCTGCAACAGGTCGCCATCACCCTGTTCGTGAAACCGCGGACCGCGAAACTTTCTCATCGTCTCCATGGCTTCGCCGACGGAAGCGCTATCGGCGCAGCATGAGAAGGTGAGTGTGCCTTTCTTGTGGATCTGGCGCCATTTCTTTGCCAGCTCCTTCTGGTACGACTTTCCCATTGCATTGATCTGCCACTGCTCGAACGGCGCAACCAGGACCGTCGCGTAGGCATTGGTATCCATCAGGCTGCGATGGGGCGCTCCGAGCAGATTCTCGATCGGCATCCTCGCATCGAGCAGCTTGGGTATGCGCAGCAGGTCGAACGGCCGCAGCAACTGTCGAAGCCGTTCGCAGGCACGCTGGTCTTGCAGCAGGTCGGTGAAGGTCGCGATGCTGCACACCGGCGACAAATAGTCGGACACGCGGAGATCGGCGAATTCGATGGTGCGCATCGGGCCGCGCCGCACGCGCAGCATCGGCAGCACGGCCGCAAGCGACCTGTTCGCACGATGGCGGACGGCGACGACCAGCGGTTTGGCCGCCGCAGCGGGAGCGAGCTTGCGATAAAGGCTGTCCAGCCATATCGGATGCTGGAAGGCAGTCGCGTCCGAGCCTTCAAATAATTTGACGTACTCTTCAGACAGGAAGTCGAATGCGTCGTCGATGCTGACATCGAACGCGTCATCATTCTTGTTCATGTGAGACCAAACAAAACGACAGTTTCAAAGCGCCGATTGTATCCGGCACGCCGCCCTTATAGCAAAGGTCGATCGGCTCGGGCAGCGGCAGAACACGATTTGTATTAATGTAATGCCTCGACCTTTGCACATTGTTGCTGGGGCGAGCCATTGCCTTCATCGCATCGACTGCGATCGGCTGTCATCTCAGTTGGCCGCGTCCGGGGATCAGCATCGTTAACAATCCCTTAAGGATGCGTTCAATCGCGCCGTGGTGAGATATCGCACCCGGTCTGGACCGGATATTGCAGTTAAGGGCTCGCAAGTCCTGGAGTCCCGCCGAAATGCTGAGTCACAGCCAAAAAACCCGCGCTTCCTACGCAATTTCGTTCCCGCAGGCCGACCGCAAGCCGCCTCGGCGTCTCAATTCGGACATCGCTGCTCCGCCTGTCCGGATTTGCGACACGTCGCGGGCCGAGCAGATGTCCCCGGCGTCGGCGCAGATCGGATCATTGCCACACGGTGCGCCGGAGCGGCGTATCAATCCTGTCGGCAGGGCTGCGACTGCCGGTGTTCCCCGGGCGACCATCGGTGGACTGCGGCTCGCCGTGCTCGATCGCGAGCAGACCGCCGAGTTCATGGTCGAGGCGGTGCATCCGAACCGGCGTGTCAATCGTCCGCTGTATCTGACCTCCGCCAACGGCGAGGTGCTGTCGCGCTGCTCGACCGAGCCGATGACGGATCGGCTGTTCCGTACCGCCGACCTGATCAACGCCGACGGGCAACCGCTGGTCATGGTGTCCAAGCTTCGGTCGCCGAATCCGCTTCCCGAGCGCGTCGCGACCACGGACCTGTTTCACGACGTCGCCCGCAAGGCGGAAGAACTCGGGCTGACTTTCTATCTGTTCGGCGCCAACGAGGCCGAGAACAAGGCTGCCATCGCCAATGTCCGCCGGGCCTATCCGGCGCTCAAGATCGTCGGCCATTCGCACGGCTATCTGCGCGGCGACGCGCTGCGGGCCAAGGTCGACGAGATCAACGCCCTGGCGCCGGATTTTCTCTGGGTCGCGCTCGGCGTGCCCTATGAGCAGGCTTTCGTCGACGAATTCATGCCCCGACTCGGCAATGTCGGCGTCATCAAGACCTCGGGCGGGCTGTTCAACTTCCTGTCCGGCTCGCGGCCGCGTGCGCCGAGATGGATGCAGATCGTCGGCCTCGAATGGGCCTGGCGCCTGTGGCTCGAGCCGCGGCGGCTGTTCTGGCGTTACCTGACGACCAACCCGCACGCGCTCTATCTGCTGTTCAACCGGACCCGATCCTCCTCAACGAAAGACTGACGCCTCTCACGAGTGCAATGTGCTGCTCCGATCCACCGGAGCAGCAAGCTCATTCCATGAGCGGAGTACAACCGAATGGACGGACGTGCGATCGACAGTTCGGTCTGGCAGGCACCCGGCGTCGGGGCGGAAAATTTCGCCAGGACCGTCATCGGTTGGTCGATCACCATCAATGTGATCATGTCGATGGGGACCTTCCACGCCGCGCTGCTTCCGACCGAGTTGACTCTGGTACAGCAAGCCGTCGCCCTGTTGATGTGGGGCGTCCTGATTTACGCAAGCCTGTTCATCCGTCCCTGCCTGCGGCTGGCCCTCAATCTCGACACGCTCATGATCGTTGCGTTCTATGCGTTCGCCACTGTTTCCGTGCTGTGGACCAACCTCGGCGTGGCGGCCCTCATGAAGGCCGCGGCGCTCGCAATCACGACGCTCGGCGCGTTCTGTATGATCACCCGCGTCGATATCGACGACATCGTGACATCGGCCACCCGCGGTTTGTTGGTGCTGATCGCGGCCTCTGCGCTCTGTGCGGTGATCCTCCCGGACATCGGGATCGATCAGACCTGGATGCACAAGGGGCAGTGGCAGGGGGTCTTCGAGTCGAAGCAAACCCTCGGCTTCGCCGGGGCCTATCTCATGTTCTTCGCCTGCTATCGAAAGATAGCGGGACAAGGATGGCTGCCGTTCCTCGTGACGTTCGTGCTGGCCTCGACCTGCGTCATGCTTTCGGAGTCGCGCGGCGCCGGCGCCCTGTCGTTGGTTGCCTGCGCGCTGCTGCTCACCTCCCTGTGGTCGGTCCGGTGCATGCAGGTCTACGCGATCCTGCCATGTGTCATGTGCGTCGCGGCAGCGCTATTGATCCTGTATTTCTACACGACCGGATACGATTCGATTCATGCCTTCGACACGACGATCGACTTCACCGAGCGAACCTTCATCTGGCAGTACGCCATCAGCCATTTCGATGACGCGCCGCTGTTCGGATTTGGCATCAACGGATTCTGGACCAATCCGGCGATCTACGACTATTTCAACCAGAACCACGGCTGGGTGCTCGACAATTATCACAACGGCTATATCGCCATTCTCGTCGAGACCGGATTCCTGGGCTATTTCCTGTTCACGGCGAGCGTGTTCCTGTTTTCCTACAAGGTGCTCTGCCTGATCGCAGGGCGGGCGATCGACCGTCTGCACTGCGCGTTGATCATCGGGTTCGTCTTCCTCAACTGCCAAACCAATTTCACCGAGACGGTCTTCCTTCGCTCGACGATGTTCACGTCGGTGCTGCTGATCGCCTTCTTCCTCGCCATTTGCCGGCCGGTGCCGTCATCGCGCGTAGAGCCGCGCGAGTTGGAGCAGCCATGACCGCGTTCCGATTGCTTCTGCAAAGAGCCTTCGTCATGCTGGCGGCGGCACTTGCTCTCCCGCTGATCGCGCCGGCGAACGCTGCGGGGCAGGGGGCATCGCCGGTCGCCGCGGCATTGGGGCGCGGCATCAATATTCTCGGCTATGACGGCATCTGGGAAGGCTACCGGAACGCGCCGTTCCGCCTGGAAAACCTCGCCGCGATTCGCAGGGCTGGCTTTTCCCATGTCCGGATCAACTTCTTCGGCTTCAGGCATATGGAGTCCGGCAACATCCTCGATGATGCCGTCCTGCGGCGCCTCGATGCCGTGATCGAGCAGGTGCTGGCAAACAGGCTGGTTCCGATCCTCGATGAGCACGACACCGATCTCTGCCAGCGCGACGTGGCGGAATGCGGCGTGAAGCTCAAGGCATTCTGGCGCCAGATCGCATCGCGCTATGCGGGGAAATACCCGGCGCTGGTGTTCGAGATACTGAACGAGCCCGGCGGCAACATGACCTCGGCCGAATGGAATGCGCTGCTCGGCGATTGCCTTGCCATCATCCGGGATACCAACCCGAAGCGCAATGTCGTGGTCGCGATCCTGAACATCGAGGAGCTGCCGATCGATCAGCTGGTGCTGCCGGCCGGCGACCGAAACCTCATCGTCACATTCCACTATTACCTGCCGCTGCAATTCACCCATCAGGGCGCGCCGTGGTCGCCGACCTTCTCGAAGATCGGTCCGTTGCGCTGGGGCTCTGCGGAAGACGAAGCCAGGGCCTCGGCCGATTTCGACAAGATCCGCTCCTGGTCCGAGAAGGAACAGCGCCCGATCTATCTTGGCGAGTTCGGTGTCTATGAACGTGCGCCCGCGGAGAGCCGCGCGACGTATCTGTCGTTCATGGCGCGACGCGCGGAACGCAATGGCTGGGCGTGGGCGTACTGGCAGTTCGACCACGATTTTGCGGCATTCGACGGCGCCCGGCAACGCTGGAAGGCGGACATCGTCCGCGCGATCATCCCTCCGGGCCGCTAAGCCGTTCGATTGGACGCAGCGTTCGATTCAGGATTGGCCGGCGGCCTTGACGACGCGATTGTCCCGCGCAACGAGCACGCCACCCTTGTAGACTGAACGCCCGGACGGCCGCGCCACCACGGCCTCCTGGATATGCACGGCGTTCAAGGTCACGAAATCGGCCTTGGCCCCCACATGCAGGCCGTAGTCCTCGAGCCTGAGCGCCTTGGCGCCGGCCACGGTGATCACGTCGAACGCGATCGCGAGCTCCTCATCGGTGTAGAAGCCCGAGCGGTATCCGATCATCATGGCACGGCCCAGCATGTCGCCGTCGCCATAGGGCCACCAGGAGTCGCGGATGTTGTCGTTGCCGCTGAACACCGTGACGCCGGCTTTCCGCAACAGCGCGACCGGCGGGAACGGCCGGCTGCCCGGGGCATTCGTCATGATCGCCACGCCCGAACGCGCCAGACTGTCGGCGGTCTTCTTCAGCGCATCGGCAGGAATGTCGCCGAGCCCGTAAGCGTGGCTGACGGTGACGCGGCCCGCCATGCCGAGCGCGCGCGTTCGCGCCGCGATCTGCTCGACCTCGAAGGCACCGAGCATGCCGCCGTCATGAAGATGGATATCGACATCGACGCCGTGCTTTTGCGCAACGCCGAACACGACGTCGAGATGGCCCTCGACATCCCGGTCGAAGCTTGCGGGATCGAGCCCGCCGACGGCATTGGCCCCGAGCTTGATCGCCTCGTCGAGCAGCTGCGGCGTGCCCGGGCTGGTGAGGATGCCGTTCTGCGGAAACGCCACGAGCTGGATATCGATCAAGTCGCTGTATTCCTCGCGAACCCCGAGGATGGTCTCCAGCGACTTCAGCCCCACCGAGCCGTCGACCATGACGTGGCTGCGCATCTGCGTCGTGCCATGGCCGATGCAGAGGTCGAGCTGGTTCCGCGCGCGCACGTCCATCGGCGCGGCGGCGGCAAGGTTCTTGGCCTGAAACGCCACCCGCTCATGGACGTCGAATCCGTCGGTGCAGGGACGGTGTGGCCGCCAGGTATCGCCGTAAAAACTGGTGTCGAGATGGATGTGGCCTTCGACGAAGCCGGGCACGACCAGCGCATTGCCGAGATCGACGATCTCGACCCCGCTGGGGCGTTCGCCCTTCGCCTCAATCGCAACGATGCGGCCGCCACGAACCAGCATATCGCGGCTGGCGCCGTCACCGAACCTGGCATTGATGAAGAGTTTGTCGGCTGGCATCGGATCTGTTCCTCTTCTCGCTTGCGTCGCATGCAGATCGCGCGGCTCTCCATGCCTTGCCTAACATGGTCAGAGGAATAATACTCCGCTCGCACAAGCAGACAAGGAACCGAGAGCGTTGCCGGAGATTGCAAGCGGGGAACAGTTCGATGTCAAGCGCGCAGCCTTTGCCGCGACCATCGGCAACATGCTGGAGTTCTACGACTTCATCACGTACAGCTTCTTTGCGACCGAGATCGGCCGCACCTTCTTCCCCGCGCACAGCGAATACGGCAGCCTCATGCTGTCGCTTGCGACCTTCGGCGCCGGTTTCCTGACGCGGCCGATCGGCGGCATCGTGCTCGGCATCTTCTCCGACCGGGTCGGCCGGCGGCCGGCGATGCTGCTGAGTTTTGCGCTGATGGGCGGCGCGATCCTGACCATCGCGCTGACGCCATCCTATGCCGCGATCGGCATTGTGGCGCCGATCATCGTGATCCTGGCGCGGATGGTGCAAGGATTTGCGCTGGGCGGCGAGGTCGGGCCGACCACGGCCTATCTGATCGAGATCGCTGCACCGAGGAACCGCGGCCTCGTGGTCGCCTGGCAGCCTGCCAGCCAGGAGATCGCGGCGACGGTGGGCGCGCTTGTCGGTGTCATCCTGAGCAGCGCGATGGCGCCCGACATGCTGCAGGCCTATGGATGGCGCATCGCGTTCCTGCTCGGCGCCGTCTGCCTGCCGTTCGGCATCTGGATGCGCCGCACGCTGCCGGAAACCGTCTCGCACGGCGAGCACGTCGCCGGGCAGATCGAACGCTCGAGCCATGTGGCGCTGGCGCGGCGGCATCTTCGTGTCATCGTGCTGGCGGTGATGATCCTGGCCAGCGGCACGATCTCGACCTATGTGACGCAATACATGACGACCTACGCCAAGAATACGCTGCATGTGTCGCCGTCGCTGGCGTTCACGGTATCGCTGGTCAGCAACGGACTGCAGATCATCGGCGCGGTGCTGGGCGGCTGGCTTGCCGACCGGCTCGGCCGCAAGCCGATCATGATCTGGCCGCAGCTGGTCGTGCTGGTGCTGACCTATCCGGCCTTCCTGTGGATCGTCCAGGACCCCGGCGCGTGGTCGCTGCTGTTCGGCTTCGGCATCCTGTCGTTCATCGGGTCGCTGCCGTTCACCGCGTTCTATGCCGCCTTCACCGAAGCGCTGCCACAGAGCATTCGCGGCGGCGTGTTCGCCACGATCTACGCGGTCGCCATCGCGACGTTCGGCGGCACCGCGCAACTCGTGGTCACGTGGCTGCTGCACGTGTCAGGCGATCCGTTGGCGCCGTCCTGGTATCTTCTGCTCGCGGCGGCGGTCGGCATTGTGGCCATGAGCCTGATGCCCGAGACCGCCCCGGTGAAGGTCGGCGAGAAATAACGCCGGCAGACGCGCTCAATCCATGTCGCGAAAGGCGTGGCCGTTGGCCTCGATCTCCTTCACGAGCTGCGGCGGCAGATTGGCCTGCGCCGAGGTGCCGTCGAACACCCAGTCCTTGGCGTCGGCGAGATCGGGAAGACCGGCGCCCTTGCGGACGTAGAGACCGACCGATGTCTTCTTCGGATTGATGTAGAGATCGTAGTCCATTGCGCGCCTCCTCTCCGTTTCACGTTTGGCGGAAGCTCCGGCAACGGCCGGAGACTTCCCGGATAGGTCAACGCCGGCAAGACTAGGCGGGTTTCTTCGCCTCCGGCGCAAGCACCACCGACGCTTCGCTCGTCAGCATCAGGAAGGTGATGGTCTCCTGGAAATACAGCTGAACCGATTTCGCCGAGTGGCTGAGATAGCCGATCGAAAGATCCTGGCCGATCGAGAGCTGGAAATCGCCGCCGCGGGTGGTCAGCAGGACGCCACCCTCGATCGCGGGCGCCCAGATGATCTTGCCGTCAATCAGGCGCTGGATGTGCTGCAGCACCGGATAGCCGTCGTCGGTCGCCCCGCCGATCGCGGTATAGGGCTCGGTGCCGAGCAGCAGCGTATAGGGACCGTTGACGCCGGCAAGCCGCAACTGGCTGACCGCCTGCGCGACCACGGCGGGATAGTTCTTGACGCTCGGCGGCAGCGTCAGCACCGGGTTGCTGGTGCCCTGACGGATACCTTCGATGCCGGCGGCCGCGTAGCCGTCGAACACCGTGCGATCCTCGGCGAAGGCAATCTTGCGCGCCGCTTCCTTGAGCGGATCCCAGTCGGAATCATTCGCGCCGCGCTCGACATCGTCGATCGCCTGGCGCGAGAGCTCGAACGGCACGCGCAGTTCGACCAGCGCGCGAACGTCGCGTTGCGTCGCCTCGACCCCGTCGCCGGGCGCCGCAATCTTCTTGAGATGACCGGTGCCGACCGCGGAGAAATCCGTTCCCTTCGGACCGTCGACGTCGACGACACGGCGCGCCGCCAGATGGCGCTTCAACGTGCGCGAGGCCTCCTCCTCGATCTGGGCCCATGCCGCGTCCGAGATAGGGGCGAGTCCCCGATGAAGATTATTCATGTCCAGCCTCTCCTTTCAGTGAGCCGATCCCGAGCGAGCCGTCGGACGGCGGTATTCCTGGTGCAGGTGTGTCGCGAGCCCCGGCGTCATCCGGAGACGGCTCGGCGGGCGAAGGTGCCGGCGCCTCGCTCGCGACATCCTCCAGGAAGGTCGCCGACGGGACGAAGAACAGCATGCCGGTGACGGCGCGGCTGAAGTCGAGCAGGCGGTCGTAATTGCCGGGTGGCTTGCCGACGAACATGTTCTCGAGCATCTGCTCGATCCGCTGCGGGGACTTGGCATAGCCGATGAAATAGGTGCCGAACTCGCCCTTGCTGATATTGCCGAACGGCATGTTGTCGCGGACGATATCGAGCTCCTCGCCATTCTCGACGATCGTGGTCAGCGCGTTGTGCGCGTAGCTCGGCTTCACCGCATCGTCGAGCTCGATGTCGGACAGCTTGGTTCGGCCGATGATCTTTTCCTGCATCTCGACCGGCAGCTCGTTCCACTTCTTCAGATCGTGCAGGTATTTTTGCACGATCACATAGCTGCCGCCGGCGAACGCCGCGTCCTCGTCGCCGATGATGGTGGCGTCGGCGGCCGCCTGGTCCTCCGGATTCTCCGTGCCGTCGACGAAGCCGAGCAGGTCGCGTTCGTCGAAATATTTGAAGCCGTGCACCTCGTCGGAGGTCGCAACCGCATCGCCGAGCCGCGTCACGATCTGGGTCGCCAGCTCGAAGCACAGATCCATCGGCACGGCGCGGATGTGAAACAGCAGGTCACCCGGCGTTGCGACGGCGTGGTGGACGCCGTTGATCTCGCGGAACGGATGCAGGCCTTTCGGCTTCGGCGCACCGAACAGCCGGTCCCATGCGTCGGAGCCGATGCCCATGACGCATGACAGCCGGCCCTCGAGATCGCGGAAGCCCACCGCACGCAGCAGCGCGCCCAGATCGGCGCACAGCGACCGCACCACCGCGTCATATTCCGGATTGGGCTTGATCGTGACCGCAAGGAAGATGGCCGCGCGCGTCAGCTTCGCAGCGACCGGTTGCGGAACGGCTGATGGCACGCATGTCTCCTTGACTAAACGGCACTTCCACGAGGACAAAAGGCAGGCGCTGGACGCCGGATCGGCGTCCAGACAGGGGCAGAGGAGCATGCCACTGGAACCTTTACAAGGGCTCGAATGGCTCACGCTCTTGCAGAGGTGCCTGCCTCAATCGACGGGCTTGCCGGACTTCTCTTCCTCGAGGGTCACCGCGATCGCGGCGTTGGCCGAGAGCCGAACCTTGGAGCCTTCGACACCCGCCACGAAGCCGAGCTCGATGAAGTGGTGATGGCCCTTGTGGAAGCCGTCGCTCTCGCTCTTCTTGAGCTTGATGCGGTTGCCCTCGACGTGATCGACGGTGCCGACATGCACGCCATCGGCGCCGATGACCTCCATGTTGTCCTTGATCTTGTGCTGCGTCATGGCGCTCTCCTGGTTGCAGGTCAGCTTGTATATTCGGCTTGCATATGATGCCGGCAGACGACGCGGCGATGACAGCGCGTCGTTGGCGATCCGGCCTGTCTCACACCGGTTCGAATTCGTCCGCCGCCGCGTTCTCCGGCTTCTTGCCGTTGAAGGTGAGGCCGGCCTTGGTGGCCGAGAGTTTTACCTCTGAGCCGTCGCGCACATCGCCGGAAAGGATCATCTCCGCCAGAGGATCCTGCACGCTGCGCTGGATCACCCGCTTCAGCGGGCGGGCGCCGTAAGCCGGATCCCAACCCTTCTCGGCGAGCCAGTCCCGCGCCTTCGGGTCGAGCTCCAGCTCGATCTTGCGATCCTCGAGCAGCTTGCGCAGCCGCGAGAACTGGATCTCGACGATGCGGCCCATGTCGCTCTTCTGCAGCCGGTGAAACAGGATGATCTCGTCGATCCGGTTGAGGAATTCGGGCCGGAAGTGCGCCCGTACCATGTTCATCACCTGCTCGCGCACCGCGCTCGTGCTCTGGCCTTCCGGCTGGTTGACCAGATACTCGGCGCCGATGTTCGAGGTCATGATGATCAGCGTGTTGCGGAAATCGACGGTGCGGCCCTGGCCGTCGGTGAGACGGCCGTCGTCGAGCACCTGCAGCAGTACGTTGAAGACGTCGGGATGCGCCTTCTCGATCTCGTCGAACAGCACCACCTGATAAGGCCGCCGCCGCACCGCTTCGGTCAGGGCACCGCCCTCATCATAGCCGACATAACCGGGAGGCGCGCCGATCAGCCGCGAGACCGAATGCTTTTCCATGTATTCGGACATGTCGAGGCGGATCATCGCGGTCTCGTCATCGAACAGATATTCGGCAAGCGCTTTCGCAAGCTCGGTCTTGCCGACGCCGGTGGGACCTAAGAACATGAACGAGCCGATCGGCCGGTTGGGGTCCTGCAGGCCGGCGCGGGCGCGGCGCACCGCGGTCGACACCGCGCGGACCGCCTCGGCCTGGCCGACGACGCGCTTGCCGAGCATCTCCTCCATGCGTAGCAGCTTGTCCTTCTCGCCTTCCAGCATCTTGTCGACTGGCACGCCGGTCCAGCGCGACACCACCTGCGCGATGTTGTCGGCGGTCACGGTCTCGCTGGCGGACGAGGTCTCGCTGGCTTCGACCGCCGCGAGCTTCTTCTCGAGCTCGGGAATCCGGCCATAGGCCAGCTCACCGGCCTTCTGGAATTCTCCCTTGCGCTGCGCATTGGCAAGCTCGGTACGCAACTGCTCGAGTTCGCCCTTCATCTTCTGCGCATCGGAGAGCTTGCTCTTTTCCGACCGCCATTTCGAAGTCATATCCGCCGATTTCTTTTCCAGGTCGGTGAGATCCTTCTCGAGCGTCTGCAGGCGGCTCTTGGAGCCGAGATCGGTCTCCTTCTTCAGCGCCTCCTGCTCGATCTTCAGCCGGATGATCTCGCGGTCGAGCGAGTCGAGTTCTTCCGGCTTGGAATCGACCTGCATCTTCAGCCGGGCGGCCGCTTCGTCCATCAGGTCGATGGCCTTGTCGGGCAGGAAGCGGTCGGTGATGTAGCGGTTCGACAGCGTCGCGGCTGCAACCAGCGCCGAATCCGCGATGCGCACGCCGTGATGTTGCTCGTATTTGTCCTTCAAGCCGCGCAGGATCGAGATGGTGTCCTCGACCGTCGGCTCGGAGACGAACACCGGCTGGAAGCGCCGCGCCAGCGCTGCATCCTTCTCGACATGCTTGCGGTATTCGTCGAGCGTGGTGGCGCCGATGCAATGCAGCTCGCCGCGAGCGAGCGCGGGCTTCAACAGGTTGGATGCGTCCATCGCGCCGTCGCCCTTGCCGGCGCCGATCAGCGTGTGCATCTCGTCGATGAACAGGATGATGCCGCCCTCGGCCGAGGTCACTTCCTGCAGCACTGCCTTGAGCCGTTCCTCGAACTCGCCGCGATACTTTGCGCCGGCGATCAGCGCGCCGAGATCGAGCGCGAGCAGCGCCTTGTCCTGCAGGCTTTCCGGCACGTCGCCGTTGACGATGCGCAGCGCGAGGCCCTCGACGATCGCGGTCTTGCCGACACCGGGCTCGCCGATCAGCACAGGATTGTTCTTGGTCCGCCGCGACAGCACCTGGATGGTGCGGCGGATCTCCTCGTCGCGGCCGATCACCGGGTCGAGCTTGCCGTCGCGCGCGGCCTGGGTGAGGTCGCGGGCATATTTCTTCAGCGCGTCATAGGCGTTCTCGGCCGATGCGCTGTCGGCGGTGCGGCCCTTGCGCAGCGCGTTGATGGCCGCATTCAGGTTCTGCGGATTGACACCGCCCTTGGCGAGCAGCTTGCCGGCCTCGCTGTCCTTGTCGGCTGCGAGCGCCTGCAGCAGGCGTTCGACGGAGACGAAACTGTCGCCGGCCTTGTCGGCGGCCTGTTCCGCCGCGGCGAAGGCGCGCGCGGTCTCGGGCGCCAGGTAAATCTGTCCTGAGCCGGCGCCGCTGACCTTCGGTATCTTCGCCAGCGCGTCTTCGGTCGCCTTGAGGATCGCGCGCGAATTGCCGCCGGCGCGGTCGATCAGGCCGGCCGCGAGGCCCTCATTGTCGTCGAGCAGCACCTTCAGGATGTGCAGCGTCGAGAACTGCTGATGCCCCTCGCGCATCGCGAGCGATTGTGCCGACTGAATGAAGCCGCGAACGCGATCGGTATATTTTTCTATGTTCATCGTGGCACCTCAAGGCAACGCAGGCTCGTCGAGATCCATTATGCCACGCAGTTCCGTCGGCGACAGATGGCGGAACGATGACATCCATCATGCAACAGCCCCGTGCAATTGCGCCGGCGGAAAACCGCGGGCCAAAGGCTGCCGCATCTCGCATCGTGTGGTCCTTTCAGGGGAGTGTCAATCGCGCAGCGCGCTCGCTGGGATGCTTCGGTTAAGCCGTTGCGAGGGCTGATGTTCGTCGCTGGCACTCATCGGGAGGCACTGCTACGGCCGCGCCGGCAAGCCGGGTGCACGCATCGCGCTGACTACGGTTCGATGGATCGCCGGGCTCGCGAAGCGAGTGTTGGATGAGCATGGACCGCTGTGATCGTATAAAGGCCCAGGTCATGATCGGGACACGTTATCGGAATCGATCGCGTCGCGTTTCGCGTAGCTCGCCCGATGATGCAGAGAAGCAACGCGCGATGTTCCACTGCATCGCGCAACGTTGCATCACGGCGCGCTCTGAACCGACCATGAATAGCCGGATGAGCGCGTTTCCGTTTGCGTCGATGCGTTTCAGCCTGGTGTAAGGTCAAGGCGCTAGCGATGAAGTGTGTCGGTGCATTGCCGATGCACGGAACTTTTGTTCCGTCTCACGTTGAACGTGCTCATCGAAGAGGCTCCCAATGACAACTCGTCTCCTTTCGACCGCGTCGTGTGCAGCGATTGCCACGGCGCTGTTCTATGCGACCGCGGTGCCCGCAATCGCGCAGGATGCGGCATGCGCGCCGGTCTCTGCCGTCGAGACCGCGCCGCCGCCGTTGCCGACCTACGATCAGCCGCCGGTGCCTGGTCCCGGCTACATGTGGTCGCCGGGCAATTGGTCGTGGGACGAGGATCGCGGCGACTACTACTGGGTGCCGGGCACCTGGGTGCAGCCGCCGCGGGTCGGACTGCTGTGGACGCCCGGCTACTGGGGCGCGTTCGGTGGCGGCTTCATCTTCCATCAGGGCTACTGGGGTGATCGCGTCGGCTTCTACGGTGGCATCAATTACGGCTTCGGCTACGGCGGGTCGGGCTATGAAGGCGGCCGCTGGGATCACGGCAACTTCTTCTACAATCGGACCGTGAACAATCTGCAGGGTGCGCGGATCACCAACGTCTACGAGAAGAACGTCACGATCAATCAGACCACCGTCAACAACGTCAGCTACAATGGCGGCCGCGGCGGCATCGAGGTGCGGCCGACGCCGGCCGAGCGCGCGGTCGCCAAGGAGCAGCACTTCGCGGCGACGCCGTTGCAACGCAAGCAGGTCGAGACCGCAAGCCAGGATCCGAGCCTGTTCAAGCGGACCAACAATGGCGTGCCCGCAGTCGCCGCAACGGCGCGTCCTGGCGAATTGAAGGGACCGGGCGTGGTTCGCGCGCGGCCGCTCGGCGAGGCGGTGCCTGCCAACGCCGCACGGCCGGCGGCCGGGGAGCCGGGGCACCCGGGAGCCGCACCCGCACCCGCAGCAGCACCGGCTGCCTCCCATGCGCTCCCGGTCCCGGGAAAGGAGCTTCCGGCGGCGCATCCGCCCGCCGAGGCGAACAAGCCCGCGGCGGAGGAGAAGCGCGCGGCACCTGCTCCCGAGACCAAGGCCGAGCCGCATCCTGCCGCGCCGGCGCCTGCCGGATCCCACGCGCTTCCGGTTCCCGAGAAGGGCGTTGCGGCGCATCCGCCCGCCGAAGCGAACAGGCCCGCGGTCGAAGAGAAGCGCGCGGCGCCTGCCGCCGAGCCGAAGCTTGAGCCGCATCCTGCAGAAGCGACGCGGCCTGCCGTGCAGGAGAAGCGGCCCGAAGAGGTGCGCAAGGAAGAGCCGCGTCCCGAGCCTGCCGCGAAGCCCGTCGCGCGGCCCGAGCCAGCGAGGCCCGAAGCGCGACCGGAGCCAGCAGCGAAGCCGCAAGCGCACCCGGAGACGATGGCGCGCCCTGAGCCGCATCCGCAGCCGCAGGCCGCCCATCCCCAGCCGGCGGCACGGCCGGAGCCGCACGCCGCTCCGCATGCTGCGCCTGCGGCAGGTCATCCCGCAGAGGAGAAGCGGCAGGAGCAACACTAAGGCACGTCCGCGCTCCGCTGGCTCGTTCCGGCGGAGCGCGGTATTGTTCCGCCTGTGCAAGCGATCATCACGGGAGGTTGGTCATGGCACAGAGTCATGGCGGCGATGGACAGCTCGACGATGGCAAGCCGCGTTTGAGCGAGGACGATATGCAGCGCGCCCTGCTCGGTCCGCGGGGCGTGCCAGGCAAGGCGGATACCGCCAAGATGACGCCGCAGCAGCAAAAGAACATGCCCACTTATCTGGACCCCGGACATACATCCTAACTTGTCATGTCACGTGAGCGCATGCTGCGTCGGCCGCTTCCGGGCGGCGCGCCTGCGCACTTGCAAATCGCCTGCTTTTGCGCCCTCATGATTGCAGGTGCACTCACGGTGTTGCGGAGCAGGTTGTGAGAAATCCGTACGAGGTTCTTGGCGTTGCCCCGACGGCGTCTGCGGCCGATATCCAGAAGGCCTATCGCAAGCTGGCGAAGAAGCTGCATCCGGATCTCAATCCGGGCGACAAGGCAGCCGAAGACAAATTCAAGGAAGTCGCTGCTGCGAACGATCTGCTCTCGGATGCCGAGAAGCGCAAGCGCTTCGACGCCGGCGAGATCGATGCTGATGGCGCCGAGCGGCCGCAGCATCGCTACTACCGGGATTTTGCCACCGCGGATGCGGGGCATTCCTATGCCGACAGCTCCGGCTATGCCGACTACATGGACCAGGACGACGCCTTCGCCGAATTGCTCCGGCGCAGCGAGCAGGCGCGCGCCAACCGGCGCGGCCGCGATTTGCATTACGCTCTCGCGATCGACTTCGCGGAATCGATCACCGGTGCGAGCAAGCGGCTGACGCTTCCCGACGGCGGTACGCTCGACGTGACGATCCCACCGGGGCTCGTCGATGGCCAGATCATTCGTCTGCGCGGCAAGGGCATGCCCGGCAGCGGCAAGGGCGGTCCCGGCGATGCGCTGATCGAGGTGGAAGTTCGCCCCGACCCGCGCTTCACCCGCGAGGGTGACGACATTACGCTGGAACTGCCGATCTCGCTGTCCGAGGCGGTGCTCGGCGGAAAAGTCCGCGTTCCGACGCCGACCGGTGCCGTGACCATGACGGTTCCGAAGGGATCGAACACCGGCACGACCATGCGGTTGCGCGGCAAGGGTGCGCCCCGCGTCGGCGGAGGCCATGGCGACGAGCTCGTCAAGCTCAAGGTGGTCCTGCCCAAGGGACCCGATCCCGAGCTCGAGGCGTTTGTGTCGAACTGGGATCGAAAGGCATTCGATCCGCGCGAGGATGGTGCATCATGAACAAGCAGCAGTTCCTCATCGATGCGGGTCTGGAGGTGCAGACCCTGGAGTTCTGGATCGAGCAGCAATGGCTCGTGCCGGACGAGACCGCCAGCGAGATCAGCTTCTCCGACACCGACGTGGCGCGCGCGCATCTGATCCGCGACCTGAAGGGCGACTTCGGCGTCAACGACGAGGGCATCGACGTCATCCTTCATCTGGTCGATCAGCTGCACGGCCTGCGCCGCGCGTTCGAACAATTGCACAAGGACATGGCGTCACCACCGCGCTAGGCGCCTCACTTGCGATGAACCTCAGCCTTGGGACTCAGCCTTGGGATCAGCCTGGGAGGCGATCATGACGGACAAGCCGACGCCGCTGGCGCATGGCGAGATCGACGTTCTTATCCTGCAGGCGCTGGTGCGCAAGCTGATCGCGAAAGGCGTGCTGACGCCGGACGACGTCCGGTCGATGCTGTTCGAGGCCGCCAAGAATCTTGACCTGGTCGGCAGCGAACTGACGACGGAAGCCGCCAACATCATCGTGCAGGAGGATCTCGCGCCGGCATTCCTTGGCAGCTAGTGTCCCGAATCCGAAGTTCGCATCATTTGCCGCACCTTCGGGGCGAACTTCGGATTCGATAAGGACACTAGCGAACTTATGATTCTAGTGTGCTTTATGAATGCGAAGTTCGTGAAAGTGGCTGCCGCGAAGTTGCACGAACTTCGCATTCAGCACACTCGCGCATGATCCGGAAAAGTGGAAGCCGGTTTTCCCTCGCGACAGACGCAAAGCGTTTGCGCGGTGATCACGCTCAAACAAAGAGCTCAAATAATGAGGCTTCAGGTCTGGCCGCCGCGGGTGGAGACCAGTCGGATCCGGGTGACCTGGCCGGCATTGCCGGCGAGATAGGCTTGTGCGTCACGCACCAGCCGCTCCACGGCGGCCGCGTCATAGCTCGGATGACGGGTGTTCAGATGCAAGTCGGTCTCGATCTGCATGACGTTTGTCGTGTCCGCGGCGCCGATCTCGACCGAGAACGACACCAGCGATACGTGCGGGCTCTTGAAGGCCATCGCTCGATCTCCCTCATCGCGTGACGCGCGGCGCGCATCTGTACGGTGGGTGCAGTCTATCTCAAGCTGCCGAATCCTGCTCGGCCGTTCGCATAGCAGCCGGACGCGCCCTGTCGAGCTCCTCGATCATGCCGCGGGCGATCTCGCGCTCGCCCATGATCACGATGTCGGCGCCAAGTGCTTTGAGATGATCGACCTCGGCGTCGGAATGTGCACGGGCGATGATCTGGATATCGGCATTCGCGGCGCGCGCCTGTTCGACGATCTGGCCGGCCTCGAAGGCTTCGGGAATGGCGATGACCAGCGATCGCGCGCCGGCCGGATTGGTCGCGCGCAGCACGCTGGCGCGCGCGGCGTTGCCCATCAGCGCTTCGATGCCACGCTCCTTGAGCTTGGCGACCATGTCGTCGGATGCCTCGACCGCGAGAAACGGCGCGCTGCGTTGATGCAGCGCATCGCCGACGATGCTGCCGACCCGGCCGTAGCCGACCAGGATGGTGTGATCCTGCAATTCAGTGACCGGGATTGGTTCAGAAGCTGCGGCAGTTGGCGAGGAGGTCTGCGGCTTCTCGAGCCGCGACGTCAGCCAGTCGACGACCGCGAACACCAGCGGGTTGAGCATGATCGAGAAGATCGCGCCCGCCAGGATCAGGTCGCGGCCGGCCTTCGGCAGCAGATTGAGCGCAACGCCGAGTTCGGCCAGGATGAAGGAGAATTCGCCGATCTGGGCGAGGCTCGCCGAGATCATCAGGGCGGTTGCCATCGGATGACGGAACAGCACGACGATCAGAAGGGCTGCGATCGACTTGCCGACCACGATGACGAACAGCGTCGCGACGAATGGCCAGGGCTCGCGGACCACGCTCATCGGGTCGAACAGCATGCCGACGGAGACGAAGAACAGCACCGCGAACGCATCGCGCAGCGGCAAGGTCTCCTGGGCCGCGCGCTGGCTGAGCGGCGATTCCCGCAGCATCATTCCGGCGAAGAAGGCGCCGAGCGCCAGCGAGACGCCGAACAGCTTGGTCGCGCCGAACGCGATGCAGAGCGCGATCGCGAGCACGGTCAGCCGGAACAGCTCGCGCGAGCCGGTATGCGCGATGTAGTGCAGGACCCACGGGATCAGCCGGCGTCCGACCACCAGCATCAGCGCGATGAACACGGCGATCTTGATCAGCGTCAGCACCAGCACGCCGGTGAGCCCGAGACCGAAACGGGCGGCGAGCGGGTCGGAGGTGAGCGCCGCGCCATCGCCGCCCTGCAGGCTCGCCACCGCCGGGAACAGCACCAGCGCAAGCACCATGGCGAGGTCTTCGACGATCAGCCAGCCGACCGCGATCTTGCCGCGTTCGGTGTCCATCAGGCGGCGCTCCTGCAGCGCGCGCAACAGCACGACGGTACTTGCGACCGACAGCGCGAGGCCGAACACCAGACCCGCGCCGACGGTCCAGCCCATCAATAGCGCGAGGCCGAGGCCCATCAATGTGGCGACCGCAATCTGCGCTATCGCGCCGGGCACCGCGATCGCGCGCACCGACAACAGATCGTTCAGCGAGAAATGCAGGCCGACGCCGAACATCAGGAGAATGATACCGAGCTCCGCCAGCTCGGTTGCCAGCGCCTGATCGGCAACGAAGCCGGGCGTGAAGGGACCGACGGCCACGCCCGCGAGCAGATAACCGACCAGTGGCGGAACCCGAAAGCGCTGGGCGATGGTTCCGAAGACAAAAGCGAGGCCGAGGCCCGCGACGACGGTCGCGATCAGAGGTGTGTCATGCGGCATTTCGCCTTGTCGCACAGCATCCGTGGCGGTGCACCGCGACCATTTGAGGCGCGGCATTCCGCGCGGAAACTGTGATCTATTGCTCATGGCGTGAGCATATGATCTCATGTCGGGATGGATCCGCGGCTTCCCGAGACTGATCTCGTCATCTTCGACTGCGACGGCGTGCTCGTCGACAGCGAGGAATTGAGCTGCCGCTGTCTTGCCGAGGCGATGGTTCGGGCCGGCATCGGGATGAGCACCGAGCGGGCGCTCGAGCTCTTCCTCGGCCGCAGCACCGCGGCCCTGGTCGACTACTGCCGGGGCGTGGGAAAGCCGTTGCCCGAGACGTTTCTGCCTGACCTCGCGCTGCAGGTCCGTGAGACCTTCCGCTCCCGGCTGAAGCCGATCGCCGGCATCGCGGCGGTGCTCGAGGAATTGCGGCTGCCATATTGTGTCGCCTCATCGAGCGATCTCGAGCGGGTGAAGTTTTCGCTGGAGCTGACCGGCCTCGCTGCCAGCTTCGGGCCGCGGCTCTACACCGCGCAGATGGTCAAGCGCGGCAAGCCGGCCCCGGATCTGTTCTTGCATGCGGCAAGCGCAATGGGCGCCGCGTCGCGCCGCACGCTCGTGATCGAGGACAGCGTCAGCGGTGTGATGGCCGCGAAGGCGGCGGGCATGAAAGTGTGGGGATTTGTCGGCGGCGCCCACTATCGGTTGGCGGATGGCAGTGCTCTGCTGCGGCAAGCGGGGGCGGATCGAATCTTCGCCGCGATGACGGATTTCTGGATGGAAGGCTGACGCAAGACGATGGCTGCGCCCGACAACGAAAAGTCTCGCCTCGACGATGCGGCGCGCGCCGGCTGGCTGTATTTCATCGCGGGCCACACCCAGGATGAGATTGCGAAAATGCTGCAGGTGTCGCGCGCCTCCGCGCAGCGTCTGGTGTCGCTGTGCTTGGCGGAGCGGCTGATCACGTTTCGCCTCGAACACCCCATCGCGGCCTGCATGGAGCTGGCCTCCCGGCTGAAGGCGCGGTTCGATCTGGTGCATTGCGACGTCGTGCCGACCGATCCGGCGGCGCCGCTGTCCAATGCAGGGATCGCCGAGCGCAGCGCCAATCTGCTGGAGACGACGCTGCGCTCGGAGACGCCTGTGATCGTGGCGCTCGGCACCGGCCGCGCGGTGCGCGCCGCGGTCGAGCGGGTCTCGCCGATCGAGCGGCCCGATCACCAGATCGTCTCGCTGGTCGGCAACATCTCCGCCGACGGCTCGGCGAGCTTCTACGACACGGTGGGACGGCTCGCCGACCGCACCGGCGCGCGCCATTACCCGATGCCGCTGCCGTTCCTGATGTCGAGCGAGGACGAGCGCAACCGCATGGTGCGCATCGACCCGATCGCGCGGGTGAGGGCGGTCGCCGCCAAGGCCGATCTGCGGCTGATCGGCATCGGCCAGATGGACCAGAAGGCCCAGGTCCATGTCGACGGCTTCGTCACCCGCGAGGAGCTGCTGGAGATGATGCGGCTCGGCGCGGTCGGCGAGGTGACCGGCTGGGCCTATGACGCCAAGGGCCGCCTGATCAAGGGCGGCACCAACAAGCGGCTGACGAGCATTCCGCCGCAGATCCCCGCGGAAGCGACCACGATCGCCGCGGCGGTCGGCGCCGCCAAGGTGCCCTCGATCAAGGCCGCATTGGCGGGCCGGGTGGTCAACGGCCTCATTACCGATGAGGCCACCGCGCGCGCGGTGCTGGATCGTTAGGCGCCACGAGTCGTACTTCACCTCGCCCCGCTTGCGGGGAGAGGTCGGATCGCATCGGAGATGCGATCCGGGTGAGGGGAGTCTCCGCGCATTCGTCCGCTTCGTATGCGCGGAAAGAGCCCCTCTCCCCGTAAGAACGGGGCGAGGGAGCGCAGTCCCGCTGTGGCCGCAAATCAAGTTGCCTTCTGGGTCTCAGCGCCCTTCTTCATCTCCGCAAACACCTCCATTCCAGCGTGCAGTGGAACCCGCAAACGCGCGGGACGGCGCTCCCGCGTGCTTGACAAAGTTTGGCGACGGAGTGAACATACGCTCAACACGTGGGCATATGCTCAACGTGACATAAGGGAGGTCACCTTGAAAAACGTCCTTTGCGCCGTTGCGGGCGCGGCTGCTGTTTTGATCTCTGCCCCCTCGATCGCCCAGACCACGCTGACGGTGGCGACCGTCAACAATGGCGACATGATCCGCATGCAGGGGCTCACCAGCGAATTCACCGCGAAGAATCCCGACATCACCGTCAAATGGGTGACGCTCGAGGAGAACGTGCTGCGCCAGCGCGTGACCACCGACATCGCCACCAAGGGCGGCCAGTTCGACGTGCTCACCATCGGCACCTATGAGGTGCCGATCTGGGCCAAGAAGAACTGGCTGGTGCCGCTCGACAAGCTCGGCGCCGATTACGACGTCGGCGACCTCCTGCCCAAGATCAAGGATGCGGTCTCGGTCGACGGCAAGCTCTATGCCGCGCCGTTCTACGGCGAAAGCTCGATGGTGATGTATCGCACCGACCTGTTCGACAAGGCCGGCCTGAAGATGCCGGAGAGCCCGACCTGGGACTTCGTGGTCGACGCCGCCAAGAAGCTGACCGACAAGTCCGCCGGCGTCTATGGCATCTGCCTGCGCGGCAAGGCCGGCTGGGGCGAGAACATGGCGTTCCTGACCGCGATGGCCAATTCCTTTGGTGCGCGCTGGTTCGACGAGAAGTGGGAGCCGCAGTTCAATTCGCCGGAATGGAAGAAGACGCTGACGACCTATGTCGACCTGATGAAGCAGGCCGGCCCTCCCGGCGCCTCTTCCAACGGTTTCAACGAGAACCTCGCGCTGTTCAACGCCGGCAAATGCGCGATGTGGATCGATGCCACCGTGGCGGCGTCGTTCGTCAGCAATCCGAAGGAATCCACGGTCGCCGACAAGGTCGGCTTTGCGCTGGCGCCGAACACCGGGCTCGGCAAGAACGCTAATTGGCTGTGGGCGTGGAGTCTCGCGGTCCCCGCCGGCTCGAAGAAGGTCGAGGCGGCCGAGAAGTTCATCGCCTGGGCGACCAGCAAGGACTACACCAAGCTCGTCGCCGCGAAGGAAGGCTGGGCCAACGTGCCGCCGGGCACGCGCACCTCGCTGTACAAGAACCCCGACTACCTGAAGGTCGCCCCCTTCGCCAAGCTGACCTTGGCCTCGATCGATGCCGCCGATCCGAACAAGCCGACGGTGAAGCCGGTGCCTTACGTCGGCGTGCAGTACGCGGCGATCCCTGAATTCCAGGGTGTCGGCACCCAGGTGGGCCAGCAGTTCTCCGCGGCGCTCTCAGGCTCGACCACCGTCGATGCGGCGCTCACCGCTGCGCAGTCCGTGACCGAGCGCGAAATGAAGCGCGCGGGTTATATCAAGTAGAGCACGCCGGAACCAAAGCCAGGGCGCGTCGAACGCCTTGGCCGCCCGACCAGCTTAGACCTCCCGAGCTGGGCCACTTGCGACCATCCTGTCCCGCAGCGGGATGGTCGCTCCTTTCCTTGAGAAGGAGGCGGGGATGGCGACCCAGCAGACCCAACTGCTTGCACGCACGCTGCTCACGCCCGCGGTGGCGCTGCTGTTCATCTGGATGATCGTGCCGCTGGCGCTCACGATCTATTTCGCGACCCTGCATTACAATCTGCTCGATCCCGGCTCTGAATCATTCGTTGGGCTGGAGAATTTCCGCTACTTCCTGACCGATCCGGCCTTCCTCGCCTCGTTGCAGAACACCCTGGTGCTGGTCGGCTCGGTGCTCGCGATCACGATCATCCTCGGCGTGCCGCTGGCGCTGCTGCTCGACCAGCAGGTGGTCGGGCTCTCGATCGTCCGCCTGATGGTGATCGCGCCGTTCTTCGTGATGCCGACGGTGAGCGCGCTGGTCTGGAAGAACCTGTTGATGCATCCGGTGTCGGGCCTGTTCGCCTGGATCGCGCATCTGTTCGGGCTGCCGGCGATCGACTGGTTCAACGACGCGCCGCTGTTCTCGGTGATCCTGATCATCTCCTGGCAATGGCTGCCGTTCGCAACCCTGATCCTGCTCACCGCGCTGCAATCGCTCGACGAGGAGCAGAAGGAGGCGGCCGAGATGGACGGCGCGAGCGCGATCTCGACCTTCATCTACATCACGCTGCCGCATTTGGCGCGCCCGATCACCGTGGTGATCCTGATCGAAACCATCTTCCTGCTCACGGTGTTCGCGGAGATCTTCGTCACCACCGGCGGCGGCCCCGGCCTGCAGACCACCAACATCGCCTTCCTGATCTATTCGCAGGCGCTGATCCAGTACGATGTCGGCAGCGCCTCGGCGGGTGGCCTGGTCGCGGTGGTCCTCGCCAACATCGTCGCCTTCTTCCTCGTTCGTATCGTCGGCCGGAATCTGGAGGCGTAACGTCATGGCGCGGATGGTCACGACACGGCGCAAGGTGATCTCGACGGCGGCGGCCTGGCTGGTCGGCTTCCTGATCTTCTTCCCGATCCTCTGGATGGTGCTGGCGAGCTTCAAGACCGAGCTCGAGGCGTTCGCGATCCCACCCTCGTTCCTGTTCTTTCACTGGACCACCGAGAACTATGCCACGGTGCAGGAGCGCAGCGACTATTTCCATCACGCGCTCAACTCGATCATCATCGCCGGCGGCTCGACCTTGATCGCGATGCTGATCGCGATCCCGGCGGCGTGGTCGATGGCGTTCTCGCCGACCAAGCGGACCAAGGACGTGCTGCTCTGGATGCTGTCCACCAAGATGATGCCGCCGGTCGGCGTGCTGGTGCCGATCTATCTGATCTACCGCACCTTCGGCCTGCTCGACACAAGAAGCGGCCTGATCTTCATCCTGTGCCTCGGCAATCTGCCGATCGTGATCTGGATGCTGTTCACCTATTTCAAGGAGATCCCGAAGGACATCCTCGAGGCGGCGCGAATGGACGGCGCCACGATCGGGCGCGAGCTGATCTATGTGCTGACGCCGATGGCGGTGCCGGGGCTCGCCTCGACGTTGTTGCTCAATCTGATCCTGGCGTGGAACGAGGCGTTCTGGACCCTCAATCTGTCGACGCTCGAGGCCGCGCCGCTCACCGTCTTCATCGCGTCCTATTCCAGCCCGGAAGGATTGTTCTGGGCGAAATTGTCGGCGGCGTCGACGCTCGCGATCGCGCCCATTCTCGTGCTCGGCTGGTTCAGTCAGCGGCAGCTCGTCCGCGGACTGACCTTCGGCGCGGTCAAGTAGCAGAAAGGCTTTTGCCATGGGTCAGATTACGCTGCAGGGTGTGCAAAAATCGTTCGGGCCGGTCCACATCATCAAGGGCGCCGATCTCGACATCGCCGACGGCTCCTTTGTCGTGTTCGTCGGTCCGTCCGGCTGCGGCAAGACCACGCTGCTGCGGCTGATCGCAGGGCTCGAGGATGTCACCGGCGGCGCCATCCTGATCGACGGGCGCAACGTGGTCGACGTGCCGCCGGCCAAGCGCGGGCTGTCGATGGTGTTCCAGTCCTACGCGCTCTATCCGCATATGAGCGTGCGCGGCAACATCGCGTTCGGCCTGAAGATGGCCGGGATCGCCAAGGGCGAGATCAACCGCAAGGTCGAGGCGGCCGCGGCGACGCTCAATCTGACGCCCTATCTCGACCGCAAGCCGCGCGAGCTCTCCGGCGGCCAGCGCCAGCGCGTCGCGATCGGGCGCGCCATCGTGCGCGAGCCGAAGGCGTTCCTGTTCGACGAGCCGCTGTCCAATCTCGATGCCGCGCTGCGCGTGCAGATGCGGCTCGAGGTGACGCGGTTGCAGAAGCAGCTCGGCACCACGGCGATCTACGTCACCCACGACCAGGTCGAGGCCATGACCATGGCGGACAAGATCGTGGTGCTGAACGGCGGCAAGATCGAGCAATACGGATCGCCGCTCGAGCTCTACGAAAAGCCGGCCAATCTGTTCGTCGCCGGCTTCATCGGCTCGCCGAAGATGAATTTCGTCACCGGTGAGATCGCCAAGCAGCAGGGCGGCGCGACCATCGGGGTGCGGCCCGAGCATCTGAAGGTCGAGCGCGACGGGCAGGGCGGCTGGCACGGCACCGTCTCGGTCGCCGAGCATCTCGGCAGCGACACCTTCCTCTATGTCGACGCCGGACCGCTGGGAATGCTGACCGCGCGCTATGTCGGCGAGCTCGACTTGCATCCCGGCGACCGGGTGTCGCTGATCCCGGATCCGGCGCGCATCCACCGTTTCGACGACAGCGGAAAATCGATTCACGCGTAGAGCGTGATCCGGACCCGGAGGGGCCGCGTTAGCGCAAAGCGTGAAGCGGCGTTCCGAACAGATCATGCTCAAAGAGAAGCTAAGGAAGAAGAAAATGTATCTCGAAAAATTCAGGCTCGGCGGCAAGACCGCCATCATCACCGGCGCGGGTCAGGGCATCGGGCTCGCCTGCGCCGAGGCGCTCGCCGAAGCCGGCGCCAAGGTCATCATCGGCGATCGCGACGCCAAGGTTGCCAATGACGCGCAGGCGGCGCTGAAGGCCAAGGGCTTTGACGCCGACATCGCGCTGATGGACGTGACGGATTCCGGTCGCGTCGCCGCGGTCGCCGACGAACTGGTCGGCAAGTACGGTAAGGTCGACATTCTCGTCAACAATGCGGGCATCGCCCGCAGCGAGACGCCGGCCGAGACCGTAACCGACGAGCACTGGCTCAACGTCATCGACGTCAACTTGAACGGCACCTTCTGGTGCTGTCGCGCCTTCGGCAATCACATGCTGAAGGCGAAATCCGGCACCATCGTCAATGTCGGCTCGATGTCCGGCTTCATCGTCAACAAGCCGCAGGAACAGTGCTTCTACAACGCCTCCAAGGCCGCGGTGCATCACCTGACGAAATCGCTCGCCGCCGAATGGGGCGCGCGCGGGGTTCGCGTCAACGCCGTGGCGCCGACCTATATCGAGACGCCGCTGAACGCCTTCGTGAAGAACAGCCCCAGAATGTACGACGCCTGGATCGGTGGAACCCCGATGGCGCGGATGGGGCAGGTTGACGAGATCGCCTCCGTGGTGCTGTTCCTGGCGTCCGAGGCGGCGAGCCTGATGACCGGAAGCATCGTTCTGGTCGATGGCGGCTACACTTGCTGGTAGGCTTGCGCCCGGGGATCGTGCTCAACGGAAGATAGAGCGGTCATGCGGCAAGCCTATATCGGGGTGGACGTCGGCAGCACCAGCGCCCGGGCGGGCGTGTTCGACGAGTCGGGGAAGCTGCTCGGGTCGGCCCGGCATCCGATCCGGGTCTGGCACGAGCCCGGCGATATCGTGGAGCAATCGTCCGATGACATCTGGGCGGCCTGCGTCGCCTCCGTGCGCGGTGCGATGCGGGAGGCTGCGGTTGCCGCCGAACACGTCAAAGGCATCGGCTTCGACGCGACCTGTTCGCTGGTTGTGCTGGATGGGGAAGGCCGGCCGCTCACCGTCAGCCCGTCGGGCGATCCCGTACGCAATGTCGTGGTCTGGATGGACCACCGCGCGATGGACGAAACCGAATTCGTCAACGCGACCGGCGACAAGGTGCTGCGCTATGTCGGCGGCGCCATCTCGCCGGAGATGGAGATCCCGAAGATCCTCTGGCTGAAGCGGCATCTGCCCGTGACCTTCGAGGCCGCCGGGCATTTCTTCGATCTTGCCGACTATCTCTCATTCCGCGCGTCCGGCTCGCTGGCGCGCTCGACCTGCACGGTCACCTGCAAATGGACCTATGTCGCCGGCGAGGGCGGCTGGAGTGAATCCTTTTTCAAGCGGGTCGGGCTCGAGGCGCTCGCGGCCGACCGTTTTGGGCGGATCGGCAGCGAGATCGTGCCGCCCGGCTCGCCGCTCGGTCGCGGGCTGTCCGAGGATGCCGCGCGCGATCTCGGCCTGCTGCCGGGAACCGCGGTCGGTGCCCCCCTGATCGATGCCCATGCCGGCGGCGTCGGCGCGATCGGCGGCCGCGATGGCTCCGGCGCCGAGGTCGATGTCTGCCAACGGCTCGCCTACATCATGGGAACGTCGGCCTGCATCATGGCGACGACGGTCGATCCCTGCTTCGTGCCCGGCGTCTGGGGCCCGTATTTCGAAGGCATGGTGCCGGGCTTCTGGCTGAACGAGGGCGGCCAATCGGCGGCGGGCGCCGCGATCGATCACCTGCTCAAGTCGCATCCGGCGCATGCCGAGGTTGCGCTCGCGGCGAAGACCGACGGCGTCGACGTCATCGAATATCTCGAGAAGCGCATCCTGGCGCGCAGCGGCAATGCCGGTGCTGCGGCGCTGCTCGCGCGCAACGTTCACGTTCTGCCGGAGTTCCTCGGCAACCGTTCGCCCTATGCCGATCCCGGCTCGCGCGCGGTGATCGCGGGGCTCGATCTCGACACCGACGTGTCGGCGCTGGAGCGGCTGTTCATCGCCGGCCTGTGCGGGCTGGCCTATGGCCTTGCCGACGTCATCGACGCCTTGCAGGCGCATGGCGTCAAAGGCAAGACCATCGTGATCGGCGGCGGCGCGAGCCGCAGCCCCCTGGTGCGCCAGATCATGGCCGACACGACAGGCTACACGGTGGCACTGCCGCAGACCCAAGAACCCGTCTTGCTCGGCGCCGCGATGCTGGGCGCGGTCGCCAGCGGCGCGCACAACTCGATCAATGCGGCGATGGCCGGCATGTCGGCGCTTGGACGGTTGAGCGAGCCGACCAGGCCGGAGCTCGCCGAGTTCCACCGCAAGAAGCGCGGCGTGCACAAGCTGCTGCGAGAGCTTGACCGCGACAGCCGCGAGGCGATGAGGCGGGTGCCCGGCGAAGCGCCGACGTAAGGTTTGCCCCATGCTGCTGAGTTGCGGAGATGCGCTGATCGATTTCCTGCCGTCGAAGACGGCGGACGGACGTGAGGCCTTGACGCCCGCCGTCGGCGGCTCCTGCCTCAACATCGCGATCGGCAGTGCCCGGCTCGATGTTCCCACCGGCTTTGTCGGCGGCATCTCGACCGACACCTTCGGCAGGATGATCGCCGATCATGCCGCGGCGTCCGGCGTCGATCTTCGTCGCGCCACGCGGAGCAATCGCCAGGCCACGCTGGCCTTTGCGCGCGTCACCGGCACCGAGACGCAATACGCCTTCTATGACGCCGACACCGCGTCGCGGAACTGGACCTATCGGCGCGATGCGGTCGCGCTTGACGGCGTCACCTGCGTGCATACCGGCTCGACCACGCTGGTCCATGACAAGGGTGCGGCGGAGACGCTGGCCTTGATCGAGGTTGCGCGGCCGAACGTGACGATCTCGCTCGATCCGAACTGCCGACCGAACCTCGTCAAGGACAAGGACGCCTATCGCGCGCGCATGCTGGCGTTCTGCGGCAAGGCCGACATCGTAAAGATGTCCGACGTCGACTTCGCCTATCTGTTCGGTGACGAGGCCCATGCTGCGCGGGCCGAGACGCTGCTGTCGGGCGGCGCATCGCTCGTCGTCATTACGCGCGGCAATGATGGCGCTTGCGCCTGGCATCGCAAGGCAGGACCGATCGCGGCCGAAGCGCCGGTGGTCAACGTCGTCGATACGATCGGCGCCGGCGACAGCTTTCAGGCGGCGCTGCTCGCCGCGTTGCATCGGTTGGACCGGATCGCGCAGCCGCAGTTGCGCGACGTCTCCGCAGCCGAGCTGACCCGTGCGTTGTCCTTTGCCTGCAAATGCGCCGCTTTCACCTGCACGCGGCCCGGCGCCGATCCGCCGCGCAGCCGGGAGTTGCCGGCCGACTATTGGTAAGCCATGCAGGGCCTCAGCCGGCGCGGCCTCCCGCGCGATGCCGTCGCTTGACGCTTAGTCTCATTTTGCGTGCTGCGCCTGCGAAGGCAAATCCGCCCGGTGATGCGTGAAGGCGTCCGAAGCACTCGATATCGCTTGGATTTGATGCCAACCCGCGATCGCTGCATTTCGATCGTACGAAGTCATGCTGCTTCGGCTTCGCATTGAGCGCATCGGTTGTCTTTGTGAAAGACCGCGCTAACATGGAATCCATCCATCGATACCTGTCTTCGTCCTTTTTTGATCGTCTATTGCAGCGCAACCAGGCCACGCAACGGGTTGCGGGCTCGCCAGGGCGACCGGGCCTCGAAGGGAAGTAGCAGACACGCATCCCTAATATTGCAACCAAGAAACAACGGGGGAAGATATGTATGTGAGAGGGATTGCGGCATTCGCCGCCGCGCTTGGCGTTGGCCTGTTGTCGGGCGCCGCCATCGCGCAGGAAGTCAAGCAGGAGAAGCAGTCGGTCCTCGGCAACGCCAATGTTTCTCCGGTGACCCAGGAGCAGCTCAACGCCGCCGACAAGAACAGCAGGGATTTCCTGCTCACCAACGGCAACTATGCCCAGACGCGATTCTATCCGGGCAAGCAGATCAGCCGGGACAATGTGAAGGACCTGCACGTCGCATGGATCTTCCAGACCGACGTCAAGGAATCGCTTGAGACGTCTCCGATCGTCGTCGATGGCGTGATGTTTGTCACGACGTCGTTCAGCCATGTCTATGCGCTCGACGCCAAGACCGGTCAGCAGCTCTGGCACTACGCCCACAAGATGGGCCCGATCACGGTTTATTGCTGCGGTCCCAACAATCGCGGCGTCCAGGTGCTCGGCGACCGGGTCTATCTGGCGACGCTCGATTCCAAGCTGATGGCGCTGAACGCCAAGACCGGCGAGGTGGTCTGGACCACCAACATCGCCGATCCCGAGCTCGGCTACAGCGAGACGATGGCGCCGACCGTGGTCAAGGACAAGGTGCTGATCGGAACCAATGGCGGCGAGTACGGCATCCGCGGCTTCGTGCGCGCCTATGACGCCAAGACCGGCAAGCAGCTCTGGAATTTCCACACCATTCCGGAGAACTCCGTCGGTGTCTGGGCGACCAAGGATGCCACCGGCCGTGACATGCATCGCAATATCCAGGCCGAGAAGGACATGCTCGCCAAGATCGGCGATCCCTATGCCAAGCTCGGTGGCGGCGTGTGGCAGAACCCGTCGGTCGATCTCGCGACCAACCGGATCTACTTCGTCGTCGGCAACCCGTCGCCCGACCTCGACGGGTCGAACCGGCCCGGCGACAACCTCTACACCAATTCGCTGGTCTCGCTCGATCTCGACACCGGCAAGTATGTCTGCCACTTCCAGTACATCGCCCATGACGTCTGGGACCTCGACGCGGTCAGCCCGACGGTGCTGGTCAACGTCAAGGACAAGAGCGGCAAGACGATTCCCGGCGTCATCCATGCCGGCAAGACCGGGCACATCTATGTGCACGATCGCAAGGATTGCAGCCTGATCCGCTTCTCCGAGGCGATGGTGCCGCAGGAGAACATGTGGGTGCTGCCGACCAAGGAAGGCGCGCGCATGCTGCCCGGCGCCAATGGCGGCGTCGAATGGTCGCCGATCGCAACCGATCCGGGACAGGAGCTGGCCTACGCGATCAATCTGCACCAGCCGATGACCTACCACGTCGAAAGCTCGGCCTATCCGAACGGCAAGCTTTGGCTGGGCGGCGCCTTCAAGGTGATCCCGGGCGAGAAGCAGGCAGGCAACATCACCGCGGTGAACTACAACAACGGCAAGATCAAATGGCAGGTCAACACGCCCGAGCCGATGATCGGCGGCATCCTCGCCACCGCCGGCGGCCTGGTCTTCACCGGCGAAGGCAACGGCAAGTTCGCGGCCTACAATTCGTCGAACGGCAAGGAGCTGTGGAGCTTCCGCGCCGGCGCCGGCGTCAACGCGCCGCCGTCGAGCTACATGGTCGGCGGCAAGCAATATATCGTGGTCGGCGCGGGCGGTAACACCCAGCTCGACTACAAGCGTGGCAACAACATCATCGCCTTCACGCTCGACTGAGCCGGGCCTGATGCATCATCACGCGTGCAAACATTGACGGCGAGGCGGGACCGGTTCGGTCCCGCCTCTTTTTTGGTCGGATAAAAGGTCCAGCCACGTCATTGCGAGCGAAGCGAAGCAATCCATTGTGCCGCGTTTGTGGAAGCATGGATTGCTTCGTCGCTCCAGCGCAAAATTGCTTTGCAATTTTGTCGCGAGCTCCTCGCAATGACGGAGGTGGACCGATACTGCACCTCAGGATGAGCCAATGTTCGGTAAATTGATGATTTGCGGCGTCGCGCTGTTGCTGATGGCAGCGCAGGCGCGCGCAGAGACGATTGAGGAAAAAGTACAGGTCTGCGCCGGCTGCCATGGCGAGAACGGCAAGCCCGTCGACAAGACCATTCCGACGATCTGGGGCCAGCAGGCCGGTTATCTCTACATCCAGCTGCGCGATTTCAAGCGCGGTGATCGCAAGAACGAGATCATGCAGCCGATCGCGGCGCAGTTCGAGCGCGACGATATGCTGGCGATCGCGGAATATTTTTCGCAGAAGCCGTGGCCTGACCTCAGCCAGCCGCGCGCGCCCAAGGACGTGGCGGAGAAGGCGGTCAGCGCCAGCCGCTCGGTCGGTTGCCCGGCTTGCCATCTCGATCGCTTCCAGGGAGACGGCACGGTGCCGCGGCTTGCCGGCATGGGACGGGATTATCTCGCCAAGACCATCGCCGATTTCCGCACCCGTGCGCGCGGCAACAATCCCGGCATGTCCGACCTGATGCTGGCAACGTCGCCCGACGACCTTGCCGCATTGGTGGACTATCTGGCGGGGCTGTGAGCGGCGGGCACTCGTCATGCCCGGGCTTGTCCCGGGCATCCGCGTCTTGGTATCCAGGCAAAAGAAGACGTGGATGGCCGGGACAAGCCCGGCCATGACGTCCGAGCAAGTCGCCTCAACGCGGCGTCAGCTCTTCGCGCAGCACTGAGAGGATGGTGAGATCGGCGGCGTGCTTGCCGGCCTTGTCGGCCAGCGCAGGGTCGGCGCCGTGCGCCAGCAGTGTCCTGGCAATCGCCGGATGATTGCCTTCGGCGGCGATCATCAGCGCGGTGCGGCCGCGCGCATCGCGGTCGTCGACCTTGGCGCCGGCGTCCAGGAGATATGAGACGACCTCCAGCGCCTGCGCTTCCGGCACGGTCTCGTCAGGGCCGGCGGCCCACATCAGGAGCGTCAGATCGTTGGCATAGCGCGCGTTGATGTCGATCTCGCGCGCCAGCAGCTGCTTGACGATGCCGAACTGGCCGCCGGCCGCGGCGTAGACGATCGGCGGCTTGCCGGTGTCGTCAGCCTTGCGGCCGTCGGCGCCGTGCGCCAGCAGCATGCGCACCACCATGTCCCTGCCGGCATAGGCGGCGGCCGCGACCGGGGAGGCGCCGCTGCGTCCGGTGAGATTGACGTCGGCGCCGCGGTCGATCAGGCGCTGCACGATCGCGACATGGCCGCGCTCGGCGGCAAAATACAGCGCGGTCGATCCCGCGAGGTTGCGCGCATCGAGCGGCGCGCCGCGTGCCAGCAGCAGGTCGACCATCGCGAGATGGCCGGAGCGGGCGGCGTGGCTCAGCGGCCTTGCGCCCAGCCGGTCCCGCGCATCGACCGAGGCGCCGTGATCGAGCAGCTCGGTAGCAAGGTTGACGCAATCGGCATTGGCGGCCGCAAACAGCGACAGCGAGATCTCGATCGCGCTGAGCTGGGCCTTGTCGGTTTCGTATTTGCGGATCAGCTCGCGGCACCGCGCCGGATCGGGCGCCGCGAGGCTGCCGTGCACGCTGCCGGCAACGATCAGCGCGGCGAGGGCGATGCGGCGATACAAGGCGTGGTCCTCCGTCATGCTGACAGCAGCGCCATTCGGTTCGAGCGTCGCATGATCCTCCGTCGCTGCCAAGCCGCGCGGCCGGGAAGGGCCCGCCGCGCCGGCAGGCCATGCGCCGTCGCGGCTCGGTGGCGGGCGCGCCATGCGTCCGAGCGGATGGACTTGCCGTATGCAGCGCGGCACGATGCGGGCGTCGACCCTATCTGACGCGAGTCCTTGCCCAAATGAGCGACGATCTGTGTCTGCTGTCTGCCGTTGAGCTTCGTGGGCGCATCGCCCGCAAGGAGGTTTCGCCTGTCGAGGTTACGCGCGCGGTGCTCGCCCGTGCCGAGCGGCTGCAACCCGAATTGAACTGCTTCATCACGCTGTGCGGTGACGCGGCGATGGCGCAGGCGAAAGCTGCCGAGCGGCAAATCACGGCTGGCGAGCCGGCCGGTCTGCTCCACGGCATCCCCTTCACCGTGAAGGACATCGTCAACACCAAAGACGTCCGGACGACCTTCGGCGCGGTGCCGTACCGGGACAACGTGCCCGACAATGACGCCGTCGCGGTGGCCCGCCTCCGTGCCCAGGGCGGCATATTGATCGGCAAGACCACGACGCCGGAGTTCGGCAGCAAGTGCCTGACCGACTCGCCGCTGTTCGGGCGGACCCGCAATGCATGGAGTGCCGAGCGGTCCAGTGGCGGCTCCAGCGGCGGCGCGGCGGTGGCCGTCGCGAGCGGCATCGCGCCGCTGGCGGTTGCGACCGATGGCGGCGGCTCCACCCGGATTCCCGCCGCCTGCAACGGTGTGGTCGGAATCAAGCAGAGCAACGGGGTGATCCCGCATAGCCAGGTGCAGGACGCTTTCGGCAACCAGACCTATGTCACGCCGACCACGCGCACCGTTGCGGATACGGCGCTGATGATGCAGGCGATGGCGGGAGAGGATCCGTCGGACCCCTGGTCGATCGGGGTGCCGGTGCCTGACTATCTCGGGCTTGCCGCCCCGCGCGGCGACCTCAAGGGCCGGCGGGTGCTGTTCTGCGTGTCGCCGCCGCGGCGTCCGGTCACGTCCGATGTGGCTGACGCGTTCAAGGCAAGCCTCGACCGTCTGGCGAGCCTCGGCGCCGAGCTCGAAGAGTTTTCCGGCGACGGCTTTGACATCGAGCCGATCTGGCGTGCGATCAATCACACCGTCTGGCGCACCCGCTTCGAGAAGCTCGCGGCCGATCATCCGGATGATCTCAGCGCAACCTTCCTGAAGCAGCTCGCGCTGGCGGCCCAGGTCAGCGGTGTCGACTACCAGCGGGCGATGTTCGAGCGCACCGCGCTCTTCCGCCGGGTGCAGTCGCTGTTCGCGCGCGGCGATCTCCTGGCGATGCCGACCTTGACCCGGTCGGCGCTGCCGATCGACCAGGACCTGTTCGGCACGATCGAGATCGACGGCCGGAGTTTCGACAGCGTGCGGCCGCACTGGTTTCCCTGGACCATGCTGTTCAACATGACCGGGCATCCCGCCGTCAGCATCCCCGCAGGTTTCGGCCGCGACGGCCTGCCGATCGGACTGCACCTGGTCGGCCGCTTCCGGGCCGATGCCGAACTATTGCGCGTTGCAGCGTTGTTCGAGGCGGCGAGCGACTTGCTTGGTCGCTGGCCGGCCTGATGTTGTCGGCGCCGCCGGTCGCGGCGTCGCCGGTTTAGCCGGTCTGCCCGGTGCTCGCATTGGCGACGGCGCGCGCGACATTGGCGATCACCTCGTTGCACTTCTCGATGGGAGCACTTGCCCCGGTCAGGTAAGCCGTCACCACGATCGGCTTGCGGCCGGGCGGCCAGAACACGCCGATGTCGTTGTAGGTCCCGCGCTCGCCGGTGCCGGTCTTGTCGGCAACCCGCCAGTCGCGGGGCACGCCGGCACGCAGCCTTGCGTCGCCGGTTTTGTTTGCGACCATCCAATCGATCAGTTTCTGGCGCGAGGCCGCGGACAGGACATCGCCGAGCACGACGCGCTGCAAGTCCTTCAGCATCGCCACCGGGCTCGTGGTGTCGCGCGGATCGCCTGATACCGCCTCGTTCAGCGCCAGCTCCCAGCGATCGAGCCGGCTCACATTGTCGCCGATGGTGCGGAAGAAGCCGGTCAGGCCGGCTGGCCCGCTGATCTCGCGGAGGATCATGTTGCCCGCAGTGTTGTCGCTCCTTGTGATGGCGGCCTCGCAAAGCTCGGCAAGCGTCATGCCCGAGGCGACGTGCTCCTTGGTGACGGGCGAGTTGGCCAAGATATCCTTGGCCTCGATTTGCACGCGCTGATCGAGGCTGGATTCGCCGCGGTCGACCCGGTGCAGCACCGCGGCCGAGGCCAACGCCTTGAAGGTGCTGCACATCGGGAACCGCTCGTCGCCGCGCCGGCTCGCGCGCAATCCCGTCTCCATGTCGAGCGCGGCGACGCCGAGCCGGCCGCTGGTTGCCAGCTCGATGCGCGCAAACTCCTGCTGCAGCCGCTGCGCCGGCTCGCCTGGTCCTGCCGCTGCGCCTTGCCGCGGCAAAGTGCAGGACACCGCAAGGCCCAGCGCGCGCAATCCAAATGTCCGTCTCGTCAGCATGTCGAATCTCCCGTTGGCGGCGCGAACCTGCCGGGCGGCGTGACGGCGCACAAACAATCATTTATACAGCGAGACATGAGGAAAACTTGGTCATGACGCCGTGCGCCGGCATCTCCCGCTGAACGCGCTGCGCGCCTTCGAGGCCTCCGCGCGGCTGCTCAGCTTCACCCGCGCCGGGCTGGAGCTGCGCGTGACGCAGACTGCGATCAGCCATCAGGTCAAGCAGCTCGAGGATCTCCTGGGCACGAGCCTGTTCCGCCGCCTGCCGCGCGGGCTGGTGCTCACCGACGAGGGGCTGGCGCTGCTGCCGGTGCTGTCAGACGCGCTCGACCGGATCGGCGCCGCGATCGACCGCATCGAGGCCAAGGGCACGCGCGAGGTCGTGACCGTCGGCTGCGTCACGACGTTCGCGACCGGATGGCTCTTGCAAAGGGTCGACCGCTTCAAGCGCGCGCATCCCTATATCGATTTGCGTCTGCTCACCAACAACAACCGCGTCGACATAGCAGGCGACGGGCTCGATCTCGCGCTGCGCTTCGGCGACGGCTCGTGGCACGGCACCGAGGCGATCCATCTGTTGTCCGCACCGCTCTCGCCGGTGTGCTGCCCCGACGCGGCGGACCGGCTGCGCAAGCCGTCCGATCTCGCGCAGGAATTCCTGCTGCGGTCCTACCGCGCCGAGGAATGGCCGCTATGGTTTGCGGTCGCCGGCGCGCCGTGTCCGAAAATCCAGGGGCCGATCTTCGACAGTTCGGTCGCGATGGCCGAGGCCGCCGCGCGCGGCGTCGGCGTCGGGCTGGTGCCGATCGCGATGTTCGAAAATGAGCTGGTCTCCGGCCGGCTGCTGCGTCCGTTCGCGGCCGAGGTCCCGGCGGGATCCTATTGGCTGACCTGGCTGAAGTCGCGCGAGGTGACGCCGGGCATGCGCGCGTTTCGCGACTGGCTGCTCGAGACGCTGCGGACGGAGGTGAATGAGGTGGAGGACGCCGTCGCGCCTGCACCGCGGCGGAAGATCAAGACAAAGGCCGGACCGAAGCCGCGGACCAAGACCAAGCGGCGTTAACGTCTGACGACGTGACTTCAACTATCGTCGCCATTATTTCTGAATTATCGAATGATGCCGCTGATTTGCCCGACATGTCAAGTGCCGTGTCGGACGCCTGTCAGTAGCTCGTGATCTGTCGCCTGTTTGTAGCTCGTGAAGTGTCGTGTTTTCGGTGCTCCGGAACAAGGGGGGCACGATGGGCACGGCATCCATTCACGAGGGTGTACGACGGATGCGGTTTTCAGATTTGCTGGATCGGACGGAGGCGAAGGAACTGACGCAGGAGGCAGCTTCGGAGGTTCTTGGGATCAGTGTTCGGACGTTTCAACGCTGGGCGGAGCGCTATGAGGCGGAGGGCGACGACGGGCTTGTCGACCGCCGGCTGGGGCGTCGTTCGCCACGGCGGGCGCCGGAGGAGGCGCTGGAACGGATGCTGGCGCTGTACCGGGACAAGTACGCGGACTTCACGGTGAAGCACTTCCACGAGCAGATGCAAAAGCGGCACGACTATGTGCTGGGCTATACGGTGACGAAGCTGGCGCTGCACGCGGCGGGGCTGGTGCGGAAGGCTCCGAAGCGTTCGGCGCACCGCAAGAAGCGGCCGCGGCGGCCGCTTCGGGGCATGCTGCTGCACCAGGACGGATCGCGCCACGTTTGGATCGAAGGCCTGCCCGCGAGGGACCTGATCGTCACGATGGACGATGCGACCAGCGAGGTCTACTCGATGGTGCTGGTCGAGGAAGAAGGAACGGCCTCGACCTTCCAGGCCTTGCGCGAAGTGATTGGCGAACATGGCCTGTTCTGCGCGCTCTACACCGACCGCGGCAGCCATTATTTCCTGACCCCAAAAGCTGGCGAGAAGGTCTCGAAGACGCAACAAACCCAGGTGGGACGGGCTTTGTCGCATCTTGGGATCGAGCATATCGCAGCCTATTCGCCGCAGGCGCGCGGGCGTTCCGAGCGGGTGTTCGGCACCTTGCAGGACCGGCTGCCGAAGGAGCTGCGGCTTGCCGGGATCACGACGGTTGAGGCTGCCAACGCGTGGCTGAAGGCGCATTACATCCCCGGGCACAACGCCGCGTTTGCGATCAAGCCCGAACAGGAAGGCACGGCATTCGTGGCCGACCGGCATGAGGCCTGGCGCGAGGCGCTGTGCGTGATCGAGGAGCGAACCGTCGCCAACGACAATACCGTTGCATGGAACGGTCGGCGGCTGCAGCTGCCGCAGAGCCGGCTCAGGCCTCACTTCGTCAAGGCTGTGGTGCGCCTCCATGAGTATCCCGATGGCACCGTCAGCGTGTTCCTTGGACCGCATCGATTGGCGAGGTTTGCGCCTGACGGACAGCAGATCAGCCCCGACGCGCTTCAGCCTGGCGGCGTGCTCGGAGCCGTCAAGGACAAGCCCTGGCGGGCGCGCAAGCGCGCGTCCTTGACCGCTCCTGCGCGCGCCGCCGTCGAGAAAGCGCGGGTCGGGACGGAGAAACGGGCTTCAAGTCGAACAAAGAAACTCACCCACAGGGCTAAAACCGCCACAACAGCCGTGGCATGATCAATCAGGGAAAGCCGTCCCCGCCTTCCGGCTCCCCTGCAAATCAGAAACGAAGGCGACAGATCACGAGCTACAAAAACACGACATCTTCACCCGCTACGGACAGTGCCGTGTCGGACGCCCGCAGCCGCCGGCTACTTTGCATGGGGTTGTTTTCGATATTTTAGGCGGTGCGCTCCCGCGCCGGCTGGCTATCGCATCTGGCGCGCGACCTACGCCAGATGGCACGCCACGGAATGCCCGTTCCTGCCTTCCAGCAACTCCGGCGCGCTCTGCCGGCAGCGCTCCTCGGCGATTGGACACCTCGTGTGGAAGTGGCAGCCCTTGGGCGGATTCATCGGGCTCGGCACGTCGCCCTTCAGGCGGATGCGGTCGCGCTTCGCCTTGGGATCCGGCACCGGCACCGCCGAGAGCAGTGCCTTGGTGTAGGGGTGCTGCGGGTTGCGGTAGAGATCGCTGGCCTTGGCGAGCTCGACGATGCGGCCGAGATACATCACCGCGACGCGGTCGGAGATGTGCTCCACGACCGAAAGATCGTGGGCGACGAACAGATAGGTGAGGTTCAGCTCGGCCTGCAGATCCTCGAGCAGGTTGATGACCTGGGCCTGGATCGAGACGTCGAGCGCGGAGACCGGCTCGTCGCACACGATCAGCTTCGGCTCCAGCGTCAGCGCGCGGGCGATCGCGATGCGCTGGCGCTGGCCGCCGGAGAATTCGTGCGGGTAGCGGCGCATGTGCTCGGCCTTCAGCCCGACCTTGACCAGGAGGCTCGCGACGCGGTCCTCGCGCTCGCTGGCCGAGCTCACGAGGTTATGGATGATGAAGGGCTCGCCGAGGATCGCGCCGACCGTCATGCGCGGATTGAGCGAGGCGAACGGGTCCTGGAACACCAGCTGCATGTTGCGCCGCATGGCGCGCAGGTCGCCGCCGCCGAGGCCGGTGACGCTCCGGCCGTCGAACACGACCTCGCCCGAGGTCGGCTCGATCAGGCGCAGCACGCAGCGGCCGGTGGTCGACTTGCCGCAGCCGGATTCGCCGACGAGGCCGAGCGTCTCGCCGCGATTGACCGAGAACGACACGCCGTCGACCGCATAGACCTGGCCGACCTCGCGCGAGAGCAGGCCGCCCAGCACCGGAAAGTGCTTCTTCAGATTGGAAACGCGCAGCAGCGGTTCGCTCATGACGCGTCTCCGAGGTGGCAGGCCATGCGGTGGCCGGGCGCGATCTCGCGCAGCCGCGGCTCCTTTTCGGTGCAGATGCTCATGGCGTATTTGCAGCGGGCGGCAAAGCGGCAGCCGGGCGGCGGGTTGATCAGGATCGGCACTGAGCCGCCGATCGCCTCCAGCCGCGTCTTGTGCGCGGCGTCGAGATCGATGCGCGGGATCGAGCGGATCAGGCCCTGAGTGTAGGGATGGCCGGGATTGCCGAACAGTTCGTCGACCGGCGCCTCCTCCACCACCTTGCCGGCGTACATCACGACGACGCGCTGCGCGGTCTCGGCGACGACGCCCATCGCGTGCGTGATCAGCATCACCGCCATGCCGAAGCGTTCCTTCATGTCCTGCAACAAGTCGAGGATCTGCGCCTGGATGGTGACGTCGAGCGCGGTGGTCGGCTCGTCTGCGATCACAAGCTTGGGCCGGCAGGCCAGCGCCATCGCGATCATCACGCGCTGGCGCATGCCGCCGGAGAACTGGTGCGGATAATGATGCACGCGGCCCGCGGCGTTGGGGATCTGCACCAGCTTCAGCATCTCGATGGTGCGCTCGAGCGCCTGCTTCTTGGTCACCGCCTCGTGGCGGCGCAGGCTCTCGGCGATCTGCTCGCCGATGGTCAGCACCGGATTGAGCGAGGTCATCGGCTCCTGGAAGATGAAGCCGATCTCCTTGGCCCTGATGTCGTCGAGCTGGTGGCTGGTCAGCGGCACCAGGTCGCGGCCCTCGAAGATGATCTCGCCTTCGACGATCTTGCCCGGCGGCATGGCGATCAGCTTCAGGATCGACATCGCGGTGACGGTCTTGCCGCAGCCGGATTCGCCGACCACGCACAGCGTCTCGCCGCGGTTGATGCTGATGTCGACGCCGTCGACCGCCTGCAGGATGCCGTCGTCGGTGGTGAAATGGGTTTTCAGGCCCTTGATGTCGAGCAGCGCCATCAGATCACCTTGCGCGCGTCGAGCGCGTCGCGCAGCCCGTCGCCGATGAAGTTGATGGCGACCACCGCGATGAAGATCGCGCCACCCGGGAACAGCGCCCAATGCGGGCCGATGTCGAGAAAATCCTTGGCGTCATAGAGGATGCGGCCCCAGGTCGGCGTATCCGGCGGGAAGCCGAGGCCGAGGAACGAGAGTGTCGATTCCGCAATGATGGCGGCGGCGACGTCGATCGTGCCGGCGATGATCACGGGGCCCAGCGCGTTGGGCAGGATGTGGCGCACCACCTGGCGCACCGGGCTTGCGCCGAGCGCGCGCGCCGCCTCGACGAATTCCTTCTCGCGCAGCGACAGGAACTGGGCGCGCACCAGGCGCGCGACCGGCATCCAGCGCAAGCCGCCGATCACCAGCACGATCAGGATGAAGATGCCGCCCTCGGGACCGAACATCGCCTTTAGCCCGTCGCGGAACAGATAGATCAGCATCAACAGCAGCGGCAATTGCGGCAGCGACAGGAACAAGTCGGTCAGCCACATCAGCGCGTAGCCGAGCGCGCCGCGCGACATGCCGGCGAGCGCGCCGATCAGCGTGCCGACGAACACCGAGACCAGCATCGCGGCGAGACCGACCGCGAGCGAGATGCGCCCGCCATAGATCATGCGGGCGAGCAGGTCCTGGCCGAGATCGTCGGTGCCGAACGGATGCGCCAGCGACGGCCCCTGCAGGCCGGCCACGACGTCCATGTCGCTGATCGAGACGCGCCAGACGAACGGGCCGATCACGACGGCCGCGATCAGCAGCAGCAGCAGCACGGCGCTGACCACGGCCGGCCGGTGCCGGCGGTACCGCCGCCAGGTTTCGCGCCAGGGCGAATAGCCGCGCCGCTCAGCGGAAGGAGATGCGAGGGTCAAGCCAGCCATAGAGGACATCTGCGATCAGGTTGAACAGCACCACGAGACATGCGAAGACGAAGGTCACGGCCATCACGACCGGCGTGTCATTGGCGAGGATGGAGGAAATCAGCAGCGAGCCGATGCCGGGAATCCGGAAGATCTGCTCGGTGACGATGGCGCCGCCGAACACGGCAGGCATTTGCAGCGCAATGAGCGTGACGACCGGGATCATCGCGTTGCGCATCACGTGCTTGACGATCACCTTGGCCTGCCCGAGTCCCTTGGCGCGGGCGGTGGTGACATAGTCGAGCCGGATCACGTCGAGCATCGCCGAGCGCACGAAGCGGGTCATCGACGCCGCCTGGAACAGGCCGAGCACCATCACCGGCATGATCGCCTGCCGGATCATCTCCAGCAGCCAGGGAATGCCGCTGCCCGGCACGTCGGTGTAGACGAAGGGCAGCCAGTCCAGCTTCACCGAGAACACCAGGATGAACAGGATGCCGGTGAAGAAGGTCGGCAGCGAGAAGCCGATGAAGGCGAAGGTGTTGGCGAGCTGGTCGAAGATCGAATACGGCCGGGTGGCGGCATAGACGCCGACCGGGATCGCGATCAACAGCGCCAGCAGCTGCGCCGAGCCGATCACGTAGAGCGTGGTCGGCAGCCGCTGCAGGATCAGCGTGTCGACATTGATCCGGCTGACAAAGGAGAAGCCCCAGTCGCCCTGCGCCATCGCCGCGAGCCAGTGCAGGTAGCGAAGATAGATCGGGTCGTCGAGGCCGAACTTGGCTCGCAGCGCGGCCTGCACCTCGGGCGGCACGTTCGGATTGGTCGCGAGCTCGCTGAACGGATCGCCCGGCGCGAGCGCCAGCACGACGAACAGCACGAGCGAGATCCCGAGCAGGCTCGGGATCGCGATCATCAGGCGACGCAGGATATATTGACTCATCGAGAGATCATCTAACTAACGCTCGCACCTTGAGCACGTTGATCTTGCTTCCAGTCGAAAGGCGAGCTTCACCTCGCCCCGCGTGCGGCAGGGGTGTCCGGGGAAATTCAGGCATAGCGGAGCTCCATCTGGTCAGGTGAGATGGTTGATTTCCGACGGCTGGGGTTGATGGGCGGAGGTTTGTCGATGGCAGCGAGGGATCGACGCGTGAGCAGGAGCTGGCCGACGAGTTCGGCGAACCTGAGCGGGAGCATTTTGATGCAGTTGGTGTGAGCGGCGATGCGCAGCAGCAGGTAGGCAATCATCGCAGCGAGCACCTGAAGGCGGATCGCGTTGTCGTTGGCGCCGAGGAACTTGCGAATATCGAGATGCTGCTTGATCCAGCGGAACAGCAGCTCGATTTGCCATCGGCTCTTGTAGAGGGCGGCGATCTCGACGGCGCTACGGGCAAGGTCGTTGGTCAGGAGTGTGATCTTGCCGCCTTTCTCGCGTCTGATCTTGATGCGGCGGAGCGGGATTGGAAGGCGCGAATCGCCCTTGCTGGTGAGCTTCACCTCGTCATCGGCAAGGATTTCGAAGCCATCCCCGTTACGCTTGCGGATGGCGCGATGCCTGAGCGAGCGAAGACGGATGCTCGTCTTCGCCCGGGTAACGAAGAAAGCCTTGCTATCATTGATCTTCTGCCACCAGTCGAAACGGCAATAGCCCTTGTCAAACACATAGGTGGTGGCGGGCTGGATTGGGGTCTGTCGGCCGATCTCGATGTCATTGACGTTCGCGGCCGTCATCTCGACGCAGGTCGGGACATCGCTCCTTGGGTCGTAGACGACATGCAGCTTCATGCCGCGGATGCGGCCGTTCCACGTCGCCCAACTGCAGACCTTGCCGAGCGGGATCGGACTGGCGTCGATCAGACGCACCATCTCCATGCCTTCACTCCGCAGCTGGCGACGCGCCATCGCCGACAGCGCCGCAAAGGTTTGCGCGAAAATGCCGATCGGACGGCGGGCATTGGCATCGGACAACGTCGAGCGCGACAGCTTGCCGGTTCCCAAGTGATAGTGATGCTGCGAATTGGCGTTGAAGCCAGTCACTACCCCGCGCAGACTGCTGTTGCCGCTAAGCTGGGCATAGATCAGCGCCACCAGATGATCCCAGCTCCTGAACGACTTGTCGTAGGCATCCCCGTCCAGACGATCCACAACCGTCTGAAACTGCCGTCGATTGATCGGTTCAAGCAGCCTTCCAAAAATGCTACCGCGATATCGCATGCTCGGCCCTCTGTGTCTCGACAACCAGAAAAGACCGATTTGCCTCGGTCCTGCCGAGCATGCACCGCGACACAGTGAATCATTCCCCGGACACCCCTGCGCGTGCGGGGAGAGGTCGGAATTCAAGCACAGCTTGAATTCCGGGTGAGGGGGACTCTGCACGAACTCACCTTCCAACGCATTTGCGGAGAGAGCCCCTCACCCCAACCCTCCAAGAGCGAGCTCCGCTCGTCTCGACCCCGTAAGAACGGGGAGAGGGAGAAGATGCACCTACTCAAACTCCGAACCTGTCCCCGTGTCTCAGGTTTCACGATACCAGTCTTGCAGATTGTCGGTCTGGTTGGCCCAGCCGGAGAGTGCGGGCCGCACCGTGTTGGAGCAGGCTTCCACCGCGAGGCGGTGCATCACCGGGATCACCACCGTGTCCTGCCACATCAGATCGTTGCACTTGATGTAGAGCTCGGCCCGCTTGATCGGATCGGTCTCGGTATCGGCCGCCTCGATCGCGGCGTCGAAATCCTTGTTGACCCAGCGCGGGAAGTTCTGCCCTTGCCACTTGTTCTCCTTGGTCGCGACATTGCGCGACAGATAGCGGCGCATGTGCAGGCCCGGGTCGGGTTGTGTCATCGGGATCTGGAACATCTCGATGTCGGCGTAGAACTTGGAGTAGGTGTCGGGGTTGGCGACGTCGGAGGAGAAGAACACCGAGGCCACCACCGACTTCAGCTCGACGTCGATGCCGGCCTTCTGGCAGGCCTGCTTGACGATCGCCTGGGTCTTCTGCCGCGGGCCGTTGATCGAGGTCTGGTACAGCAGCTTCAGCTTCTTGCCGTCCTTCTCGCGGATGCCGTCGGAGCCGACCTTCCAGCCGGCCTGTTCGAGCAGCGCGCTCGCCTTCTCGACCGAGAACTCCCATCTGGTGTTCTTGGAAACGAACTCCTCGGGGCCGTTGAGATAATTGGCGGTGGCGCGGCCGGCGCGGCCGTAGATCACCTTCTTGACGGAGTCGCGGTCGACCAGCAGCGCCAGCGCCTTGCGCACCGCCGGATCCGACAGGATCGGATGCTTGGTCTTGATCGACGAGCGTTCACCGTCGACCTCGGTGTTCGGGTCGGTGAAGTTGATGGCGATGAATTCGATGTCGCCGCCGACGGCATAGAGCGTCTTGCCCTTGCCGCCCTTTTCCAGCCGCAGCAGCACCTCGTCCTCGACCTGGATGTTCCAGGCGAAATCATATTCGCCGGTCTGGATCACCGCGCGCGCCGCCGACACCGCATCGCCGCCGCCCTTCATTTCGATCGTGTCGAAATAGGGCCGGTTCGGCATGTGGTAATCGGGATTAATTTCGCCGCGCACCAGATCGCCCGGCTTGAACTCGACGAACTTGTAGGGGCTGGTGCCGACCGGCTTCAGATTGTTCGGCGCCTCGCGCGACTTGCTGCCCTTGTACTCCGCGAAGAGATGTTTTGGGATGATGCAGCCATAGGCGCCGACGAACGCATTGGCCCAGAACGGCGTCGGATCCTTGAACTTGATGCGGACCGTGAGGTCGTCGACCTTCTCCACGGTCATGCCGGAATAGGTCCCGCTCGAGACGGCTGCGGTCGCGGGGTCGGTGGCATATTCCCAGTTGAACACGACGTCGTCGGCGGTGAAGGGTTTGCCGTCATGCCATTTGACGCCGGGCTTGAGTTTCCAGACCACCGACTTGGCGTCTTTGGAAAGCCCGCCGTTCTGGATCGAGGGGATTTCGGCGGCGAGGATCGGGTTGAGATGGCCGTCGACGTCCCAGCTTGCCAGCGGTTCGTAGAACAGTCGCGAGCCGTCCTGGTCCTTGGTGCCGGTGGCGAAGTGCGGATTGAGCAGGGTGGGGCCCTGCCACCACAACAGCTTCAGCGGACCGCCACCGCCGCGCTTGGTCGGCTTGTAGGGATTCGGGCTCTGCGCCATCGCGACGCCGCCGATCGCAAGGATCTGGTTGGCCATCGGCGCGGTAAGGCCGACGGCAATCATTCGCTTGACGAAGGCGCGGCGATCCATCCGCCCGTCCTTCACGTCGTCGATCATGCCACGCAGATTCCTGTCGAACATTGTCCCCTCGGTCCGGCTCAATTGGATATTGCGGCGGGCCGTGGAACCGGCCGCCGTGTTGGCGGCAGGATGGCACACCGAATGACCGCGAAGGTCAACGCCTCCCGCCCTTCAGCGCCTAGGTCTTTTGGCTATCGCTTGTGCAGAACCTCCCCTTGCCGCACACCGGTTCAGCAGATCGGCGCCAAAAGCGCGCCCTTGCGCGCCTCGCAGTGCGGAAAATTTGTTCGTTATCCTTTGTTCCGAGATGCTTTTTTGCCACGCAGGCCGGAGTTCGCGTCTGAAGCGATCCGTCCACAAACTCGTCATGCCCGGCCTTGTGCCGGGCATCCACGTCTCCGTTTCCGCGTGAGAAAGTCGTGGTTGGCCGGGACAAGCCCGGCCATGACGATGGGGATATGCGATTGGTTGATCCCGGAGAGCAGGTCCGGCCCGCACACGCGGCTCTCAGGCGATCGACATATCCAACGGCGGTGCAACATTCGCCGGCAGCGGACTGACGTAGGGCGTTCTTGTGGTCCGCTTCTTGAGGTCGGCCTTGGCGGCCGCGATCAGCTCCGGCTCCATCAGCGCCTTGACGCCGAGGCCGGCCATCGCCTTGGCGGCCTGCACCATCGCCTTGTGCGCGGCCGGCGTCTTGCCCTGCGCCACAACCTGCCAGGTGTGGAACGGCGTGCCGATTGCAACCGTCGGTGCATGGACCTGCACGGTCGGCACCACCCAGCTGACGTCGCCGACGTCGGTCGAGCCGATCAGCGGATTGCGCTTGGCGTCGATCGGCACCAGGAAGTCGGCGAGCGGCCGGTCGGTCGGCTCCATGCCGATCGCGTAATAGACCGAGGCGATGTCCTTGTCGGTCAGGGTTGCGCGGATCCTGCCGGCGAAATCCTTGTCGGCATCGTCGAAATGCGGCGGGCCGAGCTCTTCCATGATCCGGTGCAGCGTCTGTTCCAGCGGCGTGTTGGGCAGGATGTTGGAGACCGCGGAGATGATCTTCATCTCCACCTTGGTCTCGGTCATCAGCGCCGCGCCCTGCGCGATCTTGTGCACGCGCTCGACCAGCTCGTTCATGCCGGGCAGGTCGCGGGCGCGGATCGAATAGCGCACCCGGGCATGGGCCTGCACCACGTTGGGCGCGATGCCGCCGGTGTCGAGCAGCGCGTAGTGCACCCGCGCGTCGCTCGGCATGTGCTCGCGCATGTAGTTGACGCCGACATTCATCAATTCCACCGCATCGAGCGCGCTGCGGCCAAGATGAGGCGAGGCTGCCGCATGCGAGGTGCGCCCGGTGAAGATGAAATCGGCGCGGGTGTTGGCGAGCGACGGCGTCACCGCCACCTCCCAGAAGCTGTGCGGATGCCAGGTGATGGCGATGTCGGCGTCCTCGAACGCGCCACAGCGCACCATGAAGGCCTTTGCCGCGCCGCCTTCCTCGGCAGGACATCCGTAATAGCGCACGCGGCCCGGCACCTTGTTGGCCGCAAGCCAGTCCTTCACCGCGGTCGCGGCGAGCAGCGCGGAGGAGCCGAGCAGATTATGTCCGCAGCCATGGCCGTGGCCGCCGCTCTCGACCGGGCGATGCTCGGCGATTCCGGCCTCCTGGCTGAGACCGGGCAGGGCGTCATACTCGCCGAGGAAGGCGATCACCGGGCCGCCTTCGCCCCATTCGCCCATCACCGCGGTCGGGATGTCGGCGACGTTCTCGGTGATGCGAAAACCCTGATGGCGCAGTTCGGCCAGATGTTCGGCGGATGAGCGCGCCTCGGTGTAGCAGACCTCGGGCATCGCCCAGACCCGGTCGCTCAATTCGATGAAACGCGGCTTGATCGCGTCGACGCCGCGCCAAACATCACTACGGTTGTCCATTTGCTCCGATCCCTTAACGCTAGAGCATGATCCGGAAAAGTGTGAAGCGGTTTTCCGAAAAGATCATGCTCAGACAATGAGCCAAAGCGCGATGATCTCATCGCTCTTTGGGCAATCTGAAGCGCGAAACGCTAGCAGCTTGTCGCGACGCCGCCTAGCGCGCGCCGGAAGACCTGCTTTTCCGAATGTCACGTCTTGGTGTGCAGAAATGTTTCTGCGTCAGGCGGCGCTGAGCCGCTCCAGGCCTTTCCAGTCGAAGGCGATGCCGTGCCCCGGGCGATCCGGCGCGATCGCCATGCCCTGCTCCAGAACCAGCGGGTGCTCGATATAGCGGTCGAGGCCGAAGCCGTGCGCCTCGAGATACGACCGGTTCGGGCACGCCGCCAGCAGATGCACGGTGATGTCATGCGCGCCATGGCTGGTGACGGGAATATTGAAGGCCTCGGCGAGCCGGGCGATCTTCATGAAGCTGGTCACGCCGCCGCAATTGGTGACGTCGGGCTCGGCATAGGACAGCGCGCCGCCGGCGATATACGGCTTGAACTCCCACAGGCTGCGCAGGTTCTCGCCGGCCGCGATCGGCACGCCGCCGGCCTGCACGATGCGGGCGTGTCCCGCGACGTCGTCCGGAATCGTCGGCTCCTCGATCCAGGTCAGGTCGAAGGGTTGCAGGGCGCGCGCGGCGCGGATCGCTTCTTCGACGGTCCATTTCATGTTGGCGTCGGCCATCAGCGGAAACTCGTCGCCGAGATGGCCGCGCATCGCCTTCACGCGCGCCACGTCGGACGCAAGGCTCGGCCGGCCGACCTTCATCTTGATGGCGCGAAAGCCCTTGGCAAGATTGTCGTCGGTCTGCTTGAGCAGGCCATCGAGCGGCAGATCGAGGTCGATGCCGCCGGCATAGCAGGGCACGCGACGGTCGAAGCCGCCGAGCAGCCGCCACAGCGGCAGCGATGCCCGCCGCGCCTTGAGGTCCCACAACGCGATGTCGAGCGCGGACAGCGCCAGCACCGCCGGCCCGCCGCGGCCGCCATAATGCAGCGCCCACCACACCTTGTGCCAAAGCTGCTCGGTGTCGTCGGCCTCCATCCCGCGCGCGATCTCGGTGATTTCGCGGCCCAGGATATCGGCGATGGCGCCGCCATTGCGGCCGACCGTGTAGGTGTAGCCGGTGCCTTCGGCGCCGTCGGCATCGCGGGCGCGGATCGTGACGAGCTCGAACGCCTTGATCTCCCCGTGCGTGCTGTCGCTCAGCACCACCGGGAGCGGGATCTTGTAGAATCCGATGCTGAGGTCCTTGAGGATGGCCACGCCGGAACTCCTTGTCATGGGACGACTGCAATGCGTGACACACGATCTCAAAAGCCCCGGCTGCCTGCAACCTTGCGCCTGCGAATGTCTGCCTTGAGCGATTAGTCTGCCTTCCTTTATGATGTGGCTCGCGAGGACGTGGTCCGACCATGGATGATGCAATTCCGGCTCTGTTACCGAGATATTCGGGCCACCAGTTCGTGATCTATGCCGATGCCTGCTCGGGCGTTCCGGGCGCGCTGCATTGAGCGCACCTTCGCATCGGTGAACGATGTGGTGCGCCGGCTGCATCCTGCGCCCGAATTCATTCTGTTCCCCGGCGACGAGATCATCGGCCTCACCGCCGATGCCGACGCGCTGCGCGCGCAATGGCGGCATTGGTTCGAGGTCGAGATGTCTTGGTTCGACCGGCGCGCGGTGCCGCTGTGGCACACGACCGGCAACCACACCACCTATGACGAGATGAGCGAGGCGGTGTTCCGCGAGGTGCTGCAGCTGCCGCGCAACGGCCCGCCCGGTCAGGAGGGGCTGTCCTACTGGGTTCGCCGCGACGATCTCGTGATGGTGTTCGTGCACACGCTGTGGAGCGGCCTCGGCGGCGAGGGGCATGTCGAGACCGACTGGCTGCAAGCGGTCCTCGCACAGCACAAGGACGCCAGGCACAAGCTGGTGCTGGGCCATCATCCCGTGTACCCCATCAACGGCTACAGCGGCAGCTATCAGCGCGAGATCGGCCACGAATACCGCGAGCGCTTCTGGGATATCCTCGTCCGCGCCGATGTCACCGCCTATCTGTGCAGCCACATTCTCGCATTCGACGTCCAGGTTCATCGTGGTGTGCTGCAGGTCTGCACGGCGGGCGCCGGCACTGCGCACCGGATGCCCGAAGGCGTCGAGTATCTGCATTGCGTGCAGGCCGCGCTCGATCAGGATGGGTTCCGCTATCAGGTGCTCGATACCGAAGGTGTGGCGCGCGAGCAGCTGGCATGGCCGCTGCCATCGCTGGACCAGGCCGCGTGGTCGCCGCTGCCGCGCGGGACCAGCCCTGCACCGCTGTCGGGGACATTGGCGCCCGCGGCGGTCATCGCGCTGAAACTGGCGGGCCGCACCGCCGCGGGAACCGCCGCGCCACAAACGCTGCTCTGCACGCCCGCGCCCGGCGTGATCGCACCGCTCTGGCTTGGCTTGCGCGGGCCGAATCAGACGCTCACCTTGATCCTTGGACGCGAGCGTGGACGCAGTCCCTATTACTGGATCGGTCCCGATCTCGGTGCCAACAGCGATTTCAACCTCGACATCGCCTTCTATCCGGACATGGGACCGGGCGGCGTGCTGTGGCGACGCAGCGGTGACACGCGCTGGACGTCGTGCGCGGCGATATCGGCAACGGGGCTGGAGCGGTTCGCATGGCCGGCGGTCTGGAACGTCGGGTGCGGCGAGGGTGGGCCGGATGACAGGCGCTATGCCGGACCACGGTTCGAGATCGCTATTTCCGTCACCGCATTGTAGTTAATCGCGCCCGGGGCCGACGTGCTGGACGTCGACGCTGCGGCTGAGCGGGCTTCGACGCCCGCATTGCGGTCGCATTGGCTCCAATGAATGGCCATGGAAAAATCAGACGTCAGCCAAACTTCGCGCGTAGGTTTTATCGCTTGCTGACCTCGAAAAGGAATCGACCATGCGCAATCTCACAGCATTCGTCACTGTTGCCGCGCTCGTCCTCGGAACGCCCGCCTTGGTGCAAGCGCAAGGCACGCAACCCAATGCGCCGCCGCAGTCATCTGATCAGTCCACTGTCATCCGGAGCATACAGGTCGTCGACATCAAGGACCTCAAGCCCGAAATGCGATCGAAGATCGAGGATGCGATGGCAAAGACCAAGGAAGACGACATCCAGTCGCTTCGGAAGTCGATTGACGCGACACCGCAGGCGGTCTCCGCGCTCAAGGCCAAGGGCCTGACTTCGTCGCAGGTCGTCGCTATCAACATTGCCGATGGCGTGCTGACGATGTTCGCCAAAACAGCCTGACCAGGGTCAGCGAATGTCGGTATCGGTGGTTGGACCTCCCCGCGGCCACCGATGCCAACAACTCCCGCAGCCGGCGCTGCGGGAGTTTTCATTTCTGATAGGCGCGGCCCGTCCAATGGACCCTCACCGGGGAGAGCGATCAGTCAGGCTCGTTGGGCCTGGTACGTTCCGCGCGTTTCAATTCGCGATCGATCAGCGTGCAGACGCGCCGCCGCGCCAGCAGGTCGAGCCGCGCGCGCGTGGTGCCTTGCTTGGTCTTGCCGTTGATGTCGAACGACCAGGCCCAGAGGTCGGGTTCGATGTTGGTGAGTGTGTATTGAATGTCCCGATGACGACCGATCAGCTTCTTCATGCCGTTTCTTCTTGTTGGCTGAAGATTGCATAGCCAGATCGTGAAGGCGTCTGTATCCGGTCGAATACTGAGTCGGGTGTCCGCAGGGCGGAATTTTCCAAATCACTGATTTGGGGTCGCTGTGCAGTGGCTGCGTGCAACTGACGAGTGCGCACGAAGATTCGCAGTCGTCCTGGCGAAGGCCAGGACCCATTACCCCAAGTGCGCAATGTTGCGCGACGCTAGGGCCACGATCTCGTTCACTGTCAAATGCGGTGGTTATGGTCCTGGCTTTCGCCAGGACGACAATGACGAGTCCTGCCTGCAACATCCGCCGCAGCGTACGGGTCCCTGCTTTCGCAGGAACGACGGGTGGAGAAATCTCAGCTCAGCGTCACTACAACAGTCATCCCACCCATCACAAATTGATCACCCCGCGCCGCGCGGCATGGGCGACGGCGTCGGTGCGGCCGGTGGCGTCGAGCTTGTCGAGCAGCGAGCCGACATGAAACTTGGCGGTGTGGACGGAAATCCCGAGCCGCTGTGCGATCATCTTGTTGGACGCGCCTTCCGCCAGCAGCGCCAGCACGTCGAGCTCGCGCGGCGTCAGCTCGAAGTCGCCGGCGCCCGCGGCCTCGCGGTTGCGTGCGACGACCGCCGCCGTGGCCTGTTCGCCCGGCGCGGCGAGCCGCAGGCCGGCGACGCTGCCGAGCAGGGTCGCCAGCCGGTCGGCGAGGACGGCGTCGTCGACCTCGAGCGCGATGACGATGTCGTTGGCCGGCTCACCGCTCACGTCTCGGGCCTCTCGCCGACTGTCACCTTGAACTTCAGCGGTTCGCCGCCGCGATGCACGGTGAGCTCGACCACCGTGCCGACGCTCTGCGGTCCGAGGCCGCGCGACAGCGCGCGCACGCCGGACAGCTTCTCGCCATTCACGGCAATGATCACGTCGCCTTGCCGGATGCCGGCGGCGGCCGAGGGGCCGGCCTTGTCGACGTTCATCACCATCGCGCCGAGGCCATCGTCGAGCCGGACCGGCTGCAATCCGACGCCAAGATATCCGCGCGCGATGCGGCCGCTCTTCTCGAGCTGGCCTGCGACCCGCTCGATGGTCGTAGCCGGGATCGTCAGCACGCGGCGCGGGCCGAGCACGGCCATGCCGAACGGCTCGCCCGCGGCGTTCAGCGCGAGGCCACCCTGCTGGCTGTGCCGCAGCCGGACGTCGAGCTCGATCCGTGCATCGATTTCGCCGCCGCGCAGGCTGCGCCAGGCCGGGCCGGACAGTGCGACCATGCCGAGCCGCGCGGTCGGCGCGCCGCGGTCGGCGGCGACGATCACCGCGAGCGATCCCAACGCGGGGTTCTCGGTCGAGAGCTTGACGGGGGCAACGTCGCCTTCGACGCGCAGCAGCGCGACGTCGGTGGTGTGGTCGCGTCCGACGACGGTCGCTGGCCTGCGGCTGCCGTCGGCGAACTGGATTTCGATCTCGCCCTCGTCGGCCAGCGCTTCGTCGGCGGTGACGACGAGGCCTACCTTCCAGACAAAGCCGGAGGCGCGCGCGCGATGCGAATGCACGGAGACGATGGCGGGCGCAGCGCGTGCAATGGTCTCCGCAAGGGCAGATGACAGCGATGACAGGATATTCGGTTCGGTCATGGGAAACTCCGTTGGCTTCCCTCAATCTGGGATGTCGCGGCTGACGGCGATACTGGCCGGATGGGCAGGGCGTGGCCGGGCCGCCCGGAACTGCCGCTCAGCTCAGCCGCTGCAGGGTCGCCTTCGGGCTCTCGCCGAACTTGGCGCGGTAGGCGCTCGCCATCCGGCTCAGATGGGTAAAGCCGAGGTCGAATGCAATATCGACGATGCGCTCGCCCGGCCGTGCCGTCTTGAGGCGGGCGTTGAGATGGGCGAGGCGGATGTCGAGCAGCATCTCGGACACGGTGGTGCCGAAGTGACGGCGGAAGCCGAGTTGCAGCGCGCGGATGCCGGTGCCCGCGATCTCCGCGAGCTCGGCGAGGTCCATCGGCTCGGTCGCGCGGCTCTCCAGATAGGCGCGCACGCGTTTCAAGGCGGCCGGCTGGGCCTCGGTGCGGCCGTTGAAGACATCGATCGCCGAACTCAGGCTGTGCCGCTGCTCGTTGAGCAGCACATTGAGAAACGACTCGCGCCAATCGGCCGCCGCGACCGCCGACAAAGCCTTGCGCGGCCCGAGCTGCTCGGCGGCCGTGACAAGCTGCTCGATCTTGGCCGAGAGCGTCTGCCCGAGTGGCCCGCTCAGCGCGACGGCCGGATCGAACTCGACCGGCCTCACCGCCAGGCCGCCAAGCGCCGCGGCGCGATGCTCGACCAGCTTGCGGTCGAGCAGCAAGATCAGCTGAGCGCAGTCGCCGCGCCAGGTCATCTCGGTCGGAATGGTCGGCGACAGCAGCGAGGCCGTGTGCCGTGGTCCGGTGGTGAACTCGCGCGCGGCGGTCCGCACCGCGGCCGAGCCGGACAGCGGCATCTGCAGCAGGAAGAAGCGGTCGAGGCAGCCGGGATTGATCGCGACCGATCCGCCATAGGCGACATAGTTGACGGAGAAGCCGTCGAAGTCGGCGCAATTGTGATGCGCGGAGAAATCGCTCGCGGAATGATCGACCGGCGTCAGATCGTGCGGACAGAAGATGCGGCCGATCGCTTCCGCCGCGTCATCGACGCGCGCCGTCGCGACGCGTGCGAAATCCTTGAGCCTTGCGCTTGCCGGATTTGCGCTTGCCGAAACCTTCTTGCCAACAGCAGTCACGCCGGCCGTCCGGAGTTGTTTGAGGTCTAAAACATCAGGCAGCCTAGAGCATCCCGCGGCAAAGGGGAACGCCGTTTCGTCGTGCAATCTGCCTGATCGGCGGTCAGGACGATGCGACGGCATTGGGCAGCAGCCGGCCGGCGCAATGCTCCCGCATTGCAGCATGAAGGTGCCGGGTGTGGATTCGTTTATCGGCTAGACAGCCTCACCGGCCGGCGACAGGCTCCGTGCCGGCACTGCGCATCAAAACTGGAGAGGCTGACATGGGCACGCTCGAAAAAGGCATTACCCGAACCGGCACCGGCTACGGCGGCAAGACCTGGAATATCCTGGGCCAAATCTACTATCCGAAGGCGGTCACCGACTCGACCTTCGCGTTCGAAACCAACAGCGATCCCGGCCAGTTCGTGCCGGTGCACATCCACCCGACCCAGGACGAGTTCATCCTGGTGCAGGAAGGCGTGCTCGACCTCAAGCTCGACGGCGTCTGGGTGCAGGCCAAGGCCGGCGACCTCGTGCGCATGCCGCGCGGCATCCCGCACGGCTATTTCAACAAGTCGGACAAGCCGGCGCGGGCGCTGTTCTGGGTGTCGCCGATGCAGAAGCTCGAGGCGCTGTTCGAGAAGCTGCACAATCTGCAGGACCCCGCCGAAGTGGTGCGTATCTCCGCCGAGCACGAGGTGGACTTCCTGCCGCCGGAAGCCAACGACTAGCCCGGCGGTCAAACAGACAATACGCACACGAGGCGGCAATCGCCGGAGCTGGACTCCGGCGATGACGGGGACGCGTGCGCTTAACGAAATTGGACCTGTTCATTCAATTCGGAGCGGTTTCATGGTCAAGCAGAAGCATGTGTGCGTCATCGGCGCCGGCATTTCCGGGCTCGCCGCCGGCAAGGCCTTTGCCGGTCGCGGCCACAAGGTGACCATCATCGAGCGCAGCGGCGATCTCGGCGGCGTTTGGGAGCCGGCGCGCTCCTATCCCGACGTGCAGACCCAGAGCCCGAAGGAGCTCTATCGCTACACCGACAAGGCGATGCCGGAGTCCTATCCGGAATGGCCGAAGGGTCCGCAGGTTCATGCCTACTTGCGCGACTATGCCCGCAGCCACGGGCTCGACGGCGCGATGCGGTTCGACACCAAGGTCGAGACCATGACGCGTCGCACTGACGGCAGGCCGGGCTGGACGCTGGCGCTGCGCTCGACCGACGGCGCCACCGGCCACGAGGATTTCGACTTCGTCGCGGTCTGCACCGGGCAATTCAACGAGCCGCAGGCCCTGCCGCTGGCCGGCGAGGACGGCTTCAAGGCGCAGGGCGGGCAGATCCTGCATTCATCGCAATACGGCGATCCAACGCTTGCCAAGGGCCGCAAGGTGGTGGTGCTCGGCGGCTCCAAATCGGCGACCGACATCGCGGTGAATGCGGTCAATTCCGGCGCCAGCGAAGTCACCATCGTGTTTCGCGAGCCGGTCTGGCGGATTCCCTATTTCGTCGGCGGCCTCGTCAACTTCAAGCGCATCCTCTACATCCGCGCCCAGGAGGAGATGTTTGCCAGCTGGGGCATCGGGCCGATGGCGCGCCTCGCGCATGTCGTGGCAAAGCCGTTCGTGTGGGCGAACTGGCGCGGGCTCGAGAGCATGCTGAAGATGCAGCTCAAGCTGAAGCAATGCGGCATGGTGCCGAAGGAGCGGATCGAGGATGGTGTCAACTGCTCGGTGCCGATCGCAACCCCCGGCTTCTATCCGATGGTCGCCGACGGCCGGATCAAGGCGGTGCGCGGTACCTTCGACCATTACGACGGCAAGACCATCGTGATGAGCGGCGGCCAGCGCGTCGCGACCGACGTCGCGGTGCTCGCGATCGGCTACAAGCTCGGCGTGCCGTTCCTGCCCGAGGAGTATCAGAGCAAGCTGGTCGAGCCCGACGGGCAGTACCGGCTCTACCGGCTGATCGCCAATCCCGATCTGCCCGACATGGGCTTCGTCGGCTTCAATTCGAGCTTCTGCACCGTGCTGTGCGCCGATCTCGCTGCGAACTGGCTGGTGCGCTACGCCGACGGTCAGCTGGCACGGCAGCCGAGCGCGGCCGAGATGAATAGCAACATCGCGATGATGCTGAACTTCAAGCGCGTCGAGCGTCCGGCAGCGGGCGTCTATGGCGGGCTGTGCGTCGCGCCGTACCACTTCAAGCATTTCGACGAGCTGCTGGCGGACATCGGCACCAAGGCGTCGCGCCGCAACCCGCTCGTCGAAAAGTTCACGCCGCCGGACGCCGACGCCTATGCCCGCTTCCTCGCGACTGCGCCAGCATACAGAGCGGTGGCGTAGAGCATCACGGGATTGGGGCGAGCAGCAAGGGCGCTGCGCTCCCTCTCCCCGTTCTTACGGGGAGAGGGTTGGGGTGAGGGGCCGTCCCCGCATCTGCGGTGATGGCTGCGTTTGTGGAGACTCCCCCTCACCCGGAACGCATCTAATGATGCGTTCCGACCTCTCCCCGCACGCGGGGCGAGGTGAAACGGAGGCCGCTAATCGCGGCCGGCGTCGAGGAAGGCCTGCGCCAGCCGCTCGGGGTTGGAGAAGCACAGCTCGTGGCTGCCCGGCACCTGGACCAGGCGGAACAGCCCGAGCTTCTCCGACAATCGCGGATGCCAGGGCAGGCTGTGCGGCATCGCGGTGTCCTCCGTGCAGTTCACGTAGGACTTTGCGATCGGCATCTCGGCCGGATTGGTGCGCAGCGCGATCTTGTCCTGGAAGGTCTTCAACGGGTGCGGGTTGAGCTTGTCATAGGCGCGCTGCGCCGTCTCGAGATCGGCGTCGTTGATGAACGCCTCGCGCCAGATCGGGAACGGCAGCACCACCGAGCCGTCGCCCCGCTCGGCATGAATGGCGTCGAACAGGCCGCGATAGTGCGGCGGCACCATGTCGTTGAGGCATTCGCCATTGTTCGGGACAAAGGCGTTCCAGTAGACGAGGCGGCGGATGCGGTTCGCGGCGGCGTCGGCAACGCCGGTGATGACCATGCCGCCATAGCTGTGGCCGACCAGCACGATGTCGCTCAGATTATGCTCGGCGAGATAATCCACGATCGACTGGATCGCCTCGGCGAGGCCGGAGTCCTTCCGGTCGCCGGGCCGGTTACCCCTGATGGTCGGGGTGTGGACGACATGGCCGGCCTTGCGGATGGCGGCCGCAACCGGCTCAAACTCGGCGCCGGTATGCCAGGCGCCATGGACGAGAACATAGGTCGACATGTTGTACCTCCCTGTCTGGATTGCCGCGTCCGGACGGCCCGGGATGCGCGCAGGTTTCATCCGCTTCCTGATGGATATTGACCTGGATATTGACCTGGACCCGCGGAACGCGCTTGGCTGTGAGCGAACCGAACTGGGCTCGGAGTGAACTGATGCAGCAAATCGCCGCCGCGGATCGCTCGCGCAGGCTGAGCTGGAATACCGCGGACACGAGGCCCGGCGAGCAGTTCGCGTATTACCGCGAGGCGATCTGCCAGGCCTTCATGAACCTGACGCCGGAGCCGCCGGCGACGCCGGGCTTCCTCGCCCGCGTCGAGACCGTTGGGCTCGGGGATGGCGCGGTCAACCGGGTCAGCTTCCCGGAGCATGTCGTGCGACGCTCCGCTGCCGACATCGCCGCGTCCAGCCGGCGCTGCTACTACCTCAATCTGAAGCTTGCCGGCCGCTGCCGCATCCAGCAGGCGGGACGCGAGATCAGCCTGTCGCCGGGGCAGGTCGGAATCTTCGACAGCGGCCAGCGCTTCGCGCTGCTGCACGACCGCGGCCCGGCGCTGCAGGTCGCCTCGTTCTGGGTGCCGGCCGAGGCGCTCGATGAACGGCTGCCGTCGGCGCCCGAGGTCGCGCCGGCGCGGGTTTCGGATGATCCCTTCGTCGGCCATCTCATCGCCGAGACGGCGCAGGTTCTGAACACATCCGCCCTCCGTGCTTCGGATGCGGACAACGCGCGGCTGTTTGGCGTGCTGCTCGATCTGGTCGCGCTCAGCCTGTCGCGCAGTGGTCGCGCAGGCGTCGGGGAGAGCGCAAGCCTTGCCGATGCGACCTGGCTTGCGCTGCGCCGTGCCGTGGACCGCAGGCTGCGCGAGCCCGGCCTCGGCGTTGCCGCCATTGCGGCTGCGATCGGCATCAGCGAGCGCTATGTCCACAAACTGTTCGAGCGCGCCGGCACGACATTCGCCAGCCATGTGATGGACCGCCGTCTCGACGGCGCCGCGCGCGATCTGAGGGATCCCGCGGTCGCCGGGCGCGCGATCGGCGACATCGCGTTCGACTGGGGCTTCTCCGACCTGTCGCATTTCACGCGGCGCTTCAGGCACCGCTTCGGCTGCACGCCGCGCGACTGGCGCCGCGGCTGACCAACCCTTCGGAAATCGCCATGGCGCAGCCGTTCACCTACCAGGTCAGCCCGATGCGGGTCGTGTTTGGGGTCGGCACCGTCGCGCAGCTGGCGGACGAGCTCGACCGGCTCGGCATCAATCGCGCGCTGGTGCTGGCGAGCCGGCGGCAGCAGGCCGAGCTCGGCGATCTTGCTGACCTGACCGGCGGCCGTGTGGCCGGATTGTTCGACGGTGCAGTGGTGCACACGCCGGTCGCGGTGACCGAACATGCGATGGAGATCGTCCGCGAGCTCAAGCCGGACGGCGTGGTTGCGATCGGCGCCGGTGCCGCGACCGGCCTCAGCAAGGCGATTGCGCTGCGCACTGACCTGCCGCAACTGATCGTGCCGACCAGCTATGCCGGCTCCGAGATGACGCCGGTGCTCGGCGAGACTGTCGACGGCGTCAAGACCACGCAATCATCGCCCAAGATCCTGCCCGAGACCGTGATCTACGACGTCAACCTGACGATCTCGATGCCGGCAAAATTCTCCGCGATCTCCGGCCTCAACGCGATCGCGCACGCGGCCGAGGCGCTGTACGCGCGGGACGGCAACCCGATCACCTGGCTGATGGCGGAAGAGGCGATTGCGAAGCTTGCCTCGTCGCTGCCCAACGTGATCGCGCGTCCGCGCGATCTCGAGGCACGCGCGGACGCGCTCTATGGTGCCTGGCTGTGCGCCGTCTGTCTCGGCACCGTCGGCATGGCGCTGCATCACAAGCTCTGCCACACCGTCGGCGCGCTGTTCGACCTGCCGCATGCCGAGACCCATGCGGTGCTGCTGCCGCATACCATCGCCTACAACACGCCGGCCGCACGCGAGGCGATCGGCCGTGCCGCGAACGCGCTTGGGGCGGCCAGCGCCGCCGATGGCCTGTTCGATCTGTCGGCAAGGCTCGGCGCGCCGCGCTCGCTCGCCGAGATCGGCATGCCCGAGGACGGCATCGCAAAGGCGGCCGCGCTCGCCACCAAAAATCCTTACTGGAATCCGAGGCCGATCGAGGAGAGCGGCATCCGCGACCTGCTGAAGCGCGCGTGGTCCGGGTCGCGGCCGCAGGCCGAATAGATCACACCCCGATCGCGTTGCGCGCGATCACGTCGCGGTAGAACGCCGCGCTCAATTTCGGCACCCGGGCCTGGGTCTCGAAATCCACCCGGTAGAGGCCGAAGCGCTTCTCATAGCCGAAGATCCATTCGAAATTGTCCATCAGGCTCCACAGGAAATAGCCGTGGACCGGGACCCCGTCGGCGGTCGCGCGCTGCAATTGGGCGAGATAGTTGCGCAGGAACATGATGCGGTCGAGATCGTAGATCTGCCCGTCCGGATGCACCTTGTCCTCACCGGACGTGCCGTTCTCGCTGATATAGATGCTCTTGATGTTCCACAGCTTGGCGGCGATCCGCGGCGCCCAATAGATCGTCTCTGGCGCGATCCGCAGCCATTCCGAGCTCATATGCGGGAAGGAAGCCGGCATCGGCAGCGGCTTCCAGCCGGGGGCATGGTCGGTGGCAAGGATGTAGCATTGCGGCGCGTAGATGTTCAGCCCGACGAAATCATTGGGCTGCGAGATGATCTTCAGCTCGTCCGCGGTGAATTTGGGCGCATCCGCGCCGGCATATTGCAGGAATCCCTCGGTGTACTTGCCTTCGAGGACGACACCGAGAAAACCTGCATTGAGCTCGCGGGTCGCGGTCTCGGTGGCGCGGATGTTCTCCGGCGTGTTGAAGGCGGGCACGCAGGCGGTGATGTTCTCGGCCGGCCCGACCCGCGTGCCGGCACGGCCCTTGGCGCGGATCGCCTGCACCGCAAGGCCGTGCGCCAGCGCCACATGATGGCGCGCCTGGTTCACCTCGCCAGCCGGCAGCTTCAGCCCCGGGGCGTCGACGCCGAGCGCATAGCCGAACGGGAGGAAACGTCCGACCTCGTTGAGGGTGAAGACGTTCTTCACGCGGTCGGTCAGTCGCTGCGCCACGTAGCCGGCATAGTCGCCGAACGCCTTCGAAGTGTCCCGCGAGCGCCAGCCGCCGACGCGGTCCTGCAGCGCCTGGGGCAGGTCCCAGTGATAGAGCGTGGCGTAGGGCTCGATGCCGTTCGCCAGCAGCTCGTCGACCAGACGGTTGTAGAAGTCGAGGCCCTTCGGGTTCGGCGTGCCGGTGCCGTCGGGAAATACCCGAGGCCAGGCGATCGAAAACCGATACGCCTTGGCGCCGAGATCCTTGATGAGGCGAACGTCCTCCTTGTAGCGGTGATAGTGGTCGTTGGCGCGGTCGCCGGTCGAGCCGTCCTCGATCTTGCCCGATGTGTGGGTGAAAGTGTCCCAGATCGATGGGCCGCGGCCGTCCTCATTGACCGCGCCCTCGACCTGGTAGGACGAGGTTGCGGTGCCCCAGACGAAGCCGGTGGGAAAGTTCGTGCCGTCCGGCCGCGACGCGCGGTTTGCAGCCTCGGCAGGGCCGGTCAAACCGAGCGCCGAGAGGCCTGCAAGGCCCGCAAACTGCCGGCGCGAGAACTTTCCGAACATTGTTGTCTCCCGTCGCGGATGTTGCCGCTGGAATGCGGGCCGTAGGTTAACCTTCCATCCCGCCGTTGAGCAAAAGGGCCGGCGGGCCAAAGCGCCGTGGCGAGCGGCGTACCAATCAATGCGAACCATTGTGATGTCAATGTCGCGGAGTTGTCAGTTTTGTGGCGACATTTTCTCTACTAGATTGCCTGCTACGTCATTCCGCAATGACATCCGAATATCCCCGAGATTCCCGTGAGCTGCGCGCGATGAACAAGCCTGCAACCCATGTCCGAACGGCGCTACTGCGTCGTCTTGCCACTGCGATCGGCTTGGCTTGGGCGATGGCCGCAAGCGCGCAGGCCGAGCAGACATTTGCGTTCGACCGCACGCCCGGAAAGTTGCCGAAGACGGTCGTCCCGTTGCATTACGCGATCGAGCTGACGCCTGATATCACGGGCCTCGCTTTGCCAGGCGTCGAGACCGTCGACATCGAGGTGCGCGAGGCGACCGCGCAGCTGACGCTGAACGCCGTCAACACGACATTCGCAGAAGTTACGATCGATGACGGCGCGCAGCGCGCGGAGGTCGCGACCGACGCCACCGCGCAGACCGCAACGCTGACCTTCGCCAGGCCGCTTGCGGCCGGCCGCCACAAGCTACGCATCGCCTTCACAGCGCAGATCAACAAATTCGGCACTGGCCTGTTCTCGGTCGACTACCCGACCAGGACCGGGATCAAGCGGATGATCTCCAGCAAGCTGGAGCCGGCCGATGCCAGGCGGATCTTCCCGTGCTGGGACGAGCCGTCGTTCAAGGCGAGCTTCGCGCTGACCGTCGTCATTCCGCGCAATCTGCTCGCGGTCGGCAACATGCCCGTGACCAGCGAAGAGCCGGTCGCCGGCGATCTCAAGAAGGTTGCGTTCGCGCCGACGCCGAAGATGTCGAGCTATCTGTTCGTGCTCACGGTCGGCGAGCTCGAGCGCGTCACAGCGGATGCCGGCGGCGTCACGGTCGGCGTGGTGACGACGGAGGGCAAGAGCGGGCAGGGCCGGTTCGCGCTCGACAGCGCGGTGAAGCTGCTCGCCTATTACAACGACTACTTCGGCGTCAAATATCCGTTGCCGAAGCTCGACCTGATCGCCGTTCCCGGCGGGTTCGGCGGCGCGATGGAGAATTGGGGCGGCATCACCTTCTTCGAGAGCCGGCTGCTGTTCGATCCCGCGACGTCCGCCGAGACCGCGCGGCGTGGCATCTTCGCCATCATCGCGCACGAGATGGCGCATATGTGGTTCGGCGATCTCGTCACCATGGCGTGGTGGAACAATCTCTGGCTCAACGAGGGCTTTGCCAGCTGGATGGCAACCAAGGCCTCGGAGCAGTTCTATCCGCAATGGCAGGGCTGGCTGAACGGCTACGGCGCGAAGCAGTTCGCCATGGCGCTCGATGCGCGGCGCACCTCGCATCCCGTGCAGCAGCCGATTGCCGATCACAGCGAAGCGGTGACGGCGTTCGACGCCATCACCTACAGCAAGGGGCAGGCGCTGATCCGCATGCTCGAGAACTATCTCGGCGAACCGGCGTTCCGTGACGGCATCCGCAAATACATGGCTGCGCATGCCTACAGCAACGCGACGACAGCTGATCTCTGGCAGGCGCTCGAGAGTCGCGGCGGCAAGACCATCACCGGTATCGCCGCCTCGTTCACCGAGCAGGACGGCGTGCCGCTGGTCGTGGCCGAGGCGGCCTGCGATGGCATGGCGCAACGTCTGACCCTGCGGCAGGATCGCTTCGTGATCGCGGCGGCCAACAATCCGCCGCTGCCGGCCCGCAACTGGCAGATCCCCGTTGCGGTCGGACCGGCGCATGGCAAGCCGTTTGACGAGATATTGTTGAAGGGGAGCACCAATATCCCGGCCGGCGCCTGCGGCGATGCGATCAAGGTCAACCTCGGCGACGTCGGCTACTTCAGAGTCGAGTACGGCCCGAAGAACCGTGCGGCGTTGCTGAACGCATTCCCGCAAATGCAGGTCACGGACCGTCTCAATGTCGTCACCGACAGCTGGGCGCTGGTGCAGGCGGGCCGCGCGGAGGCGCCGTCCTATCTCGCGCTGCTCGATGCGCTCGATGCCGGTGACCAACGCGCGGTGTGGGACCAGGTGATCTCGACATTCGCGGCGCTGAACCGGCTGTCGCGCGGCCGCACCGAGCGGCCGGTGATCCAGGCCTATGCCCGCGCCAAGCTGCGCCCGGTGTTCGATCGGGTCGGATGGGACGGCGCCGGTTCAGGCGACGATGACACTGCGTTGTTGCGTGCAAGCCTGATCTCGACGCTTGGCGATCTCGGGGATGCAGCTATTGTGGCGGAAGCGAGGCGGCGCTTTGCGGGATTCGTCGATGATCCCAATTCGCTTCCGACCGCATTGCGCGATGCCGTCACGCATGTTGTCGGTGTGACCGCCGATCGGGCGACCTACGACCAGCTGCTGGCGCTCGCGCGCAACAGCACGGCGACCAATGAACGGCTGCGCTATTATCTCGCGGCGGCAAGCGCCCGCGATGCCGAACTGGCGCGGGCGACGCTGGCGTTGACGCTGACCAACGAATTGCCCGACACGATCGTGACGGGGATGATCAACGCGGTTGCGTCTTCAGGCGAGCAGCCGCAGCTCGCCTGGGACTTCGTCCGGACTAATTTCGATACGTTGCTGGCAAGGCAGGGGCCGAACTTCCGCGACCAGTTCGTGCCGAACTTCATGACCAATTTTACCGATGAGGACCATGCGGCGGAACTGACCGCGTTTGCTCCGTCGCAATCGACCACCGGCGGACGGGTGATGGTGGCGCGATCCGTGCAGGCGATCGCGATCTCGGCCGATCTCGCCGCGCGCGTGCTGCCCGCCGCCGACGGCTGGATCAGGGCGCGCAAACCGTGAGATCGCGAAGCAGTTTCCGGCGGCGCGCGATGCGGCTATGCTCCGTGCGCGGCATGCAATCAACGATGCGAGGCTGAGATGGTCAAAGGTTCCGATTTGCTGGTCGCGGCCCTCGAGAATGAGGGCGTGGAGCGGGTATTCGGCGTCCCGGGCGAGGAGAATCTCGATGTCGTCGAGAGCCTGCGCAAATCCTCGATCAAACTGATCGTGACCCGCCACGAGCAGGCGGCGGCGTTCATGGCGGCGACCTATGGCCGGCTGACCGGTAAGCCCGGCGTCTGCATGACGACGCTCGGCCCCGGCGCGCTTAACCTCACGACAGGCGCCGCCTATGCGCTGCTCGGCGCGATGCCGATGGTGATGCTGACCGGACAGAAGGGCATCCTGAGCAGCCGGCAGGCCAAGTTCCAGATTGTCGACATCGTCAACACGTTTCGCCCGCTGACCAAATTGTCGCTGCAGATCGTCAGCGGCGCGACCATTCCGACCCTGGTTCGCGACGCCTTCCGAATTGCGACGCAGGAACGGCCGGGGCCGGTGCTGCTCGAACTGCCGGAAGATATCGCAGGCGAGGAGACTGCGCCGGTCGAAATGATACCGCCGCATCCGATCGAGATTCCGATCGCGCACGCGGCTGCGCTCGATCGCGCCGCCGACATGATCCTGAAAGCGCAGCGCCCGCTGATCATGCTTGGTGCTGCGGCATCGCGTCCGCGTTCGACTGCCGGGATCGGTGACTTCGTGCGGCGCACGAAGATCCCGTTCATCACCACGCAGATGGGCAAGGGCACGGTGTCGGGCGGCACCAATCAGTATATGGGAACCGCCGCGCTGAGCGAGCGCGACTACGTGCACGAGGCGATCGACCGCGCCGACCTCATCATCGCGATCGGTCACGACACGGTCGAGAAGCCGCCTTTCATCATGGGCCCGAAGGGGCCGCAGGTGATCCATGTCAGCTACATGCCGGCAACGGTCGAGCAGGTCTATTTCCCGCAATGCGAGGTGATCGGCGACGTCGGTCCGAGCCTTGAATTGCTGGCCGATCGGGTCGAGGGAAAGCTGCCGCATGCCAGCGCGCTGCTCAGCCTGCGCCAAAGCATTCTGGCCAAGATCACCGATCGCGCCACCGAGGGCCGCTGGCCGCCGACGCCGCAGCGCATCGTGCACGATGTGCGGCAGGTCATTCCCGAGGACGGCATCGTCGCGCTCGACAACGGCATGTACAAGATCTGGTTCGCGCGCAATTACCGCACGCTGCTCGCGAACTCGCTGCTGCTCGACAACGCGCTCGCGACCATGGGCGCCGGCCTGCCGTCGGCGATGATGGCGGCGATGCTGTATCCGAATAACCGCGTGCTCGCGGTCTGTGGCGATGGCGGCTTCATGATGAACTCGCAGGAGCTCGAGACCGCGGTCCGCCTCAATCTCAATCTGGTGATCCTGATCCTGGAGGATTCCGCCTACGGCATGATCCGCTGGAAGCAGGCGGTCGACAATTTCCCGGATTTCGGCCTGACCTTCGGCAATCCGGATTTCGTCAAATACGCCGAAAGCTACGGCGCCAAGGGTTCGCGGATCGCGAGCACGGATGCGATCGTTCCGACCCTGGAACGGGCGTTTTCCGGCGGCGGCGTGCATCTTGTCGTGGTGCCGATCGACTATACCGAGAACAAGCGGGTGCTGGTCGACGAATTGCGCGAGAAGGTGCAGCAGATCGATGTGTCGTAGAGCATGATCGGGAAAAGTGCGAAGCGGCTTTCCTCGCGACAAACGCAGAGCGTTTGCGCGGAGATCATGCTCAAACAAGACGCTAAAGCACGGTTGCGGTGGGCAAGGAACGAAAAGCCCTCGGCTTGATTGAACGTAAGCCGCCATGGTAGCACGCCACTGCATCACCATTGCGCAGATGGTCGGCGATACCAGATCTGAGAGGTCACGTGACTGCACCAAATCCTGCCGCCGGCAAACCCATCGATCCCGCCCAGCTCGCCAATGTGCCGCGGCTGGTCACGGCCTATTTTGCCGGCAAGCCCGACGCTGGCGATCCCGCTCAGCGGGTTGCGTTCGGCACCTCGGGCCATCGCGGCTCGTCGCTGAAGAATTCCTTCAACGAGGACCATCTCCTCGCCACCACGCAGGCGATCTGCGATTACCGGCGCGAGAAGGGCCTCACCGGACCGCTGTTCATCGGCATCGACACCCATGCGCTGGCTGAGCCGGCGCTGGCCAGCGCGGTCGAGGTGTTCGCGGCCAACGGCGTCGAGATCATGATCGACGCGCAGGCCGGCTACACCCCGACGCCGGTGATCTCGCATGCGATTCTGAGCTACAACAAGGGCCGTAGCGCGGGCCTCGCCGACGGCGTCGTCATCACGCCGTCACACAACCCGCCGGAGGACGGCGGCTACAAGTACAATCCACCGCATGGTGGTCCGGCCGACACCGACGTCACCGCCGTGGTCGAGAAGAACGCCAACCGCTACATCGAGGCCGGCCTCAAGGGCGTCGCGCGGCTGTCCTATGATCGCGCGCGCAAGGCGGCGACCACGCATCTGCACGATTATATCACGCCCTATGTCGCCGATCTCGGCAACACCGTCGATCTCGCGCTGATCAAGTCTGCCGGCGTCAAGATCGGCATCGACCCGCTCGGCGGCGCGGCGGTGCACTACTGGCAGCCGATCATCGCGCGCTACGGCATCAACGCGTCAGTCGTCAACGAGGCGGTCGATCCGACCTTCCGCTTCATGACCGCGGACTGGGACGGCAAGATCCGGATGGACTGCTCGTCGCCTTATGCGATGGCGAGCCTGATCGGGATGCGCGACCGTTTCGACGTCGCTTTCGCCAACGACACCGACGCCGACCGCCACGGCATCGTGACCCGCTCGAACGGGCTGATGAACCCGAACCACTTCCTTGCCACCGCGATCGCCTATCTGTTCGCGCACCGGCCGCAATGGAGCAAGGACGCCGCGATCGGCAAGACCATCGTGTCGAGCTCGATCATCGATCGCGTGGCGAAGAGGCTGGGCCGCAAGCTGGTCGAGACGCCGGTCGGCTTCAAATGGTTCGTCGACGGGCTCGGCAGCGGCGGCTTCGGCTTTGCCGGCGAGGAGAGCGCGGGCGCTTCGTTCCTGAAGCGCGACGGCTCGGTGTGGACCACCGACAAGGACGGCATCATCCTCGGCCTCTTGGCAGCCGAGATCATCGCCAGGACCGGCCGCGATCCGAGCGAATTGTTCGGCGAGCTGACCGCCGAACTCGGCGTTCCCTATTACGAGCGCATCGATGTGGCGGCGACGCCGAAGCAGAAGAACGCGCTGAAGGCGCTCGGGCCCGAGCAGCTCAACATGACGCAGCTCGCCGGCGATGCCGTGCGCGCGGTCAGGACCAAGGCGCCGGGCAACGACCAGCCGTTCGGCGGCATCAAGGTCGAGAGCGAGGCGGGCTGGTTCGCCGCGCGTCCCTCCGGCACCGAGGATGTCTACAAGATCTACGCCGAGAGCTTCCGCGGGCCGGATCATCTGAAGCAGATCCAGGGCGATGCGCAGGCCGCGATCGCCAAGGTGTTCTGAAAGGCGCGGGCCGGGCAGAATTCATGCGAATATTGTTGACCGGCTCCTCCGGCTGGCTCGGCCGTTTCCTCGCGCCGCGGCTTCGACAGGCCGGCCATGACGTGGTCGGCCTCGACGTCGTCCCGGGTGAGGCGACCGATGTCACAGGCTCGGTAGCCGAACGATCGGTGGTCGAGCGTGTGTTCGCCGATCACGGCATCGAGGCCGTGATCCATGGCGGGGCGCTGCACAAGCCTGATATCGCGCGGTTCGCGCCGCAGGCCTTTGTCGACGTCAACGTCACAGGCACGCTCAATTTGCTGCAGGCGGCAGTGGCTGCCGGCCACGACCGTTTCGTCTTCACCTCGACGACCTCGCTGATGATTTCGCAGGCGATCCGCGACGAGGAAGGCCATGCTGCGGTGTGGCTCGACGAGACGACAGGACCGCTCGAGCCGCGCAACATTTACGGAGTGACAAAACTCGCCGCTGAAGGGCTGTGCCGCCTGTATAGCCGCGAGCACGGGCTGAACTGCGCGGCGCTGCGCACCAGCCGCTTCTTCCCGGAGGATGACGACACCATCCGTGACATCCATGGCGAGAACCTGAAGGCGACAGAGCTGTTGTACCGCCGCCTCACGGTCGAGGACGCCGCCGATGCCCATGTCGTGGCGCTCGACAAGATCCGCGGCTTCGAGGTCTTCGTGATCAGCGCGCCGACGCCGTTCAAGCGTGGCGATGTCGCCGACCTGAAGACGGACGCGGCCGGGGTCATCGCGCGCACATTCCCCGATGCGCCGGCGCTGTTCGCGCGGCGTGGCTGGCGCCTGCCGAAATCGATCGGCCGGATCTACGATGCCGGCAAGGCCGAACGGCTGCTCGGCTTCCGCGCCGGCACGGATTTCGCAGCGGTGCTCGGCGCCTTGCGCAGCGGCGCGCCGCTTCCCTTTGCGCACGATCCCGATTATGTCTCGCCGTCAACGAGGCTCGCAAATGGCTGATTTCCACGGCGTCTTTCCGTACCTGGTGTCCCCGGTCGACCCTGCCGGCCATGTCCGCACCGAGGTGCTGGGCCGGCTCTGCGACGATCTGGTCAAGGCCGGCGTCCACGGCCTGACGCCGCTCGGCTCGACCGGCGAATTCGCCTACCTCAACAATGCGCAGCGCATGCAGGTGGTGGCGACCACGATCGAGGCCGCGCAGGGCCGCGTGCCGGTGGTCGCCGGCGTCGCCTCGACCTCGACGGCGGATGCGGTGGCGCAGGCCAAGGCCTACCAGAAGCGCGGCGCGACCGGCATTCTCGCGATCATGGAGGCGTATTTTCCGGTCGGTGATGCGCAGGTGGAAGCCTATTTCCGCGCCATCGCCGACGCCGTCGACATTCCGGTCGTGATCTATACCAATCCGAATTTCCAGCGCTCCGACCTCACGCTTGACGTCATCGCGCGGCTCGCCGGGCATCCGCGCATCGGTTACATCAAGGACGCCTCGACCAACACCGGGCGGCTGCTGTCGATCATGAACCGTTGCGGCGACAGCCTGAAAGTGTTCTCGGCCTCCGCCCATATTCCGGCCGCGGTGATGCTGATCGGCGGCCATGGCTGGATGGCGGGCCCGGCCTGCATCATCCCGCGGCAGAGTGTCGAGCTCTACAATCTGTGCCGCCGCACCCGCTGGGATGAGGCGATGGCCCTGCAGCGCAAGCTGTGGCGTATCAACGAGGCGTTCGCCCGCTTCAACCTCGCCGCCTGCATCAAGGCCGGGCTCGCGAGCCAGGGCTACGACGTCGGCGATCCCGTGCCGCCGCAGGCGCCGCTCACGGCCGAGCAGCGCAAGGTGGTCGAGGCGGCGTTGCGCGATCTGGCCTGAAGCCGTCGGGGACTGCGCGGCAAAATGCCGGGCAATCCGCCTTGGCTATGCCGGAAACCTCCGCTTGGTCAGCGCGTTTGTTGCGTGGAGCACAGCAATGAATCGGCGTACCGTCCTTGTCCTGGCCGTGATCGCGGCCATTCTGCTGATATTCGCGGCCGGCAGCATCCGTCAGGCGCCGTGGAGCGGCCCGGCTGCCCGCGCGGTCGCCGAGCGCGGCGCGCTGTCGGATGCCGAAAAGGCAAATGTCGAGATCTTCGAGAAGGTCTCGCCGTCGGTCGTGCAGGTGGTGACGCAAACCGCCGCCAATCCGCTGAGCGAGGAGCAGGAGGGCGGCGCGGCGTCGGGCACCGGCATTGTCTGGGACAATGACGGCCACGTCGTTACCAACAACCACGTGGTGCAGAACGCAAGCCAGGTCGCGATCCGCTTTGCCTCCGGCGAAGCGGTACGCGCCGAAATCGTCGGCACGGCGCCGAACTACGATCTGGCCGTGCTGCGCATCCGCAGCGCGCGCAAGCTGCCGCCGTCACTGGCGCTCGGCAGCTCGGCCGATCTCAAGGTCGGCCAGTTCGCCTACGCGATCGGCAACCCGTTCGGGCTCGATCAATCGATGTCCAGCGGCATCATCAGCGCGCTCAAGCGCCGGCTGCCGACCTCGAGCGGGCGCGAGATCTCCAATGTGATCCAGACCGACACCGCGATCAATCCGGGCAATTCGGGCGGCCCGTTGCTCGATTCCGCCGGCCGGCTGATCGGCGTGACCACGGCGATCCTGTCGCCGTCGGGCTCGAATGCCGGCATCGGCTTTGCGATCCCGGTCGACATCGTCAATCGCGTGGTGCCAGACCTGATCCGCAACGGCCGCGTGCCGACGCCGGGGATCGGCATCGTGACCGCGAATGAGGCGGTCGCCACGCGTATCGGTGCCGAAGGATTGATCGTGGTGCGCACGACACCGGGGTCGCCGGCCGAGCGCGCCGGGATACGCGGGGTCGACATGTCGACCGGTGAGCTCGGCGACGTGATCACCGCGGTCGACGGCAAGCCGGTGCACCGGCTCTCCGATCTGGCCGACCAGCTCGAGCAGATCGGGGTCGGCAAGAAAGTGCGGCTCAGCGTGAACCGCGACGGCTCGGCGCGCGATGTCGAGGTCGCCATCGTCGATATCGGCCGGGCGCAATGATGTCGTCACTGGCCTGACGCGTGCCACCGGATTGTGCTTCCGCGCGCCGCGCGACGACACGCCTGTCCTCTGGCCGGCGCTGTGGTTGTCAGGCCGCCAAAATCCGCTAAAACCGCCGCCAAATTCTCTGGAAATTCTTGGAAGCTCGAAGGACCCTCTGATGAACATTCTTCCCGGCAATATGCGTTTTGGTGCGGGCCAGCCAGTCAAGCGTCTGGAGGACCAGCGGCTGGTCACCGGGAAGGGGCATTTCATCGACGACAAGCCGCAGGACGGTGCGCTCTGGCTGCACGTGCTGCGCTCGCCGCACGCCCACGCCAACATCAAGGCGATCGACGCCAGGGCGGCGCTGGAGATGCCGGGCGTCAAGGCCGTCTATACCGGCGCCGACCTCGTCAAGGACGATATCGGCACGCTGCCGACGCTTGCGATCTTCAAGCGGCCCGACGGCTCGCCGATGACCGTGCCGCCACGGCGCCTGCTGGCGCATGATGTGGTGCGTTACGCGGGCGAGGGCGTCGCGGCTGTGGTCGCGACCTCGCGGGTGCTGGCGCAGACCGCGGCCGAGGCGATCGAGATCGATTACGAGGTGCTGCCCTCGGTGGTTGATCCGGTCGAGGCGATCAAGCCCGGTGCGCCGGCGGTCTGGCCGGAGGCGCCCGACAACATCGTGGCCGCGATGAGCTATGGCGATGCCGCCAAGGTCGAGGAAGCCTTCGCCAACGCCGCGCACAAGGTGTCGCTTGACCTGGTCAGCCAGCGCCTGGTGCCGTCGGCGATGGAGCCGCGCTCGACCATTGCCGAGATCGAGAAGAAGACCGGCCGGCTGATCCTGCACGTGCAGTCGCAGACTCCGGGTTCGACCCGCGACCTCTTGGCGGAATCGATCCTGAAGCGGCCGAAGGACAGCGTGCGCGTGCTGGTCGGCGACATCGGCGGCGGCTTCGGCCAGAAGACCAGCCTGTATCCGGAAGACGGCATCGTCGCCTACGCCGCGACCAAGCTGAACGAGAAGATCCGCTGGCGCGGCGACCGCACCGACGAGTTCGTCGGCGGCACCCATGGCCGCGACCTGACCTCGACCGGCGAGTTCGCGCTCGATGCCAAGGGCCGCGTGCTGGCCTACCGGGTGCGCTCGATAGGCGGCACTGGGGCCTATTCGTCGGGCACCGCCAACATTATTCCGCTGGTGCTCGGCCCGTTCGTGCAGACCGGCGTCTACGACCTGCCGCTGGTGCATTTCGAGGTGAAGTCGGTGATGACCCACACCGCGCCGGTCGGCGCCTATCGCGGCGCCGGCAGGCCCGAGGCGGTGTTCATCGTCGAGCGGCTGTTCGACGCCGCCGCGCGCCAGATCGGCATGGACCCGCGCACCATCCGCAAGGTCAACTACATCAAGCCGGCACAGCTGCCCTACACCAACGCGGTCGGGCAGGTGTACGATTCCGGTGCCTTCGCGCACATGCTGGAGCGCGCGTCTGATTTGGCCGACTGGAACGGCTTTGCCGCACGCAAGAAGGCGGCGAAGAAGAAGGGCCTGCTCTACGGCCGCGGTCTCACCAGCTACATCGAATGGACCGGCGGCCGCGCCCACACCGAGAACGTCTCGCTGCACGCGACCGCCGAAGGCCGCGTCATCCTGCACTCCGGCACGATGGCGATGGGGCAGGGCCTCGCCACCACCTACACCCAGATGATCGCTGATACGCTCGGCATCGCCATGGACAAGATCGACGTGATTCAGGGCGACACGGACCTCGCCACGGGCTTCGGCAGCGTCGGCTCGCGTTCGCTGTTCGTCGGCGGCACCGCGGTTGCGGTCTCCACCAGCGACATGATCAACAAGGCGCGCGACAAGGCCTCCAATTTGCTGGAAGCCTCCGTCGAGGACATCGAGTATCGCGACGGCTTCCTCACCGTGGTCGGCACCGACAGGCGCATCAGCCTGTTCGAGATCGCGGCGAAGGAAAACGGCGCAAAGCTCTCGGTCGAGAGCGAGGGCAATGTCGACGGGCCGAGCTGGCCGAACGGCACGCATATCTGCGAGGTCGAGATCGATCCGGAGACCGGCGTCACGCGGGTGGTGCGCTACACCACGGTCGACGACGTCGGCGTCGCCGTCAATCCGATGCTGGTGACGGGGCAGGTGCATGGCGGCGTTGTCCAGGGCATTGGCCAGGCACTCTACGAGGGCGTGGCCTATAGCGAGGAAGGCCAGCTGCTGACCGCGAGCTATCAGGACTATTGCATCCCGCGCGCGGACGACATTCCGCCGATCACGGTGACGCTCGATGGCTCCGCGCCGTGCAAGACCAACCCGCTAGGCGCCAAGGGCTGCGGCGAGTCCGGCGCGATCGGCGGGCCGCCCTGCATCACCAACGGCGTGATGGATGCGCTGAGTGAGGTCGGGATCACCCAGCTCAACACGCCGCTGACGCCGTCGAAGATCTGGCAGGCGATCCGCGACGCGAAGGTGGGGGCGGCATAGGCCGCGCTTTCTCCTCCACCGTCATTCCGGGGCGCGCGTTGGCGCGAACCCGGAATCTCGCGCTACAACATCGAGGTTCCCCGGTGCGCAATTGCGCACCTGAGGTTCATCGCTCTGCGATGCCCCGGAACGACGGTGCCCTATAACCCCAACACCATCTTCGCGATGATGTCGCGCTGGATCTCGGATGATCCGCCGAAGATCGTATAGGCGCGGCCGTTGAGATATTCCGGCACCACCGGCAGCAGTTCTTCGGGGATCGCCGGCTCGTGGTTGAGCCGGTAGAACGGACGCGCCGGCTCGACGGCAAGCCCGTCCTGGCCGATCACGTCGACGCCGAGCCGCGTCACCGCTTGGCGGATCTCGCTGACCCTGAGCTTGATCAGCGACGACACCGCGCCCGGATTCTGCCCGGTCTGCAGCGCCGACAGCACCCTGAGCTCGGTCATCTCGAGCGCGTCGATATCGACCTCGACCTCCGACATCCGGATCGCAATATCGGGATCCTCGATGGCGCGGCCGGTGACCTCGGAGTCAGCGAGATCGGTGATCGTCTTCAGCGCCTCGCGCAGCTTGGCCGACGCGATGCCGGAGCCGCGCTCGAATTCGAGCAGATACTTGCCGTAGGTCCAGCCCTTGCCTTCCTCGCCGACGCGGTTGGCGACGGGCACGCGGACGTCGTCGAAGAACACCTGGTTGACCTCGTGGTCGCCGCCGATGGTCAGGATCGGGCGCGTGGTGATGCCCGGCGTCTTCATGTCGATCAGGATGAAGCTGATGCCGTCCTGCTGCCGCTCGCCGTCATTGGTGCGCACCAGCGCGAACATGCGGTTGGCGTGATGCGCATGCGTGGTCCAGATCTTGGTGCCGTTGATGATGTAGTCGTCGCCGTCGCGCACCGCGCGGGTCTTCAGCGAGGCGAGGTCGGAGCCCGAGCCCGGCTCGGAATAGCCCTGGCACCAGTAATCCTCGCCGGAGAGAATTCGCGGGAGGTAAAAGTTCTGCTGCTCGGGCGAGCCGAACCCGATGATGACGGGGCCGACCATCTTCACGCCCATCACGTTGACATTGGGCACGCCGGCGCGCGCGCATTCGGCCTCGAAGATCCAGCGCTGTGCCGGTGTCCAGTCCGGTCCGCCATGCTCCACCGGCCAGCCCGGCGCACCCCAGCCCTTCTTGTGAAGCGCGCGCTGCCAGGCCATGCCGATGTCGGGATCGGAGAACACCGACGGCGTCAGCGCGGTGGCGCGCTTCATCTCCGGCGTCAGGCTGCCGGCAATGAAATCGCGGACTTCCTGCTCGAAAGCGCGTTCCTCGGCACTGAAGGTGAGATCCATGGTGCGCTCTCCGTTAGGCGTGGGCGCGGCCGCTGAGCGCGGCGTGGCGGCGATAATGATGGGCGCTGTTGCCGAACAGCGTATCGAAGGCGAGCAGCCGCTTGAAATAGGCGCCGATGTCGAGCTCCTCGGTGACGCCCATCGCGCCGTGCAGCTGCACCGCCTGTTCGGCGACGAAGCGCGCGCATTTGCCGATCTTCGCTTTGGCGCCGGACGCCGCACGGCTGCGGGCCACGGGCTCGGCATTGGCCATCAGCGCGGCGCGCAACGCCATCGAGCGCGCCTCGTCGACCTGCATCGCCACGTCGGCGAGGCGATGGCGGATCACCTGGTTGGCCGATAGCGGCCGGCCGAACTGCTTGCGGATCTTGGTATATTCGAGCGTGGTGTCGAGCAGCGTCTGCATGATGCCGACCGCCTCGGCGCCGAGCGCGGCCATCGCGCGGTCGACCACGGTTTCGATCGCGGGTAGCGCATCGCTGCCGTCGCCGAGCAGCGCATCGGCGGGCAATTGCACATCCCTGAGATCGAGATTGCAGCCGCGCCCGCCGCCGAGCCGCGCGTAGTCGCGCAGCGTGAGCCCGGGCGTTTTCGCCGGCACCAGGAACAGGCCAAGCTTGCCGGATGCACCATTGGCGTTGGCGATACGGGCCGAGACGATGATCTGGTCGGCTGAAGCGCCGTCGAGTACGGCGATCTTGCTGCCGTTCAGGCGCCACCCGTCGGCGGTCTTGCTGGCCGTGGTGTCGACATGAGCGAGATCGAAGCGCGCGGCGCGCTCGGAATGCGCGAAGGTGAGCGTAAGCTTGCCCTCGGCAACATCAGGCAGGATCGCCTGCTTCTGCGTCTCGGTGCCGCATTCGGCAACCAGCGCGGCGCCGATCACGACCGTGGAGAGGAAGGGCTCGGACACCAGCCCGCGGCCGAACGCTTCCATCAACAGTCCGACCTCGATCGCGCCGCCGCCGAGCCCGCCATGGGCTTCGCTGATCGGCAGCGCCAGCCAGCCGAGCTCGGCGAACTGTTTCCAGATCGCGGGCGAATAGCCCAGCGGATCGTTCGCCGCTTTCTTGCGATGATCCGGGGTAAAAGTTTCCGCCACGAAGCGGTCGGCACTTTCGCGCAGCAGGCGCTGCTCGTCGCTGAGGGTGAGGTCCATCTGGCTTGCTACACGTTGGCGGTTTTCTTGACGGAGGGATGCAGACCCGCGGGGTCCACCACCATGCCGAATTCCTGAAGGTTGTGGGCGTGGCAGAGCTGATGCAGCGCGAAGGCCTGATCGATCGCGGCAGGCTGCCCCATGATGTCGATCGAGCGGTTCACCGCCTCCTTGGAAAGCTTCAGCGCAAAGGCGGGCTTGGCGGCGATCCGCCGTGCCAGCGCCAGCGTGAACGACGAGAGATCGCCGCGCGGCACCACGTGATTGACCATGCCGAGGCGATGCGCCTCGTCGGCACTCCAGACATCGGCGGTGAACAGCATCTCCTTGGCCTTGCGCGCGCCGAGCTCCCAGGGATGCACGAACCACTCGACGCCGCAGATGCCCATCGTCACGACGGGGTCGCAGAACTCGGCATCGTTGCTGGCAACGATCAGGTCGCAGGCCCAGGCCAGCATCAGTCCGCCGGCGATGCACTTGCCGTGCACCTCGGCGATCGTCGGCTTTGCCAGATTGCGCCAGCGCCTTGTGATCTGCAGGTAGATCTCCTGCTCGCGCGCGAAGCGGCCATGGGCGTTCGGCTCGGCGAAGCCGCCCCAATTTCCGACTGGCGGGAAATCGACCCCGGCCTGGTTCTTGGCCCCTGGCCTGAGATCGTGACCGGCCGAGAAATGCGGGCCGTTGCCGGCGAGGATGATGACCTTGACCGCGTCGTCCTGCACCGCTCGGTCGAAGGCGGCGTTGAGGTCGTAGGTCATTTGCAGGTTCTGGGCGTTGCGGGCCTCGGGGCGGTTCATCACGATCCGCGCAATCGCGGGCTCGGGCCGTTCGACAACAATCGTCTCGAATTGTTCAGACGCCAATGGATCCTCCCGCGATCGATTTTTTCGCCATGATGAACGGCGCGGGCAAGGATAGGCAAGCGTCATCATCCGCAAAAGAAGCCGCGAAATCCGCCGCACGGGATTATCCGGCGAAAATCTGTTACGCTGACGCAGAATCCACCCGGGGAGGACCATCTTCATGCGCAAGCTTTGGACCGTGCTCGCAGCGCTGGCGACATTGAGCCTGACCAACTGCGGCTACAACGCGATCCAGACCAGTGACGAGCAGGTCAAGTCGAGCTGGTCGGAGGTGGTGAACCAGTACCAGCGGCGCGCCGATCTCGTGCCCAACCTGGTCAACTCCGTGAAGGGCTTTGCGCAGCAGGAGAAGGACGTGCTGCTCGGCGTCACCAACGCGCGCGCCAAGGTCGGCAGCATCCAGGCAACGCCGGAGGTGCTCAACGACCCGGCCGCGTTCCAGAAGTTCACGCAGGCGCAGGGCGAACTGACCAGCGCGCTGTCGCGGCTGCTGGTCGTCACCGAAAACTATCCGCAGCTGAAATCGGACGCGCTGTTCCGCGACCTGATGGCGCAGCTCGAGGGCACCGAGAACCGCATCACGGTGGCGCGCAATCGCTACATCAAGGCAGTGCAGGACTACAACGTCGGCATCCGCACCTTCCCGAACAATCTGACAGCGATGGCGTTCGGCTACAAGGAGAAGCCCAACTTCACGGTCGACAATGAAAAGGAAATATCGACCGCGCCGAAGGTCGATTTCAATAATCCGTCACCGGCTCCCGCGCCGTCGAAATAGCGCCGGCGCGCGCATCGCGATGACCGCCGCACGCGTCATCCTGCTCGCCTTCCTGCTGGGCTTCGTGTGCCCGGCATGGGCCGAGGTCGCAGTGCCTCCGCTCACCGGCCGCGTCGTCGACCAGACCGGGACGCTGTCGGCGAGCGATGTCGCCTCGCTCACCGACCGGCTGAAGGATCTGGAAGCCCGCAAGGGCAGCCAGATCGCGGTCTTGATCGTGCCGAGCACGGGCGAGGAAACCATCGAGCAGTTCTCGATCCGCGTGGCCGAGGCCTGGAAGATCGGGCGCAAGAAGGTCGACGACGGTGCGCTCCTAGTCGTCGCCAAGAACGACCGGCACTTGCGCATCGAGGTCGGCTATGGCCTCGAAGGCGTGCTGAGCGATGCCGTCACCCATCGCATCATCGACGAAGACATCACGCCGAAATTCAAGGCCGGCGATTTCGCTGGCGGCATCTCGGCCGGCGTCGACCGGATGATCCGCCTGATCAATGGCGAGCAATTGCCGGCGCCGGAGCCCGAGCATTGGCAAGGGCCGAACCTGGTCGACTTCGCCAATCCGGTGACGATCTTTATCGTCATCATCGTGGCCGGCGTGTTGCGCGGGATACTGGGGCGGTTGTTGGGCTCGGTCGCGACCGGCGGTGTCGTCGGCGTCTTCACCTGGATGGTAGCCGGCTCGCTCGCCACGGCGCTGGTGGTCGGCCTGTTCGCCGCCGTCGCGGCGCTGATCTTCGGCGGATTGAACTTCGGCGGTCCGACGGCAGGCTCGGGACCGTACCGGCGCGGCGGCGGTTATTCCGGCGGCGGGGGCTGGAGCAGCGGCTCGAGCTCGAGCGATAGCGGCGGCTTCAGCGGCGGAGGCGGCAGCTTCGGCGGCGGCGGCGCCTCGGGGAGCTGGTAGGCATGGGCATCAAGCGCATCGGCAAGCATCTGCTCGAGCACCGCTGGCGGGTGCGGCGTGATTTTCCGCCGCGCGTGCTCGACGCCATCGAGCGGGCGATCAAGGCCGGTGAGGCCACTCATTCCGGCCAGATCCGTTTCGTCGTCGAGGGCGCGCTCGACGGCGTGCCGCTGTTCCGCAATCAGCCTGCGCGGGAGCGCGCGCTCGACGTGTTCTCGCATTTGCGGATCTGGGACACCGATCACAACAATGGCGTCCTGATCTATCTGTTGCTCGCCGACCGCGACGTCGAGATCGTCGCCGACCGCGGCATCGACGCGAAGGTCGGCCATGCCGGCTGGGAGGCGATCTGCCGCACGATGGAAACGGATTTCCGGGCCGGCCGGTTCGAGCAGGGCGTGATCAAGGGGATCGAGGCGGTGTCGCGCGAGCTGGCAAAGCATTTCCCGCCACCGGCCGGCCCGAACGAGCTGCCGGACAAGCCGGTGGTGATTTAGGGACTGAGTGGTCGGGTGCTCTTCATCCTCCCCTGGAGGGGGAGGATCGACGCGAATGCAATGAGCGGCGAGGTGGGGTGAAGGTCTCTCCGCGTGAACGCTACCCGAGGGGAGAGATCACCCACCTCGGTTCGCATTGCGCTACGCTTCATGCGAACCAATCCTCCCCCTCGAGGGGAGGATAAGACGACCGCCTTTTACGCCTTCACCGATGCCCGCGCGCCGACGCGGTTGAACCAGGCGACGATGTTGGCGTTCGACTGGTCCAGCGGCTGGCCGACCTGGTTGCCGAAATCGAGCCAGCAATAGAGCAGCATGTCGGCGAGCGTGAAGCGCTTGCCGCAGATGTAGTCGCGGCCGTCGGCCATCTGGTCGTCAAGCCATTTGATGCGGTTGGCGGCGATCATCTTCAGGCCGGGCGAGGCTTCGGGCGCAACGGGAATGCGCTTCTCGAAGAATTTCAGCGCTTCGCCGAAGCGGTAGCCGTTGGCGAGCGGCTCGGCGATGTTGAGATCGACGCGGCGCGTCCACATCCGGCATTCCGCGCGCTCTTCCGGCGTGGTGCCGATCATCGCGGGCGAGGGGTGCTTCTCCTCGAGATATTCGCAGATCGCCGTGATCTCGGAGAGGTAGTTGCCGCAGTCGAGCTCGAGCGCCGGCATCTGGCCGTGCGGATTGCGTTTCAGGTGTTCCGTCTCGCGGTTCTCGCCCTTGCGCAGGTCGACGGCCTGTTTGGGTATCTCGATGCCCTTCTCCGCCATGAACATGCGCACGATGCGCGGATTGGGTCCGATCGAGTCGTAAAGCTTCATGATCCTCGCTCCCTGTTTCTTCAACGTTGTTGTTGCCGCTGTTGAACAGGCCGGGCGCGGATTTGTCAAATGTGAAGGCGCTCGGTCGCCCGAACGTCATTGCGACCCGTTGGCTCGCAACGACGGGGAGGAACTGAGCTCAATCGTCGAGCTTGTTGAGGTCGCGCACCGACTGCATGATCGGCTCGAAATTCGAGCGCGCATCGAGTGCATCGAACAGTTGCGCGGTGTCCTCGAGCAGGCCGTGCGAGCGCTGCAGCGCGATCCGCACATCGTCCTGTGGCGTGTCGGACAGCCGGCCATGTCCCGACAGCAGGATCTTCGAGTTGAGGCCCTTCAGCCGCTCCAGCGACTGGATATAGTCGGCGATCGAGCCGGAGCCGAACACGCCGCCCATCACGCCGCCGGGCATCAGCGTGTCGGCGGCGAACAGCAGGCCCTTGTCCTGGTCGAACAGCGTGATGCAGGCCGAGGTGTGGCCGGGCGTGTACATCACGTTGAGGCGGAAATTGCCGAGGTCGATCAGGTTGCCTTCCTCGAGCCAGATGTCGATATCGATCGGCACGTTCGGCTCGTTGAACATCTTGCGCAGCATCGAGAAATCGTCGCGCAGCATGATCTTGTTGGCGGCGAGCCGGTGCGCGGCGACGTAGGCGCTGCCGTGGAAATGGTACGCCGCGCCGATGTGGTCGAGATGCTCATGGCTCAGCACCACCATGTCGACCATCTCGGGCGTCACCCCGAGATGGTTGAGACAGGCGACGAGCGACGGATAATTGCTCGACAGTCCGACGTCGATCATGATGGTCCGTTTGCTGCCGCGCACCAGATAGGCGTTCGCCGCACGGTTCTTGAAGCGGATCTGATAGACGTCGTCGGCGGCCTGGATCAGCGTTGCGACCTCGGCGTCGAACAGCGTCTTGAACGGGCTTGGCTTGCGGTCGCTCATGGGGTTGCCGCCGTCCGGTAAGTGACCGCGTTGGATGCGCGCAGGCGCTTCGAGAGCGCATCCATCACCATCAGCGCGAACGCCGGCTGCTGGCTGACCAGATAGACGAAGCGGGCGTGGTTGATCCGCATCACCCGCGTTGCGGGCGCGGAGGCGATGGCGGTCGCCGAGCGCGCCGAGCCGTCGATCACGGCCATCTCGCCGAAGAACTCGCCCTTGCCGAGGCTGACGATAACAGTCTTGTTTCCGCGATCGATCTTGGCGATGTCGACCTTGCCGTCGAGCACGACAAACAGCTCGCGGCCGGTCGAGCCTTCCTCAAAGATGACGTCATCGACACCAAATTCCTTGATGCATTTCTCGATCGTCATGGCGCTCTCCTGCCTTCTGGCTGGAAGATGACGGTATGTTAATCGGGAAAGCGCCGCGCGCAAACGGAAGCGGCGCAGATTGCCGCAGGGCAGCATCGCCTAAATCCGGTCCGGAAAACTCCCTAAAATTTAGGTAATGGCGGAGCGGGGTAACCATTTCGCAAGCAATAAAAGTTACCGAATTGTCAACCTAGTCTGGAGACTTTGAACGTGAGTGAGCAGCAGAGCGAGCCGGTCAGCGGTCAAACCGGCGCCGAAATGGCGGCGAAAAGCGAGCCCGTGATGGCCGCGACCGGTGTCGAAGCTCCCCGGCTTGCGCCCGAGCAGGAAGAGACGTCGCCAAAGGCGGACGCGCCCCGGATGGACGCGCCCAAGGTTGAACCCTCGAAGGTTGAACCCTCAAAGGTTGAACCGCCCAAGATCGAGTCCATGATCGAGCCGAAGGTCGAGGCCAAGGTCGAGCCGACCAATATGGACGTGCCCAGGGTCGCGACCGGCAAGCGGGAAGAGCCGCATTTTCCGGGCAAGCTGATGATCATGGCGCCGGGTGACCGCACCTGGGACCATGAGGCGACCGCATCCAGGCCAGGCGCCGAACAGGCGGCCAAGGCGGCAGGCAAGCCGGCCGGCACGCGCCGGATCGGCGCGATGGCCGCGGTGATCGCGCTGGCGACCGTGGCCGGCGCCATCGGCGGTGCGCTCGCGACCGCGGGGCTCGGCCATCTCGCCGCCCCCGCTGCTGCCTCCGTCAGGGATGTGGCTGCCAAGGACGCCGCCGCCAACAAGGAGGCGGCCGATGCCGCGCTCGCCCGGATCGAATCCGAGGTCGCCGCGCTGAAGGCCAGCGTCGAGCAGACCGCCAAGGCCGGCCAGGCCCAGTTCAGCAAGACCAATGACCGGATCGAGAAGGTCGAGAAGGCCCAGGCCGACCCGATGGCCAAGCTCAACAAGCTCAGCGAGGCGGTCGACAAGCTCCGCGCCGCGCCGCAGACCACCGTCGCCGCGGCGACGCCCGCCCGCGAGGTCACGGGCTCGATCACCCCGGCGACTGCCGCGGCGGCGCCGGCCGCCCCCAGGCCAGAGGTCGGCCGCCTGCCGGTGGTCGACGGCTGGTCGCTGCGCGACGTCGGCAATGGCGGCGCGCTGATCGAAGGCCGCGGCGGCATCTACGAGGTTTACGCGGGCGACCCCGTCCCCGGTCTCGGCCGCGTCGATGCCATCCGCAAGCAGGACGGCCGTTGGGTGGTCGTCACCAGCAAGGGCCTGATCGTTTCGCGCTGATCTCCGCAACCCGACAACACCAAGGCGCTTCACCACGATGTGAAGCGCCTTTTTTTCTTGAATAGGGTTTGCCGCGCGGTGTTAGTGGGGGCATGAGCCGCGCGCTGAAATGCCTTCTGGTGATGTCCGTTCTGCTCTGCGGCGCCGCGCCTGGACGTGCCGCCGAGGATCGCGCGCTCGAGCGCGGCGCGGCGGTTATCGATCCCGCCATTCTGCGCGAGCTCGATCACGGCCGCTTCAACCTCGGCCGGATGCTCGCGCCGAAGCGTTCCGCCGACACGCCGCTGTCCAACCGTGATCTGTTCGGGCTCGCCGCGATGGTTCCGGTGCGCGAGGCGCTGGATCGCGAGTTCGATCGCTATGTCGCAAAGCATAAAGCAAGCCTGCCGAATGAGAGCATCGGCATCGGCGACGGCTTCGCGTTTCAGCTGTTCGATCGCGCGCTACTTGAATCCTCCGACGTCCGCTTCGTGCTGTCAGGCATCGTCAACCGCATGGACCGCGCCTATGTGGCGCCGAAAGATTGCGGCGAGATCCGGTTGATCTACCGGCTGACCCGTACCGATGTGTCGCCGATCGGCGAGAACGCGGTGTCGCAGCGGCTGCCGATGACGCTGAACCTCGTGCTGAAGGCGAAAGGCGACGGCAACGACGCATCGCTCGGCTGCCGCGAAATCGCGCGGCGCTGGCTCGCGACCGGCAGCGCGCCGCCGGCGATGGAGAAGTTGCTCGGCAAGGATGGTCCGCTCGACCTGATCGATGCGCGCAATATCGATCGTATCGAGACCAATCTGCAGATCGCGCACGCGCCGAAATCCGCGGTGCGCGATTTCCGCACCGACTATCTGCTCAAAGTGTTCGATTATGACGGCGTGGCAAAACGGTTTGCCGAAGCGCCGCTGGAGAACCAGATCGATCGCGACCGTATTCTGGCGGACGGGGCACTGAGGCGCGACTTCAAGGCGTGGTTGCTCGATCCCAAACATCTTGCCGAGCTCGATCGCGGCACCTTGCTGATCCCCGATCGCTTCCTCGCGACCGTAGCGGTCGCGCCGACGCCGACTGGTTTCGATGTCAGCGAGCTGGAGCCCGAATTCGGCATGGTGCAGGGTGAGGGCACGGCCGGCAATGCGGTGTTCTCCGATGGTGACGTCGTCGGCGCCCTGCAGAAGGCTGCGGCCGACGGAACGAAGCTGCAAAACATCCAGTCGCTGGCCGGCTTCGAGCGGCGCCTCAACGATGTCACCTGCGCGGGCTGTCACCAGACCCGCGGCATCGGCGGCTTCCATTTCCCCGGCGTCGACTGGATGGCGGCAAAGCCGTCGAACTCCACCGTGGTGCCGGCCTCGCCGCATTTCTTCGGCGACCAGCCTCGCCGCCGCGATATCCTCGCAAGCTTCCGCGACGGCAAGGCGCCGGACTTTTCGCGCGGCTTCTCCAACCGGCCGCAGCAGCGCGGCAGCGCGGAACTTGCCGGCACCGAATACAGCGACGGCTGGGGCGCGCATTGCTATCTGCCGGGCGCGAGGCCCGCCGAGACCGACCGCAGCTTCCGCGGCTGGACCTGCGCCGACGGCCTTGCCTGCCAGGTTGCCGGGAAGGCCTCGCGCATCGGCATGTGCTTCGTGAAGGGCCGGTGATTTCCGCCGGAACCGAAGCCGCTGCGCGTCATTATTCGATGCTACATTCCACGTTGCGACCATGCCCCGAACAGCCCAGCCTTGAGCGGAGACCGGCCGATGAGTGCTCCCGAGGACGACAAGCAGCGCGACCGCGAGATCGCGGCCAACGAGGCCGAGCGTCAGGCGGTCAGCGCCGTCCGCGTCAGCAGCTGGGCGATCGGGCTCGCGGTCATCCTCGGCATCATCGTTGTGGTCCTGGTCTGGGCCTGGATGAAAAGATAGCTTTCTAGGCGTTGGATGCCTGCGATGGAATGCTCGCTGACCTAGTAGATGGGGTAACGGGCCGGCCGCCCGCTCGCTACGGCGCAATTTGGAAGCGCGCTCGCGAGCGGCCTGTTGGTTGGAAGGCGGTCGTCCCTCAAACTGATGGTGTTCAACGGAGTCGGGCAAGCCCGCTCCAAGCATCATTAAGGGACGACCATGTACCACTATGCAGGAATTGACGTGTCTTTGGAATGCTCGAGCGTTTGCCTTGTCGATGGGACAGGCAAGATTTTGCGCGAGACGAAGGTTGCGAGCGAGCCGGCGGCGCTGATCGCCTGGTTCCGGTCGCTGGGTCTGGTACTGGAACGGATCGGGCTGGAGGCAGGCCCCTTGTCGCAATGGCTGTATGCGGGTCTGCGAGACGCAGGGCTTGCGGTCGAGCTGCTGGAAACGCGGCACGTTCGCGAAGCCTTCAAGTCGATGCCGGTGAAGACGGACCGCAACGATGCCCGCCGGATCGCGCAGTTGATGCGGCTCGGCTGGTTCCGGCCGGTGCACTGCAAGTCGGTCGCGGCGCAGGAGACCCGCGCCATCCTGACGGCGCGCAAGCTGCTGCAATCCAAGCTTCGCGATGTCGAGAACAGCCTGCGCGGCATACTTCGCGGTTTTGGCCTGAAGGTCGGTGCGACCACCGAGCGCACGTTCGCCGGACGCATCCGCGAGCTCGTGACCGGCCATCCCGGACTGGAGTTGGTCGCGGCGGCGCTGCTCCAAGCCCATGCGGTGCTGCTGCGGGAGTTCAAGAGCCTGGACAAGCACACCCAGAAGCTCGCCAGGACGCATCCATCCGCCAAGCTCCTGATGACAACGCCGTCCGTTGGTCCGATCGTGGCGCTCACCTATGCCGCGGCGATCGACGACCCGAAGCGCTTCCGCTCCTCGAAGGCCACGGGAGCCCACTTTGGGCTCACCCCGAAGAAGTACCAGTCCGGTGAGACCGACTACACCGGCCGCATCAGCAAGATCGGGGATGCCTCCGTGCGCGAGGCACTCTACCAGGCAGCTCACGTCATGCTGACCAAGCCGGTCAAGAATTGCTCGGCATTGAAGAGCTGGGCGATGCGGATCGCCCGGCGCGCAGGCATGCGCAAGGCCAAGGTAGCGCTGGCTCGCAAGCTCGCCGTGATCCTGCATCGCATGCTCGCCGACACCAAACCGTTCAACCCGATGACCAAGGCCATCTAGCCAGGAGCAGCAATCGGTTCCGGGCGGGCCACGACACCAGGCTCTCCCCGAGCGAAGTCCCTCCGCTGGGACGATGGATCCGGTCAGGCCGCCATCCGGGAAGTGGCTCACGACCACGCAATCCGTAGATTGGCCGGCCGGCTCCTCAATGCACCCCATCAGGCGACGGCCTTCGCGCCGATCCCGTACAGAAGCAAGTGCCCGGCGAGTGGATGACGCGAAAAGGGATTGACTAACCAAGGCCCGTTACAGAAGCCCGGATGGAGCGAAGCGAAATCCGGGATTGCGTGATCCGATTGCGAGACTTGTCCCGGATTTCGCTTCGCTCCATCCGGGCTACTCACGAAGGTGGTTAGTTCGCTACGCCACCGCGCCCGACGCGCGCAGCTTCTGGATCGTGGCCTCGTCGTAGCCGGCCTGGCGCAGGATCTCGTCGGAATGCTCGCCGACCTCGGGCGGTTTGCGCGGCTGCACCTTCCTCGCGCCGTCGATGAAGATCGGGCTGTTGACGGTCAGCATGGTGTCGTTCTCGAAGCGCACCAGCACCTCGTTCTCGATCATCTGCTTGTCGTTCGGGATGTCGTCGAGGATGCCGACGACGCCGAACACGAGACCGTTGCCGTCGAGGATCTTGCGCCATTCGGCGAGGTCCTTGCCGGCGAACACCTCGTCGAAGATCTTGATCAGCTCGACCGAGCGCGCATGGCGGTCCGCCTTGGTGGCGAAGCGCGGATCGGCGACGAGATCCTCGCGGCCCATGCAGCGCGCCAGCGTTGGCCATTGCCGGTCTTCGTTGAGCAGCGACAGGATCAGCCAGCGGCCGTCCTTGCACTTATAGTGGTTGGTGACCGCGTTCAGCGCCTCCTCGCGCGGCTTGCGCTTCTTGAACTTGGCGCCGGCGAGCTTGGCCTGCGCCAGCACGCCATTGGCCCAGACGCCGTTGGCCATCAGATTGGTCGAGACGTGCGAGCCCTTGCCGGTCTTCTCGCGCTGGAACAGCGCGGTGACGATCGCGCCGTAGAACGCCATCGCGCAGGGGTGATCGCCCATGCCGGCGACGGAACGGGCCGGCGTGGTCTCCTCGTCGGCGCGCACGAGATCCATCAGGCCGGAGCGGGCCCAATAGGCGTTGGAGTCGAAGCCGGGCTTGTTGGCCTCTTCGCCCTTCTCGCCATAGCCGGTGAAGGACGCGTAGATCAGCCGGTCGTTGAGATGGGCAAGATGGTCGTAGGTGATGCCGAGCTTTGCGCGCACCTGCGGCGGCATGTTGGTGATGAACACGTCGGCCTCGGCGACGAGCTTGTACAGCACCTGCTGCGCGTCAGGCTTGGTGAGGTCGAGCGCGAGGCTCTTCTTGTTGCGGGCCTCCAGCATCCACGCGAAATTGTGCTCGCTCGATGGATAGCCGGGCAGATTGGGCAGATTGCGATAGGGATCGCCGGCGCCGGGCGGCTCGATCTTGATGACGTCGGCGCCGAAGTCGGACAGCACGGTGGCGGCCGCGGGTGCCGCGATGAAGCTCGCGCAGTCCAGGACCTTGAGCCCGTCAAAAATGCCTTTTTCCATCGTGCCGTCGCTCCCGTGGCGCTTGTTGGTGTTTTTCCGGTAGCTGGAATTATCGCAAGCAATGATCCCGATCGGACCGCCATTTGACCCATCTGGGGGGCACGATGCAACCAAGTCATTCCGGACCTGGCGCCCATGCACCATGCCGGAATGACATGTCGGTGATGAGTATTACTCCACCCCCGCCATCAGCGCCGCATTGCCGCCCGCGGCGGCGGTGTTGATGGTGATCGTCTGCTCGGTGGCGAAGCGCGCGAGGTAATGCGGGCCGCCGGCCTTGGGGCCGGTGCCGGACAGGCCGCTGCCGCCGAACGGCTGCACGCCGACCACCGCGCCGATCATGTTGCGGTTGACATAGATATTGCCGACCTGGAGGCGCTCGATCACGTGCTCGATCGTGTCGTCGATGCGGGAATGGATGCCGAGCGTCAGCCCGAACCCGGTCGCCTCGATCGCACTCAGCACCTCGCCGAGCTTGTCGGCGCGGTAGCGCACCACATGCAGGATCGGGCCGAACACCTCTTCCTTCAATTGCCCGGCCGCCGACAGTTCGAAGATGTGCGGCGCGACGAAATTGCCTGATGGCGCCTCGCCGGCGAGATGCACGCGCGCCTCCTGCTTCATTTGCGCGATATGCGCATCGAGCCGCTGCTTGGCGTCGGCATCGATCACCGGTCCGATATGCGTCGACGGTTCGGAGGGATCGCCGATCTTCAATTCGCGCGCGGCGCCGGCGATCATCTCGATCATGCGGTCGGCGACGTCGTCCTGCACGAACAGCAGCCGCAGCGCCGAGCAGCGCTGGCCGGCGGAGCGGAACGCCGAGGTCACGACGTCATCGGCGACCTGCTCGGGCAGCGCGGTGGCGTCGACGATCATGGCATTGATGCCGCCGGTTTCGGCGATCAGCGGCACGATCGGGCCGTCCTTGGCGGCGAGCGTGCGGTTGATCGACCGCGCGACCTCCGTCGAGCCGGTGAAGACGACCCCGGCGATGGTGGGATGCGCCACCAGCGCGGCGCCGACCGCGCCGTCGCCCTGGATCAGATGCAGCGCCGATGGCGGCACGCCGGCCTGATGCAGCATGGCAACGGCTTCGGCTGCGATGCGCGGCGTCTGCTCGGCCGGCTTTGCGATCACCGCATTGCCCGCCATCAATGCCGCCGTCACCTGGCCGAGGAAGATCGCGAGCGGGAAATTCCACGGCGAGATCGCGACGAACGCGCCGCGGCCGTGCAGCTCCAGCACATTGCTTTCGCCGGTCGGGCCCGGCATCGTCTCGCCTTCGCCTAACAGCTTTTGCCCCAGCGCGGCATAGTAGCGGCAGAAGTCGATCGCCTCGCGCACTTCCGATAGCGCATCATCGAGCGTCTTGCCGCCCTCGCTTTGCAGCAGAGCGAGGAAGTGGGCGCGGCGCTGCTCGAGCAGCTCCGCGGCCTTGTCCAGGATCGCCGCACGCTTTATGGCCGGCGTGGCGTTCCAGGCCTTGAAGCCGCGGCGCGCCGCGGCAACGGCGGCATTCGCCTGCTCGGTGGTTGATGGCGTGACGGAAGGCGAAGCCTTCCGTTCGGCCGCGATCGCCGACGTCAGCGCGCCGAGCGCCTTGCGTTCGCCGAATTCGATGCCGTGCGAGTTCTCGCGCTGCGGCCAATAAAGCTCGGCCGGCAACGGAATCGCGGAGTGCGACGCCTTGTCGTCGGTGCCGACGATCTCGGCCGGGCGGCGCAGCAGGTCCACGATGGACACGCGATTGTCGGCGGCCAGCGCCACGAAGGACGAGTTGGCGCCGTTCTCGAGCAGCCGCCGCACCAGATAGGCGAGCAGGTCGCGGTGGCTGCCGACCGGCGCATAGGTGCGGTGGGCGATCTCGGGCCTGTCCTCGCCGAGCTGGGCGTAGAGCGCTTCGCCCATGCCGTGCAGCCGCTGGAATTCGAAGCTTGAGGGATCGTCGGCGAGTTCGAGGATGGTTGCGACCGTCAGCGCGTTGTGGGTGGCGAATTGCGGAAACAGCCGAGGCCGCAGCGCCAGCAGCTTGCGCGCGCAGGCGACGTAGTTCAGGTCGGTCATCGCCTTGCGGGTGAACACCGGATAGCCGTCGAGCCCGCGCTCCTGCGCGCGCTTGATCTCGGTGTCCCAATAGGCGCCCTTGACCAGGCGCACCATCATCCTGCGATCCAGCGCACGCGTCAGCGCATCGACATAGTCGATGACGTCGGCGGCGCGCTTCTGATAGGCTTGGATCGCGAGGCCAAAGCCGCTCCAGCCGGCGAGCGAGGGGTCGGCGAATGCGGCGGCGATGACGTCGAGCGACAGCTCCAGCCGGTCGGCCTCCTCGGCATCGACGGTGAAGTTGAGGTCGAACGCCTTGGCGCGGCGCGCGAGATCGATCAGCTGCGGCACCAGCTCGGTCATCACCCGCGCGTGGCTCACCGCCTCGAAGCGTGGGTGCAACGCGGAGAGTTTCACCGAGATGCCGGGCCGGTCGGGCAGGGGCTGATCGCCGGCCGCCTTGCCGATCGCATCGATGGCGCGGGCGTAGGATTCGAAATAGCGATGGGCATCGTCGGCGGTGCGCGCACCCTCGCCGAGCATGTCGAACGAATAGCGCGAGCCGCGCGCCGTGTGCGATTGCGCGCGCGACAGCGCCGCCTCGATGGTCTCGCCGAGCACGAAATGGCTGCCCATCAGCCGCATCGCCTGCCGTGTCGCGGCGCGCACCGCCGGCGCACCGAGTCGCTTCGTCAGCCGCCCGATCGTGCCCTGCGGCGTCTCGCCGGGCTGGATCACGCGCGCCGACATGCCGAGCGCCCAGGCCGAGGCGTTGACCAGGAACGCGCTCGATCTGGTCTCGTGGTTGACGAAGTCGCCCTGACCGAGCTTGTCCTCGATGAACTGGTCGGCGGTACGCGCGTCCGGCACCCGCAGCAGCGCCTCCGCCAGCACCATCAGCGCCAGCCCTTCCTTGGTCGACAGCGCGAACTCCCGCAACATGTCCTCGATCCCGCCGAGCGGATCGTCATTGGCCCGGATCGCCTCGATCAGGCGCGTCGCGGTGCGGTCGATCCGTGCCTCCGCCTCCGCGCCGAGCGTCGCGTCCTGGCGCAGGCGGGCGGCGATGGCGCTGTCGTCTGGCGCATACGGCGCGCTGAACGGGGGCGGGAGCGGCAACGGGTCTGGCATGGCGGTTCCTTGAGATTGTGTGGGAACACGTACGCGCTAGTGAACCGTAGTTCGATAGACAAATTAGCAGATTTGCCTTAAAAAATCAGGATCAATTCGAGAATTACCGTAGATATGACAGAAATCGACAAGACTGACCGCAAAATCCTCTCGATCCTGCAAGGGGATGGCCGGATTGCCAATGTGGAGTTGGCGGAAAGGATCGGCCTGTCGCCGACCTCGGTCGGCGAACGGTTGAAGCGGCTGCAGCGCGACGGCTTCGTCGAGGGCTATGGCGCCCGGCTCAATCCGCACCGGCTCGGGCTTGGCCTGCTGGTGTTTGTCGAGGTGCTGCTCGACAAGACCACGCCCGATGTATTCGAGAAGTTCGCCAGGGCGGTCCAGACCGCGCCGGAAGTGCTCGAGTGTCACATGGTGGCCGGCGGCTTCGACTATCTGGTCAAGGCGCGGGTCGCCAACATGACCGCCTATCGCAAGTTTCTCGGCGAGACCCTGCTGGCGCTGCCGGGCGTGCGGGAAACGCGAACCTACGCGGTGATGGAGGAAGTCAAGCGCGACGCGCCGCTGCCGGTCTGATCCACAGCCATGCGCCGGATGTCTTGGCATCGCGACACGCCCGCGATAATCCTTTGGTCGAGTTGGGGCGGTGGTTCATGAAAGACGCTGATCAGCCGATACGAATGAAGCGGGCCGGATTTGCCGGCGCGCTTGCTGTGCTCATGCTGTCGTTGCCGTCGGCCATGCCGGCCCGCGCGGCCGAGCTCAGCTCCGGCATCCTGCAGCTCTACACCTCGGTCTCGATCTATCCGCCGTCGGCGACGGGGATGACCGTCTGTTACGGCTTCGTCTGCCGGCGTCGCGAGATGCTCGACTTCAGCGCAGCCGACCGGGCGGCTCTGGCCAAGATCATGGCCACGGGCCGCGCCAATGCCGCCGCCGAACGCGCGGCCGTGCAAAAGGCCGTGATCTGGTTCGACCGGCGCATGGGGCCGATCCTCGGCACCGACAAGCGCGTGGCGAAAGCGGATTTCCGCGCCAACGACGACAAACACAATTATGATTGCTGGGACACGACGCGGAACACGACCAGCCTGATGCTGGTGATGCAGGCGTGGAACCTGTTCAGGTTTCATGACGTTGGGGATCCCCACTACCGCGGATTTTCGTTGGTGCAAACGCCGCACAACACCGCCGTTCTCGTCGAGCGCGCGACCAAGGTGGAATGGGCGGTCGATCTCTGGCCCCGCGGCTATCTGCAACCGCCTGATGTCATGACCGTCGCCAAATGGGTGACGGAAGATTGAACGGCTGAGCGTCGCAGCTGCGCGTTCCGCGCTGTTCCATCCTCATGGATCGCAGGGATAGCGTTGGAACCGAACGCCAGGATTCGAACAATAGCTTCGCACGATATGGTTCCAAAAAATACGTTCAGTGCCGATCACCATAAGAACCAAGTGACGCGTTAACACCGGCAGCATTCGGTCAACCCGAGGCTACCATATGCGTTCACGTTCGATCTGCATTGATGCCGCCACCCGCGGCGTTCGTTTCCCGCAGCTGCTGGCGCTTGCGCTGCTACTTTGGCCCGTGCTCGCCGGTCCGGCCCGCGCGGGCGATGTCGAGGATTGCAGCGGGCCGCCGACGGACAAGGTCGAGGCGGCGTGCTCGGGCATCATCAACGATACCGCACGCTCCACGGAGGACCGCACCAAGGCCTTCACCGGCCGCTCGCGATTTGGCATCGCGCGCGGCAAGATCGATCAGGCCCTCAGCGATGCCGATGCAGCGGTGCAGCTGAATGGACAATTCGTGCCGGCGCTGATCGCGCGCGGCTATGTCCAGCAACGCAAGGGCAGCTTGGATCAGGCCCGCGCCGATTTCGATCGCGCGATCGAGCTCGAGCCGAAGAACCCGTTCGGCTTCCTGGCGCGCGGCAATCTGCGCGCCGACCAGCACGCCTGGAGCGATGCGATCTCGGATTACGACCAGGCGATCACGTTGCGGCAGGATCTTCCCGCTGCCCGTGTCGGGCGCGCGCGGGCCTATGTCGAAACCGGACAGCCCGATGCGGCGGTGGCCGACGCCAACACCGCGATTGCCGTCAACGCCGGCACGCCGAATGCATTCTACTGGCGGGGTCAGGCCCATCGCCGCAAGGGCGACATGGATAAAGCGATCGAGGATTTCTCGCGTGCGATCGCGCAGGCGCCGCAGGCCGAGCGCAACGCTTATTTCGCCCGTGCCCAGCTCTACAGCGCCAAGGGTGACTATGCCCGCGCGATTGCCGACTTCGACCGGTTGTTGGCGGTGCTTCCCGACAACAAGGAGATCCAGCAGCAGCGCCAGCAGGCGGTCACGATGCAGGCCGAACTCGCCAAGGCAGCAGGCGGCGCCGCGCCGCCGCAGGCCGCACCGGCTCCAGGCGCGCCGCCGGCGCGGCCAGCCGGGCCGGCGGCGGGTAACCAGCAGGTCGAGCAGGCCAAGCAGCTCGTCGCACAGGGCAACTACGCGGGCGCCGTTGCCAATCTCACCCAGGTGCTGGGCGGCGATCCCCGCAACGAGGCTGCGCTGCGCCTGCGTGCAGTGGCCTATTCAAAGCTCGGCCGGTCGGCGGACGCGCGCAACGATCTCAATGCCCTGCTCAAGGTCAAGCCGGACGATCCGCAGCTGCTGGCGGCCCGCGCGCTCAATGCCGCCGGCACGCGGCAGTTCGATCAAGCGATGGCCGACGCCGGCCGTGCCATCACGCTCGATCAGAACAATTCGTTGGCGTATCTGGCGCGTGGCCTCGTCAAGGCCGGCACCGGCAAGGTGCAGGACGCGCTCGCCGACTACGATCATTCGATCTCGCTCAATCCCAAGGAGACGCTCGCTTTCACAGAGCGTGGACTCGCCCATATCGGCCTCAATCAGCTCGACAAGGCGCTGCTGGATTTCGATCAGGCCCTGGCGCTGGTGCCGACCAATCTGATCGCCAAATCGTGGCGCGGCCTCGCGTTGATGCTCAAGGGCCGCGCAGATGAGGGACTGGTCGATATCGACGCTGTGCTGGAGCGAAGCCCGAACAATCCGACGGCACAGCTCGGCCGCGGGCTCGCGATGCTGACTTCCTCCCAGTACGACCGCGCCATCGCCGCCTTCGACCAGATCATCACGCGGGCGCCCAACGATGCTTTCCCGCATGTGCTGCGCGCCCGGGCCTATCTCGGGCTGAAGAAGCCGGATAACGCGATGAAGGATCTCAACTTCATCCTCTCTGCGCGGCCCGATTATCAGTCGGCGCTGACATTGCGCGGCATCACTTGGTCGGCGTTGCGCAACTACGACAAGGCGGTCGAGGATCTCGACCGGGCGATCGCGCAGAAGGAGACGGTTGAGGGCCTGTTCGCCCGCGCCAAGGCGCATGAGGCGCTCAACCATGTCGACAAGGCGACCGAGGACTTCCGCAAGGCCACGCAGCTCACCCCGTCAAGCGTGTTCGACGTGCTGGCGCAGGCCGAGTCGAAGCGCAAGGTTCAGCAGCTGTCGAAGCGGGTGCCGTGCGGCAACGGCCAGAGCGGCACGTGCCTGTGATGCTGCAATGCGCAGCCGCGCGCTTCCCGGCGCAAAAGGCTGTTGTCGGCGCGCGAGCGGTGGCCGCCGAAATAGTTCAACGCCATATAGTTCAACGCCATGGCGCGCGGGCATCGTGCCCGCCCCGCCGAACGTCACGTTGTCTGGTGTGTGGATCGGCCCCCACTCCCGGATGGCGTCCGAGAGTGCGCCGCCGGATCTGGCGCTGTGACGCTAGACCTTGAGATTTTCGGCTGACGTCTTGCCGCGATTTGCAATCTCTTCGTATTCAACCGACTGACCTTCGTTGAGGGTCTGAAGGCCAGCCTTCTGAACTGCTGAAATATGAACGAAAATGTCCTTGCCGCCCGATGCGGGCTGGATGAATCCATAACCCTTGGTCGGGTTGAACCACTTCACTGTACCTTTGGGCATTCCAGTCGTCTCCGCGGAATCAATCGAAAACAGACCAGTCGGTCCCCGCAAAAACCGGCTTGTCCGCAACGACAGGATAGCAGTTTGAAAAAAGCTGGGTAGATCAAACGACGGTGTGTTTTTGACCGGAAACAACCCGCTTTGCGGGGGTTTTACGCCGGATTGCCCGTTTCGTGGTCAATTGATGCGCTGCAAAAACGGACCGGTTCCAATGTACCGAACTGGATCGATCGTCCCGCGCGCTGCCTTTTCGGCCGGCACGCGGGGATCGACCGGCCGCGTTTCAATAGGTCGCGGAGAGGTATTCGACGATCTTGCCGACGTCGGCTTCGTCGATCGGCGCACTGTAGACCTTGATCATCTTGGTCACCTCGGCCTGCCAAAAATCCTTCTTGAACTTCTCGCCCTGCGGTTGGGTCTTGATGTAGTCGGCAGAGTGGCAGGCGGTGCAGTTGTTTTGCACCACCTCGAGGTTGGGACCTGGCTTGAAGGCCGCGGTTTCCTCGGGGACCGTGTAGTTCACGGGCGCGGCGATGGCGGCGCCGATCGACAGCGCGGCGATCGCGGCGAGGGATGGAAGCAGCTTGCTGGTCATGATGCTTCTCCTCACGCTGCGGTGACGCGCACGGTTTCGACGACGTTGCGCAGATAGCCGGCCGGATTCCACAACGGATCCATCGGCTGGGTGTCGCCGGCATTGTTGGTGGCGCGCACCTTCAGCTCTGCGGGACCGGCCGCGAGCTTCACCGGCAACTTCCATTCGCGGAAGGCGTATTTGCCGAGGTCCTTGCCGAGCTTGGCCGGCGTCCAGCTCTTGCCGCCGTCGGTCGAGATCATCACCTCCTTGATGCCTTTACCGCCGTCGAAGGCAATGCCGCGCAGCATGGTGCGGCCGGCCTTCAGCTTGGCGCCGTCGGCAACGCTGGTGATGAACGAGCGCACCGTGAAGCGATTGATCGGGATCGTCGCCTTCGGTGCGGTGCCGGGCTCGACCGCATTGTTCGGCGTATCCGGTATCCGGTAGGCGGACTTCATCCAGAAGCCCTCGAACACGTTGTCGATCACGGTGATCTCGTTGAGGTGCTTCACCCAATAGGTGCCGTAATAGCCGGGCACCACGAGGCGGAGCGGGAAGCCGTTGAGGAAGGGCAGGTCCTCGCCGTTCATGCCCCAGGCCAGCATCACCTCGCCGTCGCGTGCGTGGTCGATGTCGAGTGCCTTGACGAAATCCGGCGTCTTGTCGCTGACCGGACCATCCATGCCGTTGAAGGTGACCTGCTTGGCTCCGGCCTGCACGCCGGCCATGTCGAGCACGGTCTTCAGCGGCACGCCGTGCCAGCGCGCGCAGCCCATCGCGCCGTTGCCGAGCTGGCCGCCGGCGACGCGCGGACTGAAGAAGCCGCGGCTGTTGCCGGAGCACTGGTTGACGGCAACGATATCGGTCGCCTTCAGCTTCCTGATGTCCTTCAGCGACAGCTTCAGCGGCTTGTCGACCTTGCCCTTGACCTCCAGCGTGAACTTGTCCGGATCGAGATTGTAGGGGAGGTCTGCCAGATGATAGCGCACGAAGAACGCATTGTTCGGCGTGATCGGGCCGTCGTTGAAGACCGCAAACGGCGTTTCCAGCTGCGGCGGGCGGGCGGTCAGGCCGATCATCGGGCGCTTTTGCGGGTAGCGCACCAGCGGGCGCTCGCCATTGCCAAAGGGCAGCGTCACGGTGTCGAGGGCGAATGCACCCCTTGATCCCAGCCCCGTCACCAAAGCGGCCAATCCGGCGCGCTTCATCAAGTCTCGTCGATCGAGCATTCCGCTTCCTCCGAAGCTGTTCTGTCGTGAGCCGGTCATCACCAGGCCCAGATTGCCTTGCGCGCCTTCGCATCATGGAATGCGCGCGGTCCAAATGTCGCACCTGACAACCGCGAGTCAATTGAGCTTTCGCAGCGTTGCGTCGCAACAACGAAAAGCCCCGGTCGCGTCGGCGACCGGGGCGTTTCCATCCAAGTAGAAGGTTCGATCAGTAGCAGACGTTCACGGTGCGATAGCGATAGCCATAGGGCGTCAGCACCAGGCGGGTGGCGTAGCAGCCGGAGTCGACGAAGCCGACGGCAATGCCCGGGCCACCCCAGAAGTGATGGTGATGCGGATGCCAGAAGAACGGCTTGGCGGAAGCTGCGGTCGGCGCCAGCGCGGCGGCGCCGAGTGTTGCGGCAGTGGCGAGAGCGAGCGTGACTTTGCGAAACATGGTCTTCTCCTTCAGGTGCGCGTTGAGCTCTGTCGCGGCGCGGTTGCAGTGTTACCCATCGCCAGTCAGTCGCATCCGGCATCGGGCACGTTCGAGCATCTCTGCTGAACGCACCGTCGGATGTGCGGCAGGTCACATTGGGCTGAAGCGGAGATGAACCGGTCAGGCCGCGACGGCACGCCGGTCGTCGACCAGCGTCGACAGGAGCTGCGTCTTTTCGACCGTGCGCACGGTCATCGGCTCGTTGCGGCCGCGGATCGCGACCTCCTGCGCCGGCAGGGCATCGTCGGCCAGCCCGGCGGTGACGCGCACCTCGTCCGAGATGATCGCCTCGCAGGCCAGCGCCTTGGTCATGTCCTGCAGCCGTGCCGCGACGTTGACGGCATCGCCGAGCGCCGTGAACACCATGTGGTCGCGATAGCCGATATCGCCGACGATCACCTCGCCGCCATGGATGCCGATGCCGAAGCGGATCGGCTCGCGCAGATCGTGGCTCAGGAACTGGTTCAGCTCGTCGATATGGGTTGCGATCAGCGCCGCCGCGCGCAACGCCTGGCGGCAGGCCACCTGCCGGTCGGTGGCAAGCCCGAACAGCGCCAGCATGCCGTCGCCGATGAACTGGTTGGGCCGCCCGCCGGCTTCCAGCACCGCCTGCGACACCGCGCCGAGGAAGCGGTTGACGATGAACACGGTGTCGAACGGCAGCCGCTTCTCGGCAAGCTGCGTCGAGCCGCGCATGTCGACGAACATGCTGACCAGATAGCGCTCCTGGCCGACCCGTGCCGGATTGGCGGCGTGCGCGTTGGCCGATGTCGTGCTCGGCAGGAACAGCTGGAAGAAATTCAGGTCGGCGGTCGGCCGCAACTGGCAGGCCAGCCGGATCGACGGATCGTCATTGCCGACCCGGTGCAGCACGAAGGCTTCGCGCGGCGAGGGCTCGGGCAATCCGGCGTGGTCGCCGATGATACGGATGCGGCAGGTCGAGCAGCGTGCGCGGCCGCCGCAGACGCTCGCATGCGGCACGTTGTAGCGCAGGCTTGCTTCCAGCACGCTCAATCCCTTCGGTACCCGCAGCGTGCGGCCGTTGCCGTAGGACAGCGCGATCATGCCGCCGCGGCGCTCCAGCAGGGCCCGCGCGCCGCGCGCCAGCAGCACGAGGCCGAGCAGGCCGAGATAGCCGATGGTCAGGCCGTCGGTGATCTTCTCGAGCGTGCTCCCCTGCGCCGCCGTGCCGAGCTTCTGCACCGAGAGCTCCTCGCGCCGCCAGTCGGGATCTTGATAATCCGCGACCGTGGCGCGGCCGCCCTGGTAGACGCCGAGCATCGCCAGGGTTGGGATCAGCACGGCTCCGGCGAGCAGGAACGGCGCGGCGCGCTTGAAGAACGGACGCAGCCGCAGCCAGAAATACAGGCCGATGCAGCCATGCACCCAAGCGATCACCAGCACCGCCAGCATCTGCCACAGCCGGTTCGGCGAGGCGATGAAGAAGGTGTACAGCTCCTGGGGGTAGAGCTTCTCGTGCCCGTACAGGGTCTGGCCGAGCCGTACGCCGACGACGTGGGCGACGATCAGCATCGGGATGCTGAGGCCGAGCGTGAGTTGCAGCGGCTCGATCGCCTTCCAGTGGAACTCGCGGCGCTGATAGAGTGCCCAGATGCCGAGCCCGGTATGGACCAGGCAGGCGCTGTAGAACACGATCGCGACCGGCAGGAACTGCCAGAACTCGGTGTGGTAGTAGACCCCGATCGCCAGCGCCTGCGTCGAGATATTGCCGAGCGCGTGGTTGAGGAAATGGCTGGTCAGGTAGGCGAACATGATCGCCCCCGTGACGATGCGGACCTGCCGCAGGCCGATACCGCGGGCCATGTCCTGCAAGTGCTCGCGCGAGGGGGAGGCCATGTGATTCATGATCGGCAAGTCTAGTGGTTAATTCCCGCGCTGAACACCACCGCGGGTCCGGACCAGCCGTGAGAGCGGGCCGCGCGGCACGTTGACACTCCGTTAAGAGTCGAACAAAAAGCGCGCCGTGACGATAGCCCAAGCCGAACCTGGAGCCGATAACAACAGCGTTAAGCCGGCCCGTTCGCGCGCGCCGGACTGGCGGGGCGTCATCGCTGTGATCGTTGCCATGACCGCGATGCGGTTGGTCTACGCCCATGCGCTCGATCTGCGCACCGACGAGGCCTATTACTGGACCTGGTCGAAGGAAAACGTGCTGTCGTTCCTCGACCATCCCCCGATGGTCGCCTGGTTCATCCGCTTCGGCACCGCGATCCTCGGCGACACCAATCTCGGCGTCCGCCTCGGCGGCATCGTCGCGATGCTGGCCACCCAGCTCCTGCTCGCCGACATCGTCCGCCGCGTGACGGCCAACAACGTCCGCGCCGTGATGATGGCGCTGCTGCTGCCGGAGGCGGCGCTGTATTACGGCCTCTTGATGGCAAAGGTCGCGCCGGATACGGCGCTGATCCCGTTTTCGGTGGCGATGCTGTGGTCGCTGGTGCGGCTTGCGCAAAGCGGTGACGGGCGCTGGTGGCTCGCCGCGGGGCTGTTTGCCGGGCTGGCGCTGCTGTCGAAATTCACCGCGATCATGTTCGCGCCGGCGGTGCTCGCCTTTGCGCTGGTGCCGGATTGGCGCTGGCGCTGGCTGCGCAGCCCGTATCCGTATCTTGCCGCGCTGATCGCGATCGTTGTGTTCTCGCCGGTGCTGATCTGGAATGCCGAGCACGACTGGGCCTCGTTCCGCTTCCAGGCGGTGCGCGCCACCGCCGAGCGCGCCTTCACGCTGCGCACCGTCGGCGAATTCGTCGGCATGCAGTTCGGCCTCGTCGGCTTCGTGCTGCTGCCGGTGACGCTGTTCGGCACCGCGCTGACGGCATGGCGCGGCTATCGCAAGCGCGAGCCGGTTGCGATCCTGCTGGCGACCGCAGTCTTGGTGCCGTTCATCTACTTCCTCTGGAAGTCCTTGACGCTGCGGGTCGGCGACACCTGGCCGATGTTTTTGTGGCCAGCCGGATTTGCGGCGGTCGCGATCAACGTCACGCGGATGCCGTTCGAGGGCTGGTCGGTCGGGCTCGTCAAATCGACGGTGTATTGGGCGCGGACCGCGATCACATCAGGCATCGTGTTCGTCGTCTGCGTCTTCCTCTACTACATGTTCGCGCCGTGGAATCTGATCGGCCGCACCGATCCGATCGGCACCGAGGCGGGCTACGATGTGGTGGCTGCGCGCACGCTGGCGCAGGTTGAGGCGACCGGCGCGACCTGGGTCGCGACCACGGATTATCGCACCTATGCGATGCTGCGCTGGTTGCTGCGCGGGAAGGTGACGGTCATCGAAATCAACGAACGCGGCCGCTTCCAGGGCTTTGCCGATCCCGGCATGAGCAAGATCCGCGATCACGCCGGCATTTATGTCGGGCGCGAGCCCGAGAACAATCTGCCGCTGTGGAGCGAGACATCAGCGGTGCGCCAGCCGCTGGAGCGCGTGACGCGCAGCTGGCGCGGCATGGTGATGGACACCTATGCGCTGGAGAAGATCAGCGGCTGGACCCCCGATCTGTCGCCGCCGCCGGACACCACCTTCTTCCGCTGGCGCGTGCTGGCCTCCTCCTTCTCCCCGCTTGCGGGGACGAGACGATCAGAGCTCGCTCTGCGAAGGTCGGGATGAGGGGGAGTCTCCACGGGGACGGCGAGAGTTGGTCTCGCGGAGACTCCCCCTCACCCGAAATTTGCGCTTCGCGAAAATTCCGGCCTCTCCCCGCAAGCGGGGCGAGGCAAGCACCTCATTCCTCTTCCTCGCGCTTGCGGATCAGGTCTTTCGCGAGATCCGTCAGCGCCGGGCGCGGCAGGGCGTTGAAGGGAAGCGGGCGGGTGACGTCGATCGCGGCGAGGCCGAGCCGGGCGGTCAACAGGCCGTTGAGCATGCCTTCGCCGAGGCGTTGTGACAGTTTTGCCGCGATGCCGTGACCGAGCATCTGCTGGATCAGGCTGTCGCTGGCCGCCATGCCGCCGGTGATCGCGAGATGCGCGATGACGTGGCGCAGCAGTCGGATCATGCCGAGCGCGCCGGGCCGGCCGCCATAGAGCCGCGCCAGTTGGCGGATCATCCGCAAGCTCGCCACGAACACGAACAGCACGTCGAACAGCGCGCGCGGGCTGACCGCGGTGACGACCGAGACGCGCTGCGCGGCCGTCGACACCAGCCGTCGCGCTTCCTCGTCGAGCGGTGTCATCAGCTCGCGCTCGGCGAGGCGGATCATGTCGGCGCCGTCGATGATGTCGTCGGTGTGGCTCTGCAGCTCGCTGCGGGCGCGAGCGAGCTGCGGGGTCTGGTGCGCGAGCTTGAGCAAATCGGCAACGATCGCGCGGCTCGCGGCCCGGTCGTCGCTGATCAGCACCTCGGCGGCGCGCAGATGCAGCTTCTCGATCGTCGCAAGCCTTGCCAGGCCGACGAGCTCGCGCGTGGTCACGACGGCGAGCGCAACCGCGGCGATGACGGCGAGTCCCAGCCCGAGGACGCCGAGGCCTTCATTGCGTGCGAACAGGTCCTCGACCAGGTTGAGGACGCCAAGCCCGGTGCCGAGCACCACGAGGCCCGCGACCGCGCTCCAGAACAGTGTGCCCCAGCGGAAGCCGCGGCGCGCCGGCACCAGCGGCGTATCGACCGGGACCGGGAGCTGCGCGGGCTCGGCCTCGGGCACGATCTGGATCGTGCCGCGGGTGAGGCGGCTGCCGTCGTCCGGATCCATCACGACCACGCCGGGATCGTCGAGCTTGAACGTCGCCGGCCGCCGCGGGGGCGTCTTCTCGTTCATTGCAGTTTGTCTCCGATCAGGAACTGAAGGGCGCGGTCAAGGCGGATGTGAGGCAGCACCGGCTCTGCATCGCCGTTTCGTTCCAGCTTTGGCGGACGGAAGCGCAGGAAGCGGTAGTCTACGGCCTCGGTGTCCGAGCTTGAGAGGCCGCGGAAACCGCCGTTGAACAGCTCCTCCGGATTATCGGGCAGGTCGCCCGGAAAGGTCGCAACTTCCGTCTCGCCGTCGAGCCGCTCGCCATTGGCGACCTCGCCCGGCGCCGGCGTGCCGAGGATCGACGGCAGCCGGTCGCGCCCGCGCTGGACCTGCGCCTCGCGCGTGGCGCGCACCGCGGCGAGCGCGACGACGTCGATATCGGCGCCGGCATATTCGGCGCGCTCGGCGGCCTTGGCCACGATCCGCCGCAGCACGGCCTCCAGCCGGTCGTGGCTCTGGTGGTGCAGATGGTCGGCCTTGGTGGCCGCGAACAGGATGCGGTCGATGCGCGGCCGGAACAGCGCGCTCAGGATCGTGCTGCGGCCGATCCGGAAGCAGTCGAGAATGCCGGCGAGTGCGGCCTCGAGATCGTGCAGCGCCTCGGGGCCGGCATTGAATGCGGCGAGCGCATCGGCCAGCACGATCTGGCGGTCGAGCCGCGCGAAATGGTCGCGGAAGAACGGCCGCACCACGACGTCCTTGTAGGCTTCAAAGCGCCGCCGCATCATCGACCATAGCGAGCCGTCACCCGCGCTGCCGCCTGCGGGCACGTCGAGCGGCGCAAAGGTGAGTGCCGGCGTGTCGGCGAGATTGCCGGGCATCAGGAAGCGGCCGGGCGGCAACAGGCTCATCGCGAAGCGCTCGTCGCGGCAGGCGCGCAGATAGTCGGTGAACAGGCGTGCTTCGGTGAGCGCGGCCTGCTCGTCCTCTTTGGCTTCGGGCTTCAGCGTCGCGAGATGGGCGTGCCAGGACGCCGCGAGTTTTGCGCGCAGCGGCTCGCGCGACAGCGCAAGGCTCTCCGCCGACCATTGCTCGTAGCTCTTGTTGAGCAGCGGCAGGTCGAGCAGCCACTCGCCGGGATAGTCGACGATATCGAGGGTCAGCGTGCGGTCCGCGCCATTTTGCCGCTGATACTCGATCACGAGACGGAGCTCGGAGATGTCGGTGGTCGAGCTCGGCCAGCGTCGCTCCTCGACCAATGTCCGGACATGGTTCTCATAGGCGAAGCGCGGCACCGCATCGTCGGGCTGCGGGGCGAGATAGGCGCGCGCGATCCGCCCCGAGGCATAGGCCTCGAACACCGGGAAGCGGCCGCCGCGGGTCAGGCCGTGCACCAGCGCGGTGATGAACACGGTCTTGCCGGCGCGCGACAGGCCGGTGACGCCGAGCCGCACCGTCGGGTTGAAGAAGCCCTCGCCATAGTCGAGCAGCGCCCGCGCCGAGAGACGGGCTTCCTCGACGATATCAGTGAAGCTGGGGGCCATGGAGGGTTAACGAAAACCCGGCAGGAGGGACCAAAAGGGGCGGGCGATCACCCGCAAGGTGGCGATTATCGGGCCAAAATCAAGCTTCACATTTCCGGCGCCTTTGCAGGCGAGGGGTTGTCGGGGGGCAGGGGAATTGAACGCGTCAGACCACCCGCGCTACCCATCGTCCATCGGCCCACGGGAAAGCCTGCATGACGGTCTTCCGCCTGAAGCAACTTGCCTCGACCTCGATCCACGCGGCCGGCGCCGCGCTGTGGAACTACGACCGTGCCGAGCTGATCGCCGACGGCGTCGTCCATCTCGTCGGCGTCGCTTTCGGGCTGGTCGCCGCCACCGCGCTGATCGTGCTGACCGCGGTCTATGCCGGCCCGTTCGACATCGCCGTGGTGTCGGTCTATGTCGCCGGCCTGCTCGCGATGCTGGTGTTGTCGGCGACCTATAATCTGTGGCCGGTGTCGCGCGCCAAATGGGTGCTGCGGCGCTTCGATCATTCCGCGATCTATCTGCTGATCGCCGCGACTTACACGCCGTTCATCGTGGAACTGAAGGACAGCACCTTCGCGATCGCGCTGCTGGTCGGGGTGTGGTGCGTGGCGATCGTCGGGATCTGGCTCAAGCTGCGCTATCCCGGCCGCTTCGACCGACTCTCGATCGGGCTTTATCTCGCGATGGGCTGGAGCGGCATCATGCTCTACGACCGCGTCGTGAAGGCACTGCCGGCGATGGCGCTCGGCTTCGTGCTGGCCGGCGGCATCCTCTACAGCCTGGGCGTGATCTTCCACTCCTGGCGGCGGCTGCGCTTCCAGAACGCGATCTGGCACTGCTTCGTGCTGCTCGGGGCCGCCTGCCACTACACGGCCGTGTTCGACGTCGTGTTGGCGAGCTGAGCGGTCCGCCAGCGTTACGCACAGGGCCGGGCCGGCCTCGCGAAAAGATCATGCATCGGCAAAAGATGGGATATCATGATCCCTCTGTTTGAACATGAGACCGGCTCTCCGGATCATGCGCTGAAATCAAGATATCGGGAGGATGGCCATGCAGGTGGCAGGTAAGGTTGTGGTGGTCACCGGCGGTGGCAATGGCATCGGCAAGGCGCTGTGCGAGGCGTTCCATGCCGCGGGCGCATCGAAGGTCGTGGTCGTCGACCTCGATCATGGCGCGGCCGAGAAGGTCGCGGCCACGGTCGGTGGTGCCGCCTTCAAATGCGACGTCGGGCAGGAGAAGAACATCCTGCATGTGATCGACGAGACCGAGCGCATGTTCGGCCCGATCGCGCTGTTCTGCTCCAATGCCGGCATCGGCGGCGGCTTCGATCCGCTGTCGGTGAACGCCGGCGGCACCTCGGACGAGCCGTGGTCGCGGAGCTGGGCGATCCATGTGATGGCGCATGTCTATGCCGCGCGGCATCTGGTGCCGCGCATGAAGACGCGCGGCGGCGGCTATTTCCTCAACACGATCTCGGCCGCGGGCCTCTTGTCGCAGGTCGGCAGCCCGGCCTATTCGACCACCAAGCACGCCGCGGTCGGCTTTGCGGAAAACCTCGCGATCTCGCACCGCGCCGACAACATCAAGGTCTCGATCCTCTGCCCGCAGGGCGTCGACACCAACATGCTGCGCTCGATCCCGAAGGGCCCGCAATCCGGCGACGGCGATCTTTCCGCCGAGCAGGTGGCGCAGGATGCACTCAAGGGCATCGAGCAGGAGACCTTCCTGATCCTGCCGCATCCGCAGGTGCTCGGCTACATGCGCAAGAAGACCGAGAATTACGACCGCTGGATCGGCGGCATGGCCAAGATCCAGGCCAAGGTGCGGGAAGCGCACGGGAAGTGAGACCTGTAGCCCGGATGGTGCGAAACGTAATCCGGGTCGAACGTGCGCGCGTGAATCCCGGATTTCGCTGCGCTTCATCCGAGCTACGATATCGGCCGCGCAACTGAGGCGCCTCACTCCTTTGCGATCTGTGCGATCCTGTCGCGCAGATAGGCATCCATCAAATCGGGTGCCGAGGCGCCGAACATCCTGATGCGGCCGGTGTGCAATAGCAGCAGGAGGCCGGTCGCATGCGCGAAGCAGTCCACCATCACCGTGTTCGCCTTCGACCTGGAGGCGCCGAGCGCCTCTGCGGCTTCGGCGATCGGATGCAGCGCCGCCTCCAGCGCGGCGTTCAGCGCGTGATCGCGGTCATGGCCGAGCCCGGCCGGCTTCATGCCGCCGCGGAACAAGTAGAAGCCGAGATCGAGGTCGCGCGGGTTCTCCGCGTAATAGCGGAAGAAGCCCATGCCTGCTGCGTGCAGCTTCTGCTTGGCGCCGCGCGTCGTCGCGACCGCCGCACTGACGGCTTCGCCGAGCGAGGCCAGCGATTGCCGCAGCACCTCGGCGTAGATCGCCTCCTTGGAATCGAAATGGAAATACAGCGCCGCCGGCGTGTAGCCGGCCCGCGTCGCGATCGCACGCAGGCTCGCGCCCTCGAGGCCTTCCTCCGCGAACACGCTGCGCGCCGCGTCGAGGATCAGCTCCCGCTTGTGGCGGCTGACCGCTTCCTTCCTGCTCTCGCGCATCTGCATGGCCCGGCAAATCCGTTCTTGACTCAATTCTAACAGCGTTAGATAATTTAACAGTGTTAGAATAAATGAGCAAGGGAGAAGCGCCATGCTGATGACGGCTGCGGACTACCGGGAATCCCTGCGCCGCTACAAACCGCGTGTGTTCATCAACGGCGCGGCCGTTGCGAGCGTCGCGGACGAGCCGTTGCTGGCGCCCGGCGTGGCAGGCGTCGGCGTGACCTATGATTTCGCGCTACAGCCCGAGCATGTGCCGATCATGACGGCGCGGCAGGGTACCTCGGGCAAGACCGTCAACCGCATGCTCCACATCGATCGGAGCTCGCAGGACCTGCTCGACAAGCTCGAGGCGGTGCGGCTGGTGTGCAGGACGTCGGGCTGCGCGCAGCGCTACCTGACCCATGATGCGCTGAACGGTCTCTTTCAGGCGACCAGGCTGACCGACGATCGCCACGGCACCGATTACAGCCAGCGCTTCCTCAACTATCTGCACGAGGTTCAGGACCAGGATCTGACGCTCGGCATCGCCATGACCGATGCGAAGGGCGACCGCTCCAAGCGTCCCGGCCTGCAGGCCAATGCGGACGTCTACGTCCATATCAAGGAGCGCCGGCCCGACGGCATCGTGATCCGCGGCACCAAGGCGATCGTGACCGGCGCGCCTTACATGCACGAATTCCTTGTCATGCCGTGCCGCACCCATGTGCCTGTCGACAAGGATTTTGCCGTCTGTTGCGCCGTGCCGGTCGATGCGCCCGGCGTCACCATCGTCGCGCGTCCGGCCGGCCGGCCCGGCGATGCCGCGGCGAAATTCTCGGCGAAGTACGGTCAGTCGGTCGGCGTCGTGATGTTCGACGACGTGTTCGTGCCGCATGACCGCGTGTTCCTCGCCGGCGAGACCGAGGAGGGCGGCTTCCTCACCACCTCCTACGCGACGCATCACCGGCATTCCTGCATCGGCGCCCGCGCCGGCTTCGGCGATCTCCTTATCGGCGCCGGCGCGCTGATGATCGAGGCCAACGGGCTCGATGCCGAGAAGCATGCGCATATCCGCGAGGCGATGGTCGAGCTGATCACCATCACCGAGAGTTTCTATGCCTGCGGCGTTGCCTCCTCGGTCTACTGCACGAAGGATCCGGCGGGCTCGGTGATGCCGGATGCGGTGTTCTCCAACATCGGCAAGCTGCTGCTGGCGACCAAGATCTACGACATGCACCGCGTCGCGCATTACGTCTCCGGCGGGCTGATCGTCGCGCTGCCGGGTCCCGACGAGGATCACAATCCGGAAACGCGCGCCTCGCTTGCCGCTGTCATGGGCGGACGTCCCGATATCCCGGCCGAGCAGCGCGCCGAGGTGGCGCGGCTGATCGAGGACCTCACCGTCTCGCACGAAGCCGGCTGGTATTCAGTGATCTCGTTGCACGGCGGCGGCTCGCCGGAGGCGATGAAGCGCGAGATCTGGCGCAACTATCCGGTGATGGAGAAGGCCGAGCTGGTCGAGAATTTGCTCGGCCGCGACCTCGTCGACCAGGGACAACGGGTGTCGAAGCAGCCCGGACGCTGCTGCGCCTCCGGCTGCGAGGTGCCGACGCCGTCAGCGGCGCCCATGCTCGGCGATCCAATGCCCTCGTAATAAGGTTGCGAATATATGTCCAGTCGTCATTGCGAGGAGCGGCAGCGACGAAGCAATCCATATCTCCACTTGCCGAAAGATGGATTGCTTCGCTTCGCTCGCAATGACGTGGCGAGATTGCCGCTCAGCTCTTCTGCGTGTAGAGCAGCGGCACCGCGGAATCGACCATCACCTCGATCAGGCTGGTGCCTTGATGCGACAGCGCGCGCTGGTAGGCGCCGGCGAGCTCGGCTGATTTCGTCACCCGCACGGCGTCGCAGCCCAGGCCTTCGGCGAGCTTGACGAAATCGATGCCGGGCAGATCGAGGCCCGGCACGTTGCGCACCTGCATCACCTGGCTGAACGAGCGCATCGCGCCGTAGCCGGAATTGTTCAGCACGACGACCGTCAGCGGCAGCTTGCGCTGCGCCGATGTCCACAGCGCCTGGATCGAATACATCGCCGAGCCGTCGCCGATCAGGCAAACCGTGCGTCCCTGACGTCGACCGAGCGCCATGCCGACCGCTGCCGGCAGGCTGTAGCCGAGGCCGCCGCTCGCCATGGTGTAGAAGCTGTCCTGGCCGTGCATCGGCATCGCCTTCTGCATCAGCGGGCGATGCGACGGTATTTCCTCGACCAGCGCATCATACGGCCCCATCGCGGCCGAGAGCGCATGCAGCGCGTATTCGGCAGGGATCGGGTCGCCGGCGGCCGGAGCCGGCGGCAGGACACGGCCAGTCGGCGCGGTGCGTTTCGTCTCAAGCAGCATCTCGAGCAGCGCTGTCAGCGCGGGCTTCATGGTCGCGACGATGCTGTGGCCGGTCGGCGTCATCGCGGCGGCGTCCGGATCGTCGGTGATCTGGAAGATCGTGGTCGAACCGTCGAAGATCGCGGCATGGCCCTCGACATGGAAGGTGAAGACCGGCGCGCCGACCACGACGACGAGATCGTGATCGCGCAGCGCATCGGAGAGCTGGCCCGGCGCGGCATGCAGGAAGCCGGCAAACTGCGGATGCCGTTCGGGGAACGAGCAGCGCGCCGAGAACGGGCTGGCCCAGACCGAGGCTTTTGATTTCTCGGCGACCTTCACCATGAGATCGACTGCCTCGGCCCGATCGACGGCCGGGCCGACGACGAGGGCAGGGCGCTTGGCCTCGCCGAGCGCGGCCCCCAATGCCTGCATCGCCGACAGGTCGGGGCCGATCTCGCGGCTGACTTGGCGCGCGTCGAGCGGCTGCGTCGCATGCGCCCAGTCGTCGATCGGCACCGAGACGAAGGTCGGCCCGCAGGGCGGCTGCATCGCGACATAATAGGCGCGCGCGATCGCGGCAGGCACGTCCTCGGCGCGCGCCGGCTCGACCGCGAATTTCACGTAAGGCCGCGGGAATTCCGAGGCCCGCTCGGCATAGAGGAAGGCCTGCAGCGGCATGATCGAGCGCGCCTGCTGGCCCGCGGTGATCACCAGCGGGGTCTGGTTGCGATAGGCGTTGTAGATGTTGCCGAGCGCGTTGCCGACGCCGGCCGCCGAATGCAGATTGACGAAACCGGCATTGCGCGTCGCCAGCGCGTAGCCGTCGGCCATGCCGACGACGGATGCCTCCTGCAGGCCGAGCACGTAGTCGATGTCGTCGGGCCAGTCGCTCAGGAACGGCAGCTCGGTCGAGCCGGGATTGCCGAACACCTTCTTGATGCCCCATGCGCGAAGCAGGCCGAAGGTGGCATCCTTGACGGTGACAGTCTTGCCTTTGCTGGCGGCGGGTTTGCGCGAGGACATCGGGCGGCTCCCATTTCTGTCTTGTTACGTTCCGTCATTGCGGGCGGCAAAAGCGGAAAGGCAATCCACCTGTCGATGGATTGCCTGACGATGTCAAGCCGCTGCGCGCATAGTTGCCGCGGCAACGGCTGCAAATTTGCGTAGGCGGCTATCCCGTCATCCTGAGGAGCGCGCTTGCGCGCGTCTCGAAGGATCGACGGCCACGGCGGGGCCGTTCATCCTTCGAGACGCGCTACGCGCTCCTCAGGATGACCGGGTGACTACCTAATTGGCCTTCTGCAGCGCAGCGGTCTGCTTGGCGAGCTGCTTGTCGAAATCCTGCTCCAGCCCGGCCACGTAGGTGGCATTTTCGCCCGGCTTGACGAACGGGTTCGGCGCGCCGTCCTTCATCTGCGCCCGCTTGGCCTGCATGGCGTAGACCTCCGGATGCGGCCCGAGCAGCACGTCGACCTTCATCGCCTTGACCTTGGTGAAGGTCGAGCGGTAGTCGTCGACGATGCCGGGATAGGTCGGACGGCCGACCAGCCGGTTCAGCGCCACCGTTCCGCTGCAGAAGAACAGCACGTTGCGCGCCTGGCTGCCATCCTTGACCGTGATCTCCCAGCTGGTGCAGCCGGGCGAATGGCCGGGGGTGGTGTGCGCGGTCAGCGTGACATCGCCGAGCGTCACCTTGTCGCCTTCCTTGACGGTGCGGTCGACCTTCACCGGCGTAAAGGCGAGATCGGCGTTGTTCTCGTCGCCCGGATAATAGCCGCCCTCGAGCAGGGGCTTGTCGCGCTCGCCGGCGATCAGTTGCGCGCCGGTCTCCTTCTTGATCTCGGCAAAGCCGCCGGTGTGGTCGAGATGGGCGTGGGTGTTGAGGATGATCTTGATGTCGCCCTCCTTGAAGCCGAGCTTGGCGATGTTGTCCTTGATCATGCCGGTCGACTGCTGCATCGCCGTGTCCATCAGGATCAGCCCTTGCGACGTCTTGATGATGTAGACCGCGATCCCGTCAGTGCCCACGTAGTAGATATTGTCGATGAGCTGGAACGGCTCGAACGGCGCGGTCCATTTCTTCATGACAACAGCCACGAAGTCCTTGAGCGTCTGTGCCTGCGCACCGGTTGCGATCAGCGTGAGCGCGCACAGCGCGGCTGCGATCGTCCTCATGGTTGCCTCCCTGTTTGTTGTTGTTCGTGCACGGGCGGCACTATGCGTGCTGGCGACGCCGGCCGCAAGCTGCGGACGGCAAGCCGCAGGGCTGACGGCCGTCCGTCCGGCGCATTCCTGTTCTGCGTTCAGCTCGCGTATTGCGCGATGCCGTGACCGAACGACCAGTTCTCCTTGGCGACCTCGACGAGGTTGATGACAACATCGTCCGGCCGTCCCTGCAGCTGGCTCTGATAGTCGTCCACGATCCGCTTGTAGAACGCCTTCTTCATCTCGACGGTACGCCCGGCATTCATGGTGATCTGGATGAAGATGAGATCGTCGCTGTAGGTATTGCCGAGATAGTTGTCGGCGTAGTTCAGGTCGCCACGGTCGTGCTCGGTGATGACCTGAAACTTGTCATTCTCGGGCACGTTGATCACCTCGCGCATCGCCTTGTAGACGATCTCGCCCAGCGTCTTGCGATATTCGGCGGACTTGCCGCGCTTCAGGTCGATGCGAACGAATGGCATGGTGGTCTCCTGTGTTGTGCGAGGCTCGGCCGGATCGGCCCCGTGTGATCGAGACGCTGCGGCGGTGCGAAGGCTCTCGCGTCGTCCGCTTGCGCCGGCGGCGTCGGGGAATTCAGCGGGTCGCCTTGAAGGCCTCCCAGCGCGCATCTCGCTCTTTTTGGTATTTGGGAGTTCGCTCGCCCACCATGTCGGCGCGATGAACCGGCTCGCCGCAGGACTCGCAGACCGGACCGAGCCCGGCCGGCTTGCCGCAGACGCGATGGGTGTAGTTCATTGCGCGGCCTTCCCGCGGTGACTTGCACCAGGTCTCGCCCCAGGCGCGCAGCGCCATCAGCACCGGAAAGAACGCGTCGCCCTTCTCGGTGAGGTGATATTCGTGGCGCAACGGGCGGTTTGTTGTAGACGCGCCGCGTCAGCAGGCCGTCCGCTTCCAGCTTTTTCAGCCGTGCCGTGATCATCTGCGGCGTGCCGCCGGACTGCGCCTGAATCTCCTCGAAGCGATGATTGCGCGCGAACAGTTCGCGCAGAACCAATACTGTCCAGCGGTCGCCCACGACGGTTTCGGCGCGAGCGACAGGACAGAGCGTTTGGTCAGCCGTGTTGTCCTTCATTTTCGTCATCACGTTTTCTTCATCAGGCTTGAGACTATGATTTTCATAGTAATATGACCCGACATCATCGCAAATGCAATGGGCCGTCGATGGCCCGATCTGTCATCGCCAAGGAGTGAGCCATGACCACCGAACCGGGGCCGACAGCGGCCAAAGTCGATTTGAAGCTCGAGGTCGTCGTCATCCCCGTCTCGGATGTCGATCGCGCCAAGCGCTTCTATCAGGACCTGGGCTGGCGGCTTGATGCCGACTTCGTCAGGCCCGACGGCTCGCGCGCCGTGCAGCTAACGCCGCCGGGTTCGCCGACGTCGATCCATCTCGGCTCGGGACCCGCGCTGCCGCGCTTCCTGATCGTCAATGATATCGAAGCGGCGCGCGCCGAGCTGATCGCGCGTGGCGCCGATGTCAGCGAGGTGTTTCACCGCGGCGCGGAAGGCCGCATCAAGGGGCCGGACCCGGAGCGGCCGAGTTACGGGTCGCTCGCCACGTTCAACGATCCCGACGGAAACGTCTGGCTGCTGCAGCAGGTGACGCAACGCCTGCCCGGGCGATTCGACGGCAACAGTACGAATTTCTCCTCATCGGCTGATCTTGCTGCCGCGCTGCGCCGCGCGGCTATGGCCCATGGCGAGCACGAGAAGCGAACCGGCGGCCACGATGCGAACTGGCCCGATTGGTACGCCGAGTACATGGTCCGCGAACAGGCCGGCAAGCCGCTGCCCGAGTGAACGGAGCTCGTCATTGAAGCAAATCCAACCGGCCGCCTGATAGCCAAGGAGCGATCGATGTCCCAGATCACCTATCCACGCGAGCGGACCGCGCTGCTCCTCGTCGATCCTTACAATGATTTCCTCTCTGAGGGCGGCATGGTCTTTCCGCGCATCAAGCCTATCGCCGACGAGGTCGGGCTGCTCGACAATCTGCGCCAGCTCGACGGCGCGGTCCGGGCCGCCGGCATCCAGGTGGTGATCGTCCCGCACCGTCGCTGGGAGCCGGGCGATTATGAGGATTGGGATCATCCCAATCCGACTCAACGCTTGATCATGCAGCGCCATAGCTTTGCGCGCGGCGAATGGGGCGGGGAATGGCATCCGGACCTTGCGCCCAAGCCTGGCGACCTGATCGCCCAAGAGCATTGGGGGCAGAGCGGGTTCGCCAACACCAATCTCGATTTCCTGCTGGAGCAGAAGGGCGTCACGCATGTGATCGTGGTCGGGCTGCTGGCCAACACCTGCATCGAATCGACCGCCCGCTTCGCAATGGAGCTCGGCTACCACGTGACGCTGGTGCGCGATGCCACCGCCGCCTTCTCGCACGACATGATGCACGCCGCTCACGAGCTGAATGGCCCGACCTACGCCCATTCCATCCTGACAACCAAGGAGGCGATCGCGGCGTTGCCGGCGGCCTCTCATTCCAAGGAGACTGTCAAATGAGCGCGCCATCGAAGACGCCCGTTGCAATTGCGATAAGCCAATCGACCCAGGAAGCGATCGACCAGGACCGGCGCAGGCTGCTGACGGGCGCGGCGTTGGGCCTGGCTGCTGCCGGTGCTGCCAGCCTGTTCCCCGCGCATCCCGCCGCAGCGGCCACCAGCGATGCGATCCGCCCGTTCCGCGTCGACATTCCCGAGGAAGACCTTGTCGATCTTCGCCGCCGTTTGGCCGCAACCCGATGGTCCGACAAGGAAACCGTCAATGACGACTCCCAGGGCGTCCCGCAGGCGATGCTGCGCGATCTCGTCCGCTACTGGCAGACCGACTACGACTGGCGGAAGGTGGAGGCGCGGCTCAACGCCCTGCCGCAGTTCATCACCGAAATCGACGGGGTGGACATTCACTTCATTCACGTCCGCTCGAAACATGACAATGCGCTGCCGCTGATCGTCACGCATGGCTGGCCGGGTTCGGTCATCGAGCAGATGAAGATCATCGACCCGCTGACCAATCCCACCGCGCATGGCGGCAGTGCGTCGGACGCGTTCCATCTCGTGATCCCGTCGATGCCGGGCTACGGCTTCTCCGGCAAGCCGACCACGGTCGGCTGGGATCCCCAGCGCATCGCACGGGCCTGGGTGCAATTGATGAAACGGCTCGGTTACAGCAAGTTCGTGGCGCAGGGCGGTGACTGGGGTTCGCCGGTCTCCAATGAGATGGCCAAGCTTGGTGCGCCGGAGCTGCTCGGCATCCACGTCAATCTGCCCGGTGTCGTTCCGCCCGAGGTCTTCAAGGCGGTCATCACCGGCGGCCCTGCGCCGGACAATATGTCGGCGGAGGAGCAGCACGCCTTCGACCAGATCAAGCTTCAATTCGCGAAACGGCGGGCCTACGCGCAGATCATGGGCACGCGCCCGCAGACGCTTGCGGCCTTTGCGGATTCGCCGGCCGGCCTCGCCGCCTGGCTGCTCGATCACGGCGACGGCTATGCCCAGCCGGCCTCCGCGATGCAATCAGCTGTGCTCGGGCGCGAGGTCAACGGGCATTCCGCCGGCGCACTGACCCGCGACGACGTGCTCGACAACATCACGCTCTACTGGCTGACCAACACGGCGATCTCTTCGGGCCGCCTGTACTGGGAAAACAAGACCAACCTTTATCTGCCTGCCAATGTCGCGATCCCCGCCGCGGTGACCGCATTTCCCGGCGAGAGCTTCGTGGCGCCGCGGAGCTGGGCGGAGAAGGCCTATCACAAGCTGATCTACTTCCATCAGGCTGAAGCCGGCGGCCACTTCGCCGCATGGGAGCAGCCCGACATCTTCAGCAGGGAAATTCGCGACGCGTTTCGGCCGCTCCGCAGCTGATCTGAACGTGCAAAAGAACCGAAGGCGGATTCGTCATGTCGAAACTTGCACCGATCGCCACCGTCGAGGTGGCGCCGGAGAAGCGCGATCACGCGCTGTCGCTGCTGTCAGCGCATGGCGCCCGGTCGCTCAGGGATGAACCGGGCACACTGAATTTTGAGATCCTGGTGCCGCGCGAGGATGCCGCCAAGCTCTTGATCTACGAGGTCTATCAGGATGACGCCGCGTTCGAGGCGCACCGCAATGCGCGGTCGATCGCGCAGTTCCGCGAGGAGAGCGCAGGGCTCGGCATCAAGATATCAGCGATGCGGTGCACGCCTGCCGCCTAGGGAGCTGCCGCGAGCGGCGTCACGCCTTGAGGCAGGCGCCGCGCTCGGACAAAACCTTCTCGGCCTTCGGCGTCAGCTCGTAGAGGTCGCCGTCCTTGGCGACGTATCCCTCCCTGATGAGCCGGTCGACTTCGCCTTGCACGTCGTCAGCGAAGGCAATGGATTGGGCGATGTCGCAGAGAACCGCGACCTGTTCATCTCTAAGCATGGCGTCCTCCGTCAGGGCGGGGAACGCGCAAGCCGGCATTCGGTTCCAAGGGGCCGGATGATACACCCGGCTTTCACCCGGTGAGCTGTGGCTCCGGGTGTTGCATCTTACCCATGCCGCGCATCGAGTACCGGCGCGTAGCCACCGCCGTCCCGACGAACATGAGCACAGCGCGGGCCGCGGAAGTGGGCGGGTATGACGAGGCGGCCGCTGTCCGCAGCCTCTGCCAGGATCTTCGTCCTCGTCTCGCGCGCGAGCTGCGGGTCGGCACAGGATGATGTCGACAGATCGGGCTGGAAGATCTGCACCGGATTGTGCACGGCATCGCCGCAAAAGATCGCGCGATGTTGTGCGTAGTCTACCATCAGCCCCATCTGGCCGCTGGTGTGGCCCGGCAGCGGGACCAGCCGCAGGCCCGGTCCCAACTGATGGCCATCGTCGACCAGATCGACACGGCCTGCCTCGACGATCGGGATGACGCTCTGCTCCAGGGCGCGGGCGTGGATCGGCGGGGCACGCCCGGCATCATGCTGTGTCATCCAGTCGGCAAGCTCGCGGCGGCCGAACAGATACCGCGCGTTAGGAAAGGTCGGCTGCCAGCGGCCGTTGTCCTGGCGCGTATTCCAGCCGACGTGATCGACATGCAGATGGGTGCAGAATACGACGTCGATGCCGGCCGGGTCGATGCCGCTCGCGCGCAGCCGATCAAGGAAGCCGCTGCCGCGCCGCCGATGCCAGGCCGGAATCTCGGGGATGTCCTTGTGCTCGCCGATGCAAGCGTCGATCAGCAGCGTTCGGCCGCCGGTTCGCACCACAAAACTCTGGATCGCGTGTTTCGCGACGCCCCGGGCGAGGTCGATGAACACCGGCTCCAGCGTGGCACGATGCGCTTCGATCAAGCCGCGATCGTATCCGGGCAGGAATTCGGCGAGCGGAAGGCCGAAATCGTCGTCGTCGACGATGACGTCGACGGTTGCGTCGCCGATCGCAAATCGCATGACCGCTCCTTCCCGGAGAACCGTGCATCCCAACGCGCGGTCACTATGCAGGGTGGCGCCGTCGATCGCAAGTTGGTGAACGGCTATCAGGCCATGCCGCGCAGCAGGCCGATCAGGCGGCCGCACTCATCGTCGGTGCCGACCGTGATGCGCAAAAAGTCCTCGATCCGCGGCTTCTGGAAATGCCGCACCAGCACGCCGCGCTCGCGCAACCTCGCGGCGAGATCGGCGCCGCGATGGCTGGGATGGCGGGCGAACACGAAATTCGCCTGCGACGGCAGCACCTCGAACCCCAGCTCAATGAGGCTGCGGACCAGCGCCTCTCTGCTCCTGATGATGCGTTGCCGCGTCTCCTCGAACCACGCCTCGTCCTCGATGGCGGCGACCGCGCCGGCGATCGCGAAGCAGTCCAGCGGATAGGAGTTGAAGCTGTCCTTGACGCGCTCCAGCGCCTCGATCAGCGGGCGTTGGCCGATGGCGAAGCCGACGCGCAAGCCGGCCAGCGCGCGCGATTTGGAGAGCGTCTGGATGACGAGCAGATTGTCGCGGCGCGCGACCAGCGGCACGGCGCTCTCGGCGCCGAAGTCGACATAGGCCTCGTCGACCACCACGAGCCGGTCGGGATGCTCGGCGAGCAGCGCCTCGATCGCGGCGCGCGGCAGCGCGGTGCCGGTCGGTGCGTTGGGGTTGCACAGCAGGATTGCGCTGCCGGGCCGCCGGTAGTCGGCAAGCTGCACGCGCATCGCGGCGTCGAGCGGCACTTGCTCGCAGCTGACGCCATAGAGGCGGCAATAGACCGGGTAGAAGCTGTAGGTGATGTCGGGAAACAGCAGCGGCGCGTCGTGCTTCAGCAGCGCCGGGAAAGCGTGGGCCAGCACCTCGTCCGAGCCATTGCCGACGAACACCTCGTCCGCCGTGACGCCGTAACGCCTCGCGATCGCCTCGCGCAGCGCGGTTGCGCCCGGATCAGGATAGAGCCGCAGGCGATCCGTGTTCGCTGTGATCGCCGCCACCGCGCGCGGCGACGGCGGGTAGGGGTTTTCGTTGGTATTGAGCTTGATGAGGCCGTCGATCTTCGGCTGCTCGCCGGGCACGTATGGCGACAGATTGTGGACGACCGAACTCCAGAAGCGACTCATGATCTGCGATCCAGGGATGAACGCGATCACAATAAGGAATACGAGGCGCTGATGAAAGCGCCTCTTTATTCCCTCGCGTTATGACAGGCGTCGTGCTCGCGCGTTACCAGGTCGCCGTGCCCTTCATGGTCGGCTGGCCCTCGGCATTCGCGGTCCACAGCTCCATGCCGCCGTCCTTGTCGCTGGCATTGATCGAGAACTCGCTGCCCTCGAACAGCGGCTGCACGCCGCGATAGGCGAGCTTCTTCGGCGGCTTGCCGCCGCGCAGCTTGGCGGCGAACTCGACGATGAAGGAAGCCTGCAGCGGGCCGTGGAAGATCAGGCCAGGATAGCCCTCGACCTTGGTGACGTAGTCGCGGTCGTAATGAATGCGATGGCCGTTGAAAGTCAGCGCCGAATAGCGGAACAAGAGCACCGGGTCGGAGACGTGGCTCTCGCGATGCTGCGCGACCGGTGGAGGCGGCGGCTCCTTGGCGGGCGCAGCGCCCTGCGTGCTCGTCATCTCGCGATAGACGATGTCTTGCCGCTCGCGCACCGCAAGCCCGCGCGAGGTCGTTACCTCGTGATTGACCGAGACGAAGCACAGCGTGCCGGTCGAGCCCGATTTGACCGTGACGTCGACGATCTTCGAGGTGCGTTTGGCCTCATCGCCGATGCGCAAGCTGTCGAAGAATTCGAGCTCGCCGCCGGCCCACATCCGGCGCGGCAGCGGCACCGGCGGCAGGAAGCCGCCGCGGGTCGGGTGGCCGTCGGGGCCGAGCTGCGACATCGGAAACACCGGCTGCGCCAGGCACCAATGCGTGGTCCACGGCGCGGCGTCACCGGCCTTCGGCTCGCCGATCTCCTGGAACAGCGTCGCGCGCAGCCCCATCACGAGATATTTGGTGACGACGTCGGAGGCCTCCGTGGTCTTGCCGATCCATTGGCGGAGATGATCGAGGTCGAGTTTGTCGCTCATGATTGTGTTGCCCGGGCAGGAGGGATTTCAGGAACGTCTGGTGCGCTCGCCGATCGCGGGCACCTTGCCGTAGTGCCTGTCCTCGCCGACCACGATCGCGGCCGGCGCCGGATAGCTGACCTTGCCGTTCGGCGTGTCGACCTCGACGCGGCGCAGATGCGGATGTTTCGCGAGGTCGTCCATGCTGTTGACCTCGGCAAAGGCGATGTCGGCCTCGGCAAGCTTCGCCAGCAACTCCTCGCGCGTCAGCTTGCCGAAGCTGTCGCTGACGATCTGGTCGGTAACGGCGCGGTTGCGCACGCGCTCGACCATATTGGCAAAGCGCGGATCGTCGGGCAGGCCGGGCTGGCCCAGCACCTTGGCGCACAGCGTCTTCCACTCGCGCTCGCTCTGGATCGAGATCAGGATCTCCTTGCCGTCCTTCGAGCGGAACACGCCGTAGGGCGCGATCGAGGGATGGGCGAGGCCGATCCGCTTTGGCGACTTGCCGTCCTCGGCATTGAGCAGCGGCACGGTGAGCCAGTCGGCCATCACGTCGAACATCGAGATCCGGATGTCGGCACCGTCTCCGGTGCGACCGCGGCCGATCAGCGCCTCGAGGATCGCGGCATGCGCGGTGGCGCCGGTTGCGACATCGACGATCGACATGCCGACGCGCGAGGCGCCTTCCGGGCCGCCGGTGATCGAGGCAAGGCCGCTCTCGGCCTGGATCAACAGGTCATAGGCCTTGCGGTCGGCATAGGGGCCAGTGTCGCCATAGCCCGTGATCGTGCACATGATCAGCTTCGGATAATCCTTGCGCAGCCGCTCGCGCGAGAAGCCGAGCTTGTCCATCGAGCCCGGTTTGAGGTTCTGCAGCAGCACGTCGGCACCGGCGATCAGCTCTTCCAGCTGCGCGCGGCCTTCCTTGGTGGCGAGGTCGACCACGGCGGAATCCTTGCCGCGGTTGAGCCAGACGAAATAGCTGCTCTGGCCCTTCGCCGCGGCGTCGTAGCCGCGGGCGAAATCGCCCTCGGGCCGCTCGATCTTGATGACATGGGCGCCGGCGTCGGCGAGGCGTGACGAGCAGAACGGCGCGGCAACCGCCTGTTCGACGGCGATGACGGTCAATCCCTCAAGCGGCAGCATGATCAAGCAACTCAGTAGGAGCGGGGCATGCCGAGCACGTGCTCGGCGACGTAGGACAGGATCAGATTGGTCGAGATCGGCGCCACCTGATAGAGCCGGGTCTCGCGGAACTTGCGCTCGACGTCGTATTCCTCGGCAAAGCCGAAGCCGCCATGGGTCTGCACGCAGGCGTTGGCCGCTTCCCAGGACGCGTCGGCCGCCAGCATCTTGGCCATGTTGGCCTCGGCGCCGCAGTCGAGACCGGCTTCATATTTGCGGGTGGCTTCCTTCACCATCAATTCGGCCGCGCGCATCGAGGCATAGGCCTTGGCGACCGGGAACTGGATGCCTTGATTCTGCCCGATCGGCCGCCCGAACACGCTGCGCTCCTTGGCGTAGTTGGTCGCCTTGGCGATGAACCACTTCGCGTCGCCGACGCACTCGGCGGCGATCAGGATGCGCTCGGCATTCATGCCGGAGAGGATGTAGCGAAAACCCTTGCCTTCCTCGCCGATCAGATTCTCCGCCGGCACCTTCATGTCGGTGAAGAACACTTCGGTCGTGGCGTGGTTCATCATGGTGCGGATCGGGCGGATCTCCAGCCCCTTGCCCTTCACCTCGCGCATATCGACGATAAACACCGAGAGACCGTCGGTGCGCTTCTTCGACTGCTCCTTCGGCGTGGTGCGCGCCAGCAGGACCATCAGGTCGGAATATTCGGCGCGGCTGGTCCAGATCTTCTGGCCGTTGACGACGTAATGGTCGCCCTCGCGGCGCGCGAAGGTTTTCAGCGACGAGGTATCGGTGCCGCTGGTCGGCTCGGTGACGCCGAACGCCTGCAGCCGCAACTCGCCGGTCGCGACCTTCGGCAGATACTTGGCCTTTTGCGCGTCATTGCCGTGCCGCAGCACGGTGCCCATCGTGTACATCTGAGCGTGGCAGCCGCCACCATTGCAGCCGGCGCGCTGGATCTCTTCCAGGATCGCCGCCGCCGCCGACAGCTTCAGGCCGGCGCCGCCATATTCCTCGGGGATCAGCACCGAGAGATAGCCGGCCTCCGTCAGCGCATCGACGAACTCTTTCGGATAGGCCATCTGGCGATCGAGCTTGCGCCAGTATTCGCCTGGAAACTGCGCGCAGAGTTTTGCCACCGCATCGCGGATGTCGGAATGGTCGTCGATGTGTTGTTCGTGTGCGGTCATTGTTTCGTCTTGCCGAGAGGTTGCGCCAGAGCGTGTTCGAGCGAGGTGGAAATCGGTTCGCGTGAAGAAAACGCCCGCAGTTGTGGGGCCCCGGTAAACTCCCTATGCTGTTTTGTTATAGCGTATGAACCTGCCTTCCAGGATTGGCAAGTATGGATTTCCGCCAGCTTAGGACCTTTGCGTGTGTCGCGGAACTCGGGAGCCTGAGCAAGGCATCCGATACCTTGCGGGTCGCGCAGCCGGCGCTGAGCCGGCAGATCAAGCTGCTGGAACACGAACTGCGCACCGAATTGTTCACGCGCAACGGTCGCGGCATGGTGCTGACCGATGCCGGCCGGCTGCTGCTGGCGCGCACCAGCGGTATCGTGCGGCAGATCGACCAGATCCGCGACGACATCCAGTCCGCCGGCGGTGCACCGTCCGGGCGCGTCGTGCTCGGGCTGGTGCCGACGGTGAGTTGCGTGCTGTCGGCGCGGCTGGCGCGGCGCACGGTGGAGCGCTATCCCGGCATCTCGCTCTGCATCGTCGAGAGCTACAGCGGCCATCTGATCGAGTGGCTGCATCGCGGCGAGATGGACCTTGCCGTGATCTATGGCCCGTCGGTCGATCTGCATCTGGCGGTGCAGAGCCTCGGCCGCGACAGCATCGTCGCGGTCGGCCCGCGCGGCAGCGGGCTGAAGCCGAAGAAGCAAGTCGACTTCGGCTGGCTGATGCGCCAGCGCCTGGTGCTGCCAAGTCATTCGCACGGCCTCCGTGCGCTGCTCGAACATGCCGCGGCCAAGAAGAAGATCGATCTCGACGTCAAGCTCGAGGCGGATTCGTTTCGCGTGCTGACCAGCCTGGTCGAGGAGGGGCTCGGATATACCTTGCTGCCGCCGTCCTCGGTGCGCGCCGAGGTGGCGGAGGGTCGGCTCGAGACCGCCGCCATCGCGCGGCCGGCGCCGCGGCGCGAGCTGACCCTGGCCTCGCCGGTCGAGCATCCCGGCTCAAACGCGATGACGCTGATCGCGAAGCTGTTGCGCGATGAGGTCGCTGCGCTGCGCGCCGAGGGGCTCTGGGATATCCAGCTCGCCTGAGTTCCGTCATTGCGAGGAGCGATAGCGACGAAGCAATCCATCCGTCCGCGAATGCTGCGCGATGGATTGCTTCGCTTCGCTCGCAATGACGGGGTCGCACGCATTCTGCTCTCAGCTCACCTTGAAGCCGAGATGGCCGCGGAAGCGGTTCTTCAGGTAGGTGCCGTCGCGCGGCGGCAGCGCGCGCTCGACCTCGCCGGCGGCGATGCGGATGCGCGCCAGCCGCGGGCCGCCGCCGAGATCGCGCAGGCTGGTGCGGAATTTCTCAATACCGGCCATGTCGGCGATCTCACAGACATTGCCGATGCCCGCGCCATCAGCGATCACCTCGAGCCTGGCGCCGAGGCCGGAGTGACTCGGCTGCATGCCCGTCTCGCCGAAATGGCCGTTGTCGAGCACCGCGATCGAGAGATTGCCGGGCTGCTTGGTCGCGATCGTCAGCAGGCTGCCGATCCCCATCAGCTGCTCGCCGTCGCCGGTGATCACGAGCACCGGGCGCTTCGGCTGCGCCAGCGCGAGGCCGAGCCCGACCATCGCCGCGCCGCCCATCGCGCCCCACAGATAGAAATTGCCGGGATGCTCGCCGGCGTCGAACACGTCGTAGGAGGAGGAGCCGAGCCCGGAGATCACGAGCAGCTCGCCGCGGTCGGCAAGCAGCGCCTTCACGGCGGCGCGGCGATCGAGAGTGCCTGTTGATGCCGACATCAGTGCGTCTCCCTGGTCCACTTCTTGCGGCCGATCATCCGCTGCGAGATCAGCACCGCGACCTGCTGGTCGCCGTCATAGGCGAGCGAGGCGGCGGCCGAGATCACCTCCTCGGCATCATCGGGGTTCTCCAGCCGCAGCACGGTGGTGCCCATGATCTCGAACGCCTGCGGCGTCGCCCGGCCCATCGGGATCTGCCAGGGATTGAATTCGGCCCATTCGCCGCGCATCGTCACCAAGGTGAGCAGCGGGAAACGGCAGCTCGCCATCAGTGACAGCATGTTGACGCAATTGCCGACGCCGCTCGATTGCATCAACAGCACCGCGCGATCGCCGCCGAGCCAGGCGCCGGCCGAAAGGGCCACGCCCTCTTCCTCTGTCGTCAGCACCGTGGTCTTGATGTCGGTATCGGCGTGCGACAGCTTGATCAGCTTGGAATGTCCCGCATCGGGAACGTAGGACACCTGTGCCACGCCAAAGCTCTTCAGCGTGCGGTAGATCGCAACCGGCCAGTCCCGGCTGGTCGCGCTGTCCTGGTGAACGGCAATCTGGTCCATCATGGCCTCGGCGGTGGCGTTTTCGAACGAACCGGGTACCGGTTCGCGAAGAAAAACGCGTCAATACAAGGGACGCGCATGGGCGCGTCCTCACACCGCTGGCTTTAAGCCAGGTCAGGGGTTTATTCTCTTCGCATCTGGCTCGCCCAGCTATGCCGGAATTTTATAGGGCCCAAGGTTTTGCAGGGCCGACGCAAGCGAAATGGCGGCCGGAGCCGGCTGCGTCCTTTGGTCGGGTCGAACGACAGCCCCATTACGGCCTAAAACGACGCTCTATGCTAGAAGACGCCGGTTGGCGGCAGCGCCAGGCTTCATTTTCAAGGCTTCATTTCGACATATCGATATATCCGTCGCATTTTCAGGGATCAGGGCATGATTGTCCGAGATCGGTTTCGCGGCCTCTTCCCAAAGTATTTTCTCGCACTGTTTCTGGCCGTCGCGCTTCCGCTCGTGATCAACGGGTCGATCGAAGCCTGGTTCGGTTACCGCGATCAGCGCGCAAGGCTGGACCAGTTGCTCGGTGTTCAGGCGGCTTCCGCGGCCGCTGAAATTCATAACTTCATCTCCGACATTGCAAGCCAGCTCGGCTGGCTGGTCCAGCTTCCCTGGACCGACGAGGTCGATGAGGGACGCCGAACCGATGCGTTGCGTCTGTTTCGTCAAGCGCCGGCCGTCGTCAGCCTGACACTCATCGACAACAATGGGTTGGAGCGTCTCTACGTCTCACGGGTCGGCCTCAATCGAATTGAAAGTCGTATCGACCGATCGGCTGAACCTGCGCTGGTCGGCGCCCACGCACGCCAGGTTTGGTTCAGCGATGTCAGCTACAACAGAGGCTCAGAGCCGTATTTGACTATTGCGCTCGTGGGTAACCGATCCGCGGTCGGCGCAGTCATCGCCGAAGTCAATCTCAAGCTGATCTGGGATGTCGTATCGGCGATCAAGGTGGGAGAGACGGGCCTCGCCTTCGTGCTGGACCGGCCGGGCCGCCTCATTGCCCATCCCGACATCAGCCTCGTCCTCCGGGGGCTGGAAGAAACAACCTCCCAGCCGTTTCGCACCATACGCGACGCGATCGGCCCGGGAGCGGGCTTTGCAACGGGCCGCGACGGACAGGGACGTCCGGTTGCTGCCCGCGCGGCTCCGGTGGCGGGTCCCGATTGGACCGTCGTCGTGGCGCAGCCGCTCTCCGAGGCTTACGCCCCGATCTATGCCGCGTTGCGACGGACCACAGTGCTTCTCGCAGGCAGCACCGTATTTGCAGGGCTGCTCGCCTATGCATTCGCGCACCGGATGACCGAGCCGATCAGGCTGCTCGAGGAGGGGACGGAGCGGATCGGCGCCGGATCGTTCGAGCACCGCATTTCGATCCAGACCGGGGACGAATTTCAGCGCCTGGCAAGCAGCTTCAACAGGATGGCCGGCGAGCTCGCGCTGGCGCAGCAGCACCAGGAGCGGATCGCGAAGCTCAAGCGGTTTCTCGCGCCTCAAGTCGCCGATCTCGTCGATCGTGCCGGCGATGACAGCGTGCTGGATGGCCGCCGCACCGACGTCGTCGTTGTGTTCTGTGACTTGCGCGGGTTCACCGCGTTTTCCGCGGGCGTCGCTCCCGAGGAAGTCATGAGCGTGCTGTCCGAATATTATGAGGTTCTGGGCAGGGTCATTGCGCGGTTCGAAGCAACCCTCATCAGCTTCTCGGGAGACGGGTTGATGGTGCTGGTGAACGCACCCGTGCCGGTCGAGGAGCCGGCGCTGAGAGCCGTCGACCTTGCGACCGAAATGCAGAAGCACGTGCAAGGCTTGATCGGCGGCTGGCGGTCGCGGGGCTACCAGGTTGGCTTTGGAATAGGGCTTGCCAGTGGATCGGCGACGGTTGGGCGGATCGGCTACGAAGACCGGCTCGATTACACGGCCATCGGCAGTGTCGTGAATCTCGCCGCCCGCCTGTGCGCATCTGCCGCAGATCGGGAAATCCTGATGGACGCAGGGACCGCCGCAAGCGTCAGAGGCAAGCGCTCCCTGGAGGATATCGGGAGTCGCCAAATCAAGGGCTTCGATGACGCCATTCCGGTGTTCGGAATATCTTCTTGATGTGTGTTGGCCGATGCCGGCCGGAGCGGTTCGGTGCAGTCCATTGGCGACTGGTTTCGGATCGTGGGATATACTTCCGCCGACGGCGAACGCCAGCGGGTCGATAGAGCATGAGTTGCGCTCATTCTCGTGCAGCAGCATCCCACGGACGCGGCAGCCGGCGCGAGGTCCTGTTGTTGATGGCTGCCGCCGCGGCCTGGACCACATCCTCGCGGGCGCAGAAGCCGTCGATGCCTGTGATCGGCTATCTTTGTCCGGAATCGCCGGAGTTGTTTGGCAGCCGGCTGAAGGCTTTCCACCAGGGACTTCGTGAAGCCGGCTTTGTCGAGGGCCGCGACGTTGCGATCGAATATCGATGGGCCAATGGGCAATATGCCCGGTTACCTGCACTGGCCGGCGAATTGATCGCGCGCGACGTCGATGTGGTGGTTGCGCCTGGCGGCGCCCCCGTCGCGCTTGCCGCCAAAGCTGCCGGCGTCACCAAGACGATCGTTTTCGAGATGGGCGGCGACCCCGTTCAGCTGGGTGTGGTGGACAGCCTGTCGCGGCCGGGAGGCAACATCACGGGAATCTCGAGCCTGAGCGTCGACGTGTCGCCGAAGCGGCTCGAGTTGATGCACGAACTTCTGCCGGCGGCGAAAACGTTGGGGGTCGTGACCAACCCGACAAGTCCAACCGCCAGCTCGCAACTGCAGAAGCTTCAGGCCGCTGCCGAAACTTTAGGGGTCCATCTGCAGATATCGAGGGCAAGCAAGGAAGAGGAGTTCGAAGCCGTATTTGCTTCCGTAGAGAGAGATTCGACAAACGCGCTTGTTTTCACCTCCGATCCCTATTTTGCATTTCGCAGCCGGCGATTGGCCGATCTCGCACTGAAGTATCGTGTTCCCGCAATTACGCAGACCCGGGATTTCCCGACAGCCGGAGGCTTGATGAGCTATGGCGGAGATTTCGTGCAGTCGCATCGACGCGCGGGCGTCTATGCCGGCCGGGTTCTGAAGGGTGAGAAGCCTGCCGATCTTCCGGTCCAGCTGGTCACCAAGGTCGAGTTCGTCATCAACCTGAAGACCGCCAAGCTGCTCGGCCACGAGTTCTCTGCTTCAGTCGTCAGCGGCGCAGACGAAGTGATCGAGTGACTAATTCGTTCAAGAACCCGGTAGTCCGGCCGGCACGGACTGAACGGTCCGGCCGGACCGTGACATCGCGTGCGCTCACGTGCTCAACTGCCGGGCTGTAGAAACGCGCCGTATTGCTTGCTCGTGGCGACCGCGGCGGCCGCCTGTCCGATGACACGCATTGCCGCCATCATCGGCCACGGCCCAAGGCTCATCCTGCGAACACCGGCGCGGGCGAGCTCCCCGATTTCGGGCACGCCCTGCGTCACCATGATGTTGACGGGCAGGGGCGTCAGCTGAACCAACCTCTCGATCAGCATGAGGTCGGTGAGCCCCGGTACAAAAATTCCATCAGCGCCGGCATCGGCATAGACCTTCGCACGTCGCGCCGCCTCATCCAGACATTGCTCGGGCGAGCCGAACTTCAGCAGAAACGGATCGGTTCGCGCATTGATGAAGAGGTGAACGCCGAGTCTCTGCGCGGCGTCCCGCACCGCCCTGATCTTCGCGGCATGCTGCTCCGGAGTGGCGAGCTGCCGCTTTCCGCCAACAAGCCCGTCCTCGATATTGATGCCGATCGCGCCGGCCTTCAGGATCCTTGCCGCCGAATGCGCGGCGGCATCCGGCGTGTCGCCATAACCCGCCTCCAGATCGATCGACACCGGAACCGTCACCGACGCGGTCATCCGCGAGACCAGGCCTTCCACGATGTCGAGCGGGGCATTTTCGCCGTCGGCGTAGCCGAGCGCGGATGCGACCGCGCCGCTGCTGGTCGCCACCGCCGGCGAGGCCTTCGCGATCGCCTTGGCGGTGGCGACGTCCCAGGCGTTGAACAGGACGAGCGGATCGCCCTGCTTGTGAAGTCGGTGAAACGCTTCGGCGTAGTGCTGCTGTGTCGTGGCGTCCATTGCGCGCACTCCTGGTCAGAGAATTCGAAGGATGGTGTGGCTGACGCGGCCGCAGGTGGTGGCGTCCGTTCAGTCGGCGGCGTGCGTTGTGAACCAGTCCATGATCAGACCTGTGACCTCGGCCTCACGCTCGAGGTGCGGGAAGTGGCCGACATCGGGCAGGACGATGCGCCGATGTGGTCCCTTGAAGAGCGGCTCTTCCTTGATCGAATACCGCGCCGTCGGATCGTTGCCGCCATAGATTGTCAGCGTCGGTGTATGCATGTCGTTGATCGGTAGCCGGCCCGCAACTCCCGCATCGACCAGGCCATTGTAGTATTTCAGCGCCGCCTTCATGGTGCCGGGAGAGCTGAGCGTCTCCTTGACCGAACGGAGATGCTCGTCGTTCTGCAGGGTCGGCGACCACAGCTTCCAAAGGTAGTCGACGAAGGGAAGTCCCTCGATGTTGACCGCCGAGTGAGCGCCAGGCACCGTGAAGAAATAGACATGGAAAACCGATCGAACGGCATCGGGATCGCTCCGGAGGCTTGTGATTGTGATCGGGTGCGCGGTGTTCATGACCACCGCGGCCTTGATCGCCGACGGCGCCGTAGCTAGCGCCTGGAAGGTTGACGTACCGCCCCAATCCATGCCGACGACGTAGGCCCGTCCGTCTTCGCTCAGCGCCGCGATCAACGCTTCGAGATCCTGGCCCAGCGCGATCGGATCGAAAATGCCGTCGGCCGGAATCTCCGTCGGCGCATAGCCGCGCAGGAACGGCGCGACCGCGCGATAGCCGGAATCCGCGAACACCTGCAGCTGCTTTCGGTACGACCAGGCATTGTCGGGAAAGCCGTGCATGAACATGACGAGCGGTCCGCTGCCTTGTTCGAGATAGGCAAATCGCACGCCGTTGGCCTGCACGTATTTCAGGGCGGGTTCGCTGCCGGCGGCGTCACGCGTTGCCAGTGCGGTGCTTCGGGTCGTCATCGCTGCTCTCCATTTGTGTCGTCGTTGCGCTCCCGGGCAAATGTGTGCGCAGCGCACATATATGGTCAAGTTGTTTTTTGTGCGCAGCGCACATATTATTCCCGGCATGGAACACGGAATCGCTAATCTGCTGGGCGCGCTGTCGCTCGCTGTCATGGATCGTATCGAGCAAGGCGCGCGCGAGGTCGTCGGTCGCGGCGGCGAAACGCCCGCGGCGCTGATCGTCATCGGCTATGGCCAGGGCATGACCAACGACAAGCTGAGGCGGATCCTTGGCCTGTCGCACTCCGGAACGGTCCGCCTGGTCGATCGGCTGGTTTCGGATCGGCTTGTCGAACGCCGGGCGGGCAAGGACGGCCGCGAAGTCGCCTTGCACCTGACGGCATCGGGCGCTGCGTCCCGGAATGAACTGCTGGCGTCGCGGATTTCAGCCGTGACGTCGCTGCTCGACGTGCTGTCGGTCGCTGAGCGGAAGCAGCTCGCAACGCTGATCCGCGAGCTGCTGGCAAGGCAGGACACATCCGAGATGGATCGCTTCACGATCTGCCGGATGTGCGACGACCGGGTCTGCACCAATTGCCCGTTGCCGACCAGCAAGGGTCAGCACGCGCGCTAGAGAGGTTACTTTGAATCGAGCGGCCAACTCCGCTCACCTCGCCCCGCGTGCGGGGAGAGGTCGGAACGCATCGCTAGATGCGTTCCGGGTGAGGGGGAGTTTCCGCAAACACAGCTATCACCGCTTATGCGGAGAGTGCCCCTCACCCCAACGCTCTCCCCGTAAGAACGGGGAGAGGGAGCGCGGTGCCATCGCGGCCGCTATTCGACCTCATCTCCTCACGCTCCAGCAGCTTGCCGTCAGCGCGCGTTCTTGCCCGCCATGAACACGTACATGTCCCAGAAAGTCTCGGGATGATCGACCTCGAAGCGGTGCCACTGATCGAGATTGGTCTCGTCGGCCGTGCCCTGAAACTGCTTGCGGAATCGGTCGAGGACCGCCGGATCGTCAAACGGCTCGAACCCCTCGAACGACAGGCCATGCTCGTTCAGGAATGCCGCGATCGCCGGAATCGTCAGGCGGTGTTCCATGACGTTGAACAGCAGATCGCGGCAGCCGCTCATGCTGTAGAAATCCTTGGCGCCGATCAGCGGCTTCCATTTGTCGGCTTCGCGGAAGATGTCCTGCCGGCAACGTCTGATGTCGCCGGCGGTGGCGCGATAATTGCGCGCCGCGATGCGATCGCGGGCCTCGACGATGACGCGGCGCGCCAGATCGCTGTAGAGCCCGATGCGCATCGTGCCGCCCGGCCGCAGCAGCGAGACCAGCACGCGCCAGCCGGCCAAGGGGTCGGCAAGATGATGCAGCACGCCGACCGACTCGATGCTGTCGAAGGTGCGATCGATCGAGGCCAATTCCAGGATGTCCGCTTGCGCATACTCGATGTTGCGCAAGCCGAGCTCCCGCGTCTTGCGGCGCGCATAGGCAAGGCTGGTCCTGCTGATGTCGACCGCGAGCAGGCGGGCGTTGGGATAGACCTGCGCGATCTGGATCGCGTGCGAGCCGGTGCCGCAGCCGGCAATCAGGATATCCCGTTCGGCTCGCTGGTCCGCGGTTGCGACGGTCCCTTCCCCGCGCCCGATCGGCCGCGAAGGCCGTCAACGGGTTGACGGTCCAGCGCGGATAGGGATTTTCCTCGTATTGGCGCATCACCTCGACGGATATGTCGTTCGTGATCGGAGTGAGCGCTGCAATAGCGCTGCGCTCTTCGATCTCCTCGCGCGGCTCGCGAAGCTGCACCCGCAACAGGCCGGCGACGGCCGCGGGCCAATCCCGGCGCAGCAGCGCGTCCGCCGTCGGCAAGGCATGAAGCGGGAAGTAAGCGGCGACAGCGGCGAGCGTGAGCGGCGCGATCGCAGCGCCTGATGCCAGGTCCTGCAGCAACCGGTCGCGCAGCGCGCCCGCGTCTTCGCTCTCCGCCCCGGTCTGCGCATAGACATGTTCGTTGATGAAGCATTGCCGGGCGAGCGCGCAGGCAAAGGCTACGATATCGTCGTCGACGTCATCCTGATCCGGCTTGCTCGCGAGCCGCAACAGCTCGGCCCGCGCATATCCGAACAGCACCTCAAGCCGCATGCTCGCCAGCGTGGTGGTTTCCATCGCGCAGCGCAGGAACAGGTCGTTCGCGAGCGGGGCGACACCCTCGCTGCCGAACAATTCGACGCTTGTGACCGGTAGCGGCCACTTGCTTGCAATCCGCCCGGCATAGGTGGTGACGGTCGGGCTCTGCAGGATGAAGCCGACCGCCTTCGCGTCCATGCCGAGCGCCAGCGCCTTGCTGAAATGCGCGGCCGCCTTGCTGCGATTGCCCATTGCCTGGTAGGAGTTGCCGGCGTTGTAATGGCAGGCGGCATTGACCTCGTCCGAGGCAATCGCCTTGGTGAACATCTTTGCTGCAGCCCGGTGATCGCCGGCAGCCTGCGCCATCAGGCCGAGAAGATTGAGGCTCTGCACATGGCCAGGATCGCGCGCGAGAAGCTGCCGGCAGATCTCCTGCGCTTCGTTGAAGCGTCGCATCCCGTAGAAGCGGCTGGCCTCAGCGGCGAGGCCGCCAATGCTGACACCCGTGGAACCGAAGGCAGGTGCGTTTTTGCTGGACGCGTCCCGTTGCTTCCCGGCCGCACGCCGCTCTTTTCGGTTCATGTTCCGTCAACTGGCCCGAGCTGCAAGACGCGGTGCATCAACTACCACGCCCGGGAAGACATAGGGCCGATCGTCTTTGTGGCCAAGGACAATCTGGCTTCAGCCCGGGATCCGCACCGGCAGGTTCTCGATGCCGCGGACGAAGCTGGAATAGACCCGCTTCGGCTCACCGACCACCTCGATGCGGTCGAAGCGCTTCAGCATCTCTTCCCAGACGATCCGAAGCTGCAGCTCGGCGAGCCGCATGCCGACGCAGCGGTGGATGCCGAAGCCGAACGACAGGTGGATGCGCGGCCGCGGGCGGTCGATGATGAACTCGTTCGGACGATCGATCACCTCGTCGTCGCGGTTGCCGGAGACATACCACATCACGACGCGGTCGCCCTTCCTGATCGTCTTGCCGCCGATCTCGGTGTCGACAAGCGCGGTGCGCCGCATATGCGCCAGCGGCGTCTGCCAGCGGATCACCTCCGGCACCATGGTGTCGATCAGTGCGGGATTCTCCTTCAGCTTCCTGAACTGGTCGGGATGCTCGTGCAGCGCCAGCACCGAGCCGCTCATGGTGTTGCGCGTGGTGTCGTTGCCGCCGACGATGAGCAGGATGATGTTGCCCATCAGATTGTCGGGGTCCATGTGCCGCGTGGCGTCGCTATGCGCCATCATCGACAAAAGGTCGTTGCGCGGCGGGGCGTTGACGCGCTCGTTCCAGAGCTTCGAGAAATAGGCGTAGCACTCGTCCATCTCCTGCCGCCGCTGCTCCGGCGAGTTGACGATGCCGCTCTTCGGCAGCGCGGTGGAGACGTCGGACCAGCGCGTCAGCTTGCGCCGCTCCTCCCAGGGGAAGTCGAACAGCGTCGCCAGCATCTGGGTGGTCAATTCGATCGAGACGCGCTCGACGAAGTTGAAGGTCTCGTTGCGCGGCAGATTGTCGAGCACGCTGGCCGAGCGCTGCCGGATCAGCTTTGCAAGCTCGTCGAGATGCGTGGGTGTGAACATCGGCGACACGGTCTTGCGCTGATGGGCGTGCCTCGGCTGGTCCATCGCGATGAAGCTCGGATAGTCGTAGCCGGGCGGCACATCGCGGATCGAGATGCCGCCGAGCGTGGAGTCCGAGGAGAAGATGCCGTGGCTGGTGTCGACATGCATGATGTCGTTGTACTTCACCACCGACCAATACGGTTCGATCGGCGCATTGGTGCAGTAGTGCACCGGCTCTTCCTTGCGCAGCCGCTCGAACCACGGCCACAGCGTGTCGTTCTGGAACAGCTTTGGCGCGCCGGGATGAAAATCCTTGAGCGGTGTCGAATACGCTTCCTCGCGGGCCTGGCGCAGCAACTCGGCCCGGTCGGCACGGATGGCGGTCTGGACGTTCATGTTTCTTGATCCCGGTTGGCTCGCGACGCGTCAGGCGGCGATGCGCACTGGCAGCGTCTCGTAGCCCTTGATGAAGCTGGAATACACCCGCTGCGGCTCCTCCACCACCTCGATGGTGTCGAAGCGCTTGAGGATCTCCTCCCAGATGATCTTGAGCTGCAGCTCGGCGAGCCGTAGGCCGACGCAGCGGTGGATGCCGAAGCCGAACGAGATGTGGGTGCGCGGCCGGGCGCGGTCGATCAGGAACTCGTAGGGCTTCTCGATCGCTTCCTCGTCGCGGTTGCCCGAGACGTACCACATCACCACCTTGTCGCCCTTCTTGATCTGGCGTCCGCGGAACTCGTAGTCGGCGAGCGCGGTGCGCCGCATATGGGCGAGCGGCGTCTGCCAGCGGATCACCTCGGGCACGAAGCTGTCGATCAGCGCCGGGTTCTCCCGCAGCTTGCGGTACTGCTCCGGATGCTTGCTCAGCGCATAGATGCTGCCGGACAGCGTGTTGCGCGTGGTATCGTTGCCGCCGACGATCAGCAGGATCAGATTGCCGAGGAAGTTCTTCGGGTCCATGTTCCGCGTGGCGTCGCTGTGCGCCATCATCGAGAGTAGATCGCTCTTCGGCGGCTGGCTCGCGCGCTCCTTCCACAGCCTTGCGAAATAGCTCGCGCATTCCATCAGCTCGGCCTGCCGCTCGTCTTCGGTGGCGACGAGGCCGCCGGCGCCGGGCAGGGTGGTCGCGACGTCGGACCAGCGCGTCAGCTTGCGGCGGTCTTCCCAGGGGAAGTCGAACAGCACCGCGAGCATCTGGGTCGTCAGCTCGATCGAGACCTTGTCGACCCAGTCGAACACCTCGCCGCGCGGCAGATTGTCGAGGCACTCGGTCGAGCGCTTGCGGATGTTGGTGGCGAGCTCGTCGAGGTGCGTCGGCGTGAACATCGGCGCCACGGTCTTGCGCTGCGCCGAATGGCGCGGCTGGTCCATCGCGATGAAGCTTTCGCGGCGAAGATCCGGCGGCACGTCGCGGATGGTGATGCCGCCGAGCGAGGCGGCCGAGGAGAACACCGAGTGGTTGGTCTCGATGTCCATGATGTCGTTGTAGCGGGTGATCGACCAGTACGGACCGAACATCGAGTCCTTGCAGTAGTGCACCGGGTCCTCGCGGCGCAGCCGGTCGAAATACGGCCAGAAGGTATCGGTCTTGAACAGCTCGGGATTGCCGGGATCGTAGTCCGAAAGCGCAAGCGAATTGGCGCGTTCGCGTGCGGCGTCCAGATTCGTGTTGTCGACGAGATCGATGGTCCCGTGCATGAGCGGCTCCTCAACCGTTTGAGCTGCCGGGGCATGGCCGGCGCGGCATGTTTTACCGAATTACATTCTCATTCCGCGGTTTGCGCAAGGGCTCTCGACGCGCATTTGGCCGCATTGATGTCAGGCCAAAGCGGCCGAATCCGGGCTTTTCCGGTGGGGAAGGGACCGCGGCCGCGACCACGCCCGTTTGAAACGGCGTTTGATTTGGCCGGGCGGCGGCGTGCGAACGGTGCCGGCGCCGTTTATTGACTGCCGGTCTTCTCGCCGGCGGGCTTTTCGCAGGGGTAGGTGTCCTGCATCCCCCACAGCAGCAGGAGAGCGATCACCATCTCACCTTTCGCCGACCGCTTGTCGGCGGACTTGAGCATGATCTCTTCGGTCTGCTCGCTGCTCAGTGCGAGGTCGTCGGGCATGCAGAACAACAATTGGCCGCCATGCCGTTTCAGCCAGGCATTGGACGCCATCAGGCCGCCCCTGACGCCGTCGAGGTACATGTGATTGAAGATACGCAAATTCTCACTCTTTGGATTGCGATAGGAATCCAGCCGCACGTCGACGGCAGCGGCCGGAGCTGCCGTGAGCGCCAGAAGGCATGCCGACAAGATCCATCTGGTCATCGCTGCGATTTCCTCGCTTTGCGGCGGCGGCTTCGCCTCCATCGCCTGATCGTTAAGTATGTCATTGCCGCCCTGGGGTTCGACGCCGGCCGTTGATCGAGGACTGCGCGCTTTCCGGCATTGCCGTTAAGGCATGGCCAACCGCATCCCGCCAAAAATCGGCCGACGATCTCGACCTTGTGTGAAACCTGGATCACACTCGCGACGACAAATCTGTGCTTTTGATACCCAGAGATTGTCCCGCCAGGAGCCATCCCGTGAACGACATGAGCTGGACCCCGCTGGGTCCGCCGCAGCCGCCTCCGCAACCGGCCCCGCCGCCGATGCCGGTGGCGTTTTCAGGGAACCGGAAGGAGTTCTTTCGCCTGGTCGCGCGCGGCGCCGGGCTCGAACTGGTCACGGTCGGCTTCTACCGGTTCTGGCTCACCACCGACATCCGCCGTCATCTGTGGTCGAACAGCCAGATCGATGGCGACGCGCCGGAATATACCGGCCGCGGCAAGGAGCTCCTGATCGGCTTCCTGGTCGCGCTCGCGATCCTGGTGCCGATCTATCTCGGCTATTTCCTGATCGGCATCGAGGCGGAGCATTTCAAGGCGTTCGCCTCGCTGCCGCTGGTCGCCTTCTTCTATTTGTTCGGCCAGTTCGCGATCTATCGCGCGCGGCGTTACCGCCTGACCCGCACGGTGTGGCGCGGCGTCCGCTTCTGGATGAGCGGCTCGGGCTGGGTCTATGCGCTCAAGGCCTCGCTCTGGGGCGTGCTGGTCGTGATCACGCTCGGTCTCGCGCTGCCGTGGCGCGAGGCCGCGCTCGAACGCTACAAGATGCGGCACTCCTATTACGGCGACCTTCAAGGCTCGTTCGACGGCCGCGGCTGGGAGTTCTTCGCGCGGGGCTGGTGGCTCTGGGTCCTGATGCCGTTCGCGCTCTACAGCACGATCTTCGCCCCGTTCGCCTATGCCGCGTTCAAGGCGGTCGAGTGGCGCTGGTGGCTGTCGGGAATCCGCTTCGGCGACGTGAGGCTGGAATCCACGCTCCGCCGCGGCGCGCTGATCGGCCTGTACTGGAAGGTGATCGGCTGGGTCGTGCTGCTCGGCACGGTGTTCGCGGCCTATCTCGCGCTCTGCACCTTGCTGGTCGCCAGCATGGACGGCTCCTCGATCGCGGACTTCTTCAGGACCGAGGCGTTCGCCAAGAGCATTCCGCTGATCGTGCTGCTCGGCATCGGCTATCTCGCGTTTGCGCTGGCGCTGAACGTGGTGTTGCGCGTCTATCTGATGCGCGATCTCTGGGTTCGGGTGCTGTCCTCGACCATCGTGCACAACATCCAGGCGGCCGCCAACGTCACCGCGCGCGGCGAGCTCGCCAACGCGCTCGGCGAAGGCTTTGCCGATGGCCTCGACGTCGGGGGCTTCTAGCTCCATGGAATCCGATTCCGGTCAGACCAATTCCGCGGCGCCGGCTCCCGGCGGCGTTTTCTTCGACGGCCTGTCGAACCGGCGGCGCATCGTCGCACTCAGACTGTCCGACGCACTGGAGATCCGCGAAGACGGCGCACTGCTCGCGCGCTGGGTGTTTCACGACATCCGCCGCGCCGACAGCCCGTCCGGCCTGTTGCGGCTGAGCTGCCTGACCGCACCGCCTCTGGCGCGGCTCGACATCCGCGACGCCGGGCTGATCGCCGCGCTGGTCGCGCGCTGCGACACGCTCGAGGCGGATTTGCCGAACCGCAGGGGCGTCGCCGCGATCGTCGGCTGGTCGCTCGCGGCCGCGGTGTCGATCGTGCTGGTGGTGCTGTTCGGCGTGCCGCTCGCCGCCGAGCGGTTGACGCCGCTGGTGCCCGACTCGTTCGAGCGTCGCATCGGCGATGTCGCGGAGGCGCAGGTCAAGGTGCTGTTCGACGGCAAGCCGTGCAGCAATCCGGCCGGCCAGGCGGCGTTCGCGAAGCTGGTCGGCAAGTTGCGGCAGTCCGCAGGCTTCGATACGTCGGTGCAGTCGGGCGTGCTGGCGACGTCGGTGCCGAACGCCTTCGCGCTGCCCGGCGGCAAGGTCTATCTGTTCGACGGACTCTTGGAAAAAGCCGAGAACCCCGACGAGATCGCCGGCGTGCTGGCGCATGAGCTCGGCCATCTCCGGCACCGCGACAGCATGCGCGAATTGATCCACAACGGCGGCACCTCGTTCCTGATCGGGCTGTTGTTCGGTGACGTCACCGGCTCCGGCGCGCTGACCTTCGCCTCGCGCTCGCTGGTGACGTCGTCCTATTCGCGCGACGCCGAGACCAACGCCGACAGCTTCGCGATCGAGACCATGCACAAGCTCGGCCGTCCGGCCAAGCCGATGGGCGAACTGATGTTCCGCGTCACCGGCAAGGAGGGCGGCAAGGGGCTCTCGCTCGTCTCCAGCCATCCCTTGACCGAGGACCGCCTCGCGCGCATGGACAAGGCCGATGCCGCCAGCCGCCCCGATGGTCCGCCGCTGCTGTCATCGGCCGAATGGCAGGCACTGAAGGGCATCTGCAGCGGCGCCGGCAAGGTGTGATGGCGCAGCCGCCGACGCTCCCTCGCTACTTCACCAGCCTGAACTTGCCGCCTTCGACCTTGATCAGGAACGCCGAACGCTCGTCATAGCCGTTGTGATCGGTCGGGCTCATGGTCGAGAGGCCGTTGTTCAGGTAGACGTCCTTGCCGCGCTCGAGCTCGTCGCGCAGCGCGGCGCGGAATTCCGCCGTGCCGGGCTTTGCGGTCTTCAGCGCATTCGCCGCCGCCCGCTTGAACAGCGTGACGGCGTCCCACAGATGCGCGCCGAAGATGTTCGGCTTCTGCCCGTTGGCCTTCTCGTAGGACGACACGAACTCGTCACGCACCTGGCGGAACGGATCGTTCGCCGGCAGATCGTCGGCGATGGTGAAGGCTTCGCCGGTGAAGATCGCGCCCTCGACATTGGCGCCGCCGAGCTTGATGAACTCCTCCGAGGCCACGCCATGGGTCTGGAAGATCTTGCCGGCATAGCCGCGGCTGCGCAGCGCCTCCTGCGGCAGTACGGCGGGCGTGCCGGCGGAGGCGATGAACACCGCTTCCGGATTGGTCGCGATCACCTTGAGCGCCTGGCCCATCGCGCTGGTGTCGGCCCGCGCATAGACCTCATGCGTCGTCACGGTGAGGCCGAGCTGCGGGGCGAGCCGCGACACCTCCTTGTAGTAGCCTTCGCCATAGCCGTCGGAGACGCCGATATAGCCGAGCGTCTTGATGCCGGACTTGGCGATGTATTTCAGGATCGCCGCCGCCATCAGGTCGTCATTGGGCACCACCTTGAACGCCCAGCGGCGGCGGTCGTCCATCGGCTGCACGATCGCGGTCGCCGCCGCGAGCGAGATGATCGGCGTCTTGCTCTCCACGGCGACGTCGAGCATCGGCATGGTCACCGGGGTGAGCGAGGAGCCGATCAGGATATCGACGCCGTCCTGGATCACGGGGCGCCGCGCATTCTGCGTGCCCTTGGTCGGATCGGACTCGTCGTCGAGCGCGATATAGGTGACCTTCTCGCCGCCGATCTCCTTCGGCAGCGCGGCGATGGTGCGCATCTGCGGCTGGCCGAGCGCCGAGCCCGGTCCGGATCCGGACACCACGACGCCGACCTTGATGTCGGCACGCGCGCCCGGCGCAATCAGGATCGCGCTCGCAAATGTCAACAGTCCGGCCATGGCCAGCTTCATTGCAACTCCTCCCAGCAGGTTCTTTTTATCTGCGGCCGATGATAGCCGACCGCCGTCCGGTCGCGCATCATATTGATTCCGCCCGATCCGTCTGTCCCCCTGATTGGGGACACCGGACTGCGCTCGGGCAAGGTTCGCGCGCTCTGCGGCCCGAGGCCTCAAATTGTCCGCGATCGGTTGGGTCGACTGCGCCCGGCCAAATTTCTGACCCAGCTTCGGTTCGGTCCTGAAACTTCGCGTTTACCACTCCCTTAAAGGCCGCGGGAACCAGTTTCCCTAATCGGGCGGCAACGTCTCGCTGTTATTGAAGGATCAGAAAAGGGAGTACGAACATGTCCAGTATTGTTCGGATCCTCGTCTTGATCGCATGTGCACATGCGGGATCCGTGGTTGCGGAAGTGCAGTTGGACGGCGCGCGGTCATCGCCGGCGGTCCACGTCCATGATTGAGCCTCATCCGATTGCGTCCGAGCACGCGCGCGCCATCTGCGAAGAGATTGGCGAACGGCTGCGCCATGCCCTGCGCGGCGATTACGCCGATCTGCCGCCAAGGCTGCGCGAACTGGTCAACGAGCTCGCTCTGCAGGAGTGTGAAGCGCCGTCGCTGGTGCCCACGATGGCTGACATGACGAGACCGCTGGTCGCCGCGGCCTAAGCCGAGCGTCTGCGTCACACGTTCTTCGCGACCTTCCGTGTCCGCGTCGGACCGGCGCCGGCGATCGTCGGCTTGATATTCCACACCGCGCGCACGCTTGCGAAGGCATGGGCGATCACCGGCTCCTGGCGGCGGGCGGCGAGGCTGGCGAAGGAGAGATCGCAGGTCAGCTTCACCTTGTCGGCGACCACGAACTGATGCGGCCGCGCCATCCGCGGCGCCAGCACGTTGTCGCGTGCGAGGCTGAGGCAGAGACCGGATTCGACGAAGTCGATCATCGCCTCTTCCTGGTCGGTGTAGCCGATCCGCTTCGGCAATGCACCGAGTGGGCGGAAGATGTCGTCGAGCAGCCGCCGGTGGCCGGAGTGCGGCGGTGTCGCGAGCCAGGGCAGCTCGGCGAGCTCGGCCCAGCCCTTGCCCATCACCCGATCGCGCCAGGCGATCGGTGCGATCACCCGGTAGTCGTAGCAAAGCAGCGGGGCGAGCTGGTAGCGGCCATCGACGATGGTCCGTTCGGTGAAGCTGTGATGGACGAGTTGGTCCTGCGGCGTGGCGTCGACATAGTAGCCGACGTCGAGTTCGCCGCGGCCGATCTGCGCCAGCACGTCGTCGCTCACGCCATGACGCAGGAAGACTTCGGTGCGCTGCGAGGACATCGCAAGGCTGCGCACGAACGGCCCGAGCCGGGTGAATTCGGGGTCGAGGATGGTGCCGACGCGCAGCGTGCCGCGCTGTGCCTCGTTCAGCGAGTCCGCCATCGCCTTGAAGTCGGACGCGGCCGCCACCGCCCGGTGCGCCAGCGGCAGCAGCGCGGCGCCGGCCTCGGTCAGGGTGAATCCGGCAGGTGTGCGGTTGAACAGCTGCAGCCCGGTGCTTTCCTCGAGTGCCTTCAGCTGCAGGCTGACCGCGGGCTGGGTCAGCTTCAGCATCGCCGCTGCGCGCGATACCGTGCCTTCACGGGCAACCGTGATGAAGCAACGCAAGGCCTGGGTACGGGGAAGCTCGATCATCGCACGTGCTTATAGCACACTTTTTTGGCGCGCATCCGACCTGCGCCGTGCATTGTCATGCGATTATAATACAACCAATGCGAGAATTCAGGACCGCCGCCACGCAACCATGCCTTCGTGCGCGCGGTTCAACAATGACTGTCTCTGGAATACTGGATCGCCCGGTCAAAGCCGGGCGAGGACTACGCAATGACGCTACGTTACCTCGCGCGAGAACCATCCTCGTCGTCCTGGCGAAAGCCAGGACCCATTACCCCAAATGTCAATTGTTGCGCGATGCTGTGGCCGCGATCTCGTTCATCATCAAGTGCGGTGGTCCTGGCTTTCGCCAGGACGACGATTGGGGAGATCGCGCGCTCATTCCATCACCGTCATGCTGAGGAGGCCGCGCAGCGGCCGTCTCGAACCACGACGGCCTGACTGTGGCCGTGTATCCTTCGAGATGCGCGAGTGCGCCTCAGGATGAGGGGACCTGGACTGCTTTCCGACTTCATCGTCGTCCCGGCGAAGGCCGGGACCCATTGCCACCGAAGTTCATTGTTGCGCGATGTCGGAACGACGAGTCCCATCCACAACACCCGCTGCGGCGTATGGGTCCCGGCCTTCGCCGGGACGACGGCTGTGAATGCCGCGAGCGTGTGCGCCGATCGACGGAGGCCGCCACCCTCACTCCAGATGGTTCACCTTCGCCACCCAGGCGCGGACGTCGGCGAGGACGGCGGGCAGCACGGCCTTGACCTCCTGCACGGTCATGCCGGGCTTGATGCGGGGGTCGTAGAGCAGGTTGAGCAGATATTGGTCGTAGACGTCGAAATAGCCCATCGAGACGTTGTCGTTGAACATGGTCCAGGGCACGGTGGCGGTGTCGTTGATCGGGCCGAGCGACTGCAACAGCTCCTCATAGGCGCAGTCGAGGAAGACGAAATCGCCGTTGTCGACGGTGAGGATCACGTCGGAATGCTCGATTTCGTAGTTCTCGTTCTTGCGGAAGCCGGACAGGCATTGCGGGTCGAGCGAGGAGCGGATCTCCCTGGCGCGCTCCTGGCCGTAGAAAGTCGCGATCGTGCGGTACAGCTCGCGGTCGCGCACCAGCTTGACCACGACATTGGCCGCTTCGTTGTTCTCGGTTATCGCGATGTCGAGATGCTGCACCTTGCTGCGGATGTCGGCGACGACCCTGGCGAGCTGGACCTTGCGGTCGGCGCGGCTGCCGTCGGCGAACACGCGCACCGGACTGTCGTACTTGCGGATTCGGTCGACCCGCCCGGCGAGATGATATTCGGCGCCGAACGCGGTTTTCAGAAAGCCCTCCACGATCTCGGCGTCGGTGAAGACCTTCTTCTCGTTGCGCTGGCGCGCGGCGATCGCCGGTACCTCGGTGGCGGCCGCGGGCAGCGCGGCATCAGCGAGGCAAGCGGCGAGCGTTGCGGCAAGAAGGACGAGGATCGAAGGACGGTGCTGGGGCATTGTGACAACGCTGCCGCAAGGTTTGCGGCAGCGCAAGGAGGGATCAAGGCGGCGGGATCAGCGATCTTGCCGAATGGCGGCGCCTGGTTCCGTTGAAATCGACGCGATCAGTTGTTCTTCACCACCACGGTGGTGCCGACCGAGACCCGACCATAGAGATCGGTGACGTCGTCGTTGGTCATGCGGAAGCAGCCCGACGAGACGGCCTGGCCGATCGTCTCCGGCTCGTTCGAGCCGTGGATGCGGTAGAGCGTCGAGCCGAGATACATCGCGCGCGCGCCGAGCGGATTCTCGATGCCGCCGTTCATGTGGCGCGGCAGATCGGGGCGGCGGCGCAGCATCTGCGACGGCGGCGTCCACGACGGCCATTCCTTCTTTGCGGAGATGCGGTGGACACCGCTCCAGCGGAAGCCGTCGCGGCCGACGCCGATGCCGTAGCGCAGCGCCTGGCCGTTCGCCAGCACCAGATAGAGCCGGCGCTCGGCGGTGTTCACCACGATGGTGCCGGGGGCGTAGTTGGTCGGGTAGTTGACGGTGGTGCGCGGGATCGGGCTTGCGCCGCCGCCGCCGAAGAAGCTCGGGGCTTCGGACTGATAGCCGCGAGAGTCGAAGAACTGGGCGTGGGCCTGGCCGGCACCTGCCAGGATCGTGAGCGCGGCAAACATCAAGGCAATCGGGCGCATGGTCGTCGTCCTCGCGAACAATCAAATATGCAGTCAGAGAGGCCACAATTGCCGGCGTTTCGCAAGCGACGAAGCCGTGACCTCAGGCATTTTCGAACAACACGGTTTAAAAAGGCAACAGATCGGAAGCGATACCTGCATTGTCCGGCCAAGCCTTTGACGACGCGGCTGAAGAATGGTTGATCTGGAGCGTTTTCGAGCGAAGTGGGTACCGGTTCGCGTCAAGAAAGCGCGACCAAACAAAAGCTGGAGCGTTTTCAAGCGAAGTGGGCACCGGGTCGCGTGAAGAAAATGCGACCAAACAAAAGGATACGAGCATGATCCGATTCAATCGGATCGGATCATACTCTGAGCGACCTCAAGAACATCTCGAAACGGGAGCGAGAGCATGAATGGTGCGGAAAGTCTGGTGCGGACATTGGTCGCAGGCGGCGTGGATGTCTGCTTTACCAATCCCGGCACCTCGGAGATGCATTTCGTCGCGGCGCTGGACAAGGTCCCGGGCATGCGCTGCGTGCTCGGTCTGTTCGAAGGCGTGGTGACCGGTGCGGCCGACGGTTATTTCCGCATGAAGGGAACGCCGGCCTCGACGCTGCTGCATCTCGGGCCCGGCCTCGCCAACGGCCTTGCCAATCTGCACAACGCCAAGAAGGCGCATTCCGGCATCGTCAACATCGTCGGTCAGCATGCCACGTACCACATCGGCTACAACGCGCCGCTGACATCCGACATCGAGGGCCTGGCGCGGCCGATGTCGTCCTGGGTGCGCACCTCGCCGGATGCCAAGTCGGTCGCCGCCGACGGCGCGGCTGCGATCGCCGCCGCCAGGAGCGCGCCGCCGCAGATCGCGACCCTGATCCTGCCGGCCGACACCGCCTGGAACGAAGCCGACGGCATCGCCGAGGTGCCCGTGGACACGCAGCGTCCGAGCTATTCGCCGCAGGCGGTCGATGCCGCGGCGAAAATCCTGCATGGCGATGCCGCGCATACGCTGCTGCTCGTCACCGGCAGCGCGCTGACCGAGCACGGGCTGGCGCTCGCCGAGCGCATCGCCGGCAAGACCGGCTGCACGGTGATGGGCCAGACCTATCACCCGCGCATGGCGCGCGGCCGCGGCCGCTTCTCGATCAACCGCATTCCCTATGTGATCGAGCAGGCGTTGCCGATCCTGAAGAAATTCCGTCACATCGTGCTGGTCGAGGCCAACGATCCCGTGGCGTTCTTCGCCTATCCGAACAAGCCGAGCATGCTGAAGGCGGAAGGCTGCGAGGTGCATCGCATGACCGCCTGGGGCGAGAATTCGGTCGCGGCGCTCGAGGCGCTCGCGGGCGCGCTGCATGCGACCGCGCAGGACGTCAAGCCGCAGCAATTGCAGGAACTGGTCAAGCCGACCGGTGCGCTCGACCACGCCACGATCGCGCAGGCGATTGCGTGCGCGATCCCCGAGCACGCCATCATGGTCGATGAATCCGTCACCACGGGCCGCGGCTTCTTCCCGCCGACGGCGGCGGCCGCGCCGCATGACTGGCTGCAGAACATGGGCGGCTCGATCGGCTTCTCGACGCCGGTGGCAACCGGCGCGGCGGTCGCCTGTCCGGACCGCAAGGTGATCTGCATGGTCGGCGACGGCAGCGCGATGTACACGATCCAGTCGCTGTGGACCCAGGCGCGCGAAGGGCTCAACGTCGTGACCATCGTGTTCGCCAACCGCATCTATCAGATCCTGCGCGGCGAGTTCGACGGCGTCGGCGCCGGCGAGCCGGGCAAGCGGGCGCAGGACATGCTGAAGATCGATCGGCCGACGCTCGACTTCGTCGCACTCGCCAGGGGCATGGGGGTACCGGGCAGGGCGGTGACGACCGCCGACGAGTTCAACAAGGCGCTCGCGGAAGCCGTCGCGGAGCCGGGACCGCGGCTGATCGAAGTGCATATGTAGAGGCGTAGCTGAAAGGCCGCGGCGGCGGCCCAGTCCAGTCGGAGGCGTCGATGCAGACCGAGCTGAACAAGGTGATCGCCGCCGTGGAGGAATTCTATGCGCAGGAGATGTTCCTGCTGGAGCGCGATCTCGGCGAGCGAACGCTCACTCACCGGCTGGCGGTCTATGTCGAGCGGCAATTTTCCGGCTGGCAGGTCGATTGCAACTACGACCGGCTCGGCGAACGCACGCTGCGGCTGCCGCGCGGCTCAGGGAGCTCGACCGACGACCATCTCGGCAAGTCGATCTATCCCGATATCGTCGTGCATCAGCGCGACATCCCGAACAATCTCCTGGCCATCGAACTGCGCAAGGACAGCAATCACCAGCCGATCGAGCACGATCAGCGCAAGCTGCAGGCGCTGACCGACCCGAATGTCTGGTTTGCCTATGCGATGGGCGTGCTGGTGATCGTCGGACAAGGCGGGGTGAGCTTTACCGAGGTCTATGCCGGCGGAGCCATCGATAGCGCGACATCGCTCTGGTTTGCCGAGCGGCTACGCGAGAGCGGGCTCGCGAACAGGCGCGACAATGGCGCTCCGCATTAAGTCTATCGATGAATCTTTCCTCGCGTTTGCAGTGATAGCCCGTTTGGATCATGCGTCGCCCCTGCACGCGCGGCACAACAGAAGGTGCGGGAGGTGGAGCAATTCCTGGAGCTGGTGGTCAATTTTCAGAACGATCCGATGGCGGTGCGGATTATCAGCTCCGCAACTCTTTCGCTCCCCCTCCCGCACCTGAATTCGCTGGTCCAACGCTCGCTGGTCCAGCCTGCACTGATCCAACTTCCACTGCCCCAACTTTCCACTGCCCGAGGTGGTCGGCGCACTCGATTGCGACGCGACGGGCCGAGGCAACATCCGCACCGAGACAGTAAAAAGGCCGCCTTCGGGCGGCCTTTTCCGTGCTCGACAAGTCCGTGCTCGGCAAGTCCGTGGTCGCCAGTTGGATCACCGAGCGCGATTGTTTCTGTTTATTGCTTGGTGGCATCGCTGCCGGTCGGGGCAGCGCCGGTGGCGGCGGCACCGGTCTTGGCGCTCGATTTCTTGGCGGTCTTCTTCGCTTTCTTCGGCGCCTTGGCCGCCTCGCCCTTGGTCGCGGTGTCGCCGCTCTGCGCGGCGGGGGCCGGGCTGCCGCCCGCCTTGTCCTGCGCGAGCGCGGTGGACGAGACGAAGGCAAGGGCGGTGGCGGCGAGGATCAGTGTTCGCATCGGATGTTCTCCCAAGTTGGTTTCCGGCGAGCCTCAACGGGACAGAATGTCGCAGGGTTCCGCGGCACCGATCAGCAATCCGTGAGCTCTGCGTGATCGGCATGGCCGCCGCGGAACCGGGAACCGGGCGCCGCGTTATCTGGCCGGGCAGGAGTTCCGAGGAGAGACGCCATGCGCTGGCGGTCAATGACGGAAACCACCAATACGGTGCTCGACACCGCCCCCGAGGACACCTTCTACGCGGCGGGCTGGACCATCAGCGGCGTGGCAACGCTGGCCACCATCGTCGCGATCTGGATGTTCGGGATCTGAGAGCGAACGATCCACGACAAGGCAACCGGTGCGCTATCGCCGGCGGCCGGGCCACGGCCTGGGTCGTCCGCTACTTCCGCAGAATTGCCAGCGCTTCCCGATAGAGCTGCGAGAAACAGACCAAGAGCGCGCTCGACAGCAGGAACATCGCCAGGCTGTCATAGTCGCCGGCCGTCGGCCAGCCGAACTCGAAATAGGGCGGCATGAACGCCCACCAGACGATCGGTACCGTGATGATGGTCGCAAACGCGCCGGCGGGCGCGCCGCCCATCAGGCCGGCGATCAGGATCGCCGGCACGAAGCCCGCGAAATAGAACTGCATGCCGAAGCTCGAGAACATCTCCTGGGTCGCGGTGGCCAGCACCACCGCAAGCAGGGCGACGACGAATGTCGACAACGACCAAGGCCGCAGCTTCAAAATGTAGTCGTTGCCCTTGCGCATCCAGACTCCGGCCCCCGCGAGTTCCGGGAAGGTAGCCGAGGAGGCCTGCAAACAAAACCCCGTACGATTCCGAGGGGCAGGGTTGTGCTCGATACAGTGAAAAGGAACCGGCCCGGTCAAGCCGCCGCCGCATTGTCGCGCATATTGCATTGCGGCACGGTGATTGGGGGCAACACGATGCTTGAGCTTCTGATTGTCGCTCTCGTCGCCGGGATCGGTTTCATCTCGGGGTACGGCGCACGCGAGCTGATCTCGCGCCGGCGGCGGGGATCCGCCTCGCGCGCTCACGTTCGTGCGCCGCAGGTTCGCGCCGCGAATGACGACAGCTCCGCCTCCGGCTGGTATCGGCGGGCCGGCACGCAGCACGCCGATCACGCCATCCCGCCACCCGACGAACTCGACGGCGCCGTTCGCGACCTGCTCGGCGAGCTCAGCCGGCGCAACGCCAAGCCGTCATCCGCACCGCAGCGCCGCCGGCAGTGAGCCGGAATGCCGGGCCGCATCGCCGAGATCGGCGCCGCTGGCCTGCCGGTGTTTTGCGCGACGAGTTAATCAAAATTCGGAAATGGCGTAACCCGTTGATCCGGCTCGCCTCGGCTACTTTGCATGGGGTTGTTTTCGACATTTTTGTGAGGCGGTCCCGGAGGACAGCAGAATGTCGACAATCGTTCGCACCTGGCAGAGTTCAGGAGGCAGGATGGTGGACGCACAAGGGATCGAACCTTGGACCTCTCCCGTGTGAAGGGAACGCTCTCCCGCTGAGCTATGCGTCCGGGATGTGACGTGCCAAAGGCCGCTGGTCGGCGGCCGGTCGATTAAGGCGCTTCGTCAGAGCGTGCGATTTACGAAGTGCCGGGTAGGGGTGTCAAGCCAAACCCTGCGGGAATCAGGCGCCTTGCTGGCGGGCGCGGGAGGCGTGTGACTGCAGCGCCCGGATGCGCTCGGCGAGCGTGCCGCCGCCCTCGGGTAACCCGCTGCCCGGCGAGACGCCGTTGGCGGGCTTGGCAGCCGCCTTGGCCGGCACCGTCGGCTCCGCCGCCAGCATGGCCTCGATCGCCGAATTCGGGCCCTCGAGTTGGATCGCGAGCTTGGCCACCTCGGCGGCAATGTCGTTGATGCGCTCGCGCAGCAGCGCATTCTCCATCCGCTCGGTCGCCCAGGAGCTCTCGGCCTGCTGCTGGATCGCGTTGATGTCGCGCTGCAGCTTGCCGCGCTCGTCGCTGACGGTGCGCAGCTGCTCCTCGACTTGAGCCTTCTCCTGCCGCAGCTTGTCGAGCGCAGAGGATTTGCCGCCGCCCACTGCTGCGATCTCCTCGCGCAGCTCCTGCACGGTCCGCTCGGCGGCGGCGTTGGCCTGCTTCAACTGGCCGTTCTCGAATTCGCGCTCGGCAAGCAGCTTGCCCTGGGTCGCAAGCCGCGTCTCAAGGTCGTTGACCCGGTTGCCGAGCATCTCGGCTTCCTTGACCTGGGCGACGAGCTGGCGGTCGAGATCGGTGACGCGCTGGCTCAGATTTTCGACCCGGCCGCGCGCGTCGGTGAGGTCGCGCGTCGCGGTTTCCGACTGGCTGCGCTCCTGGGCGAGGCGGGCTTCGGTTGCCGCGAATTCCCTGGCGGCATCGCCGACCCGGTTCTTCAGCTCCTCGACCTGGGTCCGCACCGCGACCAGTTCGATCTGGCGGCTGTCGGCGGTCATCGCGCGGTCGTTGAGCTCGGCGTTGATCTTGCCGAGCTCGCCCTGCTTGTCGGTCAGCGCCTGCTCGGCGTTGCGCAACAGCTCGGTCTTGGCCGAGAACTCTTCCTCGGTGGCGCGAAGCTGATCCTTCATCGCCTTTTCGCGCGCTTCCAGCGCGAAGATCGCGGCGTTCTTCTCGCCGAGCTCGATCTTCATGCGGTTGATCGCATCGGTCTTCTTGCCGAGCTCGGCGAGTTGGCTCGTGGTCTTGCTCTTGAGCTGGTCGACGCTCATCTCGAGCCGGCGGGCCGACATCGCGAATTCGGCGCGGAGCTGGTCCTTGTCGGCCTGGATCTCGGCCATCGACAGCGGGGTGGCCGCCTCCATGCGGCGCGTGGTCAGCCGCACCGCCCGGTTGTGCACCAGCGGAACGATCATCAGGCCGCACAGCATCGAGATCAGGAAACCGATCGCCGCGTACATGATCGGCTCGATCATGAAGGGTCACTCCAAGAAAAGAAGGAATTTGTTAATCACAATGCCACGGCGGACCGGCCAAAGGCCAGCCCGATTGCCGCGTTAACCTGAATTGCTAACCGTGCCGGAGCGCCGGCCTCATCGCCCGATCAGGGCTGCGACCTCGCGCTTCGTTCCGATTGAATCGGATCGAGGCTCCAGATTCTGTCCTGACGCGTCTTCTTGATGCGAACCGGCGTCCGCTCGGCTGGAAACGCCCTAGAACGGGTTCCAGGTCGCGCGCGGGGTGAATTTGAGATAGCCGACGCTGGCGCCGAGCCGCAAGCCGATGCCCGAGCGAATCGGGACCAGCACGATGTTGTTGGCGGTCAGCGCCGTCATGCCGAAGCCGCCGACGATATAGGCCGAGCCGTCGATGCCGACGAAGCGCTGATAGATCGCCTGGGTCGAAGGCAGGTTGTAGACCAGCGTCATGGTCCTCGCGCCGTCGCCGCCCCAGTCGAAGCCGACCGAGGGACCCTGCCAGTAGACCCTGAGGTCGCCAGCGTTCTTGGTGTAGAGCGTGCCTTCGCCATAGCGCAGCCCGGCCACGAAGGCGCCAGAGCCTTCCTCGCCGAGCACATAACCATTGGGCAGGCCCCACTGGCTGACGGCGCGCTCGATGACCGAGGCGAGTCCGCGCGAGACATTGCCGAAGAACTTGTGTCCGGCATTGACCAATTCGTCGGGCCCGTAAGTATACGGGGTCGGCTCACGCTGTGGCGGCGGATATTGCAGTGGCGGGCCCTGCTGCGCGGACGCCCCTGCGCTCCAGCACATCAGCGCGGCAAACGCGACCGCGGCAAGGCGTGATGCGAAAGTCATTAAGAACCCCTGCTATCGAAATCCGGGCGCTGCCCTTTAACCTGATGCCAACAGGCACGGCTCTAGGTTGCGCCCGGTGTCCCCTCGACTCGGATGTTATCGGTATCAACTATGACGGCACAACGGCAGGAAAGATATGGATCGTGCCGGGGGATGGCGTTTTTCGGCCTGTTGGCGGGCATTTTGGCGGCCATCTGGCCCTCCTTGCCTGTTCAGGCCACCACAACCGAGCGCGTGGTGACGAACCGCTACTCCGGATTGGCGATCGAGGGATTCGATCCCGTCGCCTATTTCACCGACGCCGCCGCCACCCAGGGGCGGCCGGAATTCGAGGCCGCGGAGAACGGCGTGGTCTGGCGTTTCCGCAACGAGGGCAACCGCGCTTCGTTCGTGGCGCATCCCGAAATCTATGGCCCGCAATTCGGCGGTTACGATCCGACCGATCTGGTGCGGGGCGTCACCTGCGCGGGCAATCCGCGATTCTGGGCCGTCGTCGGGAACAGGCTTTACCTGTTCAACCGGGAACGCAGCCGTGACGCGTTCGCCGCCGATCCCGCGCGCTTTTTGAAGGAAGCCGCGGCGCGTTGGCCGGAGCTGGAAGACAATCTCGCGCAGTGATCACGGCGCCGCGGCCGGGTCGCCCCAGGCGATGAATTCCGGCACCAGGAAGTCTTCGCGGCCGAGCCCGAAATGCAATGGGCTTCCCTTCGAATCGGTGACCTTGCCGCCGGCCGCTACGACGACCGCGTGACCTGCCGCAACATCCCACTCCGATGTCGGCGACAGGCGGGGATAGATATCGACTTCGCCCTCGGCGACACGGCCGAATTTGACCGCCGAGCCCAGCACGGCGCGGACCGCGTTGCCGCGCGCGTCGATGAAGGCTTCGGTGCGCGCATCGCCATGCGAGCGGCTCACTGCCACCGTCCATGGCGCGCCGCGCGGCGGGCAGGGACGGGTCTTGATCGGCACCGCCTGCGAAACCGCGCCGCCCTGCAGCGTCAACCGCTCCGCGCCCTTGCCGACGATGCCGCGCCAGATCAGCCCGAGCGCCGGTGCGCCGACGATGCCGAGCAGCGGCACGCCTTGCGTGACCAGCGCCACATTGACGGTGAATTCATTGCGGCCGGCAACGAACTCCTTGGTGCCGTCGAGCGGATCGATCAGGAAGAAACTGTCTTTATAGGGCGGCGTCGCCAGATGGACGCGCTCCTCGGACAGCAGCGACACCTGCGGCGCGAGCCGCGTCAGCCCTTCGACGATGATGTGGTCGGCGGCGAGATCGGCCTCGGTGACCGGCGACCCATCGTCCTTGCCGGCAACATTCATCGTCGAACGATTGACCGCAAGAATCGCGTCGCCGGCGCGGATCACCAGTTCGGTCAGTGATTCGAGCAGCGTCGCGGCGGCCTCGCAGCCGATCAGGGACGGCTTTGCCTTATTCATGTGCGGGTCTCATGTCAGCGGGTCGCATATCCTGTTTGTGTTCCCTGAGATCATGATGCGATGACGGAGCATCGCATCATGATCTCATCTCCTTGTTTGAGCATGATCTTTTCGGAAAACCGGTTTCCACTTTTTCGGATCATGCTTTATCAGTCCCGCCGCAAGCTGGCAGCATCCGTCTGCGCGGTGTATCAAGCCGACAGGCATGCGTGATTCGCACTCCTCGGTCGGCGTGCGGCTTTCCAGGAAACAATAGATGTCTGGCACTTCGTCTCCCGGTCCCGCTCCCGATGCGCTCGAACTCGCGGCGCTCTTGTGCTCGCGGGTCTGTCACGATCTCATCAGTCCGGTCGGCGCGATCGTCAATGGGCTTGAGGTCCTTGACGACAATCCCAAGCCCGAAGACCGCGACTTCGCGCTCGATCTGATTCGCAAGAGCGCCAAGACCGCTTCGGCGCGGTTGCAGTTCTGCCGGCTGGCGTTCGGCGCGGCCGGTTCCTCCGGCGCGCAGATCGATCTCGGCGATGCCCAGAACATGGCGAAGGGGCATATCGAGGACGGCAAGGTGACGCTGACCTGGAATTTGCCGCGGCTGCTCCTGCCCAAGAACCGGGTCAAGCTGCTCTTGAACATGCTGGTCATCGCGCAGCAGACGATCCCGCGTGGCGGCACGCTCACGATCGATCCGGTCGGCGAAGGCGAGGCGATGAGCTTCCGCATCACGGCTGCGGGCTTCAATGCGCGCGTGCCGCAGAACATCGTCGATCTCCTGAATGCGACCTCGCCGAACACGGTCGATGCGCATGCGGTGCAACCGCACTACACCCGCCTGCTGGCGGAAGCCTGCGGGCTGAAGGTGACGCTCGCGCTCGACGGCGACAAGGTTATCATTGCCGCGTCCTGACCGCGGCCGCGCCGATATCATTAATCAAAGGTTACGACCGGCCGCGCGATTCGATCGCGCGGCCTTATCTCTTTGTTGATCCCGTTCCTTTCCATTTGCTCAACCAAACTTAAACGCTTTGCGGAGAAGCTGACCTGAGTTCCGTCAGGCGCGTCGATGTTGCGCGCCGCTGCGTTTTCGGCGTTTTTCGAAGGTTGGTTTCATGGACGATCTGTTGCGCGAGTTCCTGACGGAGAGCAGCGAGAGCCTGGATACGGTCGACAACCAGCTGGTGCAGTTCGAGCAGGATCCGAACAACGCGAAGATCCTGGATAACATCTTCCGGCTGGTGCACACCATCAAGGGCACCTGCGGCTTCCTCGGGCTGCCGCGGCTCGAGGCGCTGGCGCATGCCGGCGAGACCTTGATGGGCAAATTCCGCGACGGCATGCCGGTGAAGGCGGAAGCCGTGACGCTGATCCTGTCCTCGATCGACCGCATCAAGGAGATCCTTGCAGGGCTCGAGGCGACCGAGGCCGAGCCCGAAGGCAATGACCGCGATCTGATCGATCAGCTGGAGGCGATGGTCGAGCACGGCATGGTGGCGATGGCGGTTGCCGCTGAAGAGGACGTGCCTGTCGTCGAAGCTCCGTCCGTGCAGGCTAACATGACCGAAGGCACGCTGGTGGTGCAGACGCTGGAGCGTCCGCTGCGTCCGGGCGAGGTCTCGCTCGACGAGCTCGAGCGCGCCTTCCGCGAGACCGAGACCGAAGTCGCCGCACCGGCGCCGGTCGTGAAGCCTGCACCTGCTGCCGCCGCCGAGCCGGCTGAGGCTGCGAAGAAGCCGGCCCGCAAGGCCGCCGGTGAGGATGTCCAGGAAGGCGACAAGATCGCCAACCAGTCGATCCGGGTCAATGTCGACACCCTCGAACACCTCATGACCATGGTCTCCGAGCTGGTGCTGACCCGCAACCAGCTGCTGGAGATCTCCCGCCGCAACGAGGACACCGAGTTCAAGGTGCCGCTGCAGCGGCTCTCCAACGTCACCGCCGAGCTGCAGGAAGGCGTCATGAAGACGCGCATGCAGCCGATCGGCAATGCCTGGCAGAAGCTGCCGCGCATCGTCCGCGACCTCTCCGGCGAACTCGGCAAGCAGATCGAGCTCGAGATGCACGGCGCCGACACCGAGCTCGACCGCCAGGTGCTCGACCTGATCAAGGATCCGCTGACGCATATGGTGCGCAACTCCGCCGATCACGGGCTGGAGACCACCGCCGAGCGGGTCGCCGCCGGCAAGCCGGAGCAGGGCACCATTCGCCTGTCCGCCTATCACGAGGGCGGCCACATCATCATCTGCATCGCCGACAATGGCCGCGGGCTCAACACCGAGCGGATCAAGGCCAAGGCGCTCCAAAACGGTCTCGTCACCGAGGCCGAGCTCGAGAAGATGACCGAGGCCCAGATCCACAAGTTCATCTTCGCGCCGGGCTTCTCGACCGCCGCGCAAGTGACTTCGGTGTCCGGCCGCGGCGTCGGCATGGACGTGGTGCGCACCAATATCGACCAGATCGGCGGCACCATCGACATCAAGAGCGTGGCCGGCGAGGGCGCCTCGGTCACCATCAAGATCCCGCTGACCTTGGCGATCGTCTCCGCTTTGATCGTGGAAGCCGGCGGCGACCGCTTTGCGATTCCCCAATTGTCGGTCGTCGAGCTGGTGCGGGCCCGCGCCAACTCCGAGCACCGCATCGAGCGGATCAAGGACACCGCAGTGCTGCGCCTGCGCAACAAGCTGCTGCCGCTGATCCACCTCAAGAAGCTCTTGAAGATCGACGACGGCGCGACGACCACGGATGCCGAGAATGGCTTCATCGTGGTCACGCAGGTCGGCAGCCAGACCTTCGGCATCGTGGTCGACGGCGTGTTCCACACCGAGGAGATCGTGGTCAAGCCGATGTCGACCAAGCTGCGGCACATCGACATGTTCTCCGGCAACACCATCCTTGGCGATGGCGCCGTGATCATGATCATCGACCCCAACGGGATTGCAAAAGCCCTCGGCGCGTCCGGCTCCTCGGCCCATGACCTCGCCGACGACAATGCGAACGCCCACGCCGCAAGCGGCGAGCAGCTGACCTCGCTCCTGGTGTTCCGCGCCGGCTCCTCGCAGCCCAAGGCGGTGCCGCTCGGCCTCGTCACCCGGCTGGAGGAGATCGCAACCGACAAGATCGAGCTCTCGAACGGCCGCTACATGGTGCAGTACCGCGAGCAGCTGATGCCGCTGGTGCAGATGGCCGGCGTCGAGGTGCAGTCGCAGGGCTCGCAGCCGATCCTGGTGTTCGCCGACGACGGCCGCTCGATGGGGCTCGTGGTCGACGAGATCATCGACATCGTCGAGGAGCGGCTCAACATCGAGGTCGCGGGTTCGCAGGACGGCATTTTGGGCTCGGCCGTGATCAAGGGCCAGGCCACCGAGGTGATCGACGTCGGCCACTTCCTGCCGATGGCGTTCGCCGACTGGTTCTCGCGCAAGGAGATGCGGCCGTCGGCCTCGGCGCAGTCGGTGCTGCTGGTCGATGACTCAGCCTTCTTCCGCAACATGCTGGCGCCGGTCTTGAAGGCCGCCGGCTACAAGGTCAGGACCGCGGGCGGCGCGCAGGAAGGGCTCGCCGCGCTGCGTTCGGGACAGAGCTTCGACGTCGTGCTGACCGACATCGAGATGCCCGAGATGAACGGCTTCGAGTTCGCCGAGAACATCCGCTCGGACCACAATCTGATCGGGCTGCCGATCATCGCGCTGTCGGCGATGGTGTCGCCGGCGGCGATCGAGCGCGGCCGGCAGGCCGGCTTCCACGACTATGTCGCCAAGTTTGATCGTCCCGGGCTGATCGCGGCGCTGAAAGAGCAGACCGCCGAACTGCGCCGCGCGGCTTGAGGGGAGAGAGCATGATCCGGAAAAGTGTGAAGCGGTTTTCCGATCGGATCATGCTCAAACAAAGGGTTCATTGATGACCAGCAAGAGCGAGACCAGTGAAGGCGCGATGGCCGAATACGTCACCGCCGTGATCGGCGGGCAGCTGTTCGGCCTGCCGATCTCGCGGGTGCAGGACGTGTTCATGCCGGAGCGGCTGACGCGGGTGCCGCTGGCCTCCAGCGAGATCGCCGGCGTGCTCAATCTGCGCGGCCGTATCGTCACCGTGGTCGACATGCGCGCCCGGCTCGGGCTGCCGAAGGCCGACGACGGTAAGCCTCCGATGGCGGTCGGCGTCGACCAGCGCGGCGAATCCTACGGCCTGTTGATCGACCAGATCGGCGAAGTGCTGCGGCTCTCCGAAAACAGCCGCGAGGACAATCCGGTCAACCTCGATCCCCGCATGGCCAAGCTCGCCGGCGGCGTCCACCGCCTCGACGGCCAGCTCATGGTCGTCCTCGATATCGATCGCGTGCTCGAACTGGTGCCCGACGCCAAAGCGGCGTGAACAGGGCCGCCCGAACTGAAGAACTGAAACATCCCACCGGGGATGAGGAAGTAGAGGTCGCAGATGAGAACCTGTCTTGTTGTCGATGACTCAAGCGTCATTCGCAAGGTCGCCCGCCGCATTCTGGAAGGGCTCGATTTCCAGATCGTCGAGGCCGAGGACGGCGCCAAGGCGCTCGAGGCCTGCAAGCGCGCGATGCCGGAAGCGGTGCTGCTCGACTGGAACATGCCGGTCATGGACGGCTACGAGTTTCTCGGCAATCTCCGCCGCATGCCCGGCGGCGATCAGCCCAAGGTCGTGTTCTGCACCACCGAGAATGACGTCGCGCATATCGCACGCGCGCTGCATGCCGGTGCCAACGAATACATCATGAAGCCGTTCGACCGGGACATCGTCACCGCGAAGTTCCAGGAAGTCGGACTCATTTAGAGCATGATCCGGAAAAATGGGAACCGGTTTTCCGAGAAGATCATGCTGACTTAGATTCTTCGTTCGATCCGGCGGCAGAAGCCTTCGGCTCAACGGTTGTTGTGCGTCGTGTTGCGTCGCTGGTGAAGTCATGAGTGTTGCGTTGACAAGTACTGCGGTCCCGACATCGACCCGTTCCGACAAGGTGCGGGTGATGGTGGTCGACGATTCCGTGGTGATCCGCGGGATGATCTCGCGCTGGATCGGCGCCGAGCCCGACATGGAAGTCGTCGCCTCGCTGCGCACCGGCCTCGACGCCGTCAACCAGCTCGAACGCATCAACCCCGATGTCGCGGTGCTCGATATCGAGATGCCCGACCTCGACGGCATCTCGGCGCTGCCGCAGCTGCTGGCGAAGAAGCGCGATCTCGTCGTCATCATGGCCTCCACGCTGACCCGCCGCAACGCGGAGATCAGCCTGAAGGCTCTCTCGCTCGGTGCGTCCGACTACATTCCGAAACCGGAAAGCACGCGCGAGGCCACCGCCGCGGAAACCTTCCGCCACGACCTGATCCAGAAGATCCGTCATCTCGGCGCCAAGGCGCGGCGCAACCCGCTGCACTCGATGGCAAGCCCGCCGCTTGCGCCCGGTCATGACAGGCCGCGTCCGCTGGCGCCCGCTGCTGCGCACACAGCGCCGGCCCAGGCCACGCGCCGTTCGTTCGGCCTGCTGCCGCCCAAGGTGCTGCTGATCGGCTCGTCGACCGGCGGCCCGCAGGCGCTGATGACGCTGGTCGCCGAGATCGGCCCGGTGATCGATCGCTTCCCGGTGCTGATCACCCAGCACATGCCGCCGACCTTCACGACCATTCTCGCCGAGCATCTGGCGCGCACCAGCAAGCGGCCGGCGCATGAGGGGATCGACGGCGAGAGCATCAAGCCGGGCCAGATCTATCTGGCGCCCGGCGGGCGCCACATGCGCGTCGCCCGCCACGGCGTCGATGCCACGATCGCGCTCGACGACGGGCCGCCGGTCAATTTCTGCAAGCCCGCGGTGGATCCGATGTTCACCTCCGCGATCGATGTCTGGCAGGGCAGCATCATGTCGGTGATCCTGACCGGCATGGGCTCCGACGGCATGCGCGGCGGCAAGGACATCGTCGCCGCCGGCGGCAGCGTGATCGCCCAGGACGAAGCGACCAGCGTGGTGTGGGGCATGCCCGGTGCTGCGGTCAATGCCGGCATCTGCGCCGCGGTGCTGCCGCTCAATCAGATCGCACCGAAGCTTGTTCGGGTATTTGCGGGAGACCGTTCGTGACGCCGCTGGACTACGAGTATCTGCGTAAGCTGCTGAAAGACCGTTCCGGCCTCGATCTCTCCGCCGACAAGCAATATCTCGTCGAGAGCCGCCTGTTGCCCTTGGCGCGCCGGTCGAACCTCGCCGGGATTCCCGAGCTGGTGCAGCGGATGAAGGGTGGCGCGGAGCTGCTGACATCCGAGGTGGTCGAAGCGATGACCACCAACGAGACCTTCTTCTTTCGCGACAAGATCCCGTTCGACCATCTGAAGGAAGCGGTGCTGCCCGCGCTCGCGCAGACGCGCGCGGCGCGCCGCAGCTTGCGCATCTGGTGCGCGGCGTCGTCGACCGGGCAGGAGCCGTATTCGATCGCGATGCTGCTGAAGGAGATGACTGCGCTGTTTGCCGGCTGGCGGATCGAGATCATCGCCACCGACCTGTCGCAGGCGGTGCTCGAAAAGGCGAAGGCCGGCTTGTTCAGCCAGTTCGAGGTGCAGCGCGGCCTGCCGATCCAGCTGCTGGTCAAGTATTTCGTGCAGAAGGGCGAGCTCTGGCAGCTCAACGCCGATATCCGCGGCATGGTGCAGCACCGCCAGCTCAATCTGTTGCAGGACCTGTCGCATCTCGGCACCTTCGACGTGATCTTCTGCCGCAATGTGCTGATCTATTTCGATCAGCAGACCAAGGCCGGTATCTTCGGCAAGGTGTCCCGGATGCTCGAGCCCGACGGCGTGCTGGCGCTTGGCGCGGCGGAATCCGTGGTCGGCATCACCAACCTGTTCAGGCCATATCCCGACCGGCGCGGGCTCTATCAGCCAAACACTGCGCCAGTCGCGCGCGCCGGCGCCGCGCTGCATGTGCTGAAGGCGGTTGCGTCCGCTGCGCGGTGAGACGAGACATCTCGCTTTAACCCCGTCACCCTGAGGAGCCGCGAAGCGGCGTCTCGAAGGGTCGACGGCCACCAGCGGGGCCGTGCATCCTTCGAGGCTCGCAAGCGCTCGCACCTCAGGATGACGGCGACAGAGCCGCGTTCTTTCAACGTTCATGAACTACAAAATCGCGTGCGGCAGGAAGCGCGAGGTGTTGCCGGTGATCGGATTCTCGTCTTCCCGAATCGAGAGTCCGCAGGGCGTGCCGGTCCACCAGCCAGCTGCCGAGCACCGGATACTGCCCGGAAAAATTCGGCAGCGGCGCCAGCGCCTGGCGGATGAAACCTTCGGCGCCGTAGGGGCCTTGCTCGGCGACCAGCGTGACGCCGGCGCTGACCAGCTCGACATTGGCGCCCTCGCGTGAATAGATCGGCTTGCGCACGAACGACGTGCCGAGCTGGGCGGCCTGCGGGTCGTCCTCGAAATAGGCCGGCAGCAGATTGGGGTGGTTCGGGAACATCTCCCAGAGCAGCGGCAGGATGCCCTTGTTGGAGAGGATCGCCTTCCATGGCGGCTCGATCCACTGCGTCGGCGCGGTCGCGAGGTTCTTGCCGAACGCGTCGTGGAACATCCACTCCCACGGATAGAGCTTGAACGCGAGCGCGATCGGGCGTTCGTCGAGGTCGACGAACTGACCGTCGTCGCGCAGTCCGATCTCCTCGATGTCGAGCAGCGTGGTCTTCAGCCCGGCCTGCGCCGCGGTGTCCTCGAGATAGGCGAGCGTGCCGGCGTCCTCGGGATTTCCGGTCAGTCCGGTGAGATGCAGCGGGTGGGTCGCGCCGATCCTCTTCCAGGCCTCGATCAGCCGGTCGTGGATCGAGTTGAACTGGTCGGCGCGCTTCGGGATGATGTTGCGTTGGATCGCCTGTTCGAGCCAGGTCCATTGAAACACCGCGGCCTCGAAGATCGAGGTCGGCGTATCGGCATTGTATTCGAGCAGCCTGGCCGGGCCGCGGCCGTCGAAGGTGAGATCGAGCCGGCCGTACAGGCTCGGATTCCTGCGGCGCCAGCTTGCCGCGATCAGATCCCAGTACGCCTCCGGTATCTTCAGCCGGCGCAGATAGCGTTCATCCCTGACCGCGCGTCCGGCGAGCTCGAGACACATCGCGTCGATCTCGCCGGTCGGCGCCTCGATCGCGCGCTCGATCTCGTCCAGCGTGAAGGCGTAATAGGCGCGCTCGTCCCAGTACCGTTCGCCGTCGATGGTGTGGAAGGTGAAGCCGGCGTTCTCGGCAGTCGTCCGCCAATCGTCGCGTTCGGGAAATGCGATGCGTTGCATGAGGGGAAACCGCGTTCGCTCGTCAGCCTGGTGTCAGCTTCCGCCATGCGACGGATCGTCGTCGCCGTAGCGGGCGATGGTGCGCGGCGCGCCGCCGAAGCCGCCGGAGGGCAACCGTTCCGCCGATTTTCCCTTCGTTCCGTGTCCTGCATGGTGGTGGCTGCGGGCATGGCTTGGCGTCAGGCCGATCGACGCCGCGCCGATCGCGATACTTCCCATCAATTTCAGCCATACCCGGCGCGAGCGTTTCATGAACGCCAATCCCTGCCTTGCCGTCTGCGGAGCCATGGCGAGTTTCCATCAGCTGCGTTCGCCGGGCAAGCGAAAGCGCGATGACACGGCGATGACACGGCAACATGCATCAGCTGCCGCTGAAGCCGAAAGCATGCGCGAACGAACCGAAGCCGCCGCGGCTCACCGACGAGCTAGACGACGAGCTCGAGGAAGAGGAGGTGCCGCTCGACGACGGGCTGCCGCTGTAGAAGCTGCTGCGCGACGAGCCGCTGCTGCCGCCCGATCCGGACGATGAGCTGCGCGTTGTGCAGTCGACGCCTGGTTGTGGCGGGACCGGTGTGACGACGCCCGGTGCGGTGACGCCCGGCGGTGTCGGCGGCACCGGCTGGCAATTCGGCCGCGGCATCAGCGCGTAGGCGCTGCCGCCGACCGCGAGCGTTCCCATCAAGAGCAGCGCGACGTGGTTGGTGCGCTTGGATGGCGCATCCGGCCGCGGCGGCGTCGGCACCGCCGGCACGACCGGTCGCCGTTTGCCGAAGTCCGGGTTCGGTTTGCGCGCCATGGTTTGGTTCAACGGCTCAGTAGATCATGCAGGCCGCGTTCAGCGCGCCTGCGGCCAGCGAGGACAGCCCGAGCCAGATCGCCGGCGCCATTTCGCCGGAGGCGATCCGCCCCGACAGGTTCGGCACCGGGATCTTCACGATGTAATAGACGATGATCTGCACGATCAGCGCGATGATGCTCCAGATCAGGCAGTCCACCACATTGGCGGAGTGGGCGATCGCGCTGACCACCGGCAGCACGAAGCCGAGCAGGCTTAAGCCCAGCGCAATCGCCGCCGCCGGATCGTTGTCGCGGATCAGCTGGAATTCGTCATGCGGTGTGACGCGTGTGTAGACGAAGAGGTAGGCGACCACGGCGATCAGCGCCGTGCAGAAATAGACCAGGAACGCCGGCAGGCCGGCGAGGGATTGCAGGATCATGTCGGGGCGGTCCGGGAGTTCGTCGGGATTCGCGCGAGGCAGGATTGCACGTTCCCTTGGTCGGCGCATGCCGAGAGCCGGTTCAATCCAAACAAAAACCCCGCCATTTGCGGCGGGGTTCAGGTCGAAAGGAGCGAACCTTGCGGTTCTCTGCGGGCCCGGAAGGTCAGGCGGGAATGCGCTCGTCGGCCTCGTGCGGCTCGCGCAGCACGTAGCCGCGGCCCCACACGGTCTCGATGAAGTTGCGGCCTTCGGAGGCATTGGCGAGCTTCTTGCGGAGCTTGCAGATGAAGACGTCGATGATCTTCAGCTCCGGCTCGTCCATGCCGCCGTAGAGATGGTTGAGGAACATTTCCTTGGTGAGGGTGGTGCCCTTGCGGAGCGAGAGCAGCTCCAGCATCTGGTATTCCTTGCCGGTCAGGTGCACGCGCTGGCCGCCGACCTCGACCGTCTTGGTGTCGAGATTGACCACGAGATCGCCGGTCTGGATGACCGACTGGGCGTGACCCTTGGAGCGGCGCACGATCGCGTGGATGCGGGCGACCAGCTCGTCCTTGTGGAAGGGCTTGGTCATGTAGTCGTCGGCGCCGACGCCGAGACCCTTGACCTTATCCTCGATGCCGGCGAGGCCGGAGAGGATCAGAATGGGAGTTTTGATCTTCGACACCCGCAGCTGCTTGAGCACGTCGTAGCCGGACATGTCGGGCAGGTTGAGGTCGAGAAGGATGATGTCGTAGTCGTAAAGCTTGCCGAGATCGACGCCCTCTTCGCCGAGGTCCGTCGTGTAGACGTTGAAACTCTCGGACTTGAGCATCAATTCGATCGACTGCGCGACGGCGCTGTCATCTTCAATCAGCAAAACGCGCATGCCAGTCCCCTATAGTCGCCGCTCCGGGCGTCAGGTCGGCCGCACTTGCGGCACTCACAAAACGCCTTTGAACAACTGATTCGGATCCTGACGAGATATGGTTAACAAAAACTGATTCCTCCGCGCAAGCTCTAACCGTGCAATTTTTGTCGAATCGCCCTAAGATATTGCGTAGAAGAAGCTTTTCCTAACCGCGTCCGTTCAGTTTCCACATTAAGAGACGGGCCTAACCGACTCTCGCGACTCGCCCTTCTTCTGATGGGCAAGCGACCTCAGTCACCAAAGACAGTGACGCAATGATTAATGATGCGGGTAAACACGAAGTTAAGCGGCCGGAGCAAAAAAGCGGAAACTTAAGGTTTTCGCAATGAAGGCGCTCGCGGAGCAGATCGGCGACATCGACGGCGTCAATATTTATGGCCGCGTGGTCGGCGTCCGCGGGCTGATGGTCGAGATCGCGGGCCCCATTCACGCGATGTCGGTCGGCGCCCGCATCGTGATCGACGTCGGCGCGGGCCGCTTCATCCCCGCCGAGGTGATCGGCTTCTCCGGCGAGAACGCGGTGGTGATGCCGTTCGGCGGGCTCGATGGCGTGAGGCGCGGTTGCCGCGCGGTGATCGCCAATGCGGCGAGCCAGGTGCGGCCGTCGCCGGCCTGGCTCGGCCGCGTCGTCAACGCGATGGGCGAGCCGATCGACGGCAAGGGCCCGCTGGTGCAGGGCGCCTCGCCGATGTCCTACCGCAACTCGCCGCCGCCGGCGCATTCGCGCAAGCGGGTCGGCCCGCCGCTCGATCTCGGCGTGCGCGGTCTCAATACGTTCCTGACCTGCTGCCGCGGCCAGCGGCTCGGCATCTTCGCCGGCTCCGGCGTCGGCAAGTCGGTGCTGCTGTCGATGCTGGCGCGCAACGTCGATGCCGCGATCTCGGTGATCGGGCTGATCGGCGAACGCGGCCGCGAGGTGCAGGAATTCCTCCAGGAGGATCTCGGCGAGGAGGGGCTGGCGCGCTCGGTCGTGGTGGTCGCGACCTCGGACGAGCCGGCGCTGATGCGGCGCCAGGCGGCGTATCTGACGCTCGCCATCGCGGAATATTTCCGCGACGAGGACCAGGATGTGCTGTGCCTGATGGATTCGGTGACGCGCTTTGCGATGGCGCAGCGCGAGATCGGCCTCTCGGCGGGCGAGCCGCCGACCGCCAAGGGCTACACGCCGACCGTGTTCACCGAATTGCCGAAGCTGCTCGAGCGGGCAGGGCCGGGCACCGGCGACGGCACCATCACCGCGATTTTCACGGTGCTGGTCGACGGCGACGATCACAATGAGCCGATCGCGGACGCGGTGCGCGGCATCCTCGACGGCCATATCGTGATGCAGCGGGCGATCGCCGAGCGCGGCCGCTATCCCGCGGTCAATATCCTCAAGTCGGTGTCGCGCACCATGCCGCGGTCGGCCGACCCCAACTTCCTGCCTTACATCAACAAGGCGCGGCAGGTGATGGCGACCTATGCCGACATGGAGGAATTGATCCGGCTCGGGGCCTACCGGCCGGGTTCCAGCGCGGAGGTCGACGAGGCGATCCGGCTGCATGAGCCACTCGAGGCCTACCTGCGCCAGGCCAAGGACGAGTCCACCAGCCTTCCCGACGGCTACCGGCAACTGGCTCAAATCCTGTCGGGTTTGGAAACGGAACGCTAACTTTGTCAGGCCATCATCGCCGGCACACCATAGCTATGCCGGCGGGGCCCAGCGGGGAGCCGGCTCTGTCCCGCGTTCAGATTTGGGACTTCTGGGGAGTATGAGTCGATGAAGTCACGTGAAACGCTGATCCGTCTGAAGAAATTTCAGGTTGACGAGAAGCGCCGTCGGGTTACCCAGATCGAAGGCATGATCGCCGACTTCCAGCGCATGTCGGTCGAGCTCGAGCGCGAGATCCAGACCGAGCAGGAGCGCGCCGGGATCAACGACCCCACGCACTTCGCCTATCCGACCTATGCCAAGGCCGCGATCCAGCGCCGCGAGAACCTGACCCGTTCGGCCGACGAACTGCGCGCCCAGCTGGACGACGCCAAGGCGCTGCTGTCGGAGGCATTCGAGGAATTGAAGAAGGTCGAGCTGCTCGACGAGCGCGACCAGGCGCGCGAACGCGCGGAGGAGAGCGCTCGCGAACAAGCCGACATGGATTCGATCGGCCTGATGCGGGCCCGTCTCGGCGTCATCGCCTGAACCCTCGCTCCCTCCGCTGACCAGATTGAGAGCCCGGGCCGATCGCCCGGGCTTTTTGCTGGGCGCTGTCCACAAGCCGCCGACTTGCCGGCCACTTGTTAGCCCCTTGGCGGATCGTGGTGTCCCAAAATATGCTACCACCGGTCAGGACGGATGATCGGCAGCACGGTGGCAATGACGCGATGGGGGATCGGGGCTTGGAGGGCGCAAGATGCTGACGCCGGCTGAGCTGGTCTGGCTGATCGCCGCCGTCGCCAAGGGGGATGAGGCCGCCTTCGAGCGGCTGTACGCCGCGACCCGCGCGAAACTCTTCGGCGTCGTGCTCCGTATCTTGCGGCGACAGGACCTCGCCGAGGAGGTCATTCAGGAGGCTTACGTCAAGATCTGGAACAGCGCCGGGCAGTTCAACCCAGCCCTGTCGTCCCCGATCACGTGGATGACGTCGATCGCGCGCAACCGCGCCATCGACGTGGTGCGCAAGCGCGGCGAGGCCTCGCTGGAGGAAGAGCCGGCGGCGATGGAGGTCGCAGCCGACCAGCCCGATCCGCTGGCGCGACGGGAGATGACGGAAGAGTTGAAGCGATTGCTGGAGTGCGTCGGTCGTCTGGAGCCGGATCGTCAGAAGCTCGTGCTGCTCGCCTATTACAACGGCTGGAGCCGCGAGCAACTCGCCGCAAAGTTCGAGACGCCGGTGAACACGGTGAAGACCTGGCTGCGCCGCAGCCTGATGGATATCCGGGAGTGTCTTGGACTCTGATTGATGGCCTATAGCGAAGACCATATCGCGCTCGCCGCGGAATATGCGCTCGGTACGCTCGATGCCGAGGAGCGCGCGCAGGTCGAGACCATGATGGCCGTCGACAGCGAGTTCGCAGCGCTGGTGCAGGCCTGGCAGTTCAGGCTCGGGCCGCTGAATCAGATGGTCGGCCTGGTCGAGCCGCGTCCGGTGGTCTGGGACAACATCAAGGCGGCGATCGGCCCCACGAGCGCGCCGCAGGCGCCGCTGGTGCTGCCCGAGACGCCGGCCACGACGATGACGCCGCCGCCTTCGCCAGTCACAGACGATCCCGAATTCGGCTCGGCGTTCGATCCGGAGCCTGCGCAGTCGCCCGAGCCCCGGAGGCTGCCCGAGGCCCGACCGCCGCGGGTCATCTTCGACGAACGCAACGTGACCGCGCTGACGGGCCGCGTGAAACGCTGGCGCGGCATCGCGTCGGCCGCGACCGCGATCGCGGCCGCGCTGCTGGTGACGCTCGGCCTGCAGATCTACAAGCCCGACGCCTTGCCGAATGCGATCCGGCCGAAGCCGCGCATCCAGACCGTCGAAGTGAAGACGCCGGCGCCGGCGTTGACGCCGTCGGCGCAATATGTCGCGCTGCTGCAGGGGCCGAATGGCGGGCCGGCCTTCATCATGACCATCGACGGCGCCACCAAGAACTTCACCGTCCGCAAGGTCGGCGCCCCGTCGGAGCCCGGCAAGAGCTTTGAGCTCTGGCTGATCTCCGACAAGCTGCCGCAGCCGCGCTCGCTCGGCGTGATCGGCGCCGATGATTTCACCGCGCGCCCGGTGCTGTCGGGCTACGATCCCGACGTGATCAACGGCGCCACCTACGCGGTGACGGTGGAACAGGCCGGCGGTTCGCCGAACGGCCAGCCGACCTCGGCGCCGATCTTCACCGGCAAGCTGATCGAGACCGTGCCGGGCGCGTCGGCTTCGCCGCCGCGATAGGCCGGCCGCCCATCGTCAGAGGTTGCCGATGGTGGCCGTCCGTCATTGCGAGCGCAGCGAAGCAATCCATCCTTCCGCACGAGCGGTGACAGTGGATTGCTTCGCTGCGCTCGCAATGACGTGGATAAGATGTCGCGTCGACCACCCGCAAAAAAGAAAACGCCCGTGGGGAGCGGGCGTTTTCGATAGTCAACTTGGGGGTAGTTGGGGGTCTTAAATATCCACGCAGCGACTTTGGGGGGCTGTAAAGAACACTACGTGAATTCGTGAAACTCTCCTGTTAGCGGACCAGCGAGTTGCTGGAGCTGGTGATCGCGACGGGCTTGCCGGCCTTCATGACCCGCGCCGTCTGCGTGTATCCCTCATCCGACGAATTATGTGCCGCGATGCCGAAACCCGCGACCAGGATACCGGCGAACAACGCCACGACCACAATCTTCAGGTGCGTCATACGATCGGCGCTGTAGATCGAGTGGTTCATGGAAGTCTCCTGCCGCCTTCCTGCTCTCAGTAAATCTGTCGGTTCGGTCTGTTGTCCGGTTCAACGTCTCGTGCCCCGCTAACGTAGGATTTGCCGATTCCGTTCCCTAGAGGCCATCACAAGGCCGTGATGAGACGTGATCGGGCGCGATCAAAAATGACCCTTTGGTAATCCAAAGCGCATTAAAGCTATTTAATATCAGTGTCTTGGGATTGTGCTGGGATGCTGCATCCCAGATAGGGCCGTTCCGGACCTGTCTGCATAAATCAGTTGCCTGTGGCGAGAAAGCACAGACGAAAACCCAAGTGATTTGCGGCCGCTAGCGCGTTTTCGCGCGAGCTGGACGCCCGTCCCGCGTGCAGAAAACGCTCCGGAACAACAGGCTCTAGACGCTGCCGACCGTCTTCAGCCGGGCCCTGGGATGGATCTCGGCTTGCGACAGGACGGTGGTCTGCGAGCGGAACCGTTCCACCAGTGAGCGAACGAACGGCCGGATCGCGGCCGACGTCACCAGGACCGGCGCCTCGCCCTCGCGCGCCGCCTGCTCGAAGGCGTTGCGCACGGCGGTCATGAACTCCGACAGTTTCGAGGGCTGCATCGCCAGGCTGCGGTCGTCGCCGGTGCCTACGATCGACTCCGCAAACGCCTGCTCCCAGCGCGCCGACAGCGCGATCAGCGGCAAATAGCCGTTCGGCGAGGTGTTTTGCGCGCAGATCTGGCGGGCCAGCCGGGCACGGACGTGCTCGACCATGGTGGCCGGATTGCGCGAGAACGCCAGCGCATCGGCGATGCCTTCGAGGATGGTCGAGAGATCGCGGATCGAGATGCGCTCGGCGAGCAGCAATTGCAGCACGCGCTGGATGCCCGACACCGTGACCTGGCCCGGCACGATGTCCTTGATCAGCTCGCCTTGCTCCTTCGGCAGGTCCTTCAAGAGCTTCTGCACCTCGCCGTAGGACAACAGGTCCGCCATGTTGGTCTTGAGCAGCTCGGTCAGATGCGTCGACAGCACCGTGGCGGCGTCGACCACGGTGTAGCCCTTCAGCGCGGCCTCTTCCTTCAGGCCGGCGTCGACCCAGGTCGCCGGCAGGCCGAAGGTCGGCTCGATGGTGTGGATGCCGGGCAGTTGCACCTGGTTGCCGGCCGGGTCCATGACCATGAACTGGCTCGGCCAGATCTTGCCGGTGCCGGCGTCGACTTCCTTGATCTTGATGACGTAGCTGTTGGCTTCGAGCTGGACGTTGTCGAGGATGCGCACCGCCGGCATCACGAAACCCATCTCGATGGCCAGTGAGCGGCGCAGCGCCTTGATCTGCTCGGTCAGGCGGTCGGTGCCGTCGGGGCCGTTGACCAGCGGCAGCAGCGCGTAGCCGAGCTCGATCTTGAGGTCGTCGATCTTGAGCGCGGCGGCGATCGGCTCCTCCGCGGCCGCAGCGGCGGCGGCCGCGGCTGCAGCAGGGGCGGCGGCGGCTGCCGTTTCGGCCGCCTTCGCAGCCCGCTTCTGCTTGCGTGCGTTCCAGGCTAGCACCGCGGCGCCGGAGCCCAGCGCCAGGAACGGCAGCGTCGGAATGCCCGGCAGCAGCGCCAGCACCAGCATCACGCCGGCCGACATGCCGAGCGCCTGCGGATAGCCGGAGAGCTGGCGCATCAGCGCCTTGTCGGCGGCGCCGGTGATGCCGGCCTTGGAGACCAGGAGGCCGGCGGCGGTCGACACGATCAGCGCGGGCACCTGGGTGACGAGGCCGTCGCCGACCGTCAGCACGGTGTAGGTGCGGGCGGCTTCGCTGAAGGAGAGGCCCTGCTGGGCGACGCCGATGATGATGCCGCCGACGATGTTGATGCCGACGATCAAAAGACCGGCGATGGCATCGCCGCGGACGAATTTCGAGGCACCGTCCATGGCGCCGAAGAAACCGCTCTCGTCTTCCAGCGCCTTGCGGCGCTCCTTGGCGGCCTTCTCGTCGATCAGGCCGGCGGAGAGGTCGGCGTCGATCGCCATCTGCTTGCCGGGCATCGAGTCCAGCTGGAAGCGTGCGGCGACTTCGGCGATGCGGCCCGAACCTTTGGTGATGACCACGAAGTTCACGATCACCAGGATCGCGAACACGATGATGCCGATCACGAAGTTGCCGCCCATCACGAAGTTGCCGAACGCCTCGATGACGTGGCCGGCGGCCGCCGTGCCCTCATGGCCGTGGCTCAGGATCAGCCGGGTCGAGGCCATGTTCAGCGACAGCCGCAGCATGGTCGAGATCAGCAGGATGGTCGGAAACGACGAGAATTCCAGCGGCGCCTGGATGAACAGCGAGGTCATCAGGATCAGGATCGAGACCGTGATCGAGACCGCCAGGAAAAGGTCGAGCACGATCGAGGGCAGCGGCAGGATCAGCACCACCAGGATGGTGAGGACGCCGATCGCCAGCGCGATATCGCCGCGCTTCAGGATGTCGCCGATCTCGCCGAGGCTCGGCAATCCGCTCTTGCCTGCCGTGCCCTGACCCGCCGTGACGTCGACCATGGTAGCCGCTCTCCCCCGCGACTGGCGGCTGCGGCCGCCAAGCGTCTGCGCGACGGCCGCAGGGCCGCCGTTCCGAAAGTGAGGCACCGCGCTGGCGTTCACGGGGATCTCCACCCGTTAGACGCGTTCGACGACACTCGACTTCACTCGGCAATTCTTGCCGGGTGTATGGTTAGCAAAGGGTTAATAAGGGCTTTCGCGCGACCGCACGGGTCGTCGCAGGCGCCGGCAGGGGGATTCGCGGCCGGGGTGAGAGGGCCTCGTGGTCAAGATGCGCCGCCCTCACCATGAGGGTCCAGACCAGGATTTTGCCCCGCAACAACGCGTCATCCTGATGAGGAGCCCGCCAAAGGCGGGCGTCTCGAAGGATGGCCACGGATGAGGCCGCAGGCCTTGCGGCCTCTATCTGAGCGCACCGAGCACGACGCCCGATGCGGCGATGATGCCGAGCGTGATGACACTGGCGCGCCACAAGAACTGCTGCCGGGCGGCGCGCCGGTCATGAAAGGCCAGCCAGTCGTGGACAAAGCCCGCGGGGATGTCGAACACCACCGCCGACTTGTTGCGACGGTGCGTTTCATGCTCGCAGTACATCGTCCGGACCGTCGGCACGCCCAGCCGCTCGAGCTCGCAGTGCCACTCCCAGGCATGCTTGCCGTTGGTCCAGCGATTTTCAAAGGGGATCACGTGTGATTCCATGACGAGCCTCCTGGCCCACCCTTGAACCTCACGCGACAAGTCTAGCCGATTTCATGGGCTGGCGCGAGATTGACGCCGCACCGGGGCTCGTGCCCGTGCGGCGCGATGGCGGTAACTCGTCCGGGCGCCATGGAGCGTCCCCGGCGGCCCTGCGCCGGGTCCGCCCGGCGGTGCAGAGGCCCGCTTTAGGCGGGCTCAGTCCAACTGCGCCAATGCGTCGGTTGAACATGGACGTGGTCATTTGAACCAACGACCCAGTCGGCGCCGTCCTTGTGGCAGGGGAACACGAGCGCATGGACCATTCCATCATAGTCCAGGACACAGACTTCGAGATCCCGGTCTGCTGGCGCAGTTGAAACGGGTAGCCATTCTGCGGGCAAGGTATGCATGATGTACCTCCGATGAAATGCATGCGGTTCTCTCGGTGCGACGGCCGGGGGCGTGGGGCATCTGGCTTGACGCCAGCACGCGAGCGTCTGTCGCTCGTCAGTTCCGTCACAAGCAGCGCTGCCGGCCTGCGACGCACAATCCACCGTCCGAACGATCTTGGCACGGATGACGATTGGCAAGTGTGAACCAGCTCGCACTGCTTTCAATCTTCTTCGACAGGATGATCGCCGTCGCGCGATCGATATTCCTACACGTCCGGACACTTTCTCAAGTCGTATGCACGAGCACGATCAGTCCCGCCACAATCAACGCGGCGCCGGCGGCATAGCTGAGGCGGTGGCCGACCGGGAGCAGCTTCTCGCAGGCGACGTAGACGGTGATGCCGACGATCCAGAGCAGGTTCATCACGCCGCCGACGAACAGCAATGCCATCAGGAACCAGCAGCAGCCGAGGCAATAAAGGCCGTGCCGCAGCCCCATGCGCAGCGCACCGGCCGTGCCCGGTCGCCAGTGCCGGCTCAGGAACAGCACCGGGCTCTGGCAGTAGCGCAGGCAGGCGCGCTTGAGCGGCGTGAACTGGTAGAGCCCGGCCAGCAGCAGGACGCCGCTGGCGAGCGTCGCGCTGGTAGCAGCCATCGCCATCGACAAGAGGCCGGCGAGGTCGAGTTGCCATTGCGCCAGCGTCGCGGCGAGGCTAAAGCCGGCCCAGATCGCGAGATAGCCGCACAGGAAGATCCAGGCCTCAGCGAAGGGAGAGGGCGTTGCCGATTGCTTGCGCTTCAGGGCGGCGAACAGCAGCACCATCGGCGCGACGCTCGAGATCATCATGGCGACCATCATCGTCAACCACATGACGAACACCAGCACGGCATAGGAAGGCGTCCATGGCGTCGGATCCATCGGCATATCAGCCATGCTCATGTCGATGCCGGCGCCGGCCAGGAGATAGGCCCAGGCCAGCGCCATCACCGCGGCGATGCCGCCTGCAAAGATCAGGCGGTCATGCCGCAGGACGTTTTCGAGCGCCGATGTCTCGCTCATGTTGGGATCCCAGCAGCCGAACGGCCGAACCGCGCCCGGCTGTGTCAGGCCGCGACGCCGTCCGGCGTCTGCACGACGTTGGCGAGCGAACTGTGCGAGCCCTTGGTCTCGTACTTGATCGCCCCCGTCGAGCGGATGTTGGAGGAGGCCACCTCGGCCCCCCTGTGCTCGAACCCCTCCGGCATCACGACCTGGATGCGATGCGGCGTGCCGGTGACAGGATTCTTGATCGGCTCGACCTCGGTCTCCAGCACGCCCTTGGCGACGAGCTTGGCGACGCGCCCGTTCTTGTCGAAGGAGAACTCGATCGGCACGAACACCGGATCATGGATCTTGGTCACGATCAGGCTGAAGATCTGGAACAGCGTGCCTTCGGCCGAATTCTTGCCGGACAGGATGTTGAACAGCGCTTCGCGCTGTTCCGCCGTGGCGCGCTCGTCGATGATCGGCTGCATCTGCCCGTTGCCCTCGTGAAGCGCGCCGGGAAAGTCGACGGTTGCCGCGAACACCAGGCCGTCGAGCTTGGTGCTGCCGAAATGCCCCTTGGTGATCCGCATGCCGACCATGCCTTTGCAGGAACCATGCGTCGGCAGCGCATTGAAATCGCAGGGGCAGCCAAACGCACAATTGCAGTTCTTGATCCATTCGCCTTCGAGACGCCAGTCAGAAGCCATGGCAAACCTCCATATGACTGTCGGTGATCAATGCAGGCGCTTCAGAATGCCTTCCGCTTCAAAAAAACCGGATCAGTTCAAGTAGGCCGGGATCATAGCAGCAACCGGTCCGGCGGTACAGGAAGCGCTGACGCCCGATCGCCCAAACATCGCCGCGGCGGCGCACGGAGGCGCCGATCGGGGAGGGAGGACGGACCGGGATTGAACGTCCCAGCCTCGACGTCAGACGAAATACCGAGCAAGTCGCTTCGTGTCGGGGGATTCCATGACAAGCCAAGGAGACCGTGCGGCGGCGACGACCGGCAAACCCTGGATTGGTGGTTTCGGGGCTGTCGCGGCTGTCACCCTTTCCGTCGCGACGGGTGCTGCCGCAAAGCCTCCGGGCCAGGACGCCGCCATGATGCGCATGCTGGCGTGCGACGGCGAAGGCGTCAGGATGGAGGTCTATCTACCGCTATCGGTTGCATTGGCAGGCCAAGGCCTGCGCGCCGGCCAGACGGTGATCGGCTACTACGCGCTCGACCTGACCGAGGCCAACAAGGGCAAGCCGCTTGAGCCGGTTCGCGTCACGATGAGCGCGGACAAGAAGATGGTGACCGTCGACCAGTACACAAGGGGACTGCCGCCGACACAGATTCCGGTGGGCGGGGGCACGGTCGATTTCGATCAGCGGTTTGCGAAACGCGCCGAATGCGGCCCGTTCCAGTCGCAGGACCCGAACTTCGGGAATTGATGCGACGCTAGCCGCGCGCGAATCCGCCGCGGAGCGTGCCGTTTCAAGGGGCGGCGTCCCCTTGCTGGCGCATGCCTAATCTCTCGGCAATGTGGCTTGACCCGGAGGCAAATGCCGACGAAGTTCCGCCTGCCGTGGTAATTTCTTCTGAATTTTCCCCTGAAGTCGCTACGTTCATTCCCGACTCGCGCCGGGCGTGGCTGCGCCTTGTCGTGGCCGTGGTGATCGGCTCGCTCGGCAGCGTCGGCATGTGGTCGGTCGTGGTGGCGCTGCCGGCGGTGCAGACCGACTTCGGCGCGACCCGCGGAACGGCCTCGCTCGCCTTCACCATGGTGATGCTCGGCTTCGGCCTCGGCCAGGTCGTGACCGGCAAGATCAGCGACCGCTACGGCATCGTCGCGGCGATCGGCGCCGGGATCGGCATCCTCGGCCTCGGCTATGTCGGCGCCGGCTACGCGCCGTCGATCTGGGCCTTCATCCTACTGCATTTTGCCATCGGTCTGTCGTCGGCGGCGACCTTCGGCCCGTTGATGGCGGAGGCGTCGCACTGGTTCGAGCGCTACCGCGGCCTCGCGGTCGCGATCGCCGCGAGCGGCAATTACGTCGGCGGTACGGTGTGGCCGCCGCTGGTCAATTTCGGCATGCAGAGTGTCGGCTGGCGCACCACCCATATTGCAATCGGCATCTTCACCGCGATCTCGATGCTGCTCGCACTCATGGTGCTGCGCGTGTTGATGGGCGCAGCGACCAGGCGCAGCCATGGCAACGCGGCACCACCGCGGGTCGACCTCAAGCTTTCCACCAACGCGCTGACCGCGATCCTGTCGCTGGCGTCGATTTCCTGCTGCGTGGCGATGTCGATGCCGCAGGTCCATATCGTCGCCTATTGCGGCGATCTCGGCTACGGCGTGGCGCGCGGCGCCGAGATGCTGTCGCTGATGCTCGGCTTCGGCATCATCAGCCGGATCGGCTCCGGCTTCCTCGCCGACCGGATCGGCGGCATCCGCACCCTGCTGATCGGCTCGATCGCGCAAGGCGCGGCGCTGTTGTTCTATCTGTTCTTCGACAGCCTGACCTCGCTCTACATCATCTCGGCGATGTTCGGCCTGTTCCAGGGCGGCATCGTGCCGAGCTACGCGATCATCGTGCGCGAGGCGATGCCGGCGTCGGAGGCCGCGACGCGGATCGGCATCGTGATCTTCGCCTCGGTGTTCGGTATGTCCTTTGGCGGCTGGATTTCGGGCGTGATCTTCGACGCCACCGGCTCCTATGCCGCCGCCTTCGCCAACGGCCTCGCCTGGAACCTGCTCAATGTCAGCATCATTCTGCTGCTCATGATGCGCTCGCGGCAGCGGGTGGCGCTGGCGTAATTCTCGATCACACCGCCTGGCCGGCCCTGAGCAATGAGCAGCCGGTGATCTTCAGGCTGCCGTCGGCCTGCCGCTCCAGCGTGTAGAGCGCCTCCCACGCCTCGCCATTGGCGTCGACGATATGGACGCGCTGTGCGATCCGGCCGCCGTCGCTGCGCGCCTCGCCGAACTCGAAGCTCCTGTGCCGATAGACCGGCGCGTATTGGTTCTGCACCATCGACATGAAGATGTCGGCTTGCGGAAAGATCTGCCGGATCGCCGGCGCGGCATGCGAATAGGCCGCCGCGGCGTCGTCGCGGCCGAACGCCTGCTCCTGCGCGCGGATCACGGCCTGCGCGGCGCCGACGTCGTCGGCCGCTGCGGGAGCGAGCGAGCCGAGCAGAATAGCGACGAACATCAGGATGATGCGCATGCGGTGGCACCGTCGACAGTCGACCTTCCAGCCGCCGCAAGGCTACTCCCGCACGACCACGGCGGCAACGGAGCAGGCGCATTCGGCGGCTGGCTCCGAACGGCCACGCAGCGCGATGTCAGTTGACGCGCCGATGGTGCCGCAGCGCCTCGGCAGTCGGGCATCCGGCGTGCCGCGCATGACGCGTTGCGAATGGCTGCTCGATGGTGACGATCTGGCAACCGTATTGCGCCGAAACCTCGGCGATGACGTTCGACACCGCGTCGTCGATGCGCGAGCCGGGCAGATGCGCGACGATCAGGTCGCCGATGCTGAGCCGCTTGCGGACGCGCAGGTCGTTGTCGATGCGGTAACTGAACAGGGCATGGATCACGCCGCGGCGATCGCGAATCGCGATCAGCCCGGTCTCGGGCGAGCTGCCGCGGCAGCGCCGGCGCACGAACCGCAGCCACTGATCCGTGGTAATACTGGCATCATGCATGAACACCAGCGGATAGGCCACGATCGCATGCTGATGGTCGATCGGAAGTGCCTGGAATTGCTCGTTCATCGCCGGATTCCCCGATGATGGCGAAACTGCTGGGGAAAGCGCGGCGCAGCATTGATCTGCATCAATGCCGCCGGCGGTTGATCCAGATCAAATCGGGGTTGATAGTGCCACGCACCTAACCAAGCGGACACCCGAAGCCATGAGCATTGCCGAGCCACTGCAGGATTCCTGTGCAGGCGCGACGCGTTCCGACTGCAGGCACGGCCGCGCCACGAATGGTTGCGAGGACTGCAAGGTCAGGCTGTTCAGCGTCTGCGCTGCGCTGGAGCCGTCCGAACTCGAGGAGCTCGACCGGATCAGCCAGGCAAAGCAGGTTCCGGCACGAACGACGCTGTTCGAGCAGAGTGCGCTGGCGGGCAGCGTGTTCAATGTCACCGACGGGGTCGTGCGGCTCTACAAATCATTGCCCGACGGCCGCCGCCAGATCGTGGGTTTCGCGCTGCCGGGCGACTTCCTCGGACTTGCGCTTCAGGACCGCTACGGCGTCACCGCGGAGGCGGTCAACGACGTCGCGGTTTGCCGTTTCGTGCGATCGGCGTTCCTCGCCTATGTCGACGGCAAGCCGCATCTGTTGCGCCGCCTGCATGAGTTCGCGGGGCACGAGTTGAGCCTGGCGCAGGACCAGATGTTGCTGCTCGGACGGCGCAGTGCCGAGGAAAAGATCGCTGCATTCTTGCTCCACATGCAGACGCGATACGCCCGGATCGGAAGCGTGTCCGTTACCGTGCCGCTGCCGATGAGCCGGCAGGACATCGCCGACTATCTCGGTCTCACCATCGAGACGGTGAGCCGCACGCTGACCCGCCTTGCGCGCGAGAAGGTGGTGTTGATCGTGCCCGATGGCGTGCGGCTGCTCGACCTCGAACGGCTCAAGCTGAGCGGCGCGAGCTGACGCTGCGGCGTCGGCTTTTGATCCAGCACAAGGCGATGCGCGCGCAGGCGCGCTAGGTCTCTCCATCACATGCAGGAGACGACCCATGCCTCTCGACACCATCCTCGTCATGATCGCGGTCACCGCGATGTTCGCCACCATTGCCGCCGTTATTGCGTGGGGCGACCGGCAGACGCGCGATCTGTGATACTGTCGTGTGATCAGAGCCATTCCGGTCCGATTGAATCGGAACGGGTCTCTGGATCGTTGTCTTGACGCGTTTTCGTCACGCGAACCGGTATCCACTTCGCCTGAAGACGCTCTATCTGATCGAGCCCTTGAAATTATCGATGTCCGGCGAGGGACGGGCGGGAAACAGCCGCGCGGTCGAGGAATTGTCAAGCCGGCGCTTGCACTTCGCTTCGTCGGCGTCCTTGTTCTCGGTGCCATCTTTGTTCGAGTAGCGCTTCTTCGCGAACAGATCGTCCTGCCGGTTGACGATCAGCATGGCGTGGTCGCGCTCGAGCGTGTCCGGGTTCTTGCGCTGCTCGTCGGAGCGGAACGTGCCGCCGACGATCTTGCCCGTCATCTCGTAGTCGCAGCCGGCCTTCCAGTCGCCCTGGTCCCACTTCCATCCCGTCGCCTTCAAGGTACCGTTGCTCTCGGTGGTGATCTTGATGATGGCGTTATGGGCGAGCCAGATGCCCGCAAGTCCGCTGCGCTTGTCGTCAAAGCCTTCGAGCAGCGCCAGGCGTTCGCGCTGCAATTCGTCGACGTGGTCGCGGGCATCGACGGTGAAGTGAACCTGGGAGCTCTGCTTGTTCCAGGCCGGGTGCAGGAATTCGGGATATTGCTGCGCCTGGCTCTTCACCCAGTTGCGCTGGTCGTCGATCAGCGCGCGCCGCGTCGCTTCGTCGAGGTGCGGCTGCAACGCCTTCCAGGCGCGGTTCAGCCGCCGGTCGTTGTCGGCCAGATCAGGGTCGGCGCAGATTTCCTCGTCGGTCGCCGTCTCCGGCCTGGTGCAGTCGAAGGTCGGGACGACGAAGGCGGTGTCCGCCCGGTCGGATGCCGTATCCTTGCCGGCGGCAAAATAGCTGCCGGTGACCTGCCACATCGACGAGCAGTCGACGAAGCCGTCCCACTCCTCGTCGTCGATGCTGCCGACGATCCGCAAGGTCTCGCCCTGGCGGCGGAGTTTGACTGACGGCGGCCTGGCGGGAGCGGCCGCAGCGTCGGCTTTCGGCTTGTCGGCCGCCGTGTCCGTATTGATCGCCACGGTGCCGGCGAGCCAGCCACTCCCCGCAGGCTTCAGGTCGGCGGTGAGCTTGCAGCTTCGCCTGCGGTCGCCGCCATAGTCGCCGCGCAGATCGGCGGCGAGGCGATAGGCGCCGCCGCCGGCAGGCGTCAGCGTGATGTTGCCGAAAGCGTTGACCCAGTTGCCGGCGAAGCCGGGACGGCCGGATGCCATTCCCTCAAGCGCGGCGGCGCGGCGGCGCAGGGCTTGCGCAAAGCTCTCCTTCAATTCGTCCGCGTCGCTATCGGCCAGCACCTCGGCGGCGTCGATGATCATCTCGTTGAACCAGGCCTGGTCGCGCTTCAAGAGCGGCTTGATGTTCGCAGGTATCTTGCCGAGCGCCACGTCGAACGCCCGGTCGATCTGCGTCACCAGCCTTTCGGTGCCGGCCTTCCTGCAGTCCGCGATCTTGATCGTGCCGTCGCCGCCATCGCCGCACAGCCTGATCGCGGTCGGCCCGCTGCTTGATGCCCGCAGATCATCGTCCAACGCAACGGACGGGCCGGATGCAAGGACCGCGATGGCCGCGACGGCGGCCGCAAACCGTGGAGAGCAAGGCATCGACGTCACCCGCACGGCCGCGCCATGCGGCCCCTGCGGCTTGGGTCGCCCGCCGCGCGCGCCGGGTTCAAAATGTCGGCGGCGTGCAGGCCGAAATCACCTCGCATGGCTTGGCGCCGATGCAGCGGAAGCGGTGCGGGCGGCGGCTTTCGAAGTAATAGGCGTCGCCGGCGTTGAGCACCCGCCGCTCGTCGTCGACCGTGACCTCGAGCCGGCCCGAGACCACGATGCCGCCTTCCTCGCCCTCATGCACCAGCGGCACCCGGCCGGTGTCGCTGCCGGGCTCGTAGCGCTCTTTCAGGATTTGCAACGCCCGGCCGAACAGGCTGTCGCCGATTTGCAGATAGGAGATCGGCTTCTTGCCGATCTCGGTCAGCTCGTCGGCGCGATAGAACGCCTTGCGCGGCCGCTCCGGCTCGATCGCGAAGAATTCGGCAAGCCCCATCGGGATCCCGTCGAGGATGCGCTTCAGGGCGCCGACCGACGGGTTCATCTGGTTGGATTCGATCAGCGAAATCGTCGAATTGGTCACGCCGGAGCGCTTGGCGAGTTCGCGCTGCGACAGCTTGTGCCGCGCGCGGATGAATCGAAGCCGACCGCCGATGTCGACGCTCATGGCAGTCCCCTTGGCAAATCTTTGTTGCAGGTGTTGCGGATCGAACAAATCTTGGCAGACCGCCTCAACAAGATCAATGGCTTGCGCTGCGGCAGAAAAGGACTTGTTGAGTGCCTGGAAGAGTGGTCCGACTAGCATCAGTCAGCAATGGAGCGCCGCCGTGACCGTTCATCAGATTCCGAACACCATCAAGACCGACTCGTTTTGGATGCCGTTCACGGCCAACCGGCAGTTCAAGAAGGCGCCGCGGCTGTTCTCCTCCGCCAAGGGCATGTACTACACCTCGGTCGACGGCCGGCAGGTGATCGACGGCTCAGCCGGCCTGTGGTGCGTCAACGCCGGCCACGGCCGCCCGCAGATCGCGGCCGCGGTCGAGCGGCAGTTGTCGACGCTGGATTTCGCGCCCTCGTTCAACATGGGCCACCCGCTGGCGTTCGATTTCGCCGAGCGGCTCGCCGAGATCGCCCCGAAGGGGCTGGATCGCGTCTTCTTCACCAATTCGGGCTCTGAATCGGTCGATACCGCGCTGAAGATCGCGCTGGCCTATCACCGTGCCGCCGGCCAGCCGAGCCGCACCCGCTTGATCGGCCGCGAGCGCGGCTATCACGGCGTCGGCTTTGGCGGCATGTCGGTCGGCGGCATGGTCGCCAACCGCCGCCAGTTCGCGACCCATCTGCCCGGCGTCGACCACATCCGTCATACCCACGATCTCGCCCGCAACGCCTTCGCCAAGGATCAGCCGGAGCACGGCGCCGAGCTCGCCGACGATGTCGAGCGGATGGTGGCGCTGCATGGCGCCGACACCATCGCGGCGGTGATCGTCGAGCCGGTGCCGGGTTCGACCGCGGTGCTGCCGGCGCCGAAGGGCTATCTGCAGCGCCTGCGCGAGCTCTGCACCAAGCACGGCATCCTGCTGATCTTCGACGAGGTCATCACCGGCTTCGGCCGCCTCGGCACCCCGTTCGCCGCCAACTTCTACGGCGTGACGCCCGACATGATGACGACCGCGAAGGGTATCACCAACGGCACCGTGCCGTGCGGCGCGGTGTTCACCAGCCGTCAGATCCACGACGGGCTGATGGTCGGCCCGGACAACGCCATGGAGCTGTTCCACGGCTACACCTATTCGGCGCATCCGGTGGCCTGCGCGGCGGGTCTTGCCACGCTCGACATCTACAAGGACGAAGCTCTGCTGACCCGCGGCGCCTCGCTCGCCGACTACTGGCGCGATGCCCTGCATTCGCTGAAGGGCCTGCCGAACGTGGTCGACATCCGCAACCAGGGCCTGATGGGTGCGGTCGAAGTCGCGCCGCGCGATGGTGTCGTCGGCGCGCGCGGCTACGACATCATGGTCGATTGCTTCAACCGCGGCCTCTACTTCCGCATGAGCGGCGACTCGCTGGCGTTGTCGCCGCCTTTGATCGTTGAGAAGTCGCACATCGACGACATCGTCTCGATCCTCGGCGACTCCATCAAGCGCGTGGCCTGATAATTGCTAGCTAGATATTAGCTGGCTCTACAAATTGCTGTCGCCGTTGCGAAGCAGAGTGGTTTCGCAGCGGCGATTGCGTTTTCGCTGCAGGATGTGAGGAAAAGTGAAGGTCCTTGTTCTCGGCAGTGGCGTGATCGGCGTCACCTCTGCCTATTACCTTGCACGCGCAGGCCACGAGGTGACGGTGATCGACCGTCGGCCGAAGCCCGCGCTGGAAACCTCCTTTGCCAATGCCGGCGAAGTGTCGCCCGGATACTCATCGCCGTGGGCCGGCCCCGGCGTGCCGGTCAAGGCGGTGAAGTGGCTGTTGATGAAGCACGGCCCGCTGGTGATCCGCCCCAAGCTCGATCCCGTGATGTGGCTCTGGCTCTTGAAGATGCTGCGCAACTGCACGACTGCGCGCTACGCGGTGAACAAGAGCCGGATGATCCCGATCGCGGAATACAGCCGCGACTGCCTGCAGGCGCTGCGCAGCGAGATCGGCATCCGCTATGACGAGCGTGCGCGCGGCACGCTGCAGCTGTTTCGCGAGCAGGCCCAGCTCGATCACACCGGCGACGATATCGCGGTGCTGAAGCAGTACGGCGTGCCGTTCGAGGTGCTCGGCCGCGAGGGCTGCATCGCCGCCGAGCCCGCGCTGGCCGGCGTGAAGGAAAAGTTCGCCGGCGGGCTGCGGCTGCCGCATGATGAGACCGGCGACTGCCACATGTTCACGCAGGCCCTGGCGCTGGAAGCCGAGAAGCTCGGCGTTCGCTTCAACTTCAATGTCGGCATCGACGGACTGAATGCGGACGCGACCCGGATCACCGGCGTCGCGACCAGCGCCGGGATGATGACGGCGGACGCCTATGTGCTGGCGCTCGGCAGCTATTCGCCGATCCTGCTGCGGCCGCTCGGCATCTCGCTGCCGGTCTATCCGGTCAAGGGCTACTCGATCACCGTGCCGATCAGGGACGCGTCCGGCGCGCCTGAATCGACCGTGATGGACGAGAGCTACAAGGTCGCGATCACCCGGCTCGGCGATCGCATCCGGGTCGGCGGCACCGCCGAGATCTCGGGCTATTCGACCAAGCTCTACGCCGCGCGGCGCGCGACGCTGGATCATTCGCTGACCGACCTGTTTCCGCGCGGCGGCGACCTTCCCAGGGCCACCTTCTGGTGCGGGCTGCGCCCGATGACGCCGGACGGCCCGCCGGTGATCGGCGCCACGCGCTTTGCCAATCTGCACCTCAACACCGGTCATGGCACGCTCGGCTGGACCATGGCCTGCGGCTCGGGCCGGGTGCTGGCGGACATGCTCTCGGGGAAGAAGCCCGAGATCGGCACCAAGGAGCTGTCGATCAAGCGCTACGATGTCAGGTTCGGGTAGGCCGCATCGCTGTACGCGAGCTGCTGGCGCAAGATGAGTTTATTTTGAGTCGAGCAACGGGCTCCGCTTCACCTCGCCCCGCTTGCGGCAGGGGTGTCCGGGGAAATTCAGGCATAGCGGAGCTCCATCTGGTCAGGTGAGATGGTTGATTTCCGACGGCTGGGGTTGATGGGCGGAGGTTTGTCGATGGCAGCGAGGGATCGACGCGTGAGCAGGAGCTGGCCGACGAGTTCGGCGAACCTGAGCGGGAGCATTTTGATGCAGTTGGTGTGAGCGGCGATGCGCAGCAGCAGGTAGGCAATCATCGCAGCGAGCACCTGAAGGCGGATCGCGTTGTCGTTGGCGCCGAGGAACTTGCGAATATCGAGATGCTGCTTGATCCAGCGGAACAGCAGCTCGATTTGCCATCGGCTCTTGTAGAGGGCGGCGATCTCGACGGCGCTACGGGCAAGGTCGTTGGTCAGGAGTGTGATCTTGCCGCCTTTCTCGCGTCTGATCTTGATGCGGCGGAGCGGGATTGGAAGGCGCGAATCGCCCTTGCTGGTGAGCTTCACCTCGTCATCGGCAAGGATTTCGAAGCCATCCCCGTTACGCTTGCGGATGGCGCGATGCCTGAGCGAGCGAAGACGGATGCTCGTCTTCGCCCGGGTAACGAAGAAAGCCTTGCTATCATTGATCTTCTGCCACCAGTCGAAACGGCAATAGCCCTTGTCAAACACATAGGTGGTGGCGGGCTGGATTGGGGTCTGTCGGCCGATCTCGATGTCATTGACGTTCGCGGCCGTCATCTCGACGCAGGTCGGGACATCGCTCCTTGGGTCGTAGACGACATGCAGCTTCATGCCGCGGATGCGGCCGTTCCACGTCGCCCAACTGCAGACCTTGCCGAGCGGGATCGGACTGGCGTCGATCAGACGCACCATCTCCATGCCTTCACTCCGCAGCTGGCGACGCGCCATCGCCGACAGCGCCGCAAAGGTTTGCGCGAAAATGCCGATCGGACGGCGGGCATTGGCATCGGACAACGTCGAGCGCGACAGCTTGCCGGTTCCCAAGTGATAGTGATGCTGCGAATTGGCGTTGAAGCCAGTCACCACCCCGCGCAGACTGCTGTTGCCGCTAAGCTGGGCATAGATCAGCGCCACCAGATGATCCCAGCTCCTGAACGACTTGTCGTAGGCATCCCCGTCCAGACGATCCACAACCGTCTGAACTGCCGTCGATTGATCGGTTCAAGCAGCCTTCCAAAAATGCTACCGCGATATCGCATGCTCGGCCCTCTGTGTCTCGACAACCAGAAAAGACCGATTTGCCTCGGTCCTGCCGAGCATGCACCGCGACACAGTGAATCATTCCCCGGACACCCCTGCGCGCGCGGGGAGAGGTCGGAACGCATCGTCAGATGCGTTCCGGGTGAGGGGGAATCTCCGCAAACGCGGCTGTCGCCGAATACGCTGAGAAGGCCCCTCACCCCAACCCTCTCCCCGTAAGAACGGGGAGAGGGAGCGCAGCACCGTCGCGGCTGCGATTTTGCCCCAATCTCGTCACGCACTATTCGGCGGCGTTCTTCACGGGCGGTTCGACATCGTCGTCGCGCTTCGTTGCCGTCCAGCTCGACAGCGCATTCGAGAACCGGTCGAGATAGAGATACACGACCGGCGTCGTGAACAGCGTGAGCGCCTGGCTCACGATCAGGCCGCCGACCATCGCATAGCCGAGCGGTTGGCGGATTTCCGATCCCGTTCCGGTGCCCAGCATCAGCGCGACGCCGCCGAGCAGCGCCGCCATCGTCGTCATCATGATCGGGCGGAAGCGCAGCAGGCCGCTTTCCGGATCGATTCACGCGGCGACCGATGCTCCTCGCGTTCGGCGGCGATCGCGAAGTCGACCATCATGATGCCGTTCTTCTTCACGATCCCGATCAGGAGGATGATGCCGATCAGCGCGATCAGGCTGAAATCGAACCCGAACGCCATCAGGATCGCCAGCGCGCCGACCCCGGCCGATGGCAGCGTGGACAGGATCGTGAGCGGATGGATGTAGCTCTCATAGAGCACGCCGAGGATCAGGTAGACCACGACCAGCGCGGCCAGGATCAGCAGCGGCACCGAGCTCAGTGACTGCTGGAAGGCCTGCGCGGTGCCCTGGAAACTCGAGCTGAGCGTGGCTGGAGCACCGAGATCGGCGACGGCGTTCTGGATCGCATCGGTGGCCTGGCCGAGCGCCACCCCTTGCGCGAGGTTGAAGCTGATCGTGGTCGCAGGAAACTGTCCCTGGTGCGCGATCGCGAGCGGGCGCACCGGAATAGTGGTCCACTTGCAGAACACGGAGAGCGGCACCTCGTCCCCCGTGGTCGGCGACTTGATGTAGAGCTTGTTGAGCGTGTCGAGCTTGCCCTGCAATTCGGGGAGGATCTCCAGGATGACGTGATAGCTGTTGAGCTGGGTGAAGTATTGGGTCACCTGGCGCTGGCCGAACGCGTCGTACAGCGTGTCGTCGATCAATTGCGGCTGGATACCGAAGCGCGACGCGGTGTCGCGATCGATGGTCAGCGTCAGCGTCGTTCCCTCGGTCTGCTGGTCGGTGGCGACGTCGCGCAGTTCCGGTAGCGTCTTCATCCTGGCCAGAATCTTCGGCGCCCATTCGTTCAGCTCGTCGAGCTTTGCATCCTGCAGCGTGTATTCGAACTGCGTCCGCGTGGCGCGGCCGCCCAGCCGGACGTCCTGGGACGCCTGCATGTAGAGACGTGCTCCCTCGACCGCCTCGAGCTTCGGCCGCAGCCGCGCGATGATCTGCTGCGCATTCGCGTCGCGCTCCTCGCGCGGCTTCAGCGTGATGTACATGCGACCCGAATTCAGCGCGGTGCCGCCGCCGCCGATGAACTCGGCCATGCTCTCCACCGCGGGATCGGCCCGAACGATCCTGCTGAGTTCTTCCTGGTGCCGCTCCATGTCGGCGAAAGAGATATCCTGGGCCATCTCCGACACCGCGTTCAGGAAGCCATTGTCCTGTTGCGGGAAGAATCCCTTCGGAATGATCAGGAACAGATAGACCGACAGTGCGACCGTCGCGAAGAAGATGCAGAGCGTGGTCCGGCTCCAGCTCAGCGCCCGATCAAGCCCTCGCTCATAGGCATGCAGCATCCTGTCGAATGCCGCCTCGCTCCATTGGTAGAGCCGGCCGTGCCTCGTCTCGCCATGCGCGCGCAGGAAGCGCGATGCCATCATCGGTGTCAGCGTCAGCGACACCACCAGGGAGACGAAGATCGCCATCGCCAGGGTCACCGCGAATTCGCGGAACAGTCGGCCGATCACGCCACCCATCAGCAGCAGCCCGATCAGCACCGCGATCAACGAGATACTGATGGACAGGATGGTAAACCCGATCTCGCCGGCGCCCTGCAATGCCGCGGCGAGCGGCCGCGCGCCCTGCTCGACGTATCGCGCTTTTCCAGCATCACGATGGCGTCGTCGACCACGAAGCCGACCGCAATCGTCAGGGACATCAGCGAAAGGTTGTCGAGCGTATAGCCGAACACTCACGTCAGCGCGCAGGCGCCGAGCAGCGCGAGCGGTACCGTGACGGCCGGAATCACCGTGGCCCAGAAGCTGCGCAGGAACAGGAAGATTACCATCACGACCAGAACGATGGTGATGAGCAGCGTGATCTGAACGTCCTCGACGGCGGCGCGGATGGTCAATGTCCGGTCGCTGATGATCTTGATCTGATGGCGGGCGGAATCGCGGCGACGAGCCTTGGAAGCTGCTCCGTGATCCTGTCGACCGTTCCGATGACGTTGGCGCCGGGTTGCTTGAAGATGACTAGGAACACGCCGCGTTTGCCGTCCGCCCAGGCGACCCGCTTCATGTCCTCCGACCCGGCGACGGCCTGGCCGATGTCGCGAATCCGCAACGGGCCGCCGTTGCGGTAGGCGATGATCACGTCATTCCAGTCCTTGGCATCCAGCAACTGATCGTTGGCGTAGATCGTGTAGGCACGGCTCGTGCCGTCGATGTTGCCCTTCGGACTGTCGACCGTCGTGATCGCGATCTGGCCGCGGATATCTTCCAGCGAGCGCCCCTTGGCGACCAGCTTGGCGGGATCGATCTGCACGCGGATCGAAGGCTTCTGCTGCCCGCCGATGAACACCTGGGTGACGCCCGAGATCTGACTGATCTGCTGCCCGAGCTGGGCGTCGACCGCGTCGCTCACGGTGATGAGGGGCAGGGTGTCCGAGGTCGCCGACAGCAGCAGGATCGGCGAGTCCGCCGGGTTGACCTTGCGATAGGTCGGCGGCGTCGGCAGGTTCTTGGGCAACTGGCCACCTGCGGCATTGATCGCCGCCTGGATGTCATTGGCGGCGCCGTCGATGCTGCGGTTCAGATCGAACTGAATGGTGACTGCGGTCGACCCGAGCGAACTCGTCGAGGTCATCTGGGCAATGCCCGGAATCTGCGCGAATTGCCGCTCCAGCGGCTGCGCAACCGAGGAGGCCATGGTCTCCGGGCTGGCGCCGGGCAGACTTGCGGAGATCTGGATGGTCGGAAAGTCGACTTGCGGCAGCGGCGCGACCGGCAACAGGGGATAGGCGACCATTCCGACGAACAGAATGCCGGCCATCAGCAGCGAGGTGCCGATCGGGTAGCGGATAAACCGAGATGAGATGCTCTCGTTCATTTCTGCGATCCAAATGAACGGCAGGCGCATCTTTTACCGAAGGTCGGGAGTCGTCCTCGAAAGCTCGAGCGCGAACGCGCGTTTTCCTCGCCATGGCCAATCGGCAGATCGCGGAGCTGTCTACCTGTTTTTGGCCAGCATAATCATTCCGGGGCATGCCGCGAATGGAAACGTCGGATCGCACATCGACGTTCGTTCAATGGCCGGAATTCGCGTGCCGTTATCGCCGTTTGGGAAGCGTCAAAAATGTCGCTGGCGCAGAATATATCGTGGGACGACATATTATTGCGCGCGCGGTTGGCTCGACGCCACGAGGGGGCGTTATGATTGTTCAGCCGCGGCTTGTCCAATGCAACTTGCTCGTGCAGCGGTCCTAGGCGATGTCGAACTCGTCCTGCATCCTGGTCACGATGTCGCGAAGTTCTTTTTCCTTCGCCTCGTCCAGGGCGGTCTCGCGGGTGCCGCCGAGATCCCAGCTCGGCGTATAGCCCTTGAGCCGGATCAGCTTCAGGCCAGTGACACCGGATCGTCTTTCCAGCTCGGCCGTGATCTCGTGCTGCATTTGAAGCGTCTTCATCGCGCACCTCCGGGAACGCTATTCCGCTCAACAGGACAGCCAGCATCATGTTCCTCGCGAGCCCGCGCCGGATGTGTGTCCCGCCGTGCAGGAACGTGCGCCTTGCGGTCCACGTTGCTTCCGGTCGAACCAGGAAAGGACCTCACATGAAGAAACTGGCAACGATCGGATTGGCTGCGGCCGTGATGCTGTCGACATCGCTCGCCTTCGCGCAGGGTGGCGGCGCCGGTGGCGGATCGGCCGGCGGTGCAAGTGCAGGCGCGGGGACCGGAAGCTCCGGCACAGGAACCGGCACCGGCGGCACCACCGGGATGGGAACCGGCTCGGGAATGAGCAATCCGCCCGGCAGCACGACCGGGAACATGAACAACCCAGGCACCTCGACGCCGAACTACTGGACCGACCCAAACAACAATTCCGCGACCGGGACCGGGACTTCAAACCTTCCCGGCAACAACAGCGGAACGCGGACCAATCCGCGGTGATCGCGAAAGCCTCGCCTCAGCGCGGGGTTTTTCATTACGGTCGCGTTCGGCGACGAAAGAGCCCGGCGCGATGGCCGGGCTGGATCGCGAATATGAACAGATATGTATGTACCAGGCTTGGCAATGCGACGATCTAACCGAATGCCAACCTGATCGTCTGTGCACTTTAGCACACTTGCGCGGCCACCGTGCTCAGCGACCGCAGCCATCGCATCCGGCGCGGGCTTATGCGGCTCATATGCCGTAGAGCCCGCGGCGCTCTCGAATTCATATCCCGCCCTGAAGATATTGAGCCCGACGCAGACGCTCTCGCGTGCAGGCCAGACCGTTGAGGTTCGGCCGCGAGCGCGGCAGCGAACCGAAAGGTGATGTCATGTCTTCGCTTCAGATTGCTATCGGCGACCGGATCATCGAGCCGATGATCGCGCTTGCCGGCTGCACGACGCAACAGCACATCGTCGTGGCCGGCACGAGGAGCATGGAATTGATGTTCGAGCTGCAGCGGCGCGGCTACGCGCGCGCGGCGGCGTCGGGCAATTGCGGCTGCCCCGCCGGTCAGTACGACGTTGCGCTGGTCGATTGGCGGCGGCGCACGCTTCTCTCGCTCGAGCCGGCGCTGGACTGGTTGACGAATGTCCTTAGCGCCCGTGCGGTGCTGGTGGTGTGGGTCGATGCCCAGAAGCCCTCGGCCAACCAAAGCCTGCGGGCGTCGCTGGAGCGGCGCGGCTTCGTCGTCGAGCAGGGCATCGTGCATCAGTACGGCTGCGCGCTGTCGGCACGGAGGTCGCAAGCCCATCCGCTGCAGCTTGCGGCCTGACGCGCTGAACGCGGCTTATCGCGAGGGGAAATCACCATGTCCAAGGTGCGACGCGCCGTGATCCGCGAATGGATGTTGCTGGCGCGCGAGAAACGGCAATCCAGCGAGCAGGCGGCCGCCTTTGCAACGGCGTCGCTGCAGCGGCACGACCTGCCGCGCAGCAGCCGTCGAACACCGCATGAAATCATCATGCGGTGGCTGCGGCCACGCACCGGACGTCCTTGAGCGGTGGCCGCCGCCATCGTGGGGCGGGCGGCAATCAACAGCAGAGCGATCGATGCGTGCCCATGAGTTTGAGCTGCCCCCGCATGCGCCTCGCGGCGCGGAGGATCTTGTTGCCGAAATCGCGAGGTCAACGTCCGACGCTGCGGCCCGCAGCGCCGCGGCGCTCGCGCTGGTGTATTGCGACATCATCGCGGGCGAGGGACCCACGGTGGCCGGCCGGGCGCATTTCTCGCGAACGATCGACGCCGCCGACGCCGCGCTATGTGCGCGCATCCTCTGTGCCGCCGGTCGCGCCGGACATTCGGTCAGTCGCGCCGAAGCCGACGCGGGTTTTTGCGATCGATGCGGTCGGGAGCGAACGGGTCGATGACGGACGTTTCGACGACCTGCTTGCCAAGGCGGTGCTGCATCATCTGATGGGCGCCGCCGGCACAACCATTCCCGGCCGCGAGCAGGCGCTGGCCCGCGACAATCCGCTGGATGACTGGGGGGCGGCGATCGTGCTGGCTGCGGAACCGCGATCCTGGCTCGCCGGTCATCTTGACTGGATGAAGCCGTCATCCCCGGCCGCGCGCACCATCGATGCGGTGCTTCATGTCAATCCGGCAGGACCCCGGCTGCCGCTCGGCATCCTCTTCAACATGGAGGCCTGAACAAGCATAGCCCGTTGAGCCAACGGGTCGCGCGATGGCCCGCCGATGACAGGCTCCGCGACATCCGGGGCAGTCGGTCCCGCATGTCGCTGCGCGCATGCGGGCTACGATGGGTAAGGTCAGCGCGACGGCTTTGGGTTGGCTTTCTTCGCAGGCTTTGCCGTTGTGCCGACCGGCTGCACCCGCAAGCCGTCCACGAATACGTCCAACAGCCGGAGCGCAGTGGTCTGCCAGCCGGGCTGGTCGTGCATGTAGCACATGCCGATCAGCGCCCGCAGCACGTCCTCGGCGCTGATGTCGCCACGGATCGCACCGGCCGCGACCGCGCGCGCGAGCAGGGTGCCGATCGCCTTGGTCAGGCGGTCGAACGAATAGGCGTGCAGCTCGGTCGAGCCGTGAGCGACCAGCGCCAGTGCTGCGACCATGCCCTTCTTGGTGGCGACGAATTCCACGTTAGCGCGCAGCCAGCGCCGCAGCGCCTCGACCGGCTCGGGCGCGCATTGCAGTTGCTCGGCCAGATCGCCGAGCTGCTCGACCTCGCGGCGGTAGACCGCCTCATAGAGCGCTTCGCGCGTCGGGAAGTGGCGATAGAGCGTGCCGATGCCGACGCCGGCATGGCGCGCCACCGCCTCGAGACTCGCCTCGCTGCCGCCGGCCGAGAACACGGCCTTGGCCGCTTCCAGCACGCGCTCGCGATTGCGCACGGCGTCGGCGCGGGGCTTGCGTGCAATTTCTGGTGATCGAGCGGCCATCGCTTTTTCTTTTCACCCTCCCTTGTAAACGGAGGATGCCTCCGTATATGGCGACCAGCACCGGGCCTGACAAGGCGCGCCGATCCTGCATCGGCGGCCACGGGCTTCCGTTGCCTCGATTCAAACCGACCATACACGGATCGGAGCCCTGCATGAATCTCCCACTCAGCCTCACTATCAACGGTGTCCGCCGGGAAATTGCCGTCGACGACCCCCGCGTAACCCTGCTCGACCTGTTGCGCGAGCGGCTCGACCTCACCGGTACCAAGAAGGGATGCGACCGCGGCCAGTGCGGCGCGTGCACCGTCCTGGTCGACGGCCGCCGCATCAATTCCTGCCTCGCGCTTGCCGTCAGCCATGACGGCGCCGAGATCACAACCATCGAAGGCGTCGCGCGCGGCGACCAGCTGCATCCGGTGCAGGCCGCCTTCATCGCCCATGACGGCTTCCAGTGCGGCTTCTGCACGCCGGGCCAGATCATGAGCGGCATCGGCCTGATCCAGGAAGGCCAGGCCGGCGACGATCCGGAGCGCGTGCGCGAATGCATGAGCGGCAATCTGTGCCGCTGCGGGGCCTATCAAGGAATCACCGAGGCCGTGCTCGAGGCGCAGGCCGACATCAACGCGACCAAGCAGAGGCGCTCCGCATGATGAACTTCGATTATGTCAGGCCGGCCAGCGTCGCGGACGCGATCGCGGCGGCATCCGAGAAGGGCGCGAGCTATCTCGCCTCCGGCACCAATCTGCTCGACCTGATGAAGGGCGGCGTCAGCCGGCCGAGCCTTCTCGTCGACGTCACGCGTCTGCCGGGGCTCGACCGCATCGAGCATCTGGCCGACGGCGGCTTGCGGATCGGCGCGCTGGTGCGCAATGCCGATCTCGCGCATGACGCGGAGTTTGCGCGCGACTATCCGGCGGTCGCCGAGGCGTTGCTGTCGGGCGCGTCGGCCCAGCTGCGCAATGCCGCGACCGTCGGCGGCAACCTGATGCAGCGGACACGCTGCGCCTATTTCTACGACGCCGGCAGCGCCTGCAACCGGCGCTGGCCGGGCGCCGGCTGCGACGCGCTGAAGGGCGAGAACCGCCTGCACGCGGTGCTCGGCTGGAGCGAGGGCTGCATCGCAACCCATCCGTCGGATTTCTGCGTGCCGCTGGTCGCGTTCGACGCCGTCGTCGAGATCGAGGGCAAGACCGGCCGGCGCGAGCTGCCGCTCGAGGCGCTGCACCGTCTGCCGGCCGAGACGCCGGAGCGCGAGACCGCGCTGGAGCGCGGCGACCTGATCGTCGCGCTGCGGCTACCGGCCGAAGCGCAAGGCTTCTCCGGGCATGCCCGCTACATCAAGGTGCGCGAGCGCACGTCCTACGCGTTCGCGGTGGTCTCGGCCGCGGCCGGCTTGCGCATCGAGGATGGAAAGATCCGCGAGGCGCGGCTGGCGCTCGGCGGCGTCGCGGCAAAGCCGTGGCGAGCGCGCGAGGCCGAGCAGGTGCTCGCGGGCGCCGCGCCGGATGCGGCGACCTATCGCGAGGCGGCGCGCGCCGCGCTCGCGGGCGCAAAACCGTCCGGCGACAACGCCTTCAAGATCGAGCTCGCGCAGCGCATCGTCGTGCGCGCGCTCACCCTTGCTGCTGCAGGCACCCCGGATCGCATTCCCGCGCTGCCGGGCTCTCCCTTCTCATCCGTTGCAGGAGCGTAACGCATGACGGCTGAACTCAATCTGACCCGCGACCCCGCCCATCTCAGGCACGGCTCGAATATCGGCCAGCCGCTGACCCGCACCGACGGCACGCTGAAGGTGACCGGCAAGGCCCGCTATGCCGCCGACAATCATCCGCCCGGCATGGTCTATGCCGTGATCGCGACCAGCTGCATCGCGCGCGGCCGCGTCACCGCGCTCGACGTCGCCGCCGCCAAGCGCCACCCCGGCGTCATCGACGTGATGACGCCGGCGCACAAGCCGGAGCTCGCCGAAGACCCCGACGCCAAGGGCAATCCGTTCGCCTTCCGCATGGAGCTCTTGCAGAGCGACGAGGTGCGCTACGCCAACCAGGCGATCGCGGTCGTGATCGCCGAGACGCTGGAGGCCGCCACCGAAGGCGCCGCGCTGCTGTCGCCGCGCTATCAGGTCGAGATCGCGCGTGTCGGTCTCGACGCCGGCGAAGCCTACGCGCCGCCGGTGGTCGGCATCGGTAATCCCGCCGAAGTCCGGCACGGCGATATCGATGCTGGCCTTGCCGCGGCGTCGAAGCGGATCGACGCAACTTACGAGACGCCCGCGCAGTACCACAACGCGATGGAGCCGCACGCGGTCGTCGCGGTGTGGGACGGCGACCGCCTGTTCCTCGACACGCCGAGCCAGGGCATGGCGATGGCGCAGATGCGGATCGGCGGCCTGTTCGGCGTTCCGCCCGGCAACATCCACATCAACAGCCCGTTCCTGGGCGGCGGCTTCGGCTCCAAGGGCCTGGTCTCCGGGCCGCAGGTGCTTGGCATCATGGCGGCGAAGCTTGTCGGGCGTCCGGTTAAGCTGGTGCTGCGGCGGAGCCAGATGTACGGCCCGGTCGGCCATCGTCCGCAGACCCGCCAGCGCATCCGGATCGGCACCGGTGACGACGGCCTGCTGACCGCGCTCGATCACGAGGCGCGCGTCACGACGTCGAGCTTCGACGATTTCTATGAGCCGGCGGCGGACGCCTCGCACACGCTCTATGCCAGCCCGGCGATCCGCACCGCGCATGAGGCGGTGCGCGTCGACACCGGCACGCCGCTGTTCATGCGCGCGCCGGGCGAGGCTACCGGATCGATCGCGCTGGAAAGCGCGATCGACGAGGCGGCGTTCGCCTGCGGCATCGATCCCCTGGAATTCCGGCTGAAGAATTATGCCGAGGTCGAGCCGACCACCGGCAAGCCGTTTTCCTCCAAGGCGCTGCGGCAGTGCTACGCCAAGGCCGCCGAACGTTTCGGCTGGGCGCGGCGTCCGCTGCAGCCGCGGCAGATGCGCGACGAGAACGGCTTTCTGGTCGGCTGGGGCATGGGCACCGCGACCTTCCCGGCGCTGATGTTCCAGGGCAATGCCCGCGCCGTAATCCGCGCCGACGGACGCGGCGTGATGGAGAGCGGCGCGCATGACATGGGGCAGGGCGCCTGGACCGCGCTCACGCAAATCTCGGCCGATGCGCTCGCGCTCGATCTCGGGCAGATCTCGTTCCTGTCGGGCACGTCGGACCTGCCGGATGCCGGCATCGCCGGCGGCTCCGCGCACACCGCAACGGTCGGTGCCGCGATCCACAATGCCGGTGCGGCGGTGATCGCAAAACTCGCCGAGCTTGCGACCTCCGATGAGCGCTCGCCGCTGTTCGGCGCCGGCAATGCCGGCGTGGTGGCGCGGGCCGGGCGGCTCCATCGCCGCGACGATGACGCGCGCAACGAAAGCTACGCCGAGATCTTGGCGCGCGCTGGCGTTGCCGAGGTCGAGGCCTCCGGCACGGGTGCGGCCGATCCGGCGGCGCAATCGCAATATGCGATGCACGCGCATGGCGCTGTCTTTGCTGAGGTGAAGGTCGATCCGGAGCTCGGCCAGATCCGCGCCACGCGGCTGGTCGGCGCGTTCGCCGCAGGGCGCATCATCAATCCGTTGATGGTGCAGAGCCAGCTGCGCGGCGGCATGATCTGGGGCCTCTCGTTCGCGCTGCACGAGGAGGCGGTGATGGACAAGCGGTCCGGCCGCATCCTGAATGCGAACCTTGCCGAGTATCATGTGCCCGTGAATGCCGACGTGCCGCCGATGGAGGTGATCACGGTCGACGAGCACGATCCCCATGTGAACCCGCTCGGCATCAAGGGCGTCGGCGAGATCGGCATCACCGGCAGCGCCGGCGCCGTCGCTAACGCCGTCTTCCACGCCACCGGCATCCGCGTGCGGAATTTCCCGATCAAGATCGAGGAAGTGGTGATGGGGTTGAAGTGATGCGGCTTGACGTGAGGGCTGTAATAACAGGTGTCGTCCCGGCGAAAGCCGGGAGGTGGATTCACATTCGAAGTGCAACACTTGAGCAAAGGACTCGGCAGGCGTGCGGTAGTCAAGGCATTTGCGCGGGGTTGTTGTAGGCGGCGATGAACTGGCGGAATCTGGCGGTCGAGAGGGTTACGAGATCCGTCTTGCGGGGAATAAAGCGGCGCATCCTGCCGATGGCGTTCTCGATGCCACCCTTCTGCCAGGGGGCATGGGGATCGCAGAAGAAGGTCGCGATCGAGAGGCGGTGCAGCGCCAGGTGACCGGCGAACTCGGTGCCGTTGTCGAAGGTAACGCTCTGGCGCAGCTCTTGTGGAAGGGGCGCGAAGAAGCCCACGAGATGGCGGGCGACACCGCGCGCGACCTTGGTGGCAAGGCGGATGCCGAGCAGCAGCCGCGAGGTGCGCTCATGCACGGTCAGCACGGCCTGACCGTATTTCGAGAACATCATCAGGTCGGCCTCCCAGTGTCCGGGCACGCTGCGGTCGGCCGCTTCGAGCGGCCGATTTGCCAGGGATACACGGCCTTCGATGAAGCTTGCGGGGCTGCCGCCCCGCTTGCCGCGGCAGCCGCGCTTGCTCTTGGCGCGCGGCAGATAGCGCCGCCAGTTGAAGTCCGTGGTGCGCCTGAGTTGGCGATAGATGAAGCGGTAGATGGTCTCGTGGGAGATCACCTTGCGCCCGTACTCGCGGGCCAGCCGGCCAGCGACCTGCTCGGGCGACCAGCCGCGGCGAAGGCGTTGCAACACCGCGCGGCGCAGGCCGGGCTCCCGTTCGAGGCGTCCGCCCGTCCAGCGCCGCGCTCGCATCTGGTGCTGGGCATAGCTCGGCTTGTAGCCGACCTGGCTCCCCCGATTGCGCCTCAGTTCCCGAGAGATCGTTGATGGCGAGCGATCCAGAGCTGCCGCGATTTGCCGGACCGAGCTGCCATTGGCCGATAGGCAGGCAATCTCGCATCGGTCGTCCAGAGAGAGCTGCTTGTAAGTCCGCCCCATGGCAACACCTCCTCAAGGAAGTGTTGCACTTCGTTTGTGAACTCAGGGGACCCATAACCACGAATGTGAGTTATGGCAGGACGCTGGGGCCGCTTCCCCTTCGACAATCAAGATTGGTGGTAATGGGTCCCGGCCCCCGTGCGCAATTGCGCACTAGGTCGGGACGACGCTGGATGGTTTTCGCCGGGACGACGGCGGAGAGAGTGGGGCCGTCACCCCGCCGCCGTCACGCAGTTCACCCACAGCACCACGGCCTTCGCATCGCGCGCGGGATTGGAGAACCGGTGCGGCCTCCGGCTCGCGAATCTGAAGCTGTCGCCTTGCTTCAGAGTCCAGGTCTCCGTGTCCACCGTCAGCGTCATCTCGCCCTGGAGCACGAGGCCGGCCTCTTCGCCGTCATGGGTATAGAACTCGTCGCCGGTGTTGCCGCCGGGCTCGAGATGCACCAGGAACAGGTTGAGCCGGCTCTCGCTGCCGGCCGGGCTCAGCAGCTGCTTTGAAATTCCCGTGCGCCACAGCTTCAGCTCGGCGCGCTGCACCTCGCGGGTCACGATGCCGCCGGCGCCGTCATCCCTGGGCGTCGCGCCGAACAGCGCGGCGATGCCGACGCCGAGTACGTCGGCCAATGTCGCCAGCACGCGCAGCGAGGGCGACGACAGGCCGCGCTCGATCTGGCTGATGAAGCCGATCGACAAATCGGTGCGCGCGGCGACCACCTCCAGCGACATTTCCTTGCTGCGGCGCAGGTCGCGGATGCGGCGTCCGACCGCGAGATCCATCGCCGGCTCCGCCGGCTTGCCGGCCGGTTTCTTGGCCGCGCGGCGTGCCGTTGCGGGCTTCGCTGCCGCGCCTTTACGCATTCTCTTGCCGCCGCTCACGTCAGTCCGCTTCCTTCATGTGCATGAAAACCGCTTGCATTGGCCGCGGTTTCGTGACCACAATTTCATATTGGTGAAAATAGGCCGGAACGGCGTCGACCGCAACCAAAAGCCCGAAACGCGCGGGCGATGCGGCGCCAAGGCCAGCTTCGGGAGGTGTTGCGATGTCGTTTCAGCGTCTCGTCCAGGCCGCGGTGGCGGCGCTTGCCCTTGCCTTGATCGCGCCGTCAGGGGCGCAGCAGGTGCTGAAGGTCGGCTCGACCCCGACCGGCATTCCCTTCACCTTCCTCGACACCAAGTCCAACTCGATCCAGGGCATCATGGTCGATCTCGCCACCGAGATCGGCAAGGACGCCGGCTTTACCGTGCAGATCGAGCCGATGCAGTTCTCGGCGCTGATTCCCTCGCTGACCGCGAACAAGATCGACATCATTGCGGCCGCGATGTTCGCCACCGCCGCGCGCAAGGAGGTGATCGACTTCTCCGAGCCGGTCTACACCTACGGTGAAGGTTTGGTGGTGCCGAAGGCCGACACCAAGGCCTATGCCTCGCAGGAGGATCTGAAGGGCACCGTGGTCGGCGCCCAGGTCGGTACTGCCTTTGTCGACGCGCTGAAGAAGACCGGGCTGTTCAGCGAGGTCAAGGTCTACGACACCATTCCCGACATCCTGCGCGACGTGAATGCGGGCCGTCTCAAGGCCGGCTTCGCCGATTATCCGATCCTCGCCTACAATCTGCAGCAGGGCAATTTCGCCGACGTTCGGCTGGTCGACGGCTACAAGCCGGTCACCGTCGGCACCGTCGCGATCGGTGTCCGCAAGAGCGACACGGAGCTGCTCGCGAAGATCAATGCCTCGCTCGCCAAGCTGAAGGCGAACGGCACGATCGCCAAGATCTTAGAAAAGTGGGGCCAGAAGGCCAACGCATCGTGAGTATTCATGTCCCGAAGTGATCCGTCATCCTGAGGTGCGAGCGAAGCGAGCCTCGAAGGGTCGACGGCCACCAGCCGGGCCGTACATCCTTCGAGACGCGGCGAAGACGCCGCTCCTCAGGATGACGGAGGTAACGTTCGAATAGTGTCGGGACTGGATACGTTTGAGCCGATGCAAAAATTCTTTCATGACGCCGTCGAGTTCGTGCCGATCCTGCTGCAGGGTGTCTGGCTGACCATCGTCGTCACCGTCGGCTCGCTCGTCCTTTCGACCGTGCTCGGGCTGGTGTGGGCCTTGATGCGGGTGTCCGGCATCGGCGTCCTGGTCGGGCTCAGCGCCTCGTTGATCAACGTGATCCGCGGCATCCCGATCATCGTGCTGCTGTTCTACATCTACTTCGTGATGCCAGATTTCGGCATCGCGCTGTCGGCGCTGCAGGCCGCGATCATCGGGCTCGGCATCGCCTATTCGGCCTATCAGGCGGAAAATTTCCGCGCCGGCATCGAGGCGATCGACAAGGGGCAGATCGAGGCGGCGCAGACCATCGGGATGGGCTGGTGGCTCACCATGCGCCGCGTGGTGCTGCCGCAGGCGGTCAGGATCATTTTGCCGCCCTACGGCAACATCATGATCATGATGCTGAAGGATTCCTCGCAGGCGTCCACCATCACGGTGGCCGAGCTGGCGCTGCAGGGCAAGCTGATCGCCTCCTCGACCTTCAAGAACACCAGCGTGTTCACACTGGTGGCGCTGATGTACCTCACCATGAGCATTCCGCTCATCCTGCTGGTTCGGCACTTCGAGAACAAGGCGAACCGCAAATGATCGAGCTCCGCGACGTCCACAAGAGTTTTGGCAAGGTCGAGGTGCTGAAGGGCATCACCGCCTCCGTCGCCAGGAGCGAGGTGGTCTGCATCATCGGCCCGTCCGGCTCCGGCAAGTCGACCATCCTGCGCTGCATCAACGGGCTCGAGAGCTACGATCGCGGCGAAATCAGCGTCGAAGGTGCGCGCGTCGACAGCAATGACCGCTCGATCGTGGCGATCCGCACCCAGGTCTCGATGGTATTCCAGCGCTTCAACCTGTTCCCACATCGCACCGCGCTCGAGAACGTCATCGAGGGGCCGCTTTATGTGAAGAAGGAGCCGCGTGAGCAGGCGATCGCCCGCGGCCGCGCGCTGCTCGCGCAGGTCGGGCTCGCCGACAAGGCGGAGGTGCATCCGCCAAAACTCTCCGGCGGTCAGCAGCAGCGCGTCGCGATCGCGCGGGCGCTGGCGATGCAGCCGAAGGCGATCCTGTTCGACGAGCCGACCTCCGCGCTCGATCCGGAACTGGTCGGCGAGGTGCTGTCGGTGATGCGCAAGCTCGCCGACGACGGCATGACCATGGTCGTCGTCACCCATGAAATGGGCTTTGCCCGCGACGTCGCCGACCGCGTGCTGTTCATCGACGGCGGCGTCATCGTCGAGCAGGGCGCCGCCAAATCCGTCCTCAACCAACCCGAGCACCCGCGCACCCAGGATTTCCTGCGCCGCGTGCTGCATCCGCTGTGAGCAGGTCACCTGTAATGAACGCGCCTATTCGCCTGCCGCTGCCACCGAGCCTCTATGCCGACACCGCGGTGCAGGCGACGCCGACGCCTCAGCTCACAGCGGACAAGAGCGTACCGGTCGCGATCATCGGCGGCGGCTTCACCGGCCTGTCGACCGCGCTGCACCTCGCCGAGCAGGGCGTGCTGGCGACCGTGCTGGAAGCGCAGGAGCCGGGCTGGGGCGCCTCCGGCAACAATGGCGGGCAGACCAATCCGGGACTGAAGCACGACCCCGACCAGATCGAGCAGGATTTCGGCACCGATCTCGGCCGCCGCATGATCGAGTTCTCCTACGGCACCACCAACTTCACGCATGACTTGATCCGCCGCTACCAGATCCCCTGCGAGGCCAGGCAGAACGGCACGCTGCGCGCCGCCTACAACGAGGCCAGCGCAGCGGCGATCGCGACCACGGCGAAGCAATGCATCCGGCGCGGCATGCCGGCGAAGCTGCTCGACGCCGCCGAGATGCGCCAGATGACCGGCAGCGACCGTTACCTCTGCGCCATGCTGGATGCGCGCGGCGGCGACCTGCATCCGCTGAGCTATGCGCGGGGTCTTGCGCGCGCCGCGATCGGGGCTGGCGCCGCCGTCCATGGCGAGACCCCGGCGCTGCGGCTGCGCCGCGACGGCGGCCGCTGGCGGATCGAGACGCCGCGCGCGGTCGTGCTCGCCGACAAGGTGCTGCTCGCGACCAACGGCTTTACCGATGATCTCTGGCCGGCGCTTCGCCGCAGCATCGTGCCGGTGTTCTCGTCGATCGCGGCGACGGCACCGCTGTCCGAGGCGATCGCGCGCGCGATCATGCCGACCCGGCCGGTGCTCTACGAAAGCGGCCACATCACGGTCTATTACCGCATCGACCAGCAAAATCGGCTCTTGATGGGCGGCCGCGGCCCGATGCGCTGGATCAGCAAGCCGACCGACGTCGCTTATCTGATCCGTTACGCCGAGCGGCTATGGCCGCAGCTCAAGGGCGTCAGCTGGACCCACGGCTGGAACAGCCGCCTTGCCATCACCGCCGATCACTACCCGCATGTCCATGAGCCCGCGGAGAATTTGCTGATCTCGCTCGGCTGCAACGGCCGCGGCGTCGCGCTCTCGACCGCGATGGGCGCACAGCTGGCGCGCCGGCTGATCGGCGGCCCCAAGGCCGAGATCGACATGCCCGTGACCGGCATCAAGCCGATCCCGATGCACGCCTTCTGGCGGGTCGGCGTCATCACGGCCGTGCTGACCGGCCGGGTGCGGGACCGCCTTGGTGTGTGAGGCATTTAACACAATTACAGAATGTGCTGGGCTAATCTCGCGCGTCGGATATATTCGCAGTCTTTACTGAAAGGCTGTTCATGCAGTGCGAGCGATGCGGCCGCGCAAACCGGGCTGGCAACGATTATTGTGAAGATTGCGGTGCGCCATTAGGCCTCAAATGTGACTCCTGTCAGCATGTGAACGGGCCCTCCAGCCGCTTCTGCGGCCGCTGCGGCACCGCGCTCGCCGCGGGCAGCGTCCGTCCCGACGCGCCCTCGCAGCGGCTGCTGCGTTCGCTGAGCACCAAGGGCGGCGAACGCAAGAACCTCACTCTGCTGTTTGCCGATATCCGCAACTCGACCAATCTGATCGACAGCCTCGGCGATCCCGAACTCGGGATGCGGCGGCTGGAGCCGGTGCTCGACCTGATGAAGGAAGCGGTCCACCGCTACGACGGCATCGTCAACAAGATCCAGGGTGACGGCGTCATGGCGCTGTTCGGCGCGCCGCCGCGCCCGCATGAAGATCATGCGGTCCGCGGCTGTCTCGCCGCGCTCGCCATGCAGGATTCGGTGGCCAGGCTCGCCGATCCCGGCATGCAGATCCGGGTCGGGCTGCACACCGGCGAAGTCGTCGTTCAAACGGTGGAAAACACAATCTATCAGACCTACGACGCCGCCGGCGCCAACGTCCATATCGCCAACCGGATGGAGCAGATGGCCGATGAGGGGGCGATCCTCATCACGCGGGACACCTATCTCGGCGCCAGGCAATTCGTCGAGGTCATGCCGCTCGGCATGCAGACCATTCGCGGCATCTCCATGCCGGTGGAGGTCTTTCGGCTGACCGGGCTGCTCAGCGCGCCCGCCAGCGACGTTTTCCGCAGCGGCCGCCGCCTGACCTCGATGGTCAACCGGACCGAGCAGATGGCGGCGTTGGAGCATGAGCTGTCGCGTGCAGTTGGCGGCGACGGCCGGGTCGTCGGCATGGTCGGCGACGCCGGCATCGGCAAGAGCCGGCTCTGCTTCGAGTTCGCCGAAAACTGCCGCCGCAAGGGCATTCGCGTCTACGAGGCCCGCGTGCTGGCGCATGGCCGCGCAACACCGTTCCAGCCCGTGCTCGAGCTGTTGCGCGACATCTTCGGCATCCGCGCCAAGGAGCCGATCGAGACATCCCGGCGTCGCGTCATCGACCGCTTCGCCGAGATGGCCGCATCGGAGCAGGAACTGCTGGTGCTGCTCGAATTCCTCGGATTGGCTGATCCGGCGTATCCGGCCCCGAAGCTCGATCCGCGCGCGCTGCGGCTGCAACTGCTCGATCTCGTTCGAACCTTGGTGCATGCGCGCCCCGGCGACACGCCGGCGGTCGTCATGATCGAGGACCTGCACTGGATCGATGCCGCGAGCGAAGAGTTCGTCGAGACGCTGGTCGATGCCATCGTCGGCACCGCGACGTTGCTGGTGGTCAATTTCAGGCCGGGCTTCACGGCACCTTTCATGCAGCGTTCGCACTACCGTCAGATCGCAATACCGCCGCTGCCGTGGTCCGATTCGAACGAGCTGCTCCGCGAGCATTTCGGCAGGCATCCCTCGCTGGCCTCGCTGAGCAGCAACGTCATCGAACGCGCGCAGGGCAATCCGTTCTTCATCGAGGAGCTTGCCAACACCGTCGTGGAGCGCGGCAATGTCGAGGGCGAACGCGGCAACTACCGGCTCAAGCATGGCGTCGATGCGGTGCCGCTGCCCGCAACGGTGCAGGCTGTCGTGGCCGCCCGCATCGATCACCTCGAGGATATCGCCAAGCAGGTGCTGGAGACGGCGGCGGTGATCGGCCGGCTGGTCGCGATGTCGGTGCTGCGTCCGGTCGCGGCGTTGCCGAACGACGATTTGCAGAACGCCATCGCGCAGCTGCGCCAGGCCGAACTGCTGTACGACCTGCCGCCCTACGACAAGGGACTGCTGGCGTTTCGCCATCCATTGATCCAGGAGGTCGCCTACGCAACCCAGTTGCGGTCGCGGCTGACCACGCTGCATGCGACTGTCGCCAAGGCCATCGAGGGCTTCGACTGGGGCAAGCTCGACGAGTTTGCCGGGCTGCTCGCCTATCACTACGAGGCCGCGGGCCAGCCGCTGGAGGCGGTCACCCATTTGCAGCGTGCGGCGCGCTGGATCGGCAAGACCAACTCCGCCGAGGCAATGAAAAGCTGGAAAAAGGTTCGCGCCCTGCTGCAGGACCAGCCCCCGTCCGAATATGTCGATCGGCTGCGAGCGATGTCGAGCGGCCAGATCCTCAACTTCGGCTGGCGTGAGGGCATGTCCGCCGAAGAGGTCAAGCCCTACGCCGAAGAGGCGATCAAATACGCACGCGCGGCGGACCCGGTGCACGAGCCGATCCTGCTCGGCGCCTACGGCAGAATCCTGGCCGCGACCGCGGCGGCCGACGACTATGTCAATCTCGTGCAGGACGCCTTGAAGCTCACCTCCGGCACCGGGGACGTCGGACGGTTTGCGACGGTCAACGCCATGCTGAGCCAGGCGTTCTTCCTGTCGGGTCGTCTTGCCGAGGCGCTCGACGCCGGGCAGGTGGCGGTTGCCGCGATTGCCGAGCAGGGCGGTTTTCACAACAACGTCACACTCGGCCTCAACCCGAACCAGATTCTCGGCTTCGACGTCGAGCACTGGATCAGGTGTCTCGGCACCAGAATTCTGGTGCGGCTCGGCCGGTTCGACGAAGCCGAACGGCGGATCGCCGAGGTGCTGCGGGCCGAGCCGGAGCGCTTCGCCGCCGTCGTGCAGTTCATTCCGCATTTTGCGATGGTGGAGATGGGCTGGAGCCGCGGCCGGCCGGAACTCGCCAAGCCGCATGCGGCGAGGATCGCCGAACTGGCCGAGCAGTCCGGCACGCCCTATCTGCGGGTCGCGGCGCTCGCCAGCGCCGGCCTCGCCAGCGGCGCCGCGGGCGATTTCAAGGTTGCCGCCGCCCAGCTTCAGGAAGCGATCGACTTTGCGCGCTCTGCGCGAGCCGGCCTCGAATTCGAGGCGCGCATGCTGGCGGATCTGGCCGAGGCGCTCTATCGCGCCGCCGACCACCATGCGGCCCTGCAAGCGGTGGACGAGGCGCTGATGGTCGCGCGGCGAAGGACCGATCGCGTCGCCGAGTTGCACGCGACCGTGCTGCGCGGCCTGATCATTTGCGCCTTGGGCAGCACGTCACATGAGGAGCTTGACGAGATTGTCGGCGGCGCTCAGAATCTGCTCGATGTCTCGGGGGCAGTCTATTTCACACCACAACTCGATCAGCTTCGATTGCATCTTGAGCGACGCTAGACGCGACGATTTTTCATTTCTGGAAACAAGGTACTGAGGGGGTTTTAATGGGACGGATGATTCAAGACGATACGACGCGCGATGTCCTTGATCTGCTGAACAAGCGGTTTGGTCCCGGCGGGATCATGGAGATGGTGGAGCTGCAAAAGGAGTTCGACATCTTCTCTCCCAATCATCCCCTCGAACAGTCGTTCCGGCTGATCGGGATCGAGCCGGCCGACCGGGTCGAGCGGAAGCGCTGGTATACTTTCCTCGGCACGCTGAAGGACTATCCTTCCGATCAGCCCAATGTGAGCGGATACAAGCGGGTGGTCCAGGCGTTCCGGCAGGCGCTCACGCAGGGTCCGTATCTGCCGGTGCTCGTTAGCGTTCACGCCATGAAGGAAAATCCGAAGGTGACGTTTGCAGCCGATGGCCATACGCCGCTGATCTACTCGACCCAGTCGTATCGGGTTCTGTCGATCCCGACCAAGCCAAGCCAGGTCGCCCGCAAGGAGCTTGCTGCGATGGCGAAGCAGCGGCGGGCCAAAGCCAAGAAATGAGCAAGACGTGAGCATCGCAGCGGAGACCGCAGGTGTCGGCGCCGAAGGCGACCGGGCGCGGTTCTCCGACCTCTATGCCGATGTCGAATCCTACTACAGCGCGCGGGTCGCCAAATACGGCGCCACCCCGCGCGGAGTGGACTGGTCCTGCCAGGCCACCCAGGACCTGCGCTTCGTCCAGTTGCTGAAGCTCTGCGACTTCTCCGCACCGTTCAGCCTGAACGACATCGGCTGCGGATACGGCGCGCTGTGCGCCTATCTCGCAAGGCGCCATCCGCAAGCGGAGATCGACTATCTCGGGATCGACCTGTCGCTCGCCATGATCAGCCGCGCGCGCCGCCGTTTCTCGGCGCCGGGGCGCCGCTTCAAGGTCGGCAAGGGCGGCCTGCGTCGCGCGACCTATTCGGTCGCGAGCGGCATCATGAATGTCGATGTCGGCGGCTGCCGCCGATCCTGGGAGGCATTTGTCGCCGGGATGCTGGCCGACCTGCGCCGCGCCAGCCTGCGCGGCTTCAGCGTCAACTTCGTTACCGGCGGGACGGAAGGCACGGCGGCCGCCGATGCGTCGCCGGTGCAGCTCTATTGCACCAGCCCCGAGGCGTGGATCGATTATTGCGAACGCGAGCTTGGCTGCACCGTCGAGACCGTCGACGGCTACGGACTGAACGAAGTCACCCTGCTGGCGCGATGTAGGGATTGCTGATCGGGCTGCGGACTATCGCTTGTCCAGAATCCGCAACTCGGCCGTGGCGCTGGCGACCGTTACATCGCTGGCGTCGATCAGATCGGCTTCGACGATCATGTCGCGGTCGGTCTGCGAGATGACCTTCGCCTTGGCCGTGATCGGGCCGACGCGCGCCGGTTTGAGAAACCGCGTGGTGAGGGTCCTCGTCACGACGGTCCGCGTTGCGGGCAGCGCTGCGAGGGCGCCGAGACCGGTGGCTGAATCCAGCATCGCGGCAAGGAAACCGCCCTGGATCGTTCCATGGCGGTTGGTGAACAAGGGTTGCGCCTCGAAACGGACTGTGGCGATTTCACCGTCGAAGCCCAGCCACTCGCGCCCAAGAAGTTGCGCGCCGGGCGGCACGTCTGCGCTTGCTTCACTCAAGCCGGTCACCGCAATTGTTGTCGGTCCAAAAGTATCAGAGCGTCTGGCTCATGCAATGTCCGCGGGCGCGGGTGGCGAAAGGCGGCAAATCACTGAGTGGCGCGACCTTTTGCAGATCGTGTCGCGAGAATGCGAGCGTGTGACTCACAGGTCGTGCAACACATTCACTGTCGTCCCGGCGAAGGCCGGGACCCATAACCACCGATGGTCGTTGTTTCGCGATGCTGGAACGACGAGCGCGATCCACAATTCTCGCTGCGGCGTATGGGTCCCGGCCTGCGCCCATAGGCGCTAAGATAGTTTGATCATAGTCTGATAGTGGCGCTTATGTCTGGGTGGCTCGCGTAGATGTCGCCGGAGAGCGTGACTGGCTCTGCAGAGTAGAGCGATTGCGGGCTGTGGAATGATCGCTTGCCGTAGCGAAGCGACGAGCTGGCGCAGCAGACGCCACGTCACTGGGTGGGTCAGGCGGCGTCGGGCAAGCGGGGAGAGTCTTCGAGTTCGTCGACGAGCGGCTCGAGCAATAGAATGATCAGCAGATGAGCGAGGATATGGGGTCTGGCGGACCGCTCGTCGGTTCCGGGAGGTCCCTTCAGGCCAATCAGGCTTTTCAGCCGCTTGAAGCCGAGCTCAATGCGCCATCGCAGCCGATAGAGGGCGAGGATATCTGCAGTCGTGAAGTCCTCTGGCCTGAGTGAGGTCACCAGGATCACCCAATCTGCGGCGTCAAGTGTTTGCCTGGAGAGCTGATGACCTCCCTTTTGTGCAGTCCGGCGCGCCTTGCGTCGCGCAGCCGCAGCAGCTTGCGCCGGCTTCTTCGCGGCAACCAGACGCACTGCGAGCGGCGGCGCACCTGACTTGCGCTTTATCCAAATCGGCCGATCGATCAGGCCACGCGCCGAGGCGTTGCGCAGTTCGGCAGTGAGGTCAACAAGATTACCTTCGGCATCGAGCCAGCGCGCGCTCTTCCAGCCGGCCCGGATCACGAAGTCTGCATCGGCATCGACGAGATGCGCCATGCGCTCCGGTTGCAGATAGGCGCGATCGGCAAGACGGATCTCACCGGCAACCGCCGGTATCCGATCCAGCGTCTCGCCCGCTCGCTGATCGGTCAGCTCGAAGTGACCAAAGCGCTCCTGCGGAAGATCGAACGCGCTATGGATACGCCACACTGCGTTCTTGTTCCTGCCGCTCGTCCCAGCCTTGGGGACCGTCGTGGCGTCAACAATACGGATCAGACGACCGCGGCTCGCCTTCGGCGCCGCGTCGGCAAGCGCCTGCTCGACCAAGATTGCCAGCCAATCTCCGCACTGACGTAAGCGATACAACAGAGCCACGTTGGAGATATCGACAAGCCCAACCGACGTGGCCCATGCCGCCGTCAACCGCAGCCCTTTCTCACCAAGGCAATAAGCCAAGATCAGGCGCAGCAAGTCGACCGCATTGCTGATCTCCCGCGGACGGACAAACGCCTTCGTCTTGCGCGCGCTAATGTTCAGAGCCTCGGCTCCGCCAAGTCGGGCGACAACGCGCGCCCAATCTTTGTTCACAAGCGATTCGTGTGCCATTCCATCTTGGAATCACAAACGAATCCAAGGCGCAAATCCTATTTTAGCGCCTATGGGCCTGCGCCGGGACGACGGTGGAGAAGGAGTCGTGCGTATAACTCACCCCTCCGCGACCGCGTCGCCCCAGGGCTGGAACGGCTCGGTGACGCCGCTGTTGGTGGCGCCGTCGCGCAGCACGACGCTCGGGCAGGCGAACTTCATCGGCAGGGTCTGGATGCGGGCTTCCTCGAAGTCGAAGCGGCCGCGCAGCGCCTCGCGCACGCTCGCGGGCAGGCGCTTGTCGCCGATCACCACGGCGCCTTCGCTGGCGTCGATCCGGGGCTGGTGGATTGCGGCGTCGAGATCCATGCCGAAATCCATCACGAAGGAGAGCAGTTGCGACACGGCCGGCAGGATGCGGCGGCCGCCCGATGCGCCGGCGGCAAGCGTGCGGCCGTCGGCGGCCTGCGCCACGACCGGCGTGTAGTTGGTCAGGCAGCGCTTGCCGGGCGCGAGCGAGTTCGGATTGCCTTGCGTCGGATCGAACCACATGATGCCGTTGTTCATGGTCAGCCCGGTGTTCGGCGTCACGAATTTGGAGCCGAAGGTCGACAGCAGCGTCTGCGTCACCGCGGCCATGTTGCCGTCGCGGTCGACCGCGGAGAAATGCGTGGTGCAGCTTGGCGCGATTGCTTCGGCGCCGAGCGCGCGGCGGCCGTCGACGTCGCCCATGTCCTTCAGCCGCTCGCGATAGGCGGCTTGCAGCGCCTCGGCATAGGCTGCGTAGGCCGCCGCATCCGGACCGCCCTGCGCGGGCGCCAGCGCCTTTTGCAAAAGGCCGAGCGTGCGCGCCATGGTCGGACCCGCGGTCAGCTCCGGCGTCGCATAGACCGTGCCGCCGCGATAGGGAATTTTCAACGGCTCGCGCAGATGGGCACGGAAGGCGGCGAGGTCGCGCACCGACAGCGTGCCGCCGGCGGCCTGGATGTCGTCGGCGATGCTGCGCGCCAGATCGCCCTCGTAGAAATCGCGCGGGCCGGCCGCGGCGAGCTGCGCCATCGTGGCCTTCAGCCTGTCCTGCGGCATGCGGACCACCGACCTGATGCCCCATTGCGCATTCGGCGGCAGGCCATCCTGCAGATACGCCACCGCGCTGGCGGGATAGCGCCGCAGATCGGCGGCGGAGCTTGCGATCATCGCGGTGGTCCACCAATCGACCAGAAGGCCCTCGCCGGCGAGCTTGACGCTCGGCGCCAGCAGGTCCTTCCACGGCATTTTGGCGTGGCGACGATGCGCTTCCTCCATGCCGGCAACGACTCCGGGCACAGCGATCGAGCCGGGGCCGTGCAGGTTGCGGTCGTCCTTGACCCGCGCCCAGGGGAACAGGTCGGAGGCCGCGCCGCCGGTCAGCGGATAATCCTCGATGCGCAGGCCGTCGGGCGCGCGCATGCCGTAGTCGATCACCTCGACGCGGTTCTCCTTGGCGCGATAGAGCACCATCGCGCCGCCGCCGCCGGCGCCGCTCATCCAGGGCTCAACGACGCCAAGCGCGAAGGTGGTTGCGATCACGGCGTCGACGCAATCGCCGCCCGCAGCCAATACCTCCGCGCCGACCTCGGCCGCCCGGCGCGACTGTGCGGCGACGATGCCGCCCTTGGCGCTGACGGCCGGCTTGCGGATCACTTGCGAGTTGGAGAACTGGTCGGACATGGCGTTGCTTTCGCTGTTCTTGTTGCGGGTGGGACACGTTGGCGTAGCATGCCAAGCATGGCACTGTCAGTGCAACAACAAGAACCAATTTCAGGGAGCGGAAAATGACTGGTGTGAAGCGTGAACGGGACGGCAAGGTCGGCATCCTGACGCTCAACGATCCCGCGAGCCTGAACGCCATGACGCCGGAACTGCTCGGCGATCTCGCGCGCGCCGTCGGCGAGATGAGCCTCGATCCGGACATCCGCGCGCTGGTCCTGACCGGGGAGGGACGCGGCTTCTGCTCCGGGCAGAACCTCAAGGCGTTCCAGTCGCTCGGCGACAACATCTACACCGGCGTGATGAGGCATTATTGGCCGGCGATGCAGGCCTTGCGCGAATGCCGCGTGCCGGTGGTGGTCGCGGTCAACGGCGTCGCGGCCGGCGGTGGCTTCAGCCTCGCGATGTCCGGCGACATCATCCTGGCGGCGCGCTCGGCGAGCTTCATCCAGGTGTTCAGCCGGATCGGCCTGGTGCCGGATCTCGGCTCGACCTGGCTGTTGCCGCGCCTGATCGGCCGCCAGCGCGCGCTCGACCTGATGCTGCTGAACGAGCCGCTGCCGGCCGAGCGGGCCAAGGAGTGGGGGTTGGTGCGCGACGTGGTCGACGATGCCAAACTGCTCGACGAGGCGAAGGCGCTCGCCGGTCGTCTCGCGGACGGACCGACGCGCGCGCTGGTCGCGACGCGGCAGCTCCTCGAGGAGAGCGAGCACGCCAGCTACGCCGATCAGTTTCGGCGTGAGATCGAGCTCCAGCAGGTGATCCGCGAGAGCGCCGACGCGAAGGAAGGCCGCCAGGCCTTCGTCGAGAAACGCAAGGCTCAGTTCACGGGACGCTAGAGCGGGATGAGCTTACCTAAATCGAGCGGCGAGCTCCGCTTCACCTCGCCCCGCGTGCGGGGAGAGGTCGGAACGCATCGTTCGATGCGTTCCGGGTGAGGGAGAGTCTCCGCGAATACAGCTATCACCAGACATATGCGGAGGCAGCCCCTCACCCAACCCTCTCCCCGTAAGAACGGGGCGAGGGAGCGCAGCGCCGTCGCTGTTCGGCGCAATCTCAGGATGCTCCAGGCCTTGATCGTGGGCGTGCTAGCCGATCGCAATCGCGATCTTGCCGAAATGCGCGCCACTCGCCATGTGGGCGAACGCTGCCTTGGCCTGGTCGAACGCGAACACTTTGTCGATGACAGGCTTGACGCCGTGCAGGCTGATGCCGTCGCACAGCGCCTGCAGATCCTCGATTGAGCCGACGGTGACGCCTTGCAGCCGCTGCTGCTGCATCACCATCAGCGGCAGCCGCGTGTCGGACGCGGCGGGACCTGCGAGCACGCCGATGAAGGCGATGGTGCCGCCGATCCTGGTGGCGCGGATCGACTCGTTCAGCGTGCCGACGCCGCCGACCTCGACGACGAGATCGACACCGCGTCCGGTGAGTTCGCGCGCCTTCTTGCCCCAATCGGGCGTGGACTTGTAGTTAAGCGTGACATCGGCGCCGAGCTGCTTCAGCCGCGCGATTTTGGCGTCGCTGGAGGATGTCGCGATGACGCGGGCGCCGCACATCTTGGCGAATTGCAGCGCGAACAGCGAGACGCCGCCGGTGCCCTGGGTCAGCACCGTCTGCCCCGGCTTGAGGTCGCCGAGCTTGACCACCGCGCTCCACGCCGTGAGGCCGGCGCATGGCAGTGCCGCGGCCTCGATATCATTCAGATGATCCGGCGTGCGCACCAGCGCATGCGCGGGGAAGACCCGGTACTCGGTCAGCACACCGTCGACGCTGCCGCCGAGCGCCGCGCGCATCCGCGCCTCGCTCGGCTCGCCGGCGAGCCAGCTTTCGAAGAAGCTGCCGATCACGCGATCGCCGGGTGCGAAGGTCCTGACGCCGGCGCCGACCGCCTCGACCACGCCGGCGCCGTCGGAGACCGGCACCAGCGGAAATTTCTGGCGCGAGCCGTAACCGCCCTTGACCGTGAGCAGGTCGCGATAGTTCAGCGTCGCCGCCTTCAGCCGCACCAGGACCTCGCCCGGGCCGGCTTGCGGAACCGGCTTGTCGACCAGCGCCAGCGCGTCGACGCCGCCGGGGCCTTGCAACTCATAGCATTTCACGGAACGTCTCCTGCTCGGTGCTCTTGTCTTGGGCTGCGCTCGCGGCGCTGCCACGCATGCGCTGAGCATATGTCAGGCCTGCCGCGCGTGGCCATAGCGCGCAGTGGGATTGATGGAATGGCGCCCATGCCCGAACGCGCTGGCGCGCGACCGGGAAATACCGCCAATCTGAGCCGTCAATGAAGTGACCGAGCGGAGGTGACCATGGCTGCCTTGCTTGAGACGAAGCGCGATCTGCTCGCCACGCTCGCACGCGGCGCGGTTCGCGTGCTGCTTGCCGCTGCATGGATCGCTTGCGGTGGTGCGATGGCCGCAGCAGACGACAGCCTCTACCGCGCGCAAACCGTCGTCACCGGCCAGGGCGAGCCGAACCGCATCGTAGGCTTCGGGGCGTGTCTGGAGGACGTCCTGATCAAGGTTTCCGGTCAGCCAATGCTGGCAGGCGACCACCGGCTTGCCGCGTACAAATCGAAGGCCAAGGCGTTCGTCAGCAGTTTCGACTATCACGATCAATATGCCGGCAAGCCGCATCATGACGAGCAGGGCACCCGCGACCGGCCCTACGACCTGACGGTGAATTTCGACGAGAAGAAGATCGACGGCATTCTCGCCAGGCTCGGTCTCAAGCCGTGGCGGTCGCAGCGACCGGTGCTCGGCGTCTTCGCCGAGATGCAGCACGGCCCGAAGGACTACGTCGTCACATCCGACGGGACGCAGTCCGACCTGCAACGCGACGCGCTTGCGGCTGCGGCCGGAAAACGCGGCATGCGCTTCGTGCTGCCCGATACAGCGGCATTGACGAGCGCCAACCTCACCGCCGCCGAACTGTTGAAGACGCCGCCGGCGAAGCTGAGTTCGATCGTCGCGGCGCAAGGCGAGGCCACCCTGCTCGGTCGGCTGGTCTGGGACGACAAGGATCTCGGCTGGGCCACGCAATGGCGGATGGCCTGGCACGGCAAGGATTACAAATGGCAGTTTCGCGGCGTCACCTTCGATGAAGCCTTCCTCCGCGGCATCGGCGGCGCCGCGCAGGTGCTGTCGGGCAATGGCGATCCGGGGCGATCGAAATGAGCTTGCGCGCGCAGCGGCTGGATCGCGCTAGGACCGATCGACATTCATTGCATCCAGATCATTGCGGCAGCGAGATGGATGAAGCCGGTAAAGTTGTCAGATCGCCTGTCATAACGGGTTGCCAAGCGTCGGAAGTGTTTGAGCTGGCCAAAGCAGCGCTCGATGCGGTTGCGCTGTTTGTATGCGTCGGCGTCGTGCGGAATGATGATCCTGCGGGTGCGGTTTGACGGGATCACCGCCGTTGCGCCGATTTCCGCGATGATCGCACGCAGGGCGTTGCTGTCATAGGCCTTGTCGGCGAGCACGGCATCGCCGCTTTGGCCGTGGAGCAGTGCCGGCGCCTGGGTGATGTCATTAACTTGCCCAGCCGTGACGATGAAGCGGAGCGGACGGCCGAGCGCATCAGCCAGCATGTGGATCTTGGTGGTCAGTCCACCTCGGGAACGCCCCAGCGCCTGATCTTTGGCCCCCCTTTTCCGCTCGTCGCCTGCTGGTGGGCGCGAACGATGGTGCTGTCGATCATCAGATACTGGTTGTCGCGATCGGCGGTCAGAGCAGCGAACACGCACTCCCAGACGCCGGCATGGCACCAGCGGCTGAAGCGCTGATGCACCGTTTTCCACTTGCCGTACCGTTCCGGCAGGTCGCTCCAGTGTGCGCCCGATCGCAAAACCCACAAACATCCGTTGACGAACAGTCGATTGTCCGCAGCCGTACGTCCCGGGTCGCCAGCTTTCCCCGGCAGCAGTGGCGCAATCCTCGCCCATTGCGCCTCCGTCAGCTCATATCGTTTCGCCGCCACCATCTGCTCCGTGTCTCGAATCACGGAACTCTATGAATCAGCGATCAAACCGCTTGGGAATCCTGAATGTCGATCGGTCCTAGAGCCCCGTTCCGATTGAATCGGAACGGGGCTCTAGATTCTCATTTTGACGCGTTTCCTTCACGCGAACCGGTATCCACTTCGCTCGAAAACGCTCTACCCGGCGTAGCCAAGCGTCTGCGACGGATATTCCCCGAACATCGCGCGGTAATATTGCGAGAAACGCCCGAGCTCGATGAAGCCCTGTTCGATCGCAACCTTGGAGACGGTGGTCTGGTCCGGGGTGCTTTCGCGCAGGATCGAACGGATCATGCAGAGCCGCTTGTAGCGCAGGAAAGTCACCGGGCCGACCCCGAACACCTCGTGGAAGGCGCGGTGCAGGCTGCGTCGCGACAGCCGAAGCTCGGTGCAGATTTCCGAGACATGGACCGGGCGCGTGCCCGCGGCGTGCAGATAGTCCTCGACATGGCGCACCAAGCGCATCGCCGACGGCAGATAGCTCGTTCCGTCGGGCGGCAGCGATGTCACGACCGTTGCGGTCACGCAGTCGACGATCGCGCGCCTCCAGAAGTCGGCCGACGCGTCCGTCAAGGCGTCCGGATAGCGCGCGAGGTGCGCGACGATCCGCGGCAGTTTGTCCGCCGCGCCCATGCCGATCGTGGGGTCGGCGCGAAAGTGGTTCTTCGCCTGCCAGGTTTCGGCGTCGGCGAGCCGCGGCTCGCCGCCGAATATGTCGGGCAGATCGGCGAGGTCGAAGCGGATGGCCGCGTAGGACGAAGCGCTGTGAAAGACCCCGTCATGCTCGACCGACGGCGGAATCACCAGCACATCGGCCGGCTGCATGTCGAACGCCCAATGCGTGACACGGTCGGTCGCGTTCAGCAGCATCCCGATGATCAGCTTGGGATCGGTCGAGATGCGCTGGGTGCGGACCCCGACATTGAATGCGCCGATGCTGAGCGAAAAATCACCGATCCCGACGTGAGACAATGTGCCGCGCAACTTGCCGCGCTCAAGCTGCATGACATCGACATGCGAGCCTTTGACGGCATCGTAAAGACCCTCGAAGCCGTCAAGCTCGCCGGTGCTAACCGTCAGGTGTTGGCCCATATCCACGTTCACAACTGCAGCGCGATTAATCTACTAAAACCAAATGCTTGAAGTCGGTGCAAGTCGGTACAAAAAGTGTGCCCCGCGACAATGTGCCTAAATTGGTTTGATTCGCATGGCGAGATCGTGATGCGGATTTGCAAACGTGCGGATTTTCGCTTGTTTTTCCGAGAAAGCAATAAGGCCGACCGGATCGGATTGATCGAATTGGAGCATCTTTCGTTAAGCCTGCACGCCTCGGGGTTGAGATTGGCACAAAGTGCACATCACTTGTATAGTGCGTTTCGCTATCGTTTGAACTGACAGCAGAATTCGCTCGTGACAACGTCCAGTGGAACGAGGCACGATGGAGAGCACTGTGCATGCAAGTGTGCACATGGATTGGCAACGGAGGAGAAAGGGAAGAAGACCTGACGGATCAACGCTGCCGAAAAGTGCAGCACAGAAAAATGGAAGGGCGCGACAATGCACTCAGGCACGATGCAATCATGCACGACGTTCGGTCACCGAGATCATAAGGTTCCGATCTTCAACAGGATTTTCCGTCTGGCGCTCGTTGGAGCAGCCGCGATTGTCGCGCAAGCAGGCCCGGCGTCGGCGGTCAGCATCGGCTCTTCCGCTTCACTGCCGATCATCACACAGCAGGAAGGCAGCGGTAACGTTGTGCAGGTGCGCGCTGTCGCGCGCCGGGGCGGCGTTGCCGTCGGACCACGCGGCGGTGCGGTAGCTTACCGGAGCCGGACGGTGGTGGGGCCGGGCGTTCGCCCCGGCTGGCACGGCGGCGGCACGCGCTGGGTCGGACCGCGGCCGGGAGGTTGGGCGCGGCCCGGCTGGTACGGCTGGCCGGTCGGGGGCGCGGTCGCGGCCGGCGCAGCGATCGGGTTCGTCAGCGCGGCGAGCGCAGCCGCCTGGGCGGGACCGGCACCGGCAGCGGGCATGTGCTGGTACTACACCGACCCGTCTCGAACACAGGGCTTCTGGGACTACTGCTCGCGGTAATGCCCAAAGAGGTGCATCGCCATGTCCCGGGTAGAGATCGCCTCCGCTGAACGAGAGCGTGACGACCGCGTCCAGACCGACGACATGGTCTGGATTCCCGGCGGCACGTTCCGCATGGGCTCCGACCATCACTATCCCGAGGAGGCGCCGGCGCATCGCGCCTCGGTCGACGGCTTCTGGATCGACCGCACCCCGGTGACCAACGCTCAATTCCGCGAATTCGTGCGGGAGACCGGGCACATCACGGTCGCCGAGCGACCGCCGGATCCTGCGCAATATCCGGGTGCGCTGCCGCATATGCTCTACGCCGGCTCGCTGGTGTTTCAGCCGCCGCGCCGCGTCACCACCCTGCGCGACTGGAGCCAATGGTGGACCTTGATGAAGGGCGCGAACTGGCGCCGCCCCTACGGCCCGCGCAGCAACATCAACGTGCTCGGCAGCCATCCGGTGGTCCACGTCGCCTATGCCGATGCGCTCGCCTACGCCAAATGGGCCAGCAAGGAGCTTCCGACCGAAGCCGAGTGGGAGTTCGCGGCGCGCGGCGGGCTCGAGGCCGAGGAGTTCGCCTGGGGCAACGCCTTGACGCCCGGCGGCAAGCACATGGCCAATACCTGGCAGGGCAATTTCCCGATTCAGAACCTCTGCGAGGACGGCTTCGACCGGACCTCGCCGGTGACCGCGTTTCCGCCCAATGGCTACGGCGTCCACGACATGATCGGCAATGTCTGGGAGTGGACCGCCGACTGGTGGTCCGCCCGTCATGAGGCCGACGCCGCGAAGCCCTGCTGCATCCCGCAGAATCCGCGCGGCGGCCGCGAGGAGGCGAGCTACGACCCCGCCCAGCCCGCGATCAAGATCCCGCGCAAGGTTCTCAAGGGCGGCTCGCATCTGTGCGCACCGAATTACTGTCGCCGGTATCGCCCTGCCGCCCGCCATGCCGAGCCGGTCGACACCTCGACCAGCCATGTCGGCTTTCGCTGCGTGGTGCGCCGACCCGATTCTCAATCGTCACAAAAACCGTTCGACAAGCAAGGAGCGTAAGAATGAGCGATGAGAGCAATATCGTTGCCAGGCAGTCCGGTAGTCGCGGAGGGCTGCTTCGTGGCTTGTTCGCGGCGGCGTTGGTCGCGACAAGCCTGGCGCCATTTGCCGGGTCTCCCGCGTCAGCGCAGCAGCCGAACGCGGCCAAGCCGAATATTCTCGTGATCTTCGGCGACGATGTCGGCCAGTCCAACATCAGCGCCTATACCCGCGGGCTGGTCGGTTACAAAACACCGAACATTGACCGCATTGCCAATGAAGGCATGATCTTCACCGACTATTATGCCGAGAATAGCTGCACCGCCGGCCGCTCCACCTTCATCACCGGACAGGTCTGCCTGCGGACCGGCCTCTGCAAAGTCGGTATTCCGGGAGCACCGGTCGGCTTGCAGAAGGGCGACATAACTATCGCGCAGGCCCTGAAGCCTCTCGGCTACGCCACAGGTCAGTTCGGCAAGAACCATCTCGGCGATCGTGATGAATACCTGCCGACCAATCACGGCTTCGATGAGTTTTTCGGCAATCTTTATCATCTTAACGCCGAAGAAGAGCCCGAGCGGCCATACTGGCCGAAGGACGACGCAGCTTTCGTCAAAGCCTATTCGCCGCGTGGCGTCCTCAAAGCTTCCGCCGACGGCAAGATCGAGGATACCGGCCCGCTTACCAGGAAGCGGATGGAGACAGTCGATGACGAGACTACAGGTGCTGCGATCGATTTCGTCACGCGACAGGCAAAGGCCAACAGGCCGTTCTTTACCTGGATGAACTTCACTCGCATGCACATCTTTACCCACGTTCGTGCCTCGATGCGCGGGCAAAGCGGCATGCCGGGCAATGAATACGCTGACGGCATGGTCGAGATGGACATGAACGTCGGAAAGCTGCTCAAGACGCTCGATGACCTGAAGATCGCAGACAACACGATCGTCGTCTTCAGCACGGACAACGGCCCGAACGCGTTCACCTGGCCGGATGCAGCGACGACGCCCTTCCGGTCGGAGAAGGACACCAATTGGGAAGGCGCGTTCCGTGTGCCGGCGATGATCCGTTGGCCCGGCCACGTCAAGGCAGGCGAGGTTGCCAACGGAATCGTGTCAGGTCTCGACTGGTTCCCGACGCTCCTTGCCGCCGCCGGCGATCCCGGGGTGAAGGATCGCCTGCTCACCGGCTGGCAGCCGCAAGGCGGCTCGACCACCTTCCGCAATCACCTCGACGGGTTCAACCAGCTCGACTACATCACGGGCAAGGCCGACAAGAGCGCACGCAACGAGTTCTACTACTTCAACGACGACGGTGATCTCGTTGCGATGCGAAACGGCGATTGGAAACATACCTTTGAACGGCAGGATCAGCCCGGCCAGTTCGACGTCTGGGCCCACCCGTTCACGCCTTTGCGCGTGCCAAAGATATTCAATCTGCGCATGGATCCGTACGAACACGCGGAGATATCGGGCAGCATGTACGATCAATGGCGGGTAGAGAACGCGTACATGATCGCTCAGGCACAAATCAAGGCGGCAGCGTTCCTGCAGACCCTTGTTGAATATCCGCCAAGCCAGCGGATTGCGAGCTTCAGCATCGACCAGATTCGTCGTGCGGTCGACAAGAAGGTCGATGAATCGTTCAAGAAGCGTGGTCTCGAATAGTCGCGAGGCCCTGCGAGACAGGCCAGTGGTATCGGCCTGTCTCGCACTGTATCCAAGGGGATTAGCGGATGGATGCTCGATCGAGCATAGGGTCTGCATCGACCGCGACCCGAGCACACCGAAAGAATCTGGACGCCGGCGCGAGCCGGAGGCTTGTCGCAGCGGCGCTGGCATTCGTCTCGGGTGCCGCCGGCCTGATCTACCAGGTGATCTGGATCAAGCAGCTCTCGCTCGTGGTCGGCGCTGATGTCTACGCCATCACGACCGCCGTGAGCGCCTTCTTTACCGGCCTGGCGTTGGGCGGCCTGATCTTTGGTGGAAGGGCTGACCGCGCCAGCCAGCCGGCGAAACTCTACATCGCGATCGAGATCGGCATCGGCATAACCGGCGTCGCCACCACCTTGATCCTGGCGAATATCGCGCCGGTCTTCGTGGCGATCGAGAGCGCGAGCGGCTTGCTCGCATGGGCCATGGTGTTCGTTCTGGTCGGCATCGCCCCGCTTCTGATGGGTGGGACGCTGCCGGTCCTTGTGCGTGCGGTGCTGCAGAATTCCGGCGATGCCGGCCGCGTCGGCGGCCGGCTATACGCCGCCAACACGGCCGGCGCGATTCTTGGCGCTCTGCTGCCGATGTTTGTCCTCATTCCGCTGTTCGGGGTGCAAGGGACCTCGATCGCGGCGGCGACCCTCAATGCCCTCGCGGCGGCGGGGGCAACGGTGCTTGGCCGGATTCCCTTGGCGTCGGCGAGGATCAAGCCTGCCGGCCGCGCGGCGGCGCATCAACCGCGCCGGGTCGGCTTGGCCGTTGCCCTCTATGCCGCCGCCGGCGCAATTGCCCTCGGCTATGAGGTTGTCTGGTCCCAGTCCATCGTTCAGTTCATGAGTACGCGCAGTTTCGCGTTTTCCGTGGTGCTTGCGACGTACCTCGCGGGACTTGCGGCGGGTGCCGCGATCGTTGCGCGGGTAATCGACCGGATCCGCGATCCCTGGAGTGTCTTTGGCCTTCTGATCGCCGCCGCCGGTTTCCTGGCTTTGATCGAGATCGCGGCACTTGGCCATTGGCTCGTGGTCGCGCAGACGGCGACCGAGGCGTTCGTGCTCCGCCTTACCGAAAGCCAGTTCGCCGGCATGTGCGCCCGCTTCGCGGTGGCAGCGTTCTGCATCGTATTCCTGCCGACCTTGCTGCTCGGGGCGGCCTTTCCGGTGGCGCTGCGTCTGGTGGTGCGGGATGCGCATATCGGGCAGGACGTTGGTGCCGTCGTGGCGGTCAATACGCTGGGCGGTGTGGGCGGCGCGCTTCTCACCGGCTTCGTGCTTCTGCCCTGGCTCGGGCTGGTCCACACACTTGCATTGCTCGCAATCGGTGCCGGCCTGCTGGGTGTCTTGGCCTGCTGGGGCGGTCGCTCGAGCCGCACCGGTCTTGGACTGGCATTCGCGGTCGGCGCAGCCTGCATCGTCGCTGCGGTCGCCACGCCGTCCGACCGATTGGCCCAATTGCTGCCGGCAGCGCGGTCGGGAAAAATCATGTTCTATGAAGAGAGCCCGGGTGGGACCGTTGCGGTGGTCAACACCGGCCGCTTCCGCCGGCTCTATATCCAGGGCGTATCCAATTCCGGCGACGCCATGCCGTCGCTGCGCTACATGCGGCTGCAAGCGCTCCTGCCTCTCATCATTCACAATGGCGAGCCGAAATCAGCCCTGGTGATCGGCTACGGCACGGGCATCACGGCCGGTGCTCTCTCGCAATTCCCTGCTCTCGACAGGAGGGTGGTGGGTGAGCTGCTCCCGGCGGTCCTTCGTGCGGCTCCGATGTTCGACGGCACCTTCAACGCCGCGTCCGACCCGGGATTGGAGAAGCGCTTGGGCGACGGCCGTCGCCTCCTGCAGCGCGAGAGCCAGACCTACGACCTGATCACGCTGGAGCCACCGCCGCCATCGGCGGTGGGCGTCGTCAATCTCTATTCTCGCGATTTTTATCGTCTGGCTTCGTCGCGACTGAACGACGACGGGATTGTCGCGCAGTGGTTGCCGCTGCCAACGCAGAACGACGAGGACACGCGCGCACTGGTTCGCAGCTTCATCGATGTGTTTCCGTACGCGTCTCTGTGGACATCGGAGCTGCATGAAATGTTGCTTGTCGGGTCGCGTCGTCCGATTCAGTTGGATGCGGAGCGCATCAGCGCGAGATTCAATCAGCCCGAGACGTCTGCGGCGCTTTCCGCGGTCGGCGTCAACTCGGTCGCGGCGCTGATCGCAACCTGGATCACCGACCGCGACGGGCTCGTGCGCTACGCGGCGGACGCGCCGGCGGTGACGGACGACAGGCCGCGGATCGAATACGCGACATGGGTTCGTCCGGACGAGTTCAGCCGGACGATTTCGCACATCTGGCAGTACCGTAGCGAACCGCCGCTCAAGGGAGCGGACGAGCAATTCACCGCCTCGCTGCTGAGCGAAAGGCGAGATCTTGATGCGTTCTATCGTGCCGGCCTCAGCGCCTATGCGGGCAACAGGCAGGCTTACGCGCGCGAGATGGCGAGCCTGAGCCAAGCGGCGAGGCGAAACCCCTATTACCGGTGGTTTACGGGGTCCAAGGAGCCGTAGTGCAATGTCAGACCATGCCGCAACACAGTTAGCGGCCGCCCCGGCGCGGCGAACCGCCAAGGACTCCGCGGCGCGCGACGCCGTGCTCGATCTCAAGGCGCGCATCGGCAAGTCGGTGCTCGGGCAGGATCATCTGGTCGAGAGCATGCTGATCGGGTTGCTGGCCAACGGCAACCTCCTGATCGAAAGCCTGCCGGGGCTTGCCAAGACGCGGGCGGTGAAGACGCTGGCGAAGAATCTTGCCGCGGACCTGTCGCGCGTGCAGTTCACGCCGGACCTGCTGCCGTCGGACGTGACCGGCGCGGAGATCTACCTGCAGACCGAGAAGGGCGGCCAGTTCCAGTTCCAGAAGGGGCCGATCTTCGCCAACCTCGTGCTCGCGGACGAGATCAACCGCGCGCCGGCCAAGGTGCAGTCGGCGCTGCTGGAAGCGATGGAAGAACGTCAGGTCACCGTTGCCGGCAAGACCTACAAGATGCCAGACCTGTTCATGGTGCTCGCGACCGAGAATCCGATCGAGCAGGAGGGCACCTATCCGCTTCCCGAGGCGCAGCTCGACCGCTTCCTGATGCATGTCGTGATCACCTATCCCGACGAGGCGACCGAAGGAGAGATCATCAAGCTCAATCGCGCCGAGAATGCGCGGAAGCCGGAAGCCGGAGCTGCCGAGCCGCCGCCGGTGCCGCAGCAGGCGATCCTCGATGCGCGCGGCGAGCTCGATGGCATTTTCGTCTCCGACCTCGCACAGAAATATATCGTCGACCTGATCTATGCGACGCGGTTTCCCGGCCGCTACGGCGAACCCCTGAGTAAATGGATCCAGATCGGCGCCAGCCCGCGCGGCAGCCTTGCCATCGACCGCAGCGCGCGGGCGCGGGCATGGCTCGACGGGCAGGATTTCGTCACGCCCGACCACATCCGCGCCGTCATCCACGACTGCCTGCGGCACCGGCTGATCCTGAGCTACGAGGCCGTATCGCAGGGCATCAGCCCCGACCAGGTGATCGACAAAATCACCGAGCTTGTCGCTGCAGCGTGAGGCCGTGATGACGGAGACATCAGCCAGAACGCCCGGTGTCTACGTCGGTCTCGACGATCTGATCGCGCTCGAATTCCGGGATCGCAGGGTTTCGTTCCTGCCGCGCCAGCCGGTGCATAGTCTGCTGTCGGGCCGGTTCGCCTCGCGCATGCGCGGCCGCGGGCTGAACTTCGAGGAGATCAGGGACTATCGCCCGGGTGACGATGTCCGCGAGATCGACTGGAAGGTCACGGCGCGGCTGCAGAAGCCGCATGTGCGCGTCTTCAACGAGGAGCGCGACCGTCAGGCTCTGCTCGTGGTCGATCAGCGGCTGTCGATGTTCTTCGGCAGCCGGCGCGCCATGAAGTCGGTCACCGCGGCCGAGACCGCCGCGATCGGCGCCTGGCGTGTGCTCGGCGTCGGCGACCGGATTGGCGCGATCGTGTTCAATGACAGCGATGTCGTCGAGCTGGCGGCGCGGCGCAGTCGCGCGACGGTGTTGCAGATATTGTCCACCATCGTCGCGCAGAACCAGGCGCTCGGCGTCGGCCGAGGCATCGTTCCGGCGTCAGGCATGCTCAACCGGGCGCTCGAACATGCCGAGCGGCGGACGATGCATGACGCAACCGTGATCCTGATCAGCGATTTCGATGGCGCCGATAGCGCGACGCGCCGGATGATCGGGGCGATCGCCCGGCATAACAACGTGGTCGCGGTGCTGGTCCACGATCCCTTGCAAAGCGATTTGCCGGCCTCGAGCCGGATGACCGTCACCGATGGCGAGCTGCAGATTCAGCTCGAAGTTGGTCGCGAGAGCGTCCGCAAGAGTATCGCGCAGGCGTCGCAGGAGCGGCTGCGCGGCGTATTCGCGTGGACGCGCGAGCTTGGCATTCCGGTGCTGCCGCTGAGCACAGCCGAGGAAACGGCGCCGCAAATCCGGCGTCTCCTGGGCGGGCTGCCGGCCCGGCACGGACGCGGTGGCGGTCACGCCCGAGCGGAGGCGGCTCTTGGCTGATCCCCAACCCGTCATTGTGGATCCCGTCGCGGGCCTGATCGATATCCCGCTGCCCCCGTCGGTGAGCCTGCTTCCGGCGACATGGGCGTCGCGGATCGTGATCGTGCTGGTTGCCGCAGGGGTCGCCGTCGCGGCGTGGCGCCTGCTGCGACATTTCCGCGCCAACCGCTATCGGCGCGCGGCGCTCGCGGAGCTTGACCGGCTGCTGCAGACACAAGGCGGCGTCCCGGAGGGAATGGCCGCGAGCCTCGCGCTGCTGGTGCGGCAGACCGCGCTCGATGCCTTTCCGCGCGAAACCATCGCGCCACTTGCCGGCGCGGGCTGGCTTGCGTTCCTCGACCGCAGCTATGGCGGGGACGAATTCTCGCAAGGCGCCGGACGGCTGGTCGCGACCGCGCCGTACGGGCGGACGACGGCGGATGCCGGCGATCTAACGGCGCTGCAGGATCTGGTGCGGCGCTGGATCAGGGGGCACCATGTTTGAGTTCACATGGCCCTGGATGCTCGCGCTCCTGCCGCTGCCGATCCTGGTGTGGTGGCTGTTGCCGCCGTATCGCGCGCGGCAGGCCTCGGTGATGGTGCCGTTCTTCGACCGCCTTGCGGCGGCAACCGGACAGACCCCGCAGCGCGGCGCCGTCGTGCTGCAACGGCGGCGCATCCAGATGGTGACGGCCGTATTGATCTGGGCGCTCGTCGTCGCGGCGCTGGCGCGGCCGCAATGGGTCGGTGATCCCGTCACGCGCGAGGTTTCGGCGCGCGATCTGATGCTCGCGATCGATATCTCCGGCTCGATGGACCAGCGCGACTTCCGCGGCAGCGATGGCGCGACGTTGACGCGGCTCGACGGCGTCAAGCGCGTGGTCGCGGATTTCATCGCGCATCGGCACGGCGACCGCGTCGCGCTGGTGCTGTTCGGCACCAGGCCCTATGTGCAAGTACCGTTCACGCAGGATCTGCAGACCGCGACCGCGCTGTTGGCGCAGACCGAGGTCGGCATGGCCGGACAGCAGACTGCGATCGGCGACACCATCGGGCTTGCGATCAAGACCTTCGAGGCCAGCAAGGCGCGCGAGAAGCTTCTCGTCCTGCTCACGGATGGCAACGACACGGCGAGCCGCGTCCCTCCGGAGCATGCCGCCGACATCGCGCACCAGAACGGCGTCGTGATCGACACGATCGGCGTCGGCGATCCGGCCGCGACCGGCGAGAACCGCGTCGATCTCGGCGTCCTGCGGTCGGTCGCCGCCACGACCGGCGGCCATTTCTACCGTGCCGAGGACGGTGCGCAGTTGCAGGCGATCTACGCGGACATCGACCGTCTCGCGCCGGCCAAGCTCGATACGCTGTCATGGCGGCCGAAGCAGCCGCTGTTCCAGTGGCCGCTCGGCGCCGCCGTGGTGCTGTCGCTGCTGCTGTGGCTCGGCCTGTCGCTGGAAAGCGGGCTGGGACGAAGGGGAGCGATCGGCCATGCATGACGCGGCCGCGATTCCCTTCCATCTGCTGCGGCCGCTGTGGCTGCTCGCGCTGATTCCCGTTGCTGCCGTCTTCGCATGGGTGCGGTGGCGGCAGAGCCCGCAGGCGCAATGGGGCGGGGTGATCGCGCCGCATCTGCTCAACCATCTCATCGTGCAGCCGGGGACGGGGCGTGGCGTCAGCCCGCTTTATCTGGTCGCCGCCGCGCTGTCGCTTGGCATCGTCGCGTTGTCGGGCCCGACCTGGCGGCGTGAGCTGCCGCCCTTCGTCGAGGACAAGGCGCCGCTGATGATCGCGCTGTCGCTCGACGCAACGATGGGGCAGAGCGACGTCGCGCCGACGCGGCTCGAACGCGCCAAGCAGAAGATCAGGGATCTGCTTGCGGCGCGCGCCGGCGCGCGCACGGGGCTGATCGCCTATGCGGGCACCGCGCATCTGGTGATGCCGCTGACCGACGATCGCGCCGTCATCGAACCCTTCCTCGCCGCGCTTGCCCCGGGCCTGATGCCGTCGCCCGGGAAGAACGCGGTCGCGGCGGTGGCGCTCGCCGCGGAGGCGCTCGCGACCGAAACAGTGCCCGGCACGATCCTGCTTGTCGCCGACGACGGCGGTGACGAGGAGGGAGCGGTTCGTCAGGCTGCCGGACGGAACGGCCTGGTCAAGCTGAGCGTCACGCCGAACAAGGGCGAAAGGTTCGGGCTCGGTTCGGACGTCGTCCAGGTCAGCATCGACGACGCCGACATCGCGGCGCTCGAGCGCCGGATCGAAACCCGCTATCAGGCCGCGCAGGGTGACGCGTTCGGTACGCAATGGCGCGATGAGGGCTTTTGGCTGCTGCTGCCGATTGCACTGCTCAGCCTGCTCTGGTTCCGGCGCGGCACGACGGTGGCCTGGGTTGTCGCCTTCGTCTGTCTGTCGCACGTGTCGTCCGCGAGGGCGGAGGAGTCGCGCCGTTTTGCCGACCTGTGGTTGACGCCGGATCAGCAAGGACGCATCGCCTTCGATCGCGGCGACTATACGACCGCGGCCAAGCGCTTCTCCGATCCGATGTGGCGCGGCATCGCCGCCTATCGGGCGTTCGACTTCCTGACGGCTGCGCAGGAATTCGCGCATGTCGAGACGCTCGAGGGACGCTTTGCGCTGGCTAACGCCCAGGCGCAGAACCACGCCTATGAGAAGGCGATCGCCGCCTATGACGAGGTTCTGAAGGTCGCGCCCGGCCATGTCGCCGCGAAGACCAACCGTGCCATCGTGGTGGCGGCGCTGAAGGCGAAAGAGGAGAAGCGGAAGAAGCAGGAGCAGGACGACAGTGCGCCGCCGGACGAGAAGGCCGACGAGATGCGGGTCGACCCGACCCAGAAGGGCGGCAAGCGGATCGAGGTGAAGCCGACGGATCTCACCACGGCCGGCGCCGCCGAAGCCTGGATGCGTCAGGTCCAGACCACGCCGGCTGACTTCCTCAAGCTGAAATTTGCGATCCAGGACGCGACGCGGCCGGCGGGGACGAAGCCATGAGGCACCCGCTCGCCGCCGTAGCCCTGATGATCGGACTGCTGATACCCTGCGCGGCGCTCGCCCAGCAAACCGCGCCGGAGCCGATCCTGCGGGTGACGATCGATCCGCCGCGCGTCGTGGTGGGGCAGGCGGCCACGCTGCGGATCGACGTGCTGGCGCCGAACTACATGACGGCGCCACCCGAGCTGCCCGACTTCCAGGTCCGCAATGCCGTGACCCGTCAGTTGCGGAGCATCAATGAAAACGAGCAGCGGGACGGCCTCACCTATGCCGGCGTCCGGTTCGAATTCGCCATCCATCCGCAGGAGCCGGGCAGCTACGCGATCGCCGGCCAGGCGATTACCATCAAATACGCCGCCGAGCCGCCGGCGACGCGCGAGGCCACACTCGCGCTGCCGCCGATCGCATTTGAGGCCTTCATCCCGGACGCGGCCTCCGCCCTGCAGCCGTTCCTGGCCGCGCGCAATCTGTCGATCGAGCAGACCGTCAACCGTTCGTCGGATCAGCTCAAGACCGGGGACGCCGTGACGCGGACCGTCACCGTCAAGGCCGAAGGCATTCCCGCGATGCTGCTGCCGCCGGTGAAGTTCACCGCGTTCGACGGACTCAAGCTCTATCCTGCGCAGCCGTCGCTCCAGGACAAGACCGACGGGCGCACCGATGTGCTGTCCTCGGCGCGCACCGACAGCGGCGTCTACATGCTCGAGAAGGCCGGCGACTATGTGCTGCCGCCGATCGACCTGCGCTGGTGGAACACCGGCGCGCAAAGCATCGATGTGGCGCATCTCGACCCGGTGACGCTGCACGTGGAGGCGAACCCCGCAGCCGGCGCTGCGTCCTCCGTCGGCACCTCCGGCCCGCGCCGGTCATGGGGCGCGCTGCGCGATGTCGTCGCCGACCACTGGCTGTCGATCGCGCTCGTGCTCCTGGCGCTTGCCGGGCTCGGCTGGCTGATGCCGCGGATGGTGCGGGCGATCGCGGCGCGTCTTCGCCGGCGTCGCGAGGCCTATCTCCGCTCGGAAGCGTTCGCCTTCAGCGAGCTGCGGCGCGCCGCGCGCCGTGGCGATGCCAAGGCGGTCTACTTCGCGCTGCTCGACTGGCTGCAGCGGTTCGAGCCGGTCGCGCCGCAGCATACGGTCGAGGCGTTCAAGGCCGTCGCCCATGATGCCGCGCTCGATGACGAGATCGGCGCGGTCGAGCGCGAGCTGTTCGCGCCGTCTGCCGGCGCGGTGCGCTGGTCACCGCACCGGCTGCTGCGCCACATCGGCGGTGCCCGGCGCAGCATACGACACGAGACGGCGCGCGCCGCAAGGCACAGGGCGCCGGGACAACTCAATCCGGTTGACGATCGTGTGCTGTCGCTCAACCGGCAGAGGAGGCCTGCGAGATGAGCCGCGATGTTGGTGCCTTTGCCGTCTCGAAGAGATTGCTGCTGATCGCGTTGATCGCCCTGCCGCTCAGCGCGCTGGCGCCGGCGCGCGCGCTGAGCCAGGTCGATCCCTTACCGTCCTGGAAAGACGGCGCGGCGAAATCGGCGATCGTCGATTTCGTCGCGCGCGTCACGACACAGGGCGGGCGAGACTTCGTGCCGCCGGCTGAGCGGATCGCGACGTTCGACAATGACGGCACGCTGTGGACCGAGCAGCCGTTCTACTTCCAGCTCGCCTTCGCGTTCGACCGCGTCAAGGCAATGGCGCCGGAGCATCCGGACTGGAAGACGCGGCAACCCTTCAAGGCGCTTATCGAGAAGGACAGCAAGGCGCTGGCCGCGAGCGGCGAGAAGGGCCTCCTGCAGATCGTGATGGCGACGCATGCCGGCATGACCACCGATGCGTTCGCAAGCTCGGTGCGCGACTGGCTCGCGACCGCCAGGCATCCGCGCTTCAACCGGCCGTATGACAGCCTGGTCTACCAGCCGATGCTGGAGCTGCTGGCCTATCTCAGGGCCAACGGCTTCAAGACCTTTGTCGTATCCGGCGGCGGCGTCGAATTCATGCGGCCGTGGATGGAGCGGGTCTACGGCATCCCGCCGGAGCAGGTGGTCGGCTCGTCCGGCGTGGTGAAATTCCAGATCGGCGCCGACGGCAAGCCCGTGCTGATGAAAGAAGCCAAGGTCGAGTTCATCGATGACGGCCCGGGCAAGCCGGTCGGCATCAACCGGTTCATCGGCCGCCGCCCGATCTTTGCGTTCGGCAACTCGGATGGCGACCTGCAAATGCTGCAATGGACCGTGGCGGGGTCGGGCGCGCGCTTCGCCGGCATCGTGCACCACACGGATGCGGTTCGTGAATATGCCTACGACCGGCAATCCAGGATCGGCAAGCTCGACAAGGCGCTGGATGCCGCCAGCGCGGGTGGCTGGACCGTGGTCGACATGAAGCAGGACTGGAAGGAGGTCTTTCCGCCCCTGACCGCGGCCGGCGCCGCGACGGAGGCGAAGCCATGAGCGGCTACGACATCTTCGCCTGGATCGTGCTCGTCATCCTGGTCGCGAGCGCGATCGGCGTGTTCTGCATCGCCGGCTGGCTGCCCGGGCACATCGCGAAATCGCGCAATCACCCCTATGCGCAGGCCGTGATGGTCGCCGGCTGGATCACCTTGATCTGCGGCTTTGCGCTGTGGCCGATCGCGTTCATCTGGGCCTATGTCGATGTGCCGGCGCCGCGCCGGGCGGGAGATGCGTGATGGGTGTCGCGATCTTCAACGTCTATCTGGTGCTGCTGTTCCTCTTGGTGCATTTCAAGATCGTGCGCTTCAACCTGTTCTGGAAGGCGTCTCCCTTCATCGTGCTGGTGTTGCTGCTGTTCGGCCTGCTGGTGCCGATGGGCTGGGGCGCGCCGCAGGGCTCGGCGCTGGTCGTGCGCAACGCAGTGTCGATCGTGCCTGACGTCGCGGGCGAGGTGACCGAGGTGCCCGTCGTCGCCAACGTGCCGCTGAAGGCCGGCGACGTCCTCTTCAAGATCGATCCGACGCCCTATGACGCGCAGGTCAAGGCGATCACGGCGCAGCTCAAGCTGTCGAAGACGCGGCTTGCGCAGATGACGACGCTTTACGAACGCGACGCCGGGCGCGGCTTCGACGTCGAGCAGCGGCAGTCCGAGGTCGATCAGCTCAGTGGCCAGCTCGAGGCCGCGCAGTGGAACAGCGACAAGACGGTGGTCCGCGCGCCGGCCGACGGCTACGTCACCAACCTCGCGCTGCGCAAGGGCGCGCGGGTCGCGAACCTGCCGCTGTCGCCGGTGATGGCGTTCATCGACACCTCGAACACAATCATCGGCGTCGAGATCAATCAGATCGATGCGCGCTACGTTGCGCCCGGGCAGGAGGTCGAGGTCACCTTCAAGTTTGCGCCCGGGCAGATCTACACGGGCAAGGTCGAAAGCGTGCTGCAGGCGGTCGCGACCGGCCAGGCCACGACTTCGGGCACCGCCGTTGCGCCGAAGGCGATCGAGGCGGTGCCGTTCGTCGTGCGCGTCAAGCTCGATGATGCCGCGTTCGCCAACCGTCTGCCGGCCGGCTCGACCGGAACGGCGGCGATCTACACCGACCATCTGAAGCCGACCCACGTCGTGCGCCGCGTGATCCTGCGGCAGCTCGCGATCGTCAATTATGTGAATCCGTTTTGAGTGATGGAGATTGTCATGAAGCCATTGATCGCCGGAGGACTTGCGCTGATGATGGCGACCGTATTGGCATATGCCCAAACGCCGTCCAGCGATGATCTGAATCGCCGCCTGATCGAACGCCGCGCTGTCGAGGCCGTGATCTGGGGCATTCCCGCGGTCAACACCGACCTGATGCGGCAGGAGATGCTGACCAGGACGCCGGGCAAGGTGGGGCAGGTGATCTATTGGGGGCGTCCGCTTGATTGGCACAACCAGACGCTGACGCCGAATCCGGACGCGCTGTACTTCATGACGTTCTTCGACACGCGGAATGGTCCGATCGTGCTCGATCTCCCGCCTAACGATACGAACGGATCGTTCAACGGCAATATCGTCACGGTCTGGCAGATGCCGCTCGAGGATGCCGGCCTGCTCGGCGTCGACAAGGGTGCCGGCGGCAAGTTCCTGATTCTGCCGCCGGGTTACAACGGCCCGAAGCCCGACGGCTACATCGCGCTGCAGTCCGACACGTTCGGCGGCTACATGCTTCTGCGCTCCAACCTCAAGAGCCACGGCGATGCCGACGTCCAGGCCGCGATCGCCTACGGCAAGCGCATGAAGGTCTATTCCCTGGCGCAGGCGGCCAGCCCGCCGGCGACGGTGTTCAGCGACGTGAAGGACACCGATTTCGATTCCACCATTCGCTACGACGCGGCTTTCTTCGAGCACCTGAATCGGATCATACAGGACGAGCCGTGGATCGACCGGGATCGGGTGATGATCGATAGCCTCAAGTCGATCGGCATCGAGAAGGGAAGGCCGTTCGCTCCGTCCGAGGCGATGAAGACGGTGCTTGCTTCGGCGGCGAAGGAGGCGGGTGCCTGGTTGGCGGCGAAATACGACGCCGGCCTGCCGCCGTTCTTCTCCGAGACCAGCCGCTGGACGTTCCCGGCGCCGCCGGACGTCGTCAAGGCCTACTCCGACGGGTTCGCCGATCCGAACGCATACCCGACCGACAGCCGCGCTCTCGCTTACAGCTACGCCTATATCGGCATCAAGCGCCTGGGCGCCGGTCAGTTCTATGCGATCTCGATCCGCGACAAGGCGGGCGATGCCTTCGACGGCAGCAAGACCTATCGCCTCAACGTTCCGGCCAATGTTCCGGTCGCACAATACTGGTCGGTGACCGCCTACGATCGCGCGACCCATGCGTTGATCAAGAACGTCGCTCGGGCCAGCCGGTCCTCGCAAATCCCCGACCTGAAGAAGAACCCGGATGGCTCAGTCGACATCTATATCGGGCCGGCGGCTCCGGCCGGACAGGAGACGAACTGGCTGCCGACCGACCCCGCGCGCAAGTTCGAACTGATGGCGCGCTTCTACGCGCCAAAGAAGGAATTTTTCGACAAGGTGTGGAAGCTGCCCGACGTCGAGCGGATCGCCATCACAACAGGCGGTTCAACGAAATGAAGCGCCGGAAATCAGTTATCGGTACAACAGGGAGTTGCGTGATGAAGGTCCGTCTCTTGCGCGCCACCGCCGCCATTGGGCTCGTTTGCGTTATCCCGGCGTCGGCGCAAACCCAAGCGCCTTACGCGTTCGAGCGCGGCTATCCGACGGCGGATACGACCAGGCGCGCACGCGATGACGCCGACTTCCAGCGGGCGATCACCGCCTATCGGTTCTGGTATCCGACCGTGTCGGTCGAAGGCATCTTCAACGGCAACCGTGAGGTCGGCATCAAGGACGGCGAGAAGATCGGCATCGCCGCCGCGGGCCCTCGTCAGGTCGGTTTCACGCTGAACTCTGATACGCCCTATGGCTCCGGCGTGATCGACGTGAGCAAGGGGCCGGTCGTCATCGAGATTCCGCCCGGACCTTATATCGGCCTCGTCAACGACCACAACCAGGGCTGGGTGCTTGATATGGGGTTGCCCGGGCCCGATGCCGGCAAGGGCGGCAAGCATCTTGTGCTGGCGCCGGACTACAAGGGTGCGGTGCCGGCCGGCTATCACGTGGCGCGCTCGAAATCCTACAAGAACCTGCTGGCGATCCGTGCGCTGCCGGTGGGCGGCGACGTCAACAAGGCGATGGATGCGTTGCGTGCGCTAAAAGTCCATCCGCTCGGCAGCAACCGCAATCTCGCAGTCGTCGATACGACCAAGGAGAAGCTGGACAGCTCCTCGTTGCGCTGGGAAGACAACGGTCAGTTCTGGCAGGTGCTCAAGCGGATTGTCGACGAGGAGCCGATCGTTCCGTCGTTCCTGCCGATGTATGGGCTGCTGTCCGAACTTGGCATCGAGAAGGGCAAGCCGTTCGCGCCCGACGCGCGCATGACCGACATCCTCGCGCGTGCGGCCAAGGCTGGGCGCGACCAGATGCTGGTGTCGGCCTTCGACAGCGCACGGCCCGATCGTATCAACTGGCCGGATCGCAAATGGGAGTGGGTCGGCCTGACGCCGGGCAGCGCGCAATTCGAGACGCCGGCCGGCATGGATCTCGAGGCGCGCGACCGCTGGTTCGCGCAGGCGATCGTCACCTCGCCGGCGATGTTCCGCCGGACCGCCGGCGCTGGCTCGCTCTACTGGATGAGCGTGCGCGACGCTACCGGCGCCTTCCTCGACGGCGGCAAGAACTACACATTGTCGTTGCCGCAGCCGGTGCCCGGCAAACTGTTCTGGTCGGTCACCGTCTATGACACGGCGACGCGATCGCAGGTGCAGACCGATCAGGATCGTGGCGCGCTGCGCTCGATGTTCGAGCTGAAGGACATCAAGGGCAGCGCACCGGCGCAGCTCTATTTCGGCCCTGACGCGCCCACAGGCCACGAGGCGCACTGGATCAAGACACAACCCGGCAAGGGTTGGTTCGCCTATATTCGCATCTATGGGCCGGAAGCAGCGGCCTTCGACAAGAGCTGGAAGCCGGGCGACTTCACCGAGGTGAAGGCTGCCACGGTCGGGAGCATGAAATGATGCTGCGGAATTTCCTCTTTGGTGGTGTCCTTTGCCTCGTGGGCCAAAGTGCATCGCTCGCGCAATCGCCGGTACCTGTCACGGTCGACAATTTTGCCCGCGCCGAGTCCGATCTCTATCTGGGCAATCTCGCCAAGGGGGTCGGCCTCGGAAAGCTCAACCATCGCCGCGAGCCGGCCAGCATCGACAACCAGACCGTCATCCGGCTCAACCGCGATACGCTCTATACATCAGGGGTGTTCGACCTCGACGCCGGGCCGGTGACGATCACGATGCCGGACCCTGGCAAGCGCTATATGGCACTGCAGGTGATCAGCGAGGATCATTATGTGCCCGCGGTCTATTACGGTGCCGGCAAGCGCACGCTGACGCGCGACAACGTCGGCACGCGCTACGCGGTGGTCGGAATTCGGACGCTCGTCAATCCAAACGATCCGAAGGATCTCGAACAGGTCCACGCGCTGCAGGATGCCATCAAGGTTAGCCAGAAAGGCACCGGCAAGCTCGAACTTCCGAACTGGGACCCCGCCAGCCAGAAAGCCATTCGCGAAGCGCTGCTTGCGCTCAATGATTACACCGGAGGCTTTGCGCATGCTTTCGGACCCAAGGGGCACGTCGATCCTGTCAGGCATCTGATCGGCACGGCCGCCGGCTGGGGCGGCAATCCCGACAAGGACGCCACCTATCTGAGCATCACGCCTACGAAGAATGATGGCACGACGGTCTACAAGCTGACCGTCCGCGACGTCCCGGTCGACGGCTTCTGGTCGATCAGCGTCTACAACGCCAAGGGATATTTCGAGAAGAATTCCTACGACGCCTACACGCTGAACAATATCACCGGCGCGAAGGGCCCCGACGGCTCCGTCGCGGTCCAATTCGGCGGCTGCGACGGCAAGATCCCGAACTGCCTGCCGACCATGAAGGGCTGGAATTACACGGTCCGGCTCTACCGGCCGCGGGCGGAAATCCTGAACGGCAAATGGAAGTTCCCGGAGGCGCAGGCGGTCAACTGAAGCGCGCGCGAATCCGCTACGATGGCCTGAACGAAGTGGGGAGATCAGGATGAGGATGGTCAAGAATCACAGGTGCGCCGCACTGGGCATAGCTGGCGCACTCGCACTGTCGGCAGCGCCGCGCGCGGCGTTGGCCGATTCCGGCGGGGTCAGCTTCTGGCTGCCCGGCGCGTTCGCAAGCCTGACCGCCGCACCGGCCATGCCCGGCTGGGCGTATGAGACGATCTACATTCACCTCGACCAAAGCGCCAACGCGGGCAAGAATTTCGTGATCGGCAACCGGGTGCCCGGATCGGTCGTCGCTGGTCTCAACGCGCATGCAGACGTTCTCGTGGAAGGATTTACCTACACCTGGGCTCAGTCCGTGCTCGGGGGCCAGGCCGCCGTAACCTTCCTTGCCGCGCCGGGAAATGTCGGCGTCGGTGTCGACGCGACACTGACGGGGCCGCGGGGCAATACGGTCTCGGGCGTCGCAACCGACAACCGCAACACGGTCTCCGATGTCTTCTACCAGGGCACGCTGAAATGGAATCAGGGTGTCAACAACGAGATGGTCTACATCTTCGGCAACATCCCGAGCGGGACCTATGACAGCAGTCGCCTCGCCAATCTCAGCTTCGGATTCACTGCGATCGATGTCGGCGGCGCCTATACCTATCTCAATCCTGAATCCGGCCAGGAGTTCTCGGTGCTGGCGGGCGTCACCTACAATGGAATGAACAAGGATCTGCAGTACCAGAACGGCATCGACTTCCACGTCGACTGGGGACTTTCGAAGTTCGTCGCCAAGAATGTGCATGTCGGTGTCGCCGGCTACTATTTCCAGCAACTCACCGGCGACAGCGGTGCCGGCGCGAAGCTCGGTGATTTCAAGGGACGCGTCGCGGGCATCGGCCCGCAGGTCGGATTCATCTTTCCGGTGGCCGACGGCTATCAGGGCTATCTGAACCTTCGTGGCTACAAGGATTTCGCCGCAGAGAACCGGCCGGAAGGGTGGACGGCGTGGGTGACGTTCCAGCTCTCGCCGGCCGCGCCGGCTACTACACCGACGAAGCCGATCGTGCGCAAATATTAGCGGAGGCGAACGACGAGCTCGATGAGTGATGCGCGCGAGACCGGCCGGGGGCCGGTTCGTATCGGCTTCCGCACCTCGATCATCACGGTGGTCATCGCCGCGGTGCTGGTGGTCGGACTGACGCTGGTCTATCTCAGTTTCAGGCGGGTCTCGTCGATCACGCAGATGGCCGCGAGCACCTTCATCGACAAGGTGGGGCAAATCGGCGCCGATCGCATCGACGCGCAGTTCAAGAATGTGCGCGACAACCTCGAGATCCTGGCAGGAATTCCGGCCATCCAGGAGGCCGACGTCGCCGACAATGTCAGGCTCTACGCCCTGCTGGCCTCGATGCTGCGCAACAATCCGCAGATCTTCAACCTCTATGTCGGGTACGAAGACGGCTCCTTTCTTGAGATGGACGTCATCGATCGCGCCAAGCCGCAATTCCGCACGGCGCTGAATGTCGCCGCCGACGCCGTCTACCGCGTCGTCGTCATTGCCCGCTCCGGCGCGGCCGCCGCGGCGCCGGTGACGCTGTTCCTGTCCGAAAACCTGACCAAGGTCGCCGAGGTGGCGGGGCCGCATAGCTACGACCCGCGGCGGCGTCCCTGGTATGTCGATGCCTTAAAGGATCGCAAGACGCTGCTCACCGGGCCTTATGTGTTCTACGCGACCGGGGAGCCCGGCTACACGCTGCGCACGCCGCTCAGGGAGGGCCGCCGCGGGGTGGTGGCCGCCGACCTGCTGCTCAATCGCCTCGAGGAGATGCTGAGCCGGCAAAAGCTCGGAAAATCCGGGCTGGCCTTCCTGTTCAACGACGCCGACCGCATCGTCGGCCATCCCGAGATGCGCGAGCTGATGACGGAACGCAGCGACGCACTGCCCCGGATCGACGTCCTCAAGCTTCCCGGCCTGTCCGCGGCGATCCAGTCCTGGCGCAGCGACGGGCTCGCCCAGCAGTTCTTCACCGACGCCGACGGACGGACCCTTGTCGCGGCCTTTCACCGCATCGAGACGGCCGGTGCGGCCAACATCCACCTCGCGGTGGTCGCCCCGCTCGACGAGTTTTTCGCCAAGATCATCTCGGAGCGGCGCGCGCTGTTCGCCATCGCGCTCGGCTTTGTGATCGCGATGCTCCCTTTCGCGTTCTGGCTCGGCTCGCTGCTCGCCCGGTCGCTGCGTGAGCTGGCGCGGCAGACCGACGAGATCCAGCGCTTTCAGCTCGCCGACCGGCCGCGGATGCAATCGGCCATCGACGAGATCGATGAACTGGGCCGCTCGGTGTTTACGATGCGCACCGTCGTACGCAACTTCTCAAGCTTCATTCCTCAGCCGATCGTCCGTCAGCTGATGCAGTCCGGAGCCTCGCTGCAGCTCGGCGGTATCAGGCGCGAGGTCACGGTTCTCTTCACTGACGTCGCCGACTTCACCGCGAAGACCGAGAAGGCGGACCCCTCGCAAGTCATGATCTTCACCTCGCGTTATTTCGCCGCGATGTCGGAGGCGATCATGAAACACCATGGCACCATCGACAAGTTCATCGGCGACGCCGTGATGGCACTGTGGAACGCGCCGGACGAGGATCCCGATCACGTCGTTCATGCCTGCGAGGCCGTGCTGGACTGCGTTCACCGCAATGCCGAGCTCAACCGGGCTTTCCGCAGCGAAGGCTGGCCGGCCTATGGCACGCGGTTCGGCCTGCATCTCGGCGATGCCGTGGTCGGCAATGTCGGCTCCGCCGCCCGCATGAGCTACACCGCGCTCGGCGCCACCATCAATCTGGCCTCGCGTCTCGAAGGCCTCAACAAGAACTACGGCACGCAGGTCCTGGTGAGTGCAGCCGTGAAGGCGCGTGCCGAACACAGATTCGCGTTCCGCAGCGTCGACCAGATCCGGCCGAAGGGCTTTGCCGACGCGATCACGGTCTACGAGCTGTGCGGCGAACGCGGCGATTCGGAGCTGACGTTCTGCGCGCGCTGGGAAGCCGTCTACAGTTCGATCCGGTACGCGGAGCCCGCCGCGGCGGCGCTGCGCATTGCCGATTTCCTGGTCGAGTACCCCTGGGATTGTGTCGCGCAGTACCATGCCGAACGGCTGCGCAACGCGGTTCAGCAACCGTTGTTTGATCTACCGGTGCCCTGAGATGCAGGGAGAGGAATTAGATCCGACCCTCGATCTTCCAGGGCCGCTTCGGTCGTCGATCGAGATTGCGCGATCGCCGATGCGATCGTTTCGGCCGCCCCCGCAACAGGGGCGCGTAACGCCGGTGGCTAGGCGGCCATCAGTTGCTGAAGCGCAACAGCCTGCTCACGGGTCTGGAATGCGATGGCGGTGTGGGTAAAGCCCGACGATGCCTGGGTCTGCGCGATGTGATTGAGGACCTCGTTGCCCTTGACCACGTGAAGATCCATTCCCTGGCCGGCCGGGAAAATCCCCAGAACGACGTCGTAGGCCTCGATGATGGCCTTCAAGGCGCCACCCTTGTCTTCCGACGCGTCGATAAAGATACGAACATCCGCGGCGATACTACGAAGTTCGTCAAAGTCGATCACTGGAAGTCTCCCATACGCAACTCACTGATCGATCCTAGCTACAACTTGCTTACTGAAACATAAATTACGCGGGGTTCCTCACCGGACAAGTGTCGCTAGGCGCCGGTCGGCGGCCTCCGTTTCGCAATGCGTTTGACCGGCGCATGGGCCGGCACGGCGTTCGAGGTCTGGTCGGCCATGTGGGGGATGCGGTGCTCGATATGCGCCACGACCCGGAAGAAGCTCTCCAGCGCCTTGGCGTCGAGACCGGCCGTGAGGTTGCTGTGCCGGCGCAGGATTTCATCCAGACTGCGGTCGAGCAGCGCCACGCCCTGCGATGTCAGCCGGATCTCGGTCCGGTTCCGGGCGCTGCCTCGCACCGGCGTCAGCTCGATCAGGCCCTTTTTCTTCAGCGAGGCCGTCTCGCGGCTGACGACGGCCTTGTCCAGTTGCGCATTGGTCCAGATGTCGTAGGCGCTTGCCGGTTCATGCTCCCTGAGAAAGGACAGCACCCGCCATTCCGCGAGCGATACGCCGTAGGCTTGCGGGAAGAAGGCATTGGCATTGGCGCGCAACTTCGCGACCAGGCTGGACAGCACCGTGGGCACGTAACGTTCGAAATCGATCACCAGCTCCGAGCCCGTGTTCCCTTGCGCGGCGCGGCGCGGGTCAGGGGCTCTGTTGCGGTTTGCGCCAGTCCGGCTCTTCATTCTTTCACGAGTTGAGTGCGCGCGATCAGGACCAACGCCGCCGCGACCAGGAGAACGCCTGTTACCACGAGGAATCCGGTGGTGAAACTGCCCGAGGCGTCCTTGGCGCGTCCGATCACGATCGGGATGGTGGCGCCTCCGATGCTGCCGATGGTGCTGACCAGGCCGATCGCGCCCGGCGCGCTCTGCCGCGACATGTAGGACTGGGGAATAGTCCAGAACACGGCCTGCGTACCATAGACACCGACATTGGCAACCATGAATCCGATGATGATCCAGACCGGCGATGTTGAAAAGGCCGCCATCGCGAAGCCGGCCGCTGCGATCACGAAGGTCATGGCCGCATAATAGAAGCGCTCACCGACATGGTCGGAGTGCCGCGACAACGCGATCATGCCGATCAGGCCGGCGACGGGCGGGATCGCGGTCACGAAACCGACCTGTGAATTCGGCAGCCCGAACGACTTGATGATTTGCGGCAGCCAGGGAAACAGCGAAGCCAGGCCGCAGAACAGGCCGAAATTGCACAGGCCGAACAGCAGCACCATCGGCTTGGTGATGGTCCTGAGCACGCCTTCGGCATGCACCACCCCGGTCGCCTTGGCGTCGCGCTCCAGCGCGCTGGTCAGCCAGTTGCGCTGCGCCGTCGACAGCCAGCTCGCCTGCTGCGGGCGGTCGGTCAGATAGAAGATGCCGACGATCCCGAGAATGACGGGCGGCAGGCCTTCGAGGATGAACAGCCATTTCCAACCCGAGATGCCGAACACCCCGTTCAGCTCGAGGATCGCGCCGGAGATCAGCGAGGCGAAGATATAGGAGATCGGCACCGCATAGTTGAACATCGCGTTGTAGCGGGCGCGGTAGCTGAATGGAAACCAGAGGCTCAGCAGCAGCATCACCCCGGGAAACAGGCCGGACTCGGCAAATCCGAGGAAGCCGCGGAATGCATAGAGGCTGAGCGGGCCCTGCGTGAATGCCATCAGCATCGTGGCGATGCCCCACAGGATCGCGATCCGCGTCAGCGTGACGCGCGCGCCGTATTTGCTGAGGATGAGATTGCTCGGGATCTCGAAGATGGAATAGGTGAAGTACATGATGCCGACCGCGATGCCGAACTTCTCGGCATTGAGCCCGAGCTCCTTGTTCATCTGCAGCGCGGCAAAGGAGATGTTTCCGCGGTCGAGAATGGCGAGGAAATACATCGCCATGACGAACCACATCAGGCGCAGCGCGACCTTGCGGATTGTGGTGCGTTCGATCTGGGGATCGGCGGTCGTCATCGCCGCCTTGTCCATCACGACTTCGGTCATCCCTGTTTCCCCCGATTCTTGATTTTTGATGGTCGTCTTATGCGGGCAGGCAGACTTCGAGCCTGTCGCCCGCCACGCGGACCGGATAGGTCCGGATGTCGATCTCGACCGGGCTGGTCAGCGCCTCGCCGGTCCTGATGTCGAAGCGGCCCATATGCAGCGGGCATTCGATCTCGCAGCCGTCCAGAATGCCGTCGGACAGCAGCGCCTCCGCATGCGTGCAAATGTTGCTCGTGGCGTAGTACTCATTGCCGACGCGATAGAGCGCGATGTGGTGGCGGCCGATTTCGATGCCGTACGGCTCGCCTTCGTTCAGCGCGCTGAGTGCGGCCGCTTCGTGCCAGGTTCCCTGATCGTCCGTCATGTGCCCTCTCAAATGCTGTAGAAATCGAGCACGGTCGGGACGCGGTCGTTGACCAGCGTGATGACCTTGCGCGCGATCTTCCAGGTCTCGCCGTCACGCCGCAGCGTGTGCTCGTAGCGCCCGTGCCGCAGATGTTCCTTGGCCATGCGCGGGTCGTAGACGTGGACCGAGAACACCGAATGGCAGGTGATCTGATCGGCGCCGGTTTCCCACGCTTCCAGGTTCGAGATCTGGTGCACGGTGCGCGGCAGCGGCAGCGCGGTGATCGATTTGCGCGACTCGATGCGCGCGATCCGCTCTTCCAGTCCGCGCCGCGCATCGTGGTAGAGCAACGAGACCTGCGTGTCGGGATCATTGGTGGTGGTGTACTCGTCGAGCCAGGCCGGCACCCAATAGACGGCATCCTCGCTGTACATCGCGACCCAGTCGGCCCATTCGCCGGTGTCGAGCAGGCGGGCCTCGCGAAAGATGACCGCGGCTGCGACCGCGCGGGCATCGGTTTGCTTGATTGCGTCGGCCGCCATCACGCCGTCTCCCCGGCAGCGTGCTGCAGCAGCCTGCGCCACTCGCGATACCCGGGATGGAAATTCGTCTCGCCGCCGAAGCTGGTGGGGCCGAACGACCATTCGGAAGGGGTGATGCCGAGCTCGCGCGTGTGCGCGCTCTCGCCGTGGCCGACCTCCGCGATGCCGCGCAGATAACCTTGCGTGGGCGCGGCGGTCGTCGCGTCATAGCCGGTCTGGCAGAATTCGTACATGACGTTGTCGTCCGAGCTTGCCAGCCCGGAGGCATTGAAGAAGTCTTCGTAGTTGCGAATGCGAAGCGTGCGCGCCGCGGCACTTTCGCCGACCGGAGCAAGGCAATGCGACACCATCTCGGTCTTGTCGGGTGCCAGCGGCCGCCAGGTTCGCACCTGCGCCGACAGGATGTCGATGACCTGCAGGTTCGGAAAAATCGTGAGGTTGCGCTGGCGCAGCATCCATTTGGCGCGGGTGCTGCCGACGCGCTGCCGCACCGCGTCGAGACGCGCCGGATCCATGCCGAGCGGCCGGCCATAGAGCTGCGTGCGCTTGATCGACCAGTTGACGGCGTGACCGTAATCGAAGCTGAAGCTGCCTTGCCCTTCCTGCTCGCCTTCCGGCTCCGCGGTGAATCCGGCATCCGGTCCGGCGCTTGCATTGCGCTTCTTCAGGATATCGACGTAGGAGCTGTGTGTGGTCGCGAAGTGATAGTAGTCGAGACCGTTCTCGAACTGCAGCTTCCAGTTTCCATCGAACGTGTAGGTGCTGGCGCCCGGCACGAATTCGACCTCACCGCTGTCGCTCTGATCGATGATGAGGTCGAGGAACGCGCGGGTGTCGCCGAGAAATTCCTCCAGCGGCGGAACGTCGGCGGAGAGGCTCGCGAACAGGAATCCGCGATACGAGCCCAGCCGCGCGACCGGAAGAAGGTCGTGATTGCTGTTCGAGAAGGACGGCGGATACTGCCCGCTCGCTTCCTCCGTCACGGAGATGTTGCGTCCGCCCGAGTCGTAGGCCCAGCCGTGATAGCGGCAGACATGGAATTTCTGCCGGCCCTGCTTGAACGGGCAGACGATCGTTCCGCGATGCCGGCAGGTGTTGAGGAAGGCGCCGACTTTGCCCTCAGTGCTCCGCATCACCAGAATGGGATGCCGGCCGATATGGGTGGTGACGAAATCGTTGGGACGAGCGACCTGGGATTCCAGGCCGATGAAATTCCACGTGGCTTCGAAGATATATCGCAGCTCGGCGTCGAACACGTCCGGATCGGTGAAGATCCGGCGATCGACTTCAAAGATGCGTTCGCCGGGGCGGTCGTCGATGAGCCGGGAAATCTCGCTCAGCCTTGCCGCATGGGTCTGCGAAGCAGCGTTCATAACGTCCTCCCTTCGACTAACCGCCGGCCGCGAAAAGTCGCCCGCAGAGCCGCTCACGGCTCGCGTCTTTTCACGGCGGGAACAGCCGGCTTGATCGCCAATCTTGGAATGACTCTATAGTTGTCATGACAACCATGGTCAAGACGGATTGGTCGATCGGAAGCTGCAGCCGGACGCAACGGATACGGCCCGTGCGTCGGGCAGCGATGAATGAGCAGACCGCTTGCGTGGAGCGGCGGGTTTAGCTCTTGCGCGCCGGCGCGGTCAGGATAATTCCCGCGTCGATCAGGGCGCGGCAGATTTTCTTCAGCGCCGCAATCGCTTCACGCGTGGCCCGGCTCACGGGTCGTCCGCGCGGCAGCGCCAGCACGCGTTCGGCGCGCATCCACGGCAACAGCGCCGCCGACAGCACGCCGGCAACCACCTCCTGGTGAATGCCGGAGAAGGGCAGCAGCGCGTAGCCGAGGCCAGATGCCACCATGCGTTTCATCGGTGTGCTGTTATCGACCCGCACCGCGCAGAGCATGGTCGACGGGAATGGGTTGCGGCTGAGCGGGGCCACCGCGGACGGCAAGGCGTCGAATTCCTTGCGGGTCAGCCGGCCGCGCTTCAGCAGCGGATCGCGCGACGGTCCGATCAGGAACACCTGCTCGACGACCAGCGTTTCATAGTCGAGATGGTCGTTGGGCGACGGCGTCGTCACGATCGCCAGATCGAGCTCACCGCGCAGCAGGCGTTCGGACGCGTTTTCGGTCAGGCCCTCGCTCAGTTCGAGTCGCACGCGTGGAAACTGCGTCACGAAGGCCTGGGCCAGCGGCGGGTAGAGGATATCGCCGAGGCTCGGCGGCGCGCCGATCCGCACCGTACCGCTGGGCTCGCGGTTTTCCGTGCGCACCTCGGCCTTGATGTCGTCGATTGTGCCGAGCAGCCAGCGCCCCCGCGCGAGCAGCACCTTGCCGGATTCCGTGACCGAGACACCGCGCGCGCCGCGTTCGAGCAAGGCGCCGCCCAATTCGTCCTCGAGTTCCTTGACGTGGCGGCTGAGTGCCGACTGGGCGACGTTCAGCGTGCTCGCTGCGGCGGCAAAGCCGCCACGCTCGGCGACGGCGACGAAATAGCGGATCTGCCGCAGGTCCATGACTGGCACTCCATCTCAAATCGAGATGGATACCATATCAAACATATTCTTGTGAGATACCAAAAAAATGGAGCAGTCTTCTCGCAACGATCAAACGGAGGAGAGACGAGGATGGGCATCGCCACCGATGAGGCACGCCAGACGTCTGTATTCATTGCCGGCGGCGGGCCGGTCGGCCTTGCGATGTCGCTGCTGCTCGATCGCTTCGGCATCGACTGCGTGGTGGTCGAGAAGAGCCCGACGACGACGGATCATCCCAAGTCGCGCGGCTGCTGGGTCCGCACCATGGAGATCTTCCGGCAATGGGGAATCGAGCAGGCGATCCGCGACCGCGGCCTGCAGGACAATTCCGACATGTTCGTGTTCCTCGACAGCATCGCGGGACACGAGTTCGGCCGCACCCGGCCCGAACCGAATGTCGGCCATACGCCCGCCTGGAAGAGCCTGGTCGCCCAGGACGCCGTCGAGGAGGAAATCCTGCGGGTGGTCGAAAAGTCCAAACACGCCACGGTGCTGTTCAACACGTCCTGTGAATCGTTCGAGGAGACCAACAGCGGCGTCAACGTCACGACACGTTGCGAAAAGACCGGCGAGGTGACGCGATGGATGGCGACTTACCTGATCGCCGCCGATGGCGCGGGCAGCCAGACGCGGCGCAGCGCCGGGATCGAGATGGTCGGGCCCTCGACGCTTGCGGTGATGTCGAACGAGTATTGGCGTGCCGATCTGTCGCGGCTGCCGATCGCGCGCGAGGCCGCCGGCTTCATCATCGTCCCGGACAAGCCCGACCTGCCGCGCGCCGGCATCCTGAACACCAATGGCCGGGATCGCTGGCTGACCGTGACGCAAATCGGCCTGACCAAGGACGATCGCGAGCGGCCTTGGACCGACCAGGAGTTCATCGAGATCGCGCGCGGCCATGTCGGCATTCCCGATCTCGATGTCACGCTTTTGAACTGCTCGATCTGGCGGGTCAGCATGCAGGTGGCCGAGACCTTTCGAAAGGGCCGGGTGTTTCTGGTCGGCGACTGCGCACACCGCTTTCCGCCGACCGGCGGTTTCGGCCTGAACTCCGGCGTTCAGGACGCGCATAACCTCGCGTGGAAACTGGCCTTCGTGCTGAAGGGCTTTGCGAACGAAAAGCTGCTCGACAGCTATTCCAGCGAGCGACGTCCGATCGCGCAATCCAATGCCAATTTCAGCTACGGCAATCGGCTGAGATTCGGGCTGACCGACGACGCCGTGCGATCGCGCGATCCGGACCGGATCAGGTTCTGGATCAACGACATGGACAATCACCTGCACAGCATCGGGCAGAACCTCGGCCACAATTACGAGGAGGGCGCGGTGATCCCCGATGGCACCGTCGCGAAGGCCTTGAACTCCCGCTACTACACGCCGACGGATCGTCCCGGCGCGCGATTTCCGCATATGTGGCTCGAACCTTCGCGCAAGAAATCGACGCTCGACTGGTTCGACAAGCAGTTCACCGTCGTCACGGGGCCGCTCGGCGGCGAGTGGCTGGAGGCGGGGAAGCAGGTGTCGGAGAAGACCGCCTTGCCGCTGTCGCTGAAACAGTTGCCGTCGGCCGATCCGGCGGACGGATTCCAACTGGGCATGCGCGGCGCCGTGCTGGTGCGCCCCGATGGCCACGTGGCCTGGCGAATGCCGTGGCTGCCGTCGGATCCGGCGAAGGAATTGGCCGGCGCGCTTTCAACGCTGCTGCATTAGCGGGGACCCCGATGCAATCGTTCGAGTCCAACGGCATCGTCACGGCGTTTGAGAAAACCGGGCGCGGCGAGCCGATCGTGCTGCTGCATGGCGGCGAGGCCGATCATGCAATGTTCGACGGCCTTGCGCCTGTCCTTGCGGCGAACTTCACGGTGATCGCCTATGACCAGCGCGACTCCGGTGCCACCCGAAACCCTCCGTCGTCCTATTCGCTGGCCGATTTGGCCGACGACGCCGCGGCCTTGGTCGGAGGGCTCGGTTACGATCGTGCCCATGTCTTCGGAACCTCGCTGGGTGGGCAGATCGCGCAGGTGCTGGCGGCCCGTCATCCCGATCGCATCGACCGCCTGATCCTGAGCAGCACCTGGAAGGTCAACAGAAGTCCACTCGACGTCAATGCGGATGTGTTCCGCAAGCTCGCTTCCTGGCGCGCGGATACCATCGCCAATGCGTCGAAGATTTCCGAATTCTTCTTTCCGCCGGCATACCTGCGCACGAGGCCCGAGCTGATCGAGATCTTCCGCGGCTCGAGCCGCGACGAGGGACAGAAGGCGCGCCGCGCCGCCTTGCTTGCGCAGCCTGTCGCCGCCGATCTGACCGGCTTCGATCGCCCGACGCTCTTGCTGGCGGGCGGTGATGACCGGCTGATCCCGAATGTCGAAACATTTGCGCTCGCCCGCGATCTTGCGCGCGTCGAGACGAGGACCATCGCAGGCGTCGGCCATGTCGCGTCGATCCAGGCCCCCGAGCGGGTGGCGGAGGCGGTGACGGCATTTCTGAATTCAAACAAGAAGGCGGCTTGACAACAACAGGGGGAGACCATGGCGGAGCAAACGAGCGCAGTGCCGTTCGACGAAGCGCCGGTAACGACGCGCTATTGGCTATCGATCATCATCTTCGCCGTCACCGGCGTGGTCGATTTCTTCGATTTCTTTGTGGTCGGATTTCTGGTCTCGGTGCTGGCGCCGAAATGGCACCTGACGTTCGGGCAGACCTCGATCATGCTGATGAGCGCCGGCATGGGGGCGATGCTGGGGGCGTTCGTCGCGGGCGTCCTCGCGGATCGTTTCGGGCGCAAGCCGCTGGCGATATCCGGCGTTCTGCTCTGCGGCCTGACCTCGGGTGCGATCGCGTTCATTCCGGAAGACGGCTGGGTTGCGTTTGCGATCCTGCGCTTCTTCGTCGGCTTCGGCCTTGCCGCCGGCGCGGCGGCGGCGGTTCCTGCCATCGTCGAATTCGCACCGACCCGCCATCGCACGCTGGTCACGAGTCTCGTGGTCGTCCCGGTCGCCTTTGGCGTGCTGTCGGCATCGGTGACGGCGAGCTTCCTGCTGCCGCTGGTCGGCTGGCGCGGATTGGCGGCGGTCGGCTTCCTGCCGATCCTCCTCGGAATTCTGACCATGATCATCATGCCGGAATCGCCGCGCTGGCTCATCAGCAAGGGCCGCGTGCGCGAGGCGCAGGCGAGCATCCGGAAACTCTACCGGGTCGGTGGCGAGTCCTTCGTGCTGCCTGCGCTGCCGCCGGCGAGCCCGGCGACATTTGCCGATCTCTTTGCCGAGCAGCGGCGCTTCTGGCTGACGGTCCTGATCTGGTTCGGCGCCAGCACGGCGAATTACGGTGTGTTCCTGTGGGGGCCGACGATCGTGGCGCTTCTGCTCGGCGTCGCGCCCCAGGATGCGGCAAAGATGTTCATCTATGTCAGCCTCGCCGGCGTGCTCGGCCGAACCGGCTTCGCCTTCCTCGCCCATCGGATCGGCCGCAAGCCCTGTGGTCAGTTGATGGGCTACGGCACCGCGGCGTCGCTGGCGCTCGCCGCCTATTTTCACAACGACTTTGCCGGCTCGGTACCGTTGTTCCTGGTCTTCCTGATCGTCGGCGCCGTGTTCTTCGATGGCGGATTTTCGAACATCGGACCCTATCCGGCGGAAATCTTCCCGGTTCAGCTCTCGGGACGCGCAGTCGGCCTTGCCCAGCTCTCGAATGGGATCGGCAAGATCGTAGGTCCCCTGTGTCTCGCCTTGATCGCCGGCGCGGATAATCTCGTGCATCCAAGTGCGACCGCCGCGGCGGTGACGCCGGCGTTCTGCTTTCTTGCCGGCGCGGGCCTCCTGATCGGCCTTGCCTTTACGTTCCTCGGCGTCGAGCCGCACGGGCGCCCGGTGGTTCTGTTTGGCGAAAACGCGAGCGCGAGCGCCGCACCGAAATCGCTGGCCGCAAAACCGGCCGCGGGACAGTGAAAGACGAAAGGTCATACCATGGACAACGCTTTCGACACGATCGCAACGGCGGCGCCGTTCGATACTGCAAAGCTCGATCGGCTGATGGATGAAGCGGGGCTCGACGTCCTGATCGTCACCTCGCGTCACAATGTGCAGTATCTGCTCGGTGGATATCGCTTCTTCTTCTTCGACGTCATGGAGGCAATCGGCACCAGCCGCTATCTGCCGGTGTTCGTCTATCAGAAAGGACACCCGGAAAATTCCGCCTACATCGGCAACCGCATGGAAAAGTTCGAGCACGCGCTCGGACGGATATGGACGCCGATTGTCAAGGCGGAGGCGTGGGGAACGATCGATGCGATCGGCCTCGTCATCGATCATGTGAGGAAGCTCGCTGGCTCCGCCAGGCGCATCGGCATCGAGGCAGGCTTCCTGCCGGCCGATGCCAGGGATCATCTGCATGCCGGCCTTGGCGACGTCGAGTTCCGCGAGGTCCATTTCACGCTGGAACGTCTGCGTGCCGTAAAGTCTCCCGCCGAACTGGACCTCATCAGAGAGGCTTCCGAACGGGTCGTCGACGCGATGATGGCCACGTTCAGTGGCTGCGCACCGGGCATGACCAAGCACGACGTCGTCGCCCATCTGCGCCGCGAGGAGCAGGAGCGCGATCTGGTCTTCGAATATTGCCTGATTGCCGCGGGCAAGAGCCATAACCGCGCGCCTTCCAGCCAGCGTCTCGTGCAAGGCGACGTGATCTCGATCGATTCCGGCGGAAACTACCGGGGCTACATCGGTGACCTCAGCCGCATGGGCATCCTGGGTGAACCTGACAGCGAGCTGCGCGAGTTGCTACAGGAAATCGAGGACGTCCAGCAGTTGGCCCGGCGCGCGATCCGGCCGGGCGCCATGGGTGGCGACATCATCGCGGCGGGCGAGGCGGCCGTCAAAGCCTCGCCGCATCGCGCCGTGCTCGACTTCACCGCACACGGCATTGGGCTCGTCAGTCACGAAGCGCCGCGCCTGACCGCGAACGGCCCGGTTCCTTACGCGCCGTACGACGCCGACCGGCCGCTCGAACGCGGAATGGTGATCTCGATCGAGACCGCACTGCTGCATCCAACGCGCGGCTACATCAAGCTCGAGGACACGCTGATCGTCTCCGAATCGGGCTGGGAAGCGCCCGGTGACCATGGCAGGGGGTGGAATTCGGCCCGTCCCATGGCCTGAAGCGGTCAGTGCAGGGCGGTATTTTGGCTAAGCCACGGATTCAGCCGCAGCGCTGGAGGCGTTTGGCAATATTCGGAATACTAGAAATGTACCCCTGAGTTGCCCGACGTGTCAAGTGGCTCGGTCGAGTCTGGCCGCCGCCGGCTACTGTGCATGGGGTTGTTTTCGATATTTTGGCAGCGGCGGTCTTTGCTTCACGCCAGCCTCCCCTCATGCGATGCTTCGAACTGGATGCAGCGGCGGCTCCGTGCCGTCCGCTCGCCGGGTCGGCGCCGACGATGGTAAGGTGCAACCGATATCGATTGCCTCCCCATCGACAGAAGCGACCCGATGACCGCTGCCGCCGACGCACTTCGTGACTACGCCCAAAGCATCCTGACCGCCCGTGTCTACGACGTGGCGGTCGAGACGCCGCTCGATCCCATGCCGCGGCTTTCGGAGCGATTGTCGCGTAACGTGTTGCTGAAGCGGGAAGACTTCCAGCCGATCTTCTCGTTCAAGCTTCGCGGCGCCTACAACAAGATCGTCAGGTTGCCGGACGCGCAGCGAAGACAGGGCGTGATCTGCGCGTCGGCCGGCAATCATGCGCAGGGCGTGGCGCTGTCGGCGCGCAAGCTCGGCATTCCGGCGACGATCGTGATGCCGAGGACGACGCCCGCTATCAAGGTCGAGGCCGTCCGGCGCTTGGGCGGTGACGTTGTCCTGCATGGCGATACGTTCGACGACGCGCAAACCAAGGCCAGGGAGATCGAGGCTGCGCGTGGCTTGACCTTTGTGCATCCGTTCGACGATCCCGATGTGATCGCCGGCCAGGGAACGGTCGGGATGGAGATCCTGCGCCAGCATCCCGATCCGATCGAGGCGATCTTCGTGCCGATCGGCGGAGGCGGACTGGCGGCCGGCGTGGCCGCCTTCGTGAAATTCCTCAACCCCTCGATCAAGGTCGTCGGCGTCGAGCCGGCGGACGCTGCGTCGATGGCGGCCGCGCTCGCCAAGGGCAACGTCGTCGCGCTGGATCAGGTCGGACTATTCGCCGACGGCGTCGCCGTCCGCAAGGTGGGAACCGAGACCTTCCGGCTCTGCCGCGACCTGCTCGACGAGGTCGTCACGGTGGACACCGATGCCATGTGCGCCGCCATCAAGGATATCTTCGACGACGTGCGATCGGTTGCCGAACCGTCCGGCGCATTGGCGCTCGCCGGCCTCAAGGCCTACGCCGAGCGCGGCGCACTCAGCGACGGAAGCCTGATTGCCGTCAACAGCGGGGCCAATCTGAATTTCGACCGGCTGCGCACCATTGCCGACCGCGCCGAGGTCGGCGAACATCGCGAGGCGCTGCTTGCCGTGACCGTGCCGGAGAAGCCGGGCAGCTATCGGCACTTCATCCGCATCCTCGGCTCGCGCGCGATCACGGAATTCAACTACCGCTTTGCCGAGACCACCGCGCCGGCGCAACTGTTTGTCGGCATCGCGCTGAGCCGCGGCGAGGCCGAGAAGCGGGAGGTCATGGAGCTGCTTCGGCGCGAAGGCTATCCGATCCTCGATTTGAGCGAGAACGAGATGGCCAAGGACCATGTGCGCTACATGGTGGGCGGTCGCGCTCCGCTGCTCAAGGACGAGGTTCAGCGCGAGCAGCGCGGCGCCGTAGCTTGCTTCGGTCTGCTCGGCGACCGAGACGGGAACGCCGAGAACGCGGTGCCGGATGCTGGTCCAGGCGTCGTTCTTCGCGCCGCCGCCGATGGCGATGACGCGGCGCAGGCGCGGCGCACCGAGCCGCGCCAACTGGCGGTAGGCGAGGGCTTCCACCGACGCGATGCCCTCGAGCAGACCCTGGAAGAAGCGGCAATCTTCCGCAGGACGCGGCGTGACCCGCGCGGCCAACGCTGGATCGGCGATCGGAAAGCGTTCGCCGGGCTTTGGCAGCGGATAGTAGTCGAGCCCGGTCGGCTGGTCCGGCGTCAGCTGCGGTGTCAGCCGCTCCATCTCGGCGGCGGTGAAATGCACCAGCAACGCCGCGCCGCCGGAGTTCGAGGCACCGCCGGCAAGCCAGCGCTCGCCGAGCCGGTGCGAATAGACGCCTTGGTCGGCCGCGAAGATCGGCTGGGTCGCAAGCTGCTTCACCACCAGCGTCGTGCCGAGCGAGGTGACGGCATCGCCCGGCTGGTCGGCGCGCGTCGCGATGAAGGCCGCAACGCCATCGGTGGTGCCGGCGGAGACCTGCGCCGTGAGCGGCAGTCCTAGCGACCGCGCGATCTGCGGATCCATCTCGGAAAATGGCGTCCCCGGCACCAGCACTTCGGGGAGCAGATCGTCGCGCACGCCGAGCTGTTCGAGCCAGGATGGCCAGGCGCGCGCGACCGGGTCGTAGCCGAGCTTCAGCGCGTTGTTCTCGTCGCTGATGCCGTGATGGTTCGCGAGCCGGCCGGCGATCCAGTCCGCCTGGTGAACGGCGTGGCGCGCATCGCCGACATAGCCGTCATTCTGCAGATAGAGCAGCTTGGCGAGCGCGCTGCTCGCGCCATGCGCGCCGCTCTCGCGCGGGGCGACCGCCGCGACGCGCGTCGCCTCACGCGTGGCGCGGGCATCATTGTACATCAGCCCCGGCGAGCAGGGGCGGCCGGTGGCGTCGACCAGCAACAGCGTGCCCGACGTGCCGTCGACGACGATGCGCGTGACGTCGCCGAGAGCGACGGTCTCGCCGAGCTTGCGGATGGCCGCCGTCGCGGCCTGCCACCACAGCTCTGGTGTCTGGTCGATGGCGTTGCCGTCGACGCGCGGTGCAGCCAGCGCGACGGACGCAAAGCCGCGGATGGCGGCCTGCGCATCGATTGCACAAGCGCGCACGCCGCCGGTTCCGACGTCGATGCCGAGATACAGACCTCCCATGCGACCTCATCGCTCTCTGGTGCGCGCGCGACGACGTTGGTTGCGCTGCAGCACGTTTGGGGGATTGACGCCCCGTTCGGCCTCTGCAATTTTTTGCAGTACGTGAAGAAATTTGCAAGCGGACTTTTCCTGATATGGCACCCCCGCCCGACAGGCTGCCGGTGATCGACGGCGAGGCGTCGCTCGCGACGCGCGCAGCGTGGCTGTATTTCGCGGCGGGGCTCACCCAGTCCGAGGTCGCCGACCGCCTCAACATCCAGAGCACCAAGGCGCATCGCCTGATCGCACGCGCCAGCCGCGAGGGCATGATCCGCGTGTTCGTCGAGGGGCCGGTCGCCGAATGCGTCGCGCTCGAGAACGATCTCGCGCAGCGCTTCGGCCTCTCGTTCTGCCGCGTCGCGCCTGATCTCGGCGAGGGCGATCTGCCGCTGAAGGCGCTGGCGCTGGAAGGCGCGAGCTTCCTGCGCCAGATCCTGGAGCGCGGCCAGGACAAGGTGATCGGCTTCGGCCATGGCCGCACGCTCGCGGCGGTCGTGGAGCAGATGCCGCAGACGCCGGCGCGCGACGCGCAATTCGTGTCGCTGCTCGGCGGACTGACGCGGAAATTTGCCGCCAATCCGTTCGATGTGATTCACAAGCTCGCCGAGCGCACCGGCGCGGAAGCCTATCTGCTGCCGGTGCCGGTGTTCGCCAATTCGGTCGCCGACCGCGCCGTGCTGATGCAGCAATTCGGCATCGCCGACGTTTTCGCGCTGGCGCGCAAGGCCTCGCTGCTGTTCGTCGGCATCGGCCAGGTCAGCCGTGACGGCTTCCTGGTGTCGAGCGGCATGATCAAGCCCGACGAGGTCGTCGAGCTGAAGCGTGTCGGCGCCTGCGCGGACCTGCTCGGGCATTTCTTCAGCGCCGACGGAACGGTGCTGGACACCGATCTGTCGGCCCGCGCTACCTCCATGAGCATGCCCGACCTCAGGAAGCACCGGATCGTCGCCATCGCCGGCGGGCCGGCCAAGGTGACCGCGCTGCGCGGCGTGCTGCGCAGCGGCGTTCTGCACGGCCTCATCATCGACGAAGCGACCGCAAAGGCGCTCGCCACCGACAAGCCGGAGACCACATCCGGCAAGACAAGAAGCAAGACCCGGAAGGACACATAAAACAAAGCGTCAACAAGGAGAGGAAATACATGTTCGATCGCGAGAAGAATCTGTTCGACTCCTACGCTGCCAAACGCATCAGCCGCCGCGATCTCCTGGACGGCGCCGCCAAGCTCGGCATCGCGGGGATCGCCGCCAACGCCGCTTTCGCCTCCTCCATGTCGAAGGCGATGGCCGCCGACTTCAACTGGAAGGCCCAGAGCGGCAAGAGCGTCAAGCTGCTGCTCAACAAGCACCCCTATGTCGACGCGATGATCGGCGACATCGAGGCGTTCAAGACGCTCACCGGCATGAACGTCACCTACGACATCTTCCCGGAGGACGTCTATTTCGACAAGGTGACGGCGGCGCTGTCGTCGAAGTCGGACCAGTACGATGCCTTCATGACCGGCGCCTACATGACCTGGACCTATGGTCCGGCGGGCTGGATCGAAGACCTCAACACCTACATCAAGGACCCCGCCAAGACCAATCCGGCCTTCGCCTGGGACGACGTGCTTCCGGGCCTGCGCGCCTCGACCGCGTGGGACGGCGTCGCCGGCTCCGAGCTCGGCACGGGCAAGGCCAAGCAGTGGTGCATCCCCTGGGGCTATGAGCTCAACAACATCACCTACAACCGCAACGTCTTCGACAAGGTCGGCGTCAAGCCGCCGAAGAACCTCGACGAGATGCTGGAGGTCGCGGCCAAGATCACCAAGGACGCCGGCGGTCCCTACGGCGTCGGCGTGCGCGGCTCGCGCTCCTGGGCGACCATCCATCCCGGTTTCCTGTCTGCCTATTCGAACTTCGGCCAGAAGGATTTCGTGATGGAGGGCGGCAAGCTGAAGGCCGCGATGAACACCAAGGCCTCGAAGGATTTCCACGACAAATGGGTCAAGATGATCCAGACCTCGGGCCCGAAAAACTGGTCGACCTACACTTGGTACCAGGTCGGCACCGATCTCGGCGCCGGCGCCTCGGGCATGATCTTCGACGCCGACATCCTCGGCTACTTCATGAACGGCGGCGACAACAAGGAGAAGGGGCATCTTGGCTATGCGCCGTTCGCGGCCAATCCGGCCGCCAAGGCGCCGACCCCGAACGTCTGGATCTGGTCGCTCGCGATGTCGAGCTTCTCCAAGCAGAAGGAGGCGGCCTGGCTGTTCATGCAGTGGGCGGCATCCGTCGAGCACGATCTGTTCGGCGCGCGCAAGATGGACTTCGTCAATCCGGTGCGTGCATCGGTGTGGAAGGACAGCGAATTCCGCGACCGCATCGCGAAATCCTATCCCGGCTATCTCGAGCAGCACGACATGTCGTCGCCCGGCGCCAAGATCTACTTCACGGCGCAGCCGCTGTTCTTCGACCTGACGACGGAATGGGCCGCTTCGCTGCAGAAGATGGTGGCCAAGGAGGTCAGCGTCGACGAAGGGCTCGACAAGCTCGCCGACAGCATCAACCGCCAGCTCAAGCAGGCCGGTCTCGGCTGACGGATCAACTGTGCGGTGCCTGATCCCCCGCACCGCACCCATCCGCCGGCTCGGACCCTTGTCCCATCCGAGCCGGCGGCGTTTGCCAGCCGAACGCGATCTCTTATCATCATGAGCATGGTCCAACTCCTCCAGACGAACGCGCAGGCAGCGCCGGCCAAACCAAGGCCGCGCGTGCGCCTCTTGCCCTATCTGCTCAGCCTGCCGGCGCTGCTCGTCTGCGTGGCGATCCTGGTTCCGTTCGTGACCGCGGCGGTCTACTCGCTGCAGCGCTACCGGCTGAACCTGCCTCATCTGCGCGGCTTCATCGGCGTCGGAAACTACATCGACTTCCTGTCCGACCCGGCGTTCTGGAATACGTTCCGCGTCTCGATCACCTATACTGTGGTCACGGTCGTGCTCGAGCTGCTGCTCGGTCTTGGCATCGCGCTGCTGCTGCGCCGGCCGACCCGCTTCCACAACGCAGTGTCGATCATGCTGCTGCTGCCGCTGATGACGGCGCCGGCGATCGCCGCGCTGATGTGGAAGCTGATGACCAATCCGAGCTTCGGCATCCTGTCCTATCTGGTCGGCCTGTTCGGCGTCACCGATTTCAAATGGGCCTCCGATCCATCGAGTGCGCTGTTCACGGTCGTGCTGGTCGATGTCTGGGTCTACACGCCCTTCATCATGATCCTGCTGCTGGCGGGGCTGCGCTCGCTGCCGCGGCAGCCGTTCGAAGCCGCTGCACTCGACGGCGTGCCGGCGAGCTTCGTGTTCTTCCGCATCACGCTGCCGATGCTGGCGCCCTACATCATCACGGCGTCGCTGTTCCGGCTGCTCGATTCGATCCAGCAGTTCGACATCATCTATGCGATGACGCAGGGCGGGCCGGGTGACCGGCTGATGGTATTCCAGGTGCAGGCCTATCTGGAATTCTTCCAGTACACCAATGTCGGCAGATCGGCGGCGCTGTTGATGATCCTCTGGCTGATCACCAACATCCTGTCGAATATCTTCATCAAGAACTGGTTGCGGTTGCGCGAGCGTGCGCACGGCCACGCGTGACGGGGAGGGGCGCGATGGAACATTCCAGCCTTGCCGGTCGCATCTTCCGCGGCGTGGCGCTCACGCTGATCCTGATTTTCTTCATGTTTCCGATCGTCTGGATCTTCCTGATGTCGTTCCAGACCAACGAGCAGATCCTGCGGATCCCGCCGCGGATCCTGTTCGAGCCGACGCTTGCCAATTACGAGGCGCTGATCTCCGGCCAGCTGCGCACCGCGGCCGGCAATCTGCAGATCTCCTTCATGCGCAACCTCTTCAACAGCGTCGTGCTGTCGAGCGCGGCGGTGCTGCTGGCGCTGCTGCTCGGCGTGCCGGCGGCCTACGCCTTTGCGCGCTTCAAATTCCGCCTCGGCGAGAGCATCGCCTTCACGCTGCTGTCGTTCCGCTTTGCGCCGCCGCTGCTCGTGCTGCTGCCGCTGTCGCTGTACTACCAGGAGCTCGGACTGAACGACACCTATTTCGGGATCGTCTGGGTCTATCAGTTGATCGCGCTGCCGCTGATCCTGTGGATCGTGCGCGGCTATTTCGAGGATATCAGCCCTGATATCGAGCATGCCTACCGACTGGCCGGGCATTCCTGGCGCGAGGCCTTCACCAGGATCGCGGTGCCGCTGGCGGGGCCGGGGATCGCCGCGGCGGGGCTGCTGTCGTTCATCTTCTGCTGGAACAATTTCGTCTTCGCGCTGATCCTGGCCTCCGCCGACAAGCAGCCGGTGACGGTCGGCGCGCTCGCCTTCGTCACCGCGTCAGGTATTCAGTACGGCCAGATCGCGGCGGCGATCGTGCTGTCGGTGACGCCGACCCTGTTGCTCGCGCTCTATGCACAGCGCTACCTGGTCGAGGGTCTCTCGCTCGGCGCGGTGAAAGGCTGATCCAATGGCGCGTCTCGAGATCAACTCGGTGAGCAAAGCATTCGGTGCGGCACGGCCCGCCGACGGATTGTCGCTGGCGGTCGAGCCAGGCGAGATCGTGGCGGTGTTCGGACCGTCCGGCAGCGGCAAGACCGTGCTGCTGCGCATGATCGCGGGCATGTTCGAGCCCGACGACGGCGACATCCTGGTCGGCGGCCGCTCGGTCGTCGGTGCTCCGCCCGAGCGGCGCGGGATCGGCATGGCATTCCAGAACTTTGCCTTGTTCCCGCACATGACCGCCCGCGACAATATCGCAAGCGGCCTGCGCGCCAGGGCCGGCGGCGGCGATGTCGCCGTCCGCGTTGCCGCGATCAGCAGGCTGCTCAAGATCGAGCACGTGCTCGGTCACGCGCCGCGCGAATTGTCGAACGGACAGAAGCAGCGCACGGCGCTGGCGCGGGCGCTGATCGGCAATCCGGATGTGCTGCTGCTGGATGATCCGCTGCGCAATGTCGACGCCAAGCTGCGCTACGAGATGCGGCTCGAGCTCCCGAACCTGCTGCGGCGTGGCACCGCCGCCGTGCTCTACGTCACCCAGGACTATCGCGAGGCGATGGCGATCGCCGACCGCATCGCGGTCTTGATCGACGGCCGGCTCGCGCAGGTCGCGACGCCTGCCGATATCTATGCCCAACCCGCATCGGTCGCGGTCGCGCGCCTGTTCGGCGATCCGACCGTCAACCTCGCGGAAGTCTCGCCAGTAGCGGAGCACGGCATGCTGTCGGCTGACATCGCCGGCGCCAGGATCCGGCTCGGCGCGGCCGATGGCGCAGCACCTGCCGGTGCATGTTGGCTGGGCGTCCGGCCTGAGGATCTCGTGGTCTCGTCTGCATCCACCGACGACGCCATCCCGGCGCGCATTCTCGCGATCACGCCGATGCACGAGAAGGCGGTGCTGCTGCTCCGTCTTGCCGACGGCACGGAGTGGCTGGCGGCGCTACCGCCGGATGCGCCGCAAGGCGCGGCTGACGATGCTATTTTCGTTCGCTTTGCGCCCGACGCCGCGATGCTGTTCGATCGCGCCACCGGGCTGCGGATCGGGGCGTCGCACCGGCTCAAGGCGGCATAGGAGCGAATGGTCATGGACATGCTCGAGCTTCGGGGCATCGACAAGGTCTATCGCAGCCGCGGCAAGGAGCCGGTGCACGCGGTGCGCGCGCTCGACATGGCGGTCGAAAAAGGCGAGATCGTCGCACTGCTGGGATCGTCGGGCTGCGGCAAGACCTCGACATTGCGCATGATCGCAGGCTTCGAGGACGTCTCCGCCGGATCGATCGCGCTCGGCGGGCGGCGGATCCACGAGCTGCCGCCGGCGCGGCGCAAGGTCGCGATGGCGTTCGAGGGCTACTCGCTCTATCCGCCGCTCACGGTCCGCGAGAACATCGCGTTCGCGCTGAAATCTGCCCAGTTGCCGCGAGCCGAGGTGACGCGTCGCGTCGGCGAGATCGCCCGTCTGGTCGAGATCGAGGACATCCTCGACAGCTATCCGCGCGCGATCTCAGGCGGCCAGCAGCAGCGCGTGTCGCTGGCGCGGGCGCTGGTGCGCGACGCCGATCTCTATCTGCTCGATGAGCCAATGGGGCAGCTCGAACCGCAGCTGCGCGCGGTGCTGCGCGGCCGGATCAAGAGCCTGCTTGCCGAGCGCGGCATGACCGCGATCTTCGTCACCCACGACCAGACCGAAGCGAGTGCGCTGGCCGACCGCATCGCTGTCATGGAAGGCGGCCTGCTGCAGCAGTTCGCCAGCGAGAAGGAGCTGAAGGGCCGACCGGCCAATCTGTTCGTTGCAAGCTTCATCGGCGAGCCGCCGATGAACCTGCTCGACGCCGAGGTGACGCGGTCCGATGGTGGCTTCCGTCTGTCGGTCGGAACCGACATGGGTTTCGATATCGCCGGCGCCGGACTCGACGTTGAGGCGGCGAAGACGCTCGCGGCCACGCCGCAGGTGCGGATCGGCATTCGTCCGCAGAAGATCGTGGTCGGGACCGGTGACGTCAGGGTCAAGGTCGTCTCCAACCAGTGGCTCGGCGATCAATCGCATGTCGCCGGCGATTGCGGTGGCCGCATGCTGATCGCGGTCATACCGGGCCGTGTCGCCGCGCGGCCGGGAGAGATCATCTCGTTTGCGCTGGAGCCGCGTCACCTGCACATCTTTGGCAGCGACGGAACCTACATTCGCCATGCGGAGGGAGCGTGACGATGACCGCTTCGGCCAGCCGCGACGTTATCATCGGCATTGACGCCGGCACCTCCCTGATCAAGGCGGTGGCGTTCACGCTGACCGGCGAGCAACTCGCAGATGTCTCGCGGCCGAATGCGTACAGCAGCCTGGCCGGCGGCCATGTCGAGCAGGACATGGCGCAGACCTGGAGCGATACGGTCGCGGTCATTCGTGCGCTGGCGAAGTCCGTGCCTGACCTGTCGGCGCGGATCGCGGCCGTCGCGGTGACCGGGCAGGGCGACGGCACCTGGCTGATCGATGACGACGGCCGGCCGGTCGCGCCGGCGCTGCTGTGGCTCGACTCGCGCGCCGGGCGGCTGGTCGAGGCGATTCGCGGCGGCGAGCACAACGCGATCCTTTACCGTCGAACCGGCTCCGGGCTCAATGCCTGCCAGCAAGGGCCGCAACTGGCGTGGCTGCAGGCCCACATGCCCGACACGATCGCCGGCGCGACCACGGCCTTCCACTGCAAGGACTGGCTTTATTTCCTGCTCACCGGTGAACGCGCAACCGATCCGTCGGAAGCCACGTTCTCCTGCGGCGATTTCCGCAAGCGAGCATTCGACGCAGAGACCGCGCGGTTGATCGGTATCGCCGACCTGACGCGCCTGTTCCCGCCGGTCGTTGACGGCGCGGTCATGACGCATCCGCTGACCGCGGCCGCCGCCATCGAGATCGGCCTGCCGGAAGGTGTGCCGGTCTGCCTCGGCTATGTGGACGTGATCTGCAATGCGCTCGGCGCCGGGCTCTACGATCCGTCACCCGATGTCGGCTGCACCATCATCGGGTCGACCGGCATGCATATGCGGCTGGTACCGAGCGCCGACGCGGTGACACTGAATCGGGAGGCAACCGGCTATACCATGCCGTTCCCCGTGCCCGGTCATTATGCCCAAATGCAGTCCAACATGGCGGCGACGCTGAACATTGACTGGATGCTCGATCTCGCCTGCGACATGCTGGCGGCGGAAGGCGTGACGCGCACGCGCGCCGAACTGATCCGCCGGCTCGACGATCAGGTGCTGCGGGCGAGGCCCGGCGAGGTGCTGTTCCACCCGTTCATCTCCGATGCCGGCGAGCGTGGTCCGTTCGTCGCGCATGAGGCCAGCGCGCAATTCTTCGGCTTGCGGTCGCGCCACCGCTATGGCGACCTGATGCGCGGCGTGATGGAGGGCCTGGCCTTCGCCGCACGGGATTGTTACACGGCGATGGGGTCGCTGCCGCGCGATGTCAGGATCACAGGCGGCGCGGCGAAGAGCCGTGCGCTTGGCGCCATCCTCGGGGCCGCGCTGGATTGCGACGTCCGGATCTGCAGCCGCGCCGAGGCCGGCGCCGCGGGCGCTGCGATGATCGCGGCGGTCGCGATCGATGCCTATCCCGACATGCGCGCCTGCGCCGAGCAGTGGGTCGCGCCGCATCTAAGTGCGCCGCAATCGCCGGACGCTGCGCTGGCGAAGCGCTATGCCAGCATCTTCCCGACCTATCTCGAGGCAAGGCTGGCGTCGCGGCCGGTCTGGAAGCAACTCGCTGCGCTGCGCGCCGGAGGCGATCATGTCTAAGTCCATCGCCATTGTCGGCGACCGCTTCATGCTGCCCTCGGTGTTCGCCGAGCACATCCGGTCAGCCTGCGGCGATGGCCTCGACATTCGCACCCTGGAGCAGCCCTGGCCGGACGAGCCGATGGAACACGGTTACGCCGGCTCGAAGCTCGATGGCTTGAAGGAATTCATGGGGCAGCCCGACGAGATCATCGGCTTCATCGGCGATGCCGAACTGCTCGTCACCCATCTGGCGCCGATCTCGCGGTCGATGCTGGAGCGGCTGCCGAAGCTGAAGTTCATCGCGGTGTCGCGGGGCGGCCCGGTCAACATCGACATGCAGGCGGCGCGCGACCACAACGTGCTGGTGGTCAATACGCCCGGCCGCAATGCGGGTGCGGTCGCGGAGTTCACGATCGGCGCCATTCTGGCCGAGACACGCCTGATCCGCAGTGGTCACGAGGCGCTGCGAGGCGGGGAATGGCGCGGCGATCTCTATCGCGCCGATCGCACCGGGCGCGAGCTCGGCGAGATGACGGTCGGCATTGTCGGCTACGGCGCGATCGGCAGCCGCGTGGTCAAGCTGCTGAAGGCATTCGGCTGCAAGATCCTGGTCGCCGACCCCTATGTCCAGCTCAGCGCGCAGGACCGCAATGACGGCGTCGAGCATGTCGCGCTCGGCGAATTGCTCGGCCGCGCCGACGTCGTCACGCTGCACGCCCGGGTGACGCCGGAGACCACCCGTTTCATCGGGCGCGAGGCGCTGGCACGGATCAAGCCGGGCGCGTTCCTGATCAACACCGCGCGCGGTCCGCTGGTCGACTACGAAGCGCTGCATGATGCGCTGGCATCGGGGCATCTCGGCGGCGCCATGCTCGACACCTTCGCGGTCGAGCCGGTTCCGGCGGACTGGCCGCTGCTGCGACTTCCCAACGTCACGCTGACGCCGCACATCGCCGGCGCCTCCGTGCGTACCGTCACCGTGGCCGCCGGACAGGCGGCCGAAGAGGTTCGTCGCTTCCTGGCCGGCGAGCCGCCACGCAATCCGTGCTGAAGAGAAAGGCAGTTCGTATGACCCGTGAGGAACGACAGTTGCGCGAGGCGATCATCGCCAAGTGCCGGTGGATGAATGCGTCGGGTCTCAACCAGGGGACATCGGGCAACATCTCCGCCCGCTACAAGGACCGGATGCTGATCACGCCGTCGGCGACGCCCTACGATTCGATGAAGCCGGAGATGATCGCCTCGATGCTGCTCGAGGGCGACTATGGTGCGTGGGAGGGGCCGCTGCAGCCGTCCACCGAATGGCGCTTCCATCTCGACATCACGCGCGCCCGGCCCGATGTCGGCGCCATCGTCCATACCCACTCGACCTACGCGACCGTGCTCGCGATCGCGCGCAAGCCGATCCCGGCCTGCCATTACATGATGGCGGCGTTCGGCGGCACCGAAATCCGCTGCGCCGGCTATGCGCGCTACGGCACCAAGGAATTGTCCGATCATGCGATTGCGGCGCTCGAAGGCCGCAATGGCTGCCTGCTCGCCAATCACGGCATGATCGCGCTCGGCGCCAATCTCGACAAGGCGATGTGGCTCGCGGTCGAGCTCGAGACCATCGCGCGTCAGTACTACCTCTCGCTGGCGCTCGATTCGCGCGTCATCCTGACCGACGAGGAGATTGCCGACACCGCGAAGGGGTTCTCCACTTACGGTCTGCAGGCGCCGAAGCCGAACAAGGCCCGCGCGACCGCAAAGGCGGCGCCGCGCCGCGCCGAGAAAAGGCGCAGCAGCAAGCGATGACGGGCACTGCGCCGGTCGCAGGTACGGATCACGGGCTGGTCGATATCGCCATCATCGGTGGCGGCATCAACGGTGCCGGCATCGCCCGCGACGCCGCCGGCCGCGGACTGAAAGTGCTGCTCTGCGAGAAGGATGATTTCGCCGAGGGCACCTCGTCGCGCTCGGGCAAGCTGATCCATGGCGGACTGCGCTATCTCGAATATTACGAGTTCCGCCTGGTGCGCGAGGCGCTGATCGAGCGCGAGGTGCTGCTCGCGTCGGCGCCGCATATCATCTGGCCGATGCGCTTCGTGCTGCCGCATTCGCCGGAGCAGCGGCCGGCGTGGCTGGTCCGCACCGGGCTGTTGCTCTACGACCATCTCGGTGGCCGCAAGCAGTTGCCGGCGAGCCGCAGCCTGGATCTGTCCCACGCTCCGGAGGGCGCGCCGCTGCGTCAGGAGTTCCGGCGAGGCTTCGAATATTCGGACTGCTGGGTCGATGACAGCAGGCTGGTGATCCTCAATTTGATCGATGCCGCACAGAACGGCGCCTGCATCCTGCCGCGCACGCGGGCGGTGCGCGCGCGCCGCGACGGCGAGACCTGGCTGCTCGAAATGCACGGCGACGACGGCACAACGCAGGTCGTGCGGTCGCGCGCGCTGGTCAACGCCGCCGGGCCGTGGGTTCAGGATGTCATCCAGGGCGTGGCGGGCCTGAACTCGGCCCAGAGCGTACGGCTGGTCAAGGGCAGCCATATCGTGGTGCCGAAATTCTGGAGCGGGCCGCAGGCCTATCTGCTGCAGAACAGCGATCGCCGGGTGATCTTCGTCAATCCCTATGAGGACGATCTCGCCTTGATCGGCACCACAGACATTCCCTATCACGGCCGCGCCGAGGACGTCGCGATCGGAGAGGACGAGACCGATTACCTGTTGCAGGTCTTGCGCCGCTATTTCCGAACGCCGCCGCAAGCGGGCGAGATCGTGCACGCGTTCTCCGGGGTCCGGCCGCTCTACGACGACAACGCCGACAATCCGTCGGCCGTGACGCGCGACTATGTGTTCGAGGTTCACGGCGCGCAGGATGTGCCGCCGCTGCTGTCGATCTTCGGCGGCAAGATCACGACCTACCGCCGGCTGGCGGAGCAGGCGCTGCAGCGCCTCGCGCCGTGGTTTCCGAAGCTGTCGTCGGCCTGGACCGCGGATCGGCCGCTGCCGGGTGGCGACATCGGCGGCAGTTTCGATGAATTCGCGAATCGGCTGGCACGCGACTATCCCGATTTGCCGCGAACGCTCATCCATCACTATGCCCGTCTTTATGGGACGCGCGCGCGCCAGCTGCTGGGTCCGGTCCGCAGCGCCGCAGACCTGGGCCGTCATTTCGGCGGCGAGTTCTATGAATGCGAAGCGGCGTATCTCCGCGAGAATGAGTGGGCAAGGCAGCCTGCCGACTTCCTGGACCGGCGCACCAAGCACGGCCTGCACTTGACGCCCGCGCAGCGGGTCGCGTTCGAGAGCTACCTCTAGGACGCGATTTGCGTCCAGGTGCGTCACGCAATCGTTTTCAAATACAGGCTCGGATCGAAATATTTGCTTGCCGGGGTAAAGTCCTTGATGCCGGCATTGGCCATGAAGAAGTCGGTCGATTGCTGCAGCCAGTTGGTGACCGTGCCGTCGGAATACATCCGCTTCCAGTCCCGCGACGAGAACATCTTCTGCGCCTTGAACGATTCGTCGATGTCGGCCATCGGCGTCTGGCTGTAATGGCCCTTCTGCAGCTTTTCCATCGCTTCGGTGCTGTTCGCGATGATGTAGTCATTGGCATCGGCCCAGCCACGGATCAGCTTCGCCAGCGTTTCCTTGTTGGGCTCGTAATAGTCATTGGCCGCGGCCCAGCCGCCGATGATCGCGGCCTTTGGATAATAGGCTGAGGCGTCGGCGAGCTTGACCGCGCCCGGCACCTTGTCGCGAACCGTCACGTTGAAAGGCACCCAGAGCGCGACGGCGGGCACCGCGCCTGAAATGAAGGCGGTTACGGCGGCCGGCATGGTCTGGTTGACGAGTTCGACCGCTTTGGGATCGACCTTGTTCGCGCGCAGCGCGGTGTCCAGGAACACATGCGCGGTGGTGCCGGTCGCGGTTGCGATCCGCTTGCCCTTCAGGTCCTCGAATGACTTGATGCCCTGATCGCCGCGCACCCAGAGCTGTGCGGTCGCGACCTCGATGTCGTTGATGAGGAAGACCTTGCCCTGGCCCCGGGCGGGGAAGTTCGAGAGCACAGCGCCCGTCGCCAGCACGTCGAGGCTGCCGCCGATCAGCGCCTGGAAGATTTCGAGGCCGGTATTGAACTGCCGCAGCTCGAGATCCAGTCCCTGCTTTTCGAAGGAACCGCGGTCCATGCCGGTCCAGATCTGGCCGTCGACGGCAACGGTGTGCAGATAGCCGACACGAACTTTTGTTTTTGCCTGAGCAATCGCAGGGGCTGCGGCGGTGAAGGACCCCAGGGCAAGCCCGGCCGTCGTGGTCAGAAATTGTCGCCGATCCATAGGTCGTCCTCCGCTGTGTTGTTATTCCGAGAATGAGACCGGACGCATCTGCGCCTGCTGGGCGCGATACTCGTCCATCACCAGATGCTTGATATAGCTTCGCAGCTCGCCGAATTCGGGCCGTTCCTGGATCGATTCATCGCGTGGATAGGCGAACGGCACGTCGATGATCTGCCTGATCCGCGCCGGCCGCGCGGTCACGACCACGATGCGGGACGCGAGATAGATCGCCTCCTCCACGGAGTGGGTGATCAGCATGACCGTCTTGCCTTCGGTCTGGAGCACCTTGAGCAGCAGGTTCTGCATGTTGGAACGGGTCTGGGCGTCGAGCGCACCGAACGGCTCGTCCATCAGCAGGAACTGCGGCTTGACCGCGTAAGCCCGCGCGATCGCGAGCCGCTGACGCATGCCGCCGGACAAATGCTTCGGATAGGAGTTGGCGAAGTCGGACAGCCCCATCAGGCCGAGATAGTGATCGCAGATCGAATCGCGCTCACCGGCCGCGACGTGATTGGCTCGGAGCGTCAGGCCGAAAGCGATGTTCTGTTTCACCGTCAGCCACGGGAAGACGCCATATTCCTGGAAGATGACGCCGCGCTCGGGACCGGGACCCGTGACGGGCTGCCCGTCGAACAGCACGCTTCCGGTCGTCGGCTTCTGGAAGCCCGCGAGCATGCTCATCATCGTGGTCTTGCCGCAGCCTGAAGGGCCGATCACCGCGATGAAATCGCCATCGTTGATATCGTAGCTGACATTCTCGACGACGTTGAGGCGTCCCTTCGGGGTCTCGAAGGCAAGCGAAACCTTGTCGAACTGTGCACGCGTGGTCATGCGATGGCCCGATCCTGCCAGACCAGCAACCGGGCGGTGATCTTGCGCAGGATCATGTCCATGATCAGCGCGATCAGGCCGATGCAGATGATGCCGACATAGATGACGTCGAGCAGGAAGTAGGTCGATGCATTCTGGATCATGGCGCCAAGCCCACGCTGGGCCGCGATCAGTTCGGATGCCACCAGCGTCGCCCAGGCCACGCCAAGCGCGACCCGCAGCGCGGTGAGGATGTGCGGAACGGTGAGGGGAATGATCACCTTGCGAAAGATTTCCGCCTGATTGGCGCCGAGCGTCTGCGCCACGCGGATATAGAGCGGGGTGATCTGCGAGACCCCCTCATACATGACGATCACGCCGGAGAAGAACGAGGCGTAGAACAGGATGACGAGCTTTGCGAGCTCGTCGACGCCGAAATAGACGATGACGAGCGGGATCAGCGCGATCGGCGGCAGCGCGCGGAAGAAGTTGATCATAGGGTCGGCGAAGGTGCGGGCCGGGCGATACCATCCGAGCAGAAAGCCGACCGGCACCGCGACCAGAATTCCAAGCGAGACGCCGAAAAAGACGCGCCTGGTCGAGGCGAAGATGTCGATCAGGAGGCCTTCCTTGGTGAGAAGCTCGACGAACTTCGCGGCGACCTGGTGCGGGGCGGGGATCAGCGATGCGTTGACGAAGCCGCTCCAGCGCACGGCATACCAGAGCAGGATCGCACCGACCCACGGTATCAACCCGAGACCAAAGCGTCTCACGCCAGCTCCGTCCATTCGACGCGTCCACCCAGATTGCAGTTGATGTTTGCCCAAGTCATATTATAAATAGGATGACCATACAAGCGCCGCTTTGGTCATAGGCGCCGCAGGTTTCCGCGCATGACACCGCCGCCTTTCACCATCCGGAGCGTCCAGGCCTTTGGCTTTCGCTATCCTCTGACGACACCGGTCATCACCTCGTTCGGGCGGATGGGGGACCGGCCTGCCGTGTTCGTTCGGGTCGAGGACACGGACGGTTACGTGGGCTGGGGCGAGGTCTGGTGCAACTTTCCCGCGCCGGGCGCCGAGCATCGTGTTCGGCTGGTCAATGAGGTCCTGGCACCGGCGCTTGTCGGATTCAGGGCAAGCGAACCTGGTGCCGCATTCGAGCGGCTGACGCAGGGAACTTCGGTGCTCGCGTTGCAATCCGGCGAAGCGGGCCCATTCGCGCAGTCGATCGCCGGCATCGATCTCGCCGTCTGGGATCTCCATGCGCGCCGCCGGAACGTAGCGTTGTGGAAACTGCTCGGCGGATCGCGGAAGCGGATAAAAGTCTACGCCAGCGGCATCAATCCGGTCGGATCGGAGCGAGCGGCGGAAGCAGCGCTCGGCCGCGGCTATCGCGCCTTGAAGCTGAAGATCGGCTTCGATCCGGCAGGCGACCAGGCCAATCTCGCCGCGCTGCGCCGCGTCGTCGGCGATGGCATGCTTGCGGCCGACGTCAACCAGGGTTGGACCATCGCGCAGGCGCTCGAGCACGCGCCGCAGCTGGAGCCGTTCGGCCTTGCCTGGCTCGAGGAGCCGATCCGCGCGGACCGTCCGCGGCAGGAATGGAAGCAGCTGCACGAGACGATCCGTTTTCCGCTCGCGGCCGGTGAGAACATCGCGAGCTACGCCGGCTTTGCCGAGGTGCTGAGCGAGCCGGTTCTCGGTGTCGTCCAGCCTGACATCGCCAAGTGGGGCGGGCTTTCGGCTTGCGCCGGCATCGCCCGCGACATCCTGACGTCAGGCAAGATGTTCTGTCCGCACTATCTCGGCGCCGGCATCGGCCTGTTGGCGTCGGCGCATCTGCTGGCGGGCGTCGGCGGCGAGGGATTGCTGGAGGTCGACAGCAACGAGAACCCGCTGCGGGATCAATTCTGCGGCCCCGTGCTTCACGTCAGCGATGGAATGATCGAGCTCGGCGACGAGGCGGGTCTCGGCATTGCGCCCGATCTTGCCTCGATCGAACAATACCGGACCGCGTGATGTCGGGGCTTGGCTACGATTACATCATCGTCGGTGCGGGGTCGGCCGGCTGTGTGGTCGCAAACAGACTGTCGGCCGATCCTGCCTGCCGCGTGTTGTTGCTCGAAGCCGGCGGATCGGACCGGAATTTCTGGCTCAAGCTGCCGGTCGGGTATTACCGGACCATCTACGACGAGCGCTTCTCGCGCCTGTTCAAGACCGAGCCGTCGGAAGGAAGCGGCGGCCGCGCCATCGTCTGGCCGCGTGGCCGCGTGCTCGGCGGATCGTCGTCGATCAACGGCCTGATCTTCATCCGCGGCCAGCACGAGGATTTTGACGACTGGGAACGTCTCGGCGCCGACGGCTGGAACTATCGCGACGTCCTGCCCTATTTCCGGCGCTACGAGCGCTATCGCGGCGGCGAGAGCCAGTATCACGGCGGCCTCGGTGAGTTCGAGGTCTCCGACCTCCGGAACGACAATCCGGCGTCGAGGGCCTGGGTGGAGGCGGGCGTGCAGTTCGGGCTGCCGCGCAATCCCGACTTCAACGGCGCGACGACGCTCGGAGTCGGTTCCTATCAGCTTGGCATCGGGCGGCATTGGCGGACCAGCTCGGCATCCGCCTTTCTTCGACCGATTACCGACCGGCGCAACCTCACCATCATGACGCATGCGCAGGTGAGCAAATTCACTTTCAACGGCCGCGTCGCGACCGGCGTCGAGTGGATCAGCAAAGGGCAGGTTCATCGCGCGACAGCCGATCGCGAGGTGATCCTGTCGGGCGGCGCGCTGCAATCGCCGCAGATCCTCCAGCTTTCCGGGATCGGTCCGGCCGACCTGCTTCGCAAGCACGGCATTGCCGTCGTCACCGACTCGCCCGAAGTCGGCTCCAATCTGCAGGACCACTACCAGGCGCGGCTGATCGTGCGCCTGAAGGAGCGGATCTCGCTCAATGACCAGGTCCGCCATCCTGTCGAACTCGCGAAGATGGGGTTGCAATGGATGCTGGCCGGGCGAGGGCCGTTGACGGTGGGGGCGGGACAGGTGGGCGGAGCGGCCTGTACCGAATATGCGGTCGGCGGCCGTCCCGACGTGCAGTTCAACGTGATGCCGCTCTCCGTCGACAAGCCCGGCGAACCCCTCCACAGCTATTCCGGCTTCACGGCCTCGGTCTGGCAATGCCACGGCCGGTCGCGCGGACAGCTCGCGATCCGCTCGGCCGATCCGTTCGAGCAGCCGCTGATCGCGCCCAATTATTTCGCCGAGGAGATCGACCGCAAGACCATTGTTGCCGGCCTGAAGATCTTGCGCGAGATCTATCAGCAAAAGGCGTTCCGCCCGCTCTGGGACGTCGAAATGGTGCCGGGCGAGGCCGCAAGTAACGATGCCGGGCTGTGGGAGTTTGCGCGCAACACCGGCGGCACGGTGTTTCACTGCGTGGGCACCTGCCGCATGGGCAGCGACGAGCGGGCAGTACTCGATCCGCAGCTGCGGGTGCGCGGCGTCGAGCGGCTGCGCGTGATCGACGCCTCGGTGATGCCGCAGATCACCTCGGCCAACACCAATGCGACCAGCCTGATGATCGGGGAACGCGGTGCAGCCCTTGTCATGCCGTGATTGGGCCGCTTGATTTCCGGAGGGCGAGATGGAATTGAGTTCCGACAGTCACGTCCCCAAATACGCGCAGATTGCCGATATCTTTCGCCAGCGGATTGCGCGCGGTGTCTGGAGTCAAGGTTTTCGCCTGCCGGCCAACGAGGATCTGGCGGCCGAGTTCGGCGTCTCGCGCGTTACCATCAGGCAGGCCGTCGAACTGCTCGCCCGCGACGGTGTCATCGAGGCGCAGCAGGGCCGCGGCACCTTCGTCACCGGGACTGTGCGACAGGACCGCTGGCTCAAGGTCGAGACCACACTGTCCGATCTCGCGGACATGTACCGCGACACCTCGCCGGAGATCATCAACATCTCGGAAAGCCGGAGCGACGCGCCGTTGCTTCCCGAAGACGGCAAGCCGGCCGAGAAATATGTCTTCATGCGCCGTCTGCACTCGCGCCAGAAGCAGCCTTATTGCGTCATTTCCATCTATCTCGATGAGAAGATCTTTCGCAGGTCTCCCAAGCGCTTTCGCAACGAGACGGTGATCCCGATCCTCAACGATCTCAGGGATCCGGCGATCGCCAGCGCCCGCCAGACATTGACCATCGGAACCGCGGACATCGAGGCGGCGCGGCTGCTGCGCGTGCCTTTGAATTCGCCGGTCGCCGAAGTCCGCCGTGTCTTCACGGCGAGCGATCGCACCGTGATCTATCTCGGTGAAGTCACCTATCGCGGCGATTTTGTGCGGATCGATATGGATCTAAGGCCATAGCGCGCAAGCATCACCGCGAAAACAGCTCCTGGTTCCGGCGTTCGAGCTCTTCCCCATAGGTGCGCAGCACATGGGATTCGCTTAAGGTGCCAATCGTGACGCGATGGTCGGCACGGTCGATGACCGCGAGGACGTCGGCTTCGCTCCGTTCAAAGGCCTTCAGGATCTCGCGAACCGACGTGCTCGGAAGCAGGTATTCATCCTGCTGCTGGGCCAGCGACCCGAGCGGATCGTCGTCCCGATTGGTGACGGAATGCAGCGTCGCCGCCGCGACGATGCCGGCATAGCTGCCGTTCGGATCGCGCAGCACGACCTGTCGGACCTGCGCCGGCGAGAACAGCTTCTGCGCCTCGCCGATCGGCATGGTCGTCAGCGCATTCTCGAAGTCGGCGCGCATCAGGGAGGCCGCGCTCATCTGACGGACCCAGCCGATGTCCTGCGGACCGCGGATCACCTCGCCGCGCAGGTGGAAGCGCCATGTCGCAAAACTGTAGCCGAACAACTCGCGGACGATGAGCGCGCAGACCGATGATGCGACCACCGCCCCGACGGTCACGGAGAAATCGCCAGTGATTTCGAGCGCGAGACAAACCATGCTGAACGGTGCGCCCAGTACGCCGGTTCCGAGTGCGGCGAGAGCCGCGATGGCGGCGGTGCCGGGCTGAAGCGCGAGCGTGGGGAAGGGGCCGGTCAGCACGACGCTGTAGAGCTGCCCGATCAGCGCGCCGAGCAGCAGCGAGGCGAAGAACAGTCCGCCGCGAAAGCCGGAGCCGAGCGAGACGGCCGATGCCAGGATCTTGAGCACGATGGTCGTCGTGAGCAGGAGCCAGCTCGGATTGCTGACCAGCAGGATTTGCATTGCGCCGTGGCCGGCGCCGAGCACGGTCGGCGTCAGCAGGGCGAGGCCGCCGAGCAGCAGGCCGCCGAGGATCGGGCGCACGAAGCCGCTGAAAAGCGTGACCCGCTGAAAGCAACGTTCGGAAAATGCGACCGCGAGCATGACGAGGATGCTGACGAATGCGCAAATGATGCCGATCAGCACGGTCTGTCCGATCATCTCGACGGACACGGGCGATGGGAAGCCCGGCACCATCAGAAAGGACTGATGCGTCAACCCCCGCGCCACCAGCCAGGCCGTGACGGCGCTGGCGATGACGGGCACGAGGGCGGCCGAGGTGTAGGCTCCCAGCACGACCTCGAAGGCATAGAAGGCGCCGGCCAGTGGAGCCGAAAAGGCTGCGCTGATCGCCCCCGCCGCGCCGCAGGCCACCAACAGCCGCATGTCGTTGCGGCGGGCGGCGAGGCGCTGGCCGACATGGGAGCCAAACATCGAGCAGATCTGCGTGTATCCCGCTTCCAGTCCGACCGATCCGCCGAACCCGTTGGACAGCAGAGTCTGGATCGAGATCAGCAGGCTGCCGCGGAACGACACCCGGCCGCCATAGAGCGCGTTGGCTTCGATCGCGTCAGCGAGCTGCTGTCCCTTGACGCGCCGCGCGAAGTACAGCCCGATCAGCGCCAGGACCAGGCCGCCAACTGCCGGGATCAGCAGCGTGCGCTGCCAGGAAATCACGCCGGTGGCGCTCAGATGTGCGTCGAGGGGAATGTCGAACAGCAGCGCGTGCGAAGCCTGGCTGAGGCCCGAGATCGCGGCAACGAGGACGCCGCTCAGCAACCCGACGACAATGCCGACCAGCACGAGGCCGGTCTCGCGATTGCGCACGAAATTGCGCAAGAACTGCGGCAACAGACGGGTGCCGGGAGCAGGGGCCGGCTTCGCGGCATTTGTCGCCAGCGTCATCCTATGCCGAATCCCGCAGCTGCCCGGTGCGCACGACACGGAAGCCGGTCGTGCCCGACGAGCCGACCGGCGCGTTCGGGTTTCGCGCTGCGAAGCGGTGGCGGCTGCCGTGGGACTCGAGGCAGGATTCACCGCGCGTCGAGCGGTTCGGTGCAGGCTCGCGATTCAAGGGGACTCCCGACGGTGCGAGGCGGTCCTCGTACCATTCCCAAACATTTCCGGCGACATTATGCAGGCCGTATCCGTTGGTTTCCTGGCTCATCCGGCAAGAAACCCGCCATCCACCGCGACGACGGTGCCGGTCGCATATTGTGATGCCGGCATGCAGAGGAATGCGACGGCTCCCGCAATGTCCTCCGGCTGACCCCAGCGCTTGAACGCGGTGCGGTCGGCGATGCGCTGATAGTGCGCGCGATCGGTGCGGCCGGCCGCATTGATCGCCGTTTCGATATAGCCGGGCGCAACCGCATTGACCCGGATGCCTTGCTCGGCCCATGCCAACGCGAGCGCCTTGGTCAGCATCACGACACCGCCCTTGCTGGCGCAATAAGCCGGGATTCGCGGCAGCGCCAAGGTCGCGTTCATCGAGGCAAGATTGACGATCGAGCCCTTGCTCTCGGTGAGAAGCGGGCGGAACGCCATGCAGGTTCGAAAAGTGCCCGTGAGATTGACGTCGAGCACCTTCATGAAGGTCTCGATCTCGTATTCCTTGTCGCGGGCGAGGATTCCCGCGCAGTTGACCAGCGCATCGACGCGCTTTTGCTGTCGGGCAAAAGAAGCGACAGCGTCGTCGTTCGTGACGTCGAGCGTCGCGAGTGTGAGGCCGGCGCGCGATTTCAGCAAAGTGCGCGCCAGATCGGTCTCGTTGGCCGCCGTTGCGGTCACTGTCGCGCCGAGGTCGCAAAACTGATTGCTGATTGCGGCGCCAATGTCGCCGGCGCCGCCGATCACCACGGCATGGAAGTCGGACGCAAGAGAGAAGTTTGAGCGCATTGGAGGGGTCTCGCTTCAGGATTTGAGAGGGGGAGCCGTCGATTCACGGACCACCAGGGAGAAGTCGATCTCGCGATGCATGATGGTCTGCTCGCCGGCGAGGCTGCGCACCAGATATTCCCCGGCGCGCTGCCAGGTTTCTCCGGTCGGTACGTGGATCGTGGTCAGGCTCGGCCGCAAGTGGCGGCTCCAGTCGAGATCGTCGAAGCCGACCACCGACAGGTCACGCGGCACCGAAAATCCATCGCGCTCCGCCTCGAGCAACACGCCGTAGGCGATCACATCGTTGCCGCAGACGACGGCGGTCGGACGATCCTTCAGGTTGAGGAGATAGCGGGCCGCTTCGCGCGCGTCATCCAGCGTGTAGGGCACCTCGACATGCCATTGCGGCGGAAGCTCCAGGCCGTTCTCGGTGAGCGCGCGGCGAAAGCCGGCGACGCGAGCGCTGGCGCGGTCGTTGTTGCGCTGGAGCGCCGAGACGATCCCGATGCGGCGGTGGCCAAGCTCGATGACATGCGCAGCGGCGCGATGGGCGGCCGCTTCGTTGTTGGTTCCGACGCACGGGTGGGGTCGATCAGGCTGGTAGATGCCGACATTGATGAAGGGAACCGCGTTGTCCGCAAGCAACTTGCGCAGTCCCTCGTGATGGCAATCACCGCGCAGCACAAGTCCATCGACGCCGCGGCTGATCAAATTGCGCGCTTGCTGCAATTCGACGTCGAGATCGTAGCCGCTCGTGGTGAGAAACAGCATGTATCCGACCGAGGAGAGATACTGCTGCAGCGAGGCGATGCCGCGCGCGAACATCGTGTTGTCGATGGTCGGAACGATCGCGCCAAGCGTGCGCGAGCGCCGTGACGACAGGATGCGCGCCGGCGCATGCGGAATGTAGCCGAGCGCGTCGATGGCCTGTTCGATGCGCGCCCGCAGGGAAGGGCTCACCGCATCGGGATTGTTGAGCGCGCGCGACACCGAGGCCGTTGAGACGCCGGCACGGGCTGCGACGGCGCGGATGCCCTGTTTCACGGATTTGGCGTTGGTCAATCGTATCAATGTAACGTTACATTCGATGAGGCAAACCGCGTGGTAGCGGTAATCTCGTAAATTTGCCGCAGAATATCCGGTTTGTCCATTGCTTGACACAACCGATGTGAGGTCTAGATTGTAACCGTTTTCAAGCCTCGTTCAAAATGGCCCCAGCTTAAGGCGGCCAGCCGGGAGGAGAGTTCGATGAAGGTCAGGATGCTCGCGACGCACGTCGCGTTGCCCGTTCTCGCGCTTGTCGCCGTCAGCGCGCAGGCTGATGCGGCCGATTTCGACTGGATGAAGTTCAAGGGCAGGACCGTCACCTTTCTCGCCAATAACAATCCGGTCGCGCAGGCACTGCTGACCTACAAGGCCGATTTCGAGAAGCTGACCGGCATGACCCTGAAGGTCGACGGCTATCAGGAACAACAGATGCGCCAGCGTCTGGTCACCGTCATGAATGCGAACAGCGACGAGGTCGACGTGTTCATGACGCTGCCTTCGCGCGAGGGCGAGCAGTTCGCCGCGGCCGGCTGGTACGGCGATCTCACTGCGATGGCCAAGAACGAGGTGGCCAAGGAATACGACCCGGCCGGGTTGAGCCAGGCCCTGCTCAAGGCCGCGACCTTCGGCGGCAAGCTGACCAGCATGCCGATGAACATCGAAGGTCCGATCTTCTATTACCGCACCGACATCTTCAAGAAGTGCGGCATTGAGGCGCCGAAGACCATCAAGGATGTCGAGGCGGCGGCCGAGAAGATCAAGACCTGCGACAGCGCTGTCACGCCCTTTGTCTCGCGTGGCCTCAAGCCCGCGGTCGCCTACACCTTCAGCAACATGCTGCACAACGTCGGAGGCAGCTACATCGCAGGCGGCAAGTCGAACCTCTGCTCGGCCAAGGGCAAGGAAGCACTCGACACCTATAGCCGGCTGCTGCGCGACTTCGGTCCGCCGGGTGTGGTCAACTACAGCTTCCAGCAGATTTCGGCGCTCTACCGCAGCGGCCGCGCCGCGATGGCATTCGAATCCTCGAATGAGTTGCGCACGGTGATGGAGGGCGGCGCGCGCCTGAAGGACACCGGCCTGTTGCCGTTCCCGGCAGGCAAGGCCGGCCAGGTGCCGACCACGATCGGCTGGGGCATGGCGGTGTCTTCGCACAGCAAGCAGCCGGACGCGGCCTGGTACTTCGTGCAGTGGGCAACCAGCCCCGAGGTGCAGAAGAAAATGGCGCTCCAGGGCATTGCCCCGCCGCGGCCGTCGGTTGCCAAGGATCCTGAGTACCGCAAATGGATCGACGAAGAACCCGTCCGCAAGGAATGGCAGGCTGCGCTCGATGTGCTGGCCACGAAGGGCTCCTCCGAGGTCGGCTATCCCATCATCGCCAATCCGGAATCGCGCGAGTTCATCGGCCAGGCCGTGCAGGACCTGATCTTGAAGCAGAAGCCGATCGACCAGGCCTGTGCCGATGCCGACAAGGCGCTCGATGCGCTGATCGCCCAGAAGTAACCGCTTGATGCCGGCAGGCTTATGCCTGCCGGCGCCTCACTCTCAAGGAAACGGACGCATGTCGGACGCGGCTGCGACACTCACGCAGGACCGGCAGAAGCTGGAAATGACGGCGCTCTCGGCGCCGGCCGTGATCTTTACGGTCGCGATGATCGCGTTTCCGGTCGTCTATACGATCTGGCTCGGCTTCCAGACATTCTCCTCGACCGGCAAGCAGTCCTTTGCGGGCCTCGCCAATTATTCAAAGCTGATCTCCGACTACGAGTTTTGGCACGGACTCTGGATCACCATAGCGCTCTATGTGCTATCGTTGGTGCTCCAACTCGTCTTCGGCGTGTGGCTGGCTCTGGTGTTGTTTCACGCCAGGCGCCTGCCGGGAATCGTGCGCTCGCTGTTCATCTCCCCGTTCATGATGCCGCCAGTGGTGGCGGGCATGATGTGGCTGGTGATCCTCGATCCTTCGCTGGGCGCGGCCAATTACATCCTCCAGTCGTTCGGCCTGCCGCCGTCGGACTGGCTGGCGTCGCCGACCTGGGTTATCCCGACCGTCGCTCTGATCGACAGCTGGCAGTGGACGCCTTACGTCGCCTTGATCGTGTTGGGCGGCCTGCAATCCCTGCCGCCGAGCGTCTACGAGGCCGCGCAGATCGACGGGGCATCGCCGTTCAAGACCTTCCAGCGCATCACTTTGCCGCTGCTCTTGCCGACCATCGTCACCGCGGCCATCCTGCGCAGCGTCGATCTCCTGCGTTTCTTCGACATCATCTACATCACGACCCAGGGCGGCCCCGGCAACGCCTCGAACACGCTCAACATCTACGGCTTCCGGGTCGGCTTCGAATTCTTCAACATCGGTTACGCCAGCGCCCTGATGCTGACGCTCACGGCGATCGTGTTCGGCGCCGTGCTCGCCTTCAACCGCCTGCGCGGCGCCGTGGCGTGGTGATGTCATGACGGATGCCGCCAACACCGACCGCTGGATCCGCTGGCTCAACACCGTGCAGCTCGTGCTCGCCGGCGTGCTCATCATGGCGCCGACGGTCTGGATGGTGTTGTCCTCGTTCAAGCCGTCGTTCGAGGTCACCGCCTATCCACCGACGCTGATCTTCACGCCGACGCTCGACAATTATTTCGAGCTGACCAAGACCACGCCGTTCCTCAGCTATGCGCTCAACAGCCTCATCGTCACCGTCGGCTCGACGGCGCTCGGCTTACTGTTCGGCATCCCCGCCGCTTTCGCCGTCTCCTGGACACGGATCTCATGGCCCGCGATTTTGACGCTCGCGGCGCGCATGGCGCCGGGCACGCTGTTCCTGCTGCCGTGGTACGTCATGTTCCGGCAGGTCGGGATGATCGGCTCCTACACGGCGCTGATCCTGAGCCACGCGGTCATCACACTGCCGATCGTGATCTGGGTGCTGCTGCCATCCTTCGACGGCATCCCGCGCAGCGTCTTCGAGGCGGCGCAGGTCGACGGATGCAGCGTCACGCGCATCCTCTGGCGCATCGCGCTGCCGCTGGTGGCGTCCGGCGTCGCCGTCTCGGCGATCCTCGCCTTCGTCTTCTCATGGAACTACTTCCTGTTTGCGCTGGTGCTGTCCAACGGCGACACCAAGACGCTGATCGCGGCGGCCTTCAACTTCATCGGCGAAGGCTCGACGCAATGGGGCGCTCTCATGGCCGCGGCGACGCTGATCGCACTGCCGCCGCTGGTGCTGGCTGCCCTGGTTCAGCGCTGGCTGGTGTCCGGACTGACGCTCGGTGCGGTGAAAGGCTAGGTATCTGATGAACGTGTCACCCCGTCCGAATTCGATCATGCAGGCCGCGGTCTTCCACGGCGGCGACCGCATCACCATCGAGCGCGTGGCAATGCCTGACGCCGGCACAGGTGAAGTGCTCGTGCGCGTTTCGCGCACCGCGCTGTGCGGTTCTGACTTCAAGCTCTGGCACAAGGGCGCAGAGTTCACCGCCGGCCATGAGATTTTCGGCGTGGTCGAGCAGCCGGGTCACCGGCTACATGGTCGCCGCTGTGCCGTCTATATTCCACTCCACTGCGACCATTGCGCGGCCTGCAAGCGCGGCGATACCCAGATGTGCCTGGAGGTCTCCAGCCTGATCGGCTGGAACCGGCCGGGCGGCTACGCCGAATACGTGCCGGTGCCGGAAAATTGCCTGCTGCCGGTGCCCGATGACATCGAGGACAGCCTTGCGCCGCTCTTGCTCGACACCATCGGCACGTCGGGCCACGCCGTGCGTTTCGTCAGCCGCGTGGTGACGCCCGGTGAGGCCGGACCTGTTCTTGTCATGGGCGCCGGGCCGGTCGGCCTCGGCGTCGTGCTGGCGCTCCGTGCGTTCGGCTACAACGACATCTACGTTGCCGACCCCAATGCGACGCGGTTGAAGATCGCGCAATCCTTCGGCGCGAAGGCGTATCCCGTGGGCGACACCTCGAAGCGCTTTGCTCTCATCATGGAATGCTCCGGCGCGCATGCGGCGCGCAATCTCGGCATCGAGCTTGTCCTGCCGCGCGGCGCGCTGGTGCTGGTCGGCGAGAACGCCGCGCCCTGGACCATCGAGGAGGGCAAGGTGTTCCGCCGCAAGGACTTCTACATGATCCGGACCTTCTACTTTCCGGTCTCGGATTTCGAGCCGAACATCGAGCTGCTGCGCAAGTTCAAGGACGAATACCGCGTCCTCGTCGACGGCGAGTTCGGCCTGTCGGCCCTGCCTGAGAATTTCGCCCGCTTTGCCAGGGGCGAGCTGATCAAGCCGGTACTGGCGCTGGATTAAGCGATCATGGCCTCGATCTCGATCCGCAACCTCGTCAAGCGCTACGGCAGTTTCACTGTGATCCCCGATCTCAATCTGGAGATCGCGGACCATGAATTCGTCGTCTTCGTGGGGCCGTCCGGCTGTGGCAAGTCGACCCTGCTGCGAATCATTGCGGGTCTCGAGCCGATCACGTCGGGTGACCTCTACATCGGCGACAAGCGCGTCAACGGCGTGCAAGCTGCACAGCGCGACATCGCGATGGTGTTCCAGGACTACGCGCTCTATCCGCACATGCGCGTCTACGACAATATGTCGTTCGCATTGGAGTTGCGGGGAACGCCGAAGGCGGAGATCGATGCGCGCGTGAAGCGTGCCGCCGCGCTCCTGCACATCGAGCCCTATCTCGACCGCAAGCCGAAGGAGCTCTCCGGCGGACAGCGCCAGCGCGTCGCCATGGGCCGTGCGATTGTGCGCAATCCCAAGGCGTTCCTGTTCGACGAGCCGTTGTCCAACCTCGACGCAAAACTGCGCGGACAGGTGCGGGCCGAGATCAAGGCGCTATCGCAGGAGCTCAAGACCACCATGGTTTTCGTGACCCATGACCAGATCGAGGCCATGACGATGGCTGACCGGATCGTGGTGCTCCAGAACGGGACGATCCAGCAATACGACACGCCGGAGACGGTCTACGAGCGGCCGGCCAACCAGTTCGTCGCCGGCTTCATCGGCTCGCCCGCCATGAACTTCTTCCCGGTCGAATGGCGTGAGGAGCGCGCGATCCTTTCGCAAGGCGCAACGGCGGTGCCGCTGGACGGTGAGGCCGCAAGCCGTCTGCAGCAGGCGGGAAATGCCGTGCTCGGCATCCGTCCTGAACATTTTGCCGTCACGACCGATGCGGCAGACGGCATCGCCATCAACGTCAAGCTGGTCGAGCCGCTCGGCTCGGATACCCTGATCCATTTCGATCTCGCCGGCGTCTCCGCGATCGCAAGGGTCGATCCAGCGCTGCGACCAAAGCTCGGCGATCGCCTCAGTTTGCGGCCGCAGCCGGGCAAGACGCATTTGTTCGATGCAGCGAACGGGCAGGTTTTGCGGTGAGCGCGTCGGCGAACATAGCAGCTCTTTCGGCGCTCGCAGACGTGGCGTCCGAGGCCAGGCCTGTCCAGGTGATCTGCCTTGGGCTATCCGCGCTCGATCAGGTCTGGCGCGTCGATCGGCTCTTTGCGGGCAACAGCGAGAAGATAAAGTCCATCGACTACGGTACCCTTGGCGGCGGAATGGCCGCCAATGCCGCGGTCGCGGTCGCACGGCTCGGTGCCTCCGTCGCGTTCTGGGGGCGGGCAGGGGACGATGCCGCCGGGCACGAGATGCGGTCGGCTTTTGCGGCCGAAGGCGTCGACGTCGAGAATTTCCGGCTGTTCCCTGATGGCCGCTCATCGGTCTCGGGGATCATCGTCGACAGTTCGGGCGAGCGGCAGATCGTGAACTTCCGTGGTCTCTTTCCGGAAGCGGCCGATTGGCTTCCGCTTGAAGCCGTCGCTCGCGCATCCTCGGTGCTGGCGGATCCGCGCTGGGTGGAGGGTGCTGCGACGCTGTTTCGCGAGGCGCGTGCGCGCGGCATTCCGACGGTGCTCGACGGCGATATGGCTGATGCCGAGGTATTCGAGCGACTGCTGCCCCTGACCGACCACGCGATCTTTTCCGAGCCTGCGCTCGCTTCTTTCGCCGGATCTGCCAAAGACGAATCTCTCGCAGCACTGGCGCGGCTGGGCTGCAGTGTCATCGCCGTCACGCGCGGCGAGGGTGGCGTCAGTTGGTACGAGAATGGCCAGCTGCACCGGCGCGCCGCCTATGCCGTCGATGTCGTCGATACCACCGGCGCCGGCGACGTCTTCCATGGCGCCTATGCCCTTGCGATCGGCGTCGGCCTCGATGTGCGCAACGCCATGGCGTTTTCTGCAGCCACGGCCGCGATGAAATGTCGCCACGCCGGTGGCCGCAACGGAATCCCCACCATCAACGACTGTCTTGCATTCATGAGGACGAAGCCATGAGAACGATTGGAAAGAACCGCGGGCTGGGCCGCCTTGCTGACGCGGAAGGCCACTTTCGCATGGTCGCGCTGGATCAGCGGCCGCCGCTGTTCGATGCCATTGCGAAGGCGAAGGGAATCACGCGGGATCAGGTCGAATATTCCGACGTCACGGCGGCCAAGCGGCTCCTCGTGGAGAACCTCGCACCGCATTGCAGCTCGATGTTGTTCGACCCGAATTTTGCCGTGCCCGCAGCGATCGATCTGTTGCCGCCGCGCTGCGGCCTGATCATGACGCTGGAGGAGCATCGCGTCGAGGAGACCGCGGGCGGTCGCAAGTCGCGCGCGATCGCCAACTGGAGTGTGGAGAAAATTCGCGCCATGGGCGGCGACGCCGTCAAGGTGCTGGCCTGGTATCGGCCGGATGCGGACGCCGCGGTCAACGAGCATCAGAAGCGCTTCGTGCGCGAGATTGGCGAGGAGTGCGCCCGCCACGACGTTCCCTATGTTCTTGAACTGCTGGTCTATCCGTTCCTTGGCAGCGCCAATCACACCGCCGATTATGTGGAATCGCCCGGCAAGCTGCCGAGCCTCGTCATCGATAGCGTGCGCGAGTTTGCCAAGCCCGAATACGGCGTCGATCTCCTGAAGCTTGAGAGTCCCCTCGCGGCCAACAGCCTGCCGGCCCGTGACGGCAGCGCCGAAGCCAAGGCCGCGCAGAAGGAATTCGATGCAATCGGCGATATCTGCCGCGAGCGGAGCATTCCCTGGGTCCTGCTGTCGGGCGGCGCCGCGCCGGAAAAATTCGAACGCGTCCTCGACTTCGCCTATGCCGCGGGCGCGGGCGGTTTCCTGGCCGGTCGCACCATCTGGCTCGATGCCGTCCTGAAGAATTTCCCGGACCTTGGGGCGGTTTCGGCGAGCCTGCGCAAGGACGGCCTCGGCGTGCTTGAGCGGCTCAACAAGCTGACGACGGCCAAGGGCACGCCGTGGAAGGCGCGCTTTCCGGTATTCACTGACATCAAGCAGGAGGGTGACTTCGCGCGCGCCTATTGAAACGGTGACGGCTCCACGTGTCTTGGTGGGCCCGGCAGGACTCGAACCTGCAACCAGACCGTTGTGAGCGGCGGAGCAAGATCAGCTTCGTTGATCAAGCTGCACCATGCTTGAGTTCGATGGCGTTCGTCGCGCTTTGGTGAGGTCGTTTTCTGGCGCGAAACCGGTGCGGTTCGCGGCAATGGCGGATTTCGGCCGAAGCTGAGGCTGCTCGCGCGCCCAATCGCTTTGTTGAACGTTCAGTAAAGTCGCATACTAAACATGCTGGCTGCGGCTGACCTTCCGGCTTCCCTGTTATCGGGACGGACCGAATTGCGTCCTCCGGACCAGATCGGCAATCGTTGTTCGCCGCATTCGCTGCAATTATGGGGAAATTTGCTGCATTGCAAACGTCGACGCTTGCGCGTGCGAGCGTCGGGAATATTTTCGCCAAGGTCGCGAGAACCGGCTTGACGGGCCAAAAAATTTAGTACTACGTTTAGTAATACAAAAACTAAACATCGCGCATCGAGCGCCGATGTGCAGGAGGAGCCCAAGCCATGCCGGAGCCGTCTCCGGCAGCGGTCCGTCTCGTCCTTCACTCATCGCTCCTCAAACTCGGTTTCAGGGTCTTGGCGTCGCTCCGGCAGGGCGCGCTGAGCGGGTTGGACGCTTCAACGAGAGAGGAAACGGATATGCGGACATTCAATTGGCTGAGAAGCTCAGCGGCCACCACGGTTCTCGGGGCGGCGCTGCTGGGGATATTTGGCGGAGGCGAAGCTGCGGCCCAGGGTAAGCAGCTCACGCTGTGCTGGGCGGCATGGGATCCGGCCAACGCGCTGGTCGAACTCGGCAAGGATTTCACCAAGCAATCCGGCATCGAGATGAAGTACGAGTTTGTCCCCTGGACGAGCTACGCGGATCGCTTCCTCAACGAGCTCAACTCCCACGGCAAGCTCTGCGACCTGATCATCGGCGACAGCCAGTGGATCGGCGGCGCCGCCGAGAACAAGTGGTACGTCAAGCTCAACGATTTCTTCGACAAAGAGCACATCTCGATGGACGACTTCGTCCCGGCGACCGTTGTCGGTTATTCGCAGTGGCCGAAGAATTCGGCGAACTACTGGGCGCTGCCGGCGATGGCCGACGCCGTGGGCTGGACCTATCGCAAGGACTGGTTCTCGCGGCCCGACATTCAGTCGGCTTTCAAGGCCAAGTACGGTCGTGATCTGGCGCCGCCGAAAACCTATGACGAGTTGAAGCAGATCGCGGAGTTCTTCCAGGGCCGCGAGATCGACGGCAAGAAGGTCTACGGCGCCTACATCTTCACCGAGCGCGGCTCCGAAGGCATCACGATGGGCGTGACCAACGTCCTCTACAATTACGGCTTCAGCTACGACAATCCGAAGAAGCCGTACCAGATGCAGGGCATCGTCAATTCCGCCGAGGCGGCCAAGGGGCTCGAATTCTACAAGGAGCTCTACAAGTGCTGCACCGCGCCGGGCATGACCAACGCCTACATGCAGGAAGGGCTCGATGCCTTCAAGTCGGGCCAGGTGGCGATGCAGATGAACTGGTTCGCCTTCTTCCCCGGCCTCTACAAGGATCCGAATGTGGGCGGCGACAAGATCGGCTTCTTCGTCAATCCGGCTGGCCCGAACGGGCACTTCACCCAGCTCGGCGGACAAGGCATCTCGGTGGTTGCGACCTCCGACCGCAAGGACGACGCGCTCGCCTATATCAAGTGGTTCGCGCAGCCCGCCGTGCAGCAAAAATGGTGGCAGATCGGCGGCTACTCGGCGCTCAAGGCGGTGGTCGACGCGCCGGACTTCCCGAAGAGCGCGGCGTTCGCGCCGCAATTCCTGGAGTCGATGGGTATCGTCAAGGACTTCTGGGCCGAGCCGTCCTACGCCCAGCTGCTGCTTGATATGCAGAAGCGGGTGCACGACTACGTCGTCGCCGACAAGGGCACGGCGCAGCAGGCGCTCGATCTCCTGGTCAAGGACTGGACCAAGGTGTTCAAGGAACAGGGCAAGCAAGTCGCCTCGCAATAGCCCGAACGCCGCGTCCCAACTGAACTGGCTTCCCCGAGGTCAGCCTCGGGGAAGACGAACCAGCCGATGGACAAGATGACGACGATCCTGCAACCCGACCATGCTACGATCCCGGGCGTGAGCGAGCCCGCCAAATCCCGCGCCGTGCGCCGCGGCCATGGTCTGTCCGACCGGACCATCGCGTGGCTGTTCGTCGCGCCGACGATTGCGCTGCTGCTCGCGATCAACATCTTTCCGCTGGTCTGGATGATCCGGCTGTCCTTCACCAGCCTCAACCTCAGCATGTCCTATCTGCCGCTGCGGTTTGTCGGGCTCGACAATTTCAGCGACATACTCAACGACGAGGACGTCTGGTTCCGGCTCCAGACCACCGCGCAATTCGTGATCTGCTCGGTCGCCTTGCAGGTCGTGGTCGGCTTTGGGCTCGCGCTTCTGATCAACCGTCAGTTCCGCGGCCACAGCTTTTGGACCACGATCATCCTGCTGCCGATGATGCTGTCGCCGGCGGTTGTCGGTAATTTCTGGACGCTGCTGCTGCAGCCGCAGATCGGCCCGTTCAACTATCTGATCAGCTTGTTCACCGGTGTGCCGCCGAGCTCTTTCAGCATGACAGGGCAAGTCGCGCTCGCGCCATGGACCATCGTGCTCGTCGACACCTGGATGTGGGCGCCGTACGTGATGCTGATCTGTCTCGCCGGGCTGCGCTCGATCCCGGATTATATCTATGAGGCGGCCGAAGTCGATCGTGCCTCGGCCTGGCGGCAGTTCTGGTCGATCACGCTGCCGATGACGGTGCCGTTCCTGATGCTGGCGGTGCTGTTTCGCGCGATCGAGAACTTCAAGATGTTCGACATGGTCAACCTGCTGACCTCGGGAGGGCCGGGGTCGACCACCGAGCTCGTATCGATCACGCTGAAGCGTGCGGCATTCGAGAAGTGGCGCACCGGCTATTCGTCCGCGCTCGCCATCATCCTGTTCGTGACCGTGTTCGGGGCCGCCAACATCTACGTCAAAGCGCTCAACAAGGTGAAGCAACGATGACCGCTGCCGTAGCCAAATCGGTCCTGGCCAGATCCAGCGCACACTCGATCGTCGAGGCCTCGCCGCGCACCAAGGCATTCGCTGGTGCTCTCGTCATCCTCTATGCGTTGATCACGATCCTGCCGCTGGTCTGGATCGTCGCCACCGCCTTCAAGTCGCAAAGCGATGCCATCGCCTATCCGCCCAAGGTGATCTTCGAGCCGACGCTCGAAGGTTATGTCAACCTGTTCACGGTGCGCACCCGCCAGACACCTGATTTCATCGCCAAGTTGCCGCCCCCGGAGACCTGGTATGACAAGCTGGTCCGCAAGCATGACATGGTCATTGCCGGACCGTCCAAAGTCGTCCCGCGCTTCGTCAACTCGCTCATCATCGGGTTCGGTTCGACCTTCCTCGCCGTCTTCCTCGGTACGCTCGCGGCCTACGCCTTCTCGCGCTTCCGCATTCCGCTGGCGGACGATCTCCTGTTCTTCATTTTGTCGACGCGGATGATGCCGCCGGTCGCGGTCGCGATCCCGATCTATCTGATGTACCGGCAGCTCAACCTGACCGACACCAGGCTCGGAATGATCCTGCTCTATACCGCCGTGAACGTCTCGCTCGCGGTCTGGCTGCTCAAGGGGTTCATCGACGAGATCCCACGCGAGTACGAGGAGGCGGCCCTCGTCGACGGCTACACGCGACTGCAGGCGCTGCGCAAGGTGGTGCTGCCGCAGGCCGTCACCGGAATTGCGGCGACCGCGATCTTCTGCCTGATCTTCTCCTGGAATGAATACGCCTTCGCGGTTCTGCTGACCAGCGGCGAGGCGCAGACCATGCCGCCCTTCATCCCTTTCATCATCGGTGAGGGCGGGCAGGACTGGCCGGCGGTTGCCGCCGCGACCACGCTGTTCGTCGTCCCGATCGTCATGTTCACCGTGCTGCTCCGCAAGCATCTGTTGCGCGGCATCACCTTCGGAGCGGTGCGCAAATGAGCGGTTCAGCTGTTGTTAAGGAGGCCAAGGGAACCAAGGGGACATTGCACCGCTTCTTCAGCCGCGGGCGCTGGGAGGCCGTTGCGATGACCCTGATCGGGGGCGGCATCTTCATGCTGGTGCAGCCCTTCTCGATCGATCTCTACAGCTATTCATTCGTGACGATTCTGGCCGGCACGGTAGGCTTCGTCGTCGTCAGCCACTTTCCGGAATAGGGACATGGCTCAGATCCGCATCGAAAATCTTCGCAAGTCGTTCGATCAGTTCACCGCGGTGGAAGGGTCGACCTTCACCATCGACGACGGCACTTTCTTCGCGTTGCTCGGCCCTTCCGGCTGCGGCAAGACCACCACCTTACGCATGATTGCTGGCCTCGAGCTGCCGACCGAGGGCAAGATCCTGCTCGACGGGGAGGACGTCACGTTCCACCGCGCCGCCGCCCGCGATATTGCGTTCGTGTTCCAGCTGTTCGCGCTCTATCCGCATATGAATGTCGGGCAGAATATCGGCTTCCCGCTGAAGTGCCAGGGCATGGCGCGGCACGAGATTCGCGAGCGGGTGCAGGAGACCGCGCGGATGCTGCGGATCGAGCATCTGCTGTCGAGCAAGACATCAAAGCTCTCGGGCGGCGACCGCCAGCGTGTCGCGCTCGGGCGAGCCATGGTGCGGCGCCCGAAGGCCTTCCTGATGGACGAGCCGCTGGGCGCGCTCGACGCCGAGTTTCGTCATCTGATGTGCGGCGAGCTGCGCGATTTGCACGATCGCATCAAGGCGACCACGGTCTATGTCACCCACGACCAGCTCGAAGCGATGTCGATGGCCGACCAGATTGCGATCATGAACAAGGGGCGCGTGGAACAGATCGGCACGCCGCAGGAGGTCTACGACCGGCCCGCCAGCATGTTCGTGGCCGACTTCATCGGCTCGCCTCCGATGAACTTCCTGCGCTTCGAGGGCGGCCTGCGATCTGGTGACCGGGCGATCAATTTTCACGACACCAGGCTCGTGGTGCCCGAGATCCGCGAGGACCGCCCCAGCGCTGCGCTGGCCCTCGGGATTCGTCCAGAACATATTCGATTCACCGACGCCGGATCCGTTCGCGGCGAGGTGTTCGGCGCGGAATATCTCGGCACGACGCAGATCGTCACGATCGACACGGCCTCTGGACGGGTCGCGGCGCGGCTGCCGTCGAGCGCCTCGGTGCAGATCGGAGAGACCGTCGGCCTCGAATTCAACTCCGGTCGGCTCTCATTGTTCGATGCCGGCAGCGGCCTTGCAATCAGGACCGCCGGCGAGGAGGGGGGGCGCCATGGTTGACGTCAGCTTACGCAACATCAGCAAGCGCTTCGGCGCGGTGGAGGCAGTGCGCGACCTCTCGCTGACCGTGAACGACGGTGAGTTCCTCGTCCTGCTCGGGCCGAGCGGTGCCGGCAAGACCACGACGCTGCGGCTGATCACCGGGCTCGAGAGCCCCGACGCCGGTTCGGTCATGATCGGCGGGCGCGATGTGACGCATGATCCGCCGGGTTCACGGGACATCGCATTCGTGTTCCAGCAATATTCGCTGTATCCGCATCTGTCGGTCTATGACAACCTCGCATTCCCGCTGCGCTCTCCGGCACGGCGCGTGCCGGAGCCGCTGATCCGGAAGCGTGTCGAGCAGACCGCGGAGCTCCTGCACATCGCCAGCAAGCTGAATAATCGTGCCACCCGCCTGTCGGGAGGTGAGATGCAGCGGGTCGCGATCGGCCGTGCGCTGGTGCGCGATCCCTCGATCTATCTGATGGACGAGCCGCTGTCGTCGCTGGATGCAAAGCTCCGCGCCGAGCTTCGCCTCGAGCTGAAGCGGATCCAGCTCGAGCTCGGCGCGACCATCCTTTATGTGACCCACGACCAGGTCGAAGCCATGACGATGGCGTCAAGGATCGGCGTGATCAAGGACGGCCGGCTGCTTCAGCTCGGCACGCCGAGGGAGGTCTACGAAAATCCATCCAGCAGCTACGTCGCGTCGCGGCTCGGGACGCCCCAGATCAATTTCCTGCCCGCACGGCTGCTGTCCGATGTGGCGATACCGCCGGAAACGGAGACGGTCGGCATCCGCACCGAGCACCTTCAGATCGCCGCGCGCAACGGCGGGCAGATGGTCGGTCGGGTGCATCGCGTCGAGCATCTCGGCGAGCAGAATCACGTTCACCTCGACTATAAGGGCGAAACGCTGGTGACGCTGGCGGATCCGCACCAACCGCTGCGGGCCGGCCAGGAGGTTGAATTGCAACTGGTGCGTCCGCTGTGTTTCGACCGGGCGGGGCAACGCATCGGCGCGATGGTCCAATAGGGGAGCGAGAGGTTCAGATAGATGTCTGTGCAACCGGAGACATTCAAGTCGCTGCTCAAGGCGGCCGCCGAGCAGGTCATCGCCAGCGCGCCGGAGCTCACGAGCCTGGACCAGGCGATCGGCGACGGCGACCACGGGACCAACATGAAGCGCGGCTTCGAAGCCGTGCTCGGCAAGCTCGATGCCATCTCGGCGCAGCCGCTCAACGAGGCATTCAAGGCGATTGGCAAGACCCTTGTCATGACGGTCGGCGGCGCCTCCGGCCCGCTTTATGGCAGTTTCTTTCTCGCCGCGGGCGAGGCGCTGTCGCAAGACAAACACCTGCCCGACGATCTCGCCGACGTGTTCGGTAGCGGAGTGGACGCGGTGAGCGCGCGCGGCCGCTCGCAGGCCGGCGAGAAGACGATGCTCGATGTGCTCGTTCCGGTGCTGGAGACACTGAAAGCGGGCGCCGGCCAGCCCGATCTGATCGAGCGGGTGCGCATCACCGCGGCTGAAGCGGTTGAGCGCACAGTGCCGATGCAAGCCACCAAGGGCCGGGCGTCGTTCCTCGGTGCGCGCAGCGTCGGTCATGTCGATCCGGGGGCACGATCGAGCTGCGTTCTGCTGCACGCTGTGTGCGCTGGCCTGGAGGCGCGGCAATGACCGATACCGTAGGGATCGTGATCGTCTCGCATTCCCGGGATATCGCCAAGGGAACCGCGGACATGGTGCGGCAGATGGTCGGCAGCGAGGTCAAGGTCGCCTTCTGCGGCGGCAATCCCGATGGTGGTCTCGGCACCAGCGTGCCGCTGATCATCGACGCCATCAACGATGCCTGGTCATCAAAAGGCGTTGCTGTGCTTGTCGACCTCGGCGGCGCCGAGACGAACAGCGAAATGGCGGTCGAAATGCTGGAGCCGGCGCGGCGTGATCTCGTTGTCGTCTGCAACGCCCCGATCGTCGAGGGCGCCGTCATGGCGGCGACCGAAGCTGCGGGCGGCAGCTCGCTGGCCCAGGTCAGGGCCGTGGCCGAGGAACTCTCTGCCGACTGAGCCGGCGGGGAAGCGATGATGGATGATGAGCATGCTTGATAAAGCGGACGAACAGATCTTCACCGGCAGTGTGCGGTTGGTGCATGCGGTTGGCATGCACGCGCGCCCCGCGGTCAAGCTGACCAAGCTCGCCAAGAAGTTCCAGGCTCAGATCTCGGTGCGGGTCGCGGGCGCGCCTGAATGGATCAATGCCAAGAGCGTGGCCAAGATCATGGCAATGCGCGCGGCACATGGCAGCACGATCGAGATCAAGGCCTCCGGTAGCGATGCCGAGGCCGCGGTCGCGACGCTGGTCGATCTGATCGCAAGCGATTTTCCGGATGGAGCACCATAGCATGCAGGGCGGCGCTGCAGGTCTGGCCTACCGCGGCAGGACCGCCTCGATCGGCTTTGCCCATGGCCCGTTTGTCCGTGTCGATGCGGGCGCGGCCGGCGAGCGCGTGGCCGGCACACTGGTCGAGGAGGCGCTGGCCTTGCGCAATGCGATCGACGTCGCGAGTGGCCAGATCGCGGATCTTGCCGCCAGCGCCGGCGGCGAAGCTGCGCAGATTCTCGAATTCCAGGTTGCGCTGCTGGAGGATGAGGATTTGATCGAGGCGATCTTCGCGTCGATCGGCGAGGGACGTCCGGCCGATGTCGCATGGCGTTCGACGCTCGACGCGCACATCGCCGACTACAATTCCGCACCGGACGACTATCTGAAAGCGCGTTCCTCCGATCTTGCGGATTTGCGCGACCGCGTGGTCCACATTCTGCGCGGCGACCAGGGGCAGCCGCTGAAGATCCCGAGCGGGGGCGTGGTCTGCGCCGACGATCTGCCGCCATCGCGATTCCTCGAGATTGACTGGTCCGGCGGCGGCGGCCTGGCGCTGTTGCGCGGCAGCCCGACCAGCCATGTCGCGATGCTGGCGCGCGCGCGCGGCATCCCGATGGTGGTGCAGCTCGGTTCAATTCCAGACATCGGCACCATGGCGTTGCTCGACGGCGAAGGCGCGATGCTGGAACTCGATCCCAATGCCGAACAGGTCCGTACTTTCGAGAAGCGGCGCGACAGCCATCTCAAGAGCAGGGCATCCGCGCGCGCAATCCTGCGGCGGCCGACAGCCTCCTGGCGCGGCGAGCGGATCAAGCTCTTCATCAATATCCAGCGCGTCGAGGATCTCGAGCATGCCGACGCGCAATATGCCGACGGCATCGGCCTGATGCGCACCGAGTTCCTGCTGACGGAGCGCGGTGGCCTGCCCGACGAAGAGACACAGTTTCAGGCTTACGATGCGGTGTTGCGTTGGGCAGACCGGCGACCGGTCACCATTCGCACGTTTGACGCGGGCGGCGACAAGCCGGTGCCGGGCTTCACGGTGGACGGCGAAGCCAATCCGTTCCTCGGGGTGCGCGGCCTGCGCCTGTGCCTCGCCCGGCCCGAGATCTTTGCGGTTCAGCTCCGCGCGCTGGCGCGGGCCGCGGTGCGCGGCAATCTCAAGGTCATGTTCCCGATGGTCACCTCGGCGGACGAGCTCGAGGCGGGACGGAAGCTGTTCGCCGATGCCGTGCAGCGCTTGCAGGCGGACGGCATTGCCGCAATGCTTCCCGATCTGGGAATCATGGTTGAAGTCCCGGCGGCGGCCCTTGCGGTATCTAGCTTCAAGGCCGCCTTCTTCTCGATCGGCTCGAACGATCTCGCGCAATATGTCCTGGCCTGCGATCGTTCCAACGGAGCTCTCGCCCCCTTGATGGACCCTCTGCATCCCGCAGTGCTCGAACTGATCGCGCGGACCGCGGAGCACGGCCGCCGCGCCGGCATCAGTGTCAGCCTCTGCGGCGACATGGCCGGTGATCAGCGCTGCCTGCCCGCCTTGCTGAATTGCGGACTGCGCGAATTGTCCGTGAACGCCTCGGCGCTGGCGCAGATCAAGCACACCATTGACCGGCTGAGCAGCGGAGGCAGCGTTGGCTGACACGGCGGCCGATGAAGCGCCCGAAGCGGGCGCGGTTGCGGTCTACAAGCGCATCTTCAAGGAAGTCCTTGAGAGCCGCCCGTCCGGCATGCGGCTTCGACTGGCCCATGCCATGGGCAAGAACCGCAGCTTCGTCAGCCAGATCAGCAATCCCGCATATCCGGTGCCGATCCCGGTGCAGCATCTCAACACGATCTTCGATGTCTGCCACTTCCCGCCACAGGCGAAGGCAGCCTTCCTTCGCGCCTATGCGCGCGCACATCCGCGCCGCGTCGGCCGGTTGAGCGAAGGCTCGCACGAGCGGACGCTGACGCTGCATCTGCCGGACCTCGGCAGCACCAAGCGCAACGCCGAGCTTGACACGCTGCTCCAGGAGTTCACGCGGCGACTGATTGACATCATGCGGGAAAAATAGGCGAGAAACGCCAAACGGACCAAGCGGGGAGGACACCATGAAGAAGTTCATCAATTCGGTCGACAACGTGCTCGGCGAAAGCCTCGACGGTTTCGCGGCCGCGCACGCCGATCTGGTTGTGCTGGGCGCCGAGCGCAAATTCGTCCGCCGCCGCGAGCTGAACTCGAAGAAAGTTGCGCTGGTCTCGGGCGGCGGCAGCGGGCACGAGCCGCTGCATGCGGGCTTCGTCGGTTACGGCATGCTGGATGCCGCCTGTCCCGGCCAGGTGTTCACTTCGCCGACGCCGGACCAGATCGTCGAGGCCGCACAGGCGGTCGCGGGCGATGCCGGCGTCCTGTTCATCGTCAAGAACTATGCCGGCGACCGCATGAACTTCGAGATGGCAGCCGAGATCGCCGAGGGTCGCATCGCCACCATCGTGACCGATGACGATGTCGCGGTCGAGAAGTCGACCTACAGCGCCGGGCGGCGCGGCGTCGCCGGCACCCTGATCGTCGAGAAGATCGTCGGCGCCGCGGCCGAGAAGGGCGCCGATCTTAAGACCTGCGTGGCGCTCGGCGAGCGCATCAACGCACAGACGCGCTCGATGGGCGTTGCGCTGACCAGCTGCACCGTCCCGGCTGCGGGCACGCCGACCTTTGCACTTGCCGAAGACGAGATGGAGATGGGAGTCGGCATTCACGGCGAGCCTGGCCGCCGCCGCGTCAAGCTCGCAGAGGCCGATGCGATCGCATCGGAGATGACGGCAGCGATCGCCGGCGATCTCGCGGCGCCCGCGGGCTCCGAGGCCCTGCTGCTCGTCAACGGCTTCGGCGGCACGCCGACGATCGAGCTCTATCTGATGTACAACGCGACGCGCCGGATGCTCGAGGAGCGGGGCCTGCGCATCGCCCGTTCGCTGGTTGGCAGCTATGTCACATCGCTGGACATGGCGGGTTGCTCGCTCACCGTAAGCCTGCTCGACAGCGAGACCACCGGGCTCTGGGATCATCCCGTGCGTACGGCCGCATTGAAATGGTGACTGCTGTGGTGGGCGGCCGCTGATTTTCAGATTGCGCCCCGATCGACGATGGGCCGGGGTCTCAGGCATGCACCGGAAGTCTGCCGGTTCACCCTCCCTGAAACTTGCCGTGTCCTTCGGGCGCGGCATCTTTTTTGCGTGGAGGAGACAAGGGCTTCGGCGATCGTGAGTGCCAAGCCATTGATTTATTGCTGGGCCCGGCAGGACTCGAACCTGCAACCATGAACGGGCATAGCGGTTCGGTTGTGAATTCGCTCCTGGATGCTTGCTCCACAATTCGCCTGATGCGGAGCATTTGGACTGTTCGGACAGCGTTAAGAGGCAGCAGAACCGAGTGAAGGATGAGGATTGGATACAAGCCGTCGAAGAACGCATATGCGATGAACGCGACATTGCTCAAGATGGCCGTGATCCTGAGCTGGAGCATCGTCTTCATGCAAAACGTGGCGAAGACGAGAAGAGATGCGAGATAGCCGGCGGCTTCAACCCAGGATTTCGAGCCGCAGAGCAAGACGTCTGAGCAGCGCATTTCCGCGTCCTTCTATGAACTTGACCCTGAAGAGCGCGACGAGCCCTGCACATGTGGCTCAACGGGCTTGGATACCGAAGCAAGCGCAAAATCAGATGCTGATCGGCTAGAAGAATCCGGCACTAAGATCCAGCCCATAAGTCATCGACAGCAGCCACACCAAGAGGGCGGCTCCACAGAACAACGCGGTCTCCTTGAGGACGTTTGCCTGCAATGACGATGCGGGGAATACCCGGACAAAAGCGTTAGCAATCGCAGCAGCTGCAGCGGCGCGCATGATGATCTCCAGGAGTTGGTTAATGACTGGGCGTCAGCGAGCATCGTGCTTCACGCACGAGCCCGCGATTCGGCTCTCGGCGACGGGGGCTTCTTCGATCTCCCAGAATGCCCAGACAAAGCAGGGCCAAAGGCAAACCGAAATCAGCATGAGCAAAGATGCCCGATCGTGAACGGTCTGGATCCACAATTTCCAATGCAAATGAAATCTCGGCTCCAGGCAAATGGTGCGCCAACAGCGCCTCGATCAGGGAATGTTGATCGCCGGCAGCGGGCCAGTGGGGCGGATCAACGCTTTAGCAGGTTGCTCCTGCGTGAAGGCCGCGAGTGCAATCAAAACGGCGCATAATAGGGCGATGAAAAAGCCGAGACGCCACCGCCGCTGCGTCCGGTCGTCGTCGGGCGTGTCAAGCCGGCGCGCGCCCGTTGCTGTGCGCATCGTTAATCTCCGAATATCGTGACGGTGAGAAGGCCAGTCTTCCCAACACCCGCACTGAATATCTCGCCAGTTGATGCGTCTGGGAACTACCTAGAAAGGTGGTCCGGTGTCTCCTATGCTCGAAGGTCGGTGATCTGCGCACTCGTTTCGGGGGGGGGGGACATGTATCTATCCACGGATTCCACCAATCCGCAGAATCAAGATGTCTATGCACTCTGGGATCGGCTGGCCGAGTTTTCCGTCGGCGACGGCGACGCCGCACTGACACATCTGCTAGCCGCACTGCGTACCATGTTGTCGGCACGCAATGTGCTATGGGGTGTGGTCGTGCGATTGCCGTCGCCGAAGCGGGCCGATCCCTTGCTCGGTTGGCGTCCGCGCCTCGTCCGGGTGCTGGACCCGATACCGGCGGTGGCAGCATCCGTGCAGAAGCAGTTCGATACGCTCTGGTCCCGCGACGTCGACCTGTCTCAGATCCTTTCCATGTCGGGAGATGAGCCGTTCCGGGTCCGCCTGCTGTTCGAAGCGCTGCCGCCGGAATGGTTCGAGGGCGAGCACTATCGGCGGCACTATCTGGACGTCGGATTCGCCGACAGCATCTCCGTGCGCATTGCGCTCAACGACGACGTGAGGATTCGCCTGTTCGTATTTCGCGATGCGGAGGCCCCTCGCTTCTCGGCACAGGACGGCCAGCGTCTGGGCTTCGTGATGCGCGGGTTGAGATGGTTTCACCGTCAGCAACTGCTCAGCCACGGCCTGCTCATCGCCAATGCACCCCTGACACCTGCTGAACGCAGGGTGTTGCTCGCACTGCTCGACGGGCACACGGAAAAGCAGATCGCGCAGAGGCTTGACCAAAGTCCGAACACCACGCATTTCCACGTCAAGTCGATCTACGCCAAGTTCGGCGTGCGTAATCGCTCGGCGCTCACCGCGCTGTGGCTCGGCAAGCTGCGATAACGAACTTACAGTTGATTTGCTGGTGGGCCCGGCAGGACTCGAACCTGCAACCAGACCGTTATGAGCGGCCGGCTCTAACCATTGAGCTACAGGCCCCGCCGCCTTGCGGGCCGTGGGGCGCGGCCGGCAACGGTGCGGGCTCCGTTTACAGGCTGGCTGCGGTTTCGGCAATGCCGCCCCCGCGTCCCTGCCATCGCCGCCGGGCAGCCACGTCTCGCGGCTGGCATGCTGGAACAGCGGCCGGCAGCCATCCTGCCTGGCCCTCCGTCTTTCTGGCGACCGGCGCCCTAATCCACTGAGACGCCTGCAAACTCGACGACTTTGCGCCATTTCTCGGTCTCGTCGGCCACCAGCTTGCCGAATTCGGCCGGGGCCATCGGCTTCGGGATGCCGCCGACCTCGGCGAGGCGCGCCACGAGCTTGGGGTCCTTCAGCGCTTCGCCGACCGCCTTGTTGAGCGCATCGACGATCTCGGGCGGGGTGCCCTTCGGCGCCGAGATGCCGTAGAAGCCGACCGCCTCGAATCCCGGCACGGTCTCGGCGATCGCCGGCACGTCGGGCACGCTCGCCCAGCGTTTCGGCGAGGTGACGCCGAGCGCGCGGACGTTGCCGCCGCGGGCCTGCTCCAGCGCCGACGGCAGATTGTCGAAGATCAGCTGCACCTTGTTGGAGATGATGTCGGGGAAGGCGATCGCGGATCCCCGATACGGCACATGCAGCATGTCGCACTTGGTCATCGCCTTGAACAACTCGGCCGACATGTGCACCGAGGTGCCGTTGCCCGAAGAGGCATAGGAGATCTTGCCCGGATTGGCCTTGCAGTAGTCGATGAACTCCTGGACGGTCTTCACCGGCATCGCGTTCGAGACCACCAGCATGTTGGTGAGCTGCATGATGCTCGCGACCGGGCTGGTATCGCGCAGGAAGTCGAACGGCAGCTTCTTGTAGAGCGAGGTCGAGATCGCATTGTTGGGCGCGACGAACAACAGCGTATAGCCGTCAGCCGGCGAGTTGATAGCGGCCGCGGCGGCGATGTTGCCGCCCGATCCGGTGCGATTCTCGACGATGAATTGCTGGCCGAAATGATCCGACAGCCACTGGCTCATGATGCGGGCGACGATGTCGACCGGACCGCCGGCGGCAAACCCGATCACCCAGCGCACCGGGCGGTTCGGATAGTCGGATGCGGATGAGGGGGCAATCGAGGCGAGGCAGCAAATCAAACCAAGCAAGGCGACACGCGCGAACTGGATCATCGTCTCTCCCGTCATTTTCTTGTGACTGTTGCCGGCATGGTTTCACAAAACGCTGGCTTTGCCTACGACGTCGCCCGTGCGACGATAGTCGGGTTCGTGTGGAATGCTTGAGGCTCGGGATGAAATTCGCTGTTATGATGTGCGCCGGCGCGCTGCTGCTCGCGGACGGGGCGGCGGCGCAAGAGGGGAGCAAGACCATTTCCAAGACCACGATCAGTTTCGCCACGGCGACGCCGGGTGGCGGCTTTCCGCTCTATGGCAATGCCTTCGCCGAGGTGATGAATGCGGCCGACCCGACGCTGTCGATCGAGCCGCGCAACACCAAGGGCTCCAATGAGAACATCCCGCTGCTCGAGGCCGGCAACGTCGATATCGCGACCGTGGCGGGCGAGCCGTCCTATGAAGCCTTCATGGGCATCGGCCGGCCGAAGGCCACGAAGCTGAAGATCCTCACCGCGATGTATTCGAGCCCGGGCATGTTCGTGGTGCGCGCGGACAGTCCCTACAAGACTATCCAGGACCTGGTCGGCCAGCCCGTCGCGTTCGGCGCCAAGGGCTCCGGCCTGCCGATCCTGTCGCGCTACATCCTCGACGGCATCGGGCTGAAGCAGGACGAGGACTTCAAGTCGATCTATCTCGATCGCGCCGGCGACGGGCCCGCGATGGTTGAGGATGGCCGCGCCGCCGCACTGTGGGGCGCCGGCATCGGCTGGCCCGGCTTCACCAAGATGGCCGAGAGCGCCACCGGCGCGCGCTTCATCGCGCCGACCGCGGACGAGATCGCCCGCATCCGCGCCAAGCACACGTTCCTCAAGCCGCTGACGATCCCCGCCGGCAGCTATCCGAAGCAGACCGCGGCAATCTCTTCGGTCGGCTCCTGGAGCTACATCCTGGTGCGCGAGACCTTGCCCGACGACGTCGCCTACCGGCTGGCGAAAACGCTGCACGGCATCGAAGCGACCTTCTGCACGAAGCTCGCCCAGGCGTGCGAGACCACGGCGGCGAACACGCTCGCCGCCGCGCCTGATATCAACCTGATCCACCCCGGCGTGCTCAGATATTTCCGCGAGATCGGGGCGGCGAAATGACTTCTGCATGGACGCGCTATCGCGTCTATGCAGAGGTCATTCCGGGGCGCGCGAAGCGCGAACCCGGAATCTCGAGATTCCGGGTTCGATGCTGACGCATCGCCCCGGAATGACGACCTTCGGTCGTCATTTCTTCGCCATCGCGCAGGCCGGGTCCGGCGGGCCGAACGCGTCCTCGCCCGAGATCTTGGCCAGGATCTTGTAATAGTCCCACGGATATTTCGACTCGGCCGGGGTCTTGACCTGCACCAGCCAGAGGTCGTGCACCATCAGATTGTCCTCGCGCAGCTTGCCGTTGCGGGCGAAGAAGTCCTCGACCGGCTTCTCGCGCATCTTGGCCGCGACCTTGAGCGGATCGTCGGTGCCGGCATCCTTGATCGCGTTCAGATAGGCGGTCACGGAGGAGTAGACGCCGGCCTGCCACATCGTCGGCATCCGGTTCATCTTGGCGAAATAGCGCTTCGACCACTCGCGGGTCTTGTCGTCCATGTCCCAGTAGAACGAGGTGGTCAGCAGCAGGCCCTGCGCGGCCGACAGCCCGATCGAGTGGATGTCGGTGATCAGCGCCAGCAGCGCCGCCATCTGCTGCCCGCCGGCGAAGACGCCGAACTCGGCGGCGGTCTTGATCTCGTTGGTGTTGTTGGGCGGTCCGCCGGCAATGCCGATGATCTTGGCCTTCGAGGCCTGCGCCTGCAGGATGAAGGACGACAGATCGGGCGTCGCAAACGGCGGCCGCACCGCGCCGAGCACCTTGCCGCCGTTCTTGGTCACGATCGCGGAGGCGTCCTTCTCCAGCGAGTGACCGAACGCATAATCGTCGGTGATGAAGAACCAGCTGTCGCCGCCGCGCTTCACCACCTCCTGCGCGGTGCCGACCGCGAGCGCCCTGGTGTCGAATACCCACTGTATCGCGTAGGGCGAGCAGAACTTGCCGTGGAAATCGGTCGCGCCGGTCGAATGCGTGATGAAAAGCTTCTTCTTCTCGTTGGCCATGTTCTGCACCGCGAGCCCGACCGCCGAGACCGGCACGTCGACGATGAGGTCGACCTGATCGACGTCATACCAGCGTCGCGCGATGGTCGCGCCGATATCCGGCTTGAGCTGGTGATCGCCGACGATCACCGAGATTGGCTTGCCGAGCACCTTGCCGCCGAAATCGTCGACGGCCATCTGCGCGGCGGTGACCGAGCCCTGGCCGGTCGGCGTCGAGGCGGGGCCGTTCATGTCGGTCAGCACGCCGATCTTGACGATGTCGTCGGATACCTGCGCCGATACGCTCGGGGAGGCCAGCAGCGTGGCTGCGAGCGTCCCGAACATGGCTAATCTGGTGGCCTTCATTCTGTCTCCCTCCTGAATTGGCGCATTGGCCATTATTGGTTGTGCCGGGCCTTCGGCGACCCGGTCATATTGGTTTCTTTTGCAACTATATTGGGGACCGCGTCAACGCGCCATCGGTCTAATGACGCAGCCCCGGTGCGGCGAGAGACAGTTTCTTTCGGGGCCGATTCAGTTCATAGCGGGCCATGGTCACCGCCCAGCGCCTTCCGCCTTCGCTCACCCCGCTCGTTGCGGCACTGGCTGCCGTGCTGCGCGACGTCGGGCCGGTCCAGCCGATCGCGTTGCCGCCGGCCGACGCCTTGCGCTGCATTGCGGCCGAGATGCCGGCCTTGCGCGCCTATCCGCCGCGCGATGTCGCGGTCAGCGACGGGTGGGCGATGCGCGCCAATGACCTGGTCGGCGCGTCGTCCTATGCGCCGTTGCCGCTGGCCGAACCTCCGGTCTGGGTGGCGGCAGGCGCTGCGATGCCTGATGGCACCGACTGCGTGGTCGATGCCGATGCCGTCGATACCTCCGGTCCGCTTGCGCAGGTGCTCGCCGAAGCAATCCCGGGGCAGGGCGTCAGGCGTGTCGGCAGCGACATCGCCGTTGGGCGCACCGTGATCGCAGCAGGGGAGCCGCTGCTGCCGCGCGGCCTGCTGCTCGCGCGCGCGGCCGGACTGCAGATGTTGCGCGTGCGACGGCCGCGGCTTCGCATCGTCAACGTCGCCAATGGTGAGCTGACCGCACAACTGATCGCTGACACCGCGCGCCTCGCGGGCGCTGAGGTCGTCGGCATCGAGGCGGCACCCGATGTGGCGGCGATTGCAAACGCACTCGAACCAGACGGCTGCGATCTGATGGTCACGATCGGCGGCACCGGCGTTGGTCACACCGATGCCGCGGTGAATGCGCTGGCAACGCGTGGCGCACTGATCGCGCACGGCATTGCCCTGCAACCGGGGCGCACCGCAGCGGTCGGCCGTATCCACACAACGCCGGTCGTCGCCTTGCCGGGCGCGCCGGATCAGGCTTTCGCGGCCTGGTGGGCGATTGCGCTTCCCCTGCTCGACCGCCTGTCGGGCCGGCGCGCGCGCAAAACACTGGCGCTGCCGCTGGAACGCAAGATCGCCTCCGGCGTCGGCGTTGCCGAGGTCGTGCTGCTGATACGTGCGCAAGGTACTCAACAGGATTCCTGGGCGGCACTTGCCATCGGCGACCTGTCGCTCGATGCCGTCGCGCGCGCCGAAGCCCTGCTGATCGTGCCTGGCGATGCCGAGGGCTTTGGTGCGGGCACGGTGGTCGATGCCTATATGTTGCGGGAGTGAGTTCCCGAGATGAGCAACACGTTCACGCCGAAACCCAACCCTTCCGTCGAGCAGGACCAGTTCCTGACCATCCTGTCGCGCGAGGAGGCGCTCGCGCGCTTCGAGGCGGCGCTGTTCCCGCGCCAATTGCCGTCCGAGAAACGGCTGCTCGCCGATGCGCTCGGCCGTGCGCTGGCGGAGGACGTGGTGGCGCCGATCGACGTGCCGCCATTCGATCGCTCCAATGTCGACGGCTTTGCGGTGCGCTCGGCCGATCTGGCGCGCGCCGGCGAGGCCGCGCCGGTGCAGCTCGCGCTGAACGACGAGACGATTTCGTGCGGGACCGCGCCCACCATGCCGGTGCTCCCGGGTACTGCAACCGCGATTGCGACCGGCGGTCCGGTACCGCGCGGCGCTGATGCCATCGTGATGGTCGAGCACACCCAGCCTGCCGGCCACGGCACCATCGAGGTCCGGCGTGCGGCGTCGCCCGGCCAGTTCGTGTCCTATGCCGGCTCCGACATCGCGCGCGGCGAGGCCCTGCTGCGCGCGGGAACGATGATCGGGTCGCGCGAGATCGGCATGCTCGCGGCCTGTGGTATCGCCGAGGTTGCGGTGACGCGCCGTCCGCGCGTCGCGATCCTCTCGACCGGCGACGAACTGGTGCAGCCGGGTGAGAAGCTTCGGCCGGCCGCGATCTACGACACCAATGGTGCGATCGTCACCGCGGCGATTGCCGAGAACGGCGGTGACGCGTCGTTCCTTGGCGCGATCGCCGACAATGAGGCGACGCTCGAGGCCGCGATGCGCAAGGCGCTGGCGGACAGCGACATGCTGGTGCTGTCGGGCGGCACCTCTAAGGGCGCGGGTGACGTCTCGCACCGGATCATCGCTCGCCTCGGCAAGCCCGGCATCATCGCGCATGGCGTGGCGCTGAAGCCCGGCAAGCCGCTGTGCCTTGCGGTGTGCGACGGCAAGCCGGTGGTCATCCTGCCGGGCTTTCCGACCTCGGCGATGTTCACCTTCCACGACATGATCGTGCCGGTGCTGCGGCGGATGGCCGGGCTGCCGCCGCGATCGGATGCCAAGGTGGCGGCGAAGGTGCCGGTGCGCATCGCCTCCGAGCTCGGGCGTACCGAGTTCGTGATGGTGTCGCTGGTCGAGGGCGCCGACGGCCTGATCGCCTATCCCGGCGGCAAGGGCTCGGGCGCGATCACCTCGTTCGCGCAGGCCGACGGCTTCCTGAAGATCGAGGCGCTGGCCGACCAGTTGCCGGCCGGCAGCGAGGCCGAGGTGACGCTGTTCACGCCGCATGTGCGGGTGCCCGATCTCGTCATCGTCGGCAGCCATTGCACCGGGCTCGATCTCGTCACCGCGCCGCTGGCGCATGCCGGTCTCGTGGTGCGCTCGATCGCGGTCGGCAGCCTCGGCGGGCTCGCTGCCGCCAAGCGCGGCGAATGCGATCTCGCCCCGATCCATTTGTTCGACGACAAGACCGAGACCTACAACACGCCGTATCTGGCCGACGGGCTCGAACTGGTGCCGGGCTGGCGGCGCATGCAGGGCATCGTGTTTCGCAAGGACGACACGCGCTTTGCCGGCTTGAGTGCAGAACAGGCGGTGCGCGCCGCGCTCGCCGATCCCGCCTGCATCATGGTCAACCGCAACCAGGGCGCCGGCACCCGCATCCTGATCGATCGCTTGCTGGCGGGCAGCCGGCCCGACGGTTACTGGAATCAGCCGCGCTCGCACAATGCGGTTGCGGCCGCGGTGGCGCAGCACCGCGCCGACTGGGGCATGACCATCGCGCCGGTCGCCGATGCGTCCGGACTCGGCTTCATACCGCTCGCCGAAGAGCATTATGACTTCGCATTGGTGACGGCGCGCAAGCAGCGGCCCGCAGTGCAGGCCTTTCTCGACGCACTGGCGTCGGATGAAGGGCGGGCTGCATTGACGAAGGCGGGGTTCAGGCCGGCGTAGCCGGTGTGCCGCTCTGCCGCACCATCACAGCTGTCGTCCCTGCGAAAGCAGGAACCCATACGCCGCGGCGGGCGTTACAGGCGGGCCTCGCCGTTCCAGCATCGCGTAACAATTTGCGTTTGTGGTTATGGGTCCCTGCTTTCGCACTGCTTTCGCAGGGACGACACTGAGCTTGTTGCGCTAGCTGTGAGTCAAAACATCCGCATTCTCGCGACATTCGGGGACTTCCTGATGCGGTGTGCCGAAGGCACCCTGATCACTCGCTCAGCTTGCGGTCCAGGAAGTCGACGTAGGAATTGTCCGGGTCCAGTTTGACGGCCAGGCGAAGCGCGGCCCGGGCGGCGGACTTGTCGCCGTCGGCCGTGGCCTTGTGCTCGTCCAGGATCGCATTGGCCACCGTGCGCGCGGTGTCGAGACGGGCCTCGTCGATGGAACGGTCGGCAAGATAGGCTTCCACCGGCTCGCGGAGGCGCTTCAGTTCGTCCACGCTGACCGAACCCAGCGGATACCAGTTGTAATATTCGAGACGCGGCCGATCATCCGTGAGGGTCGGCACATCCCCGACAAAGGCCGCGAGTTTTTCATCGGCGGCGATGAATGTCGCCAGGAAATCCTCGGGCGAGCCGAGGCCGTTCGCCGTCAGGTCTTCAGCCACCGCGGGCTTCGACATGCGCATGGCGAGCTCGTGCGGATCGATGTTCAACGGTTCATCGGAGGCGATCGCCACGCCTTCCATTCTGGACGGCAGCCACAGCGAGACATGCTTGAACTGGCCCATCATGGCCTTGAGTATCATCTTCGGAAGGATGCCGCGGTTGAAATCCAGCGGCACCCATTGCGCGAGAACGCCGCCGGGACGCATCCTCTGCTTTGCCAGCGCATAGAATTCCTCCGTGTAGAGGTTGATGACGCCGGCATCATGGGGCGGTGGCGGCTCGAGCGTGATGACGTCAAATGTCTCCTTGGTCCCCAGCAGGAAGTGGCGCCCGTCCGCGACGATCTGATGGACCTTGGGATTTTGATAGAATTGCTTGTTGATCGGCACGAAGCGGGGCGCGAATTCGAACACCGTTGATGCCAGATCGACCGCGTCGATGGATTGCAATTCTTCATGGGTGCTCACCGCTCCCACCGTGGTTCCGGTCCCGATGCAAATGACGACAGCCGTTTCAACCGGGCCCTGGTGCAGCAGAACGGGATAATGCCCCATCGCGGCCATGTAGCGTCTGCCCTCGGGACGGTTGTTGGCGTAGCTCTTCGAATTCACCACCAACTGCTGATAGGTGCCAGCCGCCTTCTCGCGATACTCGACCACCGCAAAGGTCGCTTGCCGGGTTTCCCGCAACTCGAGCACATTGGCGCCTTCGATCGCGGTCAGGACCCGCTCCAGATAGTGCGGAGTGAAGAGCAGCAGTGCTACGGCTATGACGCTCGCGGCGATCGTCCCCTGCCGCCACAGGCTCCTTTCTCTCAGAAGATCCGGCTGCGACACGGTGGTCGCGACGAACAGCAGGACGTTCACGACAATCAGCGCGGTGAGCGCGCCCTGGCTGCCCAGATACGGGATCAGCAGAAAGCCCGCCGCCAGCGAGCCCACGACGCCGCCAATCGTGTTCAAGGCGTAGAGCGTGCCGATCCTGCGGCCGAGCGCGCTCATCTGCATCACGGTCAGCTCGCTGGCCAGGGGAAAGCTGATGCCGATCAGCGTCGTCGGCAGCAACAGCGCAACAGCGCAGACCAGGAAGAATGAAACGTCACCCCCCAACAGCTCCTGCACCGGGACTGGAAGCAGGCCCGATACGATGGGAGACAGCGCTACTCCCATGGTCCGCGCCTTGCCGAGCATTCCGACGGTCAGCGTGGCTGCAACCGCGATCAGCAGCTGCGTCACGGCGAAGTATCGCAGCAATTGATCCTTGCGGGGGGCGAGTAGCCTGGCGCAGATCAGGGCGCCGATCACGAGCCCCAGCAGGTAAACGCCGAGCATGCCCGAGAACGCGTAGACGCTCGAGGTGCTGACATTGGTCAGGAATCGGAACCAGACGACCTCATAGGCGATCGATACAAAACCGGAGCACGCGAAAATCCAGATCAGGATCGACGTCCTGCCACGCGCGGTCGCGGCGGTTTGCACCGGCGCCTGTGCCGCGACCGGCAAGAGCGGGCTTGCGCCGCGCGCAACGAACAGGGCAACGACGCCGACGCAGACATACAGCGCTGCCGCAACCAGGCTTGATCCCGCGATGCCCCAGAGGCCCATCAGCACAAAGCCGACCGCCAGGGTGCCGATGGCGGCGCCGAGGGTATTGAACCCGTAGAGCAGACCGATGCGATTGGCGAGGTCGGTTTGTGTGCGGGTCAGGAATCTCACCAGGAAGGGCAGGGTCGCGCCCATCAACATCGTCGGTAGCGACAGGATGGCGAGCGACACGGCGACCATGAGAGGCAGCCGGAATGGCGACTCCAGATCCAGCATCGGTGACAGCCAGCCCACCCATGTCGGCCAATGCGACAGAAACGCGGTGACCGCGAGAGAAACGAGGGCGAGGGCGAGTTCGAGCAGCCCGTAAATTTTCAGCGGGCGGCTGACGGTGTCGGCGATCCGGCCTCCCAGGGCGCTGCCCAGCGAGAGACCGAAAAAGAAGCTTGCCACCGTGACGCTGACGGAGACGGTCGCGCTTCCCAGCACGAATTGCAGTTGCTTGAACCAGAGAACCTGCAGGATCAGCGATGCCGCGCCCGATGCCAGAAAGATCGCCGTGACCAGAACCCGGTTTTTCAGGCTCACGGCGTCTCGAACGTCACCACGATTGCGCACTGGACCGCTCTCCCGTTGAACGGAGAACAGGTAAGGCGAATGCTCTTAATATTGCCTTATGGCGGAGCGGCGCTGCGCGGCCGCCGGATCCCGTTGAAATTGCTCGTAAAATTGCCGTTTGGCGGATGCTTGCAGGGGGCCGAACGATCGCGCTGTGAGAGGGCCTTTTGCGTTGCGGATCCAGCTCAATGCCGCATCGCCGTCTCCACGAACTCCAGCACGGAGCGCGGGACCTCTTCGTATTCGACGAAACGGCGCCGAAGCTCGTCGGCAATGTCGGTCGTGACGTCGCGCGACCATCCTTCGTTGGTATTGAAGGCCACGATGCGGACCGGACGGCTGTACTGGTCATCCAGCAGGCGGCGGATCAGCGTTTTCCGGTCAGTGCCTTCTTCGTCGGTTTCGCTCCAGGCACGGCCCAGTCGGCCAAAATCGTTCAGCACCAGATAGGTGTCGTGATCGATTGAATGCGGCACAATCGAAGGCGAGCGAGGCATACATAGTCCTCCATGCTGCACATTATCGTGTTCCGATCGCCCTGCGTATCGGAAATTTCGAGGTAAATCCGCTGGATAGCGGGATCGCGCGTGACGTGAGCGGGGGCTGCAACATGCATTGGAGCAAACCGTCCCGTCGCTGGTTATCTCTTGTCACCGACATGGGCCCTGTTGTGGATGTCGGTGGTTGAGCGACCGATGGGGCTCCCACCCGCTCGAGGAGCGGAGCGATGTTAAGAAGGCTTCGTTTTAGGAATACAACGCTGGAAGAAGTGCTGGCAGTCGATACGCAGCGGCCGCGGAAGAGGCTACGGATGCGTGACCAGCCCCCGAGAGAGAGCCGATCGGCAAGGCTGGCCAAGCCGGGGCGGCCTGTCAGTCAACGAAACGACTGACCCTGCGGGATAGCGCGCCGAGCCCAACTTGCGCGGCGGCCCGTGAACGGGTTCGCCGATTGCGGCGACCAATCCATCATGGCATTCGACACCGCCAACTTCCGTAAGATTGCCGCGCTCGTCGCGGCGGCCGGCACCTTGTTCTGGCTCTACACCTTCTACGCCATCGCCCATGTGCCGCCTGGCGACGGTACCGGCTTCCAGTGGCTGGCGGTCTTTCCGCTCGGCATGGTGTTCGGCCTGTTCTTCCTGCCGGCCTGGCTGCTCGTCGCCATCGGCCGATTGCCGAGATTCACCGCGGCGTTTGGGTGTGGCCTGATCGCGTTCGCGGTGCTGTGGGCGCAGCTGCTGCAGGAGTTTCCGAGGGCGGTCCTCTAGCGCGCCAGCCCATCCTCATCCGCCGGCGAGCCTGGCATGACATTGCTCCAAGGCTGATATAAGCAGCGTTGGGCGCAAGTCGCGGCTTTCCGCCGTCACGGCTGGTCCCGGCCATCCATGTCGGGCGGAACCGCGGGCGTGGATACCCTAACGATTGGCATGTCTTCGGAGACGCGTATGAAAGTGATTGGCCTCGCGGGCTGGAGCGGTGCCGGCAAGACCACCCTGCTGTCGCGGGTGATCCCCTGCCTGCTGGGCCGCGGCCTGCGCGTCTCCGTAATCAAGCACGCCCACCATGAATTCGATGTCGACGTGCCCGGCAAGGACTCCTGGGTGCACCGGCAGTCCGGTGCGACCGAGGTGCTGGTGTCCTCGACGCGGCGCTGGGCGCTGATGCACGAGCTGCGCGGCGCCGATGAGCCGCGGCTGCCGGAGCTGCTCGCCAAGATGGCGCAGGTCGATCTGGTCGTGGTCGAAGGCTTCAAGCGCGAGCCGGTCAACAAGATCGAGGTGTACCGCGCCGCCAACGGCAAGCCGCTGCTGTTTCCCGACGACCCGCGCGTGGTCGGGATTGCCAGCGATGTCGCCGTTGCAACCACGCTGCCGGTCGCGCATCTCGACGACATCGAGGACGTTGCCGAATTGATGCTGCGCGCCGCGATTCCCGTCGACGACGTGCTCGCGTCGGCTCCGGCCGAAGGCTGACGTGGACGGGGAGGCGGCGTTGACGATGCAGGACGGCTTCGCCATGGTCGAACCATGACAACGACGAAGCTCGATCTCACCGGCCTGAAATGCCCGCTGCCGGCGCTGAAGACGCGCAAGGCCCTCCGGAGCGTGACGGCGGGAGATTTCCTCGAGGTGCACTGCACCGATCCGCTTTCGGTGATCGATATCCCGGCCCTCATCCAGGAGACCGGCGACAAGGTCGAGATCACCGAACGAAGCGACGCCCGGATCGTTTTCTTGATCGAGAAGATCAATGGAGCGATAGGCAATTCGAATGCTGCGTTGCCGCGTACGCGCTAGATGCAGCTTGATATCTACCTTTTGCCTATCGACACCTATTTTCCATTCTGCGCGAATTGATAATGTCCGCCGGCTTGTGGTGATGGCGTTGTGCTCGAGTGTGGGCGCATCGACGGACAACGACTGGGCCCGTGCCCAGATCACGGGCTGCACGGCCGGGCATATCCGGCCGTATTGGGGGTTAGCATTTCCGGAATGTGCGTGGTTGGTCCCGACGCATTGAGGAAATGTGCGGAGCTGCCGGCTGACGCTGGCCGCAATGGGTTGAGACGGGATCGAAGACGCAGATGCGCCTGTCGTAATGGCGACTGCAGGGGAGGTGTCAATGACCACAGTGAGCAGTGCCGGACGCGTATCCGCGACAAGCGCAGGTTTCCTCGACAAGGAACATACAATCGCGACCGCCGGCTTCAACCGCTGGCTGGTGCCGCCGGCCGCGCTCTGCATCCATCTGTGCATCGGCATGGCTTACGGCTTCTCGGTGTTCTGGCTGCCGCTGTCGCGCGCGATCGGCCTGACCGCGCCGAAGGCGTGCCCCGACATCTCGCTGGTGCAGGAGCTGTTCACCACCACCTGCGACTGGAAGGTCGCGAGCCTCGGGTGGATGTACACGCTGTTCTTTGTGCTGCTCGGCGTCTCCGCCGCGATCTGGGGCGGCTGGCTCGAGAAGGTCGGTCCGCGCAAGGCCGGCTTCGTCGCGGCGCTGTGCTGGGCCGGCGGTCTCGTGATCGGCGCGCTCGGCGTCTACACGCACCAGCTCTGGCTGATGTGGCTCGGCTCCGGCGTGATCGGCGGCGTCGGCCTCGGCCTCGGCTACATCTCGCCGGTGTCGACGCTGGTGAAATGGTTCCCCGACCGGCGCGGCATGGCGACCGGCATGGCGATCATGGGCTTCGGCGGCGGCGCGATGATCGGCGCCCCGCTCGCCGACAGGCTGATGAACTACTTCAAGACCCCGACCTCGGTCGGCGTCTGGGAGACCTTCCTCGCCATGGGCGCGATCTACTTCGTGTTCATGATGATCGGCGCGTTCCGCTATCGCATCCCGCCGGCCGGCTGGCAGCCCGAAGGCTGGACGCCGCCGACGAAGGCCAACGCGATGATCTCGAGCAAGCACGTCCATCTCGACAACGCGCACAAGACGCCGCAATTCTGGCTGATCTGGTGGGTGCTCTGCCTGAACGTGTCGGCGGGCATCGGCGTGATCGGCATGGCCTCGCCGATGCTGCAGGAGATCTTCGCGGGCAAGCTGATCGGCCTGCCCAATGTCGGCTTCAACCAGCTCGATGCCGGACAGAAGGCGCAGATCGCGGCGATCGCGGCCGGCTTTGCCGGATTGCTGTCGCTGTTCAACATCGGCGGCCGCTTCTTCTGGGCGTCGCTGTCGGACAAGATCGGCCGCAAGAACACCTACTACACGTTCTTCATCCTCGGCATCGCGCTCTACGCGCTGGCCCGACCTTCGCCGCGATGGGATCGAAGCTGTTGTTCGTGCTCGGCTTCGGCATCATCCTGTCGATGTATGGCGGCGGCTTCGCCACCGTGCCGGCCTATCTCGCCGACATGTTCGGCACCCAGTTCGTCGGCGCCATCCACGGCCGTCTGCTGACGGCATGGTCGACCGCCGGCATCATCGGTCCTGTCGTGGTGAACTACATCCGTGAGTTCCAGCTGGCCGCAGGCGTGCCGCGCGACCAGCTCTACAACACCACGATGTACATCCTGTGCGCCATGTTGATCGCGGGCCTGATCTGCAACTACCTGATCAAGCCGGTCGATGCGAAATGGCATATGAGCGACGCCGAGGTTGCCAAACTGCAGGATGCGAGCGCCAGCGCCGCGGCGGCCGGACCGCATGGTTCCTACGGGATCGGGTTCGGCGGGCTTGACGCCAAGGCGGCGCTGTTCTGGCTGTTCGTCGGCATTCCGCTGGCGTGGGGCGTCTACATGACGCTGCTCAGCGCGGTCAAAATCCTCTGATCGCAGTTCAGGCCGCGCGCGGGCCATCTGGTATCCCGCGCGGCCTGAAGCGTTTTCGAGCGAAGTGGATGCCGGTTCGCGTGAAGAAGACGCGTCAAACAAGAAGCTCTACGCCGTTCAAATCAACAGATAATCAAGGGACATTTCAGTCATGTTTCGTACCGCAAGCTGTCTTGTGGCCGCCCTGCTTCTCGCCGGCTCGCTGCACACCGCGTCAGCCCAGACCACCGAGGCCAAGCCGTCGAAGGTCAAGCTGACCATGCAGAAGCTGAAGGACATGAAGGCGAAGTGGAAGGCCAACAAGCCAAAGCTGAAGGCTTGCCGCGCCGAGGTGAAGTCGAAGGGCCTGACCGGCGACGACCGCTGGTTCTACATCGAAGAATGCATGGGCAAGAGCTGAGCGGCACCGCTCCGCTATCTGCAACGCAAGAGGGCGTGACGGCGATCGCTGTCACGCCCTCTTGTTGCGTTCGAGACGCGGTCACTCCGCGGCGGCGGGCGTCGTCTTGGCGGCCTCCAGCGCGGCTGCGATCGCCTCGTCGACCCGTTCGAGCCAGATGAACTCCAGCTTGGCGCGGGCGCCGGCGGGGATGTCGTCGAAGTCGCGCTTGTTGCGCGCCGGCAGCATCACCCGGGTCAGGCCGGCGGCCGCGGCCGCGACCACCTTCTCCTTGATGCCGCCGACCGGCAGCACCAGGCCGCGCAGCGAGATCTCGCCGGTCATCGCGGTATCGCTGCGCACCGTGCGATCGGTCAGGAGCGAGGTGAGGGCGGTGAACATCGCAACGCCCGCGCTCGGACCGTCCTTCGGCGTCGCGCCGGCCGGAACGTGGACGTGGATGTCGCTCTTCTCGAACACGCCGGGGTCGATGCCGAGCTGCGAGGCCCGGCTCTTCACCAGGGTTAGCGCGGCCTGCACGCTCTCGCGCATCACCTCGCCGAGCTGGCCGGTGAGGATCAACGCGCCGCGGCCCGGCGTGCGCGACGCCTCGATGAACAGGATGTCGCCGCCGACCGGGGTCCAGGCCAGCCCGGTGGCAACGCCCGGGATGCTGGTGCGCATCGCGATCTCGTTCTCGAACCTCGGCTGGCCGAGCAGCGAGACGATGTCCTTCGGCGCGATGGTGACGTGGCTGGTGCTGCCCTCGGCGATCTGCACCGCGACGTTGCGCAGCACCTTGCCGATCTCGCGCTCCAGGTTGCGCACGCCGGCCTCGCGGGTGTAGCTGCGGATGATCAGCCGCAGCGCATCCGGATCGATCTCGACCTGCTCGGCCTTGATGCCGTTGGCCTCGAGCTGGCGGCGGACCAGATAGCGCTTGGCGATCTCGAGCTTCTCGTCCTCGGTGTAGCCGGCGAGACTGATCAGCTCCATGCGGTCGAGCAGCGGGCCGGGGACGCCGTCGAGCATGTTGGCGGTGGCGATGAAGACGACGCGCGAGAGGTCGAACGGCACGCCGAGATAATTGTCGCGGAAGGTGCTGTTCTGCTCGGGGTCGAGCACTTCCAGCATCGCGGCCGACGGATCGCCCTGGATGCCACGGCCCATCTTGTCGATCTCATCCAGCATCATCACGCAATTGCGTGCGCCGGCTTTCTTGATCGCCTGGATGATGTTGCCAGGCAGCGCCCCGATGTAGGTGCGGCGATGGCCGCGGATCTCGGCCTCGTCATGCACGCCGCCGAGCGAGACGCGGACGAACGGCCGCGCCATCGCGCGCGCGATCGATTGGCCGAGCGAGGTCTTGCCGACCCCGGGCGGCCCGAGGAAGCACAGGATCGGCGCCTTGCCGCCGGGCGCGAGCTTGCGCACCGCGAGATATTCGATGATGCGGCTCTTGATCTTCTCGAGGCCATAATGGTCCTGGTCGAGGATCTTGCGCGCCTCCGCGATGTCGATCGGCTTCTCCTCCGGAATGCTCCAGGGCAGATCGATCAGCCAGTCGAGATAGCTGCGCACCATGCCGGATTCGGCCGCTGCCTCCGGCATCCGCTCGTAGCGGCGCAGTTCCTTCTGCGCCTGGCTTTCGGCCTCCGGCGGCATCTTGGCCTCGACGATCGCCTTGGTCAGCTCGGCGACTTCCGCGGCCTTGCCGTCACCTTCGCCGAGCTGGCGCTGGATCGTCGCCATCTGCTCGCGCAGGATCGCCTCGCGCTGCCGCTCGTCGAACACGGCCTTGGTCTTCTGCCCGATCTCCTGGCTCAGCCGCAGCACCTCGATACGTTCGGCGAGGTGACGCGACACCTTGTCCATCCGTGCCACGAGATCGATGGTTTCCAGGATGTCCTGTTTCTCCGACGGCTTGATGTCCATGTAGGACGTCGCAAGGTCGGCAAGGGTTGCCGGCGAGGTGGTGCCCTGCAGCGCGGCGATCAGCTCCTGCGGCACTTGCGGCAGCAATTGCGCGGCCTCCAGAGCCTGGCGCTGCAGATTGAGGAAGCGCGCCTCGATCTCGGGCGAGGTGGTGGTCGGCTCCGGGATTTGCAGCACGCGGGCCGCGAGGAACGGCGTGCCCGGCAGATAGTCGAGCACGCGCATGCGCTGCACGCCCTGGCAGACCAGATGGTGGCTGTCGTCCGCACCGGTGATGTAGCGCACGATGTTGGCTGTGGTGCCGACGCGGTAAAGCCCGTCGGGGCCGGGATCGTTGGTCTCGGGATCGCGCTGCAGCAGGATGCCGATCGGCCGCTGCTCGCGCACCGCCTGCTGGGCCGCGGCAATCGAGGTCGCCCGGGCGATCGTGATCGGAATGATGACATCCGGAAACAGCACGGTGTTGCGCACCGGGACGATGATCAGCGCGTCGCTCGGGATCGGCGTCGAAGTTGAAGCTGGGCTTGAAACGTCTGAGGCAGCCATGTCGAAATCCTTTAGCTCGACTTTCCGAGCCGCAGGCCGACGCAACCATGCGCGGCAAAGCGGCTGATCGTGTAGCGGCCGGTCGGCAGCGCGATGCGGCGCTCGAACCGGCCCTGCGGCAGTTCGAGGCGCAGGATACGGGCGTTGCGGAGTTCGGGGGGCAGGGTGCGGCGGCCGGAGATCACCAGCGTGCCGCCGTCGAGCGCGGCCTCGACCTCGTCGGGATCGACCCCCGGCAACGCGACCAGGATCAGGATTTCATCCTCGGTCTCGATCACGTCGGTCGGCGGTTCCCAGCTCGGCTCGGTGCTTCCCGCGCGCGGGTGCAAATTGAGGAAGCTCTGGTGCAGCCGTTCGGCGCGGGCGAGCGCCTCGATCGCATCCGACAGCATCCAGTTGATCTGATCCTTGGGCCGCATGGGCACTCTCCACGTCGCATTGGGAGGCAAGGTTACCGGTCTTGCCGCCGACCGTAAACCTGCCCCTCGCGCCGCTGATCGAGGGTAAAATTGTCCGAAATGTCGCGATTTGCGGCATGACGGCGGTGCACGGACCGCGGCCGGACGCTTATGCCGCGGCTATGTGACAGGGCCGCGGCTGCTCTCGAATTCCTACGGCCTTCCCCGCATCTTTTGCCGTGATGCGGTGCGCTCGCGCGCGCCGGCAAACGGGAAGGTGGCACATGACCTTGCTCCATTACCACGATGCCCGGCCGCACGGTTCGGCCGGCGCCATGCCCTTGATGCTGCGGCGGACGTTCCGGCGGATCGGCCTCGTCTTCAGGACTGTTCACCGTGCGATCGCCGCCGCCAAGATTCATCGGCTCCGCAATGAGCTGCTGCTGCATCGCGGCCACGAGGATTGGGCGCGGACCAACCTCAACGTCGGCATGCTCGGCGGCGACGCCGAGAGATATCCACGGGCGCCGGTCGTGCTCGGCGAGAAGTGGGACTACTGAGATGCGCACAGTTTTGTTCATTGCTGCCCTGCCGCGCCGCGCCGCAGAAGGGCTGCTCGCATTCCTCGCCTGGATCGGCGAGGAGCCGATCGGCGGCTACCGGCCCGAGGCGCATTACATGCGCGGTCCGGGACCTGCGTGGCGGGCCAAGCATCGCGGGCGTTAAGCCCCGAACCCATCCGCGTCATTGCGAGGAGGGCATGGCGACGAAGCAATCCATATCTCCGCATGTGGCGCGATGGATTGCTTCGCTGAGCCTGTCATCGGGCGCGCGTTCGCGCGACCCGTTGGCTCGCAATGACGTGGAGAGGTCGCGACGCCTACGAGACCCACGATCCCGAGCGCGCCGACCTTGAGCGACCGTCGTTTCTGCTCCCAAGCCAGTTCACGTCGCTTCACGTCGCGGCGCCAGGTGATCGAGAAGGTTCATCGGCAGCGGGAAGACCACGGTCGAGGAGCGCTCGCCGGCAATGTCGTGCAGCGCCGCGAAGTAGCGCAGCTGCATCGCTTGCGGCTCCTGGGCGAGGATCCGGCCGGCCTCGACCAGCTTCTCGGCGGCCTGCTGCTCGCCCATCGCGTTGATCACCTTGGCGCGCCGCAGCCGCTCCGCCTCGGCCTGCTTGGCGATCGCCCGCACCATCGTCTCATTGAGATCGATATCCTTGATCTCGACCCCGGTGACCTTGATGCCCCAGACGTCGGTCTGCCTGTCGAGGGTCTCCTGGATATCGGCGTTCAGCTTGTCGCGCTCCGCCAGCATCTCGTCGAGCTCGTGCTTGCCGAGCACCGAGCGCAGCGTGGTCTGCGCAAGCTGGCTGGTCGCAGCCATGTAGTCGCTGACCTTGATGATGGCGCGCTCGGGATCGACGATGCGGAAGTAGAGCACGGCGTTGACCTTGACCGAGACGTTGTCGCGCGAAATCACGTCCTGCGGCGGCACCACCTGCACCACCACCCTGAGATCGACCTTCACCAGCTGCTGCACCACCGGAATCAGGATGATGAGCCCCGGGCCCTTCACCCCGGTGAAACGGCCGAGCGTGAAGATGACGCCGCGCTCGTATTCGCGCAGCACGCGCACGGCCTGGGTCAGGAATACGATGATCAGCAGCGCGATCGCCGCATAGGTGAAATAATCAAGCATCATGCTGTACCTCCTTCGCCGGGAGAGGCCGGCGCACGCCGTACCACCAGCGTCAAATCGACGATGTTGGCGACCTCGACCGTGTCTCCCGCCGCGAATGTCTCGGTGCTGCGCGCTTGCCAGCGTTCGCCGTTGGTGAAGACGTGACCCGTGGTCTCGGACCAGTCGAGCACTTCGGCCGATAGCCCGCGCATGGCTTGCGCACCGATCCGCACCGGGCCCTTGCGCGCCCGGCGGAGCGCGCCGAGCACGACGAGAATGAGCCCCGTGAACATCGCGGCGACGATGCCGATGACCGGCCATGACAGCCGGTAACCGGGCGCCTCGATCCGAAACAGCATGGCTGCTCCAAGCACGAAGGCGACTATTCCTCCGAGGCCGATCACGACGGTCGGGTTGAAGGCTTCGATTGCGAGCAGCGCGATCCCGACCAGCATCAGGGCGAAGCCCGCGTAGTTGATCGGCAGCATGTTGAGTGCGTACAGACCGAGCAGCAGGCAGATCGTCCCGACAACCCCGGGCGCCACGGCACCGGGCGACATGAACTCGAAGATCAGGCCGTAGATGCCGACCATCAGGAGAATGAATGCGATGTTGGGGTCGGTGATGACCGCAAGCGCGCGCGCGATCCAGGTGGGATCGATGGCCTCGATCGCGGTGTCCGTGGTCGCCAGGCGTTGCGTCTTGCCGCCGGGAAGCTCGATGGTCCGGCCATCGACCTGCCTGAGCAGGTCGGCTGGATCGCGCGCGGTGAGATCGATGACGTTGGCCTGCAGCGCTGCGTTGGCGGAGAGGGTGGCGGCATCGCGCACCGCCTTCTCGGCCCAGTCGGCATTGCGGCCGCGCAATTCGGCCAGGCTGCGGATGAAGGCAACGGCATCATTCGTCACCTTCGCCGTCATGGCATCCTTGGTTTCGGACGGATGGCCGCCGTCCTTCTGGTCCTTGCCGCCCTTGTCCGGAGTGCTGCCCGGCAGCCCCGGTATCGGGCCGCCGATCTGCACCGGCGTCGCGGCGCCGATATTGGTGCCGGGCGCCATGGCCGCGAGATGGGTCGCATAGAGGATATAGGTCCCGGCGCTCGCGGCATGGGCGCCGGATGGCGCAACGTAGCCGACCACGGGAACGGGCGAGGCCAGCACGTCGGCGATGATCTCACGCATGCTGGTGCTGAGGCCGCCCGGCGTATTCAAACGCAGGATAACAATTTCGGCGTGGCGCTCGGCGGCCTTGGCCAGGCCGTCCTTGACGTAGCTGGCCGCTGCCGGCCCGATTGCCCCGTCGATTGAAATGGTCAGGGCAAGATGGCTGTTGTCCGCGGCCGGACCGGGACGGATGGAGATAACCAGAGCGACCAGGACGGTCGCAACAACGAGGGCCGCCTTGAAGGTGGTGTGCACGGCAAGCACTCCCTTGCCGTGGATATGGGGCGTCGTTTCGGAACCTCAAGTTGGCGCCGTGTCACGGGCACCGTGTGCTGATCGCATTGTGCATTGCGATGGCTTCCGTCGGGTCAGCAAACCTCAATGCGCGGCTGCGAGGTACTCGTCGGCAAGCTCAGCCATCGCCTGCGAGACCCTCGGCCTTTGCCGACCCGTTCAATTGCACGATCGGCAGCCGCGTCGCCGGCTGCATGAATCCCAGAAGCGCCAGCGCGAACTTCAATGCGGCGGGATGCTCGCGCTCCAGCAAGGTCGCAAGCGGCACCAGCCGCTGGTGCAACTCCCGCGCCTGATACAACCGTCCCTCGCGGAAATGCCTGTGAACGGCCACGTACAGATCGGGCGCGACGTTTGTCACGACCGAGATGCAGCCATCGCCACCGGCGGCGAGCCAGGCCAACGAGGAGGCGTCGTCGCCGGTCAGCATCCGGAATGTCGCCGGCAGGCGTGAGCGCAGGCGCGCCAGCCGGGCAACGTCACCGCTGCCATCGCGCAATCCCACGAAGCGTGGCGATGCGGCGAGCTCGAGCAGCGTCTCGTTGGCAAGGCCCTTGACCGTGCGCGACGGAATGTCGTGCAGGATGACGGGCAGCGTGGTGGCCGCGGCGACCGCGTGGAAATGCGCCGCCGTGCCCCGTGGCATAGGCTTGTTGTAATAGGGTACGACCGACATGACGGCGTCGGCGCCGGCCGCTTCCGCGGCCCGGGTGAATGTGACGGCGCGATCGGTCGCGTTCGATCCGGCGCCGGCGATGATGCGAACCCGCTTGCGCGCGACGCCGGCCGCGATCCGGACCAGCTGCGCACGTTCCGCGGGCTCCAGCGTCGCGCTTTCACCTGCGGTCTCGCCGACCACCAGCGCGGTGGCGCCGGCCGCGATCTGGCGCTCGCACAGCCGGCCGAACGCGTCCACGTCGATCTCGCCCCGATGGTTGAAGGGGGTCGGAAGATCGGGGATGAAGCCCGACAGCCATCCGGCCGTGTCGGCTTTCGCAGCCGTTTGCCAGGTCATGTTTGTCAAGTCATGGGTGGCTCACGCCACGCGGATCGCGGGAAAGCTCGCGGTCTCGCCGCGCATATCGAGCTCGATCTCACGCGAAAGCTCGACGATCATTTCAGGATGCTGGCCGTTTTCGAACAGCGCGTATTTGACGGCCTGGGCGCGGTTGACGAACAGGCCGCCATAGAGGCCGTTCTGTTGCTGGGCGACCCACTGGCCGCGATGGTTGCGGCCGATGAAGACGACGGTGGACGCGGCGCTACACGAGGGAGGTTCGACGAGTTTCACGGTGGTGGTCCTTCTTTTTGTTTCTGACGCGTTTTCCTCGCGCGAACCGGTATCCGGCTCGCTCGAAAACGCTTCAGTCACGGTCACGCGATCAATGTCTGATTTGCGGGATATGAAATCGAGCGCGTGCGAGCAGCGACTTCATAGGAGCGGCATAGGATTTGTGAGGATGGTCTAGAGGCGCTGGACGATGCCGGTGCCGAGCGCGCACAGCGCGACATAGGCGGTCATCTCGTCCCAGTGATTGAGGTTTGCGGCAAACGGCATTTCGCGCTTGGCGATCCCGGCGAAGGCGCAGATCACGGCCGACATCCACAACAGCGTGACGAGGCCCTTGCCGAAGCCGGCCGCCGGCGAACACGGCAAAGCCGATCATGATGGCAAGCCGGAAGCCGAAGCGGACCATGACCTGGACCGACTGCAGCTGCCGCGGCAGTTGTTTGGTGTCCACGGCCGCGCCGCCGTCAGCCGATATTGTCGACGAACAGCGGCTCGTACAGCGCGCGCGTGTCGCGACGGACGGTCGGCACGCTGGTTCGGCTATCGGGCGTCGAGATGCGCTGCGCCTCCACGAAGGCGCTGAGGATCGCGAGTGCAAGATCGGTGTGGTGGGTCTCGATCGACTGGTCGAGCCAGTCCGGCAGCTCGCGTTCGCGTGACAATGCGCAGTGCCACTCGCCCTCGTCATAGACCAGGCGGCGGATCTGCCATTGCGGCAGTTCCAGATCGAGCAGCGCGATCGCGGCGTCGGTCCAGGCGCCCGACTGGATCAGCCGCTCGACCTGGCGGGTCTTGCCGCTCTGTCCGACCGAGGGAAAGCGCCGGCAGGTCTGGCTGATGATGTCGGCCATGAATTCGGCTGTCACCGCATAGGCGTCGCGCAGCCGGTCGCCGAGATCGATGGAGGTGTTCTGGGAAAGTACGGACATGGCGTCATCTCGTCTTGCGCGGCCCAAGAAATCCAAGCTCAAGGCATTGGCCGCACGCTCAAAATGGCCGGAGTGCCATTTGAAAACGAGATGAGGCGGGGGACGGAGATATAGGCATTCCATAAAGACACGTCGTCCCGGCGAAGGCCGGGACCCATAACCACCGATTTCAGTTTTCGTGTCGCGCTGGGCCCAGCCATCACAAAACTCGGCCCTGTGGTTATGGGTCCCGGCCTTCGCCGGGACGACGGCTGCGCAGCTCGTGGCACTTATAGGATTCCTATAACGTCCTTACTCGCCACCTCTCGAAAACCTATGTCCCGGATGGCACCTCACGGCCATCCGGCGCGGGACGCCTATGCAATGGCCCGCGCCCTGTGACGCATAGGAGTCTCACATGATGGACATTCTCATGGCGGCGCTTGCGATCGGCTTCTTCGCGGCCGGCATCGGCTACGCCTACGCCTGCGAACGGCTGTAACGGAGGCGGCGATGATCTTCGATTACTCGCTCGCCGGCCTCGTCTCGCTCGGCCTGCTGTTCTACCTCACTTACGCATTGCTGCGGCCCGAACGCTTCTAGGCGGCCCGCGATGTCAGCGCTTTGCACAATTCTGTTAGCCGACGCGATGCTGACCGGGCTGTTGCTCGGCTTGTTCGCGTCGATGCTGCGCTTCGCTCCCATTCGAAAGGTTTGACGCAATGACCGTCATCGGCTGGATTCAAATTATTCTGTTCTGCGCGATCGTTGCCGCGCTGGTCAAACCGCTCGGCTGGTACATGACCCGCGTGTTCAACGGCGAGCGCACCTTCCTGGCGCCCGTGCTGCGCCCGGTCGAGCGCGGCATCTACTGGGTCGGCGGCGTCGACGAGCGGCGCGAGCAGCACTGGCTGACCTATACGGTCGCCATGCTGCTGTTCCATGTCGGCGGCTTCGCCATCATCTACGGCCTGATGCGGCTGCAGGCGGTGCTGCCGTTCAACCCGGCCGGACAGTCGGCGGTCGCCGAGGACCTTTCCTTCAACACCGCGATCTCCTTCATCACCAACACCAACTGGCAGAACTACGGCGGCGAGAGCACGCTGTCCTATCTGGTCCAGATGGTCGGCCTCACCCACCAGAATTTCCTGTCGGCGGCGACCGGCATCGCGCTGGCGATGGCGCTGATCCGCGGCTTCACCCGCTCGTCGATGCGCACCGTCGGCAATTTCTGGGTTGATGTCACGCGCTGCACGCTCTACGTGCTGCTGCCGATCTGCGTCGTCTACGCGCTGTTCCTGGTCTGGCAGGGCATGCCGCAGACGCTCGGCGCTTATGTCGACGCCACCACGCTGGAGGGCGGCAAGCAGACCATCGCGCTCGGGCCCGTGGCCTCGCAGGTCGCGATCAAGATGCTCGGCACCAATGGCGGCGGCTTCTTCAACGCCAACGCCGCGCATCCGTTCGAGAATCCGACCGCGCTGTCGAACCTCGTGCAGATGGTCTCGATCTTCGCACTCGGCGCCGCCATGACCAACGTGTTCGGCCGCATGGTCGGCAACGAGCGCCAGGGCTGGGCGATCTTCGCCGTGATGGGCATCCTGTTCGTCGCCGGCGTCACCGTCACCTACTGGGCGGAAGCCAACGGCACCTCGGCGCTGCACGCGCTCGGTCTCACCGGCGGCAACATGGAGGGCAAGGAGGTCCGCTTCGGCATCGTCGCGTCCTCGCTGTTCGCCGTCGTCACGACTGCCGCCTCCTGCGGCGCGGTCAATGCCATGCATGACAGCTTCACCGCGCTCGGCGGCATGATCCCGCTGATCAACATGCAGCTCGGCGAGGTCATCATCGGCGGCGTCGGCGCCGGCTTCTACGGCATGCTGCTGTTCGTCGTGCTGGCGATCTTCGTCGCCGGCCTGATGGTCGGCCGCACTCCGGAATATGTCGGCAAGAAGATCGAGGCGCGCGAGGTCAAGATGGCGATGCTCGCGATCCTGGTGCTGCCGCTGATGTATCTCGGCTGGACCGCGGTCGGCGTGGTACTGCCGTCGGCGGTGGCCTCGATGGCGAACTCCGGCCCGCACGGCTTCACCGAGGTGCTGTACGCGTTCACCTCGGCGACCGGCAACAACGGCTCGGCCTTCGCGGGCCTCACCGGCAACACCCTGTTCTACAATCTGACGCTCGCCTCCGCGATGTTCGTCGGCCGCTTCTTCATGATCGTGCCGGCGATGGCCATTGCAGGTTCGCTGGTCGAGAAGAAGTCGATCCCGGCCTCGGCGGGCACCTTCCCGACCACCGGCGGGCTGTTCGTCGGCCTCGTCATCGGCGTGATCCTGATCATCGGCGGTCTCACCTTCTTCCCGGCGCTGGCGCTCGGGCCGATCGTCGAGCACCTCGCCATGAACGCCAACACCCTGTTCTGATCGAATTGTCCGGAGTGACAACCATGGAAACCACAAGACTGCAAAAGCAGGTGACGGCGTCGACCATGTTCGACCCGAAGATCCTGGTGCCGGCGATCCGCTCGGCCTTCGTCAAGCTCGATCCTAGGCTGATGGCGAAGAACCCCGTGATGTTCGTGGTCGAGGTCGTGGCCGCGTTGACCACGGTGATCTTCGTCCGCGACCTCGTCACCGGCAGCGCCAATCTCGGCTTCACCTTCCAGATTATCCTCTGGCTCTGGTTCACGGTGCTGTTCGCCAACTTCGCCGAGGCCGTTGCCGAAGGCCGCGGCAAGGCGCAGGCGGAATCGCTGAAAAAGACCCGCACCGAGAGCCAAGCCAAGCTGCTCACCGGCACCGACCGGACCTATCGCATGGTGCCCGGCACCTCGCTGAAGGTCGGCGACGTCGTGCTGGTCGAGGCCGGCGACAACATCCCGTCCGACGGCGAGGTGATCGAAGGCGTGGCCTCGGTCAATGAAGCCGCGATCACGGGTGAATCCGCGCCCGTGATCCGCGAGTCCGGCGGCGACCGTTCCGCGGTCACCGGCGGCACCCAGGTGCTGTCGGACTGGATCCGTGTCCGCATCACCGCAGCCCAGGGCTCGACCTTCATCGACCGCATGATCAGGCTGGTGGAGGGCGCCGAGCGGCAGAAGACGCCGAACGAGATCGCGCTCAACATCCTGCTGGCCGGCCTCACCATCATCTTCGTGTTCGCGACGGTGACGATCCCGAGCTATGCGGCCTATGCCGGCGGCTCGATTTCGGTCGTGGTGTTGGTGGCGCTGTTCGTGACGCTGATCCCGACCACGATCGGCGCGCTTCTGTCGGCGATCGGCATCGCCGGCATGGACCGCCTGGTGCGCTTCAACGTGCTGGCGATGTCTGGCCGCGCGGTGGAGGCTGCCGGCGACGTCGATACGCTGCTGCTGGACAAGACCGGCACCATCACGCTCGGCAACCGCCAGGCGACCGCATTCCGTCCGATCCGCGGCGTCGCCGAGCAGGACCTCGCCGACGCAGCGCAGCTTGCCTCGCTGGCCGACGAGACGCCGGAAGGCCGCTCGATCGTGGTGCTCGCCAAGGAGAAATACGGCATCCGCGGACGCGACATGCATGAGCTTGCCGCGACCTTCGTGCCGTTCACCGCGCAGACCCGCATGAGCGGCATCGATGCCGGCACGTCGTCGGTCCGCAAGGGCGCGGTGGACGCGATCCTTGCCTATATCGACGGCGGCTCGCCCCGCACCGTCGCCTCGGGCAACACCGTCCGCGCGCTCGCGGCGACGATGAGCGCCGAAGCGCGCGAGATCCAGTCGATCGCCGACGAGATCGCAAAGGCCGGCGGCACGCCGCTGGCCGTCGCCAAGGACGGCAAGCTGCTCGGCGTCGTGCACCTGAAGGACATCGTCAAGGGCGGTATCCGCGAGCGCTTTGCCGAACTGCGCCGCATGGGCATCCGCACCGTGATGATCACCGGCGACAACCCGATGACCGCGGCCGCGATCGCGGCCGAGGCCGGCGTCGACGACTTCCTGGCGCAGGCAACCCCCGAGGACAAGCTCAAGCTGATCCGCGACGAGCAGTCCAAGGGCAAGCTGGTCGCGATGTGCGGCGACGGCACCAACGACGCGCCGGCGCTGGCGCAGGCCGATGTCGGCGTCGCCATGAACACCGGCACGCAGGCCGCCCGCGAGGCCGGCAACATGGTCGACCTCGATTCCAACCCGACCAAGCTGATCGAGGTGGTCGAGATCGGCAAGCAGCTGCTGATGACCCGCGGCGCGCTGACCACGTTCTCGATCGCCAACGACGTCGCGAAGTACTTTGCGATCATCCCGGCGATGTTCCTCGCGTTCTATCCGCAGCTTCAGGTGCTGAACGTGATGCACCTGGCGAGTCCGCAAAGCGCGATCCTGTCGGCGATCATCTTCAATGCGCTGATCATCATCGCGCTGATTCCCTTGGCGCTGAAGGGCGTCAAGTATCGCGCGGTGGGTGCCGGCGCGCTGCTCGGCCGTAACCTGATGATCTACGGTCTCGGCGGCATCGTCATCCCGTTCATCGGCATCAAGGCGATCGACCTCGTCGTCGCCGCTTTGGGCCTGGCTTAACCACAACGTCATTGCGAGGAGCGAAGCGACGAAGCAATCCATCCATCCGTTATGCCGATCCATGGATTGCTTCGCTTCGCTCGCAATGACGAAAGAGATTTAGGAGACCAGTCATGCTGAAAGAAATCCGCCCCGCCATCCTCGTGCTGGTCCTGCTGACCGCGATCACGGGCCTTGCCTATCCGCTCGCCATCACCGGCATCGCCGGCGTCATCTTCCCGCGCCAGGCGCAAGGCAGCCTGATCGAGCAGGACGGCAAGGTGATCGGCTCCGCCCTGATCGGGCAGGAGTTCAAGGAAGATAAATACTTCCATGGCCGGCCGTCGGCGACGGTCGCGCCCGATCCGAACGACTCCACGAAGACAGTGCCGGCGCCCTACAACGCGGCCAATTCCGGCGGCTCCAACCTCGGCCCGACCAGCAAGGCGCTGAACGACCGGGTCAAGGAGGATGTCGAGAAGCTGAAGGCGGAGAACCCGTCCGCCAGCGTGCCGGTCGATCTTGTGACCACGTCGGGCAGCGGGCTCGATCCGGATATCTCGCCGGACGCCGCGCTGTTCCAGGTGCCGCGGGTCGCCAAAGCGCGCAGCATGTCCGAGGACGCAGTGCGTGAGCTGGTGACGCAGAACACGCAGGGCCGCTTCGCCGGCGTGATCGGCGAGCCCCGTGTTAACGTTCTTGCGCTCAACCTGGCGCTCGACGCGGCAAAGCCAAAATAGGAGAGTAGGCTGCCCCTCGCAGGATGACTATATTGCGGTATGGCCAATCAGCGCGACCCTGACAAACGACCCTCGCCGGATGCGCTGCTGGAGGCGGCGCGCCGGGAGACCGATCGATCGGGACGGCTGAAGATCTTCATCGGCGCCGCCCCCGGCGTCGGCAAGACCTACGAGATGCTCTCGAGCGCCCACGCCCGCCTGAAGGCGGGCGTCGACGTCGTGGTCGGCGTCGTCGAAACCCACGGTCGGGTCGAGACCGAGACGCTGCTCAGGGGTCTCGAGGTGCTGCCGCGGAAGCGGCTGACCTATCGCGACCAGACGCTAGAGGAGATGGACCTCGATGCATTGATCGCGCGGCGGCCGCAGCTCGCGCTGGTCGACGAGCTCGCCCATACCAACGCGCCGGGCAGCCGGCATCCCAAGCGCTATCTCGACGTCGAGGAGCTGCTGTCGCACGGCATCGACGTCTATACCGCGATCAACATCCAGCACATCGAGAGCCTCAACGACGTCGTCGCGCAGATCACCCATGTACGGGTGCGCGAGACGGTGCCCGACTCGGTGGTCGATCGCGCCGATGCCATCGAGCTGATCGACCTGACGCCCGACGACCTGATCCAGCGGCTGAAGGAGGGCAAGGTCTATGTGCCCAAGCAGGCCGAGCGGGCGCTGGAACACTATTTCTCGCCCGGCAATCTCACCGCGCTGCGCGAGCTGGCGCTGCGCCGCACGGCCGAGCGGGTCGACGAGCAGCTGCTCAACCACATGCAGGCCAATGCGATTGCCGGACCCTGGGCCGCCGGCGAGCGCATCCTGGTCTGCCTGAGCGAGGATCCGCGCGCGGCCGGCCTCGTGCGCTACACCAAGCGCCTCGCCGACCGGCTGCATGCGCAATGGACCGCGGTCAGCATCGAGACGCGGCGCAGCCTGCAACTTTCCGACGAGCAGCGCGACCGGCTGGCCGACACCATGCGGCTCGCGGAATCGCTCGGCGGCGAGGCGCTGACGCTGCCCGGCGTCGGCCGCCGTATCGCCGACGACGTCATCAATTTCGCCCAGGCCAACAACGTCACCCAGATCATCATCGGCAAGTCGACGCGCTCGCGCTGGTTCGAGCTGACGCATGGGTCCGTGGTGCACGATCTGGTGCGCCGCGCCGGCAATATCAGCGTCAACGTGATCGCCGGCGACGAGCTGCCGGTCGGCAAGGCGGCGGTGCAGACCGCGCAGCGGCAGGAGCCGTTCAATCCGCGGCCCTATCTGATGGCGCTGCTGCTGGCGGCGCTCGGGCTCGGCGCGGCCAAGCTGATCCAGCCGTTCTTCGGCATCGAGAATGTCGACCTCGTGTTCCTCACCGCCGTGGTCGGCGCCGCGGCGCGCTACGGCCTCGGGCCGTCGCTGCTGGCGAGCGTCGCGGCCTCGCTGTGCTACAATTTCTTCTTCCTGCCGCCGGTCTATACCTTCACCATCACCGACCCGACCAATGTCGCGGCGTTCTTCTTCTTCATGCTGATCGCGCTGCTGGTCTCCAACGTCGCGGCGCGGGTGCGCACCCAGGCCGACACCGCGATCAGCCGGGTCCGCACCACCGAATCGCTCTACGCCTTCAGCCGCAAGCTCGCCGGCACCGCGACACTGGACGACGTGCTGTGGGCGACCGCCTACCAGATTGCGCTGATGCTCAAGGTGCGCGTGGTGCTGCTGCTGCCGGAGGACGGCATGCTGACCGTCAAGAGCGGCTATCCGCCGGAGGATCAGCTCGACCAGGCCGATCTTGCCGCCGCCAACTGGGCCTGGGGCAACGACCGTCCGGCCGGCCGCGGCTCCGACACGCTGCCGGGGGGAAAACGGCTGTTCCTGCCGATGCGCACCGGCCGCGGCCCGATCGGGGTGATCGGCATCGACGACGACCGCACCGGGCCCTTGCTGACGCCGGACCAGCGCCGGCTGCTCGATGCGCTGGTCGATCAGGGCGCGCTGGCGATCGAGCGCGTGCTGCTGGTCGAGGACATGGACCGCGTCAAGCGCACGGTGGAATCCGACCGGCTGCGCGGCGCGCTCCTGACCTCGATTTCGCACGATCTCAAGACGCCGCTGGCCTCGGTGCTCGGCTCGGCCTCGGCGCTGCGCGACCTCGGCGCCAACCTGAGCGATGCGCAGAAGCACGATCTGCTCGCCACCGTGATCGACGAGTCCGAGCGGCTGAATCGGTTCATCGCCAATCTGCTCGACATGACCAAGCTGGAATCCGGCGCGATCGTGCCGAACACGGCGCGCCATGATGTCGGCGAGATCGTCGGCAGCGCGCTGCGGCGGGCGAGCAAGATCCTGGTGCATCACCGGGTGTCGCTGGAGCTCGCGGCCGATCTGCCGATGCTGGAGCTCGACGCCGTGCTGTTCGAGCAGGTGCTGTTCAACCTGCTCGACAACGCTGCCAAATACGCCCCGTCGGACACCACGATCTCGATCCGCGGCGCCCGCGATCGCGACACCATCGCGCTGCAGATCCTCGATGAAGGCAACGGGATTCCCGCGGCCGAGCTCGAAAGCGTGTTCGACAAATTCTATCGCGCCGAGAAGGGCGACCATGTCCGTCCCGGTACCGGCCTCGGGCTTGCGATTTCGCGCGGCTTCGTCGAGGCGATGCGCGGCACGATCGCGGCGGCCAACCGCGCCGACCGCAGCGGCGCCGTCATCACCATCCGCCTGCCGATCCCTGCCGACACCAACGCGCTGGACACTGCTGCATGAACGCGACGCCGATCAAGGTCCTGGTCATCGACGACGAGCCGCCGATCCGCAAGTTGCTGCGGATGGGGCTGAGCACGCAGGGCTATGACATCCTCGAGGCATCCAACGGCAAGCTGGCGCTGGAGATGCTGGGTGAGGGACCGGCGCTGATCATCCTCGACCTCGGATTGCCCGACATTCAGGGCCATGACCTCTTGCGCATGATCCGCGGCCGCAACGAGAGCGTGCCGATCGTGGTGCTGTCGAGCCGCGGCGACGAGGCCGGCAAGGTGCAGGCGCTCGATCTCGGCGCCGACGACTACCTGACCAAGCCGTTCGGCATGGACGAATTGCTGGCGCGGCTGCGCGCGGCGCTGCGGCACCAGTTGCAGGTGCAGGGCGAGCGGCCGGTGTTTCGCTCCGGCGATCTTTCGGTCGATCTGGTGCGCCGGATCGTCAAGGTCGGCGACAAAGAGATCAAGCTGTCGCCGAAGGAATATGACCTGTTGCGCGTGCTGGTTCAGCATGCCGGCAAGGTGCTGACCCACCGCTTCCTCTTGAAGGAATTGTGGGACGAACTGACCGACGCGCAATATCTGCGCGTCTATGTGCGCCAGCTCCGCCAGAAGATCGAGGCCGACCCGGAGCGTCCGCAATTCGTGCTGACCGAGACCGGCATCGGCTATCGGCTGCGCGCGGCGGACTAACAGGTAGCCCGGATGAGCGAAGCGATATCCGGGGCATCTCCCGCATGTCGCTGCGCTCATGCGGGCTACGTTGGTGCCGGCGTCCGACGACACCAAACGGAACTTTCGCTGCCATCGAGGCTTGTTTTCCCTCACCGGGAGAAAACCCATGGCAAGGAAATATTCGCGGAAGGCATCGCGCGATGTCGAGGGCGCGATGAAGAAACGCAAGGCAGGCACGCTGCGCAGCGGCCGCTCCAAGAAGAAGGTGAAGAGCCGCAAGCAGGCGATCGCGATCGGCTTGTCCGAGGCACGCGCCAAGGGCAGGAAAGTGCCGAAGAAGTCGTCAAAGAAGAAGACGGCGAAGAAGCGCAAGACTGCCAAGAAGCGGAAGAGCTCGAAGAAGAAGTAGCGGACGAGTTGCATCCATCCGTCATTGCGAGGAGCGTAGCGACGAAGCAATCCATCCCTCCGCGTATGTGGAGAGATGGATTGCTTCGCTGCGCTCGCAAGGACGAGAGATCTCATCCCGCCTTGCGTCGCCGCGCGCTTGACCGGTGCGCCTTCTTGGCGGCGCGGCGATGCGGGGTCGGGCGGCGCGCGGTGGAGCGCGAGCGCCTTGCGCCGCTCTTGCCGCCTTTCAGGCTCTGCTGCAGCGCGTCCATCAGGCTCACGACGTTGCTTGGCTTCTCCTCGCGCTCGGCGGCCTTGATCGGCTTGCCGGCCGCCTTGCGGCGGACCAGGGCCTTCAGCGCGGTCTCGTACTCGTCCTTGAATTTCGACGGATCGAAATGCGCGGCCTTGCTGTCGAGGATATGGCCGGCGAGCTCGATCATGTCCTTCGTGACCTTCGGGCTCCTGATGTCGTCGAAATAATCGTCGGCGTCGCGCAGCTCGTAGGGGTAACGCAAGGTGGTGCCGAGCATGCCCTTGTCGAGCGGCTCGATCGCGATCACATGCTCGCGGTTGGTCAGCACGATCCGCGCCAGCGCGACGCGGTCCTGATCCTTCATGGCGTCGCGGATCACCGCGAACGCGTCGACGCCGGCCTTGCCGTCGGGCCTGATGTAGTAGGGGTGGTCGAGATAGCGCTTGTCGATCTCGCCCTCGGGCACGAAGCTGTCGATGTCGATGGTATGGTTGCTCTCGATCTGCACCGCTTCGAGCTCGTCCTTCTCGATCTCGACATATTTGCCCTTGCTGACCTCGTAGCCGCGGCCCTTCTGATCGCCCTCGACAACGTCGCCGGTCTCGGTATCGACCATCTGCTGCTTCAGCCGGTTGCCGGTCTCCCGGTTGATCATGTGGAAGCGGGTCTTCTCGACCGCGGTCGAGGCCGGGTAGAGCGCCACCGGGCATGACACCAGCGAGAGCTTGAGCGTGCCTTTCCAGTAGGCGCGGGGAGCGGCCATGATCGCCTCCAAACAGCTTGAGTTTGGAACTTGAACGGATACCGTGGGTTTTGGTTCCTGATGGCCGCACGGAGGCGGCGGCCGTCGTTTGCGCCGAGGGTTTGCCGAGGTTTGTTGTGTCGCTGAGAAACCTGTCCACCTATCGCAAGAAGCGCGACTTCGAGAAGACCAACGAGCCGTCGGGCGACGTCAAGGTCGCACCGAGCAAGCAGCGGCGCTTCGTCATCCAGAAGCACGACGCGACGCGGTTGCATTACGATCTGCGGCTCGAATTCGACGGCGTCTTCAAGTCCTGGGCGGTGACGCGCGGGCCCTCGCTCGATCCGCATGACAAGCGGCTGGCGGTGGAGGTCGAGGATCATCCGCTCGACTATGGCGATTTCGAAGGCACCATTCCCGAAGGCCAGTACGGCGGCGGCACGGTGCAGCTGTGGGATCGCGGCACTTGGGAATCGGACGATCCCGAGCGCGGCTTCAAGAAGGGCGACCTGAAGTTCACGCTTGAGGGCGACAAGCTGCACGGCAGCTGGGTGCTGGTGCGGATGAAGGGCGACCGCTTTGGCGGCAAGCGCACCAACTGGCTCCTGATCAAGCACCGCGACGAATATGCCGTTGACGGCAACGGCGAGGAGATCCTCGACGAGGACCGTTCGGTCGCCTCCGGACGCTCGATGGCGCAGATCGCGGCCGGCAAGGGCCGGGCGCCGAAGCCGTTCATGCTGGCCAAGGGCAACGGCAAGGCCAAGGCGGACGCGGTCTGGCAGTCCAACCACGGCATGGCTGCGGACGCGCGCGCCAGGACCAAGGCGCCGGCGCCCAAGGAGCGGCTGAAAGTGACGCGGCAGGCGAAACCGAAGCAGGTATCGGAGATGCCCGATTTCGTCGCGCCGCAGCTCTGCGCCGCGGTGGAGTCTCCACCCAATGGCACGGGCTGGTGCCACGAGATCAAGTTCGACGGTTACCGCGTGCAGCTCCGCGTCGAAGACGGCGAGGCCGTGCTGAAGACGCGCAAGGGGCTCGACTGGACCGCCAAGTTCGGCGCGATCGTGAAGGAGGCGGAGAAGCTGCCCGACGCGCTGATCGATGGCGAGATCGTCGCGCTCGACAAGAACGGCACGCCGCATTTTTCGACGCTGCAGGCCGCGCTCTCCGACGGCAAGACGGATCGGCTGATCTTCTACGCGTTCGACCTGCTGTTCGCCGGCACCGAGGACCTGCGCCCGCTGCCGCTCGCCGAGCGCAAGACGCGGCTGAAGCAATTGCTCGCGGCGCGCAAGGGCAAGAACCCTCTGATCCGCTATGTCGAACATTTCGAGCAGCGCGGCGAGGCGGTGCTGGAATCCGCGCGCAAGCTCGGCCTCGAAGGCATCGTCTCCAAACGGCTCGACGGCGCCTACCGTTCCAGTCGCTCCGACGACTGGACCAAGGCAAAAATCCGCGCCGGCCATGAGGTGGTGCTCGGCGGCTGGAAGACCACCAATGGCAAATTTCGCTCGCTGATGGCGGGCGTCTATCGCGGCGATCATCTGGCGTTTGTCGGCATCGTCGGCACCGGCTTCGGCCAGGACACGGTCCGCCGCATCATGCCGGCACTGAAGGCGGCGGAGGCGGACAAGAACCCGTTCGGCGGCAAGGACGCGCCGAAGAAGACCCGCGACGTGCACTGGCTCAAGCCGGAGCTGGTCGCCGAGATCGAGTTCGCCGGCTGGACCGACGCCGGCAATATCCGCCAGGCCGCCTTCAAGGGCCTGCGCCAGGACAAGCCGGCGCACGAGGTCGAGGCCGAGCGGCCGGTTGTAACCAAAGTGGTGAAGCCGATGGCCAAGGGCGCGGCGAAGAAGGGTACCGGGAAGGCGTCCAGCGAGGTGATGGGCGTCGTCATCTCGCACCCGGACAAGGCGCTGTGGCCCGATGCGGGCGATGGCGAGCCGGTGACCAAGCTCGACCTCGCGAACTATTTCGAGGCGGTCGGCGAATGGATGATCTCCTATCTCAAGGGCCGGCCGTGCTCGATCGTGCGTGCGCCCGACGGCATCAAGGGCGAGACCTTCTTCCAGCGTCATGCGATGGCCGGCACATCAAAACTGCTCAAGCTTGCGAAGGTCTCGGGCGACCGTAAACCCTATTTGCAGATCGACCAGATCGAGGGCCTGGCAGCAGTCGCGCAGCTCGGCGGTCTCGAGCTGCATCCCTGGAATTGCGCGCCCGATGCCTATGACACGCCGGGCCGGCTGGTGTTCGATCTCGATCCCGCGCCCGATGTTGCATTCACCGACGTGATCGACGCCGCCAAGGACATGCGGCAACGGCTGACCGCGGTCGGCCTCGAAAGCTTCTGCAAGACCACCGGCGGCAAGGGGCTGCACGTCGTCACACCGCTGCTCGCAGGCAGCAGGGACAAGGTGACGTGGAAGGAAGCCAAGGCGTTCGCACAGGCGGTCTGCCAGTGGATGGCGCAGGACGATCCCGAGCGCTATCTGATCAACATGTCCAAGGCCAAGCGCACGGGAAAGATCTTCCTCGACTATTTGCGCAACGACAGGATGTCGACGGCGGTCGCGGTGTTGTCGCCGCGGGCGCGTCCGGGGGCGACAGTGTCGATGCCGCTGACCTGGCCGCAGCTGCGCGGTGATCTCGATCCGAAGAAATTCACGCTGCGCACCGTGCCGGCCTTGCTCGCGAAGACGAAGGCCTGGGATGGCTACGAGGACGCAGCGTCGTCGATCAAGTCGGCGATGAAGAAGCTCGCGGCCAAGTAAGCGCCGTCCAACGAAGCACCACCCGCTTTCGCGGGTGATGCTGGTCGTCGATATCGGCAGGACGCAACGCTACCAAGGGCTACAGTCGTCCCATCAGGAGCAGGATCAGCAGAATCACGACGACCAGGCCGAGCCCGCCGCCGCCGTAATAGCCGGTACCGTAAAACGGTCCGCCGCCGATGCCGCTGAAGCCGCCAAGCAGCGCAATGACCAGGATGATGAGAATGATCGTTCCAATTGACATCTAGCGTCTCCTCAGCCCCGCGGGCCCGTCTCGTTTCTGCCCTTCGGGAAGGAAAACAACCCGTAACTGTGAAGGTTCCGGAGTTGGCGCTGTGATAAACCTGTGTGGTTCTTCCGTTTGCCTTGGAACAGAACTACATCAACCAAACCCACGGAGGAGTGCATCGCAATGTCGGCGCCGCTGATCGTTTCGATACCCCATAGCCTCGGCCGCGACGAGGCGATGCGCCGCTTGAAAACGGGCCTGTCGCGCGCGACGGCGAACCTGCCGGTCATAAGCGTCGACGAGGAGCGCTGGGACGACAACCGGATGAGCTTTCGTGTCCGGGCGCTGGGGCAGGTCGCGGCCGGGCATGTCGATGTCGAGGATGCCCATGTGCGCGTCGAGGTGACGCTGCCGTGGCTGCTGCAACGGTTCGCCGAGGTCGCGCAGGTGGCGATCCAGAAGCGCGGGAAATTGCTGCTGACCAAGCGCTGACGCAGGACGTCAGGCGTGCGAGCGGGCCGGCCTTGCGGTGCGTTTCGTCCCCGCGACCTTTGTCTTGAGCACGGCAACCGGCAGATTGCCGAACAGTTCCGGGAGCTGAATCCGGGTTGCGCCATCCCTGAGCGCATATCCAGCCGCGTCGATTTCACCTTCAAAAGCCTCGGGGCGCGGCCAGCTGCGGCCGCCCTGCGTGAACGGGGCGAATGACCTTGCCACCGCAACGATGGCCGCCTCGCGGCCATGGCGCCGCGCGAAGGCAATGACGTGATCGCGGTGCGGGCCGCTGACCGCGAGCGGCACGTAGTCGCCGCTGGTGAACACATCGGCCATCTCGTTGCGGAGCCGGAGCAGATGCCGCGTCCATGCGAATTTGAGGCGGCCGTCGCGCCAGTCTTGCGCCAGCGCATCCCAATCCGGCGTCTCCAGTGCTGCGAGCATTCCCGCCCGTTCGGCAAAGTCGACCGGGCGGCGGTTGTCCGGGTCGACCAGCGAAAGATCCCAGCTTTCGGTGCCCTGGTAGAAATCCGGCACGCCCGGCATGGTTGCCTTCAGCGTGATCTGGCTGAGCGAATTCAGCGCGCCGATCAACGCGGTCCGTTGCGCCAGCGTCCCCAGCGCATCGAGGAATTCCGGCGAGGTCTTGCGATCGAGGATCCGCTCGATGAAGGCTTTCACGCCGGCCTCGTAAGGCTGGTGCGGATTGAGCCAGCTGGTTTCCTGCTTGCCCTCGCGCGCCGCCTTCAGCGCGTAGGCCTGGATGCGGGCGGCGAGCGACGCATCATCGGGATCCCAGGCGCCGAGCAGGGCCTGATACAGCATGTATTCGAACGTCGCCGATGGCGCGCGCATCTCGCCGTCGAGCACCAGATGCGGCGCATTCAGCACCTTCCAGCGCGCCACCGCGCTGGTCCATTCGCCGGGGATTTCCGCAAGCGCCATGATGCGGGCGCGGGCGTCCTCGCCGCGCTTGGTGTCGTGGGTCGCGGTCGCCGTCATGCCGTGCGGCCATTCGCGGGCGCGGGCCTGCATCATGGCGTGAAAGGCCTCCGCTGCGATCGCACCCGCCGCCGGATCGCCGCCAACCTCGTTGAGCGCCAGCAGCCGGTGATAGCGATAGAAGGCGGTATCCTCCAGCGACTTCGCCATCATCGGCCCGGTGAATTGCTGCACCTTCAGCGCGAAGCGTCGCACCCGCGGCGCGCCATGCGGCGGCCGGCCGGGCTGCAAAAGGTCCATGGTCAAGGCATCGCGCAGGAAATCGAAGATACCCTCGTCGGCGGCGAACCAGTCGGCGCGAGCGCGCTCGATGGTCTCGCTGATCAGCGTGCGGTCATGCGCGGCGGGGCCGGAAGCGGTCAGATAGGTGCGATAGACCGGAAAGTGCAGCACATAGAGCTCGAGCGCCTGCCGCAGACTGTCGCCGGAGAAGTCGCGGGTCGAGTAGTGTCCGCTGGCAATGCGCGCGAGCAGCCGCGCCAGCACGGTGAATTCGCTGGTGAGCAGTGTCTCCAGCACGCGTTGCTTGGCCTCGCGCAACACTGGCGTCAGGTTCGGCGACTGGTTGCTGATCTGGCGCCAGATCTCGTTCAGCGGATCGAGGCCGCGACCGTCGACCAGTGCCTGGCTGATCGTGTTCATCCATTCATAGCCGGTGGTGCCGTGAACGCCGCTGAATTTCGGCAGCTTCTCGTCCTCGCCGAGGATCTTCTCGATCACCATGTAGAACGGCCTGGCCTTCGCGCCCTGCGCGGAGCGGATCAGGCGGCGCAGCCGCTGGAAGTACTGCGCGGGATCGCGCAGGCCGTCGATATGGTCGAGCCGCAGGCCCTGCAGCCGGTCTTCGGCGATCAGCCGCTTCACGAGGTTGTGGCTCGCCTCGAAGGTCGCGGCGTCCTCGACCCTGAGGCCGGCCAGCGTGTTGACGTCGAAGAAGCGGCGATAGTTGATGTCGCTGGACGCCAGCCGCCAGTGGCCGAGCTTGTAGTGCTGGCGTTCCAGCAAATGATGCAGGGCCAGCGTCTGGGTCGGGCGGTCCTCGCCGGCGCGATAGGCATCGAGGCCGCGTGCGATGATGTCGGCGCCGCCCTCGATCGCCTTGATCGCCGCCTTCAGCGCCGGCGCTTCGACGCGGTTGGGGCGACGCAGCGCCCGGTATTGCGCGGCGAGCTCGAGCATCGCGCGTCCGGTCGGGCTGTCTTCGGCCGCGGCCTCGCGGACGATGGTGCGCAGCACCTCGCCATAGCGCTCCGGCGCGATCGGCAGGCGGTGCTCGAAATACCAGGCCGAGAAGCTGCCCTCGTTCGCGTCATAGCGCAGCTCGATGTCGCCGCGCTCCAGCGCCTGGCCATAGGACGAGCCGAGGATCGGCAACAGCACGCCGCCGCGCGCGCGATAGGGCAGCTGGTCCCAGTCGATGTCGAAGGAGACCGCGTGCGGCGACGCCGGTCCCCATTCCAGCACATCGAGCCACCACGGATTGTCGGCGAAGTGAACGCCGACATGGTTCGGCACGAAATCCAGGATCAGGCCGAGATCATGGCGCTTCAATGCGTCGCTCAGCCGCGCAAAGCCCTCCTCGCCGCCGAGCTCCGGATTGAATTTGGTGTGGTCGACGACGTCATAGCCGTGGGTCGAGCCCTTGCGCGCCTTCATGAAGGGCGACGCATAGACATGGCTGATGCCGAGCGCCTTGAGATACGGCGCCACGCCGGCGGCGGCATCGAAGTCAAAATCGGCAGTGAGTTGCAGACGGTAGGTCGCGATCGGGATCGCCGGAGGCATTGTGCTATCCGATGTGCCAGCGCACCGCCCAGCCGGGGAGGTCGCTCGACAACGCGCCGCCCCAGATCGCAGTTCCCTTCGGCTCCGGTCCATCGGGGATGTCGCGAGCGGACAAATTGGCTGTCAGCCGCAGCGTGCTGCCGTCGCCCATCTGCCAATGCGCCGTCAACAGGTCGCCAGCCACGATGGCATCGCCGAAACGGCACCCTTTGAGCCGGGGCATGATCTCCTGCCGGCGAACGGCGAGCAGGTCGCGCACCAGCGCAAGCCGCGCGCGCGCCGGATCATGGCCGAGCGCCGCCCAGTCGAGCACGGCCGACCGCACCGTTTCGTCGGCGAGCGGGTCGGGAATGTCGTCGCCATATTTGGCATAGGCCCAGGCGAACTCCTTGCGTCGTCCGGCGCGGACGGCATTGGCGAGCTCGCCCTCGAAATCGCAGAAGAACGGGAAGGGCGTCGTCGCGCCCCATTCCTCGCCCATGAACAGCATCGGCGTGGTCGGCGCGATCAGCGTCACCGCCAGCGCCGCCGCGACCGACCCCGGCCGGGCAATGCTGACGAGACGATCGCCGAGCGGCCGGTTGCCGATCTGGTCGTGGTTCTGCAGGAAGTTGATGAAGCAGGTCGGCGACAGCATGCCGCTCGGCTCGCCGCGCGCCTTGCCGCCCCAGAACTCCGAGACTTCGCCCTGGTAGATGTAGCCGGACGACAGCGCGCGTGCGAGGTCCTGCTTCGGCGCCCGGTAGTCGCCATAATAGCCCTGGTTCTCGCCGGTCAGCAGCACGTGCCAGGCGTGATGATAGTCGTCGTTCCATTGGCCGCGGAATTTGCCGTGCGGCGGATCCTCGGCGGCATCGAGCAGGCTTGCAATGTTGTCGCCGTTTTCGAGCACGAGGTTGATATAGCGGCCGGTCTCGGTGGCGAGCTTGCCGGCGGCATTGCTGAAGTCATGGAGCACGGAGACTTCGCCGGCTTCGACGATGGTGTTAACCGCATCGAACCGCAGCCCGTCGAAGCGATAGTCGCGCAGCCAGCTCACCACGCTGCCGATCGCAAACGCGCGCACCTCGGGCACGCGATAGTCGATCGCGCTGCCCCACGGCGTGTGCGCGTCACTGAAGAAGGACGGCGCATAGCGGCCGAGATAATTCCCCTCGGGGCCGAAATGGTTATAGACCACGTCGAGCATCACCATCAGCCCGCGCAGATGCGCTTCGTCGATCAGGGTCTTCAGGTCCTCGGGCCGGCCGTAGGCGCTGTCGGGCGCGTACCACAGCACGCCGTCATAGCCCCAGTTGCGCTTCCCGGCGAAATCCGCCAGCGGCATCAGCTCGAGCGCGGTGATGCCGGTCGCCACGAGATGATCGAGCTTGTCGATCATGGCGCGATAGGTGCCCTCTCGGGTGAAGGTGCCGACATGGGCCTCGAGGACGACGGCCTCATGCCAGGGGCGTCCGCGCCAGTCCGTCGCGCGCCACTTGAAGGCGGCGTGGTCGACCACATCGCTCGGGCCGAACACGTCGTCCGGCTGGAATGCGGAGGCGGGATCCGGCACATCGACCTCGTCATCGATGCGGAATTTGTAACGCGTGCCGGCGCGCGCGCCCGGGACCTCGGCGACGTACCAGCCGGCGGCATCGCGCGTGAGCGGATGCGGGTTGTCGAGCAGGAGGTCGACGCGCTTGGCCGCCGGCGCCCAGAGCCGGAAGCGCGTGCCGTCAGGTGTCAGCTCGGCGCCGAAATGTTGTCTGTTCATGTGGAGCCTGCAAATGCCAGCACCGAGCGCGGCGGTGCCCTGGTATCGGCGCCGGATGCGAATTGCTCACCCGTTTGCTCCGCCTTGGTCGTGTTCAGGACCTGCCGCCAGCTCCTGTATTCCGTCATCCTCGGCATCCTGAACACGATCTCCTGCGGTGCGGCATTGAGCACGATAAAGATCGGCGCCTGTCCTGGTTCCATCGGTCCCAGCACATAGGCGAGGAATCGGCTCTCGGGGAATTTCCAGTCGGATTCCTTCATCTCCTCCGCTGCCGGCGTCAGCCAGAGCACGCCGTAGCTGCCGTCGGTGCGGCGGCCGTCGAGCCAGCGCTGGCAGCGGATCTGGCCGAAGCGCTGGCGCAGCGCAGTGAGGTGGCCGATGAAATCGATGGCGTCGTCGTCCGTGCCGAGGTTCTCCCAGCCGATCCAGCCGGTCTCGTTGTCCTGGCAATAAGCATTGTTGTTGCCACCTTGCGTGTTCGCGACCTCGTCGCCGGCGAGAATCAAAGGCGTGCCCTGTGCCAGCAGCAGGCAGGCCAGCGCATTCTTCCGCAGCTGCCGGCGCAGTGCGATGATGGCGGGATCGTCGGTCGGGCCCTCATGGCCGCAATTGTTGCTGTGATTGTCGTTGGAGCCGTCGCGATTGTCCTCGCCATTGGCCTCGTTGTGCTTCTCGTTGTAGCTGAAGAGATCGGCGAGCGTGAAACCGTCATGCACCGTGATGTGATTGACGCTGGCGCGGGTCGCGCGGTTGTCGTGGTGAAACAAATCCGAGGATGCGGTCATGCGGCCCGAGATGTCGCCGATCAGGCTGCCTTCGCCGCTCCAGTAGCGCCGCATCGCGCTGCGATAGCGGTCATTCCATTCCGACCATTGCGATGGAAACGCGCCGACCTGGTAGCCGCCGAGACCGAGGTCCCAGGGCTCAGCGACCATCTTGGCGGTCGCCAGCACCGGGTCCTGGCGGATCGCGGTGAGGAAGGGGTGGTTGCGATCGAACCCGTTCGGCCCGCGCGCCAGGGTGGTGGCGAGATCGAAGCGGAAGCCGTCGACATGGCAGACCTCGACCCAGTAGCGCAGCGAATCCATCACCATCTGCAGCACGCGCGGATGGGTGAGGTTGACCGAGCTGCCGCAGCCGGTGAAGTCGTCGTAGAAGCGCGGGTTCTCGCGGTTCAGCCAGTAATAGGAGGCATTGTCGATGCCGCGGAAGCACAGCGTCGGGCCCATATGGTTGCCCTCGGCGGTGTGGTTGTAGACCACGTCGAGCAGCACCTCGATGCCGGCATCGTGCAGCCGCGCCACCGTGGTGCGGAAGGAATCGAGCGCATTGTCCTGGGCGTAGCGTGCCTCCGGCGCGAAGAAGGCGATGGTGTTGTAGCCCCAGTAGTTCGCCAGCTTCTTCTCGACCAGGATACGGTCGTCGATCAGGCCGTGGATCGGCAGCAGCTCGATGGTGGTGACGCCGAGCCGCTTGAGGTGGTCGATCATCGCCGGTGACGACAGGCCGCCATAGGTGCCGCGCAGGTTCGGCGGCACGTCCTCGCGCTTCTGCGTCAGGCCCTTGACGTGGGCCTCGTAGATGATGGTGTCTTCCCAGGGGATATGCGGCCGGATCTCGCGGCGGCCCCAGTTGAAGGTCTCGTCGACCACGACCGCCTTCGGCATGCCGCGGGCATTGTCGCGCCGGTCGAACGAAAGGTCCTCGCGCGCGCTGCCGGTGCGGTAGGCGAAATGCGCATCGCTCCATACCAGCCGGCCGGCGAGCCGCTTGGCGTAGGGGTCGAGCAGCAGCTTGTTGGCGTTGAAGCGATGGCCGCGCTCCGGCGCGTAGGGCCCGTAGACGCGATAGCCGTAGAGCTGACCCGGCGAGACGTCGTTGAGATAGCAGTGCCAGACGTCCTCGGTGCGCTCCGGCATCTCGATCCGCTCGAGCTCGCGGCGGCCCTGGCCGTCGAACAGGCACAGCTCCACCTTCTCCGCGTTCGCCGAGAACAGCGCAAAATTGGTGCCTCTGCCGTCCCAGCTTGCACCGAGCCGTGCGGACGTACCCCCGGTCAGTCGCATCAATCAGCTTTCCGGTACGAGGAAGATCGCAGCCAGCGGCGGAATGGTCAGGCTCAGCTCGGGCGTGGCGTCCTCCGATGCGCGCACCTCGCCGACATTGCCGACATTGGTGCCGCCGTAATGCGCGGAATCCGAGTTGAACACCTCGTGCCACTTGCCCGCGAACGGCACCGGGACGCGATAGTTGCGGTAGACGTTGGGTGAGAAGTTCGCGACCACGAGGCAGCGTGCGCGCTCAGCATTGCCCTTGCGGATCCAGGCGAACACATTGTTGTTGGCATCGTCGGTGATGACCCATTCGAAGCCGGCCTGGTCGCAGTCGAGCTCGTGCAGCGCCGGCAGCGCGCGATAGAGCCGGTTGAGGTCGCGGACCAGGTTCTGGATGCCGCTGTGCCTCGGCTGTTGCAGCAGATGCCAATCGATCGAGTAGTCGTGATTCCACTCGCGTTCCTGGCCGAACTCGCAGCCCATGAACATCAGCTTCTTGCCAGGGTGGCCGAACATGAAGCTGTAATAGGCGCGCAGATTGGCAAAGCGCTGCCAGTCGTCGCCGGGCATGCGGCCGAGGATCGAGCGCTTGCCGTGTACCACCTCGTCGTGGGACAGCGGCAGGATGAAATTCTCCGAGAAGGCGTAGTGCAGGCCGAACAGGATGTCGCCGTGATGGTATTTGCGGTGAATCGGATCCTTGCCGATATATTTCAGCGTGTCGTGCATCCAGCCCATGTTCCACTTGTAGCCGAAGCCGAGCCCGCCATACTCGACGGGACGCGACACCTGCGGCCATGCGGTGGATTCTTCCGCCGCCGTCGTCGCCTGCGGAAAATGCGCGAACAATTCGGTGTTGAAGCGGCGCAGGAAGTCGATCGCCTCGATGTTCTCCCGGCCGCCATATTTGTTCGGAATCCAGCCACCGGCGGGACGGCTGTAGTCGAGATAGAGCATGGAGGCGACGGCATCGACGCGCAGCCCGTCGATGCCGTAGCGATCAAGCCAGAACAGCGCGTTCGACACCAGGAAGTTGGTGATCTCGGTGCGCCCGTAATTGTAGATCAGCGTACCCCAATCGAGGTGACGGCCCTGCAGCGGATTGGCGTGCTCGTAGAGCGCGGTGCCGTCGAAATTGCCGAGCCCGTGCGGATCGTCGGGGAAATGCCCGGGCACCCAGTCGAGCAGCACGGCGAGCCCTGCGCCGTGGCAGGCGTCGATCAGCGCGGCGAAATCGTCCGGCGAGCCGAAGCGGCTGGTCGGTGCGAACATGCCGGTCGGCTGGTAGCCCCAGGAGCCGTCGAACGGATGCTCTGATATCGGCAGGAATTCGACATGGGTAAAGCCCATGTCGCTGGCATAGGCCGGCAGCTGCTCCGCCATCTCGCGATAGGTCAGCCACTCGTTGCGGCCCTTGCGCCGCCACGACCCGAGATGGACCTCGTAGATCGACATCGGCGAGTTCAGCGCGTTGACGCGATCCGGCGCCGGGCGCGGATGCGGGATCTTGCGTTCGTCGATCACGATCGAGGCGGTCTTCGGGCGCACCTCGGCGGCGAACGCCAGGGGATCGGACTTCAGCGGCAAATGCTGGCCGTTGCGCCCGATGATCTCGAACTTGTAGTGGTCGCCGATCCTTGCACGCGGGATGAACAGTTCCCAGTAGCCTGGGCCGCGCACGCGCATCGGATGCCGCCGTCCGTCCCAGAAATTGAAGTCGCCGACCACGCTGACCCGCCGCGCATTCGGCGCCAGCACCACGAAGCCGATGCCGTCGACGCCGTCGAGCGTCATCGGATGCGCGCCGAGCGTATCGTAGACGCGCTGATGGGTGCCTTCGCCGAGCAGATAGAGATCGAAATCGCTCAGGATCGGCGGAAAGCGGTAGGCATCCTCCAGCTCGACGACGTTGTCGCCGAAACGGGCGCGGAGCTGGTAGCGCGTCGAGCCGTTCGGCAGGGGGCCTGCGAACAGGCCGGCGTCATGGATTCGCGCCAGCTGTGCGGTCTCGCCATGCTCGCCGATCGCCTCGACATTGCTGGCATCGGGCAGGAAGGCGCGCACGACGTTGCGGTCCCCCTCTGGGTGAAGCCCGAGATAGTGGAAGGGGTCGGAGTGGCGGCCCTCGATGATGGCATAGGCCTCGGCGGGCAGTTTGCTCATGCAACCTCATGCGGCTGTTGCGCCAGGATCCTCAGCAGGCCGGTGAGCGGCACCCGCAGCCAATCCGGCCGGTTGGCCAGCTCATACTCGATCTCATAGAAGGCTTTCTCAAGCAGGAAAAAACTGAGCAGGCGGTCGGCCGTCTTGGCGTCGGCGGGCCACAGCCGCTGGCCGGCCACCGTCTCGCGATAGGCCGCCAGCAGGGTATCCGCGGCCTGGTCGCGCCATTCGGCCAAGGCGAGGCTCAGCCGGCCGCTCTCGTCGGGGGAGACCTTGAGCGTGCGTTCCAGCGCGGCGGTCGCCGCATAGTCGATCGAACGGATCAGGCCGGCGACGTCGCGCGCCGGCGGTGCCTTGCGCCGCCGCTCGGCGATGGTGCGGCCCGGTCCGCCGTCGAAATCGATGATGAAGACGTCGTCCTTGACCACCAGCAACTGACCGAGATGCAGGTCGCCGTGATGGCGGATATTGAACCCGTCGGTTTCGCGCGGCAGCAGCGCCTTGAGCCGCTCCGGCAGCGTGTCGTGCTGGGCCTGCAACTGATCGGCCAGCAGCCGGTCGGCCTCTCTCAGCGAGCCGCGCCGCTGCTTCAGCGTATCGAACACGCGCTCGGCCCGCGCCATGATCTCGTCGGCCCAGCGCTGCAGGTCGTCGGGCTTGGTCGGCTCGGGCGCGAAGTCCGGCAGGTCGCGGTTGCTGGCGAGCGCCAGATGCAGCTCGGCCAGCCGCTTTCCGCTATGCGACATGTGGCGCAGAAAGGTCGCCTGGTCGCCGTTCTCCACGGGGTGCTCGCTCACCGTCAGCAGGCGCTGCCGTTCGACCAGGCGGTCGAGGTGTGCGCCTGCGATGGTCCAGAGGTCGCCCTGGTTGACGACCATCGCATGCAGGACGGCGATGGCGCTGCGCTTGTCGCCCTCGATCAGCTCGGCGGTGCCGAGCAAGGCAGGGGTGTTCGGAAAGTTGACCACCTCGGTGAGGAAGCGGCCCATCTCGATCTCCGGATTGATGCCGACCTCGAGCTTGCGATAGATCTTGGTGACATATTCGTTGTCGACCAGCGCGGTCGAATGCGGCTGGTCGTTCTCGAACACCCGGATACGCTCGGGCTGCCGCACCGGCCGGTCGGAGAAGCGGCTGGTCGGCCGGAATTCGAGCTTGAGGCCTTGCTCGCCTTCGTCGACCGTGAGGTTTTCCCGCAGGTTGCGCAGGAACAAGCCGGTGAAGATCTGGTCGGTGGCAACGTCGAGCAGCGTGCCCTCGCGCGCGCCCTGGCGTATCGCGGCGAAGGCGCGCGGGTTGTAGCGCTCGCGGTCGAAGCGCACCCACTCGATCTGCATCGGCAGCACGTAGCGGCTGGTGGTGCCGCGCTGCGTGGTCTCGAAGAAGGCGAGCCACGGCCGGTTGTCGCCGATGTCGCAGAACGGGATCGCGGAGACCAGCACCGGCTGGATCGCGCTCGCCGATCGTTCCGGATACCAGCGCGTGCGGGCGAGATGACCGGGCAGCACGTCGTGCTCGAACACGCCGCGGGTGCGCGCCAGTGACATCCAGGTCGAATTCAGCGGCACCACCAGCGTCTCGAATTCCGGCACCGCGCGCGGCGTCACCGGCTCGGACTTGTCGCGCTCCTGCAGCTGGAACCAGTAGAAGCCGTACGGCGCGAGCGTGATCATGTAGGGCAGCTCGCCGATAGCCGGGAAGCGCGTGCGGCCGAGCATCTCGAGCGGAATGCGGTCCTTGAAGGCGGAGAGGTCGAGCTCGGTGGCCTGCGCCGACCGCGACAGATTGGCGATGCACAGGATCGCCTCACCCTGGTACTGGCGCACATAGGCCAGCACCGAGCGGTTCTCCGGGCGGATGAAGGTCATGGTGCCGCGCCCGAAGGCAAGCGTCGACTTGCGTACCGCGATCAGCCGCTTGGTCGCCGACAGCAGCGACGACAGGCTGCGTGACTGCGCCTCGACATTGACGGATTCATAGCCGTAGACCGGGTCCATGATCATCGGCGCGTAGAGCCGCGCCGGGTCGGCGCGCGAGAAGCCGCCGTTGCGGTCCGGCGACCACTGCATTGGCGTCCGCACGCCGTTGCGGTCGCCGAGATAGATGTTGTCGCCCATGCCGATCTCGTCGCCGTAATAGATGATCGGCGTGCCCGGGAACGACAGCAGCAGTGAGTTCATCAGCTCGATCTTGCGCCGGTCGTTGTCCATCAGCGGCGCAAGGCGGCGGCGGATGCCGACATTGATGCGGGCGCGCGGATCGTTGGCGTACGTCGACCACAGATAGTCGCGCTCGACGTCGGTGACCATTTCCAGCGTCAGCTCGTCGTGATTGCGCAGGAACAGCGCCCACTGCGCAGCGGCGGGAATGTCGGGCGTCTGCCGCAGGATGTCGGTGATCGGAAAGCGGTCTTCCTGGGCGATCGCCATGTAGATGCGCGGCATCAGCGGGAAGTGATAGGCCATGTGGCATTCGTCGCCATGGCCGAAATATTCCTGCACGTCCTCCGGCCATTGATTGGCTTCGGCCAGCAGGATCTTGCCCTTGGCATAGGCGTCGAGCTCCTGGCGCAGCCGCTTGATGATGGCATGCGTCTCCGGCAGGTTCTCGTTGTTGGTGCCGTCGCGCTCGCACAGATAGGGAATGGCGTCGAGCCGGAAACCGTCGACGCCGGTGTCGAGCCAGCGCTTCATCACCTGCACGATGGCGCGCACCACGCGCGGATTGTCGAAATTCAGGTCCGGCTGGTGCGAGAAGAAGCGGTGCCAGTAGAACTGGCCGGCCTCCGGATCCCAGGTCCAGTTCGACTTCTCCGTATCGGTAAAGATGATCCTTGTATCGAGGTATTTCTGGTCGGTGTCGCTCCAGACGTACCAGCTGCGCGCGCTCGAATTCGGCGGGCTGCGGCGCGCGCGCTTGAACCACGCATGCTGGTCCGAGGTGTGGTTGACGACGAGCTCGGTGATGACGCGCAGGCCGCGCTTCTTGGCCTCCTGGATGAAGCGCTTGAAGTCCTTCATCGTCCCGAAATCGGGATTGATGTCGCCGTAGTCGCCGATGTCGTAGCCGTCGTCGCGGCCGGGCGAGGGATAGAACGGCAACAGCCACAGCGCGGTGACGCCGAGCTCCTGCAGATAGCCGAGTTTCTCCGTCAGCCCCGCGAAGTCGCCGATGCCGTCATTGTTGCTGTCGGCAAATGCCTTGACATGCAGCTGGTAAATGATCGCGTCCTTGTACCACAGCTGGTCCGCAGTCTCGGTTGCGACCTTCTCCTGGGTATTGACGGAGGAGAATACGTTCATGAGGGCTCCTTCAGGCGACACAGCGCAGCAGCAACGCGGGATCGCGCGCAGGATCTATACGTAGACGGATGCCTCCCCATTCGAGCGCGTGGCGCTCTCCGGTGACAAGGTCTTCCACTGCCGAGACGGGGCGGCGGGCATCGCCACGGCCGACCATGACGTCGCCGAGCGGCAGCCAGACCTCACGCAACTCGGCTGATAATGCAATCACGGCCGCGATCACATTGCCCTGATCGACGGCCTCCTTGATGAAGCCGATCACGCCACCGTCATCGACACTGATAAAGCGCAAATTTGCGAATTGTTGCAGGGCCGGATTGCCGCGTCTGATCCGGTTGAGAGCTGCGATATAGGGCTTGATGTTCCCCGGCTGCTCCCAGTTGCGAACCCTGATCTCGTACTTCTCGGAGTTGAGATATTCCTCGCGGCCGGGGACCGGCGTGTGCTCGAGCAATTCGAAGCCGCTGTAGATGCCATAGCTGCTTGAAAGCGTCGCGGCCAGCGCGAGACGCGACTTGAACATCCAGGATTCGCCGCTTTGCAGGTGGAAGGGCAGGATGTCCGGTGTGTTGACGAAGAAATTCGGCCGAAAGAAGTCACGCTCGGGATAGGAGGTCAACTCGCCGAGATATTGTTCGAGCTCGAAGCGCTGCGTCCGCCAGGTGAAATAGCTGTAGGACTGTGTGAAGCCGAGCTTGGCGAGGCCCTTCATCAGTTTCGGGCGCGCGAAGGCTTCCGCAAGGAACAGCACGTCCGCGTCGCGGTCCCGCACCTCGCGGATCAGCCACTCCCAGAACGCCAGCGGCTTGGTGTGCGGATTGTCGACCCGGAAGATCCTGACGCCCTGTTCGACCCAGAACAGCACGACGTCGCGCAGCGCGCGCCACAGCGCAGCGGCATTCTCGGACCCGAAATCCGGGTTGACGACATCGTCCCAGCGCTGCGGGGGATGCTCTGCCGTGCGCATCGATCCGTCCGGGCGCCGCTTGAACCACTCTGGATGTTTGTTCAGCCAGGGATGATCGGGGGAGCACTGCACGGCGAAATCGAGCGCGACCTCGAGGCCATGCGCCTGGCTTGCCGCCACGAAGGCGCGGAAGCCGTCGAGCGTGCCGAGTTCCGGATGCACGGCGTCGTGGCCGCCCTCGGCTGCGCCGATCGCATAGGGGCTGCCGGGATCGCCCGCCTGTGCGATCGCGGCATTGTTGCGGCCCTTGCGGTGCTGCCGGCCGATCGGGTGGATCGGCGCGAGCAGGACGACGTCAAAGCCCATCGCGGCGATGTCGGGAAGCCGCGCGATGCAGTCGTTGAAGGTTGCATGCATGCCCGGTGTCTTGCCCTGGCTGCGCGGAAACATCTGGTACCATGCGCCGCTGCGCGCCCGCGGGCGGTCCGCGGTCAGCGGGTAGAGCTGCGATCGCATCAGATCGCGGCGAAATTGGCTGCCGGCCATCGCCTCCCGCAATTCGGGCGCGAGCAGCGCACCTGGTTCGCCGGTCTGCAGAAAGATTTCGCACTGCCTGATGATGACGGCGGCCGCCGCCGGGCTGCCGGCCTGCGCCTGGGTCAGCATGCCCGCGCCCTCGAGCGCGTCCAGCGTATGATCGCTGCCGTTGCGCGGCTTCTGCTCGAAACGATGCCGCCAGCTGGCGAATTCATCGGTCCAGGCCTCGATCGCGAAGGCGTAGCGGCCGGGCCGGTCGGGCACGAAAGCGCCGCCCCAGCGGTCATCGCCGTGCGCCGTCATCGGCGCGACCTGCCATTCGCTGTCGCCCTCGCGCCGCCACACCAATGCCGCCGATATCACGTCATGTCCGGCACGGTAGATGTCGGCCCACACTTCGACAGGTTCGCCCACAATGCGCTTGACCGGAAAGCGGCCGCCATCAACCGACGGATAGACATCGGTGATATGAAAAGTGCCATGGGCACTCTCGACAGGCCGGAGGGTTTTGTTCACGGTGATGCCGCCATTAAAAATGCAAATGACGTCCCGGCGCCGGGAAGGAGGCGCGCCAGACCCATATAGAAAGCCGCTCGCCGGGCAATGGTTCCCGGTGGGAACGCCGGATAGGGTAGAGCGTTGAACATCAACTATCCCTTTCCCGTATCTGTACAATTTAGCAACGATCCACCTACCGTTGCGAGCAGGCAGCGTGCCGAATGGACCTTTACGCCAAAGCCCAGACCCTGGGAATCCAGACCGAGTATATCGATGGCAGCGGTCACCGCCGTGTGACAACCCCCGAGGCGCTCACGGCGATCCTCGACGCGCTGCCGCCGCAGGCGCCCCGTCGGATCATCGCCGATCCCGTGGTGGTCAGAGGCGGCCAGGCTGCGCAAACGCAGCTCTCGGAAGCTGCCCGGCTTCCGGTGCAATGGAAGCTTGCGAATGGCACCGGGGTGCTCGCGCAGGGCGAGGCGCGTGAGCGCAGTGTGACGTGGCCGTCAGGTCTGCCCGAAGGCGTGCACCGGTTGCAGCTATCGGACGCATCTGGCAGCGAGGAGCTGCCGCTGCTGGTGGCGCCGCACGGCGCCTTCGGCGGCGAGTTCGACCGCTGCTGGGTGATCGCGGTGCAACTCTACGGCGTGCGGTCCGCGCGCAACTGGGGCATCGGTGACTTCACCGACCTGCAGCACCTGCTCGAATTCGCCCACCGGCTCGGCGCCGACGGCGTCGGGCTCAATCCGCTGCATGCGCTGTTCGACGATCGGCCCGGCGATTGCAGCCCGTACTCGCCGAACAGCCGGCTGTTCCTCAATGCGCTTTACATCGACGTCGAGCAGATTCCCGAATTCCGCGTCGATGCCGAGACCAAGGCCGCGCTGGCACCGCTCCGCAGCCACGACATGGTCGACTATGTCGGCGTCGCGGCGCAGAAATGGCCGGCGCTGCGCGCGGCATTCGCAGCCTTCAAGGCCAACCCGGGCCTCGGCCGCTGGCAGGATTTCGAGGCCTATCGCAACGAGCAGGGCACGCTGCTGTCGCGCTTCGCCTGCTTCGAGGTGATGCGGCACAAATTCAACACGCCGTGGTGGGAATGGCCGGACGAATGGCGGCAGCCGAGCGATGCAGCTTGTGCAAAATTGCGCCGCTCGCGCGACTCTGCCGCCGAGGTCGAGTTCGTCGAATTCGTGCAATGGACCGCGGACCGTCAACTCGGCGCCTGCCAGGCGCTGGCGCACAAGCGCGGCATGCGGGTCGGGCTTTATCTCGACGTCGCCGTCGGCGTGCAGTCGGACGGGTTCGACGCCTGGAATGAGCAGATCGCGATCTCGCGCCATCTCGGCGTCGGCGCGCCGCCGGACCCGCTCAACACGGCGGGCCAGGACTGGGGGCTTGCCGGCTTCAACGCCGCGGGCCTTGAACAGCGCTCGTTCGAGCCGTTCAGGCAGATGCTGCGCGCCTCGATGCACCACGCCGGCGCAATCAGGCTCGACCACGCGTTCGGGCTGAAGCGGCTCTATCTGGTACCGCGCGGCTTCGGCCCGGCCAATGGCGCCTATGTGCTGATGCCGTTCGAGGCGCTGCTGGCGGCGACCGCGCAGGAGAGCGTGGCGAGCCGCTGCGTCGTGATCGGCGAGGACCTCGGCACCGTACCTCCCGGGTTCCGCGAGCAGATGAACGGTTGGGGCATCTGGTCCTATCTCGTGATGATGTTCGAGACCGACGACCAGGGCGTCTTCCGCAACGCCGACTACTATTTGCCGAATGCGCTGGTGACCTTCAACACCCACGACCTCTCGACCTATGCGGGCTGGCGCTCGTTCAGCGACCTCAGGACCAAGCGTGCGCTCGGGATCGATCCCGGCGAGACCGACGAGGGGCGCTGGCACGCGCTCGGCCAGCTCGACGACGTGCTGCGCCGGCACGACATCCACGCGAACGATTTCTATTCGGTGGCGAGCTTCCTGGCACGGACGCGGTCGCGGATGATGGCGGTGTCGATGGAGGACCTGCTCGGCATTGTCGAGCAGCCGAACATCCCCGGCACCGTCTACGAGCATCCGAACTGGAAGCGGCGGCTCCCGGTCTCGATCGAGCATCTCGCGTCGGCGATCGACGTCGACGCCCTCAAGCGCGCGACCCGCGAGCGCTCGCACACCGGGTAACGCGGAGCGCAGCGCGTGGCCTCTCGTATCGAAGACTATGGACTGATCGGAGATTGCGAGACCGCCGCGCTGGTCGGCCGCGACGGCTCGATCGACTGGCTGTGTTGGCCGGCGTTCGATTCCGACCCCTGCTTCGCGGCGCTGCTTGGCACGTCGAGGAACGGTCGCTGGCTGCTGGCGCCCACAGGCGAGATCAAGCAGACCTCGCGGCGCTACTGGGACGATACGCTGATCCTGGAGACCCGGTTCGAGGTGGAAGGCGGCGCGGTCGCGCTGATCGACTTCATGCCGCCGCGCGGCAACGCCTCCGATGTGGTCCGCCTCGTTCGCGGCATCAGCGGCCGCGTCAAGATGCGCATGGAGCTGGTGATCCGCTTCGGCTTCGGCGTCGATGTCCCCTGGGTGCGGAAGAATCCGGATGGTGACGGGCTTCTGGCGATCAGCGGGCAGGACATGACCGTGCTGCGCACACCGGTCGAAACCCGCGGCAAGGATCTGACCACGATCGCCGATTTCGAGGTCGGCGAGGGCGATACCGTGCCGTTCGTCCTGACCTATGGACCGTCCTATCACCCGGTGCCGGAGGCGATCGACCCTGAGGCTGCGCTGAAGGACACCGAGGAATACTGGCGGGAATGGTGCAGCCGTTCGACCTATGACGGCAGCTATCAACGCGCCCTCGTGATGCGCTCGCTGATCACGCTGAAGGCGCTGACCTTCAGGCCGACCGGCGGCATCGTCGCGGCACCCACCACGTCGTTGCCGGAAAAGCTCGGCGGCGCGCGCAATTGGGACTACCGGTTCTGCTGGCTGCGCGACGCCACCTTTACGCTGCTGGCCCTGATGAATTCGGGCTACACCGAGGAAGCGGCGGCCTGGCACAACTGGCTGCTGCGGGCCGCAGCCGGCGCGCCGGCCAACATGCAGATCATGTACGGCATCCTGGGCCAGCGACGCCTCTTGGAATGGGAGGCAGGGTGGCTGTCCGGCTATGAAGGGGCGCAGCCGGTACGCGCCGGCAACGCCGCGCATGCGCAACTTCAGCTCGACGTCTATGGCGAGCTGATCGACGCCTTCCATCAGTCCCGCATGGCCAAGCTGAAGCTCGACGAAGAGAACTGGTCGCTCGAATGCACCGTCGTCACCCATCTCGCCGATGTCTGGGATCAGCCGGATCACGGCATCTGGGAACGCCGTGGCACCCCCAGACACTACGTGTTCTCCAAGGTGATGTGCTGGGTCGCCTTCGACCGCGCCATCAAGAGCGCGGAGCGGTTCGGCTTCAAGGGGCCACTCGTCAAATGGCGGGTGCTGCGCGAGGCCATTCATCGCGACGTCTGCCAACGCGGCTTCGATCCCGGCCTCAACAGTTTCGTCGAGAGCTATGGCTCAAAGTTGCTCGACGCCAGCCTGCTGCTGCTGCCGTCGGTCGGCTTCCTGCCGTCGGGCGATCCGCGCATCCGCGGCACGATCGACGCGGTCGAACGGCACATGATGCGCGACGGCTTCGTGCTGCGGCACGATCCGCGCGAGGTGTCCGATGAGGTCCAGCCGATCGAGGGCGCGTTCCTGGCCTGCAGCCTGTGGCTTGCCGACGCTCATGTGCTGGCGGGAGATGTCGACAAGGCGCAGACCATGTTCGACCGCGTCGTCGCGGTCGCCAACGATCTCGGATTGCTGGCGGAGGAGTTCGATTCCGGCGCCGGCCGGCAGACCGGCAATTTCCCGCAGGCGCTGACCCATATCGCGTTGATCAACACCGCGCACAATCTCAGCGCCGCCAGGGCCGACGCCGAGAAGCCTGCGGTGCAGCGTTCGACTTAAACCACCGCGGCGATGCCGCCCTCCATCTTCCGCTTGCGGGACCGCCGCAGGTCCGCGCTGCCAAAATATCGAAAACAACCCCATGCAAAGGAGCCGGCAGCTGCGGCACTCGACCAGGCAACTTGACACGTCGGGCAAATCAGGAATATATTTCCAATATTCCGAAATAGTGCGAGTGTGATTGGCCGCCTCAAGGAACCGCGGATTGGTCGGGTGACAGATCTCGCCGTGGCTTCAGCGAAGCTGCAACACCGTGTCCATCGCGCGTGCGAAACCGTCCTGCTCGTTGGTCTCGGTGACATGGGTGGCGCGCGCCTTCACGTCATCGCTGGCATTGCCCATCGCGAAGGAGACGCCGCTTCGCGCGAACATCGGCAGATCGTTCTGCATGTCGCCGATCGTGGCGACGTTCTCCAGCGGCACGCCAAGGCGCTTCGCGATGCCCTCGACGAAGGTGCCCTTGTCGTGACCGGGCGGGGTGACGTCGAGATAGTAGGTCTGCGAGCGGACCGCGGTGGCATCACGGCCGACCATTTGCTGCATCTCCGTCTCGCAGCGTTGCAGCAGGGCTGCATCCGAGCTCGCGCCGACGATCTTGCAGGCCTGATCGAGATAGAGCGTGAAATCGCCGACGATGGTCGGATCATGCTTGATCGTGTGCTGCTCGTGGGCGGTGTACTCGCCGTCAGGGTTGCGCGTCAGCCAGCGGTCGTTAGTGAACAGCCAGATGTCGACGTCGCGCTCGCGCAGCATGTCGATGCAGCGTTTTGCGACCGCGGCCGGGATCAAATGCTGCTCAAGGGGCTTGAGCTGCGGATCGACGATCGAAGAGCCGTTGAAGGCGCCGATCGGCTGTGTGATCGCAAGCGGCGCAACCAGAAAGCCCATCCCGATCGTCGGCCGGCTGGAGACGATGGTGAAGCCGATGCCGGCCTCGTGCAGCCTGCGCACCGCCGCCCTGGCGCCGTCGGTCAAGGTCTTGTCCTTGGTGAGCAGCGTGCCGTCGACATCGGATACGACAAGGGCGATGCGGGTCATGTGCGGTCCAACTTCAGTTGATTGACGATGTCTTCGACGATGGTTTCGACCGGACGGTCGATCGCAACCGTGATCGGGCGTTCCTCCGGGGTCGGCGGCTCCAGCGTCTTGAACTGGCTGGCGAGCAGCCCCGGCGGCATGAAATGGCCCTTGCGCGCGCCGAGCCGCGTGGCGATCAGCTCCTGCGAGCCGTCGAGGAAGACGATGCGGATATCGTCGCGGCCATGCACCAGGATGTCGCGATAGGCGCGCTTCAGCGCGGAGCAGGCGATGACGGCGCGTTCGCGGACGCCGCAGGTGCGGTCGATCTCGTCGGCGATCGCGCGCAGCCAGGGCCAGCGATCCTCGTCGGTGAGCGGCTGGCCGGAATGCATTTTGGCGACATTGCTTGGCGGATGAAAACTGTCGCCGTCCTCGAAGCGCCAGCCGATCCTGATCGCCAGGCGGTCGGCGATGGTGCTCTTGCCCGAACCCGACACGCCCATCACGACCAATGCGCAGGGGTTTTGTCCGTCACCCACGAAAGTCCTCCGGCAGCGCGGCCTGATCGATCAGCCAGACGGTCTCGCCCAGCGATCGCGCGCGGTTTGCCGGCAGGTTCTCGCCTGCGAAGAGGCGCGTCAAGATCGCGCGCTTGTTCTCGCCCGCCACCTCGAACAGCATCTCGCGACAGGAGGCGAGGGCGGGCAGGGTCAGCGACACGCGCGGCACGAACGGCTCGACATTGGCCTTCGGCACGCCGACCACCCAGCGCTGGGTTTCCTCGACCGCGGGATAACCCGGAAACAGCGAGGCGGTATGGCCGTCGGGGCCGATGCCCATCAGCACCAGGTCGAACAGTGGCCGCTTCGGATCGAGCTGTTCGGCGCCGTAGAACGCCATCAGCTCGTTCTCGTACAGCGCCGCGCTGACGTCGGGATCCCTGAGATCGGCGGTATCGGTCGCGATCGGATGGACATTTGCAGCCGGTGCACAGCGGTCGAGGAAGGCCTGGCGCGCCATGCTCATGTTGTGCAGCTTGTCCTTGCGCGGCACCAGGCGCTCGTCGCCGATGAACCAGTCGATGCGGTCCCATGGAATCCTTTGGCGATAGTCCGGCGTCGCCAGCAGCTGATAGAGCGCCTTCGGGCTGGAGCCGCCGGTGAGGCACACCGCGATCCGGCCGCTGTTCTGGTCGATCCTGGCGATCACCCGCTCGGCGGCCGCCTGCGCCAGTGCCGCCGGATCGGCGACCGTGATGATCTGGCGCTCGCCGGTCGCGGTCATGTCAGCCCAGCTTCCGCCAGCTACGGCCGTCACGCGTCAGCAGCGCATTGGCGGCCTCCGGGCCTTCGCTGCCGGCCTTGTAGGGTTGCAGGCCACGGCCGCCGGCGCTCTTCCAGGCGTCGATGAAGGGCTGCACCGCCTGCCATCCGGCCTCGACGCTGTCGGCGCGCTGGAACAGCAGATTGTCGCCGATCATGCAGTCATAGATGAGTGTCTCGTAGCCGGTCGACGGCTCGGCCTTGAAGTAGTCCTTGTAGCGGAACTTCATCTCGACGCCGTCGATGTTGATGGTCGGGCCGGGTACCTTGGTGTTGAACTGCAGCTCGATGCCTTCGGTCGGCTCGGTGGAGATGACGAGGTAGTTCTGCGACAGGCGATCGACCGACGTGTCGCGGAACATCGCAAACGGCGCCTGCTTGAACTTGATCGCGATCTCGGTGCGCTTGGTGGTCAGCGCCTTGCCGGTGCGCAGGTAGAACGGCACGCCGGCCCAGCGCCAATTGTCGATGGTCAGCTTCAGCGCGGCATAGGTCTCGGTCGAGCTGTCGGGCCTGACGTCGGGCGTCTTGAGAAAGTCCTCGATCTCGGTGTCGCCGATCCGGCCGGCGCGATACTGGCCGCGCACCGAATTGTGCAGCGCCTCCTGTTCGCTCTGGGTCTGGATCGCGCTCAGCACCTCGGCCTTTTCGGAGCGCACCGCGTGGGCGTCGAACCGCGCCGGCGGCTCCATCGTCACCAGCGACAGCAGCTGGAACAGATGGTTCGGCACCATGTCGCGCAGCGCGCCGGTGGCGTCGTAGAAGCTGCCGCGATGACCGACACCGAGCTTCTCGTCGACGGTGATCTGGATGTGGTCGATGTGGTTGCGATTCCAGATCGGCTCGAACATGCCGTTGGCGAAGCGCAGCACCAGGATGTTCTGGACGGTTTCCTTGCCGAGATAGTGATCGATCCGGTAGATCTGGTGCTCGTCCATCAGCTTCAGCAGCGCGGCATTCAGTGCCTTGGCCGACGCCAGATCGGTGCCGAACGGCTTTTCGATGATCAGCCGCCGCCAGGCGCCGTTCTCCTCCAGCATGCCGGTGCGCCCGAGCTGCTGGCTGATCGGCAGGAACGCTCGCGGCGGGGTCGCGAGGTAGAACAGCCGGTTGCCACCGGTGCCGCGCGCCTGTTCGAGCTTCTCGAGCCGCTCGTTCATGGCATCGAAGGAGGGCGGATCGCTCGGGTCGGCCTCGATCGCGGTGACGCATTCAAACAGGCGTGTGACGATGGCCTCATCCAGCGGGCGCGTGGCGAACTTGCGTAGCCCTTGCATCAGGCTGTCCTTCATCTGGTCGCTCGACATGCCCTTGCGGGCGATGCCGACGACGCAGAATTTCTCCGGCAGCAGATTGCCGGCGGCAAGATTGTAGAGCGCCGGGATGACAAGCCGATGTGTCAGATCACCGGTGGCGCCGAAGATGATGAAGGAGCAAGGGTCTGGTTTCTTCTGCACGTGACCTTCCGCGGTTCGCTTTAAGTTTTCTTCGGCGGCTCCTTGTGGCCGCCAAAGCCTGCGCGCATCGCCGAGAGGATCTTCTCCGCGAAGGTGTGATCCTTGCGCGAGCGGAAGCGCGTATAGAGCGCCGCCGTCAGCACCTCGGCCGGCACGGCCTCGTCGACCGCGGCATTGACTGTCCAGCGGCCTTCGCCGGAATCCTCGACAAAGCCGGAATAATTGTCGAGCGTGTGGTTCTGCGCCAGCGCCGATGCCGTGAGGTCGAGCAGCCAGGACGGGATCACGCTGCCGCGCCGCCAGACTTCGGCGATGTCGGCGATGTCGAGGTCGAAGCGATGCTCGGCCGGCAGCGCCTCGATATTGGCGTTCTTCAGGATGTCGAAGCCTTCGGCATAGGCCTGCATCAGGCCGTATTCGATGCCGTTGTGGATCATCTTGACGAAATGCCCGGCGCCGATCGGGCCGGCGTGAATGTAGCCCTGTTCGATGCGCGGATCGCGGCCCTCGCGGCCGGAGGTGCGAGGAATGTCGCCGATCCCGGGCGCCAGCGTCTTGAAGATCGGGTCGAGCCGGTCGACCACTTTCTTGTCGCCGCCGATCATCATGCAGTAGCCGCGCTCGATGCCCCAGATGCCGCCGCTGGTGCCGACATCGACGTAATGCAGCCCGCGCTCCCTGAGCGCCTTGCCGCGGCGGACGTCATCCTGCCAGAAGGTGTTGCCGCCATCGATGATGACGTCGCCTGGCTGCATCAGCTTCGACAGCGCCTCGATGGTGGCTTCGGTGATCTTGCCGGCCGGCAGCATCACCCAGGCGGTGCGCGGCGCCTCCAGCTTGAGGACGAAATCCTCCAGCGATGAGGACCCGATCGCATTGTCGGCGACGAGCGCCGCGACGGCCTTCGGATCCTTGTCGTAGACCACGGTGGTGTGGCCCTGGGTCATCAGGCGGCGGACGATGTTGCCGCCCATCCGCCCGAGGCCGATCATGCCGAGTTGCATCCCTCGCCTCCGTCAGTTCAGTGCAGCCGAGATCGCGGCATCGAGCGCCGCGAGCCCGGAGCTGAGATCGCCCTTGAGATGCACGCGCAGCGCCCGCCGGCCGCGCTCGGTGAGCACGTCGAAATCGCCGCGCGCCTGTGCCGCCTTGATCACGCCGAAGCTCGCCTTCTGGCCGGGCACCGGCAGGTCCGCCGTATCGTCGGTCGTGACCTGCAGGAACACACCGCTGTCGGGCCCGCCCTTGTAGGCCTGCCCGGTCGAATGCAGGAAGCGGGGACCGAACTCGGCGCAGGTCGCAAGGTGCCTTGCGTCGCGCACCTTCAGCCGCATCGCCTGCATGGCGTCGATGGTGTCGCCATCGCGCTCGATATAGGCGAGCAGGGCGACATAGTCGCCGCGGCCGGAGCGCGCGAGGTGCGCCTTGATCCAGGAGTCGAGATCGCCGTTCGCACCGGCCTTGCGCAGCTCCTCGGCGTTCTGCGCGTCGGTGTAGAGATCGACCCCGTCCGCCGACACCACCGGCTGTTCGGCCGGCAGCGACCCGGTCTTCTCGAACGCTGCCGTCAGTTCGCGGGTCTTGACCTTGGCGGCTTCGACGTCGGGCTGGTTGAACGGGTTGATGCCGAGGATCGATCCGGCGACCGCGGTCGCGATCTCGAAGCGGAAGAACTCCTGACCGATATGGTCGATCGACTTCATCACGATCCGAACCACGGGATGGCCGGCGGCCTCGAGCGCCGCGAGCTTGGCCTCATGCGCTGCATCGTTCTCGCCATCGGTGCGCAGATCGATGAAGAACCGGTCGTTGCCGTAGACCGCGGCGTCGCCAATCGTCTCGCCCTCGATCGGGATCAGGCCCTTGCCGTCCTTGCCGGTCGATTCCGCGATCAGCTGCTCGGCCCAGGCGCCGAAATCGGCAACGTCCGGCGAGGCGAAGATCGTCACCTTGTCGCGGCCTTCGAGCCCCGCGATGCCCATCGCGAGCCCGAGCTGCACGCCCGGGTTCTCCTGCGGCGGCACGTCGGCACCGCAAGAGCGCACCATCGCGAGCGTATGGCCGAGCAGGCTGCGGACGTCGATGCCGGCAGCGGCCGCCGGCACCAGACCGAACGGCGACAGCACGGAATAGCGGCCGCCGATCGCGGGGTCGCCGTAAAAGATGCGGGCAAAGCCCTGCTTGATCGCGACCTTCTGCAGCGATGAGCCCGGATCGGTCACCGCGATGAAGCGGTGGCCGGCCTTGTCCTTGCCGATCGCCTTCGCCACCCGATCGAAGAAATAGTCCTTCATCACGTTCGGCTCGGTGGTGCCGCCGGATTTGGAGGAGACGATGAACAGCGTCCTTGCGATGTCGACATACTCCTCCATCGCGCGCACCTGCGCCGGATCGGTGGAATCGAGCACGTGCAGCCGCGGGAAACCGGACCGGTGCGGGAAGGTCTGGGCCAGGACCTCCGGCCCGAGGCTCGACCCGCCCATGCCGAGCACGACGGCATCGGTGAAGTTCTGCCCCTTCACGCGCTGGGCAAAGTCCTCATAGTCGGCGACATCAGCGGTGGCCGCGCTGGTGAGCCAGCCCAGCCATTTGTCCTCGTCGTCGCCGGTCCAGACCGATTTGTCCTTGTGCCAGAGCCTTCGGATCCGGGCGGAGGCGCGCCATTCCTCGGTGCTCTTCTCGACCGCCTTCTCGATGGTGGCGCCGAGCGCGAGCTTCTGGCGGTCGATGCCGCCGCCGAGCGAGGTGGCGCGCTTGTGGGCGACCGCGCCGTACAGCTTGTCGGCCGCGTCGGCGAACAGCTTGACGCCGTCCTTGACCAGTTCCTCGGTGATCGCATCGAGCGAGATGCCGGACTTCTCCAGCTCTTCCAGCACGTGGCGGGCGTCCTCGACATTTTCCTCGAGGCTGTCGCGGACCTTGCCGTGGTCGCGGAAGGCATCGAGCGTTGCCGGCGGCACGGTGTTGACGGTGTCGGGGCCGATCAGCTCCTCGACATAGAGCACGTCGCTATAGTCCTTGTTCTTGGTGCCGGTCGACGCCCACAACAGCCGCTGCGGCTTGGCGCCCTTGGCCGCCAGCTTGTCCCAGCGGCTGCCTGCGAACAGGTGCTTGTAGTCCTGGTAGGCGAGCTTGGCATTGGCGATCGCGACCTTGCCCTTCAAGGCCGCGAGCCGCTCCTTTTCGTGCGGATCGTTGGCCTTGGCGATCTTCTCGTCGAGCTGCTTGTCGACGGCGGTGTCGATGCGGCTGACGAAGAAGCTCGCGACGCTCGCGACATGGGAGGGATCGCCGCCCTTGCCGACGTATTTCTCCAGGCCCTTGAGATAGGCCTCGGCGACCTGGCGATAGACCTTCTGCGAGAACAGCAGCGTGATGTTGATGCTGATGCCTTCGCCGATCAGGTACTCGATCGCCGGCAGGCCCTCGGGCGTCGCCGGTACCTTGACCATCAGGTTCTTGCGGTGGACGTCCTTCCAGAGCCGTTCGGCTTCCGCGATCGTGCCCTTGGTGTCCATCGCGAGATAGGGCGACACCTCGAGGCTGACGAAGCCGTCGCCGCCGTGGCTCTGGTCGTAGACCGGGCGCAGCACGTCGGCGGCGTGCTGGATGTCCTCGACCGCGAGGTGCTCGAACAGGTCGGCGACCGAGCGGTCGCCGTTCTTGAGGGCCTTGCCGATCGCCCCGTCATATTCGTCCGAGCTGCCGATCGCCTTCTCGAAGATCGAGGGGTTGGACGTCACGCCTTTGACGCCGTCGGTCTCGATCAGCCGCTTCAGGTCGCCGTCGGCGACGAAGCCGCGGGCGAGGAAGTCCAGCCAGACGGCCTGACGGTGATTTTCGAGTGCTTTGACGGGGTTCATGGGTGCCTGTTCTCGTTCGATCGAGGGTCGATTTTTGGGTTCCCGGGCAGCTTTCGGGGGCGGAGGGGGATTGTCAACTGGGAGCCCCGGGCGGAATATCAGCATTTCCAAGGGATAACGCCATTCACAACAGTTCGATCCGCTCGGACGCAGGTGCGAGCAGACCCCCATCTCAGCACATTTTTATGACGCGTTGCGGCGCAGGACCGCGCGTCAGGGGCGCAGGTAGAGGTAACCTTGGGATTGCAGCTCGGCGAGGCGGACCCACCCCGCCGCGCTCGGCGGCAACGAAGCCGGGGAGCAAGTCGGCGAGGCCGATGTTCTGCGATTTCATGGTGTTGCCGCAGGCGGCGAACTCGATCCCATCCTTGGTGAACCGCGCGACATGTTTTGACAGCTCGGGATTGGCGGCTGCTGAATGAAACGCCTTCAGCGCCCGGCCGTGCACCACCAGCGCAATCGTCACATTGCCGGGGCCGCCGACGCCGTCGAGATGGTTCTGGATGTTGCCGATCACGAAATTGACCTTGTCGAGGTCATCGAGGTGATAGACCACCTTCAGCTTTTGCGGCGGTGCTTCGGTGGCGGCGCCGGCCTGGGACGCTGCCAAGACGGCGCCGATCGCTGAAAGCGTGCCCCAGAGGATGCTGCGTCGGCGCATGGCGTCTCTCGCGCAATTATTGTTGATCCAGTGTTGTCCCTTTGGGCAAACCTATCATTTGTGGCGGAGCGCAGCGAGTTCCTTGCGGTCGGTCACAAGTTCGGCGCATTCGCCCAAGTCCGCGCGATCGACGCGAAAGATCTTGTCGTCGGCGCCGGCGAACAGCGCTTCGCCCGCATCGTCGTCGGGCTTGTTGCGATTCCACACCATGATGCGGCCAAGGGGCGCAATCGCGGATTTATTGTCCTTGGACAACGCCACGGTGATACCGCCGCCCTCGCAATCCACGCCGCATTCGAAGCGTATTTCGTGGCAGTAGCCGCTGGAGTCGAAATTGCCAGGGCGGTGGCGGTACGCGACGCCGAGCCGGAATGAATAGTTGGTGGCCTTGTCCTCCGGAGCGTCTTCCGCTGACACCAGCAGCTTCATCGCGCTGACCTTCTGCTTCGGATGCTGCGCCAGATGATTTGCATCGTAGCGCCGCACGAAGCAGGCATAGGCTTTCGCGCCGGGCGGGCCCGCGAACATCCTGTTGTGGAAGGCGGCCGCCGCGGCCTTGTCGACGCCTTCCTGCGCCTGAACGGCTAACGGCGCGCCGGTCCAGGCGGCGGCTGCGAGTGCGACAACAAGGAGCGCCTGCTTCATGACCGGCTCGGGAATAGCCAGCGCCTCCAAGGTGTCATCTTTAAAGCGCGGCAATGGTGCCGCGCGGAACTGCGCGGGCTCGTTGCCTTAGTCGCGGCGACAAGGAGGCACGTTCAACCGCGGCTGAACGTTTGTTCATGAGAGTCCATGACGCGTGCATCTTGACGCCACGGCTGAACGGTCACACTTTTTCAGGGAAGCCCAACGTCCATCGCCGGACGGGAAGTTGCCCGCTCGGATGTCCGCTTCGGAGGCCTGGCCCCGGTAAACCACGGATGTGGCGAGGGGGTTACAGCCACCAAAAACAAGGGGATATTGATGAACCATTAAGCTTCCTGCCTGTTGATAAGGCAGAGGCTGCACGCGCCGTGCATTGCCGAACTGAGTCGGTCGAGTGTCCAATGGACCCAGCGTGCCGACGCTGATTCGATCCTAGGACGCTCTTGTTACGACTCGTGTCAGTCGTGCGGCGATACATATCGTGGAGAGAGGGATCATGTACAACGATTCTTTGTTCAACGCCTTCGCAAGGTCGTTTGAAGCGCGAAGCCAGACCGACATGTCGATGGCCGAGTATTTGGAGTCGTGTCGAAGTGATCCGATGCGATATGCAAATGCGGCCGAGCGGTTATTGGCGGCAATCGGTGAGCCCCAGATGATCGACACGGCCAAGGACCCACGCCTTGGCCGTATCTTTTTGAACCGTACGATCAGGTCGTATCCGGCCTTCGCCGGCTTCTACGGCATGGAGGATACGATCGAGCGCCTCGTCGGCTTCTTCCGTCACGCCGCGCAGGGCCTCGAAGAGCGCAAGCAGATCCTCTATCTGCTCGGGCCGGTCGGCGGCGGCAAGTCATCGCTCGCCGAGCGCATCAAGGCGCTGATGGAGATTCATCCGATCTACGTGCTGAAGGCGGGCGACGAGCTGTCGCCGGTGTTCGAGAGCCCGCTTGGGCTGTTTGATCCCGAGACGCTTGGCCCGATGATCGAGGAGAAGTACGGCATTCCGCGCCGCCGGCTGAGCGGGCTGATGTCGCCCTGGGCCTACAAGCGGCTCGAAGCCTTCGGTGGCGACATCTCGCAATTCCGCGTCGCGCGCATCCAGCCTTCAAGGCTGCGCCAGATCGCGGTTGCCAAGACCGAGCCCGGTGACGAGAACAACCAGGACATCTCCTCGCTGGTCGGCAAGGTCGACATCCGCAAGCTCGAGACCTACGCCCAGAACGATCCCGACGCCTACAGCTATTCCGGCGGCCTCAACCGCGCCAACCAGGGCGTGCTCGAGTTCGTCGAAATGTTCAAGGCACCGATCAAGATGCTGCACCCGCTGCTGACCGCGACGCAGGAGGGTAACTACATCGGCACCGAGAACATCGGCGCGATTCCGTTCACCGGCATCATCCTCGCGCACTCCAACGAGGCGGAGTGGCAGAGCTTCAAGACCAACAAGAACAACGAGGCCTTCATCGACCGCATCTGCGTCATCAAGGTCCCGTACGTCCTGCGGGTCACCGAGGAGCAGAAGATCTACGAGAAGCTGATCCAGGGCTCCGAGCTTGCCGCAGCACCTTGCGCTCCGGCGACGCTGGAGACGATGGCGCGCTTCTCGGTGATGTCGCGGCTGCGCAAGCACGAGAACTCGACGCTGTTTGGCAAGATGCGGGTCTATGACGGCGAGAGCCTCAAGGAATCCGATCCGAAGGCGCGCAGCGTTCAGGAGTACAAGGACGCGGCCGGCGTCGACGAGGGCATGGACGGCGTCTCCACCCGCTTTGCCTTCAAGGTGCTCGCCTCGACCTTCAACCATGACACCACCGAAGTCGGCGCCGATGCGGTGCACCTGATGTATGTGCTGGAGCAGGCGATCCGCCGCGAGCAGCTGCCTGACGAGACCGAGAAGCGCTATCTCGAATTCATCAAGGCCGACCTCGCGCCGCGTTATGCCGAGTTCATCGGCAACGAGATCCAGAAGGCCTATCTGGAATCCTACGCCGACTACGGTCAGAACCTGTTCGACCGCTATGTCGACTACGCCGACGCCTGGATCGAGGATCAGGACTTCAAGGATCCCGACACCGGCCAGCTGATGAACCGCGAGCTCCTGAACCAGGAGCTGACCAAGATCGAGAAGCCGGCCGGCATCGCCAACCCGAAGGACTTCCGCAACGAGGTCGTCAAGTTCTCGCTGCGCTCGCGGGCGCACAACGGCGGCAAGAACCCGAGCTGGACCTCCTATGAAAAGGTTCGCGACGTGATCGAGAAGCGGATATTCTCACAGGTCGAGGATCTGCTTCCGGTCATCTCGTTCGGCTCCAAGAAGGACGGCGAGACCGAGAAGAAGCACGGCGAGTTCGTCGAGCGGATGGTGGAGCGCGGCTATACCGAGCGCCAGGTCCGCCGGCTCGTCGAGTGGTACATGCGGGTGAAGCAGGCCGGCTAATACGCGATCCGGAAAGCCGGCACCGGCTTTCCGTTTCGTCTCGTCCTGTCCAATAAAATGCGATGCGACTGTCATGATCGCATCCGGTGAGGCAGATGCAACGTGGTCATGCATATCGTCGATCGGCGGTTGAATCCGGGTAGCAAGAGCCTGGAGAACCGCCAGCGCTTCCTGCGGCGCGCCAAGGCGCTGGTGCAGGGGGCCGTCAAGAAGTCGTCACAGGACCGGGACATCAAGGATGTCCTGGAAGGTGGCGAAGTGACAATCCCGCTGGACGGCATGGATGAGCCGCGGTTCCGGCGCGAGGGCGGCACGCGTGACATGGTGCTGCCCGGCAACAAGAAGTTCGTCGAGGGCGACTGGCTGCAGCGCCCGAACCAAAGCGGCGCCAAGGGCTCCGGCGCAGGCGAAGGCGACAGCGAGGACGCCTTCCGCTTCGTGCTCAGCCGCGACGAATTCGTCGATCTCTTCCTCGACGACCTCGAACTGCCCGATCTTGCCAAACGCAAACTTGCGGAAACCGAAAGCGAAGGCATCCAGCGCGCCGGCTATGCGACGTCGGGCTCGCCCGCCAACATCTCGATCAGCCGCACGGTGAGCCGGGCGCTGGCGCGGCGCGTGGCACTGCGCCGGCCGCGCAAGGACGACATCGAGGCGCTCGAGGCGGAGCTTGCCGAATGCGATGACGATGCGCGGCGCCGCGAGCTGCTGGCGCTGCTCGAAGCGTTGAAGGCCAAGGCCAAACGGATCCCGTTCATCGATCCGATCGACATCCGCTACCGCCGCTTCGAGACGGTGCCGAAGCCGGTGGCGCAGGCCGTGATGTTCTGCCTGATGGACGTATCGGGCTCGATGTCCGAGCACATGAAGGATCTGGCGAAGCGGTTCTATATGCTGCTCTACGTGTTCCTGAAGCGGCGCTACAAGCACGTCGAGATCGTGTTCATCCGCCACACCGACCGCGCCGAGGAGGTCGACGAGGACACCTTCTTCCATGGCCCGGCTTCCGGCGGCACGCTGGTGTCGAGCGCGCTGGTCGCGATGAACGATATCGTCCGCACCCGCTTCCGTCCGGCCGACTGGAACATCTATGCCGCCCAGGCCTCGGACGGTGACAACATGACCTCGGACAGCGCGCTGACCGGTCACCTCCTGACCGACAAGATCCTGCCGGTCTGCCAGTTCTTCGCCTATCTCGAGGTCGGCGAAGCCGCCAACTACACTTTCGACATGCCGGACTCCTCGCTCTGGACGCTCTATGAGCGTCTGCGCAACGAGGGCGCGCCGCTGTCGATGCGCAAGGTGAGCGAGCGCGGCGAGATCTTCCCGGTGTTCCAGGACCTGTTCAAGCGCCGCAGCAAGCAGGAAAGGGTGTAGCGTGATGGGTTCTTCCGGGGAACGGCTGTTCGAGGGCGCCGATTGGGATTTCCAGACCTTGCAGCGGGTCCACGACGCCTGCGAGAAAATCGCGCGCACCGAGCTCGGGCTCGACGTCTATCCCAACCAGATCGAGGTGATCACCGCCGAGCAGATGCTCGACGCCTATTCCTCGGTCGGCATGCCGCTGTTCTACAAGCACTGGTCATTCGGCAAGCAATTCGCGTTCCAGGAAGCGTCCTATCGCAAGGGCCTGATGGGCCTCGCCTATGAGATCGTGATCAATTCCTCGCCGTGCATCTCCTATCTCATGGAGGAGAACACGGCGACGATGCAGACGCTGGTGATCGCGCACGCGGCGTTCGGGCACAATCACTTCTTCAAGAACAACTATCTGTTCAAGCAGTGGACCGATGCCGACGGCATTCTCGACTATCTGGAATTCGCCAAGGGCTACATCGCGGTCTGCGAGGACCGCCATGGCCGCGAGACGGTGGAGCGGACGCTCGATGCCGCGCATGCGCTGATGTCGCATGGCGTCGACCGCTATCCCGGGAAGAAGACGCTCGATTTGCGTGCCGAGGAGAAGCGGGCCGGCGAGCGCCGGCAGCACGAGGAAAGCGTGTTCAACGATTTGTGGCGGACGGTGCCGAACACCAAGGCCAAGAGCAAGGCTACGCTCACGGCCGAGCGCCGCCGCGCGCTGCTCGGCTTGCCGCAGGAGAACATCCTCTATTTCCTCGAGAAGACCGCGCCGCGCCTTGCACCCTGGCAGCGCGAGCTGATCCGCATCGTCCGCCACATCGCGCAGTATTTCTACCCGCAGGGCCAGACCAAGGTGATGAACGAGGGCACCGCGACCTACGTCCATTACCGCATCATGAGCCGGCTGCATCAGCAGGGCCGGCTCACCGACGGCAATTTCCTCGAATTCCTGCAGTCGCACACCAATGTGGTGTTCCAGCCCGAATTCGACGACCGCCGCTATTCCGGCTTCAATCCCTACGCGCTCGGCTTCGCCATGATGCAGGACATCGAGCGGATCGTGAAAAATCCGGAGGACGAGGACCGCGAGTGGTTCCCTGACATCGCCGGCAAGGGCGACGTCGAGGGCGTGCTGCGCGAGATCTGGAGCAACTACCGCGACGAGAGCTTCATCAACCAGTTCCTCAGCCCGGCGCTGATCCGGCGCTTCCGCATGTTCCATTTGCACGACGACCCCGCGGAAAGCCAGGGGATCAAGGTCGACGCGATCCACGACGAGCGCGGCTACCGCCGGGTCCGCCGCGAGCTGGCGCGGCAATACGACGTCGGCTTCGTCGACGCCAATATCGAGGTTGTGGATGTCGATCTCGACGGCGATCGCCGCCTGATGCTGCGTCACACCACCGTGAAGGGCGCGCAGCTCAACGAGACCGACGCGCGGCGCGTGCTGCAACACCTCGCCGATCTGTGGTCCTACGACGTCGCGCTGACCGAAATCGACGGCACCGACAAGGTGCTGAAGGAATACGTCGTCAGCCCGCGCGCGGCTGCGGTCGCGGCGTGAGGATCACGCTCTCGCTGACATGAGCGCGGCGCGCACCGCCGCGCGGAATGCGAGTCTTGCTCGGTGAACCTTCATGTCTATCGAAGGCTCACATCATGAACATGCCGGCAACATTCCGACTTTGAAAGCGCATGGCGTTCTATGCGCGAACGCGATTGCCGGCATGCGGAAATCTCGCGAGACGTTCTTGGTGATTGCCTGCGCGGACGCGATGGATAATGTGCGCCGCGTCAAGAAAACCAAGAAAAGGATATGCTCTTGTCAACTCGCTCCCGCCTGGCGGGCTTTCTCGCCTTCACCGCGCTCACGGCCTCGTTGATCTCGCCGTCCGTGGCAGCCGATACCGCAATCAAAATAGGAAACACCGCGCCCTATAGCGGCCCGGCGTCGGCCTACGGCACGATCGCGCGTGCCGAAGCCGCATATTTCCAGATGCTCAACGATCAGGGCGGCATCAACGGCCGCAAGATCGACTTCGAGAGTCTCGACGACGCCTATTCACCGTCGAAGACCGTCGAGCAGACCCGCAAGCTCGTCGAGCAGGACGAGGTGCTCGCGATCTTCAGCGCGGTCGGCACCGCGCCGAACATCTCGGTGCAGAAGTACCTCAACATCAAGCGCGTGCCGCAGCTGTTCGTGTCCTCCGGCGCGACGCGCTGGAACGATCCAAAACAGTTCCCGTGGACGGTCGGTTTCAATCCGACCTACGAGCTCGAAGGCCGGCTCTACGCAAAATACATCCTGAAGACCAAGCCGGATGCGAAGATCGCCGTCATCACGCCGAACGAGGACGCCGGCAAGGACTATCTGAGGGGTTTCAAGGACGGGCTCGGCGAGCATGTCGGCCAGATCGTCGCCGAGACCACGTATCTCACGACCGATCCCACCATCGATTCCCAGATGGTGACGATGCGCGAGTCCGGCGCGGACGTCTTCTTCGCGGAGGCGACGCCGAAATTCGCGGCCCAGGCGCTGCGCAAGGCGGCGAGTATGGGCTGGAAGCCGCTGACCATCCTGCCGACCGTCTCGAACTCGGTCTCCGCGGTGCTTGAACCGGCCGGTCTCGAGAACGTCATCGGCGTCGTGACCGGGCTCTATCTGAAGGATCCGACCGATCCGCGCTGGGCCGACGATCCCGCGCAGAAGGAGTTTGCGGACTGGATGAAGAAGTACCAGCCGAATGCGAGCCCGGGCGACCTCTTCAACGTGCAGGGCTACACGGTGGCGCAGGTCATGACGGCGGTGCTGAAGAACTGCAACGGCGACTACAGCCGTGCCAACATCATCAAGCAGGCGACCAATCTGAAGGCGCTCGAGCTGCCGATGCTGTTGCCCGGCATCAAGGTGCAGACCGAGCCCGACAATGTGACGCCGATCCGGCAAATCCAGATGGCGCGGTTCGACGGCAAGTCCTGGGCGCTGTTCGGCGACGTCTTGAGCGACAAGTAGCCGTCACCAACTCCGCTGTCGTCCCTGCCTAGTGCGCAATTGCGCACGGGAGCAGGGACGACACGGAGTGTGCTGCCACTGCTCAGCGCAGGCTGGCGTTGATCTTGTCCAGCACGGCTGAACCCGGGCACAGCGCTTGTTCGTCGAGCGTGTTGAGCGGCGTCTCGACGGTGTCGAGATGGGTGTGCAGATCCTCGGCATCCGGATCGACATAGAGCAGGCCAGTGACGATCTGGCCCTTGGCCGCGTGCTTCTGCAGGAAGGTCATCGCGCCCAGACGATCATGCGGATCGTAATCGGCGTCGAGCTTGCGCAGCGCCAGTCTGGAGCCGTCATGCTGCTCGACCACCTGAACGGTGCCGGGCGCATAGTCGACGCTGATCGGATCGCGGCCGACCAGCACGTCGAGGCGATTCACCGCGTCATTGTGCTCGCGGACATAGTCAAAACTCTTGGTCGAGCCGGCGTGGTTGTTGAAGGCGATGCAGGGGCTGATCACGTCGATGAAGGACGCGCCCTGGTGGCGGATCGCAGCCGCGATCAGCGGCACCAGCTGGGTCTTATCGCCGGAGAAAGAGCGCGCCACGAATGTGGCCCCGAGCTGCAGCGCGATCGCGACCAGGTCGATCGCGTTGTCGGTATTGACGACACCCTTCTTGGACTTCGAGCCGCGGTCGGCGGTGGCCGAGAACTGGCCCTTGGTCAGGCCGTACACGCCGTTGTTCTCGACGATGTAGGTCATGTTGACGGCGCGCCGGATCGAATGCGCGAACTGGCCGAAGCCGATCGAGGCGGAATCGCCGTCGCCGGAGACGCCGAGATAGATCAGGTCGCGGTTGGCGAGGTTGGCGCCGGTCAGGACCGACGGCATGCGGCCGTGCACCGAGTTGAAGCCGTGCGAATTGCCGAGGAAATAGTCCGGCGTCTTCGACGAGCAGCCGATGCCGGAAATCTTCGCCACCCGGTGCGGCTCGATCGAGAGCTCGTAGCAGGCCTCGATGATCGAGGCGGTGATCGAATCGTGACCGCAGCCGGCGCACAGCGTCGAGATCTTCCCCTCATAGTCGCGGTGGGTATAGCCCAGCTCGTTCTTCTTCAGGCCGGGATGATGAAACTTCGGCTTTGCAATGTAGGTCATGTCACGGCCTTGCGGAGAGGGGTCACCTTGAGATGATCCTGGTGGTCGCCGATCGCGCCCGCGATGAAGCGCGCGGTGATCGGCGTGCCGTCATAGTGCAGGATCGGCACCAGCCTGACGGGGTCGATGCCGTTCTCGTTGACGATCAGCTGGCGAAGCTGCGCGTCGCGGTTCTGCTCGACCACGTAGACGAAGTCGTGGTCGGCGATAAAGCTCGCGACGCTGGAGTGGAACGGGAAGGCGCGGATGCGCATGCGGTCGAGCTGATGGCCGCGCGCCTCCAGGATCCCGATCGCCTCGTCCATCGCGGGCGAGGTCGAGCCGAAATAGATCACTCCGTATTTGGTCGGCTTCGCCGCATTGGCCTGCAGCGGCCGCGGCACCATGTCCTGCGCGGTCTCGAACTTGCGCACCAGGCGTTGCATGTTGTCGGCGTAGACCGCGCCTTCCTCGGAATAGCGCGCGTAGCGGTCGCGCGAGGTGCCGCGGGTGAAGTAGGAACCCTTGGTCGGATGCGTGCCGGGATAGGTGCGATAGGGGATGCCGTCGCCGTCGACGTCGAGATAGCGGCCGAAGTCGCGGCCTTCCTCGAGCATCTCCGCCGTCATCACCTTGCCGCGGTCGTATTGCTTGGCGTCGTCCCACTTCAGCGGGCGGCACAGCCGGTGGTTCATGCCGATGTCGAGATCGAGCATCAGGAAGATCGTGGTCTGCAGCCGCTCGGCGAGGTCGAAGGCGGCCGCGGCGAACTCGAACGCCTCCGCCGGATCTTCCGGGAACAGCAGCACGTGCTTGGTATCTCCGTGCGAGGCATAGGCGCAGGCGATCACGTCGCATTGCTGGGTGCGGGTCGGCATGCCCGTCGAAGGGCCGGCGCGCTGGATGTTCATGATCACGGCCGGGATCTCGGCGAAATAGGACAGGCCGATGAACTCGGTCATCAGCGAGATGCCGGGACCCGAGGTCGCGGTGAAGGCCCGTGCGCCGTTCCAGGAGGCGCCGATCACGATGCCGATCGAGGCGAGTTCGTCCTCGCCCTGCACGATGGCGTATTTCGCCTTGCCGGTTTCGGGATCGTGGCGGTACTTCTTGCAGTGGCTGGTGAAGGCTTCCGCCACCGATGATGACGGTGTGATCGGATACCACGCGCACACGGTGGCGCCGCCATAGACGGCGCCGAGCGCGGCCGCGCTGTTGCCTTCGACGAAGATGCGGTCGCCGACCTTGTCGGACTTCTTCACCCGCAGCCCGAGCGGACATTTCAGGTTTTGCAGCGCCCAGTCGCGGCCGAGATGCAGCGCATGGACGTTGGAGGACAGCAGCTTCTCCTTGCCCTTGTACTGCTCGCCGATCAGCTGCTCGACCAGCTTGGGATCGAGGTCGAGCAGGGCGCAGAGCGCGCCGAGATAGATGATGTTCTTGAACAGCTGGCGCTGCCTGGGATCGGTGTAGGTCGAGTTGGTGATCGCGGTCAGCGGCACGCCGATGACGGTGATGTCCTCGCGGAATTTCGACGACGGCATCGGCTTGGTCGAATCGTAGAACAGATAGCCGCCGGGCTCGATCGAGGCGACGTCCTTGTCCCAGGTCTGCGGGTTCATCGCCACCATCAAGTCGACGCCGCCGCGGGCGCCGAGATGGCCGTCCTCGGTGACGCGCACCTCATACCAGGTCGGCAAGCCCTGGATGTTGGACGGGAAGATGTTGCGTGGCGAGACCGGCACGCCGTGGCGCAGAATCGAGCGCGCGAACAGTTCGTTGGCGGAAGCTGAGCCCGAACCGTTGACGTTGGCGAAGCGGACGACGAAGTCGTTTACGCTGCTGATCGGGCTTTGGACTGACATGTTGATCCCGCTTGAACCATATCGATGAGGTACTTCTGCATGTCCCAGGCGCCGGTCGGGCAGCGCTCGGCACACAGCCCGCAATGCAGGCAGACGTCTTCGTCCTTCACCATGACGCGGCCGGTCTTGAGGTCGCCGGAGACGTAGAGCGCCTGGTCGTGATGCGGCGAGGGCGCTTTCAGCCGCTGCCGCAAATCATCCTCCTCACCGTTCTCGGTGAAGCTGATGCAGTCCATCGGACAGATGTCGACGCAGGCGTCGCATTCGATGCAGAGCGGCGCGGAAAACACCGTCTGCACGTCGCAATTCAGGCAGCGCTGCGCCTCGCCGAGCGCGAGCTTGAGGTCGTAGCCGAGCTCGACCTCGGCGCGGATGTCCTTCAGCGCGACCACCTTGTCGCGATGCGGCACCTTGAAGCGCTTGTCGGCGGAGATGTCGTTGTCGTAGCTCCACTCGTGGATGCCCATCTTCTGCGAGGAGACGTGCACCTCGGGCAGCGGGCGCTCGTTGATGTCCTCGCCGGACAGCAATCGGTGAATGGAGAGCGCGGCGTCGTGGCCATGCGCCACCGCCCAGATGATGTTCTTCGGCCCGAACGCCGCATCGCCGCCGAAGAACACCTTCGGATTGGTCGAGACAAACGTCTTGGGATCGACCTTCGGCATGTGCCACTTGTCGAATTCGATGCCGCAATCGGCTTCGATCCAGGGGAACGCGTTCTCCTGGCCGACCGCAACGAGCACATCGTCGCAGGGCACGGTCTCGTCAGGCTCGCCCGAGGGCACCAGATTGCGGCGGCCCGTGGCGTCGTACTCCGCCTTCACCTTCTGGAAGGTAACGCCGATCAGCTTGCCGGCCACATGCTTGAACGCCACCGGCACCATGTAGTTCAGGATCGGGATGTCCTCGTGAAGCGCGTCTTCCTTCTCCCACGGCGAAGCCTTCATTTCCTCGAAGCCGGAGCGGACAATCACCTTGACGCTTTCGCCGCCGAGGCGGCGCGCGGTGCGGCAGCAATCCATCGCCGTGTTGCCGCCGCCGAGCACGATGACGCGGCGGCCGATCTTGTCGACGTGGCCGAACGACACGTTGGCCAGCCACTCGATGCCGATATGGATGTTGGCGGCGCCCTCCTTGCGGCCGGGGATGTCGAGCTCGCGGCCGCGCGGTGCGCCAGAGCCGACAAAGATCGCGTCATAGTTCTCGGCGAGCAGCTGCTTCAGGCTGTCGACGCGCTGACCACCCCTGAACTCGACACCGAGGTTCAGGATGTAGTCGGTCTCCTCGTCGATCACGCTGTCGGGCAGGCGGAATTTCGGAATCTGGCTGCGCATCATGCCGCCGGCCTTGGGATCGCCGTCGAACACGGTGCAGTGATAGCCGAGCGGCGCGAGATCGCGCGCCACGGCGAGCGAGGCAGGGCCGCCGCCGACCAGCGCGATGCGCTTGCCGTTCTTCGGCCCGGGCTTCGGCAGCCGATGCTTGATGTCGTCCTTGAAGTCGGCTGCGACGCGCTTCAGGCGGCAGATCGCGACCGGGTTGTCCTCGACCCGGCCGCGGCGGCATGCTGGCTCGCATGGACGGTCGCAGGTGCGCCCGAGAATGCCGGGGAACACGTTGGACTTCCAATTGATCATGTAGGCGTCGCTGTAACGCCCCTCAGCAATCAACCGGATGTACTCGGGAACGGGTGTGTGTGCGGGACAGGCCCATTGGCAATCGACTACTTTGTGGAAGTAGTCAGGCGCCGAGATATCAGTCGGTTTCATTCCTACCTTTGACCCGCGCGAAAATGCCAGACCCGCGCGGCCTTATCGTTGACGACGAACGCTCACGTGGCGTTGTTCTGGTTTTTGAATTGGATCATAGGCTTATCTTATTAGAGCCGTTCCAGAGAAGGCAAAGGCTAAATTGTCCGATCATCAGCTTTCGCGCGGCTGATGCGCGTGTAGCGTTAATCTCGATTGCGTTATGTGGCGGTGCAGCATGATCTGCACCGCCACGTTTGCTTGAGAAGATGTTTTTCGGGAAAGCGCTTCGCACGCTTTCGGATCAGGCTTACTCGCGCGGAAGGTCGCTCTTCGCGATATCCCACAACAGCCTGTAGACGCCGCTGGTGACCACGAGCGGCTTCAAGGCTGCATTGCCGGTGATGCCTGCGGCCGCTGCGGGGATCGCGCCGACGTCGGTGGCGTCGATCAGCACGAACCAGTCGCCGGCCCCGGGATCGGGTTTCGCCGCATCCGGCGTGAGCGGTTTCGACAGATCAGGGTCGTTCTCCAGAAGGTGCATCGAGATGATGCCGTCGCGCGAAGCTGGATCGAGTTGCTCCCGCAATGCAGCGCGAAGTTTGTCCGCGCCTTCGGCGGGCGGGCGCAGGCGGATGATGCCGAGCGCTGCGCCCCTGCCGACGCCGCGGCTGATCGTGATGCGCGCGACCCCGCGGATCATGTTCTGAAAGCGCGCGATATTGGCCTTCGACCAGTCGGTCTGGTTGGCGAGCGCCTTGCGATAGGCCGGGCTCTCGAGCACATCGAAGGTCGCGGTCGAGTAGAGGCTGAGATATTTCGGCTTGCCGTCATGGGCGACGTAGCGGCGGGCTTCCAGAAAGCCGTCGATGGCGACCCGTTCCTCGAGATGCTCGCGGTCGTACCAGCGATTGAATTCAGCTTCGTGCAAGCTGTCGATATCCATCGAAGTCAGCAGCATGCCTTGTCCGGCGATTGGCATCGAGTGCTCCTTTTTTGCCTGTTTTATCCGCGCAATATCGCCTGATCGCGCAAACCAGGGAAGCCGGTTCCCGTCACCACAGACCAAGGATTGCCACAATTGCTGCAATGCTGTTCAGCACCGGTTCACAGAGGTAGCATTTCATTCGTTACGCCAACTCTCGAGAAGAAAAGGGACGACCACCATGGCACGCATTCTGTGGGCATTGATCGTCGGTCTGGTGTCGCTCGCCTCGCTTCCCGTGCATGCGCAGGATCAGGAAAAGCGTCTCGCACTTGTCGTCGGCAACGGCGCCTATGAGGCCGGCGCGTTGCAGACCGCCGCGAACGACGCCGGTCTGATCGCGCAGACCTTGCAGGCCGCCGGCTTCGACGTGATCGGCGCACGCGATCTCGACGGCGAGACGCTGCGCAAATCGTTCCGCGATTTCATCCAGAAGGTGCAGGAGGCGGGGCCCAATGCCGTCGCCTTCGTCTATCTCGCCGGTTACGGCGTGCAGCTCACCGGCGAGAACTATTTCGTGCCGGTCGATGCCAAGATTGCCCGCGACACCGACGTGCCGGTCGAGGCGATCCGCATCTCCGACTACAGCCACCAACTCTCGGCGCTGCCGATCAAGGCTGGCGTGATCGTGCTCGATGCGGCGCGCAGCAATCCCTTCGCCAAGGAAGGCCAGCCGCTGGCCGGCGGTCTTGCGCTGGTCGATCCCGATCCGAAGATGCTGATCGCCTTCAACTCGGCGCCCGGCACCGTTGCTCCTGACGGTGCGCCGCCCTACGGGCCTTACGCGCAAGCACTGGCGGAAATGATCCGCACCGGCGGCCTGACTCTGCCCGAGGTGTTCGACCGCGTCCGCCTGCGGGTCAACGAGATGACCAAGGGCGCCGAGATCCCGTGGGATGCGCACAAGGTCGACGCGCCCTTCATGTTCTTCGAGCGCAAGCCGGACGCGCCGCCGCAGCAGGTCGATGCCGGGCTGCGCACCAAGCCGATCCGCGATTTCTCGGCGCAGGATGCCTACGCCGCGGCGCTGGAGCGCGACACGCTGCAGGGCTACGAGGATTACCTGCAGGCCTATCCGAACGATCCGCTGGCCAAGCGCGTGCGCGCGATCGTGGCGGCGCGGCGCGAGGCGATCACCTGGCGGCGCACCTACAACGCCGACTCGACTGATGCGTATTGGTCGTATCTGCGGCGCTATCCGCGCGGGCCGCATGCCTACGACTGCCGGCGCCGGCTCGCCTATCTGTCGGCCGCGCTGGAGCCGCCGGCGCAGTTCACGGTGCTCGACTACGACGTGCCGCCGCCGCCGCCCGACGAGATCGACTATGTCGACCGCCCGGTGCTGTATTACAGCGATCCGGTGTTCGCCTTCGCGCCGCCACCGCCGCCGCCGGTGTTCTTCCTGCCGCCGCCGCCGCCGGACTTCGTCGTGCTGCCGCCACCGCCGCCGCCGATCGGCCTGTACGTGCTGCCGACGCCGATGTTCGTGGCGATGCCGGCCTATGTCGCCGCACCGGCCTATGTCGTGCCGCCGCAGAACAACATCGTGTTCAACAACATCCACAACACCACGGTCATCAACACGGTCATCAACAATCCCAACCCGACGCCGGCGCAGCTCCATGCGGCCGGGGTGACGGCGGCGATGGGCGGCGCGCCGGTGACGGCGGCACCGCGACTGCCGGCCGCGGCGATGCAGCGCGCCAATCTGCCGGGCGCTCCGCAAGGCGCGACGCCCGCGCAGGGCGCGGCGATGGGAGCTCCGCGCGCCGCACCGAACGCTGCCGCGGCGCCGAACGCTGCTGCCACTCCGAATGCTGCCGCCGCTCCGAATGCGATGGGCGCGCCGGGCACGCCGGGTGCGCATACCCTGCCGGGCGCGAAAAATGGACCGCCGCTGCCGCAGTCGGCGACCGCACCGGCCAATGCCATGCAGCATGGCGCTGTGCCGCCGGGAGCCGCACAACCCGGCGCCGCGCAACCTGGCGCAAAGCCGAATGCGGTGGTGCCGGGCAAGCCGGCGACTGCCATGGCGCCTGCCAATGCGCAGCCTGCTCCTCCGGCCAAGCCCGGTGCCGCGCCGGCGACAAACGCGCCCGCCTCACCCGCGGCCGCCGGCAAGCCAGGTGCGCAACCGCTTCCGCATGCGGCGACCGCGCCGACCGCAAACGTGAAGCCCTCGGCGGCGCCGTCGCCGGCGAACAGCGCGATGTCGACACGGCCGACGCCGGCGGCGCACCCGGCACCCGCGCGCGCCGCAGTGTCGCCGGCGCCGGTCTCCCGGCCCGCGCCGGCGCATGCGGCAGCTCCGCCGGTCCATGCCGCAGCTCCGCCCGTGCGGGCTGCGGCTCCCCCGCCGCGGCCGGTTGCCCCGCCACCTCGTGCTGCGGCTTTGCCGCCGCGTCCGGCGCCGGCACCGGCTCCGCGCGCCGCGCCGCCGCCTCGGCCGGCGATGCAGGTGCAACATGCAGCGCCGCCACCGCGGATGGCGGCGCCGCCAAGGCCCGCGGCCGCGCCACGGGCAGCGCCGGCATGTCCTCCCGGCAAGTGCAAACATTGAGGGAAGCAAGGGAGCCGGTCGAGTTCTTCACCGGCTCCTTGACGTCGGGTGCGTTCCGGCGGCGGTCTAGCGCTTGGCCGCGAGGTCGGCGATCGCCTTCATCACGGCGTTGCGGATGCCGGGATCGTAGAGGATGTGGCCGGCGCCATCGATGATGCGGACCTCGCTGCCCGGCCAGCGCGCGGCGAGCGCGTGCGATGTTGCGGGCGGGCACAACAGATCGTAGCGGCCCTGCACCAGGATGCCGGGAATGCCGGCGAGCTTGCCGGCCTCACTCATCAATTGATGCGGCCGCATGAAGCAATCGTTGGCGAAGTAGTGCGCCTCCATGAACGGCGTCGAGGGCAGGGCGCCTGAGGCCTTGAGATCGAGCCGCGTCTGCTTCGGCGTGTGCTCCGACAACGCGCGTTCGGTGTCGTGCCAGGCGCGCGCGGCCGGCGCATGCACGGCGGCGTCGGGATCGAGGATGCGGCGATAATAGGCCGCAAGCGGTGCTGCGCGCTCGCTCTCGGGCAGGAAGTTGAGGAAGTCCTCGTGGAGGGCGGGATAGAAGCGCGGCAGGGCGCGCAGGAAAACGTCGTCCAGCTCCTCGGCTGTGCCGAGAAACGTCGCGCGCAGTGCGAGCCCGCTGACCCGCTCGGGATGGGCCTGCGCATAAGCCAGCGCCAGCGTCGCGCCCCAGGAGCCGCCGACCACCATCCAGCGCGCGAAGCCGAAGCGCTCGCGGATCTTCTCCATGTCCGCGATCAGGTGCTGCGTCGTGTTGTTGTCGCGGCTGCCCTTCGGCCGGCTGCGGCCGCAGCCGCGCTGGTCGAACAGCACGGCGTGAAAGCGCTCGGGATCGAACAGCCGGCGATGATCGGGCTGGCAGCCGCTACCGGGGCCGCCATGCAGATAGACCGCGGGAATGCCACCCTCGCGCCCGACGCTCTCGACATGGAGATCGTGGCCATCGCCGACGTCGAGCCATTCCGACGTCAGCGGCGCAAAGGGATCGGCACGCCTCGCGGCCTTGCCGACGTCGGCGTCAGGCGCCATTGCGCTTGTCCTGGGATTCGTTCCGGGGGGCGTCCGTCTCCAACGTGCCGCCGGCGAAGTTACGATACAGGAAGCGGTTCTGCGTGCCGGCGGATTCCTGCTCGGCCTGCTTGAAGATCTCCTCGTGTCGCGGCGACAGCGCGCAGGCCGGGTCGGTGTTGCCGGCATCGCCGGTCAGCGCAAAGGCCTGGCAGCGGCAGCCGCCGTAATCGATCTCGCGGAATTCGCAACTCTTGCACGGCTCCGGCATCCAGCCGGTGCCGCGATAGCGGTTGAAGGCCTCCGAGTTCTGCCAGATCCAGGCGATCGAATGATTCGAGCGCACCGATTCGAATTCAAGCCCGGTGATGCTTTCGGCGGCGTGGCACGGCAGCACCTTGCCGGCCGGCGAGATGTTGAAGAACTGGCGGCCCCAGCCGCCCATGCATTTCTTCGGCCGCAGCGCGTAGTAATCCGGCACCACATAGTCGATCGCAAGCGTGCCCTTCAGGCGCATTTGGGCTTCCTCGACGATGCGGCTGGTCTCCTCGATCTGCTCGATCGTCGGCATCAGCGCGGCACGGTTCTTCAGCGCCCAGCCGTAATACTGCACGTTGGCGACCTCGAGCCGGTCGGCGTCGAGGTCGACCGCCATCTGGATGATGTCGGTCAGCTGATGCAGGTTCTGCCGGTGCATCACCGCATTCACCGTGAGCGGCAATTCCAGCTCGCGCGTCCATTTGGCGACCTCGAGCTTCTTCTTGTGCGCGTCCTTCAGCCCGGCCACGCGGTCGGCGACGTTGGGCTCGTTGCCCTGAAAACTGATCTGCACATGGCTGAGGCCGGCGTCGGCCAGCGCCGAAAGCTTGTCCCTGGTCAACAGCACGGCCGAGGTGATCAGGTTGGAATAGAGCCCGACATCGGTCGCGTGCTGCACCAGCTCGACGATGTCCTTGCGCGCGGTCGGCTCGCCGCCGGAGAAATGGATCTGCAGCACGCCGAGCTCGGCAAGCTCGCTCAGCACCTTCTTCCATTCGTCGGTGGTGAGCTCGGTCGAGCCGCGGTCGAGCTCGACCGGGTTCGAGCAGTAGGGGCATTGCAGCGGGCAGCGGTGGGTGATCTCGAGCAGCACCGCAAGGGGAATGCCGTAGGTCTCGGCCGCCGAGCGGCGGCTCTCCAGCACGGCGAGCCCATCGCTTGGGGCTGCGCTCGGGCCCGGCGCTGTCGTCTTGGTGTCGGCCAGCGTGTCGCTCATGCTGTGCTCTCGCGCGCTTCGGTGAGAAAACCCTTGTCGGCCAGATCCTGCAGCATCGCGATCACGTCGGTCGCGATCGCCTCGCGTGGGGCGGCGTATTTTTCGGCGAGCTGGTCCACCATCTCGGCGACACTGCGCACGCCGTCACACAGCTGCAGCACCTCGACCGCGATGTCGTCCGGCGCCAGCACGCGCTCCGGCGCCAGGATCACCCAGACCTGCCGCGTCTCGTCGAATTTCAGCTTGGTATGGCGCGGCAGTTTCGGCCGGCTGGTCTCGCTGACGCTGATGTTGCGGCTGGCCATGATCTAAGTCTCTTTGTCTGAGCATGATCTTTCGGAAAACCGGCTCCCACTTTTCCGGATCATGCTCTAACCTGTCTTCGGCACGAACGCGCCGGGCGGAATCTGGCCGTCGACATACGCATGATACAGCGCGTCGAGCTGCACCCACAGCACGTTGGTCTTGAAGATCAGCGCGTTGCAGACCGCTTCGCGCTCCGCCGGCGTCTTGGCGTGCTGCTTGACATAATCAAGCGCAAAGCCGGCGTCGCGCGGCGCCTGGGTCAGGCGGCGGCTGAAATAGCTCATGATGTCGGGGTTGACGAAGTCGTAATGCTTCAGCATCCCCGAGATGCGCTCCTCGTGCAGGTTCGGCGCGAACAGTTCGGTGAGCGAGGAGGCGATCGCCTCCAGCGGCGTGCGATCGCGGCAGAAATGCACATAGGCTTCGACGGCGAAGCGCGTCGCCGGCAGAATGCCTTCGGTGGACTCCACGTAAGCCGTGTCGAGGCCGAGGCCTTCGGTCAGCTTCAGCCAGCGCTCGATGCCGCCTTCATTGCCGAGATCGCCGTCGTGATCCTCGATGCGGTGGCGCCATTCGATCCTTGTGTTGCGGTCGCGGAAGCGCGAGATCACCATCGCGTCCTTCAGCGGGATCGTGCTCTGGTAGTAATAGCGGTTCAGCGCCCAGGCCTGGACCTGGCCCTTGTTGAGCTTGCCGCCGTGCAGCAGGGCGGTGGAACGGGTGCAGGCTGTGATACCGCGTGGCACCGATCGTGCGCAGCGTCGCCTCCATCTCCTCGGCAGTGTCGAGCGTGATGCCCTTGCCGATCGAGAGCGCGGTCATTCCTGAGGTCAGCACGACATTCACAGCACGATCTCCGTTCCGTCGGAGGGAATCTGCCAGCCCGCCTGTTCGGCCGCCTTGCGTTCGGCCGAGGTCCCAAGCAGCGCCGGGTTGGAGTTGTTGATATGCAAAAACACTTTTCGTCCGATGTCGAGCCCGGCGAGGCTTTCGATCGCACCCTGATCGCCCGACATCGCGATGTGGCCCATGCCCTGGCCGGTCTTGTTGCCAAGGCCCGCCGCGATCAGTTCGTCGTCGCGCCACACCGTGCCATCGAAAAACACCAGCGGGGCGCCCTTGAGCCGTGATTTCAGGTCGTCAGTCACCCGTGCGCAGGCGGCCAGGAAATAGAAATATTTGCCGCTGCGCCGGTCCGCAATACGCAGGCCGAGCGTATCGCCGACGCCGTCGGCGCCCGCCGGATGCGCCTTGCCCTCAAGATACCACGCGCCCTTGCCGGGAACCTCAAACGGCAGCACCTCAAGCCCGGACGGCGATCCGTCGGGCAGGGCCGGTTCGAAGGCCTGGTCGACCGTGATCGGCCGGCGGTCGACGTTCTCGTCGCTGAGCACGTTGAAGATGCTGTTCGCGCGCAGGATCGCGAGCACCCGCTCATGCGCGTAGATCGCAAATGGCGAGCCCTCGCGCATCGACAATAGCCCGGCGACCGCGTCGATCTCGCCATTGGTGAGGATGACGCCCGCGATCGGACTATGGCGCAGTGCGCCGTGCTTCGGATGCAGCTGCGGCGTGGCAATCAACTGCTGGCGCAGATCCGGGGACGCATTGACCAGGAACCAGTGCACACCATCGCCGCTGACGGCGATCGAGGCTTGCGTGCTCTGCAGTTCGGGGTGGTCGCTTCGCGCCGTCCTGCAGACGGCACAGCCGCAGTTCCACTGCGGAACGCCGCCACCCGCCGCGGCACCCAGGACGACGACACGAAGCATGATCCGTCCCCTGAGAAGCTTGGCCTGGAGAAGTTTGTTGGACCCAGAAACGTTACGAGGTGGACTCCGGATTTGAAACACACTCCCTTGGTCGGGAGCGCGTTACGCCCGGATGTCCACCTGCGCTAAAACGCTAAACGTGTAGAGGGCGCTGCCGCTTACTTGCGGGTTGCGCACATATACATGTTGATTTCCATGCCGACCGACACTTCAACGATCTTCGGTGCTTTCCAGGCCATTTGGCTCTCCTTGTTGCAACCGGACGAACTTTCCGCCCTGCAGGCTAAACTACTGTGGTTGGAAAAGTTCGCCAGTTAAATTTTCTGTAAGGTGCCGCCTCGAAGGGCATGCTGCACTGCGGCAAGCAAATCTTACCCACTCACAAATTTGTGCGCGCGTTTCCCGTCAAAAGCCCGTGGCATCAGACCTTTTTCCTGTTGTTAGCCACACGGTGAATGGTGATGTTGGAATAGGTAAACAGCAGCCCCGCGGTCCTCCGAAGGTCCCGGTGACGATCCTGTGCTTCCCCGCGACGGGAGGCGACTAACCGAGCCGAGTTCAGCCGATGCCACGCTATTTCTTCAACACCCGTATCGGCGACGAGCTGATCTCCGATCCCGACGGCGAAATCCTGCGGGACCCGGATCGTGCGTGGGAAATGGCGCGCGCGATGATTCGCGAACTGCTCAAGACCGAGGGCGCCGACGGCGCGCTGCTCAGCGCCGTGATCGAGGTGACCGACGACGAGGGCGAGGTCGTGCTGGAGTTTCCATTCACGGAGGCGATCCTCGATCGCCCGGACCGCTCGATGACAAGGCACTGACGCTGGCCCCGCGCGGCCACAACCATGCGTTGGCCGATGTCCGGCATGCTTCCGATTGCAATTGTCCGGACAAATTCGCAAGACTATGAACGGAAAGCCGAACGGCGCCGGGCGACGTCAATGGCGCAATCAACAACGGCTTCCACCCAGGGGAGATCTTCATGAAAAAACACTCGTTCGCACCGCGCAGCTTGCTGCTCGCGGGGGTCATGCTCGGGGCGTTCACGCTCTCTGCTGCGGCGCAACAGCCGGCCGCGCCGGCGGCAGGTGCCGCCCCTGCCGCCCAGCCGCTGCCGCCTGGCTCGCCCTTGATCGGGCGTCCCGACAATGAAGCCGCCGCCAAGCTCGCGCCGGTGGCGCCGCCGCCGCTGCCGTCCGCGCCCGACAAGCTGCCGCTCGCCAAGCTCAAGGTGCCGGCCGGCTTCAATGTCGAGGTCTATGCGGCCGGCATGGCCAATGCGCGCTCGCTGGCGCTCGGCGACAAGGGCACGGTGTTCGTCGGCAGCCGCCTCGTCGACAAGGTCTATGCGATCGTCAACAAGGACGGCAAGCGCTCGGTCAAGGTGATCGCCTCCGGTCTCTATCGTCCGAACGGCGTCGCCTTCAAGGACGGCACGCTCTACATCGCCGAACTCTCGAAGGTCTCCAAGATCGACAAGATCGAGGACAATCTGGATAACCCGCCGAAGCCCACCGTCGTCTACGACAAGCTGCCGAAGGACGAGGCGCATGGCTGGAAGTTCATCGCCGTCGGTCCCGACAACAAGCTTTATGTTCCGGTCGGACAGCCCGGCAACAACGTGCTGCATGATGCCGACCACGGCCAGATCCGCCGCATGAATCTCGATGGCTCCGGCGCCGAGGTCTACGCGCTCGGCGTGCGCAACACGGTCGGCTTCGACTGGAATCCCGAGAACAAGCAGATGTACTTCACCGACAACGGCCGCGATTGGCTGTCGGAGACGGTGCCGGAAGACGAGCTCAACCGCATCACCAAGGCGGGCGAGGATTTCGGCGCGCCGTACTGCTACCAGGGCAACATCATCGACCAGGAGCTCGGCTGGGGCAAGACCTGCAAGGACTACACCGCGCCGGTCGGCCTGATGGGCCCGCATACCGCGTCGCTCGGCATGCGCTTCTACACCGGCAGCATGTTCCCGAAGACCTACAAGAACGTGATCTTCGTCGCGCGTCACGGCTCCTGGAACAAGTCGCAGAAGCAGGGTGGTGACGTGGTCGCCGTCAGGCTGAACAAGGACGGCACCGTGAAGTCGATGGAGCCGTTCCTGACCGGCTTCCTCGAAGACAACAAGTATGTCGGCCGCCCGGTCGACGTGATGCTGCTGAAGGACGGCTCGCTGCTGGTCTCCGACGACTGGAACGGCGCGGTCTATCGCGTCAGCTACGGCAAGCCGAAGGTCGCCAATCAGTAACAACCACCAACGTCATTCCGGGCTGGTGCGACAGCACCAGACCCGGAATCTCGAGATTCCGGGTTCGCCCTTCGGGCGCCCCGGAATGACACTGAAAGTCAGGAGCAGCCGATGCGTAAGTTCATGATCCCTGTGCTCCTGTTTGCATCCGCTCTTTCCGCAAATGCCGAGACCATCCAGGAGCGCGCCGCCGCGTGCTTTGCCTGCCATGGCGAGCATGGCACGTCGGAGACCGAGAACACGCCGTCGCTTGGCGGCCAGACGGCGCCCTATGCGCTGATCCAGCTCTTCATGTTCCGCGAGAAGCTGCGGGTGTTCGACCCGATGAACGAGATGGCGAAGCCGCTGACCGACGACGATTTGCGCAGCTTCTCGGATTTCATCGCGACCCTGCCGAAGCCCACGCCGCCCGCTGACGCCGGCGATCCGGCGCGGATGGCGCGGGGCCAGGCGCTGGCGCAGCAGAACCGCTGCAATAGCTGCCACAACACCGATTTCTCCGGCAAGGAGAATGTCCCGCGCATCGCCAACCAGCGCGAGGACTACCTCGCCAAGACGCTGGCCGAATACAAGGACAACAGCCGCCATGGCTATGACGCCACCATGGCCGACGTGATGCAAACGGTCACCAAGGAGCAGATCGGCGACCTTGCCTATTACATCGCGCATGTCCGCTGAAACATCAGGCGGCGGACCGCTGGCCATGTTCTCCGCGCGGCGCTAAAACGGAGCGTCACACGGAGTTGCACATGCAGGATATTTGGCGTCTGTCGGCGGCCGAGCTCGCCAGCCTCATCAAATCGAAGAAGGTGTCGGCGAAGGAGGCTGCGGAGGCGGGGCTCGCCCGGCTCGACGCGGTCAACCCGAAGCTCAACGCGGTGGTCGATCACCGGCCGGACGACGTGCTGGCGCAGGCGGCCAAGATCGATGCGGCCATTGCGCGCGGCGAGGCGGTCGGGCCGCTCGCCGGCGTGCCGGTCACCATCAAGGTCAATGTCGACCAGGAGGGCTACGCCACCACCAATGGGCTGAAGGCACAGCGCGACGTCATCGCCAGGGTCGACAATCCGGTGGTCGCCAATCTGCGCAAGGCCGGCGCGGTGCTGCTCGGCCGCACCAATTGTCCGGCGGTCTCCTATCGCTGGTTCACCACCAACCTCATTCACGGCGACACCAAGAACCCGCGCGATCCCGGCATCACCCCGGGCGGCTCGTCCGGCGGCGCGGGTTCGGCGGTCGCGGCCGGCATCGGCCACATCGCGCACGGCACCGATATCGCCGGCTCGGTGCGCTATCCGGCCTATGCCTGCGGCGTGCACGGCCTGCGGCCAAGCATGGGCCGTATCCCGGCCTTCAATTCGGCTTTGCCGGAGCGGCCGATCGGCCCGCAGATCAGCGCGGTGTCGGGCCCGCTGGCGCGCACCATCAACGATCTGCGCATCTCGCTCGCGGCGATGTCGGCGCCGGACTATCGCGACCCCTGGTATGCGCCGGTGCCGCTCGAAGGCCCGCCGCGCGAGAAGCGCGTTGCGATGTGCCTCAATCCCGACGGTCTTAATCCGGTGCCGGAAGTGGTCGCCGCGGTGGCCGATGCCGGCAAGCGCTTGCAGAAGGCCGGCTGGATCGTCGAGGAAATTGCAAACACGCCGTCCTTGCGCGAGGCGGCCGAGATCCAGACCCGGCTCTGGCTCGGCGACGGCTATGAGGCCCAGCTCGCATTCGCCGAGCGCGAGGGCGATCCCGGCGCACTGGCCTGCCTGCGCGGCGTCCGCGCCCGGGTGCATCCGTTCGACCTGTCGCAGGCACTGACCCGCCGCGCGACCCTGACGCGCGAATGGTTCGCCTTCTTCGAGAAATATCCGGTGCTGCTGATGCCGGTGTCCGGCGAGCTGCCGTTCCCCGACCATCTCGACCGCAAGGACGAGGCGTCGTTCGCGCGGGTGTGGCACGCGCAGCTGCCGCAGATTGCGATCCCGTTCATGGGGCTTCCCGGGCTCGTGGTCTCCACCGGTCTCGTCGGACGGATCCCGGTCGGCGTGCAACTGGTGGCCGGACGCTACCGCGAGGATCTCTGCCTTGCCGCTGGTGAGGCGGTCGAGGCCGGCGGCACGCCGTCGTCGCCGATCGATCCGGTCAGCTGAGATGGCGACCGTTTACGATTTCACCGCCAAGTCGCTCGCCGGCGACGACGTGCCGCTGCAGCGGTTCGAGGGCCAGGTGCTGCTGATCGTGAACACGGCGAGCGCCTGCGGGTTCACGCCGCAATACAAGGGCCTGCAGGAGCTGCACGCCGGCCTGTCGCCGCGCGGCTTCGCCGTGCTCGGCTTCCCCTGCAACCAGTTCGGCGCGCAGGAGCCGGGCGATGCGCAGCAGATCGCCGCGTTCTGCGAGACCAACTACGCCGTCACGTTTCCGATGTTCGCCAAGATCGACGTCAATGGCTCAGGTGCGCATCCATTGTACGAACACCTGAAACGTGAGAAGTCGGGCCTGCTCGGGCCCGCGATCAAATGGAACTTCACCAAGTTCCTGGTCGATCGCGCCGGCAAGGTCGTGGCGCGGCATGCGCCGACCGCCCGGCCCGAAGGATTGAGGAAGGACATCGAGGCGCTGCTATGAGCGACGACAACGACACCAACGACCAATTCCCCGACCGCCTCTCGGTCGATCCGAACAGCCCGTACTACAATGCGGATATTCTCGCCCGCGATGTCGGCATCCGCTTCAAAGGCGCCGAGAAGACCAATGTCGAGGAGTACTGCATCAGCGAAGGCTGGGTCCGCGTCACCGCCGGCAATGCCAAGGACCGTTACGGCAATCCGCTGACCATCAAGGTGCACGGGCCGGTCGAGCCGTATTTCCGGGATAAGGCGAAGTCCTGAAGCCGCTTCCTCTGCCGTCATTGCGAGCGAAGCGAAGCAATCCACGTCTCCGCTCGTTGAGAAATGGATTGCTTCGTCGCTTCGCTCCTCGCAATGACGAGGAGAGGACGGCAAACCCAACTTAGAAAGCCCCCCATGTCCGTCCGTATCGTCGACGTCCGCGAGGTGACCAAGCCGATCTCCTCGCCGATCCGCAACGCCTATATCGACTTCACCAAGATGACCTCGAGCCTGGTGGCCGTGGTCACCGACGTGGTGCGCGACGGCAAGCGGGTGGTCGGTTACGGCTTCAATTCCAACGGCCGTTACGGGCAGGGCGGTCTGATCCGCGAGCGCTTTGCGCCGCGCCTCAAGGAAGCCGATCCGAAATTGCTGCTCGATGCCGATGGCGGCAATCTCGATCCGGACAAGGTCTGGTCGACGCTGATGTCGAACGAGAAGCCGGGCGGCCATGGCGAGCGCTCGGTCGCGGTCGGCACCATCGACATGGCGGTGTGGGACGCGGTGGCGAAGATCGCGGGCAAGCCGCTGTTCCGGCTGCTCGCCGAGCGCCACGGCCTCACCGCCAATCCGCGCGTCTTCGTCTACGCAGCCGGCGGCTACTACTATCCTGGCAAGGACCTCGGCGCGCTGCGCAAGGAGATGCGTGGCTATCTCGACCGCGGCTACAACGTCGTGAAGATGAAGATCGGCGGTGCGCCGCTTGCCGAGGACCGCGAGCGCATCGAGGCGGTGCTGAAGGAGATCGGCAGCGCGGCGCAGCTTGCGGTCGACGCCAACGGCCGCTTCGATCTGGAAACCGCGATCGCCTACGCCAAGATGCTGCGCGAGTATCCGCTGTTCTGGTACGAGGAGGCCGGCGACCCGCTCGACTACGCGCTGCAGGCCGCGCTGGCCGAGTTCTATCCGGGGGCGATGGCGACCGGCGAGAACCTGTTCAGCCACCAGGATGCGCGGAACCTGATCCGCTACGGCGGCATGCGGCCGGACCGCGACTGGCTGCAATTCGATTGCGCGCTGTCCTACGGGCTCTGCGAGTATCAGCGCACGCTCGAGGTGCTGAAGACCCACGGCTGGTCGCCGAGCCGCTGCATCCCGCATGGCGGCCACCAGATGTCGCTCAACATCGCGGCCGGCCTCGGCCTCGGCGGCAATGAGAGCTACCCCGACCTGTTCCAGCCCTATGGCGGGTTCCCGGACGGCGTGCGCGTCGAGGGTGGCCACATCGTGATGCCCGACCTTCCCGGCATCGGCTTCGAGGGCAAATCCGATCTCTACAAGGAGATGAAGGCGCTGGCGGACTAAGTTCGGCCCAGCGACTGCCGATCCGCCGGGCGCGGGTGGGCACGAGCTTGATCGCAAAATATTGTGAGCATTGCTCAATAAATTATTGAACGTTGCTCATTTCTGGATATACTCATGAGAACAGGGCGCCTTTAGTCCCGGATGATCGGGAGCAGGCGCAAAAACCGGCCGTGAGGATAGCCGCATGCCATATTCAGCCAAGGATCTCCGGGACGCCGCAAATGCTGGGGTGATCAGCCCGGCCGATCTGGAACGGTTGCTCGCTTTCCTGGCGAGCAGCGCCGGGCAAGGTTCGGCAGGCGATGCAAGTCCCGCCGCCAAATTCGATGCCGCGCATGTGCTCTGGTACGCCGGCGCGCTCATCGTGATCGGTGCCATGGGCCTGTTCTCGACCCTGGCCTTCACCCAGATGGGCGGCCGGGCGCTGACGGCCTGCGCGATCGCCTATGCGGTCGGGTTCAGCGTGGCGGGTCATTACCTCTGGCACGACAAGAATCTGCGGGTTCCCGGCGGCCTGCTGATCGCGATCGCGGTCTCGATGGCGCCGCTCGCGGTCTACGGCATCCAGGACGAGCTTGGCTGGTGGGGCAAGTTCGGCAAGCCGGGAACCGTGCAGGACTTCTACGTCTGGGTGAAGGGCAGCTGGATCTTCATGGAGATCGCGACCGTCGCCGCCGGCATCGTCGCGCTGCGCTACTACCGCTTCGCTTTCATCGTCGCGATCATCTCGGTCGCGCTGTGGTTCATGTCGATGGACTTGGCGCCGTGGTTCAGCGGCATGGCTCACGCCGATTTCGAGATGCGCCGCAGGGTGTCGATCTGGTTCGGGCTTGCCGTGCTCGCGGTCGCCTGGATCGTGGACTATCGCAGCCGCAACGGCGACTTTGCGTTCTGGCTGCATCTGTTCGGCCTGATGGCGTTCTGGGGCGGAATTAGCGCGTCCGAAGGCTCAACCGAATTGAGCAAGGCGGTGTACTGCCTGCTCAATGTCGGCCTGATCGTGATCGCCGTGATTTTGATGCGGCGCGCCTATGCGGTGTTCGGCGCGTTCGGCATCTGCCTCTATCTCGGCCATCTCGCCGACGTCGTCTTCAAGGACTCGCTGTGGTTTCCGTTCTCGCTGTCGCTGATCGGCATTGCCGTGATCGCCGCAGGCCTGCTCTACCATCGCAACGAGCGTGCGATCACTGGCTGGATCGATGCGCATCTGCCGGCGGGGTTGCGGCCGCGGTCCGCAACCGCATGACCGCGACGTCCTGATCGTTTTAGAATCGCTACAATCTGGAATTGCTACAAGAAGTGCGGCGCGCAAGCGCCGCTCTTCGTTTCCGGGCGCAAATCCGGAAGCCGACAGAAACCATTCGCATCCTTGACTTTTCCAACCCTGCGCTCGCCGCGAGGTATATCCGCGTCCATTCGTCGCGATTTTATTCCGTAGTCACGCAAAAATTTTCTCGCGCCCGTCGTCTGGACGCACAGCGCCGCACCTCTCTAGAGGACGGCGCATCGCCTTCAGCGAAGGCGAGAGTTGCTTGGGGACGACGTCATGACATCAAGAACACAAGCCCATCGTCGCACTGTCTTGCTTGCGCTGCTCACGGCGAGCTATCTCGCGCTGAGCGTTCCGCTCGCAACGTCTGCCGCACAGGCGCAATCGGCGCCGTCGCAGGCCGGCGCCTCGTCGCTGCCGCCGGTGACCGTCACCGCGCCGGCCACGCAACGTCGCCGCAACGCACCATCGACATCGCGTAACACCGCCGCAGCACGAGGCCGCCGCACCCAGACGGCACGGCGGATCGCGCCCGCGGCGGCGGCAAAACCGTTCGCGGAATCGCAGGACGCCCGCACCGGCACATCGGGCTATTTCGCCAACAGCACGTCGGTTGCGACCAGGACCAACACCGCCATCGTCAACATCCCGCAATCGCTCAACGTGATCACGCGGGAGCAGATCCGCGACCAGAACTATCAGGGCCTCACCGACGTCACCCGCTATGTCCCCGGCGTTGCCGTGCATCAGGGCGAGGGCAATCGCGACGAACTCGTGATCCGCGGCGTCGATTCCAGCGCCAACTTCTTCGTCAACGGCTTTCGTGACGACGTGCAGTATTTCCGCGACATGTACAACGCCCAGAGCATCGAGGTGCTGAAGGGGCCGAGCGCGCTGACCTTCGGCCGCGGCGCCGGCGGCGGCCTGCTCAACCGCACCCTCAAGGAAGCCGACGGCAACCGCGTCTACGAGGCGACGGCGCAGACCGGCTCGTGGGGCGATCGCCGCGTCAGCCTCGATGCCGGACAGGCGATCAACGACAACGTCGCAGCAAGGCTCAACGTGTTCTACGAGGGTGCCGACGCCTTCCGCGATTTCAATCATCTGGAGCGCTACGGCATCAATCCGACGGTGACGCTGAAGCCCGACGACAACACCAAAATCAAACTGAGCTACGAGTACTTTCACGACGAGCGCACCGCCGATCGCGGCAATCCCTCGCAGGGTCTGCCGGGCGGCGCGACCCGCTTCAACCCGACCACGCCGTTCGCGCCGAACGGCGACTTCTCGACCTTCTTCGGCAGCCCAAGCCTGAACACTGCGCAGGCGACGGTGCAGACCGGCATGGCCATCATCGAGCACGATTTCGAGAACGGGCTGACGGTGCGCAACGGCACCATCGCCGCCGACTACCAGAAATTCTATCAGAACGTCTATCCAACGGGCGGTCCGCTCGCCGGCGCGGTCAATCCTGCCGACACCGCGGTCAATCTCGGCGCCTATCAGCACACGACGAACCGCGACAATGTCTTCAACCAGACCGATTTCACCTACAAGGCCTGGACCGGGCCGCTGTTCCACACCGTCGGCTTCGGCACCGAGTTCGGCCGGCAGACCGGCGTCGATATCCGCAACACCGGCGTGTTCCCGAACGGCACCAACACCATCGTGCAGAACCCGTTCGCGCCGACCTATTTCGGCCCGGTGACGTTTCTTCACCACTTCACCGGCACCAACAGCGACGGAGTCACCACGCCCGATTCGAACAGCCGCTATGCGCTGAACATTCAGTCCGGCTATCTCAGGGACACCATCGAGATTTCGCGCGCCGTGCAGATCATCGCCGGCGCCCGGTTCGATCGCTACGACATGTCGGCCACCGACATGAACACCAACATCAATCGCAATCGCGTCGATAATCTGGTGTCGCCGCAGGGCGCCCTGATCATCAAGCCGATCGATTCGATGTCGGTCTATACCGCCTACAGCGTCTCCTTCCTGCCGGCCTCGGGCGACCAGTTCAGCGCGCTGAACGACGGCACCCTGATCCTGCAGCCGCAGCGCTTCGAGAATGTCGAGCTCGGCATGAAGTGGAACATCAATCCGAAGCTGCTGTTCTCGACCGCGGTCTACAATCTGAACCGCACCAACCAGCCGATCGCCGACGGCAACAATCCCGGCTTCTTCTTCCCCTCCGGCGGCACGCTCACGCGAGGCGTCGAGGCGAGCCTGACCGGCTATGTCACCGCGCAATGGCAGTCGTCGCTGGCCTATGCCTACACCGACGCGAAGATCACCGGCGCCACCTCGGCGACCGTCGTGCCCGGCAACCGCGTCCAGCTGGTGCCGTACAATCAGTTTGCCTGGTGGAACAAGTATCAGTTCACGCCGATGTGGGCGGCTGCGCTCGGCGTGATCTATTTCGGCGATTCCTTCGCCTCGTCCGACGATACGGTGCGGCTGCCGGGCTTCGTGCGGTTCGACGCGGCGATCTATGCCAAGATCGACGAGACCTGGAGCGCCCAGCTCAACGTCGAGAACATCTTCGACAAGGGCTATTGGGCGTCGGCTGACGGCAACAACAATATCTCGCCGGGACAGGGCCGCACGGTAAGGCTGATGGCGCGGGCGAGGTTTTAGCTTTCACCGTCATGCCCGGGCTTGTCCCGGGCATCCACGTCTTTGCCGCGGTCTATAAGAAAGACGTGGATGGCCGGGACAACAAGCCCGGCCATGACAACGGTAGAGAGGTGTGCTCGCAATGACGTGGAGAGGGGTTGGCCCTGTCATCCCAACCGCATGTCCAGCAGCCGCCGGCCTTCGCCCTTCAACAGCTTCTTCACCGCGCTCGAGGCGATCACCTCGCCATTGTTGGCGTAGGCTTCGTGGTTCTTCTCGATGTCGTCGAGGCGGTAGAGGTAGTTGACCATGATGCCGGCGGATTCGCGCAGGCCCTTGGGCGAGAGATCGCCGAGCCAGTTGATCCGCTCCAAGCGTGCGCCGTTGCCGAGATGGAAGCGCGCGACCGAATCGATCAGTCGTCCCTTCGGCGTGCGCGCCTTCAGGAAATAGTAGGCGGCAAGCGGCTCCAGCACGGCGCGCAGCTGGGTCGCGAGCTCGGCGTTCTCGAACCAGTCGGGCTTGCCGAGGCTTTCCAGCAGCCGGCGGTCCTCCTCGGTGAGCGGCACGTCGTCGGCCTGCTTGACCCACTGCATGAAGCCCGGCACCGGCGATAGCGTCACGAAGTTGTCGAGCTTCGGCAATTCGCGGCGCAGCTCCTCGACCACCTGCTTGATCAGGAAGCTGCCGAAGGAGATGCCGCCAAGGCCGCGCTGGGTGTTGGAGATTGAATAGAACACCGCGGTGCGGGCGCGCTCGACCGGCACCGGCTCGCGCTCTTCGGCCAGCAGCGGCGCGATTGCGCCCGGGATGGCTTCGGTGAGCGCGACCTCGACGAAGATCAGCGGCTCGTCGGCCAGCGCCGGATGGAAGAAGGCGTAACAGCGGCGATCGATCGGATCGATGCGGCGGCGCAGATCGTCCCAATCGCGGATCTCGTGTACGGCCTCATAACGGATGATCTTCTCCAGAATATTGGCCGGAGACGACCAGTCTATCCTGCGCAGCACGAGGAATCCCCTGTTGAACCAGGACGAGAGCAGATGCACCACGTCGCGATCGAGCGCGGCAAGGTCCTTGTTGCCCTTCATCAATGAAAGCAGATCCGAGCGGATCGACACCAGTTCGCCGGTGCCGCCCGGCGCGCGATTGAGCCGGCGGATCAATTCCTGGCGGCGCGGCTCGGACGCGAAATGCAGGTCGCTGGCATCGTCGCCATTGGCTTTGGCGCGCCAGCTTTCGATCGCCTGCGCCAGTTTGGCGTGATCGGGGCCGAAATCGCGGGCCAGCGTCTGGAAGAACGACAGCCGCCCGGCGGCATCGAGGTGGTGGTAGCGGTCGAGCACTTCGCGCGCCATCGCGGTGCCGGAGGCTTCGCCGCGGCCGGATAACAGCGCCTCGCACAATTCCAGCAGTTCGGAAGCATCCTGCTTGTCGTCGGCCGGGCTGGCGCGGCCGAGCAGGACGCGGCCGCGTTCGGAAATCGTCGAGAGCAGATCGGAGAAGAAGGCATTGGCCATGAGCAGGTCGTATCCAGCAGGTCGTATCCAATGAAGCCGGACCTTACACGGGATTTAAGGTCGGGAGCACAGCAATCAAGCGCATGGATCGTACGGAAATATGTCGCAGCGCGACAGCGGTATAATTCGTCGTCGCTGCGCCCGGTGACAAACCCGGTTCACGTTTTCTCGCACGTTTTCTCCGCGAACGCGGTCGGTGTCTTGCCGGTAACCTGCCGGAACGCGTGGGAAAATGCCGGCACGCTGGCATAGCCGAGGTCGGAGGCGACCTGCTTGACCGAAACATTCGCGCTGCTCGACAGGCGCTCGATCGCGGCCGCGATGCGGGCGCGCTGGCACCAGCTCTTGAACGAGAGCTGCGTCTCAGCCGAGAACAGCCGCGACAGCGTCCGCGCCGAGGTGCCGACCGTGCGCGCCAGCGCGTCGATGTCGTGGTCCTGCGTCGGATCGGCCAGCACGAGGTCGGCGGCGCGGCGGCAGCGCGGCTCCTGCGGCAGCGGGATGAAGGTCGCGGAATCCTCGGCCTGGTGCAACTCCAGCATCACGAGGCGAATCAACAGATCGGTGCGCTCGCGTCCGCATGAGGCGTCGAACAGCGCGAGGATCGCCTGGTGCACCAGCGGCGACACCCGCACCACGAATTCGTGGTCGAGGCTGTCACTGCGCTTTTCGCGCGCGAGCCAGGCCTGGTCGAAATACAGCGTGCGCATCTCGATGTCGCCAAGCACGTCGATCGCGTGCGGGAGCAGGGCAGGGACCCACACCGCGCGGTCCGGCGGCACCAGCCAGCGCCCCTTCGGCGTCGTCACCTGCATGGTGCCGCTGGCGGCATAGACCAGCTGTGCCTCGCGGTGCAGGTGCGGGTCGAGCCGGACGCCCTTGCGGTAGCTGCGCGCCACCAGATGCACGCCGTCCCCGGTGACGCGCCGGTCCTGGTGGAGGGCTCTTATTGGCGGCTCAGCGATAGTCATTGGCGACATCCCGTCAGGACAAGCACCTATAACCTATTTTCGAGCAATTGAAGAATCGCGTGAGAGACGTGCCGATGAACAGTCCAAGCAACAGTCCCAGCCGGGTGATCACCTTCGTCAACGCCGCCCATTTCATCGATCACTACGCGATGCTGATTTTCGCCGCCGCCGTCATCATCATGGGTCCGGCGCTCGGCATGGCCTATTCGGAACTCCTGCCTTATGCGACCCCGGGCTTCATCGCCTTCGGCGCCGGCTCGCTGGTCACGGGCTGGCTCGGCGACCGCTGGAGCCGCCGCCACATGATGGTGATCTTCTTCGTCGGCATCGGCCTGTCGATGATCTCGGTCGGCTTCGTGCAGACACCGCTGCAGCTCGGCGCCGCACTGCTGGCGATCGGCGTCTTCGCCTCGATCTATCATCCGGTCGGCACCGCGATGATCGTGTCCTATGCCGAGAAGCTCGGCGTCCAGATGGGGATCAACGGCGTCTGGGGCAATCTCGGCGTCGCCTCGTCGGCGCTGGTGACCGGCGTGATCGGCCAGTATCTCGGCTGGCGCTGGGCCTTCATCGTGCCCGGCACGGTCACCGTGCTGATCGGCATCGCCTTTGCGATGACGGTGGTGCATGAGGACCGCAAGGGCTCCAGGCAGGCGGCAGCGCAGGTGCGGGTCGCCAAGGAGGACATGTGGCGGGTGGTGCTGTCGCTGCTGATCGTGGTGATCGCGATCTCCACCACCTTCAACGCGGTGACGGTGGCGCTGCCGAAGCTGTTCGCCGAACGGCTCGCCGACCTGACCAAGAGCCCGGCGCTGCTCGGCGTGATCGCGGCCGGGGTCTATGTGTTCGGCGCGATGACGCAGTACACCATCGGCAAGCTGCTCGACAGATATTCGCTGAAGACGGTGGCGCTGCCGCTGTCGTTCCTGCTGGCGCCGTTCCTTTATCTGGCGGCGAGCCTAAACAACCTGCCGCTGATCGTGGTCTCGATCGGCATCGTGATGGGCGCGTTCGGCCAGGTCACGGTGAACGATGCCATGGTCGGCAAGTACACCACCGAGGAATGGCGCTCGCGCGCCTATGCGGTGCGCTATTTCGTCGGCTTCACCGCGGCCGGCGCGTCCGTCGGCCTGGTGGCATGGTTGTACGACCAGGGCGGCTTCTCGATGATGCTGCGCGCGTTCGCGGCACTCTGCCTGCTGGCGATCGCCGCCGCGATCATCCTGCCGCGCGAGATCCGCACCCCGGCCGCGCAGGCGGGCTGACGCAGGCGTTTTGCCGCCCGTTTAACGTTGCGACGAGGCGTGCCCGACCGGCGGGCCTCGACCGACGGCGGATAACCGTGACATGGTCACGCTTCGCGAACTTTGTTCCGACCCGCAGGTGTGGTAGGTTCAAGCGGGCCTCGGGGACGAAGGCGCCGGTTGCGCCTTGAACACGTCTTTGCGGAGCAGCCGGAGCGCTATGGGAGAAATTCGCGACTTCAAGTCAGGCCGGTCACAGCCCGACAACACCCAGCCTCCCGGCGATTCAATGCCGCGGCGCCTCGCCGCGATCGTAGCGGGCGATATCGCCGGCTACAGCCGGTTGATGCAGCTCGATGAGGAAGGCACGCATACGCGCGTCAAGCGGACCCTGCGCGATCTGATCGAGCCCACCATCGCCGAGCACCACGGCAAGCTGGTCAAGACCACCGGCGACGGCTTTATCGCGATGTTCGACAGTCCGGTCGAGGCCGTCCGTTGCAGCATCGTGATCCAGCAGAACATGATCGGCCGCAACGCGGCGATCGCGAGAGATCACTGGATCGAGTACCGGATCGGCGTCAACCTCGGCGACGTCATCATCGAGCCCGACGATATCTATGGCGACGGCGTCAACGTGGCCTCGCGCCTGGAAGGGATCGCGGCGCCGGGTGACGTCTTCATCTCCGGCGGCATCTACGAGCAGATCAAGCACAAGATGGTCTGCGGATACGAATCGCTCGGCGACCGCAAGGTCAAGAACATCACCGATCCGGTCCGGGTTTATCGCGTGCTGCCGGACGCCGCTGCGTACCAAAGGACGCGCAGGCGCCGCGAGTCCGTCCTGCTCACGCTGCTCGGACTGGCGGTCGCGATCATCGCCGGAGGCGTGCTGTGGTATCTGCTCGCCCAACCGCGCGGCAAGCCGGCCGACGTGGCGCAGGCGCCTCCGTCACCGACGGCATCGCCTGCCGTCCAGCCGCCGGCACCAAGCCCGGCTCCGACCCAAACCGCAAGTCCGGCCCCGGCGGCACCGACACAGCAAGCGTCGCCTCAACCCGCGCCCTCGGCGAGCCCTACCCCGGAGCTGCCGGAGCCCGAACTGGTCTCGCTTCAAGCCGGCAGCTTCTCGATGGGAAGCAATGACGATCCGTCGGAGCGGCCGATCCGCCGGGTGACGGTCAAGCCCTTTGCCATGGGCAAGTATCCGGTCACGGTCCGCGAATGGAACGCCTGCGCGGCGGCCAAGGCCTGTGGCTTCACGGCCAGCGGCAAGGACGACGTTCCGGTCACCAATGTGAGCTGGAGCGATGCGAAGCAATATGTGACGTGGCTCGCCGAGCGCACCAAGAAGGCCTACCGGCTTCCGAGCGAGGCCGAGTGGGAATATGCGGCGCGCGGCGGAACGCAATCGAAGTACTGGTGGGGCGACCAGGTGCAATCGGGCCACGCCGGATGCAAGGATTGCGGCGGCGACAGTTCGGCCGAGCAGCCGGTCAAGGTCGGCAGCTACAAGCCGAATCCGTTCGGCCTCTACGACATGGGCGGCGGGGTCGATCAATGGGTCGAGGATTGCTGGCACAGGAATTACCAGGGCGCGCCGACCGACGGTGCGGTCTGGTCCGGCGGCGACTGCGCCTCCCATGTCATCCGCTCCGGCTCGTGGAAGAATGACGCACGCTATGTGCGTCCGGCCAATCGCGATAATTACGACACCAATGTCCGTTATCCGACCCACGGTTTCCGGGTCGCGCTGTCTCCCTGAGCGATCATCCCTGATCGCCAGGCTTCATGGAGGGGCTATGAAAAGTGCAGGCTTGATCATGCTCGCCGCGGCACTGACGCTGTTCGCGGCTCCGGCCGACGCCCAGAACAAGCCGGCCGGCAAGGACACCAAGCTGTATTTCATCTGGCCGCGCGACGGCGCCAAGCTCAAGAGCCCGTTCTGGTGCCGCTTTGGGCTGCGCAACATGGGCGTCACCCATGCCGGCGACGACTACCCGAACAGCGGCCATCACCATCTTCTGATCGACGTGAATGAGCCGTTGAATGCGAATGAGCCGATCCCGTCGGACAAGTCTCATCTGCATTTCGGTGCCGGCCAGACCGAGACGCAGCTCGACCTGGCGCCCGGCAAGCACACCCTGCAGTTGGTGCTGGGCGACGCCAAGCACTATCCATTCAGCCCGCCGGTCGTCTCCGAAAAAATCACCGTCCGGGTCAGATAGGCCGATACGGATAGCTCCCTTGCGGGAACCGGCGCTTGCACAAGGCCGCGCCGTGCGGTTTGTTGCGCGCCTGCCGGACAGCAAGATTCGGCGTGGAGGACGTCCGATGTCGTCTCGACTGCTGCGTCTGGCCGGCCTCGTTCTGGGAGTGATTGTCATGGCCACATCAGCGGATGCCGACGCCTTGAAGGATCAGATCGCACCGACCGGAAAGCTCCGGGTCGCGATCGCGATCAGCCCGGCCGGCGGCGCGTTCTGGTCGACCAAGACCGAGAGCGGCTATGCGGGCGTTCCCGTCGATCTCGGCCGCGAGATGGCGGCGCAACTCGGCATCCCCGTCGAATATGTCGTGCACCAGAATTCCGGCCAGATCACCGACGCGGCGGCCAAGAACACCTGGGACATCACCTTCCTGCCCAAGGATCCCGAGCGTGAGACCAAGATGACGTTCGGGCCGATCTACGAGGTTGCCGACGCTACCTATATCGTCAAGCCCGGCTCGACGATCACGAATTTCGCCACGCTCGACCAGGACGGCGTCAAGGTCGCCGCCGTCAATGCCACCACCACGATGCGCGGCGCGATCGCCCATCTCAAGCACGCCAAGGTGACGGGCTATCAGACCTACGACGAGATCTTCAATCTGCTGAAGAGCGGCGAGATCGACGCCTTCGCATTGTCGCGCGATCAGCTCAACGCGATGGCGAAGAAGATTCCGGGCACGCGCGTGCTGGACGAGACCTTCAAGCAGACCGTCACCGCGGTCGCGGTACCGCTCAACCATCCGCTCGCCGCGGCCTTCGCCACCAGGTTCATGACGGAGGCGATCGCCAACGGCACGCTGCGCAAGGCCTACGACAACAACGGGCTGAAGGGCGCGCCGGTCCGCACCGAGGCGAAGTGAAGTAGCGCGCGTATCGACTCTTTCCCCTTTACCCCGCGCAAAGGCGAAGCCTTTGCGCGGGGATGACGGTGATGGAGGGGCGCGCATCCTCTGGGCGACATCTGGGCATGCTGCATAATTCCGCGCCATCGCGCCGTGCGGTTCCTGCGCCACCAGCCTAACTCATTGTATTGACGGGGATTTAAAGCCAACCGCCAGCGTCGCCGCTTGGCACATCCATTGCTTTTGATTGCACCAGTCAATGACGACTGCCGTCCTCCGGATTGCCAAGGCCAGTGCTGGCCGAGGCGAGGGGATCAAGGTGCCCGGCCCGGGCGTCTCGAGCAATCGTCGCAGCCCCATCTCCCCGGACGGACGAGCATTTCAACCAACCCGCGTCGCTTCCGGCAGGCAACCGGCGCGGCCGAATTGCGCAAGGGGATTTTACGAATGGCCTATCTCGCTCCGTCCGAATTCGTCACCAAGATGGTGGATGCCGGCGAATCCAAGATCTTCATGTCGACCCGCGACACCGTGATCCGCGCCTATATGGCCGGCGCGATCCTCGCGCTGGCAGCCTGGTTCGCCGTGACGATCAACGTCAATACGGGTCAGCCGCTTGTCGGAGCATTGCTGTTTCCGGTCGGCTTCGTCATGCTCTATCTGCTGGGCTTCGATCTGTTGACCGGCGTGTTCGTGCTCTCGCCGCTGGCGCTGCTCGACAAGCGCCCCGGCGTTACGCTCGGCGGCGTGCTGCGCAACTGGGCTCTCGTGTTCATCGGCAATTTCGGAGGCGCGCTCACGGTGGCGTTCATGATGGCCTTTGTCACGACATTCGGCTTCACGCAGGAGCCCGACAAGGTCGGCATGACCATCGGCAACATCGGCGAGGGCCGGACGCTGGGCTACGCTGCGCATGGCGCGGCCGGCATGGCCACGCTGTTCATTCGCGGCATGCTCTGCAACTGGATGGTCTCGACCGGCGTCGTCGGCGCGATGATTTCCACGACGGTGCCCGGCAAGGTGATCGCGATGTGGATGCCGATCCTGGTGTTCTTCTACATGGTATTCGAGCATTCGGTGGTGAACATGTTCCTGTTCCCGTCGGGACTGATGCTGCATGCGAAGTTCTCGATCATGGACTACCTGATCTGGAATGAGATCCCGACCGTGCTCGGCAACCTCGCCGGCGGCCTCGCCTTCACCGGGCTCACGCTCTACACGACGCATGTGAAGACGGCGCCGAAGCGCCAGCGCCTCGCGGCTTGATCCTCGACGACTTATGGGGCTCTCCTGTCGCGGAGGGCCCCATTCGCTTTGGGACGGTCGATGCCGCGCGCGCTGAAAATATCGGTCGGGCAATTCTCTGATCAGGGCCGCAAGGACGCCAATCAGGACTTCCACGGCGCCTTGATCCCCGGCGAGCCGCTGCTCGGCCTGAAGGGCATCACGGTGGTGCTCGCCGACGGCATCTCCTCGAGCAGCCTCGGCCGCATCGCCGCCGAATCCGCGGTCAAGAGCTTCCTGACCGACTACTACTGCACCTCGGAATCCTGGTCGGTGAAGAGCTCGGCGCAGCGCGTGCTGGAGGCGACCAATTCCTGGTTGCACGCGCAGACAAGGCACAGCCAGAATCCCTACGACAAGGACAAGGGTTACGTCTGCACGCTGAGCGCCCTGGTCATCCGGTCGACCACGGCGCACCTGTTCCACGTCGGCGACTCCAGGATCTACCGCGTCGCCGGCAACAGCCTCGAGCAACTGACCAACGACCACCGCGTCGTGATCTCCTCGCAGCAGAGCTATCTCGGCCGCGCGCTCGGCGTGAACCCGCAGCTCGAGATCGACTACCAGGCGCTCCCGCTGGAGCGCGGCGACATCTTCCTGCTGGTGACCGACGGCATCTACGAGCATGTCCCGGCGCGGCAGCTGGCGAAGACGATCAAGGACGGTGCCGCGTCTCTCGATGCTGCGGCGAAATCGATCGTCGAGCAGGCCTATGAGAACGGCAGCCCGGACAATCTCACCGTGCAGATCGTCCGGATCGACGAATTGCCCGACGGCGATGCCGGCGAGGTGTTCGGCCAGCCGACCGAACTGCCGCTGCCGCCGCTGCTCGACGCACGGATGCTGTTCGACGGCTATCGCATCGTGCGCGAGCTCCACGCATCGCACCGCAGTCACATCTATCTCGCGGTCGACGAGGACAGCGCCACCACGGTCTCGATCAAGATCCCCTCGATCGACCTGCGCGACGATCCGGCCTATCTGAAGCGTTTCATGATGGAAGAATGGGTCGCCCGGCGGATCGACAGCCCGCATGTGCTGAAGCCGTTTTTGCCGCAGCGCAAGCGCAATTTCCTTTACGTCACGATGGAATATATCGACGGTCAGACCCTGACGCAGTGGATCACGGACAATCCAGCGCCGTCGCTGGAGACGGTACGCGGCATCACCGAGCAAATTGCAAAAGGGCTGCGCGCCTTCCACCGCAAGGAGATGCTGCACCAGGACGTCAGGCCCGACAACATCATGATCGACAGGACTGGCACGGTGAAGATCATCGATTTCGGCTCGACGCGGATCGCGGGCGTCGGCGAGGCGGCGCCGGCGGGCGTCGAGGACATCCTGGGCACCCAGCAATACACCGCGCCGGAATATTTCCTCGGCGAGGGCGGCACCGCGCGCTCCGACCTGTTCTCGCTCGGCGTCGTCACCTACCAGATGCTGACGGGACGCTTGCCCTATGGCGCGCAGATCGCGCGGGCCCGGACACGATCCGACTTCAACCGGCTGGTCTACCGACCGGCCGCGCATCGCGGGCGCGAGATCCCGGGCTGGGTCGACGGCGCGCTGGAGCGCGCGGTGCATGCCAACCCGCTTAAGCGCTACGAGAGCTTTTCGGAGTTCCTGTTCGACCTGCGCAATCCCAACGCAAAATATCTGACGACGTCATCGACCCCGCTGATCGAGCGCAACCCGGTGCTGTTCTGGAAGTCGACCACGCTGCTGCTGGCGCTGGTCGTGGTGCTGCTGCTCGCCTACGGCGCGCATCATTGGCGGTAGTGTATCTAGTCGCCATCTAGTCCCGTCACCCTGAGGAGCCCGCAAGTGCGGGCTCCTCAGAGCCTGACTGAAAAATGGGTGAGTGATCTCAGTGGGGTGTGATTCCATCGGATTTGCAAAGATTCGAGGGAGAGCACGATGCCCTGGACCAAGATCACTCGGGAGCAATATCGGCGGGACGATCTGCGTTATGCAAGCGATATGACCGATGCGGAGTGGGCGGTGATCAGACGCCTGTTGCCGCGAGCGAACCGGCGCGGCCGGCCGCGTAAGACGGAGCTGCGTCGTGTGATCGAAGCGATCCTCTATATCGTTTCGACCGGCTGCCAGTGGCGGGCGTTGCCGCAGGAGTTCCCGCCCTATTCGACGGTGCAGGGCTATTTTTATAAATGGCGGGATACAGGCCGGTGGCAGAGGATTGTCAGCGTGCTTGTCCGACGGGCGCGAAAAAAGCTTGGACGGACACCGAAGCCGACGGCAGCCGTGATCGACAGTCAAAGTGCGCCAACCACGCAAGCTGGCGGACCGCGCGGCTACGATGCAGGCAAGCGCATCTACGGCCGCAAGCGGCATATCGTGACGGATACCAATGGCCTCCTCCTTGGGGTTCATGTTCATCCGGCCAACGTTCAGGACTGCCATGGCGCCGTACCGCTGCTGAAGAACGTGCGGATGAACTTCCCCCGGCTGCGCCACGTCTTTGCCGACCGGATCTACCGCGGAAATCAACTCCTCGACGCGCTCTCAGACTGCGGTCCATGGACTGTCGAGATCGTCGAGCGGCCTCAAGGCGTCAAAGGCTTCCAGCTTCTGCCGAGGCGGTGGGTGGTTGAACGCACATTCGCTTGGTTCGGCAGATGCCGCCGCCTCGCCAAGGACTTCGAGGCGACGGCGGCAACCGAAGCTGCCTGGCTGCTGATTGCACACATCAGGCTCCTGACCCGCAGACTCGCGGCTGCAGCTAAGGTTGGGTGATTTATGAGTCAGACTCTCAGGATGACGGGGAGGGAGTAGAACGGGGAGAGAGTCGGACGCCGCTAATGCGTCCCACCCGCCGTAATCGGATCGAGGCCGCTCTTCACCAGCGCGTCGCGCGCGTCCGGCGAGGCGAGGAAGCTGATCAGCGCCTTGCCGGCCTCACGCTCCTTTGCAGCCGTCGCGATCCCGGCGGAAAATACCGTGATCTTCTGCAACGGCTCCGGCAATGGGCCGACGATGTCGATGCCGGCGACCGGCTTCAGCTCGGAGATCTGCTGCAGGCCGATCTCGGCCTCGCCTTTGGCCACGATCTCGCCGACCGGCGTCGCCGGGATCATCCGCGCCTTGTCCTTCATCTGATCGGCGATGCCGAGCTTTGCGAACATCTCGGTCGAGACATAGACGCCGCTGGCGCTGTCGGAATAGGCGACAGACTTCGCCGCCAGCAGCGCCTGCTTGACGGTGTCGGCCGAGCCGATGTCCGGTTTTGGTGCGCCGGCCTTCACCGCGATGCCGATCGGCGACTTCACGAGGTCGACGCGGCTGTCGGCCAGCACTTTGCCCTGCTTCATGAGATCGCCGAGCGCATAGCCGACCATGATCAGCACGTCGGCCGGCTCGCCGCGCTCCAGCCGCACCGGAATGGCGTTCTTCGTGGTACCCATCGACGGCCCGAAGGCGGTCACCACCTTGTGCCCGGTCTTGCGTTCGAACTCCGGCACCAGCGCCTTGTAGGCCGCCGTCAGTCCGCCCGAGATCATGACATGGACTTCGGCGGCGGATACGGCTGAGGTGAAGGCGAGGGCGCCGATCAGGGCGAGCGTGAGGGCACGGAAGGCAGTGGGCGCGCGCATGGAGTTTCTCCCTGGACGATTCTTGGGAAGCGGGTCGTCGTGGCCGGGAGACTATAGCGCGAGTCGATGCGTGGCTAGCCGCCACCCGTCATTGCGAGGAGCGTAGCGACGAAGCAATCCACCTTTCCGCCCATGTGGAACGATGGATTGCTTCGCTTCGCTCGCAATGACGGGGAAAGATCGTTGCCGATCCGTCACGAATTCACATGCACGAAATCGCGCAGCAGCGGGTAGATCTCGTTGTTCCAGCGCTTGCCGGAAAACACGCCGTAATGGCCGACGCCGGCCTGCATGTGATGCACCTTGCGATAGGTGCGGACTCCGGTGCAGAGGTCCTGCGCGGCGAGCGTCTGGCCGATCGAGCAGATGTCGTCCTTCTCGCCTTCCACCGTCATCAACCCCATGCGCCGGATCGCCGCCGGATTCACCGGGCGGCCGCGATGCATCAGCATGCCCTGCGGCAACAGATGCTCCTGAAACACATCGCGCACCGTCTCGATGTAGAACTCCGCCGGCAGGTCCATGACCGCGAAATATTCGTCGTAGAAGGTCTTGATCACCTCGGCCTTGGCGGTCTCGCCCTTGGCGAGATGGTGGGCCAGATCGATATGCTGCTTGATGTGCCGTTCCAGGTTCATCGACACGAACGCAGTGAGCTGCACGAAGCCGGGATAGACCTGGCGCAACGCGCCCTTGCACTGCATCGGCACGTAGTTGATCAGATTGTCCTCGAACCATTTGATCGGCTTGCTCTTGGCGAATTCGTTCACCTTGGTCGGCTGGATCCTTGTGTCGATCGGCCCGGCCATCAGGGTCAGCGAGGCCGGCCGCGCCGGATGATTGTCTTCCGACATGATCGCGGCGGCGGCGAGCGCCGACACCGAGGGCTGGCAGATCGCCACCATATGCGCGCGCGGGCCGAGCTGGCCGAGGAAGTCGATCAGATGGTCGGTGTAGTCCTCGAGGCCGAAGCGGCCCTCGTTGCGCGGGATGTCGCGCGGATTGTGCCAGTCGGTGATGTAGACGTCGTGGTCCTGTAGCAGCGTCTTCACGGTGCCTCGCAGCAACGTGGCAAAATGCCCGGACATCGGCGCCACCAAGAGCAGCCGCGGCTGCTCCGGGCCGTCCACCTTCCTGAAATGCAGCAGCGAGCCGAACGGCGTCGCATAGGCAACCTCCTCGGTCACCTGCAATTCCCTGTTGCCGACGGTCACGCTGCCGATGCCATAAGGGGGCCGCGCGTAGGTCAGGCTGGAGCGGGAGATCAGCTCGAGCGCGGCCGCGAGCCGGCCATACATCCGGTCAGCGGCGCCCTGCGGCACCAGATTGAGGTATTTCAGCGCCGCTGCAGCCCCGGTCCGCCATGGCGCCGTGAGGTCCATGTGGTTCTGATAGGCCTGGTACATCATTGACATCATACGCATCCACCCGTGGCCTGGCTTGCCATGCAATATCGACGCCAGAGGCGGGCCGACCGCCCGGCAAATTGGCACGTGGCTTGCTGCAAAAGCTGATGGCTCCGGGTGCGCGGCGGCTGAACCGGCGCGATATCCGGGAGCTGAGGACGCGTTCAGGCGTGAGGGACAGATATGGCGAAAGCGACACTGACCATCAGCAGCAAGAATTACTCCTCCTGGTCGCTGCGCGGCTGGCTGCTGGCGAAATTCGCCGGGCTCGACTTCGAGGAGGTGGTCACCGCGCCCGACGACCCGTCGGCCCGCGCCGAGCTGCTGCTGCTGTCGTCCTCGATCCTGGTGCCCTGCCTGCGCCACGACGGCGCGACGGTCTGGGATACGCTCGCGATCGGCGAGTATCTCAACGAGATCATGCCGCATGCAGGGCTGTTGCCGGAAGACCGGATCCAGCGCGCGCATTGCCGCTCGATCTCGGGCGAAATCCATTCCGGCTTTACCACGCTGCGCTCTTCGCTGCCGGTCAATCTCAAGGGCCATTTCCCCGGCTTCAAGATCTGGTCGCGGGCGCAGGCCGACATCGATCGCGTTTGCACCATCTGGCGCGATTGCCTCGGCGCATCGGGTGGGCCATTCCTGTTCGGCGAGCGCCGCACCATGGCGGACGCGATGTATGCGCCGGTCGTGACCCGCTTCATGACCTACGACGTCAAGCTCGAGCCTGCGCTTGCGGTGTATGCCAGCACCATCATGACGATGCCCGAGATGCAGGAATGGATCGAGGCCGCGAAGGCGGAGCCGGCCGACGTCGAGGAGCTCGAGGTCGAATATTAGGCAGCGCCCGTGCCGGCCTGCCTGCATCGGCGGCTCAAGCACGAGGCAAGCCTTGCTCAATGGACGTGCCGCCGGCGTCGGGCACCGGCATGCGCGCCGGACCCGCGCGACAGCCACTGAGGCGCAAATTCGTGCCTCGCTCCAAATGCTTCTGCGGCGATATCAGCGCATGGCGAGACGGTTCGCCGCAGCCCAATCCGGCTGGCAAGGATTTCGCATGGCATGACCGAGCTGTGACCGCGACGATGCGACGCTGCCGAAAATTTGGACGCCGAGCCGCGCCGCGATCTCGCGAACACGAGAACCGTGGAGGCTTGAAATGAACCAGCACGCCGTCGTCAGCAAATTCTCCCACGTCAAACCCGGTGACACCGAGTTCAAGGGCGGAGGTCTGCGCGACTTCTTCCTGTATCGCGATCTCGGCATCGCCGATGCCACCAGCGGGCAGGTGATCTGCCACCTGGTCAAGGCCAATCCCGACATGCCGCCGGAGCAGGGCACCGGCTGGCACAAGCATCTGTGCGATTTTCAGATCGTCATCATGACCAAGGGCTGGGCGCGCTTCATGTACGAGGACAAGGAGACGCTGGTCGAGGCCGGCGACGTCATCCATCAGCGTCCCGGCATCACCCACTATTTGTTCGATTACTCGAAGGACATGGAATACCTCGAGATCGTCAGCCCCGCCGATTTCAAGACCGTGGATGTGCCGCCGGCGACCGAAGCGGTGCCGCCGATCACGCCGTGGAAATGATCGCCCGGGCGGACAGAGAGGAGGGATCGCGATGTCGTCTGCGGAAGAGTTAACCTTTGTTATCGGCCGCTGGCTGCGGCCGATCGTCATGCTTCTGTATGTGGTGCGCAGCCTCGGGCTGATGGCCACATCTAGCCGTGAACAACGCAGTACGTTGCTCGATCAGTGATTCGGACGCGGTTCGTTCCACCCGCGTTCCAAATCTTAAGACACGGTGCGCGCGCGTCGCGTTTTGAAACAGCGCGCACCGATGCCGGCCTCAGGCCACGCCTGCCTGCTTCTCGCGCGGCATCCGCCATGCGATGACGTTGGCTTCCAGCGCGCCGCCGGTGTTGTCATTGCGCCACTGGCCGTTGACGAAGCGGCAGGCGAACGGCAGCTGATACGTTCCGCTATGATCCTCACAAAGTACTTCCACGCGCTGTTCCGGCGCCGGTTCGCCATTGCCATCGAATTGCGCCATCCGTTTTTCGCGCGTTGCCATGCGATCTGTCTCCACTGCCCAAGGTCGAGCCAAAAGGGATCGAACCAAACAAGTTCCGAAGGCCCCCGTCCCCACGAGTAGTCCCGTAATGGGTGAAGCACACCGCTTGAATGCGGTTTCAGTGTGGTATGTCTGCCTCGCTTTCAGCGTCGCGAGCACAAAACTGTGAATGACGCATTTGCCTGGAGACGCCGATGACCGCTCGTTTTGTTCTCGCCTTGCTGGCACCGCTCGCACTCGGCGTCGCCGGAACCGCGCATGCGCAGGACGTTCCCGGCATCGAGATCTGCACCGTCGAGAAAACCATGGAGCGGCGCACGAGCTGTCTGCAGAGCAATGTCGATTTCCTGCAGAAGACGATCAACAAGCTCACATCGGATCATCAACAGAAGCTCGATGCCGCCAACCGGCAGATCGTGAGCTTGCAGAGTTCGGTCGCGAACTTGCAGAAGCTCGTCACCGATCTGCAAACAGCGCAGGTCAAGCTGACCGAGGACCTGAAGAAGAAAGCCGACGCGCCGCCGGCGAAGGACGCCGCGCCCGCCGCGAAGGACGGGACGAAGTAGGAAATCGTCATTGCGCGCCACCCGGTCGGCGCGAAGCGCCGCCGGATGACAGGCTCCGCGAAGCAATCCATCCCACCGCGCGTGCGGAACGATGGATTGATTCGTCGCTTCAGCGCAAAATTGCTTTGCAATTTTGTCGCGAGCTCCTCGCAATGACGATGGAACGAGCCGGGCTCCTCACGCCACCCGATACTGCTCCATCACGTCGCGATCCGGCTCGTAGCCGAGGCCGGGGCCCTGCGGCACGGCGACATGGCCGTTGGCGTCGACGTCGATGCGATCGCCCCACAGGCAGGCCGGACGCTTCATGAAGAACACCTCGATCAGCCCCGCGTCGCGGATCGCCATCAGATGCAGCGTGGCGAGGAAGCCCGGCCCGAAATAGGGCGAGTGCGGAATCACCTGGACGCCGAACTCGTCGGCGAGGACGGCCACCCTCAGAAATTCGGTGATGCCGCCGACCTTGATCACGGAGGGCTGCGCGTGACTGACCGCGCCCGCGGTCATCATCTGGCGGAATTGATGCACGGTGCAGGCGTTCTCGCCGGCCGCGATATCGAGCCGGCCTTCTCTGCGCACCTCGGCGAGCGTCGCAAAATCCTCCGGCGGCCAGACCGGCTCCTCCAGGAACAGCGGCGCGGCCTGCTTGCAGTCGCGCGCGAACTGGATCGCCGCGGGTCCGTCCAGCGGGCAGTTCATGTCGACCATCAGCGGCACGTCGGGGCCGATCGCCTCGCGCGCGGCGGCGACCGCGGGCACGGTGGTCTCGTGCAGCTTGATCGCGGAATAGCCCAGCTTGATCGCCTTCTTGCATTCGGCGGCGATGTGCGCCGGATTGCCGATTCGCATCAGGCTCGCATAGGCCGGGATCGTGCTCCGCTTCGCGCCGCCGATCAGTTGATGCAGCGGCACGCCCTTCACCTTGCCGGCGAGATCCCACAGCGCGATGTCGAGCGCCGAGATCGCAAACATCGTGATGCCGTAGCGGCCGAAGAGATGGAGGTTGCGCTGGATCTGCTCCATCGCGGCGGGGATGCTGGCGGCGTCGGGCACCTCGAGGCCGCGGGCCTGCGGCGCGATCATCTCGGCCACCGCCGTGCAGCTCGTCTTCGGGCAGACATAGGCGAAGGCATCGCCCCAGCCGGTGAGGCCGGCATCGGTCGAAACCTCGACCAGCACCATGTCGAGCGCCGAGATCGCGGAAGCTCCCTGGCGGAAGCTCGCGGGCCCGGCGTCGTAGGGAATGCGGATATGGTGGGCGCGGACGTCGGTGATTTTCATTGTTGTTGTCCTTCCGATCGCAGGATGTGCCTGGAATTCGTGGTGGCCGGACACTTGAGCCTGAAGAACGGCGTCGCTTCGGCTGGTCTGGGTTCCGGCCATCGCAAATCTTGCTCGTAACGAGTCTTGCTTGCCACAAGTCTTGCTCGTGAATCATGTCGAAGACGTGGATGCCCGGCGCATGGCCGGGCATCACGAACCGCAAAGTTGTGGAAGAAAGCCCTCAACTGCTCTTTTCGCCGCTCATGATGGGGCCGAACCGCTCCCAGCTCTCGCCTTTGAAGCGCATCATCTGCAGCTGCTCGATCGGCGCATAGTCGTCCGGCCCGGTCTTGATCTTGGTGCCGGGCAGATAGATGCCGATCTCGAAGTTGAGGCTGGCCGCCTGCTTCATCAGGTTCTCGCGGGTGAGATTGTCGCCGCATTGCCGCAGCACCTGCTCGAGCCCCTTGGCGACACCATAGCCGAATACGGTGGCGGCGTCGTCGAGGTCGCCTTCGGGATACCACTTGGTCATGAAGGCGCGCCACTCGGTCATCGCCGGATCGTTCTTCCACTCGGTATCCTTGGGGTCCTTGAGATACGCCGTGGACAGCACGCCCTGGCTCGCTTCATAGCCGGCCGGCTTCATCACGCCGCCGATCGAGCCGGAGACGTTGGTCAGGAACTGCACCGGATGCCAGTCGAGCTCGGCGACTTTCTTGATCGCCTGCGCCGCGAATTTCGGCGTTGCAATGTTGACGAAGATGTCAGGGTTGGCGCCCTTGATCTGCACGATCTGCGAATCCACCGTCGGTGACGAAGTCTCGTAGGAGGATTCGACGACGATCAGCTTCTTGGCCTGGTCGCCGAGCCCGTCGTGCAGGCCGATCAGATAGTCCTTGCCGAAATCGTCGTTCTGATAGAGCACGCCGATGGTCTTGCCCGGATAGTTCTGCAGAATGTACTTGGCATAGATGCGCGCTTCGACCTGGTAGCTCGGCTGCCAGCCCATGGTCCACGGGAAGTTCTTCGGATCATTCCACTTGGCCGCGCCGGTGGACACGAACAACTGCGGCACCTTCTTGGCGTTCATGTATTTCTGGATCGCGGTATTGCCCGGCGTGCCCAGCGGATTGAAGATCAGGAGCACCTCGTCGCTCTCGACCAGCTTGCGGGCCTGCTCGACCATCTTCGGCGGCGAGTAGGCGTCATCGTAGGAGATGAAGTTGACCTTGCGGCCGTTGATGCCGCCTTCGCTGTTGAGCTTGTTGAAATAGGCGGCTTCGGTCTTTCCGATCGTGGCGTAGGCGGACGCCGGACCGGAATAGGGCATGATGTTGCCGACCTTGATCTCGGTGTCGGTCGCGCCCGGATCGTATTTCTTCTGCGCGTTGGCGGCGCTGGCGACGGCGATCGTCAAAAGCCCCGCAAGCGCCGCTGATTTGACGCAGTTGGCATAGCTCAAGCGTTGGTGGTGCATCATTGTCCTCCCTGACATGCTGGCCGCGGCTCTTGCAGTCTTGATTATCGGGCAGCTTGATGAGCCGTCGGATCGATGCGTCGGCGAGTATGCACGATTGCAACGTTGTTGCCAGCGACGGCTTTGCGGGTAAATTTCCGTGGAGCGGAACCGCGGTTTCGCCGTCGGGCAGCAAGGACTGTCAAATGCCGCGCGCGGCAGCCGTGCATGATGCCCGAGCTTTGCAGGAAAGCCGTCATCCATGAATCCAGCCCAGAAGGCGCTCTGGTATATCGAAAGCCATCTCGGCGCGCCGCTGACGCTCGACGAGATTGCCGCCGTAGCCGGCGTCTCGCGCTTCCATCTGGTGCGGGCGTTCGCGGAAGCAACCGGGTTCTCGGTGATGCGTTATGTGCGGGCCCGGCGGCTCAGCGAAGCCGCGCGCGAGCTCGCGGCCGGTGCGCCCGATATTCTCAGCCTCGCGCTGGATGCGGATTACGGCTCCCACGAAGCATTCACCCGCGCGTTTCGCGACCATTTCGGCGTCACGCCCGAGACGGTGCGCGCGACAACGTGCCTGACGACGCTCAATCTCCAGGAGCCGATCACCATGATCTCGACAGCTCTCGACCACATCGATCCGCCGCGCATTGCCACCGCAAAGGCGTTCCTCGTCGCCGGCATCGGCGAGCGTTACAACCACGGCAATGGCAGCGATGCCGGCATTCCGAACCAGTGGCAGGGCTTCCACCAGCAATGCGCGCATATCCCCCGCCAGGTCGGCAATGTCGCCTATGGCGTCTGCTGCAACGGCGATGATGCCGGCAATTTCGATTACATCGCCGGCGTCGAGGTTGCCGATTTCTCCGACCTGCCGCGCGAGTTCGCGCGCGTTCGCATTCCCGAGCAGAAATACGTCGTGTTCACCCACGCCGACCACATCTCGACCATCCGCCGCACCGTCAACACGATCTGGAATCGCTGGCTGCCGCAATCCGGCATGAAGGTCGCGGACGCGCCGAACTTCGAGCGCTACGACGAGAAGTTCGACGCGAGTACCGGCAATGGCGGGCTGGAGATCTGGGTGCCGGTGAAGGAGTAGCGGGTGCCGGTGCAGCAAACCCTGGTGTCGCCCCCGCGAAAGCAGGGACCCATGACCACCGATGCTTGTTATTTGCGTGACGCTGGAATGACGAGACCCGCCTACAACTCTCGCCGCGGAGTATGGGTCCCTGCTTTCGCAGGGACGACACCGTCTTGTTGTTCGCGAGTGCCTAGATCAATGAGAGCGCGCTAGGCAGAACGCGACGACCTCTTCCAGCGCCGTCTTCATCGGCGAGGGCGGGAACAGCGCCAGCGCGTCGACCGCCATCGCGCCGTAGTGCTGGGCGCGGCTGATCGTGTCTTCGAGGGCGCGGTGCTTTGTCATCAGTCCGATCGCGTGATCGAGGTCGGCCGATCCGATCTCGCCGCGCTCCAGCGCGCGGATCCAGAACTTGCGTTCGGTGTCATTGCCGCGGCGGAAGGCGAGCACCACCGGGAGCGTGATCTTGCCCTCGCGGAAATCGTCGCCGACATTCTTGCCGAGTTTTGCGGATTTGCCGCCATAGTCGAGCACGTCGTCGACGAGCTGGAAGGCGATGCCGAGATTCATGCCGACCGAACGGCAGGCGGTCTGCTCGGCCTTCGGACGGTTGGCGATCACGGGGCCGACCTCGCAGGCGGCGGCGAACAGCTCCGCGGTCTTGCCGCGGATCACGGCGAGATATTCGTCCTCGGTGGTCGCGGTGTTCTTGGCGGCGGCAAGCTGCATCACCTCGCCCTCGGCGATGGTGGCGGCGGCGGCGGAGAGGATGTCGAGTGCGCGGAGCGAGCCGACCTCGACCATCATCCGGAACGCCTGGCCGAGCAGGAAGTCGCCGACCAGCACGCTGGCCTCGTTGCCCCACAGCATCCGCGCGGACAATTTGCCGCGGCGCAGCTCGCTCTCGTCGACCACGTCGTCATGCAGCAGGGTCGCGGTGTGCATGAACTCGACCGCGGCGGCGAGCTTGATATGGCCGTCGCCGGAATAGTCGGCGAGCTGGGCCATTGCCAGCGTCAGCATCGGGCGCAACCGCTTGCCCCCGGAGGAGATCAGGTGATTGGCGACCTCGGGGATCATGGTGACCTCGGAGCCGGTCCGCGAAAGGATCGTCGCGTTGACGCGCTCCATGTCGGCGGCGAGAAGTCCCACCAGCCCGTCGATCGAAGCATTGGACGGGCTTTCGAAGGGTACAATAACCGCCACGCTGGTCTCCAATTTTGCCGAATACGCACTATGCTCAGCTATAACAATAGAAACTGAACGGTGCAGCGGCAAGGCCATCAAGTTATTGACATGTGGCGCAAGTGCCGCACTGCCGGGGCGACAGGAGAGCGTATTTTGCGGGAATTGGTACGGACCAATGACATGGTGCTGGTCTCCGCCATCGGCGCGCTGCTCGACAGCGCTAACATCCATCATCTGGTGCTGGACCAGAACATGAGCATCATCGAGGGCTCGCTCGGCGTCTTGCCGCGGCGGATCCTTGTGCATGAGGACGACAACCACGAGGCCCGCCAGCTCCTGACCGATGCCGGCCTCGGCCACGAATTGCGGGCCGATGACTAGAGCGTTTTCGAGCGAAATGGGCCCCGGTTCGCGTGAAGAAAACGCGTCAAAAAGCGAGTCTCCGGCCGCCGGGATCACCGAAGACGGATTTCTCGGTGGCCAATTGCGCCTGCGGCAACCCCGCAGCGGCCACCGCGCCGGCCATGACGCGATCCTGCTCGCCGCGGCGACGCCGGCTCGATCAGGCGACCGCGTCGTCGATCTCGGCTCCGGCGTCGGCGCGGCCGGGCTGGCCGTGGCGCGGCGGGTGAGGGGGATCAATCCCGTTCTGGTCGAAATCGACCCGGCCCTGGCCGAGCTTGCGCGGAATAATGCCGCCACCAACGCGATCATGGCGGAGGTGATCGTGCTTGATGTCGAAGCCGGCGCCGCAGCCTTCGATGATGCCGGCCTCGGGCCGGATAGCGCCGACGTCGTGCTGATGAACCCGCCGTTCAACGATCCGTCGCGGCACCGCGCCTCGCCGGACGGTGTGCGCGAGCGCGCCCATGTCGCGAGCGCGACCACGCTGGCCGGTTGGGTTCACGCGGCGCGGCGGATTCTCAAGTCGAACGGGCAGCTTGCGCTGATCTGGCGGGCCGACGGCATTGCCGAGGTGCTGGCTGCGCTGGACCGTGGTTTTGGCAGCCTCGAGATCCTGCCGGTTCACGGTGACGGGACGTCGCCGGCGATCCGAATCCTGGTGCGGGCGACCAAGGGCGGCCGGGCGCCGACGCGGCTCCATGCCGCACTGCTGCTCAATGAAGAGTCAGGCGTGCCCAATAAATGGGTGCAGGAGGTGTTGGCTGGGAAGGGGGAATTGCCGCTGGCGCGGCGCTAAAACGATCATGCTCGAACAAGAAGCCAAGGCGCGATGGCATTGCGCTTTAGCGGGCAGGCATGCTGCCCACGTCGTCAGAGGCACTAAATCACTGCGAAGCCGTTTCCGACTGGCGGTCCGGCGTGGACGTGAAGTGGATCGCCGCCAGGAGTGTACCGATCAGCAAAATCAGCAGATAGATTTTCATGAGTCCCTCTCCGCCCGCGCATTGCAGCCCCAATGACAAAATGCAAAACGCGTTCCACGGATTCCAATGACAGTGGCGTGATAAAAAGTGGTTAATTCGAGGTAACGGCATGAGTGAACAAATAAGTGATCACGCTGGACGTTCGGGACTGCTCGAACGCGTGCAGGCAGTGTTGCCGGCGCGCTTCAGGCGCGGCGCGGCCGTCGTGCCGGTGGTGCGGCTGGCAGGCGTGATCGGTGCGGTGACGCCGTTGCGGCCCGGCATGACACTCTCCGGCGTCGCCAAGATGCTGGAGCGCGCCTTTGGCACGCGGAATGCCAAGGCGGTGGCGCTGGTGATCAATTCGCCGGGCGGCTCGCCGGTGCAGTCGCGGCAGATCTATCTGCGCATCCGGCAACTCGCCGCCGAGAAGAAGCTGCCGGTGCTGGTGTTCGTCGAGGACGTCGCGGCCTCCGGCGGCTACATGATCGCCTGCGCGGGCGACGAGATCTATTGCGACCCGTCCTCGATCCTCGGCTCGATCGGCGTGGTCGGCGGCAGCTTTGGCCTGGAGGGGCTGATCAAGAAGATCGGGGTCGAGCGCCGGCTGTATACGGCGGGCAGCCACAAGGCGATGCTCGATCCGTTCCTTCCCGAGAACCCCGACGACGTCGCCCGGCTGAAGGCGATCCAGCGCGAGATCCATGCGATCTTCATTACGCTGGTGAAGCAGAGCCGCGGCAGCCGCCTCAAGGGCGCCGACGACGTGCTGTTCACCGGTGAATACTGGGCCGGCGATACCGCGATCGGTCTCGGGCTCGCCGACGGCATCGGCGACATCCGCTCCACGCTGCGGGCCCGCTATGGCGACAAGGTGCTGACCCCGGTGATTGCGCCGGCCAGCGGCTTGCTGTCCGGCCTGCTCGGCCGGCGGGCGCCGGGGGCGGGATCGCTGGCGGCGCTGGATGGACTGGCCGCGCTGCCGGACGAGGTGATCTCGGCGCTGGAAACCCGGGCGATTTGGGCCAGATTCGGGCTGTGAACACAGGGATGTGAGCGCGCCATTTAGCCCCAAAACCGCGATTGCGGCGCAGGCCGCCTTGCGCGAGAATGCCTGTCATTGGGGGCCTGACAGACGTGAACGACAAGGATCGACCGATGCCGCCGCTGATTGCATTCGCAGGCGTCTTGGGAAGCCTGGCCGTGGTCCGCTGGGCGTACAAGACGGCCGTCCGGATCAACCAGGAACTCGAAGAGGCGCGATTGTCCCGCGTGGCCGAGGCCACCCGCGCGGGCGAAATCAAAACCCTGCGCCGCGACCCTGTGACCGGGGCCTATCGCCCGGGCTAGGGCTTGGATTTGCCTCGCCCCGCGCTTGCGGGGAGAGGGCCGGGGTGAGGGGCTGTTTCCGCAGATTCGAAAGACCTAAGTTCGCGGAGAGTCCCCTCACCCGAAATGCGCGCTGCGCGCGAATTTCGACCTCTCCCCGCAGGCGGGGCGAGGTGCAGAAACATCCCCCATCGCCTTGATTCCATTGGCTGCCGCCGATACGGTCCCGCGCGCCTCACACCCCCTCGCGAGATCGATTCCAACGATGGACGCCCTGCCTGACCACATGCGCCCGGAACGTTCGTTCCAGGGCTTCATCCTGGCCCTCCAGCGGTTCTGGGCCGAGCAGGGGTGCGTCATCCTGCAGCCCTACGACATGGAAATGGGCGCCGGCACCTTCCATCCCGCGACCACGCTGCGCGCGCTGGGGCCCAAGCCCTGGAACGCGGCCTATGTGCAGCCCTCGCGCCGGCCCAAGGACGGCCGCTACGGCGAAAATCCCAACCGCCTGCAGCACTACTACCAGTTCCAGGTGATCATGAAGCCGTCGCCGCCGAACCTTCAGGACCTGTACCTGAAGTCGCTGGCCGCGATCGGGATCGACGCCGCCGTCCACGACATCCGCTTCGTCGAGGACGACTGGGAAAGCCCGACCCTCGGCGCCTGGGGCCTCGGCTGGGAGTGCTGGTGCGACGGCATGGAAGTGTCGCAGTTCACCTACTTCCAGCAGGTCGCCGGCGTCGAATGCGCGCCAGTCGCGGGCGAGCTTACCTACGGACTCGAGCGGCTCGCGATGTATGTGCAGGGCGTCGACCGCGTCTACGACCTCAACTTCAACGGCCGCGAGGGCGCCGAGAAGGTGACCTATGGCGACGTCTTCCTGCAGGCCGAGCAGGAATACTCACGACACAATTTCGAGCACGCCGACACCGCGATGCTGTTCGAGCAGTTCAGGATGGCCGAGGAGGCCTGCCGCAAATATCTCGCCGCCGGCTGGCGTGAGGGTGGGAATCAAAAGGAACATCTGATGGCCTTGCCGGCCTACGACCAGTGCATCAAGGCGAGCCACGTGTTCAACCTGCTCGACGCCCGCGGGGTCATCTCGGTGACGGAGCGGCAGAGCTACATCGCCCGCGTGCGCGACCTGGCGAAGGCCTGCGGCGAGGCATGGATCCACACTGAAACGGGCAGGGCGGTCTGATGCCCGATCTTCTCCTCGAACTGTTCTCCGAAGAAATTCCCGCGCGCATGCAGGCGAAAGCGGCCGACGATCTGCGCCGCATGGTGACCGACAAGCTGGTCGCCGAAGGCCTGGTGTATGAGGGCGCCAAGGCATTCGCGACCCCGCGCCGTCTTGCGCTCACCGTGCACGGCATTCCCGCGCGCCAGCCCGATTTGAAGACCGAACGTCGCGGCCCGAAGATCGGCGCCCCTGATGCGGCGGTGCAGGGCTTTCTGAAAGCGACCGGTCTCACGTCGCTGGATGAAGCAAAGGTCCAGAAAGATGCGAAGGGCGACTTCTACATTGCGCTGATCGAAAAGCCCGGCCGTGCCGCGATCGACGTGATCGCGGAAATGCTGCCGGTGATTATCCGGACCTTCCCCTGGCCGAAATCGATGCGCTGGGGCGCGCGCTCGGCGAAATCAGGCTCGCTCACCTGGGTGCGCCCGCTGCACGCCATCACCGCGACCTTCGGTCTGGAGACCGAGGAGCCCGACATTGTCAAGTTCTCCGTCGACGGCATCGAGGCCGGGCAGACCACCTATGGCCATCGCTTCATGGCGCCGGGTGCGATCTCCGTGCGCCGCTTCGAGGATTACGAGGCCAAGCTGAAGGCCGCGAAGGTGATCCTCGATCCGCAGGCGCGCAAGGACATCATCCTCGAGGACGCCAAGGAACTGGCGTTCGCGCAGGGCCTCGAACTGGTCGAGGATCAGGTACTGGTCGACGAGGTTTCGGGCCTCGTCGAATGGCCGGTCGTGATGATGGGATCGTTCGAGGAGCAATACCTGTCGATCCCCGACGAAGTGATCCGCGCCACCATCCGCAACAACCAGAAGTGCTTCGTGGTCAGGGATCCCAAGACGGGCAAGCTGACCAACAAGTTCGTGCTGACCGCCAATATCGAGGCGCCCGACGGCGGCAAGACCATCGTCGCCGGCAATGAGCGCGTGATCCGTCCGCGGCTGTCCGACGCAAAATTCTTCTACGAGACCGATCTGAAGACCAAGCTGGAAGACCGGCTGCCGAAGTTCGAGCAGATCGTGTTCCACGAGAAGCTCGGCACCCAGGCGGAGCGCATCAAGCGGATCGAGCGGCTCGCCGCCGAGATCGCGCCGCTGGTCGGCGCCGACGTCGCGAAGACCAGGCGCGCCGCGCGCCTCGCGAAGGCCGATTTGCTGACCGAAGTGGTCGGCGAATTCCCGGAGTTGCAGGGCCTGATGGGCAAGTACTACGCGCTGGCGCAGGGCGAGGATGCGTCCGTCGCCGCCGCGAGCGAGGACCACTGGAAGCCGCAGGGGCCGACCGATCGCGTGCCGACCGATCTGGTCAGCGTCGCGGTCGCGCTGGCGGACAAGCTGGACACGCTCGCCGGATTCTGGGCGATCGATGAGAAGCCGACGGGTTCGAAGGACCCGTTCGCGCTGCGCCGGGCAGCGCTCGGCGCGATCAGGCTGATCGTCGAGAATACGCTGCGCCTGCCGATCCTGAAGACGGCCAAATCCGCGTTGCTCGGATTGTCGCTCAAGGCCGATGCCGAAACGCTGCCGAACGATCTGCTAGCCTTCTTTGCCGACCGTCTGAAGGTCCAGCTCCGCGATCAGGGCGCGCGTCACGATCTCGTCGATGCCGTGTTCTCGCTTGGTGGCCAGGACGATCTGCTGCTCGTCGTCCGGCGCGTCGAGGCGCTCGGCAAATTCCTCGACAGCGACGACGGCAAAAACCTGCTCGCTGGCACGAAACGCGCCAGCAACATTCTCGCGATCGAGGAGAAGAGGGACAAGCGGACCTTCGACGGCGCGCCTGACGCCGCGCTCTACACGCTCGACGAAGAGAAGACGCTGGCCAAGGCGATCGACCAGGTGAAGGCCGAGGCCTCCGCCGCCGTCGCCAAGGAAGACTTCGCCGGCGCGATGAGCGCGATGGCCAAGCTGCGTCCGGCGGTCGATGCGTTCTTCGACAAGGTCAAGGTCAACGACGACGATCCGAAGGTGCGCGAAAACCGCCTCAAGCTGCTCAACGAGATCCGCGCTGCGACGCGCGCGGTTGCGGACTTCTCCAGGATCGAGGGCTGATCGATGGACCGCGCAACGCTCGCCGCTTACGACAAGGATGCGGCGGCGTTTGCGCAGGACTGGCACGAACAGCCGGCCCCGGTCGATCTGCACGACATCGTCACGCGGTTCTTCATCCGGGGCGGCGCGACCGCCGATATCGGCTGCGGCAGCGGCCGCGAGGTGGCTTGGCTCAATGCCAACGGCTTTCCGGCCGAAGGCTTCGACGCCTCCGGGGGCCTGCTCGCGGAAGCCTGCGCCCGCTATCCGGCGCTGCGCTTTGCCCGCGCCGAGCTGCCGGACCTGTCCGGCACCGCCTCCGGCAGCTTCGACAATGTGCTCTGCGAGACCGTGATCATGCATCTCGATCACGCGCTGATCGCGCCGTCGGTCCGTCGCATGTTCGATATCGTGAAGCCCGGCGGCATCTTCTATCTGAGCTGGCGCGTGACCAGAGGTGACGATGCGCGCGATGCGCATGGCCGGCTTTACGCGGCGTTCGATACCGCGCTGGTGCGGGCCGAGCTGGCGGCGGCCGAGTTGCTGCTCGACGCGGAGGTCGTCAGCGCATCGTCCGGCAAGGTCATTCACCGGCTGGTCGCCAGCAAGGGCGCGCGATGATGGCGCGGCTCGCGACATGCGCCTGCGGACAGCTCCGCGTCACCTGCCAGGGCGAGCCCACCACAGTAGCGCTGTGTCATTGCCTGGAGTGTCAGAAGCGAACCGGCAGCACCTATGGCGTCGCGGCGTTCTTTCCGCGCGCTGACGTCGAGCCGCAGGGCGAGGCGCGCGAATACAGCCGCATCGGCGGCAGTGGATCTGCCGTGGTGTTTCATTTCTGCCCGAATTGCGGATCGTCGGTCTATTGGGAGCCCGGTCGCGCCGGACCTGATCGGCGTTGCGGTCGGCGCCTTCGCGGACCCCGATTTTCCCGCACCGTCGCAATCGGTCTTCACGCAGCGCCGCCACGCCTGGGTCGTCGACAAATAGACCACCGCCGCAGCGATTTGCGTCGCGCTGGAAATATTTCGACACAATTTGCAATTTGTTAACCATGCCCTGCGAAGGTCCTGACAAAGCAACGATTTCTTAAGACATCGCCCCTCGCGCCAATGCAGGGACCGCCCGATGACCTCGATCGGCACCACGCCCAATCCCTACGCCCAATATGGTTCGGCCTATGCGCGGGCAGCAGCGACGCCGTCACTGGCGGCGACCTTGTCGGGCGACGGCACCGCCGGCGATCTGTCGGCGTCCTCGACGGCCAACGCGGCAACCAACCTCACGCTGTCGGACGCCGCCCGCGCGCAGCTCGCCAAGGCGCCGCTGCCGGATTTTGCCACCGTCACCAGCGATGCGCGGATCACGCTCGACCGGCTCTACACGGTCGCCGGCGTCAAGACGCCGATCGTCGACGGCAAGACCACCATCGATCTCTCGACGCTGGACCGTCGCTCGCTGTTTGCGATCTCGACCAACAATGGCGGCAAGTTCACCCCCGACGAGCAGACTGTTGCGGCCACCGAGCTGAAGCAGCGCTTCGACAAGGCGTTGGAGCCGTCGCTGGCGACCACGCGCCTGACCGGCGACTACAGCATCAGCTACAAGACCGCGCTCGATTATCTCGATGGTGCGAGCGATGAGGAGAAGGCCACCGCAACCTGGGCCAGCCAGCGCGCCGCGGTGCTGAAGGGCTATCAGGCGACGCAGCAGGATCCGAACACGGCACCATCGGGAATTTCCGGCGATCCGATCGCGGCCTCGCTGGCGGGGACGGCGCCTCCCACAAAGAGCACCACGCGCGACTTCAGCAGCATTGCCAGCGACGTGCGCGCCTTCCTCGATCGGCAGAAGAGCGAGGCGGCGAAAAGCGGCAAGGAGCTGGTCTACGATCCCCGCCGCAAGACCGGACAGCTCGCCGACCTTTCCTCGCTCGACAACCGCTCGCTCTCGGCGATCTCGCTGAACCAGGACAAGAAGTTCTCCACCGAGGAGATCTTCGCGGCCAAGCAGGAACTCAATACGCGGACGCGTCTCGCCGTGCTCGACGCGCTGAAGCAGAGCCAGACCGCCGGCGATCCGCGCCAGTTCAGCCTCGGCATCCTCAAGCAATATTCCTCGATGAGCGCGGAGGAGCGCCAGGCTGCCAACTGGACGCAGGATTTCCAGGACGCCGCGATCAAGAGCTACAAGTCGACCTCGACGCTACTCTCGATCCTCAAGTCGTAACCCGGCACGGCATCAGAACGGAAGAGCCCCGCCCGGAGGGGAGGCCGGACGGGGCTTTCTGGTCCGGTCGATCCTCGCGCACATCCGCTTGCGCGGCGCCCGGACTGTCGTTCAGGCGATCGTGCTGACGTTGATCTAGTCGACCACCTGAACGATCCGTCGCGAACGCGGCTCGACCAGAACGGTCTCGCCGTTCACGACGGTGTAACGATAGGGCGTCGCGCCGAACCGCTGCGGCACGTCGTAATAGGTCACGCCGGCGTCAGGCAGCACGGTGCCGACCACGACGCGATCCGGAACCGTGTAGTTCGGTACACGCTCGCGCACGATGTATTCGCGGAATGCCGGACGCTGTTCGACCGCGATGCCTCCGTCATCATCGACGGCGACAGCCGGACCACCGCGGACGATGCCAACGGTCTGGGCCTGTGCGGCAACAGCCGGCACCGTGATCGCGGCAGCAACCGCTGCAACGGCAAGTAATCTGTTTCGCATGGCTCGCTCCATTCTTTTTCGGTGCGCGCCAGCCTTCGCCGATGCGCACGGCGAGCCAATGCATCGGCTGCGGTGATGTTCCGGAAAGCCGCCGCCATATACGCGGCAATTTGGAGCAATTTTCGTGAGTTGCGGGAACTCGTCGGCGGGACGGGCGTCTTGATGTGGGAACTTCCCTCAGCGGATAAACTGCCGCTCGATTCGCTCCTCCAAAAACCCCCGGAGAAAACTTCAATGACCATCACCGCTGGGCATCTGCCTGCTATCGTGGCTCTGATCGCAGGCGTCCTAATCCTGATCATGCCGCGGCTCCTCAACTACATCGTCGCGATCTATCTGATCTTCGTCGGGCTCGTGGGGATGGGTCTGCTGCGCTGGTTGCACCTCTAGCGGGAAAGCGGGGTTTCGCGGCTTGCGCGGAACCCCTCAAAATGGTGTAAGGCGCGCATCTTCGACCCCTCCTTCCGGATTGTTGTCTGACATGGCCAAAGCCGTCGCGAAGTCCAAGAAAACTGCTGCGAAAACTGCCGAGAAAACAGCAGCGAAATCAAAGCCCTCCGCCGCAGCCCGCAAGGCCGCCCCGGCGCGCAAGGCGCTGAAGAAGAGCGCCCCGAAGGCGGCGCCGAAAGCCGCTCCCAAATCGGCTGCAAAGCCGGCCGCAAAGCCCGCTGGCAAGGCGCCGGCGAAGGCCGTTGCGAAGAAGGCGGCCCCGGCTGCGATCAAGGCCGGCAAGTGGGTCTATACGTTCGGCGACGGCAAGGCCGAGGGCCAGGCGACCTTGCGCAATCTGCTCGGCGGCAAGGGCGCCAACCTCGCGGAAATGGCCAATCTCGGCCTGCCGGTGCCTCCCGGCTTCACCATTCCGACCTCGGTCTGCACCTATTTCTACGAGCACGACAAGACGTATCCGAAGGAATTGAAAGCACAGGTTGAGAAGGCGCTCGACTATGTCGGCAAGCTGACCGGCAAGACGTTCGGCGACGCCAAGAACCCGCTGCTGGTCTCGGTCCGCTCGGGCGCGCGCGCCTCGATGCCGGGCATGATGGACACCGTGCTCAACCTCGGCCTCAACGACCGCACCGTCGAGGCGCTCGCCGAACTCTCCGGCGACCGTCGCTTCGCCTATGACAGCTATCGCCGCTTCATCACGATGTATTCGGACGTCGTGCTCGGCTTCGAGCATCATCACTTCGAGGACATCCTCGACACCTTCAAGGACGGCCAGGGCTATTCGCTCGATACCGACCTCACCGGCGACGACTGGGTCGAACTGGTCGGCAAGTACAAGGAGGCGGTCGCCAAGGAGACCGGCCATGACTTCCCGCAGGATCCGCACGATCAGCTGTGGGGCGCCATCGGCGCGGTGTTCTCATCCTGGATGAACGCGCGCGCGGTGACCTATCGCAAGCTGCACGACATTCCGGAATCCTGGGGCACCGCCGTCAACGTGCAGGCGATGGTGTTCGGCAACATGGGCGAGACCTCGGCCACCGGCGTCGCGTTCACCCGCAATCCCTCGACCGGCGAGAGCAAGCTTTACGGCGAGTTCCTCATCAACGCGCAGGGCGAGGACGTTGTCGCCGGCATCCGCACGCCGCAGGACATCACCGAGGAGGCGCGCCAGGAATCCGGCTCGGACAAGCTGTCGATGGAAGCCGCGATGCCGGTCGCGTTCAAGGAGCTGACGCGGATCTACACGCTGCTCGAGAAGCATTACCGCGACATGCAGGACATGGAGTTCACGGTCGAGCAGGGCAAGCTGTGGATGCTGCAGACCCGCGGCGGCAAGCGCACCGCGAAGGCGGCGCTGCGCATCGCGGTCGAGCTCGCCAATGAAGGCCTGATCTCGCGCAAGGACGCGGTGACGCGGATCGATCCGGCCTCGCTCGACCAGCTGCTGCACCCGACCATCGATCCGGCCGCCAAGCGCGACGTGATCGCGACCGGCCTGCCGGCGTCGCCTGGTGCTGCCTCGGGCGAGATCGTGTTCTCGTCGGACGAAGCGGCCAAGCTGCAGGCCGACGGACGCAAGGTCATCCTGGTCCGCATCGAGACCAGCCCGGAAGACATCCACGGCATGCACGCCGCGGAAGGCATCCTTACCACCCGCGGCGGCATGACCTCGCACGCGGCGGTGGTTGCGCGCGGCATGGGCAAGCCCTGCGTCTCCGGCTGCGGCACCATCCGCGTCGATTACGGCCGCGGCACCATGAGCGTGGGCTCGCGCACCTTCAAGACCGGCGACGTCATCACCATCGATGGCTCGGTCGGCCAGGTGCTGGCCGGCCGCATGCCGATGATCGAGCCGGAACTGTCCGGCGAGTTCGGCACGCTGATGGGCTGGGCCGACGAGGTCCGCAAGCTCGGCGTTCGCGTCAACGGCGACACGCCCGATGACGCGCGCACCGCGGTGAAGTTCGGCGCCGAAGGCATCGGCCTCTGCCGCACCGAGCACATGTTCTTCGAGGAGACCCGCATCCGCACCGTGCGCGAGATGATCCTCTCCGAGGACGAGCAGTCGCGCCGCGCCGCGCTGTCGAAGCTGTTGCCGATGCAGCGCGCCGACTTCGTCGAGCTGTTCGAGATCATGCAGGGCCTGCCCGTCACGATCCGCTTGCTCGATCCGCCGCTGCACGAGTTCCTGCCGCACACCCAGGCCGAGATCGAGGAAGTGGCGCGCGCCATGAACACCGATCCGCGCAAGCTCGCCGACCGCGCCCGCGAACTCTCCGAGTTCAACCCGATGCTCGGTTTCCGCGGCTGCCGTCTTGCGATCGCCTACCCGGAGATCGCCGAGATGCAGGCGCGTGCGATCTTCGAGGCTGCCGTCGAAGCCGGCAAGCGCACCGGCAAGCCGGTCGGTCTCGAGGTGATGGTGCCGCTGATCGCGACCAAGGCCGAGTTCGATCTGGTCAAGGCGCGGATCGATGCGACAGCCAACGCGGTGATGAAGGAAACCGGCGTCAAGCTGAGCTACCAGGTCGGCACCATGATCGAGCTGCCGCGCGCCTGCCTGATGGCGGGCGAGGTGGCCGAGACCGCGGAGTTCTTCTCCTTCGGCACCAACGACCTGACGCAGACCACCTACGGCATCAGCCGCGACGACGCCGCGAGCTTCCTCGGCACCTATGTCGCCAAGGGCATCCTCGAGATCGATCCGTTCATCTCGGTCGATCGCGACGGCGTCGGCGAGCTCGTCAGGATCGGCGTCACCCGCGGCCGCAAGACGCGTCCGAACCTCAAGGTCGGCATCTGCGGCGAGCACGGCGGCGATCCCGCGTCGGTCGCGTTCTGCCACGAGGTCGGGCTCGATTACGTCTCGTGCTCGCCCTATCGCGTGCCGATCGCGCGTCTCGCCGCGGCGCAGGCCGCGCTCGGCAAGGAGATCGCCAGCCAGGCGTGAGCGATCTTACAGTTCAGAGAGTGCGATGGCCGGGACCAAGTCCCGGCCATTTTTGTTTGTTGAGGCAGCCTGAAAATATAGCGTCATTGCGAGCCGACGGGTCGCGCGAACGCGCGCCCGATGACAGGCTCCGCGAAGCAATCCATGTTTCCACTTGCCGAGCCATGGATCGCTTCAGCCTTCGCCAAGGCTTCGGCGGACAAGTCGTCGCTGTCGCTCCTCGCAATGACGGCGGGTGGCTACCGTGCCTGCAACACTTTGTTCACCATCTCCGTTGACTTGTTGTTTACGACTTTCATGCGCCGCGCGTTTACCAAGGCGCGCAATGCAACGTGCGAAACATGCGCGATCGCTTGAGTGTAGCGCGCGAGCAACGCCGATTAACTCCGCGGCAACCTAAACGGTTTAGCAACGAGAAAGGTCGAATTGCGCGGATGTACCGCGTTCGATTGCACTCAGTAAGCGTTGCGTGAGCGTACGATGTTTGTGTCGCGTAACCAGCCGAAGGGCGCACGTCTTGCGCTCTTCGGTCTCGGTCTTGGCATCTTCGCACTGATGCCGACCGAGATCGGATATCAGGATATTGCCTCGCTCCTGGCCCGGCAGCCCGGCGTCGCCGAGCGCTGGCAGAAGCGCGTCTTCGCCTCCGCCGTCGGCTCCATCCAGGTCGCGACCTACAGCTTCGGCCGTCCGATCGGCACGTCCGCGCCGCAAGCCCCGCAAATCCTGCTCGCAAGACTGGACAGTTCGAACCTCGACATCACCGGAACGGTGACGCGCAATCCGATCACGGCCCCGCCGCCGCGCTATCAGGCATCCGATTTTCCCAAGGTCGATCGCACCATGAAGGGCGATCGCCTCGTCGTCCGGCGGCCCGATCAGGTCGAACCGGCGGAGCCTGCAAATACGGCGCCGGCGAACGAAGATCCGGCGACATCGAATTCGTCGGTCAAGGGCATGAAGACCGCGACCGCGCCGGCCGATGGCGCGCCGCTCGATCCTGAATTGCAGGAGGCGCTGCGCGCGCCGCCCTTGCCGCAATATGCCAAGCCGTCGCCGCAGCAGAACGACGTGTCGCTCTCGCTCGAGGCCAGCCCGCTCGACGATCTGAAGCCCGCGCCCGCGAAGCCCGCCGATGCGGCGCGCGAGCGCGACCCGTTCGCATTCCAGACCGCCAGTCTGTTCTTCGGCTCGTCGCTCGGCACGCCGGAGAACCTCGAGCGCTGGCAGCCCGGCGAGGCGCCGGTTGTCGTGATGCCGGCAGCAACGCCCGATCCCGACATGAAGGTGATGGCGTCACTGCCGGTCGATGCCGACGGTCCGGTCAAGGCCGGCGAGATGGGCGAGAGCATCGCGCCGAAGGGCGAGGTCAATGCCGACGACCAGCACACCAAGACGCCGGCGGAGCGGCTCGGCCTGTTCGACGAGAAGTCGCGCGCCAAGTCGGAGAAGTGCCTCGCCGAGGCGGTCTATTTCGAAGCCCGCGGCGAAGCGGTGCGCGGCCAGATCGCGGTCGCCCAGGTGGTGCTGAACCGCGCCTTCTCCGGCAAATATCCGGAGACGGTGTGCGGCGTGGTCTACCAGAACAAGAATCGCCATTACGCCTGTCAGTTCACCTTCGCCTGCGACAACGTCGCCGACGTCGTCCGCGAGCCCGACATGTGGGATCGCGCCAGGAAGATCGCGAAGGCGATGCTCGACGGCGAATTGTGGCTGCCGGAAGTCGACCGCTCGACCCACTACCACGCCTACTGGGTGCGGCCGTCCTGGGTCAGCGAGATGAAGAAGATGTACAAGTTCGGCGTCCACACCTTCTATCGCCCGCGCGCCTGGGGCGACGGCAGCGACGCGCCGAGCTGGGGCAACCCGGCCGAGACCGCCAAGATCTCGGCGCAGCTCGCCGAGGCCGCCCAGAGCTCGGCCGAGCAGGCCAGCGCCCGGCGATAGGGCCTTCTGCCTCCCGTTCCGCGGCCGGCGTGCCCGGAATGACGGTCATCATCCTCTCCGATTCTGCAGAGCAGCCCTGCAGGCGAATATTTTTCTCCGGCCCCTCTTGGGGTTTTCATGCACCTGCATTAACTCCCCGTAACGTTCGGCGGGGCGGCTCCCCGCGCAGCAGTTGCGGGGGAAGACAAGATGGCCGTTACCACCGGGGATCTTCGACCGACGTCGGGCACGTGGCGCACGCCACTTGTCATCATCGTCTGTGGCTGCGCGATTGCGCTGCTGAGCTTCGGGCCGCGCTCCAGCCTCGGCTTCTTCGTGCAGCCGATGAGCCATGAATTCACCTGGGGCCGCGACGTGTTCGGCCTCGCGCTGGCGCTGCAGAACCTGTTGTGGGGGCTCGGCCAGCCGATCGCCGGCGCGATTGCCGACCGCTTCGGGCTGCTGCGTGTGATGGTCGTCGGCGCACTGCTTTACGCCGCGGGCCTGCTCCTGATGCGTTACTCGGCGATGCCGCTCTCGCTCAACCTTGGCGCCGGCGTCTTGATCGGCTTCGGCCTGTCGGGCTCATCGTTCAACCTGGTGCTGTCGGCGTTCAGCAAGCTGCTGCCGCCCGCGCAGCGCGGCATCGCGCTCGGCGCCGGCACCGCCGCGGGCTCGTTCGGCCAATTCCTGTTCGCTCCGTTCGGCGTCGCGATGATCGACAATTTCGGCTGGCAGACCGCGCTCCTCGTATTCGGCGCGCTGATGCTGCTGATCCTGCCGCTGTCGCTGGCACTCTCGACACCGCCGGCGGAGACGAATGACGCCGCGCCGGCCGATCAGCAGTCGTTCAAGACCGCGCTGGCGGAGGCGTTCGGCCATCGCTCCTACGTGCTGCTGGTGCTCGGCTTCTTCACCTGCGGCTTCCAGCTCGCCTTCATCACCGTGCATCTGCCGGCCTATCTCGCTGACCGCGGCATTCCGGCATCGACCGGCGGCTGGGTGATCGCGGCGATCGGCCTGTTCAACATCGTGGGCTCGCTCAGCGTCGGCTGGCTGCAGAACGTCTTCCCGAAGCGCTACATCCTGTCGGTGATCTACTTCACCCGCGCGCTGTCGATCGTCGCCTTCATCTCGTTCCCGATCACGGCCTTCTCGGCGATTGCGTTCGGCGCGATCTCCGGCCTGACCTGGCTCTCCACGGTGCCGCCGACCTCGGCGCTGGTGGCGCTGATGTTCGGCACGCGCTGGTTTGCGACGCTGTACGGCTTCGCCTTCGTCAGCCATCAGGTCGGCGGCTTCCTCGGCGTCTGGCTCGGCGGCATCGTGTTCGAGCAGTACGGTTCCTACACTCCGATCTGGTGGCTGTCGGTGCTGTTTGGCGTGCTGTCCGCGCTGATCAACCTGCCGATCGTCGAAAAGCCCGTCGCCCGCCCGGTTGCGCAGCCTGCCTGATGGGGTAAACCATTTCCCCGAAACCAAGATTACGGGGAGTGCACATCGTGGCAACGTTCAAGGCAATCAGGATCGACAAGGCGGACAAGGGTACCACCGCCGCACTCACCCAATTCGACGAAGCCGAGCTGATGGACGGCGACGTCACCGTCCGCGTCGAGTGGTCGACACTGAACTACAAGGACGGCCTCGCACTGACTGGCAAGGCACCGGTGGTGCGCCGGTTCCCGATGATCGCCGGCATCGATTTCGCCGGCACGGTCGAGCAATCCAGCCATCCGGACTGGAAGGCGGGCGACAAGGTCGTCTGCAACGGCTGGGGCATGGGCGAGACCCATCTCGGCGCCTATGCCGAAAAGGCCCGGGTCAAGGGCGACTGGCTGGTGCGGCTGCCCGACGGCATCTCGGCCCGCGATGCGATGGCGGTCGGTACCGCCGGCTATACGGCGATGCTCTCGGTGCTGGCGCTGGAGAAACACGGTCTCACCCCGAAGAGCGGCCCTGTGGTGGTCACGGGTGCCGCCGGCGGCGTCGGCTCGGTGGCGGTCGCCGTGCTCTCGAAGCTTGGCTACCACGCCATCGCGTCGACCGGGCGGATGTCGGAGACCGACTATCTCAAGGGTCTCGGCGCCACCGAGGTGATCGACCGCGCCGAACTGTCAGGTGCGCCCAAGGCGCTGGCGAAGGAGTGCTGGGCCGGCGGCGTCGACAGCGTCGGGTCGACCACGCTCGCCAACCTGCTGTCGATGACGAAGTATGGCGGAGCCATCGCGGCCTGCGGTCTGGCGGCCGGTATGGATCTGCCGTCGTCGGTCGCGCCCTTCATTTTGCGGGGCGTGTGCCTTCTCGGTATCGATTCGGTGATGTGTCCGATCGAGCTGCGGAGGACCGCCTGGCGCCGCCTTGCCAGCGATCTGGATAAGGCAAAACTGGCTGATATCACTCACGAAATCGCCCTGGACGAAGTCATGGGCTTTGGCGCGAAAATCCTCGGTGGCCAGGTCCGCGGTCGCATCGTGGTAAAAATAGTCTGAGGACGTTCAGACTTTACCAACCAAGCTGCTCCAATGTTGCCACTGTTGGTATGGTAAGCAGCGGGTAAAGAGACTTGCAGCATGATCCCGGGGGGCCGGGTTTCCTCGCGCAGACGTCGAAAAGCGTTGGTGCGGGGGTCATGCGCAACAAGGAGCGAGTGCCCGCGCTCGTAAGTGGAGTAGCTCATGCTTGCGCGTTTGGTGTTGGGGGCCGTCACGGCCGGAGCAATGGTCGTGCCGGCATTCGCGGGCATGATGAACGCCGATGAGGCCCGCAGGTTCGTCGCCGGCAAGGTGTTCGCGTTCACCTGTTTCGATGGCACCCGCGGCGCCGGTCGCATCCTCGACGATCTGGGTGCGGCAGGCTCGGTCCAGTTCTCCGGCTCGGGGCCGATCCGTCACCTGCGCCTGCCCGGCAACACGCTGCAGATCCGCGGTCAGAGCGTTTGCGCGTCGCTGAAGGGCATTCCGTTCGAACCGTGCTTTAATCTCGACAAGCAGGACGACCGCTCGTTCCGCGGCTCGGTCTCCGGCATGGGCTTTGCCTATTGCGATTTCCATCACCAGGGCGGCCAGCAGATGCTGATGGCGCGCGCGGCGGCGCGTCCGCGCTCGCTGCATCCGCGCACCCGATCCGCGGACGCCTCGCAGACCGAAGTGTCGCGCGTTGAGACGCCGCAGGTCGGAAGCGCGAAGCTCGAGCCGGTCAAGGCCGAGCCCGCCAAGGTCGAGAGCGCGCCGGAATTGCGCCGCTCCACCGACTAACCTTTCATCTGCGCGCTAGCGGGAATAGCGCCGCCAAGCCGTAGTCATACGGATGGCGGTCGCCACGCCTTGCTCGCTACTCAATACCTGGCGTTCGCCGTGAGGCGGGACATTGGGGACTCTGATTTTGAGTAGTCATATGGCGCAATATTTTTTTCGAATTAGTGATGGCGATTACGCTGGTGCATCCGACCACGCGACGGAGTTTGAAAGCCGCGACGTGGCCTGGGCCGAGATGACCAAGGTCTGCGGAAATTTCCTCGGCAGCATTTCGCGCAATCTGAAGCAGAACAGCGAATGGCACATGGAGCTGCTCGACGAGGGCAGAAAACCCGTGTTCAGGATTCGACTGGTCGCCGAGTCCGTCGACTGAAGCTGTCTTTCAGGACGGCAAGTCCTAACCCTCAGCCTGCGCGAGCGGCTGAGCGGTTCGCCTGCGAAACAGGATCCGCTGATACAGCCAGCCGATCGCGACCAGCACGATGCCGAGGCACATGAACGACAGCGCCCGGTAGACACCCGTGAGCGTCGACATGTCGATCAGGAACGCCTTCAGGATCGTCAGCCCGATCACCGCAGCAGACGCGAGCCGCGCCCGCTGCGAGTTGACGACGATGCCGATGCCGAGCAGCGCGACGCCGAACATCAGCCAGGCGATCGAATAGGTGTATTGCTCCGCGCCCGTGGTCTCGCCGCGCGTCAGCACGGGTCCGTGGTAGAGCCTGCGGATCTCGAACGTGACGTAAGCGAGCGCAAGGACCAGCGCGCCGGCGGCGATCGTGTTGGCATAGCCGGCAGGACGATGGCCCGCCACCGCATAGGACAGCAGCAGCGCCAGCACCGCCGGCAGCGCGTAGCCGAGCAGCAGCAGGTTGACGAAGCTGCCGCCGACGCTTTGCGGCCACAACATCGGATTCTCCAGCGCCAGCAGCCCGAACAGGCTGGCGAGCCCGGCGAACGCGGTCAGCAGGATCGCGCCGATATTGTGCACGATGCTGCCGCTGCGCAGGCGCAGCCGCTCCAGTCCGATCGCCATCGCAAGCGTCGCGCCGACCTGCAGCGCGACCTCGGTCAGCCCGGCGCTGGCATAATAGACATCGCCGCTGTTGACCGCGTGGCGGATCTCCATGAAGGCAAGCAGCACCGTGAACAGGATCGCGGCGGATTCGACGATGCGCAGCGGGACGTCGTCGCCGTTGCGACGCAGGAAATGGCTTGCCGCCCAGAATGACAGCGCCGGCACGCCATAGCCCCACAGCAGCCAGTTGAAGATCGGCGTGGTGCCGACGGCGTCGCCCGCGATCCGCGGCTCATAGCCGATGCGCAGCACGACGACGCCGGCCAGGATCGCGGCAAACCAGCGCAGGAACGGAATCGGCCGCTGCACCGACAGCCACGCCGTGCCCATCGACACCAGCGCGAGCGCGATGGTGAGCCAGCCCTTGTCGAGCGCGAAGGTCAGCGCCAGCGCCAGCGAGGCGAGGGCGCCGGTGGCGGACAACGCAATCGAAGGCGACAGCTCCGGCCGCTCGTCGCGTCGGGTCAGCGCCTCGGTCGCGGCTGCGTAGGCCGCCGCCAGCAGCACGGCGAGGACCGCGAACGGGATCGAGCGGTCGAGATGCGCGATGCGTGCATAGAGCGCGACCAGCAGCGCGACCGGCGTGAACACCGCCGCCGCGGCCCAGGTCACCGTGACCTTCGTGGTGGCAAAACGGAATTGCGCGAGGAAGCCGGCGATGCCGAAGGCGGCCGCGAACAGCGCGGCGGTGACGAGATGCAGCGAGACCGAGCCATCGGTCACGGACCGGCCGATGCCGGGGATCGCGCCGCCCGGCAGCACCAGCATGTCGACGTTGCGGCGGACGGCCCATTCGCCGAACACAATGAACACGAAGATCGACGCGGCGCCGATCGCACGGGTAGCAGCAGGCGCGCGCCAGGCGACAAGCAGGCTCGCGGCTGTCAGCAGCGCAAAGCCGATCATCGCGGTGTCGGCGTGGGCGCTGTTGAGCACGATCAGCATCGCGCCAAACAGATAGGCGGCGAGCGAGCTAGATGAAATCGGCTCGATCTCCTCGCCGTCGCCGTCGGGACCGAACATGAAGCCGCAGACCACGAGCAGCGCCGCCAGCACGAAGCCCGCGATGACATGGAAGACGTGCGGCGCGATCATCTCGGGCCCGCATTGCAGGCAAGGGAAGGTCCACAGCAGCGCGAAGGCGATCGTCGTGACCGCGAGCCAGCGCCACAGCCGGATCCGGGCGAGGCCGAACGCCGCCGCCGTGACGATGGCGAGGTAGACGTAGAGCGACCAGAAGTCGGGCTTGTCTGACGACACCAGGAGCGGCGTGACGAAGGCGCCGACGATGCCGAGCCCGGCCAGCGCGGGTCCGTGCAGCAGCGCGGCCGCCAGCGTGCCGAGCGCGACCATACCGAGCAGGATGAAGGCGCTCGCCGGGGCGAGGAAGTCATACAGCGCGTAGGCGGCGTAGACGGTAGCGAATGCCACCGCGGTGCCGGCGGCGGTGAGGATCGCCGGGATGTTGGCGATCGGCAGCGCCGCGATGTTGGAGATGCTTTCCTGGCGCCTGGTCCATTCACCGGCGCCGAGCAGCGCCAGCGCAAACAATCCGCCGAGCATCGTGCGGACGCCGGGGCCGAGCAAGCCGGCTTCGATCGAATAGCGCACCATGAAGAAGCCGCCGAGCGCGAGCGTCAGGCCGCCGATCCACACCACCCAGCGCGTGCCGAGCGTCTCCTCGAAGCCGGGTGCAGGCTGCGGCGGGGCTGTCGGCTCCGGCAGGGGCGGCGGTACGGCACCTGGCCCGTCCGCGGCTGGCTCGATCTGCGCGGCCGGTTCGCCGGGAGCCGCCTCCGGGAGCGGTGGCGGCGCGACGGAAGACGCCGTCGGCGGCGTCTGCTCGAACTCCTGCAGCGGGGCCAGCGGCGGCGGCACGGCTGTCTGCATGGCGGCGCCACCCGCGGCCTCGATCGCATCCAGGCGGCGCTGCAGCAGGTCGATCCGGCCCAGCGCCTTGCGCGCGAAAATGATCGCGACGATGGCGAGGACGAGCGTCAGGAAGTCGAACGGCGAATCGAACATTGGGCCTCCGGCGGGACGCGCCGGACTTGGCCAGCCAGCGGCCCGTCGCAACCTAGTAGTGCAGTGAGGAGGACCGGAAGTTCAAGCGATCGGGGTGACCGGCCACGCTTAGTCCAGATCGATGTGGAAAGGCCGGCCTTCGACGCTCATGCTGCCGGGACCCATCGCGTCGAGTGCGCGCAGCATCCGGCCCTCGCGCCCCAGCGCCTTGTCGGCGAGGCTGACGATCAGCCGGTTGGGAGCCGCGATCGGCGAGGCCTCGCGGATCATCCGGGCGATGGACATTTCGTCGCGGTGCGGGTTGAGGGCGCAGACCGTGACGAATGCGCTCGCGGTCGAACGGCTGATGCCGGCGTAGCAATGCACCACCATCGGTGCTTGGCGATCCCAGCCGCGCACGAAGCTCAGCACCTTCTCGATATGCGACTCGTTGGGCGCAACGAAGCCGTCCATCTGTTCGATGATGTCGTCCATCGACACTTTCAGGTGGTTGGCCGGCAGCACGGAAGGCGGCCGCTGCACCTGGTCGACATTGGCCATCACGGTCAGCACATGGCTGGCGCCGGTGGCGCGAACCGTGTCGGAGAGTGCGGCAAGCGAGCAGACGTGAAGCATGATAGTCCTTCTATCGGGGGTGCCGGATTATAACGGCTGCTCCCGAACGGGCAAAGGCGGGGGTGCCATGCCGATTCGTCGTTTTGCGGCGCAACCGGCGGCACGTTTTCGCTGCCGCCCTACGAGGCGTGCAATGCCTCGAAGCGCTCGAGGAACTGCTTTTCGGCCCGCGCGGCGGTCCATGGCGTCAGATAGTCGCGCTCGGTCGCTTCGGGCAGTTCCGGATCGCGGCCGAACAGCCGCTTGGCCTCGGCTCGCGAAAATCCCGCCAGATGCGTCGCCTCGAGATACGCGGCGCCGCGATCGGCGGCCTTGATCTGCTGGGTGATCTCGTCCGCCAGCACGGCGGGCAGGCCGAAGCGGATATGGATCGCGCCGAGCAGCCGCTTCTCCACCGCCTTGTATTCGCCTGACAGCACCGCCTTGAACGGTGAGATCATGTCGCCGATGACATATTCCGGTGCGTCGTGCAGCAGCGCGGCGAGACGATGGCGGATGTCGACGCGCGGCATCTGCTGGCGCATCACGGCTTCGACCAGCAGCGTGTGCTGAGCCACCGAGAAGATGTGCGCCCCGCTGGTCTGGCCGTTCCAGCGCGCGACCCGCGCCAGTCCATGCGCGATGTCGACGATTTCGATATCGAGCGGCGACGGGTCGAGCAGGTCCAGCCGGCGTCCCGACAACATCCGCTGCCAGGCGCGGGTTGTCTCCGTCGATTTGCGCGCCGTCATTTCTTCTTGAGTCGCGGTGTGCGGAGCTTGCCGCTGCAGCTCTCGTGGCAGAAGCAGGTCACGAGGTGATCGTTGACCATGCCGGTCGCCTGCATGAAGGCGTAGACGATGGTGGGACCGACGAACTTGAAGCCGCGCGCGCCGAGCTCCTTCGAGACCTTGATCGAGACCGGCGTCGAGGCCGGCACGCTCGCGGTGGTCTTGAATTGATTGACCTTCGGCTTGCCGTCGACGAAGTCCCACAGGAAATTCGAGAAGCCGGGGCCTTTCTCCATGATCTCCAGATAGCCCTTCGCACTCGCCACCGCGCCTTCGATCTTGGCGCGATTGCGCACGATGCCGGCGTCGTTCATCAGCGCGTGCACCTTCTTGGCGTTGTAGCGCGCGATCTTCTCGGGCTGGAAATCGTCGAAGGCTTTGCGGAAGTTCTCGCGCTTGCGCAGGATCGTGATCCAGGACAGACCGGCCTGGAAGCCGTCGAGGATCAGCTTTTCGTAGAGCGCGCGGTCGTCATATTCCGGCACGCCCCATTCATTGTCGTGATAGGCGACGTAGAACGCATCCTCGCCCGGCCAGGGGCAACGCGTCTTGCCGTCGGGGTGCAGTTGCGCGGTACGGCTCATGCGGTCTGCTTGGGTGTGATGCGGACGGCGTCGGGTTCGGCGAGGTGAAGCGACAGCCCGCCCGCGGTCAGCGCCAGGCCGGCGTCGAGCGCATCGGCGACGCGGTCGATGCGGACCAGCGCGAGACCCTTCTCGCCGGCGGTCGAGCCGATGGTGCCGACCTGCTTGTCGCCGGCCAGGATGGTAGCGCCGGCTTCGGGCGCGGGGCCGTCGAGGACGATCTTCACCGTGCGGGTGCGCGCCGTGCCGCGGTGCTGCATGCGCGACACCACCTCCTGGCCGACATAACAGCCCTTGTCGAAATCGACGCCGTTGAGGCGATCCATATTGGTCTCGTGCGGGAAGGCGTCGCCATACATGAAGTCGAGCCCGCCGCGCGGCACGCCGGTGGCGATCCGATGCGCCTCGTAGGCGTTTGAGTCGACGAGATCGGCACCGATCAGCTCAGCGAGCTTCTGCTTCAAATCTTCCGGAATCAGGATGCGCCAGCCGAGCGCTGGGTTGCGCGGATCGGCGAACGCGAGATCCGGCGTCGCCGCCGGCTCGCCATCCCAAGCTGCCAGCACACCGAGGCTATCGGACAGGTTCTCGACCACGACCTTGGCGCGCAGCTTGTAGAAGCCGAGCTTGTCGGCAAGACCCTTGGCGAGCGCGCGCGGCGCGTCGATCAGGAAGCCGCCGCCATGACCTGAGGGTATCTCGGTGATCAGGAAATCGACGATGATCTTGCCTTGCGGCGTCAGCAGCGCGCCAAACCGGGCCTGTCCCGCGCGCAACTCGGCGATGTCGGCGGTGATGAGGCCGTTGAGGAAGTTGCGGGCGTCCTCGCCAGAGACCTTGACCACGCCCCGATCTGGAAGAAACGCTGCTTTCATTCGCAAAATTGGCTCTTTTCCAAGTTCCTTGGGAAACGCGCAGGCCGCGATATCCCCTGCCAAGCTAAGGCGCTAGAGTGCGCCGAACAAGGCCCGCGCGACAGCCGAAAGCGGGCGTCGAGGACCGATGAATCAGCATTTTGACACCATTCTAAAATCCGGCACCGTGGTCAATCAGGACGGCGAGGGCGTGCGCGATATCGGTATCGCGGGCGGCCGCATCGCCGCGATCGGCTCGCTCAGTCAGGCCTCGGCCGGCGAGGTGATCGACTGCAAGGGCCTGCACATCCTGCCCGGCGTGATGGACACCCAGGTGCATTTCCGCGAGCCCGGGTTGACCCAGAAGGAAGACCTCGAGACCGGCTCGCGCAGCGCGGTGATGGGCGGGGTCACCGCCGTGTTCGAGATGCCGAACACCAATCCGCTGACGGTCACCGAAGCGGCCTTCACCGACAAGATCAAGCGCGGCCGCCATCGCATGCATTGCGATTTCGCGTTCTTCATCGGCGGCACCCGCGAGAACGTGCAGGATCTGCCGGAGCTCGAGCGCGCCCCGGGCTGCGCCGGCGTCAAGGTGTTCATCGGCTCCTCCACCGGCGCGCTGCTGGTCGAGGACGACGAGAGCCTGCGGCGGATCTTCCAGGTGATCCGGCGCCGCGCCGCGTTCCACGCCGAGGACGAGTATCGCCTCAACGAGCGCAAGCCGCTGCGGATCGAGGGCGATGCTCGCTCGCATCCGGTGTGGCGCGACGAGACCGCCGCGCTGATGGCGACCGAGCGCCTGGTCAATCTGGCGCGCGAGACCGGCAAGCGCATCCACGTGCTGCACATCTCGACCAAGGAAGAGATTCTATACCTGCGCGACCACAAGGATGTCGCCTCCTGCGAGGCGACGCCGCACCACCTCACCATGGCCGCGCCGGAGTGCTACGAGCGGCTCGGCACACTGGCCCAGATGAACCCGCCGGTGCGCTCGGCCGATCACCGCGCCGGCATCTGGTACGGTATCGAGCAGGGCATCATCGACGTGCTCGGCTCGGATCACGCGCCGCATACGCTGGAGGAGAAGGCCAAGACCTATCCGGCCTCGCCGTCGGGCATGACCGGCGTGCAGACGCTGGTGCCGCTGATGCTCGATCACGTCAATGCCGGGCGGCTGTCGCTGGCTCGCTTCGTCGATCTCACCAGCGCGGGGCCTGCGCGCCTGTTCAACATCGCCTGCAAGGGCCGCATCGCGGCCGGTTACGATGCCGACTTCACAATCGTCGACCTGAAGCGCAGCGAGACCATCACCAACAAATGGATCGCCTCGCGCGCCGCCTGGACGCCTTATGACGGCGTGCGGGTGCAGGGCTGGCCGGTCGGCACCTTCGTGCGCGGCCGGCGGGTGATGTGGCAGGGCGAAGTCACGACGCCATCGACCGGCGAGCCGGTTCGGTTCCTCGAGACGCTGAAGCCGTAGGTTCGCGTTTGACGCGTTTTCTTGACGCGAACCGGCGGCCCACTTCGCTCGAAAACGCTATCGTTTTACTGTCGGGCCAATGCCAGCGAGAACTCGCCGTTGCGCACGCGCGCGGCGAGGCCCTCGGCAAATTTCGCCACCGCGTCCTCGCCATAGGTGCCGACGAGCTCGGCGAGCGCCGCAAACAGGCTCGCCTGCGCGAGGCAGTCGCCATCGACGCCGTCGTGACGCGCTTCAGCCCAAGCCTCGTTCAGGTAGCCCAGCGCGGCCTGCTTCTGCTCGTGGTCGGGTCGCGGGTCTTGGTGATGGGGGAAGGACGCTGGATGGCGCATGAAACTCTGCAAATTGACAGCGCGCGGTCCGAGGAGCGAACCACTGCGACGCGCGAGATGTATCACGCATGCAGGTACCGCCTAGCCCACATCTTTCGAAAAGGTTAACGGCGGCCCCGGCATTTAAAGGGGAATTCCGGATATCCGGGCCGCGATCAGCCGAATGAGCTGTGGATATGGTCCAGCACCGCGCGCGGCGTGGCGCACAGATGGCTGGCGCCGGCCTCGGTCAGCTCCTCGGGCGTGCCGTAGCCATAGGTGACGCCGACCGCCCGGATGCCGTTTCGATTCGCCCCGATCACGTCGTGGCTGCGATCGCCGATCATCAGGGATTTGGCCGGATCGGCCCCGGTCTGCGCCAGCGCATAGGTGAGCAGGTCGACCTTGTTGACCCGGGTTCCGTCGAACTCCGAGCCGAAAACGTGGTCGAAATAGCCGCCGAGGCCGAAATGCGCGATGATCCGCGTCGCGAACACATGCGGCTTCGAGGTCGCGACGAACATCCGGCCCGGTGCCCGGCGCAGCTCGGCCAGAACCTCCGCGATGTCGGGATAGACCGCGTTCTCGAACAGCCCGACATCGCCGAATCTTTCGCGGTAGAGCGCGACCGCGCGGTCCGCGAGCTCCTCGCCGCCGAGCAGCATCGCAAAGCTCGCCCTGAGCGGCGGCCCGATGCACCAGGTCAGTTCATCCTGCGAGGGAACCGGCCGGCCGAGCTTTTCCAGCGCGTACTGGATCGAGCCGGTGATGCCGGGCTTCGGGTCGGTCAGGGTGCCGTCGAGGTCGAAGAAGATCGCCCGTTCAGTTGGCATAGCGGGCCGTCAGGTCGCGGGAGATTTTCGAGCCCTCCTCGATGTAGCGGCGGATCGCTACCGTGGCCGCGGGCGTGCAGGTCCGGTAGGTCTGCTGGAAGCCGTTATAGCCGCGGTTGAAGCCCGCGATCATGCGGGCGCGGCGGTCGCCGGAGGGGGTCTCGGCATCGATCAGCGCCTGCATTTCGTTGCGCCATTTGGCGCCCTCGTTGGAGCCGCAGATGCCGCGCAGATAGTGCAGGGCGCCGAGGATCTCGGCCAGCCGCTGCAAATCGCCGTCGAACGGCGCAGCCGCGTCCTGCGCCCGGGCGGGCGTCGCAAGGCATGCCGACAACAGGATCACAACGGCGAGAAAGGCTTTGATCATCGGGGTTCCGGAATGGCCGTGGTATGCCCCCTCAATGCGCCCGAGGCAAGGCGGCCGAGCCCCCCAAAGCCGCTAAAACGGGCCTCAAACCAGCCGCCGGGCGGCCGCAATCACCTCATGCAGGCCGCCGGTGACCTTGAGGTCGCCGATCTCCTCCGGCGCCAGCCATTTGAAATCGTCGTGCTCGTCGTTCAGGTGAGGCTCGCGGGACGCCCAGCGCGCCGCGAAGGTCATGATCAGATAGTGTCCGGTGCCGGGGCCGGTCGGCAGCACCTCGCGCCAGCCGGCGAGGCCGACGATCTCGACCTTGAGGCCGGTCTCCTCGTCGATCTCCCGGTGCAGGGCGGTATGCAGCGATTCGCCGAACTCGACCCGGCCGCCGGGCAGCGAATAGAAGCCCTTACCGGGCGAGCGGGCGCGGCGCACCAGCAGCACCTTGTCGTCGCGGAAAATCACGCCTGACACGGCGAGCTGCGGGCGGATCGGAGGTTCGGGAGAGGTCAAGGTGATTGGCAGCCGGTTGTGAAGACCATCATGCCCGATATCTCAGGCGCCCGCCATGATGCTGTCGACATCGGCCTCTGCGGCGCCGTTGATGATGCCGGCGGTCTGCATCACCAGCGGCTTGACCCAGACGATCGCCTGCTCGGCGAGCGCGACCCGGCTCTTGTCCTGCTGCAATTGCCGCATCGCCGCCCCGACCTCGGTCAGGATCTTCGTCATGCTGTCGGTGAGCTGGTCGAATTCGGCCCGGATTGCGGCGTCCGCGGTCTCATAGGCCTCGATCGCGAGATCGCGTGCCCGGAAATTCGACGCGGTGAAATGCTCGGCATAGGACAGCGGCTGCCATTCGAGGAAATCGCTGGCGCATTCCGGCAGGTCTGGGACCATCTCCAGCAGCATGATGGCTTCGTTGAAGTGATTGAGGTAGTCGGTGGCAAGCCCGGTGCGGGGATTGATGTTGGCGGCGCGCAACAGCGCCGCCCGCGCCTCATCGGGGTACGTCGGTCGCGGGGAAGAGTCCGCTATGGCGGCCGTTGAGGTCATTGATCGCAGTCTTTAACGGTCCAAGTTAAGGCAGAATAAACGGATACCACTCTGGACGGCAAATGTGCGGACGCTTTGTCATAACCTCGCCGCCGGCGGCCTTGCGCGAGATGTTCGGCTATATCGAGCAGCCGAATTTTCCGCCACGGTATAATGTTGCGCCGACCCAGCCGATCCCGGTGGTGCTGCTGCAGAATGGCGGCCGGCATTTTCAATTGATGCGCTGGGGCCTGATCCCGTCGTGGGTCAAGGACCCCAGGACCTTCTCGCTCCTGATCAACGCGCGCTCCGAGACGGTGCGTGAGAAGCCGGCCTTCAAGAACGCGATCAAGCGGCGCCGGGCGCTGATCCCCGCCGACGGCTATTACGAATGGCAGGATGCCGGCGGCCGCAAGCGGCCGTTCTTCATCCATCGCCGCGACGACCATCCGCTCGCCTTCGCCGCGCTTGCCGAGACCTGGATGGGGCCGAACGGCGAGGAGCAGGATACGGTCGCGATCGTCACTGCGCCGGCCAGTCCCGACCTCGCGCAATTGCATCACCGCGTGCCGGTCACGATCAGGCCCGAGCAATTCGCGCGCTGGCTCGACTGCCTGCCGAACGATGTCGACGACGTGATGCCGATGCTGAAGGGCCCCGAGGTCGGCGAGTTCGCCTGGCACCAGGTCACGATGCGCGTCAACGCGGTCGCCAATGACGATGCGCAATTGCTGCTGCCGATGACCGCGGATGAAATCGCCGCGGAGGACGCGCCGCAGCCGAAGAAGGCCGCGCCGCGCAAGGCGCCGGTGCGGGAGGATGACGGGCAGGGGTCGCTGTTTTGAGGGCTCACTGAACCGGCGTGATGCAGCGCGGATTTGCGTCAGCTCTCCACATCGTCGTCCTGGCCTTCGCCAGGACGACGATGAAGATGGACCTCGATTCAACCGGTGCGCAATTGCGCACCTGAGGGCTCGCGCCAAGTGGCGCGCTCCGGCATGACAGAGCCAGAGATCACCCCTTCACGTGTGCCACGCCTTCGATCTCGATCAGCATCTTTGGATTGGGCAGCGCCACCACCACGCAGGTGGTGCGCGCGGGGTAGGGGGCGGGGCCGAACGCGCCAGCATACAGCGCGTTCATCGTCGCGACGTCGCTCGCGCGCGTCAGCAGCACGTTGACCTTGACGAGATCGCGCATCGTCGCGCCCGCCTCGCTCAGCACGCGCTTGATATTGGTCACGACATTGGCGAACTGCGCCTCGAAGCCGTCGGGCAGCTCGCGATTGGCGTCAAAGCCGGGAATGCCGGAGATGAACAACAAATCGCCGACGCGGGCGCCGAACGAGAGTGGCGGCGCCTGGACGCCGGGCGGAGGAGGGAAGTGCTTGATTGTGGTCTTTTCAGTCATTGGGTCACCCGTCTGCGTGAGATGGAAGGGGAGAAGTTTCGATGGCGCGCGGCGCCGGTGCACGCCGGCGCCAAAGATTCCTGCCGAAGAGATTCTGGCCGATCATGCCTGCGAGCATCGCGAGAACGAAGACCACGATCGGTAGCGAGAGGCCGGCGATATTGACCAGTGCCGGCCCGGGGCAGATGCCGACGAGGCCCCAGCCGATGCCGAACAGCACCGCGCCGGCAACCAGCGGCGCATCGATGTCGGTCCGGTCGGGCCAGAGGAAGCGCGCCGAGAAGGCGGGGGCCGTGCGCCGCCGGGCGATCGCAAAGCCGGTTGCTGCGACCGCAACCGCGCCCGCCATCACGAAGGCGAGCGTCGCGTCCCACGCGCCGAACAGATCGAGGAAGCCGAGCACCTTCTGCGGATCGGTCATGCCGGAGATCAGAAGCCCCGCGCCGAAGATCAGGCCGCAGACAAAACTGGCAAGCACCGGCATCGCTAAACCGCTCCTTGTTTGAGCATGATCCTTTCGGAAAACCGCTTCGCACTTTTCCGGATCATGCTTAGCCTCCGATCCCGTGCCTGACGATTGCGACCGTCGCGATCGCCGTCAGCATGAAGATGCATGTTGCCACGATCGAGCGGCCGGACAGCCGCGCGAAGCCGCAGACGCCGTGGCCCGAGGTGCAGCCATTGCCCATCCTTGTACCGAATCCGACCAGCAGTCCCGCGATCGCGACCACCACAAGGCTCGCATTCATCGCCGGCCGCGGCAGCGGCGCGCCGAACAGCGCCGCAATCAGGGGCGCTCCGATCAGTCCCGCGATGAACGCGATGCGCCAGGAACGATCGGCGCTACGGTCGGCGCCGCGGTCGGCGGTATCGGCCCGCAGCGCGCCGCCGACGATGCCGGTGACCCCGGCGATTCGCCCGGTCAGCAGCATCAAGAGCGCCGCGGCAAGCCCGATCAGCGCGCCGCCGGCTAGGCCGGAAAGTGGGGTGAAATCGTGCATCGATGCAGATCCCTGTTGCGCAAACTCCTCAGCGATCCGGCAAAGCGGTGGGCGCGCATGCGCCAGTGGTCGCGCGGCTGCAGAGGCGATGATAGACTCCGCACCATCAGGAACAAGCGCAATCCCGCATGTTTCGCGGCATTTCAGCGATGCCGCCGGTCGGCTGGATTGCCGCGATTCGCTCTCACTTCGTCCGGAGAATCCCCCATGAAGTTGCCATCCGTCGCCCGCGCCGCGCTGCTCGCGCTGGCGATGCTCACCGGAACGTCCGCTGCCCTGGCTGACGAGGGCGCGGTGACGCTCGTGATCTTCAAGGGCGGCTGGGTGTTCGGCGGCTCCGCCGGCAAGGGCGTCATGACCTTCCACGGCCAGACCTATGGGCTCACGGCCGGCGGGCTGGACTATGGGCTCGTGTTCGGCGGCTCGCAGACCACGTTGCAGGGGCGGGTGCGCAATATCCGCCGTCCGCAGGATATCAACGGCGTCTATGCCGCGGCGGGCATGGGCGTTGCGCTCGGCGCCGGCGTGCGCGGCATCCTCTTGACCAACCAGAACGGCGCGGTGCTCGAATTGAGCGGCAAGCAGGTCGGGTTGATGGCCAATGTCGACCTCAGCGGGCTTGCGATCACGTTGAAGGAGTAGGGAGCGGTCTCGTAGCGATCTCGTAGGATGGGTAGAGCGAAGCGAAACCCATCGACTTCGGTGCGTCGGGAGAGATGATGGGTTTTGCGGAGTTTATCATCCGGCCGCGCTTTGCGCGGACCCGTTGGCTCTACCGATCCTACGATCCTACGATTCCGTGATCCACTCGGCGAGTTCGCGCCACGGCTGTAAGGTCCAATGACCCGAGGCCGCGCCGGATGGCGACGGCAGCACGAACACTTCGGGAAAGCCATTCACCGATGGCTGCCGGCCGAGCACGAGCGCGTTGGTCGGCCTGTTGTAGAACAGGCTCGCCGCCTTCCTGCTGGTGAAGGCGACGGTGTTCGGCCGATAGGTCTCGATCTTCGTCCGGAAGCCCACGACGTCGAACGACTGCCTGCTGATTTCGTGATCCATCCCGGCGCCGGTCTTGGAGAGATCGGTGAAGCCGATGCCGAGCGCGAGCAGCGCCGCGAACTCGTCCGGCCGATAGCGCCGCGGCGTGATGCCGGCCTCATGCAGCGCACGCCAGAACCGGTTGCCGGGATGCGCGTAATAATGCCCGACGGCGGCCGAGCGCGTGCTCGCTGCGGTGCCGACGAACACCAGGCGCAGATTGGCGCGGAGCTGGTCGGGGAGGCGGTGGGAATTGTTCGCGGGCATCTGGGGGCTGAATAAAGTAATCACGCGTTGGCACATGACTTCACCTGGAATCGAGCGGCGAACTGCGCCTCACCTCTCCCGATTGCGGGCAGGGCAATCCGGTGTTTCCGCGCCGTCATGGCCGGCACAAGGCCGGGCATGACGAGTTTGTGGCGCTATCGAGCCCATATGCGATTGCCAGCACTCGCAGGGGAGGCGCGTTCCCAAAATATCGAAAACAACCCCATGCAAAGTACAAAGTAGCCGGCGGTGGCCGGCGTTCGACCAGGCTACTTGACACGTCGGGCAACTCACGAATATTTTCCAATATTCCGAAATCACGCAGGCGCACGCTCGCCTCCCGGGGCATATGGCATTCGTGCGCTTCTGTAAGCGACGTTTCCATGTCGTCGTGGCCGCCAGCCATATGCATAGCCCTGCGGCTTGCGGGGGGCAGTGCCGTCGCTGTCGTCATTCAAGCTAGTCCCGTCACGCGCTAGCGCACCGGCTCCTTGACCTCTTCTTCCGTCGTGACCGCTTGCGACGGTCCGGTTGCGCGCACCATCAGGAACGTCCCCGAGAACCTTGTGCCGCGGATGCTCCAGCGGCCGTCGATCTCGGTCGCGTCGGCATTGACCGCGCCTTCATAGTGCACGGTGTCGTAGCCGTAGCCAGGCGGCTCGTAACGTTTGACGAACGTAACAGCGCTGCCGGAGCGCTGGCCCGCAAGCGATGCATTGTGCGTGCTGATCGGACAGCCCGGCATCACGCAGGGTTCGGTCACGCTGCCGCCGAGCGCGCCGCCGGCGTCGATCAGCGTCGCCAGGAACGTGACCATGCCGCTCGGCTGAACATAGCTGCCGTCCCAGACGCCGGTGAGATTGTCGGTCATGTCGCTTGCCCGGATTGCGCTTGGCGAAATTGCAGTGATCGATGTGGTGCACGCAGCGCCTCAACGCAAGTCGTGCCCGATCGCGCGGTTGCTTGCAGGTGCAAAAGGGTCTGTAATCCGCTCAAACAGATCAAGAAGAATTCGGGAGCGGACATGACAGGAGAGGCGAAAACCCACTTTGAGGTGATCGTGGTCGGCGCCGGCGTCGCGGGCATCTACCAGATCAAGCGGCTGGCCGATCTCAGCATCGACGCCACCGTGCTCGAAGCCGCGCCCGATCTCGGCGGCACCTGGTACTGGAACCGCTATCCGGGCTGCCGCTTCGATTCCGAGAGCTACACCTACGGCTTCTCATTCTCGCGCGAGCTGCTCGACGAGTGGCACTGGAAGGAGCGCTTCTCCGGCCAGCCCGAGAATCTGCGTTACCTCAACTACGTCGCCGACAAGTTCGACCTGCGCAAGTACATGCAGTTCAATTGCAAGGTCGAGACCATGCAGTTCGACGAGACGCGCGACCTCTGGCAATTGAGGATCAGTGACGGCCGCGAACTGACCTGCCGCTTCGTGGTGCTCGCGATCGGGCTGTTGTCGGCGCCGACCATGCCGCGCGTGCCTGGCATCGATGACTTCAAGGGCCGCTCGTTCCACACCTATTACTGGCCGCACGAGCCGGTCGATCTTGCCGGCAAGAAAGTCGCGGTGATCGGCACCGGCGCCACCGGCATCCAGCTGATCGGCGAGATCGCCGACAAGGTCGGCGAGCTCACGGTGTTCCAGCGCCGGCCGAACTGGAGCGCGCCGCTCAACAACTCTGCGATCTCCGTTGACGAGATGGCCGAGATCCGCGCCCGCTATGACGAGATTTTTGCTGCCTGCGCGTTGACGCCGGGCAGTTTTGTCCATGGCCCCGACAAGCGCGGCTTCTACGAGGTGAGCCGCGAGGAGCGGCTCAAGCTGTGGGACAAGCTCTACGACGAGCCCGGCTTCGGCATCTGGCTCGCGGAACTTCCGCGAGATCTTCATGGACGAAGCCGCCAATGCGGAGCTCTCGGAATATATCGCGGGCCGCATCCGCCAGCGCGTGAACGATCCTGATGTCGCCGAGAAGCTGATCCCGCGGGATCACGGCTTCGGCGTGCAGCGCCTGCCGCTGGAGACCCGATATTTCGAGGCGTACAATCGCGACAATGTGCAGCTCGTCGATCTCTCCGAAACGCCGCTGGTGCGCGTCACCGAAAAAGGCCTCCGCACCACGACGCGCGACTACGATTTCGACATCATCGTCTACGCCACCGGCTTCGACGCCATCACCGGCGCCTACGACCTGATAGATATCCGCGGCATTGGCGGGGAGCGCCTCGCCGACAAGTGGAAGCACGCGCCATCGACCTTCCTCGGCATGCTCGTCCACGGCTTCCCGAACCTGTTGATGCCGACCGGCCCGCAAAGCGCCTCCGCGTCGACCAACTTCCCGCGCGGCATCGAGAACGGCGTCAACTGGTGCACCAACCTGCTGCAATACATGTGGGACCGCGGTCTGACCCACGCCGACGCCACGCTCGAAGCGCAGCAGCGCTGGACCGCGCATGTCGTCAAGATGTACGAGATCATGCTGATGCGCAAAGCCAAGTCGTGGTTCACCGGCTACAACTCCAACGTCGCCGGCCACGAGGAGGGGACGGTCCGCTACTTCGTCTACAACGGCGGCACGCCGAAGTTTTTGGGGATCATCAACGGGGTTGCGGAGAAAGGGTATCAGGAGATTGCGTTTGGTGCGGGGGCGCGGGGCGGTGTGCAAGCAGCTGTCGGGGCGACGGCGTAGGATTCAGGAATAGTCCGGTAGCCCGCATGAGCGCAGCGATATGCGGGACAGGTAAACCCCGGATATCGCTTCGCTCATCCGGGCTACTTGCTCAAGCCGTCGCCGCCGAATGTCACATCGAGCAGCGAACATACGGCGTCTCGATGGGCACCGGTGCCTTGGAGCTGAGTATGATCTTGTTCTCTCCGGAGAGTGTTATGTCGAATGACACGTCCGAAACCGCGACGCCGTCCGAGCACGCCGCAATCACGCGAACATTCTGCCCGTCATCATGCAGCGATTTGACGGTGCATTTTTGAAATGTGCCGGTGATTTGCTTGCCCTGGACGATCAAGCCTCCCGCGTTGAGATCGGCATCTTTCTTGAACGCGAGCTTGTTGTTCTCCTTGGTGAAGACCTGGTTGCAAGCCGAGGCGTCGATCGTCCAGGCTCCGCTCAAATCCGCAGCCTGTGTCGAGGCCGCTTGCGCAACGAGAAGTACGAATAGCACAGCGCTGAAGGTTCTCATGAAACTCTCCAATCAAATGGTCACAGGGGTAATATCCCTGACCCGACCTTCATCGCTTTCGAGCGTCATAGCAAGCGATGAGATAGCGGATTTTTCGTTGATCCAAGTCAAGGGTTCTGCGGAGCGCCTGGTGTGGACCTGGGCCGGTTGCTGTCGTGACCGGCCCTCCACAAGCCGAACACACGCACTAAATCATAAGTGAATGATCCAGACGCAAAAAGGCCGGGCTTTCACCCGGCCTTTCGTTTTTGGATGGATGCCCGGGGCGTCTCGCGCGAAGACGCGCTCCGCGCTGTTGCCCGGGCATGACGAGCGGTGAGGGTCAGAACACCCTGTTGCTCTCCTTCACCTTCTCCGCGTCCAGATACACGTCGCTTCCCATTTCCTTGAACTTGGCGCTCATCTGCGCCATGCCCTGTTCCTTGTCGTTGAGCGTCGCGGCGTAGTCGCGGACGTCCTGGGTGATCTTCATCGAGCAGAATTTCGGGCCGCACATCGAGCAGAAATGCGCGACCTTGTGGGCTTCCTTCGGCAGGGTCTCGTCGTGGAAGTTCTTCGCGGTGTCCGGATCGAGGCCGAGGTTGAACTGGTCCTCCCAGCGGAAGTCGAACCGGGCACGGCTGAGCGCATCGTCGCGCAGCTGCGCGGCGGGGTGGCCCTTGGCCAGATCAGAGGCGTGGGCCGCGATCTTGTAGGTGATGACGCCGGTCTTGACGTCGTTGCGATCCGGGAGACCCAGATGCTCCTTCGGCGTGACGTAGCAGAGCATCGCGCAGCCGAACCAGCCGATCATCGCAGCGCCAATGCCCGAGGTGATGTGGTCGTAGCCCGGCGCGATGTCGGTCGTCAGCGGCCCGAGGGTGTAGAACGGCGCCTCGCCGCACTCCTTGAGCTGCTTGTCCATGTTGATCTTGATCTTGTGCATCGGCACGTGGCCGGGGCCCTCGATCATGACCTGGCAGCCCTTGTCCCACGCGATCTTCGTCAGTTCGCCGAGCGTCTCGAGCTCGGCGAACTGCGCGCGGTCGTTGGCGTCCGCAATCGAGCCCGGGCGCAGACCGTCGCCGAGCGAGAACGAGACGTCATACTTGCGCATGAGGTCGCAGATCTCGTCGAAATGGGTGTAGAGGAAGCTCTCCTTGTGATGCGCAAGGCACCACTTCGCCATGATCGAGCCGCCGCGCGACACGATGCCGGTGACGCGGTTGGCGGTGAGATGGATGTAGGGCAGCCGCACGCCGGCGTGGATCGTGAAATAGTCGACGCCCTGTTCGCACTGCTCGATCAGGGTGTCCTTGTAGAGCTCCCAGGTCAGCTTGACCGGATCACCGTCGCACTTCTCCAGCGCCTGGTAGATCGGCACGGTGCCGATCGGCACCGGCGAGTTGCGCAAAATCCATTCGCGGGTGGTGTGGATGTTGCGCCCCGTCGAGAGGTCCATCACGGTGTCGGCGCCCCAGCGGATCGCCCACACCATCTTGTCGACCTCTTCCTCGACCGACGAGGTCACCGCCGAGTTGCCGATATTGGCGTTGATCTTGGTCAGGAAGTTGCGGCCGATGATCATCGGCTCGAGCTCGGCATGGTTGATGTTGGAGGGAATGATGGCGCGGCCGCGCGCGATCTCGTCGCGGACGAATTCCGGGGTGATGAAGGCCGGCACGGAGGCGCCAAAGCTCTCGCCGTCGGCAAGCGCGGCCTCGGCGCGCTCGAGCTGTTGCTTGCGGCCGAGATTCTCGCGCTCGGCGACGTAGATCATCTCCTTGGTGATGATGCCGGCGCGGGCGAATTCGAGCTGCGTGATCTTGTGGCCGTCGAGGCCGCGCAGCGGCCTGTGGTGCGCGGTGAACGCCTTGGCGGCGTGGGCGGCGCCGACATTGCCGTTGTCCTCCGGCTTGATGGTGCGACCCTCATATTCCTCGACGCCGCCGCGCTCCTTGACCCAGGCGAGCCGATTGCGCGGCAGGCCGGCGTTGACGTCGATCGTCACGTGCGGGTCGGTGTAAGGGCCCGAGGTGTCGTAGACCGGCAGGTTCGGCTCGCCGGCGCCCTCCGACAGCATGATCTCGCGCAGCGGCACGCGCAGATCGGACGCGGCCTCCGGCGTCGCAAAGATCTTGCGTGAGGCGGGCAGCGCGCCGGTGGTGACGGCGGGACGGGTGGTGTCGGGATTGGAGCGGATGTTCATGAGGGATCCTCCTTAATCTTGTCGTCATTCCGGACGGTCCGTTAGGACCGATCCGGAATCTCGAGGTGGTGGCGCGAGATTCCGGGTTCACGCTTCGCGTGCCCCGGAATGACGCTGGTGAGAGTTACGTGCATCACGCGGCCTCCGCTCTGAGGCCGAGCCATTGTCTGACCCGCGCGTCGGGGTCGGGGTTCTGGGTGACGTCACTGACGACGGCGATCGAATCGGCGCCGGCGGCGAAGATCTCGGCCGCGTGCTCGAACTTGATGCCGCCGATCGCGACAAGGGGGATGGAGCCGATCCGTTTCTTCCACTCGGTGATCTTCGGAATGCCCTGCGGCTCGAACCGCATCGATTTGAGCGTGGTGAAGAAGATCGGGCCGAGCGCGACATAGTCGGGCTTGGCGGCGAGCGCGGTGGCGAGCTCGGCGTCGTCATGGGTGGAGATGCCGAGCGTCAAGTTCGCTTTGCGGATCTCGCCGAGGTCGGCCTCGGCGAGGTCTTCCTGCCCGAGATGCAAATGCTCGGCGCCGGCGACGATCGCCGCGCGCCAATAGTCGTTGACCACGAGCTTGGTCGGCGTGCCCTTGGTCACTGCGAGCGCATCGCTGACGATCTGCAGCGCCCCGGCATCGTCGAGCTCCTTGGCGCGCAGCTGGATGGTGCCGACGCCGAGTTTTGTCAGTCGCTCGACCCATTTGATGCTGTCGACGACGGGATAGAAGGGATCAGGATACGGCATGCCAGAACGGGGTCCCAACGACAGGGGTGGAGGGGGAGGCGAAGTCGCGGGCTTCCATCAGTCCGGCTTCGTAAGCGGTGCGGCCGGCCTCGACGCCGAGGCGGAAGGCATTGGCCATCGCAACGGGATCGGCAGCTTTGGCGACCGCCGTGTTGAGCAGCACGGCGTCATAGCCGAGCTCGAGCGCCTCGGCGGCATGCGATGGCGCCCCCAAGCCGGCGTCGACCACCAGCGTGATGTCGGGCAGGCGGTCGCGCAACAGCTTCAGCGCGTCGCGGTTGGTGATGCCCTTGGCGCTGCCGATCGGTGCTGCCCACGGCATCACCACCTTGCAGCCGGCGTCGACCAGCCGCGAGGCGACCGAGAAATCCTCGGTGCAATAGGGGAACACTTCAAAACCGTCCTTGATCAGGATGCCGGCAGCCTCGACCAGGCCGACCACGTCGGGCTGCAGCGTGTCGTTGTCGGCGATCACCTCGAGCTTGATCCACGGCGTGCCGAACAATTCGCGCGCGAGCTTGGCGGTGGTCACCGCCTCCTTCACGCTGCGGCAGCCCGCGGTGTTCGGCAGCACGGTGACGCCGAGCTCGCGGATCAGCGACCAGAACGTATCGCCGGTCTTGCCGCCCGCCGCCTCGCGCCGCAGCGACACCGTGACGATGCTGGCGCCGGAGGCGCGGATCGCGTTCTGCATGATCGCAGGCGAGGGATACAGCGCCGTGCCGATCAGCAGGCGTGACGGAAAGGATTTGCCGTAGAAGGTGACCATGATCCGTGGTGTCTCCTCAAATCACGCCGTCGTCCCGGCGAAGGCCGGGACCCATACGCCGCGGCCCTTCAAGAGGGCACGCGGGGCGTCGTTCGTTCCGCCAATAGCCGGTCGTGGTTATGGGTCCCGGCTCCGTGCGCAAGCGCGCACTCGGCCGGGACGACGTGGGGAGGGACTTTGCGAACAAACTCACATCACCCTCCCTGCCGCGGCGTGATGATCTCGATCTCGTCGCCGGCTTTCAACGCGGTGTCGGCCCAGCGGCTCTTCGGCACCACGTCGTAGTTCAGCGCGATCGCGAAATGCGTGCCCTCGTAGTCGAGCTCGGCCAGCAGCGCATCGACGCTGGAGGCCGCGATCTCCCGCTGCTCGCCGTTGACGATCACGCGCATTGCATCACCTCGTTGTCGATTTCGCCGCGCGCGAGATAGGCGAGTGTCAGCTCGGCCAGCGCCGGCGCCAGCAGGAAGCCATGACGGTAGAGTCCGTTCACCGTGATGCGTTCCTGATCGATCCTGATTTTCGGCAGATTGTCGGGAAATGCCGGACGCAGCCCGGCGCCGAATTCGACGATGCGCGCCTCGGCGAATGCCGGATGCACGACATAGGCGGCCCCGAGCAGCTCCAGCGCCGAGCGCACGCTGACGCCGTTGTCTTCGGCCTCGATCGAGGTCGCGCCCAGCATGAAGCGGCCGTCGCCGCGCGGGATCACGTAAAGCGGCCAGCGCGGATGGATCAGCCGCACCGGGCGCGCCAGTTCGACCTCGGAGGTCTCGATGATGATCATCTCGCCCTTGACGCCGCGCAAGCTCGGCTCGCGGTCGCGCGCGGCAAGGCCGCGGCAGTCGATCACCACGCCGTCGAGATCGGCTGCCTCGGCGTCGCTGCCGAACTTGATGGCGCCGCCGACCTTGCCGATCGCGGCATGCAGCCGCGGCAGCACGCGGCGCGGCTCGACATGGCCCTCGTCGGGATAGAACAGGGCGTCACGGAAACGGCCCTCGAGCGACGGCTCGAGCGCGCGAACGCCCTCGGCGTCGATCCGGCGATGGCCGGTGGTGAGGCGGGCAAAGCGCTCGAAATCGGCGCGGTCGCGCGGATGCGCCACCACCAGCGAGCCGTTGAACGCGGTTTCCGGAACATGCTGCCGCCAGAGCTCGAGCGAGCGGATGCCGAGCCGGGAGATCACCGGCTCGGAGGCCTCCGCCTCGCACCACGGCGCCAGCATCCCGCCGGCCCAGTGGCTTGTGGATTCCGTCATCGCGGCGTCACTGCGCTCATGCAGGGTGACGGCACGTCCGGCCTCTGCGAGCAAGAGCGCATGCCAGGCGCCTGCTATGCCTGCGCCGATGATGGAGACGGGGGAATCCCCCCGCGGTCTTGACGTCTGATACATCCCTGTCCCTTCGCCGGCATGACCCGGATCAGGTTCAAAGGGTCACCGCGGTCCCGGACTATTCGCCTACTGGCTAGCCCAAGCTTGCGGTATCTCAGCTCCTCCTTCGGAGCACCCCTCGGAACGCCCCTAATGTAGGCGGATGGGCTCGTGTGTCAACTTGTATGCCAGACGCATTGACAGGCGGTGTCGAGGATGGCCGGCACGCGCCGTGGGGCTGCGCGGACACGATCGGCGCTATTTTTCGGCCTGTTCCGGCTTCGGCTCGGCGGTATCGGCCGTCATTTGCTTCGACTTGGCGAATTCCTTCGGCGGTGCACCCGCGCCGCCATGCTTCGCTTCCTTCAGGTGATCCCCGCGCTGGCGCTTTGCGACGTAGTAATACCCGCCCGCGAAATAACGCACGGCTCGATCGTGATTGCCATCGGCGGCGCGATAGGCGCCGGCGAGGTATTTGATGCCGTATTTGAGGTTGGTCTGGGGATCGCGCAGACCCTCGGCGGTACCGGTGTAGCCGAGGCCGCGTGCAGTGCCGAGCTTGATCTGCATCAGCCCGATGGTGCCGCCGCGTCCGATCAGCTGCGGATGGTACTTGCTCTCGCGCACGATGACGCGATGCACCAGCTCTTCCGGTACGAGGTTGGCCTGGGCCTCGGCCGCCACCATCGCCTCATATTGCGCGCGCGATTGCGCCTGCGCGCTCGCGCAGGACGCCAGCACCGCGATTGCGGCAAGGCAGCCAAGGGCTTGTACGGTCTTCATCTCAATCGCTCGGGCTTTCAGATGCGCGTCGGTTCTGCGGTCTCATTGGTACGGCTAGCGGGCAGGAATGTGGCAAAACCTTCGCATCAGCGAACGTTAATGCATCCGTGATTGTCCGGTCATGGGGTGAAGGGACGACGCGATTGCAAGAGGGATGCTTCAAATTGTTTGCTTCAATCGTCTCAGCCAAAAATTGTCTTGGCCTGCAATTTCCTTCTAATTTTTCTGACTAATTTTGCCGCACGCTATCCACAGCAGTTTGTCGTGCAAACGAATCAATGAAGGTCTAGACTTCGTCCACGGCAGAGTGCGCGATCGTTCAGTCAGCAGCTCTGTCCAAGCACGCAAGAAACAACATTCGGGAGATGCGCCATGGTCCGTCAGGACACCGGCTATATGCCTCGCGAAAATCCCTGCGCGCAATGCGGTAAGCCGATCGCCCGCCCTGATTGGGTGGAGCACAGCGAAGGCCGCTCGTCGTTCTTGTGGAATTGCCGCGCCTGCAATTACCGCTTCGAGGCCATCGCGATCTACGAGGAAGCGGAGCTCATTACGCCGCTCGCCGCCTGACGTCTCCTCATCGCATCAGCTTCGCCTGATCAGGCCGCGGATTTCTGCCGCTGCAATTGCTGTTGCCGCGCCGGCAATTCGATCCGGACCACGAGCCCGTGCGGCTTGCGATCGTGCAGCGACAGCGTGCCGGCATGCGCGAGCACGATGGCATTGGCGATCGACAGACCAAGGCCGAAGCCTTCGGCCTCATCCATGTTGCGCGCCTGGTCGCCGCGCACGAACGGCTCCAGCACGCTCGCCTTGTGCGCATCCGAGATGCCGGGCCCGTCATCCTCGATGTCGACGACGAGGCGGTCCGGCTTGACGTCGAGGCGGACGGCAACTTCGCCGCCGAACCGCACGGCATTCTCCACCAGATTGGTGATGCAGCGATGCAGGTCGGCCGGCCGCGCGGTCGCCATCGCGTGCTGCGGGCCCGCGTAACTGACCTTGTGTCCCATGTCGGCGAACTGATCGGTGACGAGGTGCAGCGTGCTCGCGATGTCGACCAGCGTCATCTCCTCGAGCTTGCGGTCGTTGCGCAGGAACGACAGCACCGATTCCAGCATCGAGCGCATCTGGTCGAGGTCGCGCAGCATGCGGTGGCGGTGGGTCTCGTCCTCGATGAATTCGGCGCGCAGCCGCATCCGCGTGATCGGCGTGCGCAGGTCATGGCTGATCGCGGCCAGCATCTTGGTACGATCGTCGATCAATGCGGTGATGCGCTCGCGCATCCGGTTCAGCGCCCGGGCCAGCGAACGAATCTCCTCCGGACCGCGCTCGGGCAGCGGCGCGGCGGCGCCGTTCAGGCTGAAGGTCTCGGCGGCCTTGACGAAGGACGACAGCGGCGCGGTCAGCGCCCATGCCGCCCACAGGCCGAGCAGGGTGACGCTGATGACGGCGAACAGCACCGTCATCATCCACGGTCCACCCCAGAACGGCCGCATGTGCTGATCCGGCGTCAGGTTGGCGGCGAACATGGCGCCGTCGGGCAGGCGGATCGCGACGCGGCGAATTTCGCCGTCATGCGGCGTGCCGCCAGCCTCGCGCGGCAGCAGGAAGATGCGATAGCCGACGCCGAGCCGGCGCAACGCGTGCAGGCTTGGCGTGTCGGTTTCGGTGAGCGCGCCGGCATCGGCCGGCAGGTCGCCGATCGCAAGTTGCGGGAAGGCACGGGCGACGTCGGCCACGAGCCGCGGCCGCTCCGACGCCGGGGCATGCCCGAGCAGCTGCGCGGCGGCGGCGAGCTGGGTGTGCCAGCGGTCCGACGGCTCCACCCGATCAGGGCGATGGATCAGGAAGGTGGCGGTGATGATCAAGTGCAGCGCGACGATCGAAACGACGACCAGCGCCGCCATCTGGGCGCCGATCCCCCGCAGACTCAGCACGCGCAGCAGCTTCATGGTCAATTGTTCGTGGCGGCAACCGCCTCCACCCTCGGCGTGAACACATAGCCGCCGGAACGCACTGTCTTGATCATGGTGGCTTCCTGCGGATCGGGCTCGATCTTGCGGCGGATGCGGCTGACCAGCACGTCGATCGAACGTTCGAACGAGCCGGCGCTGCGGCCCTGGGTCAGGTCGAGCAGGCTGTCGCGCGACAGCACGCGGCCGGGCCGCTCGCAGAAGGTGCGCAGCAGGTCGAACTCGGCGCTGGTCATGGCGACGCGCGCGCCTTCGGGGTTGCGCAGCTCGCGCAGGCGGATGTCGATACGCCAGCCGAGGAAGGTCAGCGTGGTCGCGCCCTCGATCGCGCTGGCGTTGCGCGCGGCGGCCTGCCGGCGCAGCACCGCGTTGATCCGCGCCAGCAGCTCGCGCGGGTTGAACGGCTTTGCCAGGTAATCGTCGGCGCCCATCTCGAGGCCGAGGATGCGGTCGACGTCCTCGCCGCGCGCGGTCAGCATGATGATCGGCGTCTGCGATTCCGCCCGCACCTTGCGGCACAGGCTGAGGCCGTCCTCGCCGGGCAGCATGACGTCGAGCACCAGGAGATCCACGCGGTGGTCGGTCATCGCCTTGGCCATCTCGCGGCCGTCGGAGGCGGTCGTGACATGACAAGAATTGGTACGGAGATATTTTGCGATAAGGGACCGCGTCTCGCGGTCGTCCTCGACGACAAGGATATTGGGCGCAGCCTGGGTCATACCGATCTTTTGTCCGTGATTCGGGGAAAGCGGCTCAGGAATTTTGTTTCAGTATGTGTCTGAAATCTTGCCCGGCTATCCGGGTTAACAGGTCGGCCGCAGGCAGAAAAGTTATCGTTCTGTCATCAATCCTGATGCCCTGAAATGCGGGCAGAACCCTCTCGGGATAGCGCATCGGCCCCTGGTCGTTATGGCGGCCGGAGAAGGGGAAGGGCGGCTGTCATATCCGGGGGCGGAACCCGTTACCCCGGCGACGCGTTATTTCTCTTTCGGGTCAAGGAGGGTGAGATGGCTGTCGAGGTCGAGACCAGGCCGCATCAGCTCATTGCAAGCGACCGGGTCGAGGGGACGGCGGTGCGCCGGGCCAATGGCGACATGATCGGCCATATCGAGCGGCTGATGATCGACAAGATCTCCGGCAAGGTATCGTACGCGGTGTTGAGCTTCGGCGGCTTCCTGGGCATTGGAACCAATTTGATCCCGCTGCCCTGGGGCCGGCTGCACTACAACCCGAAGTTCGAGGCCTATGAGCTCGACATCGAGGACGAGGAGCTGAAGCGCGCGCCGTCGTTCCGTGCCGACAAGGATTTCGATTGGGGCGATCGCTCGCAGGAAGTCGAGCTGCATCGCTTCTACGGCGTGCCGCCCTATTGGGGCGGCTTCTGATCGCGCGGCAACATGCGCGCATGACGACGCTCGTCGATCGATGATGCGGTCGCCGGGGCGAGCGCGCGGTTTGTGCAGCGCGGTTCGGTGAGCCAAACATCGTCACATCATGGACTGCGCGTCCGGCGCAGTCGTGAGGCTCAACCGCAAGCTCACTTGAGAGATCACGATACCTTTCGTCAAGCGGCGCAGCGTTTCCGTGCGCTGAAAGGTCCTCACCCCCGTTCCTCGGCATTTAAGCGGCTTTTGAGCGCAGGTCCGTTAGGAACGGTTGCGAAGATGACGGGTTTTCCCAGCATCGATTTTGCGAGAGGAGAGCCATCAATGTTGGTCAAATCCATCATCGCCGGCCTCGCCGGCACTGCGCTGCTTGCAACCGTCGCCGTTGCGCAGACGCCAACCGATAAGGGCGACAAGATGTCTCCTGCGGCGTCGACGTCAGTCACGTCGCCGGATTCGTTCAAGGGCAACTGGCGCGCGTCGAAGGTCGTCGGCCTTAGCGTGTACAACGACGCCAATGAAAGCGTCGGCTCGATCAATGATCTGCTGATGGAGAAGGGCGGTACAATCAAGGCGGTCGTGATCGGCGTCGGCGGCTTCCTTGGCGTCGGCGAGCACTTGGTCGCGGTCCCGATCGACAAGGTGAAGTTCGTGAACGAGCCGATCGCCTATACCGGCGCCTCGAACACCGGCGCCGGCAGCACCAGCAAGACGACCACCACGGGCGCGGCCCCTGCGGCGGCGACGTCGAAGCCGAATCCCTGGTATCCGGATCACGCCGTGTTCAATGCGAGCAAGGATGAGCTGAAGGCGATGCCGGAATTCAAGTATTCGACCGACTAACGCATCGCGTCACCTGCAAGAGAAGAGCGCGTCCGGTTGCTGCCGGGCGCGCTTTTTTGCTGGCCGGATGAATAAAATTTGGGAAGAGTGTAGGGAGTAGGTCAGGCGATCCAATTCGGACAGCGCGTTGCAATCATCATCAACCCTCACGTGATCATTCGTCAAATGGCTGAAGAACCTGATGAATGACAGGGACCGCGATGGCGGCAATCCCGCGGTAGCCCGGATTCGCGGCCGCTACCCGCAATACACGCGGCGCCGGTTGCAAGGCTTTGCGGAGCGGCTGCAACAGAAGGTTCATGCCGACCGTGTGCCGGTCACTTCGCTCGCGCTTGCCGGTCCCACCGAGCGGATCAGCCTCGAGGACGCGCTCAAGCTCGATTATCGGCCGGTCCCGTTGGGCGAGACGCTGGGACCGCTATGGGCGACTTATTGGGTGCAGGTCGTGGCCGAGGTGCCGCAGGCCTGGGCCGGCTCGCGCGTGGATCTGTATTGGGACAGCCGCTCGGAAGCGCTGCTTTGGCTCAACGGACGTTCCTCGCAGGGTCTCAATCCCGGCCGCCACACCGCGCCGCTCGTTCAGTCGGCGAGCGGCGGGGAGACGATCAGCTTCCATGTGGAGGTGGCCTGCAACGGCCTGTTCGGTGCGTTCTGGAGCGATCCGCAGGCCTACGCGCTGGTCGCCTGCGAGCTGCGCTGCTTCGATTCCGAGGCCACGGCATTCTATTTCGACTACGAGGTGCTGCGCCAGCTCGAGGTTGACCGCGATCCCACGACAAAGTCGAGGTCATACGGCGCTGTCGGAGAGACGGCGCAGCCGGCGCTGGATCGGACCTGGGCGGGGCGCCTGCTGCACGATCTCAACCGCATCTGCAACATCGCCGATCCCGACGATCGCGCGACCTGGCCGGCGGCGCGGGCGATCCTCGATGGCCTGCTCGCGGCACGAAATGGCAGCATCGCCCACGAGGTGTCGGCGATCGGCCACGCCCATCTCGACACGGCATGGCTGTGGCCGCTGGCGGAAACCCGGCGCAAGGCGCAACGCAGCTTCTCCACGGCGGTGGCGCTGATGGAGCGCTATCCCGATTTCAAGTTCGCCTGTTCGCAGGCCTATCAGTATGCCGTCATCGAGCAGAATGACCCTGACCTGTTCGCCCGAATTCGCGCCAAGGCCGCCGCCGGCCAATGGATTCCGGTCGGCGGCAGCTGGATCGAGCCGGACTGCAATCTGCCGTGGGGCGAGTCGATCTGCCGTCAGTTCCTCTATGGTCAGCGCTATTTCGAGCAAACGTTCGGCGCGCGCTCCAGCGTGTTCTGGAATCCCGACGTGTTCGGCTACGACGCCCAGCTGCCGCAGCTGATGCAGTCCGCGGGGATGTCGCGCTTCCTGACCCAGAAGCTGTCGTGGAACAAGTTCACCTCACCGCCGCATCACAGCTTCCATTGGCGCGGACTGGATGGCAGCACGGTGCTGGCGCATTTCCCCCCGGCGGACACCTACAACGGATCGGCGCAGGTCGCGGAGCTCCGCTATCACGCCGCCAATTACAAGGACGCCGACCGTTCGTCCGACGCACTCTATCTGTTCGGCTATGGCGACGGCGGCGGCGGTGCCGACGAGACGATGCTCGAGACGTTGCAGCGCGCAAGGGACTTGCAGGGGCTGCCGCGAATCCAGATTCGCTCCGTCGACGAGTTCTTCGACCGCCTGGCGATATCAGCGCCGGATCTGGCAACGATCGAAGGCGAGCTCTATCTCGAATATCATCGTGGCACCTACACCACGCAGGCCGAGACCAAGCGCCTCAACCGCGCTTGCGAGGCCGGCCTTCAGGCCCTCGAATTCGTGACCACGGTCGCGGCTGCCTGCCGGCAACCGGCACCGTCAGCACAGGAGATCGAAGCGCTGTGGCGCACGCTGCTGGTCAACCAGTTCCACGACATCATTCCCGGCAGCAGCATCCGCGAGGTCTATGAACGTGCGGAGGTCGAACTCGCTGGCGTGGCGGAGGAGGCCGGGCGTCGCACGCAAGCCGTGCTGGCGACACTGTGCGATCCCGAAGACGGCAATTGGACGCCCGTCAACACGCTGGGCTGCGCGCGCGCCGAAGTCGCGTCCGACCCCGACGGCGAGCTTCGTCACATCGCCGCCGCGCCGTTTGCGGCGGGTGAAACGACGACGACCGACGATCGCGTTGTGGTCGCCGCCGATCTGGACGGCTTCGTGCTGTCGAACGCGCGGCTCGAAGCGCGCATTGATCGCAGCGGGCTCGTTCGGTCGCTGCTGCATGTTGCGACCGGCCGCGAGACCTTCGCATCACCGGCAGCCCGGCTGCTGCTGCTCGATGACCGGCCGCTCGATTTCGAGGCATGGGATATCGATCCGTTCGCGCTGGAGACCGCGCGCGAGGTGACAGGAGATGTGAGCTGCGCCGTGCTGTCGGATGGCGGACTGCGCGGCGAAGTCCGTTTCGAGCGCGGGCTCGGACGCGCAAGCCGGCTCGTGCAGGTAATCCGCCTCGATGCCGGCGCCGATCATCTCGAATTCGAAACCACGGTCGATTGGCAGGAGCGCAAGACGGCGCTGAAGGTCATGTTCCCCGTCGCCTGCCGTGCATCGAACGCAACCTATGAAACCATGTTCGGCGCAACCGAGCGGCCGACCCATGCCAACGCGGATGCCGATGCGGCCAAGTACGAGGTGCCCGGGCATCGCTGGGCCGATCTCGCTGAGCCGGATTTCGGCGTGTCGCTGTTCAGCGACTGCCGTCACGGCTATTCGGCGTTCGGCAACCAGCTCGCGCTGACGCTGCTGCGCGGCTCCGAATTGCCTGATCCGCAGGCCGATATCGGGCGGCACCGGATGCGCTATGCGATCTATCCCCACCACGGCGACTGGCGCAGCGCGGACACGGTCGGGCGCGCCTTGCGGTTCGAGCGTCCGGTGCTGTGGACCAAAGGGCGCCCTGGCGCGCTGTTGCGACGATCGTTCCTGACCGCGTCTCCGGCCAACGTGATCGTCGATACGATCAAGCCCGCCGAGGATGGAGACGGCTGGGTGGTGCGGCTTTACGAGAGCGCCGGCATTCGCACCGCCGCGGCGCTCGATTTCGGCGTCGACATCGCGTCGGTGTGGATCAGCAACACCCTGGAAGACCGCATCGAGGCCTTGCCGACCGAGGATCGGGGATGCCGCCTGGCGCTGCGTCCATTCCAGATCGCAACGCTGCGGGTCTTCCAGGCGTAATGCCTGCAGTGACTTTCGCTCCGGCTTGCGGGGTACGGCATGGCAGCCGCGGAATTCCGTCTGCGATGCGCGGAGAGACCGGATCGCATCGCTGGATGCGATCCGGTGTGGCGTGGCCGTCAGTTCGACTTCACCAGCGGACAGCCGCCCTTGTCGAGCGGGCGGAACGCCTCGTCGCCGGGCACGGTGGCGATCAGCTTGTAGAGGTCCCACTCGCCCTTGGATTCCTCGGGCTTCTTGACCTCGAACAGATACATGTCGTGCACCATGCGGCCGTCGATCCGGATATGGCCGTTCTTGGCGAAGAAGTCGTTGACCGGCGTGGCGCGCATCTGGGCCATCACCTGCGGCGCCTCGTCGGTGCCGATGGCCTCGATCGCCTTCAGGTAATGCATGGTCGCCGAATAGAGGCCGGCCTGGATCATGGTCGGCATATGGCCGACCTTCTCGTTGAAGCGCTTCGAGAAGGCGCGGGTCTCGTCGTTCATGTCCCAGTAGAAGGCGTCGGTGACGATCAGGCCCTGGGTCGCCTTGATGCCGAGCGAATGCGTGTCGGTGATCTCCTGCAGCAGCGCGATCATCTTCTGGCCGCCCTGGGTCAGGCCGAACTCGGAAGCCTGCTTCAGCGCGTTGGTGGTGTCGCCGCCGGCATTCGCCAGCGCCACGACCTTGGCCTTGGAGGCCTGCGCCTGCAGCAGGAAGGACGAGAAGTCCGACGAGTTGAGCGGATGACGCACGTCGCCCAGCACCTTGCCGCCGCTCTCCTTGACGACATTGGCGGCATCGCGCTCCAGCGCCATGCCGAAGGCGTAGTCGGCGGTGACGAAGAACCAGGTGTCCTCGCCGCGCTTGACCATCGCCTTGCCGGCGACGTTCGAGAGCGCGTAGGTGTCGTAAGTCCAGTGCACCGTGTTGGGCGAGCAGGCGGTGCCGGTGATATCGGAGGAGCCGCCGCCGGAATTGATGTGGATTCTGTTCTTTTCGCGCGTCAGCGCCGAGATCGGCAAAGCGACCGACGAGGTCGGCACGTCGAGGATCGCGTCGACCTTGTCGTTGTCGTACCAGTTGCGTGCGATGTTGACGCCGACGTCGGGCTTGTTCTGGTGATCGGCTGCGATCACCTGCACCGGCTTGCCTTTCACCTTGCCGCCGTAATCGGCGACCGCCATCTCGACGGCGGCGACCGAGCCCTTGCCGGTGGCGTCCGCATAGAGGCTCGACATGTCGGTGAGCACGCCGATCTTGACGACGTCGTCGGAGATCTGGGCGTTCGCCGCGGTCGCTGAGACCGCGAGCGCGAGGCCGGCCGCCGCTGCGGCCAAGAGTGTTTTCATCGTGTTTTTCTCCCTGACTTTTTCGTTGAGGGTTGCTTCCACCGGGGCGTTCTAGCCGCTGCGACAAGCTGTCGCAAAGACGACTTTTTGAGCATGCGCGCGGCAAGTGTTCCCCCTCTCCCCCGCTCTTCGCGGGGAGAGGGTTGGGGTGAGGGGCCTTATCCACGGGTGGCGATTGTCGTGAGACCTGTACCCCCTCACCCGGATTGCTTCGCAATCCGACCTCTCCCCGCAAGCGGGGCGAGGTAAGAGAGCAATCCGCTCGGGCAGTGTCCTACAGCGCCGGTAACGCGGTGACGGCGGCCTTGATGGTGCCGTCGGTTTCCACGATCACCCGCAACGTCTTGGAATCGAAGTCGATCCCGGCCAGCCGGATGCTGTTGACCTCGGCGTCGACGCGGATGCCCTCCTCGTTCTTCTGCAGGTCGGCGATGGCGGCGGCGACCTTGCGCTGCGCGTTGGTCGCGAATGGCTTCAGGTCGACCACCAGCCGGTCGTTAAGGGTCTGCTGCATGTGCGGGATCGCCGCGCGTGCGGCGGCGCCGAGCAGGCCGAACGCGGCCTCGGATTCCACCGCCAGCTCGACGTCGGTCAGCCGCAGCGTCTGCGACGGCTGGTCGAGCCGCGGCCGGCCCCAGATGTGCACGGTCGCCTCGGCGCCCAGCCCGAACCAGCTGGCCTTCTCCTTGGCGTGCACCAGGAGCGAGATCAGAAGCCGGCCGCCGGAGGCGGCGATGCTCGCGCTCTTGACGGTCACGTCGACCGGACCGGAGCCGTCCTCGGGGAAGGTCTTGCCCTTGAGCTGCGCCTCGACCAGCTGGCTCAGCGTGGTGAAGGACAGGTCGACAGGCAGGCCGATCGCGACCTGGCTCGGCATCGGCGGCACGATCGAGAGTTTTTCGGGGAACGGGCAGTTCGGGGTGGTCTGCGCCTCTGTGATCCGCGTTTCGGCCTCGATCCCCATCGTCAGGATCAGCGAGGACGCATCGACCTTCGGCTGCGCGGCGATCGCGCGGGTCGGTCGCAGTTCGAGCCACATCGGCGGCATCGAGGTGGTGCCGCCGGTGCCTTGCAGCGGGATCGAGCGGCAGGCCTTGGCCCATTGCGTGCGGGCGTTGTTCTGGAACACCGGGTCGTTGTGCAATCGGGCCTCGACCACGGAAATCTGGTCGGCGACCGCCTTGTCGATGACAGGCTTGACCTGGGCCGGCACGCTGATGCGGACGCCGGCCGTCGACAGGCTGGTGTCGCCGAGATTGACCTGTGCCTGCAGGTTCGGCTCGATCCGCCAGGACGCGCCGAGCTTCGGCCGCGCGGTGAGGGTGACGTTGCCCTTGATCTCGGCGTTGGCGTTGATGTTCTTGATGTTCACGGCGCCGATCTGCTTGGCGACATTGCCGCCGAGCAGGCTGCCGAGCGCGTCGTTGACCGCGCCGGTTGCCTTGGCGGACAACGCGCCGGTGACCTTGAGCGTGCCGTTGATCGGGGTGGTCAGCGTCAGCACGTCCTGCGCGCCGGTGGCCGCGATCGGCCCGCGCGATGCGGTCCAGCCGATGTCGGCATTTTGCAGGATTTGCTGGACCGGGTTGTCGGCCTTGCCGCCGAACGTCTTCGGCGCGCCGCGTTCGGCGGCGTCGCGGATCGCCGACAGCGCGACCGAGACCTGCGCCACGATCGTCGAGGAACGCGGCGCCTGCGGCAGCGGCGGCAGCTCTGCGAGCTTCGGCTTCTGCACGGTGACGCTCGGCGCGAGCCAGTCCATTGCCTTGAGGCTGATCACGAATGAGACCAGCACCACCGCGGTCCCGAGCGCTATCGTCCTTGGATGCATCGGTAGACGCATCATTCCCCCGGATGAAAATCAACTTGACGGCTTGTACAGGCCCCCCGACGAGGGCGCCAGTGTGGCGGGATCAAGCTGCTTCAGGGGCGGAAGGCGTTAAGGTTGATGAACGCGACAACGGCCCCGGCATGAGAATGCCGGAGCCGTGGTCGAGGACGCCTTTGTTAAGGACGCCTTGGAGGGGAGGGGCTTAGCGGACGGCCGAGCCGAGATCGGCGCGGCGGTCGGTCATCGGCAGCACGATCACCTTGGTGCCGACGCCGACCCGCGAATAGAGGTCGGAGACATCTGCGTTGGTCAGGCGCAGGCAACCGGAGGACACGCGGGTGCCGATCGTCTCCGGCGCGTTGGTGCCGTGGATGCGGTAGATGGTGCCGCCGAGATACATGGCGCGGGCGCCGAGCGGATTGCCGGGGCCGCCGGCCATGTGGCGCGGCAGATAGGGCTGGCGGGCGATCATTTCCGGCGGGGGCGTCCAATCCGGCCACTCCGCCTTCTTGGTGATGGTCTGGGTGCCCGACCAGGTGAAGCCGTCGCGGCCGATACCGATGCCGTAGCGCATGGCCTGGCCGTTGCCGAGCACGAGATAGAGATAGGTGTGCGGGGTGTCGATGATGATGGTGCCGGGCGCCTCGCGCGTCGGATAGGCGACGACCTGGCGGCGCAGGCGGGCGGGCAACTCAACCGAACGGTCTTCCTCCTGCGTCTGCGGCATCGACTGCACCGGCGGCTGCACGGCCTCGGTCGGCGGCGTCAGGATGAAGGGGAACATCGGCAGCGGAGCGGCCGCGGCGGAATTCGAAAAAGCGACGGTGCCAATCGCCAGCGCACCGAAGGCGGCGGCAGCGAGACGTGAGTTCAGCTTGATGGAATTGAACATTGTCGACCCCTGTTGTTTGCGCCCTGCGCGCCAGTTCCGGCGCGTCGTTGGGTCAAAGCAGTACAGGTGAGGCGTTTCAGGACGTTTGCACGAAATCGCCAAAATGGTTTCGTGCCGTTAGGGAATTGTTTCGTGCGTGTTTCGTCGCACGGTTAAGGCCGGGTTGCCGGGAAGGGGGTGTCCCGCCGCAAGACAGTCTTCCTGGCACGGTGCTTGCTGTCCCAGCGCATTGTTTCGGAATGGAGTGGAAATGATGCTGGGGCACACGATCGGCAGCATGCTGGATCGGCAGAAGGGCTTCGGCCCCGGGTTCGATTTTCTCCGTATCGCACTGGCGATTTCCGTCGTCGCCGCCCACGCGCCCTATGTCGCGAGCGGCAGTGGCGACGGCGAGCAGGCGTGGATCGCCTGGTTTCCGCACTACGCCATTCTCGTGATGTTTTTCGCGCTGAGCGGCTTTCTGATCGCGGCGAGCGGCCTGCGGCTCTCCCTAAAGGAATTTCTCACCAATCGCGGCATGCGGATCATTCCGGCGCTTGCGGTCGAGATCGTGCTGTCGGCACTGATCCTCGGGCCGATCTTCACCGCGCTGCCGCTGTCGGACTATTTCGCCAATTTCGGCACCTACAAATACTTCACCAACATCATCGGCCTCGTGAACTACGTCCTGCCCGGCGTGTTCAGCGGAAATCCCGCGCCGGAGGTCAACAGCTCGCTGTGGACGGTGCCGTTCGAATATGGCTGCTACGCGCTGATGACGGTGTTCATCCTGTTCGGCCTGTTGCGCAAGCCGCCGCTCATCGTGCTCGGTGCGCTCGTGCTGGTCGGCATCGGCCTTGCGCTCGTACTCGCCGGGCATGGCGCGCAACCCTCGCAACTGCCCGCCGGGGTCGCCGGCACGCTGCATGACAGGATCTTCAGCACGGCGCCGTTCCTCGGACGCGGCGCGAAGCTGCCGGTCGCGTTCATGCTCGGCATCGCGATCTATCTCTATCGTGACCGCATTCCCTACAACGGATGGCTTCTCGCCGCGTGCTGCGCGCTCTGCGCGGGCGCCGCGCTGCTCGGTCCGGCGGACTGGATGAGCCAGCCGGTGCTCAATCTGCTGATCGCCCCGGCGCTGGTCTATATCACCGCCTATCTCGGCGTTTCGAAGCTGCCGCGGCTGCCGCTGATTTCGCGCGGCGACTATTCCTACGGCATCTATCTCTACGGCTTTCCGGTGCAGCAGGTGGTGCGGGTATGGCTGCCGCACGCGCCCGTGATCGTTCAGTTCGCGATTGCGCTGCTGCTGATCACGCTGTTCGCCGCGTTCTCCTGGCACTGGATCGAGAAGCCGATCCTGAAGCTGCGCAGCCGCTTCTCCTTCGTGGCGCGCGAGCGCCTTGCGCCGGACGACGCGGCCGCGCCGCGCCAGGACATTGCGCCTCTTGCCGTTGCCGCGAGCGCCGTCCGCAGCAGGCACTCCTCCTGACGAGGAGCCAGCACCTTCGCCGTTCAGGAGCTGAGATATCCGGCCGATCCGTCCCACAGCAGCTTGGCCGCGGTGATGACCAGAATGGCGTAGCAGGCGCGGTACAGCGCGCGCTGGTCGAGACGTTCGTGCAGCCGCCATCCGGCCCAGACGCCGACCGGCACCGCCGGCACGCAAAGCGCCATCAGCATCCACAGGCTGCGCGACGGCGTGGCGAGCACGAGCCACGGGCCGGCCTTCAAGAGGTTGCCGACCGTGAAGAACAGGCTGGTGGTGCCGGCGTAGAGCGCCTTCGGCATGCCGAGCGGCAGCAGATAGATCGCAAGCGGCGGCCCGCCCGAATGGGCCACCATCGTGGTGACGCCGGAGGACAGGCCGGCGAACGTCGCCTTGAACGTCGAGCGCGGACGCGGCTTGATCTCGCCGCCGCCGAGAAGCCACAGCGCGGCGAACACCAGCGTCACCACGCCCATCACGATCTCGACGGCATGCCGGTCGAGATCGCGCAGCACGAAATAGCCGAGGCCGATGCCGACGACGAGCGCCGGCAGCAGCATCGCGAGGTCGATGCGCGACCACGTGCTCGGGCGCCAGAACCGCAGCGCGGTGACGTCCATGACGACGAACAATGGTGCCAGCAGCGCGCCCGCCGCGATCGGGTCCATCGCCAGCGACAGCAGCGGGATGCCGACGATGGCAAAACCGCCGCCGAACGCGCCCTTCATGAAGGCGATCAGGAAGACGCCGGCGAAGGCAACCGCGAGCACGAAAGGTCCGGGCAGGTCAGCGACGATGGACGTGATCATGGTGTCGTGCGAAGCGTTGTGGTCATGTACTCAACATGGCCACGCGCGCCTGCATGCGCAATCCAAACATTGCTCTCGGTGCACATTGCTCTCGGTGCAATTCGGCGTGCACGCGGCCTAGCCGGCGCGCATCCGCGGCAGGCCCGGCTTGTCGCCGTTGATCACGGCGCGGCGGTCGGAGACGGCGTGATGGAATTGCTCGAGCGTCAGCCCGATCACCGAGAGATCGCCTTCCTCGATCGCGCCGTCGTCGTAGCAGTCGAGCGCCTCGCGCAACAGGGCATCCGCGTCGCCCTGCATGGCGGCGAGCTGTTCCGGCGTCTCGGCGCCGCGCACCTGCGAGATCAGGGTCAGCAGATTGTCGCGATGGGTGATGTAGTGCTCGCGCTCGTCGCGCTTCACGTAGTGGCGCAGCCAGGCGCCGGCCGAGCCGAGGCCGGAGAGCAGCAGGATGCCGCCCCAGATGTAGTCGGAGTATTTTTCGAGGAAGGTGCGCTCGGTGCCGTCGATATAGGCGGCCGCGCCCTGATGCGCCGGCAGCGCGGCGTCCTTGTCGGTGTCGGGCTTCTCGATCTTTGCCGCCGCCGGCAGATCGCGCGCGACCTGGAGGCGCAGCGTGAACAGCTGCCGGTCGAGCGCGCCGACGGTCGCCTCGCTCAGCGCATGCTGCGCGATGATGAGGTGATTGACGCTGACGGTCTCGACCTTGTCCTCGGGCCGCGCCGGCGACGAGGAGAAGATGCTGCCGGCGATCTCCTCGGACTCATAGCGCGGATGCTTCTGCGCGATTGCCTCCGAGACATCGACCGGGAGGAAGACCGGCTCGCCGCGCGCCGCCGCCGTCGCCGTAATCGCTTCCGCCGTTATCTTGCTGTCGAGCGGGCCGACGGTCATGTAGGCATCGAGCGAGGGGTCGCGCGCGAGGTCGGCGATCTTGTTGACGGCGAACTGGCTGACCGCGACCTTGTCGGGGTTGACGCCGGACTCGGTCAGGATCACGCGCAGCAGCGTGACGTTGGCCTGGGTGCTGCCGACCACGCCAACCTTGTGGCCGGCGAGATCGTCGATGCTCTTGATCTTCGCGGACCGCCGCTTGCCTTTGGCGCCCGAGGGCGCCCACAGCACGACGACATTCTTGCGCAGGATCGCAACCGACTCGGCGCTCGCGGGCAGATCGAGGTCGCCGCGCACCACCGCGAGGTCGACCTTGTTCGCCGTGAACAGTGCGATGCTCTCGGCGGAGCCCTGCGTCGTGACCGGCTTCAGCCGCACCGAGCTGCCGTCGTGCGTAAAGACCTGGGCGAAGCCCTGGATCAGCTTGACGTCCTCGCTGCCGGTCGGGCCGACCGCGATCGCGAGCGTCACCGGACGCAGCGCGTAATACAGCGCGCCGGCGGCGAGGCCGAACACAAGCATGCCGGCCGCAAGGATCAGCAGCGACGAGTTTCGCCGCCTGAGCCTGCGGCGCTTCGCGCCGGGATTTTCACTCTGCTCCGACATCTGGCTGTCACGTTACACGAAAAACCGGCCGTTTGCCGTGAAAAACAACCTAACATTTCGATGACGTCATACGTTTGAAACATCCATGTCAGAACGTCGTGCGAGCAGAATCAAGATTAACGATTTGGATCTCCTGCAATGCGCATACTCGTTGCGACCGATGCCTGGCATCCGCAAGTCAACGGCGTGGTCCGGACGCTGACGTCGCTTGCGCGCAGCGCAGCCGGGCTCGGCGCCGAGATCGAATTCCTCACTCCCGACGGTTTCCGCTCGGTCGGCGTGCCGACCTATCCGGGCCTGCGCGTGGCGCTGCCGAACCGCCGCGAGATCGCGCGCCGGATCGAGGAGGCCGCGCCCGAGGCGATCCACATCGCGACCGAAGGGCCGATCGGCTGGGCGGTGCGCGGCTATTGCCAGCGCAACAAGCTCGCCTTCACCACATCCTATACAACGCGCTTCCCGGAATATGTTTCGGTTCGCACCGGCATTCCCGACAGCGTCGGCTATGCGGTGCTGCGCCACTTCCACGCCGCCGGGTCGATGACGATGGTCGCGACCGACTCGCTGCGCAGCGAGCTCGCCGAGCGCGGCTTCCGCAGGCTCGGCTTCTGGACCCGCGGCGTCGACACCAGAATCTTCAATCCGGACCAGCCGGCGGTGCTCGATCTGCCGCGGCCGATCTTCATGACCATGGGCCGCGTCGCGGTCGAGAAGAACCTCGACGCCTTCCTGTCGCTGGACCTGCCGGGCTCCAAGGTCGTGGTCGGCGATGGCCCGCAAAGGGCGGCATTGGAACAGAAATATCCCGACGCGATTTTCCTCGGCGAGAAGAAGGGGCATGATTTGACCTCGCACCTCGCCGCCGCCGACGTCTTCGTGTTCCCGAGCCTGACCGACACCTTCGGCGTCGTGCAGCTCGAAGCGCTGGCCTGCGGCACGCCGGTCGCGGCATTCCCGGTCACCGGCCCGAAGGACGTCATCGCCAACCATCCGATCGGCGCGATCGACAACGATCTGCGCAGCGCCTGCCTGCGCGCGCTGACGATGTCGCGCGCCGACTGCCGCAATTTTGCGTTGGAGCGTTCCTGGGAAAACAGTGCGCGTCAGTTCATCGGCAATCTGGCCACGCTGCAGCCGAGCCGTGCGCCGCGGCCTGCCCGCCGCGTTGCCGGCCGCAGTGCGGTTCCGAATTAACACCTCAATCGAACGAGAGACGAGAGACGATCTATGGCTGAAATCATCAAGCTGGGTGCCGACCGTTCCATGGACTTCGACCGCGAGACGGTCGAGCAGGCCTATGACCGCTGGGCGCCGATCTACGACCTCGTGTTTGGCGGTGTGTTCAGCAAGGGCCGGCAGGCCGCGATCCAGGCCACCAACAAGATCGGCGGCCGGGTGCTCGAGGTCGGCGTCGGCACCGGCATCTCGCTGCCGCTCTATAGCCCGAACGTCCGCATCTTCGGCACCGACATCTCGGAAGCGATGCTGGAGAAGGCCAAGAAGCGGGTCGCGGAGCGGGGCCTGAAGAATGTCGAGGGCCTCGCGGTGATGGACGCCGAAAAGCTCGAATTCCCCGACAATTCGTTCGACGTGGTGATGGCGCAGTACGTGCTGTCGGCGGTGCCGAACCCGGAAGCCGCGCTCGACGAGTTCGCCCGCGTGGTGCGTCCGGGCGGCGAACTGATCATCCTGACCCGCGTCAGCGCCGATGCCGGCGTGCGCCGCTTCATCGAGCAGAAGCTGCAGCCGGTGGTGCGCCCGCTCGGGTTCCGGACCGCCGAATTCGCCTGGTCGCGCTACACCAAATGGCTCGCGGGCGCGCGCGGCATGGAGCTCGCGGAGCGCCGCCTGATTCCGCCGCTCGGCCACTTCTCGCTGGTCCGCTTCCGCAAGGCGGATGTCGCCAAAGCCGCCTGAGGCGGCCCGGCCAGGCGGCCCAGCCCGCCGCTCCTCCCGGGTGAGGTAGCGCACAGCGCACCCCAGGCCGGGAGGCTACGATCTCCTTCGCCTGATCTCCGCAGATCTTCTCGGGATGAGGCGAGACCCTGCTCCGGTTGCGTCAAGGCGTCGCTCCGCATTGTCATATGTCATTATGATGATGTCACACGCGATACATCGAATCCCTGTAAATCCTGTTCCGAAAGATGTTGGGGGAACCAATGATCAAGAATTTCCTGCAAGAGCTGCGTACCCAGCGTTGGGATGACCATCGCTTCTACCATCACAGCCGGATCAACCAGAGCCTGCACTTCGTCAGCGCGCTGAGCTTCCTGTTCGCCTATGTGATGCTGTTCTTCGATCCGGTCGTGTCGGCGCTGGTCGGCTGGCTGGTCTCGATGACCTCGCGCCAGGCCGGTCACTTCTTCTTCGAGCCGAAGGGCTACGACCACGTCAACCAGGCGACCCACGAGCACAAGGAAGATATCAAGGTCGGCTACAATCTGCAGCGCAAGGTCGTGCTGATGGCGATCTGGGCGCTGTCGCCGATGGTGCTGTACTTCGATCCGACGCTGTTCGGCCTGTTCAAGCCCTGGGTCACGATGGGCGACTTCACCCGCCAGGTGGCCAAGATCTGGCTCGTGGTCGGCATCGGCGGCCTCTTGTTCCGCACCGTCCATTTGTTCTTCATCCGCGACGTCGAGACCGGCCTCGTCTGGATGACCAAGATCGTCACCGACCCGTTCAACGACCTGAAGCTCTATCACAGGGCGCCGCTGTTCCTGATGAAGGGCGAACTGATCGATCCGGGTCTCGAGAAGCACGTCAAGCACGCCTGATCGGTTGCCCTCAGAGTCTTCAAGCTACGTCATGCCCGGGCTTGTCCCGGGCATCTACGTCTTAGGATTACGGCGGATCATCACTTGAGCGCCTTCGACCGCGCGTACACGTCACCTCGCCCCGCTTGCGGGGAGAGGTCGGATCGCGCCAGCGATCCGGGTGAGGGGGGCTCACCACGAGTCCGTCCATTTCCGATTTTATGGATGCAGCCCCTCACCCCAGCCCTCTCCGCGCAAGGGCGGGGCGAGGGAGCAGGGGGGCCGCGCGTTGCCTCAGCGCCTGAACTTCACGGTGACGACCTAAACGCCGTCATTCCGGGGCGATCGCGCCAGCGAGCGAACCCGGAATCTCGAGATTCCGGGTTCGATGCTGTGCATCGCCCCGGAATGACGGTGTGCTCAGCGGCCGAACCTCACGGCGACCATCTCCTTCAGGATCTGCCGCTTGATGTTCTTGTTGGTGAGGCCGGCCTTGTGCCACCACCAGCCGTCGCGCTTCATCTTCTCGGCTGCGGCGACGAAGCGGTCGCTGACCTCGGCGAAGTCGGCGTCGGTGTAGTTCAGGGTGAAGATCAGGCGGCCGGTGCCGACCCAGCTCAGCGCCAGGCCCTCGGCCCGCAGATAGTATTGCAGCATCCAGTTGTAGCGGGACGGCTCGGTGTAATAGACGGTCCAGATCGACGAGATGTTGCCGACGCGAACCGGCAAGCCTTGCGCGGCGAGGCGGTCGTTGAGCGCCTTGGCACGGCCGTTCCAGGTCTCGTCCAGCCCGTTGTAGATCGAGCGGAAGTTCGGGCTGGCGAGCCGGCTCAGGAACTCGTCCATCGCCGTCATCACATAGGGATGCGAGTTGAAGGTACCGCGGGCGAAGCAGATGTCGGCCGGGCGGTCGGCGCGGAAGCGCCGCATCAAATCCTTGCGGCCGCACACCACGCCGACCGGAAGCCCGCCGGCCAGGCTCTTGCCGTAGGTCGCCATGTCGGCCTTGACGCCGAAATATTCCTGGGCGCCGCCGGCGGCGAGGCGGAAGCCGACGAACACCTCGTCGAAGATCAGGACGATGCCGCGTTCGGTGCACACCTCGCGCAGCTTCTTCAGCCATTCGGTGTAGGCGGCGCGGTCGTATTTGGAGGAACGCGAGGAGTCGACCAGCGCGGAATCGCCGGGCGCGTTGGAATTGGGATGCAGCGCCTGCAGCGGGTTGACCAGCACACAGGCGATGTCGCTGCGCGTCCGCAGCACGTGCAGTGTCTTCTCCGACATGTCGGCGAGCGTGAAGGTCTCGTGCGGCGACACCGGGTTGCCGACGCCGGGCTGCACGTCGCCCCACCAGCCGTGATACGCGCCGGCGAAGCGCACGAGGCGCTTCCGCTTGGTGTGGTAGCGGGCGAGCCGCACCGCCTGCATCACGGCCTCGGTGCCGGACATATGGAACGAGACCTCGTCGAGGCCGGACAGCTCGCAGAGCCGCTTGACGTTGTCGGCAATGACCGGGTGATAGGGGCCCAGCACGGGGCCGAGCGCGTGGGCGCGCTTCTCACCCTCGGCGATGCACTCCTTGTAGAAGTCGTTGCCGAAGATGTTGACGCCGTAGGAGCCGGTCAGGTCGTAGAAGACATTGCCGTCGACGTCGGTGACGGTGACGCCGCTGGAGGCCTCGACGAAGGCCGAGGTGCCGAGATGCTCGCGCACCAGGCGGCTGTACTGGAACGGCACGCGGTAGGTTTCGGTGAACTGCAGGTCGGAGATGCGCTTCGTCACCTCGGCGGTCAACGCGCGGCCCTTGGGGTAGCGATCCCCGTAGAGGCCGGCGAGGCGGAAGAAGCCGTCCTGGCGCTGCATCGCGACCTCCTTCGGCGCGCCGTCGGAGCGGAAGAAGTCGTCGATGTCGAATTCGTAGTGCGGGACCATGCGCGCGACCATCTTGGACATCTTGGAATGTCCGGTCAGCGAGCGGTGTTTGGCGCGCGACAGCGCGATGCGGGCCTGAATTTTGGGGAAAGCTGCGGCGGCGCCGGCAAGCGCGGCGGCGGACAGCGAGAGAATCGGAAGGGATGTTTCCATGACAGAAGCGCTAGCCTCAGCACCTAACAGATTCATGACAGTCAAGGGCCTGATCTCGGCATTCACCCAGCAGGAAGACCTCAATTTCCTGCTCACCAACCGGATTCCGCGGGCCGCGCTGACCCGCTTCATGGGCTGGTTCTCCAAGGTCGAGAACCCCCTGGTGCGCGACGCCTCGATCGCCTGCTGGAAGCTGTTCTCCGACCTCGATCTGTCGGAGGCCAAGAAGACCGAGTTCAGGAGCCTGCACGATTGCTTCACCCGCGAGCTCAAGCCCGGCCTGCGTCCGGCCGCTGCCGATCCTGCCATCATCGCGAGCCCGTCGGATGCGATCATCGGCGCGCATGGGCGGATCGAGGACGGGCAATTGTTCCAGGTCAAGGGCGCGCCCTATTCGCTGCTCGATCTGGTCGGCGATCCGGCGCTCGTGGAGCAGCACCGGAACGGCCGCTTCGTCACGCTGCGGCTGACCTCGAGCATGTACCACCGTTTCCACGCGCCCTATGATCTTGCCATCGACAAGGTGACGTTCATTCATGGCGACGTCTGGAACGTCAATCCGATCGCGCTGAAGCGGATCGAGCGGCTGTTCTGCAAGAACGAGCGCGCGGTGCTGCGCGCCAAGCTGCCAACCGGCGAGGCACTGACGCTGGTTCCGGTCGCGGCGATCCTTGTCGCCAGCCTCCGCCTGCATTTCCTCGATATCACGCTGAACGCGCAGTCGCGGGGCCTAGTGGATTTTTCCTGTAACGCGCATGTGAAGAAGGGCGATGAACTCGGCTGGTTCGAACACGGCTCGACGATCATCGTGCTGGCGCCCGGCAATTTCGAATTCCCTGACAACGTCGCGGAGGGAACGCGGATCAAATGCGGCGAGCCGCTGCTGCGGAAGCCTTTATAGCCTTGTTTCCATAGCGCTCATCGTTTGAGCATGAAAACCGGTTTCCACTTTTTCCGATCATGCTTTAGAGTAGCGGGATCGTCGTGCGACGATCCTAAATCGCAAACCTGATGGACACGAGATGGCGCGGACGCCTGTTCTGGCGGCGGGAGGCATTGTGCTGCGGCGGGACGCACCGCAGCGCTTCGCCGTGGTGCGGCTGCGCAAGCGCAATGAATGGGTGTTGCCGAAAGGCAAGCTCGACGACGGCGAGACGCCGCGCGCCGCTGCCGAGCGCGAGGTGCTCGAGGAAACCGGCCATGAAGTCGACGTGCACGAATTCCTCGGCACGCTGGTCTATGATTCAGGCGGCCGATCCAAGGTGGTGCATTACTGGCGCATGGATGCCGGCGGCAAGCCGGTGCGGGCGCTGATGAGCGACATCCGCGAGGTGGACTGGCTGCCGCTCGATGCGGCACTCGAGCGTCTGTCGCGCGGCTACGAGCGCGCGTTCCTGGAAAATGTCGGACCGATCGCGTTGCAGGCCGCGGCGCTCACCGAGCGCGAGCGGCGCGCGCGGGCGAGAGCCGTGGCCGCAGAGCGCCGGCGGATTCGCGAAGCCGCAGTGCCACAGGTCATCGACGAGCAGGAGGTCACCGACGCGCCTGATGTTGCCGATACGGCTGCGCCGGCGGAGACGCCGGCCATCGATCAGCCGCCACTCGCGCAAAGCGAGCCCGATCCGCCGGCCATGGCGCCGCAAGACGTTCCGGTGGCCGCACCCGATGCAACTGCCGAGACCGAGCGAGGCGCCGAGACGGTGATCCCTGAACAAACGCCGCCATTCGTGCACGAGGTCGTGCCGGCCGGCGCGGCACCTCGGCCCACGCCGCGCAAGAATCTGATCGAACGCGTGCGCGACTGGCTGCGCCGCGCGGCGTGATCACCCGCACATCTGACGTCGTGCCGTTGGCTGCCAGGCGTCAATGTCACGCTGCAAGGCAAGACACTCGGCAAGACGCTTGGGCGAGCCCAGGTCACGGGCCAGAAGCTGTGCCGCATGAACTTCGGCCATGGCGCCGCGAACATCTCCATGCTCCAGCTGGAGGCTGGAGATCTGAAGCCGCAGCCGCACGATCTGGACCCGCCCCTCGATGCTGGACCACAGCTGGCGGGCGAGATGGAGATGCCGCATGGCTGTTTCATGGTCCTGCCGGGAAAGCGCGAGGATCGCCTGTGCTTCGTTGGTGAGTGCGCGGATCGAGGGCATCGGCCAGCGATCCGGACTTCCCGACAGTTCGCAGATCAATGCCTTCGCTCGAACGGTCCGATGCGTGTGCGCGGCAACCAGCGCCAGATGCGCGAGCAGGATTCCGCGTCGCTGCAGCGTCCACCAGGTCTTGCCGATCAGGCTCCGCTCGAGGCTTGCATAGGCGGCCTCCGCTTCCCCTCTTGCGAGCAGCAGCATGGCGCGGCCCGGCTCCGGACACCAGCCCAGCGTGTAAGCCCTGTCATAGGCTTCGAGCGCTGCGTCGTCATTGCCGATCGCCGCCTGAATATCGCCCAGCACCCGGTTGGCATCGCCAAGAGACCAGGGCGCATCGCTGGTCAGGCGTCCGAGCGCGTCCTGAATGCGCGACAGCGCTTCGTCGAGCGAGCCTCGGATGCCGAGCACCTCGGAGCGGTGCAGCTGGCACGAGCCCGTCAATTCCATGCCGCTGCCCGAGCAAAAGTTCTGGTAGCTCCGCGTCCACTGGTCGGCGCGTGCCCAATCTCCGAACATCCGGGCCGCCCAGAGGATGTTGCAATAGAGGTTGCCGCCCATGATCGGGTCCAGATTGTTGCTGGACAGGGCAACCGCGGCGGCATGGTCCTGATCGGACAGTCCTCCGTGTGTGTCGCCGAGGCACAGCCGATAGAAGCCGCGATAGGCCAGGCTCAGCGCTTCGATATTGATCGCATCCTTGTATCTGACGGCGGTGTAGGCAGCGTCGGCCAACGCGAGTGCCTGTTCCGGCTCGCCATCGAAAGCAGCCAGTTTCGACTTCATCCATAACACCAGGGCCGTCGTCGGAGGATCGTCGAGCGTTGAAGCCCAATCTTCCGCCCGCGCGAGCCAGCCCTTTCCGATCGCGGCCTGGCCGCTTTCGAAATGCAAAGCCGAGAGTGCTATCGCGTCGACCGTGGCGCCTGCCGCGTCACCGGCCTGGCTGCGTGCGGCGACCGCGCGAACCAGAATCGGAATCGCTGCCGTGGCCCTGCCGAGGCACTGCAGGGCAAGCGCCCAATCGTGCAGATCTTCAGCGTTGAGCTGGCCGCTTTCATCCGCGCTCGCGAACAGGGTCGCTGCCTGCAGCCACAATTGTCCGGCCGCTGCGCGTCGGGCGAGACCGATTGCACCGACGGTGCCATCGACTTGCTTGGGGTCGATGCGTTCCGGCTGCCGGATCCCGGACTCGAGGAAGAAGCGATAGCCTTTGCCCGGCAGATTTCGGATCGCGCCGTCCATGCCGCCGTTGCGCAGCGCGGCGCGCAACGCACTCACCGCCCGCTGCAGCGAGTTGTCTGTGACCGTCACATCCGGCCAGACGGCTTCGAGGAGTTCTTCCTTGGGGATGACCCGGTCGCGGTGTCGAACCAGATAAATCAGCAGATCGAACACACGCGGCTGCAATGGGACCTCTTGGCGCGCGCACAGCAACACGCGTCCAGCTTCATCAAGCTCGAACAGTCCAAATGAGAATGCCATGTGTATGAGTGCGGGCTCGGCGGAAAAGGTTCAGCCAAGGATCAGACAAAGATCAGGCAATGATCAGTCCGCGGTAAGGACAGTCGGCATCGACAGCGCCTATAGCTGATCATGGCTCGCCATGAGCGCCTGCCGTTTCAATAATTGCAACCGAGGAGATTTCGATGGAACTCTATGTCATTCGCCGTCCGAGCGCCTGGGCGAACATGAGCGAGCTGGAACTCGCCGGCGCAACGTCCGCAAGGGTCGGCGACGAGCAGATGCCGGACCGTGTCCGCTGGATCCGCAGCTATGTGGTGCACGAGGCGGATGGTCGCATCGGCACATTCTGCATATACGAGGCGCGTGACGGTGACTCGATCCGGGAGCATGCGCGCTGCGTCGGCATGCCGGGCGAGGAATTCTACAAGGTCGCGGCAACCGTGGTGGTGCGTGGTGATCCGGTCCAACCACCCATTGCAGCCGAATGACGCCTGCGCGGCGTCGCATGGCGTATCCCGACCAAACCTGATCCGGAGCGCCATCACACTTCGATCAAGGAAACAATTATGTCGATTTCATTCATGGAATCCATTTCAAGTCCGGTACGAAGGCATTTTTCCTTCCTGCTTTTGCGGATCCGCCGGATCGTCAATCAATCGGTCGCAGGCATGCTCGCCCATCGCGAGCGGCAGGCCAGTCGCCTGATGCCGCGCGAGGCCGGCGGCCAGTCGAAGGGCGCCGGGAACCGCTGCTCACGGCCGATCCGGCGAAGCGCGCTGCTCGGGCTGGTGATCGCGGGTTTGTCCTCGCCCGTGTTCACCCGAGCGGAGGAACCTGTCGTTCTGGAGCATCGTGCAGCTCCGGCGCAGCAGGCCGCCTCGACGCAGCGTGGCAGCCACGGCTGCAGGCATCGCTCGGACTGGAGCATAGTTGCCGCATCGACCATCCCGGTCCTGCTCGACCGCCGCACATAGCGCGCAGCACATTTGAAGTCATTGCACTGCTCGACGCCGTTTTTTGGCGCAACCCGCGGACTTTCGGCGAAGCCGGCGGCCTTGCCGCGAGCCGCACCACATTTTCAAAGGAGATGCACATGAACGTTCAGACCGAAATGCCGACTGTCGATCTCGCCGCCGTCAAGGCGCGCCAGCAAGCCACCTGGAGCTCGGGCGACTACGCGATCGTCGGCACCACGCTCCAGATCGTCGGCGAGATGCTCTGCGAGGCAGTCGACCTGCGCAGCAATCAGATGGTGCTCGACGTCGCCGCCGGCAACGGCAATGCGACGCTGGCTGCGGCGCGGCGCTTTGCCGACGTGGTCTCGACCGACTACGTCGCGGCGTTGCTCGAGCGCGGCCGCGAGCGGGCGGCGGCGGAGCGTCTGCCCATCACGTTCCAGGAAGCGGACGCGGAGAAGCTGCCGTTTGCCGATGCCAGCTTCGATGTCGTGCTGTCGACCTTCGGGGTCATGTTCACCGCCGACCAGCAGCAGGCGGCGAATGAACTGCGCCGCGTCTGCCGCATCGGCGGCAAGATCGGCCTCGCAAGCTGGACGCCGGAAGGTTTCATCGGCCAGCTGTTCAAGACCATCGGGAAGTATGTCCCGCCGGCGCCGGGCGTGAAGTCTCCCGCGCTGTGGGGCACCGAGGCGCATCTCGGCGCCTTGTTCGGCCCGCAGGCGACGCTCGATGCCAGGCGCAGGCACTTCAATTTCCGTTACAGGTCGCGCGAGCATTTCCTCGAGATCTTCCGCACCTATTACGGGCCCGTGCTGAAGGCGTTCGGGGCGATCGATCCGGTCAAGCAGCAATTGCTCGCCGCCGACATGTTCAGCCTGATGGACCAGTTCAATATCGCCAGGGACGGCACGCTGGTGATTCCGAGCGAATATCTGGAGGCCGTGATCACCAGGCGCGGCTGACCTGCCGCTCGGCATTGGTCGATCTGTGCATGGCGCCGGCGTAACTCGCCGGCGCCATTCGCTCGTTTGATCGACATTGCTGTGATCTCAGTTACTGGCGCTTGTCCTTGGGTGGAGGCTTCGCGCCGCGCGGCGGAGGCGGCGCGCGCCGTTGCTGGAAGCCTGGCCGCGCCTGCACCGCGGGCCGTTGTATGCCCGGACGTACGCCCGGTGCGGCTTGCTGGATGCCGGGTCGGATCTGGCCGGGCGCCTGCGGCACGGGCTGCGCTGTGCCTTGTCGCGGCGCGCCCGATTGACCCGGCTGGGCCGCCGGTGGTCCTGGCTGGCGCACGCCGCCCGGCGCCTGGGTGCGGCCGGGCTGCAGACCGCCTTGACGTGCCGGCGATTGTTGTCCGCCGGGTTGCGTCGTGCCGCCTTGGCGCGCGGGCTCTTGCGTGGGGGCTTGGCGCGTTGGCTGTTGTCCCGCCGGCTGTTGTCCGGCTGGCGTCTGGACGCCGGGCGCGTGCGGCAGCGTCGCGCCGCCGGGTTGGCCGGGCAGCGCATGCTGTGCGCCGCCTTGCTGCTGCGTGCCGGGCCGCTGCTGCGAACCTTGCCGGCCAGGCGTGCCCGGTTGCTGGCCGGGACGGTTCGGCTGACCGGGCTGCTGCATCTGGCCCGGACGGTTTTGCTGACCCGGCTGCTGCGGCGTGTTGCGGTTCTGGCCCGGCAGGCCGTTCTGCCGCTGCGGGTTCGGCTGCGCGGGCTGGCCGCGGTTCGGATAGGGCGCGGCCGGATTGGCCCTGCGGAAATCGGGATTGGCGCGGCGGAAGTCGCGCTGCTCGGTCACGACCTGGCGGCCCAGCGTCTGCGCGCTATGGACCTGGCGCACAAAGCCCTGGTCGCGCGTGATCTGTTGCGGCGAGATCGTCAGCGGCACCGCGGCGAAGCGGGCACCGCCGGTGCCCGGACGAATCGCAAAGCCGCTGGCGCCGCGCGTCAGCACGCCGAGCGAGGCACCGCTGCGGTCGTTGACCTCGATGCGGCCGACATGTCCGTCGGCGTCGGGATAGAGCTTGATGCCGACATTCCTGCTGGTCGCGGTGGCGCCTTCGGGCACCTCGACGAGACCGGTGGTGCCGCGGATGCCGAGCGTCGCGGTCGGGGTCGAGATCTTCATGTCGCCGGTTTTGGCGACCGCGGCGGCGACGAAGGCCGCCGTTCCCTTGGTGACGTTGAACAGCGCGCTGTTCTGTTGGCCGCCGTCCTCATAAACGTAATTGTCGATCGTGATCCTGGCATTGGCGCGCAGGTTGAAGGTGGTGCCGTCGTTGAAGGTGATGCCGAGCGAGGAGGTCCCTGATGTCGCGACCTCGTCATTGGCAAAGATGTCGTCGCGGATCTGCAGCGGCGTCGCGGTGCTGTTGCGCGTGACGGTCGCGGTTCCTGTCAGTATCGCCACGTTGCCGATCGGCTCGGGCGCTGCGGGCTGCGCGCTCGCGGCCGGCGCCGGCGTTGCAGGCGCGGGTGTTGCGGGAGCGGGCGTAGCCGGCGTCGCACTCGGCGCCGGGGCGGGCGCCTGTGCAGGTTGCGCCTGTGCAAGCCGCGTCAAGTCCGGCGCGGCATTGGCCGCTGATTGCCAACCGATCGTGACGCCGGCGCCAAGCAGAAGCGCAAAGAGAAGGCTGCGGCGCATCGCCATCGATTCCCGGGGGAGGCAGTGGGGACGGCAATTGAGCCGCGTCAGGCTGAATGCCGCATGAACGGTCGTGCCTTGTTGTCATGGCGGACCGAAACGATCAAGCACCGCGCTCCGTTGCCGGAAGCGCGGTGCTTGGTCGCTGTTGGGGTTTTGCTTAGCCGCGCTTGTGAGGAGTGATATTGAGCGGTTTCGCCGGCTTGGCCGCGGGCGCATAATTCGCGGGTTGCGCAGCCGCCGGCGGCACGTAGTGGAACACCGCCTTGCAGCCGTCGCTGAGCAGCGCGCGCTGGCGGATCATGCAGGCGGTGACGCGATCGACGTCGGGAATTTCCGAGCTGCACAGCCGCATGGCGTCGCTGGTGCACATCTGCTGCTGCTCGTCGGTGTAGGCATAGGACGCCGAGGTCAGCAGACCGAGCGTGAACGCGGTTGCCGCCAGCAGTTTGCCGTGACGAAGCGCGGAAGCGGTGAAAGCCATCATGTCCCCCTTGTGATCGCGCCGAAGCAGCGCGTTGTCGAACCGATCACTAGGCAGGCTTGGTTTCGGCAATTCTTCGTTGTCACGGCAAAATGGTTTCGTCGCGCGGGCCGTTTGTTTCGTCGACCACACCCCGGTCGGGGGCTACGGCGCAGCTGGCGCCGGTGCCCCTTCGAGCGCGAGCACGGCCTCGCGCTGCGTCTCCGGCATGGCGCGGATGCGGCGCCTTGCGGCGAGGCGGAGCGCGGCAAAGCCGCCGAGGAACACCACGATCTTGCTCACGATGCCGAAGATCGGCATCACGACGGCCCATGTCGTGATCTCGCAGGTCAGCGCGACGATGGCGTTCACCGCGGCGGAGATGAACATCAGGGCGGCCCAGGCATAGCCGACCTTGACGGCGACATCGGGCACGACTTTCTGTGCGATCTCGGGCAGGTAGCGGTTGAGCCAGCCGGGTTTGAGCATCACGACGCCGACGATGGCGTAGATCACGCTCGGCTTGAACAGCACGAAGCGCGGGTCGTGGGTCAGCAGCGTGGCGGAGCCGGCGGCGACGACCAGGAACAGGCTGAGCCATTCCATGGTGTCGATCCGCTTGCCGCGCACCATCTGGACGCCGATCTGCACGACGCCGAACGCGATGCCGAGGCCGACCGCAAGCGCGGTGTTGTGCGTCAGCAGGAACAGAACAAGAAAGACAAGCGTCGAGGCGAGATCGAGGGCCAACAGCCTGGCCGCGGTGAGGAAATGCTTCATTGGTCGCCGGTCGCCCGCAGGTTCAATTCATTTTCGACAATGCGGCTCTTATAGCGGGTCCGGGGACCCACATGAAGCGACCGCCGGGCAGATACAAGCCATTACCTGAAGGCGACTCGCAAAACTCGCCTCACCGTTGCACGGCGCAGCGCTGCACGCGCATCGCATTCGAGCCCCTCATCGCGATCGTCGAGCTGTAGTTGTGGCGGAGTGAACGCAAAACAGCAAAGCGCCGGCGGGGGCGGCCGCCGGGCGCTGAACTCATGCCTGTCGAATGTCCTAGAACACGCCGAGAATAATGGCGCCGACGAAGGCTAACGCGATGTACGCGGCCACAATGCTCAGCTTGCTCAGCAGAGGACTCGCGAAATCCATTGGGGAAACTCCCTCGGTTCACACAACGCTGCCCGCATTAACGTCAAAGCTAGCAAGGGGTTCCAGGCCGAAAAAGGCAGTCTTGTTGTCAGGCTCGCTATTCGCGGCAATACCGCATTGCGATGCGCGGCTCAAATAGCCGCCGAATCAAGGCGTTGACGCGTCGCAAATATATTCGGCGGCGGCGCCGGTTCCAGGGGCCGATAGCAGTACCCGCTTGGATGTCCGTCGGTTGCTCTCGCCCCTGTGTCGTTGCGCCGCAAGGCAGCATCGTCATTTGTTGTGCGCCTGTCACAAACCATACCCAGATTGCCGCCCGCAATGACCGGGGCTCTACCCCGGTAATAAGTACTTGGGGCGTTACGTGAAATCTGAGTTTCTGAGCCGCGCAAGCCGGCTTGCGCTGGCTATTTCTGCGACTTCGTTGGGGTTCTCCTGTCCGGCACTGGCCGCAAGCTTCAGCACTGCTCCCAACAGCACGACGGCGCAGACCGTCTCCAACAATGATACCGGCTCGGTCGCCGCCGGCAGCAGCCTGTCGGTGACGGGCACCGCGATCACCTGGATCACCGGCCTGTCGTCGCCCGGCGTCGTCATCACCAACAACGGCACCATCTCGGCGACCTCGCGCGGCATCGACACCTCGAGCAGCGCCATCAGCGGCAATCTCACGCTGATCAACAATTCCGGCGCGCTCTTCACCGCGTCCAATGATGCATTCCGGATCAATGGCGGCCTGAGCAGCGGGTCGGTCACCGTCGACAATGCGGGCACCATCCAGTCGACGGGCAACGGCCGCGTCTTCGACTTCGTCAACGCGACGTCGAACACCACCGTGTTCTCGATCACCAACCAGAGCGGCGGCATCATCAAGTCATCAGGCAGCGACGTGATGCGGATCGGCGGCGGAACCACCACGATCACCAATTCCGGCATGATCGACGCGACCAATACGGCAGGGTCTCGCGCGATCCGCGCCACCACCAATCTCAACAACGTGATCTCGCTGTCGGTCGTCAACAATGCGGGCGCGACGATCCAGTCGGCGGACGATGCCATCCAGATCAACGGCGCGTCGGGCAGCAACAGCACGACCGCGGCCAGGTTCTCGGTCGACAATGCCGGCACCATCAAATCGGCGACCGGGCAGGCGATCGACTTCGACAATCTCATCTCGACCGCCGCGAGCGTTCACATCACAAACCGCGCGACCGGCCTGATCACTGCGGCCAATGCGGACGCGATCCGTCCCGGCGAAAACTTCACGATCGACAACGCCGTGGTCGCTGGCGCTGACGCCCTATGCCGCCGGACAGTTCACGACCTACGATCTGCCGTCCTATGCCGAGCAGGTGCTGTCGGGATCGAGCGCGTTCGCGGTGGCCTATGGCGCCAAGACCGTCACCGCCACGCGCAGCGAACTCGGCCTCCGCAGCGATCGCTCGATCGCGTTGCAGGATGGCATTCTCAGCCTGCGCGGCCGCCTTGCCTGGGCGCACGACTACAACACCGATCGCAGCGTTGCCGCGACATTCCAGACGCTGCCGGGCGCGTCCTTCGTGGTCAACGGTGCGGCGCCGGCGAGCGATGCGGTGCTCACCACCGCGAGCGCGGCGATGAACTGGACCAGCGGCTGGTCGGCGGCGCTTACCTTCGAAGGCGAGTTCTCCGACGTCACGTCGTCCTATGGCGGCAAGGGTGTCGTTCGCTACACGTGGTGATGACATCATCTCGGCAGGGCGCGTGTTGCCCTGCCGGGTTCCGCTGCATGGTTAAGGACAGCTGAAAACAACGCATCGAAATGCGTTGAAGAGTCTTTAATCAAATTCGCAGAACCTCCGCGCCATGACGCGTGGAGTTCGTTTGTATCTCGTCGGCTCCCTTGTCCTTGTGTCGCTTGCTGGTTGCGGTCGCGGTCTGTTTCAGACCGCCGAGCGCGAACCGTGGCGGGCCGAGGCCGAGGCCGCATGCCTGAAGTCGGGCGCGGTCAAGGAGAGCGCCGACCTCGTCCGCATCGATCCGATCTCCGGTCCCGGCGTCTGCGGCGCCGAGTTCCCGCTCAAGGTCGCCGCGCTCGGTGAAGCCAGTTCGGCTTACGGATTTGCCGACGACAGCCTGCGCCCGCCGGCATCGGTCGGCAACCAGCCGCGCTGGCCGATCAACCGCCAGCCGCCTCCGCCGCCCGCGCAGGCGCCGTATTCCAATCAGGCCGTCGGCCAGCCGAGCTATGGCAACGAGCCGGGCTATGGCAGCCGTCAGAATGGGCCGGTCTCGCTGTCGGCGCCCGGCGTTCCGCCGCAGCAGGACGAGATCGATTTGCCGCCGGAAGGCTCGCCCGATGCCAGGGGCGAGCGACCTTATTATCCCGGTCTGCCATCCAATCCGCAGCGCGACAGCGCGGCCGCGCCCTATTCACCGGCACCGTATTCCCAGCAGCCGCCCGGCGCGCCACCGCCGCCGCGGCTCGGTCCCTCGAGCGGCAATCCGGTGGTGACGGTCGGCCCGGTCGCAGTGAAGCCGGCGGCAACGCTGGCGTGCCCGATCGTCTCGGTGCTCGAGCGCTGGCTCGCCGATTCCGTACAGCCGGCGGCGCAGCGCTGGTTCGGCGCGCGCGTCGTCGAGATCAAGCAGATTTCGGCCTATTCCTGCCGCGGCATGAACGGCAATTCGCACGCGCATATTTCCGAGCACGCCTTCGGCAATGCGCTCGACATCGCAGCCTTCACGCTGGCTGACGGTCGCCGCATCACCGTGAAGGATGGCTGGAGGGGCCTGCCGGAGGAGCAGGGCTTTCTGCGCGATGTCCAGGCCGCCGCCTGCCAGCAATTCACCACGGTGCTGGCGCCGGGGTCCAACGTCTATCACTACGACCACATCCATGTGGATCTGATGCGCCGGGCCAGCCGGCGTCTGATCTGCCAGCCCGCCGCCGTCTCGGGCGAGGAGGTCGCGGCGCGTGCCGGCGGCCGTAACCCCTATGCAACGCGCGAACCTTATGTCACAGGATCGCTCGGCGGCAGAAAGCCGGCCCCGCGGGGTAAGGCGGGGGTCAACGAAGAAGACGAATTCGCCGACGAATAGGGACGCGTCTGATACCCGTATTTTTACTGGGTGACACCGTGCAAACGGTAGCCACTTTTATGCTGCATATGCTTCGGAGCCGGGCGCACCCGGCTGATTTCTGGGGGATAGCTTTGCAAGACGCGCCGATCATTCTCGTCATCGAAGACGATCGTGATCTTCAGATGATGGTAGAGGACGCCCTGAGGGACGGCGGCTATGAGCCGGCGATCGCGGGCTCGGGCGAGGAAGCGTTGACGCTGCTGAAGGCGTTCCGCACCAAATACTCAGCACTGGTCACCGACATCCGCCTGCTCGGCCGGCTCGACGGCTGGCGCGTGGCGCGCGGCGCCCGCGAGATCGACCCGTCATTCCCGGTGCTCTACATCACCGGCGGCGGCGGCGACGAGTGGCCGACCCGGGGCGTGCCGGACAGCGTGCTGCTGAACAAGCCGTTCTCGCCCGACGAACTGGTCGCGGCCGTGGCCAAGCTGCTCAAGAACGGCGCGCCGGCCTGAGCGACTGATCGTTCCTGCGATTTGACGATGCGCACGTTGTGCGGGCAAAACGTGCCGGCATGAATGATTTCGCACAGTCGATCACGGCGGCGGCATCGCTGATAGCCGGTCGCGATCCGGTCCTGCTTGGGATCGTCGCATTGTCGTTGCGCGTCAGCCTGCTGGCGAGCCTGCTCGCGCTTCTGATCGGCGCGCCGATCGGCGGCTGGCTTGCGATATCGAGGTTTCGCGGACGGCAGGTGGTGATCGTGCTCGCCAATGCCTGTCTCGGCCTGCCGCCGGTCGTGGTCGGCCTCGGGCTTTATCTGCTGCTGTCGCGATCCGGACCGCTGGGCTTCGCCGGACTGCTGTTCACGCCGACGGCGATGGTGGTGGCGCAGGTCATCCTGGCGACGCCGATCGTGGTTGCGCTGGTGCATCGTCCGGTCGCGCTGCTGTGGGCGGAATATGCCGATTTGATCCGCACCGACGGCCTGTCCCGCCTGCGCAGCCTTGCGCTGGTGTTCTCGCTCGGCCGCGCCTCGCTGCTCACCGCGTTCCTCGCCGCGTTCGGCCGCGCCATCGCGGAGGTCGGCGCCATCATCATCGTGGGCGGCAATATCAGCGGCTATACGCGAACGATGACGACCGCGATTGCGCTCGAGACCAGCAAGGGCGAGCTGGCGCTCGGTCTCGGGCTCGGCGTCATCCTGCTTGCGCTGAGCGTCAGCGTCAGCACGATCGCGTTTCTGCTAGTGCGCGGCGTTGGGGAAAAATAGCTGCTCGCCACCGACCTTGTAGCCGGCGATGGCTGACTGCCCGGCCTGCGAGACCAGCCAGTCGATGAAGGCCTCGCCGTCCGCGGCCTTCACCGTCGGATGTTTCGCCGGATTGACCAGCATCACGCCGTACTGGTTGAACAGCCGCCGGTCGCCTTCGGTCAGCACGGCGAGCTCGCCGCGGTTCTTGAACGACAGCCAGGTGCCGCGGTCGGACAGCACATAGGCATTCGACGCGGATGCCATGTTGAGCGCCGGACCCATGCCCTGGCCGATCTCGCGATACCACTGGCCCTTCGCTGAGCCGAGATCGACGCCGGCCGCCTTCCAGAGCCGCAGCTCGGCCTCGTGCGTGCCGGAGTGGTCGCCGCGCGAGATGAAGGCCGAACTGGTCGCAGCGATCTTGCGCAGGGCATCCGCGACATCCTTGTCGCCGGCGATATGCGCCGGATCGGCCTTCGGGCCGACGATGACGAAATCGTTGTACATCACGTCATATCGTTTGGTCGCAAAGCCCTCGGCCAGGAATTTCTCTTCGGCCACGCGATCATGCACGAACACGACATCGGCATCGCCGCGCCGTCCGATGTCGAGCGCCTGTCCGGTGCCGACCGCGACCACCTTCACGGCAATGCCCGAGGTCTCCGAGAACCGCGGCAGCAGATAGCCGAACAGGCCGGACTGTTCGGTCGATGTCGTCGAGGCGACGGTGATGGACCGGGTCTGCGCGAGCGCGGGACCGGCGAACAGCATCACGGCGGCGATGACAAGGTGTCGAAGGAGGGATGTCATGTGAATACTGCGTACCGGAGAACGATGTCGGTCACCATGCCGCATTTCGTCCGGTGACGCAAAGCAGGCGCGATGTCGCGCGCTGCGGTCGGCGGTGGTAGGGTCGCCTCGAACGAAGCAATAAGAAGGGATATCAGGTCATGGCTTTGGAGAAGGTCGCGCTCGTTACCGCAGGCGGCAGCGGCATGGGAGCGGCGGCGGCGCGGCGCCTCGCGGCCGATGGTTTCCGCGTTGCGATCCTGTCGTCGTCGGGCAAGGGCGAGGCGCTGGCAAAGGAGCTCGGCGGCCTCGGCTTCACCGGCTCGAACCGTTCCAACGATGATCTGAAACGCGCCGTCGACGGCGTGGTGGAGCGTTGGGGCCGCATCGATGCGCTGGTCAACAGCGCCGGCCACGGCCCGCGCGCGGGTGTGCTCGAACTGACCGACGAGCAGTGGCACACCGGTCTCGACGTCTACCTGATGAACGTGATCCGCCCGACGCGTCTCGTCGCGCCTCACATGCAGGCGCAGAAGTCGGGCGCGATCGTCAACATCTCCACCGCCTGGGCGTTCGAGCCGAGCGCGATGTTTCCGACCTCGGCGGTGTTCCGCGCCGGGCTCGCCGCGTTCACCAAACTGTTCACCGACAGCTACGCCGCCAGCAATGTGCGCATGAACAACGTGCTGCCAGGCTGGATCGACAGCCTCCCGGCAACCGACGAGCGCCGCGACAGCGTGCCGATGAAGCGCTACGGCAAGGCGGAGGAGATCGCCGCAACCATCAGCTTCCTCGTCTCCGACGGCGCGGGCTACATCACCGGCCAAAACATCCGCGTCGACGGCGGATTGATGCGGTCGATTTGAGGCAACTGCTAAACCCGTCATCCCCAGGGCCTGACTCATAGACGGACTCTGAGGAGCAAGTGAGCTTGTGATTCACAAGCGGCACCAAATATTCGGTGTCGTCCCGGCGAAAGCCGGGACCCATAACCACCGATGGTCATCGTTGCGCGTCGATGGAACGACGAGTCCCGTCCACAACATCCGCCGCGGAGTATGGGTCCCGGCTTTCGCGGGACGACATCAAAGTGTGCGGCGCCGTTCGTACCCGTTGCGTCGCCACAACTTACGTCACCAGTTGCGTCTACGCGCTGCGCGGCGCGCTCCAGGCCGCGGGCGTCACAATTGCGGCGACCTCTGATTGCGTTTGTCGTGATGACAAACTGAAGGCGCAGGGCTAGCCTTCCGTCAAATCAAAACATACGGAGGAATGGCATGCCAGACGCAGCAGTTGCAGCACGCGCTTCAGACTCCACGCAGAGCGGAACCACGCAGCAGGTCGACGTTGCGGTGGTCGGCGCCGGCTTCGCCGGACTTTACCTGCTGCATCGGTTGCGCAAGGCGGGCTTCTCGGCGATCGCGCTCGAAGAGGGCGCCGATGTCGGCGGCACCTGGTACTGGAATCGTTATCCCGGCGCGCGCTGCGACATCCAGACCATCGACTACAGCTACACCTTCGATCCCGAGCTCGATCAGGCCTGGACCTGGTCGGAGAAATACGCGACCCAGCCGGAAATCCTGCGCTATCTCGGCTTCGTCGCCGACCGCTACGATCTGCGTCGCGACATCAGGTTCGGCACCAAGGTCACGCAGGCGACCTGGAATGATGCGACCTCGCGCTGGCAGATCTCGACCAACAACGGCGCCGACGTCTCGTGCCGCTACTACATCATGGCGACCGGCTGCCTGTCGTCGCCGAAGCCGCCGGAGATCGACGGCGTCAAGGACTTCAAGGGCGAGATCTATTTCACCGGCCGCTGGCCGCATCAGGGCGTCGATCTCAAGGGCAAGCGCGTCGCCGTGATCGGCACCGGATCGTCGGGCATTCAGTCCATACCGATCATCGCCGAGCAGGCCGCGCAGCTCACCGTGTTCCAGCGCACCCCGAACTTCGCGCTGCCCGCGGGCAACGGCCCGGCGCCCGAGGATCGCAAGACCTATTTCGAGAGCGACCGCGCCGCCTATCGCGACCAGGCGCGCTGGTCGATGGCCGGCGTGCCCTATCCGCAGCAGACCGTGGTGAGCTGGCAATTGAGCGACGCCGAGCGCCGCGAGCGGTTCGAGAAGGCGTGGGCGGCGGGCGACCTCGTCCATATCCTGACCCAGCTCTGGGCCGACCAGGCGGTCGATGTCGACGGCAACAGGTTGGTCGCCGACCTGATCCGCGAGAAGATCGGCGCCGTGGTCAAGGATCCGGAGACGGCGGCGGCGCTGGCCCCGCATGATCATCCGTTCGGCGCCAAGCGTCCCTGCCTCGATACCAACTACTATGCGACCTACAACCGTCCCAACGTGACGCTGGTGAATCTGCGGCAGGAGCCGATCAAGGGGATCACCACCAGCGGCATCTTCACCAACGGACGCAAGTTCGACGTCGACGTCATCGTGTTCGCCACCGGCTTCGACGCGATGACCGGGGCGATCATGGCGGTGCATCCGATCTCCGGCCGCGGCGGCAAGTCGCTGTCGGATGTCTGGGCGCACGGACCGCAGACCTATCTCGGCGTCACCGTCGCGGGCTTTCCCAATCTGTTCATGATCACCGGTCCCGGCAGCCCGTCGGTGCTGTCGAACATGGCTGTCTCGATTGAGCAGCACGTCGATTGGGTGGTGGAGCGGATCGCCGCGCTGCGCGACGCCGGCTTCACCACGATGGAAGCGACCGAGACCGCGCAGGCCGGCTGGGAACGGCACATGGCCGATTGCGCGACGCTGACGCTGCACCGGCTCGCCAACACCTGGTACACGGGCGCCAACGTGCCCGGCAAGCCGCAAGGCGTGATGCCTTATACGGGCGGCGTCGGTCCGTATCGCAGCATCTGCAACGAGGTGGTCGGCCGCGGCATGCTCGGCTTCAAGCTCTCGGGTCCCGGCGTTGCCGAGCAATGCAATGACGGCGAGATCGTGCGCCTGCAGCCGGATGTGCGGCTGGTGCTGAACCTGCTCGGCGAAATGAACCTGCCGCCGCTCGAGACGATGGGGGCGCAGGGCGCGCGCGACTTCCTCACCGAATTCAACAAGGGGCGTCCCTTTGGCCGCCCGGTCGGCGAGGTCGGCAGCGGCATGCTGCAGGGCGCGGACGGTCCGCTGCCGTATAAGCTGTACCGGCCGGCGACGCCGGGGCCGCATCCGATCGTGGTGTATTTCCACGGCGGCGGCTGGGTGCTCGGCGACGAGATGTCGGACGATCCGTTCTGCCGCGACCTGTGCCGGCGCACCGGCATGATCATCGTCAGTGTCGGCTATCGCCATGCGCCCGAGCATCGCTTCCCGGCCGCGGCCGAGGACGGTTTTGCGGCGACGCGCTGGATCGCGGCCCATAGCGCCGAGCTCGGCGGCAGGGCGGGGCCGCTGCTGGTCGCGGGCTGGAGCGCCGGCGGCAACATCGCGGCCGTCACGTGCCAGCTCGCGCGCGATCGCGGCGGGCCCGAGATCGCGGGCCAGCTCCTGATCTGTCCGGTCACCGATTCCACATTCGACCGGCCGTCCTATGTCGACAACGCGACCGGCTATTTCCTGACCCGCGGGCTGATGTACTGGTTCTGGGACCTGTACTGCTCGCCGGCCGACCGCACCGACCCGCGCGTCGCGCCGCTGCGCGGCAAGCTCGAAGGCCTGCCGCCGACGTTCATCGCGACCAGCGAGTTCGATCCGTTGCGCGACGAGGGCATCGCCTATGGCGACGCGCTCGCCAAGGCCGGCGTCAAGGTCGAGCAGCTCAAGGCGCAGGGCCACTTCCACTCGTCGTTCGTGATGGTCGACGTCATCATCACCGGCGTTGCCGGCCGCGTGAAGATGGCGAAGGCGCTGCGGCGCTTCGCCGGCCTGCCCGAGGAGGTCGAGCAGGACAACGTCGCTACGCCGGAGGTCAACGCGGCGGCGAACTAGCTCGGGTTTGAATTGCAGCCGCGCTCCCTCTCCCGCTTGCGGGCACTTGCGGGGGAGGCGCGTTGCGAAAATATCGAAAACAACCCCATGCAAAGGAGCCGGCGGTGGCAGGCGTTCGACCTAGCCACTTGACACGTCGGGCAACTCACGGATATATTTCTAATATTCCGAAATCTCTCGCTCTAACCGAGCTCGAACGTCGTGACGCCGAACACGCGATCGATCCGGAGTGGCGGGATCGCGCCGGTATACATCCGCGCGGTCTCGAACACCGGCGACAGCCCGAGGCCTTGCGCCAGCGCGACGGCGTCGCGGTTGACCGCGGGGACATCGAGGAAGACCTCGCCGCTGCCCGCGCTCGCGAGCAATGCCGCGACAACGGCCTCGGCGCCGGCACGGTCATCGGCAACCAGCGGACCGATCTTGCGGCCGGTCCGGCACGGGCGGATCACGCCCCAGCCGGCCAGCCTGCCGTCGCGCATCAGCGCGCGCCCGACATGTCCTGACGTGTTGATCCAGGCGCGCAGGAATGCCGGCCGCGGTGCGGGAAACACCGTGGCGTCATCGGCCTCGATCAGCGCCATCGGCAGATCGGTCAGCGCGACGGTGCCGTCGCTCGGCGCGGATGGTGCGGCGACAGTGCCGCCGTAGCGCACATTGGCGTAGGCGAGCGCGAAGCCGGACTTCTGGTAGTTCGCCTGCTGCGCCACCACGCCATCGAGCCCGATCACGCGCAGGCGCGCATGCGCGATGGCCGCATTCCAGATCTTCAGGCCATGGCCGCGGCCGCGCAGATCCGGACGCACGATGTAGAAGCCGAGGAAGGCAAATTGCGCGCCGTAATTGACGCAGGAGATCACCGCGGCCGGCTCGCCATCGAGCTCGCCGATGAAGAAGCCCTGCGGGTCCTCGGCGGCAAAGCAGGGCGCATCTGCGAGACCAGGATTCCATCCCTCCGCCGCGGCCCAGTCCACCGCGAGCGCGATCTCGTCCGGCTGCATCTGTCGGATGGTGAGGTCGTTCATGGTCGATCGCCTCGTCGTGCTGGAGTTATTGATCGTGCACATCGACGGCTGGAGAACAATACCCCCCGTGACGATCTAAAGAACGTACGTCCGTCATGTTGATGAGGCTGCCAACGAGTCCGCACAAAGCGCGGCCCGATGATAAACTCCGCGGCCGTCTCAAGCACGACGGCCCCCAGCCGGGCCGCGCATGCTTCGAGGCTCGCTACGCGAGCACCTCAGCATGACGGGACGAAGAGCGCGCTGGTCCGCGATAAGACGTCGATCTCACCCGGCCTTCGGCCGGTACGCCGCGAAGAACACGCGCGTCGCGCTGTCGACGACGGTTGCGATCCGCTCCGGCGAGGGCGACGGCTTGGCCTGGAAGATGAACGCCTGGAACAGCGTCGCCTGGCACATCTGCATGAATTGCCAGGCCGCGAGCTGGTAGTCGTCGATCACGAGCTCGCCGAGCGCGGCGCGCGCCTCGAGATAGGCGGCGAAGCGGTCGACGGTGTGGGCGATGACGTGGGTGTAGAACCGGCTGCCGAGCTCGGGCATCCGCTCGGCGATCGCCATCACGGTGCGGATCGCCGAGCCGCCGCCGGGCCGGCACAGCACCGCGACATAGGCGCGGCCGAATTCGGGGAGGGTGGTGTCGACGTCGCGCGCCGGATCGAAATTGAAGGCGACCTTGCCCTGCTCGAGCTTTTCCTCCTCGACGATTGACGCGAACAGCCCGGCCTTGTCGGGGAAATAGACGTAGAGCGTGCCCTTGGAGACGCCGGCAGCGCGCGCGATCTCGCCCATGCTCGCGCCGTCAAAGCCGAGCTCCAGGAATATCTTACGGGCGCCGTCCAGGATCTGGCGGCGTTTCGACGATTCCTCCTCGCCGACGGACTGGAGGGAGGTTCGGGGCGCTGCAACCATTGATTTAGCTTCTCGGGAGAGAACGCAACCCAAAGTAGGAAAGGGAAGAATCGAAGCTTTATAATCTAGCGGGCGGGAATGTATATTGACCGAACCGTTCGGTCAATGGTATCTTGGGAGTGACGATGCGCCGCACGGCCCTTATTCCGCCATCGCGCGCGTCAAGATTTTTGTGGGGAGCCTCGGCCATGGCCGCAGCACGGGATCAGGCTGCACGCATTGTTCGTTCCGAGCCTGAGATGGCCGAGGACGCGATCGCGCGCGATGCATCCGCCGATCTCGGCGAGCAGGGCCGGGCTGATGAAGCCAAGCGTCCCGCGGAGGCGCCGCCCGCGTCTGCGCCCGAGCAGCCGGCGGCTTCGCCCGCTGCGGCGCCGGCGCCGAAATCCGGCAAGCGCAAATTCGTGATGATGGGCGTGGTCGGCCTGCTCGCGCTCGCTGCCGCGGGCTATGCCGCCTATTACCTGATGGTCGGGCGCTTCTACGTCTCGACCGACGATGCCTATGTCCGCGCCAACAACTCCATGCTCGGCGCGCGCGTCGCGGGCCATATCGCGGCGATCCTGCCCGGCGACAACGCGCTGGTGCGCGCAGGCGACGTGATCTTCCGGATCGATGATGGCGACTACCGTATCGCGGCCGACGCCGCGCGCACCCGGATCGCGACCCAGCAGGCGACGATCGAGCGCATCGGCCGCCAGGTTGCGGCGGCGGCGAGCTCGGTCGAGCAGGCGCAGGCCCAGCTGGTGTCCGCGCAGGCCGGCCTGAAGCGCGCCGATCTCGATTTCGACCGCCAGCAGGCGCTCAGCACCAAGGGTTTTGCCTCGCGTGCCACCTTCGAAGTCTCGGAGGCCGGCCGTGATCAGGGCGCGGCCAGCGTGCGGTCCGCGCAGGCGGCCTATGATGCGGCCAAGGACAATGTCGAGGTGACCAAGGCGCAGCAGGCCGAGGCCCGCGCCCAGCTCGCCGAATTGCAGACCCAGCTCGCCAAGGCCGAGCGCGATCTCGAATTCACCAATGTCCGTGCGCCGGTCGACGGCACCTTCTCCAACCGCCTGGTCAACACCGGCGACTATATCAATGTGGGCCAGCGGCTCGGCAACGTGGTGCCGCTCGACGGCGTCTACATCGACGCGAACTATAAAGAGACCCAGCTCAAGCGCATCCGCACCGGGCAGCGGGTGACGATCAAGGTCGACGCCTACGGCTTCCGCAAGTTCACCGGCCTCGTCGACAGCATTTCGCCGGCGGCGGGCTCGGTGTTCACGCTGCTGCCGCCCGACAACGCCACCGGCAACTTCACCAAGATCGTGCAGCGCCTGCCGGTCCGCATCCGCGTGCCTGCCAGCGTCGCCAGGCAGGGCCTCTTGCGCGCCGGCATGTCGGTCTACACCACCGTCGACACCCGTGAAGGCGCGGCCGATGCCGACGCCGAAACTGATCTCGACGCGCCGATGATGATCCATCCGCAGTGATGTCTTGAAGCTTCGGACAGAGTCCGAGGCTCGGAGCCGATGAGCCCATGGCTGATACGACCACTGCTTCACCCTCGATGATGACCGGCGCCCCGGAGTCCGAGCGCATCCAGCCGAAGCGGCTGGTTGCCTTCATCATCATGGTGTTCGGCATGTTCATGTCGATCCTGGACATCCAGATCGTCTCGGCCTCGCTGTCCGAGATCCAGGCCGGCCTGTCGGCATCCTCGACCGAAGTGTCGTGGGTGCAGACCGCCTATCTGATCGCCGAAGTGATCGCGATTCCGTTGTCCGGATTCCTGTCGCGCGCGCTTGGCACGCGGCTGTTGTTCGCGATCTCCGCGTTCGGCTTCACCGCCTCGAGCCTGCTGTGCGGCTTCGCCTCCTCGATCGAGCAGATGATCCTGTGGCGCGCGCTGCAGGGTTTTCTCGGCGCCGGCATGATCCCGACGGTGTTCGCCTCGGCCTACACGATCTTCCCGCGCACCAAATTCCACATCGTGGCGCCGATCATCGGCCTCGTCGCGACGCTGGCGCCGACCGTTGGACCGACCGTCGGCGGCTACATCACCGACCTGATGTCGTGGCACTGGCTGTTCTTCATCAACATCGTGCCCGGCGTCATCATCACGGCAGGCGTGCTGGCGCTGGTCGATTTCGACCAGCCGAACTTCGCGCTGCTCGAGCGCTTCGACTGGTGGGGGCTGATCTTCATGGGCGGCTTCCTCGGCTCGCTTGAATATGTGCTGGAGGAGGGGCCGCAATATGAGTGGCTGCAGGACACCTCGGTCGCGGTCTGCGCCGCGATTGGCTTCGTCTCGGCGGTCGCGTTCTTCTGGCGCGTCTTGACCGCGGAGGAGCCGATCGTCGATCTCTACGCCTTCAGTAACCGCAACTTCGCGGTCGGCTGCGTGCTGCAGTTCTGCATCGGCATCGGGCTCTATGGCCTGACTTATGTCTATCCGCGCTATCTCGCGGAGGTTCGCGGCTACAGCGCGCTGATGATCGGCGAGACCATGTTCGTCTCCGGCGTCACCATGTTCTTGATGGCGCCGGTGGTCGGGCGGCTGATGCAGAAGGTCGATTTGCGCTACATCATCGCCTTCGGCCTCGTGACCTTCGCGCTCGGCTCCTGGCAGATGACCTGGATCACCCGCGACTATGATTTCTACGAGCTGCTGCTGCCGCAGATCCTGCGCGGCATCGGCATGATGTGCGCCATGGTGCCGACCAACAACATCGCGCTCGCGACGTTGCCGCAGGATCGCGTCAAGAACGCCTCCGGCCTGTTCAACCTGATGCGCAACCTCGGCGGCGCGGTAGGTCTCGCCGTCATCAACGAGGTGCTCAACGACCGCACCGATCTGCACATCTCGCGGCTGCATGACCGCGTGACCTGGGGCAACACCACCGCGGTCGAGACCCTCAACATGTTCACTCAGCGCATGCAGGGCATGGGCGATTCCGCCATCATGGCGATGAAGCAGCTCTCGCAGATCGTGCACCGTCAGGCAGCAGTGATGGGCTATGGCGATGCCTTCTTCATGCTGTCGTTGTTCTATGTCGCGCTCAGCCTTCTGGTGCTGTTCGTCAACAAGCCGCCGTCGATGACCGCGAGCGGCGGCGACGCGCATTAGGTGTCATCGGTTTTCGTAGCCCGCATGAGCGAAGCGATATGCGGGACCGATCTCGGCAGTTCATCACTGAACGTGACGCGGCCCCGGATTTCGCTTCGCTCATCCGGGCTACGAAAGTGTGCCGTTGTCGCCGGGCTGAGTGCATCGCATCGGCGCGCGGGCTGCGCCCGGTCGCGTGAATAGCTGATATCGCCGACACATTGACGCACTCACGCCGATGTTACCTTGCCAATCGCGCGTGATGCATTTATAAGCAGCGCTTCCTTACTCGAACCGGGGAGATGCGCATGAAGTCGTTTATTTCGCAGATCGCGCGCCCGCGTTCGACGGTGCTGGACGCGTTTAGGCGTTAGCTCCCGGCGCTGACCGGGCCTGATCCCCGATCAGCAAAACTTCCCAACACGCTATCGACAATTTCCAGCGGCGCTCGCGGTCGGATTCTGCCCGCACGTCGCCTCAGATGGAGCCGGCACGCGCTGCAAAAGCGTGGCCGGAATGTGCCATGACCTCTCTGACGACCAAGCGGCCGGCCGCAATCCGGATCGTGCTTCCCTTTGTCTTCCGCCATTGGCTGGAACAGCCGCTGCGTGCCTCCGCGGTGACGGCCGGATTCCTCGGCGCAACCGCGGCCGACCTGTTCATGCCGGTGTTTTCCGGCCATCTGGTCGACGCGCTGACCGCGGGCGCCACCAATGCGGCCGCGCGCCATGCGGCGATGCTGGCGTTCGGCGCCATCGTCGGCCTCGGCGCGCTGTCGCTGGTGCTGCGGCTGGTCGGCATCCAGACCATCGTGCCGTTCACGCTGAAGACGATGTCCGATGTCGGGCAGCAGGCCTTCATGCGGGTGCAGCGCTTCTCGACCGACTGGCACGCCAATTCGTTCGCCGGCTCCACCGTGCGCAAGATCACGCGCGGCATGTGGGCGCTCGATTTGCTGAACGACACCATCCTGATGGCGCTGCTGCCGTCGGTCGTGGTGCTGGTCGGTTCGATGATCCTGCTCGGCGTGCATTGGCCGCAGCTCGGCGCGGTGATCGCGGTCGGCTCGGTGATCTATGTCGCGATGACCATGGTGTTCCAGGTGCGCTACGTCGCGCCTGCCGCGCGCGTTTCCAATGCGTGGGACACCAAGGTCGGCGGCACGCTGGCCGACGCCCTGACCTGCAACGCGGTGGTGAAGTCGTTCGGCGCGGAGACGCGCGAGGACATGCGGCTCGACGGCGTCATCAGCCGCTGGCGCCGACGGGTGCGGCGGACCTGGTTCCGCTACAATCACACCTCGACGGCGCAGCTCGTGGTGCTGCTGTGCTTCCGCGCCTCGGTGATCGGCGGTGCGATCCTGCTGTGGGCGCAGGGCCGCGCCACGCCGGGCGACGTCACCTATGTGCTGACCAGCTACTACATCATCCATGCCTATCTGCGCGATGTCGGCATGCACATCAACAACCTGCAGCGTTCGGTGAACGACATGGAGGAACTGGTGCAGATCCATGGCGAGCCGCTCGGCATCGTCGATGCGGATGATGCTGGGACGATCGACATCCAGGGCGGCCGCATCGTGTTCGACGACGTCACGTTTCACTATGGCGGCCACCGCCGGCCGCTCTATGACGGGCTGTCGGTCGACATCGACGCCGGCGAGCGGGTCGGCCTGGTCGGGCGCTCCGGCTCCGGCAAGACGACCTTCGTCAAGCTGGTGCAGCGGCTCTACGACGTCTCCGCTGGCCGGATCCTGATCGACGGTCAGGACATCGCCAGGGCGACGCAGCAATCGCTGCGCAGCCAGATCGCGATCGTGCAGCAGGAGCCGATCCTGTTCCACCGCACGCTGGCGGAGAACATCGCCTATGGCCGGCCGGGCGCCGGCATGGAGGCGATCGAGCAGGCGGCGCGGCTTGCCAATGCGCACGACTTCATCATGCGGCTGCCGAAGGGTTACGGCACGCTGGTGGGCGAGCGCGGCGTCAAGCTGTCGGGCGGCGAGCGGCAGCGCGTGGCGCTGGCGCGCGCGTTCCTGGCCGATGCGCCGATCCTGATCCTGGACGAGGCGACCTCGAGCCTCGATTCGGAATCCGAGGCGCTGATCCAGCAGGCGATGGAACGGTTGATGAAGGGCCGCACCTCGATCGTGATCGCGCACCGGCTGTCGACCGTGCGCAGCATGGATCGCATCCTGGTGTTCGACCGCGGCGAGATCGTCGAGCAGGGCACGCATGAGGTGCTGGCCGCGCGTCCCGGCGGCATCTATCGCGGCCTGTTCGAGCGCCAGGCGACCGAGTTTGGTCAGGCCGCGGCTGAGTGAGATGGCGCATGGCTGGAGCGCCGGTTCTGATTGGATCAGCACCGGCGCTCCCGTATCGCCCGCGCTATTTCGGCGCCAGTCCGTTCCACACCAGCGCGCCGCCGGACAGGAACAGCAGCAGCAGCACGACGTCGGAGAAATTGCGGTCGCTGAGCGCGTGATAGAGCCGCGCGCCGAGCCAGGCGCCGAGCAGTGTCCCCGGAAACGCGCACGCCACCAGCCAGATCAGCTCGGGCTTCGCCAGGCCGCTTGCGATCTGCACGCAAAGCGCGGCCGCCAGGATCGTGAAGTTGAAGATCTGGAACACGCCGCGGCGCTGCTGTTTGCCCCAGCCGCGCACGCTGGCCCACAGGATCGGCAGCGGGCCGGACAGTCCGGCGAGGCCGCCGAGGATGCCGCCGGCAAATCCGATCGCGCCATCGGCCCATTTGCCGCCGAAGGCGATCGACATCGGCTTGCGTTGCAGGAACAACGCGGTCGGAAACACCAGCAGGAAGACGCCGATCGTCAGCTTGAAGACCTCGGGGTCGGCCCGCGCGATCAGCAGGATGCCGATCGGCACGCCCGCGAGGCCTGCGATGACGAACGGCCAGACCAGACGGAAATCGATGCTCTTCCAGATCGACGGCAAGGTCGAGAGCTGCGCGATGACCGAGCAGACCAGCACCAGCGGCACCGCGAGTGTCGGCGGCAGCACATAGAGCCAGATGCCGAGCGCCATCAGCGCGGTGCCGAAGCCGGCAAGACCGGAGACGAAACCGCCGGCAAGCGCGCCGAAGAACAGGATCGCATAGCCTGCCGGGGTCATTTTTTCTCCTTCGTCATTCCGGGATGGTCCGAAGGACCAGACCGCAGGTGCGCAATCGCGCACCGGGGAATCTCGAGATTCCGGGTTCGATGCTGGCGCATCGCCCCGGAACGACGGTGGTGTTTGGCGCCACGTTTACACAACGCGTCTCGCAGGTACTATTCAAAATCGCGGCTCATCAACGATAATCGGAACGGAAGCATCCCATGACTTCAGGCTCGCCTGCGAATTCGCAAAAAACCTTTCTGGTCTGTCACGGCGCCTGGTCGGCAGGCTGGGCATGGAAGAAGATGCATCCCCTGATGCAGGCCGCCGGCCATCGGCTGGTCACGCCGAGCTACACCGGGCTTGGCGAGCGCGCGCACCTTGCGCATCAAGGACTCGACCTCGAGGCGCATATCCAGGATGTGCTCAGCGTCATCAGTTACGAGGACCTGCACGACATCGTGCTGATCGGGCACTCCTATGGCGGCATGGTCGCGACCGGCGTCGCCGACCGGGTGCGCGAGCGCATCGCGCAGATGATCTATATCGACGCTTTCGTGCCGCGCGACGGCCAGTCGCTGTTCGATCTCAACGAATCGGCCATCGAGACCATGCGTGAGTTCGTGAGCGACGGCGACGGCTGGCGTATTCCGCCGATGCCGGTGCCGCCGGACACGTCGCCCGCCGACGTCGCATGGCTGAGCGCGCGGCGCGTCGACATGCCGATCAAATGCTTCGAGCAGAAATTGCGGTTGAAGCACGGCGAGACCAGCCTGCCGCGCAGCTACATCTACGCCACCCGCGCCACGCAGGCCGACACGTTCGGCCAGTTCGCCCGGCGCATCAGGAACGAAGCCGGCTGGCGCTATTTCGAGATCGACGCCAGCCACTCGCCGAACGTCACCGCACCGGAGGCGCTGATGGCGATGCTCATGGAGATTGTTTCCTGAGGCGATCTCTAGCGATCCAGATCGTATTCGTGCACGGCAATCCTCGTTCACGGACGAGATCTATCAGCGCTGCGGTGAAAGATCCGAGCGCTACGATAAAAAGTATGGCGACACCATATTCGTGCCGCAGCTGGAAATAGGTACTGACGAATGCCACGATCACCAGCAGGCACGTCGGGATGGCGCTTATTGTGGAGAACATGATAGGCGATTGAGGAGCTCGGCGCGGCGCCTCAGCCGGGGCATGTCTCTCTTACGCCCTGTTTTGGCATCATCGCCGTCCGGGACCGCATCAAGAGCTTGTATCCGGTCGGTCACGCGGTTCATGCGGGAGATCAGCGTCCGGATTGGGTTTGAGGTTCTGGCGGGCACTGATCGACTGGCGGTTGCATTGACCAATGCCGCTGAAACGCCGCGCCCTGTCCGCTTCAGCATGCGGGAGGCCGCGCGCAACCGCGATGGCTGGCGCATCCCGCCGACGCCGCGTCGAAATCAATCAGACGCGCTTGTTGCCCGGGTCATGCACCGCGTGCGTCGCGGACGGCCTGAGCGACCTTTGTCGCCTGCGACACGCGTCCGATCTTCGCGCCTGCAATGATCTTTCGCCGGCGTTCCCTCGGCTTCGGCGCCATGCCTTCGCCCGCGGTGGCTCCAGCCGGGGGACGCGTCGTGAAGTTCGCGGCCCGGTGCAGTGCGAGGGCCTTTCGAGCCGCTTCGACATGTGCGGTCCGGGCTGCCAGATTGTGCTGACGCCTCAGCTCCGTGTTGACCCGTTTCAGCGCTGCCGCGAACACCTGTTTTCGCTCTGACGCATGCTTGGCGGTTCCTGGAAAGCTCGTGCCGCGAGCCTCGGCCTTTCCGCGGCTCTCTCGCTGCTTCTGTCGGCCGACCGTTCGCTCCTTGTCGCGCATCTTGCGCAAGCGGGGTCGCATGGCCTCGAGCTCGCTCACCTCGACGCCGTAGATGGCGGGATGATGCGTCACGCGGATTGCTTCATATTCTTCATGGCTGAGGATGCTGCGTTCGAACTTGCAGGCGACCGACATTCCTATTCCTCCTTTTGATCTTCTTGAATCTCGGGGCAGAAGGACACGTCCAGCTCTGGCGGATCATAGCTGCAATGCCGCCCGATGACCAATCTGCCACTATCCAAACTCGGCCAGCGCTTCGATCGCAGTGATCGATTGTCTTGCTGTGGCGTCAAAGCACAGTGGCTCCTACTTTGGGCTCCTACTTTTCTGCTTCGTCGTCCTTGAGACGAATCCCCTCAGTGCGCAGAGCCGCAAAGAGAGCCGCGATATCTTCGGGCTCCATATTGTTGGGGCACATCCCGTTCAGTTGCTCGGTCGTGATCGTGCCGGTACTGCTGGCGATGTCTCTTGCCTTCGCCATGATCTTCTGAAGGTCCATCTGCGATCCTCCGCGCGAGGCATACTCTACGCCCGCCACCCCATGCATGTCGCCTTTTTAAGAAACGTGGGCCTGTGGCGGCACTGAAGCGATCGGTTCGCTTCGCTTCGAGTTGAGATAATATCGTTCGAAGTTCGCCATCGGAACCATGCAGCGACCGCAACTTTGTCTCGCATGTTCGGTTGAACTGCGACATAATGAGTGTCTCGCGTGCTGGTGAGCATGGATTCATGAACCGCAGCCCCGTGCTCGTAGACCTGGCGCTCCAAGGCGGGGGATCGCACGGTGCGTTCACGTGGGGTGTCCTGGATCGGCTTCTCGAAGAACCTTGGTTTCAGATTGCGGGCATATCCGGGACATCGGCCGGAGCGATGAACGCAGCCGTGCTGGCGGATGGTTGGACCGCGGGCGGCGCTGCCGGCGCACGCGAAGCGCTTGAAAAATATTGGCGAAGCGTCTCGCGCGCCGCCGCATTCAGTCCGTTGCAACGGTCGCCGCTCGACCGCCTGATGGGACGCTGGTCGCTTGACAGCTCCCCGGCCTATCTCTTTACCGATTTGATGTCGCGGATGCTTTCACCCTACGACCTCAATCCGCTTGGCTTCAATCCGCTACGCGACATATTGAACGACAGTATCGATTTCGAGCGTCTTGCACGCGCGCCGATCAAGCTCTTCATCACCGCCACGCGCGTGCGTACGGGCCGCGGACGGATTTTTCGCAACGCGGAGATTACCGCGGAAGTCCTGCTCGCGTCGGCTTGCTTACCAACGATGTTTCGCGCGATCGAGATCGATGGCGAGCCCTATTGGGACGGCGGCTACGCGGGCAATCCCACGATTACACCGCTCGTCCGCGAGACCGACGCGCGCGACACCGTCGTCGTCCAGATCAACCCGACCGAGCGTCCGGAGCAGCCGCGCACGGCCGCTGACATTCTCAACCGGCTTAACGAGATCTCGTTCAACTCGCCGCTGGCAAAGGAGCTGCGCATGATCGCGTTGCTTCGCCAGGTCGCCGATCCCGGTACTGGGGAAGGCGCCCGCTGGGCGCAGATGAAGACGCACCGGATCAAGAGCGACATGCTCGCGACGTTCGGTTCGTCATCCAAGCTCAATGCCGAATGGGCGTTCGTGGCCAAGCTGCACGAGGAAGGGCGGCGAGCCGCCGGCGAATTCCTCGACGCCCATGGCGCCGATCTCGGTGAGCGTTCGACCGCAGATCTCGATATTCTGCTGGCGGAGTGCTGAGACGATGGGTCTTCTCGGCATTCTCGTCGGGCTTGGACTGCTGGTCTGTCTCGCTTTCCGCGGTTGGAGCGTGCTGCTGCTCGCACCGCTCTGTGCGCTGGTGGCCGCAGCTTTCGGCGGCGAGCCGCTGCTTGCCAACTGGACGCAGACCTTCATGGGTAGTGCGTCGGAGTTTCTCGCGCAGTTCTTCCCTATTTTTCTGCTTGGCGCCGTGTTCGGAAAGCTCATGGATGACAGCGGCGCGGTCGCTGCGGTCGCGGGCTTCATCTCCCGGTGCCTAGGCGAACGCCGGATCATCCTTGCGGTCGTGCTCGCAGGCGCACTGGTCACCTACGGCGGCGTCAGCCTGTTCGTCGCCTTCTTTGTCATCGTTCCGATGGCGCAGACGCTGTTTCGCACGGCGGGGATTCCACGTCGTCTGGTACCGGCGGCGGTCATTCTCGGGACTTCGACCTTCACCATGTCGGCGCTGCCGGGCACGCCGTCGATACAGAATGCGATACCGATGCCTTTCTTCGGCACGACCCCCTTTGCCGCACCGGGCCTCGGCGTTGTCGCCTCGATCATCATGCTGAGCGTCGGGCTGTGGTGGCTGCTTCGCGCGGAGAAGGCAGCGCATCGCGCAAAAGAGGGGTATGGCGACGAGCCGCCGGTTCCGGCGGATGCAGCCGACGATGAGCTGTTGCGCGAGCGGGCTACGACGGCGCGAGAATTCGACCCGGCGGAGCTCCGCCACGGATATCACAGCGATGCCGCCGTCCCGATTTTCAACGCCATCCTTCCCCTGATCGTCGTCGTCGCCGTCAATCTAGTGATGTCGCTGGTTGTGCTGCCTCGGCTTGATTTCTCGTTCCTGGCCGAACAGCGGTGGGGAAATACATCACTGGCTGCCGTGGCCGGTGTCTGGTCGGTTGTCGTGGCGTTGGCGGGAGCGATCGTGACGGTCATCCTCTGCAACTGGACGCGGCTGCCCGCACTGCGACGAACGATGGATGCCGGTGCCAACGCGTCGGTCCTGCCGGCGCTGAGCGTCGCAAGCCTTGTCGGATTCGGCGCCGTTATCGCCTCGCTTCCCGCTTTCGGCGTGGTGCGGGACTGGGTGTTGCGAATTGAAGGCGGTCCATTGGTGTCGCTCGCGGTCGCGACGAACATCCTTGCGGCGCTGACGGGGTCGGCTTCCGGCGGCTTGACGATCGCGCTCGATGCGCTGGGACGGACCTATATGGACCTTGCCGCGGAGGCGGGTATTGACCCCGGCCTGTTGCATCGCGTCGCGGTGATCGGTTCGGGAACGCTGGACATTCTACCTCACAACGGAGCTGTCGTTAGCCTGCTTGCGATCTGTGGGCTCAAGCATCGCGATAGCTATCTCGACATTGTCATGGTCGGCATTGTGAGTTCTGTCATTGCACTCGCAGCGGTGATTGCGATCGGCACCGCATTCGGGTCGTTCTGACGCAAGACGATGGGTTGGCTCTACTTCCCGCCGGCGCGCGTAGCTGGAACGACGTTGATCTGAAAATGGCGAGGGGCCCGGCGTGTCGCGCCGAGCCCCTCATGGTCCATCTTCAAGACGCGTTTTCTTCACGCGAACCGGAAATCCACTTCGCTCGAAAACGCTTTAGAATATCAGCCGGCCTGTAAGCCGGGTTCTGTAGGGCACCATTCTCGCGAATGGTACGCGACGGCCATTCCTCTGGGACAAGGTTTGCACCTTGCCTCGGGCAACCTACCCGGACAGCGGGCCTGACATCGCCCTGCGGTGTTATCGCGCGTGCGCGAACTAACCGCGTTGCCGTCCCTATTCGGTTTTGCTCCCGGTGTGGTTTGCCATGCCATCTCCGTTGCCGGAAACGCGGTGCGCTCTTACCGCACCTTTTCACCCTTACTTCCTCCGAGGAGGAAGCGGTTCGTTCTCTGTGGCACTTTCCCTGGGGTCGCCCCCGCCGGATGTTATCCGGCACCGCATGTCGATGGAGCCCGGACTTTCCTCCCCCGCGGCCTTTCGGCGCTTGCGGGAGCGGCCGTCCGGCCGACTGACGGGTTACGCATGCGGAGTTTGGCCGCCCGCGTCAAGCGATTGCGATGGTTAACCTTGGCCTGGCGCGCGGCTGGCTCTCGATTTTGACATTCGCAGAGGAGAGGCCTTTGATATCGATTTGATCGATCCAAAGCTCGAGGCGCCATGGATACCGAACTGGCCCGGACGTTCCTGACGGTGGTGAGCGCCGGCAACTTCATCACCGCGGCGGAGCGGCTGCATGTCAGCCAGTCGACCGTCAGCACCCGCATCCACACGCTCGAGCAGCAGCTCGGCTGCGTGCTGTTCGTGCGCAACAAGGCCGGCACCACGTTGACGCCGGCCGGCCGGCAGTTTCAGCGCCACGCCTCGGTGCTGGTCCGCACCGTCGAGCAGGCGCGCCATGATGTCGGAATCCCCAAGGGATTTTCCGCGACGCTGGTGGTCGGCGGCCGCATCGGACTTTGGGAAGAGTATCTGCTGCGCTGGCTGCCGCTGATGACGCGGGCGCATCCCGACATCTCGATCCGCGCCGAGAGCGCGCTCGAGCCCGAGCTGATGCAGGGGCTGGTCGAGGGACGCATCGACATCGGCGTGATGTACACGCCGCAGAGTCGCCCCGGCCTCAAGGTCGAGCAGCTGTTCGAGGAGCAGCTCATCCTGGTGTCGACCGATCCGAAAAGCGCACCGGAGCCGGGACCGGGCTATGTCTATGTCGATTGGGGCCCCGAATTCTACGCGCGTCACGCCACGCTGTTTCCGAATTTCGCCGGCCCCGCGCTGACGGTGAATATCGGCTGGCTCGGATTGCAGCATCTTTTGGAGAATGGCGGCTCTGGCTTCTTCGCGCGTCGTATCGTGGAGCCGCTCCTGAAGGCGCGGCGGCTGCACGCCGTCGCCGGCGCACCTGGCTTTGCGATGCCCGCCTATGTCGCCTATCCGGCTGACAGCCAGGACGATCATCTGGCGCGCGCGGTCGAGACCATGCATCGGCTTGCCGCGTCGCAGGTTAATGCGAGCGCGGACCTGCCGCGGGCCAGGCCTGCCGCGCGGCGGCGGCGCTGACCGCGATTTCTATCGGCATCTCCGATCGATTCCATCGGCTTTCCTCGCTTGTCAGCGTAAACGTCCGCGTTCACAGCAGGATCGGGATCAGCAGGAGGTCAAACGATGGATATTGCGGCAGAAGTGGGAGACGCGTTGCTCAAGGGAGCCTCCGACGCGATCGTTGCGACCGATGTCGAAGGCCGTATCACCTTGTGGAATCCCGGCGCGGTCAGGATGTTCGGCTTCAGCGCCGAGGAGGCGATCGGACAATCGCTCGATTTGATCATTCCGGAGAATCTGCGCGCGCGTCACTGGGCCGGCTTCCGGCACACGATGGCGACCGGGACGAGCCGCTACGGTCAGGGCGATCTGCTGTCGGTGCCGGCGCTGACCAGGCACGGGACGCGCATCTCCGTCGAATTCACCATCGAGATGCTGCACGATGCGGCGCACAAGGTCGCCGGCACCGTCGCCGTGATGCGCGACGTGACCAAGCGTTTCGAGGAGCTCAAGGAGTTGCGGCGCCGCGCCGCGCAGCAGGCCGCGACATCGTCGTAAAGGCTGGGAAGCCATGCCGTCATTGCGAGGAGCTCGCGACAAAATTGCGAAGCAATTTTGCGCTGAAGCGACGAAGCAATCCATCGCTCCGCACATGCGACAGATGGATAGCTTCGCGGAGCCTGTCATCGGGCGCGCGTTCGCGCGACCCGGTGGCTCGCAGTGACGCGGATCAAGCTACAAGCAAATGTCAGGTTCTCGGTCATCCCCTCCGGAGCCGATCACGGCCGCTGGAGTTACTTTCCCGATCGCAGGCGGGTCTCCGCCAGCGCGGTCACAAGGCCGATGACCAGCATCGAGGCCACGATGTCGGCTTCCGCACCGAAACCAAATACGATCACCGTCGCTGCGGCTACCGCCGCAAGGATCGCGATGGTCAGCCCTTCGTCGGCGATCAGCTGACGCAACGCCTTCAGGCGCGTGATGCCCCGTTGCATTGCCTGCTCACACGCCGAGCGGATTGCCGCCCGCGGCGATGTTCGAGGCGACCTGACCGGCGTGGTGGCGCGGTTTCGCCACGATCCGGCTGCGCAGGATTCGGTACAGCATCGACAGCAGGAGCCGGCAAAGGCGTGTGGCTGTCTGCGGCAGTGGTGTCATGGCGAAGTCCTCCGGGCATCCGAAGGCTACGCGCTGCCATGAATTTAACAAACGAATAATATTGGCGGTTACTATCGGATTATCCGATATCTAGCTCTGCGGCCCGCCGGGCCGGTGAGACATTCACGCCGGGCGGCCAAAATAATTTATCCTGACGATGTCGTCCTGCGTGTCGCCCGTTCGACTGGGTGTCGGCGATCCAGCCGATCAAGAGGAGTTCTCAAGATGCAATATCTGTTGCTGATCTACCGGAGCGACGCGGAATATGGCCGCATGAATGTCGACGACCGCAAGGCCCTGTCGGCGGAATATGGCGTCTACACCCAGTCCATCATCCAGAGCGGACACTTCAAGGCGGGTGACGGGCTGCAGCCGGTGTCGACCGCGACCACCGTTCGGGTGCGCGACGGCAAGACGCTGACAACCGACGGGCCGTTTGCGGAAACCCGCGAACAACTCGGCGGCTATTATCTGGTCGATGCCAAGGATCTCGACACGGCGCTCGGCCTCGCGGCGCGGATTCCCGGCGCCAAGACCGGCTCGATCGAAGTCAGGCCGGTGATGATCTACGACAAGTGATGGTTTCGTCGTTCCGGGGCGTGCGAAGCGCGAACCCGGAACCTCGAGATTCCGGGTTCGATGCTTCGCATCGCCCCGGAATGACGGTGAGACCATGACCCCCAGCCAGATCGAAAAAGTGTTTCGCGACGAGGCGGGCCGGGCGCTCGCAACGCTGATCCGTCTCGTCGGCGATTTCGACCTGGCCGAAGATGCGCTTCAGGATGCTTTTGCCGTGGCGCTGCAGCGCTGGCCGATCGGCGAATTCCCCTCCAATCCGCGTGCCTGGCTGGTCAATGTCGGCCGCAACAAGGCGATCGACCGCGTTCGCCGCGCGGCGACGTTTCGCGGCAAGCAGCAGGAACTGACGCATCAGATCCTGCTCGATGCAGAGTCCTCGCCCGAGCCGGCCGATGCAACGCTCGACGACGACATGCTGCGGCTGATCTTCACCTGCTGCCATCCGTCGTTTGCGGCGGAGGTCCAGGTCGCGCTGACCTTGCGCACGGTGTGCGGGCTGACGACGGTCGAGGTCGCGCGCGCCTTCCTGGTGAGCGAGGACGCCATGGCGCAGCGCCTCTTGCGCGCCAAGCAAAAGATAAAACTCGCCGGCATTCCCTATGAGGTGCCGGAGCGTGAGGCGCTGGAGCCGCGCCTCACCGGCGTGCTCGCGGTGATCTACCTCGTCTTCACCGAAGGTTATGCGGCGACCGCCGGCGAGGATCTGATGCGGCCCGATCTTGCCCGCGAGGCGATCCGGCTGGCGCGGCTGATCGATGCGCTGATACCGGCGCGCGGCGAGATCAAGGGGCTGCTGGCGCTGATGCTGCTGCATGATGCGCGCCGCGCCGGCCGCCAGACCGCCGGCGGCGATATCGTGCTGCTCGAGGAGCAGGACCGTTCGCTGTGGGATTTCCAGCAGATCGCCGAAGGCCTCGAACTGGTCGAGGAGGCGCTGCGGATGCCGGGCCGGCCGCAGTCCTACGCCGTGCAGGCGGCGATCGCCGCGCTGCACGCGCGGGCGCCGAGTTACAAGGACACCGACTGGCCGCAGATCGCCGGTCTTTACGAGGTGCTGCTGCGCATCAGCCCGTCGCCGGTGATCGAGCTCAATCACGCCGCCGCGGTGTCGATGGTCGATGGTCCGGCGCGCGCGCTCGACCTGATCGACGCGCTGGACGCGCGCGGCACTTTGAAGGGATATGACCAGCTGCCCGCGGTGCGCGCCGACCTGCTGCGCCGCCTCGGCCGCAAGGATGAAGCGCGGCAGGCCTATCTCGCCGCAACGGCAGCCACGCAACTCGAACCGCTGCGCCGGCTCTATGCGCGGCGCATCGCCGAGATGGGGTGACGCACCCCATCTCTTGCGTGGCCAGTGACGGCGCGCCATTCATCCACGATGGTCAGCGCGCCGTGAGGCGTTGAGCGTGCTCAGTACCCTGTCTTTGCCTTGGCGCCGGTGCTCGATTGCCCGGTCGTCGTCCCCTTCGACATGCCGGTCGTGGTGCCGGGTGCCATCTTCTTCTGCGCGTGATGGACCTTCTGGGTCTTGTGATGGGTCGACGACATGGTCTTGCTTTGGGTCGACATAGCGCCAGCGGCTGCCGGAGCGACAATGAGGCCGACGGCGGCGGCTCCTGCGATCAGTGCTTTGAACATGGACGAATCTCCACTCGGACCGCCCCACCTACAAAGACCGCTCATGCCGAAAAGTTCCAACGTGCACGCACACTTGGCCGGTAAATGCACCGCTCCTCGCGACGACGGACGGAGGCGAGCCTAGCTCGACGCGACCACCGTCGCCGCATCCGGCGGCAGGCTCTCGAGCAGCGCGTGCAGTGTGGCCATGGTGGAACGGTCGGCGATCCCGTCGATGCGCTCCGGGCGGAAGTGGCGCTGGAAGGCGGTGACGACCTCCATGGTCGGGCCGTCGAACTTGCCGTTGGTCGGGATGTTGTAGCCGTAGCGCCGGAACGCGGCCTGCATGTTGGAGACGCTGTCGCTGATCGCACCGAGCTGCAGCGCGTCGCCGCGCACGATCGGCGCCGGCTGCACCCAGTGCCCGACGCCGGAATTGGCCAGCGAGTGCCACGGGAATTTCTCGCCGGGATCCTTCTTGCGCGCCGGTGCCACGTCGGAATGGCCGAGCACGCGATGCGGGACCACCTTGCGGCGAAGCATAATGCCGCGGCACAGCGCGATGACAGCCGCGATCTGGCGCAGCGGAAAATCCGGATAGCCCCAATCGTGGCCGCGATTGACGATCTCGACGCCGATCGAGCAGGAGTTGATGTCGTCATCGCCAGCCCACGCGGACACGCCGGCGTGCCAGGCGCGCTTGCTCTCCGGCACGCACTGCACGATGCGGCCGTCCTCGAGCACGATGTAGTGCGCCGAGACCTCGGTGCCGGCCGTGCAGAGCTGGGTGATCGCACCCTCGACGTCGGGCATGCCGGTGTAGTGCAGCACGATCATGTCGGGTTGTCGGCCATTGGCGCGATCGCCGAAGTTCGCCGACGGGATCACGTCGGAGGCGATCGAGGAATCCGGCGTGAACGTCTTCGCGTCCGCCACCCCCTTTGGAACAGGGAGGGCGCGCTGACGCTTCGAATCAGCGTTGCCGGACGAAGACGAACTTGAAGCCATACGAATCACTCAAACCCGAACCAGGAGAAAGCATTTTGACATATGGATAAACAAATAGGCGTTTACTATTCCTTTACCGTGCGGGCCGCGCAATCGACCCCTGCCGGTTCCACGATCCGCATGATGCGCTGCGCCATTGTGCCCGGAGCGGGTCGCGAGGGTATCACTCGAATGCGGATCAAAGCCGCGCGATTCCGCTAACCGATCATCAACGTTTTCTTAACGTTAAGTGCCGTTACTGAGAGGTGAAGTGCCGAACCGGTTTCGGGGGACGGCCAAAGGACGCTGAGCCCCGCTGTTTGCGCGAAATCCCATGGAAACCCTCCCAATTCCGGTCGGATATCAGGATTTGCGGCCGAGAACGGGAGTTGGCGCTGGCGTCACGCAGCGGCTTTTTCACGCGTTTTCGAGCGAAGTGGATACCGGTTCGCGTGAGGAAAACGCGTCAAGACAGGAATCCAGAGCCCCGTTCCGGTCCGATCGGAACGAAGAGGGCTCTGGGCGCGAGGATTCGAGGCGCAATGAGTCGGCGCGCACCCAGCTTGCATGCCAGTTACGCGGCGCCGCCCGGGAGCGGCGCATGAGCGAGCGTGCGCCGCGTCACATTTCGGTGCTGGGCCGCGAGGCGGTCGCGCATCTCGCTCCGCGCGCCGGCGGCATCTATGTCGACGCCACCTTCGGTGCCGGCGGCTACAGCCGGGCGATCCTCGATGTCGCCGAGACCCGCGTGATCGGCATCGACCGCGACCGCACCGCGATAACCGGCGGCTTCGATCTGGTCGACGGCGCGGGCGGTCGGCTGACTCTGGTCGAGGACCGCTTCTCCAACCTCGCCGAGGTCTGCGCGTCGCACGGGGTGGATAAGGTCGACGGCGTCGTGATGGATGTCGGCGTCTCCTCGATGCAGCTCGACCAGGCCGAACGCGGCTTCTCATTCCGGCTCGGCGGTCCGCTCGACATGCGGATGGCCCAGAGCGGCCCGACCGCGGCCGACGTGGTCGCGTCGGCTTCCGAGAAACAGCTCGCCGACATCATCTATATCTTCGGCGAGGAGCGCCATTCGCGCGGCGTCGCCCGCGCCATCGTCGCCGCGCGCAAGGACGCGCCGATCACGACGACCGATGCGCTTGCCGATATCGTCGCGAAGGTCGTGCGCGCCAAGCCGAACGAGATCCATCCGGCGACGCGGACCTTTCAGGCGCTGCGCATCTTCGTCAATGAAGAGCTCGATGAACTGCACGAGGCGCTCGCAGCGGCCGAGCGCGTGCTGAAGCCGGGCGGCCGGCTCGTCGTGGTTTCGTTCCATTCGCTGGAAGACCGCATCGTCAAGAATTTCCTCAGCCTGCGCGGCAAGGTCTCCGCCGGCTCACGGCATTTGCCCGAAATGGCGCAAGCGGCGCCGAGCTTTCAGATCCTGACCAAGCGGCCGGTGACGCCCGATGAGGCCGAGCTTGCCGCCAATCCGCGCGCGCGATCGGCCAAGCTGCGTGCCGCCGAGCGCACCGCGGCGCCGGTGCACGCCGACGACGACCTGCCGTCATGGCCGCGGCTGTCCGACCTGAAGCGGGGAGGGTGACGATGCGCCTTCTCCATCTCCTCGTCATCGGCATGCTGATCTTCGCGGCGTCCTACGTCTACCGCATCAAGATGGAATCGACCGCGCGCGTCGAACGCGTGCTGCAGCTCAACGCCGAGATCCGCGAGCAGCGCAATGCGATCGCCGCGTTGCGCGCCGAATGGGCCAAGCTCGATGCGCCGCTCCGGCTGCAGGGCCTCGCCGAACGCCATCTGCCGCTGAAGCCGGTCAACGCCAACCAGTACGATTCCCTGAAGAACCTGCCGGAACGGCCGCCGAGCTTCACGCGGCCCGGTTCGCGCGATCCGATCGGCGCGATGATCGATACCATCGAGGCCGCCGCGGCGCCTGACAGCACCACCGGATCGATCGACAAGGCGGCGACCGACCAGCCGGCCGCCGACCAGCCTGCGCCCGACGACTCCGGGCAGGGCGGGGGAGACCAGCAATGACGGGACCAGCCATGACCGATCCGGCACCCGCCAACACACCGGCCGTGAAACCGGCCGAGCCCTGGAACCAGCGGCTGATCCGCACGCTGCTGTATGGCAGCAATGTCGACCGCGCCGCGAAGGCGCGCGCGCGCGTCGGTCTTGCCATCCTCGCTTTCGCCGCGGTCTATTGCGTGCTGGCGGGGAGGCTGGTGCTGTTCGCCGTCGGCGCCGACAGCCATGGTGCGCGCCGCACCGCATCGCAAGACGCCATCGCGACCGCGCGGCCCGACATCACCGACCGCAACGGCGAAATCCTCGCCACCGACGTCAAGGCGCCGAGCCTGTTCGCCGAACCGCGCCGCCTGATCGACAAGGACGAGGCGATCGAGCTTTTGACCGGAGCCCTGCCCGATCTCGACACCAGCGAGGTGCGCGACCGCCTGTCGTCGCGCAGGGGCTTCGTCTGGCTGAAGCGCGAGATCACGCCGAAGCAGCAGAGCGACATCCATCGCCTCGGCCTTCCCGGCGTCGGCTTCCTGCGCGAGAACAAGCGCGTCTATCCGACCGGCAACGAGGTCGCCCACCTGATCGGCCTCGTCAACATCGACAACCAGGGCATCGCCGGCATGGAGAAGTGGCTGGACAGCAACGGTCTGGCCGATCTGCATCGCGCGGGCTTCGCCACCGACCGGCTGCAGAAGCCGGTGGAGCTGTCGGTCGACCTGCGCGTCGAGCACGCGCTGCGCGACGAGCTGCTCAAGGCGAAAGAGAAGTTCAAGGCCAAGGCCGCCTCCGGCCTCGTCTCCAACGTCCGCACCGGCGAGATCGTGGCGATGGTGTCGCTGCCGGATTTCGATCCGAACAATCCGAAGGAGGCGCACGATCCCGATCGCATCAACCGCCTGACCACCGGCGTCTACGAGATGGGCTCGACCTTCAAGGCGTTCACGCTGGCGATGGCGCTGGATAGCGGCCGGTTCGACCTCAACTCGATGTGGGATGCGCGTGGCCCGCTGCACTACGGCAAGTTCGCGATCCATGACGATCACAACATGGGCCGCATGATCAACATGAAGGAGGTGTTCTACTATTCCTCCAACATCGGCGCGGGACGCATTGCGCTGGCGATGGGCGTCGACGCGCACAAGGCGTTCCTGCGCAAGATGGGCCAGCTCGAGAGGCTGCGCACCGAATTGCCGGAAAGCGCCTCGCCGATCGTGCCGAAGAAGTGGGGCGAATTGAACACCGTCACCATCTCGTTCGGTCACGGCATCGCGGTGGCGCCGCTGCAGGCGGTGATGGGCATCGACGCGCTGGTCAATGGCGGCTACCTGATCCCGCCGACCTTCCTGAAGCGCACCGAGCAGGAGGCGATGGCGCTCGCCAAGCGCGTCATCAAGCCTGAGACCTCGGACAAGATGCGCTATCTGATGCGGCTCAATGCCGAGATCGGCACCGCGAAGAAGGCCGACGTCAAGGGCTACTATATCGGCGGCAAGACCGGCACCGCGGAGAAGGTGATCAACGGCCGCTACGCCAAGAAGCGCGTGCTCAACGCCTTCACCGCGATCCTGCCCGCCGACAATCCGAAATACCAGCTCCTGATCATGCTCGACGAGCCGCAGCCCCTGAAGGAAACCTACGGGTTCATCACCTCGGGCTGGAATGCGGTGCCGACCGGCGGCAATGTGATCGCCCGAATTGCGCCGCTTTTGGGCGTTGAACCGCGATTCGACCTGCCGCCGTCCGACCGCCTTATTCTTGCGGCATCCAGAACAACCCAGTAAGGCGTATACTCACGCGGCGCCAGAACGGCGCCGGCCAGACTGGAAGATCATGAGACTTCGCGACCTCTTCAGCGATGATGCGACGATCGATCCGAGTGCCTCCTCGCTCATTGTCGGAGGGCTTGCGGTCGACAGCCGCGCGGTGAAGCCGGGCGACCTGTTCTTCGCGCTGGCCGGCAGCAGGACCGACGGTGCGCGCTTCGTCGATGCGGCGATTGCCGCCGGCGCGGTCGCGGTCGCCAGCGACCATCTGCCGCAAGGTCACGCGCGCGCCCCCTTCGTCATCACGCCGAATCCGCGCCGCGCGCTGGCGCTCGCCGCGGCCAAATTCTTTTCCCGCCAGCCGGCGACGATCGCGGCGGTGACCGGCACCAGCGGCAAGACCTCGGTCGCAGCGTTCACGCGCCAGATCTGGCAGCGGCTCGGTCATTCCTCCGCCAGCATCGGCACCATCGGCCTCGTCTCGGACAAGCGCACGGTCTACGGCTCGCTGACCACGCCGGATCCGATCGCGCTGCATCGCCAGCTCGACGAGATCGCGAGCGACGGCGTCACGCATCTGGCGTTCGAGGCGTCCTCGCACGGCCTCGATCAGTATCGTCTCGACGGCGTGCGCATCGCAGCCGGCGGCTTCACCAATCTGTCGCGCGACCACATGGATTATCATCCCGACGTCGCGCATTACCTCAATGCAAAACTCCGGCTGTTCCGCGATCTGGTCGCGCCAGGCGGCGCCGCGGTAATCTCGGCCGATCATGATTGCTCAGGGCAGGTGATCGATGCGGCGCGCGCGCGCGGCCTGCGCATCATCGCGGTCGGGCGCAACGCCGATGCAGGCGATGGCATCAGGCTCACCGATGCTGCCATCGAAGGCTTTGCACAGAAGCTCGCGATCGAGCACCGCGGACGCAAGCACGCGATCCGGCTGCCGCTGGTCGGCGAATTCCAGATCGAGAACGCGCTGGTCGCGGCCGGGCTCGCGATCGGCACCGGCAGCGCCGCCGATGACGTGTTCGGCTGCCTCGAACATCTCGAAGGCGCCAAGGGTCGGCTGGAATTCGTCGGCGAGCACAATGGCGCGCCGATCTTCGTCGATTACGCCCACAAGCCCGACGCACTCGCCAAGGCGCTGCAGGCGCTGCGGCCCTATGCCAGGCGCAAGCTGGTCGTGATCTTCGGCGCCGGCGGCGACCGCGACGCCGGCAAGCGTCCGATCATGGGCGCGATCGCGGCCGAGAATGCCGATCAGGTCATCGTCACCGACGACAATCCGCGCAGCGAGAAGCCGGAGGCGATCCGCGCCGCGATCATGGCGACGGCGAAGGGCGCGCGCGAGATCGGCGACCGCGCCGCGGCGATCCGCGCCGGCATTGCCGGCCTCGCGCCGGGCGATGCGCTGGTCGTTGCCGGCAAGGGCCACGAGGTCGGGCAGATCGTCGGCAACACGACGCTGCCGTTCAGCGATCATGAGGCGGTCGCCAGTGCACTGGCTGCGGAGGGCGCATGAGCACGATGTTGTGGACCTCGGATGCGATGGCGACGGCGATGCGCGCCGCCACGCAAGGCGAGCTGCCGGACGGCGTCAGCGGTCTCTCGATCGACAGCCGCACCATCGCGCCCGGCGAGGCGTATTTCGCGATCAAGGGCGACGTCCATGACGGCCATGCCTTCGTCGAGGCGGCGCTGAAGGCCGGCGCCGGGCTCGCGGTGGTCGAGACCGCGCAACGGGCAAAGTTTCCCGCTGATGCGCCGCTGCTGGTGGTCGACGACGTGCTCGCCGGTCTTGTCGAGCTCGCGCATGCCTCGCGCGCGCGGCTCAACGCGCAGATCGTCGCGGTAACCGGCTCGGTCGGCAAGACCTCGACCAAAGAGGCGCTGCGCCGCGTGCTGTCGGCGCAGGGCGAGACCCATGCGTCGGTGGCGTCGTTCAACAATCACTGGGGCGTGCCGCTGTCGCTGGCGCGCTGCCCGGCCAGCACGCGCTTTGCGGTGTTCGAGATCGGCATGAACCATGCCGGCGAGATCACGCCGCTGGTGAAGATGGTGCGCCCGCACGTCGCAATCATCACCACGATCGAGCCGGTGCATCTGGAATTCTTCGCCGGCATCGAGGCGATCGCCGACGCCAAGGCGGAGATCTTCGCAGGGCTCGAGCCCGATGGCGCGGTCGTGCTCAACCGCGACAACGGGCAATTCGCGCGGCTGCAAAAGCAGGCCAAGCAGGCCGGCATCTCGCGCATCGTCTCGTTCGGCGCCGACAAGCGTGCCGAGGCGCGGCTGCTCGACCTGTCGCTGCACGCGACCTGCTCGGCGGTGCATGCGGATATTCTGGATCACGACATCACCTACAAGATCGGCATGCCCGGCCGGCACATGGCGATGAACTCGCTCGCGGTGCTTGCCGGCGCCTCGCTACTCGGCGCCGATATCGCGCGCGCGGCGCTGTCGCTGTCGCAGCTCGAGGCGCCGACCGGCCGCGGCCTCCGCCGCACCCTCGAGGTCGGCCATGGCGAGGCGATGCTGATCGACGAGAGCTACAACGCCAACCCGGCTTCGATGGGCGCCGCGCTCAACGTGCTCGGTCAGGCCCAGACCGGGCCGCATGGCCGGCGCATCGCCGTGCTCGGCGACATGCTCGAGCTCGGGCCGACCGGGCCCGAACTGCACCGCGGCCTCAACGAGGCCGTGACCGCCAACCGCATCGACCTCGTATATTGTTGTGGTCCGTTGATGCGGAATCTGTGGGATGCCCTTTCCACCGGCAAGCGGGGAGGCTATGCCGAGAGCTCGGCGGCGCTCGAAGCGCAGGCGGTCGCCGCGGTCCGTGCCGGTGACGTGATCATGGTGAAGGGCTCGCTGGGATCGAAGATGAAGCTGATTGTCAGCGCGCTGGAAAAACGCTTCCCCGACAAGGCCGCGCACGAAGAAGCGGTATAGGACTCCTCGAATGTTCTACTGGTTGATCGAACTGTCCAACACCGTTCCGGGGTTTGGGGCGTTCCGCAGCGCTTTGAACGTGTTCCGCTACATCACCTTCCGCACCGGCGGCGCGATGGTGACCGGCGCATTGTTCGTGTTCCTGTTCGGGCCCTGGATCATCGATCACCTGCGGCTGCGGCAGGGCAAGGGCCAGCCGATCCGCACCGATGGTCCGCAGTCGCATCTGATCTCCAAGAAGGGCACGCCCACCATGGGCGGGTTGATGATCCTGTCCGGGCTCGTGGTGTCGACGCTGCTCTGGGCCAACCCGCTCAATCCCTATGTCTGGATCGTGCTGGCGGTGACGCTCGGCTTCGGCTTCGTCGGCTTCTATGACGATTATCTGAAGGTCACAAAGCAGTCGCACAGCGGCTTCGCCGGCAAGCTGCGGCTGCTGATCGAGGCCGCGATCGGGCTTGCCGCCACCTACGCGCTGGTCCGGCTCGGGCGCGACGTGTCGTCGACCTCGCTCGTGATTCCGTTCTTCAAGGACCTCGTGATCAATTTCGGCTGGTTCTTCGTGATCTTCGGCGCCTTCGTGATGGTCGGCGCCGGCAACGCGGTGAATCTCACCGACGGTCTCGACGGTCTTGCCATCGTGCCCGTGATGATTGCCGCCGCAAGCTTCGGCATGATCTCGTACCTGACCGGCAACGCGGTGTTCTCGGATTACCTGCAGATCAATTACGTCGCCGGCACCGGCGAACTGGCGGTGCTGTGCGGCGCGGTGCTCGGCGCAGGCCTCGGCTTCCTCTGGTTCAACGCGCCGCCGGCCTCGATCTTCATGGGCGACACCGGTTCGCTGGCGCTCGGCGGCATGCTCGGCGCGACGGCGGTTGCGGTGAAGCACGAGATCGTGCTCGCCGTGATCGGCGGCCTGTTCGTGCTGGAGGCGGTCTCGGTCATCGTCCAGGTCACCTCGTTCAAGCTCACCGGCAAGCGCGTGTTCCGGATGGCGCCGCTGCACCATCATTTCGAGCAGAAGGGCTGGACCGAGCCGCAGATCGTGATCCGATTCTGGATCATCTCGGTGATGCTGGCGCTCGCCGGCCTGTCGACGCTGAAGCTGCGCTGATGGCTTCGCATCCCATTGACTGTCATTCCGGGGCTCGCGCAGCGAGAACCCGGAATCTCGAGATTCCGGATAACCGCTGCGCGGTTTCCGGAATGACAGGGAGATAGACATGATCCCGGTCACCTCCTTCTCCGGCAAGACGGTCGCGGTGTTCGGGCTCGGCGGCTCCGGGCTCGCGAGCTGCCAGGCGCTGAAGGCCGGCGGCGCCGAGGTGATCGCCGCCGACGACAATGCCGACAACGTCGTCAAGGCGGCGCAGGCCGGCTTCACCACCGCCGATCTGCGCAGCGTGTCATGGGCGAATTTCGCCGCGCTGATCCTGACCCCCGGCGCGCCGCTGACCCATCCGGCGCCGCACTGGAGCGTGCTGAAGGCGCGCGAGGCGGGGTGCGAGGTGATCGGCGATGTCGAACTGTTCTGCCGCGAGCGGCGCCGTCATGCGCCGAACGCGCCGTTCGTCGCCATCACAGGCACCAACGGCAAATCGACCACCACGGCGCTGATCGCGCATCTGATTGATGTCGCCGGCTACGACACCCAGATGGGCGGCAATATCGGCACCGCGATCCTGTCGCTCGAGCCGCCGCGCATGGGCCGCGTCCATGTGATCGAGATGTCGTCCTACCAGATCGACCTCGCACCGTCGCTCGATCCGTCGGTCGGCATCCTGATCAACATCAGCGAGGATCACATCGATCGCCACGGCACGCTCGAGCATTACGCCGCGGTCAAGGAGCGGCTGGTCGCCGGCGTGCAGGCCGGCGGCACCGCGATAACAGGCGTCGACGACATCTGGTGCCGCAACATCGCCGACCGGCTCGATCGCGCCGGCAAGCGCGTGGTGCGCATCTCGGTGAAGAACCCGCTGCCCGACGGCCTCTATGTCGAGCACGAGACCATCGTGCGTGCCTCGGGCGCGGCGCGCAGCGAGATCGCGCGGCTAGGCGGCATCGGCTCGCTGCGCGGCCTGCACAATGCGCAGAACGCCGCCTGCGCCTCGGCCTGCGCGCTGGCGATGGGTATCGCGACCGACGTGCTGCAGAACGGCCTGCGCAGCTTCCCGGGTCTCGCGCATCGCATGGAGCAGGTCGGCCGCCGCGGCAACGTGCTGTTCGTCAACGACTCCAAGGGCACCAATGCGGATGCGGCCGCGCATGCGCTGTCGTCGTTCGCCGACATCTACTGGATCGCCGGCGGCAAGCCGAAGGCCGGCGGCATCACCAGCCTGACCGAATATTTCCCGCGCATCCGCAAGGCCTATCTGATCGGCGAGGCGGCGGCCGAATTCTCCGGCACGCTCGGCGAGCGCGTCCCGCACGACATGTCCGGCACGCTCGACGTCGCGATCGCCAGCGCCGCGCGCGATGCCGAGGCGTCGGGGCTCGCGGAAGCCGTCGTGCTGCTGTCGCCGGCCTGCGCCTCGTTCGACCAGTACCGCAATTTCGAAATCCGCGGTGCCGCCTTCCGCGACATCGTGCAGGCGCTGCCCGGCGTGAAGCCGGTGGTGTGACGATCACGTAGGGCGGATTGGCACAGCGTAATCCGCCGTTCGGTGCCGGGCGATGACACCGAGATGAAGTACGCAGTGACGGTGCGTCGTATCGCGCGAGAACCATCCTCATTGTCGTCCTGGCTTTCGCCAGGACGACGTCGGATGGGGGCTCATTCACCTCCCTCAAAAGTTACCCATCCCGTTAACCCCTTGGAAACCATCCTGCGCCACGAATGGACGTTATCTCTGCCATCTGGGGACGCCCATGCTCGCCCGTGACCAACGCACCCCGTTCTCGGACTGGTGGTGGACCGTCGACAAGCTGCTGCTTGTGGCGATCGCCGCGTTGATGCTGGCCGGCGTCATCCTGTCGCTGGCGGCGAGCCCGCCGGTGGCGACCCGGATCGGGCTCGATCCGTTCCACTTCTTCAACCGCCACGTCATGTTCCTGGTGCCGTCGCTGATGGTGCTGATCGGCGTCTCGTTCATGACGCCGCGGCAGATCCGGCGCACCGCGCTGATCGTGTTCGCGGTCTCGATCGCGCTGATCGTGCTGACGCTGCTGCTCGGCCCCGAGGTCAAGGGCTCGCGGCGCTGGATCACGCTGCTCGGCGTCAACATCCAGGCCTCCGAAGCCGCAAAACCCTCTTTCGTCATCGTCGCGGCCTGGCTGTTTGCGGAATCGACCAAGCGGCCGGAGATGCCGGCGACCTCGATGGCGCTGGTGCTGTTGCTGACGCTGGTCACGCTGCTGGTGATGGAGCCCGACTTCGGTCAGACCATGCTGATCCTCACGGTGTGGGGCGCGCTGTTCTTCATCGCGGGCATGCGGATGATCTGGGTGTTCGGGCTCGCCGGCGCGGCGGGCGCGGGCCTGTTCGGCGCCTATCTCCTGGTGCCGCACGTCGCCGGCCGCATCAAGCGCTTCATGAATCCCGCCTCCGGCGACACCTTCCAGGTCGACACCGCGATGGAGGCGTTCTGGAATGGCGGCTGGTTCGGCTTGGGGCCGGGCGAGGGCATCGCCAAGCGCAGCCTGCCGGACAGCCACACCGACTTCGTGTTCGCGGTCGCGGCGGAAGAGTTCGGCATCATCCTCTGTTTGATGCTGGTCGCGCTGTTCGGTTTCATCGTGATCCGCACGCTGACCCGCGCCTATGCCACCGAGGACATGTTCTCGCGCTTCGCAGCCTCGGGGCTTGCGATTCTGTTCGGCGTGCAGGCGACGATCAACATGGCGGTCAATCTGCAATTGATCCCGGCCAAGGGCATGACGCTGCCGTTCATCTCGTATGGCGGCTCCTCGTTCGTGTCGCTCGCCTATGGCGTCGGCATGATGCTGGCGCTGACGCGGCAGCGGCCGCGCACCGAGATCGAATCGATGGAAGGCGCCAGCGCTCAGCGCGCCTACGCGTAGGTGACTGTGACGGTCGTGTCGGTTATCTGGAAACCATGGACAATGCGCCCCTGATTCTGCTGGCGGCCGGTGGCACCGGCGGCCATTTGTTCCCGGCCGAAGCGCTCGCCGTGGAATTGATCAGGCGTGGCCTGCGGGTCCGGCTCGCCACCGACGGCCGCGCGCTGCGCTATTCCGGCCTGTTCGGCCGGGAGAGCATCGACCTCGTGCCGAGCGCGACCGTGCGCAGTCGCAACCCGATCTCGCTGGCGCGGACCGCGCTGATGCTCGGCTATGGCACGCTGGTCGCCGCCAGTCTGGTGCGGCGGCTGAAGCCCGCGGCCGTGGTCGGCTTCGGCGGCTACCCGACCTTGCCGCCGCTGATGGCGGCGCGGCTGCTCGGCGTTCCCGGCATCATCCATGACGCCAATGCGGTGCTCGGCCGCGCCAACCGTTTCCTGTCCGGCCGCGTCAACGCGATCGCGACCTCGCTGCCCGGCGTGCTCGATCGCGATCCCGCGCTGGCCGGCAAGGCCACCACGGTCGGCACACCGATGCGGCCGGCGATCCTTGCGGCCGCTGCGGTGAAATACACGCCGCCCGAGGCGAACGGGCCGCTGCGCCTGCTCGTCGTCGGCGGCAGCCAGGGCGCGCGGGTGATGAGCGATATCGTGCCGCCGGCGATCGAGCAGCTCGCGCCCGCGCTGTGGAGCCGCCTGATCATCACCCAGCAGGTGCGCGAAGAAGACATGGATCGGGTGCGCGCCGTCTACGACCGGCTCAAGATCAACGCCGAGCTCGCGCCGTTCTTCGCCGACCTGCCGGCGCGCCTCGCCTCGAGCCAGCTCGTGATCTCGCGCTCCGGCGCCGGCACGGTGGCCGAACTCGCCGCGATCGGCCGGCCCTCGATCCTGGTGCCGCTGCCCGGCGCGATCGATCAGGACCAGTTTGCCAATGCCGGCGTGCTGTCGCAGGCGAGCGGCGCGCTGCGCATGGCGCAGAGCGACTTCACGTCCGAGCGGCTGGCCGCTGACATTTCGGCCTTCGCCGCCGAGCCCGCGAAACTGATCGCGATGGCGGAAGCCGCGCGTGGCGTCGGCCGGCTCGATGCCGCCGAGCGGCTGGCCGATCTGGTTGCGAAAGTGGCCGGAATTTAGGCCGCTTTCGAGGAATTTCGGCCGTGGGACGCCATGGCCGGGCTTGTCCCGGCCATATCAGTCTTTCATAAGTCGGAGAATTGCCGGGGTGAGTCCGGAGACGATGAAGGTGTTAGCATCATGAGACTGCCGCGCGAGATCGGACCCATTCACTTCGTCGGGATCGGCGGCATCGGCATGAGCGGCATCGCCGAAGTGCTGATCAATCTCGGCTACACCGTGCAGGGTTCCGATGCTTCGGACAATTACAACCTCGACCGCTTGCGCAAGAAGGGCGCCAAGGTCTCAGTCGGCCACGCCGCCGAGAATGTCGATGGCGCCGATGTCGTCGTGGTCTCGACCGCGATCAAGCGCGACAATCCCGAGCTGATGGCGGCGCGCGCGCGGCGCATTCCGGTGGTGCGGCGCGCCGAGATGCTGGCGGAGCTGATGCGGCTGAAGAGCTGCGTCGCGATCGCCGGCACCCATGGCAAGACCACCACGACCACGATGGTGGCGACCCTGCTCGACGCCGGCGGGCTCGACCCGACCGTGATCAATGGCGGCATCATCAACGCCTATGGCTCCAACGCGCGGCTCGGTGCCGGCGACTGGATGGTGGTCGAAGCCGACGAGAGCGACGGCACCTTCCTGAAGCTGCCGTCCGATGTCGTCATCGTCACCAATATCGACCCCGAGCATCTCGATCACTTCAAGACCTTCGAGGCGATCCAGGACGCGTTCCGCAATTTCGTCGAGAACGTCCCGTTCTATGGCTTTGCCGTGATGTGCACCGATCACCCGGTGGTGCAAACTCTTGTCGGCAAGATCGAAGACCGCCGCATCATCACCTACGGCCAGAACCCGCAGGCCGATGCGCAGCTCAAGGATCTGACGCCGATGGGGGGCGGCTCGAAATTCTCGGTGGCGATCCGCGATCGCAAGTCCGGCGCGGTCCACGAGATCGCCGATATCATGCTGCCGATGCCGGGGCGCCACAACGCATCGAATGCGACGGCCGCGATCGCGGTCGCGCACGAGCTTGGCGTGTCCGACGACGTCATCCGCCAGGCCATGGCCGGCTTCGGCGGCGTCAAGCGGCGCTTCACCAAGACCGGCGAGACCAACGGCATCACCGTGATCGACGATTACGGTCATCATCCAGTCGAGATCGCAGCGGTGCTGAAGGCGGCGCGGGAATCCGTCAACGGCAAGATCGTCGCCGTGGTGCAGCCGCATCGCTACACCCGCCTGCAATCGCTGTTCGAGGAATTCTGCACCTGCTTCAACGACGCCGATGCGGTTGTGGTCGCCGAGGTCTATCCGGCCGGCGAGGCGCCGATCGCCGGCGTCGACCGTGATCATTTCGCCGCCGGCCTGCGCGCCCACGGCCATCGCAATGTGGTGCCGCTGCCGAACGCGGGCGAGCTCGCGAAGATCGTGCACGGCCTTGCCAAGCCCGGCGACCTCGTCGTCTGCCTCGGCGCCGGCAACATCACGCAATGGGCCTACGCGCTGCCCGGCGATTTGAAGGCGTTGGGGTGATCGTGACCTTCCCCGACATCACGCCCGACCTGAAAGCCGCGATGCCGGAGCTGCGCGGGCGGCTGCTGGCGAACCAGTCGCTGGCCGAGTTGACCTGGTTTCGCGTCGGCGGCCCGGCACAGGTGTTGTTCACGCCGGCAGATGAAGATGACCTCGCATATTTCCTGAAGCGCCTGCCGCAGGAATTGCCGGTCTATGTCGTCGGCGTCGGCTCCAATCTGATCGTGCGCGATGGCGGCATGCCCGGCGTCGTGATCCGGCTCGCGCCGCGCGCGTTCGGCGAGACCAGCGCGGCCGGCGATGTCGTCATCGCCGGCGCTGCGGCGCTCGACAAGCGCGTCGCCGAGACGGCTGCGGCGGCTGACATCGGCGGCATGGAATTCTTCTTCGGCATTCCCGGCACCGTCGGCGGCGCGCTGCGCATGAATGCCGGCGCCAATGGCGGCGAGACCAAGGACGTGCTGATCGAGGCCACCGGCATCGGCCGCGACGGAACGAAGCATACGTTCGGCAATGCCGACATGAAGTTCGTCTATCGCAACAGCGGCGCCGATCCGTCGATCGTGTTCACCTCGGCGCGCTTCCGCGGCACGATCACCGATGCTGAGGCGATCCGCGCCCGCATGAACGAGGTGCAGAGCCATCGCGAGACCGCGCAGCCGATCCGCGAGAAGACCGGCGGCTCGACCTTCAAGAATCCGCCCGGCAACAGCGCCTGGAAGCTGATCGATGCCGCCGGCTGTCGCGGCCTCAAAATAGGCGGCGCGCAGGTGTCAGAGATGCACTGCAATTTCCTGATCAACACCGGCAACGCTACCGGGCACGACATCGAGACGCTCGGCGAGACGGTGCGTGAACGGGTCAAGCAAAGCAGCGGAATTGAGCTACACTGGGAAATCAAGCGGATCGGGAATTCATCGTAGTCGTCATTCCGGGGCGATGCGCAGCATCGAACCCGGAATCTCGAGAGTCCGGTCTGGTGCTTCGGACCATCCCGGAATGACGGAAGCAGCGAAGACAGGCAAAGAAGATGCAGGTGACCATTCTGTTCGGCGGCACCAACAAGGAGCGTCTGGTCTCGGTGGCGAGCACGCAGGCGCTGCACCGCGCGCTGCCCGACGCGGATCTCTGGTTCTGGGACGTCGACGACACCGTGCACGCGGTGACGTCGGAAAAACTGCTCGGCCACACGCGTCCGTTCGAGGTCGACTTCAAACCCGACGGTCGCGGCATCGCACTCGACCAGGCGCTCGACAAGGCGAGCGCCGAGCAGCGTGTGCTGGTGTTCGGTTTGCACGGCGGCCGCGCCGAGAATGGCGAGTTGCAGGCGATGTGCGAGATGCGCGGCGTCGCGTTCACCGGCTCCGGCTCGGCATCGTCGCATCTGGCGTTCGACAAGCCGTCGGCCAAGCGCTTCGCCGCGATCGCGGGCCTCAACGCGCCGCAGGGCATCAATGTCGAACAGATCGATGACGCCTTTGCGAAACACGGCAAGCTGATCGCAAAACCGGCCAAGGACGGATCGAGCTACGGGCTGATCTTCGTCAACGCGAAGCAGGATCTCGTCGCGGTCCGCAATGCCGCGAAGCATGAAGAGTATCTGATCGAGCCGTTCGTATCGGGCGTGGAGGCGACCTGCGGCGTGCTCGAGCAGTCCGACGGCTCCGTGTTCGCGCTGCCGCCGATCGAGATCGTGCCGGGGGAGGGAACCTTCGACTACACAGCCAAATACCTTTTGAAGTCGACCCAGGAGATTTGTCCTGGCCGCTTCGCGCCCGAGGTCAGCGCCGCGATCATGGACCATGCGCTGCGGGCGCACCGCGCGCTGTCCTGCACCGGCTACTCGCGCAGCGATTTCATCGTCTCGGCCAATGGCCCGGTCTATCTCGAGACCAACACTCTGCCGGGGCTCACCGCGGCATCACTGTACCCTAAGGCCTTGAAAGCACAGGGTATCGCCTTTTCCGACTTCCTCACCGACCAGATCGAGCTGGCCCGCCGCCGCGTCCGAAGTTAATGCCCGGCCGGGGGGAACCCGCCCTGGTCGGCCGGATGGAACCCGGGCGCTGTTGCTAAAATGCTAACGAGTTCGCGGCAAAGTACTCACAGCGTTGATCAAAACACGCTCCAAGCCGAAGTCATTTACCCTTTGTTTACCAGGAAGCCCGAAGGTTAACGCTGGCGGCGCATGTAGCGCTTGGCTGCCGGGGCGTGAGCTGTCGCGGATTACCGCTTCGAGGATCGCAACCAGGGAACAGGGGGCCACTCTAATCCCACCGGTCTAGCCGAGACGTGATTTGTGCCGGGACCCGCGGGGTTTGCGGGCGCAACATGTGACGAGCTCGTGCAATGGATGGTGCAGGACGCCTCACCCGATCGCTGCGATCGCTGGGGCCTCAAGCTGACCTGAGAGCAGCCGCTATTGGAGCGGCGGTGCTGCTGCGCGAGTATGTCGGCGCCCATCTCGCACGCCGCAGGCGGCGTCCCGCCAAGCGGCCGCAAGTCATCATCGATCGCGAGCCGCCGAACCGCTACATCTTGATGGTCGAACGCTATCTGCCGCGCCGCATCGGGCTGGTCGCGACGCTCGCGATCCTGTTCGGCAGCCTGGGCCTTGGCATCGTCAAGGGTGGTCATGTCGAGGAATTCACCACCGCGCTCAGCGATGCCCGCAACGCGCTTGCCAATACCGCCGGCTTCCGCATCACCACCGTCGGCATCAACGGCCGCAAGCAGCTAAGCCAGGACGAGGTGCTCGCGATCGGCGGCGTCAACGGCCGCTCCTCGCTGCTGTTCCTCGACGCCGACACCGTGCGCGCCAAGCTGAAGGCCAATCCCTGGATCGCGGATGCCACGATCCTGAAGCTCTATCCGGGCCGGCTGCAGATCGACATCGTCGAGCGCACCGCCTTCGCGCTGTGGCAGCAGAACGGCCGCCTGTCGGTGATCGCCTCCGACGGCGCGGTGCTCGAGCCCTACGTCTCGCGCCGCTTCCTCAATCTGCCGCTGGTGGTCGGCAAGGGCGCCGACGTCAGGGCCCACGACTTCCTGGCGCTGCTCGACCGTTATCCGCAGGTCCGTTCGGTGACCAAGGCGGCGATCTTCGTCGGCGAGCGGCGCTGGAACCTGCGCCTCAAGGACGGTCTCGACGTCCGCCTGCCAGAGAACGACGTCGGCAACGCGCTCGCTGCGCTCTCCAGGCTCGACAAGGACGAGAAGCTGTTCTCGCGCGACATTGTCGCCGTCGACATGCGGCTGCCCGATCGGCTTATCGTGCAATTGTCGGAGGACGCCGGCAAGGCGCGCGACGAACTGTTCAAGGACAAGAAGTCCAAGAAGAAGGCCGGTGACTCCGCATGACCGGCCTCGATCGCAACCTGACCCCGAAGACCCGCCCGATGCAGAAGCGCACCGCGATGGTGGCTTCGCTCGATGTCGGCTCCAGCAAGATCGCCTGCATGATCGCGCGGCTGAGGCCATCGCCGCCGAACGAGGCGCTGCGCGGACGCACCCATGCGGTCGAATTGATCGGCTACAGCCAGATCCAGTCGCGCGGCGTCAAGGCCGGCTCCGTGGTCGATCTCGCCGAATGCGAGAAGGCGGTGCGCCACGCGGTGGCGTTGGCCGAGCGCATGGCCAAGGTCCGTGTCGAATCCGTCCTGCTGTCGGTCTCCGGCGGCCGGCAGCACGGCCAGCTGGTCGAGGCCGCGGCCGATATCCGCGGCGGCTCGGTGACCTCGGACGATATCAGCCGCGTCACGTCCGCCGGCATGCGCCACGCCGCCGGCGCGGGCCGCACCGTGCTGCACGCGCTGCCGGTCGGCTACGCACTCGACGGCGTCAAGGGCATCCGCGATCCCCGAGGCATGGTGGCGCGCCAGTTCGGCGTTGACATGAACGTGGTGACGTCGGACGCGACGGTTGCCAAGAACCTGATGTTGGTGGTCGAGCGCTGCCATCTCAACGTCGAAGCCATGGCGTCGAGCCCCTATGTCGCGGGCCTCTCGGTGCTGACCGATGACGAGGCCGATCTCGGCGCTGCCGTCGTCGAGATGGGCGCGGGATCGACCACGATCGCGACATACTCCGGCGGACGTCTCGTGCACGCATCCGGATTTGCGCTGGGCGGACAACACATCACGATGGACCTTGCGCGCGGCATCGGCGCGTGCATTGCGGATGCCGAGCGAATCAAGACTTTATACGGCACGGTGCTGACCGGCGGTTCGGACTCGCGCGAGCTGATGTCCGTTCCCACTGCAGGCGATGATCGGGAGACACCGCAAATCGTGTCCCGCGCCACGATTGCGAACATTGTCCGGCATCGCGCCGAGGAGATTTTCGAAATGGTCCGTGACCGGCTCGCGGATTCCCCCTTTGCGGCAGAGCCGAGGGCGCGCGTCGTGTTGAGCGGCGGCGCCTCGCAGCTCACCGGCACCGTCGAGCTTGCCACCCGCATCCTGAACCGTCAGGTCCGCATCGGCCGTCCGCTCGGCTTCGGCCGGCTGCCGAACGAGGCGAAGGGCGCCTCATTCTCGGTGCCGACGGGCCTCCTGGTCTATCCGCAATACGCACATCTTGAACATGTCGAACCGCGGCGCACGCGGCAGCTCAGGACAGGGACAGACGGTTACTTCGGAAAGGTCGGACGATGGCTTCGCGAGGGCTTCTGATGACCGCACCCCGGCTCACTGCATTTTCACCAGCTCCGGCGGCCAGCGGCCGGGACGAACCAACGCGCGCATAATCGAGAGAGGCAACCATGGCACTCAATCTGACACCCCCTGACATCAGCGAGCTGAAACCGCGGATCACCGTCTTCGGCGTCGGCGGCGCGGGTGGTAATGCCGTCAACAACATGATCACCGCCGGGTTGCAGGGCGTCGACTTCGTCGTCGCCAACACCGACGCGCAGGCGCTGACCATGTCGAAGGCGCAGCGCATCGTGCAGATGGGCACCCAGGTCACCCAGGGCCTCGGCGCCGGTTCGCAGCCCGACGTCGGCGCTGCGGCCGCGCAGGAGGTGATGGACGAGCTGCGCGATCACCTCACCGGCGCCAACATGGTGTTCGTCACCGCCGGCATGGGCGGCGGCACAGGCACCGGTGCTGCACCCGTGATCGCCAAGGCCGCGCGCGAGATGGGAATCCTCACCGTCGGCGTGGTGACGAAGCCGTTCCACTTCGAAGGTCAGCGCCGGATGCGCACCGCCGAGCACGGCATCGCCGAGCTGCACAAGGTGGTCGACACGCTGCTGATCATTCCGAACCAGAACCTGTTCCGGGTCGCCAACGAGAAGACCACCTTCGCCGACGCCTTCGCGATGGCCGACCAGGTGCTGTACTCGGGCGTCGCCTGCATCACCGACCTGATGGTCAAGGAAGGTCTGATCAACCTAGACTTCGCCGACGTCCGCGCCGTGATGCGCGAAATGGGCAAGGCGATGATGGGCACCGGCGAAGCCACCGGCGAGAAGCGCGCGCTGACCGCCGCGGAAGCCGCGATCGCCAACCCGCTGATCGACGACAGCTCGATGAAGGGCGCCCGCGGCCTCTTGATCTCGATCACGGGCGGCAAGGACCTGACCCTGTTCGAGGTCGACGAAGCTGCCACCCGCATCCGCGAAGAAGTCGACGCCGACGCCAACATCATCGTCGGCGCCACCTTCGACGAATCGCTCGACGGCGTCATTCGCGTCTCGGTGGTCGCAACCGGTATCGAGCAGGCCGCGATCGCCTCCCGAGCCCAGGCTCCCGCCGCGCAGCAGTCGGGCGGTTCGCCGGAGAGCCGGCTGGCCGATCTGACCGCCCGCCTGCGTGCCGACAATCAGCGCATGGCCGAGCGTGCCCAGAAGCTGGAACCGCCGACCGGCGTGACGGTCGCCCCGATTGCGGCTCCGGCCGGCCAGCAGCAGCGTCCGGCCGTCGAGCGCGCCGCGCTCGCGGCGATCGCCGCCGCGGTTGCTCCCGACAGCGCGCCGGCCGCCCAGGCGCCGATGCAGCCGGCCTCCTACGGTGACGTCACCGTGCGGCCGATTGCCCAGAAGCCCTCGCTGTTCCCGGACCACGAGGCCGCCCGGGCCGAGCAGCATGAGCCGATGCCGCCCGAGACCTTCATCCCGCAGGCGGCGGAACGGTCGCCGGTCCGTGCTCCGCGGATGCCGAAGTTCGAGGATCTGCCGATGCCGGCGCAGGCCGAAATCCGCCAGGCCAGCGGTGACGGCGAACCGGAACACCCGCAGAAGACCCGCCTGTCGCTGCTGCAGCGGTTGGCCAATGTCGGCCTCGGCCGCCGCGACGAGGAGACCGAGCCGCCGATCGCAGCCCGTAGCTCCGGTCCGGCCATGCCGACGATGCCGCCGCTGCCCGAGCGCAAGCCGGCCCGCAGCGTCGCCCAGCAGATCTCGGCGAACGAATCGCCGGTATCCGAATATGCAAAGCGCCCAGCGCCGCAGGGTCTGGACGCTCATGGCCGCCAAGCACCTGTTGCCCCGGCGCCACAGGGCGACGACCATCTTGATATCCCGGCCTTCCTGCGCCGGCAGGCAAACTGAAGTTTGTTACAATCTTGGCCACGAAGAAGGCCTCGGCGGGGAACCGCCGGGGCCTTTTCCCTGTCGCGGGCAGGCGATCGCGCCGGATGAACAAGCAACTGATTTTAAATGATTAATTATTCTTTCGGTGGTCAGATGGCGCGTCGCCGAGGACCGCTTTCGCTGCCGTAGTTTGGTTTACCTTGGGCGTGAATGCGGCGGAGATGGGGTAACAATCGGTAAAGAAGCGTGAGTTGGCGCGGTTTAGGGCCGTGACTATGGTCTGCCGTGACTTGGGGAGCTCAAGCGAGTCGGCCTTGGGGAAATTGGCCACTTGAATTGAGTGAAGTCGGGTAGTGGGCATTATCGAATGAAGTTCAGCCGTCAAACAACGCTTCGGTCGCAAGCCACCGTGACTGGCGTAGGCGTTCATTCCGGTCTTCCTGTCAGTCTCACCATGGGACCTGCACCTGTTGATGCGGGTTTTATTTTTGTCCGCACCGGTCTCGACGGTTCCGACCGTGAAGTCGTGGCCACCGCCGATGCGGTGATCGCGACCGAGTTCGCGACGGTGCTGGGTGACCGCGAAGGGCCGCTGGTTTCCACCGCCGAGCACGTGCTCGCGGCGCTGCGCGGCATGGGCGTCGACAACGCCACCATCGAAGTCGATGGCGCCGAAGTTCCGATCATGGACGGCAGCGCTGCAGCGTTCGTCGCGGCCATCGATCAGGCAGGCATTGTGACCCAGCCCGGCGTCCGCCGCTTCATCCAGGTTTTGAAGCCGGTGCAGGTCAAGATCGGCGAATCGGTTGGCGAGCTGCGTCCGTTCGCCGGCGGGTTCCGCGCCGAAGTCGAGATCGATTTCACCAACCAGGTGATTGGCCGCCAGACCTTCTCCTTCGATCTGTCGCCGGAAGGTTTCCGCCGCGAGGTCGCACGGGCCCGCACGTTCGGCTGCATGAGCGACGTGGCGCGGCTGTGGGGCGCAGGCTTCGCGCTCGGCGCGTCTTTCGACAACACCGTGGTGTTCGACGAGGCCCGTCTGCTCAACGCCGAGGGCCTGCGCTACGCCGACGAATGCGCCCGCCACAAGGTGCTCGACGTGATCGGCGATCTGGCGCTGGCCGGCCTGCCGCTGCTCGGCAGCTACCGTTCGGTACGGGGCGGCCACAAGCTCAACAACGCGGTGCTGAAGGCGCTGCTCGCCGACCGCAGCGCCTGGCGGGTGGTCGAATCGGAGACGGCTCGGCGGCCGGCCCGTGGCCATGTCGAAGCCGGTGCAGGCACCGTGGGCGGCCTCGTCGCCCCGGCCTATGGCCCGGACGTGTCCTGATCGCCCAAGTCCTGATCGCCTGGCCGGTCGGGCCCAATTTCCGTAATAACCACAGCAGGCTGTGAGCTTCGCCGGGTCGCCTTATTCCCGGCGGAATGGCTCCGTATTCGGTTGGTCCACGGTCATTTTTCGGCTAAGCAGGCCTGCGGTTGCGAGTAACGGCAGTCAAGGCACTGGAAATATTGCATCCATGACCGCGGTTCATGGGTGGAGTGGGGTCGCCGTTAACCGCATCAAAGGCGTCAGGTTCTAAAATCCATGTCGGCAATGCGTATGGCGCTCGAATCACGCAATTCTTCTGACGTCTCCGGCCTGACCAAGGCCGCGCGCACGCTGCGTTTTGCGGCGGGCCTGATTGTGCTGGCCATGCCGCTCAGCGGCTGCGGCACCGGCGCGCTGTGGGACAAGTTCATGGCCAAGGACGACACGTTCGTCGATGAGCCCGCGGACAAGCTCTACAATGAGGGCTTGTACATGATGAACGAGAAGAAGGACCTGAAGGCCGCCTCGAAGAAGTTCGAGGAAGTCGACCGTCAGCATCCCTATTCCGACTGGGCGCGCAAGTCGCTCTTGATGTCGGCCTATTCGTTCTACCAGGCGGGCGACTACGACAGCTGCATTGGCTCTGCCACCCGCTACGTCACGCTGCATCCCGGCAGCCCGGACGCGTCCTACGCCCAGTACCTGATCGCGGCATCGCATTTCGACCAGATCCCGGACATCTCGCGCGACCAGAGCCGCACCGAGAAGGCGATCGCGGCGCTCGAAGAGGTGGTCCGCAAATATCCGACCTCGGAATACGCCACCCAGGCCAAGTCCAAGATCCAGGCTGCGCGAGACCAGCTCGCCGGCAAGGAAATGGCGGTCGGGCGCTATTACATGGGCAAGCGCGACTTCACCGCCGCGATCAACCGCTTCAAGACCGTGGTCACGCAGTACCAGACCACGCGCCACGTCGAGGAGGCGCTGTACCGCCTCACCGAGGCCTACATGGCGATCGGCATCGCCGGCGAGGCGCAGACCGCGGCCGCGGTGCTGGGCCACAATTTTCCAGACAGCCGCTGGTACAAGGACGCATATAATCTAGTAAAGTCCGGCGGTCTCGAGCCGAGCGAGAATCAGGGATCCTGGATCAGCAGGACCTTCAAGAAGATAGGTCTCGGCTAGGAATTGTCCTCGCATGCTGGCGCGTCTGTCGATCCGTGACATCGTCCTGATCGAACGGCTCGATATCGAATTTTCCCGTGGCCTCGCGGTGCTGACCGGCGAAACCGGCGCAGGCAAATCCATCCTGCTCGATGCCTTTGCGCTGGCGCTCGGCGGCCGCGGCGATGCCGGACTGGTGCGCCACGGCGCCGAACAAGGGCAGGTCACCGCCATGTTCGACGTCCCGAAGGGGCATCCGGCGGCCGGGATCCTGGCCGAGAACGGCCTCGACGACACCGGTGAGATGATCCTGCGCCGCGTGCAGCTCGCCGATGGCCGCACCCGCGCCTTCATCAACGATCAGGCGATCAGCGTGCAGACCCTGAAGGCGGTCGGTGCCGCGCTGGTCGAGATCCATGGCCAGCATGACGAGCGCGCGCTGGTCGACGCCTCCACCCATCGCCAGCTGCTCGACGCCTTCGCCGGACACGAGAAGGACGTCGCGGCGCTGGAAGCGCTGTGGGATATCAGGCGGACCGCCAATGCTGATCTCGACGAGCATCGCGCCGGCATGGAGCGCGCCGCGCGCGAGGCCGACTATCTGCGCCATGCCTCGCAGGAATTGAAGACGCTGGCGCCGAAGGAAGGCGAGGAGACCGAGCTCGCGGGTCGCCGCACCACCATGATGCAGGGCGAGAAGATCGCAACCGATCTGCGCGAGGCGCAGGAGGCGATCGGCGGCTCGCATTCGCCGGTGGCGTCGCTGTCGGCGGCGGTACGGCGGCTGGAACGGCGCGCCGCCAATGCGCCCGCGCTGATCGAGCCCGCGGTCAAGGCGATCGATATTGCGATCAACGCGCTGGAAGAAGCCGACCAGCACCTCAACGCCGCGCTGGCGGCAACCGATTTCGATCCGGCCGAGCTGGAGCGCATCGAGGAGCGGCTGTTCGCGCTGCGCGCGGCCTCGCGTAAATATTCGACGCCGGTCGATCTGCTGGCCGCGCTGGCGGCGCAATATGCCGGCGACGTCGCGCTGATCGATGCCGGCGCCGACCAGCTGAAGAAGCTGGAAGCGGCCGCCGGTGAAGCCGACAAGCGCTATGCGGCAGCTGCCGCCAAACTGTCGGCGGCGCGCACCAAGGCCGCCGAGAAGCTCAACAAGGCCGTCAACGCCGAGCTTGCGCCGCTCAAGCTCGAGCGCGCGAAGTTCATGACCCAGGTCGACAGCAACGCGGCCGCGCCGGGGCCGCAGGGCATCGACCGTGTCGAGTTCTGGGTGCAGACCAATCCGGGCACCAAGCCGGGGCCGATGATGAAGGTCGCCTCCGGCGGCGAACTGTCGCGCTTCCTGCTGGCGCTCAAGGTCGTGCTGGCCGATCGCGGCTCGGCGCCGACCTTGGTGTTCGACGAAATCGACACCGGCGTCGGCGGTGCGGTGGCCGATGCGATCGGCTCGCGGTTGGCACGCCTCGCCGGCAAGGTGCAGGTGATGGCGGTGACGCACGCGCCGCAGGTCGCGGCCCGCGCCAGCCAGCATCTCCTGATTTCCAAGGACGCGCTCGACAAGGGCAAGCGGGTCGCCACCCGCGTCAACGCGCTCGCCGCCGACCACCGCCGCGAGGAGATCGCGCGCATGCTGGCCGGCGCCGAGATCACCGCGGAGGCGAGGGCGGCCGCGGAACGGCTGCTCAGGGCGGCGAGTTAGTTCGCCGATGGCCACCAAAGCCAAGAAAGCGCTGGTCGACGTCGACAAGCTCACCAAGGCCCAGGCCAAGGTCGAGTTGATGCGCCTTGCGCTCGAGCTCGAAGGTCACGACAAGCGCTACTATCAGGACGATGCGCCGAGCGTCACCGACGCCGAATACGACGCGCTGCGGCAGCGCTACAATGCGATCGAGAAGCGCTTCCCTGAATTCGTCACCGCGGAATCGCCGTCGCAGAAGGTCGGCGCCGCGCCGTCGGGGCGCTTCCGGAAGGTTCGTCATTCGCTGCCGATGCTGTCGCTCGACAACGCGTTCGCGGAAGCCGACGTGGTCGATTTCGTCGGGCGCATCACGCGCTTCCTCAAGCTGCCGGATGACAAGATCGATTTCTCGGCCGAGCCGAAGATCGACGGGCTCTCGATGTCGCTGCGCTACGAGGGCGGCGAACTCGTCACCGCGGCAACCCGCGGCGACGGCGCCGAGGGCGAGGACGTCACCGCCAACATCCGCACGCTCGAGGACGTGCCGCAGAAGCTGAAGGGCCGCAACGTGCCCGACATTTGCGAGGTGCGCGGCGAGGTCTATATGACCAAGAAGGCGTTCCTCGCGCTCAACGAGCGGCAGAAGGCGGCCGGCGACACCATCTTCGCCAATCCGCGCAATTCGGCGGCCGGCTCGCTGCGGCAGAAGGATCCCACAATCACTGCCTCGCGGCCGCTCGGCTTCTTCGCCTATGCCTGGGGCGAGATGAGCGCGCTGCCGGAGGATACCCAGACCGGCATGATCCACTGGTTCGAGCGGTGCGGCTTCAAGACCAATCCGCTGACCAAGCTGTGCCACTCGGTCGAGGAGCTGATCGCCTTCCATCGCAAGATCGAGGAGCAGCGCGCCGAGCTCGACTACGACATCGACGGCGTCGTCTACAAGGTCGATCGCATCGACTGGCAGGAGCGGCTCGGCTTCGTGTCGCGCACGCCGCGCTGGGCGATCGCGCACAAATTCCCGGCCGAGCGCGCCATGACGGTTTTGCGCGACATCGAGATCCAGGTCGGGCGCACCGGCTCATTCACGCCGGTCGGCAAGCTCGAGCCGGTCGGTGTCGGCGGCGTGATCGTGCAGAACGTCACGCTACACAATGAGGACTACATCAAGGGCATCGGCAACAAGGGCGAGGTGCTGCGCGAGGGGCGCGACATCAGGACCGGCGACACCGTGGTGATCCAGCGCGCCGGCGACGTGATCCCGCAGGTCGTCGACGTCGTGATCGACAAGCGGCCGAAGAGCGCGAAGGAATTCCACTTCCCAAAGAAGTGCCCGTGCCCGCTGCACACCGACGTGGTGCGCGAGGAGACTGCGGCCGGCGAGGAGGGCTCGCGCGCCCGCTGCACCGGCGAGTTCGCCTGTCCGTTCCAGAAGGTCGAACACCTCATTCTGTTCGTGTCGCGCCGCGCCTTCGACATCGACGGTCTCGGCGTGAAGCAGTTGCAATATTTCTTCGACGAGGGATGGGTCAAGGAGCCGGCTGATATCTTCACGCTGCAAAAGCGCAACGCGAAGCTGAAGCTTGAGGACATCGAAGGCTACGGCGAGACCTCGGTGCGCAATCTGTTCGCCGCGATCGACAGCCGGCGCAGGATTGGCCTGGAACGCTTCATCTACGCGCTCGGCATGCGCCATGTCGGCGAGACCACCGCGCTGGCACTGGCGCGCGGCTATGGCTCCTGGGACGCGTTCCACGATGCCTGCCTCAAGGTCGCCAAGGGCGACGAGGAAGCGATGGCGGAGATGGATGCGCTCGACCAGATCGGCGACACCGTGATCAAGAGCATCGCCGACTATTTCGGCGAGAGCCACAATCGCGGCATCGTCGAGCGGCTGACCGGAGAGCTCGACGAGATCATCGACGCCGAGAAGCCAAAGAGCAATTCGGCGGTCGCCGGCAAGACCGTGGTGTTCACCGGATCGCTCGAAAAGATGACGCGCGACGAGGCCAAGGCGACCGCCGAACGGCTGGGCGCCAAGGCGGCCGGTTCGGTGTCGAAGAAGACCGACTACGTCGTCGCGGGGCCGGGCGCCGGCTCGAAGCTTGCCGAAGCGCAGAAGCACGGCGTCCAGGTGCTGACCGAGGACGAGTGGCTGAAGCTGATCGGGGAGTAGGGTTGTCCGTCATTCCGGGGCGCCTCGAAGAGGCGAACCCGGAATCTCGAGATTCCGGGTTCGATGCTGCGCATCGCCCCGGAATGACGAACTGCTCACATCATCCCCTGCTCATCCTCCTCGGCCTGCGCGATCAGCTCTTCGCTCACCACCACCTGCCGCCGCGGCACGACGAAGATCATGGTGCAGGCGCAGGCGATCGAGATCGCGAAGATCGCCGCGGTCAGCGGCAGCGTCGTGGTGGAGTGGCCGCCGAGATAGGCGCCGAATTGCGAGATCAGCGAGCCGATGCCCTGCTGCAGGAACCCCATGGCGCCCGAGGCGGTGCCGGCGGCTTCGGGCCGGATGCTGATGGCGCCGGCGGCGGAATTGGCCATCACGAAGGCGTTGGCGATCATCACGATCATCTGGGTGCCGAACAGCCAGAGCGGGGCCTGGTTTACTCCGGTAAAACTCCAGACCAGGTTCAACAGGCTGCCGCCGACCTGCAGCGCGAGGCCGAACCAGATCAATTTCTCCAGCGAGTGCCGCGGCGCGAAGCGCACGCACAAGAGATTGCCGACGAAGTAGCCGAACCCCGTCATCGCGAACCACGCGCCATACTCGGCACTGGTCCGGCCCATCTGGGTCACCACGATGTAAGGGCCGCCGCCGGCGAAGGCGAAGATGATCTGCGACGCCAATACCTGGCACAATAGATAGCCGACGAAGGCGCGGCTCGTCATCAGCTTGCCGAGGTCGCCGCGAAAGCTGCTGCTCTCGGCGCGGTCGCGGCGGGTTTCCGGCAGCGCCAACGCGATGAAGATCGTGGTGATCAGCGACGCCGCGGTGATGAGATAGAGGATCGCGCGCCAGCCGAAGGCGGTCTCCAGCAGGCCGCCGGTCAGCGGGCTCACCATCTGCGCGATCATCAATGCGGCGACGACGAGGCTGATCATGGCGCCGACCCGCTCGCGCGGATAGAGATCGCGGATGATGGCACGGCTGATCACCATGCCGCTGGCGCCGCCGAGCGCCTGGAAGAAGCGCGCCGCGATCAGTTGCGGCAGGGTCTCGGCGAACACCGAGCCGACGCCGGCCACGACCATCAGGCCGAGGCCCGCGAGCAGCACCGGCCGACGGCCGAACCTGTCGGACAGCGGCCCCATGATCAGCTGTGAAAGCGCGATGCCGACCATGTAGAGCGACACGGTCATCTGCGCGATAGAGATGTCGCGGCCGAAGGTGGTCGCCAGCACCGGCAGCGCCGGCACCAGCATGTAGAGCGAGATCGGCGCCACGCCCGTCATCACGACGAGCATCAGCAGCATGACCTTCGATGTCGCGATGTTGTCTTTGGCCGCGCCGGGCGGCTTGCCCATCACGCCGTGCATTCAGGTCCGATCCAGCATTGTGGAAAGACTGTAGCGTGCCCGTCCGCGCGGAATACGGGTGTTTCGGCATACGCCCATGCGATTTCAGGAGACGCGGTGACGATGTTTCGTCTCGCGCAATAAACGCTCTGTCGTCAGCTGCGAATTCCGCTGTCGTCCTCCGCGAAAGCGGGGGACCCAGTATTCCAGAGGCAGGCGTATTTGAATTGAGAGGCCGCGGTGTACTGGATCGATCCTCCGCTTTCGCGGGGGATGACACCGAGCGTTAGGGGGGACGACGTCGAGTGTGCGGATGCCTGGAGGGCGCCGCTACTTCAGCGCCGCCGTCGCCTCATCCAGCCACAGCTTCGTCGCGTTGTCGTCGAGATGCGGCCGCACCACATGCGCGACGCGGGCGTGGTAGTCGTTGAGCCAGCTTAACTCGTCCGGGCTCAGCATGCCGACCTCGATCAGACGGCGATCGATCGGCGCCAGCGTCAGCGTCTCGAATGCATTGATCGGCTTCTCGGCGCCGGCAATGTCGGTGCCGATCACGAGCTCGAGGTTCTCGATCCTTATGCCGTAGGCGTCGGTCTTGTAGTAGCCAGGCTCGTTGGACAGGATCATGCCGCGCTTCAGCGGCGTGGTGCCGAGCTTGGAAATCCGCGCCGGCCCTTCATGGACGCTGAGATAGCTGCCGACGCCGTGGCCGGTGCCGTGCTCGAAATCGATCCCGGCCTGCCAGAGATATTGCCGCGCCAGCGTGTCGAGCTGTGCGCCGGTGGTGCCGTCGGGGAAGATCGCGCGGGCGATGGCGATATGGCCGCGCAGCACGCGGGTGAAGCGGTCGCGCATCTCGTCGGTCGGCTTGCCGACCGCGATGGTGCGGGTGACGTCGGTGGTGCCGTCCTCATATTGTGCGCCGGAATCGATCAGCAGGAGATCGCCGGGCTCGATGCGGCGGTTGCTCTTGCGCGTCACACGGTAGTGCACGATGGCGCCGTTCGGCCCGGTGCCGGCGATGGTCGGGAAGGAGACGTCCTTCAGCGCGCCGGTCTGGCGGCGGAACGTCTCCAGCGCCTCGACGGTGTCGATCTCGGTGAGGCTGCCGGAGGGCGCCTCGCGATCGATCCAGGCGAGGAAACGCACCAGCGCCACCGCGTCGCGCTGATGCGCCGTGCGCGTGCCCTCGATCTCGGTGACGTTCTTGACCGCCTTCAAGAGGCTGACCGGATCGCTGCCGCGCACCGGCTTGCCGCCGGCACCCGCGATCAGGCGGCTCAGGGCGTCGGCTGCGGTCGCGTTGTCGAGCGCGATCGAGGCGCCGCGCTTGGCGAGCTCGGTGAGTTTTGCCGCCAGCGCCGCGGGCTGCTCGACATCGGCCGATTGCTCGAGATGGTCGCGTGTCGAGTTGGACAGCTTGCGCTGATCGATGAACACCAGCGGCCGGCCTTCCTTCGGTACCAGCGCATAGGACAGCGGCAGCGGCGTATGCGAGACGTCGGCGCCGCGGATGTTGAAGGTCCAGGCCACCGCGTGGCTGTCGGACAGCACCAGCGCGTCGACGCCGAGCTTGTTGATCTCGAGGCGGATGCGCTTGAGCTTCTCGGCTTCGATCTCCCCGGAAAACTGCGCGCCGTGGATCGTAACCGGACCGAGCGGCGGTGCCGGCCGCTCGTGCCAGATCGCATCGAGCGGATTGCCGTCGACGGCGACCAGTTCCGCGCCGGCCTTGGCGCAGGCCGCGGCCAGCCGTTCGGCTGCCGCAGAAGTGTGCAGCCAGGGGTCAAATCCCAGGCGGTCGCCGGCCGCCAGATGCCGGGTCAGCCAGTGCTCCGGCGGCGGATCGACCAGCGGCTCGACCTGCCAGGCCTTGCGGTCGACCTGCTTGCCGGCCTGCAGCGTGTAGCGGCCATCGACGAACAGGGCGGCCTCCTTGCTCAGCACGATCGCAAGCCCGGCCGATCCGGTGAAGCCGGTCAGCCAGGCGAGCCGCTCCTCGGAGGCTGCGACATATTCATTCTGCTGCTCATCGGCGCGCGGAACCACGAATCCGGTCAGCTTGCGCCGCGCCAGCTCCTCGCGCAGCGCGCTCAAGCGGGCAGTCAGCGCCACGCCGCCTTCGGGCTCTTCGAACGTCTGGAAATGGGCTTCGAACATCGCCGTCGCACTCTCTTCGGATGAAGCATGACCTTCGCGCGAGCGCGGTCAAGCATGACCATATTTTTGGCATAACTTATGCTTGAATATGGCATAGTGGAATTGGCCGGACGATGTCCACTGCACGTCAACGGTCAAGCGTACGGGGAGTGTCCAGGAGTGTCTCAACTCAACGGTGAGGAGATGCACGATGCCTGCATTCACGTTTGAGAAGATCTCGCCGCCGGTCCGCCGCGGCCCGATCGCGCCGGTCGAACAGAAGCAGCGCGGCGTCATCGTCCAGATGCTGGACCGCCTTGTCGAGGCGCGCGCCAAGCGTGCGGCCGGTCAGGGCAAGGTCGAGACCAACCGTAGCGATTCGCCAGCGCCCGAATAAACAACCCGCGGATCGCGGCTACCGTTCCAGGTCGGACGCCTTCGCCAAGGTCACATTGACGACCTTGCCGTCCTCGAGTTCGCGCACGATCCGCTCATCGGGGCCGACGATGCCGAGATCGAATTCGCGCTCGGGCGTCACCAGCGTCATGCGCTGGCCGGCGATCACGACGACGGTCATGTCGAGCGTCTCGCCGGAGATCGCCCATTCCCTGAGCTCGTTGCAAAACGGCACTTTGCGCCAGGCGTCGGGGAAGCCCGGATCGCATCTGACCTCAAGACCATCTTCCGACGTGGTCAGGACGAGCTTCGACCTGGAAGGCTTCCAGTGCTCCTCCAGCAGCTCGTTCGCCAGCCAGACGCAGCTGAACGAGCGGCATTCCGCCGGCCGGCCCGGATAGGTCCGGCAGCCGCGCCCCGGCTTGCAATGCGGGCACCACGTGTTGGCGGGCTTGGCCAGTTCCTCGATCGCCATCACCTTGCAGCACAGCGTGCAGTCGCCGCACTGTCTGCCGGTCGCGGTCACTTCACGGAGCGCAGCAGCAGGCTGCTCCAGCCCTCGATCTTCAGATGCCGCAGCGGCACCAGCCCGCGGGCACGGTAGGCGGCGATGACCGCCGGCGCCTGGTGCGTCAGCAGGCCCGAGAGAATGACCTGCGCCGACGAGGCGAGGTGACGCGCCATCGGGCCGGCCAGCTGCCGCAGCGGATTGGCGAGGATGTTGGCGAGCACCAGGTCGAACGGACCGTCCTCGGCGAAGCGCGGAGCGGCAAAGCCGGTGGCGCGGATCACGTCCACCAGATCGCCGGCGCCGTTCAGCCGGGCATTCTCCTCGGCGACCCTGACCGACGGCGGGTCGATGTCGCTTGCCAGCACCTTGCCGTGCAGCGCCTTGGCGGCGGCGATCGCCAGCACGCCGGTCCCGGTGCCGAGATCCAGCACGCGGCGGGGCTGATACGCCTTCAGCACGTGGTCGAGCAGCAGCAGGCAGCCGCGGGTGGTGCCGTGATGGCCGGTGCCGAAGGCCAGCGCCGCCTCGATCTCGATCCCGAGCTTGTTGGGGGGTATCCGGTGCCGGTCATGCTGGCCGTGGACGATAAAGCGGCCGGCCGCGACCGGGACAAGATCCTCCAGGCTGGCCTTGACCCAGTCCTTGGCCTCCACGGTATCAAAGACTAAAGTCGATGCGACATTCTGCCGCACCACTTGGCCGACCAGCTCGCGCAGTAAATTTTGGTCCGGCGGCTCGGCAAAATGGACGGTGACGTCCCAGCGGCCATCCGGTCGCTCGAAGGCCGCAAACGCCGCCTGATCCTCGAAAAACAGCTCGGAAAGCGCGTCTACCACGCGCTTTGCGGTCGATTCATCTGGAAGGGTGACGCTGGCGCGGTGTGTGGACGGGGTCATCGGAGGCCGGTAGCGCGGTTTTTGTTAAAATTTCAAGCCGGATTCAATCGAATATCGCGAGAATTGAGAGGTTCCCGGTTCAGACAACCTTAGATGTTGCCGTACTACTACGGTGGCGGAACTGGGAACACCCTTCGTTCCAAGGCATCACAACCAAGGGCAGGGCTGCAATGAAGGCTTTTATCGTTAAGTTTTTGCGGAATGAATCCGGCGCGACCGCCATCGAATACGGACTGATCGCAACCGGTATCGCCATCGCCATCATCGCTGCGGTGAATGGCGTCGGCACGGCACTGAGCGGGACCTTCAACTCGATCAGCGGCTCGCTGAAGTAATTTCTCGAACGGCGTTCTCAGGGAAGCACCGGGCGACATGTCGCCCGGTGTTTTCTTTTTGGCCGGTTGTCCACAGAGCCACGCGCAGCTTCTCGACAAGACGTCAACAGCGTTGTCCCGGGATTGTCAGCGTCTGTCGCACAGCCGCTCCACAGCGGCGTCCACCGGTTATCCCGTCTTGAGACAAGGCCGCTGCCCACCGCAGACCCACAGCTTCTCAACACGCCTGTCCACAGCTTGTCCCGCGGCGCGCGGTGTGTCGTCTACGAGAACAGCGCGCGATGGTCGGCCAAAATCGCCCGCGCGGCATTGTGGCCGGGGGCGCCGGTGACGCCGCCGCCGGGATGGGCGCCGGAACCGCAATGGTAGAGACCCTTCAGCGGTCCGCGATAGTCGGCATGGCCGAGCATCGGCCGTGCCGAGAACAACTGGTTCAGTGTCAGCGCACCGTGAAAGATGTCGCCGCCGAGCAGGCCGAATTGCCGCTCGAGGTCGAGCGGCGACAGGACCTGGCGGCCGATCACGCTGCCTGCGAAGCCGGGGGCGTAGCGATCGACGGTTGCGATCATCAGATCGGCGACCTCTTCGCGATGATCGTCCCACGATCTGCCGTCGGGCAGTTGCGGCGCGACGTGCTGGCAGAACAGGCTCGCGACATGCTGGCCCGGCGGGCTCAGGCTGTCGTCGAGCGTCGAGGGGATCAGCACCTCGACGACCGGAGCGCGGCTCCAGCCGAATTCGCGCGCATCGTGCCAGGCGCGATCCATGTAGCCGAGGCTCGGAGCGATGATGATCCCCGCCGTGAGGTGATCCCCTAGGCCGGGCAGCGCGGTGAACGGGGGCAGGGCACTTAGCGCCACATTCATCCTGAACGTGCCGGACCCGTTCCGCCATCGTGAGATGCGCGCGCGAAACTCGGGCGCCAATGCGCCCTCCGGCACCAGGCGTGTGTACAGCAGCTTCGGATTGACGTTCGAGACGACGTATTTGGCGCGCACGGTCTTGTCATTGTCGAGGACGACGCCGACGGCGCGCTGCTTCTCGACGATCACCTCGCTGACGGCAGCATCGGTTTCGATCTCGACGCCATGGCTGCGCGCGGCACGCGCCATCGCCTGGGTGATCGCACCCATGCCGCCGATCGCGTGGCCCCAGACGCCTTTCTTGCCGTTCACCTCGCCGAACGCATGATGCAGCATCACATAGGCCGAGCCCGCCGCGTAGGGGCTGGCATAATTGCCGACGATGGCATCGAAGCCGAACAGCGCCTTGACGAGGTCGTTTTCGAAACGCTCATCGAGCATCTCGCCGGCCGATCGCGTGAACAGGTCGAGCAGATTGCGCTGCTGTTCCAGCGACAGCCGGCGCAGGATGTTGGCGGTGCCGAGCGCGTTGAAGGCCTCGCTGATCGCGTCGACACCAAAACCTTCGACGAGGTTCGGCGGCGGGCGCAGCACGAATTGCCGCAGCACGTCGGCGATGGCTTCGAGTTCCCCTGAGAACACGCCGATTGCGGCCGCGTCCTTGCGGCTGAGCTTTTCGACCGACTCCCGGGTCCGGCCTTCGCCGGTCAAAAGATAGCTGCCGTCGGGCGCGGGGAGGAAGTTCTGCGCGCGCCGCTCGACGATCCTGAGGCCGTGATCGGCAAGTTTCAGGTCAGACACGATCTGCGGATTGAGCAGGCTCACCGTGTAGGCGGCGACCGAATTGCGGAAGCCCGGGCAAAATTCTTCGGTGACCGCGGCGCCGCCGACCACCCTGCGGCGTTCCACGACCTTCACGCGCAGCCCGGCCATCGCGAGATAGGCCGCGCAGGTGAGGCCGTTGTGCCCCGCACCGATGATGACGACGTCTGTTTCGTTCATGTCCGCTTCAAGAAGCAGTGATTAGAGCATGTGCTGTGGCGCCGCAGCGCCGCGTCGTCAAGTCCGCGTGACCGCCGTTTCTTGTCCGTGATAGTGCCGTATGCTCAACTGAAATCCTCCGGTGGGGTGCCACCGGACTGTCCGCCTCCGGCGCCCGCCGGGTCCATGCCGGAGCTTTCATGACGTCTGAGCCGACCGCCTCGCGCAACCGGCTGGTGCTGGTTGTCTACACCGCCGCGATCTTCGTCAGTGCCCTGTTGCTGTTCTCGGTGCAGCCGCTGTTCACCAAGATGGTGCTGCCGCGGCTCGGCGGCTCGCCGGCGGTGTGGTCGGTGGCGATGGTGTTCTTCCAGTCGCTGCTGCTCGGCGGCTACGCCTATGCGCATCTCCTGATGAAGCTGAACGGCCGTATTGCGCCGGTCGTGGTGCATCTGGTGCTGCTCGTCGTCGCGTTGCTGACCTTGCCGCTGGCGATCAGGAGCGGCTGGGGCGAGCCGCCGACGTCCGGCTATGCGATCTGGCTGCTCGGCCTGTTCGCGGTTTCGATCGGCCTGCCGTTCTTCGCGCTCGCCGCCAACAATCCGCTGCTGCAGGCCTGGTTCGTGCGCACCGGACATCCCAATGGTCCCGATCCGTATTTCCTCTACGCATCCTCGAACATCGGCAGCTTCCTCGCGCTATTGTCCTATCCGGTGCTGCTCGAGCCGATGTTCACGTTGCGCACCCAGAACCTGATCTGGACCGGTGGTTATGGTCTGCTGATCATTCTGATCGCAAGTTGCGGCGTGCTGCTGTTGCGGTCGCCGGCCAATGCCGCCGCGCTCGACATGCAGGTCGATGACGCCAATGCGCCGGCGCCGTCCTGGCCGCTGCGGGCGCGCTGGATCTTCCTCGCCGCGGTGCCGTCCGGCCTCTTGATCGCGGTGACGGCGCATATCTCGACCGACGTCGCCGCCGCGCCCCTGCTGTGGGTGCTGCCGCTGTCGCTGTATCTCTTGACCTGGGTGCTGGTGTTCCAGTCGCGGCCGCTATTGCCGCACAAATGGATGCTGCGGGCGCAGCCGCCGGCGATTGCCGGCGTCGTGATCCTGCTTGCGGTCGGCGGCGAGCAGAACCTGCTGCTCACGCTCGGCGGCCATCAGCTCAGCTTCTTCATCATCGCGATGGCCTGTCATGGCGAGCTCGCGCGCACCCGCCCAGCGGCGAAATATCTCACCGGCTTCTACGTCGCGCTGTCGTTCGGCGGCATGGTCGGCGGCCTGTTCGCGGGGCTTGTAGCGCCTTTTACTTTCTCGTGGGTCGCCGAATATCCGATCCTGCTGGCGCTCGCGGCGCTATGCCGTCCGCCCGGCGGCGCGGAGCGGCTGCCGCGCTGGAGCGCCTGGTACTGGCCGTTCCTTGCGGTGCTGGCGGTGGCGCTGATCGCGCCGAGCTATTCGGCCGGCGACATCTTCAACTGGTTCGATGTGCACCGGGTCTGGGTGATCGGCGCGGTCGGCGTGCTCTCGGCGCTGCTTGCGCTCGCGCTGAACGCCAATCGCTGGAAGATCTTCGCCACCGTCGTGGTCGCGTTGGTGGTGCTGCGCGCCTATCCATCCGACGACGGCCGCGTCGAAACCGTGCGCAGCTTCTTCGGCGTGCACAAGATCGTGGTGACGCCGAACGGGCAGTATCACGTGCTGATGCACGGCACCACGATCCATGGCGCCGAGAAGTTCAAGAACGATGACGGCACGCCGGTCGCCGGAAAGCCCGAACCGATCAGCTATTATTACAAGGATGGCGGCATCGGGCGGGCGATCACTGCAATCCGCGAGCGCAAGGGCGCGCCGCTGAAAGTGGCGGTGATCGGGCTCGGTTCGGGGACGCTGACCTGCGCGTCGGCCCCCGGCGAGGACTGGCGCTTCTTCGAGATCGACCAATCGATGGTCGATACCGCGCGCGATTCGAAATACTTCACCTACATCCAGAACTGCGAGCCGAACCTCAAGCCCGTCATCGGCGACGCGCGGCTGACCTTCGCCAAGGAGCCGGACGGCGCCTACGATCTGATCATCGTCGACGCCTATTCGTCGGACGCGATCCCGATCCATCTCGCGACCGAGGAGGCGATGGCGATCTACAAGGAGAAGCTGGCGCCGCAGGGCGCCGTCGTGATGCACGTCTCCAACCGTCACCTCGAACTTGCCAGCGTCGTGGTCGGCATTGCCGACGCCAACGACATGAAGAGCTGGGTCTACAGCGAGGATTCCGGCCGCGACAACGAGTACATCTTCTCGACCTCGGTCGTGGTCTCCGCGCGCGAGGAGGAAGACGTCGGCAAGCTCGCATCGTCGGATGTCTGGACCGAGACCGAAGCCGACGAGAAGCAGCGGGTCTGGACCGACGACTATTCGAACGTGCTGGGCGCGGTGTACCGCCGACTGCGCGACGGCGAGCAATAGGACCTGCAAGCCGAGCCAATCGCGGCGGCTTCCGCGCGATAATTCTCTAGCGATCGGCTACCAGCAGTCTGGCGAACTGGGGCTTGACGATCGCGGCAAACATTCCGGGATCGTCGAAAGCCCTCGCCGAGAGCATTGCCCCATGAACCGATGCCATCAGCATCTGGGCCTCCTCGTGCGGCCGCTGGTCCAGCCGGAACAGATGCTGTTCCGCGCCGGCCTGCAGCACCGAGGTGAGCCATCCCGCAAGATGATGGAAATGGGCGCGGACGCGCGATGCGACCTCGTCCGGCAGCATCGGCATCTCGCCGGCAAGCATCGCGCAGACGCAGAACGGCAGCGAGGCATCGCCGATGCACGCCTGCCAGAAGTTCACGTAAGCCTGCAGTTGGTCGGCCGGGCTTGCGAGTTGCTCCCGAAGCGACTTCAGGCCCAGCTCGGTCTGCTGCCGGTAGCGATCCACCAGCGCCGAGACCAGCTCGGCCTTGGTCGGGAAGTGATGGTGGATGCTCGCCTTCCGGATGCCGATGGCGTCCGAGATGTCGGCATAGCTAAAGCCGTTATAGCCCCCCGCGACGATGAGGGGCTGCGCGACGTCGAGAATTTTTTCAGAAGTCGAAGTCATCACGTTCACGTCATGCCTACCTTCCAGTAGGTAAATTACAAAGATAGATCAAGGCCTTCCTCTCCACACAGGGCGTCCAAGCGCCAGATTGACTGGAATCCATCAACTACCTACTAGTAGGAAGACAACAAGGAGCCCTGTCAATGCAAAGCCACCTTTCGACCCAATCCACTTGGCTGCGATCCTATTATCTCGGGCGCGCCATCTTCTCGGTCGCCTGGGTCGCCGCCGCCGTTCTGTTTAGCGGCCAAGCCGGCCCTGCCGCGGTTCTGCTCGTGATCTACCCGGCGTGGGACGGCATCGCCAATCTGGCTGATGCCCGGGTCAATGGCGGCCTGAAAGCCAACCCATCCCAGGCCCTGAATGTCGCGGTCAGCGCGATCACGACGCTCGCCGTGATCGTGGCGCTCCGCCACAGCAGCTATGCCGTCCTCGCCGTGTTCGGGGTTTGGGCGATCCTCGCGGGCGTGCTGCAATTGTACACCGGCGTCAGGCGCTGGCGTCATTATGGCGCGCAATGGGCGATGATCCTGAGTGGCGCACAGTCGGCACTCGCCGGCGGCTACATGATCAGCCTGTCCGTCGGTACCGTTGCGCCGACCATTCTCGACGTCGCTCCCTATGCGGGCTTCGGCGCGTTCTACTTCTTGCTTTCCGCAATCTGGCTCGTTGCCACCGGCTATCGCCACGCGCGCGCCTAGAGTCAAAGCAAGAAGCTGGAGCTCCGTTCCGATTCAATCGGAACGGAGAGCTGTCCGGCAGCACCGGAGAGCGCGAACTCGCCTTCAGCGCGACGCGACTATTTGTTCTCTGGCGGCGCCGCACTCGCGGAGGCGGGCGTCGAGGCGGCGAGCAGCGGCATCGTCGGCGTGCTCTCGCCGGCATCCTCGTCGAGGAATCGCTCCACGCCGGCCTGGATCGACGACTTCGCGCTGTCCGGGCCGCGGTCGCTGAGATCGTTGTGCTGGAATTCGGTTCTGACCACCTTGATGCCGAATCTCGCACAGGTCTCGTCGTCGGGCACGACGCCGGGATCGGCCTTGAACACCGGATCCCTGGAGCGGAACGAGAGGATCTTGATCTTGCCGTCGGTGATGAAGGGGACGCGCAGATTGTCCAGCGTGACGACCTTCTTGACCAGGTCGGGGTGCTGCTTGGCGAAGAACATCGAGATGTCGCCGCCGTTGGAATGGCCGATCAACGTCAGCTGGCGATAGTTTGCGTTCGGGTAGAGCTTCTTGAGCTCGTCGATCGCATACATGATGTTGAAGACGCCGCGATTGTACTGCATGCGGCGGCCGACATATTCCTCGCCGACCTTGGTGACCATCGGCGCGTCGGTGTCGAGATCATGCTGAATGCTGACCACGAGGTAGCCGCGCGACGCGAACAAATTGGTGAGGAACGAGTACTCGGTGTTCTTGACGGTGTTGCCGTGGCTCAGGATCGCGACCGGCAGCTCGATCATCTCGGCCATCGCCTGCATTTGCCGGTCGCGGCGCACCGCGACCTCGACCGTGACGTCGCGGTCGTCGCGCAGAACGTCGTGGAACGTCAGCGTCGTGTGACGGATGGCCCATCTGTCCGTCGTGAAATAAGCGGCCATCGCCACGATGCACAGGCAAAGGACAATGATGCCCCGTTTCATGTCGACCTCTGATCTAGCCTACGTGACCCGCGCTTCTCGCCCTGATTTCATCGAGCATGCCGCATGAATCGGCCTCCAGGGGCCAGGCGGGCGCTTGTGCCGCCGAATATCGGGCTAGTTTTACAATCAGATGACGACGCGACGACGGGCCACGGCGCACGATGACGGGCGCCCTTTGCGAAGGTCACAAGCGGGTGAGGGGAGCGTGAACTGACGGCGCCCTGCCTGCGGCGCCGTCACGGATCAAGAGCGTGCGGCAGATTTCTTTTGACGCGTTTTCTTCACGCGAACCGGCGCCTACTTCGCTCGAAAACGCTCTAATCCTGATAGGTGTTGCCGTAGAAGCCGCGCGGCTGATAGGCGGGGCGCGGCTGGTAGTAGCCCTGCGGCGCCGGTGCGTAGCCCTGATTGCCGTAGTACTGCTGCTGCTGCTGGCCATAGGCCTGCGCATCGTAGACGCGGCGGCTTGACGGCGGTGCAGGATAGCGGCGATCGGTCGAGCTGCCGTCGGCCGGATAGATGTAGCCGTCATCGGTGCGGGCCTGCGCCGGATAGTCTCGCGGCTGCGGCGTCAGCACGACCGGATCGCCGGCGGCGGCGGTGCCGTACTGCTCGTCATATTGCTGCGGCGCGCGGCGGGCGACGGCGGTGCCATTGCGCCCACGCGGATTGCGCGCCAGCGCGACCTGCGACGAGCCGGTCAGCGTCACGGTGGTGTTGAGCACGCCTTCCTTCTGGACCAGCGAGTAAAGCGTGGTTGCGTTGTCGCGCGACAGCCGCACGCAGCCATGCGAGGCCGGCGTGCCGAGGCGGCTCACCGAGTCGGTGCCGTGAATCGCGTGCCCGATCTTGGTGAAGAAGATCGAGTGCGGCATCGGCGCGTCGTCGAATTCTTTGGAGTAGTGATCCTCTTCCATGCGGAAGGCGCGGAAGCTGCCGTTCGGCGTTTCGCGCGACGGGATGCCGGTCGAGACCGGCCAGTGATAGCGCGCGACGCCGTCGACCGCGACGGTCATCTGCTGGTTGTCCTTGTCGATGGTGATATCGACCTTGGCCTGTGCGGCGCCGGCGGTGAAGAGCATCACGGACGTGAACGCAATGAGGAACGAACGCATTTTTACCTTTGGCCTCCAGGCCTGCTCGCGAAGCCGCGGCTCTCCGTCCCCGGCAATCAATATGCACGGAATCCGAACTTGGTTCCAGTGGCGGGCCAAGGCCGTGATCAATCGCCATGGTTAATCCCGCGCGCGGCGCAAACAAGGCCGGAGCCGGGCTTGCCTATCACGGCGAGCTGACTTTTTCGCGAGCAGGCCGCGACCACGGCCCAGTTGGCCTCCGACGCGCAACCATTTGGCCGCATGGGCGTTTAACAAATCCCCGCCCGGCGGCGCGTTCGCGCCGCGCATCAAGGAATCCAGATGAACAACACCAAGGTGAAGACCGCGGCCGTCGTCCCAGCCGGCCTCTCCGCGCGGCTCCTGCTTGCGGCCGCAGCCCTCGCTTTGACGCTGGTCGCAGTCCCCCACGCCGGCCATGCCCAAGGCATCGTCCGCGGCGCCCACGAGGGCGCCTATGAGGGCAACCGGGTCGCCGGCCCGGTGGGCGGCGTGGTTGGCGGTGCTGTCGGCGCCGGCGTTGGTGGCGCCATGGGTGCGGTCAAGGGCGTGTTCGGCATCCCGGATCGCGGCTACCGCCGTGGCCACCGCTGCCGCGGCTATTACCGCCACGGCCATTTCCACTGCTATTGATTGGGATTGTCATTCCGGGGCATGCGAAGCATGAACCCGGAATCTCGAAGTGACGGCGCGAGATTCCCCGATGCGCAATTGCGCATCTGAGGTTCGCGCTAAGGCGCGCCCCGGAATGACTTGCTTGCAAGTCAGTTCTTCAGCCGGTAGCCGGTCCTGAAGATCCACGCCACGATGGCCATGCAGGCCACGAGGAATCCCACGGTCATGCCGAGGCTCAGCGGCACGCTGACATCGGCGATCTCGTAGAAGCTCCAGCGGAAGCCGGAGATCAAATAGACCACGGGATTGAGCAGCGTAATGGTGCGCCAGCCCGACGGCAGCATGTTCACCGAATAGAAGCTGCCGCCGAGGAAGGTAAGCGGCGTCACCACCAGCATCGGGATCATCTGCAGCTTCTCGAAGCCGTCGGCCCAGATGCCGATGATGAAGCCGAACAGGCTGAAGGTGACCGCCGTCAGCACCAGGAAGGTCAGCATCCACACCGGATGCTGGATATGCAAGGGTACGAAAAGCCCGGCCGTCGCCAGGATGATCAGGCCGAGGATGATCGACTTGGTGGCGGCGGCGCCGACATAGCCGATGACGATCTCGAAATAGGAGATCGGCGCCGACAGGATCTCGTAGATCGTGCCGACGAATTTTGGGAAGTAGATGCCGAACGAGGCGTTGGAGATGCTCTGCGTCAGCACCGACAGCATCACGAGCCCCGGCACGATGAAGGTGCCGTAGCTGACGCCCTCGACCTCGGTGATGCGCGAGCCGATCGCGGCGCCGAACACCACGAAATACAGCGAGGTCGACACCACGGGCGAGACGATGCTCTGCAGCAGCGTGCGCCAGGTGCGCGCCATTTCGAACAGGTAGATGGCCCGGATTGCGCGGTAGTTCATGGCGCCCTCACGAGGCTGACGAAGATGTCTTCGAGGGAGCTTTGTTTGGTATCGAGGTCCGAGATGCGGATGCCGGCATTGCGGAGATCGTTGAGCAGGCTGGTGATGCCGGTGCGGTCGCCTTTGGTATCGTAGTCGTAGGTCACGGTGCGGCCGTCGTCGGACAATTCGAGATTGTAGGCAGACAGAACATCGGGAATGGCCTCGAGCTTGTTCTGCAACTGCAGGGTCAGCTCCTTCTTGCCGAGCTTCTGCATCAAGGTCGCCTTGTCCTCGATCAGGATGATCTCGCCCTTGTTGATGACGCCGATGCGGTCGGCCATCTCCTCGGCTTCCTCGATGTAGTGCGTGGTCAGGATAATGGTGACGCCGGAAGCCTGCAGCGTGCGGACCACCTCCCACATGCCCTTGCGCAATTCGACGTCGACGCCGGCGGTCGGCTCGTCGAGGAACAGGATCTGCGGCTCGTGCGACAGCGCCTTGGCGATCATCACGCGGCGCTTCATGCCCCCGGACAGCGTGATGATCTTGTCGTCCTTCTTGTCCCATAGCGACAGGTCGCGCAGCACCTTCTCGATATGGGCGGGGTTCTTCGGCTTGCCGAACAGGCCGCGGCTGAAGCTGACGGTCGCCCACACCGACTCGAACGCGTCGGTGTGCAGTTCCTGCGGAACCAGCCCAATCATCGACCGCGCCGCGCGATAGTCGGCGATGATGTCGTGCCCGCCGATCGTGATGCGGCCCTCGCTCGGATTGGCGATGCCGCAGATGATGCTGATCAGCGTGGTCTTGCCGGCGCCGTTCGGCCCGAGCAGCGCGAATATCTCGCCTTTGACGATATCGAGATTGATGCCCTTCAGCGCCTTGAAGCCGGAGCCATAGGTTTTCGAAAGATTGGATACGGAGATGATCGGCGACATGGAGAGTCGGTGAGCGTGAGGGAGGGGGCGCGCGCGGATTGGGGCCCGGGCAGGCGCGTGATGCGGGTTCAGCCCAGATAGGAACGCACGGTCCGTTCTGCAATCGGTCGGCGAGGGAGAAATTTATTCTGCAGCGTGCACCGCTCCCGCTTGCGGGCAGGGCCATTGCATACGGCGCTTGCGGCCTCTGCAACTCACGTGTCCACCTATCGAGGCCGGGCTCGAACGAGGCTGATAGCCTGCCGCCTCAGGGGCGCACTACCAAAATATCGAAAACAACCCCATGCAAAGGAGCCGGCGGCCGGCGGCGCATATTGCAACTTGACCCGTCGGGCAAATCAGCGGTAATCTTCTATTATTCCGAAATCGTGGAGGCGCCGCTCGCCCCGGGGACATCGTATACGGGCGGGAGGGGACGCAGTTCCGACGCCCAGATATTCAATCCAATCAGTGCTTCTTGGCTGATTTCGCCGGCTTCTTGGCGGCGGCCGTCGGGGCAGGGTGCGCGGGCGGCGCGCTGTCGGCGACCTTCGCGACCAGCATGATCTGCACCTGGTTGTTGACCGGCGCGTTGGGTTTGGTCGGGTCGAGCAACTGCTCCTCGCCGAGCCCGACCGACTGCAGGCGCTTCGCGGTGATCTTGAAGGTGTTGACCAGGATGTCGCGGATCGCGTCGGCGCGCCGCTGGCTCAGCAGCACATTGTTCTCGCGTCGTCCGGTCGATTCGATGTGGCCGACGATCAGGAAGGTGTAGGGCAGCAGCGAGGAGTGCGTCAGCGCATCGGCGATCCGCCCGACCGTCTGATACGACTCCGGCAGCACGATCGGCGTGTCGACGTCGAACGCGATGTCGACGTTGAACGTCGGCAGCTTGGTCAGGTCGGGAGCGATCGGCGGCCGCTTCGAGGGCGGTGGCTCGTTCTTCGATCGCGACTTCGATCGTTCGACCACCTGCTGGCGCAGCGCAGGGACATCGACCTCGGCATCTGTCTCAAAATGATTGAGCTTGGCGATGACGTCGTCGCGTGTGATGGCGGTCTGCGCCGGCGCTGGCGCAATCGACATCGCCAGCAAAGCCAGCGTGCCCAGCAGGGCCAAAAGGCCAGGATCGCGCAAGCCTCGCCTCGACAGCCGCATCATTGATACCCCGCGTCATTGATCGCCTGGGTGCAATTGCGGCTGAGGCCCTTGGCGCTGACGAGGCAGGGCACCGACTTGCTGGTCTCCTTGGTCGAGCCGCCGCAGACCTTGACGATCTCGCGGGTGCAGGCATTCGCAACGGTGACGCGCGCCGCGATCCGCTTCTGGATCGCATCGAGGGTGGAGAAGTAGCTCTCCTTGCACTGCGGCGAGATCACGTCGCGGTTGCGCGACAGGCATTCCTTGAGGCGGTTGGAGTCGAGATTGACGCCGCGGCAGTTCGCGGTGATGTCTGCACCGCAGGCCTTGGCGAGCTGGGCTGCCGAATCGCCAAAGCTCATCGTCTCCGCGACCGCCAGCGACGGCGCGGTGAGCGCGATGACAAAAAGGAAAAACCTCCCCCGGACCATGGATCCATCTCAACCCATGAAATCAACTGGGGTCAAGGGCTACCAACAGAGAAGACCGCCAAAGAAGGTCGCCAAAGAAAGGTCGCTATGTCACACCCGTTGCACAAAGCTGTCGACCACCTTCTTCTCGCCGGCCTTTTCGAAGGCGATGGTCAGCTTGTTGCCGTCGATCTTCACCACATGGCCGTAGCCGAATTTCTGGTGAAATACCCGGTCGTCCAGCGAAAAATCCGACGTTGTGCCGGTGGACTTCGCCACCAGCTCGCCCTCGATCACGACAGGGCCGCGCTTGGTGCGATTGAAGCTTTCGGAGGAAAAGGAGGATTGCCGCTCCTCGAAGCCGCTGCCGCTACGGCCCCCGCCGCCGCGGTTGCGGTTGGCCTGGGCGCGCTGCCAGCCCGGGGTCGAATAGCTCGAGCCGAATGATTCGAGGTTGTCGAAGCGCGAGGCGCCATAGCCGCCGCTGCCGCCCCAGCCCGATCCGCCCTTGGATTCGGTGATTTCGACATTGTGCGCCGGCAGCTCGTCGAGGAAGCGCGAGGGGATCGTGGTCGACCAGGTGCCATGGATGCGGCGGTTGGTGGCGAAATAGATCTTGGCGCGGCGGCGCGCCCGGGTCAGCCCGACATGGGCGAGGCGGCGCTCCTCCTCGAGCCCGGCGCGGCCCTGTTCGTCCAGCGTGCGCTGGCTCGGAAACAGGCCTTCCTCCCAGCCCGGCAGGAACACGTTGTCGAATTCCAAGCCCTTGGCCGAATGCAGCGTCATCAGCGACACCGCCTCGTCGCCGGCCTCGCCGTCGCGGTCCATGACCAGCGAGATATGTTCGAGAAATCCTTGCAGGTTCTCGAATTCCTCCATCGAACGCACCAGCTCCTTGAGGTTCTCCAGCCGGCCCGCGGCATCAGCCGAGCGGTCCTTCTGCCACATCTCGGTGTAGCCGCTCTCGTCGAGCACGATCTCGGCGAGCTCGGTGTGCGAGGTGACCTCGCGCTGGGCGCGCCAGCGGTCGAACTGCATGACGAGATCGCGCAAGGAGCCGCGCGCCTTCGGCTTCAGCTCGTCGGTCTCAACCACGGCGCGCGCCGCCTCGAACAGCGGAATGCGGCGCTTGCGGGCATGGTCGTGCAGCAGCTGCACGGTGGCGTCGCCGAGCCCCCGCTTGGGCACGTTGACGATGCGCTCGAAGGCGAGATCGTCGGCGGGTGAATTGATGGTGCGCAAGTAGGCCAGCGCATCGCGGATTTCGGCGCGCTCATAGAAGCGCGGCCCGCCGATCACGCGGTAGGGCAGGCCGAGCGTGACGAAGCGGTCCTCGAACTCGCGCATCTGGAACGAGGCGCGCACCAGGATGGCGACGTCGTTGAGGTTTTCGCCCGCGCGCTGCAGTTCCTCGAGCTCCTCGCCGATCGCGCGCGCTTCCTCTTCCGAATCCCAGGAGCCGGTGACGGTGACCTTCTCGCCGTCGACATCCTCGGTGCGCAGCGTCTTGCCGAGGCGGCCTTCATTATGCGCGATCAGATGCGAGGCCGCGGCCAGGATGTGGCCGGTGGAGCGGTAGTTGCGCTCGAGGCGGATGACCTTGGCGCCGGGGAAATCGTGCTCGAAGCGCAGGATGTTGTCGACCTCGGCGCCGCGCCAGCCATAGATCGACTGGTCGTCGTCGCCGACGCAGCAGATGTTCTTGAGAACGGCCTGCTCCCTCTCCCCGTCCTTCACGGGGAGAGGGTCGGGGTGAGGGGCTCTATCCTCGAGCTCAGTCCGCGGAGAGTCCCCCTCACCCGGCGCGCCTTGCGCGCCGACCTCTCCCCGCAAGCGGGGCGAGGTAAGCTCGCCCGGGATCACCGCCGAGAGCGGCTGGCCCGGCCGCGACGGCGCCTGCGACAGCAGGCGCAGCCACAGATACTGCGCGACGTTGGTGTCCTGATATTCGTCGACCAGGATGAACTTGAAGCGGCTCTGGTACTGCCGCAGCACGTCTGGATTTTCGCGGAACAGCCTGATGTTCTCGAGCAGCAGGTCGCCGAAATCGGCCGCGTTGAGGATCTTCAACCGCTCCTGATAGGTCGCGTAGATCTTGCCGCCCTTGCCGTTGCCGAACGAGGCGGCTTCGCCCGCCGGCACCTGCGATGGCGACAGGCCGCGGTTCTTCCAGCCGTCGATCAGGCCGGCCAGCATCCGCGCTGGCCAGCGCTTGTCGTCGATGTTCTCGGCCTGCAGCAATTGCTTCAGCAGCCGCACCTGGTCGTCGACGTCGAGCACCGTGAAGTTGGATTTGAGCTGCACCAGCTCGGCATGGATGCGCAGGATGCGGCCGCCGATCGAGTGGAAGGTGCCGAGCCACGGCATGCCCTCGACCGCCTGGCCGAGCATCTGGCCGAGCCGCAGCTTCATCTCGCGCGCCGCCTTGTTGGTGAAGGTCACCGACAGGATCTCATGCGGCCGCGCGCGGCCCTGGCTCAGGATATGCGCGATGCGCGTGGTCAGGACGCGTGTCTTGCCGGTGCCGGCGCCGGCAAGCACCAGCACCGGACCGTCGAGCGTCTCGACCGCCTCGCGCTGCTCCGGATTGAGGCCGTTCAGATATTGCGGACCGGCCGCCGCCCGCGCACGCGCGGCGATGCCGCCAGCCGCCGGCTGGTGCTCGGGAACGCCGTGATGGGGCAATTTGCTCGGCTCGGTCATTGGCGAATCGTCTCGGCCCCACGATGGCACCGCAGGATGGTGAAGGGGAGCCTTCTTAACAGGGATTGAAGGCCATATAGGGCCTGATCGGCCATTTTGACAGGTTTTATCGCGGCTGGCGGGAACGCTTTTGGCAGCAGCCCGCAGTCAATCGCGGTTCCGGAAATCGGCGAAAATTTCGCGGTTTCATGCTCAGGAACCAGCATTTCCCCGCCGGATTGTTTCAACAGGTGCGGCGCCGGGCAGAGGTTCGCGCCGAGCTACAACAGGGAAAACGAAGCGGAGTTTTGATCATGCTGAGCTGGGTCGTCACGTTCCTGGTCATCGCCCTGATCGCGGGCATTTTGGGCTTTGGCGGCATCGCCGGCGCCTCCGTCGAAATCGCCAAGGCGATCTTCTTCATAGCCGTCATCCTGTTTCTGGTGTCGGCGGTGGTCGGATTGGTACGCGGCCGCACAAGGGTCTAGCGAGGCCGCGAACCGGCGGCGGCTTCGCTTGAAAACGGCAAGTTATTTCGCCGAGGGCATCGCCACGTTGCGGCCGATGCCCTCGGGACGCGATACGCCCACATAGCTGTCCACGATCGCTTGCGCGCGGGCGCGGATATCGGGCGGAAACGGCGCTACCTTGCGCGTCTCCATGTCGATGTGCAGCGTGAGATTTTCCGAGGTCGCGGAGAGCCAGCCTTCGGTGGCATGGCGCAGCTCCTCGAACGTGTGCAGCCGCTTCTCGTCGGCGCCGAGCAGGTAGACCTGGACCTGCACGGGATCGCCGAGATGAATCTCCCGGAGATAGCGGACGTGGCACTCGGCGGTGAAGGTCGAGCAGTGCCGCGCCTTCATGTAGTCCGGCCCGATGCCGAGCTGCAGCCACATCTCGTCGATGGCGCGGTCGAACATCACGTTGTAGTAGGCCATGTTGAGATGGCCGTTGTAGTCGATCCATTGCGGCTCGATCTGCATCACCGAGGATCTGAACGGGGCCGATGGAAGCGGCATCTCGCTGGTGGCAGTCGCTGAAGTCATGATCCGTCCCCGGTTCGTTGGCGTTCGAGCATGAGCTTTTCTGTGACTCCGGCGTCCACTTTTTCAAGTCAGGCTCTCTTGACCCCTTATACAAGCTTTGCCACGGTCGGCTAAAGGTGGGAGGAAATTTGACGTGGCGACAACGATTTCGGGCAATGTGACGCGACCTGATCCGCAGGCCCTGAAGCGCGCGATCGACGCGCTGGCGGCGCGGTTCGGCAACCGGCTCGTCACGTCGCAGGCGGTGCGCGAGCAGCACGCCCATACCACCACATGGCTGCCGACCCAGCCGCCGGACGCCGTCGTGATGGCGCAGGAAACCGCCGACATCCAGGACGTGGTGCGAATCTGCGCCGCCAATCGCGTGCCGGTCATCGCCTTCGGCACCGGAACCTCGCTCGAGGGGCAGGTCAATGCGCCCGCGGGCGGCATCTGCATCGATCTGCGCGACATGAACAAGGTGCTCGAGGTGCATGCCGAGGACCTCGACTGCGTAATCCAGCCCGGCGTGACGCGGAAGGCGCTCAACGAGCATCTGCGCGACCAGGGCCTGTTCTTTCCGATCGATCCCGGCGCCGATGCCTCGCTCGGCGGCATGACCTCGACCCGTGCCTCTGGCACCAACGCGGTGCGCTATGGCACCATGCGCGAGAACGTGCTGGCGCTGAAGGTGGTGCGCGGCGACGGCGAGATCATCACGACAGGCACGCGCGCCAAGAAGTCGTCGGCCGGTTACGACCTGACGCATCTGTTCGTCGGCGCCGAGGGCACGCTCGGGATCATCTCCGAACTGACCATCCGCCTGCGCGGCATTCCCGACACCATCGCGGCGGCGGCCTGTTCGTTCGACACGGTGCGTGGCGCCTGCCAGGCCACGATCCTTGCGATCCAGACCGGCATTCCGGTCGCCCGGATCGAGCTGCTCAATGCCGCGCAGGTGAAAGCCTGCAACAGCTACTCAAAGCTGTCGCTGCCGGAGACGCCGCTGCTGCTGCTGGAATTCCACGGCAGCGAGGTCGAGGTTGCCGAGCAGTCGAAGAATTTCCGCGACATCGCCGCCGAATGCGGCGGCGGCGACTTCACCTGGACCACCAAGCCGGAAGACCGCACCAAGCTGTGGCAGGCCCGGCACGATGCCTACTGGTCCGTCAAGGCGCTGCGCCCCGGCGACAGCATCGGCGTTGTCGCCACCGACGTCTGCGTGCCGATCTCGCGGCTTGCCGACTGCGTCACCGAGACCGAGGAGGATCTGCAGCGGCTCAACCTGCTGTCGCCGATCGTCGGTCATGTCGGCGACGGCAATTTTCACTGCTCGCTGCTCTGCGACGTCGACAACAAGGACGAGATGGCGCGCGGCGAGGAGTTCATGCACCGCCTGGTCGAGCGCGCCCAGGCCATGGGCGGCACCTGCACCGGCGAGCACGGCATCGGGCAGGGCAAGCAGAAGTACTTGCAGGCCGAACTCGGGCCGGAGGCGCTCGACGCGATGCGGGCCCTGAAGCAGGCCCTCGACCCGCAAAACATCTTCAATCCCGGAAAGATCGTCCCGGCCGCTTGAGGCGTCGTCACGCCGCGCAGCGTTCGCGAGCCCGCGCGCGGCGCGTGTCACGCGCGGAACTTTTCTGCCCGCCCGGCGTCTCTCTTGTGTTGCCGCGATATGTGCGGTGCGCGGAGGGAACGCCGTGATCGGACGGGCAATCGGAATTGCGGTCGTGGTGCTTGCGATGGCGCTGTCGGGCGATGCGATCGCCCGAGGCGGCGGCGGGCACGGTGGCGGCCATGGCGGAGGACATGGTGGCGGCCATGGGCATGGTGGTGGCCATGGCCACGGTGGTGGCCATGGACGCGGCGGGCATGGCTTCGGCCACATGCATTTCGGCGGCGGCCATCATGGCGGGTTCGGCCGCTCGCACGGGATCTCGCGATCAGGCTTCGCCGGCCATGGCGCCTTCGCATCGCGCGGGGGCGGCAATTTCGGCCGGATGCGCAATGCCGCGATCGCACCAGGCCATATGCGCAATGCGTCCAACTCGCTGTCGCGCAACGGCGCATTGCGCAACGGCCGGCTGTTGAGCAACCCTGCGGCGCGTGCGCAGATCGCCGCGGCTGCGGCGCTCGCCGGCTGGCACGGCGGGGCGCTGGCCAACGGCTGGTGGCAGCATCCCGGCGGTGGCTATGGCTGGGTCGGCCCGCTGTTCTGGCCGTTCGCGTACAACGACATCTACGACTACGCGATCTGGGGCGACGACATCGGATTCTGGGGCTACGGCTATCCGGACATCTATGCCGGCATCTTCGGGCCCTATGGGTATGACGATCTCAGGGCCTATCTGCCGGAGCGCCGGACGGGCCGCCGTTACCGCGGCGGTGGGCGCATCGAGCAGATGTGCGGCAATGACAGCCGTTCGGTCGCCGGCCTGCCGGTGGATCAGATCGCGGATACGGTGCAGCCGACCGAAGCGCAATCGGTGGCGCTCGGCGAGCTCGGCAACGCGTCGCTCGCGGCGGCCCAGGTGATTCGCGCGGCATGTCCCGCGCAGGTGGTGTTGACGGCCCCGAACCGCCTCGCCGCCATGCAGCAGCGGATCGAAGCAATGGTCACCGCGGTCGGAATCGTGAAGCCTCCGCTGGACAAATTCTACGGCCTGCTCGATGACGAGCAGAAAGCGCGGCTCAACGCGCTTGCCGAGAACCAGCGCAAGGAAGCCGCGGCGCGCGATCCGAACGCGACGGTCGCCCAGAGCTGCGGCGCCGCACAGCCGGCGATGCAGGAATGGCCGACCGGCGAGATCGAGGCGCGGCTGCAGCTCAGCGACGCCCAGCGCGGTGCGCTCCAGGCACTGCAGGATGCCAGCGCCGACGCCGCGCGGAAGCTGAAGGCCGCGTGCCAGACCAATGAGGCGATGACCCCGCCCGCACGTCTTGCCTTCGTCGCCAAGCGGCTCGACGTCATGCTGCAGGCGGTCAAGGATGTCCGCGCCGCGCTCGAAAATTTCTACGCTACGCTCAGCGATGAGCAAAAGGCGCAGTTCGAGGCGATCGGGCCGAAACGATCGGCTTAGAGCCTCGGCGGTTCGCGTGAAAACGCGGCGAGCGAAATCCCCGCAGCCTCGGCCCTGACGCAATCAGAACCGAAACGGGCTTTATTCCATGAGTTCGACATCAATTCGCGCGCGGATCGGCCGCGGGTGTGGCCGCCGGGCCATAGTGTGCACCTCTTGCTCGGCACCGAGTCGACTCTGCGGTTCACAGGTTGCGCCAAGGCCAGCTATGTTTGCCGTGCTTTCAAGGTGCAGCGATGTGGTGGTTCAGCAAGGACGAGCACAAGGATATCTGGGACGATCCCGTCGCGCACCCGCTCGGCGACATCGAAGCTGCGCAGCGGATCCGTGCGATCTGCCGCGATGCCGCCGGCTGTGCCGAGGCGGTCGGCTCGCCCGACAAGCGCTCAGCGAAGAAGCAGCAGATCGAGCGTGATCGCTACGAGCGTGCCGCTAAGGTCGCGATGGAGACCGCGATGAGGATCTCCGACGAGCTGGTGCGAGATTCCGCGGTGCGCGAGATCGTCGGTCTCTGCATGAGGGCCAACAACATCAAGACGGGGCGGGCGTTGCTGCGCGCCATCCACGCGGGCTCGATCAAGGCGGAGGTCCTGAGGGAGCATCCGACGCTCGAGGGCGAGCAGGCCTGAAGTCGTCCGGTAGCCCGGATGGAGCGTAAGCGAAATCCGGGACGGTTCATCAACGCGCGAGAAATCCCGGATTGCGCTTCGCTTCATCCAGGCTACGCAGCTGAGTCGCCCTAAATTTGTAGCTCCGTCATTGCGAGGAGCATAGCGACGAAGCAATCCATGCTTCCGCATACGCCACACGATGGATTGCTTCGCTTTGCTCGCAATGACGGAGGATCGTGCGTAGCCCGCATGAGCGAAGCGATATGCGGGAACGTTTCCCGGGTATCGCTTCGCTCATGCGGGCTACGGACTGATCTCACCAACCTCTACGCCTGTCCGCCGAGCGTGCGGACCGCTTCGTCGACGCTGTGGAAGACATGGTCCCGCGGCAACACCTCGTAGAGATCGAAGCGCTCGAACGCATCCTGCGCGCGCTCGGATTCGAGCCGCGCCACCGCCACCGTCACGCCCTCATCGCGGCATTCGCGAAATAGGTCGCGCAGCGCTTGCGCCGCCGTGAAATCGATCTCGATCATGCCGCTGGCCTCGATCACCAGCAGCCGCGGCTTGGGCGTCGCCCCGCCGATGGCCTGGAGCACGCCGCTGTGGAAGCTTTCCGCGTTGAGGAACGACAATGGCGCCTGCAGGCCGACGACGGCAATGCCGGGCGTGCGCTCGCCTGTGACGTGCGGGCCCGTCGGCCACCAGATCGTGGTGCCGGGCACATGGACGAATTCGGCCAGCTGGCCGCGCGTCGTGGTCCAGATGCCGTGCAGCAGCGACAAGGCGATGCCGACGGCGACGCCTTGCTCGATCGGCAGCACGATGATCGCGGCCGCCGTCGCCACCACCAGCAGGAATTCATAGAACGACTGGCGGAAGATCGCGACGATCTGCTTCACGCGGATGATGCGCAGCGCCACGAACAGCAGCACGCCGCCGAGTGCCGCGTCGGGCACGTGCTGCAGCAGCGTTGCGCCGAAGGCGAGCAGCGCGAGCACGATGGCCGCGGCAAACAGCCCCGAGAGCTGCGTGCGTCCGCCGGTCTCCGACACGATGCCGGTCCGCGGCGGGCTGGCGTTGACCGGAAAGGCGCCGAACAGCCCGGACAGCAGGCTGCCGGCACCGGCGCCGAGGAAGTCGCGATCGACGTCGGCCGGCTTGTCCGGATCGGACAGGAACGAGCGCGTCGTCGCCGCGGTCTGCACCATGACGACAACCGCGATCAGGATCGCCAGCGACAACAGTTTGATCCATCGCTCCGGCGCGATGTCCGGAAACGATGGCGTCGGCAGCGTCCCGGGCACGGTGCCGACCGCCTTGACGCCCTTGCTTTCGAGATGGCCAGCGATCACGGCGACGGTGGCCACGACAAGGCCGATCAGCGCGCCCGGAATGCGTGCGCTGATCTTCTCCGATCCGGCGACCAGCGCCAGCACGCCGAGGCCGATCGCCAGCGTGTAGAAATTGGTTTGACCGATCTCCTCGGTGAGCACCCCGAGCTTGTAGAGCGTCGGCCCGTCCGGCGTGGTCAGGCCGAGCACGCCGGGTAATTGCGAGACCAGGATGTGGACCGAGATGCCGGCGAGGAAGCCGACCGTCACCGGGGTCGACAGTAAATTGGCGATCCAGCCGAGCTTGAACAGGCTGCCGGCGATCATGATCGCGCCGACCATCAGCGCCAGCGCCATCGCCAGTGCCTGATAGTCCGGCGAGCCGGCGGTCGCCATCAACGCGAGTCCGCCTGCGAAGATCGGCGTGATCGTGGAGTCGGCGCCGCAGGACAGGAAGCGATTGGCGCCGAACATCGCAAAGCCGATAGAGCCGGCCATGAAGGCGAAGAAGCCGATCTGCGGCGAGAAGCCGCCGAGCCGCGCGGTCGCCATCTGCTCCGGGATCGCAATCGCGGCGAGCGTCAGCCCGGCGATCAGGTCACCCGGCAGGTCGCTTGGCCGGAACGCCCTGAGCGAACGGAAGACCGGCCAGCTGGCGCGTGTCTGACGATCCTGGCCCATCGGTGCCCCGTGAGGATTGCGGCGATTCCCCGATAGTCCGACATGGCGCGGCCAAAAGCCAGCCGACGGCACCCTGCGTCGGCGTGAAGGCCTAGCCGATATTTTGCAGCGCCGGGAAGGTTTCCAGCAGCCAGACGCTGACGCTCGAGACTGCGCCGGTCAGGAAGCCGATGCCGGTGACCACCATCAGCACGCCCATCACCCGCTCGACGGTGTCGAGATGGCGCTTCATCCGCGCGAACAGCGAGGAGAACTGCTTGACCATGAAGGCCGCAAGCAGGAACGGGATGCCGAGCCCGGCGGAATAGACCGCGAGCAGGCCGGCGCCCTTCGTCACCGTGGCCTCCGCGGCCGCGATCGAGAGGATCGCGGCGAGGATCGGCCCGATGCATGGCGTCCAGCCGAAGGCGAAGGCAAGGCCCATGACGTAGGCGCCCCACAGCCCGACCGGCTTCGGCGCGGTCAGCCGCCCCTCGCGCATCAGCAGGCCGATCCGGGTCACGCCGAGGAAGTGCAGCCCCATGATGATGATGACGATGCCCGCCAGGATCGAGAGCTCGGCCGACCAGGCGCGCACCAGCCCGCCGACGAAGGAGGCGCTGGCGCCGAGCGCGACGAACACGGTGGAGAAGCCGAGCACGAACATCAGCGCCGCCGTCATCACCGCGCGCTTGGAAGCCGCGGTGGCGCCGTCCTGGTTGACCTGCTCGATGGTCGCGCCGGTCAAATAGATCAGATAGGGCGGCACCAGCGGCAGCACGCAGGGCGAGAGGAAGCTGACCAGACCGGCGATCAGGGCCGCCGGGATCGAGACGTCGTGCATCAATGAAACCTTCGCAGAATAGCGCTCCTGTCTTGGCGTCTATGCGGCCAACAATCCAGAAGTTTCGTCGTCGCAGCCTTCAACTATGGTCACAGGCCCGTGTGCGGGTCGACTCTCGTGGCGGGCGCGGAATGACGGTGAGGCGAGCACGCCGCGCGGCTCCCACTCTCGCAAGGGGGAGGGAACCCTTCCGGCGGTGCCTCGCTCACGCGTCAATCACTGATGCCCATTTTTGACCTGCAAGCGGCACCACACATTCGCTGTCGTCCCCGCCTGGTGCGCAATTGCGCGCGGGGGGCCGGGACCCATAACCACCGCTGAACTTGGTTGCGCGACGCTGGAATGACGAGTCCCACCGACAACATCGGCCGCGGCGTATGGGTCCCTGCTTTCGCCAGGACGACCATGTGGAAGCAGTGAGCGCATCACGACCGCAGTCACCAACATCATCGGCGCTTGGCTGGACGTGGCGTCTCGAACTCCCTGCCGCGAATGCGTACCAGGTCGTCGGCGGAATTCGTCAGCAGCACAACCGTGGCTGCGCGTGCCGTCTCCGCATCTCCGGCGGCGATCGCGTCCAGCACCGCGCGGTGCTCGCGCAGCGCCCGCGGACGGTGCGAGCCCGGCGCTGCGATCGTAAAACTCCGGCGCAGCGTGATCTCGAACATCTGCGCGATCGGCCAGAAGAATTCGTTGCGGGTGGCGAAATAGATCGCCTGGTGGAACGCGATGTCGGCGGCGACGAACTCCTCGTTGGTCTTCGCCGCGTCCATGCCGTCGCATCCGGCGCGGATGCGGGCGACGTCGACCTCCTCGGCATGGGTCGCCGCGAGCGCTGCCGCGGCCGGCTCGACCGCGGCGCGCAGCTGGAACAGCTTGGCGAGGTAACGGTCGATCTCCGCGGTCTCGAGGTGCCAGCGCAGCACGTCGGGATCGAGCTGATTCCACTGCTCGGGCGGCCGAACCCGCGTGCCGCTCTTGGGCCGCGACTCGATCAGGCCCTTGCCGGTCAAGGTGCGGATCGCCTCGCGCACCACGGTGCGGCTGACGTCCATCATCTCGCAGATCCGGATTTCCGGCGGCAGCGTTTCGCCGACGCCGATCTCGCCGCGCACGATGCTGCTGCCGACGCGGTCGGTGACCTGGCTATGCACGCTCCGACGCAACGCGTTGGATGTCTGGAACATCGAGGGCCTCGCTGCGGTTGCAGCCTGCGCCGCCGCCGAGCCGCGCCCTTGCACAACCGTATCCGTTTTGTCATACATTATGACAAATCGGCTGCCAAGCTCACGCCGTCAGGCGGGTGGCCAACACAATAAAGATCCGTCCCCGGGAGGAGCACCATCATGACGTCGAACCGCGTGAGCCGCCGCATTGTGCTGCAGTCGTCGGTCGCAGCGACCGCGTGGCTTGCCGCCGCGCCCGCCATCATCGGCCGCGCCGAGGCTGCGGTGATGAAAATGCGATGCTCGTCGTCGCTTCCGAACGATCCCAAATACGCCAATGGCCGCGTCTACTACGACAATCTGGTCAAGAGTCTGAAGGCGAACGGACTCGGCGAGCAGATCGAGGTCACCTTCTTCCCCGACAACCAGCTCGGCCAGGAGATCGACGTCATCAACTCGGTGAAGCTAGGGGTGATCGACCTGATGGTGTCCGGCTCGTCGATCTCGGCGAATCTCGTGCCGCTGGTCGGCACCTTCGACCTCGGTTACCTCTTCACCAGCTTCCAGCAGCAGACCAAGGCGTTCGACGCCGGCGCGGCGAAGCCGATCGAGGCTGCGCTGCTCAAGGGCGCCAGCATTCACATCATCGGCTGGGCCTATAATTTCGGTGCGCGCAGCGTGCTGGCGAAGAAGCCGGTGAAGACGCCGGAGGATCTTGCCGGCCTGAAAATCCGCACCTTGCCCAATCCGATCATCACCGAATGCCTGCGGCTGATGGGTGCCGCCGCGACGCCGCTGGCGTTCGGCGAGATCTATACGGCGCTGCAGGCCGGCGTGCTCGACGGCCTCGAACACGATCCGCCGACCATCCTGGCGAGCAAGTTCTACGAGACCGCGAAGCACTATGCGCTGACCCAGCACATCTTCTCGCCGCTCGCGGTCTATTTCAGCGACACCAGCTTCAACCGCATGGCTCCCAAGCTGCGCGAAGGCTTCCTCGACGCGGCGAACAAGGCCGCGATCGACACCCGCGCGCACGGCCTTGCGGTGGAGAAGGAGGCGCTGGCGGCGCTGGTGGAGAAGGGCGTCACCGTCGTCGAATGCGACAAGGAGGCGTTCCGCAAGCGCGTGCTGCCGCAGACCGACAATTTCATCAAGGCGCGGCCCGAGGCAAAGGCCGTCGTCGACCTGATCCGCGCCACCCAGGCCTGAGGTCGGCGCATGTCAGTCGCCGCAGTCGAGGCGAGAAGCACCGCTGATCGGATCACGGCGCCGCTGCTCGCCATCAGTGACGCGATCGCCGCGCTCCTGCTTGCCGCCGATCTCGTGGTGGTCTGCGTCGCGGTGCTGGCCCGCTTCCTGTTCAACGCGCCGGTCGAATGGTCCGACGACGTCGCCCGCGGCCTGATGGTCGGGTCGAGCTTTTTCGGCGCGGCAAGCGCGCTCGCCCGCGCCGAAAATCTCGGCGTCGCCTTCTTCGTCAACATGCTGCCGCCGGGCATGCGGCGGGTGGTCGACGCGGTCGGTGCGCTGCTTGTCACCATCATTGCCGGCTATGTCGCGTTCAACGCCGTCAAGATGGGCTGGCTGACCACCGGTCAGACCTCCGGCTCCGGCCTGCCGCTGGAATGGACGTTCTATCCAATGGGCGTCGGCGCGGCGTTTATGACGATCTTCGCGTTCGAGACGTTCTGTGGCCGGCCGCTGCGCGACATGACGGTGGCCATCGTCGCGACTGCCGTCATCGTGGGTCTCTATCTCGCCTGGGATGCATTCGCACCATCGTCCGTACCGTCATCGCAAACGTTGATGCTGATCGGCTTCTTCCTCACGCTGTTCGGCGGACTGCCGATCGGCTTTGCGCTGGCGCTGGCGGCGCTGATCTTCATCTGGGTCGAGGGCACGCTGCCCGGCGTGATCTTCGCCCAGCAGATGGCGCGCGGCATCGACAATTTCGTGCTGCTGGCGATCCCGTTCTTCATCCTGGTCGGCTACCTGATGGAAGCCAACGGCATGTCGGTCCGGCTGATCGAGCTGCTGCAGCGCGCGGTCGGACGGATGCGCGGCGGGCTCAACGTCGTTATGGTGATGTCGATGGTGCTGTTCTCCGGCATCTCGGGCTCCAAGATGGCCGACGTTGCTGCGGTCGGCTCGGTGCTGATCCCGGCGGCGCGCCGCTCGCGGCAGAACCCGGGCGGAGCGGTGGCGCTGCTCGCCGCCTCCGCGGTCATGGCGGAGACCATTCCGCCTTGTATCAACCTCATCATCCTCGGCTTCGTCGCCAATCTGTCGATCGGCGGACTGTTCGTCGCCGGCATGTTGCCGGCCGCGCTGATGGCGCTGGCGCTGATCGCGGTGTCGATCATCTTCGGCAAGCGCCCCGCGGCGAACGTGGAAGCCGAGCCGCGCGTCGCGGTATCCGGGCTCTGGACCGGTGCGATCGCCTCGTTCGGGCTGATCTTCATGATCTTCTTCGGCTTCAAGAGCGGCTTTGCCACCGCGACCGAGATTTCCGCCTTCGCCGCGGTCTACGCCATCGCCGTCGGCAGCCTGCTGTTCCGCGAGCTCGGTGCGAGGAGTCTGGCGCATTGCTTCGTGCATGCGGCTGTTCGTTCGGGGCTGGTGCTGTTCATCGTCGCCGCGGCGCAGTCGCTGGCCTTCATCCTGACGCTGCAGCAGGTGCCGCATGCCGTCGGCGACCTCATGCTGGCGATCTCGGGCAGCCACGGCGTCTGGCTGTTCATGCTGCTGTCGATCCTGGTGCTGGTGGTGATGGGCTCGGTGCTCGAAGGCGCCGCGGCGCTGATCATTTTCGGCCCGCTGCTGCTGCCGGTTGCCGTCAAGCTCGGCATCGATCCGCTGCATTTCGGCGTCGTGCTTGTGATCGCGATGGGGCTCGGGCTCTTTGCTCCGCCACTCGGCCTTGGGCTCTACGGCGCCTGCCTGATCGGCAACGTGCCGATCGAGCAGACCATCAAGCCGATCGCGGGTTATCTCGGCCTGCTGTTGCTGTGCCTGCTGGTGATCGCCTTCGTGCCCGCCATCAGCACGGCCTTGCCGCATGCGCTCGGCTACTAGGGGGGTGGGATCGTGAAGGTGCTGCTTGCCCATACCCCGCAGATGCGCCGCGACTATTATGGCGAGCGCAGCCTGAACGGCCTGCGCGCGGTCGCCGACGTCAAGCTGCACGAGGGCGAGGACGCGCTCGATGCGGCGGCGCTGGTCGAGGCCGCGGCCGATGTCGACATCATCGTCGCCGACCGCATGACGCAGGGGCCGGGAGCGATTTTTCCGCAGCTGCCGAAGCTGCGCGCGTTCGTGCGCTGCGCGGTCGATATCCGCAACATCGACGTGGCTGCGGCCTCCGCCGCCGGCGTGCTGGTGACGCAGGCGAGCGCCGGCTTCGTCCAGTCGGTCGCCGAGCTCGCGCTCGGCTTCATGGTCGATCTGTCGCGCGGCGTCTCGCGCGCCACCGCGGATTATCACGCGGGCAGGGCGCCCGAGGTCGTGATGGGCCGCCAGCTTGCGGGAAGTACGATCGGCATCATCGGCTATGGCAGCATCGGGCGCTATCTTGCCGGGATCGCAAAAGTGCTCGGCATGAATGTGCTGGTCGCCGATCCCTTGCTGGCGCGCGCCGACTACGTTGTCTGTCTCGCGATCGCCAACGCGCAGACCGAGAACCTGATCGGGCAGGCCGCGCTGGCGCGGATGCCGAAGCACGCATTTTTCATCAACCTTTCGCGCGGAAACCTCGTCGACGAGGCGGCGCTGTCGGCCGCGCTGCGCGATGGCCGCATTGCGGGTGCCGCGATGGATGTCGGCCGCGCGCCGGACCAGATGCCGACGCCCGAGCTTGCGAAGCTGCACAATGTGATCGCAACGCCGCATGTCGGCGGCCTGACGCCGCAGGCGATCGAGCATCAATCGTCGGAGACGGTACGCCAGGTCGCGAAGATCGTCGCCGGCGAGATACCCGTCGGTGCGGTCAATGCCGGCTACTGGACGCGGCGGCCTCGGCCATGAAAGTTTGGCGAAGCCCAATGTCGACCGCGGGGCTGGACAAGAGCTTCGCATCCGGCCCAGACTTGGCCCCGCATAACCGCGGCCCCTGAGCGCGCGGACAATCAATGAACGGACGTCCCGCAACAAACGACGGGCGCCGAGAGGGAAACAGGGAGGCATCACATGGCTATTTCACGCCGTGACGTTTTGTTGGGCAGCGCCGGTGCTTTGGGCGCCGCATCATTTTCCTTCCCAGCGCCTGCCATCGCACAGTCGGAACCGATCAAGATCGGCTGTCTCGCGGCGATCACCGGCCCGAGCTCGGCTCCGACGGTCGGCTTCAATCGCGGCGTCAACTTCGCGGTCGACGCCATCAACGGCACCGGCGGGGTGAAGGGCCGCAAGATCGAGCTCGTGATGCGCGACACCCAGGGCGATCCGACCAAGGCGGTGAACGCGACGCAGGAGCTGATTAGCCAGGCCAAGGTGCACGCGATCTGGGGTCCGCTGAACTCGGGCGAGGCGCTGGCGACGACGCCGATCATGGCGCGCGCCAAGATGCCGGACCTGCATCCCTGCGTCGTCGAGACCCTGATCGACCCGGTCAAGTTCCCCAATGCGTTCCGCATCGCGCCGTCGAACAACCAATGGGACGATGCCGTGCGCAATTACTGTCTCAAGATCCTCAAGGTGAAGAAGGTCGCCGTGATCGGTGACACCACCGGCTATGGCGTCACCGCGGTCGGCGCTTCCGTCGCGGCGTTCAAGAAGGACGGCGCCGAGGTGGCCTATCAGGCCAATATCGACGCCACGCAGCCCGACATGACGCCGGACATGCTGCGCGCCAAGAATGCCGGCGCGGAAGCGATCGTGGTGTGGAGCGTCTCGACCGGCATGGAGGCGCGCATGTTCAACACCCGCGCCGCGATGAACTGGGACGTGCCCTTTGTCGGGCATCCCTCGATGGCGTCGGGCGAGCTTGCGAGCCTGGTCGCCAAGCCGGAGAACTGGAAGAAGGTCTACGCGATCGGCTACAAGAGCTGCAGCTATGACGGCGCCGGCAAGCTGCCGCCGAAGAGCGCGGACCTGGTCGCGCGCCTGACCAAGGCCAACATCGCGCTGAACGACACGCTGTTGTGGTGGGTCGCGGGCGGCATCGATTGCATCGAGCTGATCGCCAAGGCGGTCGCCGAAAGCGGCTCGACAGACAGCGCCGGCATCATCAAGTACTGGAACACGCTGTCGACCTATCCCGGCTATTTCGGCAATTACCGCTTCTCGCCGACCGAGCACAACGGCTATCTAACCGAAGAGATCGTGATGTCGGAAGCCTCTACCGCCAAGGACGGCACCTTCGCGCTGGCGCCGGGGTATGCATAGAAGGGCGAGGGCGCAGCCGATGCTGGCCTCGATCCTCGCATCCGGTCTCGCGGCGGGCGCGATCTACGCGCTCGTCGGCGTCACCTACAACACGATGTTCTCGACCTCGCGGGTGATGAGCTTCACCGCCGGCCAGCTGGCGATGCTGGGCGGCGTGTTTGGCTCGATGTTCACGCTGAAGCTCGGCCTGCCCATTGCCGTCGGCTTCGTGCTGACGCTGCTCTGCTGCGCGGTGATCGGAATCATCACGGAATTCGTCGCGGTGCGGCCGGTGCTCAAGAGCCTCGACCAGCATCTCTACGTGCTCTCGACCCTCGCGGTCGCGCTGATGATCCAGCAAATCACCGCGATCAAATGGGGCACGGAGCCGCAACCGTTCCCGCGCATCGCAGGATTCGGCGAGGGCGTCCTTGATGAGAAATTCTGGCTGCCGGTCCTCGCCTGCGCCGTCACCATTGTCGGCCTTGAATATCTCTACCGCCGCACCCTGGTCGGCCGCGCGTTCCTCGCCATCGCGGAGGACAATTTTGCGGCGCGGGCGCTCGGCCTGCCGGAGCGCAATCTGCGGGTCGCGAGCTACGCGCTCGCCGGCGTGGTCGGCGGCATCGCCGGGTTTTCCGGCGGGCAGTTGCTGCTCGCCTTCTTCGCCAACGGCGCGCTGCTCAACTTCTACGGCTTCGTGCCGGTGGCGCTGGGCGGGCTCGGCAATAACAGAGGCGCGATCATCGGCGGGCTGGCGCTCGGCCTGTTCCAGCAGGCGGCGAACTTCCTGGTCGGCGGCATCTTCTCCTCGGTCGCGGTGTTCACGCTGTTCATCGTGGTGCTGCTTGCCGCGCCGCAAGGGCTGTTCGGCGCCTCGACCGCGCGGAGGGTGTGATGACGTCGGTCGTGGCCACTCCGTCCCGAACCGACAGCGGCGTGTGGCGCGCCGCGCTGCCGCACGTCCTGCCCTTCCTCGGCATTCTGGTGGCGGCGGTGCTGCTGCCGTTCGTCAGCAACGATTACTGGGTGCTGATCGGCACCCGCATGGCGATCTACTGGGTGCTGGTGTCGGGCCTCAATCTGGTGGTCGGCTTTGCCGGTCACCTTGCGATCGGCTATGTCGCGCTGCTGACGCTCGGCGCCTACACGACGAGCGTGCTGGTTGCCGGCAACGTGATGCCGGCGATTCCGGTGTTCGTCGCCTTGCCGATCGCCGGCCTGATCGGCGCGATCTTCGGCGTGGTCGTCGGCCTGCCGGCCCTGCGCCTGCGCACCTTCTACTTCGCCATGTCGACGCTTGGCTTTGCCACCATCGTGACCCAGATCGCGCTGGCCTGGCAGAGCGTGACCGGCGGCGGCATTGGCATTGCAGGTCCGGAATTCCCGCCGCCGTTCAATACGCCGTGGGGCTTCTACGCCCTCTGCATCGCCTTCGCCGCGCTGACCACCTGGATGAGCGCCAATGTCGCGCGCAGCCGGTTCGGCCGCGCGCTGATCGCGGTGCGCGACGCCGAGGTCGCCGCTGAGGCCAGCGGCATCTCCAAGCCGAAAATGCTGATCGCGATCTTCCTGTTCGCCGGCGCGCTGGCGGCGATCGCCGGCGGATTGTTCGCGACCCTGCAGACCTACATCACGCCCGATGCGTTCACTTTCGATCTCTCGGTGCTGTTCTTCATCGCGATCCTGATCGGCGGCCGCGGCTCGATCCTCGGGCCCATGCTCGGCACCATCATCCTGACCATCCTGCCCGAGATCGCGGCGCCACTCGCGGCGTGGTCGACCTTCCTCTACGCGGTGCTGCTGCTCGTGATCGTGCTGGTGATGCCCGGTGGCATCGCGGCGCTGCTCGATTTCCGCAACCGCCGGCCGCTCGCCAGCAACCGCGCCATCGTTCCGCGTCCCGCTGCACTCGCCGACATCGTGCGCCGCAGGGACGGCGGCAAGACGCTGCAGCTGCGCGGCATCGCGCTGAGCTTCGGCAATGTGAAGGCGATCGATGGTCTCGATCTCGATATTGCGCCCGGCGCGATCCACGGGCTGATCGGACCGAACGGCAGCGGCAAGACCACGACGCTCAACGTGATCTCGGGCTATTATGCCGCCAAAGCCGGCACCATGACGCTTGGCGGCGAAGTCCTGGCCGCGGGCCAGCCGGTCAAGCGCGCCGCGTGCGGCATCGCACGCACCTTCCAGACGCCGCGCGTGATCGGCGAAGCCTCGGTGCTGGAGAACGTCATGATCGGCGGCTCGATCGAGGGCCGGGCCAATTTCGTCGAGGCGATGCTCGCACTGCCGCGCAACGGCGCCGACGAGCGTCTGCTCGCGGCAAAGGCGCACGCGCTGCTCGGCGTCGTCGGCCTCGAGGCGCTCGCCGACATACGCGCCGATCGCCTGCAGCACAGCGAATTGCGCTTCATCGAGATCGCGCGGGCGCTGATGCTCGATCCGGACTTCCTGCTGCTCGATGAGCCCGCCGCGGGTCTCTCCAATGACGAGATCGAGCGGCTCGCCAGCCTGATCAAGGCGGTCTGCGGCCGCGGTACCGGTGTGCTGCTGGTCGAGCACCATGCCGATCTGATCTTCGATATCTGCCACCAGGTCACCGTGCTCAATCTGGGCCGGACGCTGGCGGCGGGAACCCCGGCGGAGATCCGCATCCACAAGGAGGTCGTCAGTGCCTATCTCGGCGGCTGAACCGTTGCTCGCGGTCAATGGGCTGCAGTCCGGCTACGGCAAGATCCGTGTGCTGCACGGTATCGACATCAGGATTGCCACCGGCGAGGTCGTGGCGCTGCTCGGGCCCAACGGTGCCGGCAAGACCACGCTGCTGCGCGCGATGTCCGGACTGTTGCCCGTCACTGCCGGACAGGTCCGGTTCGGCGACCGCGACATGACCAACGCCACGCCGCGCGATGCCGCGCGTGCCGGGCTGGTGCATGTGATCGAGGGACATCGCGTGTTCACGCAGATCTCGGTGACCGACAATTTGCTGCTCGCCGGCTATGACCTGCCGCGCGCCGAGCGCGCCGGGCGCATCGAGGAGGCATTGGCGTTCTTTCCCGAAATCGCCGAGAAGCGGCATGAACGCGGCGGCGCGCTGTCGGGCGGGCAGCAGCAGATGCTGACGGTGGCGCAGGGCCTGGTTCGCCGGCCGCGGTTGTTGATGCTCGACGAGCCGTCCGCGGGACTGTCGCCGGTGCTGGTCGATCGCGTCCTCAACGTCATCGGCCGGCTGCGCGAGCAGGGTACCTCCGTGCTGCTGGTTGAGCAGCTCTTGGAGAAGGCACTCGCCTGTGCCGATCGCGTCTACGCGCTGGTGCAGGGTGCGATCGCGCTGGAGGCGCCGACTGGAGAGAGCGACCTCGCGCATCGGCTCGAGCGCGCCTATTTCGGCCATGAGAGCCACGCGTTGCAGACCTAGCCAATGCAACCTGTGTGCTCGACGCCAACGGCCACGCAACTTGTGATCGGATGCGGCGTCGACTGCCGTTGTGGCGCAATCTGCACGTGCGTCATAAAATGGCACGACAGGTGCAGGCGGCTTTGCTAAGCTTCACAGCGATGCCCGATTGTGGATATTTGTCGCGTTGTTTTTAAGACTTGTTGCGGTTGCCTGCGTCTGCAGCTCTCTTCAAGAGGCCTACGATGCAATGTTTGCGTTGCGGTTGTCAGAACAGGGCGACCAATGAGTATTGCGAAGGGTGCGGGGCCTCTCTCGGAATTACGTGTGAAGCTTGCGGCCACCTGAACGGATCAAGCAGCCGCTTTTGCGGAAAGTGCGGCGCTGCGTTGGCGACGGCGATTGACGCGACCCGGGTTCAGCCGTCGCACGAGCATGCGCTGAGGAGCCTGCATGCCAAGGGTGGGGAGCGGAAGCGCCTCACGATCCTTTTCGCTGATATCAGCAACTCGACGGGCATCATCGATAGCCTCGGAGATCCCGAGCTGGGCATGCGCCGCTTGCAGCCGGTGCTCGACCTGATGAACGAGGCGGTTCACCGCTACGGCGGCGTCGTCAACAAGGCCCAGGGCGACGGCGTCATGGCGATGTTCGGCGCCCCGCAGCCTCATGAGGATCACGCCGTTCGGGGCTGTCTCGCGGCGTTGGCGATGCAGGATGACGTCAAGCGGCTGCATGACGTCGATATGCAAATCCGCGTCGGCGTCCACACCGGTGAGGTCGTCTTCCAGGCCATCGAGCACGGCATCTATCAAACCTATGACGCCGCGGGCGCGAACGTGCACCTCGCCAGTCGACTGGAGCACCTTGCCGAGCCCGGCACCATTCTGGTCTCGAGGGAAACCTACGCTGTCGCGAAGCAGTTCGTGGAGGTGGAGTCGCTTGGCGAGCAGGCCATTCGGGGGCTCGCGGCTCCCGTCGAGGTGCTCAGGCTGAGGGGCCTTCAGCATGCGCCGTCGAGCGGTGTGTTCCGGACCGGACGACGGTTGAGTCCCTTGACCGGCCGCGCCGACGAGTTTGCGGCGCTGACAGCTGAACTCGAGAACACCCGCGAGGGAGATGGCCGGGTGATCGGTGTCGTTGGCGAAGCCGGCATTGGAAAGAGTCGCCTTTGCTTCGAATTTGCCGAGAGTTGTCGCAGCAAGGGCATCCGCGTCTTCGAGGCGCGTGTGCTCGCGCACGGCCGCGCAACGCCGTTTCAGCCGGTGCTGGCGCTGCTTCGGGATATTTTCGGCCTTCGCATCAAGGAGGAAGCGCCGGACGTTTTGCGCCGCCGTGTCTTCGACCGCTTGGCGGCAATGCCGGTCTCCGATCATCTGGCACCCGTGCTGCTGGAATTCCTCGGTCTGGCGGACCCGCGCCAGCCCGCGCCGAAACTGGATCCCAAGGCCCGCAAGGCCCAATTGCTCGATTTCGTCGGCGAACTGGTACGCGCCGCACCTCGTGACAATGTGACGGTCGTCCTGATCGACGATCTGCACTGGATCGATCCGGCGAGCGAGGAGTTCGTCGAGGCCCTTGCCGACGCCGTGGTCGGAACCACGACGATGCTGCTGGTCAATTTCAGGGCCGGATTGAGCGCGCCGCTGATGCAGCGGTCGCATTACCGGCAGATCAATATGGCTCCGCTTGGGCCCGCGGAGGCGCAATCGATCTTGCGCGATCATTTTGGTACCGACCCGTCGCTGGCGCTGTTGAGCCGGAACATCGTCGAGCGCGCGCACGGCAATCCGTTCTTCCTGGAAGAGCTCATGAGCGCCCTCGTCGAGCGCGGCGACTTCGAGGGCGCGAAGGGCGCGTACCGGCTGAAGGGCGGCATCGACACAATTCCGCTTCCGACGACCGTGCAGGCCGTGGTCGCGGCGCGCATCGATCGCCTCGACGAACACGCCAAAAGAGCCCTCGAGGTCGCTTCGGTTGCCGGGCGCGAGATTTCGTTGTCGGTACTCGATGCCGTTGCCGGTCTGGCGAAGGCCGAGCTGCTGGAAGCCGTGGGACATTTGCGACGCGCCGAATTGCTCTACGACGTACCTCCCTTCGAGCAGCGGCTGATCGCGTTTCGTCATCCGCTGATCCAGGAAGTCGCTTATTTGTCGCTGTTGCACGAACGGCGCCGCGAGCTTCACGCGGCCGTCGCGCAGGCGATCGAGAAGCTGTTCAAGGATCGCGCCGAGGAACGGGCGTCGCTTCTCGCCTACCACTGGGAGCATGCCGGCGAACATTTGAAGGCGGCGCAGCAGCACATGCGTGCGGCGGTTTGGGTCGGCGCGAACGATCCCAGTCAGGCCTTGCGAAGCTGGAAGAAGGTGCGTGAACTGCTGACGCACCAGCCCCCGTCGCAAATGACCGACTATCTGAAGATGATGGCGTGTGGCCAGATCGTGAATTTCGGCTGGCGCGAGGGAATTTCCGCCGCCGATGCGCAGGTCTATTTCGAGGAAGCCCGCGGCCTCGCGCTCGCGATGGGGGACCTGCGCGCCAACACGCTGATTCACGCTGCCTACGGCCGGATTTTGGCGAACGGCGGCTCGGCCGACGAATATGTCGAGCGGGTGCTGGAAGCCAAGGCGCTTGCCGACACCGGCACCGACACCAGTGTCCAGGTCACGCTGAAGGCCATTCTCTGCCACGCTCTCCGGCTCTCGGGACGGATGTCGGAGGCGCTGCAGATGAACATGGAGGCGGCCGCGCGCGCCTCGGAGATCGTGAAGTCGGACCGGGAGACGCTTGGATTCGACGTCGAGGTCTGGTTGACCGCCATGCGCGGGCAGACGCTCGTGATGCTGGGGCGCGGGTCCGAGGCCCGGCCGCTGCTCGATCGCGTGCTGCAACTGGATGGCAGCCAGGTCGATGCCATTCACTATGTCATTCCGAGCCTCGCCTATGTCGACCTCGCCTGGTCCGAAGGCGACGTCGGACTGGCCCAGCACCACGCCGATCGCGCCTTCTCGCTCGCGGTCAAGAGCGGCAATCCGTATTTGCGCGTCTACGCTCAGGCCAGCCGCGGCCTGTCCCATATGGTGGCAGGTCGGATCACATCATCGATCGAGGACCTGACGGCCGCGCTCGACTTCGCGCGAACCCGCAAGGCCGGCCTCGAAAACGAAGCACGGATTCTCGCCGATCTGGCGAACGCGTATCGGCAGAAGGGAGATGCGGCGGCGGCGTTGTCCGCCGTCGACGAGGCGATTGCGGTTGCGGTTAAGCGGCACGCGCGCATTCCGGAATGCCTTGCCCGATCGGTTCGCGCCGATCTGCTGTTGCGCTCCGGGCGCGGCGATGAGGCCGAGGAGGGCACGAAGGAACTGGATCGCGCGACCGCGCTGCTTCACGAGACCGGCGCAATGATCTTCGCGCCCTTTGTCGGTGGCGCGGGAAAGACGGTCAAAGCTAGTCGAAGTTCGAACGAAGCCAATAATATTTGAGTTGCGAGCGAAAATTGTTCTGATCCCATTCGGATGATCTCATGTTGTTCGCGAACATGACGGGTGAACCGGTCGGCAAAGGAAGCGCCCGCACGCGCAGGGACGCGCTCCTTTGCGACATCCTGGCCGATTTCAGGCGTGCGTTTTCCGATCTGCTTTTCGAGCTCGACGAAGGCAGCGCAACCGTCAATGCTCAGGCCTTCATTCGTGGCAACGACCGCGTCGTGCGGATCTATGGCGGACTGGCTTACCACGCGGCGATGAACGCCGATGGCCTGGTTTTCGCTCTGCTTCACGAGGTCGGACACCATCTATCGAAAGGCGGCCGGCTCGCCGCCAATTCCGAGCTCGGTTGCGAGTGCGCGGCGGACCGCTGGATTCTCGCCAAGGGCGCAGCCCGGCTACGCAAGCAGACCGGGCGCACGCTCTCGATTGAGCGCGCGGTATCGAGCATCGAGCAATTGACTGCGCTTGCCGCCTGCGGCCTGGGAGCTCGCAAGCGCGGTCCAAGCGTGTGCTGGGCCGATCATTGGCCGAGGCGCAAACATGTACTGGTTCGACCGGAAGCCGCGCCGGCAATTCCGCGGTGCTATCTGTCCAGGTTTTTACGACTGAATCAAATTGCACAAAGGGAGACGACAAATGGGTGCGCTACTTCCCGTCGGCAGCGGTCCCGACGCTGAAATCGTGGATAGGCTGAATGAGCTCTTCAGCGGCAAGGATCTGGCTACTCTTCGCAAGCACAACAAGAAGGAAAAGCTGTTTGATCCGAGCCACAGGTTGCGGCGCGTGGCGTTCCGCATCGGTGCCTATCCGAGCAAGGATTACGGGAAGGATGATGCCAAGCGGAAATGGTTCTTCTTTCTCCATCATGTGCTGCCTCAGGAGACGCAGGAGGCGATCAAGAAGATCCTGGGCGACGCGATGACCCGAACCGCGATCAAGGCGGTGAAGTTCTCGGTCGAGGAAAACAGCGTGGTGACCCATCCGCATCTGTTTCCGAGCAACAACGAGCCGCTCGCGAACTATCTGAATGGGGCCGGCACCGCCTATCTTGTCCATCTGGTCGTGCAAGGGCCGATGGATGACAGCGCCGAAGATCCGCCAGGCGACAACGACCCGGACAGCGGTGAACAGCCGATCGCCTGGCCCGAGCTTTCGCTCCGCAGGCCAACGTTCAGGCGCGCCAAATCAGGCGGCGGGAAGGGCGCCGGCAAGAAGAAAGCCGTCAGCAAGAAGAAGGCAGCCAAAAAGGCGGCCAAGCGTCCGCGCAAGCGTTGACGACGCGGTCACGGCGGTTGATTGTGGCGGCAAGGGTCGACGGATGCGTCGGCCCTTCTGTCTCCAGGTCGTCCTGAATCTGGCTGGTGGCAGCGCCTGCTGCCGGCTGCCCAAGTGTCCGCTACGGCGCCGGTCCAGCCTGTTCCGTTGCGGATGGAATGCTGCGTCCGATGCGACTTCCCTTTTTCTACGGCTGGATCATCGTCGCGGTGACCTTCGTCACCATGGCGATCGGCGTCAACGCGCGTACGGCGTTCTCGCTGTTCTATCCGCCGATCATCTCGGAATTCGGCTGGGAGCGCGGCATCACGGCGGGCGCCTTCTCGTTCGGCTTTGTCGCCTCGGCGATCGCAAGTCCGCTGATCGGCCGGTTGATGGACCGCGGCGGTCCGCGCGCGGTGATGGAGCTTGGCGTGCTCTTGATGGGTTCGGGTCTGCTGCTGGCGCCGCTGACCACGCAGCCCTGGCACCTCTATCTCACGATCGGCGTGCTGGTCGGCGCTGGCAGCGTCTGCCTCGGCTATTCCGGACAATCGTTGTTCGTGCCGAACTGGTTCCTCCGCCGCCGCGGACTTGCGATCGGGCTTGCCTTCGCCGGCGTCGGTATCGGCTCGGTGACGCTGCTGCCGTGGGTGCAGCACATGATCGAGCACACCGGCTGGCGCACCGCCTGCACCGCAATGGGGATCGTGGTGCTGGTCGTGCTCGCGCCGATCAATCTCTTGCTGCACAAGCGGCCGGAGGACATCGGCCTGCAGCCCGACGGCGATGCTGCGCCGACGGCGACGTCAGCCAGGCCGGCATCGAATATCGTCGACCCCGTGTGGGCCGGCACCGACTGGACGCTGTCGCGTGCGCTGCGCACCGCGCGGTTCTGGTGGATCGCGATCGGTTATTTCTGCGGCCTGTACATCTGGTACGCGGTGCAGGTGCATCAGACCAAATTCCTGCTCGACATCGGCTTCAGCTCCAATGTCGGGGTCTGGGCGCTTGGGGTCGTCAGCCTGCTCGGCATTCCCGGCCAGATCTGGCTCGGGCATCTCTCCGATCGGATCGGCCGGGAATGGGTGTGGGCGATCTCCTGCTTCGGCTTCGTGATCTGCTTCGCCGCGCTCGCCGCCTTGAAATACTGGCCCAACATGACGCTGATCTATCTCATGGTCTTCACCCAGGGCGCGCTCGGCTACGGCCTGACATCCGTGATGGGCCCGGTCGTGCTGGAGATCTTCCAGGGCAAGCATTACGGCAGCATCTTCGGCACCGTGATGCTGGCTGCGCTCGCCGGCGGTGCTGCGGGCCCCTGGATCACCGGCCAGCTCTATGATCTCTCGGGCAGCTATACCAGCGCCTTCCTGCTTGGGATCGCCTTCAGCCTGCTGTCGGCGTTTGCGATCTGGCAGGCCTCGCCCCGCAAGGTCCGCGCCGTCGCCGGACAGGTGCACAAGGTCGCAAGCGCGTCCTGACACGTCAGGCCGCCGAAACGCCGATGGCGCGCTGCAGGTCGGTGATCGCGCGCAGGCAGCTGTCGGCGGGGGTGGTTTCCGGATCGATCAGGCGGTGCAGGCGGAAACCATCTTCCAGCGCCAGCACGATCGCTCCGGTCCAATCCGGATCGAGTCTGCCGTTCCGGCCGCTGTTCTTCTGCGCAGTCGTGACAATGTCGGCGATCAGCTTGCGCCGCGCGCGCAGACGCTTGGCGAGCTCGGGCCGGCGCTTCTCGGCGCGCGCCACGAACAGGATCATCTCCATGTGCAGGAGAGGGGAGCGGCCGAGTGGATCCTGCCGGCTGCGATCCATGGTGCGCAGCGCCTCGAGGAAGTCGGCCAGGTTGCTGTGCCGGGCGAGCAAGTCGAGATTGCGCCGGATCGATTGCTCGACGTGATCCTCGAGCATCGCGAAGATCAGCTCGTCCTTGCTCTTGAAGTTCGAATAGAAGGCGCCGCGGGAGAAGCCCGCCGCGGCCGCGATCGCCTCGATGCTGGCGCCGCCGATGCCCTGTTCCTCGAACACCCGCGCCGCAGCCTCGAACAGCTTCTCGCAGGTGTCGTCCCGTGTCGGTCTGGTTCGAACCCTTGACATCGGCGCATTTTAGGGCAGAATGCAACTCGATACAAGAGTGTATCGAGTTGCATTCGACAGAACCAGAACAGCCGCATCCGTGATGATGCGGTCTTGAGGATGACACCAGGGCACGCCAGGCTTTAAGGCCCAGGCGTAGCGTGCGAACGAGGTCACCATGAACGAGCAAGTTCAGCCGGCGAGCGGCGAGCCGCTTTTCAATCCACTGGCGCCTGAATTCATTCGCAATCCCTATCCGTATTACGAGCGGCTGCGCCGCCTCGATCCGATGCATGTCAATGTGCACGGCGCTTTCGTCGCCAGCCGGCACGCCGAGGCGAGCCTCGTGCTGCGCGACAAGCGGTTCGGCAAGGATTTTGCGGAGCGCTCGATCCGCCGCTACGGTCCGAAGATCATGGAGGAGCCGGTCTTCCGCAGCATGAGCCACTGGATGCTGCAGCAGGATCCGCCCGACCACACCCGTCTGCGCGGCCTTGTCGTCAAGGCCTTCACCGCGCGGCGAGTCGAGGACATGCGGCCGCGCATCCAGCACGTCGTCGACGAGACGCTGGATCGCATCATTCCGCAAGGCAAGATGGACCTGATCGAGGATTTCGCGTTCCGCCTGCCGGTCACCATCATCTGCGACATGCTCGGCATCCCCGAGGAACACCGCGAGGCCTTCTACAACGGTTCGCGCGATGGCGGCCGCATCCTCGAGCCGGTGCCGCTGACCCCCGAGGAAATCAAGCAGGGCAACGCCGCCAATGCGATGGCGGCGATGTATTTCCATCAGCTGTTCGAGCTGCGCCGCAAGCAACCCGGCGACGACCTCACCACCCAGCTGGTGCAGGCCGAAGAGGACGGCCAGAAGCTCACCAACGAGGAACTGACCGGCAACATCATCCTGCTGTTCGGCGCCGGCCACGAGACAACCGTGAACCTGATCGGCAACGGCCTGCTGGCGTTGTTCCGCAACCCGGACCAACTTGCGCTGCTGAAGGCCAATCCCGGCCTGATCACCAATGCGATCGAGGAGTTCCTGCGTTACGATTCCTCGGTGCAGCTGACCGGCCGTGTCGCGCTGGAGGATATCGACGATCTCGGCGGCAAGCGCATCCCGAAGGGCGAGAGCGTGCTGTGCCTCCTGGGCTCGGCCAATCACGACGAGGCTGTCTACCCCGACCACCCCGAAAGGCTCGACATCCGGCGGCCGAACGTCAAGCCGCTGTCGTTCGGCGGCGGCATCCATTTCTGCCTCGGCGCCCAGCTGGCGCGGATCGAGGCCGAGATCGCGATCTCGACACTGCTGCGCCGGATTCCCGACCTGCGGCTCGATGACGCGGAAAATCCGGAGTGGCGGCCGACCTTCGTGCTGCGCGGGCTGAAGCGGCTGCCGGCGAGCTGGTGACGTTCCCGCAGGTCAGCGATCCGCGGCGGGGCCGGCACACGCACGCTTGAACGGGAAATCAACCATCTGTCCAGAGTCCCAGCAGTAAACCGGCTGTGACTTCGCCGTACTTGTCTCTATATTTGGGTTGCTCCGGCCAGAGGTTGGCAAAGGGTTCAGCATGAGGAGGCTGCCCCGGAGCTGGCTCAAAGGGAGACACCGTGCAGACGACGCTGCTCGGCCTGGCAATTGCCTTCATTCTTGCACTGGTCGCGGCGCTGGTCGGTCCATATTTCGTTGACTGGAACCAGTTCCGGCCGCAGTTCGAGGCGGAGGCGTCCAAGATCATCGGCGTGCCGATTCGCGTCGCCGGCAATCTCGACGCGCGTCTGCTGCCGGCACCCTCGCTGCGGTTGAAGACGGTCACCGTCGGCGGCGCCAACGACCTCGGCAAGATTCGGGCTGCCAATCTCGACGTCGAACTCAGCCTGAGCTCGCTGATGCGCGGCGAGTGGCGCGCGAACGAGCTCACCATCAACGGCGTGTCGCTCGATCTCGGGCTGGACTCGAAAGGGCGGATCGACTGGTCGCCGTCGAGCGGGAGCTTCAACCTCGCTTCGCTGGCGATCGACCGGCTCAACCTGACCGGCCGCATCGCGCTGCATGATGCAGCGAGCCGCAGCACGCTCGAGCTCAACGACATTGCCTTCAGTGGCGACGTCCGCTCCCTTGCCGGCGCGATCCGGGGTGACGGCAATTTCATGTTCGACGGCAACCGCTACCCGTTTCGGGTCTCCTCGGGGCAGAGCGCCGATGGCAGCGGCACTCGCCTGCACTTCAGCATCGATCCCGGGCAGCGGCCGGTGTCGGCCGATCTCGACGGCATCCTGACATTCGAGGCCCGCGCGCCGCGGTTCGAGGGCACGCTGACGCTGGCGGGTGCGCCCGGTCAGCGCGGCGGCGATGCGCCGCCATGGCGGATCGCGGCCAAGGTGAAATCGGATTATTCGGCGGCGCGGCTCGACCAGATCGACGTGAGCTATGGCGCCGAGGATCGTGCGCTGAAGCTCGCCGGCAATGGCGATCTGCGTTTCGGTGCGTCGCCGCTGCTGCGCGCCTCGCTTACGGCGCGGCAGCTCGACGGCGACAAGTTCGCCGCCAAGGATAGCAGCAATGGCAATGTCGAGCCGGTCCGCGTGCTGCCGGCGATGCGCGCGGTGTTGTCGGGTCTTCCGCAAAGCCCGATACCGGCGCAGGTGGAGCTGGCATCCGAGCAGATCATGCTCGGCGGCCGTCCATTGCAGGACATCTCGGCGGAGCTGCGATCGGATGCGAAATCATGGACGGTGCGCCGGCTGGAATTTCGCGCGCCGGGATCCACGCGAGTCTCGATGAGCGGTGCCAGCGCGCAAGCTGGAGCGGCGAACAGCTTCAAGACCGCGCTCAACATCGAATCGTCCGATCCCGACGCGCTGATGACCTGGCTGCAGGGGCGCGGCGACGCCACCTATCGCAGCCAGAGGCCGCTGCGTTTGCGCGGCGACGTCATGGTGTCACCATCGGGCTTTTCGATCGATGCGATGAAGGCGGAGATCGAAAGCGGCACGCTCGAGGGCCGCGTCGCGGTTACGTACCGCGAGGCAACCAGCGGCTCGAAGGTCGAGGCGCAGTTGAAGGCGGATCGGCTCGATCTCGACGCGACCGCGGCATTGATCCGCTCGCTGGCCGGTCCGCAAGGCGAATGGCCCGACGAGGCGCAGCTGTCGCTCGACGTCGGGCGCGCGGTCTCTTCCGGGCAGGAATTGCGGCCGCTGCTGGCGAAAATCGCCTATAGCCCGAAGAATGTCGTGCTCGAGCGCGTCAAGATCGGCCAGCCCGACAACGTCACGCTCGACGGCAGCGGCAATTTCGACCGCGCCAATTCGACCGGCAAGCTCGCGGTCGACGCGACCGCCGCGTCGCTTGGCCGGCTGACCGCTGTGGTTCAGCCGTTCGCGCCGGCGCTGGCCGCGCGGCTTGGCGTGCTCCGCGCGGATGCCGGCCCGGTTCGCGCCAGGCTCGCGCTCGACCTCGGCAAGGGCAAGGCTGCCGACCGCGTCAGCGCGCGCGCGACGCTCGATCTCGACACGCCGCAGCTCAAGGGCAATACGGTGATTTCGGTGACGCCACAGGTGGCCGCGATCCGTGCGCTGGATTTCGATGCACTTCGCCGCAACGAGGTTGCAGCGGAGACGAAATTCTCGGCCGGCGATGGCAACGCTTTGCTGGCGCTGCTTGGGCTTGACCATGCGGTCGCAGCCGGTGCCGGTTCGACGCAATTCGAGGGCACGGCGATCGGCGCGTGGGGCGCGCCGTTGCGGCTGAAGGCAAGGCTCTGGGGCGCAGGGCTCGACGCGGATGCCGAAGGGACCGCGGAGCCTTGGACCAAGGACGGGGCCAACGCGGGCAAATCGAGCATCAGCCTCCGCGTCCGCAGCGCCGACATCAGTCCGCTGCTCAGTCTGAAGCCAGCCGATCCGGTTGCAAACATCCGCCTGTCGTCGAAGCTGACGCTCGCGGGCGACAGGCTGACCTTCGACGATCTGGACAGCATCATCGCCGGTTCACGGCTGCGCGGTCATCTGGCGCTGACGCTCGCCGATCAGAAAAGCGTCGACGGCGAAGTCGGTCTCGATCAGATCACGCTGGCGCCGATTTTCGCGGCCGCGATCGGCGCGGCCGGTCACGATGCGACGGAGCCGCTCGGCCAGGGCCTCACAAGCGCCTGGCGCGGCAAGGTCACGTTCGAAGCGCTGCACGGTCTGCTGCCGGGGGGCGCCGAGCTGCAGCCGGTCAGCGGCACCATCAGGTCGGACGGGCAATCGCTGACCTTCGACGGCATCAAGGGCAAGATCGGCGGTGGCGAGGCGACCGCCACCATCGATGCGCGACAGGGCGCCAACGGACTTGCGCTCAGCGCCAATGTGCAGCTGTCCGGCATCGACAGTTCAGCCTTGCACTACCGCAGTCTCGCGATGCCCAAGGGACGCGCCTCGATGCAGATGACGCTGTTGACGCAGGGCCGCAGTGCCTCGGCGTTGACCGGCGCGCTGTCCGGCAGCGGCACCGTGACGCTGGAGGGGCTGAGCCTTCCGGGTCTCGATCCGCGCGCCTTCGAGGTTGCGATCCGCGCCAGCGATTCCGGGCAGGCGACCGACGACACGCGGCTGCGGCAGATCGTCGAACCGGTGCTCGCGAGCGGCGCGCTGTCGATCGCTTCGGCGCAAATCCCCTTCAACATCCGCGACGGCCGCCTTCGGGTCGGCGCCACCACGCTCGCGGCGAACGGTGCCAATGCGACCGTATCCGGCGGCTACGACATTCCGGCCGACCAGGCCGACATTCGCGCCGCCCTGGCATCGACGCAGGTCGGCACGGCCAACAGCCGACCGGAAATCCAGCTGCTCGCCGTGGGCACGCCCGACGGATTGTCGCGTAGCATCGACATTGCGGCGCTGTCGTCGTGGCTTGCGGTGCGCGCGATCGACCGGGAGACCAAGCGGCTCGACGCCATCGAGCGCGGCGAACCGGCGCCGCCGCCGACCCAAACGGCGCTTCCGCATCCGGCCGAGCCGGCGCCGGATGCATCCAACCCGAATTCGGCAGGCATGCCTTCCGCCAACTTGCCGGGGCCTGGTCCTGATCCGCGCCGCGTGCCGGCGAAGCCGAAGATCGTTGCGCCGCGGCCGCCGACTGTCCCGCCGGCCGCCACCGCGCCCGCCATTGCGCCGCCCGCATCGCTTGCGAGCCAGCCGCAGCTGGCGCCGCTGCCGCCGCCGATCGAGGTCAAGCCGGCGCCCGGCGCGGCCAGGCCAAAGCCGCTGCGGCCCCCGCTGTCGCTGACGCCGCAGGTCGCCAATCCACCGCAGCGGCCGGCGATGCAGAACTAAACGCGCTTTCAAGCGAAGTGGGCACCGGTTCGCGTCAAGACAGCGCGTCAAACGAAGCGCTGGCTCATGATCGGTGCTGGAGAATATTGATCAGCTTGCCGAAGGGATCGCGGACGAAGAAGCGCCGCACGCCCCACGGCTCGTCCGCCGGTCCGTATTCGATCGCGATGCAGGCTGCCTTCATTCGGCGCAGGGCCTCGTCGAGATCGTCAACCTCAATGGAGAGATCAGGCACCGGCGTGCCGGAGCCACCTTCGGAAGCGAAGCTGATTTGAGCATGCATTGTTTCGGAAGAGCCATAAGTCGCAACCCAACCGAAATCCATCAGTGGCTCGAGGCCAAGCACGTCGTGATAAAACGACTTCGCTGCCGCTGTGTCCGGTGCGGCAACGTTCGCGACGATCCGATTGACCTTCATGCTGAGCCCGCGCAGCGGAACGACCGTCTACTGGTGGCGACGGTCGGAGAGGGCCGTCAGGCCTGCTGACGCGTGTCAACCTGTTGCGGCCTGACATCCGTGGGCACCGCCGGCGTGGCGCGCGAGCGGAAGTAGTCGAGCACGAACAGCCGGATCGCGGAGGACAAATTGCCCTGCTGACGGTTGTTGTCGATCTCGCCGACCAACTCCGACAGCGTCATGTTCCGCAGACCGGAAATCTCCTTCATGCCATTCCAGAAGGCTTCTTCGAGGCTGACGCTGGTCTTGTGTCCGGCGACGACGATCGAGCGCTTGACGACGGGAGACTTCATGATGCGTCTCCATTTTCGATGCGGTGCTGATCGAGCACACGCGCGTTGCGCTCGCCGAGGAATTCGTCACGCGCTCGTTCGGATTTGGTGCGACCGAATAGCGCACGATTGGCTTCGGCCTGCTTCGCTGCTTGTTCGCGCTCACCGCGCTTCTTGAATCGTTTCAAGTTGACCACGTCGCCCATGCTCGTCGTCCTCATCGTCCCCAGAGCGGAATTGGTGATGCATCGTGACGAAAGCAAGAGCAACTGCGCTACGCGCCACGGCTCGATATCCATCCCGAATCCCCGTTTGATGCTCTGATAGCATCAAAGAATCCGTTTCGCTCTGCGAAAACTAGACGTCTGTACCATGCGCCAGCGCAGAGCTCATAGGTAACGCGCCTTAGTCTTTAGGCGTTATGATCCATAATTATATCACGCGCGCTGACCGTATTTATCCGGACAATGCGAGCTTCGCTTTAGCCCGGGTGTGTCATTTTGTCCGGCTGCACGAGGCGATCAAATTCATCCGCGGAAACAAATCCGAGCCGCAAAGCCTCTTCCTTCAGCGTCGTTCCGCGCGCATGCGCCGACTTGGCGACCTTGGCTGCGTTGTCGTAACCGATCTTCGGTGCGAGTGCGGTGACCAGCATCAGCGAGCGCTGCATCAGTTCGTTGATGCGCTTTTCGTCGGCGCGTATTCCGACAACGCAATGCTCGGTAAATGAGCGGACAACGTCAGACAGCAACTGAATGGAATTTATCATACAGTATGCCAACACAGGCTTGTACACGTTCAACTCGAAATGGCCCTGGCTGCCGCCGACGGTGATCGTGGTCTGATTGCCGAACACCTGGCAGCAGACCATGGTCATGGCTTCGCACTGGGTCGGATTGACCTTGCCCGGCATGATCGACGAGCCCGGCTCGTTCTCGGGCAGGATCAACTCGCCGAGGCCCGAGCGCGGGCCCGAGCCGAGCAAGCGGATATCGTTGGCGATCTTGAACAGGCCGGTCGCCACCGAGTTGATCGCGCCGTGTACCAGCACATAGGCGTCGTTGGAAGCCAGCGCCTCGAACTTGTTGGCCGCGCTGGTGAACGGCAGCTTGGTGATCTTGGCGACGTGGCGCGCGAAGGTTTTCGCAAATCGCGGCTTCGAGTTGAGGCCGGTGCCGACGGCGGTGCCGCCCTGCGCCAGCGGAAACAGATCCTTCACCGCGACGCGCAGCCGCGCGATGCCGCTCTCGACCTGCGCGGCGTAGCCGGAGAATTCCTGGCCGAGCGTCAGCGGCGTCGCATCCTGGGTATGGGTGCGCCCGATCTTGACGATCCTGGCAAACGTCTTCTCCTTCTTGCGCAACGCGCGATGCAGTTCGGTGAGTGCCGGAATCAGATCGGCGACGATGCGGCTCGCCGCGGCGATATGCATCGCGGTCGGAAACGAGTCGTTCGACGACTGACTCATGTTGACGTGATCGTTCGGATGAATCGGCTTCTTGGTACCAAGCTCGCCGCCGAGCATCTGGTTGGCGCGGTTGGCGATCACCTCGTTCACGTTCATGTTGCTCTGCGTGCCCGAGCCGGTCTGCCAGACCACCAGCGGGAAATTGTCGTCGAGCTTGCCTTCGATCACTTCCTTCGCTGCGCGGATGATGGCGCCGGCGCGGCGCGCATCGAGCTGGCCGAGCTCGCGATTGGTCTCCGCGGCCGCAAGCTTCACGATGCCGAGTGCATGGACGATCGCGATCGGCATGCGGTCGTGGCCGATCTTGAAATTCTGTCGCGAGCGTTCGGTCTGCGCGCCCCAGTAGCGGTCGGCGGGAACGTCGATCGGACCGAAGCTGTCGGTCTCGCTGCGGGTCTTTGCCTTGGAGGGGATCGTCGATCGAGCCATCATGCTTTCCGTGGATGCTTGCCGTTGCGTCATCAAAACGTGGCCCGGCGCGGCAACGCGACAGCGTCCGCGTGAAGGGCACGTTCATGCAGAAGGTAGGCCGCGATGACGATTTGTCATCCCGATCCCGGCAAGCATCCTACAAGGTCGAGGCGTGATCTGCGCTTAGATTATTTCTTGCGGAAGCGGTCCAGCCGCACGACCTCGGCGCCTTCGCTGGGCTTCGCGGGCTCCTGCTCGGTCTCGGCGCTCTCGGTCTCGGCCGCTGCGTGGGCCGCAGGGGCGGGCAGGGGAGAGGCCGGTGCGGTGGCGGGAGGGGCTTCTTCGGACAGTGCGTCCGAGACATCGAAGCGCAAATCGAACGGCGCGGATGGATCGAGGAAGCGCGTCACCGCGGCGAACGGCACGGTCAGCCGCTCGGGAATCCCGCCGAACGACAGGCCGACCTCGAAGCGATCCTCGGTCACCACCAGATCCCAGAACTGGTGCTGCAGGATGATGGTCATCTCCTCCGGATACTGCGCGAGCAGCCGGGGCGACAGCTTCACGCCGTCGCCGTGCGACAGGAAGGTGATGTAGAAATGGTGCTCACCTGGCAGGCCATGTTCGGCGGCGTCGGACAACACCCGGCGCAGCACCCCGCGCAGCGCATCGCGCGCCAGCACGTCATATCGGATGTGATCGGTCGCCATGGTGATCCTGTCGCTTCGAAAATGCCCGCCGGGGCGGCGCCGGACCGTCCGACTCGCCCTTTTGCCATGCTACCCCGCCGGGAGCCGGAAATCAGCAGGGCTGGCCGCTGAAATGCGCGCGGACGCCCGATTGGGAAACAAGGGATAAAGTGGAGGCTTCTGTTGCCAGGTGCCTCCGAACCCCGCCTAGCGGAGCTTAACCCGCTAGGACTTTAAGATGGTCTTTCAAACTGCGTTACGCAGCCTGAGCAACCGGAGCAAAGTTGTCGTTGGCAACTATTGCATTGGCCCGATGTCGGCGGAACCATACCGAGAAAAAACACGCCCTTTACGCCCTCGTCGATCCTATTTCGCCCCCGCCGAAAGCCACCGCGACGGATGGATTTTGGTGGAGGCGCCGGGTACCGCCCCCGGGTCCGAATGGTTTATTGCGACGGTCATTTATTTCCATAGCCGGCGAACCGGCACCCCCAATATAGCGGCAAAGTCTTAGAAAAACAGAGCCGATTCAGGCCCTTTCGGCTGTAAAAACCCGCCGATTTGGGGTTGGCCAGGGTCTTGGCGCTGTCCCGGCGCCGTTCTAGGTTTTGTCCATGCCCCCGGATTCTCCGCCGGTTGCCGCCCCGGCACCGGATGCCTCCGCACCATCGCCGCCCCACCAGCCCGGCCTGCTCGAGCTGTTCCTGGCCTTTGCCAAGATGTCGCTGGCCGGCTTTGGCGGGGTTCTGGTCTGGGCCCGGCGCGCGATCGTCGAGCAGCACCGCTGGATGACCGCGGAGGAGTTCAACGAGACCTTCGCGCTGTGCCATTTCCTGCCAGGTCCGAACATCGTCAACCTGTCGGTCGTATTCGGCTCGCGCTTTCGCGGCATAGCCGGCGGGCTCGCCGCCTTCGCCGGGCTGGTCGGGCCGCCGATGGTGATCGCGACCATCCTTGCCGCGCTCTATGCCCGCTACGGCGACATCGACGTGCTGCGCCGGACGCTCGCCGGCGTCGCCTGCGCCGCGGTCGGGCTGCTGTTCGCCGTCGTCTTCAAGATGATGATGCCGCTCCTGAAGCGGCGCGATGTCACGGGCCTCGTCATTCTGGCTGCTGTTTTCGTCGCGATCGGACTGATCCGCTGGCCGCTCCAGATCGTGCTGCTGGTGGCGATCCCGCTCAGCATTGCGACGACGGTCCTGGCGCGCCGCATGGTGCGGGCATGAGCTCGGAGTCCAACCCGATCGCGGCGCTGGTCTGGACCTTCGGCCTGATGTCGCTGTTTGCGGTCGGCGGCGCCAATTCGGCGATTCCCGAAATGCACCGTGCCGCCGTCGACGTGCATCACTGGCTGACCGACAAGCAGTTCGCCGACGTATTCGCGATCTCGCAGCTCTCGCCGGGGCCGAACGTGCTGATCGTGACCTTGATAGGCTATTCTGTCGCAGGCGTCGCCGGGGCGTTGGCCGCGACGGTGGCGATGTGCGGACCGACCGCGCTGCTTGCCTATTATGTGAGCCGTTTCCTCGATCGCTCGCGCGAGGCGCGCTGGCCGGCGATGATCCAGGCGGCATTGGTTCCGCTGTCGATCGGTCTGATGGCGGCCTCCGGCCTGATCGTGGCGCAGACCTCAGACCAAAGTTGGATCGCGGTCCTGATCACCATTGTCGCGGCCGCGCTTGCTTTTGCGACGCGGATCAACCCTTTGTGGATGTTGCTGGCCGGAGGCCTCTTGGGTTTCGCTGGCGTTATCTGACGAAAATCGCTAGCAAGGCTTTCGGTCAACGCACCACAAACCAAGCCATTCAATCAAAACGGGCGGGACAGCCCTGACGGGGGAAGCGAAGTCATGAGCGATACGCCGAGCGAGGCGCCGGTCAAATCGATCTTGCCGAAATGGGTGCGCGGTCCGCAGGATTTTGTCGGCGGGCTCGCCATGATGGCGGTTGCGCTGTTTGCCTTGTGGGCCTCGAGCGATTTGCAGGGCATGCACGGATTTTCGTTCGGCGCCGGAACCGCGCCGCGCATGTTCGCCGTGCTGCTGCTGTTGCTCGGCGGTGGTGTCGCGCTGATGGGAGTTCTGCAGAATGGCCCGCATATCGCGGCCTATTCCTGGCGCGGCCCGTTGTTCGTATCCGCCGCAATCGTGTTCTTCGCATTGGCGATCCGGCCGCTCGGGCTTGTGGTCTCCGCCTTTGCCGCCTTCATGATCGCGGCGATGGGCTCGCAGGAGACGAAATTGGTCGAGGCCCTCATTGTCGGCGCCTGTCTGACCCTCGGCTGCGCGCTGCTTTTCCCCTATGTGCTGGGACTTCCGATGCCGATGTTCCCGCGTTTCCTGATCCAGTGAGGGCGTGATGGAACTGTTTGCCAATCTCGCCCACGGTTTCGCGGTCGCATTCTCGCCGATCAACCTTCTGATGTGCCTGATCGGCGCACTGGTCGGCACGCTGGTCGGCGTGCTGCCGGGCATCGGCACCATCGCCACCGTCGCCATGCTGCTGCCGATCACCTTCGGCCTGCCGCCGGTCGGTGCGCTGATCATGCTCGCCGGCATCTATTACGGCGCGCAATATGGCGGCTCGACCACCTCGATCCTGGTCAATATTCCGGGCGAGGCGACCTCCGTCGTCACCGCGCTCGACGGCCACCAGATGGCCAAGCAGGGCCGCGCCGGTCCGGCTCTGGCGATCGCCGCGATCGGCTCGTTCTTCGCTGGCTGCGTCGCGACCGTGCTGATCGCCGTGCTCGGCGCGCCGCTGACCAAGCTCGCGCTGGCGTTCGGTCCGGCTGAATATTTCTCGCTGATGGTGCTCGGCCTGATCTTCGCGGTGGTGCTCGCCAAGGGCTCGGTGCTGAAGGCGATCGCGATGATCGTGTTCGGCCTGTTGCTGTCGATGGTCGGCTCCGACATCGAGACCGGCGCCTCGCGCATGGCCTTCAACATCCCCGAACTCGCCGACGGTCTCGGCTTTGCCACCGTGGCGATGGGTGTGTTCGGCTTCGCGGAGATCATCCGCAACCTCGACCACGGCGCCGAGATGAACCGCAACCTGGTGCAGCAGAAGATCACCGGCCTGATGCCGACCAGGAAGGACATCGCGGATTCAACGCCGGCGATCCTGCGCGGCACCGTGCTTGGCTCGATCCTCGGCATCCTGCCGGGCGGCGGCGCCGTGATCGCCTCGTTCGCGGCCTATACGCTGGAGAAGAAGCTGGCGAAGGATCCGAAGCGGTTCGGCCGCGGCGCGATCGAGGGCGTGGCGGCGCCGGAAAGCGCCAACAACGCCGCGGCGCAGACCTCGTTCATCCCGCTGCTCACGCTCGGCATCCCGCCGAACGCGGTGATGGCGCTGATGGTCGGCGCGATGACCATCCACGGCATCGTGCCGGGTCCGCAGGTGATGCAGAAGCAGCCCGATCTGGTCTGGGGCATGATCGCCTCGATGTGGATCGGCAATCTGATGCTGATCATCATCAACCTGCCGTTGGTGGGCATCTGGGTCCGTCTGCTGCGCGTGCCGTACCGCCTGATGTTCCCCTCGATCGTGGTGTTCTGCGCGATCGGCATCTACTCGGTGAACAACGCGCCGGTCGACGTCGTGCTCGCCGGCGTGTTCGGCCTGGTCGGCTATTGGCTGATCAAGCACGATTTCGAGCCGGCACCGCTGCTGCTCGGCATGGTGCTGGGCCCGCTGATGGAGGAGAACCTGCGTCGCGCGCTGTTGATCTCGCGCGGCGACTGGAGCGTGTTCGTCTCGCGGCCGCTATCGGCGGTGCTGCTGGCGATCGCGGCGGGTCTCCTGGTGCTTGCCGTGCTGCCGACGTTGCGTGCCAAGCGCGACGAAGTGTTCGTGGAGTCCGAGGGCTGAGCGAGCCGCCGGCCCTGCGTCGGCGCGCCGCAGGCGGAAGTCGAATCGACACTCGATGTCGTCCCGTGAAATGAAAATGCCGGCCGATTTGGCCGGCATTTTTATTGGTCAAACGTTCCGGGAGGAATTGAGATGATGTCCATTCGCTCGCTTGCGGGCGCATGCCTTTCGGCATTTGTAGCGCTCGGCGCTTTCACCGTGCCGGCGTCCGCGCAAAACTATCCGACCCGCACCATCACCATGATCGTGCCGTTCGCAGCCGGCGGCCCGACCGATGTCATCTCGCGCATCGTGACCGCGCACATGGCGCAGACGCTGGGACAGAGCATCGTGATCGAGAACGTGGTCGGCGCCGGCGGCACCACCGCGACGACGCGCGCCGCACGCGCCGCCAATGACGGCTATACGTTGATTACAGGGCATATGGGCACGCACGCCGCCTCGGTGCCGCTCTATCCGAAGCTTGCCTATCACCCGGAAAAGGATTTCGAGCCCGTCGCGCTGCTCGCCGGCACGCCGATCCTGATCCTTGCCCGCAAGGACTTCCCGCCGAAGGATCTCAAGGAATTCGTCGCCTACGTGAAGGCCAATGCCGAGAAGGTCAACGCCGCGCATGCCGGCATCGGCTCGGTCTCGCACGCCTCCTGCGAGCTCCTGAACTCGATCCTCGGCGTCAAGCCGGTCGGCGTGCCCTTCAACGGCACCGGCCCGGCCATGAATGCGCTGGTCGCCGGCCAGGTCGACTACATGTGCGACCAGATCGTCAACGCGGTGCCGCAGATCAACGCCGGCACCATCAAGGCCTATGCGGTCGCCACCCCCGAGCGCAACCCGTCGCTGCCCAATGTGCCGACCACGACGGAAGCCGGCTTGCCGGCATTCCAGGCCCAGGCCTGGAATGCGATTTTCGCGCCGAAGGGAACTTCGCCCGCCATCATCGCCACGTTGAATGCCGCGGCCATCAAGGCGCTTGACGATGAGAACGTCCGCAAGCGCCTGCTCGACCTCGGCAGCGTGATCCCGGCGCCCGCCAACCGTACGCCGGAGGCGCTCGCGACGCTCGTCAAGAACGAGATCGCGAAGTGGACGCCGGTGCTCAAGCCGGCAACTTAATCCAGTACAATCAGGCAGATAGGGCAGGGGCGGGACGCGAGTTCCGCCCCTTGTCGTTTGGCGCGGAGTGCTCACTTTTCAGGGTATAATCGGTACGTTCAGCCGAATCAGCGTGCCGACCGGCGGCCTTGGCCGCTACATTGGTCGTTCTCTCGAAAGCCCGAAACAGACGCCATGAACCAGTATCACGACTTGCTCGAACGCATCCTCGCCGACGGTGCCGAGAAGCACGACCGCACCGGCACCGGGACGCTGTCGATCTTCGGTCATCAGATGCGTTTCAACCTCGCGGCCGGCTTCCCGATGCTGACCACCAAGCGGCTGCCGCTGAAGGCGATCGTGCACGAGCTGCTCTGGTTCCTCGCCGGCGACACCAACATCAAATATCTCAACGACAACGGCGTCACGATCTGGGACGAATGGGCCGACGCCAACGGCGACCTCGGTCCGGTGTACGGCTCGCAATGGCGGTCGTGGCCCGCGCCGGATGGCCGTAGCATCGACCAGATCGCTGGCGTGGTCGAGATGATCAAGCGCAATCCGGATTCGCGACGGCTGATCGTCAGCGCCTGGAATCCGGCCGAGGTCGACAAGATGGCGCTGCCGCCGTGCCATTGCCTGTTCCAGTTCTATGTCGCGAACGGCAAATTGTCCTGTCAGCTCTATCAGCGCTCGGGCGACGTCTTCCTCGGCGTACCCTTCAATATCGCCTCCTATGCGCTGCTCACCATGATGGTCGCGCAGGTGACCGGGCTGAAGCCCGGCGATTTCGTGCACTCGCTCGGCGACGCGCACCTCTACTCCAACCATCTCGAGCAGGCGCGCCTGCAGTTGACGCGGCCGACGCGGCCGTTGCCGACGATGGCGATCAATCCGGACGTGAAGGATATCTTCGCGTTCCGCTACGAGGACTTCAAACTCGAAGGTTACGACCCGCATCCGCACATCAAGGCCGAGGTGGCGGTATGAGTTGCGGTCCGAGGGATTGAATGTCGCTGACGATCCGCCGCGCGCGGCCCGATGAGGCCGGACTGGTGTTCTCGCTGGTCCGCGAACTCGCCGAATACGAAAAGCTTCTGCATGAGGTTCACGCCAGCGAGGCCGATATCGCCGAGGCGCTGTTCGGCGCCAACCCACGGCTCTATTGCGACATCGCGGAATGGAACGGCGAGCCTGCCGGCTTCGCGGTCTGGTTCGTTAACTTCTCGACCTTCGCCGGCCGTCACGGCATCTATCTCGAAGACCTCTTCGTGCGTCCGGCGCTGCGCGGCAAGGGCATCGGCAAGGCGCTGCTCGTGCATCTGGCGAAGCAATGCCTCGCCAATGGCTGGTCGCGCCTGCAGTGGGCGGTGCTCGACTGGAACGCGCCGTCGATTGCATTCTACAAGTCGCTCGGCGCCGTGATGATGGACGAATGGACGATTTGCCGCGTCTCCGGCGAGGCGCTGTCGGCTCTCGCGGAAGGGGCGCGCTGATGGAGATCGTGCTCGTCGTAGCGGTCGCCGAGAACGGCGTGATCGGGAGCGACAACGCCATTCCATGGCGGCTGAAATCCGACCAGCAGCGTTTCAAAGCGATCACGCTCAACAAGCCCGTCGTGATGGGGCGCAAGACCTTTGAGTCCCTGCGCAGGCCGCTGCCGGGCCGCACCAACATCGTGGTAACGCGCGATCCCAACTACCGCGCGCGCGGCGCCATCGTCACGACGTCGTTTGACAGCGCCCGCGCCATTGCGCTTGGTGACGCGCTGCGGCGTTTCGCCACTGAGATTGCAATCATCGGTGGCGCGGAAATCTACGCGCAATGGATGGGCACCGCCGATCGCCTTGAGATCACCGAGGTCCATGCCCGGCCGGACGGCGACACGCGGTTCGACAAAATCGATGCGCAGCTGTGGGACGAGGTGGCGCGCGTGCGAAATCCGGCAGGCCCGGACGACAGTGCCGACTTCTCCTATGTGACATATCGTCGGCGCGGCCCGGGTTAACCAATGTTTGCATTGACAATTATGCCCCGGCGCATAGCTCGTCCGGCCAGGAAGCTTGCGTTGTAAGGGCCCTAGCGGTCCCCTATAACCGGGCCGGACATTCGAGGCCGGGCGTCCCGTCCGGACTTGCCGAGGAGATGTTTGATGCCGTGGAAAAATCAAGGCGGGGGGCCCTGGGGCTCGGGTCCGAAAGGGCCATGGGGCACCGGTCCGCAGTCAGCCGGGCCAAGGCCGCCGGATCTTGAGGATCTGCTGCGGCGCGGCCAGGACCGCCTGCAGCAGTGGCTGCCCGGCGGACATTTCAGCGGCATGGGCGTCGCGCTGGTGCTGGTCGCCGCGCTGGCGATCTGGTTCGCGACCGGCATCTTCCGCGTGCAGTCCGAAGAGCTCGGCGTCGTGCTGCGCTTCGGCAAGTATGTCCGCGATGCGCAGCCGGGCCTGCGCTACCACCTGCCATATCCGATTGAGACAGTGCTGCTGCCGAAAGCGCTGCGCGTCAACACGATCTCGATCGGCATGACGCTGATCGACGATCCCGCTCGCCGCGGCCGCACCATGCGCGACGTGCCGGAAGAGAGCCTGATGCTGACCGGCGACGAGAACATCGTCGACGTCGACTTCACGGTGCTGTGGCGCATCAAGCCGGGTGGAGCCGGCGCCTATCTGTTCAACATCCAGAATCCCGAAGGCACCGTGAAGGCGGTTGCCGAAAGCGCGATGCGTGAGGTGATCGGCCGCTCGCAGATCCAGCCGATCCTGACCGGGGCGCGCAACGTCACCGAGCAGAGCGTCCAGGAGCTGATGCAGAGGACGCTCGATACCTACAACGCGGGCATCCAGATCACGCAGGTGCAGATGCAGAAGGTCGATCCGCCGGCGCAGGTGATCGACGCATTCCGCGACGTGCAGGCGGCGCGCGCCGACCTCGAGCGCAAGCAGAACGAGGCACAGACCTACGCCAACCGGATCGTACCGGAAGCGCGCGGTCGTTCCGCGCAGATCCTGCAGGCCGCCGAAGGCTACAAGGAGCAGGCGGTCGCCGACGCCAAGGGCCAGAGCGCACGCTTCCTGAAAGTCTATGAAGAGTACAAGAAGGCACCCGACGTGACGCGCGAGCGCATCTATCTGGAGACCATGGAAAAAGTGCTCGGCGGCTCCGAGAAGCTGGTTTACGACGGCGGCCCGGGCCAGAACATCGTGCCCTACCTTCCGCTCGGCGAACTGACGCCGCGGCGTCCGGCGGCACCGGCCACGACCGGCCAGCAGCAGGGAGCCACCCGATGAGGTCTCCCGTCACCGGCATTGTGTCCCTGATCATCCTCTTCATTGTGCTCGCCGTCGGCTACAGCTCGGTGTTCGCCGTGCAGCAGACCGAGCAGACCATCGTCCTGCGGTTCGGCGAGCCGGTCGACATCGTCACCGAGCCCGGCCTGCACTTCAAGGCGCCGTGGAATTCGGTGATCAACGTCGACAAACGCATCCTCGATCTGGAAAACCCGTCGCAGGAGGTGATCGCCTCCGACCAGAAGCGGCTCGTGGTGGACGCGTTCGCGCGCTATCGCATCAAGAATGCATTGCGCTACTACACCAGCGTCGGCTCGATCCAGGCCGCGAATCTGCAGCTGACCACGCTGCTGAACGCAGCGCTGCGCCGCGTGCTCGGCGAGGTCAACTTCATCACCGTGGTGCGTGACGATCGCGAGAAGCTGATGCAGCGGATTCGCGAGCAGCTCGACAGGGAAGCGGACGGATACGGCATCGAGGTCGTCGACGTCCGCATCCGCCGTGCCGACCTGCCGGAGCAGAACAGCCAGGCCGTCTACAACCGGATGAAGACCGAACGTGAGCGCGAGGCGGCCGAGTTCCGTGCCCAGGGCGACCAGAAGGCGCAGGAAATCCGCTCGAAGGCCGACCGCGAAGCGACCGTGATCGTCGCCGAGGCGAACTCGGCCGCGGATCAGACTCGCGGTGCGGGTGACGCCGAGCGCAACCGCCTGTTCGCCGAAGCCTATGGCAAGGACAAGGACTTCTTCGCGTTCTATCGCTCGATGACGGCCTATGAGAACGGCCTGCGTTCCAGCGACACGCGTTTCCTGTTGCGGCCGGACTCGGAATTCTTCAGATACTTCGGCGGTGCAAGCGGCAAGTTGCCTGAGGCGGCCGCCGCGCCGAAACAGTAACGTCACGACTTGAACTTCAGGACTTGGCGGCGATGCGGATGACGCTTCGCCGCCGACCAAAAACAACAAGCATCGAGCGGGAGGCTGCCATCCGATGAAGTCCATAGCGTTCGGCGACTTCCTCATCGGGTTGGGAATCCTGTTCGTGCTCGAAGGCATTCTGTTCGCGGCAAGCCCCGCCTGGATGCGCCGGGCGATGAAGAGCGCGCTGGCGACACCCGACAACATCCTGCGCATCGTCGGTATCGGCTCGGCGGTCGCCGGGCTTGTCCTGATCTGGGTGGTGCGAAGATAGTCGCCGCTCCGGAGCATGCGAAGCATGACCGCCAATGCGCGATTGCGCATCGGGGAACCTCGAGATTCCCCAAGGTGCGCAATTGCGTCCCCGGGGTTCAGCCTTGTCGGGCTGCCCCGGAATGACAGGCAAGACTGAACATATCGTGAGCCTCTCGCAGCCGGTTTTTCGCCGAAATGCCCGGGTGAGATGCTTGCGCCGTATGCCTGTTCGGGCGCACTCTGTAACTAGCTCATTTGAACCCGTTTGCCTGGAGAAACTCCGACATGACCGCTGCCAGACCAGCCCTGAGCCGTCGCTTCCGCATGATGGGAGCCGCGATCTCGATCGGTGCTGCGAGCATGCTGAGCTCCGTGCCGGCGTTCGCACGCGGTCCTGAAGGCATCGCCGACATCGCCGAGAAGGTGATCGACGCCGTCGTCAACATCTCGACGTCGCAGACCGTCGAGGCCAAGGACCGGACGATGCCGCAGCTGCCGCCGGGCTCGCCGTTCGAGGAATTCTTCGACGACTTCTTCAAGAACCGCCGCGGACCGCCCGGCAAGGGCGGCGACAAGAGCGGTGAGTTCCAGCCGCGCAAGACCAACTCGCTCGGCTCGGGCTTCATCGTCGACACCGCGGGCATCGTCGTCACCAACAACCACGTCATCGCCGACGCCGACGAGATCAACGTCATTCTCAACGACGGCACCAAGATCAAGGCCGAGCTGGTCGGCGTCGACAAGAAGACCGACCTCGCGGTCCTGAAATTCAAGCCGCCGAAGCCGCTCACCGCGGTCAAGTTCGGCGACAGCGACAAGATCCGGCTCGGCGACTGGGTGGTCGCGATCGGCAACCCGTTCAGCCTCGGCGGCACGGTGACCGCGGGCATCGTCTCGGCCAAGAACCGTGACATCAGCCAGGGCCCGTATGACAGCTACATCCAGACCGACGCCGCCATCAACCGCGGCAATTCCGGCGGTCCGCTGTTCAACCTGGATGGCGAGGTGATCGGCGTCAACACGCTGATCATCTCGCCGACCGGCGGTTCGATCGGCCTCGGCTTCGCCGTGCCGTCGAAGACCGTGGCCGGCGTGGTCGACCAGCTGCAGAAATTCGGCGAGCTGCGCCGCGGCTGGCTCGGCGTGCGCATCCAGCAGGTCACCGACGAGATCGCAGACAGCCTCAACATCAAGCCGGCGCGCGGCGCGCTGGTTGCCGGCGTCGACGACAAGGGGCCGGCCAAGCCGGCGGGCATCGAGCCCGGCGACGTCGTCGTCAAGTTCGACGGCAAGGACGTCAAGGATCCGAAGGATCTGTCACGCATCGTTGCCGACACGGCGGTCGGCAAGGAAGTCGACGTCGTCGTCATCCGCAAGGGCAATGAGGAGACCCGCAAGGTCACGCTCGGCCGGCTCGAGGACAATGAGAAGGTTCAGCAGGTCAACGCCAAGTCGAAGGACGACACCGCCGAGAAGCCGGTGACCCAGAAGGCGCTCGGTCTCGACCTCGCGGCGCTGAGCAAGGACCTGCGCACCAAGTACAAGATCAAGGACAGCGTGAAGGGCGTCGTCGTCACCGGCGTCGACGGCAATTCCGATGCCGCCGAGAAGCGGCTGTCGGCGGGCGATGTCATCGTCGAGGTGGCGCAGGAGGCGGTGTCGAGCGCCGCCGACATCAAGAAGCGCGTCGATCAACTCAAGAAGGACGGCAAGAAGTCGGTGCTGCTGCTGGTCTCGAACGGCGACGGCGAACTGCGCTTCGTCGCGCTCGGCGTGCAGTAACACTCACATACGTCATTCCGGGGCGGTCCGCAGGACCGAACCCGGAATCTCGAGATTCCGGGTTCGATGCTTCGCATCGCCCCGGAATGACGGTTTGCTACCCCGCCACGAACTCATCCCGCCGGTAGCCCTGCGCGTACAGCAGCGCGGTGAGATCGCCGTGGTCGATCCGGACCGCGGCCGCGGCCGCGACCGCCGGCTTGGCGTGATAGGCTACGCCGAGGCCCGCAGCCTGGATCATGCCGAGATCGTTGGCGCCGTCGCCCACCACAAGGGTGTCGATCTCGTCGAGATCGAAGGACTCGGTGAGCTCGATCAAGGTGGCGAGCTTGGTGGCGCGGCCGAGGATCGGCTCGACCACCTCACCGGTCAGCTTGCCGTCCACGACCTGCAACTGGTTGGCGCGGTTTTCCTGAAAGCCGACCTTCGCCGCGACCACCTTGGTGAACAAGGTGAAGCCGCCCGAGATCAGGCAGGTATAGGCGCCGTGCGCGCGCATGGTCATGACCAGTTCGCGGCCGCCCGGCGTCAGCGTGATGCGCTTGTCGAGCACCTCGTCGACCACGCTGACCGGCAGTCCCTTGAGCAGCACCACCCGCTCGCGCAGCGCGGACTCGAACTCGATCTCGCCGCGCATGGCACGCTCGGTGATCGCAGCGACATGGGCCTTGAGCCCGGCGAAGTCGGCGAGCTCGTCGATGCACTCCTGGCCGATCATGGTGGAATCCATGTCGGCCAGAAAAAGCTTCTTGCGCCGGGCGATCCGAGGCTGCACGACGATGTCGATCGGCAGGTCGCCGCGGGCCTGGCGAAGGCGTTCCTCGATCGCCTTGATACCGTCCCTGCTGCTGTCCTCGCTCTCGAACGGAATGTCGGCGGCGACTTCGTTGAACAGCCACTGCGCCGGGCCGGGTGAGGGCAGCACGGCCCGCGCACCGTCGACGATGGTGGAGTCGAGCGCGGGGCTTGCAGGATTGCAGATCAGCGTGGCAACGAGGGACATGCAGGCGCATTCGGGATTGTTGAACAAGGCAGTGCTTATCGCAGGGCCGACCGCCAGCGGCAAGTCGGCGCTGGCGCTCGAACTCGCGCAGCGGACCGGCGGGGTCGTGATCAACACCGACTCCATGCAGGTCTATCGTGACCTCCGGATCATCACCGCGCGGCCGACTGCAGGCGAAGAGGCGCTGGTTCCGCACCGGCTCTATGGCCATGTCGACGCCGGCGTGAATTTCTCCGCTGGCGCCTGGGTGGCCGATGCGGCGAAGGTGCTCGGCGAGGCGCGTGAGCAGGGACGGCTGCCGATCTTCATCGGCGGCTCGGGCCTCTATTTCAAGGCGCTGACGCGCGGCTTGTCGGCGGTGCCGCCGATCCCGGCTGATGTGCGCGACGGCGTGCGCGCACGGCTCGAGCAGCACGGCGTCGAGGCGCTGCATGCCGAGCTTGCAGCGCGCGATCCGGTGTCGGCCGAGCGGCTGAAGCCGCGCGACCGCACCCGCATCGCGCGCGCGCTCGAGGTGGTCGAGGCCACCGGCCGCCCGCTGCCGGACTGGCATCGCGAGGGCCTGCCGCCACTGCTGCCGCCGGGCGATTTTCATGCGCTGTTTCTCGCGCCGGAGCGCGAGAGGCTCTATGCACGGATCGACGCCCGGTTCGGTGTCATGCTCGATGCCGGCGCGCTCGACGAGGTCGCGGCGCTGGCGGCGCGTGGGCTCGATCCGTTGCTGCCGGCGATGAAGGCCCATGGGGTGCCGGCGCTGATCCGGCACCTGAGGGGAGAGATCAGCCGCGAGGAGGCCGCCGAGATCGGCCGGGCCGACACCCGCCATTATGCGAAGCGCCAGTTCACCTGGTTTCGCCATCAGCTCCCGGAATTCGCCTGGGTGGTGCCGGAAGCTGGCGGGGAATGGCTGGAGAGTCGGGTCCCGTAGCCCGGGCCGGGGGTCCCGCACGCCCGTCAGCCATGCGCGTTCGCCTGCGCAAAAACACTCGCCGAACGAGCGGAACCCCGGTAGAGTACGGAAATCGCGAAAGTGCTTGCCTTGCCTTGACATTCAGGCTTTGGCCGCTATGTTCGCGCAACCTTTGGGAAGACTGGGTCGTCTCGTGCGCAACATTATTACCAAACTGCTTATCGCCGTCGTACCCAGGCACACCGCCGGGGATGGCTAGCGGCCATCCAAATTCGGGCGGTGTGCATGGGGCCTCTGGGGCCCCTTTTTATTGCCCGAAGCCGAACTGACGAGAACTGACAAAAGCCGCGCAAAAACAAGCGCATCCGGAGCGAACCATGACCGACAAGAGCCACGATCCCAATCAGATGACCGGCGCCGCGATGATCGTGCGCGCGCTCATCGATCACGGCGTGCAGCATGTCTTCGGCTATCCCGGCGGTGCGGTGCTTCCGATCTACGACGAGATCTTCCAGCAGAGCGAGGTCGAGCACATCCTGGTCCGTCACGAGCAGGGCGCCGGCCATGCCGCCGAAGGCTATGCCCGCTCGACCGGCAAGCCCGGCGTGGTGCTGGTGACGTCGGGCCCCGGCGCCACCAACATGGTGACGCCGCTGACCGACGCGCTGATGGATTCGATCCCGCTGGTCTGCATCACCGGCCAGGTGCCGACCCACCTGATCGGCAACGACGCCTTCCAGGAGTGCGACACGGTCGGCATCACGCGGCCCGCCACCAAGCACAATTGGCTGGTCCGCGACGTCAACGACCTCGCCAGGGTGCTGCACGAGGCCTTCTATGTCGCCACTACCGGCCGGCCCGGCCCGGTCGTGGTCGACGTGCCGAAGGACGTGCAGTTCGCGACCGGCACCTATCATCCGCCGCGCAAGTCGGACGTGCACATCTCCTACACGCCGCGCGTCAAGGGCGACGCGACCCAGATCCGCAAGGCGGTGGCGCTGCTCGCCAATGCCAAACGTCCCGTGATCTATTCCGGCGGCGGCGTGATCAATTCGGGCCCCGAGGCCTCGAAACTGCTGCGCCAGCTGGTGGAGGCGACCGGCTTCCCGATCACCTCGACCCTGATGGGGCTGGGCGCCTATCCCGCTTCGGGCCCGAACTGGCTCGGCATGCTGGGCATGCACGGCACCTACGAAGCCAACATGACGATGCATGATTGCGACGTCATGCTGTGCGTCGGCGCGCGCTTCGACGACCGCATCACCGGCCGTACCGACGCGTTCTCGCCGGGTTCGAAGAAGATCCACATCGACATCGATCCGTCCTCGATCAACAAGAACATCCGCGTCGACGTGCCGATCATCGGCGACGCCGGCAACGTGCTCGGCGATTTGCTGCAGGTGTTCAAGGCAGAAGCCAAGAAGCCGGACATCAAGTCGTGGTGGCAGCAGATCGCGCAATGGCGCGCGCGCAACTCGCTGTCCTACCGCAAGAACAACGATATCATCCTGCCGCAATACGCGATCCAGCGCCTGTTCGAGCTGACCCGCGGCAAGGACACCTACATCACGACCGAGGTCGGTCAGCACCAGATGTGGGCCGCGCAGTTCTTCGGCTTCGAGGAGCCGCACCGCTGGATGACCTCGGGCGGTCTCGGCACCATGGGCTACGGCCTGCCGGCCGCGGTCGGCGTGCAGGTGGCGCATCCGGACAGCCTGGTGATCGACATCGCCGGCGACGCCTCGGTGCAGATGACGATCCAGGAGATGTCGACGGCGGTCCAGTTCGAGCTGCCGATCAAGATATTCATCCTGAACAACCAGTACATGGGCATGGTGCGGCAATGGCAGCAGCTGCTGCACGGCAACCGCCTGTCGCATTCCTACTCCGAGGCGCTGCCGGACTTCGTCAAGCTCGCCGACGCCTATGGCTGCGTCGGGCTGCAGGCGACCAAGCCGTCCGATCTCGACGGCGCGATCAAGGAGATGATCTCGATCAAGCGCCCGGTGCTGTTCGATTGCCGCGTCGCCGCGCTGGAGAATTGCTTCCCGATGATCCCGTCCGGCAAGGCGCATAACGAGATGCTGCTGCCGGAAGAGGCGACCGATGAGGCCACCGCGAAGGCCTTCTCCGGTGGCAAGGCGCTGGTGTGATGATGGATCGACGTGGAGCACTCTCTTTTCACCTCGCCCCGCTTGCGGGGAGAGGTCAGATTGCGCGCAAGCGCAATCCGGGTGAGGGGGAGTCTCCGCGAGTCCGTCTCTCACCATTACTCTGGAAACAGCCCCTCACCCCAACCCTCTCCCCGCAAAGAGCGGGGCGAGGGAACTTATCGCGCGCTCGGATGGAGGGCGGCTCCCATGTTTGACCTCAACGAGCTCGAGCGTGCACACCGGATCGTCGGCACCGCAGTGCCGGCGACGCCGGCGCACGCCTGGCCGCTGCTGGCCGAGCGGCTCGGCACCGAGGTCGTGGTCAAGCATGAGAACCACACGCCGACCGGCGCCTTCAAGGTGCGCGGCGGCCTGGTCTATCTCGAACGGCTGAAGCGCGAGCGGCCCGACGTTCCCGGCATCATCTCGGCGACGCGCGGCAATCACGGCCAGAGCCTGGCGTTCGCGGCAGGACGTCAGGGCGTGTCGGCGACGATCTACGTGCCGCGCGGCAACTCGGTCGAGAAGAACCGCGCCATGCACGCGTTCGGGGCCGAGCTTGTCGAGCACGGCGACGACTTCCAGGCCGCGCGGGAAGAGGCCGAGCGCCGCGCCCAATTCGCCGGCCTGCACATGGTGCCGTCGTTCCACCCGGACCTCGTGCTGGGTGTCGCGACCTACGCGCTCGAACTGTTCCGTACCGCGCCCGATCTCGACATTCTCTATGTGCCGATCGGGCAGGGCTCCGGCATCTGCGGCTGCATCATGGCGCGCGACCTGCTTGGGCTGAAGACCGAGATCGTCGGCGTGCAGTCGACCGAGGCGCCGTCCTATGCGCTGTCGTTTGCGGCCGGAAAGATCGTCACCACCGAGTCCAGCAACACCCTTGCCGACGGCATGGCGACGCGGATTCCGGACGCGGATGCGTTCGCGCTGATCCGCAAGGGTGCCTCCCGCATCGTGCAGGTCAGCGACGACGAGGTCGGGCAGGCGATCCGCGCCTACTGGACCGACACCCACAATCTCGCCGAGGGCGCGGGCGCTGCGGCGCTCGCGGCCGCGCTGCAGGAAAAGAGCAGGCTCGCCGGCAAGCGGGTCGGCCTGATCCTGAGCGGCGGCAATATCGATTTCGATCTGTTCCGAACCTGGATCGGAACGGATGCTGCGCCGGCCGCCGAGCGGGCGGTGGCGTGAACAGAATGTAAGGGGACGACCATGAACCAGCCCGCATCCGCCTATTTCCTCGAAGAGCGTCACGATCCCAACGAGACGCATACTTTGTCCGTGCTCGTGCAGAACGAGCCCGGCGTGCTCGCGCGCGTGATCGGCCTGTTCTCCGGCCGCGGCTACAACATCGAGAGTCTCACCGTCTCGGAGACGGAGAGCCAGAAACATCTCTCGCGGATCACGATCGTCACCACCGGCACGCCGATGGTGATCCAGCAGATCAAGCATCAGCTCGACCGCATGATCCCGGTCTACCGCGTCGTCGACATGACGCTGACCGGCAGCTCGATCGAGCGCGAGCTTGCGATGGTCAAGGTGCGGGGCGGTGGCGATCACCGCGTCGAGGCGCTGCGGCTGGCGGACGCGTTCCGCGCCCGGGTGATCGACGCCACGACCGAGAGCTTCGTGTTCGAGATCACGGGCAATTCGTCCAAGATCAGTCAGTTCATCGACCTGATGCGTCCGCTGGGCCTGGTCGAAGTGTCACGAACCGGGGTGGCCGCGATCACGCGCGGACCGGAAGGGATGTGAGTCATGTTGGCGCGCGACTGGTACTATACGCAACGGCGGCAGGTCGGTCTCGATACCGCGGTGGCCTCGATCTATGACGTCAGCGAGGACAGCGATGTCCGTGCCCGCCAGGCGCTGACCATGCTCGGCGTCAAGCCGGGCTGGCGGATCGCCGATATCGGCTGCGGCAACGGCGTGCTGGCCACCGAGGCGGCGTTGATGGGCGCCGAGGTCGACGCCATCGACATCTCGCCGGCGATGATCGGGCTTGCCGAAATCTATGCGCGCGACCGCAAGGCGAAGATCCGGACCCAGCCGGCCGGCCTGCTGTCGTTCGCCTACCAACCGAATTCCTACGACCTCATCGTCAGCGAGTTCACGCTGCACCATCTGCCGGACTTCTGGAAGGCGGTGGCGCTGTCGCGAATCTTCAACGCGTTGAAGCCCGGCGCGAACTTCTACCTGCGCGACATGGTGTTCGTCGGCATGCCCGACGGTGTCGATCGCGATGTCGAAGGATGGGCCGACTTCTCGATCAAGAATCACGGCTTCGAGCGCGAAAGCGTGATCACCCATATGCGCGACGAATACTCGACCTTCGGCTGGGTGATGGAGCGCATGCTGACCGAGACCGGTTTCACGCTGGTCTCCGTTGATTACCACGCGCCGCTGCACGGCACCTATCTGCTGCGTAAACCGAAGCCCGACGAACAGATCTAGATCCCGACCGAAACGGAAGCACAAGAAGAACAACAATGAAGCCGGCCGATGTTGGCATCGCCGTCATGGTCGCGGTGATCTGGGGGCTTGCGTTCGTCGCAAGCCGGATCGCGCTCGATGAGTTCTCGCCGGAGCTGATGACGACGCTGCGCTTCGCCATCGCCGCGCTGCCGTGCCTGTTCCTGCGCAAGCCCGGCGTTTCCTGGCCGCTTCTGATCGCGATCAGCTCAACGCTGTTCCTCGGCCAGTTCCTCGCACAGGCCTTTGCGATCGCGCATGGCGTTCCCGTCGGGCTTTCCAGCGTGATCGTGCAGAGCCAGGCGCTTTTCACCATCGCCTTCGCCGCCCTGGCCTTCGGGGAAATCCCGACACGGAGCCAGGCAATCGGCATCGCGATCGCCGCGCTCGGCCTGCTGATGATCTGCGGGACGGTCGGCTACGACTTCAGCGTCGCCGCGTTTGCGATCATCATGATCTGCCCGATCAGCTTCGCGATCGGCAATCTTCTCCTGCGGCAGGCGAACGGCGCGCCGATGTTCGATCTGTTCGCCTGGCTGTGCCTGTCAGCCGCGGTGCCGCTCGCGGTGCTGACCTTGATCACGAACGGCCCGCAGCCGACCTGGCATGCGCTGACCCACATGTCGCTGACCGGGCTCGTCTGCATGCTCTGCCTCGGCGGCATCTCGACCAGCATCGCCTACTGGCTGTGGGGCCGGCTGCTGCGGGATTATCCGGCGGCGCAGGTGGTGCCGTTCGCGCTGCTGGTGCCGTTCGTCGGCTCCGCCGCGTCGAGCATCGTGTTCGGCGAGACATTCGGGCCGCTGCGGCTGGCCGGCATGGTCACCGTGATCGCCGGCATCGCCGTGATGCTGCTGTCGAAGCGGCCAAAAGCTCTGCCGAAAGTCGCGTGAGGGCACCATGTCGAATTCGCTGCTGTTCGCCTTTGTCGTGTTCGCTGTCGTGATGTTCTTCACGCCGGGCCCCAACAACATCATGCTGCTGTCGTCGGGGCTGACCTACGGCTTCCGCCGTACAGTGCCCCACATCGCCGGCATCACGGTCGGCTTCGCCTTCATGGTCGGCGCGGTCGGCGTCGGGCTGGGGACCGTCTTCATCGCCTATCCGGTGCTGCAGACGATCCTGAAATATGGCGGCGTCGCCTACCTGATCTATCTCGCCGCCGTCATCGCCATGGCCGAGCCGCCCTCGGCGGACAAGGACGACAGGGGCGGCCGCGGCCCGATGACGTTCTGGGGCGCCGCCATGTTCCAGTGGATCAATGCCAAGGGCTGGGTGATGGTGATCGGCACCATCACGGCCTATGCGGCAATTGCCGCCTTTCCCTGGAACATCGCGATCCAGGTTGGCCTGAGCCTGATCTTGGGCACGGTGTCCTGCGTCGTCTGGGCGCTGTTCGGGACCGCCTTGCGGCCGATCCTGACCTCACCCCGGGCGATCCGCGCCTTCAATGTGGTGATGGCCATCCTGCTGCTGGCCTCGCTCTACCCGGTCTTCATGGACGCATGATGCCGCACCGCGCCATGCGAGATGAGGGTTTCCCCTGAGGGGGAAAATGCTCTAGACAACGCCGGAAATTCGCGGGCGCCCGGCGGTTCTGACCTTCCGAAAGCCTGATTCATCGGCCGATTTTGGCCCCCTTCAAACGAGGAAACCACGATGCGAGTTTACTACGATCGCGATGCCGACCTGAACCTGATCAAGGGCAAGAAGGTCGCCATCGTCGGCTACGGCAGCCAGGGCCACGCCCACGCGCTGAACCTGAAGGATTCAGGCGTCAAGGAAGTGGCGATTGCGCTGCGCAAGGGTTCGGCCTCGGCCAAGAAGGCCGAGAACGCCGGCTTCAAGGTGATGGAAGTCGCCGAAGCCGCCAAGTGGGCCGACCTCGTCATGATGCTGACCCCGGACGAGCTGCAGGGCGACATCTATCGCGAGCACCTGCACGACAACATGAAGAAGGGCGCGGCGCTCGTGTTCGCCCACGGCCTCAACGTGCACTTCAACCTGCTCGATCCGCGCGCCGACCTCGACGTGCTGATGATCGCGCCGAAGGGCCCCGGCCACACCGTGCGCTCGGAATACCAGCGTGGCGGCGGCGTGCCCTGCCTGATCGCGATCGCCAAGGATTCGTCGGGCAACGCCCATGACCTCGGGCTCAGCTATGCCTCGGCGATCGGCGGCGGCCGCGCCGGCATCATCGAGACCACCTTCAAGGAAGAGTGCGAGACCGACCTGTTCGGCGAGCAGGTGGTGCTCTGCGGCGGCCTGGTCGAGTTGATCAAGGGCGGCTACGAAACCCTGGTCGAGGCCGGCTACGCACCCGAGATGGCCTATTTCGAGTGCCTGCATGAAGTGAAGCTGATCGTCGACCTGATCTATGAAGGCGGCATCGCCAACATGAACTACTCGATCTCCAACACCGCCGAATACGGCGAGTACGTCACCGGTCCGCGCATCGTCACGGCCGAGACCAAGGCCGAAATGAAGCGCGTGCTGGCCGACATCCAGGGCGGCAAGTTCGCCCGCGACTGGATGCTGGAGAACAAGGTCAACCAGACCTCGTTCAAGGCGACCCGTGCCAAGCTCGCCGCACACCCGATCGAGGAAGTCGGTGCCAAGCTGCGCGACATGATGCCCTGGATCAAGAAGGGCGCGCTCGTCGACAAGAGCAAGAACTGACAGGCGAGGCCTGTCATTCCGGGGCGGTCCGCAGGACCGAGCCCGGAATCTCGAGATTCCGGGTCCGCCTCTTCGAGGCGCCCCGGAATGACGCTGTGATGAAAAAGGGTGGGCGCGTTGCCCACCCTTTGTCTTTGTCGCAGAGGCGCAGCGGCCGCTAGCCGGCCGCCATCGGCTGCTTCTCGATCCTGTTGTGCAGCTGCCAGAACCGCACCGTGCGCTGCGCGGTTTCCAGCGAGAGCCGGCGGTAATCGCGCTGCGCGATCTCGAGCGTCGCATTGTCGAGCGGCAGCGGCAGCGGCCGCTTGCGCAGGATGCTTTCGACCGTCGGCCAGTTGAGCCGTGCCGAGCGGCACGGGATCAGGATCAGGTCGGAGCGGAGGCCGAGCATCAGGCGTTCGATCATCGCGATCGGCATGTCGTTGAGCACGGCGAGCGCGACCGTGACCTCGTCGAGCTTGCCCTCTTCGGCGAATTTGTAGACGGCCGCATCGTCGAGTTCGTTCAGCTGCTTCATCAGCTTGACCAGCTCTTCGGCGATGCCGTAGTTGCGGCGCGGCGCCGCGGCCTCTTCCTGGGCGATGTCGTTCAGCACCTGGCTGATCTCCTCGCGCGCCCGGGGCGAGGCGATCGAGAGCAGGCGGGCGCGCACCGTATCCTTGGCGCGCTGCAGCAGGTCGCGCAGCAGCTTGGCCGGAATGTCGATGCGCAGCCCGAGGATCTCGACCAGCTCGTCGTCGCCTTCGGCGCGGGCGACGATGCTGGAATAGCCGTTGTCGGAGAACTGCGCGCCGGCGTTCTTGGCGAGACGCCGGATCACCTTGTCCTCGCCGCGGTCGATGATCACGTCGGTGACGGAAGGCGGCAGGTTTTCCCGCGCGGAGATCGCGAACAGGTGGTCCTGGCCCTTGCTGCTCGCGATCTCGCGCAGGGCGTCGTTCGAAAGGCGGCTGGAGTGGGTCAGCACGTCGCCGGCGACGCTGATGTCGTCGTCCCAGGCGAGGTGCTGGATCACCTCGAACGGCGCATAGTCGAGCGGGGCGAGCCGCTTGCTGAGCTCGGCCCGCGCACGGGTCTCGACGCGCGCGACCAAGAGGCAGAGCACGTCGTCGAACACCTTGACCTGTTCATCGTTGAGGCGGTCGCCGTCGTTCAGGAACAGATCGGTGACCTGCCGCAGCGTCTGCACACGCTTGGCCGATGTCCCGTCCCGGACCGCATCCTCGAGTTCGGCAATAATCGATTGTGACGCCTGTTGCGCCATCGATGGGCAACCTTGTTTTTGTTGAATGACACCTGTCTGCACACCATGCGGGGCGCGGTCTTACACCTGCGTTAAGGTGGAACCCGGTGCAAATACGGTGTGCGTCGCATCCTTAACAGGCTGCGACCGGACTCGATTCAATGCGCGCTTTCGGCTCGGCGGAAGCTGATGCCGGTGCATTTTAAGAGATCGTTTAGGACGATACGCGCCGCGCGACGGAAAAGATGTCGATCGAGGCGGCACGTCCGCGCAATTGCGTCGAGCCGAGCGGCTCGACGACCAAATCCCGGTCCGGCGGCAGCAGGCGCAGCAAGTCGCCCGATACCAGCAGCGGACGGCCGGCCTCCTTGCAATGCGCCTGCAGCCGCGCCGTGACGTTCACGGTGTCGCCGAAATAGGCGATCTGCCGCCGCGAGTCCCCGCATTCCGCGATGACGACCGGACCGGCATGCATCCCGGCCCTAAACGCGGGCACCACGCCGAACTCCTTGCGATATTGATCGGCCCGCTTGGCGAGGCGATCCTCGATCGCGAACACGCAATCGAGATACCGCCGCCATCGCCCGTCGGCATTGGCCGGCCAGGTCACGATCACTTCGTCGCCGACATAGGCGTGGACTTCGCCGCCGTGCGACACGATCGGCTCGTCGATGTCGAAGAAGAAGCGCGTCAGCAATTCCTGCACGCGCAGCTCGCCCATCGATTCCGCTAGCGTCGTCGAGCCGACCAGGTCGAGGAACAGCAGCACGCGCTCCTCGCGCACCGGCTGCCGATAGCGTCCGAGCACGATGCTGAGCAGCGTGTGCCCGCCGATCATCCGGACCAGCTCGTAGATCGTCGTGATCGGGATCGACAGCAGCAGGCCGACGCCAATGATCTTCAGGAAGGTTTCGCGCATCCACTTGGCTTCGAGCCCATGCCCGTAAAGCACGATTTCCAGCACGATCGCGGCGGCCGCAACGGTGACGGCAAGGATCACAGAGCGGCCGATCAGCTCGACGATGAGTGATTGCCGTCGCAGCCAGCCACCACGTGCGGCCAGATAGAGATGCGTCGCCCAGACGATCACCGTGAGGGCTGCGCCGTCGAGGGCGCTGCGCACATAATTCGAGACGGAGGCCTCGTCGGACTCATCGAACGCATAGCGAAACAGCCCACCGACGAGCAGGCCGAACACCGCCAAGACGATCACAGGCGTCGCGGCGCGCCGCATGGTCCCTCCATGCATATGAAATATCCTGCGCGGACCGGGAAGGCCAGCCGCGGCGCGGCCGGCGGTGGACGGGATGCATCGCGGCGGCACTCATGTATGCTGCGACGACAGGATCGATCGAACAGGGAAAGTGGCATGACATCGGCTGTCACCACTGGCGCGTGCAGGCTCATGGCCGTTCTGGCGGCTGTCTCCATCGCTTTCACCGCGCCGGTTACCCGCGCCGGCGATCAGAGCGTTGGCGAGCCATCCTGCGACGGCGGCACCTACCAGATGGTCGAATGCCTCAAGGCCAAGACCGCGCAGTGGGACAAGCGGATGAACGTCGCCTACCAGAAGGCGTTGAAGGATGCCGCCGACGACAAGCAGCGCGAACAGCTGCGCACCGCGCAGCGGCTATGGATCCAGTATCGTGACGCCAACTGCCTGTATTACGACCTCGGCGAGGGCACTATCGCCCGGCTCGATGCGGGCGAATGCATGCGCAGCATGACCGAAGCCCGCGCTAAGGAACTGGAGAATCTTGGCCATCAGTGAGCCATCTTCCGGAGTCAGGACCGAGGTCATGACTGATGGAAAGAGCCAGGACGAATTGACCCAGCTTGCGGATGAGGCGTTGCGCGCCCAGCCCGGCTGTGAGACCGCGCGCGTGCCGGCGATCGCCGGGCTGCCCGATGCGCAGATCGGACGCAACTGGGAGATTCCGAACGTCGTGCTCGGCGACAGCCTGATCAGCGACGTCGACCGCGCGGTGCTATCGGTTCATCGCCAGCTCGGCCGCAAGTTTCACCTGGTGTAAGGTGGCCCGATCTTAGCTCGCCTGCGCCTGCGCCTTCGCCTGACGTGGCGCGGGCCGGCCGGCCATGCTGATCATCCTGAGCGCGAACACCGCAGCGAGCGGCACGAGGAATAGCGCGTAGAGCGGCATCTCGGGAATCCGCTTGCCGAACGAGACCATGAACTGCAGCAGCAGATAATAGCCGCCGATCAGATGCAGCCTGCGCCAGGCGCGCGGGCCGAGCAGTGCAGCCGTGCGATCGAACGAAGTCGCGGTCAGCGCGATGATGGCGAGATAGCCGATACCGCCGAAGATGTAGGAGACAATCGAGGTCGCGGCCGCAAAGCCGGGCGGATCGAGCATCGCGAAGGCGGCGATCGCGACCGCATGGATGGCGTGCGAGGCCGCGAAGGTGACGCCCAAATAACGGCGGTTGCGGCGCTGCCAGTGCGTCCAGGCGTTCGGCCACAGCCGCGCCAGCGCCGCCGCCGAGAAGGCGAGGCAGAAGAACAAGAGCGAGGTCCGCGCCGTGAAGCGGATCACCATCCGCACGCCCTCGACCTCGAACTGCCGCATGGCGGCGATCCAGATCGAAAGCCCGATCAGGGTGAGCGTGAGCAGGCCAAACAGCCGCCAGCCCTCGAACCAGTTGCGATGCGTCGCCATATCCCGCCTCCCGTTTATGTAATCACCAGTTACATTTCGTGTCCGCGCGCGGTCAATCCGTGTAATCATCGCTTACATTCACAAGCGGGTGATGCTAGAGGATCGCCATGCGCCGCCCCGCCAAAAGCCCGCCCACCGGCCGCCGGCCCGCCAAGCCGCGTCCGGTCGCGACGCGGGCGCAGGCGGCCAGGCCGTATCACCACGGCGATCTCCGCCGGGTCCTGATCGATGCCGCCATGCAACTGGTCGGCGAGGGCGGCCCGGAGGCGGTCAGCGTCCGCGAGGCCGCGCGCCGCGCCGGGGTCTCGCCGGGCGCGCCGTTCCGGCATTTCCCGAGCCGGGACGCGCTGATGAATGCGGTGGCGGAGGAGGCGCAACGCCGCTTTCGCGCCGAGATCGAGGCGGCGTTGGCCGAGGCGCCGCCAGGCGATCCGCTCGGCCGCTTCCGCCATCTCGGGATCGCCTATCTGCGCTGGGCGATGAAGAACCCGACCCATTTCGAGATCATCTCCAGCCGCCGCTTCTTCGACCACGACCGCTCGGCCGCCGTCTCCGGCGACAATGCCGAGTTGATCGGCATGACCGAGCGCACGCTGGCGGAGGCATTTTCAGCTGGCCAACTCGGGACGCGCGACCTCAGGCAGGTCCAGATCGCCGGCCGCGCGCTGGTCTATGGCTTCGCGCGGATGCACATCGACGGTCATTTGCCGCGCTGGGGTGTCGGCGATGCGGAGGTCGAGCAGATGGCTGCCGACATCGTCGATCTCTTCATCGCGGGTATCGCGAGCCACGCCGCGCCGGCCGCCAAAGTTTAAGGCACGCGCACTGCCTGCCGCGGCTAGGCTTGGGCAGGCAAATTCATTGCGCGTTCATGACGATTCAATTACGGTTTTGTGACGCGGCCCAGACACCGGCTGTGCCGCATGCCTCCTGGCCGTTGCCAGTCAAGGCGGTGGCATTGCGCCGGGTTGTATTGCGTCCCGCCCATGGCGCCCGCGCCTCAGCAGAACTCCTCCGTTGCCGCACTGGCCGGCGGTCTTGCCGCGCTTGGCATCTGGCGGTTGATGGCGGTCGCGGCACCGCATTTCGGCGCGCTGATTCTGATGCTGCGCACCGAGACCGATTTCGGCTCGCGGCTTTGCTTCCTGCTCACCTGGGGAATCCTGAACTTCCTGTTCATCGCGCTGCTGCGCCGGCCGGCGCTGTCGGGCGCGCTGTCGCTGACACTGGTCGTGGTCTTGGTGCTGCTGTCGCGCTTCAAGCACGACGTGGTGCAGATGACCGCGAACTTCGTCGACCTGATGGTGATCGACCGCGACACCGCGGCGTTCCTGCTGACGATCTTCCCGAGCCTGCGCTGGTCGATCATCGGCGCCGGCCTCGTCACGCTGCCCCTGATGTACGCGCTGTGGTGGCTCGATCCGTTCCGCATTCGCCGGCTGCCGGCTGCGGCGGCCTGCCTCGCCTGCACCGCGGCGCTCTCGGGTTATGCCTTCGCCTGGCCGGATGAAGCCTGGCGCGGCTATTACGACGACGGCTACCTCTCGAAGTTCGCGCGCTCCGGCGTCACGGCCGTGTCCGATTTCGTCGCCTACGGCTTTATGGAGTCGGATCCGACCGCGAGCGATCAGCTCAAGATGCCCCTGGTCGATGCCTGTCATCCCGCCGGGCGGCGGCCGAACATCATCATGATCCATGATGAATCGAGTTTCGACATCCGCGCCGCTTCCGGCGTCAAGGTGCCGCCGGGCTATGGCAGCCAGTTCAAGTCCTACGACGGCGTCGCGCGCAAATTCCTTGCCGAGAGCAATGGCGGGCCGAGCTGGTTCACCGAGTACAACGTGCTTGCGGGATTGTCCTCGCGCTCGTTCGGCCGGTTCTCCTATTTCGTCACCCGCATCGCATCGGGGCGCGTGGAGCGCGGCCTGCCGTTGGCGCTGCGCCGCTGCGGCTACGACACGCTCTCGCTCTATCCCGCATTCGGCGCCTTCATGAGCGCGCGCAACTTCCAGACCACGACCGGCATCCAGCGCTTCTACGACGCGCATGACCTGCATGCGAAGGATGTCGAGCCCGACAGCTTCTTCTACGACAAGGCGCTGAAGCTGATGGCCGAGCAGAAGACGTCAGGCACGCCGCTGTTCGCCTTCGTCTATCTCGCCGCCAATCATTTCCCCTGGGAAACCAAATTCCGTCCCGAGTTGCTGCCGTCGTGGAAGCGGCCTGGCAATACGCCCGCGATCGACGAATATCTGCGCCGGCAGGCGATGAGCGCTGGCGACTATGCCGGCTTCGTCGCGGCGCTGAAGAAGAAGTTTCCGGCGCAGCCTTTCCTGATCGTGCGTTACGGCGATCATCAGCCGGAATTCTCGCCGCAGCTGCTCGATCCCGATCTCGACGAGGCCGGCATCGGCAAGAAGCTGATGGATTACGATCCGCGTTATTACGCGACCTACTATGCGATCGACGCCGTCAACTTCGAACCCGTGAAGAGCCCGGCGGTGATGGACACGATCGACGCCGCCTATCTGCCGCTGGTGATTCAGGAAGCCGCGGGCATTCCGCTCGACCCGTCGTTCGAGGAGCAGAAGGCGATCATGCTTCGCTGCAACGGCGCATTCTATTCCTGCAAGGACGGCGCAGAAGCACGCCGCTTCAATCGCCTGTTGATCGACGCGGGGATCATCAAGGGATTGTGAGACGTCGTCATTGCGAGGAGCGTAGCGACGAAGCAATCAATCTTTCCTCGCATGCGGAGAGGTGGATTGCTGCGCTTCGCTCGCAATGAAGGCGAGAGGCTATTTTCCGCCGACCTTCCCCCACAGCCAGCGCGCCACGGCGTCGGGCGACGATGATGCGTCGTTGCCCGACGCGCGCAAATTCGCCTCGCGCATCCCGGCGATATCGATCTTGCCGAGCAGCGGCCGCAGCGCCGCCTTGAGCGCCTCGTCGTCGCGCCGCTTTGGCGACAGCAGGACGATGGCGTCATAGGGCGGGATGGCGTGCCTGTTGTCCTCGAGCGTGACAAGATCGTATTTCGCGATCAATCCGTCGCTGGTGTAGCCCGCGATCACGTCGACCTCGCCGGAGGCAACCGCCGCATACATGAAATCCGGCTGCATCTGACGCTGGGCGCGGAACGTCAGCCCATAAGCCTTCTGGATGCCGGTCCATTCCGGCCGCGAGAAGAATTCATAGTCTCCGGCGATCGACATCGTCGCCGCGCGTGACGCGAGGTCGGCGATCGAATGGATGCCGAGCTCTTCGGCGCGCTTCCTCGGCATCACCAGCGTATAGGCATTCTCGAAGCCGAGCTCGCCGAACAGCGTGATGTCTTGCTTCGCCAGCGTTGTCTGCAATTCGCCCAACAGCTCGGCGCGGGGCTTGATGTCGGTGTGGTGGAACTGGTTGGCCCACAGCGTTCCGGAATAGTCGACATAGACATCGATATCGCCGGCCGCGAGCGCGTCGAAGATCACGTTGGAGCCGAGGCCGGCGCGGGTCGTGGCCGGAAGGCTCGCCGCCTGTAGCCGCTGCGCGATCAACGCCGACAGCACATATTGCTCGGTAAAAGTCTTGGCGCCGACCACGATGCCCGCATGCGGGCGCGCGATCGCGGGCACCACCGTCGCCGCGATCAAGGCGGCAATACCGAGCCCGCCGAGTGCCGTCCGGATGCGACTGCGATTCCGCAGGCCCTTCTCGATCAGCGCCAGCAATTGGTCAACCACAAGCGCGAGCACGGCCGCAGCGAAACAGCCGAACAGCACGAACACCCAGTTCTGGGTCTGCAATCCCGCGAAGATGTAGTTGCCGAGGCTGGTCTGGCCGATCGGCGTCGACAAGGTGGCGGTGCCGATTACCCATACCGCCGCGGTGCGGATCCCGGCCATCATCACCGGCAGCGCCAGCGGCAGCTCGACCATGGTGAGCGATTGCCGCGGCGTCATGCCGACGCCCTGGGCGGCTTCCAGCACCGCCGGATCGACCCCGGACAGGCCGGTGATGGTGTTGCGCAACACCGGCAGCATCGAATAGAGCGCGAGCGCCAGCACGGCGGGCAGGAAGCCGAAGGCGGAGAAGCTGAAGCCGAGCCACGCCGCGGTCAACGCGGCGAGCGCCAGCAGCAGCGGATAGAACAATGCGAGCAGCGCGAGACCGGGCACGGTCTGCACGATGCTGGCAAGCCCGAGCAACGTCGTGCGCAGCACCGGCCGGTTACGCGCGATGATCGCAAGCGGCAGGCTGATCAGGAGCCCGAGCGCCAGCGCGGCGACGCTGACCCGCACATGATTGCCGAGATAGTCGGGCAGATGGGAAAGCGCCTCGCTCCAGCGCGGATCGGCTGATAGAGTCATGCCGTGTCGCCCCGCGGCAGCAAAGCGCCCAGGCGTTCCGCCTGCCGCCGCGGCGTGCGCATCAGTTCGCCGACATAGCCGTCGGTGCTGGCCGAGAGCTCCACCGGCGTGCCCTGGGCCAACAGCCTGCCGCCGCGCATCACCGCGACACGATCGGCCAGCAGTAACGCCTCGGTCATGTCGTGGGTGATCATGACCGTGGTCAGGCCGAGCTCGCGGTGCAGCGTTCGATAATCGTCGCCGAGCGCGTCGCGGGTGAGGGGATCAAGCGCGCCGAACGGCTCGTCCATCAGCACGATGCGCGGCTTCGCAGCCAGCGCACGCGCGACGCCTATGCGTTGACGCTGGCCGCCGGAGAGTTCGTGCGGCAAACGCTCGCGATATTGTGAGTTGTCGAGCCGCACAAGGTCGAGCAGTTCATCGACCCGCGCCGAGATCTCCGCCTGCGTCCAGCCGAGCAGATGTGGCGTGATGCCGATGTTGTCGGCGACGGACAGATGCGGAAACAGCCCACCGCTCTGGAAGACATAGCCGATGCGGCGCCGCAGCAGGATCGGGTCGATGCGGCTGACATCCTCACCCTCGACCGCGATCCGGCCGTGGTCGGCTTCGATCAGGCGATTGGCGAGCCTCAGCAGCGTCGTCTTGCCGGAGCCCGAGCCGCCAACAATCGCCAGGAATTCACCCTCGGCCACGTCAAGCGAGACGTCGTCGACCGCCACCACGCGACCACTGTCAAAACTCTTGCCGACATGCGCATAGGCAATCAGCGGCGTTGCGGGCATTCCAGGGCGACCTCATGTCTCACCGTCGTTAACGACAGTGATAGCCCATAAATTGGACTTTGACTCGAGGTACGGGCGCCTGCGCGGTGGTTTCGCAGGCTGTTCCGGTCGAAGCGGATCAGCCCCGTCCGGGGCTGTGAGCACACATCACACTTCGTTCTTGGGTACGTACTTGCCCATGATGCATTTATAGCTCTGCAGGTGCCATTCGTGATACGGCCCCTTGGCGAGCCAATCGGCGATGCCGATCTGCGCATTCACTGCGCAGGCGCCCATGGTGATGCCGGATTGGTCACTCGTGGTGACGACCTTTTCCATGCAGAGTTGAGCATTGCAGAGGATGGCGACGAGCGTAACGAGCATGACGGCCTATATCAGTGGGGTTAACCCGGTCTGACCCGAATCATGCAGGGTTCATGCCACTATCAGCAGCTCTGGCGTCGCAGCCGACAAGACCGGGAAAGTACGGCCGGAGCGAATCGTCACGCCCGTCAGCGCGTAGCCGCACGCCCGTAGATACGCTATAGTCGCTGCCCAACTACGGCGTGAGATCGGGGTGAGCGAGGAACGTTGCGCGGTCGGGGGCTGCATCGATGATGACGTTACCTGAGTTGGCGGCAGGTGCTTTGGAGAAGTTTCTCGCCACGCATGTCAGCCGCACCTTTGGCTCTTCGCAGGCGCGCTTCGGCGAACTCCTGCCGGCCGCCGCGCGCATCGCGCTGGAATGCATCGGCAACAGCGACGCGCTCTACCACAATGTCGAGCACACCATGCTGGTCACGCTCGCCGGGCATGACATCATCCGCGGCCGCGCGCTGCACACCCACGTCACCGCCGAAGATTACACCCACACCATCATCGCCTGCCTGACTCACGACATAGGCTATGTGCGCGGTCTTTTGAAAGGCGATGGACCCGATGGCTACGTCATCGATGCCTCCGGCAACAAGGTGGTGCTGCCGCGTGGCTCGTCGGATGCCGGCCTGATGCCGTATCATGTCGACCGCTCGAAGCTTTATGTGCTCGACAGGCTCGAGGCCGTCCTTCCACTCGATCGCGAGCGCGTCGCGCGCAACATCGAGGGTACGCGGTTTCCGGCGCCCGAAGGCCAGCAATATGACGATGAGGCGTCGATCGTCCGGGCGGCCGATTTCATCGGTCAGCTCGGCGATCCCAACTATATCAGGAAGGCCAACGCGCTCTATCACGAGTTCGAGGAGGTCGGCATCAACCGCCAGCTCGGCTATGAGTCGCCGGCCGATATCGTCGACCGCTATCCGCAATTCTACTGGAACATGGTTGCGCCGCACATTCAGGGCGCCATCAACTGCCTGAACATGACGGCAAGCGGCCGCCAGTGGATCGCGAACCTCTATAGCAACGTGTTCCGCGCCGAGCGCGAGGTGACGCTGTCCGGCCCGCAAATCTGACGCCGCGGCCTTTCAGCACCGATTGTGCTGCGTTCCCCAGCCGTTCGCGTGGTGTCCACATTTAGGCCTGCTTCGTCGTTGCACAGTCCATGGAAATCAGCGACCTTGCGCCATGGACCCCTCCAGCGACCGTGTTTTCGACCCTTTCAGCATGATCTCCCGTTTCGCTCAATTGATTGCGGCTGCCGTTCTCTGCTGGCCGGCGCTGGCCGTTGCCGCCGGTCCGGTCTACGACGTCGATCTGTACGCGTTGATGTCCGGCACTTGCCGCAACGTCACCGTCGCCGGCCGCAGCTACACCTGCAAGGCAGTCGCCTATTTCCACACCCTGCGCGGCCGTTCCGAATTCACCGTGGTGCTCGACGATCCCGCCGACAAGAGCCACATCATCTCGTTCTCCGGCGAGAGCACCGAGCGCACCCAGGACAATCTGTTCGAGCTCGCGGTCGACCGCATGTTGCTGAAGTCGAGCGACCGCCCGCGGGTGGATGGTCTGCCGGTGCCGCTGGTCGAGATGTCGACGGGCTCATGCCGTCAGGTCGGAAGCTTCATCACGCGGCAGGTGTCCACCATCACCTGCGCCGCCACCGACCAGAACGGCAAGAAATACGAGCTGAGCTTCGAGTCGGACGGCTCGCCGATGACGTTGCGGCGGTTGCGGCAATCGACGCTGCCGTCCGAACGGCAGCGGGCGCGCCAGATCGCGCAGCTCGAATGCCGTCTCAAGGCGCGCGCCGCGCAAGTGCTGCCGCGGGACACGACGGCCTTCATGATCCGCTGCCTCGGTGAGGGCGACGGCAAGCCGGCCGACGAGCAACGATAGCCGGGCCCTGCGTTCCGGACGAGGCTTGAGGAGAATTCGATGCGTTTGAAACTCATCATCATCGCCGCCGTCGGCGTTTGCATCGCCGGGCCCGCCGCCGCACAGATGTACGATCCGAACTATCCAGTGTGCCTGGAAGTCTATGGCGGCAGGCTGACGCCCGAGTATATCGATTGCAGCTACACGTCGCTTCCGCAGTGCCAGGCGACGGCCTCGGGACGCTCCGCGACGTGTTCGGTCAATCCGTTCTACAAAGGTCCGAAAAAGCCGCCAAAGCAACGGGGGCAGCGACAACGCCAGTCCGCCAACTAGCGCGCTCAGGCTTGCCGCCTGCCGTCGCTCAAGACTGTATGGCCGTCGTGTCCCCAGTGCGGTTGACTAACTCCGGCAGTTGTGAGGAAACGGTCCGAGCAATAAGGAGAATCCGATGCGCCTGAAACTTTTCGCGATCGCTGCGTTCGCGGTCGCGCTGGCCCGACCTGCCGCCGGACAGGCCTATGATCCGAACTATCCGGTCTGTTTGCATCTCTATAACGGGCCGATGGCCGGAGACCACATCGATTGCAGCTACACCTCGATCCCGCAGTGTCAGGCGACGGCATCGGGTCTCTCTGCGATGTGCATCGTCAATCCCTTCTTCGCTCCTCCGCCACCACCGCCGGAACGTCCGAGGTGCGCCGCGGACGCCATCCCGTTCAGTGAGGCGGGCCCGCGAAACTCGTCCCGTCAAAGCGGCACACGCAAGGCATCGTAGGTGAACAGCCAATCATAGCGCTCGCGCACCCGGTCCGGCTGCCATTCGCGCGAGACATAGGCGTCGGCGCCTTCGGCGTCGGCAAGCGCGGGATTATGGAAGCGCCTGGCATTCTCGGCCGACTTCACCACGATCGCGTTCGTCCGCGTCAGCCGTGCGGTCTGGTAGCGCTGCAGCGCTTCCTCGGGCGGGAAGCCTTCAAGACAGCGCGCCAGCACCATGCCGTCCTCGATCGCCATGTTGGCGCCCTGGGCCAGGAACGGCAGCGTCGGGTGCGCGGCGTCGCCGAGCAGGCAGGCGCGCCCGACGACGAAGCGGTCGAGTGGGTCGCGGCCGAGCAGCGCCCATTTGTAGGGAATATCGAGGTTCGCGATAATGGTGTGGATCTGCGGATTCCATCCGGCAAAGGCTCTGCTGCAGGCCTCGCGCGTGCCGCGTTCGGTCCACGATTCGACCGACCAGCTCTCACCCTCGAAAATACCGACGAAGTTCAACAGCTCGCCGCGGCGAACCGGATAGGTGATGACGTGGCCGCCCGGGCCGATCCAGTTGGTGCCGACGTCCCGTTGCAGGCTCGCCGGTAGCCGTTCCATCGGCACCAGGCCGCGCCAGGCGGCCACGCCCGAGAAGAACGGTTTGGTGTCGCCGCCGATCTGCCGGCGAATTTCGGAGTGCACGCCGTCGGCGCCGACCACGGCGTCGCCGCGCCGACGCTCGCCGTTGGCAAAGTCCAGCCAGATGCCGTCGCCGTCCTGGTCAAATCCGGTGCAGCGGCTGCCAAGATGCAGCCGCCCCGGCGCCCGAACCGTGAATGCGTCGACCAGCACGCGGTGAAAGTCGCCGCGATGCACCATCCAGTAGGGCGCGCCATAGATCGCGCGCGAGGAGGCGCCGAGGTCGAACAGTTTCCAGGTCCGCCCGGTGCTGAACAGCCTGATCTCCTTGCCCGAGGGCTCGCAGGCGATCGCCTGCATCTCTTGCTCAAGCCCGAGCGCGATCAGGACGCGTGTGCCGTTGGCGCTGAGCTGGACACCGGCGCCGAGCTCGCGCAGCTCGGACGCCTGCTCGAAGATCTCGACCTCGATGCCACGCTGCAGCAGCGACAATCCGGCGACAAGGCCGCCGATCCCGGCGCCGGCAATCAGGACCTTTGGCCTGCGGTGTGTACTCACGCGAACTCCGCTATCTGCGCGTGATCAGGAAGTCGTCGGTGAATTCGCCGCGCGACAGCTTGACCGGGATCTCGCCGTCGCTGCCGATCTCGACGATCTCCGAGCCGGACTTGTTATCCTCAGGGGTTAACAGCTCGATGCGCTCGGCGATCCGCTCCGCCTGCCAATCGGTCAGTTTCCAGGCAAAGCGGCCGCCGAGATCGCGCATGCCGAATTCGTCGTCGGCAGGCGCCAGCACCAGCGCGTCGCGCGAGACGGCGCCGGGAATCCGCTCCGCGACGGCAATGGTCTGCGGGTCCTCGGCAAAGCGCCGCAGCAGCATTGCCAGGGCGGCGAGATCGGCAGATTCGCCGAGGAACAGGAACAGCGGATGAAAATCGCTCGGCATGTATTCAAATCGCAGCATGATCGTCGGTCCGTTGACTGGGACTACTCGCTGAGCACCTTGATGACGTCCTGGGCGTGGCACAGCTCCACCATGCCAACGTCGGCGGGCCGGGCAGGGCACTCCAGATAGCGCACCTGCAGCCACTGGCCATCGTCCATGTTCTCCACCACTTCGGTGACGACGCCGGCCCCCAGTTTCAGCCGCGTCCCCACCTTGATCGCCATCACGTCAATCATCGCTACCCTTGCAATCCTTGGACCCGCTCAAAAGAACGTCGTGAGATTCTTGGCCAGCAGGATATTCTGTTCAAGCAATATCTCGCGCCGCGCGATCTTCCAGCCAGTGTCGGTCAGGCGTAGCGCGTCGTTGCGACGGCCGACGAAGATGTAGGTCTCGTACTCGACGCGGTTCTGATAGACGAGGAAGCGGCTGGTGACATCGAGCTCATGGGCTGCATCGATGTCGGGCCGCGCGCCCTTGATCTGCGCATTGCTGACCATATGCGTGATCCGCGACAGCGGCTCCTCAGCATAGTGCACCCCGGTCAGGATCTGCTCGACCCGTTTGGTCAATGTCCATTTGTCCTCGTCGAACCAGCTGATGCCTTCGCCGCGTTTGGTGTTCTCGCGCGCGGCCTGCTGGCCGAACTTCACGTTGCGGCGGATCGGCATGAAATAGCTGATGTCGTCGGTGAGTAGCTCGAGCCAGTCGCGGAAGCGCCGGTCGTCGAGCAAATCGGCCTCGTGGTAGTAGAAATCCTCGACATCGGCCTTCAGCCGGTAGTAGGCCGCCGATCGCTCGATCGCGGCGTTGCCGGCGTGTTGTTGTTGGTCCTGATCCTGAACGGTCGTCGTCATCGCTATCTCCTCATCAGGCATCGCAGGGGTTGTCAGAGCGCCGGCTTGGGCGGGATCGGTCCGCCCTGCTGGGCGAAGCAGCCGACATCGATCACGGTGCCGGACAGCGTTTCGGCTTCCGGCGACAGCAGGAAGGCGACCACATTGGCGATGTCGTCACCGGCGGCGACGCGGCCCGCGGCGGTGCCCGGCGCGCCCTTGCCGAAACGCGCCGCATCGCCGCCGACACGACCGAGGCTCATGCCGCTGACGATGCCGCCGCCGCCGGGAATCACGGTGTTGACGCGAATGCGCTGGTGGAAGAAGTCGTAGGCCATCGCTGCGCTCAGCGCGACAACGCCGCCCTTGCTCGCGCTGTAGACCGCCATGTTCGGCTTGCCCCAGCCGGCGCCGGATCCGATGTTGACGATCGAGCCGCCGCCTTGCGCGATCATGTGCGGGATCGCGGCGCGGCTAGTCAGATACGGTCCTTTCAGATTGACGGCGATGATCCGGTCGAACAGCGCCTCGTCGGTGTCGAGCACTGTGCCGAGCGGGCCGATCGCGGCGTTGTTGACGACGCCGTCGATGCGCCCGAACCGCGCCATCGTGTGGGCGACCACCTTGGCGACATCGCCGGCCCGCGATACGTCGGCTTCCATCAGTTCGGCGGAGAGGCCTTCGCGATCAAGCTCGTCGCGCAGGGCCGGAATGGCGTTCTGCGCGGTACTCGAGACCTGCGCCGCCTCGAGACCGAAGGCGACCACCGCGTGGCCGCGCCGCGCGAGGCCGAGCGTGATCGCGCGGCCGATGCCGAAGGTGCCCCCGCTGACGAGGACGGTTTTTGCGGGCGCGCTCATTCTGCGGCCTGCCGGTTGCCGGCGGGTGATCCGAGCAGTTCGTGCCAGTCGCCGCCCTGCATGTAGGTGGTCCAGCGGCGATAGAAGCCGCGCGCGATCTGCTCGGTGACTTGCGTGGAGACATCGCCGCCGAGCGGATGATCGGTGACGTAGGCGCCCATCGACTGCTGATAGTTGAAGGGATAGCGCCGCGCCACCGTGCCGGTGCTCGCCGCGGTCGCATAGAGCCAGTTCTCCATGTCGTCCTGTTCGGTCATGCCGGCGGGGCCGGAGTAGCGCATGTAGTAGCGGCGCAGATATTCCTTGGCTTCCTTCGGCGCGTCCTTGTCGACCAGGAAGAAGCGCCAGCCTTCGGTCGAGGTCGGGCTGTGCGGATGCCACGCGCAAAGTCCGCGCGGCTGGCGGCCGTGATAGGAGGTGTTGGGGAAGATCGTGCCGACGAACGGCAGCAGCCGCGCCCCTTCGCCGAGCCGCCGCTTGCGTTCCTCGAAACAGTGCCGGAAGTATTTTTCGAGGATCGGGTTGTCGAGGAAGGACTCGATGTATTCATTGGCCTCCGGCTGGATCGCGCTGTGCACGCCATGGCCTTCCGGAAAGCTGATCCAGACGTGCTGCGCCTTCTCCAACTCGTCGTCGCGGCGGCCCTTCTTGCCGGCGGCAGCGCTCGGGCCTATGCCGATCAGGTCAACCGAGCGATGACTCGGGTTGTGATAGGTGTCGCCGAGGAAATTCTCGGCGGCGAATTTCCAATTAGCGGGGAACACCCATTTGTGGACGCCGATCACCTCGGAGCCGCCCTCGCGGCCGTCGCGGCAGTCGAGCGCCTGGTCGAGATGGATCTTGGCATCGCCGAGATAGGTGATGAAGTCGGGCGCGTCCTTGTCCCAGGTCGCCCAGATCGAGCCCTTGTAGTTGCAGAGCTTCGCCACCGAGACCAGCGAGTTGGCGTCGCGGTCGAGCACCCCGTCGTACAGCGTCCGGTGCAGCGGAACGCCCTGCAGCTTGCCGTCGGTGGTGTAGGTCCAGCTATGATAGGGGCAGGTGAACAACGACGTGTTGCCCTGCTCGTAGCGGCACACCTTCATGCCGCGGTGCCGGCACGAATTGAGAAAGACGTGGATCTCGCCCTTCTTGTCGCGGCAGAGGATGACGGATTCCTCGCCCATCCGCGAGGTGTAGAAGTCGCCGGGATTGGGCACCAGGCTTTCGTGCCCGACCAGCAGCCAGGCGCGCGTGAAGACCTTGTCGAGCTCCTGCCGATAGATATCGGCGTCCACGAAGATCTCGCGGCTGATGAAGCCACCCTTGACGTCAACAAGCTGATCGAAATCGTTACGAAGCGGCATCGGCTCCTCCTTGATTCTTGCATGCGCAACCGCGCGTCGCGGCGATAATGGTGCGTCCTACTTGTCGAGCTTGCAGCCGCCCGTTCCCTCGGGGCGGAAGGCCTTGTCGCCGGGGATGGCCGCGATCTTCTGGTAGTAGTCCCAGGGATATTTGCTCTCATCCGGCTTCTTCACGCGGTAGAGCGAGAGGTCGTAGACGACGCGGCCGTCTTTGCGGATGTGCGCGGGGCGGCCGAAGAAATCGACCGGCAGCTTGCGCATCTCGCCGTTAACCACCTTCGCCTCGTCGCTGCCGCCGGCCTCGATCGCCTTCAGATAGTGGCGCACGGCGGCGTAGGTCGCGGCCTGCAATTTGGTCGGTTCACGCTTCTCGATCTCGATGAAGCGCTTGGCGAAGGCGCGGGTGCCGTCGTCATCATCCCAGTAGTATTGGGACGCGATGTACATGCCCTGCGCGTCGCGCAGGCCGATCGAATGGACGTCGGAGATGAAGGTCAGCATGCCGACGATGGTCTGCCCGCCCTGTTGCAGGCCGAATTCGTGGGTCTGCTTCACCGCGTTGACGGTGTCGGCGCCGGTGCCGGCCAGCGCCACCACCTTGGCGCCGGAGCTCTGCGCGGCCAGCAAAAAGGATGAGAAGTCGGTGGTGTTGAAGGGATAGCGCACCGCGCCGAGCACCTTGCCGCCCGTATCGGTCACCGCGCGCGAGGCGTCCTTCACCATCGCGGTGCCGAACGAGTAATCGACCGCGACGAAGAACCATTCCTTGCCGACGCGGCGGCTCAGCTCGCCGACCAGGCCGGCCGACAGTGCGTAGGTGTCGTCGGCCCAATGCGTGACGACGGGCGAGCATTTGTCGCCGGTCAAATCGGACGTCGCGGCGCCCGAGACCAGCGCGGTGCGGTTGCTCTGCGTTGCAAGGCCGGCGACGGCGAGTCCGACCGAGCTCACGGCGAGATCGGTCACCGCGTCGACATGCTCGACGTCGAACCATTGCCGCGCGATTCCGACCGCGACGTCCGGCTTGTTCTGGTGATCCGCCGAGATGATCTCGATCGGCTTGCCCAGCACCTTGTTGTGAAAATCCTCAGCGGCAAGCTTGGCGGCGGTCACCGAGCCCGGCCCGCCGAGATCGCGGCCGCTGCCGTAGTCACCCAGCACCGCAATCCGCACTACGCCGTCCGAGATGCCTGAGCCGTCGGGTGCGGCGTACGCCAGCGACGCTGTGAGCATCAGCGTGGCGATCGCGGCGGCGGCCCATCTGCGCGAGGTGTTTGTCTCCAGCAATTCCAATCCTCCCGTCGATTTTTCGCATGTCCATCTAGTGGACATTATTCTCATAATTTGCGATACTATCCGCGCGGGCCGCTTGGTCAAGCGCGCTGGATGCAGCGCGCCCCTGCCGATTTTGCGGATGTGGACGGATGGCAAAGAAACCGAAGGCGGAGGTTCTGGACGCGGAGCAGGGGGCGTCAGGCGTGCGGGCCGTCGACCGCGCCATCGCGATCCTGCAATGCTTCACGCCGGATCAGCCGGCGATGAGCGTGATCGAGATCCAGAAGCGGGTCGGGCTGAGCCGGCCGACGCTCTATCGCCTGCTGCAGACGCTGGCGCAGCGCGACCTGATCCAGGCCGAAGGCGACCCGCAGCGTTTCCGGTTGTCGCACGGCGTGATGAAGCTGGCCCATGTCTGGCTGAAGGGTCTCGAGGTGGTCGCGATCGCGCGCCCGGTCGTCGAAGGCCTGCGCGAGGCGACCGGCGAGACCGCAGCGTTGTTCCGCGAGCAGGACGATCGCGGCATCTGCATCCTCGAATGCGAGAGCCGTCACGTGCTCTCGATCAGCCGCGGCGTCGGCCACAGTCTGAGCCTGATCCAGGGATCGACCGGCAAGGCGATGCTGGCCTTCATGGACCCGAAGCGGCAAGCCGCGCTTCTTGCCAGCATTGCAAAGAGCGCGGACCGTGCGCGGCTCGAGGACGCGCTGACCTTTGCGCGGCGCAACGGCTATGCGACCAGCCATGGCGAGATCTTCGCCGGCGCGGTTGCCGTCTCCGCGCCTTGTTTCGATCACCGCGGCGAGGTGGTCGGTTCGGTCGGCCTCTACGGACCGAGCGCGCGCATCGACGAGCGGAAGCTATTGGAATATTCAAAGCTGGTGCGCGAGGCTGGCCGGCAGATTTCGGTTCTGCTGGGCTATCAGGACGGCGCGCCCATCGCATAGGGCTTCAACACCGCATAGAGCATGTCGTGCGTCGGCGTCGGGACGCCGAGCTTGCGGCCGAACTCGACCACCTTGCCGTTCAGCCACGGCAGTTCGAGCCGGTTGCCACGCTCGAGATCGAGCGCCATCGAGGCCTTCATCGCCGGCGGCGCGTGTCCGATGAAGTCGAGCACTTTCGTCAGCGCATCCGGCGGCAGCCTGATGCCGTTGGCGTGCGCGATGGCGATGATCTCCTCGCAAGCCGATACGAAGAGCGGGCGCAAATCGGGATCGTCGCGCAGCTTGCCGATCGGCAGCCTGGTGACCGCGGTCATGCCGGCATTGGTGGCGAGGCCGACGAACTTCATCCAGAGCTCGGTGTTGATCTGCTCGCTCAAGGTCTCGTCGAAGCCGGCCTTCAGGCAGAGATCGAGCAGCGCCTTGCCGCGCGGCGTGATGCGGCCGTCGAGCTCACCGAAGATCATGCGCATGAAGGTGCCGACCTGGTTGATGACGCCAGGCTTGATGATCGAGGCCGAGATCTGTGCCACGCCGCCCATCACCGCGTTGCGTCCCAGAATCGGGACCAGCCTGTCGGGCGCGTCGATGCCGTTCTGCAGCGGGATCACCGCGGTGTCGGGGCCGACCATCGGCCTGATGTGTTGGCCGGCGCTCTCGACGTCCCACAGCTTGACGCAGAACAGCACGATATCGACCGGGCCGACGCTTGCCGGATCGTCGGTCGCCTGGGTCGGGACCAGATGGGTTTCGCCGCGGCCACCCTGAACCTTCAGCCCCTCGCTGCGCATGGCGGCCAAATGAGCGCCGCGCGCGATAAAGGTGACGTCGGCGCCGGCATGCGCGAGCGCCGCACCAAAGCCGCCCCCGACGCCTCCGGCGCCCACCACTGCGATCCGCATGATTGTCTCCTTGTTCGTCGCTTTGGGCTGCAGCCTCGACGATGTCGGCGCAATGCGCAACCCGGTTGCGCAATTGCGCAACCCCGGCCTGTCTGAAAATCGCGTGACCACAGCCTTGTTTGCTACGCCATCTTCCTGCGTTGAACTTGCCTGCCCGAACCGCTAAGCCATCTCGGAAAGCTCGGGAGGGATGCGTGGCGATGACGGAGCCGACGGCGGTCGCGCTTGACAGTGCGACGGTGGCGTTTCGGTTGGCGGATGGACGCGTCTATACCGCGGTCGAACGGGCCAATCTTTCGGTTGATCATGGCGAGTTCGTCGCCATTGTCGGTCCGACCGGATGCGGGAAGTCGACGCTGCTGAACGTCACGGCTGGGCTGCTCAAGCCCGCGGCCGGAACAGCAAGGATCTTCGACAAGCCGCTGAGCGGCCTCAACCGTGATGCCGGCTACCTGTTCCAGGCCGATGCGCTGTTCCCCTGGAAGACCGCGATCGACAATGTCGCGATCGGGCTCGAGATATCAGGCACGCCGCGCGCCGAGGCGCTCGCGCGCGCGCAGAAATGGCTGACCTCGGTCGGGCTCGGCGCCTTCGCCAATCGCTATCCGCACATGCTGTCGGGCGGCCAGCGCAAGCGTGTTGCGCTGGCGCAGGTCCTGATCCGCGATCCGAAGATCCTCCTGATGGACGAGCCGTTCGGTCCGCTGGACGCCCAGACCCGGCAGATCATGGGCAATCTGCTCTTGGAATTGTGGAGCGCCGACCGCAAGGCGGTGCTGTTCGTCACCCACGATCTCGAGGAGGCGATCGCGCTGGCCGATCGCGTCGTGATCATGTCGGCCGGTCCTTCCGCGCGCATCATCGGCGACTGGCGCATCACGCTGCCGCGGCCGCGCGACATCGCCGAGATCCGGATGGAGAAGGATTTCCATGCCCTGCACCGCGAGATCTGGGGCGTGCTGAAGGACGAGGTTATGAAGGGTTATGTCCAGTCGACGCAGGCGGGAGCTGCCTGATGTCGCGCGTCACACTGTTGTCCCTGCAGGTTCTGGTCGCCGTCGTCACGCTGGCGCTGTGGCAGGTCTTCTCCACCGTGTCGGTGTTCGGCAAGGTGCTGTTGCCGCCGTTCTTCTTCTCCAATCCGCTCGACGTCTTCAGCCAAATCGTGAAATGGTTCTCGACCGGGGTGATCTGGAAGCATCTCGCGATTACGCTGTGGGAATCCATCCTCGCCTTCGTGATCGGCTCGGCCGGCGGCATTCTGGTCGGCTTCTGGTTCGCGCGGCAGCCGCGCGTCGCCGCGGTGTTCGATCCCTATGTGAAGATGGTCAACGCGCTGCCGCGCGTGGTGCTGGCGCCGATCTTCGCGCTGTGGTTCGGGCTCGGCGTCTGGTCCAAGGTCGCGCTCGGCGTGACCTTGGTGTTCTTCATCGTGTTCTTCAACGTCTACCAGGGCGTCAAGGAAGTGCCGACCACGGTGCTCGACAATGGCCGCATGCTCGGCATGAACGAGCGGCAGCTGATGCGCCACGTCTACTGGCCGTCGGCGCTGTCCTGGATGTTCTCCTCGCTGCACACCTCGGTCGGCTTTGCCGTGGTCGGCGCGGTGGTCGGCGAATATCTCGGCTCCGCCGCCGGCCTCGGCTACCTGATCCAGCAGGCCGAGGGCGTCTTCGACGTCGCCGGCGTGTTCGCGGGCATGTTCGTGCTGTCCGCCTTCGTCATCCTGATCGACATGGGCGTGACGATGGTCGAGAATCGGCTGCTGGTGTGGCGGCCGACGCCGGTGACGCATGATTAGGGTACTGCCTCGATCAACCCGCGGATATTCTCCGTCACCTCCGGGTCAATCGGATTGTAGACGATCATGCTGAGGTCGGGCCGGCCATCGACCGCGAACGCCGAATATTCGAACTTGACCTGACCCAGGATCGGGTGCCGCAGCTGCTTGACGCCCTCGCCATGGGCTCGCACGTCATTGTCGCGCCACAGCGCCGCGAATTCCGGGCTGAGCCGGCACAACTCGTCGACGAAGGGTTGCACCTCGGCAGCTGCGCCGGCGCGCGCAGCGTCCACCCTGAAGGCGCCGACCACGAAGCGCGCCACGCTGGCCCAGTCATGTTGTGCCGCGCGGACGCGCGGATCGAGGAACATGAAGCGCAGCACGTTGCGCTCGCGCGCCGGCAGCGATCCGTAGTCCGTCAGCATGACGGTCGCGGCCCGGTTCCAGGCGACGATATCCCAGGTTGCGGTGCGTATCACGGCGGGGCGCGGCTCCAGCGCGTCGAGCACGCGCTGCAGCCGGGGGGTGACGCCTTCGCTCTTCTGGTAGCGCACCTCGGGCGTGCGGCCGAGGCCGAGCAGGAACAGATGCTCGCGCTCGACATCGGTCAGCATCAGCGCACGCGCGATGCGGTCGAGCACATCGGCCGAGGGCGCGCCGCCGCGGCCCTGTTCGAGCCAGGTGTACCAGGTCGCGCTGATGTTGGCGCGCTGCGCCACCTCTTCGCGGCGCAGGCCCGGCGTGCGCCGCCGCTCCGGCGGAAAGCCGAACACGGCCGGATCGAGCTTGCTGCGGCGGTCCTTCAGGTAGGCGCCGAGCAGGTTCTCTTGCGCGAGCGGTTCGCTCATCCTGTTAGCTATTATACCATGATAAGGTCACTACTTTAACAGGATAGCGCGCAGGGCCAGATTTGTCTCCAACGAAACCTGGAGACTTCCTCATGCGTGTGTTCGTCACTGGTGCCACCGGATTCATCGGCACGCCCGTCGTCAAGGACCTGATCGCCGCCGGACATCAGGTTCTTGGTGTGGCCCGTTCGGACGAGGGGGCGAACGCGATCTCTGCCATTGGCGCGGAGGTTCTTCGCGGCTCGCTCGAGGACCTTGATAGCTTACGCAAGGGGGCAAGCGCTTCGGATGCTGTCATTCACCTGGGCTTCGTTCACGACTGGTCTAATTTCGCGAAGAGTTGCGAGATCGACCGCCGCGCCATCGAAGCCTTGGGCTCTGTTCTGGCTGGATCGGACAGGCCATTGATCGTAACCGGAGGCTTGGCGGGATTGGCCAAGCCCGGCCAGATCGCGACTGAGGACCAAACGATATCGCCGGATTTCCCATTCCCCCGCGTGTCGGAACAGACGGCCCTGTCGCTGAACGGCGTCCGCGCGTCGGCCATGCGTCTTCCCCAGGTTCACGATCCTGTCAGGCAGGGTCTCATCACCCCCTTGATCGCGGTGTACCGCGAAAAGGGCGCGTGCGCCTATCTCGGCGATGGGCAAAATCGCTGGCCGGCGGCGCATGTTCTCGACGTGGCGCGTCTCTACCGGCTGGCCATCGAAAAGGCTGAGCCGAACGCAAGGTATCACGCCGTCGCGGAAGAGGGGGTCTCGATGCGCGATATTGCCGAAACGATCGGACGGCGGCTGAAGCTGCCGGTCAAATCCATCGCCCCGCAAGAGGCGCAGGCCTTCTTTGGCTGGCTCGGCACGTTCGCGGCATACGACATCGCGGCTTCCAGCGAGCAGACGCGCAGGAAGCTTGGATGGCAGCCGACCGGGCCGGGATTGATTGCCGATCTCGAACAGCTGATCGATTCCGCGCAGTAAGAAGCAGCGCAGTAGGATGCGTAGGGTGGGATAGCCGAAGGCGTAAGCCACCCTACGCATCTACGCTGCGGCTCAGAGCGGGAAGCACCGCATGTAGGCGGCGAACAATGCTTCGTCGCTGTAGCTCACCAGCTTCGCGGCAATCGCGTCGGCCAGTTCGAGGTCGCGGTTCTGCACGCGCAGCCAGGCCTGGGTATCGGCGGTGATGGTCAGAGCCGCCTCTCCGACATGCCGTCCCGGCACGACCTGGAGATCCTTGCCCTTGATCGCAACGGTCATGTCCAGCGCGCTCGTGCCGGTGAAGCGCAGATGCGTCACGAAATCCAGACCTCGGGCCCTGCCGCGCTGAAATCCGAGCGAGAGCGAAAAGATATAGGCCTGCAGGCTGCCGGTATGGCGGCCAGACGTGACATGCTGAAGCTTTTTGTGCGGAAAGCGCCGCGTCACCGTGTCCTCGGCGTCGGTATCCGGGATCACGTAGACGAACTCGTCCTTGTCGATCAGCGGCTGCACCACATCGGAGAAGTGGGCGTCGCGATCGTGGAGGAAGGGGCCGATCACGTCTTCGCCGGCCGGGCAGGCCGAAATGCAATAGGCCGCCTTGTAGCCAGGCTTGAACGACAGCGATTGCCAGATGTTTAGCGTCTCGGTGCGGGGAACGCGGGCGCGATAATCCCTTGCGTCCTTTGCATCCGCGACCTTCTCCACCCACTGCGAGAAGTTGCCGAGAAAGTCGTGATAGTTGTGGGTGTGGCAGGACAGGAAATCGAAGCCGCCGTCCGGCTTGATGGCGCCGACCGGGCAGGCCGCGACGCACAGTTTGCACTCCAGGCAGGGATTGTAGTCGATCGGGTGGTCATGCGCGTCGACCTCGCATCCGAGCAGGATGGTGCCGAGCAGGACGAAGCTGCCGAATTTCGGGTGGATGACGCTGCGATGGATTCCCATGCGGCCGAGACCGGCTTCCACCGCGATCGGCTTGTGCTGGACCATCATGATCCTGGGCAGGTCCATCTCCATCGGGAACGCGGCAACCGAGTTGCAGGCCGGGATGCCGTGCTCGTCGAGCGCGCGAACGATGGCACGCGCGGTTTCGTTGACGTGATCGTAGGTGCTGTGGAATTCCTCGTTGGCGACCGAGCGCGAGGGCGAGCGCACCGGCTCGCGGTTCATGTGGCAGACGATCGCGAGCAGGGAGCGCGTCCGGCCATAGACCTTGCGAATGAAGTCCCGCTGCGGCGCGATGGCGGCCCGTTCGAACTCGATGATGCCGACATCATCGGCTCCGCATCTGCGCGCGATGTCCTTGATCAGTTCCGATGAAACCGGGACGTCGCGGACCGGTTCGCTGCTGCGAGCGCGCACAGCCCTGACCGTGGGGTGATCGTCCAGGCTCATGGGTCTAGCTTTCTATTAAATGACGATCGTAATACTATGGAGCGAACGAACTTGAGGCAAGTGAATTATCTGTCAAGTGTCATGTCATGGAACCGGCGCTGGCGCGCGCGCGACTTTCGTCATTGCGAGGAACGAAGCGACGAAGCAATCCATGGGTCCGCCTATCCGGAGAGATGGATTGCCTTCGCTTCGCTCGCAATGACGTTGAGGATGGCCGTAATCAATCCAGCAGCTTGGTATCATCCGGCGCCTGCGGCGGCGTCTTGATCGCGATGGCCTTGATGGCGCGGCCGTTCGGCTTGGTGCCGCCATGCGGCGTGCCCTTCGGGATCACGATCAGGTCGCCCGGCTTCACCGTCACTTCCTTGTCGCCGAGCCAGACCGTGCCGGTGCCTTCGAGGACGAACTGCATCTCGTTGGTGTTGGGATGCATGTGCTTCGGCACATTGCCGTCCTGGATAGAGACGGTGGCGCCGTCGGCGGAGACGAACATCTTGGAACGGAAGCCGACCTTGTTGGCGTCGCCGAGCTTGTCGCCCTCCATCTCGCCGGTGTGGATGACCCGCGCCGTGATGTTTTCGGCGGCGAGCGCCGGCCGCAGCAAATGGGTGATGCCACAGCCCGCGGCAAAGGCGGTAGCGATCGACAGCGCGGTTGCAATACGATTCATGAAGACCTCCCTTGATGTTTCCCTTGAAGTATTCTTGGTGCTTATGGTTTTGGCGCTTCTTCTGCGTTTTCTTGTATCCGCGATGCTATGCCGCCCCCGCAGGCTTGACCAACTGTCGGAAAGTCGCCTTCTCAAGGCCTGCCGGCTCCTCTATCTTGCCGGCCAGTCGAACGGAGGACGTCATGAACAAACTGCTTGGCAAGCTTGCCGGAATGCTGCTGGCGCTGACCCTGTCCACGGGCCTTGCCGCGGCGCAAAGCAAGATCACCATCGCGGTCGGGGGCGGCGCTTGCCTGTGCTATCTGCCCACCGTGCTGGCCAAGCAACTCGGCGAATACGACAAGGCCGGGCTCGCGGTCGAACTGGTCGACCTCAAGGGCGGCTCGGATGCGCTCAAGGCCGTGCTCGGCGGCAGCGCCGACGTCGTCTCCGGCTATTTCGACCACTGCGTCAATCTTGCGGCCAAGAAGCAGGAGCTGCAGGCCTTCGTGGTCTATGACCGCTATCCCGGCCTCGTGCTGGTGGTGTCGCCGAAGCACACCGGCGAGATCAACTCGATCAAGGATCTCGCCGGCAAGAAGGTCGGCGTCAGCGCGCCGGGCTCCTCGACCGATTTCTTCCTGAAATATCTCTTGAAGAAGAACGGCCTCGATCCTACGGGCACCGCCGTAATCGGCGTCGGCCTCGGCGCCACTGCGGTGGCCGCGATGGAGCAGGGCCAGATCGACGCCGCCGTGATGCTCGATCCTGCCGTCACCGTGCTGCAGGGCAGCTACAAGGACCTCAAGATCCTCAGCGACACCCGCACCCAGCACGACACGCTTGCGGTGTTCGGCGGCGAATATCCCGGCGGCGCGCTGTATTCGACCGCGGCCTGGGTCAACGGCCACGAGAAGGAGGTGCAGGCGCTGACCAATGCGATCATGGCGACGCTGGCCTGGATCCATTCGCACAGCGCCGAAGACATCATGGCCAAGATGCCCGACGAGCTCGTCGGCAAGGACAGGGCGCAGTATCTCGCGGCCCTGAAGAACACGATCCCGATGTATTCCGAGACCGGCAAGATGGACCCCAAGGGCGCGGAAGCCGTGCTCGCGGTGTTCAGCGAAGGGTCACCCGATGTCGCGAAGGCCGGCATCGACGTCACCAAGACCTACACCAACAAGTTCGTCGACCAGGTCAAGAAGACGACCGGAAACGCGAAGTAAACACGTTCGGATATGCAGTCTCCGCTCATTTGTCGTGTCACCGCGCTCGACCTTGCCTTGCAGCGGCGTCCTTGGCCGTTTGCGGACGAGCGGCGCGTCGAGATCGACGCGCATTTCGCCGAGCAGCAGCGGCTGACCCCGAACCTGTGGAACGGCCGTGTGCTGCTCGGGCGCGATCCGGTCTTCGCCGGCGAGCGGCTCAGCGCGAGCTATTTCGAGACCGATTTCGCGAGCTTCCTCGCTTGGCGCGACTGGGGCTTTCCGGACCACGAGGTGTTCAACGGTTTCGGCATGGGGGCGCTGCTCGCCAGCGACGGCGCCTTCGTGTGCGGGGTGATGGGCGAGCAGACCGCGAATGCCGGCCGCATCTATTTCCCGTCAGGGACGCCCGATCTCGACGATATCAGGGGCGACACGGTCGATATCGCCGGAAGCGTGATGCGCGAACTCGAGGAGGAGACGGGATTGTTGCCATCGGATTGCCGCGGCGACGCCGATTGGCACTGCATCTACACCGGGCCTGCGCTTGCGATGATGCGGATCCTGCGCGTCGATATGCCCGGTGACGCGCTGCGGGCGCGGATCGAGGCCAATCTCGCGCGCCAGGCAAATCCCGAGCTTGCGGGCATCCATCTGGTGCGCAGCCGCGCCGATCTCACTCCCGCAATGCCGCGCTTCGTCACCGCATTCATCGAGACGCAGCTGCCGGCCTAGGCAAAGGAATGCGCAATGACCGAGCAAGGCACCGCTGCCGCTGCGTCGACACCGGCAATCGCCGATGGCCCCAACACGATCAAGGTCATCATTTCGGGTGGTTTCGCCACGGTCTACCGCGACGTGCTGCCTGAATTCGAGCGAAGCACGGGCATCGGGGTGGAGACCGGATCGGGCGCGTCGGAGGGCACCGGTCCGAAGACGATCAGGCACCAGCTTGCGAACGGCACCAAAGCGGATGTGGTGATCCTTTCGCGCGAGGGGCTTCGAAGTCTGACCGAAGACGGCCGAATTCGTGCGGGATCGGAAGCCGCACTGGCGACGGCACCTTTGGCCGCGGCGGTTCGAGCAGGCTCTCGCAAGCCGGACATCGGCAATGATGTCGCGCTCAGGAAAGCCTTGATCGACGCCGGCCAGGTGGTGGCGCCGAGCAGCACGAGCGGACAGTACGTCCGCGACAAGGTTTTCCCCAGGCTGAACTTGCCGGACACGGTCAGGCTCACCCTCGAGGCGCGCGGAACCGAAGCGGCCGAAGCGCTGAGAGCAGGCAAGGCAAATCTCTCGATCGGCCCGACCAGCGAACTGGTTCAGGAGGGCGGCATCGAAGTTGTCGGTTTGTTGCCGCCAGATTTCCAGCTGGTCCAGACCTTCACGGCCGCGATCGTCAGCGACGCGCAAGCGCCGGAAGCCGCCAAGCGCCTGATCGATTTTCTTGTCTCGGACAGCGATATCTTGCTCGCGGCCATCAAACGGGCCGGCATGGAACGGCCCCGCGGATAAATTGCCGCTGCCACGCGCGCGCCCGAGCACCGTGCGTCGGCACCGTTCCGCCGAAACTTTGCGCAAGCCTGCGCGGTGCGGACGCAGCCATCGCGCTTGACATCATCGGCCGCTCCCCCTGTGATAGGGCGGCACGACAACAAAAAATGCAGTGCACAATCTCTGGGGAGGGATTCATGCCGGTCAGGAGGGCTGCCCGCTGGCTTGCGGGTCTATCTGTCGCGCTTGCGGCGCTTGGTGTGGCCAATGCAGCGCATGCGCAGGACAAGAAGATCAAGATCGGCGTGATCTTCGATTTGACCGGCCCGCTGGCCGGCGGCGGCTCCGAGCTGCAATACACCGGCGTCAAGATCATGCTCGACCATTACGCCAAGACCGGCGTCGAGGGTTACAAGGTCGAGGCCGTCTATGCCGACGCGCAGAGCAAGCCCGACATCGCGATCAACGAGGCCGTCCGCCTGCTCGAGCAGGAAAAGGTCGACATGGTGATGGGCTTCTTCTCCTCGGCGCAATGCGTGCCGGTGTCGGCGCGGGTCGAGCAGATGAAGAAGTTCATGTGGATCACGACCTGCATTTCCTCCGGCGTGTTCGACGGCAAGAATTACAAATACGTGTTCCGTCCGCAGGCCGCCGGCAACCAGTACGGCATGATGACGACCGACTTCATCGCGCAATACTCCATGTCCAAGTTCGGCAAGGAGCCGAAGGATCTCCGCGTCGCCATCATCCATGAGGACGGCGCCTATGGCGTCGACGTCTCCAAGGGCAATGAGGCCGGCGCCAAGAAGGCCGGCTTCAACATCGTGCTCAAGGAGGGTTATTCGGCGACCGCGCCCGATCTGTCGGCGCTGGTGACCAAGCTGAAGCGCGCCAAGCCCGACGTGATCTTCCACACCGGCTACAATCCGGACATTACCCTGCTGTTCCGCCAGGCCCGCGAGCAGGGATTGAAGTTCGGCGCCATTGTCGGCCATGGCGCGGGCTACGGCGTCTACGAAAAGCTGAAGGAAGGGCTCGGCACCGACGCCAACTATCTCTTTAACACCGACCCGATCTCGATCTGGCTTGCCAACCAGAAGAACATGGATCCCAAGCTGCCGCCGGTCATCAAGATGGTCGGCGAGGAGTTTGACCGGCTGAAGCCCGGCGTGCCGATCCGATCCGCCCATGTCGGCATCGGCGCGGCCAACGCCTATGTCTTCCTCGACGACGTCTTGCCGCGCGCGATCAAGAAGTATGGCGGCGTCGATCCGGATGCGCTGCGCAAGGCCGCGCTCGACACCGACATACCCGAGGGCGGCACCATGCTCGGCTACGGCGTGAAGTTCTACGGCGAGGGAGAGCAGTATGCCGGGCAGAACGCGCGCTCGTTCCCGGTGGTGCTGCAATATATCGACGACAAATCCTATGTGGTGTGGCCGAAGAGCCAGATGCAGCGCGAGACCGAGCTGCCGCTGCCGGCCGGCACCACCTACAGCTACAAATAGCTCGCTCGCGAAGGGAACTGCCGTGCTCGCCGTCGAAGGCCTGGTCAAGCGGTTTGGCGGCTTTCGTGCCGTCAACAACGTGTCGTTCCGCGTCGAGCAGGGCGAGATCCTCGGCCTGATCGGCCCGAACGGCTCCGGCAAGAGCACGATCTTCAACATGCTGTCGGGCACCTTGCCGCCGACCTCCGGCTCGATCCTGTTCGACGGCCACGAGATCGCGGGGCTCGCCCCGCACCGGATCATCAACCGTGGCATCGGCCGAACCTTCCAGATCCCGCGGCCGTTCCATCGCCTCAGCATCTTCGAGAACGTCGTGCTCGCCGGCTTCTACGGCCAGGGCCGCCACAGCCGCGGCAAGGCCGAGGAGGCGGCCGAGCGGGCGCTCGCGATGGTCGGGCTGCCGACCGATCGTCACGCCAGCGTCGAGGGCCTGGGCGCCGCCGGGTTGAAGAAGCTCGAGCTCGCCAAGGCGCTCGCCACCGGCCCGAAGCTGTTGCTCGCGGATGAGAGCCTTGGCGGCCTTGACGAGGCCGAGATGGACCAGGCCGCCGACATGCTGCGCCGGATCCGCGACGAGCTCGGCATCACCATCATCTGGGTCGAGCACATCATGGGCGTATTGATGCGCGTGGTCGATCGCGTGATGGTGCTCGATCACGGCGAGAAGATCGCCGAGGGCCTGCCGGCCGATGTCGCCGGCGACGCAAGAGTGATCGAGGTCTATCTCGGCACCGATGCGGATGCGAGCCTCGCAGCCGCGGCCGCAGCCCAGGCGCGGCGCCGGATCGGGGCGTGAGCGCATGCTGGAATTGAAATCGATCGACGCGGGCTATGGCAGCTTCCAGGCGCTGTTCGACGTCAGTCTCGACGTCAAGGCGGGCGAAGCGGTCGGCGTGATCGGCCCGAACGGCGCCGGCAAGACCACCCTGATGCGGGTGATCTCAGGGTTGATCCGCCCGATCAGGGGCACGATCGCGATGGAAGGCGTGAACGTCATCGCGACACCTCCGCATCGCATCGTCAGCCTCGGGATCGCGCATGTGCCGGAAAATCGCCGGTTGTTTCCCCGGCTCACCGTCGCCGACAACCTGAAGATGGGCGCCTACATGCCCGGTGCCCGCGCGCATTACGCCGAGCGGCTGGAGTTCGTGTTCGAGCTGTTTCCGCGCATGAAGGAGCGCCAGCACCAGATGGCCGGCACGATGTCGGGCGGCGAGCAGCAGATGTGCGCGATCGGCCGTGCGCTGATGTCGAACCCGAAACTGCTGCTGCTCGACGAGCCGTCGGCCGGCCTCGCGCCGGTCGTGGTGCAGCAGGTGTTCGAGCTCGTCAAGCGCATCCGCTCAAGCGGGCTGACGGTCCTGATCGTCGAGCAGAACGTGCAGCAGGTGCTGCGCGTGGTCGACCGCGCCTATCTGCTGGAAGCCGGCAGCATCCGCGCCGCCGGGTCAGCGGCGGAGCTCGCGGCGAGCGACACCATCAAGCAGGCGTATCTCGGGGTGTGAGGGGGTAATGATCGTGAATCGAGCAAGCGCACTCACATATTTCCCCGCCATCCCCGGACGAACGCGTTTGCGTTCGCTCGGGAGGTGCGCGCTCTTGCGCGCCTCGAAGGATGAATCGGCCACAGACGGGCCGTGCATCCTTCGAGGCTCGCTCCGCTCGCACCTCAGGATGACGGTTGCGCTAGTTCGAGTTCGGCCAGATGACCACGCCTCGGTCTAAGGCAGAGCCACCATGCAATCCTTCCTCGACATCTTCGACATCTACCTGCTGGAGGCCGTCATCAACGGCATCCTGCTCGGCGGCGTGCTGGCGCTGCTTGCGCTCGGGCTCAACCTGATCTTCGGCGTCATCGACGTCACCTGGATCTGCTACGCCGAACTCGTCATGATCGGCATGTACGGCATGTACTATCTCGTGCAGTACTACGGCCTGCCATACTGGGCCGCCGCGCCGCTGGTGATCCTGCTGGTGGCGCTACTCGGCGCCGCGCTGCATTTCTTCGTGATCGCCCCGCTCCTGACCGCGCCGCCGATCAACCAGCTGCTCGCCACCGGCGGCGTGCTGTTCATCCTGCAGAGCTTTGCCACCGTCGCCTTCGGCATCGACTTCCGCAATCTCGGCATCCGCCTGCCGGTGCTCGCGCTCGGCGAGATGAATTTCAGCTACGCGCGATTGCTGTCGTTCGCTGCCGCGCTGCTCGGCATGATCGGCGTCTATCTGTTCCTGACCCGCACCTTCACCGGCACCGCGATCCGCGCCATCGCGCAGGACCGCCAGATCATGCCGCTGATGGGCGTCGATCCCAAGCGCATCTATCTCGTCACCTCGGCGATCGGCGGTGGGCTCGCCGGCCTCGCCGCCTGCCTCCTGGTGCTGCAATATGACGTGCATCCGTTCGTCGGCCTGTCGTTCGGGCCGATCACCTTCCTGATCTGCGTGCTCGGCGGGCTCGGCAATTTCATCGGCGGCTTCATCGCCGCCTTCGTGTTCGCCGAGATCATCTCGCTCGGCGGCCTGTTCTCCGATCTCGAATGGGGTTACGTGCTGGCCTTTGCCTTCTTCATCGTCATGATGTTCATCCGGCCCGCGGGCCTCCTGGCGAGGCGCTCGTGAACAGGCAAGCCGCCGGCTGGATCATCGCGCTGATCGCGCTCGTCGCGGTGCCCTTCGTGCATCGCGATCCCTATCATCTGCACGTGCTGGTGCTGATCCTGATCTGGTCGTTCGCCTACACCTCGTGGTCGATCATGGGGCGCTTCGGCCTGGTCTCGCTCGGCCATGGCGGCTTCATGGGCATCGGTGCCTATGTCACCGCGCTGCTGTGGAACCATCTCGGCGTGTCGCCCTGGATCGGCATTCCCCTCAGCATGGCAACCGCCGGCGTGCTCGCGCTCGTCGTCGCCTATCCCTGCTTCCGCTTCCGCATCACCGGGCATTATTTCGTGCTGGTGACGCTGGCGCTGTCGGGCATCGTGCTGCAGGTCATCACCGCGACCCGCGACTATACCGGCGGCTCGCTCGGCTACACCCCGCGGCGCGCCCCGAGCGGCAAGGGGCTGCTCGCGCTGCAATTCGACGACAAGACCACCTGGTATCTGATCGCGCTCGCGGTCTGGATCACAGGCCTCGTGATCTGGCGCGCGATCGATCGCAGCATGATCCGCCATGCCATGGAGGCGATCTCGGAAGACGAGGATGCCGCCGCCGCCGCGGGCGTCAACGTCACCGCCGAGAAGCTCAAGATCACCCTGATCAGCGCGCTGATGACCGCGCTGTCGGGCGCGCTCTACTGCCAGTACCAGATGTTCATCTCGCCCGACACGGTGAGCGGCATCGCGGTCTCCCTGCAGATGGTGTTCGCGGCGATCGTGGGCGGCGTCTATGTCGCGCTGGGACCGACGGTCGGCGCCGTCATCACCATCGTGCTGGCCGAGGTGTTGCGCATCTCTTTCGGCACCAAGGCGGTCGGCTGGGACAATCTGGTCTATGGCGTACTGCTGGTGTTGTTCATCATCTTCCTGCCCAAGGGCATTCTTGGTAGCGTGATCGACCGGATCAAATCGCCGCGCAAGCCGTCGAGAAGCCATGAGCAACAAACCGTCCCCATCGCTCGCCGATGAACTGAAGCCCTTCGTCGCGCCGTTCCGCTTCGACGGGTCGGGCGAATTTCACCTCAAATCGTATCCGACCGCCGAGAAGGGCGGCATCGACAAGGACGCCGGCGGCAAGATCATCGAGGCCAACCGCAAGCGGCTCAACGACTTCCAGGAGAAGCTCTACGCCCAGGACCGCTGGTCGCTGCTGCTGATCTTCCAGGGCATGGATGCCGCCGGCAAGGATTCCGCGATCAAGAGCGTGTTCGAGGGCGTCAATCCGCAGGGCTGCGAGGTTTCCTCCTTCAAGCAGCCTTCGACCAGGGAGCTCGACCACGACTTCATGTGGCGCGCCATGATCGCGCTGCCGGAGCGCGGCCGCATCGGCATCTTCAACCGCTCCTATTACGAGGAGTGCCTGGTGGTGCGGGTGCATCCGGAAGTGCTCGACAAGCAGAAGATCCCGAAGAAGCTGGTGACCAAGAACATCTGGCGCGAACGCTTCGAGGACATTGCGTCGATCGAGCGCTATCTGTCGCGCAACGGCACCGTGATCCTGAAATTCTTCCTCAACGTCTCCAAGGAGGAGCAGCGCCAGCGTTTCCTCGACCGGCTCGAGGAGCCGGCCAAGAACTGGAAGTTCTCGATGGCCGACGTCGCCGAGCGCAAGCTGTGGGCCAAATATCAGGCCGCTTATCAGGACATGATCCATCACACCGCAACCAAAGAGGCGCCCTGGCACATCGTGCCGGCCGACCACAAATGGTTCGCCCGCGTCGTGATCGGCTCGACCATCGTCAACGCCCTCGACGGGCTCGACCTGAAATTCCCCGAAGTCGACAAGGCCGACTTGAGCGAATTCAAGCGCGTCCGCGCGGCGCTGGAGGCGGAAGGCAAGGGCGGGGCGGGCGAGAAGACGTCTGCAAAGAAGTAGGCGCCGCGTCCCATGTTTGTCGCATGCGGATATTCCCAGCGCGTACCGGCCGCTCGCAAGGCAATCTTAATGAATTGACGCAACATGGGGGTATGGCAACCACAGATTTAGCGACAGGCAGTCACAACCCGAACGATGACGCACTGAGGGGCGTGCTATGGGCGCCTGTCCTGCTGTTCCTGGCTGGTTGCTTTGCTGCCTTCCATTGGTCCGGATTCCGGCACGTCGATGTCAATTGGGCCGGCTATGGCGGGATGGCAGCGATCTTGCTCAGCGCCTACCTCGTGACAAAGGGACTGCGAATCCAATTCGTCCAATTGTTCATAAACTGCTGGTCGCAGAATCTGGTGGTTGCGATCGCCGCGACGATGTTGACCTATGCCGCCGCGACAGTCGGCCGTCCCCTGATCGACGACCAATTGCTGCGTGCTGATCAGCTGATCGGATATGATTGGAGAGCTTATGCGGGGTTCTTCGCGGGCTCGGACACGATGGTCCGCTTCGTGAGCGAATTCTATAACTCGATTTTTTATCTGCCCAATGTTGTGATCCTGGCGCTGGCCATCAAGAAGGATGTCAAGACGCTTGAGAAATTCATCCTGGCGGCGATCATATCACTGCTGCTGACGATTGTGATTTTTGCCCTGGTTCCGGCCACCACGGCGTGGACCCATCTGCATCTCAGCGATACCGAGATATCCTCGTTCCGGAATTTGCCGCTGTCGTCCGACGGCTGGATCGATGAGCTGATCCGGATTCGCGAAGGAAGCCTCAGAAGCCTGCGCAATTTCCAGGGCAAGGGACTGATCGCGTTTCCTAGCTTCCATTGCGCGGCAGCCCTGATCCTGATCTGGGCAAGCTGGAACATCCGCTGGCTGCGCATCCCGATGACGCTCGTCAATCTGGGCATGATCCTGGCAACGCCGATCGTCGGCGGTCACTACGTCGCGGACCTGATCGGCGGTCTGGTGATCACGATCGTGTCCGTGATCCTCGCTGGTTGGCTTCACACCTGGATGCTGCGGCACGTGGCTGTGGTCCGGCGAGGAGCATGGGCGATGATACCCGCGGTGCAACGAGCTGAGCCCCGGGCGGAAGTCAGGTGAGGGCGATCGCGCCCCAGCCATGCGATGACGATAGGTCAATCCACCTGACCATCTTTACCCATTGCGGCAGCTTGCCATAATCGTCTAGAACGACGGCGCACAGCGCGTCCCGGCAACCAACCGTCAATGGTTTTGCCCGAGGATTTTGGCGCTCAACAGGGTCTGGCAATGCTGATTCGCGGCCAAATTGATGGGATTTCAGGGGAGGTGGCCCAGGCTACCGCCGCGATCCCTGCCGCAGCGCCCACCCTGCTTATTGGCGGCCTTCTTCTTACCTGCCCCTGAGGGCCGGCTGGGCGTTTGCGCCTGGGCACTCAGGGGTTTGTACGAGATCACCGAACCCTGATATCGCCCAGGTAATTGCTCAGGGAGCAACATGACGGGCGCAAAGCTTAAAGGAATTTCTGACATGGCCACCGCGAACAAGTCCGAGAAGGACCGCGTCATCATTTTCGACACCACCTTGCGCGACGGCGAGCAGTGCCCCGGCGCCACCATGACCTTCGAGGAGAAGCTCGAGGTCGCCGAACTCCTGGACGACATGGGCGTCGATGTCATCGAGGCCGGCTTCCCGATCACCTCGGAAGGCGATTTCCAGGCGGTCAGCGAGATCGCCCGCCGCTCCAAGAACTCGGTCATCGCGGGCCTGTCCCGTGCCCATCCGGCCGACATCGACCGCTGCGCCGAAGCCGTGAAGTTCGCCCGCCGCGGCCGCGTCCACACCGTGATCGCGACCTCGCCGCTGCATATGCGGGTGAAGTTGAACAAGACCCCCGAGGAGGTCATCGAGACCTCGGTCGCGATGGTCGCCCGCGCCCGCAACCAGATCGACGACGTCGAATGGTCGGCCGAGGACGGCACCCGCAGCGAGATGGACTATCTGTGCCGGATCGTCGAAGCGGTGATCAAGGCCGGTGCCACCACGGTGAACATCCCCGACACCGTCGGCTACACGGTGCCGGAGGAATACACCCACTTCATGCGCACGCTGATCGAGCGCGTGCCGAACTCCGACAAGGCGATCTTCTCGGTGCATTGCCACAACGACCTCGGCATGGCGGTCGCGAACTCGCTGGCCGGCGTCGTCGGCGGCGCGCGGCAGGTCGAGTGCACCGTCAACGGTATCGGCGAGCGCGCCGGCAATGCCGCGCTGGAAGAGATCGTGATGGCGATCAATGTGCGGAACGACAAGTTTCCGTTCTGGAACAAGATCGACACCACGCAGCTCACCCGCGCCTCGAAGGTGGTGTCCGCGGCCACCTCGTTCCCGGTGCAGTACAACAAGGCAATCGTTGGCCGTAACGCGTTCGCGCATGAGAGCGGCATCCATCAGGACGGCGTGCTGAAGGACGCCTCGACCTACGAGATCATGCGGCCCGAGATGGTCGGCCTGAAGCAGTCCTCGCTGGTGCTCGGCAAGCATTCCGGCCGCCACGCCTTCATCCACAAGCTGGAGGAGATGGGCTACAAGCTCGGCGCCAACCAGCTGGAGGATGCCTTTACGCGGATGAAGGCGCTGGCCGACCGCAAGAAGGACATCTACGACGAGGACATCGAGGCGCTGGTCGACCAGGAGATGGCGGCCGCGCACGACCGCATCAAGCTGACCTCGCTGACCGTGATCGCCGGCACCCATGGCCCGCAGCGCGCGACCATGAAGCTCGACGTCGATGGCCAGATCAAGATCGAGGAGGCCGAGGGCAACGGCCCGGTCGATGCCGTCTTCAACTGCATCAAGCGCCTGGTGCCGCACGAGGCCAAGCTGGAGCTCTATCAGGTGCACGCGGTGACCGAAGGCACCGACGCGCAGGCCGAGGTCTCGGTGCGTCTGGCACATGAAGGTCGCTCGATGACGGCCCGCGCCGCCGATCCGGACACGCTGGTCGCCTCCGCAAAGGCCTATCTCGGCGCGCTGAACAAGATCGTGATGAAGCGCCAGCGCGACGTCCCGGCCAAGGCTGCGGGCTGACGAGCGCGGTCGACCGACAGGTTGAAACGCGGCGCCCTGGCGCCGCGTTTTTCGTTTGGGCGTGCAGATCTAGAGCGAGAGTCCTCCGTCATTGCGAGCGTAGCGAAGCAATCCATCTCTCCCATTCCTGATACATGGATTGCTTCGTCGCTTCGCGCCTCGCAATGACGGCGGTAGTTGGCCAGATTGGAATAAAATTAGACCATTTCGGTTACCGTTGGAATCATTTACCAATATTCCGCTCCATCCCGCATTGCTTTGGAATCTTCCGCGCCATCTCCAGCGCTACGCTGCGTTCTTTCCCGGGGAACGCCGTCCATGCCGATCTCCTCCATCGTGACAGACCTTCCGCGCGCCGCCACGCCGGCGGAGACCGCGCTGACGCGCCGGGTCGACCTGACAACGCTTCGCCTGTTCGTCGCGGTCTGCGACGAACAGAACCTCACCCGCGCCGCGCAGCGCGAGGGGATCGCGGCGTCGGCGGTGTCGAAGCGGATGAACGATTTCGAGCTGGCGTTCGGCGTTACGCTGTTCAAGCGGCTCGCCAAGGGCATGGCGCTGACGCCGGCGGGCGAGGCGCTGCTGCACCACGCCCGGGTGACGCTGCTCAATGTCGAGAAGATCGCGGTCGAGCTGTCGGAATATTCGCAAGGCGTGCGCGGCCATGTCCGCATGCTCGCCAATCTCTCGGCGATCGTGCAATACCTGCCCGAGGATCTCTCCGCCTTCTTCGCCGCGCATGAATTGCTCCGCGTCGATCTGCAGGAGCGGCCGAGCGGGCAGGTGGTGCGCGGCATCGAGGAGGGCGCGGCCGAGATCGGCATCTGCTCGGCCGAGGCCGACAGCCGCGCGCTCGAGGCCTTCCATTATCGCTACGACAATCTGGTGGTGGTGATGCGCGCCGACCATCGGCTGGCCGGCCGCGAGACATTGCTGTTCACCGAGACGCTCGATTTCGACCATATCGGCTTGCACACCGCGAGCTCGATCTATCTGCGCTCGCAATATGCGGCGACGCAAGCCGGCAAGGCGATGCGGCTGCGCATCAATGTACCCGGCTTCGATGCGGTCTGCCGCATGGTGCAGGCCAATATGGGGCTCGGGCTGATCCCCGACCGCGCCTTCGAGGTGGTCGGCGCCGGGATGGGCCTTCGTGCGATCCCGCTGCGCGACGATTGGGGACGGCGCGAGCTGAAGATCGTGGTCCGCGACACCGCGCATCTGTCGGCAACCAGCCGTATGATGCTGGACTATCTGCGGGCGGCGGAGGCGGGGAGCGTGGCGCGGATAGGCGTGGCGCAGGTGCGCTGAGCCGGATATTGCACCAGCCTCACGATCTCCCTGCAGAATCTTCATGCAGCCGGGGCCTTCCGGTTGCCGCTTCGCGGGTTAGGTAGTGGTACGATTCACTGCAGCGGAGTGCCGGCGCGCATGAATCGTGACGCCATTGGCCGTCCAGTGCATGCATCCGGGGCACTACACAGGGCAGGAGTGCGATGATGGCGGACACGATTTCCGGCATTCGAATCCCGGACAGCAAGATCGCGCGGGAGGCCGCCGAGTTGGTGCGGCAATATGAGACCGAGATGTTGTTCAATCACTCGGTCCGCGTGTTTGTGTTCGGCGCGCTCAAGGGCGCCAGGCAAAATCTGAAGTTCGACGCTGAACTGCTTTATGTTGCCGCGCTGTTTCATGATCTCGGCCTTGTCGAACATTTTCATACCGAGACCAAACGGTTTGAGGTCGACGGCGCCGATGCGGCGCGCAAATTTCTCAGGAGCCACGGCATCGCCGAGCCCAAAGCGGACCTGGTGTGGGAGGCGATCGCCTTGCACACCACGCCCGGCATTCCGCAATACATGCGGCCTGAAATCGCGCTCACCAATGCAGGCGTATTGGTCGATGCCGTCGGCGTCGGATACGATGACTATACCGCCGAGCAGCGCGACGGCGTCCTTGCCGCGTTTCCCCGCGGCGATTTCAAGAACGAGTTCATCGAGGTTCAGACCTGCTCGGCCCTGAAGAAGCCGCAGACCACGTTCGGCACCGTCAATTTCGACTTCGTCGCGGAGCGCGATCCCACATTTCACAGGCCGAACGCCTGCACCCGGATCCGCAACACGCCGTGGCCGAGCTGAGTGGGGCGGCGGACGTTAGAGCGTTTTCGAGCGAAGTGGACGCCGGTTCGCGTGAAGAAAACGCGTCAAAACAAGAATCTAGAGCTTCGGTTCTGATTCAATCAGAACCGATGCTCTATCCGCCGTCGAGCGCGGCGAGGCGGTCGGCTTCCGCGATGTCCTCGACGGTGTTGGCATTGAAGAACGGATCCAGCGGCTCGGTCGGCCACTCGACCGTTGCGAGCGGATAGCGCGCGGTCCAGCGGTCGATCTTGCGCACGTCCTCGACGACAAGCGCCTTGCGCAACTCGTTCCGCAAGCGGACGCTCCAGAGACCGATGACGGGATGCGTCTGCCCGCCGGATGAAGCGACCGCGAGCTCGGCATTCACGGCCGCGCGCGCTTGCTCCAGGCGCGTGACGAGGTCGCACGGCAGAAACGGACAGTCGCCCGCGGCGCTCAGCACCCATTGCGCATCCGGCCGGTTGGCGGCGGTCCAGTCGAGCGCGGCCAGGATGCCGGCGAGCGGACCGGGATAGTCGGCGACATCGTCGGCGACGACCGGAAGGCCGAACGCGGCGAAGCGCGCCGGGTCGCCATTGGCGTTGATGATCAGCCCACTGCATTGCGGAGCGAGACGGTCGATCACCCGTTGCAGAATGGTGCGGCCCGCGATCTTGCGCATCGGCTTGTCGCCGCCGCCCATCCGGCGCGCGAGGCCGCCGGCGAGCAGCACGCCCGGGATGCTAGTCCCCGGAATGTCAGTCATTGTCGGTCTCGCCCTTGCGCTTGTGACGCATCGATTCCTCTTCGACATAGTCGAGGTTCTGGTCGTAGACGATCCGCTCCTCACCGGACAGCGCGATGAAGCGCTTGCCGCGGGCGCGACCGACCAGCGTCAATCCGACCTGCCGCGCCAGATCGACGCCCCACGCCGTGAATCCGGAGCGCGAGACCAGGATCGGGATCCCCATCCGCACCGTCTTGATCACCATCTCCGAGGTCAGCCGGCCGGTGGTGTAGAGAATCTTGTCGGCCGGATCGACATTGTGCCGGTAGATCCAGCCCGCGATCTTGTCGACGGCATTATGCCGGCCGACATCCTCGGTGTAGCACACCGGCGTCGCCTCCTTGCACAGCACGCAGCCGTGAATGGCGCCGGCTTCCAGATAGAGCGAGGGCATCGTGTTGATGGTGTGCGTCATCCGGTAGAGCCAGGAGGTTCGCAGTTCGGCCTTCGGCAGCGCGACCTTCTCGACGGCTTCGAGCAGGTCGCCGAACGCCGTGCCCTGGGCGCAGCCCGAGGTCTGGGTGCGCTTCTTCAGCTTGGCCTCGAAATTGGTGTGGTGCGCGGTACGCACCACGACGACCTCGAGATCGTCGTCATATTCGACCTCGGTGACGACGTCGTCATATTTGAGCATGTTCTGGTTCAAGAGGTAGCCGAGCGCGAGGTATTCGGGGTAGTCGTTGATCGTCATCATCGTGACGATCTCCTGCGCGTTGAGGTACAGCGTCAGCGGCCGCTCGACCGGCACCTTGATCTCGGTCCGCGTGCCGGTCTGATCGACGCCGACCACGCGCTCCGTCAGGCGCGGATCGTCCGGATCAGGAACAATGATGGGAGCGGTGGTTTTCTCGGGCACTGCTTGACGTCCAGATGGGTTCACATGGCAACGCAGCTAGGGATATAAGCACGTTCGGAGACTGACTGGCGACTCTCCGCCGCGTCGCGGGAACTGCCATCGATCGGTCCGGCTTTAAGGATAACGCCGCAGTTCGCGATCCGGGTCGAACAAATCTTGTCGATGGCGAGGACTGAGGGAGATCATGGCGCAGCTTTCGGACGACTGCTTCGCATTCGGCGGACCGATGATGTCGGTCGATGAGGCCGTCGCGATCATCGCCGCGCGGGTCAAGCCTGTCGGCGAGACCGAAGCCGTTGCCCTGGTGGATGCGGACGGACGCATCCTGGCCGGCGACATTGTTGCGCCGCTTGCGCTGCCGCCGTTCAAGAATTCCGCCGTCGACGGCTACGCGGTATCCGGCGCGGACCTGCCGGCGAGCGGCGAGCGCGCGTTTCCCGTTGCCGGACGGGTGCAGGCGGGCGCGTCGGCGCAGCCGGCGCAGGCGGGCCAAGCGGTGCGGATCTTCACCGGCGCGCCGATGCCCGATGGCACCGACACCGTGTTCATGCAGGAAGACGTGCGGATCGACGATTCCGGGCGTGTGATCCTGCCGTCCGGCCTCAAGGTCGGCGCCAATGTGCGCCCCAGCGGCGAAGACATTCCGCGCGGCCACGTCGCGCTGGCGGCGGGCCGGCGGCTGCGCCCGCAGGATATCGCGGTCGCTGCGGCCTTTGGGCTCACCACGCTCGATGTGGTGCGGCGGCTTCGCGTCGGGGTGTTCTCGACCGGCGATGAACTGGCTGCGCCCGGCAGCGCGCGCACCGAAGCGCAACTGTTCGATTCCAACCGCTTCATGCTGATGGCGATGTTGCGGCGGCTCGGTTGCGAGGTCGGCGATCTCGGCATCCTGCGCGACGAGCGGGCCGAGCTCGCCGCGGCGCTCAAGCAGGTCGCGCGGCGCTACGACCTGATCCTGACCACCGGCGGGGTCTCGACCGGCGAAGAGGACCACGTCAGGGCCGGCATCGAGCAGGCGGGCTCGCTGGTGCTGTGGCGGATGGCGATCAAGCCCGGCCGCCCGGTGGCGATGGGAATCATCGACGGCACCCCGCTGATCGGCCTGCCCGGCAATCCGGTGGCGAGCTTCGTCACCTTCGTTCATGTCGTGCGGCCGACCGTGCTGGCGCTATCGGGCGCTGTGCCGTCCCCCTTGCTGTCGATGCCGGTGCGGGCGGCCTTCAGCTACAAGAAGAAGAGTGGGCGGCGCGAATATGTCCGCGTCTCGCTGCGACGGGCGACGGACGGTACGCTGGAAGCGAACAAGTTTCCTCGCGAGGGAGCCGGTCTGCTGTCGTCGCTGATCGAGACCGATGGACTGGTCGAACTCGGCGAGTCGGTGGTGCGGGTTGAACCTGGCGATGCCGTCGGCTTTCTCGGCTACGCCGACCTGCTGTGAGAGCTGAAACGCGGTCGGGACCGCGCAGCGCGACGGGTGCGCGATAGCAAAATCAGATCGCCCGATAGGCAAACATAAACAATGGCCTACGCGGCAACCCGACGCTGCTAGAGGCGTTCTAAAACTGCTTGCCTCTGGCATACCAGAGAATAGAGTTCGTCGAAGCAGTGCAATTCGCGCAAAGCGTGGTTCCCAAGGCGAGGCTTCATGAGTCGAGACGACGTTCACAAGGTTCGTGCGTTCGAGCATCCCGGACAGGGCAGGAAGCGAGCGAAGGCCACGCCCAAGGGACGCCAGGTCGACCCCGTGGCCGCCCATGAGATCGAGACGCTGCTCGGCGATCGTCCGAGGCGGCGCGACCTCCTGATCGAGTATCTGCATCTGATCCAGGACAAATACCATCAGATCTCGGCGGCGCATCTTGCCGCGCTCGCCGACGAGATGAAGCTGTCATTCGCCGAAGTGTTCGAGACCGCCACCTTCTACGCGCATTTCGACATCGTGAAGGAAGGCGAGGCTGACATCGCGCCGCTCACCGTACGTATCTGCGATTCGCTGACCTGCGCGATGCTCGGCGGCGAACAGCTGTTGAAGGATCTGCAGAACCGCGCCGGCCCCGGCATCCGCGTCGTGCGCGCACCGTGCGTCGGCCGCTGCGACACAGCGCCCGCTGCCGAGGTCGGCCACAACTTCGTCGATCATGCGACCGTCACCAATGTGCTGGCGGCGGCGAAGAGCGGCGACACCCATGTACACCTTCCGCCATATGTCGACTACGACGCCTATGTGGCGGGCGGCGGATACCAGCTGCTGGCGCGCCTGCGCTCGGGCGAGTTGCCGCGCGAAGACCTGCTGAAGGCGCTCGACGATGCGTCGCTGCGCGGCCTCGGCGGCGCCGGTTTTCCGACCGGCCGCAAGTGGCGCGCGGTGCTCGGCGAGCCCGGTCCGCGATTGATGGCGGTGAACGGCGACGAAGGCGAGCCCGGTACGTTCAAGGACCGCTATTATCTCGAGACCGATCCGCATCGTTTCCTCGAGGGCATGCTGATCGGCGCCCACGTGGTGGAGGCGCCGGAAGTCTACATCTATATCCGCGACGAGTACCCGGCCTGCCGCGACATCCTCGCGCGCGAGATCGCGAAGCTCCCACCGGGTGGTCCGACGCTGCATCTGCGGCGCGGCGCCGGCGCCTATATCTGCGGCGAGGAATCCTCGCTGCTGGAATCGATCGAGGGCAAGCGCGGCCTGCCGCGGCACAAGCCACCATATCCGTTCCAGGTCGGGCTGTTCGGCCTGCCGACGCTGATCAACAACATCGAGACGTTGTGGTGGGTGCGCGACATCGTCGAGAAGGGCGCCGATTGGTGGAAGAGCCACGGCCGCAACGAACGCCACGGCCTGCGCAGCTTCTCGGTGTCGGGACGCGTCAAGGATCCTGGCGTCAAGCTCGCTCCCGCCGGCATCACCCTGCGCGAGTTGATCGACGAGTTCTGCGGCGGCATGGCCGATGGCCATACCTTGCAGGCCTATCTGCCGGGCGGTGCATCCGGCGGCATCCTGCCGGCGTCGATGGACGACATCCCGCTCGATTTCGGCACGCTGGAGAAATATGGCTGCTTCATCGGCTCCGCCGCCGTGGTCGTGCTTTCGCAGGCCGATGACGTCAGGGACGCCGCGCTGAACCTGATGAAGTTCTTCGAGGACGAGAGCTGCGGGCAGTGCACGCCGTGCCGCGCCGGAACCGAGAAGGCGGCACTGTTGATGCAGCAGCCGGTCTGGAACAAGGAACTGCTCGACCAATTGAGCCAGGCGATGCGCGATGCGTCGATCTGTGGCCTCGGTCAGGCGGCCTCCAATCCGCTGACCTCAGTGATCAAATATTTTCCGGACGGCTTTCGTCCGCAGCAAGCCGCCGAGTAGGCGAGGCCGAGCAGACGAATTTCGACGAGGATTTGAATGAGCAACAATCAGAACTCAGGCCTGACGATTCAGTTCGAGCTCGACGGCCAGCAGGTCGAGGCGCGCGCCGGCGAGACGATCTGGCAGGTCGCCAAACGCCAGGGCACCGAGATCCCGCATCTGTGCTATTCGCCCGCGCCGGACTACAGGCCGGACGGCAACTGCCGCGCCTGCATGGTCGAAATCGAAGGCGAGCGCGTGCTGGCGGCGTCCTGCAAGCGGACGCCGACGGTCGGCATGAAGGTGAAGTCGGCCAGCCAGCGCGCCGTCGCGGCGCAGAAGATGGTGATGGAGCTGCTGGTGGCGGACCAGCCGGCGCGCGACACCTCGCACGATCCGGACTCGAAATTCTGGCACTGGGCCGAGAAGACCGGCGTGACCGAAAGCCGCTTTCCCGCCACTGAACGCTGGCATGCCGACACCAGTCATCCGGCGATGAGCGTCAATCTCGACGCCTGCATCCAGTGCGGCCTCTGCGTGCGGGCGTGCCGCGAGGTGCAGGTCAACGACGTGATCGGCATGGCCTACCGCAACCACGATGCCAAGATCGTGTTCGACTTCGACGATCCGATGGGCGAATCGACCTGCGTCGCCTGCGGCGAGTGCGTGCAGGCCTGTCCGACCGGCGCGCTGATGCCGGCGGTCATGCTCGACGACAAGCAGACCCGCGTCACTTATCCGGACAAGAAGGTGGATTCGCTGTGCCCGTATTGCGGCGTCGGCTGCCAGGTCACCTACCAGGTCAAGGACGAGAAGGTGATCTACGCGGAAGGCCGCGATGGTCCCGCCAATCACAACCGGCTCTGCGTCAAGGGCCGCTTCGGCTTCGACTACATCCATCACCCCAATCGCCTGACCAAGCCGCTGGTGCGGCTGCCCGGCGTCAAGAAGGATGCCAACGACCAGGTCGATCCGGCCAATCCTTACACCCATTTCCGCGAGGCATCCTGGGATGAGGCGCTCGATCTGGCCGCCGCGGGCCTGCGCAAGATCCGCGACGAGAAGGGCGCCAAGGCGCTGGCCGGCTTCGGCTCGGCCAAGGGCTCGAACGAGGAAGCCTATCTGTTCCAGAAGCTGGTGCGCACCGGCTTCGGCTCCAACAATGTCGATCACTGCACGCGGCTGTGTCACGCCTCGTCGGTGGCGGCGCTGTTCGAGGGATTGAGCTCAGGCGCGGTGTCGGCGCCGTTCGCGGCCGCGGCCGACGCCGAGGTGATCTGGGTGATCGGCGCCAATCCGACCGTGAACCATCCGGTCGCCGCCACCTACATCAAGAACGCCGCCAAGCGCGGCGCCAAGCTCTATGTGATGGACCCGCGCCGGCAGACGCTGTCGCGCCACGCCACGCAGCACCTGCAATTCAAACCGGGCAGCGACGTCGCGATGCTGAACGCGATGATCCACACGATCATCACGGAAGGCCTGACCGACGAGCAGTACATCGCCGGCTATACCGAGGGCTATGACGAGCTGAAGGCGAAGATCCATGAGTTCACGCCGGAGCGCATGTCCCAGATTTGCGGCATTCCGGCGGAGACGCTGCGCGAGGTCGCGCGCGCCTATGCCCGCGCCAAATCGTCGATCATCTTCTGGGGCATGGGCATCAGCCAGCACGTCCACGGCACCGACAATGCGCGCTGCCTGATCGCGCTCGCGCTGATCACCGGCCAGGTCGGCCGCCCCGGCACCGGGCTGCATCCGCTGCGCGGGCAGAACAACGTGCAGGGCGCCTCCGACGCCGGCCTGATCCCGATGTTCCTTCCGGACTACCAGCCGGTCGGCCGCGACGACATGCGCGGCGCCTTCGAGAAACTCTGGGGGCAGGAGCTCGATCCGGTGCGCGGCCTGACCGTGGTCGAGATCATGAATGCGATCCACGCCGGCGAAATCCACGGCATGTATGTCGAGGGCGAGAATCCCGCGATGTCCGATCCCGACCTGCAGCACGCGCGCGAGGCGCTGGCCAAGCTCGATCATCTCGTCGTGCAGGATCTGTTCGTCACAGAGACCGCGTTCCACGCCGACGTCATCCTGCCGGCCTCGGCGTTCGCCGAAAAGTCCGGCTCCTTCACCAATACCGACCGCCGCGTGCAGCTGGCGCGCGAGGTGATCAAGCCGCCGGGCGATGCAAGGCAGGATCTCTGGATCATCCAGGAGATCGGTAAGCGGATGGGACTGCCCTGGAACTATGCGGGGCCGGGCGAGGTCTTCACCGAGATGGCCGAGTTGATGCCGTCACTGAAGAACATCAGCTGGGACCGCCTGGTGCGCGAGGGCGCGGTGACCTATCCGGTCGACGATCCCGACAAGCCCGGCAACGAGATCATCTTCACCACCGGCTTCCCGACCGAAAGCGGCCGCGGCAGGATCGTGCCGGCCAAGGTGATCCCGCCGGACGAACTGCCCGACGACGAGTACCCGATGGTGCTGTCGACCGGCCGCGTGCTCGAACATTGGCACACCGGCTCGATGACGCGCCGTGCCCAGGTGCTGGACCAGATCGAGCCCGAAGCGGTCGCGTTCATGACCCCGAAGGACATGCACAAGAAGGGACTCGCGCCCGGCGACTTCATCCGTCTCGAGACGCGCCGCGGCGCGGTCGAGGTCAAGGTGCGTGCCGACCGCGACGTGCCCGAGAACATGGTCTTCATGCCGTTCTGCTACGCGGAAGCGGCGGCCAACCTGTTGACCAACCCGGCGCTCGACCCGTTCGGCAAGATTCCGGAGTTCAAGTTCTGCGCGGTCCGCGCCGAGAAGATCGATATCCGGACCGCGGCGGAATAGCGGTCCGGGGACGAAGCGCGGAAAGCCGCCCGCCGGCTACTCGCTCGCCCGACACAGCACCGCAAGCACCGTCGATCGACGTCCGCTCAGAGCGTAAGAGCCGGACGTCGCTGCGGCGTGGACCCATGTCGCCCTTTGCCCCAAAGCGGACCCGTTTGAGAGCCCGGAAGTTGCCATTTCCACGAGAACTCGCGTATGCATGACGTGCAGGATCGCAGTGTGAGAAATTCAGATGACGATAGAGCTGAGGGGCGCGAGAGGCGAGGGATTTGCGACGATTGCCGCTGATGGGCGCGTGCTGGATTCCTGGTTTCTTCAGCTGCGCCTGGTCGCGGAGGCCGACAAGACGGCAACGGTCCCTCTCACGAAGGACGAGGTCAGCAGATCGTTGGGCGAGTCGGCGGACGGATATGCGCGACACGACGACATTCGCAATGTCGACATCGTTCCAATCCGTACAGAAATTGGCTCCCTTGCATCTGCGCCGACGGACGTGCACGACGCGTATCTTCGACTCCATCTGCTGAGCCACCGGCTCGTCCGGCCGAATTGTCTGAACCTCGAGGGTGTTTTCGGTCTCTTACCTAACGTTGCCTGGACGACCCTCGGTCCCTGTGAGTGCTCCCGTGTACCGGACGCGCGAATGGAGGCACGAAAGCGTGCCCTCGCATTCGAGGTGACAGGCGTGGATAAGTTTCCGCGCATGACCGATTATGTGACGCCAGCGGACGTGAGAATTGCTGATGCGGATCGCGTAAGGCTCGGCGCCCACTTGGCCCCGGGCACAACCGTCATGCATGAAGGCTTTTGCAATTTTAACGCGGGTACGCTCGGTCCCTGCATGGTCGAAGGCCGGATCAGCGCCGGCGTGGTTGTGGGAAGCGGCAGCGACGTTGGTGGCGGAGCGTCGATCATGGGCACTCTGTCCGGAGGAGGGAAAGAGAGGATTACAGTCGGTGAGCGCTGCCTGATCGGAGCCAACGCCGGTATCGGCATTTCATTGGGTGACGATTGTATCGTCGAAGCGGGCTGTTATGTCACGGCAGGCGCGCGCATCCTTTTGGAAGATGGCCGAGTCCTGAAAGCCAAAGAACTCTCGGGCCAGAAGGGCCTGCTTTTTCGTCGGAATTCCCAGAGCGGCGCTCTTGAGGCAACCAAGCGTACGCCAAATTGGGACGGCCTCAACGCGCAACTTCACAGCTAGTGTCCCGAATCCGAAGTTCGCATCATTTGCCGCACCTTCGGAGCGAACTTCGGATTCGATAAGGACACTAGCAAACTTATGATTCTAGTGTGCTTTATGAATGCGAAGTTCGTGAAAGTGGCTGCCGCGAAATCGCACGAACTTCGCATTCAGCACACTAGTCCCCGTCCGTCAGGGGACGATCACCACTCGGATTGCGATCTGTTTGGCGCGATCGCTGTTCACCACCAGTATGGCCACCGCCACGCCTCATAGAGGCGCCACGACGACACCAGGGGCGGGGCGTATGGATCGACCCGGTCGTCTTCAGGGCGATATTGATATCGTGGAACAATATAATAGTCCCACGGAGTTGGCCTTATCACGGGCGTCGGGATAATGACCCTCCTTGGTTCATGAACGACTTGTGCCTTCCGCGCCCGGGCTTCAGCACCAGACGTCCCGAGGTTGCACAGCACGAGGGCCGCTCCGAGAGCGCACGCGACGGTCATTATCTTCATGCATCGGCCTCCTTTGCCTGAGAGTGCAAAAGGACTCAAATCAAGGCAAGCTAATTCGCTCTCGGCCGGCTTGAATGACAGCTTGTGGGGCCCGTAGCCGACCTTTGCTCAGAAGGGCCGCGCGGAAGCCGGAGCCCGCACCCATGATCGATATGAGTACGCGCCCCGGTTCGGCTCTAACTCGACAAGGTCTCAGTAGTCCCAGAACACCGGCACCCAACGGAAGGCGTCACCCTCGACCGCGACATGTCCGACGGACGGGAACGGCATATGCGTGGCAACCAGCAGCTCGCGGTTCGCCGCCAGTTCCCGCATCAGACTGATCCGGGCGCGGGCCGCCTCTTCGGGATCGTGCTCGAAGCCATTGTGCCATTCGGGGTGCTCGAACCCGACCGCGAATACGAGGTCACCGGCGAATGTCAGCCGGTCGCCGCCGGACGCCAGACGAACGACGCTGTGGCCGGGAGTGTGGCCGCCGCTGCGACGGACGACCACTCCGGGCGCCACCTCGTGCTCCTCGTCGAACAGCCGCAGCTGGCTCTGGTATTCCTTCCTGAACCGCTTGGCCGTCGCACGAAGCGCGTCGGGGAAACCCGGCGGCATCGAGACGCGGGAGAAATCGGGCGCCTCCCAGAACTTGACCTCGGCAGCCGCCACATGGATCCGCAGGTCCGGACGCAGCCGCTCCTTCACGCCCTCGACGAGCAGCCCGCCAACGTGGTCCATGTGCATGTGGGTCAGCACCACGTCGGTCACGGACCCAAGATCGATACCGGCCGCCTCCAGTCGCTTGACCGTCTGCCCGGCCTTCGGCAGGTGCAGGTCCGGGTCCGACCCCAGCCCGGCGTCGACGAGGATGGTTGTCCCGCCGCTTCGCACCACGACCACGTTCAGCGCCCAGTCGAACGCGTCCGGCGGCAGGAACATGTCGTCCAGCCAGGCCGCGCGGACGGCCGGCTCGGCATTGTGCGCCAGCATCTTGGTCGGCAGCGGCAGCACCCCGTCGCTGACGACCAGCACGTCGATCTCGCCGATCTTCAGCGCGTAGCGCGATGGCACCAACTCGTTTGGCCCCGGCTGACCGGCGTGCGAGACATTGTCGAGGTTCATGCTTGCTGAGTATTGCGGATCATCTGGTTCATCGTTGAAAACTCCTGCGTTCGATCCTGATGTTCGATCCCGGCGGGCCGCATTGTTTCCGCCCGTGGATTGGACATGGTGGTGATCTAACGGATCGGGTGGGGCGCCGCCCCAGAGTGGTTGCCGTCGCTGTAGAGCGATTGCTGCCAACGCATGCGGGCCGCCGCACGCGAGCGCTGGGGACGAAACGGGAGGCAGCAGGCCATCGCCATGCCCCTAGCCACGTGCGACACTTCGGATTGGCGAAGCCGGTTCAACTCAGGACTAATATCTCCTCGTCGAGACCCCGGAATACGAACGTTCGGAGCAATTCATGGCCAAGCATCGGATCTATACAACGAGCTTCGCAAGCGTTTACCCGCTCTATGTCGCGAAAGCGGAGAAGAAGGGACGCACCAAAGCGGAGGTTGATCAGGTGATCTCCTGGTTGACCGGCTACGGTTCGAAGGAGCTGGAAGCTCAGTTGGAAAAACAAACCGACTTCGAAACGTTCTTCGCAAAGGCGCCTGAAATGAATCCTTCGCGGGCCTTGATCAAGGGCATGGTGTGCGGTGTCAGGGTTGAGGAAATCAAAGAGCCGACCATGCGGGAAATTCGTTACCTGGATAAACTGATCGATGAGCTGGCGCGTGGAAAGGCCATGGATAAAATCCTGCGGAGGGAATGACGCCTGATCGACCGGATTCCGTTCGCCGGCGAGGCGACACCGGACGCTGGTGCGTCGCCCGCAATGACGAAAGGACCGGGGAGGGCCGCTACCACTGAGTTGCCCGACGGCGCAAGCCTTCGCAACAAAAATATTTCGCTTTATCCGAAACGTGGCTCGGTGTATGGTCTGCCCGTCTCACCCGACACGAGGGGCGCTTCGCGGTCGTCACGAACGTGGGTCGAGATGCGGTGGACGCCGATTGCGCAGTTGACGAACGTGCATGAGGCGGACGGTGAAGTCGTGTGGTCCTGACGCCCTAGCGGCAGGTGTCTTTTCCGATTGCGCAGTGCGCGTTGCGAAGACGGTGACAACCAAGCCCAGTCTCGCCGGGGAGAGCACGAAGTAAGCCGTAGCCCATCGCGCAGGGAAAGCCGGGTTGTTTCCGGTTACACCTGTGGTCCTACCCCCGAGCTTTCTACCCATTGCTCGGGGCCCATGGGTGCGATCGGCACCCGGCTTTCCCTGCGCCCTCTGCTTGAGGTGAGGGCGGAACAAGATGCAAAGCTCGGACGCAATGCGCCGCGAGACTGCGGAAGCATGAGCCACACGTGGTCCAACACATTCAGTGTCGTCTTGGCGTCAGTGTCGTCTTGGCGAAAGCCAGGACCCATTACCCCAAATGAGACTTGTTGCGCGATGCTGGGGCCACGACCTCGTTCACAATCAAATGCGGTGGTTATGGGCTTTCGCCAGGACGACAACGAAGAGTCACATCTGCAAGATTTGCCGCGGCGTATGGATCTCTGTTTTCGCAGGGCGACAGCCGGCAAGAAACACGCGCAGCATTCGCGCCCGGCGAACCCGCCATTGCCAAACCTCGCATTGACCTCATTGCCGTGGCCGGGCACAGCGTGCGGGCGGTGTCATTGAACGGTCGCAAGAGCCGAAGGGGATACCGCCGCATCGAATTTTGCAGTGCAGCAATGGTGCAATTGGCCCCTGCTAAAGGGGCAATGGCAATCGTCTTTGCTTGTCTGTAATGGTGCGACCGGATGTCTCGGGGCCGGTATTCGCGCTCCGCAATTACGCGGGAGGAAACATGCGTAAACTCATATTGGCTGCGGCGTCGATCGCGGCTTTGACCTTTGTCGGGCCTGCGGCGGCGCAGTCGCCGATCGTTCTCAAATTCAGCCACGTGGTGGCCTCGGATACGCCGAAGGGCAAGGCGGCCGACAAGTTCAAGGAACTCGCCGAGAAGTACACCGGCGGCAAGGTGAAGGTCGAGGTCTACCCGAACTCGACGCTTTACAAGGACAAGGAAGAGCTCGAGGCGCTGCAGCTCGGCGCGGTGCAGATGCTGGCGCCGTCAAACTCGAAGTTCGGCCCGATCGGCATCAAGGAATTCGAAGTCTTCGATCTGCCCTACATCCTGCCCGACCTGAAGTCGCTGCGGAAGGTCACCGACGGGCCGCTCGGCGCCCAGCTGCTCAAGAAGCTGGATTCCAAGGGCATGACCGGTCTCGCCTATTGGGACAACGGCTTCAAGCAGATGAGCGCGAACAAGAAGCTGGTCGCGCCCGCCGACTACAAGGGGCTCAAGTTCCGCATCCAGTCGTCGAAGGTGCTGGAAGCCCAGTTCCGCGCGCTCGGCGCGATCCCGCAGGTGATGGCATTCTCCGACGTCTACCAGGCGCTGCAGACCGGCGTGGTCGACGGCCAGGAGAACACCTGGTCGAACATCTACACCCAGAAAATGCATGAGGTGCAGAAGTACGCCACCGTCACCAATCACGGCTACATCGGCTACGTCGTGGTCGTGAACAAGAAGTTCTGGGACGGCCTGCCGGCCGATATCCGCGAGCAGCTCTCCAAGGCAATGAAGGAAGCCACCGAGTTCGGCAACAGCCAGTCGGCCAAGGAAAACGACGACGCGCTCGCCGAGATCAAGAAGGCCGGCAAGACCGAGATCGTCGCGTTGACGCCGGAGCAGGACGAGGCGATGCGCAAGGCGATGATGCCGGTCTACAAGGACGTGGCATCGCGCGTCGGCCAGCCGTTGATCGACGAATTCCTCAAGGAAACCGGCCGCAGCCCGATGAACTAGCTGCGATGCTTCGCCGCTGAGGCGATGCCAGACGAGCTCCCTCTCCCGGTTCTTGCAGGGAGAGGGTTGGGGTGAGGGGCCTTCTCCGCGAACGCGGCTCCAGATGTGCTCGCGGAAGCTCCCCCTCACCGGAAATTCAAGCTGCGCTTGAATTTCGACCTCTCCCCGCACGCGGCAGGGGTGTCCGGGGAAATTCAGGCATAGCGGAGCTCCATCTGGTCAGGTGAGATGGTTGATTTCCGACGGCTGGGGTTGATGGGCGGAGGTTTGTCGATGGCAGCGAGGGATCGACGCGTGAGCAGGAGCTGGCCGACCAGTTCGGCGAACCTGAGCGGGAGCATTTTGATGCAGTTGGTGTGAGCGGCGATGCGCAGCAGCAGGTAGGCAATCATCGCAGCGAGCACCTGAAGGCGGATCGCGTTGTCGTTGGCGCCGAGGAACTTGCGAATATCGAGATGCTGCTTGATCCAGCGGAACAGCAGCTCGATTTGCCATCGGCTCTTGTAGAGGGCGGCGATCTCGACGGCGCTACGGGCAAGGTCGTTGGTCAGGAGTGTGATCTTGCCGCCTTTCTCGCGTCTGATCTTGATGCGGCGGAGCGGGATTGGAAGGCGCGAATCGCCCTTGCTGGTGAGCTTCACCTCGTCATCGGCAAGGATTTCGAAGCCATCCCCGTTACGCTTGCGGATGGCGCGATGCCTGAGCGAGCGAAGACGGATGCTCGTCTTCGCCCGGGTAACGAAGAAAGCCTTGCTATCATTGATCTTCTGCCACCAGTCGAAACGGCAATAGCCCTTGTCAAACACATAGGTGGTGGCGGGCTGGATTGGGGTCTGTCGGCCGATCTCGATGTCATTGACGTTCGCGGCCGTCATCTCGACGCAGGTCGGGACATCGCTCCTTGGGTCGTAGACGACATGCAGCTTCATGCCGCGGATGCGGCCGTTCCACGTCGCCCAACTGCAGACCTTGCCGAGCGGGATCGGACTGGCGTCGATCAGACGCACCATCTCCATGCCTTCACTCCGCAGCTGGCGACGCGCCATCGCCGACAGCGCCGCAAAGGTTTGCGCGAAAATGCCGATCGGACGGCGGGCATTGGCATCGGACAACGTCGAGCGCGACAGCTTGCCGGTTCCCAAGTGATAGTGATGCTGCGAATTGGCGTTGAAGCCAGTCACCACCCCGCGCAGACTGCTGTTGCCGCTAAGCTGGGCATAGATCAGCGCCACCAGATGATCCCAGCTCCTGAACGACTTGTCGTAGGCATCCCCGTCCAGACGATCCACAACCGTCTGAAACTGCCGTCGATTGATCGGTTCAAGCAGCCTTCCAAAAATGCTACCGCGATATCGCATGCTCGGCCCTCTGTGTCTCGACAACCAGAAAAGACCGATTTGCCTCGGTCCTGCCGAGCATGCACCGCGACACAGTGAATCATTCCCCGGACACCCCTGCGCACGCGGGGCGAGGTAGATCGGAGGCAGCTCCGATCGACGGCAACAGTCACGCGGGACTTGAACCGCAAACATAGTGAACGCCGCGGCCGCGTGAGGTCGCGGCCAGGGTGCCGTGGCCGGTTGCGGCATCAGGCCATGACAGGGGAGATCAATGCTGCTTAAAATTCTGGACCGGCTCGAGGAAATCATCATCGCGAGCCTGATGGGGGCCGCGACGCTGCTGACCTTCGTCACGGTCGTGCACCGTTTTCTGGTCGACGTTCCCGTGCTCTATCCGTACCTGTTCGGCATCAATCTCGCCTGGTCGCAGGAACTCTGCATCTACATGTTCATCTGGATGGCGAAGTTCGGCGCCGCCTATGGCGTGCGCGCCGGCGTCCATGTCGGCGTCGACGTCCTGATCAACCGCCTCAACGATTTCTGGCGCAAGCGCACCATCACCTTCGGCCTGCTCGGCGGCGCGCTATTCACAGGGATCGTCGGCACCATGGGTGCCAAATTCGTGTTCGAATTGATGCATACCGACCAGGTCTCGCCGGATCTCGAGATCCCGAGCTGGATCGTCTACGCCTGCATCCCGCTCGGCTCCTATCTGATGTGCTTCCGCTTCCTGCAGGTGTGCTGGAATTACTGGTGGACCGACGACCTGCCGCACCATGACGCCTCCCATGTCGATGGCGTCGAGACCAGCAAGACCGCGCCCGTCGCGCTTGGAGAAGCGTGATGAGCGCCGCACTTATTTTCGGACTGCTGTTTGCCCTGATGCTGACGGGCATGCCGATCTCGATTTCGCTCGGCCTTACCGTGCTCACCTTCCTGTTCACCATGACCGAGGTGCCGATCGAGAGCGTCGGCCTGAAGCTGTTTTCGGGTCTCGACAATTTCGGCATCATGGCGATCCCGTTCTTCATCCTGGCGGGCACCTTCCTGACCCGCGGCGGCGTCGCGCGGCGCATGATCGCGTTCACCACCTCGCTGGTCGGACATCTGCCCGGCGGCCTTGGGCTGGCCGGCGTCGCGGCCTGCGCGATGTTCGCGGCGATCTCGGGCTCGAGCGTCGCCACCGTGGTTGCTATCGGCTCGATCATGATGCCGGCGATGGTCGATCACGGCTATCCGAAGCGGTTCGGCGTCGGCGTGATCTCGACCTCGGGCGCGCTCGGCATCCTGGTGCCGCCCTCGATCATCCTGGTGCTCTACGGCGTCTCCACCAACACCTCGATCGGCGCGCTGTTCATGGCCGGCATCGTGCCGGGCGTCGTGCTCGCGCTGATGCTGGCGGCGGTGACTTTCTTCGTCGCACAGCGCAACGGCTATCCGAAGATGCCACGCGCGACCATCGGCCAGCAGTTCACGGCGTTCCGCGAAAGCATCTGGGGCCTGCTGCTGATCGTGATCGTGCTCGGCGGCATCTATGGCGGCATCTTCACGCCGACCGAAGCCGCAGCGGTCGCCGCGACCTACGCCTTCTTCATCACCGTATTCGTCTACAAGGAGCTGAAGCTCTCCGAGGTGCCGAAGGTGCTGCTGCAGGCGGCGAGCATGAGCTCGATGCTGCTCTACATCATCACCAACGCGGTGCTGTTCTCGTTCCTGATGACGCACGAGCAGATCCCGCAGGAGATGGCGGCCTGGATCATCGACAAGAACTTCTCGGTCTGGATGTTCCTGCTCGTCGTCAACATCATCCTGCTGCTCGCCGGCAACGTGATGGATCCGTCGTCGATCCTCCTGATCATGGCGCCGATCCTGTTTCCGCTGGCGACCAAGCTCGGCGTGCACCCGGTGCATCTCGGCATCCTGATGATCGTCAACACCGAGGTCGGGCTGTGCCACCCGCCGGTCGGGCTCAACCTCTACATTGCGAGCAGTATCGCCAAGATGGGCATCAGCGAGATCACCATCTCGGTGTTGCCATGGCTGTGCGCGATGCTGGTGTTCCTCGGCCTGATCACCTACGTGCCGGAGATCTCGCTGTGGCTGCCGCGCTTGCTCGGCATGATCTAGCGCAAACAACAGACATCCAAAGCGCGACCTCGCGCCTTGGATGTTTCTGCGGTGCAATGAAAGCGGATTACATCTTGGTTACAGAGCTCTCTCTGTCCAATCCGTAAGTTGAAGGCGCGGGCGGGCGGCATCATCTTCGAGCAACCTTCAAAGGAGGTTCGTATGAAGAAAGTTCTGCTCGCCGGCATCGCGGCGCTCACGATTGCCGGTTCGACCGCGGTCTATGCCCAGCATCGTCCCTGGTTCCACGGCCATATGCGGATGAGCCCCGAGGATCGGGCCGCCTTCCTCGACGCGCGGATCGCCGCCGTCCACGCCGGGCTGAAGCTCAACGCCGATCAGGAGAAGCTGTGGCCGCCGGTTGAGGCCGCGGTGCGCGACTTCGCGAAGATGCGGCTCGATCGTGCCAATGCGCGGATGGCCGCCGAGAAGACCGATGCGGACAAGTCGCAGAAGCCGGATGATCCGGTCGCCCGCCTGCGCGAGCGCGTCGGCAACATGGCGGCGACCGCGACGTCGCTGACGAAGATCGCCGATGCCGCCGACCCGCTCTACAAGACGCTCGACGACAACCAGAAGCGGCGGCTGAGCATGCTGACCCATATGGAAGGGCGCGGCTTCGGCGCCGAAGGCTGGCGCCGCCACCGCCTAGAGCGCGGCATGGACCGCTGGGAGCGCGGCGGCCGCGGCTTCGATCACGACCGTTTCGACCGCGACGATGGCCCTGATCAGGAGCGCTCCGGCCGGCTCTGAGCGCTGTCCGCCGGCACCCTCGCCAAGTCTATGAAAGGCCGCCGGATTCCGGCGACCTTTCGGTTGTCAGAAAGTCGGGAAAACTTGCTTGAGCTTGCTGGACATCGGGGAATCGCTTTGCTAAACGACCGCTCTCTTGCGAGGGTCATTTCCGGACAAGTTCCGGGCGCATAGCTCAGTTGGTAGAGCAGCTGACTCTTAATCAGCGGGTCCCAGGTTCGAGCCCTGGTGCGCCCACCAAGGAAAAGGCCTTCTTTTCCAGTACCTTCGCGAGATGGCGGTCGAGACCAAAACGAGTCTCGTGCGACGTTTTTTGTGGACGGCCGTCGCGCGACCGCATTGCTACGCGACTTTCCCTTTGTCTCTGTATCTTCACCCCATTCGATACAGCGCGCAGATCGGATGGTATAGGTCGATAATGTGCTCGTCGTAGAATAGGATATTAGGGCGAGCAAAACGGACAATCTGCTGGCCCGTCGCCGCAGGGTACGGCTTGCTGCAAAACCAGAACCGGACCGTTCGGGTCGGGCGTTCGATTCGCTCCCCCGCTACGCGTTCCCACTGTTTCCTGCCAACCTACGATCTTCCCTGATCCCCCCACGCTTGTGGCAGCACCAGAAGCCACCGTCGCGCTACGCCTTCGCATCTGGTATCAGGCAGGAATATCCTCGTTTGGCGAGGCGCTCGTGGTACATGCCGGCATGGAGCGTGCCGTCTCCCGCCATCACACCTATCGTAGCGCCCACCAGCCCTCGGTCCGCGAGCGCGTCTGCGACGGCGTCCACGATGTGGAGGATCGGTACCGAGGTTCTGACCTTCCGCACATTGTCCGAAGGCGGGACAGCCTAGCCGCGACACGGATGTAGACGTTCGCATGGTCACGCCGCGCCAATGTCAATTTCGAGTTGCTTCAGAATCTTGCTGGGGGTCGTGTCAAGTGCTTTCGCCAAGCGAAAGAGCGTGACGATCGTGGGGGATTTCAGCCCTCGTTCGATCTGACTCACATACGTCCGATGAATAGTCGCCCGATCGGCCAGCTCTTCCTGCGAAAGGCGAGCAGAAAGCCTTAGGCCAGCAATGATTTTTCCGAAGGCCAGATTGGGGCTTTTCACACCCTCACAGTGTTGCCTTGAACACTAAAGGACTACAGACTATAGTATTCAAGCTCGCAGCCTTGGGGGCGCGGCTATTGGAAGGGATTATGCAGGAGACACCGCCGCTCGATCCTGATGTGGCTGACCTGGCTCCCACTGAGCCGGCGCCGACATTCTACGATGAGCAGCACGTTGTGACTTACATTCGCCTTCTGCAGGCCGAGGGTGAGGGGGCGGACTGGCGGGACGTGGCCCGAATCGTCCTACATATCAATCCGGAGCGTGAGGCGGACCGCGCGCACAACGCATACCAGAGCCATCTCTCGCGCGCTAAATGGATGACGGAACGGGGACGTGTCTTACGTGGTGTAGGGTCGAATTAGAAGAAATCCGTCGATTCAAGCGCGGATATAGAAATCGTATCCCCCAGCCAATGTGTGGTGATCCGGAGGCACCACGTGGTGTCAAACTAGGGACTTCCCACTACGCGGTCGTTTGTAACTATTGCGCCGCAATCCTTGTTGGCTGCTGCATATCGGAGGACGCAAAGCCTGAGTTCGACAGGCGGCCCCAGTGACAACCCGCTTCAGATGGTCATTGACGGTTGCGAACAGGTATGCGTCGAATGCCATTGGCACGGCGGTAGCCCTCGCCAGAGCGAGTTCGCGGAGGTCTTCCGAATAGGGTCGCATCATCCATGCTGGCCGCCGTTCCCCAGCGTGGAGTTTGAATCAGAAATCGTCTCTGGGAATCTCGATTCCGGCAAAAGAACATGCTCTAGGCGCGAGCCAATCGCGAGTCACGTCAGGATCAGCCGAGCAAGTGTCTACCGCGTTGTCGGACGCGAATAAGGATGCGTGGCTGTTAACCACTCTTCTGTGCATCGTGTATGTAGGCGCAAATCTTCAAATCATGAGAGATCAATAATGCAGGTGGGGAAGAACGAGACGCTTGCTGGAGTTCGCTTGATCAAGTTGCGGGACTTTCTCAGATTTCACGAGGTAAGCTTTCCCGCTGAGGCCATTGGAGAGCAGTTCAAGGTCAATGGCGGCCGGAAGCAGGAAATCGAAGAGGCCCTGGTCAGGGCGGGCTATGTGATACGTCACGAGAATGACAAAACACACTATCTAGTTGCACCTCTTGGGAGGCAGCTATGCAATGCGAGGTTCATCTCGCGTATTTCGAGAGAGAAGGCCGAAGCCTTACTCCAAACCTTTCTGGTTCGCGTGGTCAGCATCAATGAACGCGACGAGCTCACGCACAAGGTTACTGGGGTGCGCGTATTTGGCAGCTATCTCACCGATAAGGCGGATTTGGGCGACATTGATCTCGCGGTTGCGATCAAAGCTCGGCGTGAATCCCACGTCAAAGAAAGCGTAGAGCGGGCGAACCAATCGGTTAGGGCAATCCGCAGCTTTCTCGACAGGATCACCTTCGGTCGGTCCGAAGTGAAAAAGCTTCTGAAAGGGGGCAGTCCCTATCTGTCCATCCATGAATTCGATGAGGTGGATGAGTTGGGAATTCCCTACAAGGTGCTGTTCCCAAGCAATGGGGCCAACTAACAGTTCGGGGACTGCGTAACGGCAAAACGTGCCTTGAGCCCGATCGCCTGCCAGATACTCCAGAGCCCGGCTTCCGGCAGGAAGTTGGGCTCTTCCTACCCGCAAACCGCAGGATCGAAACCAAGGCGCCGCGCGGCACGATCGCGACTTCTCCTGCACCCGCCACGAGGGTTAACAGGCAATGCAACGAACGATTATGACCGTGCGACGGATGCCCATTTTCGGTCGGACAAGCCCGGGGATGCGACCGGCAAGTCATTGATTGTTCTCAATCCATGGTTGACTCTTAATCAGCGGGTCCCAGGTTCGAGCCCTGGTGCGCCCACCAAGCTTTTCAATAGCTTAGGTTAGCCCTCGTAGTTGTCATTCCGACAAACGGCCGCGTCTATTCCGACAAACCGGCTGCTTTTGTTCGCTTCTCGCGGCGCTTCCGGGTCCCCGAGATCAGCTGTTTACGGGTCCGCTTTGCATAGATCGGCAATTGCCGTGCAGACCTGTGGCGGCCGGCTGCGCGCAGTTCCGCGTCGGTCAGGTCGCTGTCGGCACCCTCGGTGAAGCCGCCGTGGCGGAACGAGGTGAATGAAAGCTCGGATCGAATGCCGGCCGCGGCGACAATGTCCTTCACGACGCTGCGCAGGTAGCGGAGGTCCTTGCGCTCAGTTATCCACGGTGGCGGAGTACGCGACTTGCGGTGCGCGCGATCGCGCCTGAAGACCAGACCCGAAACCGTGACCTGCTTGATGGCATTGAGCTCGGCCATCAGTTCGGGGAAAAGTGATTCGCCCCGATCATCGAAAAGCGGCCACCAGGCTTCCTCGCCGTTCTTCGGATGCACGATCTTCACGCTATTGGGCCGCTCCTTGGGGCGGTAGTGCGAAATCTCAAAAGCTCCGACGACATGCTCCTCGCGCTGCAACCACTCCGTCAGCCCGTGAGACCGCCAGCTGTCGAAGGCCGGCAGAAGAACGTACTCGGCGCGCTCAACGGCCGCATTGTAGTTCTCACCGAGTCCCTTCGCCTTGACGTGACACCCTTGCGCACGTGCCCACGTTGGAGGCTCGAAGAAGTAGGCCCATCGGCCGTTGCGCAACGGCTTTCGCCTGCAATACCGAGGCAATCTCAGAGCGGTCTTGGGAGGTTTCGTACTAGCGCCCGAAGAGAGCCTGCGCGAGCGCGACGACTTACAGGCCGACGTTCCGCTGGCCGAGGCGGTGTCCCGCCTGCGGGCGAGGGCCCGGCCGGGCACCCTTGCGGCCGAAGCATGCGACGGTCGGGGCTTCGGTGGGTGTTGCCCCAAGTAAGCGTTTCGAGCATCTGCGCGATGAGCACCATGCCCAACCTCTCATGACCCAATTCCCTGGCATTCTCCCGCGAGCAAAATCAATCGCATCTGACGGAGCGAATGATCGGTCAGTTTTGCGCAAAATGCGCAATAGGTCTTGAATACTGCGCGATATGAGCATATACGGCCACCGTTTGCTCGTTTTTATAGCAAAACGCGCAAAATGATCGGAAGTGCGCGGTGTGCGGGAGGACAACAGAAATGCAGGTTCCAATTAAGCGGGCGATCGAGAGCGTGCCGGGCGGGATGATGGTGGTCCCTCTGTTGGTCGGGGCGCTTATTGCCACCTTCTTTCCCGATACCCCGAAGTTTTTTGGCTCCTTCACCGGCGCACTGTTCTCTGGCGCGCTGACAATTCTCGCCGTGTTCTACGTTTGCATGGGCGCGAGCATCGACTTCCGCGCGACCCCCTACATTGTGAAGAAGGGCGGCACCCTGCTGATCGTGAAGGTTGGCGTGGCCGTTGTCCTCGGCCTGATCTTCGGCCGCATTTTGGGAGAGACGCCGGTCGCAGCTGGCATGTTCGCGGGTGTCTCGACGCTCGCGATCGTCGCCGCCATGAACGACACCAATGGCGGTCTCTATATGGCGTTGATGGGCCAATATGGACGTCCGCGTGACGTCGGCGCCTATACCGTCATGTCGCTGGAGAGCGGTCCTTTCCTCACCATGATCACTTTGGGCGTCGCCGGCCTCTCGGCATTTCCATGGCAGACCCTCGTGGGCGCTATCCTGCCTCTGGTGGTGGGTATGATCATCGGCAATCTCGACAGAGAGATGCGCGACTTCCTGAGCCGCGCGGTGCCTGTGATGATCCCGTTCTTCGCCTTCGCGCTCGGCGCCGGCCTCGATCTGTCGAAGGTTTGGCAGGCCGGCCTGCTCGGCCTCGGCATGGGAGTGGCCGTGGTGGTTGTGACCGGCATCCCGCTGTTCCTCGCCGATCGCATCACTGGCGGGAATGGTGTCGCGGGTGTTGCGGCGGCCTCGACGGCCGGTAATGCGGCGGCCGTCCCGGCGATTGTCGCCGCGGCGAATCCAGCCTATGCGGACGCGGCGCGGCCGGCGACTATCCTCGTCGCGGCGTGCGTCGTGGTTACCGCTATCCTCGTGCCGATCGTCACCGCCTGGACAGCCCGCGTTGTTGGTCGCGACGTCGAGGAGCCTGCAGAAGAGAACAACGTGGCTTCTGCCGGCAAGATGCCCCCCGCGGCGCGCTCGGTTGTCACTGAGGCAAGTCACTGAGGCAAAGTCACTGAAGCAGGTCGCTGAAGATGGCCCCTAAAGCGTTTTCGAGCGAAGTGGATACCGGTTCGCGTCAAGAAAACGCGTCAAGCCAAAGCTGGCTGATCGTCGCTGACGATCTCACCGGTGCCGCGGACTGTGCGATCGCCTTCGGCAGAAGGGGGCGTGCAGCTGCGGTGACGTGGGGTGAGGTGACCGACGCGTCGGGCTACCAGCTGCCCGTCCTGGCCTACGATGCCGCGAGTCGAGGCCTTTCGGCCGGGGCCGCTGCAGCCCGCCATGCCGATGTGCTGGCGCGCCTTTGCGAAGGCGGACGTATTCTTTTCAAGAAGATTGACTCGACGCTGCGGGGGCAACCTGCAGCGGAGACTGCCGCCGCGCTTGCGCATCTCAAGTCACGGTCGGGTCCGGCCTTTGGCGTGTTCGCGCCGGCCTTTCCGGCCACCGGCCGGACCACCATCGACGGGCGTATCCTGGTCAGAGGCCGCCCCCTCGAGGAGGCCGAGGTCTGGCACCGCGACCACACCTACCCGAATGCCGATCTTGTCGACGTTCTCGCGACCGCGGGCGTTCGCGGTGAGAAGGTCAAGCTCGCTGCCGTGCGCGGTGGCGATCTCAAAGCCACATTCGCGAGGCTCGCCTGGGAGGGCGACGTGGTCGCGGCCTGTGACGCCGAGACTGAACACGATCTGCGTTTGATCGCGGAGGCGAGCCTGCATGCATCGCCCGCAACCTTCTTCATCGGCAGCGCCGGCCTCGCGCATGCGCTGGCCGGCCTCGAAGTCAGCCATGCCGTCGAGCCGCTGCGCATTCCGACGAGCGCATCCGGCACCCTGATCGTGGTGGGCTCGCTCGCCGGCGCATCTCGCGCCGCCGCGCGCGAGCTGGAGGCGACCGGCACCGTGGCGCATTTCCCGGTCGCGCCGGAAACGCTGCTCAACGATGGTGCCGGCCGGGCGGCGCTCGCCGCGGACGTGATGAAACGACTTGCCGGCGGCGGCGATACACTGGTTGAGATCATGATGGATGATCACCCCGACATGTCGCTCGGCCCGCAGCTCGCCAAGGGGCTCGCCGACGCTCTTGAGGCCGTCGCACCCGCGATCGGCGCCTTCGCTGCGACCGGCGGCGAAACCGCCGCGGCGATGCTGTCGCGCTTCGGTGTCAACGGTATCCGTCTTGCCGACGAAATCGAGCCGGGCGTGTCGCTCGGCCTTACTCTTGGCCGATTGTCTGTTCCGATCGCCACCAAAGCGGGCGCGTTCGGTGACGAGAACAGCCTCATCCGCATCAGCGAGCGGCTTCGCGCCGTCCGAACCAGAGGAAGTTTCATATGACTCGTCCGACCATTGCGATCACCATGGGAGATCCGGCCGGTATCGGGCCCGAGGTGATCATGAAGGCGCTGGCGCAGCCGCAGGTGCGGGCGATCTGCAATGCGCTGGTGATCGGCGACTCCAACCGTCTGCGCAAGGCCGGTCAGATCGTCGGCGTGCCGCTTGAGGTCGATGCGTTGAGCGACGCGAAGCAGGCGAATTTTGCGTCGAAGGCCGTGCAGTGCGTTGACCTGAAGCTGGTGCCGGACGATCTGCCGTTCGGCAAGGTGTCGGCGACGGCAGGTGAGGCGGCATATCGCTACATCGAGAAAGCCGTGCAGGTGGTGCAGGCAGGGCTCGCGCAGGGCATCTGCACCGCGCCGCTTTCCAAGGAAGCGCTGCATGCGGCCGGCCACAAATATCCCGGCCATACCGAGCTCCTGGCGCATCTGACCGGCACGCCGGAAGTATCGATGATGCTGGTGTCGCCGAAACTCCGCGTCATTCACGTGACCACGCATATCGGCCTGCTCGATGCGATCGAGAAGATCGAGCCCGGCCTCGTCGAGCGTGTCATCGCACGCGGGCATGACGTGCTGGTGCGCGCCGGCGTCGCCAATCCGAAGATCGGCGTCTGCGCCATCAATCCGCATGCCGGCGAGAACGGGTTGTTCGGTCGCGGCGAGGAAGCCGCGAAGATCGCGCCGGCCGTGGAAGCCTGTCAGCGCAAGGGCTGGGACGTGCACGGCCCCCTGCCTGCCGACACGCTGTTCTTCCTGGCCGGCCGCGGCGACTACGACATGGTGGTCGCGATGTATCACGATCAGGGCCATGGACCCATCAAGGTGCTGGGGCTGGAAGCCGGTGTGAACATCACTGTTGGTCTGCCGGTGATCCGCACGTCGGTCGATCACGGGACCGCCTTCGACATCGCGGGCAAGGGCATTGCCGACGAGCGCAGCCTGATCGAAGCGCTGCGGCAGGCAGTCGATCTCGCGCCGAAGAAGGCGGCTTGAGGGGCTGCGCGGGCTCCTCAGGATGAGGAGCGAGATGCGCGTTAAGCGCAGACATTGCGCGGCCGATGCATCGTGGTATCCATCGGCCGTGCCGCGAAGCCGATACGGTCGAGCTCGGCTGACGGCAATGGATCCGGGGGGCTGAGGTTCGATGTCGATGCGCAGCAAGGAGCGTCACGCTCGTCTGTTGGAAGCACTGAACGCGGGAGAGATCGATGTCGACGATCTCGCGCGGCGCTTCGACGTTTCCGCTTCCACCGTGCGGCGCGACTTGCAGCATCTTTCCAAGAACAATGCCGTGCGCCGCACCTATGGCGGCGCCATTCTCACCGCCCACGCGAACGAGACAACGCTCGAGCAGCGCCTCGCGGTTCAGGGCAAACAGAAGCAGGCGATCGCGCGCGCGGCGATCGATCTGATCGAGGATGGCGACACGCTGATTCTCGATGCCGGCTCGACGGTCGCAGCCTTCGGCCGACTGCTGCAGCATCGGCGGCTGCGCATCATCACCAACAATCTTGCGCTGCTGCCCTTCTTCGCCAAGGCTCCGAGCATAGAGCTTGTGGTGTTGGGCGGCGCGCTGCGCACCACCAGCATGAGCACCATGGGGCCGCTCGCCAATGAGGCGTTGCGGCGCATGACCGCGGACCGCGCCGTCATGAGCGCCGACGGCGTGGTGAATGGCCGTGGCCTGTGCGAAGCGGATCTCGAACAGGTCGCACTGAAGTCGCTGATGATGCAGCAGTCGAAGGAAGTCATCGTTCTCGCCGACGCCAGCAAGCTCGGCCGCGCCGAACAGATGGCCTGGGCGCCGCTGCCGCCGCGCTGGACTCTGGTGACTGATGTCGGCGCATCTGAGGAGCAGTGCAAGCGTCTCGCCGACGCGGGAGCGCGCGTGATCGTTGCCGGCGTTCGCTGAGCCGGCATCGCAATTTTTCGCGTGATCGGAGAAAAATATCGACCGAGGCGGGGTTGCGGTAAGGAATCGCTGAACCGGGGCGCAATGCCGTCAACTTGAATCGCCATATGCTAGGTGGCGATCACCAAACGAGGTTCGCCATGGCGTGCAAGTCTTGGAGTGGTTCTTGGAATGGCACTTGGATCGGCTCTTGGATCAGCCGGCTTGGCGCGCCGCTCGTCGCTTTTGCTTTGACCGTCGCGCCGTTGGCTTCGCCGGTGCACGCCGTTGAGGACGCTCGCAAGGTGAGCGTGGTGTCGTTCGGCCTTTTCGGCGATCAGGGCGTGTTTAGAAGCGAGGCGACCGGCGCAGCACAGGTCGTAGCGGGTCGTTTCGGGAGCGGCCCAGTCAACGTGCAATTCAATTCGAAGAAAGGCGGAGGTGCAACGATTGAAGGCCTGGCTAAGTCCTTGCAGGCGGCGGCCAATGGGATGGACGCCGAGAATGATGTTCTGTTCTTGATTCTCACCTCGCACGGCTCCCCCGACGGGCTTGCAATCAAAGCCGGACGGCTTACGCAAACGCTCACGCCGTCCCATCTCGCCGCCATGTTGGCGCGGACCGGCATGCGATACAAGGTGGTGGTCATCTCTGCCTGTTATTCCGGGGTCTTTATCCCTCGTCTCGCGAACCCCGATACGTTGGTAATCACCGCGGCCGATGCCGACCATTCATCGTTCGGCTGTCGGGACAAAGCCAAGTGGACCTATTTCGGCAACGCCTTTTTCAATGTCGCACTCCGGCAAGCCAGAAGCCTGAAGAACGCCTTTGTCGTTGCACGCTCGCTCGTCCAGCAGCGAGAACTGCGCGCTCGCTTCGAGCCGTCGAATCCCCTGATGGCAGGCGGCGCAAACGTGCAGCCGTTGCTCATTGCGCATCCTTGAGGACCGGCCGCGTTTGCGGCCGGCGCCGGTGGGTGCCGTCAACCTCGTCCATGTTGATCTGGTCACCGCATCGCGCCGCATGTCTGCTACGGGCCCCTTAGCGGACTTGATTGGCGTTATGGCTGACTTCCGCTTTGCCGGAGATAGCCGACTTCACCGCCAAAGGGAGAGACTGCTTCTGTCGGTGCCTCTCCGTCGGCCGAAGGCGAGGATCGTGGATGGCACTGTCGCGTCCACTCATTTAGCAGGTGAGCTTGCCTGACGCCGTTGCGAACTTTGGTGTGAACGAAAACAGCACGTATCTGGTGCGGTTTCTGGTGCGGTCGTCGCGCTGCGGGCAACGGGAACGAAGTAAGCTATTGATCTCATTGGCGGGCCCGGCAGGACTCGAACCTGCAACCAGACCGTTATGAGCGGTGGGACAATCGTCGCCGCTGTTAAGTTTCCTGCCTTTTCGTCGAATTCGACCACGTTCGCCGCCCTTCGTGCGAGTTGTTATTGGCGCGAAACTGGTACGGATTGTCAGTAGTCGAATCTTGGACCAGGACGTTGCGTTCTGTAGGTGATAACGTGAGAACGCACTCAAGCCCAGCGATCGACGGCAAGCGACCTCCATACGGCAGCGCGCCGGCAGATCGCCGTGGCCGGCCAAGGTCAGCCTCATAATGCAGGCTATGGGAAGGAATCAAAAGCGGTTCATGACAAGCCAGGCGAAACATAACGTGAGTTTCTGGGAGCGTCTAAAGACAGAGGCATCTGCTGAGTGGCGCGCCTACACCGAGCATCCCTTCACGAACGGATTGGCAGACGGCTCGCTCGCCGAACCGGCATTTCGTTATTATCTTGCTCAGGATTACTTGTTCCTCACCGAGTTCGCGCGCGCCTACGCGCTCTCGGTCTACAAATCGCCCAAGCTTGCCGACATGCGTGAAGCAGCGGCCGGTCTTTCGGCCATCCTTGATGTCGAGATGAACCTTCATGTGACACTCTGTGCCGGTTGGGGTCTGTCCCCAAGCGACCTTGAACAGACCCCTCCGGCGGCCGAGATGCTAGCCTATACTCGCTACGTGCTGGATGCTGGAATGCGCGGCGATCTGCTGGCACTCAAGGTGGCGCTGGCCCCATGCGTGATCGGGTACGCGGAGATCGCGAAGCGGCTGGCTGCACAACCCGATGCGAACGCTGCGACGAACCCCTATCGCGTGTGGATTGCCGAGTACGCTGGTGCGCCATACCAAGAGGTCGCGGCGAAAGCGGGAGCACACTTGGAAATCTCGCTGATCTCTACGCCACCCCGGCCCGCGAGGCAGAGCTGATTGCGATCTTCAAGGAAGCTACTCGTCTCGAGGCAGACTTCTGGGAGATGGGCTGGCGCGCGGGCCAGCGTGTCGAATAGCGCTTCGGAAACTGTCATGCTTATAACCTGAAGGTCATCGGTTCGAATTTGTTGGCAAAGCTATCCGCAGATTTGGTCTCAATTGGGCTCTCTTTGATGATTTTGGTGGGTCCGGCAGGACTCGAACCTGCAACCAGACCGTTATGAGCGGCAGAATAGCGATCAGCTTCGTCGCCTTTGCCGCGCATTCGGTCGCTTCTGCTCGCGTTTGTTACGTTTTGATGATGTCGCTCCCGCTTTGGTCGCCAGCCAGCGATCAGTCAAAACGTCTCGGTAACCTTGCTCAGGCGAGGGGGACGATCCGGGTCAAATCCGCGCGCGCATGCCGCCTGCTCGATCATCCGGTAGGCCGGAACGAGCATGGTGATCGGGTCGGTGGCGGGGTCATCCTCGACCAACCAAGGCAGCGAGCCATGCGGTCCGCCGCAGAGATGCAGCGCGATCTTTTGCTCGCGCAATTCCTCTGCCAGTGCGTCCACCGTGGCCGCCGTTTCATCCATGAGGCGCATCATGACAACTGGCGTGCGCGACGATAACGCGGCACGTGGCCCATGCTGCAGCTCGGCGGCGCTCAGTCCGATGGAGGGCAGGCGCATGATTTCCGAAAGCTTGAGCGCGATCTCCCTCGCCGAGCCCAGGCCCAGGCCCCGAGCCGCCACAAACACGGCTGATGCCTTGACGAGATCATCGGCAATCTCCGACCAGTCGAGCGCCAGCGCGCGGTGCAGGCGCTCGGGCAGCCGGTCGAGGGCTGACCGCAGCGCACGATCTTGCGCCAGCTCGGCAACCAGTCCGGCACTGGCGGCCATCGAGCCGATCACGGTCTTCGTGGCCGCTACGGAGTGTTCTTGGCCGGCTTCGATCGGAACGACGAATTCCGCTTCGTCAGCCACCGGCGACGACGGCGCATTGACGATGGCAATCGTGCGTGCGCCCGAGGCTCGTGCCGACCTGGTCGCTGCGACGAGATCCGGGCTGCGCCCCGATTGCGAGATTACGATGAACAGCGCATCGCGGAGCATCAAAGGTGTGCGAAATGCCGTGATCACCGAGGGAGCACTTGCTGAAACGGGAAGGCGAAGCCGCGTCTCGACAAGATATCTCAAGAAAACCCCGGCATGCCCGGAGCTTCCCCGACCACACACGACGCACAAAGGGGCGGAGTCAATCCCAATCCGCTGTGCGATGTCGCGCAAGGCGGGTCGGCTGCGAACAATGTTAGCGACAACACCCGCGCTTTCCCCGATTTCGCTCGCCATCGCGGATATCGTCACGGCTCAACCACTCCGCCTCGGCCGCGTCCCGCCGCTCCCTTTGGGAGTCGGTCACCATGCGAGTCACGATTCTTGGCAAGCTCGACAAACACTTGCCGAAGATTGCCGTCACAGTTCTCCAGAACGGTCTTCGCATCAACCCTGTCGACACCGAGCGCCAGAAGGACTGCAATCTTGATGTCTCCCTCGGCCTGCTCGAGCGAGCGTGCCGCGTGCGACGGATTACAGCGCGCGATTTGCGCCACCATGGCCTCGGCGCGCCGCTTCAGCTTGGCATTGGTCGGCGGCATGTTCACCATCATGCCGCGATATACCCGGCCAAGGCGCAGCATGATCCCCGAGGAGATCAGGTTGAGCACGACCTTCTGCGCGGTGCCCGCCTTCATCCGCGTGGAGCCGGCGATCAGCTCTCGGCCGGTCTCGACCAGGATCGGAAACTTTGCCAATGCCAGCAGTGCGGTGCCGGGATTGTTGGCGACACCAATCGTTACCGCATCGAAAGACCCTGCCTGCTGCAGCGCCGCGACCGTGAACGGCGTTGTGCCGCTGGCGGCTACCGCAATCACCACGTCGTGCGGCGTGAGCCGTGCGGCGCTGATCTGCGTGACTGCATCATCGACATCGTCCTCCGCGCCCTCGATGCTGGTGACGAACGCGCTGTCACCGCCGGCAACGACGAAGCGGACGCGCTCGCGGGGCCAAGCGAAGGTCGGCGTCAGCTCGGCGCCGTCCTGGACCGCCACGCGGCCTGACGTGCCAGCGCCGATATATACAATGCGCCCGCGGTCGCCCAGCACCGTCTTGGCCGCTTCGGCTGCCGCGGTGATCGCGGGAAGGGCATGGCCGATCGCGGCGACCGCCGCAAGCTGGCCCTCCCACATCGCTTCCATCGCTGACGTCAGCGACCATGCATCAAGGTCGGCAAATCTGGGATCGACTTCTTCGGTGGCCATATCGGTGATCCAAGCACCATCAAACGCGGAACTTCGAAGCCTGTTCATGGTCAGTTTCTCTCTTGGGCGGGTCCAGCTTGCGCAGGTCGAGCCGCCCTCGGGCCACAAGCAGCGCGCCGGCCGCTGCGTCGGCGTCAGGACGCCTCAGGCGAGCGCGCAGGTCAGGCGTTAGCCAGGGCGTAATCGCATCCGCGAGCCCGCCCACCAGCGCGAGCCGGTCAATTCCTTTAGCCAGGAACAGATCAAGCAGATCGCCAATGGCATCGGCCGCGCGTTCGACAATGCGGCGGCCGACCGGATCGCCCTGATTGGCATGCCGCATCACGGTCGGCGCGAACGCGGCGTAGTCGGTGGCCCGGGCTTCTTCAGACCACGCCACGGCCTGATAAGGATCTTGATCGAATGCGCCCAGCACCTCTGCAAGCAATGGTGTCAGCTCGCCGCGGCGATCCGCGGCCCGCAGCGCCAGTCGAACGACCTGCAGGCCAATGTCGGCGCCGCTGCCTTCGTCCGAGACTGGGAAGCCGTAACCGGCGATGCGGATCTCTCTGCCGCCAATCAGGCCGACACCCACCGAGCCCGTGCCGGCCACCACGATGGCCCCGTCCGCGCCGCTATGGGCGCCGACACAGGCAGCTAGGCCATCGCTAATGAAGATAACGGACGCAAAGGGATGCGGGATCTCTTTGAGCGCCGCTTCCGCGCCCCGGCGACCAATGCCGGCGAGGCCAATTCCGGCGTGCATCCGCGCGAAATCCTCGCGCGTCAGTTCGGACTGTGCGGCCGCCGCTTCGGTGGCCTCCATGATGGACCGCCAGGCCCTGTCGAAGCCAATCCGGGTCGTGGCAGGCCCCGAGCTCGCTTCACCGAGTACCCTGCCGTTTTCGTCCTCGATCCGGGCGCGGCAGCGGGTTCCGCCCCCATCGATGCCGAGATAGGTGGTACCTTTTGTTTCCATGAGAAGTTAACGCAAGGATTTAGCTCCGGGTCCCTGAAGCCCGTTGTGTACATATAGGGACCTGTACAGCACGGGACTCGCCTCACGAGTCCGTGATTGCCATTCTCGGATCAGCACTTATGGGCCAAGCTGGGTCTTCCGTGGTTTTCTCGATTGCTGCGCAGCACATCTTTGACGGTGCCGACATGCGCGGGCCGGGGTTGGTCAGGATATCGCAGGGGCGGATCGAAGGCATTACCGAGGAAGCGCGCGCCTCGATCCACCTTCCCCGAGATGCGATACTTGCACCCGGATTCGTCGATGTTCAGGTGAACGGAGGCGGCGGCGTTCTTCTCAACGACCAGCCAACGGAGGCCGGCGTTCGCCGCATCGTCGAGGGGCACCGCAAGACCGGCACCACGGGCTGTTTGCCGACCCTCATCACCGATCGAAGCGAGGTCATCGAACGATTGGCTGTAGCAGCTCAGGCGTGCCTCGAAATTCCTGGCGTGCTCGGCTTTCATCTGGAAGGTCCGGCCCTCAACAGGTCTCGCAAGGGCATTCATCCGGAAGCCGAGATACGCGTGCCCGATCGGCGCGATCTCGCCGCCATCAAAAGCTTCGGGGACCGCGGTCGCTCCATGGTGACCTTGGCCCCGGAATGCGTGCCCGCGTCCATGATCGATGAATTGATCGGCGCCGGATTGCGTATCGCGGCCGGCCACAGCGACGCCACCGCAGCCGAAATCGGGCAGGCGGTCGATCGCGGTGTCTCGGGGGTGACCCATCTGTTCAATGCCATGTCGCAGTTGAACGCCCGAGAGCCGGGCTTGGTGGGCGCCGCGCTGGGAGATGACCGGTTGTTTGCAGGGATCATCTGCGACGGCATCCACGTTGACCGCGTCGGCTTGCGTGTTGCCTTGCGCTGCAAGGGACGCGATCGATTGATGCTGGTTACCGATGCCATGCCATTGGCGGGCACGAGCGACCGGCAATTCCTGCTACAGGGAAGGGAGATCACGTTGCACGACAATCGCCTGACTGACCGGGATGGCACGCTCGCGGGCGCTCACCTCACCATGATCGAGGCGGTGCGCAACGCTGTTGCGCTTATCGGAATCTCCCTTGTCGATGCTCTTATCATGGCTTCCCGGACGCCCGCGGCATTTCTAGGCCTTGGGTCCGAGCTTGGACGGATCGCGCCCGGATACCGCGCGGATCTTGTCGCCTTTAATCCGAACTTTGAGGTCATTGGTACATGGATAGGCGGTGTTGGTTCGATGGGCGAGGCGAACAAGGCTTCCGAGCGAGGTTAGATGCGCAACCAGCCCATCGTCGTGCAGAAATACGGTGGTGCCTGCCTTGAAACACCGGCGAAGATTCGCGCGGTTGCGCGCAGTCTCGCCGACCTGCACGGCAGTGGGAAAGGCACCTCTGACCGGGAAAAATGCGCCTTGTCCCTTCATCCTTCCAAGTAAGCTGTTGCAATCGCAGCAAATGCGAACGCCCTCCGAGCGCACCATAATTCCAGAGCGGGGATGCGACGTCGCTATTGGCTTCACACTGGCCGAGCATCCGGCTTGAGAATTGGTGAGAAATTGCGCGAAGTCACTTGCTACCATAAGGCGCGCGTTGCGCTGGTTAGTCAATGTTGCTGACGGTAATTCCCCGGAATTGCTGGCGCGCCAAACCCGGTCTGGGATACCTCATTCAACGCACCCGGTTCTTGTCAAGTCAACGTCCGCCCTGCATTCGCATCGAACATATTTGGAGATGATCATGCGTAGCATAGCCTTGATGATTGCATTCGTGATCTCGTTTACAGCCCCGGCGTTAGCTCAAAAAGCCGAGATCGAGGCCATCAATGCGAAATGGATTGAATTGTTCAACAAGGGCGACTTCTCGGGAGTTGCGTCACTCTACAGCACGGATGCGACCGCATTCCCGCCAGGTACCGCGATGGTTCACGGCCGATCAGCCATCGAGGCAATGTGGAAAAGCATGGCGGAACAAGTTAGCGATCCGAAGCTCGCAACCCTTGACGTTAAGCCCCTTGGTCCAACCGCGGCGCGCGAGATTGGGACGTTCGCCCTCAAGACCAAGGGACCGACACCGAAGGATGTGACTGGAAAGTATGTCGTGGTTTGGGAGAAGGTCGGCGATGATTGGAAGCTGACCACCGACATCTGGAACGACGGCAACTAGGCATCTCTGTTCATAGCTGTGCTTCGCGCTTACGTTGAGTTGGCTATTGCACGGTCGAAGGCGCGCGCGATCGGGGCCCCATGGCATCGCTTGGCAGCGCCCAGCTTTCGCCGGAGCCAATGTGTTAAACTGGCTGAGATGTCTCGCGATCGGTGCTTCCATTTGCAGATGTGCCTTCGCAGGTCTCTGCAATGTGCTACCCTTATCCCTATTGGCCATAGGTATACCATGACAGGTATTGCAGAGTGGCTGGCATCGATCGGTTTGGGAGAGTACGCCGATCGTTTCGCAGAGAACGCTATCGACCTCTCGGTCGTCGGCGATCTCACGGAGCAGGACCTCAAGGACCTCGGCGTCCTGCTTGGGCACCGGCGCAAGATGCTGCGCGCGATTGCGGCACTTGAGGATGATGTCGCTGGATCGGACCAAGCGGCTGCCAAACCAGCGCCGCGAGACGGCGCCGAGCGGCGCCAAATCACGGTCATGTTTTGCGATCTGGTGGGCTCGTCCGCACTTTCGGCCCGGCTGGACCCGGAGGACTTGCGCTCGATAATCGGCGACTATCACGCCTGCATCGCTGAGGTTATCGCCCGGAGTGAGGGCGTTATCGCGCGCTACATGGGGGATGGCGTGCTTGCCTATTTCGGCTACCCCCTGGCGCACGAGGACGATGCCGAGCAGGCGACACGTGCGGGGCTGTCACTGGTCGATGCCGTGGCCAACCTTCAGACAGATATCGGCACCAAGCTGCAGGTTCGCGTTGGCATCGCTACCGGTATGGTCGTCGTGGGCGATCTGATCGGCGAAGGCGCCGCCAAGGAGCAGGCGGTGATCGGTGAGACACCGAATCTGGCTGCTCGTCTGCAGCAGTTCGCCGAGCCCGGTACGGTGCTGATCTCCGAGAGTACGCGCCAGCTCACCGAAGGATATTTCGAATACTGCGATCTTGGCTCGATCGCGCTGAAAGGATGGGCGGAGCCAATACCTGCCTGGCAGGTGCTCGGGACGACTGGAGTCGAAAGCCGCTTTGAGGCTCAGCACAGGACTCGATTGACGCCCTTGATCGGGCGAGACGAGGAGATCGAGCTGCTGTTGCGGCGCTGGCAGCACGCCTCTTCGGGCGAAGGTTGCGTAGTGGTTCTAACTGGAGAGCCAGGTATCGGTAAGTCGCACATCGCGCTGGCGCTTCAAGAACGGCTCCAAGCCGAACCACACATTACGGTCCGCCATTTCTGCTCGGCGCACCATACCAACAGTGCGTTGTATCCGTTCATCGACAATCTCGAACGTGCTGCCCGTTTCGAAAGAGGTGAAGCGCCGACGGAGAAGTTTGCCAAGCTTGAAGCTCTGCTGTTGCGGTCTGGCGCCGACGCAGATCGTGTGGTGCCGGCTCTAGCAAACCTTCTGTCGCTACCGGTCAGTGACCGCTACCAGCTGCCCGAGCTCAGTCCGCAGAAACGCAAGGAGATGACGTTGGCGGCATTCTCGGCTCAGCTCGAAGCGTTGGCGGCGCGGCAGCCAGTGTTCATCATCTTTGAGGATGCCCATTGGTCGGACCCGACTTCGATGGAGCTGCTCACGATTACACTGGAAAAGGTACCACGACTCCGAGTGCTGCTGCTCATCACCGCGAGACCAGAGTTCACGCCGCCCTGGCCTGGTCATGCACATGTGACGACCGTCTCGCTTACACGGCTGAACCGGCGCAACGGGGCGGCCTTGATCGAGCGCGTCACGGCAGGCAAGACGCTCCCGGAGGAGGTCTTGGACCAAATCCTCGCTCGCACCGACGGCGTGCCCCTGTTCGTCGAGGAACTGACCAAGGCGGTGCTCGAAACCGGCTTGCTGCAGGAGCGAGACGACCATTACGTGGTCAGCGGTCCGCTACCCTCGATGGCGATTCCAACGACATTGAACGCATCGCTGATGGCTAGGCTCGACCGATTGGCCCCCGTGAAGGAAGTTGCTCAGATCGGCGCCGTTGTGGGGCGCGAGTTCTCGTACGAACTGCTGAGCGTGGTCGCCAAGCTGCCAAGGCAACGGCTTGAGGAGGCGCTTGCCCAGTTGGTTCAGGCGGAGTTGATATTCTGCCGAGGCGAGATACCCCGGGCGGTCTACACCTTCAAGCATGCGCTCGTGCGGGACGCTGCCGAAGCGGGACTTCTGAAGAGCCGACGCGCAGCGCTGCATGCCGCCGTCGCCAACGCTTTCGAGCAACGATTCCCGGAAATTGTGGAGTCTCAACCCGAGACTCTCGCACTCCACCTTACCGAGGCGGGATTGTTCGAAAAGGCGGGAGAATATTGGCTCCTGGCAGGCAAGAAAGCGGCCATGCGCTCCGCCAACCTCGAAGCGATCGCACACTTGCGCAAAGGCATTGAGGTCTCGGCCCATTTGGCCGACGGTGCGCTTAAAGACCGGCTGGAGCTTGATTTCCAGTACGCGCTCGGGCCCTGCCTCATTGCCACCCAGGGGCCGGCCTCGCCCCAGGCGGTGGCGACCTTTGCGCGAGCGCGCGAGCTGTGCCAGCGGCTCGGAGATCCCCCCGAGCGACTACAAATCATGTTTTGGTTGACCACCGCGAGCGTCATTCGCGGCGAGTTGCCGGTCGCCGAGGAAATGATCTCGGTGTTGCTCGATCTTGCGGAGGGTCGGGGTGATCGACCAACGTTGCTCAACGCGATGCGTGGGCAAGGGATGATACGCCTTTTCATGGGAAATCTCGTAGGTGCCCAGGAGGTGATCGAACGGGCCTTCGAAGCGTTCGAAGCGAGCAGCGAGCATGATAGATTGGCGGCGCGTGCTGCCGGCCAGGATGCGGGTGTGGCCGACCTGGCTCTGATGTCATGGGCGCTCTGGCTGCAGGGCCGTGCTGATACGGCACTCGCGCGTGTAAATGCCGCCCTTCAGCGTGCCGACGTCATCAGTCATCCGCATTCGCAGGCCTATGGATGCTATTATGCATCCATTCTCCACGCTCTTCGGGGTGACTTCCGAAAGGCACACCGTTATGCCGATCGTTGTCTCGCCTTGTCGGAAGAACTCGGATTCCGGCAGTGGCGAGGATTGGCTCGCGCCATCCGGGGGATAAGCGCCACCTTCCTTGATCCTTCGTCCGCCGCGCTCGAGGAAATCCGTACGGCGATGAACGAATATCGCGGCGCGGGCTATCAGCTTGGCATCACAGCACTGTATGTGCTCCTGAGTGCCGCTCTGTTGTCGAGCCATCAAAGCGAAGCCGCGCTCGAACTGATTGAGCAGGGTCTCGCTACAACCGGCCGCAATAGCGAACGGATATTTGAGGCCGAGCTGTATCGATTGAAGGCACGCGTATTGCTCGTCCGCGATGCACCGGAGGCCAGCACCGATGCACGATCACTGCTCGATCACGCATTGACAACTGCGAAAAGTCAGCGCGCCAAGGCCCTTGAACTTCGAGTAGCAGTTGACCTCGCCAACTTGTGGATCGATCAGGGCAGAACCAGCGAAGCGCTCGACCAGCTCGTGCCCATCTACGGCTGGTTCGTCGAGGGTCTTGAAACGCAGGATCTGAAGCAGGCAAAGGCATTACTCGACCGACTGCAGTAATTGCGCCTCGACTGCGGATATTGGAGCTTGGCTCAGCAGGTCGGCCTCAAGGCTGCTTTACCTTGCCGTTACGCAGCCCGCCTTCGACATTCGTGATATGCCTCCTTAACCTCTCGCCATCCCGCCTCATCGCTTTCCGCAGGATTCTCATTTATGAAATGTGGCCCGTCATGCGGCGGACGTTTTTCGTGTTCGTAGTATGCCTTGATTGCTTGTTCAGCAGCGATCCTTCCCAACTGTCTCCCGCTGTCCAGGTTGCTGTGGTTCCATTTGAAACTGATGTGCCCCGGCACATGAATCTCGACGATTGTGCCCTTCCACGGATGCTCTCCGGATTTTGGCTTGTCGTACCGCACGTGGTATTTGAAGAGCTTGACGTCATCTTCGCCAACGGTCGCTGCGAACAATTGGCAGAGATTGGCCAGGGCATCGTGAAGGTTTTCCGGTTTGCGGACTTGCTTTGAATCGACGATCCTGCTCACCCATATCTCGTCCAGCTCATCGCCCGGCTTATGATGCTCCTGGAGCAAGCTCTCGAAGTTGACCGTATCGACCAGTGCTCCTTCGCAGTAGGTAACTCCGTCGATCTCTACGGTTTCTTCCACGAAGGGAAGGGCTGAACACGCACATAAGCTGGATGCGCTGATAGGCACTTTGTACTCTTTCCCGTCGACCTTCTTGTTCTCATCGACCTTCTTGGGCATTGGGCGGTTGGAAAACAACGCGAGTTTATGCTCATCGAGATTCCAGGCGTTGTGGAATATGAATGGCTTTTCGGGTCTTCCCAGCGCGTCGAAATTTATGCTCTTCATAAACTGGCTGTGTGGATAGTTGATCCTGGAGAGGCCGGTGACTTGGGACAGATACATCATTGACGTGAGATAACGAACGAAAGGATTTGGGGCCAGCACCTGATTAAGAACCCATCTGTTTACGTCTCCCTCATCCGGGCTCGTGAACTTCTTCCCGCCGTCCGTGTCGGGCTGTTGAGCGAACCAGAGCGACATGGATTCCCTGAAGGCATTCGCGACCCTGTTTGGGTCCCACAAATCCTTATAGGTATTGGGATCTGCGACGAAGTTGGTCAGAGCCTTGCCGATGCTTTCCCAATCCGGGCCGAACACCGTGTTTATGGGAAAGCGCCTATAGCTTTCGTCGTCTCGAAACACGCCATTCTTGAAGAATTGATGGGTCCTGTTTCGCCCTGTCTTTATTGTCAACGTTGTCAAACTGATTGTAGACGATCCCAACCCAGGCGCCGATGCAGGACAATGCCCACACGTCAAAGGTTATACCTGCGTTGGCAAGAGCTTCCAGAACTCCAATGTGCAGCCCTGCCGCCGGACCACCACCGCCGAGCGTAATCGCCCTCTTCACCATTGGTTCCTCCATCAAATTTTTTGCATGGCTTATTCTCTGATCAAGTTTCTGAACCGCGTAAAACTAAAAGACTGGTCGTTTGCTGGGTCCGCGGGCTTTCGGCCGCACCGAATGCCGTTGAATCCAACTCGACAACTCATTGATCGCAGCGTTGCGAAACACGATACGTACGACGGAACGGTGGACGTCGAGGTTCGGCGCCTTCTCGAGCCTGCTGATCGCGCTGGGCGCACGCCGGCCAAGAGCTCGAGCAAGCGTATCGCGGTCTGGCCCGCCCATTTGTGAACCAATTCACGGAAGATATTTATCGCCGATGTTAGTAGGGGAGATGTTGTCCAATTGTGGCTTTCGCTTCTGGCCCATCGCGACATATTGCGCTGCCGCACGAACCTGGTCGCTATAGGAGCAAAGCGGACGTAGTAAGCTCAATCTCTTCAGACAGACGGGTCGTGTTCGGCGTAGCAAGCAGTGGTCGGTTGGTTCGACGCCAGGGGAAAAAGAGATACCTCCCTTATCTGCCGTGTTTGGGATCCTGTCCCGCCGAGGTGAAAGCTCAAGTATGACGACCGGCTTCCGGCTTACTTCTTTGGCCGAGGGGCCGCGCGGAAGATAAAGCACGTCCAGCCTGTCGCAGACGTTGGCCAGACTGTTCCCGGTGACTCCGAATTCCTCGGCCGGCCGGATCATTCACCTAGCCATTGATGTAGAAGCAATAAAACATCAGCGCCAAGGCGTGGCGAGATCCCCCCTAACCTTCGCGGATCAGCCGCCTTCGCTTCTGGCAGATGCCCAGCTCGATACGTGTATAGGCCTGACGAACAAAATAAGCCGGGATTTCGAGAGGAAATCCCTGCCTATAAAGCAATGTGACACCTGAAGTGCGTCGCCAAGGCAAATGGCGATCCAAGCGCCGTCGGCGAGCTTCGCAGCGATGCTGATTTGACAATAGCAGAACAAGATCTTGCCGATCGAGAAACGTCAATTCTGTGTCCTGGTTTCGGACAGCAGCCAGTCGCGGAATGCAGCAATCTCCGGCCTGCCAACGTCGGTTTCGCGGCCGATGAGGTGGTAACTTTCGGCGGTTCGTACCACCAGCGGAAGGATCACCAATAGTCGCCCCGCTTTGAGATCGTCCTGGACCAGTTCCAGATGCGCCACCGCGATGCCGAGCCCGTCGATCGCCGCTTGATAGGCTAGCGAGGAATTGCCGAACGGCAGTCCTTCGCGAAAGCTCCCGGCTGTGACGTCCGCCGCCTCAAACCAAATCCGCCAATCGTGCGGGCGCTTCATTGAATGAAGTAACGTGCGGTCGAGCAGCTCTCGTGAATCGTGCACGGGTGGATGCTTGTTGAATTCGACGGGGCTACAAACCGGCAGCAGCTCGATCGGAAACAGCGTGTCGTAACGCACGCCGGGCTTTGGAATGGCGGGAGTCCGAATGGTGAAGTCCACCTCGCCAGCGCTCACATCGACGAGATCGTTGGCGATCGTGACCTGCACATTGATGCTTGGGTAAAGGGTATGGAAGCGCGCGAGCCGCTTGACCAGCCATTTCATCGCCACCGTGGGAAACAGCCGTATCCGCACCACGCGATTCTGCTTGTCCCGGCGGCTGACCTGGGTCGCGAGTTCGATGCGATCAAAGGCTTCGGCAATGGCCTGCGCGTACTGTTCGCCCTGCGTCGTCAGCTTGACGTCGCGTTGATTACGGACGAACAGGCGCAGGCCAAGGAAGGCTTCGCGTTGGGCGGTATGCCGGCTGACGGCGCCCTGCGAGACGTTGAGTATTTTGGCGGCGTGGGTGAAGTTCTCGGAGCGGGAGGCGACCTCGAAGACGCGAAGTGCATTCAGCGGGGGCAATTTTCGGGCCATCAGCGCCTCCCACTGAGGGCTGATCGCGTCCGCGCCGCATTCTCTGTGTTGCTCTGAAGATAAGTCATCGTCGTGATGAGTAAATTAGCATACTCGGCCCAAAGCATTCCGCTTATTTTGCCCGCATAAGCGGCGCTGAACGCCGCTACTTGCGGGAGAAACGCTTTCTATGACCACCCCCGTTAACGCCGCGGGCCGGCTTGACCGGCTCCCGATGGGCGCATTCCAGTGGCGGATTCTCAGCCTGATCGGCCTCGGGATGTTCTTCGACGGTTTCGACAACCAGATGGCCGCCGGCGTGTTGGGCGCCCTCGTTAAGGAGGGCTGGTCGAACATGGAGACCAATGCCCACTACATTTCCATCACCTTTGCCGGCCTCGCCATTGGCGCGCTGATGACGGGGTTGGTCGGTGACCGGTTCGGCCGGCGTTTTGCCTATCAGTTCAATCTTCTGATTTTCGGCAGCATGTGCCTGCTCTCGATGCTCGCGCCCTCGATGACTTGGCTGATGGCGATGCGTTTCTTCATGGGAGTAGCGATCGGCGCAGAATATGTCTGCGGTTACGGCATGGTCAGCGAGTTTGTGCCGCCGCAACGGCGCGGATGGGCGCTTGGCCTGATCAGCGTGGTGTCGATGGCATCGACATTCGCTGTGAATTTTACCGGACTATTCGTCATTCCGGCACTTGGATGGCGGCCGATGTATCTGATCGGCGGTTGCGGCGCATTATGGGTCTGGTTCCTGCGCCGCAAGCTTCCGGAGTCGCCGCGCTGGCTCGAAGCGCGCGGCCGTTATGAAGAAGCCGAAAAGATCATGCAGGATATCGAAGCTGAGGCCTCGAAGGCGGGGCCTCTCCCGCCGGTGATATCAGTGGCCGCGCCTGCGCCGGCCTGGGTACCGATCTCCATCCTGTTCTCGCGCGGCGTCGTCACCCGCACCTTGCTCGCGATGGCGGTTTGCATCACCTGCCTGGTCGGTTCCTACAGCTTCTCCTATTGGGTGCCGACCTTCTTCGTCAAACAGGGACTGAGTGTCACGAAGTCGCTCAGCTTTGCGACCGTCATGGCGCTGGGCAGTTCGCTCGGGCCGCTGGTCGGCATGCTGACCTCCGACTGGATTGGACGCCGTCGCGGCACCATGTTTGCGGCCTTATGGTGTGGCGTGTTCGCGCTGGCGTATTCGCAGCAGACCGATCCCGCCTGGGTGCTGATCTTTGGCTTCCTGTTGCAGGGCGGCATGAGCCTGATGATCGGCTTCACCATGCGATGCTAGTCGCCTTTGTGAACTTGCGCGCGAACGAAAAAGAAGCACGTATCTGTGCGGTCGCCGCGCTGGGGGACAACGAGTATCCAGTAAGATGTTGATCTTCTTGCACTCAATCCTGCAACCAGAACGTATGCGTGGCCGAACGAGGGTCGTTGACCTTTCGTTTCGGGGGCGAAGTCGCACTGACGGTCTCATGCTCCGAGCACCGGCTCCTTGCCGGTGAAGGCCCTGAGTATATTCGCCGTCAGGCGCGAAAGACCGTTGTCGCAGCCGTCCCAGGCCAGGGCGCCGGCATAGGCGATGGAGCCGACCGAAAACACCCAGCCGCCTCCATCGATCGGAAACAGGACCATGTCCGATCTCACCACGTCAGGCCGCTGTGCGCCTCCCTGATCCGGGAGCGAAAGAGTGAGATCCTCGATGACGAGCTGATACTCGTTGCCAAGCCCGGTCGAAGTCCCGAGCACATAGGCATGCTCGGGACTTCCGAGCGTAACGTCGTACCTGTCGACCTCGTCTCCCACCGCTCCACCCAGCACATAGCCGTAATCGCCGACGATTTCCTCAGTGATGCCGTCGAACAATTTCGCGGCGGGCGAATTGTAGCTCGCCTCCAGACGCCGATAGCCGCAGCCCTTCGACCATCCCTCCGATGCGAAGCCCACGCCCAGCATCTTGTTCGGGGCGCGGCCGCGCGTGCGCCAGATGCCGCCGGCTTCAGTCGTCGCAACATGGGTCCGTTCGCCATAGGGGGCATCCCAGCAGCGCGTGCCGCTGTTGTCGCGGCGCACCTCGATGACCCAGGGCTTTGCACCGAGCCGGCTCGTTACCCAGTAGAAGCCGTTGCCGCCAAGATACATGACCCGTCCGCCGTCATGCAGGTATCCGTCGAGGATATCGAGGCCGGTTCGTGTCCAGTATTCCGGGTGCGAGCCCGTGACGATCGCCGCGTACCGGTCGGCCAGGTTGCGGCCGCCACGTTCGAAATCCTCGTCGGTTGCGACATGATATTCGATGCCGAGGTGCTCCAGCCATTCGACGATGTACATGTCGACGGGAAAGTGACGGTATGAGCCCGTTAGCCAGTTCGGAAAACCAGGGCGGACGTTGAACAGCGGCCGTCGGCGGCCCGAATAGCGAACCGGCGTTCCGTCGGCATGGGTATCGTAGCAGGAGCGGCCCGGCTCGGGATGTGAGAACAGGTACTGTTCGTCCTCGGGCACCACCTTGTCATGAGGCATCACCGATGAGAAATCGAGCGAAGCCAGGTGGTCGTTCGCATAGGCCAGATAGGTGTTGGTCGGCACCAGGAACAGCACGGGTGCCGAGGTGCCCAGGACCGGTCTGACAAACAGCGGAAAATGATTGCGGCGTCCGCCGGCCTCGAGCCGAACTGCGTAGACTCCGCTTTGAAGGTCCTCCGGCAGGCGGAATTCGAGATTATACCTCCAGCCGGCATCCACCATGTCGTCGTCGTGGAATTGCAGCGCACAGTACTGCTCGGGAACTTCGACGAAGGAGTCGCTTCGCCCGTCCCAGTTGCGTCCGGTCACACCGCGCTCGACGCCGTTGACAAGGTGCCCCTGTTCGCCTCCAGCGTCCGGCTCAATCGTCTCCGACGCGAAGTCCCTGCCGAGTTTCCATGCTGCCCATGCCGGCTGCGTGGGAGTCTTCCCTGCGTGCCATGCGGCGATCATCTCGGCGGATGGCTTCGCGAGGTGCAGCGTTGGCGAGTCGATCTTGCCATTATATGGCTCCAGCGGCGACCCGGACCGGCCGATGCCGGCCGCCGCGAGCAGGAGCGTCGCCGCATTTGCCGTCGCGCCGGTTGCCGCGCGGAGCGTGCGTTGTGCTCCAACCTTGGCATCAAGACGCCTGAGGTCGATGCAGACCTCGCCGTCGCCGATGGTAGTCAGGATCGAATACCAGTGTTTGGCGATGATCGCATCCGGCAAGACCGCGAGCGTTGCGCTGCCCATTCGAAGCGCAAGACCGCCTGAGATGATGACGAGCGCGACGTCGCCAATCGACCAGATGGCCTGGGGCGCGCTCCGCTCGGGGACGGTCGGCCATGCCCAGCAATGGACGCTGATCGCCGCATCGTTGATCGGTGAGGGAAGCGGAAATTCGGCGTGCGAGCCGACCACCGTGGATTGCACGCCGCCGGAAACGGTGCGGTCGAGCACCGACGAGAAATCGACCACCTTGCCCTCGATCGCTTCGTCGCGCCCGGGACCCGAGACCAGTCGCACGAGGCTTGCGCGGACGGTGGCGTGCGGCGTGCTGATCGCGAGCCGGACGACATCGCCGGGCTCGCAGGACCAATCCTCGAAATAAGCCTGGATATCCATCTGACGCTGCCCGCGCTCGCTGGTTAAGTCCGCTTCGGACGCGCAATGTCCGAGCGCGCCCATCATTCGCGGATCAAAGCCGGCGGGGAAACATCTGTTGCGGCATTCTGGAGTCCGGGAGCAACAACACTGGAGAAACGGACAGGCGCGCCGCGGCTGGTCCCGAAAGTCCGCGTCACGATCCGCGCAGGAACCGGTCGCCGAGCGCGACCGTTCCGTCGGTGTAGCCCGTACCCAGGCGTCGCGCGGTTTCGGTGTCCGAATGCGAAGCGAGCCAGGCCGTCAGCAGCATGCGCCTGAGCATCACGAACGCAGGCAGCATGGCCTCGTCGTCGTGCGAGACCGGTGCGACGGTCCGGTATCCCGCAAGCCACGACTGCTGGAGCAGGTCCATCACCGGCTCGTGCTCGATGAAGCTGACGGCCGCGGCGAAGTCATAGAAGAACCACGAGAAGCCGCAATCGTCGAAGTCGATGACGCCGAGCCGGTCGCCTTCGACGAGCAGGTTGGCGAGGCGGAGGTCGGCGTGAACGAGGCCAAACCGCTGCTCGCCCAGTCCGTAAGCCTCGACGCGCCGTTCAAGTTCGTCGGCGACCCTCTGCAGCAGCCTGCGGCCATCGTCGCGCAGGCCAAGACCGGCGCGCCAGTCACCCCATAGTGGCCGGCGGCCCAGCATGGCATCGAAATCCCAGACCTTGCGCTGGAACGTTGATGGCAATGTCCATCGGCGGCTGTGTGCGTGAAGCCGCGCGCTGGTCGCGCCGAGCTTGCCGAACCAGGTGGCCAGATCGTCCGAGGCGTCCGGCTCCTTGCCGCTGAGGAATTCGAATGCAACGACGTGTCGTGTCGCACCACTCAGGGGAATGGGGCATAACAGGTGTCCCTCCCGATCGGCGACCGGGCGCGGCGTGAGCACCACGTTGTCTGCGATCACGGCGTCGATCCAGGCGAGCTCGGACGCAATCTCGTCAGGTGAGTGATAGCCGGGCCGCTGCACGCGCAACACGAGTTTTTGCCGAGCGGCCGGATCTTGCGCGAGAAAGGTGGTGTTCTCGGAATGGCTGAGAAAGGCGAGCGTCGATTGCGATGATAGTCCCCAGCGCGGCAGGCTCGCGGCAAGAGAGGTCTGCATGCTCTCGATGAGGCCGGGAGTCATCATCGCGGCCAACCGACCGTCTCGGGCTCCGCGAGGTCAAGAAGGCTCGCGATGATGCGATCGGGAACGACGTCCGCCACCGCATTGAAAGGGACGTCGCTGGCGAGCAGGATCGACCGCATGCCGGCGGCCTTTCCTGCTGCGATATCGGTACCGATCTGGTCGCCGACCATGACGGTCTCATGCCGGGCGGTGCCGAGATGCGCCAGCGCCTGTTCGATCAGGAACGGTTGCGGCTTGCCTAGCACGATCGGCTTCGTATTGGGAACGGCCGCTGCAACCGCGGCCGTGATCACGCCGACGCAGGGATCGTAGCCGTCATGAACCGGCGTCAGGACATCGGGATTAGTGGCGATGACGGTTGCGCCGGCGAGTGCGGCCCTGACCGCGGTGCGCAGCTTGGCGTAGTCGAGCGTGGCATCGAAGCCGAGCACGACGATCTTGGGCTTGACGTCGGTCAGGTGATAGCCAATGTCCTCGATCGCCTCGAGCAGTGGTCGTTCGCCGATCGCAAACACGGGCGTGGTGCGCGGCCAGCGCCGTTCGAGCAGGGACGTGACCGCCGAAATCGTCGTGAAGACCTGTGACGGTTCGGCCGGAATGCCGATGCGGCTCAGCTTGGCGGCAAATTGCGCGGCGGATTTCGTCGAATTGTTGGTGACGAACGCATAGGGCAGGCCCCGCTCGCTCCATCCGCGAAACGCCTTGACGGAGTCGTCGATCGGAGTGTCACCGCGATAGGCGACGCCGTCGAGATCCGAGATGACGCCGCGAATGGGATGGTTGGCCGGAGCAACGCGCTGTTCCAATGCTGGGATTCCGTTCAGTTCCGCGAGCGTGATCATATGGTTGTCTGCATGGCGTTGCTGCTCTGTGCATCCATGATTTGTGTGCTGCACATTGGAAAGGCGTCCTTGCCTTGCCGGTGTGCGCCATGCTTCCGGGAGCGGAAAATCTCCGTGCGCGACTGCGGCGCCCCGGGAGTGTCAGCAACGGAATCGTGGAGCAGCAGGAATCGGGCGATTGCGGCCTTTGGTCTAGGCTTTGCAGGCGTGAAAGCCACGATTTGTGCAAGACGATCGAAACGGCTGAGTGCCTTGCGGCCTCGAGAGCAGTTTCAGCGTTGCCGAAATCATCGAGGGATTACCATATGATCAACCGCAGAGACTTGATGTTAGGGGGATTGGCCGGGGCCGCGGCGTTCGGCTTCGGGCGGGTCAATCCCGACTTTCTTGTGAATTCCGCCTTTGCCGCCGAAGGCAAGACACTGCGCTTTCTCGGCGCGGAAGCGCTGACCGGCAACTGGGACCCAACCACCCATACCAATCTAGGCCAGCTCATCGTCGAGGGCTTCGTGTTCGGCTACCTGACGCGGGCGCCGATGCGGCCGGAGAAGCCGGACGAGCTGATCTTCGAGCTGGCTGAATCGATGAAGCCCATCGACACCTATACGATGGAGGTGAAACTCAGGAAGGGCGTCAAATTTCATGACGGAACCCCGTTCACAGCGGCCGACGTCAAGGCGACCTATGAATATGGCTGCCAACCCGATCGTCCGGCGCAGTGGTACCCCGGTCTCGTCACCGTCGACGTCGTCGACGACTACACCTGCCACATCAACACGAAGGTGCAGGGCTATCCGGCGACGCTCTACTACTACCTGTCGTCCTTCCTGCCGATCATGTCGGCCAAGGACGTTGCCAATAAGGCGCAGCTCTCGGCGCGCATGAACGGCACGGGCCCCTACAAATATGTCGAGCAGAAAGGCGACACCACCGTTCTCGCCGCCAATCCCGACTTCTTCCTCGGCGCAGCGAAGATCCCGGGTGTCGAGTATCACTTCGTCGGTGACACCACGACGCGCACGCTGTCGCTGTTGAACGGCGAGGCCGACATCATCGAGCGGCTCGAGCAGGAGCAGGTCGAGACCATCTCGAAGGATGCCCGCTTCAGCATCCACAAGGCGGTTTCGGTCGAGAACAAATACCTGTTCTTCCGCTGCTCGAAGAAGCCGTTCGACGATCCGCGCATTCGCCTCGCCGCATGCTACTCGATCGACCGCAAGCAGGTGCTCGACGTGCTCGGCGTCTCCGGCATCTATTCCAAGGCGCACATCTCGCCGGTCAAGTTCGGCTATGCCGAGGTGGCCGACTATCCTGAATTCGATCCGGACAAGGCGCAGAAGCTGCTCGCGGAGGCCGGCTTCCCCAAAGGCCAGGGCCTGCCCGAGCTCACCTATTACACGTCGGTCGGTTTCTATCCGAAGACGAAGGAATATGCCGAGTTGATTACCGGCATGCTCCAGGAGCAGGGGTTTAAGGTCAATCTGCAGACGCTCGAAGTCGCGGCGTGGGGTAATTTGCTTTACGACAAGCCCGGCGGCGGTGAGGGCAACATGATCGACTGCGGCTGGTGCACCGGCTCGCCCGAGCCGGATCTCGTGCTGCGCACCCACTTCCACTCCTCCTCCAAGCGCATCACCGGCATCGTCGACAAGGACATCGACGCGGTGCTGGACAAGGAGCGCAACGCCACGACAATCGAGGAGCGCAAGAAGATCCTGCAGACCGAGACGCTGCCGACCATCGCCAAGAAGGCCCCGGCGCTCGCATTGTTCACCTCGGTCTTCATCCATGCCTACAGCAAGAAGCTGGATGGTCTGTACATCTATCCGAACGGCATGCAGGACATGACCAAGGCAACATTGGCATGATGATTGCTCGGCAGGCCGGGTACGCCCGGCCTGCCGGTTCGCGAACGCAGGCCGGATTGGTCGGGTCTGGTCCTCATGAATTGCAAGGGTAGCTCTTCTCGATGTTGATCCTGGAATTCCTGGTCAAGCGGATCGCGCAGGGCATCCTGATCGTCTTCATCACGTCGTTGATCATCTTCACGCTGCTGCGCGTGGTGCCGGGCGATCCCGTGCGCCTGATCGTCGGCGGCATGGCGCCGGCCGATGTGGTCGAGAAGGTCGCGACCAAGATGGGGCTGCGCGACCCCATCATCGTGCAATATGGTCGGTACATGCGCGGGCTGGTACAGGGCGATCTCGGGCAATCCTATTTGCGGCCGCGCAGCGGCATGATCGCGACCGGCGGGCAGTATGTTGACCCGACCAAGTCGGATATGGCGCCGGTGATCGATCTCATCCTCGAACGCTTGCCGTTCACGCTGCAACTGGGCGGAATGGCGCTCGTGTTCGCGCTGCTGCTCTCGTTTCCGATCGGCATCGCGGGCGGGCTGCACCAGCATCGTTGGCAGAATGCGTTGGCGTTCGGAATGCAGTCGCTGTTCGTCTCGATTCCGAATTTCTGGCTCGCGATCGTTCTGATCCTGTTTCTGTCGGTGAAGCTGAAGCTGCTGCCGGCGCTCGGTTACCAGGGGTTTTCCTATGTCATCCTGCCGGCCTTCGTGCTCGCGGTGGAGATCGCCCCCTTCATCATCCGCACGCTGACGACCTCGCTCGGCGAGGTCATGCAAGCGCCGTTCATCGATGAGGCGCGGGTGCGCGGCCTGTCTCGCCGCCGCATCGTCTATTCGCACGCCCTGCGCAACGCGGCAGTGCCGCTAGTCAACCTGCTCGGGATCCAGCTTTCGACGCTGATCGGCGGCGTTCTCGTAATTGAATACATTTTCGACTATCCTGGCCTCGGCAATCTGACCGTGGTCTCTGTCGTCGGGCGCGACTTTCCGGTCATCCAGGGCATCGCCATCACGACCAGCGCCGTCTTTGTCTTCATCAATATCATCGTGGATTTGGTCGCCTATCTGGTCGATCCCCGCGTGGAGATCTGAGCATGACGGCCACCACGATCATCGCCGAGGAGCCCGCCTTGCCGGCGGCCCCAATCCGTTCCGTCAACCGCCGCATCATAGCCGCCGCCTGGCGCATGCCGAGCTTCAAGATCGGTTTCTTCATCTTCATGGCACTGGTGCTGGCCTCGGCCATCTATCCCGAGGTGTCCTCGATCAGTGCGACCAAGATGGTGGTGAAGGACAAGTTCATGTCGCCGGTCTTTCTCGGCGACAAATGGACCTGGGATCATCCGCTGGGTACGGATCAGCTCGGCCGCGACATGCTGATGCGCAGCCTGATCGGCCTGCGCTATTCGCTGCTGGTCGGCGTCGTCACGGTCCTGCTCATCTTTGTCATCGGCTGCGGCCTTGGTCTGTTCGCCGGCTTCAAGGGCAAATGGTGGGACACCGTCATCATGCGGATCACCGATGCCCAATTGTCGATTCCGATGATCATCCTGGCGATCACCATTCTCGGCGTGTCGCGGCCGACGGTGCCGACCATCATAATCGTGCTGGCGCTGTCCGGCTGGCCGCTCTACGCGCGCGTGGCGCGCAGCGCCGCGGTCACCGAGCGCGGCAAGGAATATGTCCGCGGCCTGCGCGTGCTCGGCGCCGGGGACTGGCGGATCCTGTTTCTGTTCGCCGCGCCGAACATCCTGCCGCCGATCGCATTCGTCGCCGTGCTCGACGTCGCACGCATGATGATCTTCGAAGCGATCCTCGGCTTCCTGGGGCTTGGCATCCAGCCGCCGACGCCGAGCTTCGGCAGCATCATCGCCGACTCCCGCAAATACCTGATCAATGCCTGGTGGATCGCGACCACGCCGGGCGTGTTCCTGGCTATCGCGCTTACCTCGATCAACCTGATGGGGTCGGCGCTCGAGAAGGCGCGCAACCGCATCTATGGGGGTCTCTGAGATGGATCTCTCGCTCATTCTGGAGGTTGACGACCTCACGGTCGGCGCTTCGGCGTCGGGCGCCGCGCCGATCCTCGATCACATCTCCTTCCGCCTCAACACGTCGGAGATCTTCGGCATCTATGGCGAAAGCGGCGCCGGCAAAACCGTGCTCAGCCGCGCATTGGCGAACTGGCTGCCGGAAAGTCTGGCGTATCGCTCCGGACGGGTCACGTTCGCCGGCCACGACATTCTCGGCGCCGGGGCGCGCGAGGTGCGGATCGGCCGCGACATCGCCTATATCGGCTCCAAGCCGCAAAGCTCGCTCGATCCGACGATACCGGTCGGGACCCAGATCGCGGAAAAGCTGCACAGCGTCAGGCCCGAATGGAATCCGCGCGAATGCCGCGAGCGGGTCGTGCAGCTCCTCGGCGAGGTCCGGATTCCATCGCCGAAGGAGCGCTATTGGGACTACCCGGCAAAATTTTCCGGCGGCATGATGCAGCGCGCGATGATCGTGGACGCGATTTGCGCCGAGCCCGCCGTCCTGATCGCCGACAACATTACCCAGCCGCTCGATGTCACCATCGCGGCACAGATCGTGGCGCTGCTCCACGACCTGTGCCTCCGCCACAGGATGGCGACAATCTATCTGTCGTCTTCCTTGCCCACGCTCGGCCAGTTCGGCGACCGCACGGCCGTGCTCCATCAGGGCCGGTTCGTCGAGCAGCAAGCGTTTGCCGGCCTGCTCGCCTCGCCACAGACCGACTACACGCGCAAGGCCATTGCCAGTGTGCCGCGCATGTGGGCGACCACCGAGGGCCCGCTGGCCCGCCGCAAGGCGCAAGACGAAGTGCCGCTGATGAAGGTGGAGCACGTTGTTCGGACCTATCGCGCGCGCAAGCGGGGGACGTTCAATACCTACAGCAACGTGCAGGCGGTGCGCGGCGTAACGCTCGACATCATGCCGCGCGAGAATTTCGGCATCGTCGGGGAATCCGGCTGCGGCAAGTCGACCCTCACGCGCCTGCTGGCCTGGCTGGAGGTTCCCGACAACGACAGCATCGTCCTCAACGGCACGTCGCTCGGGGCGTTGTCGCCGCGCGAGCTGATCCGCACCCGCAGCGAATTCCAGCTGCTGCTGCAGGATCCGTACAACGCGCTGCCGCCGCGCACCACCGTCGGCCGCATGATCGAGGAGAGCCTGCTGATCCGCGGCAATGTCGCCCGCGCGGACCTGCGCAGCCGGGTCATCGCAGCGATGGCCGAGGTCGGTCTTGCCGCCGAGCTCTATGACCAGCTCCCGAACACGCTCTCCACCGGCGAGCGCCAGCGCATCTCGATCGCGCGTGCCCTGATCCTCGATCCCAAGCTGCTGATCCTCGACGAAACCTTGTCCGCGCTGGATCAACGCGAGCAGTCAAGGCTGATCGACCTGTTCTCGAAGCTGCAGGAGAAGAACGACCTCACCTATGTCTTCATCTCCCATGATCTCGCAATGGTGCGCAGGGTCTGCACGCGCATTGCCGTGATGTATCTCGGTGAGATGGTCGAGATCGCCGACAACCGCGAGCTGTTCTTCGATCCCCAGCATCCCTACACCAAGGCATTGCTCTCGGCCGCCCCGACGCTGGAGGAGAAGCCGTTCAACCCGGCGGACTTCTTGCTGGAGGGCGAGCCGCCGAGCCCGATCGATATCCCGGCGGGATGCAGCTTTGCCTCGCGCTGTCCGAAGGCGTTCGGCCGCTGCCGGCTGGAGACGCCGAAGCTGGTCGAACACGCGCCGGGGCGCTTCGCCGCCTGCCACCTTCTCGACGGCGACCCGGCGCAGGCCGCGGCCTGAGCGCTCAGGGCCGTGGCTTGAAGGGCCAGTCCATCGCGAACGAGCGCATGTCCTCCAGCGCCTTGGTCACCTGCAGGACGCCGAGATCGTCGAAGCGGTGCCCGGTCACTTGGACGCCGATCGGCAGATGGCGGGAATCGAATGCCATGCAGACGGTGGAGGCGGGCTGGCAGGTCTGGTTGAACATGGCGGTGAACAGCGTGTGCGCGAGCGGCGTCTCACGCGACACGCCGGGCTCCTCGGCCGGGAAATTCACCACCGGCAGCGTCGGGGCGATGACATAGTCCCAGCCCTCGAAGGCCGCGAGCAGCGCCGCCTTCATCTTGGCGATCCGGCCCAGCGCCCGGTAGAGGTCGGCGCCCGAATGTTTCGCCCCGCCAAGGCACCATGCGCGAACGTAGGGATTGATGTCGCGTGCGGTGTCGCCATGCGGCGGCAGCGATGCATATTCGAGATAGCCGCGCACCTGGAGGAACAGGTCGATCGGCGCATAGGCGTCGTCGGTGAGCGGAGAGGTGAACGGCTCGACGATCGCGCCGGCGCCGGCGAGCAGCTTGCCGGCCGCATCGACCGCGCTGCGAACCGTAGCTTCGGCCTTCATGCCGAAGCCCATGTCGGTGAGGACGCCGATCTTCAGTCCCTTCACGTCGCGCTTCAGATGCTCGTGATAGCGCACGCCATCGGCGGGCAGGCTCCAGGTGTCGCGCTCGTCCTGCCGCGTCAGCACGGTCAGCAGGCGCGCGATATCATCCACGCTGCGACCCATCGGGCCTGCCATGCGCATGGTGTCGGCCGGCAAATGCGGCACACGGCCATGGGTCGGCTTCAGTCCGGCCAGTCCGCAATGGGCGGCCGGAAGGCGGACCGAGCCCGCGATATCCGTGCCGACGGAAACATAGCCGGCGCCAGCGGCGACGGAGGCGCCTGCGCCGGCCGACGAGCCGCCGGTATTCCAGGCGAGCCCCCAGGGGTTGCGGGTAACGCCGTGCAGCGAGCTGATGCCCGACGCCATCAGGCCGCAATCCGGCATCGTGGTCTTGGCAAAGATCACCGCGCCGGCCTCGCGGAGCGCGATCGCCGGCGGCGAATCGTAGTTGGACGGCGGCAGGGCACGGTTGGCGCCGATGCCGTGAAAATAGGGCCAGCCGATCATGGCGACGCTGTCCTTGACCGTCATGGGGACGCCGTCGAGCGGACCCAGCGCGGTTCCCGCCTTCCATCGCGCTTCCGAGCCTTGCGCGCTTGCGATGGCTTGCTCCGGACGGAAGCAGAACAGCGCATTGATCGCGGGATTGACCGCCTCGGCATGGCCGAGCACGGTTCGCAACACCTCCACCGGCGACAATGCGCGCGATGCGTAGGCCTCCGTCAGCCCCGCAAGGCTCATCCCGATCAGTTCCGCAGCAGACATCTTGGCCTCGACAAATGGCGTTCTGGATCAGTGTCCGGATAGCGAAAGTCGCCCCTGTCGGGGTAGTGCCGCTGCCGTAAGGGCATGATTTGGTGGAGTGCGAGGCATCCCTTTTGCATCTGTCTTGATCGAATTTGTCATCAAACCGGGAGGCCCGCGACAGGCGGGCCGAACGACACCCGTGAGAGATCAGAAGTCGTCATGAGCCAATCTGGAACGCAAATCGCCACGGTCCGGAACTACATTGCCGGGCTCCCGGGATGGGGGACGGGCGATATCGTGATCGAGCCCGCCATTCCGGTCCTCGCCTCGCCAAGCTGGCGCGGGGTCGACGGCGCTCCCTGGCGCGCCACCAGGAACGGAAGCGGCGAGAGCATCTTCATCAAGAACATGGATGTGGATGCCAAGCTCTACATCGACGTTGCCTGCGCGTTCGAAGCGGCCCGGCGCGCATCCGATCTCGGTATCGGTCCCAAGGTGCTTGCGGCGGATCCGGACGCGGGACTTCTGGTCATGGAAGATCTCAACCGTGGCTGGCGGGTCGGCACGCTGGAGCGGATGCTGGAGCCGAAGATCGTCGACGCGGTCATCGCGGCGCGGCGCCTGTTCCAGGCAGGGGCGCCTCTGCCGCGGCGCATGGGAGTCTTCGACGAGATCGAGCACTTCTACGAGGCGGCAAAGGCCGCGAAGGCGCAACTGCCGTCTGATGCGGAATGGCTGGTCAAGGAGCTGCGTTTTGCGGCCGATACCTTGAGGAAACTCGACATCAAACCGGTGCCAATCCATGGCGATGGCAATGTCTCGAACATCCTGATCAGCGACACCGGCGAAGTTCGCCTGATCGATTGGGATCGCGCCACGACGGCCGACCCGCTGGAGGACCTCGGCAGCTTCCTCGTCGAAGCCTTCGCGCAGGAGCCGGAGGCGCGCGACGCCTTCAGCCGCAACGCCGGCGGATTCGACGAGCGCGCCTTCAGCCGCGCCCGCATCTACGGCATGGCGGATGATCTGCGCTGGGGCCTGATCGGCGCCGTGCTCGCCGCGCGGTCGGCGCGCAACACCTTTGAGTTTTACAAGTTCGCCAGCTGGCGCTTCGTACGTTGCCGCATGACGGTCCGGGAGCCGCGCTTTGGCGAGATGCTTCGGAGGATCGCATGACTGTCCGCAGGAAGCTCGGCGAGGGAGCGACAGTCCACGAGCGCAATATCGAGGCAGCGATCGCCCGCGTGCCGCAATGGCACGGCAAGGGGGCGGCCTATACCCCGCTGGTCGGCGGCCTCATGAATCAGAACTGGCTGGTCGAGATATCCGGCGATGGACGGCGCTACTTCATCAAGGTGCCCGGCGAGGGCTCGGAGATGTTCATCGATCGCGTGACCGCCAACGAGGCTGCGCGCAATGCCCACGCCATGGGCGTTGCGCCCGAGGTGATCTTTTTCGACGCCACGGACGGGCTCGAGATCAGCGAGTTTCTCGAAGGCTATCGCGCCTGCACCAATGCCGATTTCGGCGATGCCGCCATCCAGGCCGACGTTCTCGACCTTTACCGCCGCCTGCATGCCGGCCCGAAGCTCGGCCAGACCAAGACCATCTTCGACATGATCGAGGAACATATCGAGCAGGGCAGGGAGCTCGGCGCGCATTTCCCGCAGGACATGCCCTGGCTGATGCATCGCTACAATCAGGCCAAGTCGGCGTTCCTGGCGTCGGGTCTCGATCTCGTGCCGTGCTTCAACGATCCGATGCCGGGCAATTTCCTGATCTCGGCGGAATCAGGCGCCCCAAGGCCGATGAAGCTGATCGACTACGAGTTCGCATCCAACAACGAGCGTAGCTATGAGCTCGGCGTCCTGTTCGCCGAGATGTTCTTCGACGAGCATCTGACGGAGGCCCTGATCGAGCAATATCTGGGCGAGGTGCGGCCGCAGATGGTCGCGCGCGTGATACTCAACCGGGCGCTCGCCGACCTGAAATGGGCGTCATGGGCGGTCGTGAACAGGAAGCTCAAGGACTGGGATTTCGACTATCAGAAGTACGGCGTCTGGAAATACATGCGTGCCCGCGACGTAATGTACGATCCCCGCTGGGATGGCTGGTTGCGGCTCGTCTGAGCCGCGCGACGGGAGGGCTTCCGCAGTTATTGATTGAGGATCGCGAGCGCCTGCTCGAGCAGGCTGTCGTTCGCGGCCGCGATGATCCGGCCATCGGATTCCGGCGACAGCGGCCGCCCCTGCCAGTCGCGGACGATGCCGCCAGCGCCCTCGACCACCGGAATCAGCGGCATGAAGTCGAACGACTTGAGGGAGGTTTCGACCACGAGATCGCAGTGGCCGGATGCGAGCAGGCCATATTGGTAGCAGTCGCCGCCAAATCGCCGGAACATGGCCTTCTGGCTGAGCGCATCGTAGCGGGCCCAGTCGCTCGGCGTGAAGAAGTCCGGCGATGACGTGTAGATCTGCGCGTCTTCCAGTCGCGTGGTGCGGCTCACCCTTGCCAGCTCGCCGTTGAAGGTGGTGCCTTGCCGGGTGCCGTACCACCGCTCGGCCAGCGCGGGCATATCGATCATGCCGGCGGTGATCGATCCATCTCTCTCGTCGGCGAGCGCGACGAGCGTGCCGAACAGCGGCATGCCGGAGATAAAGCTCTTCGTTCCGTCGATCGGATCGAGATACCACGTGTAGCGGTCCCCGGCCGTCGATCCCATCTCCTCGCCGAGGATGCCGTGATCGGGGAAGCGCGAACCGATCAGCTGCCGTAGCTCCATTTCGATCGCACGATCGGCGATCGTGACCGGCGTCAGGTCCTGCTTGCGCTCGAAATCGACGCGGGAACGGAAGTGCGTCACGGCGATCCGTCCGGCCACGTCGGCAAGCTCATTGAAGAACGAAGCGAGCTCGCTTGCCGATAATCTGTCTTGAATGTCGTCCAATGGTCGCTCCGGGCGGGAGGCGCGCCGACGTCGCGGGACGCACGACGCCTTGCCTTGGGATGGGGCGTTACGCGGTCTCGTGGACCGACTGCTTGTCGATCTCCCAATAGGGGGAGTCGAATCCGTTGCGCCGCGCCACTCGGGCGGCAGGGCTCCTCGGCTGCGGCACGCCAGCGGCCGGCTGCGGCGCCGACACGGGCGCCTGGCGAACGTCGCGCGGCGCCACCTTGAAGTGCCGGCTGAAGCAGCGGGAGAAATGCGACACGTTCTTGAAGCCGACTTCGTAGGCGACCTCCGAGACGGTCCGCCGGCCCTTCGGATCGGCGACTAGGATTTCATACGCCCGCTGCAGCCGCTTGGTCTGGACGAACTGGCTGACCGTGGTTTCGTTGTCGTTGAACAGGCTGTACAAATAACTGAGCGAGATGCGGCTCGACGCCGCGATCTTCTTCGGCGACAACGACTGGTCACCGAGATGGCTCTCGATGAAGTCGACGATCCGGCGGCGCAGGTGATAGCGCGCGTTGCGCACATCGGTTGCGGCGCCGCGATCCTCCGATCCGATGGTCAGCGCGACGAAGCTGATCATTTCGGTCGCGAGCGCCTGGGGGTTCGGCGGCGGCGAGGCGACGAACAGTTCGGCCACGCTGCGGATCATGCCCGCCAGCAGGTGCGTCATCTGTTCGTTTGGCTTGAAGCGGCGACTGATGTGATCTTCAACCGAGACGAGCCGGCCGCGCAGCTCGGCGGCCGGAATCCGCAACATCAGGAAGCGCGCGGTCTTGTCAGACGACAATTCGTAGAAGGCGAGCTCGCTGAGCAGGACATATTCGCCGGGACGTGCGATCCCGATGCGGCTGTCCTGGCTGAATGCGACGCATCCAGTCTGCGGAAACACCAGCACATAGGCGGCATCGTGGATGCAGGCAACGCGTTCCCAGTTGCGGGCAAAGGCGTGGTCCGGCCCGACGAGTTCGAGATCGAGGCGTCCGATCCGGGTCCGCCAATCCTGCGTGGGACCGGGGCCCTTGTCGTTGCCAGCATGAAGGCCGGTGTGTTCCTCGCGGGAAGCAACAGATGTCAGGCGTGCCATGGCTGGGCCTTTCTCAGGGTTGCGCAACGATGATCTCCGTTCCGGCTTCACGGAGAGCGGTTGCCAGAGCTCCCTCTGGCTGCCGATCGGTAACCAGGCGATCGATATCGGTCCAATGTGCGAAGACGGTGAGCGCACGCTGGTCGAATTTGCCGTGATCGGCTACCAGGATGGCTTCTGCGGCGCGCTTGGCCATCGCGCCATAGATGGCACCGGCCTCATCGTCGGCATCATTCGCGCCGCGCGCGCTGATGCCGGTCGCGCTCACGATGGCGCGGTTGGCCTCATAGCTGTTGATGTTCGCGATCGTCTGCGTGCCGAACACATAACCTTCGGTGGGGTGATAGCGGCCGGGACAGCAGAGCACGCGGATCGACGGATTGACGGCTAGCGCGGCCGCAATGGCGTAATCATGGGTGATCACGGTGATGTCTTGCGCGCGTGAGGCCAGCCGTCGCGCGATGTGAAACGTGGTCGCGCCCGCGCCAAGCATCAACACCTCGTTCGGCAGGATCAGGTCGGCGATCACCGCGGCCATCGCCTCGCGCTCGGCGATCATGATCGCCTTGCGATCGGTCAGCGCCGGCTCGAGCGCGAAGGGACGGGACGCCCCGCCATAGGTGCGGTTGATGAGCTTCTGCTCCTGAAGCTCCATCAGATCGCGCCGGATGGTCTCGCCGGAGACGCCGAGCACGGCGGCGAGCTCGGAAGCCCGCAGCGTCGGCGCGGCGGTGAGTTGCGAGATGATGTGCTTGTGGCGCGCGAGCTTCGAGAGGCGGTCGCCGTCGGCCTTTCGTGGCCGCTTGTCGGCCGCAGCAGGGGCGTCACTCGTCATTCGCTGTCTCTCCGGCTGCAAACCTCTCCAGCGTCCGTGCCATGATCGTTCCCCAAGTGATGTTGTGAGTCCACATCAATTGTGTGGCATATTCCTCATTTTTTGGGCGCCGTGCTGCCTATGGAATTCGCAAAGGAATCATGGCGATCACATAAGGCACTGAAACATATGAAGTATGGCTTTGGAATGCGGAGCGCATGTCTGACGTTCTGGTGTCTCTTGCCTGCAATCTGCTTTTCAGTTGTGGGGATTCGCACATAGATCCAAGGTCGCAGTGGAACGGCTGGGGAATGATCGCCGCAGGGGACGGCTTTGGTCCGCGCAGGCCGCGGGCCAAAGGAAAGGCAGGCGATGCAGCAGGAAAAAGGGATTCTGGCGTTGAACGCCTTCGATCAGAGTCGGGTGTCGTCAATCGACCCAGCGCTCGGCGAGGCGGTGCAACGACGCCTGCGTTCGTTCGGAAAAGCCTCGGTGCTGTTCTATCAGGAGCCGATCAGGATGGCGCGCGCCGAAGGCGTCTATATGTTCGACGTCGATGGTCGGCGCTATCTCGATCTCTACAACAACGTGCCGTCGGTCGGGCATTCGCATCCGCGCGTTGTCGAGGCGATAAGCCGTCAGGCCGGCCTGCTCAGCACGCACACACGCTATCTCAACGACGTCGTCGATGGCTATGCGGAGCGTCTCCTGGCGACGTTTCCGCGCGGGATCGATCACCTGGTCCTGACTTGCACCGGCAGCGAGGCGAATGACCTTGCGCTACGGGTCGCGAAAGTGGCAACCGGGCGGACGGGCTTCATTGTCACGGAGACCGCCTATCACGGCAATAGCGCCGCAGTGACCGATGTCTCGCCGTCCTCGCGTCCCGGTCAGCCGCTGCCGCCCCACGTGCGGGCAGTTCCCGCACCCGAGATGTATCGCAATCCGGTCGGCGATCCCGGCCAGCGCTTTGCCGACAGCGTTGCCGCAGCGATCACCGATCTCGAGCGAAGCGGCTTCGGCTTTGCTGCGCTGCTGGTGGACACGATCTTTTCGAGCGATGGCATCCATGCCGACCCTGCCGGCTTCCTGGCCCCCACCGTGAAGCTCGTGCACGAACGTCAGGGACTGTTCATCGCCGACGAGGTGCAGCCAGGCTTCGGACGAACCGGGGCGGCGATGTGGGGCTTCGCGCGCCATGGCGTCGTCCCCGACATCGTCACGATGGGCAAGCCCATGGGCAACGGCTTTCCGATGGGAGGCGTCGCCATGCGCGCCGCGCTGCTCGATCGCTTTGCCGCGGAAGTGAAGTACTTCAACACCTTCGGCGGCAACCCGGTGGCCGCGGCCGCAGGCCTTGCCGTGCTCGACGTCATCGAGGACGAGGGCTTGATGCAGAATGCGCGCGAGGTCAGCCGTCACCTGATGGATGGATTGCGCGAGATCGGCAATCGCCACATGACCATCGGAGACGTTCGTGGTGCCGGCCTGTTCATCGGGCTCGAGCTGGTGCGCGACCGCGACAGCAAGGAGCCCGCACCGGAGCTCGCTAGCCTGCTGATCAATCGCCTGCGCCGGCGCGGCATCCTGATCGGTGCTGCCGGTCCGTTCGGCAGCACGCTCAAGATTCGTCCGCCGCTGTGCTTCGGCAAGGACCACGCCGACATGTTCATCACCGCGTGCGACGAGGAGTTGCGCGAGGTGGCCGCGTCGTGACGCGATCGCCGATAGCCCGCGATGCCACAGAAGCCGAAGATTTGAAGATCATGGATGCAAGAAGCGTACGAACTATCGCCGAGGCGAAGGCCCTTGTCGAGGAGCGGGGCCTCTCCCACGTCAAGCTCGGCATCGTCGATCTCGACGGCGTCATTCGCGGAAAATATCTCGCGCGCGACAAGTTCGTCGGCGCGCTGGAGGCCGGCTTCAGCTTCTGTGATATCGTGTTCGGCTGGGACTCCAACGACCAGATGTACGACAATTGTGCATTCACCGGCTGGCATACGGCCTTTCCCGACGCGACCGCGCGCATCGATCCTTCGACCTGCCGCAATGTGCCGACGGAAGAGAACATGCTGTTCTTCCTCGGTGAATTCGAGGGCGCCGCGGCGGGGGTGTGTCCGCGCCGGCTGCTGCGGCGCGTCATTGACCGCGCCGAGGGCATGGGATTCTCGCCGTCCGTGGCCGCGGAGTTCGAGTTCTTCGTGTTCGACGAGACGCCGCACAGCGTGCGCGAGAAGGGCTTTCGCGGCTTGAAGAATCTCACGCCGGGCTGGTTCGGCTATTCTATGCTGCGCGCCTCCGTCGAGTCCGAATTTCATCGCTCGCTGCTCAAGCTCTGCAACGAGATGGACATGCCGGTCGAAGGCCTGCACACCGAGACCGGACCCGGCGTGCTGGAGGCCGCGATCCAATACACCGATGCGCTCGCGGCCGCCGACCGCGCCGTGCTGTTCAAGACCTTCTCCAAGGTCTGGGCCGAGCGTCAGGGCAAGATGCTCACCTTCATGGCCAAATGGTCGAACGCCTATCCCGGACAATCCGGGCATCTGCATCTGTCGCTGCGCGACCGGGACGGCAAGCCGGTGTTTCACCAGGGCGGCAGGCCCGGCGACATGTCCGACATCATGCGCTGGTTCGTCGGCGGCCAGCAGGCGCTGCTTCCGGAGCTGCTCGCGATGGTGGCCTCGACCGTGAACAGCTACTCGCGCCTGATCCCCGGCTTCTGGGCACCGACCGACGCGACCTGGGGAATCGAGAACCGGACCTGCGCGTTGCGCGTCATTCCCGGCAAGCCGGCCAGCCAGCGCGTCGAGTACCGCGTCGCTGCCGCCGACATCAATCCGTATCTGGCGATCGCGGCCGCGCTCGGATCGGGCCTCTGGGGAATCGAGCACAGGATCGAACCGGACGAGCCGATCATCGGCAACGCCTATGAGCGCAGGCATCCGCCCGAGCGCGCGTTTCCGCGCACGTTGTCGGAGGCGGCCGACCGGCTGGTCGCCTCGCAGGCGGCGCGCAAACTGTTTGGCGACGTCTTCGTCGATCACTACGCGATGACGCGGCAGTGGGAGGAGCGCGAGTTCCGCAAGGCCATCACCGACTGGGAGCTCGCTCGCTACTTCGAGATCATTTGAGACGGATCCTCCCTTCCAAAAACGAGTGACATCACGTGAACGATATCGTCTGCATTTCGCCGGTCGACGGCAGCGAGGTTGCCCGGCGGCCCGTCGCAACGGGTGCCGAGGTCGCCGCGGCTCTCGCGCAAGCACGGAAAGCGCAGCAGGAATGGTCGAGCATATCGCTCGCCGAGCGCAAGGCCATGATGCTCGCCTTCCTGCACGAGATGCGGGCGCAGAACGACGAGGTCGTTCCGGAGCTCGCGATGCAGATGGGCCGGCCGGTGCGCTATGGCGGCGAACTGCGCAGCCTGGAGGAGCGCGTCCGCGTGCTGGTCGAGCTCAGCGATGAAGCGCTGGCGCCGATCGTGCCGACCGGGCAGCCCGGCTTCCGCCGCATGATCAAGCGCATTCCTGCCGGCATCGTGCTGGTGATCGCGCCCTGGAACTATCCCTATCTCACCGCGGCCAACACCATCGTGCCGGCGCTGCTGGCCGGCAACGCCGTGATCCTGAAGCATGCCGCGCAGACCCTGCTGGTCGGTGAGCGCTTCCAGGCGGCACTGGACCGGGTCGGCCTGCCCAAGGGGGTGTTCAGGACGCTCACGCTCGACCATGTCATGACCAGTGAGCTGATCTCATCGCGCTCGGTCGACCATGTGAACTTCACCGGTTCGGTCGCCGGCGGCCGGGCGGTCGAGCGAGCGGCGGCCGGGACATTCATCAGCCTCGGGCTAGAGCTCGGCGGCAAGGATCCGGCCTATGTGCGGCCGGATGCCGATTTCGATTTCGCGGTCGAGCAGCTCGTGGACGGCGCCTTCTACAACTCCGGCCAATGCTGCTGCGGCATCGAGCGGATTTACGTGCATGAGCGGATCTATGACTCCTTTGTAGACGCCTTTGCCGGCCTGACCGCGCGCTACCGGCTCGGCAACCCGCTGTCGCGGGACACGACGCTCGGCCCGATGGCGGCGACACGCTTTGCCGATACCGTCCGCGCCCACATCGGCGAGGCCGTCGCAAAAGGCGCGCAGCCTCTGATCGATCCGGCCCGGTTCCCGGCGGACAAGATCGGTACGGCCTATCTGATGCCTCAGGTCCTGGTCGGCGTCGATCACTCCATGCAGGTGATGATGGAGGAGAGCTTCGGGCCTGCGGTCGGCCTCATGAAGGTCTCCTCCGATCAGGAGGCGGTTGGCCTAATGAACGACAGCCCCTATGGCCTGACTGCATCGGTCTGGACCGAGGACGCCGCCGCAGCCGAACGTATCGGTGACGGCATCGCAACGGGCACCGTATTCATGAACCGCTGCGATTATGTCGATCCCGCCCTGGCGTGGACCGGCCTCAAGGACACCGGACGTGGTGTCGGCATGTCGCGCCTCGGCTTCGAGGCGTTGACCCGCCCAAGATCGTTCCACCTTCGCATCGAGCATTGAGAGCAGCACATGGACGTTCAGATCACCGGCGCCTGGAATTTTCCGACGCGCGTCGTTACCGGCGCGGGCCGCATTGCCGAGCTTCCCGAGGCGTGCCAGACCAACGGCCTCACCAGGCCATTGCTGGTCACCGATCACGGGCTTGCCAAGACCGATCTCATCGCCAGCATCGTCGACCGTGTGCGCGAGGCGGGCATTCCGCTCGCCGTGTTTTCCGACGTGAAGACCAATCCGACCGAAACCAACCTGACGGCCGGCGTCGAAGCCTTCAAGGCCGGCGGTCATGACGGCGTGATTGCGGTGGGCGGAGGTTCGGCCCTGGACGTCGGCAAATGCGTGGCGTTCATGGTGGCGCAGTCGCGCCCGGTCTGGGATTTCGAGGACGTCGGCGATTGGTGGACGCGCGCCAACACCAAGGGCATCGCGCCGATCATTGCGGTGCCGACGACGGCAGGCACGGGGTCCGAGGTCGGCCGCGCCGGTGTGATCACTCGTGAGGATACCCATGAGAAGAAGATCATCTTCCATCCCATGATGATGCCCAGGATCGCAATCGAGGATCCCGAGCTCGCGGTCGGTCTCTCGCCGTTTCTCACCATGGCAACCGGCATGGATGCGCTGTCGCACTGCTTCGAGGCCTACTGCGTCAAGGCATTTCACCCGCTTGCCGACGGCATCGCACTGGAGGGGATGAAGATCGTCGATAACTATCTGTCGCGCGCGGTCGAGAACGGTCGCGACCTCGAAGCGCGCGCCTATATGTTCGCCGCGGCCTCGATGGGAGCCACCGCGTTCCAGAAGGGGTTGGGCGCGATCCACTCGATATCCCATCCGGTCGGCGCCCGATACGATACCCATCACGGGCTGACCAATGGTGTGGTCTTCCCTTATGTCCTGGTCTGCAACAAGGCTGCGATCGCCGACAAGATTCCGCACATTGCCCGCGCGCTCAACCTGCCGAGCCAAGACTTCGATGCCGTGCTGTCCTGGCTGCTGGCCTTCCGCAAGAAGCTCGGCGTGCCGCATACGCTCGCCGAGCTCGGGGTGAAGGAGACCGACGCCGGAACGATCGCGGCCGATGCCGTCAAGGATCCGACTGCGGGTGCCAATCCGCGGCCGTTGACCGAGCCGGAGTTCAAGCAGCTGACGCTGGCCGCCATTCGAGGCGATCTTGGAAGCTGAGCCGTGCTGAGGCTGCTCGTTCTCGAGGGCAACACGCTGGCCGGCCGGCGACGGATCGCCGAGACGGCGGGCGCAATGCCTGCGGAGAGCTATGCGGCGGTCCTGCGGTCGCTTGCACCTCGCGTCGTCGTCGACATCGCGACACCGGCGGATGCGAGCTTCGCGCTGCCGCAACCGCTCGAAGCTTACCACGGCATCGCGATCACCGGGTCGGCCCTCAATATCTACCAGCGAGAGGTCGAAGCGCTGCGGCAGATCGACCTCGTGCGCGAGATCTTCGTTCGCGGAGTGCCAATGTTCGGCTCGTGCTGGGGCTTGCAGCTCGCCACGGTCGCAGCGGGCGGCGAGGTCGGTCTCAACCCGGCGGGGCGCGAGGTCGGATTCGCGCGAAGGATCATGCTGACGGCTGAAGGCCGCGCTCATCCCATGCATGCTGGCCGTGCGGCGGTGTTCGACGCGCCGGCCATCCACAGCGATATTGTCACCCGCCTTCCGCAGTCCGCAACCGTCACCGCCTGGAATACCATGTGCGAGGTTCAGGCGGCGGAGATCCGTTTCGGTCGCGGGCTATTCTGGGGCGTGCAGTATCATCCCGAATATCGCTTGCACGACGTCGTCGCCGTCATCCGGCGCTACGGACAGCTCCTGGTTGACGAGGGTTTCTTTGCCGATCTGGACGCGCTCGCGCGTTATGCCGCCGACCTCTCGGCGCTCGAGGCGGACGAACGGCGTGGCGATCTCGCCTGGAAACTGGCACTTCACCGCGACATTCTGAGCCATGATTGCCGGCAGACCGAGCTGAGGAACTGGATCGCATCGCTGGAGCAGACATGACCGCATTGCATGACCTCATCGCGCGCTTTGCCAGGATCGGTGCGACCGACGACGGTGGCGTGTGTCGGCTGGCTGGAACGGCGCGCGACAAGGAGGCGAGGGACCTCTTCTTGCACGAGATCGCCGATCGCGGCCTTGTTCCGAGGATCGACGCGATCGGCAATCTATTTGGCGTGGCGATGCTGGCGCCGGCGTCCACGGAGGTCGTCATGACCGGCTCGCACCTCGATTCCCAGCCGACCGGAGGACGATATGACGGGGTCTTCGGCGTGCTCGCCGGGATCCTCGCGGTCGAGGCCGTCAGGGAGCGTTGCCGTGCCAATCCCGGCGCCGCGCGACGCAACCTCGCCGTCGTGAACTGGACCAATGAGGAGGGTGCCCGCTTCCAGCCCAGCCTGACCGGCAGCTCGGTTTTCGCCGGCGCCCTGAGCCTGAAGGATGCATATGCGTGCAGCGACGCAGAGGGCGTCACCCTGGGCGAGGCGCTGGCCGCGATCGGCTATTGCGGGACGACGCCGCTCGAACACAATCCGGTGCGCTATGTCGAGTTGCATGTGGAGCAGGGCGATCGCCTGGAGCAGGCGGCTGGCGACATTGCCGCAGTGTCCGGCGCGTGGATGACGCGCAAGATATCGGTGATGTTCGAAGGCGACTACTCGCACACCGGACCGATGCCGATGGCGCTCCGCCGCGACGCACTGCGCGCAGCGGCCCGGGCTATCGAGGCGCTGTACCAGGAGGTCGCGAGGGAGACTGCGGGCGCCCATGCCTCCGCGGGGCGCATCAGCGTTTATCCCAACTCGCCGAATGTCGTGGCGGGCCGTGTTCGGGTCTGGTTCGAGATCCGGCATGAGGCCGAAGCCGTGGTCGCGGCGATCAGCGATCGCTTTCTGAAGCGAATCGCGCGTGAGTCGGGCGAGATCGGCGTTGGTATCTCGATCGCTGCCGACGAGAGGCGAGCGGGGACCGTGCTTGATCCCGGCGGCGTGGCACTGGTTCTTTCTGTCGCCGCGGATCTCGGTTTCAAGGCCATGACGTTCAAGACCATCACCGGCCACGACGCGCTGGCGATCCAGAAATCTGTTCCGTCCTCGCTGATCTTCGTCCCGAGCGAGGGCGGGCTCAGCCACAATCCGCGCGAGTTCACGGCGCCCGCGGCCCTCGACAAGGGCTACGCGGTGCTGACCGAGGTGCTGTGGAGAATGGTTACCGCGACGGCGTGAGGCATTTCGGATGGATGATCCTAAATGGGCGATGAAGGGACACCACCCGACAAGTAACTGATTTGCTGGTGGGTCCGGCGGGACTCGAATCTGCAACCAGACCGTATGAGCGACGATCGCGTTTCTTCGCGAGGAAAGCCGACCAAGGCGAAGCGGACCGCCGAGATCGGTTTGGACCCATATGACGGACCTCGTGCGCATTGAGCCCAGTTACGGAACCAGTATCGCAATCGATAAACTTCGATTTGCTCTGCAAGCCTTTCTTTTGAACGAGCCGATAAACGCTTCGGGCACGAAGGATTATTTCGGGATGATGTTGAGCAGGAATTCGGCGATGGTCTGCTCTTTGGCTTTGCCGGCGTAGACTGCAACGGCCGGCCACGGCGATGCCGCAGAAGAAGCCATAGCCGCGGCGGGCGGATAACGGTAGTCATCCCTTAATGATGAGGCGCCCCAGGAACGCATTGCAGGCCCGCTCGGCTTCAGCGAACGAACTGAAGGGAGACCCGGATACGTGAGCCGCTGGCATATTCAGAAAGTCGGGGCGATATGATGCAACAAAGCCCGGCTCTCCATGCAATCCAGGTCCACTCCGGCTCTCGTTGCTGATGACGAATGAATAGTCGTCGCTGCTTGCGATCCAAATCTCCAGTTCAGTATCGACTCGGCGGAAGTGCAGGGCCATTTCACCCTCACAAACTTTGGTCCTCCGTGATCATCCACATGGGACGCTTAGTCTGCTTTTGTGCGGTTGGCCGCTTCTGCCTCCCGCGCCAGCCGTTCGGCCTTTAGGCGCTCTCGATTATCATGGACCGCTTTTTGCGCTTTGGCGTAATCCGTCATAGCATCCTTCGGCCTGACAGTTTTGAATGCCTTGTTTGCTTCGCGTTCCGCAGCCGTCGGCGCCCGTCGGTCTCGCTCTTTAATCATTGTTGACCTCCCATTTGGGCTGACTCATTCAACGCGCGAAGCAAGCTTTCGATCCTATTATGGGGCAATGATCTTGAGGCTGTGATCATTTTAGATTTCTGTCGCGGCGTACCCTTGTGAAACCGCTCCGGCCTTTTGATGAGCTTGCGCTTGCGGCTGGCCTGATCGTCTTGGCTGGCTGTACTGTCGGTCACCTTGTGGATTGCGTCGCCTGCCAATTCGCGGGCGCGCTCCCTGGGCCTGTGCCGTTCAGCGCGCAGCGCCGTGGGCGATACAGTTAGCTCGAACTCGATGAGCCGGCGGACGTCCTCAGAGCGGCCGGGAGTATCGTCCTGCTTTGCCGCCCAGGCATCGACGACAGCCCGTAGGTCGGCTGACAGGCGAATTACGACTGTCCGGCTTGTGCATCGTCCCGGGATGTCGAGACAGGCGATGGCGCGACAATCGCGGCGCACCCAGCATGGCATGAAATCACCCGGAGTTTGGCAGGATATCACCTTGCCGGATGTGGTCCGGATTCTAATGCTCGGAGCCTCGGAACAGAGACGTCCTGAGCCCCGAATCCCTGCGGCGCAACGCACGCGGAAGGACGCGACGGTCGGAAAATGTCTCTGAGGGAGGAATCGGATGCCACAACTGTCGCCCGAGCGCACGCGAAAAATCCTTGCCGATAGCGCGTTCAGAGAGCTCGTCTCAGGCCGCGCGAGGTTGCGATGGTGGCTCTCCATCCTGACGCTGGTCATGTTCTTCGGCTTCATTGCGCTGATCTCGACCGCGAAAGCCGCGCTCGGCGCGAGTTTCGCCGGCAGCGCGATGCCGCTCGGCTTCGCGCTCGCCCTTCTCATGGTTGCGGCGATCATCGCTTTCACCGCCTTCTATGTTCAGCGCTCGAACACGCGCTTCGACGAACTCGCGCGCAGAGTCAATCGGGAGCTCGGCCGATGATCGCCAGATGGCTGCTGATCGCACTTTGCGTGGTGTTTCCATTCGCGGCGATGGCCCAGGGCGCGTCCGCCGCGGCGGCGCGTGGGCCCGACTGGATCGCGATCGGAATGTTCCTGATTATCGTCGCCGTCACGCTCGTCATCACCTGGCGCTCGGCCGGCAGCACCGGATCGAAGGCAGGCTTCTACACCGCCGGACACGCGATCACGCCGGTGCAGAACGGTCTGGCGACCGCTGGCGATTTCCTGTCGGCGGCCGCATTTCTCGGCATATCCGCGCTGGTCTACGCCAACGGCTTCGACGGCTTCATTTACGCGCTCGGCTTTCTCACGGGATGGCCGATAGTGCTGTTCCTGATGTCGGAGCGTATGCGCAATCTGGGCAGCTACACCTTCGCGGATGCCGCCGCGTTTCGCCTGCAGCGGACGCCGGTCCGGCTCGTCGCCGCGACCGGAAGTCTCGTCGTTGTGCTGTTCTACCTGATCGCGCAGCTGATCGGCGCGGGCAAGGTGATCCAGCTGCTTTTCGGCATCAACTACATCTTCGCCGTGCTCGGCGTCGGCGTGCTGATGATCCTTTATGTGATCGTGGGCGGCATGCAGGCGACCACTTGGGTTCAGATCACCAAGGCAGTGCTGCTGCTGTGCGGCGGAACGCTGCTCGCGCTGGCTGCCCTGTGGCATTTCGAGTTCAGCCTTGGACGGCTGCTGGAGGCCGCAAGCCACGTCCATCCCAAGGGAGCCGCTATTCTGGTCCCCGGCGGACTGTTCGCCGAACCGGTGTCCGCCATCTCGCTCGGCCTCGCGCTAGTGTTCGGCACTGCCGGCCTGCCGCATATCCTTATGCGGTTCTTCACGGTGAAGGACGCCGCCGCGGCCCGCAAATCGGTGTTCTATGCGACGGCCTGCGTCGCGTATTTCTGCTGGATCATTCCGGTGCTGGGCTTTGCCGCCGCAGCGATCCTTATGACGGATCCGAGCTATTTCAATGTCGCGGCATCCGGGCAGTTCAACAAGATCGCCGATCTGGTTGGCGGGCCGAACATGGCGTCGATCCATCTCGCCCACGCGATGGGCGGTCCGCTGCTGCTCGGATTCATCTCCGCGGTGGCATTCGCGACCATCCTTGCCGTCGTCGCCGGCCTGACGCTCGCCGGCGCCTCCGCCGTCAGTCATGACATCTACGGCCAGGTGCTGGCCGGCGGCAAGGCATCCGAAGCGCGCGAACTGCTGGTCTCGAAGGTCTCGGCTGTGGCCATCGGCGTCGTTGCGGTTCTGCTGGCCTACGCCTTCGAGAACCAGAACGTGGCGTTCATGGCCGGACTTGCGTTGTCGGTGGCCGCGAGCTGCAATTTTCCGGTGCTGGCGATGGCGATGTTCTGGCGTGGCACCACGACGCGCGGCGCCGTCGCCGGCGGTCTCGCGGGCCTCGTCGCGTCGGTCGTGCTGGTCGTGCTGAGCAAGACGGTCTGGATCGCCGTCCTCGGCTTTCCGACGGCGCTGTTCCCCTACGACAATCCGGCTCTGGTCTCGATGCCGCTCGCCTTCCTGTTCGTCTGGCTGTTCTCGGTAACGGATCGCAGCGAGCGCGCTGCGCGCGAACGCGAGGCGTTTGCGGCGCAGTTCATCCAATCCGAGATCGGAGCGGCTTTGGCCAGCGAGCGGCCGGCTCTCGCAGCCGCAGCCTCGTGACAATGGACGGCACGGATCGAGGAACCTGGAAGGCAGCATGACCAACGCAGTTCAACTCGACGAGACCCACGACCCGGCACGGCGGAGTTTTGTCGAGACGGCAAACGGCAGCGCGACCGACTTCCCGATCCAGAATCTGCCGCTTGGCATCTTCAGCACCGCGGCCGATCCGCAGCCCCGGATCGGCACCGCGATCGGAGATTTCGTCTTCGACTTGAAGCGAGCGCTCGGTTCCGATGAGCACCTCGCGGCGCCGATCCGCCAGGCGCTCCAGCAAGGCACGCTCAATGCGCTGTTCGCGCTCGGACCTATGGCGATGCGGGAGCTGCGCCGCCGCGCCGCCGATCTGCTGGGGCAGGGCAGCGCGGCCAATGACACCAGGCGCCGCGCCTCCGAATTGCTGACGTCGATCGCGGATGCGACGCTGCATCTGCCCACACGCATCTCGAACTACACGGACTTCTACGCCGGCATCTATCATGCGCGGGCGGCGGGCGCGCTGCTGACGCCGGAAAATCCGCTTCCCGCGAACTACAAATGGGTGCCCATCGCCTATCACGGCCGTGCCTCGTCGGTGCAAGTGGGGCGCGGGATGGTGCGACGGCCACTCGGGCAACGCCCGCCCACGGTGGCGGGCGCAGCGCCGGGCTTTGGCCCGTGCGAACGGCTGGATTTCGAGCTCGAGATGGGCTTCTACCTCGCTGCCGGCAACCGGCTCGGCAATCCCGTCCCGATCGCCGAAGCATCGCAGCAGATCGTCGGCTATTCGCTGCTGAACGACTGGTCGGCGCGCGACATCCAGCGCTGGGAGATGTTTCCGCTCGGACCGTTCCTCAGCAAGAGTTTTGCTACCTCGGTGTCACCGTGGGTCGTCACGTCGGATGCGCTGGCGCCGTTCCGCGTCGCGGCGCTGGCGCGGCCGGACGGCGATCCGCGTCCACTCGACTATCTGTTCGACGCGGCCGATCAATCGCACGGCGGACTCGATGTCCACCTCGAGGTCCTGCTCTCGACCGCGCAGATGCGCGCCGCGAACCAGCCCGCCGCGGCGATTCTCACATCCAATGCCAAATACCTATACTGGACCCCGGCGCAGATGATCGCGCATCACAGCATCAATGGCTGCAATCTGCTGCCGGGCGACCTGATCGGCACTGGCACCATTTCGGGGCCTAGCCCGGCGCAGCTTTCGAGCATGCTCGAGTTCACCGCCGCCGGATCACGGCCGGCCGTGCTTCCGAGCGGCGAGCGCCGCGGCTTCCTCGAGGACGGCGACGAGGTCACCTTCCGCGGCCGCTGCAGCCTGGAAGGTTTTGCGGGCATCGGCTTCGGCTCATGCGTCGGCAGGATCGGGCCCGTCGATGCCGTGATTGCCGGAAACAACCATGCCTGATGGCGGGAGGGTGATATGGAGTGTCAGTCGCTGCTAACCTACGCACAGCTCCAGAACGCGGCGCTCGATCCAGACGACTTCCGCTTCGGACAGCTCCTGACATTGGCGGTCGGGTTATCGCTGCTGCTGGTCACGCGTCTGGCGACGCTGCTGGCGGCTGCGCTGTAGGGTGACGGAAGTCCGACGGCGAGCGGTTGGTCCACTTCTTGAACGCCTTGCGGAAGCTGGTAGCGTCGGCAAAGCCGACACGCTCGGCGACCTGATCGATGGCCAGATGGGTGTTCTCGAGCAACTCTGTCGCAATCGACTGCCGCATCCCGTCGACGATCGACTGGAACGACTGCCCGTCCTCCGCCAGCCTGCGGTGGAACGTTCGCAACGACAGCCCGAGCTTGGATGCGATCTCCGGCGCGCCCGCAAATCGGCTGGGGCTGTTGAGGCAGGCGGCTCTGATCCGCCTTACTAGCTCGGATTCGCCGGGATGCTCGGTCAAGACGACGTCACAGAGCTGCTGGCAGATCTTCGCGGTGATCGGGTTTGCATTGGGGCAGGGCAGATCGAGCACCTTGGCATCGAAATGCCATTCCATGCGATCGGCGCCGAAGTCGATCGGGCAGTTGAACATCCGCTCGTAGTTGCGCCAGTGCACGGGTGCGGCAAACGGAAAGATCATCCTCTTGCTCGGGAACGGCGACTCGAGGATGCGGCTGAACACCGCGGTCATCGAGCTGCGCCAGAATTCCGCGGCGAACGGCAGCAGCTCGCCGAGCGGGTCGAGCCCATGGCTGCGAAGGATCGCGGTCGTCCCGTGCTCGATCCGGAAGCTGATCTGCCTGACCGCCGGCCCGGCCATGGTGATGTGATCGAGTGAGAACATCAGCGCTTCGCCGAATGTCCGGCTCGACACCAGCGCATAGCCGTAAATGCCGTAATCGCTGATGCGCTGCCGAGCGCCTGCGAGCAACCCTATATCAGAGCGCTTCGCCAACCGCATCGCGTTGCGGTAGATCGCCAGCCGCTGGCGGTGCGAGATGCGAGCGTGGGGATCCTCGAGCTGGGAGGCATCGAGACCGGTCCGTGCAAACAGCTCCCGAACCGACACGCCCTGCGCCGCCAGCTCGGCGGCCAGCGCGCCGAGTCCGAGCAGGCTCTGCGTCGGCGCATCGGGGTCGCTCGAGATCGGCATCACGATCTTGATCGGCTTCATGGCACTTCCTCCACGTCCGGCTGGCACAGATTGACAGGCCGACGAACGGCTCTTCCGGCCGTTTGGCAATCTTCGACATCATAATTGGCAGAGCTTGACGTTGTCACGTTTGTTATGACGGACGACATTCAAATCATCAGAACAGCGGGATCTGCGCCGGGCAGGCCCGCAGCGAGGAGACGTCTGACCGCCGTGACGCTGCGTCGAAAGCGCTGCCGGCCGGCTTTTGTATCGAGCGGAGGGAACCTGATGACGACAGTACTTCACGAGATGGACGGCAAGGTTGGCGTGGTGACGCTGGCGAAGCCGCCGCACAATTTGCTCGACGACCAGCTCATCAACGATGTGGTCGGCGCCTACCACGCGGTGGTTGCGGCCGGCTGCCGCGCTATCCTTCTGCGTAGCTCGATGCGGCACTTCTGCGCCGGCGCGGAGATGGCGTCCTGGGGAATCGGCACCAAGCTGCACACCGATCAGGCCGGTCTCGAAAAAATCTGGCGTAGTCTCGAGGATGTACCGGTTCCCACGGTTGCCGCCGTCAATGGCGGCGTGCTTGGCGGCGGGCTTGAGCTCGCGCTGACCTGCGACATGATTATCGCAGCGAACACCGCGTTCCTCGGCCAGGTCGAGGTTGCGGTCGGGTTGCTGCCGCTGCTCGGCGGCACGCAGCGCATCGCGCAACGCGCCGGCATCGCGCGGGCCAAGGAGATCGCGATGCTCGGCCGCCGTCACACGCCCGAGGCGTTCGAACGCTGGGGCATCATCAACCTCGTCGTCCCGGAAGCCGAATTGGGCGCTTCATCGATGACCATGGCCCGGCAGCTCGCCGCCGGCCCGACCAAGGTCATCGCGGGCGTCAAGATGCAGGCGAACCTGCAGGCGCGCGGCGGCGTCGCCGCTGCCGACGCGCGACAGGTCGAGATCAACGACATGATCTGGAAGGCCAGGGATCGCCAGCGCGGCGCCGACGCCTTCTTCGCGTCGGGCCCGGCAACAGCTGTCTTCGAGGGAGACTGACGATGTCGGCTGCGCCTCTTCAGGGATTGCGGGTGGTCGATTTCACTCGCGTGCTGGCCGGTCCGCATTGCACCAAGGCGCTGCGTGACCTCGGCGCCGAGGTCACCAAGATCGAGCCGCCGTCCGGCGACATTGGCCGCGCCGGACTGCCTTACGTCGGTGGTATGGGTCTCTATTTCGTGCAGCAGAACGCCGGCAAGCGGAATCTCAGCATCGACCTGAACTATGTTGAGGGACGCGAGATAGTCACCCGCCTGTGTAGGGGAGCCGACGTCATCGTCGAGAATTTCCGTCCCGGCACCTTGGCGCGGTTCGGCTTCAGCTACGACGACGTCCGTGCCTTCAACCCCGGCATCATCTATGTCTCGCTGAGCGGCTACGGGCAGTCGACCTCCTGGCGCAACCGGCCGGCCTTTGCGCCTACCGTGCAGGCCGAGACCGGCCTGACCTCGATCGTGCAGGACCATTTCGGTGCGGCATTGTCGGAGCCACGCGGCGATTCATGCAGCCATGCCGATGTCTATACCGGGCTGCAGGGCGTGATCGCCGTGCTCGCCGCGCTCCAGCATCGCAACCGCACCGGCGAGGGACAGCACGTCGACGTGTCGATGGCTGCGACGATGCTGTCGGTCAACGAGCGCGCCGGCGCGATGATGTCGGGGATCGACACCGACGGCGAGCCTATCGCGCTGTCGGCCAATGAGTCGCACATCTTCGAGATGTCCGACGGCACCCGCCTGACGATCGCCGCCAGCCCGATCTATTCGCCGATGTTCACGCGCTACTGCGCGATGATGCGGCGAAGCGATCTGCTGGCCGATGCCCGCTACGCCACCGCCAGCCTGCGCCGGCAGAACCTCGCGCCGTTGCTCGCCGAAATCCGCGCCTGGATTACGACGTTCGAGAATCTCGAGCAGTTGCAGGCGCAAGTCAGTGAAGCCGGGCTCGCGGTTGGGCGCGTGCGCACCGTCAACGAGTTCGTGGAGACCGATTGGGCCAAGGAGTGGAATGCCGTGGTCGAGGTCGATGACCGGGCCGGCGGATTGGTCCGAATGCCGGGCAATCCCTGGATCTTCAGCCGCTCGGAACTGCCGTCGCCCGGCATGCCGGCCTATCAGGGCGAGCACAATGAAGACGTCCTTGGCCAGCTCGACTTTGCGCCCGAGAGGATCAAGGATCTGCAGCACCGCAACATCCTGCTCAGCCGGCGATAGGCGGAGCTTGTCCGGGCATGGCAAAAAGATCGCTTCAATTGGATGGAGGAGGAATCCGACGACATCGAGCGATCCGCTCCGACCTTCTCGGCACTTTCCGCAACCGACATTTCGCGACGCGAGCCTCCCGAGGCCGGCACCTAACTGGTTCCAACCCTCTCGCAGTGGAATTGCGGGCGAAAGGAGGCCTTTGACGGGGTATCAGGAGGCGACCCCGCGAGTTTGCCTGCCCGTAGGTAGAAAAGAGGGCTTCGAGAATAGTGGGCTTAGCGATGCAGCGGACCAGCGCCTCGAATCCCCGACGCCTTATCGTTAGTTGGTCCGGGCTCGCTCGAAATTTGCCTTGCCCCATTCCGACAAGAGGAAATCAAACTGGAGGTTCAATGCACGCGAGCCCTGGTGCGCCCACCAAGCTTTCATAGCTTAAGTCCGCCCTCGTAACGGTCATCCCGGCCAGCGGTCGCGTCTGTTCCGGCAACCTCTATCGCCTGCTTCCTCACGCCGCTTCCTGATCTCCGCCCTCAATTGCTTGCGCCTGCGTTTCGCACCGGCCGGCAAATCGTCGGGGCATGTCCGCTATCGCGCGCGGAATTTCGATCGCCGTTCGGCAGCGGTCTGAATCTGACGAAGTTCATCACGACAGGTCCGCGATCACTGCGCTGACAGGCGTTGGGGTGAAGGTGCGGGCTGAGCGCGGGGACGCCCTGCAGCGAGGGCGGTTGACAGGGGAGAGCGCCCACTTTAATCACCTGACTAATTAATCAATTAATTAAAGCCCAAAACCCTAGGGAAAGAATCCGCCTGATGCTGGCCGGCCAGAGACATCCGAAGCTGCTTGCCCCGCGCGGCCGCGGCCTCACTTGGCTGGAAAACAAGGTGCTCGTGCATTCCGTGCGCAGCGGCCTCGAACAGGCTGAGAATGACCTTGCCGAGCCCGCCGCACGCTTTGCCGAGCGCAACGTCGGTGTGATCACCGCGGGCAGACCGAACGCCGGAGCGACCGGCCATCGCGTCAAACCGTCGATCCCGGAAAAACCCGTGCAGCACCGCTGCAGCCGCCCACGCGGAGCGCGCCGCGGACCCCTGCCGCCGAATCCCGCACATCAGTTCGGGCGCGCGAGCGATGCGCGCCCGGCCGTGATGTCGCGGATCGGCGTCTGCCGCCCGAAGCAGAGTGGGCTTCGATCACCCGTATGGAAAATGAGGAGTGAGGCGTAAACGATGGGACGTCGATCTGAGGTACTGATGGCGCAAGAGACCGCCGGCACGGACAACCGGCGCGTGATCCAGGTGGTGTCGCGCGCATTCGACATCGTGCGTTGCTTCGAAGGTCGAAGCATACGCCTGGGAAATCGCGAAATCGCCGATCGCTGTGGTCTTCCCCGATCGACGGTGTCGCGTCTCACCTTGACGCTTACCCAGATCGGCCAGCTGATCTATCTGCCGCAAGAGCAAAAATATGCTCTCGGTCCCCACGCCGCCGCGCCCGGCGCGCCGTTGTTTGCGCATGGTTGCGACAAGCCTGCCTGCGCCGACGAGCCGCAACTCCGCCAGGTGCCGCGCTTCGGGTACTTCGAAGATCAGCGCAACTCGATTGCCGAGCCGCTTGCGGTGACGCCACACCGTTGATGCCTCGCGGAAACGGCTGGGACTATCGGTACGAGCGCAAGCTAACGAAACATTCGAAGCAAAGGGAAACGCATGTCTGAAGCATACATCATTGACGCTGTTCGCACGCCGCGCGGCATCGGCAAGCCGGGCAAGGGAGCGCTGTCGCACCTGCATCCGCAGCATCTGGCCGCGACGGTGCTCGGCGCGCTCAAGGAGCGCAACAAGCTCGACACGTCGACCGTCGATGACATCATCTGGTCGACATCGACTCAGGAAGGCAAGCAGGGCGGCGATCTCGGACGCATGTCGGCGCTCGCGGCAGGCTACGATATCAACGCCAGCGGCACGACGCTGGATCGTTTCTGCGGCGGCGGCATCACCTCGGTGAACCTCGCGGCAGCGTCGGTGATGTCGGGGATGGAAGATTGCGTCATCGCCGGCGGCACCGAGATGATGAGCTACCAACAGACCTTGGCAGCCGAGCGCTCCAAGGCCGGGCAGCCGGCGCGGATGATGGGTTCGGGCAATCCGGCGCTCGACGAGATTCACCCGCAGTCGCACCAGGGCGTGTGCGGCGACGCCATCGCCACGCGCGAGGGGATCAGCCGCGAGGCCTGCGATGCCCTGGCGCTGACGAGCCAGCAGCGCGCCAAGCGGGCCATCGATGAAGGCCGCTTCGCCAAGTCGGTGATCCCCGTCCTCAACGACGACGGCAGCGTTGCGCTCAATCGTGAAGAATTCCCGCGCCCGGAAACCACGGCCGAAGGACTGGCTTCGCTGAAGCCGAGCTTCGAACAGCTTGCCGATTTCGACCTCGGTAACGGCACGACGTTCAAGAAGCAGATCCAGCGCCGTTACCCGAACCTCGACTGGAAGGGCGTGCATCATGCCGGCAACAGCTCGGGCGTGGTGGACGGCGCCGCCGCGGTGCTGATCACGTCGAAGGAATATGCCGAGAAGCACGGCCTCAAGCCGCGCGGCCGCATCGTGGCCTATGCCAACCAGGGTGACGATCCGACCCTGATGCTCAACGCGCCGGTTCCGGCGGCCAAGAAGGTACTCGCCAAGGCCGGCCTGACCAAGAACGACATCGACGTCTGGGAGATCAACGAGGCCTTCGCGGTCGTCGCCGAGAAGTTTATCCGCGACCTCGAGCTGGACCGCGAGAAGGTCAACATCAATGGCGGCTCGATCGCGCTCGGCCATCCGATCGGCGCGACCGGATCGATCCTGATCGGCACGGCGCTCGACGAGCTCGAGCGCAGCGGCGGACGCTATGGCCTGGTCACCATGTGTGCCGCCGGCGGCATGGCACCAGCCATCATCATCGAACGCATGTGATCGCGAAAGGATATTGCCATGAAACTCGATTCATCGGTCGCCGCCGTCGTCACCGGTGGGGCTTCCGGCCTTGGTGCTGCCACCTCGCGCGCGCTGGCTGCGCAAGGCGTGAAAGTCGCGATCTTCGACTTCAACGAAGAGAAGGGTGAAGCAATCGCCAAGGAAATCGGCGGTGTGTTCTGCAAGGTCGATGTCACCTCGGACGAGCAGGTCGATGCGGGCTTTGCCAGGGCCCGCGCGGCGCATGGCCAGGAGCGCATCCTGGTGAACTGCGCCGGCACCGGCAATGCGGTGAAGACCGCCGGCCGCGACAAGAAGACCGGCGAGCCCACCCACTTCCCGATCGACGCCTTCAACCGCATCATCCAGATCAACCTCGTCGGCACCTTCCGTTGCATCGCCAAGTCGGCGCAGGGCATGCTGTCGCTGGCTCCGCTGGAGCACGGCGAGCGTGGTGCGGTCGTCAATACAGCCTCGGTCGCGGCCGAAGACGGCCAGATGGGGCAGGCGGCTTACTCAGCCTCGAAGGCCGGCGTCGTCGGCATGACCCTGCCGATCGCGCGCGATCTGATGGCCGAAGGCATCCGCGTCAACACCATCCTGCCGGGCATCTTCAACACCCCGCTGCTGCAGGGCGCACCGGAAAACGTCAAGGCCGCGCTCAGCGCGTCGGTGCCGTTCCCCAAGCGTCTCGGCATGCCGGAGGAATATGCGCATCTGGCGCTGACCATGATCACCAACGGCTACTTCAACGGTGAAGATGTCCGTCTCGACGGCGCCATCCGCATGGCTCCGCGTTGAGCGATCAGGAGACCAAAGCGATGTCCGAAGAAACTCCGGTCCTCACTGAAGTCCGCGGACCGATACTGATCATCACCCTGAACCGGCCGGAAGCCAAGAACGCGGCCAACCTCGCCCTCTCCAAGGGCGTGGCCGCGGCGATCGACCGGCTCGACGCCGACGATTCCCTGAGCGTCGGCATCATCACCGGCGCCGGCGGCACATTCTGCTCGGGCATGGACCTCAAGGGGTTCCTGAAAGGCGAGCGGCCGTCGATCCCCGGCCGCGGCTTCGCCGGCCTCACCGAGGCCCCGCCGAAGAAGCCGCTGATTGCGGCTGTCGACGGCTACGCGCTCGCCGGCGGGATGGAGATCGCGCTGTCGTGCGACATGATCGTCGCCAACCGCAACGCGAAGTTCGGGATCCCCGAGGTGAAGCGCGGACTTGCGGCCGCTGCCGGCGGGCTAATCCGCATGCCGCGCCAGATGCCGTTCCGTGTGGCGATGGAGTTCGCATTGACGGGCGAGTTCTTCGGCGCCGAGCGCGCCCATCAACTCGGCATCATCAATCGCGTGACCGATGGCCCGGCGCTCGACGCCGCGCTTGAGCTCGCGGCAGCGATCGGCGCCAACGGCCCGCTCGCCGTCAAGGCATCCAAGCAGGTGATCGTCGAATCCCGGCTCTGGCCGGAAGATGAGATGTGGAAGAGGCAGCAGGAGATCGTCGGTCCTGTCTTCGTATCCGAGGATGCCCGCGAGGGCGCGGCTGCCTTTGCCGAAAAGCGCGCGCCGAACTGGAAGGGCAAGTAGGGCATCGCCTGTTTCGATGACGGGGCGTCGGTTTTGATTGCAGCAGAACCGGCGCTCTAAACTTTTTACGATGCCTCGCCGTACGTCGGTGGGCTTCCACGAGAGCGCTATTGGGTGATTGATGCGCAGCTTTACCGAAGACCAGGTCATTTTCCGCGACTCCTACCGCAAGTTCCTCGCCAGCGAAATCACGCCTCACATGGAGGAGTGGCGGGAAGCCGGCATCGTCGACCGCAGCGCGTTCAAGAAGGCCGGCGACCTCGGCTTCCTGATGATCTGGCCCGAGGAAAAATACGGCGGAATGGGCGACGAGGACTTCCGTTACGAGCAGATCATCATCGAGGAGACCGCGCGCTCGGGCTGCAAGGGCTGGTTCAACACGCTGCACAGCCGACTGGTCGGATCCTACTTCAAGCGCTTCGGCACCGAGGAGCAGCGCGACCGGTTCCTGCCGAAATGCGTCAGCGGCGAGACGATCCTGGCGATCGCGATGACCGAGCCCGGCGCGGGCTCGGACCTCGCCGGCATGCGGACCACGGCGGAAGACAAGGGCGATCATTTCCTGCTCAATGGCTCGAAGACCTATATTTCCAACGGCATCAATTCCGACGTGGTGATCGTCGCGGCCAAGCTCGCGGGCGCCGAGAAGAAGCATGCCATGGTGCTCCTGATCGTCGAGCGTGGCATGGAAGGTTTTGAGCGCGGCCGCAATCTCAAGAAGATGGGCATGCCGGCGCAGGACACTGCCGAACTGTTCTTCAACAATGTGAAGGTGCCCAAGGCCAACGTGCTGGGAGAACCCGGCAAGGGCTTTTACTATCTCATGGAAGGCCTTGCCGAGGAGCGGCTAATCTCCGCGGTCGGATCGATCGCCAATGGCCGCAAGGCGTTCGACATCACGCGCACTTACGTGATGGACCGCAAATTGTTTGGCCGGCCGCTTGCCGAACAGCAGAATACCCAGTTCCGCATGGCGGAGATGGATGCCGAAATCGATCTCGTGCAGGTCTATGTCGATCACTGCGTGGCCGAGCACAATGCCGGACGCCTGACCAGCAATATGGGCGCCAAGGCCAAGATGATGTCGTCGGAGGTCGAGTGGAAGATGCTCGATCTTGGCGTCCAGTTGCACGGCGGCGCAGGTTACATGGACGAATATCCGATCAGTCGCATGTTTACCGACGCGCGCGTCAATCGAATCCTCGCAGGAAGCTCCGAAGTGATGCGGCTGATCATCGGCCGCGATGTCTTCTCGGAGCACTACAAGAGCATTCTGGACTAGCCGGTCACCACGACCGGCTATCTGCCTTCGCTCCGCATCAGCCGCGGGCCTGCCGCAGTGGTTCGCGCGCATGCTCCTTCGAGCGCAGCAATGCATCGACGAAGATCGGCTCCCAGGAGCGGATGTGCGTGCGCAGCAGGGTGGTCAGCGCCTCGGTCTCGCCGGCGAGCGCGAGCTCGATCAACCGGTAGTGCTCAGGCACTGACGCTTGCTGCCGCTCGTGGCCCGCGCGGGAGCTGATGCCGTAGAGCCGCATCTTGTCGCGCAGCCCCATCACCGTGTCGGTCAGCAGGTCGTTGCCGGCGGCGGCGATGAACTCGCGATGATAGTTGCGGTCGGCTTCCAGATAGAGCTGGACGTCGTCGGTCTCCACGGCTCTGGCGATCTGGTCGGCCCAGCCGCGCACGATTGTTAGATCCTTCGGCGGATTGGCGGCGACCAGCACGGCGGCGTGCAGCTCGAGCACTTCGCGCATGTCGAACAGGTTGCGCAGTTCGACCAGCGTCGGCTCGACCACCTTGAAGCCGCGGTTGCGCATCGGCTCGACCAGACCGCCGCGGCTGAGCTCGAGCAGCGCCTCGCGCACCGGCGTCGAGGAGACGCCGAGGCTCGCCGCGAGACTCGGCACCGAATACATCGTGCCCGGAAGGCTCTGCCCGGAAATGATCTCGGCCCGCACCCGCTGCAGCACCTGTTCTCGTAAATTCTGGTCCATCGGTGGTCGTGGCCGCCTCTCACTGGGAATTCCGATTCGTCGCTGATTATTACTTAGCCTTGACGCCGCCGGTAGCGTATGACGTAAATGTGTAACGCATTACAAGAATGCGTCACAAGGGGCGATCGGATAGTGAGACGGCGGTGAAACAGCGGCTACCCGGCTATTGCACGCTTTGTCGTTCGCGCTGCGGTGCCGTCACCGTGGTCGAGGATGGGCGCCTTGTCGGCGTAGAGGTATTGAATAACCACCCGACAGGCGGCGCGCTTTGCGCCAAGGGCAGGGCGGCGCCCGAAATCGTCGCCAGCCCGCGCCGTCTGACCGTCCCGCTGAAGCGGACCCAGCCGCGCGGTGCTGCCGATCCGGGCTGGGTCGAGGTGTCGTGGGACGAGGCCTTGACCGAGATCGCCGCCCGGCTCGGTACAATCCGCGCCGAGAGCGGCGCCGAGGCGGTGGCGTTCGGCGTCACCACGCCGAGCGGCACGCCGATGGTCGACAGTTTCGAGTGGGTCGAGCGCTTCATCCGCGGCTTCGGCAGCCCCAATCTGATCTACGCGGTCGAGATCTGCGGCTGGCACAAGGACTATGCGCACGCGCTGACCTTCGGCCGCGGCATCGGCTTTCCCGATTACGACAATGCCGATGCGATTATCCTGTGGGGCCACAATCCGGCGCGGACCTGGCTTGCCCAGGCAACGCGGATCGCCGATGCGCGGCGGCGCGGCGCCAAGGTCGTGGTGATCGATCCCAAGCCGAACGGCTCGGGGCAGCAGGCCGATCTGTGGCTGCGCATGCGCCCGGGCGCCGATGGCGCGCTCGCGATGGGGGCGATCCGTCACCTCATCGCGACCGGCGGCTTCGATGCGGATTTCGTCAACGCATGGACCAATGGATCGCTGCTGGTCGATCGTGCGACGGGACGCTTCCTGCGCGCCGACGCATTGTGGCCGGATGGCGCGCCGGAGGCTTTCGTTCGTCTCGATGCGTCGGGCGCGCCCGTGCCTTGCGACACCCGCTACGCGCCGGAGAGCTGTGGCCAGCTGCGTGGCGCGCTGCAGGTCCGCACACGCGACGGCCGGCTGATAGCGGCGGCTACCGCGTTCGAACTGCTCGTCGAGCGAGCTGCGCCATACACGCCGGCGCGCGTCGCGGAGCTGACCTGGCTTCCTGTCGAGGACGTCGACGCGTTCAACACGCTGCTCGCTCGCCGGCCGCGGCTCGCCTACCATTCCTGGACCGGCGTCGGCCAGCACACCAACGCGACCGCGATCGAGCGCACGATTGCAACGTTGTATGCGCTGACCGGCGCTTGCGATCGGCCCGGCGGCAATCGCTGGCCGGTGCCGCCGCCGACCCGTGCCCTCAACGACTACAACATCCTGTCGCCGGAGCAGCAGGCGAAGGCGCTGGGCATTACTGAGCTGCCGCTCGGCCCGCCGGCCAAGGGCTGGATCACGGCGCGCGATTTCAGCAGGGCGGTGCTCGACGGCGAGCCCTACCGGGTGCGCGCGCTGGTCGCCTTCGGCACCAACTTCGTCGTCTCGCAGGGCCATTCCGAGCGCAACCGCGCCGCGCTGAACGCGCTGGAATTCCAGGTCCATATCGACATGTTCATGAATCCGACCGCGGAGAGCGCCGATTTCGTGCTGCCGGCCAGCACGCCATGGGAGCGCGATGCGCTCAAGATCGGATTCGAGATCACGCAGGAAGCTGTCGAGACGGTGCAGTTACGCCCGCGCATGGTCGAGCCGGTCGGTGAGGTGAAGGCCGATTACGAGATCGCCGCCGCGCTCGCGCTCAAGCTCGGGATGGGCGACTTGTTCTTCGGCGGCGACATCAAGGCCGGGTGGAACTACCAGCTGGCGCCGCTCGGCATCGGGGTCGAGGATTTGCGCGACCATCCGGAAGGCCGCCGTTTCCCGCAGGTCTTCCGCGACGAAAAATACGCCGTGGCGCGCGAGGACCGAACGGTTGCCGGATTCTCAACGCCGACGCGCCGCGTCGAGCTTTATTCCGAGCTCATGCTGGGACACGGGTATGATCCCTTGCCCGACCATGTCGAGCCGGTCGGCAGCCCGCTCACGGCAGCGCCGGATGCACGCTTTCCGCTCGTGCTTTCCACTGCCAAGAGCGGCTGGTTCGTTCACTCCTCCTATCGGCACGTCGCCTCGCTGCGGCGCAAGTCGCCCGATCCGGCCGTCGAGATCAGTCCGCAGCTGGCCAAGCGGCGTGGCCTTGCCGAAGGCGACTGGGCCGTGGTGGAGACGCATGGCGGTGCCGTGCGCCTGAAGGTACGCATCAATGCGGCGCTCGACGATCGCGTCGTCGTCGCCGAATTCGGCTGGTGGGAAGACTGTCCGCCGCTCGGCCGCGAGCGTTCCGCGACGGCAGGCATCCACACCCGCAACATCAACGCCGTGCTGCATGACGATGCGCGCGATCCGGTCAGCGGCTCCGTCCCGCTGCGCGCGATCGTCTGCGATATCAGGCGCGACGGAATTGCCAGTCGCGGCCTGTGGAGCGGTCAGCGGCGTTTCACGGTCGGCGCGCGTCGCGCCGAGGCGGATAATGTCATCGCGCTCAACCTGCTGCCGCTTGACGATGGTCCGCTGCCCGACTTCCTGCCGGGCCAGCACGTGATGGTCTCGCTGCCCGGCGCAACGCAGGCACGGGCCTATTCGCTGACCGGATCGGGCGATCGGCCGGATGTGCTCTCGATAGCGGTGAAGGGGCGCTTCTTCAATGAGGCGCCGAGTGGCGATGCGCCGTTCTTCATGCCGGATCGTCTGCACCGTCTTGCCGTCGGAGACGAGGTCGTGCTGGAGCCGCCGGGCGGCATTTTCACGCCGCCATTGAAGGGGCAGCGGCCGCTGATCTTCCTCGCCGCCGGCATCGGCATCACGCCGTTCATCAGCCATCTCGAAACGCTGCAACGGATTGCCCCACAAGATCGCGTTGGCGAAATCCTGCTGCTCCACGGCTGCCGCAGCAGTCGGGAGCATCCGTTTGCCGAGCGGCTTGCGGAGCTGGAAGCCGGTATTCCGGGGCTGAAGCGTGTGACGTTCTATTCCGCGCCGTTCGCGCAGGACCCGATCGACTCGCATGCGCTGCGCAAGGGGAGGGTTGATCTCGGACAGGTCAAGCCGCTGTTGCCGCGCCGGCCGCTGGTCTACATCTGCGGCTCGCCGGAATTCGTTGCGGCACAGATCGAGGCCGTGACGGCGCTTGGCGTGCCGCGCTTCGACATTTTCGCCGAAAGCTTCGTGTCGCCGCCGTCGGTACCGAGCAATCTTGCGCCGCGCACCGTCCGGCTTGCGGGCAGCAAGCAGAGTTTTTCTTGGCGGCCGGAGCAGGGGACGCTGCTTGATGCGGCGGGTGCGGCGGGCGTCGCGCTGCCGAGCGGCTGCCGTGTCGGGCAATGCGAAAGCTGCGCGGTTCAGGTCGTCGATGGCGAGTTCACCCATCTCGGCGCTGTCGATGGCAGTGAGGGACAGTGCCTTGCCTGCCAGGCCGTGCCGCTGACCGATCTTACGCTCGCGCTTTGATGACGAAACCCGATTGAAGGCAGTAACCGAATTACCGGAAGGGGATCAGATTGATGACGAATGCAACGCACGATCAAACCGTGAGCTTACGAAAACCTGTCGCGGACAACATCATCGCGCGATTTTCGCAAGCCCTGGTAGCATTCGCGGAGCGCTGGTTTCCGGATGCCTACGTCTTCGTCCTGATCGCGGTGATTGCGGTCGCAATCGGCGCGATCCTGCATGGCGGTTCGCCGCTCGCCGTCAGCCGCGCCTTTGGCGACGGGTTCTGGAACCTGATTCCCTTCACGATGCAGATGGCGCTGGTCGCGATCGGCGGCTATGTCGTGGCGATGTCGCCGCCGGTGGCGGCCGTGCTGGCGCGGCTCGCCAGCGTGCCGAAGACCGGGCGCGGCGCCGTGGTCTTTGTCGGTGTGCTCAGCATCTTCCTGTCGCTGCTGAACTGGGGCCTGAGCCTGATCTTCTCCGGCCTTCTGGTGCGCGAGATCGCACGGCGCACCGACATCAGGCTCGACTACCCGGCGGCCGGCGCCGCCGGCTATCTCGGGCTCGGCTGCGGCTTCACGCTCGGCATCACGTCCTCGGCCGCGCAGCTGCAGGCCAATGCCGGCAGCATTCCGGCATCGCTTCTGCCGATCACCGGCGTGATCGGTTTCTCCGAAACCATCTTGACCTGGCAGAATATGGTCACCGTCGTGATGGTGACCGTGGTCTCTGCTGCGATCTGCTATTTCACGACGCCGGCGCCCGAGCAGGCCAGGACGGCGGAAGACCTCGGCGTTGCGCTCGGCAATGATCGCATCGAGGCCAGGAAGCCGGCGCGTCCGGGCGACTGGCTCGAGTTCAGCCCGCTGCTGACGATCCTGATCGCGCTCCTTGCCGCCGGCTGGTTGTGGCAGACGTTCCAGTCGGGCAATCCGTTGATCACGCTGTCCGGCCTCAACACCTATAATTTCGTCTTCCTCATCCTCGGCATCGTGCTGCACTGGCGTCCGCGCAGCCTCATCGAGTCGTTCTCGAAGGCGATGCCGAGTGTCTCCGGCGTACTGTTGCAGTTTCCGTTCTACGCCGGCATTGCGCAGATCCTGACCAAGGTCCCGAACAGCAGCGGCACGACGCTGTCGGACACGATCGCACACTGGTTCGTCGGCGCCTCCAGCAATTCCACCGTGTTTTCGTTCCTGGTCGGAATCTATTCGGCGCTGCTCGGCTTCTTCGTGCCGTCGGCGGGCGGAAAGTGGATCATCGAGGCGCCCTACATCATGAAGGCGGCCAACGACATCGGCGCGCATCTCGGCTGGACGGTGATGGTCTACAACATCGCCGAGACGCTGCCGAACTTCATCAACCCGTTCTGGATGCTGCCGCTGCTCGGCATCCTCGGCCTGAAGTCGAAGGATCTGATCGGCTACACCTCGGTGCAGTTCTTCATCCATTTCCCGATCGTGATGCTGTTGGCGGCGATCCTGATGGCGACCTTCACCTATCACCCGCCGATCCTGCCCTGAGCGACCTTGGCCGGGCACCGGGATGCACGGTGTCCGGCCAATTCAGCGCTCCACGACCGTCACCACCAAAACTGTGCTGTTTTTCCGCTGGCCGCGAATGAGGCGTCGCGCCGGGCTCTTATCTTTGGTCAGCCATTTCATTGACCGCCGCGCGGTTCGGCCGGATATTGCTGCGCGATACTCCGCGTTGTTCAAGGCCACCGCAATGAGACACGACCACCGCAGCTTGATGTGCGACATGCGAAGCCGCATGCAGCATCGCTGCGTCTCGGCGGCGACCGGCGTCTGTTGTTGTTAATCGCTTCGACAAATCCAAAGCATCCGACAATCTGACTGGAGCGCCGTCATTCGGCGATCGAACACGCATGTCCCAAACCCAAATGTCCCAAGCCTATGTCATCGAAGTATCGGATCGCACCGCTGGCATCGTCGTCAGCGATAGCCGCGGCTTCTGCTTCTTCTCCTCCGACCGCGCCTTTGACGGCCTCGACGGCGGCTATTTCGGCTCCGCGCGCGCCGCGGAGCGCGCGGTGAGGGCGCATTTGCAGCAGCGCCGCGAGGTCCGGGGCCGTGCGACGCGCGGTTGAGGCCGTGTCTCAGGAGGCCGCGGCGAGCGGCGGCGAGACCACCTGTGGTGCTTCGGGCACCTGCGTGGTAGTCGTCGCCAGCTGGAAGCGGATGCCGTGCAACGAGCAGGTCAGCGGGATGCCGCGAAAGTCGTCGTGGAAGGCGCGGATCCGGCGCGCCAGCTCACTGGGGTTGATGCCGGTGGGAAGCTCGCACATCTCGCGGTACATCTGTCGGGTGCTCTTGATTCCGCACCAGGCGATCTCCAATTCCGCCAACGGCGTGGGATCGCAGGCGAGATCGCGTGACATCCGCCAGAGCAGATGGGCAAGCCGCACATAGGCGATCTGTTCGAGACCGCGCACGCTGATCTTGTCGGGAATGATGAAGGACTCGACCCCGACGATCGGGCCGGAATCGACGCGCGCGGCCATCACATGGGCCGTCGCGCCGAAGGTGCGGGCACCGTCATAGAGCGCGAAATGCGCCGGCGCCCAGCCGGGATATTGCGGCGGGCCGGGATGGAAATTGTAGGCGCCGCGGCCGAGCGCCGCCAGAATGTGCTCCGGCACGATGACGCTGGCGGTGAAGGCCAACAGCCGGGCCTCGCGCAAGACCTCCGGCTCGATCGCGGCGAGCTCGTCGGCCGTTACCGCGCAGCGGAATGACAGCGCCGGATTGTGCGCCTTCAACAGCTCGGTAAGCGCGAATTGCTGGTTGGCGACGCCGGTAAGAAGGATGATTGTCTTCACGATGTCGATGTCCTTCCCTTGCTCTGTCTTCCCAGCATTCATCAGCCGCGCTGCCCGGCCATCACGACGACGCTGCCGGCATCGCGGGACTGGCCCACGGTGCGGAACAGGTCGGCCGGCAGCGTCTGCCACGGCGCGATCTCGATGATGCGGTTGTTTGCGCTTTTCGCGGCCGATTTCGCCGCGCGGATATCGTCCTGCCAGGGGCAGAGTGCGAGCTCGAGCCGGCCGAACCCGCCGCAATCGGCCGCGAACGCGCCGGTGACCGCCTCGATGCTGGCAGCCATTTCGCGCGCGTCGCTGGTCGCGATATCGCGCATGATCACGGTGATCGCATCATTCGAGGCCGCCTGCGACCGGATCACGATCATGGCGTCACGGCCGCCGCTGCGGCCGGCGCGCCGCGCGGCCCGCATCGCGACGCCGAATTCGGCGTCCGGTCCAAGATCGCTGCTGTCGGTGGGCAGGTCGTGAACGACCGTGGTGTGGCGGGGCGTGCCGGCGTCTTCGGCCGGAGCGTGGTATGAGCGCGGCAGCCAGACGGTGTCGAGCGCCATCTGTGACGATGTCAGGCTCCAGGCCTGGTCGAGCAGATAGCCTTCCCAGACCGCGGGATAGGCGCTCGCGATGTGATGCCAGTTGCGCAGCACCGCTTCGGCGGCGGGCGAACGGGCGAGATAGAGGGTGCGCGCCGACATTTCCCACCGGTTCCATTTGTGAAGCGCGATGTCGCATGCGAGGGACGACGGCAGCATTGGCGGCTCGCTGAGGACTGCGTCGGCCTCGATGAACAGCAGCGGCTCGCGATGCTGCTCCCACATCCGCAGCAAGAAGGCGGATTTCTCGGCTGCGCGCATGTGCTCGCCGTCTGCGGTGTCGATCGGTGCGATATCGCAGGGGATCCGAAATTCGGCCAGCTTGTCGCGGAGAGCGCGGGCATGGTCGTCGCCGCAAGCGCGGGGATAGCAGGAGACCACGCGCAGCGATGCCTCGGACCTTGAGCCTTGCTCGGGCGCGATCGGGCGCCAATTGAGGCCGCCCCACCACATCTCATGCGGGCCATCGAAGCTCGGCCCGATCGTTCCGAAGTCGGTCAACTTGGATTTCAGGAAGTCGAAGGCGGGATTCTCGCCGAAGGGGACGACGACCGCGCAGTTGGCGCGAAGCGACCGGTAAAGCATCTCGGCGGCGGGGCCGCTCGGCGGCTCGACGAGGATGATGACGCCATGGTCCCTCGCCGGCACTGAGCTGGCCTGATGGACGACCGCGGGTCCGAGCCGCTCCGACAACCATGCGAGCCGCCGGCGCTGCGCCGCGCTCATCCGGATGCCGTTCGCCGCCAGCAATTGGTCGAAGTTCGTCTGCAAGCCGTCAGCTTGCGCCGTGCCAACAGAAGTCATGCCCGCACTACCCCTCGTTAACCTTCTACGTGCGGGGCGGCCGGATCAGGCGGACAAATCAGCTGTTGTTGTTCGTTGTCGGCATGCCTCTGGCGCTGCGCCAGGTCAGTGTGGCCGAAGCGGCGCCGTTGCCGTCGCGGTCCGCGACCGCAAGGATGCGGTCATGGTCGAGGGCGGTCAGCGCGACCGTGTAGATGGCGACGTCGTCTTCGAAGCCGTCGACGGGGATGAGCAGCATGCCGTCGTCACTGGTGGCGCGGAAGTGACGGCCGCGCCGTTCGAGGCCGACATCGATGAGCCGTCCCTCGGCGATCGCTGTCACGTTCGAACCCTCGGCGGCTTTCGCGGCGCTCTCGCCATATTGGACCGTGATGCCGTGGAGCATCCCGTCGCGGGTGAGCTTGGCCAGCGGCAGCACGATAGTCGCGATTGCCATCCGGCGCGACAGCGGGATCCGCAGGCGAAGATCGCCGAGCCCGGTGTGATAGACGCTGATCGCCTCCAGCGACGCCTGGCCGTTCCGCTCGAACAGACCGACCTGCAGCGTCCCGCACAGCGCTTCGCCGAACACGCTAGCGGGCAGGCGATTGGCGCCGAACAGCGTGTAGAGATAGGCATGCGACGGCGACAGGGCGGCAAAGCTGCCCGCCAGCCACATCGGGGGCGCCGGAGCCGTGCAGGCGGTCATGAGGCCGCGGGCGATGATGCTATCATTGACGAAGTCGGCATCGAGCAATGGCGCCAGCGCCGGGGTGCCGAGATTGACGTCATGCTTGATGCCGCCGAGCAGCGCGAGCTCATCAACGTCCGGCAGCAGAAGGAGGCGGCCGAGCACGGCGGCGGTCCAGCGCGCCGCGACCGCGGGGGCGGCATCGGGCTGCAATCCGTAGCGTGGTGCCAGCTCGCGGGCGCGCGAAACATAGGCCAGCGTTCCGGATTGCACCTCGGTCGCCAGCGCCAGCTGGGCGGCCGGGCGCTGATCACCCTCGCGCAATACCTCACCGCCGCGATAATCCCGCGCCGATCCTTCCGTGGAACAGCACAGCTGCTCCAGCAAGGCGACGTTGCGGATCAGCATGCGCTTGACGTGCGGCGTGACGACGCGATCAGAGACCAGGCCCTCCGCGGTGTCGTCATCGGAGATGCCGTCGAAGGCATCGTCAAGCGTCAGCAGATAGGCACCGTGCAGGCGGATGCGGATGCCCTCGCGATCGAAAATTCGCCGCAGCGACTTCTGCACGCTTGCGGAATAGCCGAGGTCGACCAGGATCAGATCGGTGCAGCCATCGAAATCCCGGATATGCGCGCGAAGATAGGTCAGCAAACGGGTCCGGACACCGGCAGCGATATCGGTGATCTCGCGCGGGTCCATCAGATCGGGCAGGGCGTCGGCGAGTTCGCGGCCGCTGGCAATGCCGTCGGGATACTGCGCGAAGAACTTCATCACGGCGGGCGGCTGCACCTTGACGATGTCGATAAAGGTCGCCGCGTCGATCTTGACGACCCGGCTCAGCAGCTCACAGAGTGGTTCGAGCGTATCGGCAGACCCGACCAGGCTGACGCGACGATTGATCTCGATATAGGCGCCGGTCTCGCCGTGGTTTGCCTGCCAGACGCGATGCGGCAGCAGGCCGTCGCGGCCGAGGAAGCCGACCGCCACGCGCGCGCCCTCGCGAGCAAGCGTGCTGCGCCGCGCAGAAATGAATGCGTCGAACGCCGCCATCACCGGGCCGAGCACGGTCACGCCGAGGTCGAAAGCGGGAGCAGGCTCCGCGCTCTTCGCCGTCACCGCGCGCCGCAGCGTGCGGGCGCCGCAGTCGAGCCGCGACGGCTGATCGGGGCACAGCAATTCAAAGATCGATGTCTCGCGTTGAAACTTGGAAGCCAGCGCCGCGCCGGCCTGCGGGTAGTAGCGCGGACGGATGCCGTGACGGCGCGCGCCCTTGATATCGGCGGTGTGGTTGTCGCCGACATGGAACGAGCTTGCCGCGTCGATGCCTTGCTCGGCGAGATAGGCCTCAAACAGCGCCTCGCTCTTGCTGCTGCCGTGATCGCAGGACGCATAAAGGAAATCCCAGCTCAGCCCGGGACTGCAGGAACGCAGCAGCTGCGCGAGCTGGTCGGTGCTCCAGTAGGTGTCGGAAATGAAGCCGACACGAAAACCGCCGCGCTTCATGTCCAGATATTGCTCGAGCATTTCGGGATTGGCGCGGCACAGCTCGAGCTCGGTCTCGAACTCGATCTGCGCGAGATCCTGCAACGCATCGCGGCTCAGGCCGAACAGCCTGAACGGAAAGTATTTGTAGATGTCGGCGATGCGCACTTCAGTTGAGCCGCACCGCTCCTGCGATACCTTGCGCGCCCGCGCCTCCGCCTGGATTCGATGCTGAACGAAACTGGCGGACATGTTCGGAAATTTTTCAGCAATGCGGCAACGCTGAAAAACCCTTTCAAATACGCCATCCGGCGTCGTGCAGGCGCGCAACAGAAATGTATCGAAAACATCGAATGAACATGCAGAAACATTCTGCGCTCGACGCGTCGCGTCGACCGTCATGATCGTCATGCGCAAAATTCCCGCCAGTCCTCATGCGTTGAACGCGCGCGTGAGACAAATCAGGCGCGACAGTTCAAAAAAGTTGATGCGGGATTCGAAAACGCGCGCTTCGCGACTGACAGATTCAAAAAATCCGATAACGTCGAAACAGTGATTCGGAAAAAATTGCCTAGTCGCAATCGTCGAATGCAAGATGGCGACCAACGGCGGTGAGTCACTCGCATGCTCGGCGCATGCATGGGTTCGCGTGGCGTTAGTTGGTGTGACAACAGCGTTTTCCGACGCGACGATCTCTTCCGCGGAAATGCGAGGCGATGCTGAACGACTGCTCCAAACTCCGTCGCATTTTTCCCTGCGCCTGCGCGCAGCGGCAGCTTTTGCCGGGCGGTCGGCAAAAACATCCAGCTAAGCGTTTGAAAAATAACGAAAAAAGTTCGCCTGGTTTGCTGGACCCCTCCGTTCAACGCTCAGAAGCCGCATGGAATGTGTGCCAGCGGCGTTGGTTGGAGAGCGGCGGATGAGTTACGCGCTTGATATGAGGGCACCGGCCGAAGTGGAGGCCACGCCGGCCGCGGTTGCACCGGCCGAAGCGGCTGCTCCGTGGAGCAACGTCCCCACCGTTGCCGATGCGGGCCCGCTCGACACCGTCGAGATCCACGACGAAGACAAGGACTTGCTCGACCGTCTCGCCGCCGGCGACGAGACGGCATTTCGTGCTCTGGTCGAACGCCACGTCGATCGCGCCTACGCGATCGCGCTGCGCATCGTCGGCAACGCCGCCGACGCCGAAGACGTCGTGCAGGACACGATGCTGAAAGTGTGGACCCATCGCGGCCGCTGGCAGCATGGCCGCGCAAAGTTCTCGACCTGGCTCTATCGCGTCGTCAGCAACCGCTGCATCGATCTGCGCCGCAAGCCGCGCACCGAGAATGTCGATGTCGTGCCCGAGGTCGCAGACACCCAGCTCGATGCCTCCGCCGTGATCGAGCGCAACGAGATCGGCAATCTGCTGGAGGTCGCGATGCAGCGCCTGCCCGAGCAGCAGCGCGTCGCAGTGATCCTGTCGTATCACGAGAACATGAGCAACGGCGAGATCGCCGAGGTCATGGACACGACCGTGGCCGCGGTGGAGTCGCTGTTGAAGCGAGGACGGCAGCAGCTGCGCGAGATGCTGAAGCGGCACGAGCGCGACCTGCGCGGCGCGTTTACCGACTGCTAACCATAAATTCCAGCTTCTGAAGATTTTGCGCCTGACCACCGGCGGCCGGCCCGTTTGATCGGGCGGACGGGGGCTGGATCCGCGTCACCTCTCTTTTTCACGATGCGGCATGCCATGCCCCATCAGCACAGGAGCTACTCATGCCGGCAATCTCCACCAACACCGCCGCGAACTCCGCGGTCCGTTACCTCAACATCAACTCGCAGCAGGAAACCAGCGCGCTGTCGAAGCTGTCGAGCGGCTCGCGCATCACCTCGGCTTCCGACGACGCGGCCGGTCTTGCGATCTCGACCCGCATCTCCTCCGACATCACGACGCTGCAGCAGGCCGCCACCAACGCGGCGCAGGCGACCTCGATCCTGCAGACCGCCGACGGCGGCGCCTCCAACATCTCGGACATCCTGGCCCGCATGAAGTCGCTGGCTTCCGAGTCCGCCTCGGGCACCGTGGCCGATTCCAGCCGCGCCTACATCAACTCGGAATTCACGCAGCTCAAGGGCGAAATCGACTCGATCGCCAGCGGAACCCGCTACAGCAGCCAGAGCTTGCTCGACGGTTCGAGCGTGTTCTCCTCGGGCGTCTCGGTGCTGGTCGGTTCGACCTCGGCCGACACCATCACGATCACGCTGACGAGCCTCACGGCCTCGTCGCTGTCCGTGACGTCGCTCGATGTGTCCAGCCTGTCGAGCGCCACCAGCGCGATGACGGCTCTCGACACCGCGATCGACAAGGTTTCGTCCGCACGCGCCGAGATCGGTGCTCAGGAATCCCGCTTCAACTTCAGCGCCGACTCGATCTCGACCCAGACCCAGAACCTGCAATCGGCCAACTCGGCGATCAAGGACGTCGATATCGCCTCCGAGCAGGCGACGCTGTCCTCGGCCGAGGTGAAGACCCAGGCCGCGGTCTCCGCTGAAACCGCGGCGAACCAGATGCCGCAGTACCTGCTGAAGCTGCTCGGCTAATTCGAAAGATCGATCGGGCCGGCATGATGCCGGCCCGGTTCCTATCGCGGCGGAAGTGTCGACATGACGGTTAGCAGCGCCACCTCGAGCACATCAAACACGACGTCGACCAGTTCCGCCAGCACGGTGACAACGACCGGCACGACCAATTCGACCAGCATCGATTGGGATGCCCTGATCGAGGCCGAGGTCAACGCCAAGCTCGCAGCGGCGACCTCGATCACCACGACGATCACCGCGAACCAGGCCAAGATCACGGCCTATCAATCGCTGCAGACCGAGCTGTCGACGCTGGCGACCGGGTTGTCGTCGCTCAGCACCTCGATCATCAATTCGATTGCCACCAACGCGTTCGCCACCCGGGCGGCGACGATCTCGTCCACCGGTGACGTCAGCGCCTCGTCGGCGCTCAACATGAGCGTCAACAGCGGCTCGGCGACCGGCGATCACACGCTCCAGATCACCCAGCTCGCAACCGCGCAGAAGGTGATCGGCTCCTCGCAGTCGAGCAGCTCGATGGCGCTGGGCCTCTCCGGCACTTTCTCGCTCGGCCTGTCCGGCGGCACCAGCACGGCGATCTCGATCACCAGCGGCATGTCGATGCAGGATATCGTCGACACCATCAACGCCCAGACCTCGACCACCAATGTCCAGGCCTCCATCGTCCAGGTGTCGAGCGGGTCCTACGAGATGGTGCTGACGGGGACGCAGGACGCCGCTGACATCGCCTATTCGTCGACGTCGGGCGATGACATCCTGAACGAGCTCGGCGTCACCGACACGTCCGAGGCGTTCACCGACGTGCTGCAGAAGTCGCAGTCCGCGGAGTTCACCCTCGACGGCATCGCGCTCACGCGTAACACCAACGACATTTCCGACGTCCTGTCCGGCGTCACGTTCGACCTGCTGCAGCCGACGCCGAGCGGCACCAGCCTCAACATCAGCATCGAGACCGACACCAGCCAGATCACGTCAGCGCTGCAGACCTTCGTCACCAACTACAACGCATTTCGCGACCAGGTGATCGCGCAGTCGGCGCAGAATTCCGACGGCACGGCCGCGTCGAGCGCGGTGCTGTTCGGCGACAGCACGATGCGCGATCTCATGACCCAGCTGCAGCAGGTGCTCAGCGGGACGGTCGGCGGCATGACGATGGCCGATCTCGGCCTGTCCTTCAATGAGAACAACGAGCTCCAGCTCGATACCGGAACGCTGTCGACGGTGCTGACGCAAAATCTCGCCGGCGTCACCCAGCTGCTGTCGGCGCAGACCGCCACTTCGTCCAGCCAGCTCAGTGTGGTCAATACCGGCACATCGCCGCAATCCTTCACGCTCGACCTCACGGTGGACTCCACCGGTACGCTGACCGGAGCCTCGGTCGGCGGCGACAGCTCCGGCTTTTCGGTGGTCGGCAACACCATCATCGGCAATTCAGGAACGATCTACGCCGGTATGGCCTTCACCTATACGGGCTCGACCTCGCAGTCGATCACGGTGACATCGTCGTCCGGTTTGGCGACGCAGCTCTACCAGCTCGCGCACACCAGTTCCGGAACCAGCGGTCAACTCCAGACCATGATCACCAACTTGCAGTCGCGCGACACCGACCTGCAGTCCCAGGTCAGCGACATTCAGAGCAATGCGGCGACGTTCAAGGCTCAGCTGCAGGTTCAATACGCCAATTACCAGGCGGCCATCGAAAGCGCGAACAACACGCTGGGCTACCTGAAAGCACTCCTAGATGCAGCATCGAGTAACTGATGACACAGAATGCCACGGCCTACCACGCCAACAATGCCTATCGATCCGCCGCGGTGGCGGTGCCGCCGCTGAAGGCGGTGGTGATGCTGTGCGACGGCGCGATCACGCTGTTGCAGAAGGCGCTGGACGCGCACGAGGCGAAGCGCTTCGAGGAAGGGCACATCTATCTGACGCGGGCGACCGCGATCCTGCGCGGGCTGAGCCACAATCTCGACTTCACCCGTGGCGGTGCGATGGCCGATCGTCTCTACCGCACCTATAACGCCCTGATCATGGCGTGCCTGCGCTCCTATGGCCGGCCGCAGGCCAGGGACAATTTCCGGCGCATCATCGCGAGCCTGGCGGAACTGCGCGACGCCTGGAAGTTCGTCGAGGCGACCGCCGGCAAGGCCGCCAAGGCCAGGGCACTCGACAAGACGCTCGAATCAGCCGCCGGCCGCTGAGCCCGGAGAGGGCCGCGAATCACCCGGCGAGGGCGGTTAGCGGGCGCAGCAAGGGGCCTGGGCGGGCGCCCTGGTTGGGGAAAATAGCCGTGCGGCAAGCACCATGCTGGACCTGATGCGGCAGCGGCGGAAATTGATTTCCGCCGTCCCGCGAATGCTTTATGACAGCCTTGGCGACGAGGCTGGATCTGCGCGCGCGATGGATGTTGCGACATTCGAAGACCTGATCGACCGGCTGGGGGAGGATCTGTCCCGCTGGCCCGACGATCAACGTCTTGCCGCCGCCCAGCTCCTGGCATCTTCGGCCGAGGCGCGGACGCTCTACGAGGAGGCGAGTGCGGTACGCCGCGCGCTCGCGGCGCCGCCGGTTCGCGCACCCAAGGGTCTTGCCGACCGCATCGTGACCGCGGCGGCGAAATTGCCCCAGAAGCCCGCTTCGGGGCCAGCCCCGACTGACGATCAGCTGAACGATGCACAAGCACCGGACCAATCCGCACAGCAAGGCAAGGTGCTGCCTGCGCTGCTGCTGGCCCTCTGCCTGTTGCCCGCATTGACGCCGCCGGCATTGATGCTCGGCGAGCCGGATCTGCCGATCAGCCTTTCGCTCTAAAACGCTCCGCATTGCCTTTGCAGCTGTCCGCGGGCTCTCGCGGCGAGATGCACGGCTGCGAGCCGCGAACCCGCAACGGACACGGCAAATTCTGCCGATTCATCAAGTGATTCCGGGCGGATGAATCCGCGCCTGAAATCGGCGCGTCATCCGTTTTATCTGCGAACGACATCACGACCCCAATGTTCCACCGCGTTCCGTCGCGCATCCCGCGGCGAAGAGAGCCTTGTCATGACCGTCTCCTCGGCAACCTCTGCTGCAACCTCCACCACGTCGAGCTCGTCGTCGAGCGCGTCGATGGGGATGAGCTCGACCGATTTCCTCAACCTTCTCGTCAGCGAGCTGCAAAACCAGGATCCGCTGAACGCCACCAGCACGACCGACTTCATCAACCAGCTCACCTCCTACGCCAACTTCACCGAGCAGCAGTCGACCAACGCCAGCATGACGTCGCTGGCGAGCTCGTTCTCGAGCCTCGTGACGCTCAACTCGGTCAACTATATCGGCCACACCGTCGAGGCGAAGACGAACACGGCGGAGCTGAGCAACGGCTCGGCGACCTTCGGCTACTCGCTCACCTCGGCTGCGTCCAACGTCGCGATCACGATCCAGGACTCCTCGGGCAACACGGTGTGGAGCGGCAAGGGGACCGGAACCGCCGGCTCCAACACCTTCACCTGGAACGGCCAGTCCGCCGACGGGACCCAGCTCAAGGACGGCGGCCAATACACGATTCAGGTGACCGCGACCGACTCCGCCGGAAACTCGCTGCTCAGCTACACCACGATGACAGGAACGGTGACCGGCATCGATGCCTCCGGCTCGACGCCCTCGCTGCTCGTGAACGGCGTTCCCGTCAGCGCCGCCAACATCATCGGCGTCACGTCCTGATTGCCTCCGGAGTTTTATCATGAGTCTCACTGGTGCTCTTTCCTCGGCGATCTCCGCGCTCAACGCGCAGAGCCAGTCGCTGGCAATGATTTCCGACAACATTTCCAACGCCGACACCACGGGTTACAAGACCACGTCGGCGATGTTCCAGGATCTGGTGACCGCGTCGAACAGCGCCACCTCATACACGTCCGGCGGCGTCACGGTGTCCGGCCGCGCCAACATCACCCAGCAGGGCTTGCTGTCCGCGACCACCAACGCCACCGACGTCGCGATCCAGGGCAGCGGCTTCTTCGTCACCACCAACGCGACGTCCGGCGGTACCACTTCCTATACGCGCAACGGCGCGTTCACCACCGACAATCTGGGTTACCTCGTCAACAACGGCAATTACCTCGAGGGCTGGCGCACCGACGCTGACGGCAACATCGTCGGCAATGCCTCTGCCGCGAGCCTCGGACCTATCAACACGCAGGTGGCGTCCACCAGCGGCAGCGCCACCACCAAAACCACGGTCGCGGCGAATCTGCCGGCCGATGCCGCCGTCGGTGCGACCTTCAATAGCTCGATGACGGTCTACGATTCGCTTGGCACGGCGAGCACGATCCAGATCGATTGGAAAAAGACCGCCGACAACAGCTGGCAGGCCAGTTTCGAGACGCCAAAGCTCGCCTCGGACTCCACGACAGACAGCGCCAACGCGATCAACGATACGGTGGATATCACCTTCAACAGCGACGGCTCGCTCGCCTCGACCAGCCCGAGCCCTCCCGTCATCTCGGTGACCGGCTGGAAGGATGGGGCGGCCGACAGTTCTGCCGCCAATGGCACGGCCATCACGCTCAATCTCGGTACGGCCGGCAAGACCGACGGCCTGACGCAGTATTCATCGGGCGAGACCACGCCAGCGGTCGATCTCACCAGCATCACGTCGGACGGTCTGCCCTATGGCAAGCTGAGCAGCATTTCGATCGGCAAGGGGGGCGTGGTCGACGCCACCTACTCCAACGGGCAGACGATCGCGATCTACAAGATTGCGGTCGCGACCTTCAGCGACCCCAACGGATTGAGCGCGGCTAGCGACGGCATGTACTCCGCGACGGCAGCTTCCGGCAACGCCACGCTGCAGACCTCGGGCACCAACGGCGCCGGCACGATCTACGGCAGCGAGCTGGAGTCGAGCACCACCGATACCAGCGGCCAGTTCTCCAACATGATCTCGGCGCAGCAGGCCTATTCGGCGGCCTCGCAGGTGATCACCACAGTCGACAAGATGTTCGATACGCTGATCTCGGCGGTGTCGCGATGATGACCGAAAAGCAAAATGACCGCTTGCTGGTCAGGCTTCAGCGGCTGAAGGCGAAGGCCGCTGCGGTCCGGCCGGACGATCGCGCGCAGCTTCGTGCGTTGCTCGACGATGTCGGAACGTTGCGGGACCAGCTAATGCGCGAATGCGCGCGGCTCGACCATGAACTCAACCGGGCCGCGGTCCGGGTAACGGCAATCACCGCGTACGGGCGCAGCGCACAATCGGTTCGCGCCCTGCGTCGCGGACACTAGCTTGAACGGGAGCGATGACATGACACCGGAACGCAACATCAAGATCAATCCCGCGGGAAATGACGAGCGCGCAAGGTCGTTGATCGCGCTGATCGACAATCTGATCGCGATCGTGAACGAGGAGAATGTCGAGCTCGCCAAGGGCTTGCCGGCCTCGCGACTGAAGCAGGTCGACGAGAAGCACCGCCTTGCCACCCTGTTCGAGCAGCGTGTGGCGGAGGCGGTCGGCAAGACGGCAAATCTCAACGTTCAGGATCGCGCGCTGCGCGAGCAGCTGATGGACCGGATCCTGAAGCTGCGCATGGCGATGGACGAGAATGTGATGCGGCTGCGTGCGGCGATCGATGCCAGCAATCGCAGGATCGAGGCGATCATGCAGGCGATCCGCGAGCAGATCGCCAACGTATCGCCTTATGGCGCCGGCGGTCGTCGCGTCACGCCGGCGATGTCCTATGGCACCAACGTGCGGGCCTGATCGGGCCGGCGCCGGAGGGAGTTGGTCGTGTCGTCGCTCGATATCGCACGAAGCATCGCATTCAGCGGGCTGTCAGCCACGCAGGTGCAGATCAGCGTAGCTTCGGCCAATATCTCCAATGCCGACACCAAGGGCTATACCGCGAAGACCGCCAACCAGAGCAGCAGCGTCACTTCCGGTGTTGGTACCGGCGTCACGATCACGGGGATCAGCAGCGCGGTCGACAAGCTGCTTTTGAAGTCGCTGGTCGGGGCCGATTCCGATCTCGGCGCTGCCGACACCACCAACAGCTTTCTGACCGAGCTCCAGCAGCTCTATGGCAGCACATCGAGCTCGGACAGCTCCACAACGGGCACCTCGCTGGCCAACACGATCGCGGCATTCGAGTCGGCGTTGGCGTCGCTGGCGAGCACGCCGAGCAGCGCGTCGCTGCAATCGAACGCCGTCAGCGCGCTTGCGGCGATAACGACGCAGCTGCAGCAGACCTCGAACGGCATCCAGACGCTGCGCTCCAATGCCGACCAGGACATCGAGTCGTCGGTCACCGATATCAATTCCGACCTGCAGCAGATCTCCGACCTCAACAAGCAGATCAAGCAGCAGGCGGCAGCCGGGCAGTCGACGGCCGATCTGGAGGACCAGCGCAACAGCGCGCTGCAGGATCTCGCGTCGATGATGAATGTGAGCTATTTCACCACGTCGAGCGGCGATCTGCAGGTCTATACCGGATCGGGACAGGCGCTGGTCGATAGCACGGCGCATCCGCTGAGCTATACGGCGCTGCCCAGCGTCACGGCGTCGACGACGTACAGCGCGGGATCGTCAAGCGGTTTCAGCGGCATCACCGTCAACGGCGTCGACATCACCTCGCAGATCTCCTCGGGCAAGGTCAGCGCGCTGATCACGCTGCGCGACCAGACGCTGCCGGCCGCGCAGTCGCAGCTCGACGAGCTGGCCCGGCAGCTGACCGCGAGCGTCAACGCGGTATCGAACCAGGGCACGTCGGTGCCGCCGCCGGCCAGCCTGACCGGAACTGCCACTGTGAGCAGCACGACGCCGTTCTCGGCGACCGGCACGGTGCGAATCGCGGTTGCGGACAAGAGCGGCAATCTGGTGTCCTACCAGGACCTCGATCTGTCGTCCTACGCCACGGTCGGTGATCTCGCCACCGCGATCAACGGCATCTCGGGGCTGTCAGCTTCGGTCGATGCCAACGGACACTTGTCGATCTCGACGACCACATCCAGCAACGGCGTTGCGATCAACGAGATGACGAGCGCGGTCGGCAGTGCGGGCGAGGGCTTTTCGGATTACTTCGGGTTCAACGACCTGATCACCGGGACCGGCGCGTCCGACATCGCCGTTCGCAGCGACATCCTCAACGGCACGGCGGCGCTGCCGACGGCGACGCTCGATGCGTCGTCCACGATGACGGCCGGAAACTCGGTGCTGTCACCGGGCTCGGCGACGGTGGTGAACGCGCTCTCGAGCGCGCTGACGGGGTCGACCAATTTCGGCATGGCCGGCGGCCTCGGGGCGACCACCGGCTCTTTCACGGACTACGCGGCCGCCATCGTCGCCAACGTCGCCGGCAAGGCGACCCAGGCGTCGGCGGCCTACACCGCCAAGCAAACCGCGCAGTCGACCTATGCGAATTCGCTGTCGTCGCAGTCTGGCGTCAACATTGACGAGGAATCCGCAAATCTGAGTGCGTTGCAGAACAAATACGCCGCCGCGTCCCAGATCATTACCGCCATCAATGCCATGTTCTCGGCGCTGATGACCGCGATGAGCGCCAGCTGAACCCCGAGGCCGTCGTCATGACGATGCGCGTTGCCACCTTTGCACAGTCGGACCAGATGATATCAAACGCGCTGCGGGTGCAGGCGGTGATGGCCAACGAGCAGGTGCAGGAGTCCTCAGGGCTGCAATCCGAGGATTTCGGCGGCTACGGTTCCGGCGCCGGGCGCGTGATCAATTTGCAGGTGTCGGTGACGCGCGCGCAGTCCTATATCGATGCCAGCCAACTCGCCGATAACAAGGTGCAGGTGATGTATTCGGCGGTCGGGTCGATGACCGACATCATCACGCAGCTGCGAACCCAGCTCAGCGCGGCCACCACCGGCAGCAGCACGGCGACGGCATCGGTGATCAACTATGCGCAGCAGGCCATCGCGCAGATGCAGGGGCTGCTCAACACCCAGTATGACGGCGAATATGTCTTCAGCGGCGCCCGCACCGACACCGCGCCGGCGGACCTGTCGAGCTATGGGACGGGCACCGGATCGCTGACGACATCAGACACCAGCTACTACAAGGGCGACGGCGAGATCGCGTCCGTGCGCGTGTCGGACAGCCAGTCGATCTCGTACGGCGTCACCGCCCACAATCCAGCATTCGAGCAGGTCATGCGGTTGCTGAAATACGTCGGCAACAGCAGGACGCTGTCGTCGAGCGACATCACGCAGGCGCTCGACCTCGCGAGCAATGCGCTGGATGCCACATCCACCGTGCAGGCAAAGCTGTCGGCCGCGGCGTCGCAGATCGAGACCGCCAGCACAAACCAGAGCGATTACCAGAATTTTGCGAAGACGCTGTCGACGGACCTCACCAGCGTCGATGTCGCGGCCGTGACGGCACAGCTTTCGACCTATCAGGCGCAGCTGACGGCGTCCTATTCGGCGATCTCCAAGATCCAGAGCATGAATCTGGCGAGCTATTTGCGATAGCTATCGCCGGCATCACCGGTTCAGAATCTTCAGCCAGACATCGCCGAGAATGATCGGCTCGCGCGGCGGAAGCCAGGTGAGGCCGGCAGCCTTGCCGAGCTCCGCGATGGTTCCCTTGGCTGCAGGTCGGTGAGGACCTTGTTGACCGATTCCTGCAGGACCTTGTCGGTCTCGAGCGCAACGTAGCCGCGGTTGGCGCCGATCGGATAATAGTAGCCCGAGGCCGTGATCCTGGTGTCCGGATGTTCAGCGCGGTAGGCGTCGAAGCGGCGCAGGTCGAGCAATGTGGCGTCGAATTCGCCGCGTTCCAGTTCGCCCAACAGATCGCTGCGCCCCGGAACGAGGTGCGTGATGTCGTCGATCAGCTTTCCCTTGTCGAAGGTCATCAGGATGGCGTCGCCCAGCGTGCCGCTTTCGATCGTCAGGCGAAGGCCGGCGAGATCGCCGATATCGGTGATCTTGCGCTCCTTGATCTTGTCTTTGGCCTTGGGACCGAGCACGACGGTCATCGGCGAATAGATGTAGGGCTGGCTCGGCGCCAGCACGCCGATCGGGATCCGCCGGCGGCGATCCTCGCGGGTGGCGCCGTCGAAGTCCGGCAGCTTGGCCGTCGTGACGCCGGGCGCCTTCAGCGAGTCCGTGGTAAGCGCGTAGCCGCCGACCAGCGAGCAGCGCCCGTCCGACAGCAGCGCATTGGCTTCCAGCGCCGGGCTTGCGGTGTCATCGAGCTTGCTTTCGAACCACTGGATCTCGAGCTTGCGGCCGAGCCGCCCGGTTATTGCCTGCGCGAGCGCAACGTCGAAGCCCGAGGCGGGCTTGCCGCGATGATGCACGGAAAACGGCGGCAGGTCCTCGTCGAGACAGACTCGGAGCGGCTCGTCGGCCGCGCGTGCCGCGGTCACGCCGGCAAGCGTCGAGATCAGTGCGAAGCCGAGAGCGGCGGCTAGCGCCGCGGTCCAGGCCCTCATGGCTTTCTCCGGCTTGCGACGAAGGCCCAGAGATCCGATATCTCCTCGTCGCTCAGGATGTCGCCCCACGGCGGCATCTTGCCGTTCTTGCCCTGCTTCACCGTGGTGACGAACCGTGTCTTGTCATCGGGATGGGTACGAAGGTCCGGCGTGACCGTGCCCGAATTGACCATGTTCGGACCATGGCAGTGCGAACACTTCTGGGCGTAGGTGACTTTGCCCTTGTCGATCGTGGCCTGATCGCCGTCGGCATTTGCTTGCTGTGCGATGGCAGGCATCGTCATGGTCGCGATGCCCGTCATCGCGGCGGCGGTGAACACCGCCGCCGTCCAGATCGATACTGTCTTCACGTGCGATCCGCGCTCACTGCTTGACGGCGAAGACCCAGAGGGACCCGCCCGTCGGCACTTTCGCAAGGCGCTCGTCGCCGGAGAAGATCGAGTACACTCCGCCGTAGCCGCTGGTGACGGCGATATACTGAACGCCATCTTGCTGCCAGGTCACCGGCTGGCCTTCGATGCCGGAGCCGGTCTGGAAGCTCCACAGCTTCTTGCCGTTCTCGGCGTCGAACGCATCGAATTCACCGGTCAGCTGGCCGGAGAACACGACGCCGCCGGCGGTCGAGAGCACACCCGAGAAGCGCGGGATGTCGCTCGCCACCTCCCACTTGCTCTTTCCAGTCATGGGCTCGATGGCCTTGAGATAGCCGCGCGGTCCGTTGGGCCAGGCCCAGGGATCGGTGAGGTCCATGCCGAGATACCATTCGCCCTGCTTGTAGGTCGCGGGCTCGGCCTTGTAGTTGCCGCCGATATTGAGCGTATTGGCGTAGGCTAGGCCGGTCTGCGGATTGTACGACATCGGCTCCCAGTTCTTGCCGCCAAGGATCGACGGTTGCACCAGGACTTTCTTGCCGTCGCGCGCATCCTTGGAGATGTCGGTCTCGATCGGACGGCCGGTTTTCAGATCGATGCCGCTCGCCCAGTTGACCGTCACGTAAGGATTGGCCGCGAGCAGCTTTCCATTGGTGCGATCGAGCACGTAGAAGAAGCCGTTGCGGTTGGCGTCCATCAGCACCTTGGTCGGCTTGCCCTCGACGGTCATGTCGGCGAGCACCATCTCGGCAACCGAGTCATAGTCGAACGGGTTGTTCGGCGAGAACTGGTAGTGCCACTTGATCTTGCCGGTCTTCGGATCCAGCGCGAGCACCGAGCAAGTGTAGAGGTTGTCGCCGGGACGCACCGCCGAATTGAACGGTCCGGGGTTGCCGATGCCCCAATAGACGGTGTTCAGCTCGGCATCGTAGGAGCCGGTGATCCAGGTCGATCCGCCGCCGAGCTTCCAGGTGTCGCCCTTCCAGGTGTCGCCACCGGGTTCGTCCGGGGACGGGATGGTATGGGTGCGCCATAGATGCTTGCCGGTTGCGGGATCCCAGCCGTCGATGAAGCCGCGGGTGCCGAACTCGGCGCCCGAGATGCCGGTGATCACGACGCCGTCGGCGACCAGCGGGGCCACCGTCATCGAGTAGCCTTCCTTGATATCCGCGGCCTTCTGGCGCCACAGCTCCTTGCCGGTCTTGGCATCGAGCGCGATCACATTGGCGTCGAGCGTGGTGCGGAACACCTTGCCATCGAACAGCGCCGCGCCGCGGTTGATGATGCCGCAGCAGACGATGCGCGGTGTTTCGGCGGGATATTCGACCTTGGTCTTCCACACCTGCTTGCCGGATTTGGCGTCAATCGCCATCGTGGCGTTGTGCGTGGTGAGATAGATGGTGCCCTGGTAGATCAACGGCTGCGATTGCTCGCTGCGATCGTCGGCGAGACTGTAATTCCAAACGGGAACGAGATTCTTGACCGTGTCCTTGTTGATCTGGTTCAGCGTCGAGAAGCGCTGAAGATTGTAACCCATGCCGTAATTGAGAACGTTCGAAGTATCAGTCGCCCCCTTGACCAACTGCTCGTTGGTCTGGGCGCTTGCACCATACGATGCAAGAATCACGAGGCTTGCGGCCAGCGCAATGCGTCTCATCCTATCCTCCCAATGAACCTTTTTCGCACGCCTATTCCTGACGTTGCGGACGGAACCATCCGCCTGAAACCAAAACGGGTCAATACGAAAACGTGAACGAGCGCCCGCTAACCGCAAGAGACTGATCGAAAGCGTCAGGTCTTTCGCAGATGCGTTCGTGGCTTGCCGCGTGGAATACGCTACACCAGCGCGGCCCGCCGTGATGCCGCGGCGCGAACCGTCAGCTGGACGGCGTCGGAGGACAGACACCCGGCCGCGGTTTCGCGCCCCGCTTGTCCGGCGGCACATTGCAATTATCGATACGCTGCTCGTCGGTCCATTTGCGACCGAGCCGTTCCTTGCCGGTGAGCACGCGCTGCTGGACCGCCTCCGCCGATGGGGCAGGGTGCCGGGTCTGCGCGGACACGGGCGCGATAAGACCGAATGCAACGAGGCACCCCAATGCGTTCTTGCAACTGCTGGTCATGGGTCACCTCGCTCGTTGTGGTGCAATCGAGAGCGCCACAGATGGCCCGTGAGGCAACCGCTTTCCACCCGAATCCCGACAGGATTTCGCCGCGTACACGAACTGTGGGAAGCCCCGCTGAAGCTGCTATGGTAGGCTCGGATCGCAGGCGCTCCGTGTCTTCGCCGGAGCGGCACTTACGGGAGACGAACGATGATTTCGCGCCGATCGCTTGCGCTGAGTTTGGCGATGGTTGTCCTGTCAGGTCCCGCGTTGGCCGCATCGGGCGGTCGCAGTGCGCTCAGGATGCTCGACCCCGATAATGACGGCACGGTCGACCTTGCCGAAGCCAAGAAGGCTGCCGCCAATCTGTTCGCGAAGCTCGATCCCGACCATGACGGCACGCTCGACGCGCGCGAATTGCGTGGACGGCTGACCGCGAAAGAACTGGCCGCTGCCGATCCCGATCACGACGGCACCCTGACGCTCGACGAATATCTCGCGGTCGTCGAGCAGCGCTTCAAGGCCGCAGATCCCGACAATGACGGAACGCTGGATGCGAAGGAGTTGAACTCGCGCGCCGGCCGGGCCCTGCTGCGCCTGCTCAAATAAGTTGCCAGCCGGCGAACTTTGCCGGGCGGATTTGCCGGATATTGACGCAGAATTCCGCGCATAACAAAAAAAGTTGCGATTTCGCTCTTGGGCAAGACGCGGCTGGATGAATCGGGTCTCCTTACCAACGCGTCGCCGCCCGGCAGCCGGAAAATGCCCGACAGATCAGTGTCGGAGTTCCCAATGCCGGGCAGATGTCAGCGAGCCGTCGTCCGCTTCGGCATGTCCAGCAGCGAAGTCGGGTCCTTACCCGGCCGGCTTGCGCCCTGGAAAAGGCAGCCCTAGCTTGCCGCGCGGCTTGCGCCAACTTATGACTTGGGAGAAGGAAATGGCCTGGAAAACACCGAAGATCGTCGAAGTGCCGGTGGGCATGGAAATCAACATGTACGCCTGCGCAGCGCGCAAGTAATCTTAAGACAAGTAACGCGAGACAGCCTGCCCGGCTCGTGCAGCGCGCTGCATCGAGCCGGGCAGGCGTCTTTTGTCGAACGTGTCTTTCTCGGGCGCTGCGGCCGCTCGGACAGCTTCTCTCACACCCTTCCCACAAGACCTTGAGACCGACACCACCTGCGCGATTGGCGGGCCTAGCTGCTTTGTCCTACAGTGTGGCCTGAGGCGGTGGTGCGGGGACGATGAATCCAAAACTCAAGACCGGGCGTTGGGCGGGGATGCTGTGCGCGGCGATTGCCGGCATCGCGGCGGTGTTGCCGCCTGGCGCATATGCCGAGGACTTTGATACCGAGCACATCTTCGGCTTCATGATCGGCTCCGACGTGGGCAATGTCGGTGAGCGCGAATTCCAGAGCCAGACCACAGGGCGCTTCGCCAAGGACGGCGGCCGGTATCGCACGCTCAATCAGGAAATGGAGCTCGAGCTTGTGCCCGCGCCGAATTTTCGTGTCGAGCTCGGAACGTCATTCGGCGCATACGACATCAACCGCGTTCCGGGTCTTGACGATCGGCGCCAGCTGTCGTGGCAGAGCGTCTCGGTCGATTTCCGCTATCGCTTTCTGAATCGCGAGACGGCGCCCTTTGGCATGACGGTCGCGCTGGAGACGCGTGCCGATCGCGTCGACGAGACGACGGCCGCAGCCGTCCGTAGTTATGGCACCGAACTCACGGTCGCGTTCGACCGCGAGGTGATCCCGAATTTTGTCATCGCGGCCCTCAACCTAAGCTACGAGCCGGAATGGACGCGCACGCCGCGCACCGGCGCTGCGGATCAGGATGCCACCATCGGTGCCGCATTCGGCCTCATGGCCAGGGTGAAGCCGGATATCCTGATCGGCGGCGAAGCGCGCTATTTCAGGAAGTACGAGGGAATCGGCCTGGATGAACTGTCCGGGCAGGCGCTGTTCATCGGACCGACCGCCTATTTCCAGCTCTCCGAACGTTCACGCCTGACCGCGACCTGGAGCGTCCAGGCCTGGGGGCAGCGGGCCGGAAGCAATGCCGCCCTCGACCTCGTCAATTTCGAGCGCCATCAGGCGCGGCTGGTGTACGGTTTGAACTTCTAGAGCGTGAAGCCTCCCGGACCGGGTTCCCCAACCTCTCACGGGGCTGTGAAACCCGGACGTGGCTGATTACGTATTTCGCCGTGTTATCTATTGCATGAGCACGCTTAGGGATCGCGCATGAACCCGATTGATCTGATCGTCACGGTATGTGCCGTGCTGTCGCCCGCCACCTGCGAGGAGCAGCATCTGGCGTTCAACTGGAACGGCTCGCTGCAGCAATGCGCCATGGCCGCGCCGCCTTACATCGCGCGGTGGGTCGGCGAACATCCGAAATGGACCGCGGTGCGCTGGCGTTGCGAATATCCGCACAGCAACGATCGGGCCGGCACGGGCGGCGAGCTGCCGGCGGGTTAGCCTTCCTATTTGTTGCAGTCCTTCAAGTCCTTGTCGGATACCGAAAACACGGCGTCGGCCTTGATCTCGATGTCGCGAACGAAGCACTGTTTGGCGCCGCTGTAGCCGACCTTGGCGTCGTAGCGGCCGGGCTCGACGCCGGTGATCCGCAGGCGCTCGTCATGGTCGACTTCCTTGTCCTTGTCGTTGAGCGTCTGGTTCGGACCCCACTCGTTCTTGCCTGCCGGCGACAGCTCAAAGCTCGAAATCGTGGCGCTGGTCAGATTCCACAGCCGAATGCCTTTGCCCTTGCTTTGGGCGAGCACCGTCGCCGGCAGCACAAGCGACGCAACACTAACAGCGATCAACGCGCGCGACATCCAGCCTCTCCTTTATGCTTCGTCCAAGGATGACGGCGTCTCACATATTTGCAAGGTCCAACTGTGAGAGTTGCCGCTTGATTTCGTCGATCTCGGGTTCGCCGCGCGTCGCGCGTGGTGTGGCAATGGTCTCGACGTGGAGGATTCGGGCCGGCCGCGATGACAGGAAGAACAGGCGATCGCCGAGGCGAACGGCGTCGTCGAGATCGTGGGTGACGAGCAAGGTCATCATTTTCCGGCTCGCCACCAGCGTCGCGACCTGGTCGCGCAGCCGCCCCGCGAGCGCATTGTCGAGCGAGGCCAGCGGCTCATCGAGGATCAGGAAATCGGGCTCGATGGCGAAGGCGCGGGCCAGCGCGACGCGGCGGGCGAGGCCGAGCGACAGCTCCGCGGGAAAATGGTTGCGGTGCGCGCCCAGTTCGAGCACCTCGAACAGCGCAGAGAGCGTGCTGTCGTCGACATGCGGCGCGGCCAGCCGTACATTTTCCTCGACCGTGCGCCAGGGCAACAGCCGCGGCTCCTGGAAGACCATGCCAAGGCGCATGCCCGGCGACCGCGCGACATGGCCCCGGTAGTTGGCGTCGAGCCCGGCGAGGATCCGGAGCAGGGTGCTCTTGCCGCAGCCTGACGGGCCGAACAGCACGCCGACCTCGCCGGCGTTCAGCGTGAAGGTGACGTTGTCGAGCACGTCGTGCCGCTTCCCGGCCGCGCTCTCAAAACTCTTGCCGGTGATATTGACTTCAAGCTGCACGGAGCCGCCACCGCGTTAGCCTGGTTTCAAACGGCTGCACCAGCAGGGTTTCGATGATGAGCACGACACCCGCAAAGCTCAGCGAATAGGCAAGCAGCAAGGGGATGTCGAACAGCTGGAAGGCAACCCCGATCTCGAAGCCGACGCCGTTCGGCCGGCCGAGATATTCGGCGACCAGCACGATCTTCCAGACCAGCGAGAGCCCGGAGCGCGCAGCGGCCGCGATGTAGGGCGCAAGCTGCGGCAGGATCACATGACGGAAGGCGCGGCCGCGCGGAAAAGAAAACGCCGTCGCCATTTCGTCGAGCGCAGGATCGAGCGCGCGGGCGCCTTCGCGCAGGGTGACGACGGCGGTCGGCAGCTTGTTGATGGCGATGGCGGCGATCGCGGCGACCTCGGTCAGCCCGGCCCAGATGTAAGCGAGCACGATGACGACGAGCGCGGGCAGGTTGAGCAGCAGGATCAGCCAGGGATCGCCAAGGCGATTGGCAAGCGAGACGCGGCCCATCAAATAGCCGATCGCCGAGCCGAGCGCCATGGCAAGGGTGAAGGCCAGCGCGACCCGGGCCAGGGTTGCGCCGAGATTGACGAACAGCGCGCCCGATCGAGCTTCGGCGACGAGCACCGACAGCACCGCCGGCGGCGCCGGCAGCTTCGCATCGCCGATCAGCAGCGAGGCGATCCACCAGGTCGCGATGAACAGCGTGAATGAGAGGAGACGCAGCACCGCTAGTCTCCCGGGATCGCTTGGTAGAAGGTGCCGGGATCGAGCTCGGTTGCCGTGCCGACCAGATCGCGGCCGCCGAGCTGCGCCAGCACCCGGTAGAGCACGCGCGCATCGGCCTCTTCGTCCGCGATCGGACGGCGCGGGATGCCTTCGCGGTAGCGCTCACGATAGGCATGCAGGGTTGCGGGATCCTGCGCGCCGGTGAGCGGCGCGATCGCGTCCCATTCGGCATCCGAGGTCGCCAGAATCTCTTTCGCCGCGCGGGTCACCGCGATGAAGCGGGCCACCAGATCCTTGTTGGCATTGGCCCAGGCTTCGTCGAACACGTAGCCGATCATGGCGATGCGGCCCTTGCTGCCGAGCTTTTGCAGGATCTCTTCCATCCCGGCGAGCCGGCGAAAGCCCTTGGCTTCGAGCGCGGCGCAGAAATTCCAGTAATTGAGCGTCGCGTCCATCTCGCCGCCGAGCGTCTTGGCAGCGAGCAGCGGCGGCGCGCCGTAGACGATGGTCGCCTGCGACTTCAGGTCGACGCCGTCCTGCTTCGATGCGGCTTGCAGCAACAGCCAGTTCTTGTCGATCGCCCCGCCGGCAATAGCAAGCTTCCGCCCCTTGAGGTCCGCGAGCGTCTTGACCGGCGAGGAGGCCGGGACCATCACGGCGCCGAGCGCGCTCGAATAGGGATAGAATTGCAGCTTGGCGCCGAGCGACCGCTCGCGCGACACCCAGGGCCAGTCCGATACCATCACGTCGGCCGTGCCGGCGCGCAGCGCGATCTTGCCGGCCTCGGGGCTGGCCAACTCGACGACGTCGATCGACAGATTGGCCTTCTTGTCGAGACCATGGGAGCGAATGACGGCCAGTTCCCAGGCCAGCGTTCCGGTCTTCTGCGCTGCAACGCGGATGGTCTGCGCGTAGCACGAGGTGCCGAACTGCATGACCGCCAGAACTGCCGCAGCCAACACCGTGCGTACAGAGATGATCATCGTTTCTTGAGCCACTTCCCCGAATGTTTTCTTTTCTGATCAACATCCATAGCATAGCTTGCGGAAAGAGAAGAGGAAGCAGGACCATGGCAGGAGCTGGCATGCTACGACCGATTGTCGCCATCCTGGTGCTGGCCGGGGCGGCGGTCAGCGTGCGGGCCCAGGAGATCAACGACTATCCGACCTCGGCGCGGGCGGAATATGTGTTCGGCTGCATGAAGGCCAATGGCGAATCCCGGCAGTCGATCGAGCAATGTTCCTGCTCGATCGACGTCGTCGCCTCGATCATCCCCTACGATCGCTATGTCACCGCCGAGACCGTGCTGAGCATGGCGCAGGTGCGCGGCAATCTGGGCGGCCAGTTCCGCTCGTCCGAGCAGGCCGCGAACGCGCTCAACGACCTCAGGCGCGCCCAGGCCGAAGCCGAAGTCAGGTGCTTCTAGAGCATGATCCGGAAAAGTGCGAAGCGGTTTTCCGGAAACATCATGCTTAAATATCGGGCTAAGGCGCGATAGCGATCCAACCTGATCTCATTGCATTTTGCGTCCGTCGTGACGCGAGGCGTCAGGTGCCGGGATTCTCGACCTTCCATTCGTGCTCGAAGATATGCCCTTCGGTGTCCTTGGCTTCGGCACGGAAGCGCTTGGCGCCATTCGAGACGTAGGTGAAGCGGATATTGGGATCCTCGGAAATCGAGATTCCGCCCTCCATCGCCAGCACCGGACTGTCGTCCTGCCAGATGTGCAGCTCGTTGACGAAGAAGGCCGGGATATAGAGCTGCGTGACCTGGTCCATCTGCAGGCCTGAATTATTCGGATGCCCGATCATGATCTGGGCTTCCCGCGTGCTGGTCGCAGGTCCCTGTTCGGACTTGGTGAATTGCCGGTAGCGCATCTGGCCGAGGCGGTTCTTGGCTTCCTCGACGTTCTTGCCGGCCGGCGCTGAGCAGCCGCCGGACGCCTTGACATAGACCTTGCTGACATAGAGCTTGCCGTCGCTGAGCTCCGCGACGGCGTGCACATTGGTGTAGTTGTTGACGCGGACACGGGTCGAGATCTCGGTGACGTTGGCGGCCGGCCCCAGCGTGAACTTCGCGGCCATCGGCGCCGGGTTCTCGTCGATCACAAGCGTGATCGCGACGACGCGGCGGCTGTCGCTGGGTTGCAGCTTGGTGCGCAGCGTTACCGGCACGATCGCGGCGTCTTCCGCACGCATCGGCATCTCGATGCCGATGACATCATTGCCGTCATTCATCGGACGGTTGCTGAAGATGTCCTGGACAAGACCCGGCCAGGGATCATAGGCCTCCGCGGCGGGCGCAGCCGGTGTGCCCAGCGCGATCGTGAGCAGGCTTGCGATGCAAAGCAGGCGGGCGCGATGTCCGGTCATGTTCGCGAAATCCTATGTAGCCGCGTCATCATAGGACGAACAGCTACTCCCATTCAATTTCCGAGAATGCTGCAATTGCGTTGCGGGCGTTGTAGTCGTCGAACAATTGCCAGCGCGGCCGCTCGGCGGCTGCGGCGTGCTCGGCCGCGGCCGTGATCGGTTTGCCGCTTGCGACCCGTGCGCGCACATCCGCGGCCAGCACCCCAAGATAACGCCGCTCGTCGGCAAGCGCGGCCGGCCACGCGCTCACGGGCCCGTGACCGGGAACCACGCGCTCGGCGGAGATCGCCGCGAGCTCGTCGAGCGTACGCAGCCAGCCCTTGAGGCTGCCGTCGACCACGGGAATATGGATGAGAAACACCATGTCGCCGGCGAACAGGGTGCTGGTTTGCTCGTCGAGGACCGTGAGGTCGTTGTCGCTATGGGCGGGCGGCCACGCTTTCAGGGTGAGGGCCCGTCCGCCGAGGTCGAGCTTCAGCGTGTCCGCGACCAGCACGGTCGGGGGGATGATCTTCACCTCGTCGATCAGCTCATCGCCCATGGTCCGGCGAAACCCGTCGAGGTAGAATTGTCCGCGCGCGGCCAGCGCGCGTGGCAAAGACTTGTGGCCGACGAAGCTGGTCCCGTCGCCGACGAAAGCCGCATTGCCGAAGCTGTGATCTGGATGGGCGTGGGTGTTGATCACATAGCGGATCGGCTTGTCGGTACGGCTGCGGATCGCGGCGAGCAGCTGTCGTCCTTCGCGGACGCTGCCGCCGGTGTCGATGACGGCGACGGCGCTGTCGCCGATCACGAATCCCACATTGGCGATGGCGCCTTCGTTCTCGCGCGTCATCAATGCGGTGACCCCGGTGTGAACGAATATTCCGGGAGCGACTTCGCTTACAGGCAATTCCGCCTCTTGCGCCCGCGCTATGGTCGGCGCCCAAAGCATCAGGAGCAGCGCAAGCACCGAACCGCCATGAGCCATGTTTCCGCCTCAGTTACTCCGCGACGCGCGATCGATGTCGTCGCGTTCCAGTTTGCGCTGCAGCAAGCAGCGCGGCGTGGTCGCGATCATTATTCCTGTTGCACGTCATGGTGCGCCGGGCAATTGCTGGATGGCGGCGATCGATCCGATCAAGAGGAGACCGCGTAATGAGAATTGTCGGATGCCGTCCTGTTCTGCTCGCGCTTGTCGGCTTCATCGCCTGTCTGGCCGGCCGCGACATCGCACGCGCGCAGGTCAATGATCAGGGCGAACTTTCCATCGAGCTCATCGATGCCCGCGTGCTGCGCATCTGTGCCGATCCTCGCAACCTGCCGTTCTCGAACGACAAGGGCGAGGGGTTTGAGAACAAGATCGGCGAACTGCTGGCCGGGAAGCTGCAAAAGAAGCTCGACTACATGTTCTTTCCGCAGGCGACCGGGTTCGTGCGGATGACGCTCGGCGCGCATCGCTGCGACGTGATCATGGGCTTTCCGCAGGGCGATGACCTCGCGCAGGGCACCAATCCCTATTACCGCACAGCCTATGCGATCGTCGCGAAGCCGGGCAGTGGGCTCGATGAGGTCACGACGCTCGAGGACCAGCGGCTGAAAGGCAAGCATATTGGCATCGTGGCGGGAACGCCGCCCGCGACCAACATGGCCATCAACGGGCTGATGACCAATGCGAAGCCTTATCCGCTGATGATCGATACGCGCTACGATTCGTCGGCCGAGGCGATGATGAACGATCTCGCCAAGGGCGAGATCGACGCCGGCATCCTGTGGGGACCGATGGCGGGCTTTTACGCCAAGAAGGCCAACCCGCCGCTGCGCATCACGCCGCTGGTCAAGGAGACCACGGGACCGAAGCTGATCTATCGCATCGGCATGGGCGTGCGGGCGTCCGACCAGAACTGGAAGCGCCAGCTCAATCGCCTGATCCAGGAGAACCAGCCCGAGATCAACAAGATCCTGCTCGACTACGGCGTCCCGCTGCTCGACGAGAACGACCGTCCAATCGGGCCGGAGACCGCGACCAAATCACCATGATCAGGCTCGCGGCCACGCTTGCGGTGATGCTCGTCGCCGCTTCGCCTGTCCGCGCGCAAGACCCACCCGCAGAGCCGGAGGGCTATCGCACCGAGGACTACCGCGCTCCGGTGCCGGTGACGCTTGCCGGCGCACGGGTGCTCACCACCGCGGAAGCGGAAGCGATCTGGCGCGACAAGTCCGCCGCCTTCGTCGACGTGCTGCCGCGTGCGCCGAAGCCAAATCTGCCCGCCGGCACGGTGTGGCGCGAACGGCCGCACCTCAACATTCCCGGCAGCATCTGGCTGCCTGACACCGGCTACGGCAAGCTCGCCGCGCCCACGGAGGACTACCTGCGACGCGGGCTGGTCCGCGCCTCAGGCGGCGACGCGACCAGATTGCTCGTGATCTACTGCCAGGAGAATTGCTGGATGTCGTGGAACGCGGCCAAGCGCGTGCTGACCTACGGCTACCGCAACGTGGCGTGGTATCCGGAGGGAACTGACGGATGGGAGCGTGCCAAATTGCCGCTGGCGGATGCCGAGCCCGAGCCGCGCGAGGGAGAGCAGTAAGCCCGGCCTCGCGCGCCACGCGGGCCGTTACTTCTGCTTGTCGAGCTTGTTGATGGTCTTGCCGCCGTCGCTGTCCGTTGTGGTGAACGAGACCTTGTCACCGGCGTGGAAGGCCTCCAGCGATTGTCCCTTCGGCACCTTGTACTCCTGGATCGCGCCACCGGACGCGCCCACCGTGCCGCCTTGCGTCTGCTGGATCGAGATGGTTCCACTCAGTCGGTCAATCTTGGTGACCATTCCCGACATGGATTGCTGGGCCAAAGCCGCTGTGGTGACCAGGCTCGCGGCGGCAAGGCTGGTCATGACGATCTTGGCTGCTTTCATGGAGGTCTCCCAAGTTCAGATATAGTTGGAGACAACGAGCGGGCAGTGCAGTTTGTTCCGGATCGGCGTGGCCCAACAGACTGTTACCCAAAAGACCGTCAAAATGGCGCGTTGACGATCCCGGGGCGTTCGGTCGCAGGCCTCAATCGAGCTCCTGCTGGATGGTGCGGCCGAGCGCGAACAGGCGCTGATCGATCGCGGTCGGCACCTCGCAGACGAATTTCACCACGCGCCCGCGGTCCTCGAAGATGCGGGTCTCCCAGACCAGTTGATTGCCGAGCTCGTCGACCTTGGTCTGGTCCGGCGGTGTCGCGTCCTGCAGCGCCTGCAGCTTGAGCGTATCGTCGCGGATCTTCTCCGCGGCCTCGCGCTGCTTGCGCATCACGCGCTCGAGCCCGTTCATGACCGAGGCGCGCTGTCCGTTCAGCGTATCGAACAGACCGGCAAACAGCAGTTTTCCAGCATTCGCCTTGTCGGCCGCGGCCGCTGACAGGAATTCGGTGATTTCCTTCTGCGCTTCTTCGAGCGGAACGCGGCGCGCCGCGAGCTTGATCGCGAGCGCGCTGACTTTCGGGTCGTCCTTCCACTTGGTCTCGGCATCGCCGAGCGGCGGCCCGGCCCAGACTGCGGCGAGCGAGATCTCGGGCACCTTGGCCTGTTGGCAGGGCCAGTCCGGATAGCGCGGGTCGGCAGCCGATGCGGCCTGGTTCGACAGAACCATCGCGAGCAGCGCGCCCAGTCCTGTTCGCCAGCCTGTCATGCCTCGCCTCCGCCGGGTCCGCGGCGCACCAGGCCGCGCGATGGATCGTAAGCCAGGATCGCGCCGATCATGAAGACGACGGTGCAGCCGCCGACCACCGCGAGCGAAACCCAGTTCATCTTGCCGTACAGTGCAAACCGGATCAGCTCCACCGCATGCGTGAACGGATTGCACTGGCAGATATAATACAGCATCGGGCTGCCTTCCTGCACGCGCCACAGCGGGTAGAGGGCCGACGATGCGAAGAACATTGGGAAGATCACAAAGTTCATCACGCCGGCGAAATTTTCCAGCTGCTTGATGCTGGCCGAGATCAGCATGCCCAGCGCGCCGAGCATCAGGCCCGACAGCACCAGCGCCGGAAGTACGGTGAGGTAGCCGATGGTCGGCGGCGCGATGTCCCAGAACCAAGCGATGACGAGGAAGGCATAGACCTGGAGCAGCGACACCGCCGTGCCGGCGAGCAGCTTGCAGAACAACAGATAGCTGCGCGGCAGCGGGCTGACCAGCAGCGTGCGCATATTGCCCATCTCGCGGTCGTAGACCATCGACAGCGAGGATTGCATGCCGTTGAACAGCTGGATCATCGCCATCAGCCCGGGCGCGATATAGACCTCGTAGAGGATGTAGGTCTCGTAGGGCGGGATGATCGAGATGCCGAGCACCTGCCGGAAGCCGGCCGCGAAGATGAACAGCCAGAGCAGCGGCCTGACCAGCGCCGACACGAAGCGCTCGCGCTGATGCAGGAAGCGCAGCGCCTCGCGCCACACGATGCCGTTCAGGCAGACGATGTATTCCGACAGCGAGAAGCCGCTTCGCTCAGGCGTAACCGTCGTGCTGGTCATGACGGCGGTCTCCCCGCGAGTGTTGCCGTTCCGGTCAGGCGCATGAACGCGGTGTTGACGTCCTGGGCGCCTGCGTCCGCGATCACCCGTGACATCGGGCCGTGCGCCAGCATTCGGCCCTGATGCAGCACGACAAGGTCGTCGTTTGGCATGATCTCGTCGAACAGATGCGTCGCCCAGAGCACGCCGATGCCCTGCTCGGCGACGAGCTGCCGGACATGGTCGAGAATGTCGGCGCGCGCCTTGACGTCGAGCCCGACCGTGGCCTCGTCGAGCAGCAGCAGCCGGGGCCGGTGCAGCAGCGCGCGGGCGATCTCAAGCCTTCGCATCTGGCCGCCCGAGAGATCGCGCACCTTGCTGGCGGCGCGGTCGGCAAGCCCGATGCGGCCGAGCACCTCGGCGCTGCGCAGCCGCGCCTCGCGCCGCGAGATGCCGTGCAGCGCGGCGTGATACAGCAGGTTCTGCGTCAGCGAGAGGTCGAGATCGAGCGTGCGCGGCTGGAACACCACGCCCATCAGCCGCAGCGCTTCACCCGGCGTCCGGCTGATGTCGTGGCCGAATATCTTGATCTGGCCGTTCTGGATGCCGAACAGCCGCGTCACCAGCGAGAACAGCGTGCTCTTGCCGGCGCCATTGAGACCCAGCAGCGCGGTGAAGCTCGCAGGCTGGACCGTGAAACTGACATCGATCAAAGCGCGGCGCGGACCGTAGCTGTGGCTGACATTGCCGATCGACAGGGCCGCCTGCACGGCCGCGGCTGTTCCAGGGCCTGCATCCGGCGAGAGCTGGTTCGCGATATGGGCGTCGGTTGAGGTCATGGCTGCGCGATCGTGATCCCCCAGGGCAGTTCGCCGACCTGAATGGTCTTGATCACCTTCTGGGCCGAGACGTCGATGACCGAGACGTCGTTGGAGACGCCGTTGGTGACCAGCAAATATTTTTCGTCCGGGGTGAAATCCATGTGCCAGACCCGCTGGCCGACCAGCAGATATTTGAGGACCTTGTGGGTCACACCGTCGACGACGGCGACGCGGTTGGCGGGGCCGAGCGCAATGAATGCGGTCTTGCCGTCCTTAGTCATGCCGATGCCGACGGGCTGGATCGCCTCGTTGCGCAGGCCCGGAATTTCGAAGGTGATCTTGCCGGTCACCTCGCGCTTGACCGGATCGATGATCGACACCGTGCCGCCGATCTCGGAGGAGACCCACAATTCGGAGCCGTCACGCTTGAACTGGGCGAAACGCGGCCGCGAATCGACCAGCACATTGGCGACGATCTGGCGCGTCGACGTGTCGATGAAATGCGCCATGTTGGTGGTCTCGGAGGTGTTGATCAGGATCTTGCCGTCCGGGCTGATCGTCATGCCCTCAGGCTCGACGCCGACTTGGATGTCGCCAATCCGGGCGCGCTTTTCGAGGTCGATCACGGTGACCGTGTTGTCGTTCTCGTTGGCGACATACATGGTCTTGCCGGCGGCATCCTGGGTGAACAATTCAGGGTCGGGACCGGAGGGCAGGGTGTCGACGATCTCCTGGGTCTTGGTATCGATCACCTGGATCGTGTCGTCGTCGCCGACCGCAACCATCACGAACTTGCCGTCGCGCGAGAACTCGATGCCGCGCGGCCGCTGGCCGACCTTGATGGTTTTGGTCACCGTCCAGCTGCTGGTGTCGATCACCGTGACGGTGTTGCCCTTCTCGTTGGAGACGTAGGCAACGAAGGCGGACGCCGGTGTCGCGGCAAGCCAAACGAGCATCCCGGTCAACAGACAGCGGCGCCACATGCGTTTCATCTCCCTCACTGCAGCTTGCACTTCGTTTCAGGCCGGTCAACTCCGAGCGTGTCGAGTTCGGAGACCTGATGCAGGAAACCTTCCTGCGGCGAGACCGAAACGACCATACGACCATCGGCCAGCAGGATCGGCTGGCGAAGCTGCAGATTCCAGTCTCGCAGGGTCAAGCGCGTACCCTTGAAGGCGGCAATCGAGAAATCCTTGCCCTTTAGGAAGGCGATGACCTTCTTGGGGTCTCCCGAATTGGTGCGCGATGTGGCTTCCCCGATCATGCGCGCGGCGGTCCAGGCCTGCATGTCGAGCGCCGTCATGCGGCGCATGTTCAGCTTGACGAAGCGGTTCTGGATCTGGACCGCGCCCCACTGGTCATGCGCCGCGTCCCAGCTGGTCGGCACGAGGCCCGCCGAGCCCGCCACCGGCCGCGGGTCCCAGGTACGGTACGGCAGATAGTTCGCGAACACCTCGCTCTCGTCGGCGGCGACCAGCACGTCGTAAGCCGGCGCCTGCTGCGTGAACACCGGCATCTGGCGCTGGATCAAGGTCACGCCGCTGTCGGTGCGGCGCGCGCCGCCGGTGTCCTCGAAAGTCCGTTCCTGAACGATCTTGGCGCCGAAGCGGGTCGCGGCGCGGCGCAGCGCGTCGGCGTAAAGCTTGTCCTGATCATGCGAGCCGACCACCAGCAGCCAGCGCTTCCACTGCTTCCACACCAGATATTGGCCAAGCGCGTCCGCCAGCATCGAGCGGGTGGGTGCGATGTGGATGACGTTGGCGCGGCAGTCCTGCTCGCGCAGCCGGTCGTCGATTGCGCCGGCGTTGAGCAGCACGGTGCCGCGGTCGCGCAGCGCGTCGGCGACCTTGAGCAAGGCGTCGGCGGGCAGGTCGGTGATGATATAGTCGTTGCGTCCGGCGAAGTCGGTCGCGACCTTGGCGACATCGTCGCTGTCCTTGACCTTGGCCTCGTCGAGCACGAAGCGCTGATTGAGGAATTTGCCGGTCGTGTTGTTGTCCTCGATCGCAAGGCGCGCGCCGGCGATGCCGTCATTGTCGGCGGGCTGCTCGACCAGCGAGAGCGTCGATTTGACGCCGGCATGGCCGAGATAGCCGATATGAACCTCGACGGGATCAGCCGCCAGCGCGCCGGTCGCCACCATGCTGAGCGCGATCGTGCCGATCAGCCATCGCAACATAACTCCTCCCGCAGTCTTTTTTCACTCGGCATGGCGTTCGGAAATCCGGCCTCCATGCTGTTGACTTGCAAGATGCCGGAATTGGCCTAGCTTGCAACCCCGCTTTTTGTCGTTGCGACGTTACAAATTACGATTGGTTCACAATCATGAGATCAGCGTTTGCCTTCGCCGTTTCTTTGCTGGTGGTGTCTGCGGCGGCAGCGCGCGCCGAGCCGCCCAGGCTCGCGGTGTTCGACCTCGAGATGATCGACACCAGCCTGCAGGGGGAAGTGAGCGGGCCACGCAGTGATGAGCAGGCGCGGCTGCTCCGGGCCGGCGATCAGGTGCGCAAGGAGCTCGCGGACTCCGGCAAGTTCCGCGTGCTCGACATCGCGCCGGTCAATGCTGCGGCGCATGGCAGCAATCTTCAGGCCTGCGGTGGCTGCGATGTGAAGCTGGCCGGCGAGTTGGGCGCTGATCTCGTGATGACGGGCGTGGTGCAGAAGGTGTCCAACCTCATCCTCAACATCAATCTCTATTTGCGCGACGTGCGTAGCGGGCAATTGCTGGCGGCGGCGAGCGCCGACATGCGCGGCAACACCGACGAATCCTGGTCGCGTGCCACCGACTACCTCGTGCGCAACCGCCTGCTCGCGCCGAACTACGGCGTGCCGAGGGCGCAGTAGCCTGCGCTCACGAATGGACCTCCGTTATCCTGAGGTGCGAGCTTTGCGGCGCAATTGCGCCGCTGAGCGAGCCTCGAAGGATGAATCGGCCCGGTTACAGCCACACGTAGCAAATTCGGGCCGTGAATCCTTCGAGACCGGCCGCTTCGCGGCCTTCTCAGGATGATGGGATGAACGGACTGCGTGACGCTCACGCCTTCAACCGCGCGGCGTGCCAGCGCAGATGATCGGCCATGAAGGTCGAGATGAAATAGTAACTGTGGTCATAGCCCGGCTGACGCCGCAGGGTGAGGGGGATGTTGGCCTTCTCGCATGCCGCCTTCAGGAGTTCGGGCCGCAGCTGCTCGGTGAGAAAGCCGTCGGCATCGCCGTAGTCGACCAGCAGATCGGCGAAGCGGGCACCGTCCTCGATCAGGGCGACGGCGTCGTGCCTGCGCCACGCCTGCTTGTTGCTGCCGAGATAGCCGCCGAGCGCCTTGTTGCCCCATGGCACCTGCGACGGCGCCACGATCGGCGCGAACGCGCTCGCCGCCCGATAACGATCGGGATGGCGCAGCGCCACCGTCAGCGCGCCATGGCCGCCCATGGAATGACCGAGGATCGACTGCCGCGTTGTGTCGACCGGGAACTGCTCGGCGATCAGCTTCGGCAATTCCTCGGTGATGTAGCTCCACATCCGGTAATTGGTCGCGAACGGCTGCTCCGTCGCATCGACATAGAAGCCGGCGCCAAGACCGAAATCGTAGGAGTTGGCGGGATCGCCGGGGACGCCTTCGCCGCGCGGGCTGGTGTCGGGCGCGACGAAGATCAGGCCGAGCTCGGCGCATGCCTGGCGGAATTCGCCCTTCTCGGTGACGTTGGCGTGGGTGCAAGTCAGGCCCGACAGGTAGGTGACGACGGGCAGCTTGGCGCCGGCCGCATGCTCAGGGACGAACACCGAAAAGGTCATGTCGGTCTTGGTCTCGCGGCTTGGATGCCGATAGACGCCTTGCGTGCCGCCATGCGACTTGTTCTGGGAAACCGTCTGCATTGTCGTATTCCTCTTGGTTGGAGCGCTGCGTCAGGCGACGCCGCTCTCGATCGCCAGCCGCACCAGCTCTGCCGAAGTGCGCACGCCAAGCTTCTGGCGCATGATCGATGACGTGTTTGCGACCGTCTTGTATGATGAATGCACCAGCCAGGCGATCTCCGACAGGCTCTTGCCTGAGCTGAGCAGGCGCAGGATCTCCATCTCGCGTGAAGTGAGCTTGGAGAGCGGATTTTGCGCAAAGCCCGGCCGCGCAAACGCCACGTTGCGCGCGATCGCTGGCGGCAGATAGACGCCGCCATTGCCGACCTCGCGCACTGCTTCCACCAGATCGTTGGGGTCGCCGGTCTTCGAAACGTAACCCTTGGCGCCGATGTCGATGGCGCGGGCGGCGAACACCGGGTCATCGTTCATGCTGAACATGATGAGGCGCGCAGACGCATCATGCGTCAGGATGCGGCGCGCCAGCTCGAAACCGGAGACCGTCGGCAGGTTGATGTCGATCACGCAGAGATCGGGCTTCTCCGCGACGAACGCCCGTTCGCCGCTTTCGGCATCCACCGCTTCCAGCAGCGTGATCTCGGGATCGTCGGCGAACACGGTGCGGCAACCGGAGGCAACGATGGGATGATCGTCAACGATCAGAATGCGCATGGCGTTGTTCCGGCGACCTGCTTCGATTCACTCATCATCACGTCGGTTTGCGCGAAGGACAGGTCGGTTCCGACCGGTTGTGCACCTCGTGCGGGATTGCGATAGGGTGCGATTAGATAGCCGGGCAAATTTGGCTGTCAACGATCCTCTCGGAGGAGGGATCGCGGTCGGGGGCAACGTCATGTGGCAAAAGCTATCCTTGCGCGCGCGGATCAACCTGCTGCTGGCGCTGATCCTGGCGCTTGGCCTCGGCATCAATATTGCGCGGCTCGTGCTGGAAGCGGGGCCGCGTGTCCAGGCCGAGGACCAGAGCGTGATCCGCCTGGCGCGTGAATTCGTTGCGACGATCGTGGCCGGTCTCGACGAGGCGCCGGATCCCGATGCGCGGCTCGACCAGATCGTCCGGGACCTGAGCCGGCTGCGTCACGTCAGCATCACGCGGCAGGATGGCGCGACCGCAAAATCTCCTGATCGCCCCGAGGACGTCGGCGATCAACGCGCTCCGCCGCAGTGGTTCGTCGCGTTGGTTCATCCCGAGCAGACCTCGGTGCGGGTGCCGATCTCGGTGCACGGCAAGCCGCAATCGCTGGTCATCACCTCGCATCCCGACGACGAAATCGCCGAGATCTGGGACGGCATCGTCACCCAGCTCGAGGTCGGCTCCGCGATCGCGGTAGCGCTGCTTCTGGTCACCATGCTGGTGGTCGGCCGCGCGCTGGCGCCACTGCAGGCACTGTCGCAGGCCATGACCGGCATCGAGGCCGGGGATTACGATGCCCGCGTCGAGCCCGGCGGATCGCCGGAATTGGCCGCCATCTGTGCCAAACTGAACCATCTGGCGGCGACCCTTGGCGATGCCGTCGAAGGCAAGCGGCAGCTCGCCGAGCGCGCGGTCTCGCTGCAGGATTCCGAGCGCAAGGAGATCGCGCGCGAATTGCACGATGAGTTCGGGCCCTATCTGTTTGCCTTGCGCGCGCATGCCGGCGCGCTGACCCGGCTGGCGGAAGTCGAAAAGCCGGACCCTGCGGCATTGCGCAAGCACGGCAACGCCATCCTCGAGCAGGTCAACGCGCTCCAGCAGTTCACGCGCCGGATTCTTGAGCGATTGCGGCCGGTCGGCCTGGCCGAGCTCGGGCTTGCGGAAGCGCTAGGCGCGCTGGTGCGGCTATGGAGCGAAACGCACCCGGAGGTGGAGATCGAGAGCCGCATCTCGCCGGCGCTCGGCGATACCGGCGAGATGGCCGACCTGACGATCTATCGCATCGTCCAGGAAGCGCTCACCAACGTATTCCGCCATGCCGGCGCGACGGCGGTCGATATCACGATCGAACCGGTGGACCGGCAGGCCGGCCTACGCGGCAGCCGCGACTGCGCGTTGGTGCGGATTCGCGACAATGGCCGTGGCTTGCTGAGGGATCACAGGCTTGGCCGCGGATTGACCGGGATGCAGGAACGAATCCTCGCGCTTGGCGGCACGCTTAGCATCAATTCCAGCGATGATGGCGTGACGGTCGAGGCGCTCGTGCCAAAGGCCGCACAGTCCTAGACGATTGGCTGTCGCCAATATCTGAAAGCCGCCCAAGCCAGCGCCACTGCGCCGGCGATCCAGAGCGCGACGATCGCGATCATTCCCGCCCGGCTGGTCGGACGCTGCAAGACGGCGCCGGCCTTGGCACGGCATTCCGCCATCACCTCGTCCGGCACGAGCGAGATCGCAAGCCAGATGCCGAGCGGCAGCAGGATCAGATCGTCGAGATAGCCGATCACCGGAATGAAATCCGGGATCAGATCGATGGGAGACAGCGCATAGGCCGCGACGGCGACGGCAAGGGCCTTGGCATACCAGGGCACGCGCGGATCACGCGATGCGAGATACAACGCAACGCTGTCCCGCTTGAGGTTGCGTGCCCAAACCCTGATCGAGGACAGCTTGATTGAGGACAACTTGGTTGGAGAAAGTCTGTCGGCGGACGGCATGGCGCAACGCCTGCGCGTCGGATGGAACCGCTATTCGAGCACCACATCCGCCGGCATACCGCCGTGCAGGCCCTTGTGGACGGAGGAGGGCGCGATGCCGAAATACTTCCGGAAGACGCGGCTGAAATGCGACGAGCTCGAGAAGCCCCAGGAGAACGCGACGTCCGTGATGGTCTTGCCGTTCTGGGACTCCAGCTCCTGCCGGCAGTTCTGCAGCCGGGCCTTCCAGATGTAGTCGCTGACCGTCATGCCGCGATCGCTGAACAGCATGTGCAGATAGCGCTTCGAGCAACCGAGCGCCGCGGAAATGCGGTCGATGCAGAGATCCGGATCGCGCAGATGCTCGCGGATGAAGCCTTGGGCCCGCACATAGGTGGCCTCGGCGCTGCCGCGGTCGAACATGGCGCCGGTCTCGCGCAGCGGCAACAGCAGCAAGTCGATCAGCGCATCAGCCACGCCGACGGCGTTGACCGGCGTCAGCGTCGGTGCCTCGCCGAAGGCGGCATGGACGAAATCATAGGCGATGCGGCCGGTGCCGTTGCGCGCCGACAGCTTGCACGGCGCCATCTTGGAGAGCTGGAAGCCGCGCTCCTTGAGCAGGTCCTTTGGAACGATGACAACCTCGTGCCGCGTCAGCGACGGGCTGATGATGGTGTGCGGACACGACACGTCGTAGGCGAAGCAGTCGCCCGGCATGATGTCGAAGTGCAGGCCGTCTTGCTCGAAATGCGAGACGCCGTGGGTCTGGAACACGATCTTGATATAGGGGTGCTCGCTCAGCTTGATGCGCGAGATGGTATGCGCGATCCGGTGCTGGCTTGCCTCGATCTGACACAGCTTCAGGCGCGATACCGTCGTGAAATTGACCCGGGCTTCGAGCGAGGATCCTTCCAGCGCATCGACGTCGAACTGGCCGCAAAGGTCAGTGAGCGCATCCGACCAGCGCTGAATCTGCCGCTTGGGCGTCAATCCGTTCGTGCTGAGAGAATGGACTGTATCGGACATCTTTCCAGCCACCGATTCGATCCCCACGTGACTGCTCACCGAGCTTAAGTCTGGCCCGGGATGATGCGCCTTCTCCCTGATTCTGAATAGCTTAGGGAGGCGGCGGGATTTCTTCCCGGTTAATGTCGGGTGATCCTCCGACTTAGTTCTGGGCTCGTCAAGCGCAACCTTAGCACGCGTCAATCTGGCATCCGGATCGCGCCGGCCGCGATTGATGCCTTGCAACATGAAGCAAGCTTTCCAGCCAATTCAGGGCCGGGCGACAAAAATCTGACGAAGCTTCGCTTTTGAGCAAACGGCTCTTCTCTTTTGGGCAAGTCAGCGCGCTTCGAGAGGACTACGACTGGGGCACCAAAATGGAAGAAGTGGGGCCGTTTCGGCGGAAACCCTTGAGCTCTTGAACCTGGGAGGAAATCCACGATGCGCAAGATGCTTTACGCGACCGGCCTTGGGGCAATGGCGGTATTTGCCGCCGGAGCGGCCAACGCCAATGACGAACTCCACAAGATGTCGCAGAACCCGAAAGACTGGGTGATGCCGGCCGGAGACTACGCCAATCAGCGTTACTCCAAGCTGAATCAAATCAACGCCTCGAACGTCGGAAAGTTGCAGGTCGCCTGGACGTTTTCGACCGGCGTGCTGCGCGGCCACGAGGGTGGCCCGCTGATCGTCGGCAACATCATGTACGTCCACACCCCGTTCCCGAACAAGGTCTATGCTCTTGACCTTTCGCAGGACAACAAGATCGTCTGGAAGTACGAACCGAAGCAGGATCCGAACGTCATTCCGGTGATGTGCTGCGACACGGTCAACCGCGGCGTTGCCTATGGCGACGGCAAGATCTTCCTGCACCAGGCCGACACCACACTGGTGGCGCTCGATGCCAAGACCGGCAAGGTGGAGTGGACGGTGAAGAACGGCGATCCCAGCAAGGGCTCGACCGGTACCTCCGCGCCGCTGGTGGTCAAGGACAAGGTGCTGCTCGGCATCTCCGGCGGCGAGTTCGGCGTCCAGGCTCATGTGACCGCTTACGACATCAAGACCGGCAAGCAGGTCTGGCGCGGCTTCTCGGAAGGCCCGGATGACCAGCTCCTGGTCGACGACAAGACCACCGAGCTCGGCAAGCCGATCGGCAAGGATTCGAGCTTGAAGACCTGGCAGGGCGATCAGTGGAAGATCGGCGGCGGCGCGACCTGGGGCTGGATCTCCTACGATCCCGAACTGAACCTCGTCTATTATGGGTCGGGCAATCCCTCGACCTGGAATCCGAAGCAGCGTCCCGGCGACAACAAGTGGTCGATGACGATCTGGGCGCGCAACCCGGATACCGGCGTCGCCAAGTGGGTCTACCAGATGACGCCCCATGACGAATGGGACTATGACGGCGTCAACGAGATGATCCTCTCGGATCAGACGATCGACGGCAAGGCGCGCAAGCTGCTGACGCATTTCGATCGCAACGGCCTCGGCTACACGCTCGATCGCGCCACCGGCGAACTGCTGGTCGCCGAGAAGTACGATCCGAAGGTGAACTGGACCTCCGGCGTCGACATGAAGAAGGACTCGCCGACCTATGGTCGCCCGAAGGTTCTTGATGCCGCGTCGACCGACAAGGCGGGCGAGGACGTCAACGTGAAGGGCATCTGCCCGGCAGCGCTCGGCTCGAAGGACGAGCAGCCGGCAGCCTACTCGCCGGACACGCAGCTGTTCTACGTGCCGACCAACCACGTCTGCATGGACTACGAGCCGTTCAAGGTGAGCTACACCGCAGGTCAGCCCTATGTCGGCGCGACGCTGTCGATGTATCCGCCTCCCGGTGAGACCAACATGGGCAACTTCATCGCCTGGGACGGCAAGACCGGCAAGATCGTGTGGTCGAACAAGGAGCAGTTCTCGGTCTGGTCGGGTGCGCTCGCGACCGCCGGCGGCGTGGTGTTCTACGGCACGCTGGAAGGCTACCTGAAGGCTGTCGACGCCAAGACGGGCAAGGAGCTCTACAAGTTCAAGACCCCGTCCGGCATCATCGGCAACGTCACCACCTATGAACATGCCGGCAAGCAGTACGTCGCCATTCTGTCGGGTGTTGGCGGTTGGGCGGGCATCGGCCTCGCGGCCGGTCTGACTGATCCGACGGCCGGTCTCGGCGCAGTCGGCGGCTATGCCGCGCTGAGCAACTACACTGCGCTCGGCGGAACGCTCACTGTGTTCTCGCTGCCGCAGCAGTGAGCTGAGCGACCTCGTTCCGGCGCATGGAGCGATCTCCATGCGCCGGTCCGTCTTCAATCTGCACGCGAGGATATGCTTTTGCGTAAGATCTGGTTTGTGAGTGCTGCGATCTTTGTCGTGGCAATGGGTGGAGTTGCCTCCGCCGAGGACGCTGGCGACCCGACCGCCGTCAAGTCCGAGGACGGCAAGTATCTCGACAAGGATGGAAACCCGACGTTCAAGGTTACGGCCGACGGCACGACGGACTGGTACACCTACTCCGGCTATCGCCGCTATCATTCGGAGTGCCATGTCTGCCATGGCCCCGACGGCATGGGATCGACCTATGCGCCGGCGCTGTCGAATTCGCTGAAGACCATGAGCTACGCGGATTTCATGGGCGTGGTCGCGAGCGGACGCAAGAACGTTTCCACGGCGCAGGAGAACGTGATGCCGGCGTTCGGCGATAACCCCAACGTTGCCTGCTACATGGACGACCTCTATGTCTACCTGCGCGCCCGCGCCAATGACGCGGTTGGGCGTGTTCGGCCGGCCAAGCACGAAGACAAGTCGGAAGCCTATGGAAAGGCGGAAGACGCCTGCATGGGGCACAACGACAAGAAGTGAGCCCGTCCGGTGCGAACGAGAAACCTGTTTGACGTTTTGTGGAGACCAAGATGAAGACCCGCGCCGCAGTCGCATTTGAAGCAAAGAAGCCGCTTGAGATCGTCGAGCTCGATCTGGAGGGTCCCAAGGCCGGCGAGGTCCTGGTCGAGATCAAGGCGACGGGCATCTGTCACACCGATGCCTACACGCTCGACGGCTTCGACAGCGAGGGCATCTTCCCCTCGATCCTCGGGCACGAAGGTGCAGGCATCGTTCGCGAGGTCGGCGCCGGCGTGACGTCGGTCAAGCCTGGCGATCATGTGATCCCGCTCTACACGCCGGAATGCCGGCAGTGCAAAAGCTGCCTGAGCCAGAAGACCAATCTCTGCACCGCGATCCGCGCCACCCAGGGCAAGGGGCGTGATGCCCGACGGCACCTCGCGCTTCAGCTACAAGGGCAAGACGGTCTTCCACTATATGGGCTGCTCGACCTTCTCGAACTTCACCGTGCTGCCCGAGATCGCGGTGGCCAAGATTCGCGAAGACGCGCCGTTCGACAAGAGCTGCTACATCGGCTGCGGCGTCACCACCGGTGTCGGCGCGGTCGTCAACACCGCCAAGGTGACGCCGGGCTCCAACGTGGTCGTGTTCGGCCTCGGCGGCATCGGCCTCAACGTGATCCAGGGCGCCAAGATGGTCGGCGCCGACAAGATCATCGGCGTCGACATCAATGACTCCAAGGAGGCTTGGGGCAAGCAGTTCGGCATGACGCATTTCGTCAACCCGACCAAGGTTTCCGGCGACATCGTCCAGCACCTGGTGGGCCTGACCGATGGCGGTGCCGACTACACCTTCGACTGCACCGGCAACACCAACGTGATGCGGCAGGCGCTGGAAGCCTGCCATCGCGGCTGGGGCGTCTCGGTGGTGATCGGTGTCGCGGAGTCCGGCAAGGAGATCGCGACCCGGCCGTTCCAGCTCGTCACCGGACGGGTCTGGAAGGGCACGGCCTTCGGCGGCGCGCGCGGCCGCACCGACGTGCCGAAGATCGTCGACTGGTACATGGGCGGAAAGATCCAGATCGATCCGATGATCACCCACGTGCTGAAACTCGACGAGATCAACAAGGGCTTCGACCTGATGCACGAGGGAAAATCGATCCGTTCGGTCGTCGTATTCTGAAATCAAAACACCAAGCACTAGGAGGATAGGTCAATGACTGTTCATATCCACCCGTCGGTCGACAATGGCGTCAAGCAAGGCTCCGGCAGTTTTGCTGGCGGCACGCTGGTCTGCAAATGCGCGGACAAGCCGGTCAAGGTCGGCATCAAGGGCGACGTCGCCCACAACCATGCCTGCGGCTGCACCAAGTGCTGGAAGCCTTCGGGCGCCACCTTCTCGGTGGTCGCGGTGGTGCCGCGCGAGAACGTCACCGTGTTGGAGAACGGCGACAAGCTGAAGATCGTCGATGCCGCGGCGGTGATCCAGCGCCATGCCTGCACCGGATGCGGCACCCACATGTACGGCCGGATCGAGAACAAGGGCCATCCGTTCTATGGCCTCGACTTCATCCATCCCGAGCTGTTCCAGGAGTCCGGCTCGGCTGCGCCCGGATTTGCCGCCTTCGTGTCGTCGGTGATCGAGTCCGGCGTCAAGCCGGCCGATATGGCCGGGATCAGGTCGCGGCTCAAGGAGCTTGGGCTCGAGCCCTATGACTGCTTGTCGCCGCCGCTGATGGATGCGATCGCTACCCACGTGGCGAAGTCCAAGGCGGCCTGACGACGGCACCGTGACAAAGGCGGCCTGACCGGCTCGCCTTGACGAGATCCTGCGCCGGCAGAGGGTCTGCCGGCGAGGGATATGCTGGTAGTACCCGTGACCTTGAACCTTGCATGCCCTGCGGACGACCACAGGGCATGCATTTTATTTTCCGCTTTGCCCTCGTCCTTTCGCCGATCCTGCTGCTTTCGCCGGCCCGCGCCGCGTCACCGGAAGACCGCTATATCGCCGCGCGTGACGCCGCGATCGCCAAATTCGCCAAGCTGTCGAACGACAACAAGATCAATGAGGCCGTCGACAAGGCCGAGGTGGCCGCGCGCGACGAGCTGAAGGGGCAGCTGACGGCCATCCTGTCCCAGCCCGCCCGGCCGGGCTTTGCTCCGGCCCAGCTCAACCTCGACACTCTATATAAGGGCGATATGGGGTTCGGCATGCTGGACGGCCTGCGCTTCGATGCCGACACCGGCAGGGATGGGGCAAAGATCGGAGAAAAACGCGCCGACGGCAGCTTCGTCGAGCCGAAAGCCCATATCATCGTCACCACCGAGCCTCTGTTCACGCGCTGGCTGCACGAACACAAGACCTGGTGGGACAAGGGCAGCAAGAATGTGCCGCAGCAGGTCGATGCCGCCCTGAAGTTCGAGGGCCTCTACACCCAGGCGATCTCGACCGATGCCGCGGTGGTCAATTTCGACGAGCTGCCGATCGCCAAGCCGGCGTCGGCCGCCCTGGCTTACGGCTTCCTGGCCGGCCGCACCCAGGATTCGTTCCCCGACAAGGCCGACGAGGTGTTCGTGGCGGCGCTCGCCGGCGGCAAGATGTATGTCGCCTATGGCGAGATCGAGCCGGCGGTGCAAGTGCCGGCCTGCACCGAGATCCGAACCGACTACAACAAGAAGGCCGATGCGGCGGCCGAGAGGCTCGAGCGCAAGCAGATCACCAGGCAGGCCTATGACAAGCTCGGTGACCTGCGCCAGCAGGGCGAGGATGCGTTCAAGCGCTGCTTCACCGAGCGCGCGCCGCAACAGCCGGCCTTCGCCGCGGCCACCAGGCAGGCCCAGGCGCTGCTCGAGGCGGCGATCGGCAAATAGCTCGGCGAGCTATTGACCGGCGGCAATCCCAACTTCAGCACGGCATCTTGTCTGTCATGGATGCTAATCAGATAGATTGCCACAACAAGCTCCGTCCTCTGCGACATCAGCCTTTCGATCGCCTGCGCGTGATGTCGACCTATTGTGGCCGATGTCTTAGCAAGATCGCGGTGCCGATGATGGTTCTTGTCGTCAGATTTCGCGGCTAGTCGTGCAGGGTTCGTGCAGGCGAGGTTTGCTGCGCGGGGTTTGATCGGCGACCCGCGCCAGCCTATCTTCCCCGAAAGTTCAGCATCCCCGTGGAGACGCCATGACCGCCATCAGCCCGTTCCGCATCGCCGTCAGCGACGATGTCCTCGAGGATCTGCGTAATCGGCTGCGCCGGACCCGCTGGCCGGAAGCCGAACTGGTCGACGACTGGAGCCAGGGCGCGCCGCTGCAATGGATCAAGGACGTCTGCCACTATTGGGCCGAGACCTATGACTGGCGGCAGCGCGAGGCGCGGCTCAACCGCTTCAGCCAGTTCACCACCGAAATCGACGGGCTCGACATCCACTTCATCCATGTCCGCTCGAAGCATCCGGAGGCGCGGCCCTTGATCATCACCCATGGCTGGCCGGGATCGGTGGTCGAATTCCACAAGGTGATCGAGCCGCTGACCGATCCGACCGCGCATGGCGGCCGCGCCGCCGATGCCTTCCACGTGGTGTGCCCGTCATTGCCGGGCTTCGGCTTCTCGGCCAAGCCTATAGCGACGGGCTGGGGCGTCGACCGGATCGCGACGGCCTGGGCCGTCCTGATGCAGCGGCTCGGCTACGCCAGCTATTTCGCGCAAGGCGGCGACTGGGGCTCCGCGGTCACGACCGCGATCGGCGGGCAGGATGCTGCACATTGCGCCGGCATCCACATCACGCTTGCGATGTCGACCCGGCCCAATGTCGAGGGGCAGCCGACGCCGGAGGAGACGAGGGCGCTCAACGGCATCAAATATTATGCCGACTGGGATTCCGGCTATTCCAAGCAGCAGTCCACGCGGCCGCAGACGCTCGGCTATGGCCTGACGGATTCGCCCTGCGGGCAGGCGGCCTGGATTCTCGAAAAATTCTGGGCCTGGACCGATTGCGACGGCCATCCGGAAAACATCCTCAGCCGCGACGAACTGCTCGACAACGTCATGCTGTACTGGGTCACCGCGACGGCTGCGTCATCGGCGCGGCTCTATTGGGAAAGTTTTGGGCCGGGCAAGCGAACCCCGCACAAGGTGAGCGTGCCGACCGGCGTTGCCGTGTTCCCCAAGGAGATCGTCACGCCGGTCCGCAAATGGATGGAGACAAACTTCACCAACATCCGGCACTGGAGCGAGATGCCGAAAGGCGGACATTTCTCGGCATTCGAGCAACCCGAGCTGTTCATCGGCGAGGTGCGCGAGTTCTTCGGGAAGCTGCGCTGAGCCTGACGCGTATGTTGGTCTGAAGCGGTTTGTGACAGAATGCGCCGTGCAACGGAGGACGTCGGCGTGCTGCTTGATCCCCGCCTCGGCGACTTTGAGGACAATGCCGCCAGCCCGGAACAGCGTTCGTTGTTCGCGATCTTGGGTAGCCTTCTGGTTGAGATAAGCCCGACGAAACTGTTGTTCGCCTGGACGGTTTCGCTTCTGCTTCCGGGCGTACTGCTCGGCCTTGCGCCACTGGTCGCATCCGCCTGGATTTCGAGCCTTTCGCAACACGCTCTTGCCCTGTCCGAAGTGGGCGCCGTGCTGATGCTGATTGTGATCGCGGCCTTGGGATGGCTCGGCGGACGACCGCTGCTTCAAATCGCGGAAACAAGCTTCTGGTCGCTGAACGCGCTCGCGGTCCAACCGAGCTATGCCTTCACGCGCGAGGCGCTGGGCCATCTGGCGGAGCTGCTTTGGCGCACCGGCGCAACTCCTGCCTCTCGCACGAGGCTGCGCCGCGGTTGCTCGGTCGGCGCCGGCATACTGCTCTCCGCGGGGGCGGCATTGATCGCGGCCCTGGCCTGGCCTGCCTCGCAATGGACTGCGACCGTCAATGACCTTGTTCTGATCCATCATCTGGTGTTGCCGACGTTCGCGAATGCCGTGGTGCTGGTGTCCTGCTATCTTGCGGTCGCGTCACTGGCCTGGAGCGTGGCCGACGCCAGTATGGAACAACCGGCCGACCTGGCCGGATTCGACGCGACGCCGTCCGGAGGCCGCTGCTGGCGCGTTGCGCATCTGTCCGATCTTCACGTGGTCGGCGAGCGGTACGGCTTCCGCATCGAAAGCGGGACCGCCGGTCCGCGGGGAAACGAGCACTTCAATCGCGTGTTGGCTCGCCTTGCCGAAATTCACACTATTGATCCGCTCGACCACGTGCTGATCAGCGGCGATATGACGGACGCCGGCCGGCCCGGCGAATGGGCGGAATTTCTCGATGCATTGGCAGGTCATCCCGAGCTTGCAGCACGCATCATCATGCTCCCGGGCAATCATGACGTTAACGTCGTGGATCGTGCCAATCCTGCGCGCCTCGACCTGCCGTTCAGCCCGGGCAAGCGGCTACGGCAGATGCGTACCCTGTCGGCGATCGCGGCGGTCCAGGGCGATCGCGTGCGCGTCATCGACGGTTCCGGCAAACCGTCGGCCACGTTGAACCAGGCGCTCGCCCCTTATCATGATCGGATAATACAATTTGCGCAGCACGGAGGCGTGCGCCGCGCAGCGGCGCTCCGTGGCCTGTTCGATGATCAATTCCCGATGATCCTGCCGCCGGACCAGGACGGTGGCCTCGGGATCGCCATTCTCAACTCCAACGCCGAAACCCACTTCTCCTTCACCAACGCGCTCGGTTTGGTTTCGGAAGCGCAAACGCGGCGGTTGGAGGCTGCGATCCGTCATTTTCCGACGGCATGCTGGACCATCGCGCTACATCATCACGTGATGGAATATCCCATGCCGGTGAAGACATTTGCCGAGCGCATTGGGACAGCCTTGATCAACGGCACCTGGTTTGTACGCAGGTTACAAAGGTTTTCCGATCGCTCGGTGGTGATGCACGGTCACAGGCATATCGACTGGATCGGTACATGTGGTGCGTCGAGGATCGTCTCGGCCCCGTCGCCGGTGATGGGGGCCGACGATGCAGCCAGCTATTTCTATATCCACAAAATGATGGTCGGCCCGGACCGGAAGCTCTGCCTCGTCGAGCCCGAGCGGGTTGAGATTGCCGCAAGCTAGGACGCTTCCGGCTTGTCATGGTGCAATCCGCCACACAGATCGGCTATCCATGCGGCCGACGGACTCTCGGCACAGAAGGTCAGAATAGCGAGCGTGATCGGCACGCCGATGAAGGTCCCAAACAGGCCCCAAAGCGAGCTCCAGAAGAAGATCGCAAACAGCACCAGAAACGGCGAGATCGACAACGTTGAGCCGGCCACCCGCGGTTCGATATAGCTGCCGACCACGAACTGGATGACGTTGAGGCAGGCGAACACGCCAAACACCGCGGGCCAGCTCTCGAACTGCGTCATGGCCAGCAGCGTGGGGAACAGCGTCGCGATGAAAGGACCGACGAAAGGAACGTAGTTGAGGACAAAGGCGATCACGCCCCATTCGAATGCGAATGGCAGCCCGGTCACGGCGGCGAACAGGCCGACCAAGAGACCCGTGACCGCGCTCATCTGCGTCCGCACCAGCATATATTTACGAAACTTGGCGGCCGTCGCTTTGCTGCCCTTGAGCAGGACGCGGGCAGCTGTGCGATTCTCCAGCCGCTGGATTCGTCGACCAGCGTCGTCGACCTCGAGAAGTCCCAGCACGACATAGACCAGCGCGATGAGCCAGAAACTCAACGTGGTGTTGACGCGCCCCGTGACGTATTGCGTGGTGCGCAGCAGCCAGCCGACATTGAAATGCTCCGCCCAGACGCCGGCGAACGAGACGCCATGGCCGTCGAGCCAGATCACCGCGGCATCGTAGAAGGCCTGATACCGCGCCGCATCCGCAATCAAGGAGCGCCCGACGCGGCCGAACCCCCATGCTGCCAGCGAGGCAAACGCGATGCAGGTGGCAACCGTAACAACGACGGTAATGGCGAGCGCGAAGAGTTTTGGCAGCCACGACTGCAGCCGTTGCTGAACGGGCCAGACGATCGCGATGATGAACAGGGCGGCCGCAAGCGGGGCGAGCACGCTGCGCGCCTGAGCCACCGCCGCAATCACCAGCACCGCGGCGATGATGCCGGTCGTGATCTTCAACCCGCCAGCCATCCTTGGGTTACCCGATCTCCGTGAACGCAGAGATTGTCAGTCTGTCTCGTCGCGCGACAAGACGGAAATGGACTTGCGGCGCAGCTACAGCAATCCTCGATAGATCCCCGGCGCGGAACCTTCGATGGCCACCGCGCCGACAGCTTTCGTATAGAAATCCGCCGGCCCGACGCCGCCGATGATGGCGTAACCGAAACCCTGGTGTTTCATGTCCTCGAGGCAGGCAAACAGCAGCGCCTTGCCGATTCCGCCCTGCTGCGCCTTCGGCGCGACACCGGTCGGACCGAAGAAGTTGCGACAGGCCGCGTCGTGGCAGGCGAATCCGAGGATCTTCTTTTGCTGAATCGCGATGAAGCAGGAGACCGGTTGGCGGCTGAACGCGACCTCGGTTTCGCTGGCCCACGCCTCGCTGAATGTCTCCCGCACCCAGGCCACAACCTTGTGCTTTTCCGGCGCGAGCGCGCGGCGCATGACAATTCCGGCCTTGAGCAATCGATCGTAGGCGGGCCGGGAATCGGGCAGGGCGTAGAGCTTGACGAGCATGTCCATCCGGCGAGCTTAGTTGAAAACGCATCCCGCGGGCAAATCACGGGAGCAAGGTCGAGGCGCCGGACTACCATTTGCGTTGTTGCTTGTTCGCGGCCTTGTTCGCGGTCCTGGCTTCACGTGCAATTGCCCAGAAATACCCGCCGCAGAACGCAACAATCGCGACAATTACACCGGCGGCGATCAGCTCTTGCATATCAGCGGCTCTCCACGTAGACCTATCTCGTTCACGTGGGAATTATGTCCACGAATACGCCGACGAAGAGGCAAGTCGGTTTCGGGACGTAACGAGGCGGAGTGAATGCAATGGTGACGGTCAGCGCAGCAGACAGGCGTCTTCGGGCGATTGTTGCTCTCGTCGTCATGGTCGGCGTCGGTTCGGCGCAAGCCGCCCGAACTCCCGATGTGTCGGATGCCAGTGGGAGCACCGTCTCCATGCCGATCGACACACGGAGCCGGACGTCCGCGATGGACGGCGTGGTCCGCGCCGTCCAGCTTCCCAAGGGCGCTTTCCGCGATCAGCGAGACCTACGGAGACTGGATCGTCAAATGCCAGCTCGACGGCGGGGCCAAGCTGTGTACCCTCGGGCAGACACAGTTCGCCAAGGAAACCAATCAGCAAATCTTCGCCATCGAATTGATTCCCAGGGACGGAAAGGCCGAAGGCAACATCTTGATGCCGTTCGGGCTGAAGTTCGACGCCGGGGCCGTCCTCAAGCTTGACGGCAAGGATCTCGAACAGACGCGCTTCTCCACCTGCACGGCGCAAGGCTGCTTGCTGCCGGTATCCTTTCCCACGGCCGTGACCGACACCACCAGCAAGGCCAAAATGCTCACCGTTGCCGCACAGAGCATCAGCAACGGGCAGGCTGTCGTCTTTAACGTCCCCCTCAACGGCTTCGCCGCGGCGCTGGAGCGCACCATTCAGCTCGGAAGCTGAGCGGCACGACGTTCCGCGCTCACCGCACGATGGCTGCGACAGATCACCCCGACGGGCAAATCCCGCTTCCGTCGTCGGGCAAATCATTGATCCAATTCCGCCCGTCTCACCCGATTGAGGGGCGCTTCGCGGTCGTCACGAACGTGGGTCGAGATGCGGTGGACGCCGATTGCGCAACTGACGAGTGCGCATGACGTCGACGGTGAAGTCGTGTGGTCCTGATGCCAAGCCTTTTTTTCATGATCCAAAGAACGAATAAAGCCATGTCTGTCAATGGCTTAAACAGAGTCGCTTGAGCTGGGTCCCAATAGGCCCTTAGACCGTTCACCTTCAGGTGCCAGACCATAGCTTCGGCCCATCGTGTGACGGACAAATACCGGGCATTTACGGTGGATGACGTCCGTTGATGTCCGGCCTGATCTGGAAGATAGTTGGAAACGCGAACAAATGGTGGGGGCCGCGATGACGGAAGTAGCGTTGCCCGAGACGCAGTATGCGCAGAGCGGCGACTTCAACATCGCCTATCAAGTCATGGGCGACGGGCCCACCGACATTATCCTAGTTCCGGGCATTATATCCCACATCGATTTTCAGCACGAACTCCCGGGCTATACGCGCTTTCTTCGTCGCTTGGCGAAGTTCTCAAGGGTCGTCACGTTCGACAAGAGAGGTCAAGGACTATCAGATCGGTTGGCCGACGTACCGTCTCTTGAGGAACGTATCGACGATGTCCGCACGATCATGGACGCAATCAACTCCAAGCGTGCTGCGCTAGTTGGCTTCTCTGAAGGCGCGTCGATGAGCGTTCTATTCGCGACGACCTACCCAGAGCGCGTTTCCCACTTGGTCTTATTCGGAGGGCTGGCGCGGATATCAGACCTGCTCCCGCCCAACCTCACGCCATCCGAGGTTCAGGAACGGTTAGCTTACGTCGTAAAGAGTTGGGGAAACGGTGACTTCCTCAAGCGAGTTTTCGCGAGTGATGCTGGCAATCCGGAGATACTCGCTCGCATCGCAAAATTCGAAAAGTTGGGCAGCAGTCCTGGCGCACTGAAATCCTACATACTTTCGAACCGACGGATAGACATCAACCCCATCCTCCCAGTCGTCCGCACGCCAACCCTAGTGCTGCACCGAACAACCGACGCGCAGGTGCCTGTAACGTTAGGCCGCCAGCTCGCCGCCGGTATCCCGGGAGCGAAATACATTGAATATCCGTCGGGCGATCACGCGTTCTGGACGGGAGACATTGAGCGCGTTACCGGAGACATCGAAGAATTCATCACTGGACAACGCGCCAGCGAGGGAATTGATCTGGAGCGCATACTCGCTACCGTTCTCTTTACTGATATCGTTGGATCGACCAATCTCGCTTTGCAACTCGGCGATCACCGTTGGCGCGACCTCTTGGACAATCACGACGATCTTTCCGGCCGGATTGTCAGCAAGCATCGCGGCACTTTGGTGAAGAGCACAGGCGATGGCGTTCTGGCGACCTTTGACGGGCCGGGGCGGGCTGTGCGATGCGCCTTGGCGCTCAGTGAAGAGAGCAAGAGTATTGGCCTGCCCGTACGCGCAGGTCTTCATTGCGGCGAGGTCGAAATCAGAGGCAACGACATCGGTGGCATTGCCGTCCACGCAGCCGCGCGGGTGATGTCGCAGTCGGGAAGCAATGAGGTATTTGTCTCGCGGGTGGTCACCGACCTCGTAGCAGGCACCGATCTGAAGTTCTCCGAGCGAGGCTCATACGAATTAAAGGGGCTGCCCGGGAAATGGGATCTTTTCGCCGCGAGCAAATAGTAGGCCGCCTTGACCCATAGACGGCGCTGCCATTCCGGCGCAGCACCGTTGCGCGCTCCTCGGCGCAATGCGACCGAAGCATCTCGATAGATCGCCGCCGGTCAAGCCGCGAAAGCGCCCGCCATGATCGCCATACCAGTTCCAAATCGCTCATCGCGCTATCCTACGGAAGTCGCAACGATAACCCGGCGCAGCAAAATCGCGAAAAGACGGGACCAAATACGCGAAAGGCCCGGCGTCACGCGTACCGCCTTTCGAGGGCACGGCTCAAAGTACCTTAGCTTAGGTCCCGTTGCCGATTAGGCCACGAACTCGTTTGACGAGGCGCCATCAGATGTTCTGGCCCCATCAATTTCCATTGGACACCATCTGTTCTTACCCGTTTGGACTGCCGATGTTCTCCGGGGTGAACAGAGTTTCATATCTCGATTAGCGCAGGGTATTGACGTCCGCTAGCGCCCTCTTCAAATGGTTCCCGGCATCGGGGAACCTCAAATGAAGGACATGAAGGCGCACTTGGAGAAGCTTCGGGTCGAGGCCGAGGAGTGCGAACTCATCAGCAAGCTCGCGACCAACGAGACTAAGAAAGACTTGTTTGCCAAGCTAGCCGCCCATCATCGGGCGCTCGCTGATGAGGTGGAACGGACGATCAACGCTTCCAAACCGCAGAGCACATAGGAGTTTGGTTGCCGTGTTCGCGTCGTAGTTCTGCCCTCCGTGGGTGAACCGAGTGCCAGTCCCAGTTAGCGCGCTTTGTACGCCGTGATGACTTGGTGGAATTCGTCGTCATCGTCTACGGTCAATAAACCGATGACCATCCAGCCTGCGCACAAGCCGAGAACTATCAGCGCCATTTTTAGCCACGGTCTCATAAAGGCTAATATGCTCCGAGAACCAGCTATTTACCACCCCACGGTGCTTTGCCGTGGCACAAATTGCACCGGCGATCCCTAGCTCATCGTGGCGCTCGGGCTAAGCCCCATCGCAATCGTGGCTATTGCCCTGTTCATGTAGAAAAGAGAGGCCGCCCGTCGAATGCCCTGAAAGCCGGCCCGCTCGCGCACCGAAAACCTTAACGGGATCGGCAGTATCAAGCCTCTCGCGCGATATCACTGCCGGCAACCCAGACCGGCGTTGCCGATTAACGGTTTTCTACCAATTGGTGTCAGTCTAGGTCATTGCGGTTAGGTCGCGACGAGCGACAACGCATTCCGGAATGCTCAACCTGACCAGCCCGGTTGGCGGTCTCCCTATGGGGCCCACGATGATCAAAGGTTTTGCGATTGCAGCCCTCGCGCTGCTAGGTGCATCGCAGGTAGACCAGTATCTCACCCACGGCCGATATACCGACGCCACCATGATGATGGTGAGACAGATGAGGCACTCCTTTGGGATTTAGCAGTCCCGCGCTCTATGCAACCTTAGGGGTTCCGCTCTAGTGAGGACGAGCGCAGGGGTGTACTGCGCCTTGGGCTTACCGGCGGCCCTAGCTACCTGAGCTAGGGCCGCTCCTCGGCTCGTCGATCCTCACATGACGTCGCTCAAGTTCATGCAGGCACCTTTTGCAATCGTCGCTCCCAAGGCAGCGCCGGCACCTTCAATGCGAAGGCGCCATCGCCGAGCAGTGCTTGGGCGAGTAGCATCACCGCCCAGACAAAGGGCATTTCCCATCCGCCTTCGACGAACCAGAAGTTCTTACGGACCATCCAGAAGTGCGTGGCACCGAGCATCATCGGCAGCGTGTACAAGCTCACCCAGCGGGTATAGACGCCGAGCAGCAATAGGATGCTCGCCGCGAATTCCGCGCTCAACGTGTATGTGAGCACCCATTCTGGATATCCGGCTTTCAATAGGCCGTTCCACCAAAGACTGATCGGCTTCAAGATGAACTTACCGTAGAGCGCCGCCAGGAACAGCCCGGCAATCGTAATCCGCAAAATGAACGCAGCGTAAGGCGCAGTCCTTTGGTCGATCATCGCATGCTCCCAATGAAGCGGAAGCGCATGGTCCGAAGGTCTACTGGCAGGAGATCGTCCGACGGAACGGCGCGACCGCAAATACTAATAAAAGAATGCAGCCATTGGAGGCGCTGCGCGCGATGCAGTCTATCGGTAAAAACCCGGACGACATGCCGGTAAACCGGAGCCACCGTATTCATCCGGAATGGAAGTTCGCCCCGCACCGCAGCATATACCCAGTGTTCATCGAGTTCATATTTGCATTTCGCCCGGCCGTCTTAATTGGCGGCCGGGCTTTTGTGTGCCGATCGGTGCTAGTTCTTCTTGAGATCGCGCAGTTTACGCATGTAGTAGCCGTGGCTCTGGACCGCCTGTCTGATCTCCTCGCTGACCCTGACGACCCTCCTTCTGCTCTTGCGCCACTTACCTTGAGCGCTGACAGCCGGCACCGGAAAACCCTTTCTCACGACGAGCAGATCATGTCTGACATTGAAATACACCTCGACCATGTAATCTCCCAAAACCGTTGAAAGTATTGGTCCAGAGCAGATCGCCGTTCGCCGAAATGCAACCGGGTCTTTGGCGCTCGCCTGTGAATATCAAGGACAAGCCGCGTGCTCGTCGATCCTGAGACGGTATTTTCTGTTTGGATGTTGTTCGTATGCCGCACCCAACGACCAACGACTATCTGGACGAATATGATCGGGAGCTAGACGAGATCGTTGCCGCCTGCGACGGCGATGTGCGCAGCGCTCTGAGGGCTCTCTTGCTGGTCAACGAGCAGTTGGAGCGCATCCTAAATTGTTTGAACGCGGAACTGATCGAGCACGTGTCGCGGCATCGACGGCAGACGGTGCACTAAGCCGCAAATGGGCTCGGGCGAAACATGACGCAGCCTAGAATGTCGCCATCTGTGTCGCAAACCCGGTGGCGCGGCTATGGCAAGTCCTTTGGACAGAGCGGAGACGTGCCAACATTCAACAGTTGAGAGACGGCAGTCACCAATTGGGCAGGCGCAAATGGCTTCGTCAAAAGGATGCTGTTGGGCACGCCGTTCGCAGTCCATTGCTCGGCGCTGGCGCCGGTCATGTAAACGATCGGAAAATCGGGATGCATTTCTCGGACACGGCGAGCAAGCTGCCAGCCATCCATCGTATTCGCGCCGAGATTTACATCGGTGACGAGGGCTCGGTACTTATCTCCACTGTCTCGCAACAAACTCAACGCCTCATCGCCCGACGAAACGCCAAATGGCGCAAAGCCCGCCTCGCTAAGAGGACCGCTAATGAAGCTGTGGACCAAATGCTCGTCATCGACGATTAAGATATCGATAGTGTCCAAGGGGCCACCTCCCGCCGCAGCGTTGAGCGAGTTCCAAATTGACGCCCTGGCAGGAAGATCGTTCCCTTCGGGACGCATAAAGTCACTCCCCTCGGTTCTTGCGTTTCATCATTCGAGGGGCCGGCGGTGTTCTCCCGTGTCGATCCAGATGGACATCTCATCTGCCGGAGGCCTTGCGTAAGCCAAATGGCTTCGCACCGCTTTACAAAGAAAGGGTCCCACACGTGCGGGCTCCCAAGACGCCCGTCTGGTATTCCGCACGTAATTCAGGCGACGAGACGTAGATTGGTCTCAGGTTGCTTTGCGAGGCTGCCAATGATCCGTCACAACTCGGCCGCGACGCCGTCGATTTTCCTTCATTCGCGTCGAATGATTGTAGACCTTGCCGGTGACGGTGGGCACGGCGACCTCGGCCTTCTTGCTCGAGGAATGATCGAGGCAACGTGCGATCCACGCATCATCAAAGCCAAGATCGCCGGCCAAGGTCGCCGCCGTCCGCGTAGATCGTGCTGATCGCCGAGCGGGCAGGCGAAGACGTATTGCTTGTTCGATGCCCTGAGCGCCTCGCGGGCAATCTCGACCGGCAGGTCGGACAGCGGCTGCTGGATCACTCGGCGCTTCTTCACCCGCTTGAAACGTCAAGTTCTACCCATTGCTCGGGGCCCATGGGTGCGATCGGCTCCCAACTTTCCCTACGCTCTCTTCAACAGGGAGGGCGGAACGAAGAGCAAAGCTCGGGCAGATGTGTCGCGAGAATGCGGATGTGTGACTCACAGATCGTGCAACAATTTCAGCGTTGTCCCGGCGAAGGCCGGACCCATTACCACGAATGCGAATTGTTGCGCGACGCTGGGGCCACGGCCTGTTTTTCAACAACGCTACCCTGTGGTTATGGGTCCCGGCCTTCGCCGGGACGACGAATGGAGAAAGCCTGCGCCGGCTTTCGCTTTCAATCCCGATACGATGGATCCGTCCGGTCGAGCTTGCGCAGCAGCGCGGGCCAGGCGAGTTCGCCGTTGCGGGCGGCGCGGCCGGGCTTCGGCAGCATCCGCTCATAAGTGTCTTCGAGGATATTTTGCGGCGGATAGATCAGCTTGGTGTTGCAGGACAGCGCCATCACCTGGGTCTGGCAGGCGCGCTCGAGGCGGAACAGCACGTTGAACGCGGCGGGCACGGTACGGCCGACGACCAAGAGACCATGATTGCGCAGGATCATCGCCTCGTTGTCACCGAGGTCGCGGACCAGGCGTTCGCGCTCGTCGACATTGTCGGCGATGCCCTCGAAGTCGTGATAGGCGATGTGCAGGAAGCGCATCGAGGTCTGCGCCAGCGGCAGCAGGCCGCATTCCATCGCCGAGACCGCCATGCCGGCCGGGGTATGGGTGTGCGCGACGCAATCCATGTCGTGCTTGGCCATGTGGATGGCGCTGTGAATGACGAAGCCCGCGACATTGACGTCATAGTCGGTTGTGTTGAGCAGCGTGTTGCCTTCGACGTCGACCTTGATCAGGCTGGAGGCGTCGATCTCCTCATACAGCATGCCGTAGGCATTGATCAGGAACTGGTCGGTGGTGCCGGGCACCCGGCAGGAGATGTGGTTCGCGATCATCTCGGTCATGCCGTACATCGCCGTCAGCCGGTAACAGGCGGCAAGATCGACGCGGGCCTGCCACTCCTCGGCGCTCACCTGCTCGCGAACCGATTTGACGACCTTGATCGCGGGCGAACTGACGGGGGGATTCATGGCGTTCTCTCCTTGAGGTATCTGCGGGGCCGCGGCCCGATCGTTGCCGCGGACCATAGCAGAATCCGCGCGGCGGCAAGCTGCGCTGCGTCTGCGTATTTGCAGGTCTGGCGGGCAAAAACCGAATGCGGATTGGCGCGCCGCGCCTTCAATGCCACAATGCGGAAAACAGCCGAGGCGCACCAAAATGAGCGATCGCAAGATACGTATCGCCGTCCTGCATTTCTCCCACGAAACCGTCTCGTTCCTGCCGAACGAGACCACGCTCGACGACTTCATCTATCCGGGCTCGCCGGCCAAAGGCGAGGCGCTGCTGCAGTTCGATCCCATGAACTATATGGGCGGCTTCGTGCAGGTGGCGCGCGAGTTCTCCGAGGTCGAGCTGGTCGGCATCGAATCCCCGCTCTGGCCGAAGACTTACACCGGATCCGGCTGGATCACCGAGGAAGCCTATCGCACCTTCACCGGCAAGATGATCGCCGGATTGAAGGAGGAGGGACCGTTCGACGGCGTCTATCTGTGCCTGCATGGCGCGATGGCCGTGCGCGGCGTGCCGCGTCCCGAAGCCGATCTGGCGCGGCAGGTGCGCGAAGTGGTCGGCCGCTCCGCCTTCATTGCGGCGACGTTCGATCCTCACGGCAACGAGGATGAGGCGTTCCTCGAGCAGGCGGACATGGCATTCGCGGTCAAATATTTCCCGCATTATGACGCGCATCTGCAGGGCGAACGCGCGGCGCGAATGCTGGTGCGGGCGATCCGAGGCGATTACAAGCCGGCGCACAGGACGATCAAGGTTCCCGTGATCTCGCCCACGGTGCTGCAATGGACCGGGGCGCGGCCCTGGATGGACCTCGTGCAGCGCGCGCTGGTCTGGGAGGCGCGCGAGGTCGACGTCTATGTCAACATCTTCTTCGGCTTCCCGTTCGCCGACGTTCCCGATGTCGGCATGACCGTGCAGGTTCTGACCAACGACAATCCAAAGCTCGCCGAGCAAATCGCGCGCGATCTCGCCGGCACGATCTGGCGGCTGCGCGAACCCTTGCTGCAATCGACCAGGCTGTACAGCATCACCGAGGGTATTGCGCTGGCCAAGCAGGCCGTCGCCGCTGGCAACACACCGGTGGTGCTGGCCGATCACAGCGACCGGTCGGGGTCGGCGACCTGGCTGCTGCGTGAGATCATCGCGCAGGACCTCGCCAACACCGTGATCGCGACCATTGCCGACGCCAGGGCGACCGCAAGCCTGAAGGCCGCGGGCGCCAAGGCCGGCGATACCTTCGACATGGAGATCGGTGGTCGCGCCGACGAGTCGGCAGGCGATCCGGTTCGGGTTCAGGGCACGGTTTCGGCGACGGGCGAGGGCTACGGCCAATTCTGGGTCTGCGTGCGCTTCGGCCGCAACAATGTGCTGATCCTGTCCACCTATCTGGTGCAGGTCATGGAGCCGTTCTCGCTGAAGGCGCTGGTGCCCGACATCGGCGCCTTTGACGTGATGGCGATCAAGTCGCGGGTCCATTTCCGGCGCGGCTTCGACGACAATGGATTTGCCAAGACGATCCTCCTGGTCGAACCCGATGAGCCGTTCCTCGGTACCACGCGTCTCGACAAGCTGCCGTACAAGAACGTCGATCTCGCGCAGTTCTATCCGTACGGCAATCCGGCGTTTTTGGAGCAATCGTCATGACGGAGAACCGCTATCGCCTGATCGGCTCGACTGCGTCGCCCTATGCGATCAAGCTGCGCGCGCTGATGCGCTACCGCCGGATCCCGCACGACTGGGTGATCATGACCAAGGCTTTGCGCGAGGCAACCGCGCATCTGAAGCCGATGCTGATCCCGGTGCTGCAATATCCCGACGGCAGCTACCGCGGCGAGACCACGACGCTGGCCTATGATCTGGAAGCGCGGCATCAGGGACGGTCGGTGATCCCCGAAGACAAGGCCATCGCTTTCATCAGCGATCTGCTCGAGGACCTCGCCGACGAATGGGCGGTGAAGCCGTTGTTTCTCTATCGTTGGTGGGATCCGGAAGACCAGGCCTATGTCTCGCGCTGGGCCGGCGAGGAGTGGTCAACATCGCAGGCCGAGGCCGGCAGCCGCGAGGAGATCGAAGAGTTCCGGCAGCGGCAGATTTCGCGCATGGTCATTCTCGGCGCGACGGATGAGAACAGGCCGCTGCTGGAGGAGAGCTACCGGCGTACGCTTGCCGCGTTCGAGCCGCATGTCGGCATGAGGAGCTATCTGTTCGGCAGCCGGCCGTCGCTGGCGGATTTTGCCTGGTTCGGCCAGCTCAGCGAGATGGCGACCGACCCGACCCCGATGCGGATCATGCGCGAGCGCGCGCCGTTCACCGATCATTGGGTGCGGCGGCTCGATGATGCATCAGGTGTCGAGGGTGACTGGTATCCTCGTGAGCAGGCGCTTGGCGGGTTCGCGGAGGCGCTGCTGCGGATCGCCGGCGAACTTTATCTGCCGTTCCTTGCGGCCAACGCGGATGCATTCGCGAAAGGCCTCGAGCGGCTCGAAATCAAGGTCTGGGGACTGCCCTATGCACTGGCGCCGTTCAAATATCAGGTCAAATGCCTGCAGCAGCTGCGCGAGAAGTTTGCCGCGCTCGATGCCGGCGATCGCGCGGCGTTGAAACCGGCGCTGGAACGCACCAGGTGCTGGGCGATCCTGAACGGAGGCTGATCGATCAGCGACGATAGGCCGATTCGAAACGGTCGGCGCCTACGTCCGGTGCCGGCTGCCAAGCGCGATCGCAATCGTCTCCGGCTGCTTGATCCGCTCGATCAGCATATCGATGCGATCGCCGCCCCAGAACAACTCGTCGTTGAACACCATGCTGGGAACGCCGAACACGCCGAGCGCTTCGGCTTCGTCGATGATGCGATCATGTTCGGCGCGGGCAGGGCCGCGAACATAGGCCTCGAAGGCGTCGGCGGAGCCACCGACCGCGGTGATCACGCCGGCTATCTCCGCCAGCTCGTCGATCTCCAGCTCGTGGTTCCAGAACTTCCGGAACACCGTATCGTGATAAGGCCGGAACAGCCCGTGACGCTGCGCGAACAGCATCCCGGCGCTGGCGTAGAAGGCGTCGTAGATCCGGCGCGGGCCCTTCATGGTCAGTCCCTGCGCGTTGGCGAACCGGCGCGCATCCATGTAGGCGTAGCGCACCTTGCGCCAGAAGTGCGGCGTACGCTCCTCGACCGTGCCCATGAATTCGGGAATGCGCAGCGTATAGGGCAGCCATTCCAGCTCGACGCCGTATGTCTCCTCGAGTTCGAACAGCCGCTTGTTGGCGACATAGGCATAGGGAGACTTGTAGTCGGTGTAGATTCGGACCCGCGGCTTTTCCATCATCATTCCCCATCTCGTCGCGACAATTGTTCCCGATCCCGTGCGGTGGCGCAATGCGGCGTGACGAAGGGGAGATCGCGGGCAAACGAACGGGCCCCGGTGCAGTCAAGCATCGCGGGGCCCTGCTACTTCGTTTTAGCGAAGGATGTCTGGTATCGACCAGTCGTGTTTCGGGACCTAAAAGCGCGTGGCCTTTGCGCTCCTGTCCTGCGGATATATTCAGATTGTCGGTGGCGCACGCGGCTAGCAGCTGCTGTTTGCCTCAACGTGCACCGAGACCTTGCCGCTGAGCAAGGTCGCTGGCTTGCGCCGGTGGCGTCATGCTCCTCTCCAAGGGTGGGCCGACGGACATCTGTCCGCTTCAGCTGCCTGACGGCCGATCCCATAATCGTCCGTCAATTCCTGCGACGCGAGGAGCAAGCGCTCCAGCACCCCAACAGGTGCAGTCAGCGAAATGCTGCGGCAGTTATAGCCATCTGTCAAGTTAACGAGCGAGGGAATTCAGGTCAGGAGTCCTGTCGCGACTTGGTCTTTCGATATTGGGTGAAGTCCGGATCGTGCGTCATCTTCCAGTAGTCGACGAACCGCCACGGCATCGCCGAGAACACCCGGCCGCTGCTGTTGCGGTAGTAGGTCGTCATGCCCGGATGCGTCCAGATCAATTGCTCGTGCTCGGCGTCGACGTCGCGGATATACGCGTCATGCGCGTCGGGATGCACGTCGATCGCGGCGATGTCATTCTCGATCATCTCGACAAGGCACGCGGAGATGTAGCGGCTCTGGCACTCCGACTGGAAGATGACGCTGCCGCCATGCGCAGGCCCCGAATTGGGGCCGAGCATCAGAAAGAGATTGGGGAAATCAGGCACGGTGAGGCCGAGATAGGCGGTCGGATTGTCGTCGCGCCACGCCTGCTTGAGGTTCTTGCCGTTACGCCCGGTGATGTTGAGCCGCGCCGCCATCTCGGAGACCTTGAAGCCGGTCGAGATCACGATGACGTCGTGCTGCCGCGACGTGCCATCGGCGGTGACGATTCCGTCTGCGGCGAAATGGTCGATCTTGTCGGTGACCAGCTCGACATTCGGTTTGGTCAGCGTCTTGAACCAGTTGTTGTCGAGCAGGATGCGCTTGCCGTAGGGCGGATAGGTCGGCATGCATTTCTCGATCAGGTCGGGGCGATCCTTCAGCTCGGACAGGATGAAGTCGGCGAGCTCCTGGCGATGCCGGTCGTTGCCCTTGTTGACGGCGCGGTCCGGATGCGGCCAGGCCGGATCCTTGCGCAGGAACGGCAGCAATCCGTCGCCGTAACGCCAGAACATGTTGAAGCGATACCACTGCACATAGAACGGCAGATGCGCGAGCAGCCACTGCGCACCTTCGGTGATCGGATCGGAATAGCCCTTCACCGGCCGCGCCCATTGCGCGGTGCGCTGGTAGACGGTGACCGAGGCGACGCGGTCGGCGATCGACGGCACCAGCTGCATCGCGGTTGCGCCGGTGCCGATCACGGCGACATGCCTGTCGTCGAGCTTGATGTCGTCGGACCACAGCGCCGAATGGACCTTCAGGCCTGTGAAGGCCTCGTCTCCCTCAAAGCGGGCAGGCAGGGGATCATTGAGCTGGCCGATCGCGCTGACCAGCGCGGTGGATTCAAAGGTTTCTTCGCCGCGGGCAGTCTTCAGCGTCGAGATCCAGCGTCGCTTGCCTTCGTCCCAGCGCGAGGCGACGAGCTCGGTATTGAGGCGGACATGCTTGCGGATGTCGTATTCGCGCACGACCTTGAGCAGATAATCGAGCAGCTCCTGGCGCTGCGCGAAATAGCGGGTCCACGGATTGCGGGCGCCGAACGAGAAGGAATAGGAGTGGTTCGGCGTATCGACGCCGCAGCCGGGATAGCGGTTGACGTACCAGGTGCCGCCGATCTCGTCCTGCCTCTCGACAATCGTATAGGGGATGCCGAGCCGGCCGAGCGCGACGCCAAGCGCGATCGCGCAGACCCCGGCGCCGACGATCAGCACATGCTGCTGCGCCAGCTTCTCGCCAGAAGGGCGCTCGCGCCAGCGCGCGTCGCGTGGGATGAAGCCCATCTCCTCCCGCATCAGCGGCGCATATTCCGGCGCGACATTGTCGCCGAGCGTCGCGCGCATCATCCGCAGCATCAGCTCATTGCCGGGATCGGTGATGACGGGCTTCGGGGTGCCGTTCGCGAACAGGTTCAGGACCGCCGCGCGAATCTCGTCCTGGATCTCCTGAGGCACACCGGCGTCGGGATCCGGGATCAGACGGACGTCGCGCTTCGGCTTGTAGGGCGGCTCGAGCCACTTCTCGTCGCCGGTCATGTGCACCAGCACCATCAGCAGCACGCGGATGTCGCCCTCGGCGATGGCGGAGGACAGATCGAGGTGTTTGCGCGGAAGCTCGATATTCATGCGTTGTCCTTAGCTGCGTGGGGCTTCCGGCAGGCCGCCATAGGCGGCCCAGGTGGTGCCTGCGATGTAGCCGGCATCGACCGGCAGGTTGATGCCGGTGATGCCGCTGCTCTGCGGCGAGAGCAGCCATGCGATCGCCTGCGCGACTTCGATCGGCTCGACCAGCCGGTTCAGCGCGGTCGGCCGCGCCAGCAGGTCCTTGTTGAGGGCGCCCGATGCGATGCCGGCCTCGAGCGCTGCCGTGCGGGTGAAGCCGGGCGACACTGCGTTGACGCGGACGCCGGAACGGCCCCATTCGGCGGCGAGCGTCTGCGTGATCTGGATGACGCCGGCCTTCGCCGCGGTATAGGCGTGGATCGGGCCCGACGTCATGCCGGCCACCGAGGCGACGTTGACGATCGCGCCATGCCGACGCTTCGCCATGGCGATGCCGACGCTGCGCGCGACCAGGAAGGTGCCGCGCAGGTCGATATTGACCTCGCGATCCCATTGCTCCATCCGCACCCGTTCGATCGTGTGCATCTTGCCGAACACGCCGGCGGCGTTGACGAGGCCGGTGATCGGACCATGCGCGGTCTCGATATCGGCAATGCCTGCGACAACGGCGCTCTCGCTCGCGACGTCGAACGGCGCCGGCCACAGGACGGCGGCTGTTCCAACCAGCGGCTCGGGCGCGATGTCGACGATGACGACGCGATGCCCCTGATCGGCGAGCAGTGTCGCGGTCGCCGCGCCGATGCCGCGGCTGCCGCCGGTGACGAGGATGGTGCCCTCAGCGCTCATGACTTTCTTCCCTTGTCGCTGGTGGTGAACAGGCCGCGGGTGACCAGCTTTTGATAGGCCGTGATCACATAGTCGGGCACCGCGGTGACGCCGCGCTCGGAATAGGAATAGCGGCGGCTGAGATAACCGCGCGCGCCCATCAGCACCTGGACGATGGCCTCGAATTCCTCGTCGCTGAAGGCGTTGGTCGCGCCCGCAGCCCGCGCGCGTTGCAGGATCCGCACATAGGCGCTCGAGATGTTGTCAAAATGCTTCTGGTAGCCGATCGGCGCGAAGAATTCGGCCTCGTTGAGGATGCGCAGGAATTCCGGCACCTCGCGGATGAAATCGAAGAAGGCGCTGAAGCGCTCGACCTCCTGCCGGGCCTCGCTTGCGGTGCCGGTGCGCGCATGGATGAAGCGGACCATGTCGAGGCCGATCTTCGGCAGCAGCTGGTCGAGCAGCTCCTGGCGGTTCTCGAAATGATTGTAGAAGGTGCCCTGCGCGACACCGGCGGCTTCGGTGATGCGCGCGACCGAGGCTTCGGCATAGCCGTATTTGCCGACGACCTTGGTCGCGGCGTCGAAGATCTTCTGCTTGGTCCAGGCGTTGCGCTCGACCCGGTTAAGTTTTGTCACTTTGGCGGATGTCGCTTGCGTCATGCGGTGGCCTCGAGTTCGGCACGGAGCACGCGTTTGAGCACCTTGCCGGATGGATTGCGCGGCAGGCTGTCGCGGATGACGAGCTGCCGCGGCACCTTGAAACCGGCGAGCCGTGTCCGGCAGTGGTCGGTGAGACCGGGCAGGTCGAGCTTGGCGTCGTCGGCCAGCACCACGATCGCGACCGGCTTCTCGCCCCAGCGCGCGTCCGGCAGGCCGATCACCGCGACCTCGCGCACTTCAGGCATTTCGTAGATGACGCGCTCGACCTCGGAGGAGGCGATGTTCTCGCCGCCGGAGATGATCATGTCCTTCTTGCGATCGGTCAGATACAGGAAGCCGTCGTCGTCGAGATAGCCGACATCGCCGGTACGGAACCAGTCGCCGAAGAACGCGGATGCGGTCTTCTCGGGATCCTTCCAGTAGCCCTGTGTGACCTTCGGGCCGCGCAGGCAGATCTCGCCGTTCTGGCCGGCCGGCAGGCGCTTGCCGGCATCGTCGCGGATCTCGATCTCGACATGGGCGATGGCGCGGCCGGTCGAACCGATCTTCTCGATCTCGCGGCCCGCGTCCATGAAGGTGTCACCGCCGCAGCTTTCAGTAAGGCCGTAGGCATCGATGTAGCGCGCGTTCTTGAAATAGTCAGAGAAGGCGCGGATGCGGACCTCCGGCGTCTTCTCGCCGCCGCCGATCGCCCATTGCAGGCTGGAGACGTCATAGCGCTCGCGGTTCGGGCAGGTGAGGAGCGCCGTCGTCATGACCGGCGCGAACCATGCCGCGTTCAGTTTCTCCCGCTCGATCGCGGCGAGTGCGGGTTCAGGCTCGAAGGTGCGGTGGATGCACAGCATGCCGCCATGCCAGAGCACCGCGATGCCGGGCAGGTCGAGCGCGCCGACGTGATAGAGCGGACCGACCACGAGCAACCGCGTGTCGGTATTGAGCCCGAGCACCAGGGTTTGGTCGGCGGACTTCCAGTAGACGTTCTCGTAAGTGAGCATCACCCCCTTGGGACGATCGGTCGTGCCCGAGGTGTACATCAGCCGCATCAGGTCGCGTGGCTGGCAGACATGCATCGGCGCCGGCGCGATGTCGGGCGCAAGGTTGGTGACGCTGGACTGCGCGACTTCATCGAGCAGCACGACCGGCGCGCCGCCGGCGGCGATCGCGGCAAACTCCTCGTCGGCGACCAAGAGGCGCGCGCCCGAATTGCCGACGATGTAGCCGACCTCATCGGCCGAGAGGCGATAGTTGATCGGCAGGAACACCGCGCCGATATGGCTGGTCGCAAACACCAACTCGAGAAAGGCCGTGCTGTTCTTCATCAGCACGGCGACGACGTCGCCGGGCGCGATCCCGCGCGCCGCGAGCCAACCGCCCACCTGCCGGATTCGCAGATCAAAGTCGGCGTAGGAGACGTCCTCGCCGCGATATTTCAGCGCACAGCGGTCCGGAGTCCGCCGGGCATGAAATGCGATGAAGCTGGAAAGGTTGATCATTTGCCGCCCGCGGGGCCGATTCCGGCGCCGTTTTCTCCCTAGATGAATTATGAGTCGTAATTCATCTTTGGCTTGACGTCACCCCCCTTGCTCTGAAAACATCGTGGCCATGGAGACGAAACGATCTCCGGCAGGGATTTTGGGAACGCGAACCCGACAGGGAGGGGAATGATGAAGAGGACCCGGAAACCGGGCATCACCCGGCGCTCGACGCTTGCGCTGATGGGCGCCGGTGCGGTGAGCTTTGCCGCGCCATGGGTGGCGCGCGCACAGGCCAAGACGATCAAGATCGGCATGCCGACCATTCTGTCGGGCCGCGTCGCGCAACTCGGAACGTCCTCGCGCAACGCAGTGCTGCTGGAGGTCGAGAAGGTCAATGCCGCCGGCGGCCTTGCCGGGCGGCAGATCGAGATGGTGATCCGCGACTCCAAGGGACAGCCGCAGGAGGCCGCGCGCATCGCGCGCGAGCTCGTCAACACCGACGGCTGCGAGATGCTGCTCGACGGCGAAGCGTCCTCCGGATCGTTCGCGGTTCACGAAGTGGCGCGCGATCTCGGCGTGCTGTGCATCCACACCTGCTCGGAAGCGTCATCGCTGACCGCCGATCCCAAGCAGCACATCCCGAACGCCTTCCGTTGTGTGCGGCAGGGCATTCATGATTCGATCGTCGGCGCCAGCTACGCTGCAGGGATCGCCAAGGCCAAGGGCCTGAAGAAATGGGCGACCTGTTCGCCCGACTATGCCTATGGCCGCGACACCACCGGCGAGTTCGTGCTCTACCTGAAGAAGTTCGCGCCCGACGTCGAGATCATCAGCGAGTCCTGGCCAAAGCTGTTCCAGCCCGATTACACCGAGGTGGTGACCAAGATCCTGCAGGCCAAGCCGCAGGCGCTTTATTCGTGCCTGTGGGGCGGCGATCTCACCTCCTACATCGACCAGGCCAACATCTACGCGATGTTCACCCAGATGGAGGTGTTCGCGGTCAACATGGCCGACTACACCGCACTCACGGTGGTGAAGAACCTGCCCAAGGGCATCCACTCCGGCGATCGCTACATCAAGACATTCCCGCCGACGCCCGAAAATGCGGCCTGGGGCGATGCCTACAAGGCCAAGTACAACGAGTACCCGACCAACTGGTCGTGGCAGAACGCCACGGCGGTCATGTTCCTCAACGAGGCCGTCAAGAAGGCGAACTCGACCGACGGCAAGAAGGTCGCGGAGGCGCTCACCGGCCTCACCATCAAGTGCCCGTTCGGCGCCGACGGCACCGTGACCATGCGCGCCGACGACCACACGCTGGTCGGTTACGCCATCGGCTGGGGCACCACGATCCCGCAGGAGCCCTACGTGCCCGATGTGAAGGCCGGAGACTGGAAGACCATCTTCGAGCTCGAAGCCGAGTGGAAGAAGAGCAAGGGCTACACCTGATCCGCATGTCGGGCGGAGGCGGCAATCTGCTGCCTTCGCCTCGCATCTGATGTTTGTCGCGCGCCGACGTTGCGGCCCGCCGTGATGGATGATTTTCCGTGGACCTCGACGCGCTCGCCAGTTGCCTCGCCAGCCCTGCCTGCCTGGTGACGCAAACCACCAGCGGCCTGATCATCGGCATGCTGCTGTTCCTTGTCGCCGTTGGGCTGACGCTGATCTTCGGCGTGCTCAAGGTGGTCAATTTCAGCCACGGCGCCTTCTATATGTTCGGCGCCTATTTCGCGATGACGGCCTATCAGCTCACCGGCAGCTTCGCGCTGGCGATGCTGAGCGGCGCCGTCGGCACCGCGATCCTCGGCCTGATCTTCGAGCGCGTGTTCATGAGCCGGGTTTACGGCCGCGACGTCTTGATGCAGCTCCTGGTCTGCTACGCCTTCGTGCTGATCTTCGACGATGTGGTCCGCATGATCTGGGGGCCTGAGTTCAAGTCGATGGGCATGCCGGCTGCGTTCCAGGTGCCGCCGCTGTTCATCGCCGGCGGCGTGGTGCCGCCATATTATCTGCTCTTGATCGGGGTGGCGCTCGCCGCGGCCGTTGTTCTCGGCCTGGGGCTGGCGCGCTCCAGGATCGGCAAGGTGATCCGTGCGGCTGCGCATAATCCCGGAATGGTTTCGGCGCTCGGGATCAATACCGGGCTGATCTATGGTGGCGTATTCGCGCTCGGCGGCATGCTGGCGGGACTGGCGGGAGCGCTTGCCGCGCCAGTGCGCTCGCTGACGCCGGGCATGGGCTTCTCGGTACTGATCGAGTCCTTCATCGTCACCGTGATCGGCGGCATGGGCTCGATCCTCGGCGCGCTGATCGGCGCGCTTTTGATCGGCCTGATCCGCTCCTTCGGATCGCTCGGCTTCCCGCTGTTCACCGAGGGCTTGATGTATCTGTTCATGGTGGTCGTGCTGGTCTCGCGTCCGAGCGGGTTGTTCGGCAAGGAGGTCGCATGACCGAATTGCAGGCCGGGCAGGGCACGCAGCCCCTCGATGTTGCCCGGATCGACGCCAGGCCGCAGCGTTACCGCGATGTGCTGATCGCGCTCGCGGCCTTTGTCCTGCTCGCGCTGCTGCCGTTCATCTTCGGCAGCAAGCAGCTGCTCGACTTCGTGATCCGCTGTGCGGCCTATGGATTGTTCGCGACGTCGCTCAACCTTCTGGTCGGCTACACCGGACTGATCTCGTTCGGCCACGGCATGTTCTTCGGCCTCGGTGCCTATGGTTTCGGGCTGATGATGCAGAAGACCGGCGTGCCGATCCCGGTGGCCTTCGTCGCCACGCTGGCGATGACCCTGGTCGTCGCCGTCGTCATCGGCGCGATCTGCGTCCGGTTGAAGGAAATCTACTTCGCCTTCGTCACGCTGGCATTTCAGATGCTGATTCACTCAACCATCCTGTCGTGGCAATCGCTGACCGGCGGCGACCAGGGCCTGCGCGGCGGGATCCCGAGGCCGCCGTTTCTCGGCATCGATCTGTCGAATCATCTGCATCTCTACATCACGAGCTGTGCCCTGCTGGTGATCGGCCTGCTGCTCATGCGCCAGATCGCGCAATCGCCGTTCGGCTACACGCTGCGCATGATCCGCGACAACGCCACGCGGGCGAGCTTCATCGGCATCGATGTCTGGCGTGCCAAGCTGACGATCTTTGTGCTCGCCGCGCTGTTCGCCGCGACCGGCGGCATCATCATGGCGCTGTTCGTCTCCGGCGCCTATCCCGAGTTCGCCTATTGGACGATCTCGGGCGAGGGCATCTTCATCAACATGCTCGGCGGCGTGACAACCTTCCTCGGACCGATGGTCGGCACGGTGCTGCTGCTGATCCTCAACGATACCGTTACCCGCCTGACCGAGTATCACGGCATCGTGCTCGGCATCGTGATCCTGTTCTTTGCCATTGGCCTGCGAAAGGGCTTGATGGACTTTGTCGTCGAATGGTTCGCGCAGCGTCGCGGAGAGGCCGGGGAGCGCGCGCCATGAGTGCACAGACGCGGATCAGCGTCGTTACCGGCGGCGCCAGCGGCATCGGCGCGGCGTGCGTGCGTGAGCTCGCAGCAGCCGGCGATCTCGTCGCCGTTCTCGACCGCGATCTCGCCAAGGCGCAGACGGTTGCGGCGGAAGTTGGTGGCAAGGCGTTTGCGGCCGACGTGGCGGACGAGCGCAGCATCGAGGCCTGTGCGGCCGCGATCGAGCGCGACTGCGGCCCGGTCGCGGTGCTGGTCAACAGCGCCGGCATCATCCAGGTGCCGGCCCGGCCGCACGAGCTGCCGATGACCTCCTGGGACGACGTCGTGCGTGTCGACCAGCGCGGCACCTATGTCGCCTGCGTTGCCTTTGCGCGGCAGATGATCGCGCGCAAGCGCGGCAGCATCGTCAACATCGCCTCGATTGCCGGCATGCGCTCGATGCCGTTGCATGCCTATGCGCCCGCCAAGGCGGCGGTGATTGCCATCACCGAATGCCTCGCGGCCGAATGGGGGCCGTCCGGCATCCGCGTCAATGCCGTATCCCCCGGCTATACGCTGACGCCGGCGCTGAAGAATGCCATCGATCGCGGCGAGCGGGATGTCTCGGCGCTGGCTGCCAATGCAGCACTTCGCCGCCTCGTCGACCCCTCGGAGATCGGCCGCGTCGTCGCATTTCTGGCCTCCGATGCGGCCTCCGCGATGACCGGCGCCAACGTGCCGGTCGATTGCGGCTGGCTTGCCGGCACATCGTGGAGCACCTATGGCGGTCTGCGGGAGGCGAGCGGTTAGTCATGCTGGAAATTCGCGGGCTCTCGAAATCCTTTGGCGGCGTCAAGGCGACCGACAACGTCTCGCTCGACTTCGCTGACGGTTCGCTCACCGCCGTGATCGGCCCCAACGGCGCCGGCAAGAGCACATTCTTCAACCTGATCACGGGCGCGCTGCAGCCTGATGCCGGGCAGATCTTGCTCAACGGTGTCGACATGGCGGGCAAGGCCCCGCCGGAGATCGTGCGCCATGGCATCGGCCGCGCCTTCCAGGTCGCGAGCATCTTCCCGTCGCTGACGGTGGAGGAGACGATGCTCGCTGCAGTCTGTGCCGATCAGCGCCGCGCCGGCGTGATGCATCGCCGGTTTCCGCTGGCCGAGACGCGCGACCGCGCCGAGCATACGATGGAGCTGCTCGGCCTCGCCGGGAAGCGCAACCGGACCGCGGCGACGCTGTCGCATGGCGACCAGAAGCTGCTCGATATCGCGCTCGCGCTGGTGCTCGAGCCCAAGGTGCTGCTGCTTGACGAGCCGACCGCGGGCATGGGTACCGAGGAGCGCTGGCGCATGATCGACAAGGTGCGCGAGCTCTGGGAGAAGCAGAAGATCACCGTCGTGTTCATCGAGCACGACATGGACATCGTGTTCAAGATCGCGCCCCAAATCGTCGTGCTGTGCTACGGGCGGATCCTGGCGACCGGGACGCCGGACGCGATCCGCAGGAACGATGCCGTGATCGAGGCCTATCTCGGCAGCGACGACCACGCGGGAGCGGTGGCATGAGCGCGCAGCCGGTGGTGCAGGTCGAGGACCTCGACGTCTATTACGGCACCAGCCAGATCCTGTTCGGCGTCGGCCTGTCGGTGCGGCAGGGCGAGACCATGGCGCTGCTCGGCCGCAACGGCGCCGGCAAGTCGACCACCATGAAGGCCATCATGGGGCTGGCGCCGGCGCACCGCGGCAGGGTGACCCTGCGCGGCCAGGTGGTCTCGGGAATGCGGCCGCATCACATCGCGCGGGCCGGGCTCGGCTTCGTGCCGGAAGACCGCCAGATCTTTCCCGAGCACACGGTCGAGGACAATCTCGTCATCGGCCAGAAGAAGGGGCCGGATGGCGAGGACGAGTGGTCGATCCGCCGCGTCTATGACGTGTTCCCGCTGCTCGAGCCGCTGCGGCACCGGATCGCCGGAAGGCTCTCCGGCGGCGAGCAGCAAATGCTGGCGATCGCCCGCACGCTGATGGGCAATCCCGTGCTGCTGCTGCTGGATGAGCCGAGCGAGGGGCTGGCGCCGATCATCGTGCAGCGCATCGGCGAACTGCTGCGGCAGCTCCGCGGCACCGGTGCCACAGTATTGATCGCCGAGCAGAACATGCATTTTTGCCTTGGCCTTGCGAGCCACGCGACGGTTATCGACAAGGGACAGATCGTCTACACATCCTCGATCGAGGAGCTGAAGGCCAACGACAACATCCGGCAGCGCTATCTGGCGCTGTAGGGCATGATCCGCGAAAAGCGCGCAGCGGTTTTCCCTCGCGACAAGCGCGCAGCGTTTGCGCGGGGATCATACCCAAAGGACAGGGCTCTTCGACAGCGATGGGAGGACAAATGGCGGGCAAGCTGACGCCGACGCATGAAGCGCCGTATCGTGGGCTGAAGGTACTCGATTTCGGGCAGGGGATTGCCTCGCCCTACTGCGCGATGCTGCTTGGGGTCTACGGCGCCGACGTCATCAAGGTCGAACCGCCGGAGGGCGACTGGTCGCGCTATCTCGGCACGACCTACGGCAATCACACGACACTGTCGGCGGTCTACAACCGCGGCAAGCGCAGCCTGTGCCTCGACATGAAGCACAAGGACGGGATCGCGATCGCGCAGCGGCTGTCGCGCGAGGCCGACGTGCTCATCGAAGGATTTCGTCCCGGCGTCGCGGAGCGGCTCGGGCTCGGCTACGAGGGCCTGTCGCGCGACAATCCCGCCCTGGTCTATCTGTCGGTCAGCGGCTTCGGGCAGAGCGGCCCGTACGCCAAGCGGCCCGGCTCGGATTCGGTGGCGCAGGCGTTCTCGGGGCTGGTCTCGGTCAATCTCGGCGCCGATGGCGTGCCGCATCGGGTCGGCACCACGATTTCCGACGTCGTCACCGGCGTCTATGCGTTCCAGGCCATCGCCACGACGCTGTTCGCGCGCGCCACCGTCGGCACTGGCCGCTGGATCGACGTCAATCTCTGCCAGTCGACGTCGGCGCTGCTCGGCCACAAGGTGGCGGAGTTCATCCTCGAGGGCGGCGCGCCGCGCGCGCTGAACGTTCCGGCCGGCACCTACCAGACCCGGGACGGCTGGATGATGGTCACCCTGGTGAACGAGCCGCAATACAAGCGGCTATGCGGTGCGATCGGCCGTGAGGATCTCGCCGGCGATCCGCGTTTTGCCGACTTTGCCCGCCGCGCCGATGCGGCCGACGCGCTGATCCCGCAATTGCGCGAGGTGTTCCTGACCCAGGCGACGGATGCCTGGCTGACCCGTCTGCATGCGGCCGATATCATCGCGGAGCGGATCCTCGATCCCGGCGAATGGCTGCGCAACGTCCATGTCGAGGCGACCAGGGCGTCGGTGCGCCAGGACACACCCGGCGTCGGCGCGGTCTACACGCCACGCACGCCGGGGATCGCGGGCCTGTCCGAGGATCACCTTTGCCCCGCGCCTGACGTCGGGCAGGATAGCCGCGCCGTGCTGACGGAGGCCGGCTTCGGTTCCGCCGAGATCGACGGCCTGCTGCTATCGGGCGCGGTGCGGCAGGCCAAGAGCTAACGGGAGGCAATACATCATGAGCACCGACCTCGTTCGTTACTCGGTCACCGACCAGATTGCGGAGATCGTGCTGGATCGCGCGCCGGTCAACGCACTCAGCATTCCCCTGATCGACGCGCTGCTGGCGGCGCTGGCGAAAGCGCGCGATGACGACGCGGTGCGTGCCGTCATCATCAGCAGCGCTCACAAGGTGTTTTGCGCCGGCCTCGATCTCGACATCGTCAGGGGCAAGCCCGCGATCGAGACCAAGACATTTCTCGAGCGGCTATACTTTGCGTTGAACGATACGCAGTATCGCATGGGCAAGCCGACCATTGCGGCGATCGATGGCGCGGTGCGCGCCGGCGGCATGACGATCGCGATCTCCTGCGACATGATTGTCGCGGGCGACGGCTCGACCTTCGGCTATCCCGAGATCGATGTCGGCCTGATCCCGGCGATCCATTTCGTGCAGTTGCCGCGGCTGGTCGGAAAGCACCAGGCATTCGGCCCGCTGTTCCTTGGCGAGCCCTTCGATGCCGCGACCGCCTTTCGCATGGGGCTGCTCAGCGAGGTGGTGCCGAAGGGCACCGCGCTCGCGCGGGCTCGCGAGATCGCACGCAAGCTGGCGGCGAAATCGCCAATCGTGATGAAGATCGGCCGCGACGCCTTCATGCGCGCGGTCGATGCCGATTTCCGCCGCTCGGTGGAAAATACGGCGGAAAGCTTCGTTGTGGTCGCATCGACGGAAGATTGCCAGGAAGGGCTGAATGCATTCGTCGAGAAGCGGACGCCCAACTACAAGGGACGGTAATGGCTGGATTGTATTTCGAGGAGTTCGAGATCGGACAGGAATTCCATCACGAATTCAGCCGAACCGTGACCGAGATGGACAACACCATGTTCAGCCTCCTAACCATGAACCCGCAGCCATTGCATATCGACGCGCATTTCTCCGAGAAGACCGAGTTCGGCCAGCGGCTGTTCAACAGCCTCTATACGCTCGGCATCATGATCGGCATGAGCGTGTACGATACGACGCTGGGAACGACCGTCGGCAATCTCGGCATGACCGACGTCAAGTTCCCGAAGCCGGTGTTCCATGGCGATACGCTGAAGGCGCACACCAGGATCATCGGCAAGCGCGCCAGCAAGTCGCGGCCGACCCAGGGCATCGTCGAGTTCGAGCACACCATGACCAACCAGCGCGGCGAGGTGGTGGCGAGCTGCCGCCGGACCGGCCTGATGCACTGCAAGCCGAAGGCGTAAGCGATGCGATCGTTCCTGTTCGTTCCCGGCGACAGCACCCGGAAATATGAAAGCGCGAAGAAGACCGCAGCCGATGCGCTGATTCTCGACCTTGAGGATTCCATCGCGCCGGACCAGAAGGTGGTTGCGCGGGGCATCACGCGCCAGATGCTCGATGCCCGCAATCCGGAGCAGAAGCTTTATGTCCGCGTCAACGCGCTCGACACCGATCTGACGCTCGGCGATCTCGCCGCCGTGATGCCCGGTAAACCCGATGGCATCGTGCTGCCGAAATGCGCCGGTGCCGCCGACGTCAACAGGCTCGCACTCTATCTCGACGCATTCGAGGCCGCCTCTGATATCGCGCAGGGCACCACCCGGATCGTGACGGTCGCGACCGAGACGGCGCGGGCGGTGCTGAAAATCCTCGATTTCGAGAACATGAGCCCGCGGCTGTGGGGCATGATGTGGGGCGCGGAGGATCTCGCGGCCTCGCTCGGGGCAACGCGCAACCGCAGTGACGGCCGCTATCACTCGCCCTTCATCCTGGCGCGCGATCTCTGCCTGATCGGCGCGGCCGCCGCCGGCGTCGTCGCGATCGACACCATCGCAACCGACATCAACGATCTCGATGCTTTGAAGGCCGAGGCGGTCGCCGCGCGCCAGGATGGCTTCCTCGCCAAGGCCGTGATCCACCCCAAGCATGTCGACGTCGTCAATGCGGCCTTCATGCCGACAGATGAGGAAATCGCATGGTCGGAGCGGGTGATCGCCGCGTTCGCCAATAATCCATCGGGGGTCGCCAGGATGGACGGCAAGATGCTGGACAAGCCGCATCTGCGCGCCGCCGAGAAGATCCTGGCGTCGCGCAGGAAATAGTCGGGGAGGCGGGCCAGACACCGCGATGTTGCGCGATAGCGAGGTGCGGCTGCGGCGGTCGCTGGCGATCGACTAACCGCAGGAATCAGGAATGAGCGACGGCCGACTTGCCGTCCTGCTGCTTTGACCACGAGACGTAGTAGGCGACGGCCGTCATCGCCGCGATGCCGGCGATGCTGACCGCGACCTGCCTTGCCAGTGAGTATGGGCCCGTAATCAGGATCAGGTGCGCAGCGAATGAGAGGAAGACGCCTGCACAGAACACGGCCAGCCATTCCTCGCCGCACTTGATGATCGGCTGCAAGGCGGGAGATCGCAGATATTCCCAATCGCGCGGCACCAGCCAGCTGAACAGGAATGTCAGGACCAGGAAGTGCAGGATGCGATGCGGCGCGATCTCCTCCCGGTCGTTTGGCAGCAGCACATCGCTCAGCCCGCTCGGCATCATTTGCGCGAGTGCCGGGATATCGCTGATCGAGACAATTGTCAGGGCGAACAGCAGATACAGCAACGCCATGGCGCGCAGCGCGGGAGCCGCCTGCATCGCGCGGATCGCGGGCGCATATCGCGCGCCGATCAGCGCGAGCCAGCCGCCCATCACGAACAGCAATTGCCAGCAGAACGGATTGAGGTACCAGTCGCCATACGGATATGACGACAGGTTCCAGTTGAGCAGCCGGCCGGCTGCATAGAGGGTCACGGACGCGACGACCGTCGCGTTCGGCACGTACAACAGCCCGAACACGATGATGGGCTGGAACGCCATCAAGGCAATGGTGAGTTGCAGCACATCGAGATTGAGCGGCTTGGCCTGCAGGAACAGGCCGTAGATCAAGGTCCGGATCGGGTGATCGATGAAGCCCGTGATGTTGAACTCGCTGATGATCTCCGGCGCCGCGGTCCGGGTGGCGACATAGCTGATCAACTCGACATAGATCACGAACAGAACGATATAGGCAGCATAGAGCTGCCATACGCGCTTGAAGATGCGGGTCGCGGCCACCAGGAATCCGCGTTCCAGCGTCATCCTGGCGTAGATGAGCGTCACTGCGTAGCCGCCGACGAATACAAAAAGGTCGGTTGCGCCGCTGAAGCCGAAGTTGCGCATGGTCAGCGCGCCGACGACGTTGTGCGGAATATGGTCTAGAAACAGAAACCAGTTTGCGATGCCAAGCAGCAGCGCGATCCTGAGATCGCCATCGGCTTTCGCGATCTCGGCGTTTGTTGTCGAAGTCATCTGAAGCTGAAATTTGCCGGCCCGAGAAACGAATCGCTAATCTAGAGGGAACCCGCGCCTGGTCCGAATAGACTTTGCGTGAACCCTATCTAGTCCGTTTCGGGTTTCGGCCAAGTGGCCGGCTCAAGAAAGATCACGTTTTCGCAATCATCCCGTGAGCGGTGTCAGACCGGCTCGTGTTTGCGCAGGTCGCGGGCGTGATCCAGCGTATTGGCTTGCAGGTTCGCGCCGGTCACGGGGAGCTCCGGCAGGGCGGCCTCGGCCAGCAGGTCGTCCGTGACATCCTCGACCGAACGCTCGGCAATCTCGTGAATGAAGCTGATGTTCGTATATTCGCCCGAGGCGATTCGTGAGACGACGTCGCGTCGTGTCATTCCGGGATCGACGATCGCCTCGCGGCCACGGCGGCCATAGTCGATCATCACGACGAAATACTGCATTGCCTGATCGTTCGATGTTCTGACTGTTACTACGCATTATTTCCGATAATCGGAAGTAAGTCAAGGGTGAATTGTTGAAAACCGAAATTCAGGCATGCATGGCCGGACCGATTCGGTCCGAAGGCGTCCGAATCGGTTCGGCCGGTCCCTGAAGCGGCGCGGTTACTTCTCGGACGATCGCCCGCCCTGCGTCCGGGCAGATTTGCGACTCTTCGCCCCCGACTTGCCGCGCAGCCTTTCGATCTGGCCGCGGGGCAGGGTGACACAGATTTCGCCGATCCATTCAAGTTTTACGCCGTTGATCGGCTTGGCATTAAAGCTCTTGAGGTTTACGGTACCGGACGAACTGCCGCGTTCGATCGTCTTCAGATACCGCTCACCGCTCTTCAGCCGGACCGCAGCTTCCTCTCCGTAGAAGCTCGACAGCGGATAGCGCTGCTCGCGATACACCACGATGACGTCGCCGTTCTCGTATTTCGGCAGCATCGAATCGCCTGAGACCTCGAAAGCGACGGTCTCCTCCGTCATCGGGAACGGAAGTTCGATTTCGCCGAGACCCTCCGGCGGGACCTGCTCCAGCTCCGGCTGGATCGAGGCGCCGGCGCCGACCCGGCCCACGATCGGCACCGAATTCAGCTCCAAATACTCCATGATCGGGGCAATCTCGGATGCCTTGATCAACCTTATTCCCGACAGGATTTCGGAGACCGCCCCGGCCCGAACCCCCATCGCGCGGGCAAGCCCGCCTTTGCTCTTCCCAGTCTTTTCCAGTGCTCGTTCGATCAGCGCCGCGTCCAGCATGTTTCATCCTTTCCCAAACCCGGAGAGACTATATCCGTTACGATTATCAGAAACAAGCTTGACTTTTTTTCTTCGGAATATCGGAAGGTATGCGAGGCGCCGGCGGAATGACAGAAATGGGAATTTGGAATGGAAATGATGAACCGGCTGCCGGAGCATTCGGCAGCCCTGCAAGATCTCCGCGCCCGCGGCTTGTCCTATTCGAAAATCGCTGACACGACCAACGCTACCTTCAATACGGCCTATACGCGCAACGCGGCGCTCAGCCGAGCGCAGCGCATGGGGTTGGCGGGCCTCGAAAGGCCCGAGCCGTCCCTGCCGGGCTCCGAAGGATCAGGCGGCTGCGTGAAGGGCGCGCCGAACTGACGCCGGATCTGCTTCGCGAGCCAAAGATCTTCACTGAAACGGTGGAGATGCCGCAGCTTCGTTGCGCGGCGGTCGCGCCGCGGCATCTTTCGCTGCTCGACCTCAAGCCCGGAGACTGCCGCTATCCCTATGGCGGGATAGCGACGGCGAGACCATTACCTTCTGCGGTCATCCGTGCCGGTCGGGCTTGAGCTACTGCACACCGCATTTTCACCTGAGTCGCGATCCTGAGGCCACGAGGCCGGTATTGAGCGCCGACTAGCTTCAAGCCATCGGGGCCGGTTGAGGCAATTCATCACCTGACCGACGGACATTGGTCCGCAACTGCGATCGCGCGGAAGCCTCCGCCAGCCCATCATCAGACATTTTGGAGGTTACCAATGCCGCGAGCCAAGCGCCGGAAGCCGTACGATCCCGCCGGAGCGCACGATCGACGTGCCCAGGATCTGCCGTTTAATGCCGAGGTGGCGACCGTCGACGTCGACGATCCCCTTGCGCTCGAGCCAGGCGAGAAGATCGTTGCTTTTCGCTCGATCCGCAACGATCCGCTCGGCCGGTTGCACGCGCACCGCCAGATCGACGATACGCAATATCGGAGTGGCCGGGCGTTCCAAAACGACTGGCAAAAGGCCGAGCGCGGGCCGCGCGCGGTGGATACGACGCGCGAATTCGTCGATCGCGGCCTGCGACGCAAGCCGATCACCGAGGGGCGGCGCCAGACGACGCTGCGCCTCAATCGCGCCGAGCATGAACTCGGCGCCGACGGTTCGGCGCCACTGCACGATGTCCTGGTTCTCGGCATGACCATGGAGCAGGTTGGACAGCGGCGCAGCGCTGGCAGGACTATTTTGCGCGGCGTCTCAAGGAATGCTTGGATCGGCTGGCGCTGATGTACGGGCTTGCGACGGCAAGCAGGGTTCCGGTGAAGGACCATCAACGCTGATCTGACGTGATTGCTGACGTGCCGGTTTGCCGCGCAGGAATCCGGCACGGTAGCCCTCATCGCATGACTGTGCCTTGCCTCACACTGAACTCCTTCCTTGTGTGCGGTCGGGATTGGCCCGGCCAAGGCTGTGAAGATGGTCGACAGCGGCGCGGACTCTCATGTAACTTCGGTCGCGTCGACGACCGGACTGCATTCGAGCCTCTCGCGCGAGAAGGGTCTGGTACGTCCACGCAAGGGAGTCGCCGCGGCTACGCACTGTCTACATCTTCTCTGCATCACGAACACCACGAGCAACGTGGATCGATGCCGACGCTGAGCCCAATCAAAATAACCCAAGGGAGAACCGACCGATGAATCACACTGGAAACTGCTTTTGTGGCGCCGTCGAACTCAAGGTGAGCGGAGAGCCTGAGGCAATGGGCTATTGCCACTGCCGTTCATGCCGCTCCTGGTCCGGTGGTCCGGTGAATGCGTTCAGCCTCTGGAAGCCCGAGGCGGTCGAGGTCACCAAGGGCGCCGACCACATCGCGACGTTCGAGAAGACCGCGATGAGCCAGCGCAAATACTGCACAAAGTGCGGCGGTCACCTGATGACCAACCACCCGACGCTCGGGCTCGTCGACGTGTTCACCGCAACGATCCCGACGCTGAAATTCAGCCCAGGGGTTCACGTCAACTATTCCGAGGCAGTGCTGCAGATACGCGACGGCCTGCCGAAGTTGAAGGATTTTCCGGCTGAGTTCGGCGGCTCCGGCGAAATGATCGCCGAATAGCTCGAAGGCTCCCCATCACGAAAGCGGGTGGCGGCGGCGTGCCGCCACCCGCTTGCGTATGGGCTCCGCCCCCACAAATCGGTATCCGGCAGGCTTGCTTCGCATGCGAGGCGCCCGACCATGTCGGCGGCCGCCGGGTCGTCTTTGGCCATCGACAGCCATGTCGGACGAAGGTCCCGCCCTGCAAAATCCGGGTTTGGTTTTGCTGACGAGCTTCCGCTAAAAGGCGAGCAGTGCCGGTCTTGGCAGGGACCGTCGTATTTCGCCTGACAAAATAACAGAGGAAGCGTCAGATCATGACCAGACCAGAATTGCCGGGGCGCACGCCGCGCGGGGAGGGAGTTCCGACGGCGCTCGACGGCCTGCTGGTCGTCGACTTCACCCGCGTCGTGGCCGGCCCGGCCTGCACGCAAACGCTGGCCGACTTCGGGGCCGAAGTCATCAAGATCGAGAATCCGGACGGCGGTGATGACACGCGCGCCTATGAGCACGCCGAAATCGGCGGGGAGAGCGCGGCGTATCTGAGCCTCAACCGCAACAAGCGCGGCATTGCGCTCGATTTCAACAATCCGGCCGCGCTGGAGGTGGCGCGCGCGTTGATTGCCAAGGCCGACGTCGTGGTCGAGAATTTCTCCGGCGGCGTGATGAAGAAATTCGGTCTCGATTATGCGTCGGTGGCGCCGACCAACCCGCGGCTGATTTATTGCTCGATCTCCGCCTACGGCCGCAAAGGCGATTTCGCGCTGCGCCCGGGCTTCGACCCGATCACGCAGGCCGAAAGCGGCTTCATGTCGCTCAACGGCTTTCCGGATGGCGAGCCGGTGCGCACCGGGCCGCCGATCGTCGACATGGCGACGGGCATGTCGGCCTGCAACGCCATTCTGCTGGCGCTGATTGCGCGCGATCGGCTCGGGCGCGGTCAGCAGGTCGAGGTCGCATTGATCGACACCGCGGTGTCAATGACCGGCTTCTACGGCATGGCCTATCTCATCAATGGCAACAATCCCGGCCGTTTCGGCAACTCTCCGAACGGTTCGCCGACCGTCGGCGTCTACCGGGCCTCCGATGGTCCGCTCTACATGGCCTGCGCCAATGACCGGCTGTATCGCCGGCTTGTCACCGACGTGCTGGAACGCCCGGATCTCGTCACCGATCCCGAGTTTGCTCACCGCAAGGCGCGCACGGCCAACAAGGAGAAGCTGCGCGCGATCATTGCCAGCGTGTTTGCGGGCGACACGCTCGAGAACTGGATGGCGAAGATGAAGAAGGCGAACATTCCGGTTGGTTATCTGCGGACGGTCGAGGAGGGGTTCAACGCGCCCGAGGTGCGCGACCGGCATCGCCTGAGCAGGATTGCGCATCCAACCGCCGGCTCGGTTCCGAACATCGAGTCTCCGGTCAATATGAGCCTGACGCCGACCGTTGATCCTGTTGCGGCTCCGCTGCTCGGTCAGCATACCAAGGACGTGTTGAGCAAGACGCTTGGCTACGACGACCGGCGCATCGCCGCGCTGGCCGAGGCCGGCGCGTTCGGCAAGGCAGGCAACACCGGCTAGAGCCTTTTCCGTTCCGATGGAATCGGAACGGGGCTCTAGATTCCAGTTTGACGCGCTTCCTTGACGCGAACCGGTATCCGCTTCGCTTGAAAACGCTCCAGCGTGCTCAGCCTGCACAAAAGATCAACTATTCGCAAAACAACCTGACCGCAGGCGAGAGAAAAGCCTCTCGCCTGGCGAGATGTCTTTCAGGCGTCGCGGGCCCGGCGCGTCGCCGGCGGCCCTGAAGCTGGTCCGTTTCGGGAACTCAGTTCGGCTTGCTGCGCAAGTTGTTCCTTGGCATACTTTCAACTTCCTCGGGCTCCGCCCGATCAATCTCGAGGCGTGCCATCCGGAGGATGAGGGTTGCCGTGGTCAGGCCGAGGCGTTCGGCCTCTTGTGCTGCGGTGTCGACCTTCTGGGCCAAGCCTTCACGTTTACCTGGGTATGCCATTCGTAATCCTCACTTAAGGTGCGAGATGAAAAATCCCACATACGTTGCGGAGCTGCAGAAGAAGCTCGGAGCTCCATCGAGCGAAACACTGGAAAGCCTGCGACTGTTGAAGGCTTTCCTTCGACTTGCGCCCGACCAGCGTTCCGAGGTCATCGAGCTCGTCGAACGTTTGGCGGTTGAGCCGCCGCGCGATCCCTCACTGTCCTGAGGTGCTCGCAAATCTCTCCTGTGCGTCAGTTGTTCATTGGCTTGGCGGGCGCTTGCGTCGCGATCACGTAGATTGCGCCGCCCTCGAGCGCTTCGGATTGGTGCCGGGTGCCGGCTGGCAGCAGGATGGTGTCGCCGGCGCCGACCACGCGCTCGCCGCCATCCCAGATGAAGTTCAGCCGGCCGCTGATGATCATCAGGATCTCGTCCACAGGATGGGTATGGAACTGATGCACCTTGCCGGCCGCATCATGCTGCAGCTCGACCGAGCCCTGGGCCGGGAGCAGGTTCAGGATCTCCGGGTCGATGGCAAATTCAGTCTTCGTGCCTGCGATGATCTGGGTCACGCTGCCTGCTCCTTGTTCGCGATCGGTTGAGCCTTGTTCTGCGCGAGCTTGGCGAAGGGGCAGCCCGAGCTCGCATGGTTGTCGTCGTGCAGGAAGTACTGCAGATACTCGCGGCCGTCGGTTGCGCCGTAGCGGCCAAGGAGCGGAGAGGGGCTTGCGCTGTCGTACGGGATCAGGCGCTTGCGCACCTCCGCGAACGCGGCGTTCGCGGCCTTCTCCGTCCCGAGGATCTTGTCGAACACCCAGCGCGGCTGGAACGTGAGCATGAAGGCGCTGGACCGGCGGCTCTGCCGCATCACATGCGCGGGCGTCGTGCAGACCACGAAGATCGGCTCGCCCGCAAACGAGAACTCCCACATCGGATGGTCGATCTGTTCCGGAATCTCTGATGGCCACGGGTTCTTGTCCAGCCGCGCGAGCTGATCCAGCGTCAGCCACATCTTGCGATAATAGGCATCGAGCGTCTGCACCGGGCGGGGCCGCGTGAACACGATCAACGAGGTGTTGGGACCGAACGAGCGCGCCTGCGAGACATATTGCCCGAGTTGCTCGCCCAGCACCGCCACGTCATATGGATCGAGGAAAAGGTAGCGGAGCTGATCCTGGCGATGTCCGGTCACGCCGAACACGCAAGGGAACGGCCTTGCCTCGCTGCTCATCTGCGCTTCAAACTCGGAGAACATCACGCTCTGCCAGCTGCTGACCGGAAAGTTTGCCGCGACTTCGCCTTTTCTCAAGAACAAGCGCTCCATAATACCCCCTACGCTCATAACGACACTAACGAGCTATCAACTTGCTTCTCATCAAGAGCGGCCCGGCAATGCCCGGCAGCGACATGAGAAGCAGAATGACAATCAACGCGCTGTAGCCGCCGTCGCCGATCGCGGCCGTGTTGTGTACGGCGTCGGTCCCCGAGGCGTTGCTGGCGGCGAGCATCGCGAAGCCGATGATGGGCTGCGAGATGCCGGCGAAAATTCCGGCGGCTGTGGTGTTCACGGATGCGCCCACACCGATCAGATCGGCGGTGTAGAGCTTCTTGACGCATTTCAGCACCAGCGGGACGGTGCCCCCGGCGACGAGCCCCAAGGCAGTGAACGCGACGGTGACGTAGGCGAGTCCAAATGTCTGGGCGATCGGCGGCAGCAACATCGCGATCAGCAGCATGCGCAGCACGCAAATGCCGATCAGCGCGCGATCGAGCGCCGCCGCGGCGCGATCGGCGGCGTGACCCAGGAAGATCGAGCCGAGCGCATTGCCGATCATGAAGGCGAGCAGGGGCGTGCCGGCGGCTGTCGGGGAGATATGGAAGAAGTGCGCGACCATCGGAATGCCCCAGACGCCCGACAGCGTCGTCACCACCGCGAAATGCGACGCAAACGTCATTGCGCAACCCCAGTTCGCGACATGGGCCAGCGATTGCCGCGCGGCGATCACCACGCCCTTCAGCGTCTTGTTGCTGTGCGAGGCCGGATCGGGCTTGAGCGCGAGCTTGGCGAAAGCCAGGTTGGCGAGGCCAATGCAGGCGATGAACAGGAAGCAGGCCCGCCAGCCGAACCCTGAGACCGCGGCTGCAAGCGGCGTGGTCGCGATCACGCCCCCGACATAGCCCGAGACCTGCGAGATGCCCGACATCATGCCGAACCGCTCATCCGCGAAGCTCTGTGCCACGAGCTTCAGGAGTGCGGTGAAGACCAGCGCATCGCCGCAGGCGACGATCAGGCGCGCAACAAAAACGTCGAGCAGGTTCGGTGCTAGCGCGAACGCGGCGCTGCCGAGCGAGGAGGCGATCATGCTGACGAGAACGACGCGCTTGACGCCGTAACGGTCGACCAGAAGGCCTGCCGGAATCTGCATCAAGGTGTAGCCCCAGAAGTAGCTTGAGGCGAGCATCGCAACGCCGGCCGCGTCGGTGTTGAAGTCGTGCATGAAGCTGAGGCTGACCGACTGCGGCGATACGCGCTGCAGGAAGGCGATGGCGTAGGCGATGGCCACCGCCGTCCACGCGAGATAGGCGCGATCGGTGAAGCGCGACGTCGGGGCATAAACAGCTTGTTGTCCGAGCATCGACATCACACCCTCGCGTAACCCACCGAGAAAAGGGCATCCGCTGAATTCGGAATCTTCCGCGACATCGCGGCATCGACCAGCGACGCGGTGCCATGATAGGCCTGCCGATGGTGCTTAATGTGGCCGTAAGCGCCACGCATGATCATGTCGGGCAGTTCGAGCGGCTTGCCCGGATAGAGCGAGGTGCACATTTCGATACAGGCCGCCTGCAGGGCGAGATCCTGCGTATCGTCGAGCAAAGATGGAGTCACTTTTTCGCAAATCTTAGCGTTCGCTGCCCAGACGATCGGGTTGCGGGTTCGCCAGCCGTAGAGCACGTTGCCCTCGGCTCTCGCGGCAGCGCCGGAGCATTTCAGGACTTCCGATGTGAAGAAGCCGTAGAAGCCGCGGCCTTGGTGCGCCGGGAGCACTTCCGTGCCGCTGCGATAGATTCCAAGTCCGGCCGACATCTGCAGGATGCGATAGACCGAGAAGGCAATGAGGCCAGACCGATCGTAGACAAGGATCAGGCTATACTTCTTGTCGAAGGGCGAGGAGGTTGTTGTCCAGTGCGGCTCGGTGGCCTGCCAGTTGACGGCAATGATGCCGTTCATGGCGTCCATCAGCGGCTGACGGTCGCAGGCTTCGACCCGGGAGGCATCGGGTAGACTGTAGATCGCGTAATCCGTCCAAGGCGATTTGATCGCCTCGTATCCGCTGCCCAGATTTCGCGGCATGGCAGAACTCCAGAATTCCATTGCGAGCTATACAGGGCAGCCTCGAATGGCTTAAAGGACAATATGCCCTCGAAAACTGCCAAAGCGCCCCGGCCTGAGCCGCGCGACAAGAAAGCGACGCGGCGGATCGCGATCGTTGCCTTTCCGGGTGTGACCTTGCTCGACATCTCGGGACCGGCGCAGGTGTTTGCAGAACTGGAAGCAATCGAGCTGCCGGGACCGGACTACTCGCTGTCCTACCTGTCGACCTCCGGCGGGTTGGTGCCGACCGATGTCGGCATGATGATCGACACGGCGCCGATCGACAGTATTGCGCCCGCCGAGGTCGACACGCTGGTGATCCCCGGCGGACCCGGCATCTGGAAGATCCGCAACGACGCGAAGTTGATGAACTGGATCGCGGAGGCGCTGCCCAAGGCGCGCCGTATCGCGTCGGTTTGTCTTGGCGCGTTTGCGCTGGCCTGGACCGGGATTCTGGACGGCAAGCGGGCGGCAACGCACTGGCGTTATTGTCCCCGTCTGCAGGATAGCTTTCCCAATATCCGGGTTGAGCCCAACGCGATCTTCGTCAAGGACGGACGGGTCTGGTCATCGGCCGGGGTCAGCGCCGGCATCGATCTGGCACTCGCCATGATCGAGGAGGATTTCGGTCACACCATCGCGCTCGATGTTGCGCGCAGACTTGTGGTGTTTCTGAAACGGCCGGGCGGTCAGAGCCAGTTCTCCACCGTCCTTGCCGCCCAGGCATCGGACGTCGAGGGACGCTTCAGCGCGCTGCACGCCTGGATCATCGAGAACATCACGAGCGACCTCAAGGTCGAAACTCTCGCGGAAAAGGCGGGGATGTCGCCACGCACCTTTGCCCGGACCTATGTCAGCCGCACCGGCATGACACCCGCAAGCGGCGTCGAGGCGCTGCGGGTGGAGACGGCGCGCTTGCTGCTCGAAAGCCGCCAGATCGGCGGCGTGGTCGAGGTCGCCAAGCGCGCGGGATTTGGCGATGACGAGCGAATGCGGCGGGCCTTCCTGCGCCACCTCGGCGTATCGCCGACCGAGTACCGAAACCGGTTTTCGGGCAGCTAGCTCGCCTCGGGCGAGGTCGTCTGGATACGAACCGCGTCGCGTCGAGAACCGATCTATCTCACGAGCGAATAGCTGGCCTTCGCTGGCCGGATTCGTGGCGCAAGGTGGTAGCTTTTCCGGTTTGTCTGCGGCTAATGTGCCGGCCAAATCGGGAGAAGAAACACCATGAATGACGGGACCCCCATTCGACAGGCGCGCAATGTCGAACTCGGCGCCAGCGGCGAGGAATTCCAGAACCTGCACGAATTCGCGCGAAAGGCCCGCGCCAAGCTGAATCAGAACGCCTGGGACTACATCGTCGGCGCCTCGGAGACCGAGACCACGATGCGCCGCAACAGAATGGCGCTCGACGAGATCGCGTTCCGGCCGCGCGTCCTGCGCAACGTCATCCACGTCGATCCTTCTACCGCGGTATTCGGACGCAAGCTCCGGCTTCCCGTGATGATCGCCCCGGTCGGCGCGCTCGAGATCTTCGATCCGGATGCGGGCGCGGCCGTCGCGCGTGGAGCGGGAACGTTCGGCGCGGCGCACATGCTGAGTTCGGTTTCCGAGCCCGGGCTGGAGGACACCGCCAGCGCGGCACCGGATGCGCTTCGCATCTTCCAGCTCTATGTGCGTGGCGACGATGCCTTTGTCGAGGATGTGGTCAGCCGCAGCATCGACAACGGTTATGCCGCGTTCTGCCTCACGGTGGACACTGCCCATTACAGCCGGCGCGAGCGCGATATAGCCAAGCGCTATGTCCGCGAGAGCCGCATCCGCGCCACCGGCGGCGATTTCCAGAAGGGGCTGGAATGGCGGACGGTGAAGCTGATCAAGGACAAGTTCAAGATTCCACTTATCCTCAAGGGGATCGCCACCGCCGAAGACGCCAAGATCGCCCTCGACCACGGGGTCGACTGGATTTACGTCTCAAATCATGGCGGCCGACAGCTCGACCATGGCCGTGGGTCCATGCATGTCCTGCCCGAGATCGTTCAGGCGGTCGCCGGCCGTGCCAAGATCATGGTCGACGGCTCGTTCTGCCGCGGCACCGATATTGTGAAGGCTATCATTTCGGGCGCTGATCTTGTCGGCATCGGCCGGTTGCAGTGCTGGGCGCTCGCCGCGGCCGGTGAGGCCGGCATTGTCCGGATGCTTGAACTGCTGGAGGACGAGGTGATCCGCTGCCTCGGTCTGCTCGGCGTCACCAGCTTTGCCGAATTGGACAAATCCTACCTTCATCCGGCGATGCCGACCAATCTGCCGAGCGTGTTCAGTGCATTCCCGCTTCTCGATATCGATCCCTACCGCTACTGAGCCGCTGCGGGCAATGTATGAAGCGTTGGCGCGGTCGAGGCATTGTGCGCCTCGATCGCGCCAGCGGTGATCTATCTGTGGTGTCCATGAAGCCGCCGCGGCAACGACAAAGTCTGATCCAAATGCCGCACTAGTCGAGGCGGATGGCAGATAATCCATTCGCGGAATTTTCACTCGAGCGCGCGATCGGCTTGCGCTGGACCTTGCGGGATATTCAGGCCGGCAGGCTCAAATTGTCACCGGTCAGCGACGAGGATCTGCACACCCTCGCTGAGCTCGGTCTCGTCGAACTGCATGACGACGAGCCCGGGCTGACGGAGGCGGGAGCCGCCGTGCTGAGCGATTGAACAGGCGCGCAGCCTAGCGCGCATTCAGGAAGCTTTCACCGGAATTGCAAGGCGTGCACTGATAGGTCAGCACGTCGTAGACTTGGTCGCGCGGCTCGATCAAGGCAAGCCGCATTTGCGTGCCGCACCTCATGCACGGCATTTCTATACTGGTCTTGAACCGGGTGCAGGTCGGTGTCGGACGAACGGCGCGCAGCATCGGATCCCCTTATTCCCCAGAGACGCGAGCGCGACCGACGAAGAAGCCGAATCACTATGCCACAGTGCTGACATGATTGGAATCGGCTGTCGGTCGCGGCTAGGTAATTTTTCCTCAATCGGCCGGAGCGGGTGGGGTCTTTATAGCTCGCGATCCGGCGCTGACGCCGTCACAATCTATGCTAACCTCACCAGACGCTTATTTCAGGGGGCGCGATCATGATTGAGCCTAAGCTTGAAGTTCCCGCCGAGTTGCGCGATCTCGCGGAAAAGACCATCGACCAGGCCGAACAGGCCTTCAGCCTGTTCTTTGATGCTGCGAGCAAGTCGATGACGTCGATGCCGGGCGCCGGTACCGAGATCTCCAAACAAGCGCTGTCGTTCACCGAGCAGAACATGAAGGCGGCGTTCGAGCATGCGCGCAAGCTCGTGCACGCAACGGATCTGCAGGAGGCGATGCGGATCCAGTCGGAATTCCTGCGCAGCCAGTTCACCAATGCCGGCGAACACATGCGGCAGATCAGCGGTAGCGTGATGTCGGCGACCAAGGACGCGACGAAGGGCAAGTTCTAGGACGGCGTTCGCGGCCCCATCGACGCTTTAGCGCCGGCGCGCGACGGCGACGCCGAGCAGAAACGCGACGAACAGGCTTGCGAGCGGCGCTTCGCGCGTGACCGCACTCACGGTGGCCAGGGCTCCGCCCGGTCGGCGCGAGGTCGCGATGGCATCGCTGAGGCGATCGGCGGCGGCTCGGAGTCCATCCGACACCTCCGTGATCGTACGCGAGACGTCCGTCGCGGTGTCGATCGCTCGTTCACCGAGTGTGGGTTGAAGCGGGAACTCGGGTGTTTCGGAGCTCATGTGCCGTGCCGCGATTTATTGAAGGCCAGGTGACCGACGTCAGGTGACCAACGCCTTTGCTATCCGCACGTTTTGCACGGCGATGGCGGCCACATATCGGAGAAATTCCGCAGCGGTGGATTGGTTCCACCGACATGCCTCGCTTTCACGTCGGGGAACCGGAAACTTACGCGCGGGTCGCGGCTTGTTTCCGTGGAGGAGACGATGATGACAATGCAGGCGCATGGCATTGCAGATGGCGGTTCGGTCAAGCATCGAAATCGGCATGGTGGCACACCGCTGTTGGTGGCGGCCGTGGTTGCGATCCTCGGCGTGCTCGGCATGCTGATCGTGGATCACGGCCCGTGGAACAAGCCGAACGTGCAGCCGGCCGCTTCGGCTAACTACTCAACGACCGGCGAGGCGGCGCGAGCCGCTGGCGCAAAGGTCATACCGACCGAGCCCAAGGCACCGATCGAGCCTGATCCACCCGGCCCAAAGCCCGCTCATCCGGCAAACCCGAGCACGCCGCAATAGCTGCGGGCGTTCGTGGGATCACATCCCGACGCAGGGCGCGGGAATTGACCCGTCGGGCAAATCAGCGGCACAAAATCATCGTCGGAATGTCGCGGGATGATCAGCGAATGCTGACCAGCATGCCCCACGCTGCTGCAAATCCTGCACCAACGAGAACCAGCACCGGGCTGTCGCAGAACATGCCGCCATACTTGCACATGGTGACGCCGAGAGAGCCGATCTGATGATGGCCCGCGGCGTAGAACATGCCGGACAGGACCGCGAGCACGGCAGCAACGAAATACATCGACGCTTCCTCCTTGCAATCAAATGCGGCGCGGGTCAGTTCGACCGACGCAGGCCAAAAACTGCATTGATGTCGATCCAAATATTGTGAGATGTCCGCTTGACGCGTCGGGCACACTGACATCATCGCAGCAAGCATAGGCGCTTGGCACCGGCCTGCGCTGCGATTCCGGATCAATGCCCAAACTTTCGCTCAAGGCGGTTTCTCACCATCGAAGCCGACGCATCGCATTTTACCGATCGCATTCAGCCCGAAATAGGTTTGACACGTCGGGCAACTCAGGGTCATAATCCGAAAATCAGAAATTGTTGAGCCCGCGCGGAGCAATCCGCGGCGGGCTTTTCCTTTGCCGTTTCACCAATCGGACGGCGACCGCACCGTGACAACGCCACATCCTCCCAGCCCGTCGCCTGAGTGTCGCAAACGCGCCGCCGTCCGGACCCCTTGAAAAGAGAACGAATTGGCTGGTGCGCGCGAACGCGCCGGTCCTGCGGCGCGGCGAAAGCCGGCGCCGCCCGCGGCCCCGCTCGTCAGGGCTAAGGTTCGCGCCCCAAAGATCGCCGCCCGCTGCGCGATCTGCCGCACATTCATGCCATGGCCGCATCGCGCGCTGACGGCCGATCAACGAGGTTTGCATGACCGCCTATCTGATATCGCTCGCGCTCGCGGGATCTGGTTGCCATCGGGTTGTGGGAGCTTTGCATGAGCGCCGAGATCATCCAGTTCATTCAGAGCGCCCGCATTCCAAACGCGAGCAGACGGACGTTCCCACGGTCGCATTTTCGTGCGGTGTTGCCTGATCCTGATCCGGATTGCGACACGGCTCCGAGCGAGTCCGTCTTCTTGGCCAATGATTTTATCCGGCGAGGATATCGGCTCTTCGAACCTGTCTCGCCCTGGGCATGGCAGCACACGCTGTATTGGAGGAAGGAGCTCGTCTAGATCCTGCGACGTGGGTTCGGGTTGTCGCGAACAATTCGATGACGTTGAGCGCCCGGTGGCTTCGGCGATCGGTGTTTTTTGCGTTTCTGGCCATGGGTAACATCCTTCGGCAAGCCGCGGTCGTAGCCGGCATCGAATTTTGGGCGTGGGATGCTAGAATGGGCCTCTGCAGTGCGAACGAAGCATCGCTGGAAGCGTTTCCTCAAATGGGCGCCCGGCGGCAGTCGTGGATCCTGGGCGCTGAATTCGCGGAATGCAGGCTTGCGCGCCTTGATCTCTGGTGATCGATCGATAAACTGAGTTGACGGCTCGATCGCGCGCGCAAATGTCTTGGAGATCGAACGAAGGAAGAGACCATGGTTGAGGTTGGCCGCGGGCTCGACACGAAGGTACAGCCAGGCCCGGATATGGATCGTTATTCGGTCATGGTCGCACGAGCCAAAGCGCTTGTTCCGGCATTGCGCGAACGGGCATCGCGGACCGAAGAGCTGCGCAGATTGCCGCCGGAGACCGAGCGGGATTTGCTTGACAGCGGCCTTTTCCGGATCCTGCAGCCCAAGCGCGTCGGAGGCAGCGAGCTCGACTATGTTGCCCTGGTCGACTGCGCCGATGCGCTCGGGCAGGGAGACGCCTCGGTCTCCTGGAATTTTGCCAACCTTGCAAGTCACCACTGGATGCTGGCTATGTTCGCGCCCGAAGCGCAGAGCGCGGTGTGGGGAGAGGATCCGGATGCGCTGATCGCGTCTTCCTTTGTCTTCCCGGCAGGTCGTGCGAGGAAGGCAAGTGGCGGATATGTTCTGAGTGGTCATTGGCCGTTTTCGTCCGGGGTGGAATCCTGCGGATGGAACATGCTCGCGAGCGTGGTCGCCTCGGATGATGAGGCCGACGGTGTCGAGTATCGGCTATTCCTGTTGAACAGGCGGGACTACAGCATCGACGACACCTGGAATGCGGCTGGCTTGCGCGGAACGGGATCGAACGACGTGCGGGTCACCGACGCATTCGTTCCCGAGCATATGACCGTTGCCGTCAGCGATCTTGCGGGAGGTGCGACGCCGGGCAGTATCGTCAATCCGAATGCGCTCTACATGCTTCCAGTCTTTTCGTTGTTTCCCTATGTGTTGTCCGGGGTTGGTTTGGGAAATGCGCAGGCTTGCCTTGATGACTATGTCGAGATCGCGCGACACCGCGCTTCGACATATAACCGGGCCAAGATCGGGGACCTGCAAAGCACACAGATCAAGATCGCCGAGGCGTCGGCGAAGATCGATGCCGCGCGGCTAATCATGCGCACCAACTGCGTTGAGGCACTTGCGGAGGTCCGGCGTGGCGATATCCCGGGCATTGCAGCGAAGACGAAGCTTCGGCGCGACGGTGCGTTCGCGGTCAATTTGTGCACCGAGGCGGTGTCTCTTCTATTTGCGGCGGGCGGCGCACGCAGCCTGTTTACCTCGGGAGCGTTGCAGCGCCAATTCCGCGACGCGCACGCGGTGAATTCGCATCTCGCGTTCAATTTTGACGCGGCGGGCACCAATTACGGGCGGGTGGCTCTGGGGCTGCCGTCTGAAAACCTGACGCTTTGAGGTAAGCCGGATGTCCGACTCGCCCAAACATCCGCTGGATCCCGCCAGTGAGCTCGCAAGCGATAGTTCGGCGATCGATCCCCGTGATTTCCGCAATGCGCTCGGTACGTTCGCAACAGGTGTGACGATAGTCACCGCGATGGCGGCTGAAGGACGGCCCTATGGAATTACTTGTAATTCCTTTGCATCGGTGTCGCTCAATCCGCCACTTGTGTTGTGGAGCCTGGGCATGTTTTCGCAGGGACTGCCGATCTTCCAGAATGCCAGCCATTTTACGGTCAACGTTCTAGACGCGTCGCAACAGGCGCTGGCGGTGCAGTTTGCCAGATCGTCGGGTGACAAGTTCGCGGGTGTGAGCTGGACGCCGGGCCTCGGGAATGCTCCCGTGCTTGCCGATGTGGTCGCGAATTTCCAGTGCCGTGCCGCCAACCGCTACTATGGCGGGGATCACGTCATTTTCCTGGGCGCGGTGGAAGCCTACGCCTATAACCGGAACAATCCGCTGGTGTTCGCGCGCGGAGGTTTTGGCGGGTTTTTGGCTGAGGGTGGTGACAAGACATCATGAATCGAAAGACGCCCGTCAAGCGCGTTCGTGCCAAGCAGAGGCGACTATCAGCCGTCGATCGTCGCAGTGAATTCGTTACCAAGGCAACCGAGCTATTTGCGGAGGAGGGATTTGGCGGCGGCACGCGCGCCCTTGCTCACAAGCTCGGCGTAACGCAGCCGCTGCTTTACCGCTACTTTCCGAGCAAGGACGATCTCATCAAGGAAGTCTACCGCAAGGTATATCTCGAACCGCTTGAAATCGGCTGGGAGAAGGTGCTTTCGGATAGGTCACGTCCGCTCCGCGTGCGGCTCCAGGAATTTTACGAGATCTATACCGACGCGATTTTCAACCGAAGATGGCTCCGGATCTATCTCTACTCCGGCCTGAAGGGCCTCGATATCAATCGGTGGTATGTTGGCATGGTCAAGGACAAGATCCTGACACGCATTCTCCGGGAATGCCGCCACGACGCCGGCCTCGCGACGCAAGGCAGGCCCAGCGCCGCAGAACTCGAGCTGGCCTGGGTGTTTCACGGTGGCATCTTCTATTATGGCGTACGCAAGTACATCTACGAAGCGCCTGTCCTCGAGGACAAGGCGCAGATGATCAGTGACGCGCTGGATATCTTCCTCGCGGGATTTGAGAGGATGGCCGAGAGCGCGACCGATCGTCGACGGGCGCCGGTCAAGGTCGTCGGCTGAGCCGCGCTACCTTGTCGCCATCTGACCCCGATACCAATCCCCGATCTCGCTTGCCGTCATGAGGGCGACGCCGTCATGGCCGATGACGTAATCGAGCAGGGCCTCCAGGTACTTGATGCGATGCGGCACGCCCGTGATGTAGGGATGCACCGAGATGGCCATGATCCGCGCGTTCTCTGCGCCCTCGAGGTACAGCCGATCGAACTGGTCAGTGCAGCGCGTCAGGAACTGCTCCGACGGAAAGTGTTGCAGCGCGTGAATGACAATGTCGTTGGTCTCGACCGAATAGGGAATCGTCGTCACGGTGCCGTGCGGCGTGGCGATGTCCTGGGGGAGATCGTCAATCACCCAATCGGCCACGTATTCGATCCCATTGAGGCGCAGGAGATCGAGCGTGTCTTCTGTTTCGGTCAGGCCCGGGCTTTCCCATGATCGCGGCGGCTTGCCGGTAAATCCAGCAATCGTGTCGACCGCGCGCTTGATTGCGTCCGCCTGGTTCTCGACCTTGTGCATCGGGCCCTGAACAAACCCATGTCCCATGAATTCGAATCCCGCCTCGCGCGCCGCCGACGCCACACGCGGATAGCTGTTGCAGACATTGGCGTTCGCAGCCAGCGTCACCGGTATCTTTCGATCGGTCAAAGCTTTGAACTGCCGCCAGAAGCCGGCGCGCATGCCGTATTCATGCCACGACCAGTTCGGCACGTCGGGCAGCAGGGGCTGGCCCATCGGGGGGCTCAGCACGGTGCGTGGCATCGCATTGTCGATGCGCCATTCCTCGACATTGAGGATAACCCACACGGCAAGCTTCTTGCCGTCAGGTAATGTCAGTTTCGGTCGGTCGACCTGCGCCTGGTACGCAATGCGATCAGTAAAGGCCATGTCGAACCTCCTTCACGTCGATGATCCGGCAGCGGTGGCATTGATCCGCGGCAGGACCTTCTCGGCCATCAGGATCATCGATTGACGGCCAAGCTCGCGATCTTTCCAGTCCTTGCCGGCGTAAAGCAGGGTTCCGAAGGTGCCAATCTCTTCCTGGAACGCCAGCAACTGGTCAGCCACGCTTTCGGGCGTGCCGTAGATGATCAATTTGTCGCAGATCGATTCCAGTGTGACCTCGGCGACGGGTTGATCCCGTCGCGTCTTGAACAACTCAAGCCGGCCACTGCGCTTCAGCTTCGTGAACAACTGGTGATAATAGTACACGTACGGACTGTCTGATGACGTGGCATAGGCCTTCGCGGTTGCTGCATCCCTTGCCACGAACACGCTCTTGGCGACACGCCAATTGGCAGGCTCGGCTGCCCGGTTCACGCGGTCACAACCCTCGACATATTTCGGCCAGTGACTCTTCACCCAGGCCGGCATCAGGAAGTTGGCCGAGATCGGATCCCAGCCGCGCGCCGCCGCCTCCGTGACGCCCTTTGAGAATGGCGCAACCGCGGTCACCACGATTGGCGGGTGAGGGACCTGCAAGGGGCGAGCGACGATTCCCTGGCCGATGTCCTCGATCAGAGTCCGTTTGACCGAGACGTTCCAATATTTGCCCTGCAAATCATAGGGCGGTTTACCAGCCCAGATATCAAGAACCTGGTTGATGGCCTCAAGGAACATGGCATTGCGGTCGGCATCGAGATTGCCGAAAACCTCCGCGTCGGACAGCAATCCACCGGGGCTGATTCCAAGGATGAAACGGCCATCAAGCATGTGATCGAGCATGGCGACGGACGCTGCGATAGCTGCCGGATGCGTGTTTGGCATGTTGATGGTGCCGGTTCCGAGCTTGATCTGCTTGGTTGCGGCTGCGAGCCAGGCAATGAAGGCGATGCTGGAGGTGATGTTCTCGGCCTTGTCGGTGACGTGTTCGCCGACATACGCCTCGGTGAAGCCGAGCTCGTCCGCGAGCAGAAAGGCCTCGCGATCCTCCCGGAGCGATTGCCGCCAATCCTTGTCGAGAGGATGGATCGGCATCGTAAAAAAACCGAGCTTCATGATCCGCCTCCCCGCGATTTGAACTTTAGTTGGCAAGGAACCTGCGGCCTTCCCGAGGCGAAGACAAGCCCTTGCTGCACAAATAATCACTCGATAAACAAGCTTGACCTTTGAAGAGGGCGGCCCTCTAATCGGGCAAACCAAAATTGGGCCCGGGAGGCCATGCCCACATGAAAGCTGCGGCTTTCGCCTACGCCCGCGCGACCAGCGTCGTGAACGCGCTGGAGTTGCTCGCCATGCACGGCGACAAGGCGAAGGTTCTGTCGGGTGGTCAGAGCCTGATGCCGGCGATGAACCTGCGGCTCCTGTCTCCGGACATCCTGGTCGATATCGGCGGCCTCGCCGAGTTGCGCGGCATCACCGTGAGGGGAGACGTGCTGGTCATTGGCGCGCTGACCCGGCACGTCGATCTGCTCAGATCGCCGGAGGTTGCACTGCACGCGCGGCTGTTGCGCGATGCCGTTGCCCACGTTGCCCATCCCGCAATTCGCAATCGCGGAACGATCGGCGGCAGCCTCGCTCACGCCGATCCTGCCTCGGAGTTGCCAGCCTGTGTTGTGGCGCTTGACGCCACGATCGTTGTTCGGGGCTCGGCCGGCGAACGCCGGATTACTGCGACGGAGTTTTTCAGGGGAATCTACGAGACCGCGCTACTGCCGGACGAGTTGCTTGTCGCGGTCGAGGTGCCGGTCGCAGGCCAAGGCTCGACATTTTTCTTTCAGGAGTATGCCCGGCGGCATGGCGACTACGCTGTCGTTGGGCTCGCCGCCCATGCTGTCGTTGCGGCCGGCAGGTTTTCAGCTCTTCGCCTCGGCTTCTGTGCTGTTGGCGACCGGCCATTGCTCGCGGCGGCCGCCGGCAAACTGATCGATGCAAGGGTAACTCCCGCCTTGCTCGCAGAGGCGACGGCCGCACTGGCCGATGAACTCGATCCACAGGAGGACCAGCAGGCGACCGCGGCCATGCGTCGACACCTCGCGACGGTCTTGCTCCGGCGCTGCGTGGCAGCATTGCTGGCACGGCCAGAACTGGAAACGGGAGTCGGCAAGTGAACGCTCCGGTACCGGTCTCGCTTCAGGTCAATGGCGAACCCATCGACGCCTTCGTCTTGCCGCGGCTCAATCTTGCTGATTTCCTCCGGGAAAATCTCAAGCTGACCGGAACCCACGTTGGGTGTGAGCACGGCGTTTGCGGCGCCTGCACGGTCCGGCTCGATGGCGAGATCGTTCGCTCCTGTCTGATGCTGACGGTCCAGGCGCAGGGCGCGTCAGTTGAGACAATCGAGGGGCTGTCTGACAGCGGTGAGATAGCCGATCTTCAGGCGGCATTTCGCGAACGCAATGCATTGCAATGTGGCTATTGCACGCCTGGGATGCTGATCACGGCGCAGGACCTGCTGAAGCAGGTGTCCGTGCCTGATCGTCGAGCGATCCGCGAGCATCTTTCCGGCAACTATTGCCGCTGCACAGGCTATCAGGCCATCGTGGATGCGGTGGAGGCGACAGCCAAGACGCGCGCGGAACGGGGCGCATGACGGTGACGCGGGCGCCAGCAGTCACGCTTTCGGTGCTTGATCGCCCGAATTCCTACATCGGCAAGACCGTACCGCGGCCGAACCTCGACAGGTTGCTGCAGGGGCGGGGCCAATATGTCAGTGATCTCGAATTGCCGCGGATGGCGCATGTGGTTTTTCTACGGTCGCCACATGCCCACGCCAAAATCGCAGCGATCGACGCCGAGGCGGCAAGGCGCATGCCCGGTGTCGTTTCCATCGTCACGGGTCGTGAACTTGAAGCGGTCATCACGCCGTGGGTCGGGGTGCTCTCGCACCTGAAGGGACTGAAGTCAGCGCCACAACACGCGATCGCGGTCGACCGCGTGTGCTGGCAGGGCGAGGCCGTTGCAGCGATTGTGGCGACCAGCCGTGCTGCAGCTGAAGATGCCATGGAGCAGATTTCAGTCGACTACGAGGAGCTCGAGGCGGTCACGGACATGCGTGCTGCGCTCGATCCGGCAGCTCCCGTCATTCATGCTGCGCTCGGCGACAATCTTGCCTTTGAGCGGACGCTCGACGCCGGCGACGTCGATCATGCATTGTCGGGGTCCGAACTCGTCGAGGCCGACTTCGTATTCGGGCGCCACACCGGCGTGACACTTGAGCCGCGGGCCGTCGTTGCCGATTGGAATGCGGCCGAGGCACGGCTCACGATCTATCAGGGCACGCAGGCGCCCCATATGGTGCAGAACATTGCGGCGCTGCATCTTGGGTTAAGGGAAGCGCAGGTCCGGGTGGTCTGCAAGGATGTCGGCGGCTCGTTCGGCATCAAGGTCCATATCTACGCCGACGAAATGGCGACCTACGCGCTGTCCAAGCTGCTGCGTCGGCCAGTCAAGTTCGTGGCGGACCGCGTCGAGAGTTTCAACACGGACATCCACGCCCGCGATCATCGATGCAGGGGACGGATCGGGGTCAGGCCGGACGGTATGATTACGGCCTTCGAGATCGACGACCTGACGGGGATCGGCCCGTACTCGATGTATCCGCGCACCAGCGCCATCGAGGCCAATCAGGTGGTCAACCTGGTCGGTGGGCCCTATGTCACGGCGAACTATCGGGCGCGGGCGCGCGTCGTTTTCCAGAACAAGAACGTAATGTGCCAGTACCGGGCGGTCGGACACCCGATCGCCTGTTCGGTCACCGAAGGCCTGGTCGATCTGGCGGCCGCGAGGATCGGCATGGACCCCGTCGAAATCCGGCGGCGCAATCTGATCGCCGACGATGCCTATCCGTGTGCATCACCCTCGGGCATGAAGTTCGAGCAACTCTCGCATCACGCCTCGTTGACCAAGCTGCTTCAGATGATGGATTACGACGCGTTGCGCGCTGAGCAAGCGGCCTTGCGCGCCAGAAACGTCCATCGAGGCATCGGAATCGCGAGCTTCATCGAGGTGACCAATCCCAGCGCTGCCTTCTATGGCGTGGGCGGCGCGAAAATTTCATCGCAGGATGGCGTTGCGGTCCGGCTCGACGCGCAAGGGTCCGTGATCTGCCAGACCAGCATCACCGAACAGGGGCAAGGGTCGGAATCGCTGACGGCCCAGATCGTCGGCAGCGTGCTTGGCGTTTCGATGGAACGCGTCCGCGTCATCCTGGGCGACACCGACCACACGCCCTATGGCGGTGGTACCTGGGCCTCGCGCGGTGCCGGCATCGGCGGCGAAGCTGCATTGCAGGCAGCCAAGGGCCTGCGAGAGAACATCCTGAACGTCGCCGCGGCCATCCTGCAATCGACGCCGGACGGGCTCGATATCGTCAACAACACGATCGTCAACGCCGCCGACGGCGCGCTTCGCATCGAACTGAACGAGCTTGCGCGGATCGTCTATTTTCGACCGGACACCCTGCCGCCCGGTGTCCAGCCCGAATTGATGGCGACCCGGCATTTCGTTCCGCGCCAATATCCCTTTGCGTTCACCAACGGCGTTCAGGCCTCATGGCTCGAGGTCGATACCGAGACCGGGTTCGTCAAGCTGCTGAAGCATTGGGTTGTCGAAGACTGCGGCACCATCATCAACCCGCAACTGGTCGACGAGCAGATCCGGGGCGGGGTCGTGCAGGGGCTCGGCGCGGCGCTGTTCGAGAAGTGCATCTACGACGAACGCGGTCAGCTGACCAATGCCAATATGGCGGACTATCTGGTCCCGATGTCCGGCGAGATGCCCGACATCGAGGTCGGCCACGTGGTGTCTCCGACGCAGGAATCGGAACTGGGAGCCAAAGGGGCTGGGGAGGCGGGGACGGCCGGCGCGGCAGCAGCGGTTGCCAACGCGGTCAATGACGCGCTCCGGCCGCTTGGCGCAACAATTACCGAGATTCCGCTCACGCCTCAGGTTATCCTGACCGCCCTGGGACGGATCTGAGTGGAGACGTTCCGGGCAACGATAATACCATAAGCAAAAACGCAGACAGTTCTTGGGGAGGAATAGTCATGACGAAGAAGGTCACCAAAGCTGGATCGATATCACGGCGTCGTCTGCTGACGACGGCAAGCGCCGGCGCCGTTCTCGCCGTCTCGCCTTTTCGCATCAATCTGCTTCAGGCCCAGGAAGCGCCCATCAAGATCGGCTTCCCGGTTCCTTTGACCGGTCCATACGGCGCCGAGGCCCAGGACCAGGTGCGGGCGGGTCAGCTTGCTGTCACCCAGTTCAATGATGCCGGCGGTCTCAACGGCCGCAAGGCCGAGCTCGTCGTGCGTGACGACAAGCTGAATCCGGGGGAGGCGGCGACGCGGACCCTGGAATTGGTCGAGAAGGAGAAGGTGAATTTCGTCGTCGGCAGTCTATCCGCGGCGGTTCAGCTCGCGATCAACAACGTCACCAAGGAACGCGGCGTCATCTTCAATTCGATCAGCCAGTCCGACGCCATCAACGAGGCGGCAGATTTCAGCAAATACACGTTCCACGAAGCGCTGAACCCGCACATGACGTCAGGGGCGGTTGGGCGCTACGCCTTCACCAAATTCGGCAAGAAGGTGGCGTTTCTCACGGCGGACTATGCTTACGGTCACGAGATGGTTCGCGGCTTTCTCGAGGTCGGCAAGCAGTTCAACATCGAGAATCTCGGTGACATCCGACATCCGCTTGGAACGACGGATTTCTCGACCCTGCTGCCGCGTCTCCAGGCGCTCAAGCCCGATATTCTATGCATCAGCAATTTCGGCCGCGATCAGCAGATCGCGCTGAAGCAGGCGACCGACTTCGGCATCAAGAAATCGATCCAGATCATCGCGCCGCTGCTGTCGCATGCCAGTCGCGTTGCGGCGGGCCCCCAGGCATTCGAAGGCGTCGTCGGGGGCTGCTCGTTCTTCTGGGGCATCGAGGACAAGTTCGCCTCGACCAAGGCGTTCAACGACGCGTTCCGCAAGATGTATGACGGCAAGTTGCCTACCGACTACGGTGCGCTCGGCTATGGCGGTGTTCGGACGGTGCTCGAGGCGGTCAGGGGCGCGGGCAGCGTGGAGACCGACAAGGTCGTCGCGGCACTGGAGGCTTTGAAGTACGACTACTACAAGGGGCCGCAATACTATCGCAAATGCGATCACCAATCGGTGCAATCGGTGCTCGTGATCAAGTCGAAGTCCAAGGACATGAAGAACGAGTCAGATGTGTTCGAGGTTCTATCGACCGAAGAGCCTAACGAGAAGAACCTGCGTAGCTGCGACACGCTTGGCCACAAGAGCTGAGCCATGCGCCGGCGCGCACCGCGGGGCGGCGCGCGTGCTGAGGGGGGGACAAATGGCGGGCCTGAGCTTTGATCTGATTGCACTGCAACTATTCGCTGGGCTGGCGCTCGGCGCGATCTACGTGCTGTTTGCGATCGGCCTCTCGCTGATCTTCGGGATGTTGACCGTCGTCAACTTCGCCCATGGCGCGTTCTACATGGTCGGCGCCTATGTCGGGCTGTACCTGATTTCGATCGGCGGCAATTTCTGGCTCTGCTTGCTGGCGGTACCGCTTCTGATCGGGCTGTTCGGCCTTGCCGTCGAGCGCGTGCTGATCCGGCCGCTTTACGGCCGCGGCATCGATTATCCGCTGCTGCTGACCTTCGGGCTGAGCTACGTCATGGTCGAATGCGTGCGCATTGCCTTCGGCAAGACCGGTTATCCCTTCGACACGCCTGAGCTTCTGCAGGGGGCTGTCGACATCGGTGTCGGATATTTTCCACTTTACCGCCTGTTCGTGATCGGCGCGACGGCCGTTGTCTTGTTGGCGCTCTGGCTGTTTCTGGAGAAGACCAGCTTCGGACTCATTATCCGCGCCGGCGCGCGCGATCCGCAAATCGTCCGCGTCCTCGGGGTCGACGTTTCCAGGGTCTGGTTGATCGTGTTCGGGATAGGCACCGCGATTGCGGGCTTTGCCGGGCTGCTGGCTGCCCCGCTTCAAGGCGTCATTCCCGAGATGGGCGGCACGATTCTCGCCGAGGCTTTCGTGGTTACGGTCGTAGGAGGCATGGGTTCGATCGGTGGCGCCGTACTGGCGGGCCTCCTCGTCGGTGTGGTGGTCAGCATGACGTCGCTGTTTGCGCCCGAGATGGCCAAGGTTTCGATCTTCGCCCTGATGGCGATCGTCCTGATCGTCCGTCCTCAAGGCTTCTTCGGCCGCGCCGGATTGATGAGCTGAGAGCCAAGGATGACCGGAGCCACCGAATCCATCAAACAGCCTCGTGCCGCGACGGGCAGTTGGTACGAATTCGCAACGCGGCATCGCGCCAGCATTGTGGCGGCGGTGATTCTGATTTTCCCGTTGGTGATGCCGTTCACGGCTCTCGCGGTGAACATCCTGATCTATGGATTGTACGCTGTCGGCTTCAACCTCGTGTTTGGTTATCTCGGTCTGCTGTCGTTTGGTCACGCGGCGCTGTTCGGAACCGGTGCCTACCTGTGTGGCATCGCCATCGTGCATTTTGGCTGGCCATGGTATGCGGCCATCGCAGCCGGGATCGCCGGCGGCCTGTTGATGGCATCGTTGATTGGCGTGCTCGCGATCAGGACCCGCGGCATCTACTTCGCGATGGTAACGATGGCGCTGTCGCAATGTGTCTACTACCTGTTCTATCAGGCGGTTGACCTGACCGGTGGCGAAAACGGCCTCCGCGGCATCAACGTCCGCACCATCGATCTGTTCGGCTTGCGGCTCGACTTCATCAATCCGATGATCCGTTACTATGTCATCGCGGCTTTCGTGATTGCCGCTTTTTTCGTGATGTCGCGCATTCTTGCCTCGCCATTTGGCGCCGTCATTGAGGCCGTGCGGGAGAATGAGATGCGCGCCCGCGCGTCAGGCTATGACGTCACCAAGACCCGATTGCTGACCTTCGTTTTGTCTGGCGGCTTCTGCGGTCTCGCGGGAGCCTTGCAGGCGCTGCATCTGTCGATCGTTCCGATCGAGATCCTGCACTACGAGACGTCGGGTCTGGTTGTGATGATCGCATTGCTGGGCGGTATGGGAACGTTCTTCGGGCCGATGATCGGCGCCGCCGTCTTCCTGGTCCTGGAGAACGTGGTCTCCGTGTGGACGGTTCACTGGCAACTGATCGTTGGCGCCATTTTCATTGCATGCGTGCTGTTCTTCCCCGCCGGCATCTGGGGCACACTGATCGCGCGAGGCAGGCGATGAGCGCCGCGGAAGGCCAAACCAGGGAAATCATTCTGCGTACCAGGGGCGTCGGCAAGACGTTCGGGAAGTTTGTTGCGCTGAACAATATCTCGGCGGAGTTTTCCAGAGGAGCGATCACCTCCATTATTGGTCCGAACGGGGCCGGTAAGAGCACCTATTTCAATTTGCTGTGCGGCGCGTTTGCGCCCACCAAAGGCAGCGTTGAATTCGAGGGCAAGGATGTCACCGGGCTGCCGCAGCACCGCTTTGCGCATATGGGGATCGCAAAGTCCTTTCAGATCACCAGCGTGTTCCCGCAGCTCACGACCCGTGAAAACATCCGCGTCGGTCTGCAGGCGCTGGTGTCGAGATACGACATCTGGCGTCCCCGCGCGCGCCTGACCGAGCTGGTCGAGCGGGCGGACGAGCTGCTTGCGCTGGTCGGATTGTGGGAATCTCGCGAACGTGCCGCCAGGACGCTGGCCCATGGCGAGCAGCGGGCGCTGGAGATCGGCATGGCGCTTGCCAGCCAACCCCGGTTGCTGTTGCTGGACGAGCCGACGGCCGGCATGAGCCCGGAGGAGACCCGGACCATGATGGATCTGATCGTGAAGCTCGCAAAGGAGCGTACGGTCATCCTCGTCGAGCACAAGATGAAGCTGGTGCTCGGGATCAGCGATCGCATCCTCGTGCTGCATCACGGAGAACTTCTCGCCGAAGGAACGCCGCAGGAGGTCCGGCAGAACGAGGCGGTGAAGCGCGTCTATCTCGGCCAGCGGGAGCATTGACGAATGCTGCAGATCAGCAAGCTCAATGCCTGGTACGGCGCAAGTCACGCGCTGCAGGACATAACTCTCGAAGTGACCAAGGGCGAGATCGTCTGCCTGATCGGTCGCAATGGAGCCGGCAAGACGACGACGCTGAAATCGATCATGGGGTTGATGGGACGAACGCGCGGCTCGGTCACCTTCAAGGGCAAGGAGCTGCTGAGCCGGCCGCCGCATGTGCGCTTCGCGCTGGGACTTGCCTATGTTCCCGAAGAGCGGCGGATTGTGCAGGGATTGTCGGTCCGGGAAAATTTGCGGCTCGGGCTGGTGGCGTCGCCGGCGAAGAAGCGGGAAGCCGAGCTGATCGACGAGATCGCGGTGATATTCCCACGGCTGGCCGAGCGCATGGACCAGGAGGCGGTCACGATGTCCGGTGGCGAGCAGCAGATGCTGGCGATCGCGCGGGCGATGATCGCAAAGCCCGACCTGATCATGCTGGATGAGCCTTCGGAGGGCATCATGCCGGTCCTGGTCGACGAAATGTTCGAGCTATTCCGCAGTATGAAGGCGCAGGGAACGACGGTGCTGTTGGTTGAGCAGAATGTCGAGCTCGCGCTTGGCATCGCCGATCGTGCCTACGTCCTTGATCAGGGGGCGGTGGTGCACCAGGCGTCGGCGCAGGCCCTGCTGGCCGACGACGAGATCAAGGAACGATATTGTTCGGTGTGAGCGGGCTCTCCGGTCTCCCGCCGGCGCGAACGGACCTTACTCCGCAGCGCGCGCGATCGCGTCGACCTTGCGGGTGGTGACGACGACCTTGATCGCGTCATCCACGCGATCCCGTGCATATCTGAGCGCCGTCGGCAGGTCTTCCAGCGGAAACGTATGCGTGTGGATCCTTGTCGCGTCGAACCGCTTCGCTGCCATCAATTCCATGGCGCGGCGCGTGGCGCTGCGGCCCTCGCCGCGGATCCCGTAAGCATAGATGTTGTTTCGCACGAGATGCGCGATATCCAGCGTCGCGGCCTCGTGCGGGAAGGCGGCCAGACAAATCTTGCCGCCGCGATTGGTCATGTGAATGGCCTGGTTGAGTGTCGCTTCGGTGCCGGCACATTCGACGACATAGTCCGCGCCGATTCCCCCTGTTAGTTGCTTCACGACCTCAACGGCGTCTTCGTCGTTGATGTTGATGACGCGGTCGGCCCCCAGTTCCTGGCCGATCGCCAGCCGCTTGTTGCGCGTGCCGGTCAGAATCACCGGGCTTGCGCCAAGCGCCTTGGCCACGGCAACTGCGAGAAGTCCGATCGGCCCCGGGCCGATCACCACGACGCTCTCGCCCGCCACCAATCCCCCCAATTCCGTCAAGCCGTACATCGACGTGCCTGCGGTCACCACGAGCGTCGCCTCCGCATCGCTCATGCTATCCGGTACGCGCGCCAGCGTATTGATGTGGTTGACTGCGTACTCCGCGAATCCGCCGTCGGTCGTAAAGCCGTTGGCGCGGTGGCCCTTCTCCGGCTTTCCATAGTTGAGACAGGATGTGTACATGCCCTGGCGGCAGCGTTTGCATTGGCCGCAACCGGCATGGATTTCGACGCTGACCCGATCACCGATCCTGAATTCGTCAACGTCCGGCCCGAGTGCGGCGACCGTGCCCATGTATTCGTGGCCCGGCGTAAAGTTCTTGTTGAAGGGCAGGCCGCCCTGAATGCTTGCCGGCGACCCGGCATGGATGATTTCGAGATCGGTGGCGCAGATCGCAACCGCATCGATGCGCACCAGCACCTCGGCACGCGCGGGGACCGGCGTCGGCTTTTCGCAAAGCAGGAGCTGGCCGGGGTCACCCAGGACCCAGGCCTGCATCAGGCCGGGAACGGGCAGATCAGGCGATGTGTTGACGCCGGGCGGCTGGTACATGGGCTTCCTCTTTCGGCCGTCAGCCTAGCGCGAAACCAGTGGCTGCCGCGAGCACCCGATGGTCGGCATCGGAGCCGTTGCATTTGCTGCACGGCAGCAAGCGCGTCGCAAAACATTCATACGCGGCCTATACTTGGTCGCCCGGTTGATGTTGAAATCCTCTTTGCATCCTCTCCCAGACCGGAGCCTCCCATGAAGACCGTCCGCCTTGTCCTTGCGTTGCTGGCGCTGATGCTGATCGCGCCGTGGCAATCCGCCAGGGCGGCGGACGTGATCTGCTACAATTGTCCGCCGGAATGGGCGGATTGGGCCTCGATGCTGAAGGCGATCAAGGCGGATCTCAACTACGATATCCCGCACGACAACAAGAATTCCGGCCAGGCGCTGGCTCAGATCCTGGCCGAGAAGAGCAATCCGGTCGGCGATATCGGCTATTTCGGCGTGACTTTCGGCATGAAGGCCAAGGCGCAGGACGCGCTCGAGCCCTACAAGCCGGCGCATTGGGATCAGGTCCCGGCCGGCCTCAAGGACGCGGATGGCTACTGGACCACGATCCACTCCGGCACGCTCGGCCTGTTCGTGAACAAGGATGCGCTTGGCGGCAAGCCGGTGCCGGCCTGCTGGAAGGATCTCCTGAAGCCCGACTACAAGGGGATGGTCGGCTATCTCGATCCGTCGTCGGCGGCGGTCGGCTATGTCGGCGCGGTCGCCGTCAATCTGGCGCTCGGCGGCTCGCCAGGCAACTTCGATCCGGCGATCAGCTTCTTCAAGGAGCTGCGCAAGAACGATCCGATCGTACCCAAGCAGACGTCGTATGCCCGCGTCGTCTCCGGTGAGATGCCGATCCTGTTCGACTACGACTTCAATGCCTATCGCGCGAAATATTCGGAGAAGGGCAACTTCGAGTTTGTGATTCCCTGCGAGGGATCGGTGGTGTTTCCCTATGTCGTTGGTCTCGTGAAGAACGCGCCCGACAAGGAGAAGGCCAAGAAGGTGATGGACTATCTCTTGTCCGACAAGGGGCAGGCGATCTGGACCAATGCCTATCTGCGTCCGGCCCGCCCGATCGAGCTGCCGGCTTCCGTGAAGGGGAAATTCCTCCCCGACAGCGACTATGCCCGCGCCAAGAGCGTCGACTGGGGCGAGATGGAAAACGTGCAAAAAGCCTTCGTCGACCGCTATCTCGCCGAGGTTCGCTGAGGCAATATGGTGCCCTTCGCCGGGGCACCATTCTTCCGATGTCGCAAAAATCCTTCGTTTGGCTCTGCCTGCTGCCGCTCGCGGTCGTGACCACGGCATTCTTCCTGCTGCCGATGGCACGGCTGGTTGTCGCAGGCGCCGAAGGGCCGCACGGGCTCGCCGGATATCTCGCCATCCTGACCGAATCTCGTTATCGCGCGACGCTGATCAATACCGTGCTCCTGGCGGCGGCAACGACCGTCGTCACGCTGATCGTGGCGACGATAGCCGGAATGTTTCTGCAGCGGCACCGCTTTCCAGGCCGGGCCGTGCTGATCGCGATGCTGACCTTTCCGCTGGCGTTTCCCGGCGTGGTGGTCGGCTTCATGATCATTCTGCTGGCGGGGCGGCAGGGGCTGATCGGCGATCTGTCGAACCGGATCTTCGGCGAGAAGTTCGTCTTCGCCTATTCGATCTACGGGCTGTTCCTCGGCTATCTCTACTTCTCGATCCCGCGCGTGATCCTGACCATCATGGCGGCCGTGCAAAAGCTCGATGTCGGTCTGGAAGAAGCCGCGCGTTCGCTCGGCGCCAGCCCCTGGGCGGTCCAGCGTGACGTCGTGCTGCCGGCGCTGGCGCCGGCCTTCGTTGCGTCCGGCGCGATCGCATTTGCGACGGCGATGGGGGCCTTCGGGACTGCGTTTACGCTGGCGACGAATATCGATGTGCTGCCGATGCTGATCTATACCGAGTTCACGCTGGCCGCCAATTTCGCGACCTCGGCCGCGCTGTCGGTGGGACTTGGCCTGATCACCTGGCTCATCCTCGCGCTCGCCCGCTCGTTCAGCGGCAGCGCGGTCGCGGCGGCCGGGTGAACGCATGCGTGATCGCTTGATCTTCACCGGCCAGTTCATCTTCACGCTGCTCGTTGCCGCCTTCCTGGTCGTCCCCGCGGGGTTGTCGATCTCCGCCGGCGTGACCGTGAACTACTTCCGGGGTATCCAGTCCGGCGTGACCCTGCAATGGGTCGCGCAGGTCTGGGAGCTCTATGCCGGCACCATCCTGCTCTCCTTCGTGATCGCATTCGCGACCCTTGCCGTCACGCTGCTCGCCGGCGTTCCCGCAGCCTACGCGCTGCATGCGCGGGGAGGCCGGCTTGCGCGCATCGTCGAGGAAATCATTACGCTGCCCTTGGCGATCCCCGGGCTTGCGATAGCGCTCGCACTGCTGCTCGCCTATGGCAGCTTCGGCGACTTTCGCCGTTCCTGGCTATTCATCCTGGTTGGACACGTGATCTTCACCATGCCGTTCATGGTGCGGTCGGTGATGGCGGTGTTCGCGACCGTGGACATCAAGACGCTGGATGAGGGGGCGGCCTCGCTCGGGGCATCGCCATGGCGACGCTTCCGCGACGTCATCGTGCCGAACGCACTGCCGGGAATTCTCGCCGGCGCATTGATGGTGGTCACGCTGTCGCTCGGTGAATTCAACCTGACCTGGATGCTGCATACGCCGTTGACGAAGACACTGCCGATCGGGCTCGCCGACAGCTACGCCTCGATGCGGCTCGAAGTGGCGTCGGCCTATACGTTGATCTTCTTCGTGATGATCATTCCGCTGCTGGTCGCAATGCAGCTGCTGGCCGACAGGGATCACAAGCGATGAGCACGGCCGGGCATGGCGCAGCGGTGCGGATCGAGGCGTGCGGCAAGACCTTTGCCGACGGCACGCGCGCGCTCGATCCCGCGACCCTCGACATTGCGCGTGGCGAGACGCTGGTGCTGCTTGGGCCGTCCGGCTGCGGCAAGACCACGATGCTGCGCATCATCGCAGGCCTTGAGCTGCCGGATGTCGGCGGCAAGGTCCTGTTCGACGGCAAGGACATGACCTCGGTCCCGATCGAGCGGCGCAATGTCGGGATGGTGTTCCAGTCCTACGCCCTGTTCCCCAACATGACGGTGGCGGACAATATCGCCTACGGGCTGAAGATCCGCGGTGTTGCCAGGGGCGAGCGTGCCGCACGCGTCGCCGAGCTGGTTGCTCTGACGAACATCACGGGATTGGAGAATCGCCGCATCGACCAGCTTTCGGGCGGCCAGCGTCAGCGCGTCGCACTGGCGCGCGCCGTCGCGATCCGGCCCGGCATCTTGCTGCTCGACGAGCCCTTGACCGCGCTCGACGCCGCGTTGCGGGACCGGCTGCGCAGCGAGCTCAACCGGCTGTTGCGAGCGCTTGGGATCACGACGATCTATGTCACCCACGATCAGTCCGAAGCCATGGAATTGGGCGACCGGATTGTCGTGATGCGGAAAGGCGCAATCGCCCAGATCGGTACGCCCCGCGAGGTCTACTTCGCGCCGAAGGACCGGTTTGTGGCGGAGTTCATCGGAGCGGCGAACATTGTAGAGGCTCCGGTCGAGAACGGGGCATTGATCCTGCCCGGCGGGCGACTGCCGATCGAGGGTGCAGCTACGACCGCGAACGCGACCGTCATGATCCGCCCCGAAACCATTCGCGTGACGGAGGCGGGCGAGGGTTTGCTCTCGGGACTCGTCGATTCCGTCAGCTTCATCGGCGACCGGCAGCGGCTCGTCGTGCGTGATGCATCGGGCAAGCCGCTCAATGTCGACGCTCCCAACACGATTCAAGCCAGGATCGGCGATCGTGTCGGGCTTTCGATTGCGCCCGACGCTGTCCGTCTGCTTCCCTCCGAACCACGAGATTGATCGATGCCGTCGAAACCGGTCCTCATCGCCCAGATTTCCGACCTCCACATCAAGCCGCCGGGAGCCTTGGCCTATGGCCGGGTCGATACCGCGAAGGCGCTTGAACGCTGCGTGGCGGCGATCAATGGATTCGAGCCGGCGCCCGATTTCGTCGTCATCTCGGGCGACCTTGTCGATACGCCGTCGGTCGAGGAATACGACCATCTCAAACGACTGCTCGCGCCGTTGCGCGTTCCGTTTGCCGGAATTCCCGGCAATCACGACTCGCGTGCGTGGATGCGCGCCGCGTTTCCTGCCGCACCCTATGTTCACGCGACAGGCCCGCTCGACCAGGAGATCGAGGTGAATGGCCTCGATCTGCTGCTGCTTGATTCAAGCGTTGCCGGGAAGCCTCATGGCATGCTCGAGCCGTCGACGCTGCAATGGCTGGACGCGACACTGGCGGCAGCAGACCGGCCCGCGCTGCTTTTCCTGCATCACCCGCCGTTCAAGGGCGGCATCTGGCACATGGACCGTCAGGACCTTTTCAATGCCGCAGAACTGGCAGCAATCGTCAGGCGCCATCCGCGGGTGCGTTTGATCGGCTGCGGGCACGTCCATCGTGCCATGCTGACCTCCTTCGCCGGGATTCCCGCGACATTGTGCCCCGCGCCGAACCATGCGGTTGACCTGGACCTCGGACAGCTCCGCGAACCGTCGTTCAAGGTGGAACCGCCGGCATTTCATTTGCACACGTGGTTTCCCGGTCCGGATTTTGGACAGTTGGTCACGCACCAGGTCCCGATCGGTCAGTTTGACGGGCCGCATCCGTTCTTTGGGCCGGACGGCAAGCTGCTGTGAGCTGGCCGCGTTGACCCCTCGCACCGACGGGATCTTGCCAGGCGAGATTGTCGCGGATCGGTCGGGTATGTCGGATCAAGGGCAGCCCGTCGCCTGCAATTGAGCGTTGCATCGACGCAGATTTATTCCAAATTGTACCTTGGATGCCTCCCAATGCGCCGGCTCGGTCCCTTTGTTGCTGTAGGCCCCCGGGGGGGCTATACTTCTGTCTGCTTTCATTGATCGATGGCTTTGTCGGCGTCCGCTGTGCGGGCGGGCCGATTGAACGCAACACAATCAGTCTGGATCACGATGACCGGAGCGCCGCCCATAGAACGAACTTCCGGCGCGCCGTTGTTTTCGAACAACAAGCTGTCGGTGTTGCGCAAGCATCCCTATTTCGCCGATCTCGAGCCCGAAGCATTCGATCAGCTCTGCCGCTACGCCAAGCACACCACGCTGAAGCGGGGCACGACGATCTTTTCCAAGGGCGATCCGGGCACCAGCCTGATTGCGGTGATCTCGGGCACGGTCAAGATCAGCATCTCGTCGCCGGATGGTCGCAACGCGATTTTGAACCTGATCGAGGCCGGAGAGATCTTCGGCGAGATCGCGCTGCTCGACGGCTTGTCGCGGACGGCCGATGCCACCGCCAACACCAATTGCGAGCTGTTCGTCATTGACCGGCGCGAGTTCATTCCGTTCGTGCGCAGCCAGCCGACGCTTGCGATGAAGTTCATCGAGCTGCTTTGCGAAAGACTGCGCCGGACCAGCGATCAGGTCGAGCAGGTCATCCTGCAGAACCTGCCCGGCCGTCTGGCCAGCGCGCTGCTGCGACTGAGCGACAAGCACAAGCCGCAGGGACGCACCATCTCGATCACCCAGCAGGAGATCAGCGAGATGGTCGGGATGACGCGCGAGAGCATCAACAAGCAGCTCCGGGCGTGGGCAATACGCGGTTGGGTCAGGCTCGAGCATGGCGCGATCGTCGTGTTGAAGCGCGAGACCCTCCAGGAGCTGGTCGACGCCGGGGCGAACGACGGCGAGTAGTCGCGCCGGCTGCCCGGTCGGTCGCGCATTTCACGAAACGGTGAGCTGAACAAGGCCTGTGAAGCCATTCACATCGGCCTTGCGTGCGCTGCGGTAAGTGACGCGTCAGGGGAGCACAATATGGAGGAATCCATGCAGAGCTCTTTCGACAAGCGGCGGCAGAACCCACAGCACAATTACCAGAGCTTCAGCATCAAGCTTGTCGCGCTGCCGCTGCTCGTCATCGTTGCGCTGATCGGGATGCTGGTCAGTCACCCGGCTGCGGTCAGATGGATATCGGACGCGGCGCAAGCGGAGTTCGTCGGAACCGACACCGTCTACACTGATCCGATACCCAATATCGCGCAGGTGGCACCCACGGTGCGGCCGGGCAGCGAGATCCGGACGGTGAAGGCCTACTGATCGTTGATGCCGTCGTCGCGCAAGGCGCGACGACAGGCGCTTGTTCAACAGCAAGCCGTCCTCACGCGGCTACTCCAAGCAGCTTTGCTGCGGTCCGCCCGAGAATATTGGCCTTGTCATCGTCGCTCAGCGACGACGAGGCGAAGATGTGGTCGACCGGCGCCAGTTGCCATGGATAGGGATAGTCGCTTCCCAGCACGATCTGGCCGGCGCCGACCTGGGCGGCGAGGTGCCGGATCGCCTCCGGCGTGAAGATCAGAGAGTCGAAATATATCTGCTTCAGATACTCCGCCGGCGCCTTCTGGAGCTTGATCTCCGGATTGCATCCCTTGGGTCCAACCAGACAGGCATGGTCCGAGCGGTCGGCGTACGAGCCGAGATAACCGCCGCCATGTGCGGCGATGATTTTCAGCCCCGGGAAGCGATCGAGCGTGCCCTCGAAGATCAAATGGGAGAGTGCGATCGTGGTCTCGAGCGGATTGCCGATCGTGTTGCCAAGCCACCCATTGCCGGAGAGCCGCTTGTTGAGCTCGGGCACGCCCTGCGGATGGATGAACAAGGGAACGCCGAGTTCCTCGGCCTTGGCCCATACCGGATGAAACTTCGGATTTGAGAATTCGGCGCCGTCGACGACACCGCCGATCGCAGCGCCCTTCAGCCCCTGCTTTTTCACCGCCGTTTCCAGCTCCTGCACCGCAAGGTCCGGTGCCTGCAGCGTCAGCGAGGCGAACGCCGCGAACCGGTCGGGCTTCGAGGCACAGAGTTCGGCGAGCTTTTCATTCTGGATTTTCACGATCTTTCCGGCCAGATCGCGGTCGCGGTCGTACCAGAACGGATTGATCGAAAGCACCTCCATGTCGATGGCCTGCGCGTCCATTGCAGCCAGTCGCTTGTCGATCTCGATGAAGGCCTCGCTGGCGCCGTTGACCGGCGGCAATTGATATTTTCCGGCGTCCGCGCCGAGCAGCGCGCCCGCCTCGCGGAAATGGCAATGCGCGTGAATGTCGATCGTCTTGACACGTTTGCCGTTGACCGTGACCGGCAACTGCTGGCGCGGTTGCTGCGCATTTGCGTTGTGGACGAGCCCGCAGCCGCAGAACACGATGCCTGCCGCCGCATTTGCTCCCGCTTTCAGGAAATCCCGCCTTGTAGTCATGACGATCGCCTCCCTGGTTGTTATGTTATGGAGGGGGAGCGTAGGGATGCTGGCTAGTGCTCGCAAGATCACACGCTGTGCGTGTCGCGCAATGTTGATCTGCTCAGACCGGCTTGGTCTCCGCCTTTGCGATGATGTCGCGCCATTTCGGCACTTCGTCTGCGATACGCCTGCGCGTGCCATCGCGCTGTTTGCGGCAAGTCGCCGTGTAATGGATAGCATTCAGTCAGATCGGCAATGCGTCACCCTCGATCGACTTTGATCAGGTCGCGAACACGACAAATGCCAATATCACGACCGCACCGCACCGTTCAGCATGCAAGTGACGGCATTGATCACTATCGCCACTTTCGCGAGCGCTTTTCGAGCGGATTGGCGCCGCCAGCAATCTCGCCTTCTGGACCAAAGGCCACTCAGCCCTCTCGCGATTTCGCGCTGATGTGGGACATCAAAGGTTTTCTGGCGCCACCCCCAAAATCGTCTGTTCCCCGTCGGACTGAAACCGCGACAGATCGCCGTCCGTCGCCATCCGCTTGTTCATCATCCACTAACCTTGCGCTTTCACCGCATTTGCTAGCTGCCAACGCTGTGAAAATGCCCGGCCAATCAAGACGAATCTCCTGGTAACGATAGCGGGATTTCCTCAAGAGCCGACGCGATCCAGCGGTGTGCGGCGGAGCCGCGTGCTCCGTTGGCGGAACGGAACGGCGATTTCATGCTAAAATGAAAGAAGCGAGGCCGAAATAGGGTCTGCTTACGCCGAAGCCGACCAGACGCGAGCACTGCCTCGTCTAAGCAACAAGGAAACGTCCTCGTGAGAAGACGGGTTCGATGGGAGGGAAAATGGACCGAAACCTGGTGATCCTGAATGTGACTGGTTCGGAGACGATGTTGCGTTCCGACGGACATGCTGCCATTCGACTGGAGACTAAGGAGATGGGCCCCGTCGCCTTCGAGGTGAGCCTTCAGGCAATTGCCGCACTTCGTCGGCACTTGGCGCGAGCAGAAATGCATATTCTTCAGAGTCAGAATCAGACCAAAAACTGATTATCTTCAGAAGATGTCACTAGACTAAGGTGGCTATCAAATTCCCCCCTGAGGTCCGAGGGCGGGAATCCAATCGGAGGCGCCTGCAAGTCTAATGGTGGTGTTACCGACGCAAATAGACCGGTGCCGTCTTGAAGACGACGGTACGTTCGCCGTGCGACTTCTTATCGTTTGACGAACGGCGTTGACCGCAGCGGATTTTTGATTCCGCCATTCGGAGGTTCGATCCCTCCCGCTATCAGGCAAGTGCCTGAAAATGCATGAGAATAGGCCCAAAATGGCTGACTTCTACGGATCGCGTCGGTCTCCGTCATCTCGGCGTTTACTGCTTCCGAGCCCAGACGGCCGAAAGTCTCCCGCCGTGTCCCCGGAAGTTCCCATTTTGGCGAGCGACCCGGCGGAGACTGATTCGATCAAGACTGCCACCCGACCCGGCAGTTGGCCGATCAGGTTGACCGACAATCTAGGGATATGACTCTCGTCCCTCGCATCGTGGAGGCGGTCAACACGAACTTGCCTAGCTACTATCGGACGCTGCAGAACATTGCGACAAGAAATGGCTTTGCTTACTCTGGCGAGTTGCGACGCGAAAACTACGAAGCGATGTATGCCGTTGCAGAAAAATACGGCAAGCTGAATCGTTGATCCCGAGATATGGTGTGCCGCTCTGGGAGCAGGGAATGACGGCCCACCTTAAGACATCGCCGCCGAACGACCGGCGCATATGCGGCGCCGGCTGCGTCGCATTAAAGAATGGCGCAGAGCGCACTTCTGTCGGTTATTGGACGGGCCAGACCGCGATACGTCGATCAGTGCGGCGCGGCTCTACCTTGAAGTTGGTGCGCGGCGCATGGCGGTGGAGCGGGGGCTTGTTTAGACGCACATCATCAGAAGTTTGAAAGTGAATGCAGGCCCGTCTATTGGGTGTGGCAGGCATCATTCGGCGTCATGCCAATGCTGACTGCATCGGTGTACTGAGTGGCCCTCAATACGTGAGGTACGAGGCGCCCTACGGGGCGCTATTCTGTGTGTGCCGAGCATGACCGGCAGCTTGGAGGTGGAAGTCCTCTATCCAGCCTGATGACGGTGAAGGATTAGCGAAGCGCAAGGGCGTCATCGCGAGGTGGGGTCTGAAGGAAGCGTGGAGCAAAGCCGCGGCCCGATGGACAAAAACCGGATAACGAGGCCTACCCGGCCGGACGAGCGAGCACGTGATCGCGAAGTCCACGGTCATCAAGGGCCGGGGTGGTAAATCCGGCGGGCGTGCGGCGAAGGCGGTCGATCTTACCTCGGGAGATCTGCGCTGCGTCTCGGCAACGAGACTGAGGTCGTCCTAAGGCGATCTGACCGCAGTGCAGAAGTCAGCAGAGGGCATAGTAGGCGGAACGAGTTTCGCCGACATGCTCCAGCGGGCTCATGACCTCGCTGATCGTCTTGGTGGCGACGCGGGTATAGAGCGCGGTGGTGTCGAGCTTGGCGTGGCCGAGCAGCACCTGGATGACGCGGACGTCGATGTTCTGCTCAAGCAGGTGGGTGGCGAAGCTGTGCCGCAAGGTGTGCAGCGAGACGCGCTTGTTGATCTCCGCCATCTGGGCGGCGGCGTGGCAGGCACGGTTGAGCTGGCGTGTGGTCATTGGCTGGGCCGGGTCACGGCCAGGGAACAGCCAGCCTTGCGGCCGAGCCATCTTCCACCAGGCCCGTAGCAGCGCGAGCAGGCTGGGCGACAGCATGACATTGCGGTCCTTGCCGCCCTTGCCCTGCTCGACGCGGATGATCATCCGCTTGCTGTCGATATCGGAGACCTTGAGCGAGACGACCTCGTTGGCACGCAGCCCGGCACCGTAGGCCGCGCTCAGCGCCGCCTTGTATTTGAGCCCCGGTGCGGCATCGAGCAGCCGTGCCACTTCCTCCACGCTCAGTACCACCGGCAGCTTGCGCGGCTCGTGAATGACATGGGTATGCTCGACGATCTCGTGGCGCTTGAGTGTGACCCGAAAGAAGAACCGCAGCGTCGAGACGGTCTGGTTGATGGTCGGCGCGCCAACGCCGCTTGCCGTCAGATGTAGCTGATAGCGGCGCACGTCCTCGAAGGTCGCCGTATCCGGTGATCGCCCGAGAAATGCGGCGAAGTTCTTGACCCTTTGCACGTAGTCATGTTGGGTCTTCGGGGCCAACTTGCGGATCGTCATGTCTTCGATCATGCGCCGGCGCAACGGGCTCATTGCCTCGTCGGTCATGGGGATGCTCCTGTCTTGAGTGAGGTTGTCGAACCCCTCGATCTCAAGACAGGACGCCCCGTTGCGCTATCGTCTTGGCCCTGCCGCCAGCCGCGGCGTCCTACCGCGCGAGCGGTTTAGTCCCTTGTGCCTTCGCGACATATTGCGCCGCCACACGACTTCGGTCGCCAACGGGGTATAGCGGAAATCGACAAGCCACCGTCTATTGCAGAGGGCGACGTTCGTGACCCGAAGCCGAAGATCGGCGAACGCAAGGTCGCGCGCTATTTGGTCTGTCCTTCCGGTGGTCAAATTGAGGACACCAGATGGTGGACGTTTGCGTTTTAGCCCATCGAAAAGCTTTCTCCAGAAAGCGCTTGTGAGGGTTCTGGACTCGCGTACGCATCAAGGGGGCGATGACGTCGTGTTCGATTTCTCCATACGGGTACAGCACGCCGCCACGTCGGATGACGTCGAGGGCGCTTCGCGGTGGTGGCCCCGTCCTCTAGAGTGGCTAGTGCGCCTGAGACACCTGCCGCTCCAGGGCAGGGCTTGACGCAGAATGCGCTGTACGGCCGCGGGAACATGGTGTTCAATCCATGGAACTGTTTGCCCGAGCACAGGCCGCTCGGCAGCGTCAACCTGACGCGGCTTGCCGTCGACCTTGCCTCCCGGCACGGCGGAAACTGAACACGGTGGGTCATGAGCAGCCAGCCGAAGCCCGATCGTTCGGGCGGACTTCAGCGGACGCAGGCGCCGCCGAATGTCGAGAATGAAGCTCTGCATGCCGAACGCCGGCAGCTCACCGTGGTATTTATCGACATCGTCGGCTCGACACCCCTGAGCGAGCGGATCGATCCCGAGGAGTTCTTCGCGGTTATCAGAACTTACCGCGATATCTGCGACGAGCAGATTCGCCGCTACGGCGGTCATATCGCCAGAATGATTGGCGACGGATTGCTGGCGTATTTTGGCGTCCCGCAAGCCCACGAAAATGACCCTGAGCGCGCGGTCCGCGCTTCGCTGGCGGTCGCCGCGGCGATCAAGGATCACAACTTTCTGCTGTCGGATGGCAGTTTTGTCCGCCTCGGCGTGCGCGTCGGGGTCAATACCGGGGTCGTCGTCGTCGGCAGCGTGCCCGGCGAGCCGCCCGATCGGCGGGAAGTGTTCGGTAGTTCGGCACATGTCGCTGCCCGTCTGCAGGGGCTCGCCAGCGAGAACGGCGTCGTGGTTGGCTCAAGCACTTACGAGCTGACTCGCGGAACGTTCAGCTACGTGCCGCTTGGCAGACGACCACTCAAGGGCGTCGAGGAGCCTGTCGAAGCCTGGCGCGCAGAGGCGCTTGCGTCCAGCGAGAGCAGGTTCGACCGAGCGCGGAGGTCGCCTCTCGCCCCGATGATAGCCCGAACCGGCGAAAGTACGTTGCTTGCCGAGATGTGGCAGAAGAGCCTCGCCGGCTCGGGACAGGTCGGTGTGATTTCCGGTGAACCCGGCATCGGCAAGTCACGTTTGATCCGCCAGTTTCGCAGTTCCCTTGATGCGTCTCCGCGTGATGTTCTATCGCTGCAATGCTCACCATTCCACGTCAACACACCGCTTGCCCCGGAAATCGAGCGGCTCACACGTGCGACCGGCATCCAGGACACCGACGACGCTCAACTCGCATTGGCAAAATTGCGCTCGCTTTTGGCAAGAGCCGTCACTGATGTCGAGCAGGCGCTTCGTTACTACGGAGCAGTCCTATCAATACCCGCATGCCCGGGATACGAACCCGCGGATCTCGGATCTCCCGCGGAGCGCGAGCGTGCCTTGCAGATGTTCGTCGATGCTCTTCTCGCAGCCTCGCGCAAGCAGCCGATCCTCGGAATCGTCGAGGACGTCCAGTGGATGGACCCAACCACCATCGAACTGCTGGTGCGCGTGATCGCACGCTGTCCCGGCGAGCGGATCATGGTCCTGATCACGCATCGCGATGATTACAGGGCCGACTGGCTGACAGGGCCGGAAATTCGGCGGATTGCTCTGCAAAAGCTGGCAGTGCATGAATGCGAGCAGATGGTCGTGGCCGTGGCGGGCAGCGATCTGGTGCCGCGCAGGATTGCCAGCCAGATCGTGGAAAGAACCGACGGGGTGCCACTCTTTGTCGAGGAGTTCACACGCGCCATCGTCGATGCTGGCGCGATCCCGCGGCCGGCCGAGAGCCCTGCGCCGAGCGGGAAGTTGCCGGAGACCCTGGTGCCGGCAAGCATTCACGATTCACTGATGGAGCGTCTTGATCGTCTCGGTCCTGCCAAGCGCGTCGCCCAGATCGCCTCTGTTTTCGGAAGGCGCTTCAACTATGATGGCATTTTCAGCGTGCTTCCAGGCAAGGGCCAAACGCTGAAACTCGCGTTGCGGGCGCTCGAGACAGCCGGGATTGTGTATCGTAGCGAAGAGTCTCAAGGTAAGGTCTTCACGTTCAAGCACGCGATGATACAGGAAGTCGCCTACTCCTCATTGCTCAAGGAGGAAAGGCGTGAGCTCCATGCGCGCGTCGCATCGTGGCTGCTGCAGGAAGCCGCCATTGGAGAAAGCAGCCAGCCGGCGGTGTTAGGCTATCATTATGCACGCGCAGGCAACATTCCGGAAGCGATCGAGGCCTGGCTTCAGGCGGGCAAATCCGCGCTCCGCAGCTCTGCCACCAAGGAAGCCGTGGCTCATCTTCGCGAAGGTCTCTCGCTGATACCCAAGATGCCGGCGTCACCGCGGCGCTTCGAGGCTGAAATCGCGCTGCAATCCAATTTGGCGATGGCGTACACAGCCAATGCCGGGTGGTCCGATCCCAACGTCTATGGCCCCTACAGTCGTGCACTCAAGCTTTGCGCGAGCCATGGCACCATTCGCGAGAAGGCGACGGTGCTGTGGGGAAGTACCATAGCCAAGCTGGTCAACTGCGAGCTCACCAAAGGCCTCGAAAACGCGCACGATTTCGTCCGGCGGGCAGAAGAGTGGCGCGACGACGAGGCTGCCCTCATGGCCTACACCGCTGCCGTAATCGCCAATTTCTTTCTTGGTCGTTTGGAGCAGGCAAGTGAGCTCGCGGCTCTGGTCAGCGCTCGCTACGATCCGCGTGAGCACGGCAAGCTGGTCCAGATCTATCAGCATGATCCATTGATCGTATCGCTCGTCTATTCCGGACACATCGAATGGTTGTTGGGCCGCCCGGGGCGGGCCAGAGAGTGCTGTGTGACGGCGCGCCAGCTCGCGAACGAGATCGGACATCCGTTCATGCAAGCTTTTGCCTCCATTCTTGGCGTCGCCGACCACTGGTATGAGGGCGATCTCGCGGCCAACCTCGCCAGCGTCAAGCGCGGTCTGAAGGTCGCTGACGAGTATGGCTATCCGATGTACCGGGTCATCGGCCCATTGTGGGCCACCGCTGCGTTGGCGGCACGAGGCCCCGCGCCGGAAGTGCTCGAACAATTATGCGGCTTGCTCGGCAGACTACCCGCCGAGAACCGGTGCATTCAGATGCCACTCTATCGAATTCTGCTCGCCACAGAATTCGGACGGATCGGGCAGATGGAAAGGGCTCGAAGTTTCGCTGCTTCGGCTGAGTCCCTGATGAAGAAAACCGGCGAGCGCTGGGCGGCTCCCGAGATTTATCGGATTCACGGCTCGCTGCTGTGTCGGGAACCATCGCGAGACGACCGGGCTGCCATGCGCTTGTTCAAACGCTCGCTTGCCTCTGCCAGGAAGCTCGGGGCGGTCGGTTGGGAATTGCGCACGGCGATCAGCATCGCGCGCTTGGTCAGCGCCGGCGAGAGCGCATCCGGACGCGCCGAAGCACGAGACCTGCTGATATCGATCCGGGCGAAATTTGCATCCGCGGAAACGTCCCGCGATCTGCGCGAGGCTGATGACCTGGTGAGAGTGTTGAACTAGTGCCGAATGACCCCCGGCCTGTGGTCGACTCACATCATCTGCGATCCCAAAAAGCGGATCGCCGAGAGGCTCGGCAGGAACGTATAGGCGCCGCCCCGCGCCCAGACAAATTGCGGCAATCCCCGCAACCGGATCGTGCCGCCGGAATGCCGATCGTGTGAACCGGCCTCCCCCCGGGAACTGGCTCCGGCAGATTGTCGATGATGGCCTGGAGGAGCCGCTTTGCTACCGATGCATCGACCAAGTCCTCATCGCGCCGGGTCGGGCGGCAGCGGCGGGCCACGCCTCGGGGTTATCGCCGGCCTCGAAGACGCGGCTGGAGCGGCTGGTTCGCTAGGCGCCCGAGGTGGTTGTGAAGGTGTCGGGGCGGACCAAGGATGCCGGACATCTGAGGGCACATTTGGATTACATCACCCGCAATGGCAAGGTGGAGATGCAATCCGATTACGGGCCGATGAAAGGGAAGGAAGCGGTCGGAGAGCTGCACGCGGACTGGGCCGATACCGCGGAGGTGACGGCGCAGAACAAGAGCCTGCGAAAGGCGCCGATGTCGGTCAACATGGTGCTGTCGCTACCGAAGGGAAGTGACCGGGAAAAGTTCAGGGATGCGGCGACCGATTTTGTCGACAAGGAATTGCGGCCGCGGGTCGATATCGTGGTGTGCTTCCACGACGACACGGCGCATCCGCATGCCCATGTCACGGTGCGCGGCCGAGACCGGGAAGGGAAGACATTCAACCCGCGAAAGTCACAGCTGCACGAGTACCGGGAGAAGTTTGCGGCATGCCTGCGGCACCGCGGGATCGATGCCGAGGCCACACCGCGCTACGCGCGCGGGGTCGGGATGCGCGACTATGCGACGGCAATGCCACGCATGGAGCAGCGCGGGGAGGCGCGGGTGCGGCACGACATGATCCGCGAGCTCAGACAGGATTATGACTAACGGAAACAGAATCCAGGGCGGGACGAGCACCCCTGGGAGCAGAAGATGCGTGCGAAGCATCAGGGGGTGCGGACCGCCTATGCGACGGTGGCGCGGGCGCTGGCCAACAGTCCTGATGCGCGCGACCGGGCGCTGTCGGAAAACGTCACGCGGTTTCTTGAGGCGATGCCGAATGACCGGCCGCTGACGTTGCGCGACAGGGTCTATCTCGGCCACGAAAAGCGGCTGGCCAAGGAAAAGGAAACGGAACAGCCCGAGCCGGGCCGGGGCGCGCCGGAGCGTTAGCCGCGGCGGCATCGCGCCTCGCTGGATCCGTTTGGACAGTCCAGCAGTAAATGCTGTGTCGTCCCGTGCGACGCGCCAGGCGTGACAATTATCGCCCGGCCGGTCGGGCGCCCCGGTGAGGCATCGGCCAAGTTTTCGGCCAAGTACGGTCAGTCAGTCGGTGTCGTCATTTTCGATGACGTATTCGTCCCGCAGCCAAGGCATTTGACCTCAAGGTAGCGGTAGCCGGCGTTGAGCGCATCACCGAGGGCAGGGGATGGCTGGGCCGGCCCCTGGAAGGCGAGCATGCGGGCATTCCACGCGGCAGGCGACGGTGTCGGCCTCGAGCCGGGCTTCCTTGGCGCGCTCGGCTAGGTGCCTGACCGTTGCTCCGAACATGTACTCCCGAGATTTCGAGCCCATCCTGACTAGAGAGCAGGCCGAGGGTGGCCACGCAAATTATCAATGAGTTGAGGCGCGGAACAGGGCACGGCTATAGCGTGTCGTGGCTGTGAAGAAGTGGACGCGTCATGATGTCGGCAGTGATGCGGCGAGGCTACGGGGTTGCCGTCATTGCCAGAACCAAGTGACTCCGGAACAAACCGGAGATTGGATAGTTCTTCCATCTGTCCAAATCGGGGAACTTCTCATGACCGCCGATTCGTCAACGCCCGGCGATGCACAGGCGCGATCGTCGTTTCCGCTGCTCATAGCTGTTCTCGCCGTTATCGTCGCTTGCGGTGCGCTTTGGATGAGCTACAGCAACGCGACAAAGTTTGCAGCCTCGCAAGAGCGCGCGGCCGTCGCACCTCCACCGGATCCGGCCCTTGCGGAGATGAAGCAGACTTTAGCGTCTCTCCAACAGGCGGTGCAGGGGATTGAAGCCGGCCAAAAAAGGCAGGCTGCTCAGATCGGTGACGCTCAGCAGAAAACTTCCGCTCAGCAGGGCGAGCAGAAGCTAATATCCGACCAGCTCGGTGCGCTAAGCGCGCGAGTTAACTCGCTGGAATCTGCAAGGGCTGAAAGCCCAGCGCAGGCAACCCCAGCGGCTCCTTCTCCGCAAAGACGCACCAAAAGATAGGCGGTTCGGTCAGAGGCACGCGCGGCGCCGATCAGCCTCTGCCAAGTTGTGCTTGTCGCTGGCAATGACGCCCAAGACAACAATTAGGCTTGTGGTCACGCGGCCCGAGCCGCCGCGTGGGAACTGGCGTCAACGATTCCCACGACCGTTGCCGGCATCGCCGCCGTGCTCCGGTACGCGAACGAGATGGAAGATGAGGGCGACGAGTGGCCCGACACCGACACCATTGGCCCGGATGGCTGGCACTACCAACTGAGGCAGACGATCGCCCGTGCGGCAGTCAACTTAGGACCAGTATAAAGGTCCCAGGAAAAGACGCCGCCGGTCTCACGAATACACGCCCGGCGGCGTTTTCTTCCTGAACTGGGACACTGAAATCCCCAGCCTCAAGTGTGCTGCACGACCAATGCCACAGGGGAATGACAGGCTCGACGAAGCCGCCGCCTCAGTAAAGCGCTGCCTCAGGATCAAGTGCGCGTGAAATGTGAGGCCGTTCACACTCGATAATCGCGAGCTGATCTAACGCAAGCGCCGGGTGGCAGCTCGGTGTCGGAGAATCGTGATGCCGTTTTTCAAAAGCCAAAGCTGGTCGGCAACAGCCGCCGCTTCGGTGGTCAGTATTGTCATCGTGGCGGCGGTTGCTTTTGCGGTCGTTGGTTATGTGGAGTGGTCATCGGACGTTAATTTGACCCACTTCATGGGCGAGACTGCCGCGGATGCCTCAACGCCGAGTCTACCGCCCAAGGGGCGAACAGGTTGCGAGCAGGGCAATAAGCCGCTGCCGACACTTTCCCTACCACTCGAATGAGTGGCCTGCAGCGCCCAACTAATCTCCCGAGAAACTACGCCGCTGGGCTCGAAATGTTTTGTCCCGGCCGCGGAATTTCAGCTGGTCAGCAATGCCAGCAACGGTAACAGCACTCTCGTCACGCCCGTATGACGCAGGTCAATGCTGCGCAGTGGTTGCGCGGTAGGTCGCTCCGAAGCCTAGCGGTCCCAAGAAAATCTAGGAGCTGACAAGCGGGGCGGCGCACCCGCTCCTCCAAAACGTTACCGTACTTATACTGTTGCCAACGGTCCCGCATTGGGCCTTGCGGGATGCCGCGCTGTCGAACTAGGCTGCCGCCATTCCTCAAAGGAGATTTGTCTAGTGGCGATTGGTACTGTGAAGTGGTTCAACCCGACGAAGGGCTACGGTTTCATCCAGCCTGACAACGGTGGCAAGGATGTCTTTGTGCATATTTCGGCCGTTGAGAAAGCGGGACTGAGCAGCCTCAACGAGGGTGCAAAGGTCAGTTACGAAGAGCGGGAAAACCGCGGCAAGACGTCAGCCGAAAATCTGCGGGTGGGCTGACACCGGGAACAAGTGGCAGCGCCCGGGTTCAATTCAATGCTTCCGTGGTTTCAGTTGCCCAACCCCGACTGCGGGAGATTGAAATGCGGCCCCGACGCGACGGCGTCGGGGCCATTCTCATGTGTGCCGAGTATGAACGACAGCTTGGAGGTGGAAGTCCTCTATGCTCGGCGATGTTTGGCGTTCTATGAGCGAACCCCCAGCCGCCGAGTGCCAAACGATCTGACGATCGTTACAGCATAGACGCGCGAAAGCAGCCCTTTCGAACTTGCCGTTCGGCGGCGTGCGTTCACTGGATTTCGCCTTCAGCCCGATCTCGACCAGCCGGCGATTGGCCTCGGAGCGCCGGGGAGGTCAGCTTGGTTACGGCGCCGTTCGCGAGCCGCCCATCCTCGGGCCCATCCTCGGCGAGACGCCTATCCTCAGGTGGCCCCGATGGCGATTAACGAAAAACCAGCCGCCGTATGTTGAGTCCCACGTCGGAGCAGTTGCATCGTAGGCGAGAGCAGCCTCTTGGTCTGACCGACGCCTGAGTCGCTCGGCCTCGATTTGTTGCCTCTCAATCGCGAGCTGTGTTTCAATCTGAATCTTTTCAGAAGCCCGCTGGTTTCGTGCACGCATCTCGGCATCGTCGAGGACCTCACCACCAGGTCCGTATACATGCTCAAAGTCCCCGGTGATCACCCGCACCTGCTGGGCAACCGATGGCGACGCTGCAACTAGACAAGTCGTAATGAAGATTGCTCTCAGCACGGCAGACCTTCTCTGACTGACGATTAGTTGGTAGCCGAATTCTCTGGAGCCGGTAACGGCGCGGCTATCATCCTTCGATAATGAGGCGACCCAAGAACGCATTGCAGGCCCGCTCGGCTTCAGCGAACGTGCCGAAGGGCGACCCGGACACTTGAGCTGCGGGCATATTCAGAAAGTCGGGGCGATATGACGCAACAAAGCCCGGCTCTCCATGCAACCCGGGTCCACTCCGGCTCTCGTTGCTGATAACGAATGAGTAGTCGTCGCTGCTTGCGATCCACATCTCCAAATCGCCAGTCCAGACCTGGCTGAAGTGCAGGGCCATTTTACCCTCCACATTTGCCGGGCAAAGCACCCGCGGCTCCCCAATCGGCAGGTCGCGATTGTCTCAACATTCAAGCAGGATGAGCCGCTGGCTCGCTATTAATAGCAAGTATACTCCTGCTGGCTGGCTGTTGCGAGGCAATAGCCATAACTGGCGCTGTACGGGTAGCCGTAGCCATACGGATAACCGTAGCCATACCCGTAGTCGTAGCCATACCCATACGGGTAGCCGTATCCGTAGGGGTAACCGTAGGCAGCGTAGGCACCCGCCAAGCCCAGACCTATCCCAAGTCCAACAGCGGCCGCTCCAAACCCGCCTCCGCGCCAACCACCGCCGCGCCAGCCGCCGCCACCAAATCCGCCATGAAAACCACCATGAAAACCGCCGCCGCCGAAGCCTCCACGCGCAGAGGCAGCAGTCGGTGCAAACGCCACGGCGATAACTGCGATCAGTGAGATTAGGATTTTCCTAAACATCGGACTCTCCCAGCTTTTAGAAAGTCGCCCGATTCTAAAACACCTCACGTTCGTTTTGGTTGCTGAACTACCTGGTCCAACCGCCGACGTCGGGAGAGCTCCCTGGCCACGCTCATCAGTGTGTCCCGCCGAGCCCGGAATAGCCGACCATGAATACCTGTACGAACAAGCTAGCAGCCAAGACTGGCAGCAGAGAGCAATGGGATGAGCGAGCAACCGCAGGATTGGCGTCGCCGACAGGCAAGTCAGATTACCTGCCAACTGCCAGAGTATCGCGAGGACGCGCTGGCGGTGCAGCGCTTCGCCGAGGAGTTGGTAACCGGCTTCCTGTCTGAATCTGAAACCACCTGGATGTGGTTCCGAATCTTCGCGTGCCTGAACGGCGCTCCCGAAAACCAACCTCGCGCAACTGTCCGCGATTTAGCGGAATCCCTGTCCCGGAATTACTGAAATCGCCGTCCGCGAATTACCGAAATCGGTGTCCGGAAATTGCCGAAACACGCAGCCTGTGCAGCGAAGACGGTGAGACGGGTGGTCTACGTTCGCCATATTGTCTGTCACGACAATCGGGTTTTACTTGTCAATCGCGACAAATGCTGGATAGGCGGCCATGAATGTAAGGTGGCGGCTGCTGCGCGTGTAGACGAAGCGCGTGACGAAGAACACAACTGCCGCACTCGGCGAATTGTGTCACATGCGCCGGACGGCGTGACGTTATGGGTGGTGCAGCTTGGTGGTTGCCAATCGGGTTTACTTTTCCTCGGCTGGCATCAGCGCCACTCACGACGAAAGCTACCAGTGTGGCGGCGCTCGCTGTCAGCCGAGGATGATGACGACTTGCTGGACTGACTTACCGGCCAAGATCGGTGAGGGCGTCTCTCAGCAGCAAGGCTAGCCGGCTCTCGCATTCCGACATTGCGGCAGGATCGGATGTGTCGTCGACAACGATTTGTCCGCTGACATAGCCATCTCGCGACCTGACATCGAAGTTCCGGCAGATCACGGGCTGGTGGAGGGCATTCGTCGCTCTCTGGAGCGGTCCCCATTCGATAATTGAAGTCATCTTAGATGTCCCCGACTCACGTGGGCAGGCAAATTCTAGCACCGTTTGGTTTGCCGTGGTGGGAATTAACCTCGCGTCTCCAGCGACACGCCTAGGATAAACGCCTTAGCGATCGTAGCGCTCTTCGTGCGCTTTAGCCTTTTTGCGATTTTCGCTGCGCCCAACTTTTGCTTCGCTAACGCCTTAAGGTCGCGAACCTCGTCCGTTGTCCACTTGCGGCGAATTGCTTTTCTATTTTTGGCCACGTGGCGCTCCTTATTGAGAGGAGCGCCGTGTAGCACATTGCGCGATGTAGGCAACCCGGTCAGGACAAGTTCATCGACACTCCGGCAGGGCTAAGAGATTGTCGTTGTAGTAGCCGTCAGCATGGGTCCGAACATATTTGCCGTTCGGTCCATTTACGACTCCCACGTCGGCTCGCTTGCCGCCGACCATCGTGAAGAATGTGTTGGCCCCGCTTTCAATTGATTGGATGACTTGTGATCGCGGCCACTTCCAGTTGATGCCTCCGAGATGCGTGATGCCCTCGTGCGGATCGTTTCGTGGCTGCTTATTGATGCAGGTCACCTGTACGTCTGGCAATTTCCCCTCCCAATTAGCTCTTCTTCGAAAGCTCAATTTGGAACACAACTAGAGGGAGATGGAAATATGACATTGGTATCAAAACGAGTGGTGCGTCGTTTCCCCCATTCTAATGTGTGCCGCAGCAGCGGCGTTTAAAATCGGAGTGCTCACTTATTGCATCTTCAACCTTTGGCTGCTCGACCGCTGGCGTGGTCTCATCCACCCCATGGCCTTCTGCAGCAGCCAGTCGGCCGCCTGGGAGGCGTAGGACGCAAGGCTGAAGATAGCCCGGTTGTCGCCCTTGAGGACTTCGAGCCAGCCTTGCTGCAAGCTGGGGACTGGGCTTCGATATAGCTGTAACCGAAGTGAGCCGCTATGAACGCACTACCGAGTTCGGCGACGCATTCCTCGGCCGCCTTGGCATTGCTGAACACCTTCGCGTTGAACTTGTGGTTCAATCGTAACTGGTGCCCAGTGGCGTGGATCGGTTCGTGGCCAACGTCGAGACAAAGTCGTCGTCCGAATCGAATGCGGAATAGGCCGGCATCATGATTTTGCCTCGTGCGGGGTAATAGGCCGGTTTGGTCTGTCGCCTCGTAGTGCACCGGAATGCCACTCGCTGGAAGAACCCTTTCGATCCTCGTCATCGGCACAAGCCGTTGAAATCGCAGCAGATGCGAACGCCCTGCGAGCGCACCATAAACCCACGATACAACGTCGGTGATGAACTCCACGCCGGACGATCGCGATACACCTCGGGAGCTTGGCGAACGCCAAGCGCCACTGCTGGCGTGGTGCGCACCGCCTCATGCACCGGCCACAGATTGTAGTGAGCCACGTACAGGCTCACGACTGCTGCGTGGTGATCCAGATTCTTTGAGAAGCCGTTCGTGAGGCGCGCAAAGCGCTTTTCCGTCCTCGCCAGCATTGTAGCCGCGGCGATCGGCAAAGGCTTCATTGGCGGCACCGATGCGCTGGAAGCGGTCTTTGCCCAACCGCTGGTGGGTCGCACCGTCCTCGCGCTGGTGACGCATGCGATAATTCGGGTGGCGCTGGCAGGAGGCTTGCTGGTGGTGCTGCCGACGGTCGCCGGATTCCTATTTGTACTCTATCTCGCTCGCGCCGAGTCTTTCGTTTGAGTTGACGAGCGCAATGGTTTCATCCGGAATAGCCGCTGCCGGTATTGGCTCACACATTGGCGAAACCAAATGATGCTTAGCGCAGACGTGTCCAGCATGCTGGACCGCATTCTAGATGCAGCAACCGATAACCTCAGGTTCGCAAAGATTCTGGTTCAGATGGGGCTCGATCCCAACAACGTGACCTGGGACGCCATCTTCAGCCGGCTGCTGGAAATCTTTCTGCACAACATCACCCTGGCAAACATGTTCGCCCTGGTCGGCGCGATCTTCTTTGTCGCCACCCTGCTGACGCAGACCATGGTGCCGCTCCGGGTCGCTAACATGATCGGTTGCGTATTCTTCGCCATCTTCGGTGCGCTCACTGGAGCCGTCACGACATTTCTTCTTTATCTCCTGATGGTTCCCATCAACGCCTACCGCCTTCGTCAAATGCTCGCTCTCGTGAAGAAGGCGCGCGCCGCAACACAGGGCGACATGTCGATGGAGTGGCTCAAGCCGTTCATGACCCAGCGCAAGTATCGCAAGGGTGATATCTTGATGGAGAAAGGTGACGCAGCCAACGAAATGCTGCTGACAGTTACCGGCAGATTCCGGGTCGTCGAAATCAACGTCGATGTTCCGCCGGGCCGCCTGATGGGCGAACTCGGCTTCCTCACGCCTGACAACCGCCGGACCGCGACGATCGAATGTATCGAGGACGGCCACGTTCTAACCATCACCTATGAAAAGCTGCTCGAGATCTACTTCCAGAACCCGCAGTTCGGCTATTACTTCCTTGTCTTGACCAGCCAGCGCCTACTGGAAAATCTCGCGCGGGCCGAAGCCATCATCGCGCAGAACAGGATCGCGGTGCAGACGGGCTCCGCGAACTGACGGCGGTCCGGCTCGATAAACTCAATGGAGGCGGGTATCCAACAGACGGTTCCCCGACGGGTTAGTGCAGCGTACCAGGGCGCGCGAAAAGGCGAGAACCGGAGGTCAGCGAGGCCCGGGACCGAGCGTGCGCCGCCTTAGTTCGGGCTTGGTCTCGGTTGCTCACTGCTCGCTGGTTTCGGCATGGCGGCGAACGCGGGGCGCAGTTGGATACATATGGTGATATTTGCAGGAACCCTGACGGTCGCGCTCTACATCGTCACGGACATGGAGTATCCGCGCCTCGGTCTCATTCGGATCGAGAGCTTCGACCATTTTCTTGCCGACGCTTATGAGCGGATGAACTGAGCCGCTAGGCGGGTGGAGGAACGGATCGTCGCTCCGTTCCCTTCGGGAATACGCGCGGCAGGCAGCCACGTTAATCTAAGTCAAGAACGCGTGACAGGGACACTGGATGCTGTTGCTGGTTCGCCGTTGTTATGAGGAGGGACGCGCGACATGCGGATCATCAGAACAATATGCTGGATATGCGCCTTCCTCGGATTATTGCATGTCGGCCTTCCTGCGCGAGCACAGACAAACGACCAGGGGCCGCAAACGCCGAGCAATGCACCCGCGCCGGTTCCCGAGCAGCCGGCGCTAAAGCCGGCTGAGCTCGAGGCGCTGGTAGCGCCCATTGCATTGTATCCCGATACGCTAATGTCGAATGTGCTGATGGCATCGACCTATCCGCTGGAAGTGGTGCGCGCGGATCGCTGGATGAAGCAGAACAAGAACCTCAAGGGAGATGCCCTCAAGGCCGCGGCGGAGAAGCAGGATTGGGACGCGAGCGTCAAGGCGCTGATTGCGACACCGTCCGTACTCCAGATGATGAACGAGCGGCTCGAATGGACGCAAAAGCTCGGCGAAGCGTTTTTGGCTCAGCAACAGGACGTGATGGATGCCGTGCAGCGGTTGCGTTCAAAAGCCTACGACCGGAAGAAGCTGGTCACCACGAAAGAGCAGACAGTGACGGTAAAAGCAGAGCAGAACCGGCAGTTCATCTACATTGAGCCCGCCGTGGCTGACAGCATCTACGTTCCTTATTACGAACCGCAGGTGGTTTTCGGCGATTGGCCTTACTCCGACTATCCCGCTTATCCCTATTATTGGGGCTATCCCGACTACATCGGTGCCGGCATCATCGCAGCCGGCGTTGCCTTCGGCACAGCCTACGCACTGGGGCGGTGGGCCACCGGTGGCTACTGGGGCGGCGGCGGATGGTGGGGCGGCAGCCGGGTCAACTGGGTTGGTGGAGCTAATCGACATCAATCGTGGCGCTCGCGTCGAGCACTGGCAACACGACGTAAGGCATCGACAGGGTGCACGCTACAACAATTCGAGCCTGCAACAGAGGTTCGGCAGCGCCAATCAGAGGCCCGGTGGCGATCGGCAGAGAGTGCGGGCAGGCGCCGATCGTCCGAACGTCGGAGACCGGGCCCAGCGCGCCGACCGCGCTCAACGCTCCGACCGCGGCCGAGCAACAAACAGGCAGGCAGGCGCGGGCAGGACGGCCGGCAACCGCCAAGCGCGTAACCGCTCGACGGCTGCCAGGAACGCAAGATCTGGTGGTCGTGTGGCGCACCGTGGAGTTTCCAGAGCTGCCCATTTCAGGCCAGCGGCGGGCCGCGGCGGCGGTGCGCGGTTCGCTGGCGCTGGACATCGAGCTGCAGCATTCCGAGGCGGCGGTGGTCGCGGAGGCGGGGGATTTCGTGGGGCTGGGTTTCGCGGTGGCGGCGGGTTCAGGGGTGGTGGCGGCCGTGGCGGCGGGCGGCGATCGGACATCAATCTCAAGCACGACGTGGTGCTGCTCGGTCGGCTCGACAACGGTCTCGGTTACTACCGCTTCGCATACAACGGCAGCGACAAAACCTATGTCGGAGTGATCGCTCAGGAAGTGGAGGCGGTGAGACCCGACGCGGTCACACGCGGCCGCGACGGATATCTGCGTGTCTACTATTCCCGGCTCGGCCTCAAGTTTCGGTCGTATGGTGGTTGGGCCGCGTCCGGAGGCGTGCTGCCGAACACTGGCGCGCTGCCGCGCTGAAGACCGCGCCCACGGTCGGCTGCTCCAAGCGCGGATTCGCTGGCCCTAAACTAGCCAGCGGATCGGGGCTGGATCGCCGAACCAACCGGCAACCCCAGCTTTGAACGTGCTGGCCTGTTTCCATCCACAGTGGTCCGCTTTGATTTTTTGGAGCGACCTAGTTTGGGTTTTAGCCCTGTGGCAACCAAGCCTAGGCCGATGCTCTCATTAGAGATATCGAGAAGCCTATTCAGTGTTGTGGGTGTATAAATTCCTGCGTTGCAATTCGCGCTCATTTCGCGCATGCGCGTTTGATCCAGACAAGTTTGTTTCTCCAATTGAGGTGGCGGTGATTGCACTATGCAACCGCGTTCGATCGGATGTGTAGAGTCCCAACCGCAACGCAGGAGTTGCGGTCATGGGCAGTGATCTCCTTAGAAGCTTTTGTATTGTACTCTTTGGACTAAGCCCGCTCGTCATCATCGGCATCGCGATGTTCTTGCCGTAAGGCACTTGGCGCACATGCGCCGCCGCCCGGGCCGGTAGACGCCCCAGCACGCGCGCCCAACTTTTTGAGTTAAACAGCACGGCCGCCTCAGTTGGCGGCCTTATTCGTGCAGGAAACCCGGATGCATTCGCGTCCAAATGTCCGGCACGGAATGACAAGAACTGATGGCACGCAAGGGCTAGACTCGCGGCTTCTTGAGAAGGGGTTGCCAAGTGCCGTTCTCGCGGAGCCAGTCAGTCAAGTTGAAGGTCGCACAGTCCCAGATCTCGATGCTCGGTTGAATGGCATTTGTTTCCAATGTGTCGCGTGTTTCGGTGCGGCGGACGATCGGGGGGCTGCTCTTGGCTCGATCGTCTGTAGGCGCTTTCCTCATGGCAAGTTCCTTCGGGGTCACTGAGCAGTTTGCGGGCGGCATCGTCGGCTTACAACCCTCGGCGAAGAGCCTCGCGCTTACAGCGGTAGCGCCAAACAAATGACCTGGGGATCCCTTCCGCGTCGGACTTGAAAGCCAAATTTGGCGAAAACCCTTCGCATCGCCGTGTTCTCTGGCAGGACTTCGGCGACGAGCTGCTCGAGCCCAGCCGTGCGCGCCAGGATGAGGAGGTGGTGCATGAGCAAGGTGCCGACGCCCTGTCCCTGATAGTCGTCGATGGTCACGAAGGCGATCTCGGCCATTCCGGGATCCATGACGACGTAGCGACCGCCGCCGATGATCACCTCGTGTTCGTCCTCGTCGGCAAGCGCGATCAAGGCGACGTGATTGGCGAAATCGATGTTCATGAAGAAATCGACCTCCTTCTTTGAGAAGCTTCGCTTGGGGCCGAAGAAGCGACGTTGCAGCGACTGGCTACTCGTGCGGCCAACGGCGGCCAACATGTCGTCCTGGTCGTCCGCTCGTAACATGCGGATCTCGACGCTCCGGCCATCGCGCAGGCGTTCGGCCGCTGCATAATTCTCAGGCACGGGCATCAGCCTATCCTCCCGGCGCAAGAAAGACGTACGGCTGGGGCTCGTGGCTTGACCTAAATCAACGATCCGGTGCGCGTGACGCTTTCAATCGGACTGTCGGCGGAAGGACCGAAACGATGTCGCTGGACAATCTGCAACTCCCGGGCGGCCCGATGTCAGGGGTCGTCGCCAAGGCCGTGGAATATATGGTGGATGCCGGGCAGCGTAGCGTACTGCTGCTGGACATACTGCGGCAGCGCGGCGATCAGTATCGCGAGCATGTTGCCCAGACGGCGCCCCACGTCCTGAGCTATGCAGCCGAGCTCATCCTGGACGGTCGCACGCTCGAGCAGCCGGTCAACTATGCGTTGGTGCGCATCATCCCGCCCAAGGGTGTGGAAATCGACCTCAAGCGGCGGCCATTCGTTGTCGTCGACCCGCGTGCGGGCCATGGACCGGGGATCGGCGGCTTCAAAGCCGATAGTGAGATCGGCGTCGCGATGAAGGCGGGGCATCCCTGCTATTTCATCGGCTTCCTGCCCGAGCCAATGCCGGGCCAGACCATCGAGCGCATTGCCCACGCTGAAGCAATCTTCATCGAAAAGGTCATCGAGCGGCATCCCGAGGCTGATGGGAAACCATGTGTGATCGGGAACTGCCAGGCCGGCTGGGCGATCATGATCCTCGCCTCGTTACGGCCGGAACTGTTCGGTCCGGTGATCGTGGCGGGCGCGCCGCTCGCTTATTGGGCTGGCGTACACGGCAAATACCCGATGCGCTACTCCGGCGGACTGCTCGGCGGAAGCTGGCTGACCGCGCTTTCCAGCGACCTCGGCGCCGGCAAGTTTGACGGTGCCTGGCTGGTGCAGAACTTCGAGAATCAGAATCCGTCGAACACGCTCTGGACCAAGCAGTACAACGTCTACTCCAAGGTCGACACCGAGGCCGACCGCTATCTCGAATTCGAGCGCTGGTGGGGCGGGCACGTCAACCTCAATGCCGAGGAGATCCAGTTCATCGTCGATGAACTCTTCATCGGCAACAACCTGGGTGCCGGCCGGGTCAAGATGTCCGACGGGACCACGGTCGATCTGCGCAAGATTCGTTCGCCGATCGTGGTGTTCTGCTCGAAAGGGGACAACATCACGCCTCCGCAACAGGCGCTGCACTGGATTCTGGACCTTTATGCTGATGTCGACGAGATCAGGGCACATGGGCAGACCATCGTCTATACCGTGCATGAGACGGTCGGCCATCTCGGCATCTTCGTTTCCGGTGGCGTGGCCAAGAAGGAGCACGCGGAGTTCTCAAGCAACATCGACCTGATCGACGTGCTGCCGCCCGGCCTTTACGAAGCGACGTTCGAGGCGAGGGGATCCGACACGCTCAATGATGAGCTTGCGGTCGGGCAGTGGGTGATGCGCTGCGAGGCCCGCACACTCGACGACATCCGGGCGATGGGCGGGAACTCGCCGGAGGATGAGCGGCGTTTCGAGACTGCCAAGCGTGTCTCGGAAATGAATCTCGCCGCCTATCAGAAATACGTGCAGCCCTGGGTCAAATCGATGGTGACGCCACAGATGGCGGAGATGATGCGCAACTGGCATCCGCTCCGCCTGCAATACGAGGCGTTCAGCAGCGAGAACCCCTGGATGAAGATGGTGGAGAGCGCCGCGGAGAAAGCGCGCGACGACCGCAAACCCGTCGCCAAGGACAATCCGTTCCTGGCGTTCCAGGAGCGGGTATCGCAGCAGATCGTCAGTTCGCTCGATCAGTGGCGTGACTCGCAGGAGGCACTAAGCGAGGCGATGTTCCTTGCCGTTTACGGCTCGCCGGCGCTGCAGGCCGCGGTCGGGGTCGATCCGCAGTCGACACCCTCCCAACGCCGCGACATGGATCCAAAGCACCGCGAGCTCTTGCAAGCTCGCGTAGCGGAGCTGACTTCCAGGATCGGCTCCGGTGGTATGCGAGAGGCCGGCATTCGGGCCTTGCTTTACGTCGGATCGGCCCGGGGCATGGTGGACGAGCGCAGCCTCGAGGCGCTGCGGCGGCTTCGCCAGGCCGATGAGGCCGCGCGCGTGACGCTCGCGGAGTTCAAGATGTTGGTCCGCGAGCAGTTCTTCATGCTGCTGCTTGATCGGGAGGCCGCACTTGCGGCCATTCCAAGGCTATTGCCGGACAGCATGGACGAGCGCCGCAGGGCGTTTGCCGCCATTCAGGACGTGTTGTCGGCAAGCGCAGAGATATCCGGTGAAGTGGCCAGGCGATTGAAGCAGGTCGCCGGGCTGTTCGGGCTCGACGGTTACGACAACACCGTCCCTTTCGATCCGAAAGCCCGGGCATCATAGCAATTCAGAGCGGAGCGATGGGTGTCATGGCAGCCGGACCGAACGAAGCCCAGCCGGGATCGAAATATGATCGCCTCATCGTCGCCGCGAAGGGCGTTCCCTCGGTCTCCACGATCGTGGTGCATCCCTGCGATGAAAGCTCGCTGCGAGGGGCGATCGACTCCGCCGAGGCTGGAATCATCAAGGCGGTTCTGGTCGGTCCGGCCGCGCGAATCCGGGATACCGCGACAAAGCACAATATTGATATTGCGGGCTATGAGATCGTTGATACGCCGCCAACTGAGGCTGCTGCCGCGGCCAGGGGCGTCGAGTTGATTCATGAGGGGCGAGGCGAAGTCCTGATGAAGGGCAGCCTCCACACCGATGAACTGATGCGCAGCGTGACGGCAAAGGTCGGTGGGCTGCGCACCGACCGGCGCATCAGCCACGTGTTCGTGATGGACGTGCCGGCCTACGCCGAAACGGTGTTCGTCACCGATGCCGCCATCAACATCTTCCCGGACCTCGACGCCAAGCGCGATATCATCCAGAATGCCGTCGATCTCTACAATGAGGCCGGTTTCGGCACGACACCGCGGGTGGCGATCCTGTCGGCGGTCGAGACCGTCACGTCAAAGATTCCATCGACCATCGAAGCGGCCGCGCTCTGCAAAATGGCGGACCGCAAACAGATCACCGGCGCGCTGCTCGATGGTCCGCTGGCCTTTGACAATGCGATCGACCTGGAAGCGGCGCGGATCAAGGGGATCAGGTCGGAGGTCGCCGGCCGGGCGCAAATCCTGGTCGTGCCCGACCTCGAGTCCGGCAACATGCTGGCGAAGAATCTGGCCTATTTTGCCAAGGCCGATGGCGCCGGCATCGTGCTCGGCGCGCGGGTGCCGGTGGTGCTGACGTCGCGTGCCGATTCGGCGCGGTCACGGATGGCGTCAGCCGCGGTTGCATGCCTTTACGCGGATGCCCGGCGTCGCCGTGCTCCGATCGCCGCCGCGTGACTGCCATGGATACGATCCTCGTCGTCAATGCCGGCTCCTCAAGCGTGAAATTCCAGGTCTTCGCGGTGGAAGGCGAGGGCCGGCTGCGGCGGCAGCTGAAGGGCCAGATGGACGGCATCGGCAGCCGGCCGCGAATGCGCGCCAGCGGCTCAAGTGGCGAACCGCTGGCCGACCGCGCCTATCCGATCGAAGCGGTTGCCGACGTTCCTGCCGCCATGTCCGTCGCGGGAGCCTGGCTGAGGGAGGAACTCAACATCAACCCTGTGGCCGTAGGCCATCGGGTTGTTCACGGCGGCCCGGATTACGCGCACCCGGTGCTGATCGATCCTGTGGTCGTGTCGCGGCTGGAACGCTACGCGCAGCTGGCGCCGCTGCACCAGCCGCACAATCTGGCGCCCATCAAATCCCTGCTGACCAATTTTCCGGCCCTGCCGCAGGTGGCCTGCTTCGATACGGCGTTCCACCGTGATCATGACCCGCTGGCGGATCATTATGCCATTCCGCACCAGCTGTACGCCGAAGGCGTCAGGCGCTACGGCTTCCATGGCCTGTCATACGAATATGTGGCCAAGCGGCTGCCGCAGGTGGCGCCGGAGGTCGCGGTTGGACGTGTGATCGTGGCCCATCTCGGCAGTGGCGCCTCGATGTGTGCGATGCGGGCAGGCCGGAGCGTCGAGAGCACGATGGGATTTACGGCGCTCGACGGCCTCGCGATGGGAACGCGGCCCGGCCAGATCGATCCCGGTGTCGTCCTGCACCTGCTCACCGAGAAGGGAATGTCGGCCTCCAAGGTGCAGGATTTTCTCTACCGCGACTGCGGCTTAAAGGGACTGTCCGGCGTCAGCAACGACATGCGCGAGCTCGAGACAAGCGGAGACCCGCAAGCTGCATTTGCGATCGATTATTTCGTCTACCGTGTTGGCCTTAACGCCGGCATGCTGGCAGCCGCGCTGGAGGGACTCGACGGCTTCGTCTTCACCGCGGGGATCGGTGAGAACTCCGTTTCGATCCGTGCTCGCATTGCCGAGAGGCTGTCCTGGCTTGGGATCGCGCTGGATCCCGCCGAGAATGCGCGGCACGCGACCAGGATCTCCGGACCCGAAAGCCGAATCCCCGTATTCGTCGTGCCGACCGATGAGGAACTGATGATCGCGCAGCATACGCTGACGCTGCTCATGAACCAGCCATCGCCCAATCCTAAACGCGAGAGAGTGTCATGACCATCCCGGTTTATCCTGAGACCAGTGTCGCGCTGAAGGGCAAGAAGGGATTGATCGTCGGCATCGCCAATGACCAATCGATCGCCTGGGGCTGTGCCAAGGCGTTTCGGGCGCTCGGCGCCGAACTCGCCGTCACCTACCTGAACGAAAAGGCCAAGAAGCACGTCGAACCGCTGGCCAAGGCGCTGGAATCGCCGATCTTCATGCCGCTTGACGTGATGGTCGAGGGCGAGACCGAGAAAGTGTTCGAGCGGATCCAGAAGGAGTGGGGTCAGCTCGACTTCCTGCTTCACTCGATCGCGTTCTCACCGAAGGACGCCTTGCATGGCCGTGTGGTCGATGTGGATCGCGCCGGCTTCCAGAAGACCATGGACGTGTCCTGTTGGTCGTTCATGCGCATGGCCCATCTCGCCGAACCGCTGATGAAGAACGGCGGTACGATGTTCACCATGACCTATTACGGCAGCCAGATGGTGGTGAAGAACTACAATGTGATGGGCGTCGCGAAGGCGGCGCTTGAGGCAGCCGTGCGCTACATCGCGGCCGAGCTTGGGCCGAAAGGCATTCGGGTCCACGCCATCTCGCCAGGACCACTTGCCACGCGCGCAGCATCCGGCATTCCCGAATTCGATGAGCTGATGGACAAGGCGCAGTCGCAGGCACCGACGCGCAGCCTCGTCAGCATCGACGACGTCGGCAAGGCCACGGCGTTCCTCGCCCTCGACGGCGCAAAGCTGATCACGGGAGACGTGCTCTACGTCGATGGAGGCTACCATATCATCGATTGACGCACGTAAGCTCGGGGTCAGCTGTAGTGCAGGCCGATGACCTCCGCTACGCAGGCAGGGCGGGCACCGCCCTCCATCTCGATCACAACGCGGTAGTGCACTCTCAGCCCATTCGGCGGCACGTCTTCGGCTTCCGCGATGCCGACGCGACCGCGCAACTTTGATCCGGCGGGCACCGGTGCCAGGTAGCGGATCCGGTCCGCGCCATAGTTGAGCGTGTTCTTCAACCCCTTCAGGCCCATCACCGAGCGGATGAACATCGGCGTCAGGCTCAGCGACAAGAGGCCGTGGGCGATGGTCTTACCTCCGGGCATTTCGGCCTTCGCGCGTTCCTGATCGACGTGAATCCACTGCTCGTCGCAGGTCGCGTCGGCGAATTTGTTGATGCGTTCCTGGGTGATCTCAATCCATTCGCTGATGCCGACCTCGGTGCCGACCGCCGACTTGAGTTCGCCAAATCCGTTGAATATCCGCATAGTCCTTCTCGCTCTGTTCTGGCTCGCTTTCGTCAGAATGCCATTTCGGGAACGGCATCGGGAATTGCGAGTTCCGCCTCCGTCACCGCCAGTACCTCGGCGACCGTCAGGCCCGGCGCCGTTTCCAGCAGGGTCGCCTTGCCGCCGGGGAAGGCGATGACCGCCATATCTGTCACGACAAGGTCGACAGGTCGCGCTGACGTCAGCGGCAGGTTACATCTGGCCACGATCTTCGACTTTCCTTTTGCCGCATGTTGCATGGCGACGATGACCCGCTTGGCACCGCTGACGAGGTCCATGGCTCCGCCCATGCCCGGCACCATTTTGCCCGGGATCATCCAGTTAGCCAGATGCCCCGTGGCGTCGACCTGCAGGCCGCCGAGCACCGTGATGTCGACATGACCGCCACGGATCAGGCCGAACGACATGGCGCTATCGAAGGTCGCCGCGCCCGGCAAGGCGCTGATCGGCTTGCCGCCGGCATCGGTCAGCAGCGGATGAGCCATGCCCTGCTCGGGAATTGGGCCCGTGCCGATCAGGCCGTTCTCGGACTGGAAGTACACGTTGAGCCCTGCAGGAACGTAGTTCGCAACCAGGGTCGGAATTCCGATGCCGAGATTGACGAGGTTACCCGGCCGCAGTTCTTTCGCTACGCGACGCGCAATGATGGTCTGTGCATCCATGGCTCACCCGTTCGCAACGAGATAGTCGACCAGCGGTCCCGGCGTGATTACGTGATCCGGAGCAATCACGCCGACCGGAACAATATGTTCGGCGGTCACGATCACCGTGTCGGCCGCCATCGCCATCACTGGATTGAAATTTCGCGCGGTGAGGGCATAGGACAGGTTGCCGGCGTAGTCGGCCAGGAAGGCGTGGACGAGCGCGAAATCGGCGCGCAGCGCGGTCTCCAGCAGATATGGTTTGCCGTCGACTTCGATCTTCTGCTTGCCTTCCTCGACAAGCGTGCCGACGCCGGTGGGCGTCAGGACGCCGCCAAGACCGCATCCGCCGGCGCGGATCCGCTCGACAAAGGTGCCCTGCGGAATAAGGTCGACCGTGATCTGCTTGCCCAGCATCTGTTGCTGGGCTTTCGGATTCAGCCCGATATGAGTTCCTATCATGCTCGACACCTGGGTGCCGTCGAACAGCTTGCCGACACCCTTGCCGGGAGTGGCCGCATCATTGCTGATGAGTGACAGGCCCGATTTCTTCTGTCGGACCAGTTCATCCAGCAGGCGCTCCGGCGTGCCCACGCCCATGAAGCCGCCGACCATGATGCGCGCGTTGTTCGGAATCATCGCAACAGCTTCTTCGGCGGATACGGCCTTCATAATTGGGCTCCGGCAATTGATCCGAGGCGGGATATCCCGGTGAACACTGTCGTTTGGCGAAGCGGCTACGTTGATCTGGGTCAAGGCCCGCGTCATTCGCCGTCGGCGCGGTGGCTAATCCCAATGCTATCCAGCATCTCCGCCCACAATTTGCGCACCTGTCGATGCCGATCGTTCACGGCCGCGCTGACGGCGTCGCGGACGGGCTTGAGATCGTCACCTTTCAGAAAATGGATCTGGGCCTGGATCAGCCGGCTGCTTTCAAATTCGATCCGGCGCAACGCCACGACAAAAGGATCATCTGCCGACGCCTCGACCGGCAACAGGGCGGCGGGCCGGATGGCGCCGTGCGCGGCATGCCCGAGGGCTGCAATGTCGACTGTCGTGGCAAGCCGGCGATCGGCAACTCTGGAAACCGGGCTGGGCGCCCAAGCCAGTTCCCAGATCAGCGTGTTGTAGAAGGCCATGACATCAGGCGTCCACGAGGTGGCGCGCAGGAGAAGGGAAACGATCTCCGTCTCGCGATGCAACTGTGTGTTCAATTCGGTTTGCCAGCCGGCCTTGAACTGGCCCGGCAAGGCGAGGGCCAACTGTCGTGCAAGCGCGCCATGCACCGAGACCAGGAATGATGACACCCGAGTTTGCTGTGGCGGCGGTACGCGACCGGAGGAATCGAGCGGGCCAAGGAACTGGTTCATGACGTAGCCCTTGGCACGGGAATCGCACGCAGGTGGTCGAAGCCAGCCGGGAAGGGCATCATCTCGCCACCGGCGTCGTCGGGTGCGATCCATACCGTCTGCTTACCCTGCCAGCGCCCCGCTAGGACGTCTTCGGCGAAGCGTGCGAGCAGGTCGGCCGTCAGTGCGGCCTTCTCGAGGGTGAAGGCGTGGTAAGCGTTGGGGATGATGACTAGTGAGCTGTCGGCAATGTGAGTGCGCAGGGTTTCGTGAAGCGAACGCGGCGTGAGGAAGTCAAATTCTCCGTTGAGGATCATCGTTGGCGTCCTGATCGACGCCAGTTGTGGTGTCAGCGGCTGGAAGTCGAGGAAGGATTCCATCAAGTTTTGCACCGCATAAACGTCATTGATTAGCCAGCCCTGTCGCTTCACCGCGTCGAGATTGCCGAGCAGAGGCTTGAGCCAGGAGTCCGAGAGATTCATCGGAAGCAACAAATCCTGCAAATAGCTGGTTCCGCCCAAGATCAGCCCGGTGCGCAGCGCATTGCCAAGCAGCAGAAGTTGCGGCGACATTTCTGCGAAGGCACTCATAGGCACCAGGCCCGACAGCCTGTTGCTGTGCAAGATCGCGTAGCGCAGCGCGATCAGTGCGCCGAAACTGATGCCGCTGAGGAATATCGGGCCATCACCGAGTTCATCAATCAGGAGCCGAAGCGCCTCAACCTGATCATCCTGGCTGATAAACAGTTCTGGTTTGGCCGAGGCGCCCTGACCGAGCAGATCGAAAGTGGCGACACGAAATCCTTTGCCAACCAGCGTGTGCCGATAGGCCGCCCAGAGCTCCGAATATTGAGTAAGCCCGTTGACGAGCACATAGGCCGGCGCGTTCGTGGCACCGTCTAGTTCATAACGGATGCGGTGCGAGCCATGCGAGAGAAACGGCATTCGCTTCACTTGCTCAATGCTTTCGGGTGTCAAATTGTGGTGCGCGCCCAGCCGCACCCTTGACCTAGGTCAACGTCGGCCGCGCGGTCCCGACGGAACCTTCCCAAAATCGGTCAGGGAGGCATTCCATGAGGCGTCTTTTCATTGGCCTGCTATTGCTTGCCGTAAGCGCATCCGTTGCGGCTGCCCAACCGTTCACGCGCCGCTCGTCGCAAGTCCAGCATGACGGCCTGAAGCAGTATTACGAGATCGCCGACTTCAAGCTCGGCGGCAAGTATGACCTGGCCATTCCGTCCAAATGGGAAAATGGCGGCGAGGGGGGCGTGACCCTTGAATCGCTTGGCGGAGGAAAGCTGCGCACGGCCTATATCGCGGTCGGTACGCCGCGACGCAATGCCGCGGGTGAGATCACCAATGCCGTTGTCATCAATTCCTACTACTCCGGCGACTCCACCGACATGTACGAGCAGTGGGTCAAGGGTGCCGCGCTATCGGGGGGCGTCCCGATCATCGGACCGGGCCGGCCGATCGACACCGACCGCTATTACGTCGTGATGGTCGATCCGCTCGGGACCTGGGGCGCAAGCAAGCCGTCAGATGGTCTCGGGATCAAGTTTCCCCAGTACACCTATTACGACATGGTGCAGGCGAATTACCGCATGCTTCGCGATCATTTGAAGATCGCCAAGGTCGCGCTTGCGGCCGGCGTCTCGATGGGTGGCACGCAGACCTATGTCTGGGGCGTCATGCATCCGGAATATGTCAGTGCGCTGATGCCGATCGGCGGCACGACACAATCGGACGCCGGAGATCCCGTCGGCAACTGGACATTCCAATTGATGACGGCGGCGATCGAGTCGGATCCGGTCTGGCAGCAGACCAAGGGCGACTACTACAACCTGCCCAAGGAGAAGCACCCGCTGATGGGCATGGCGTTCGGCTGGTCGGTATTGGGTCTGACCGGTTACGATCTTTCATACCGGACTACGCAGGCGTTCACCGCGGTGCAGCCGGAAATCTTCTATTGGGATCCGCCGAACGAGAAGGCCGGGCTCAACGTGATCAATCGTTCCAAGCTCTATGACGCTGTTGACCTCGTATGGCGCAACCGCGTGGGCGAGCTTCACAACATCAACAATGACCTCGGTCGCATCCAGTCGCGCACTCTGGTCATGCACATCAAGAACGACCTGTGGCTCAACTTCAAGCTTGCCGAGAAAGCGGTCGAAAACATCCCGGGCGCCGACCTGATCGCCGAAGAGAGCCCGGTCGCGCATTACGGCGTGTTCTCGATCATCAATGGCCACAAGAACGACCCGAAATTCGTGGCGTTCATGGATGACGTCGCCAGCCTCGACAAGGCGCAGCAGTTCGTCGACAAGAACTTCCGCACGCCGGGCGTGGCGTCCGACATTGATCCGAAGAAATCCTTCTGGAAGGACTACGTCACCTATCCCTATCCGGTGAAATACGCGAATGCTAAGGACGCCAAAGGAACGATCTGGCAGATCGGCTACATGGATGAATACTACGGCAGCGAGAAGGATCCGAAGGTCCTCGTCATCATCCACGGCAAGGGAGCGTTCGCCGGCCACTACGGCAATATCATGCAGTACGCCCTGCGCAGTGGGTTGCGCGTGATCGCGCCGGACCTGCCGCACTACGGCATGTCGGGCCCGGGCAATCTCGACAAGAGCCCAGCGCGGACCATGCAGGACATGCGTGAAGTGGTCTATGACGTGATCGTCAACCAGCTCAAGGTCAAGCAAGCGGCCTACCTTGGCCATTCCTTGGGCGGCCAACTGATCCTGGGCTATGCGCTGACATATCCGGACGCGGTGAAGAGCCTCATTCTCGAGGCGCCCGCGGGCCTCGAGGAATATCCGCGCGAGGTAACGATTGCACCGGGCAAGACTGCTAAGCTGTTCGACGCCTCGCTCGCGGGTAACTTCGACAAGTGGAAGGATGTCTGGGGGCCGACCCAGGTATTAGCCAACGAAATCGCGCGGCCGGAGCAGAACATTCGCGACTTCTTCTATTTCAAGAAGCGCGATCCCGCTACCGGCGTGGTCGGGCGCAGCAAGAGTGGCTACTTCATGAACGACAGCGAGTATGCGCGGTTGCATACCGAGCAGCGTATCGGCCTCATCAAGGGCAACCCGAAGGAGCTCGAGCAATGGGCCAACGTGTACATTCTCGACATCTACGGTATGGTATCGGAGTTGCAGCAGGATGATCCGAAGAACCTGTATCGGCGGCTGACCGACATCAAGGTGCCCATTTTCCTGGCCTTCGGCGACAAGGAGCCGTTCATTCCCGGAACGCCCTTTAATGGGTTGAAGGACCTCGGTCGCGACATCATCACCCCGTTCATGACGCGGATGACGCGCGCGAACAACCGGCCGATCCTGAAAATCTATCCTGACACCGGTCATTTCATCCACACCGACAATCCGGTGGAATTTCCGGCTGACGTGACCGATTTCGTGATGACCGGCAATCTCGACACCAGTTCGCCGCTCGAGACGGACAGAATTATCAACGGCGTGGTGTCGGCGATGGCTGTTGCGCCGACGCCGGACGGACCGAATCCGACAGCCGGATTGAATAAGTGACCAGCAGGCTGAGTTGCAACGAGAGGATCAAACTGTAGCAATGCCCAAAGTGCGTGCCGGAGAGGTCGACCTTGGCTGGCGGGAGTGGGGCGAAGGCGAAACCACGGTCGTCTTCATCCACGGCAATCTCGCCAGCAAGGACTGGATCGAGCTCGCCGCCCCCTTGTTCCCGAGCGGCCTTCGGGTCATCGGAATCGACTGGCGCGGTTGTGGCGACAGCGATCGCCCACCCGCGACACTCGGCTACGCTAATTACTCAATGCAGCAACATGCGCTCGACATGCTGGCGGCGCTGGATGCTCTGCAGATCCCATTCTGTCATCTCGCGACGCATTCCACCGGCGGCATCATCGCGGCGCGCATGCTGCTGATGCGGCCGGAGCGGTTTGGCCGGGTATTCGCGCTCGATCCGGTGACGCCACTCGGGCTCGCGTTCAACGCGGAGCAGATCGGGCTGTTCCGCGCGATGATGGCGAGCCGCGAGGTGACGCGCGCTATGATGGCGACGGCGGCTTCTTCCTTGTTCCTTCCGGACAGCATGGCGCCGAATGCGGTGCCGGTGTTCCGCGAGGGGTTGGGCGCGATCCCTGCCTTGTTCGAGCGCATCCTGGAGCAGACGTTTGGCGTCTCCGAGGGCATATGGATCGGCACGCCGGTCAATCTCACGCGCGAGCGGGAAAGCCGCGAGCTCGAGCGGCGGATGCCCGAAATCCGGCATCCACATCTCGTCGTCTGGGGCGAAGGTGACGGCTGGATCGCGCCCGCCGACCTCCGGACCATGGCGGCGGCGATGCCGAACTGCCGGTTGGTCGTCGTCCCGGGCGTCGGCCACTCAATGAACCTGGAAATGCCGCCACTCTATGCCGGCTATTTTGGCGCCTGGTTTGGTGGCCTGAACGACCAGCGATGGTGAAACTCGTGAAGATCCGAAATCCTTGGTTCGGTCGACGGGCGATTAGAAGCGGCATGCCGCAGAAGAAGGCCTGCTCGCTTCGAACCTCAACTGACTGTTGCTAGCTCCAATTTGAATCGAAGGGATCGCTTCGGAGGATCAATGGCTGACACCCCAAAACTCCCGGTCGAAAAGGCGCTAAAGAAATTGCGAAATAGTGATGAGCCGAAGTCGAAGAACGAACGTCATGACGAGAAAATGAGCGCGCTCGACGAAGAAATAAGGCGCATGAGAGCGCAGAGGCTGCGCCTGGATCGGCTCAAACGCACCCGCGACTAGGGGAACTCGTTGTTGTGGTAGCCCGAACGAACCCCCGTGACGTCGCCGGCTCCTGAGCTTTTGGCCGGAAACGAGTCAGCGATGCTCAACGCGGTTGACAGACCCGCTGCGCTCGGGCGAGTGAACTGACGATCCGGCAAGGTTCGAACCTGCAACCCGCAGTAGAAATCCGCTGCTCGGCCATTTGGCCTACGGCGCGTTGAGCGGGCGGGTGCGGTGGTGGGTCGGTTTGAAAACCCACCCCGAAAGATTTCCCTTGGTTAATTCAAGGCCGCGTCCATCCCACCCGTAGAACTACGGGTTCGGCATCAACGGCCGCACCTTCACCAATCGCGAAGCAACTATGATGCTGTATTCGATGTATCCAACATCGGTGCGGCGGTGGATCGCCGCGCGCGGCGGGTTAACGCCGCAGATGATCTTCCTGCGCGGCAAGCAACTGCAGGCGATGTACCAACCGTGTTACCTCGATGCGTTAGGATCGGTTGGGCGCTGAACCTTCTCGGTCGGCTCCAATACGGTCCCGCCCACGCCGACGAGATGATCGAGTAGTCGGGCAGTTTGCCGCGGCGCATGAGGCCGGAAGTGACCCGAATGCGAAGTCCGGGCGCCCCCTGAATTGTCAGCTCGTCGGGGTAGACCGGAAGCGGGTGGCCGAGCTTCCGAACGGCGCTTTTGACCCAGATCGGAAGTTCACAGATCGTCCTGCTTAAGCGGCGCGACGCGTTGCTCCGCCTGCCGATAGCCCTTCAGGGCCTGGCGTAGCGTGGGGAAGATCCATGTTTCATGTTCCGGCCGGTAGAGACCGGCTTCCCGAAACCAGTCAAGAAACTCGGCCTTGCGCCCGGCTAGTATCAGGGACGCTCCGCGCGCTTCCAGCCTTTCCCGCAAATCGCGAAGCGCATACAGACCGTTTATGTCGATCTGGCTGACTGGAATTGCATCAATCACAAACCATCGAAGTTCCGGGCCTGCGGCCTCGGCTGCCGCGAGCGCTCTCGTCTTGAAGTAATCGGAATTGAAGAAGGTAAGCGGGCCATCGAAGCGGTAGAGCACGAGACCCGGAAACGTCCTGGCGTCCGGATGTCGGTCGATCGAATGCAGGCCGGGAAGCCCGTCGACTGTTCCCAGGACTTCGTCTCTGGGCCGTGCGGTCAACTTGACGAAGCGGACCAGGGCCAACCCCACCGCGATGAGGATTCCGTTGATGGCCCCCAGCGCGACCACTCCCAGCGTAGTGATCACGGCCAAGCCGACCTCGGTACGATCGATGCTCCAGATTTCGCGTAGCGTTCGTGTGTCGAATAGCGAAATTGAAGCGAAAACAAGCAGTGCGCCCAAGGCCGCAATCGGCACATATCGTAAGGGGCCGGTCAAAAACAGCAACACTGCAGTGATCGTCACCGCAGCCACTAGGCCAGTCACCTGGGTGCGGCCGCCGGCTGCAGCGGCTACCGCCGTGCGCGAGTCAGCGCCGGTTACGGCGAACCCTTGAGATAAGGCAGAGGCGAGATTCGCAGCACCAAAAGCTGCCAATTCACGATCTGCGTCGACGTTGTACCCACCCTTCGATGCAAAGCTGCGCGCTGTCAACATGCCGCTCGAAAACAGCACGAGAGCTAACCCCGCCGCGCTGCCAAGTAGGGATGGTATGTCGTCTTGAGGAAATCTGGGCAATCGCAACGGCGGCGCACCGCCGGCGACCGGCCCTAGAATTGCAACTCCATATCGGTCCAGCCCGAACAGGGCGACCGCCGCGCCGGCAGCGATCAATATGAGTGGAGCAGTCGGAAGTCGCGGCGCCCAGCGCGCCAGCCCAAGCAATATTGCCAGGCTTGCCGCTCCCATGATCAGCGTCGGAACCTGCGTCTGAGGCAGCTTGGTGAAGATTTCGAACAGCTGCGGAATGATCCGTTTGGACTCGATGGAAAAGCCGAGAAGCTTGCCGACTTGCCCGAGGCAAATCGAAATTGCGACTCCATTCAAGAGTCCGACAAGGATTGGCTTGGAGAGAAATTCCGCCAGCGCTCCGAGCCGAAAAAAACTCGCTGCAATGCAGAATATGCCGGCCAGAAACGTAACTGCGACCGCCAGCGACCAGTATAATTCGGAATTTCCGCCCGCCAGCGGAGCTACAGCGGCAGCGACCATAGCGCACCCCGCTGCATCGGGATTCACGATCATTTGCCGTGAAGTGCCGAAGATGGCGTACGCGACTAGCGGCAGAATGCTCGAATAAAGCCCCACGACTGGATTGAAGCCCGCCAGCTGCGCGTAGGCGATCGCGACCGGCAAGGCCACTGCGGCAACGGAGACTCCTGCCAACAGATCATGCCGAAAGTCTTCGGCAAATCTGTAGGACAAGAGTTTGATCAATCCGGGCGCAATACGCGTTAGACGATCCATCATGCCGGGTCACGGGTAGAGGTGCGCCGGGGCGCAAGCCACACAAGTCAAGCTGCGCAGGTGAATGTCCCGCAACGTTGATTTGGGTCAATGTCGCCCATCCCAAGGTACCCACGTTCCAATCACTCGGACCCGACCGGGATCTGTACCACGGCGATGGATTAACAGATGAGAAAGCCAGCAATCTTCCTAGCGCTGTTGCTCCTAGCGATGTCTGGGGCGCGAGCACAACCTGATCTCCCAGCTCCTCTATCGAAATTTGCGGGCTCACTTGTTGATTTGCCGCGCGAGCCTTCAACACTTCGAGGAAGAATTTACGTCCCAGCGCATTCAAGCCTATTGGTCCGGGACGGATCCACCAGGCTCGACCTGTCCGTGACGCTTTCGGTTCAAAATACGTCGGAAACGGGAACGCTTGTCATCGAGCGGATCGACTATTTCAATGTTGATGGTCAGGTGATCGACAGATATCTGCCACGGGCGATCGCGCTAAAGCCCTACGGCGCAATCCAAATTGTGATCCCACAACAAGACATTCGCGGTGGCTTGGGCGCAAATTTCGTAATCGATTGGTCGTCGCCGGAAGCAATTGATGAGCCTTATTTGGAAGCGATCATGATCGGAGGCCCGGGCACTCAGGGCCACAGTTTCGTTTCAGTCGGTCGAAAGGTGAGCCGTCCCTGAGAGGGACTTGGATCGGTGCCCGGCATGTCGCCTATCGGTCCTAATGCGAAGTGGGGGCGGACTGCGAGATGCCCGGTTATCGGGGTAAAGCGGAATTCAGCTTGCACGGCGCTGTCTACGACGCGGAGTGCGCCGGACAAGCAGCGCGAATGGAACCGGACCGCGCCATTGCTGATCCCGAGGCGGGGCGCTTCTTGGATCAGTTCTGCCTAGATAAAGCCACGAACTAGAAGGACGGTTTTGCTGTTTCGCGCATCACGCAAAACGATCAAATCGGCTTGCTCGAACCAGGGTAGGGATAATGAAGTTCGTAAGGTGTCTGCTTGCGGCAGCGCTCCTGCTTGCGGGTGTCGGGGCAAGTCACGCGGCAGTCCGCATTGCTGATGATCGGGGTGGTCAAATTGGAGGCTACATCACCAAATTTCAACGCCTGCGCTCATCCGGACAATCCGTGATCATTGATGGTCTCTGTGCCTCGGCCTGCACCATCGTCCTCGGCGCAGTCCCTCACGACAAAATCTGCGTGACCTCGCGTGCGGCGCTTGGTTTCCATGCCGCCTATGATTTCGGCATCAACGGCCGCACCTTCACCAATCGCGAAGCAACTATGATGCTGTATTCGATGTATCCAACATCGGTGCGGCGGTGGATCGCCGCGCGCGGCGGGTTAACGCCGCAGATGATCTTCCTGCGCGGCAAGCAACTGCAGGCGATGTACCAACCGTGTTACCTCGATGCGTTAGGATCGGTTGGGCGCTGAACCTTCTCGGTCGGCTCCAATACGGTCCCGCCCACGTCGACGAGATGATCGAGTAGTCGGGCAGTTTGCTGTGGCGCATGAGGCCGGAAGTGACCCGAATGCGAAGTCCGGGCGCCCCCTGAATTGTCAGCTTGTCGGGGTAGACCGGAAGCGGGTGCCGAGCTTCCGAACGGCGCTTTTGTGAAGGGTTTCGGATGCCGGCCGCATGACTGACGGCGCGGCACATTCGGCGTCCGGCGTCCGAAAGCCTCCAAGGGAGATGCTATGGTGCGGGCGGCGGCGGTGAGGACGGTGAGGATATGGCATTCATCGGCGCTGATGTGAACCGATGGAGCACCCCATGCAGAAGTTGAACGACCTGAGCCGATCCCTCACACCCCTCAAACCGGACGGTACGCTGATCGCTGTGATCGAGATGAGCCTGTCGAGCTGGCTCGTTGCGGGGATTGTGCCTGGTGTCGAGCGCCAGCCGTCGAAGAAGCTTGAGGTCGACGAGAACGCCTTGCTGAAGCTGCTCAATCGCTGGCGAGAAGAGGCGCGGAAGGCAGGACACCGCATCGAACGCATCGCGGTCGCTTTCGAGGCCGGCCGTGACGGTTTCTGGCTGGCCCGCTGGCTCAGGGTGCGCGACATCGAGGCGCATGTCATTCACGCATCGAGCATAGCGGTATCGCGCGAGCACCGGCGCGCCAAGACCGATCGTCTCGACACCGAACTGCTGAAACGCTCTTTTCTCGGCTGGTTGCGGGGCGAGCGTGATCACTGCAAGATGGTCGCGATCCCGACAATCAAGGACGAAGATGCCAAGCGCCCCACCCGTGAGCGCGAGAGCCTTGTCGGAGAGCAAAGTCGGATCGTCAACCGAATGAAAGCAGCGTTGATACGGCTCGGCATCCGCGGCTTCAATCCCAAGCTGAAGAAAGCCGCCGAACGCCTTGACGGCTTGCGCACCCCCGAAGGAGAGCCGATCCCGCCCAACACCCTGGCTGAGCTGCGTCGCGACATGGCGCGCCGGCGGCTCGTCAGCGATCAGATACGGCAGATCGAGGAGGCTCGCCTGGAGCGTCTCAAGCAAACGCCCAGTGATGGACCACACGCAATGGAGCGCCTGTTGGCGCGGGTAATCGGGGTTGGTGTCGAGACCGGCGACATGCTGGTGCAGGAGGTACTATCGCGAAGCATGCGCGACCGAAGGGCGATAGCGCGTTATGCCGGCCTCACTGGCTCGCCTGACGAAAGCGGCAGAAAACGCCGGGAGAGAGGGCTGACCCGTTCCGGCAATGCCCGAGTGAGACGAGGCATGATCGAATTGGCGTGGCGATTTCTCAGATTCCAGAAGGACAGCGTCTTGGCGCAGTGGTTTCGAACTCGTACCGAGAATGCCCGCGGGACGCGCAAGACCATGATCGTGGCCTTGGCGCGCAAGCTCCTGATCGCTCTGTGGCGACTCGTGCGGGAGGGCGTAGTGCCGGACGGCGTCGTTCTGCGGCCGGCATCATGAACGGAGGAAGGACACCCCAACAGTTTCGGCCTTCCGTCCGCCTGTGACGGTGTCGCCGATGACGGTTCGAGGTGGCGGGGTCCCGACGTGTTTCCTTGGCTTCGATGCCGAAAGGGAGAATGGGTCCGCCGCTTCGGAGCTTCGCTGCCGATGCGCATGACTGCATCATGGTTCGGGGTCCTTGGACCCACCGGATACAAGGTTGTGGCGCGATTGATCGCGCCCGCAAGCGGGCTCCCCTCCGATCGTCATCCCGATCGCACCAAGCGATGCCGTCGTGCTCGAAGCTGTCAAGGTGTGGCCTGGCAACGGCGGAGCCTGTCGTACGATTCGTGCGGCGGCCAACCTTGACAGCTTCTGCGCGCGCCAGCGCAAGCGAAGTGCGGGTCGGGACGAAGAAACGGCCTCAGATCGAACAAAGAAACTGACGAAGGAAAAGATGCGCCGACCTATCGCCTATTTAAACGCCTCCCTTGACAAAGCCCATACAAGGAAACCGCGCTTAAGGGAAACGTAGGCGGTGCCGCAGGCGCTATGGGGATTTGACTGCCGCGGGCGAATTGGCTGATTTGAATCGAGCCGATGCAACGAGGTGTTTGAGGGTGAATCGGCTGGCGAATGCGCGGCGGGTGGTGTCGAGCTCGACAAATTGTCGAGCGCGTTGTGGCGGGCGGTGGATATCTGAGCGCGCTCTGCCGTGGCTGGCCGAGAGGCAGCGAGCACTACGAATAGATTTGCAGGACAGCGACGTGGTCATGAGGTGTCGATCCTGATGCGGTTCGTTGGAGCTGTCGGCCGATGCCGTGGCGTACAACCGCGCTCGAAGACCTCGATGATGATCATGCGACCGCCGCAGCATGGGCAAGCCGGCTTGTTGGCATCGACGGCAGCCGCGGTGGGATTGGCTTCAGGCTTTGCACCGGTGAGCACCTCGCGGACGCGTGCGATGTTGTCGGCGCAAGCGCCTTTGGCGAACAGGCCGTAATGGCGGATGCGGTGAAGGCCCTTGGGCAGCACGTGGATGAGGAAGCGGCGGATGAACTCGTCTGTGGCGAGCGTCATCTGCCTGTATCGATCGCGGCCCTCGATGCGGTAGTCCTTCCATTTGAAGGTGACGCGCTGCTGGTCGCAAGCGATCAAGCGGCTGTTGGCGATGGCAACCCGGTGGGTGTAGCGCGACAAATAGGCCAGCACCGCCTCCGGTCCACCGAACGGACGCTTTGCATAGACGACCCACTTGGTTTTGCGCAGCGGCGCCAGGAAGGCTGCGAAGCATGGGGTATCAGCGAGCTGGCTGTTGTCGCCAAAGAAGCTCAGGCGGCCGGCTTGATGGGCGACGACGAGCTTCTGAAGGAACAATCGCCGGAACAGGCGGGAGAGCACGCGCACGGGGAGGAAGAATCCGGGCCGGCAGGACACCCAGCGCTGACCATCGGGCGAGATGCCGCCGCCCGGCACGATCATGTGCACGTGGGGGTGATGGGTCAGCGCCGAGCCCCAGGTGTGCAGCACGGAGGTGATGCCGATCCTGGCCCCCAGATGCTTCGGATCGGCGGCGATCGTCAGCATGGTCTCGGCCGAGACCTTGAACAGCAGGTCGTAGAGGACGGCCTTGTTCTGGCAGGCGATGTCGGCGATCGCTCCTGGGAGTGTGAACACCAGGTGGTAGTACGGCACGGGCAACAGCTCGGCCTCGCGATCGGCGAGCCACTCCTTTGCGGCGGCGCCTTGGCACTTCGGGCAATGCCGGTTGCGGCAGGAGTTGTAGGCGATCGTCGTGTAGGCGCAGTCCGCGCAGCGCGCGACATGGCCGCCGAGCGCCACCGTGCGGCAGCGCTCGATCGCCGACATCACCTTCAACTGGTCGAGGCTGACATGGCCGGCATGGGCTTTGCGCCATGCTACGCCATGGCTGCGGAAAATATCCGCAACGGGCGCGACACAAGCGCCGTCAGCCGGGCGGTCGGACCTCCTTGAGCTTCAGCGTGATATGCGGGCTCATGACCTCGCTGATCGTCTTGGTGGCGACGCGGGTATAGAGCGCGGTGGTGTCGAGCTTGGCGTGGCCGAGCAGCACCTGGATGACGCGGACGTCGATGTTCTGCTCAAGCAGGTGGGTGGCGAAGCTGTGCCGCAAGGTGTGCAGCGAGACGCGCTTGTTGATCTCCGCCATCTGGGCGGCGGCGTGGCAGGCACGGTTGAGCTGGCGTGTGGTCATTGGCTGGGCCGGGTCACGGCCAGGGAACAGCCAGCCTTGCGGCCGAGCCATCTTCCACCAGGCCCGTAGCAGCGCGAGCAGGCTGGGCGACAGCATGACATTGCGGTCCTTGCCGCCCTTGCCCTGCTCGACGCGGATGATCATCCGCTTGCTGTCGATATCGGAGACCTTGAGCGAGACGACCTCGTTGGCACGCAGCCCGGCACCGTAGGCCGCGCTCAGCGCCGCCTTGTATTTGAGCCCCGGTGCGGCATCGAGCAGCCGTGCCACTTCCTCCACGCTCAGTACCACCGGCAGCTTGCGCGGCTCGTGAATGACATGGGTATGCTCGACGATCTCGTGGCGCTTGAGTGTGACCCGAAAGAAGAACCGCAGCGTCGAGACGGTCTGGTTGATGGTCGGCGCGCCAACGCCGCTTGCCGTCAGATGTAGCTGATAGCAGCGCACGTCCTCGAAGGTCGCCGTATCCGGTGATCGCCCGAGAAATGCGGCGAAGTTCTTGACCCGTTGCACATAGTCATGTGGGTCTTCGGGGCCAACTTGCGGATCGTCATGTCTTCGATCATGCGCCGGCGCAACGGGCTCATTGCCTCGTCGGTCATGGCGATGCTCCTGTCTTGAGTGAGGTTGTCGAACCCCTCGATCTCAAGACAGGACGCCCCGTTGCGCTATCGTCTTGGCCGTGCCGCCAGCCGCGGCGTCCTACCGCGCGAGCGGTTTAGTCCTCTGACCCATCTGCGACATTGCGGCTGGCGGGGAGGGGTTTTGTCGGTCATCCTGATTTGTGGTACTTTGAGCCCAGGAAGAGCACAAGCTAACTCAAGCCGGCCCGGCGGAAGGCTTCTAGATAGTGCTCGCGGTCGGCCTCGTATTTGAACGGCAAGTTCTTCCCGATCCAGGCTAGGGAGAAATCGGGCTGTCTGCGGAGCAGTTCCTGCAATGCAGCCGTGGCGATTTCGCCTCGTCCGGCCATCGCAGCCGCCGCAGTCAGCATGCGGTAGCCGGAGACATGATCGGTGCGAAGCCGAATGCTGGCTCCGGCCAGGCGCATCGCCTCCTCGTAATTTCGTCCGACCAACTGGGCATGGGCGGCGATGCCGTTGTAGATCGCCGCAAATGGATCGCGCGGGCTGAGGCGCAACGCCTTCGTGGTGGCGACGCCGGCTTCCTCCCAGTGGCCGCTGAACGTCAGCGCCAGGCCGTACACGCTAAGTGCCAGCGCAAAGCTTGGATTGAGCTTCAGCGCCAGCTCAAACTCGCCAAGCGCTTCGTCGAAACGTCGCAGCAGCACATGAACGCAACCCAGCGCATGATGCGCCCAGGGATCCTCGCTGTCGGCGCGGACTGCCGCCAGCGCCGCGCGTTCGGCAATCGGCACCGATGTCGCCATCTCGCTCCAGCCATTGTAGGCGCAAAAGGTGTGGCTGGCGGACAGAACGGCAAGCGCTTGTCCGTAGTACGGATCGATCGCAATCGCCTTCTCCAGCAGCTCCTGCGCTTTGACATAGTCGGCTGGCGTGATCCGCCAGAAATGCGACATCGCCCGCATCACCAGACCCCAGGCGTCCATGCTGTCCGGGGTCTTGCGTTTGGAGTGAAAATGCTCCGCCGCATAGAGCTGCGGCTCAATCGACGCAACGATCGCCTCGGTGATCTCGTCCTGCACGGCAAACACATCGGCGAGGCTGCGATCGTAACGCTCCGCCCACAGGTGGCTGCCGGTGGCGACGTCGTTGAGCTGCGCGGTGATGCGCACGCGATCGCCTTCCTTGCGCACGCTGCCTTCGATGACATAACCGACGCCGAGGGTCGCCCCGACCTCTTTGATGTTGACGGACTTGCCCTTGTAGGCAAACGACGAGTTGCGCGCGATCACAAAGAACCAGCGCAGCTTCGAGAGCGCGGTAATGAGGTCCTCGCTGATGCCGTCGGAGAAATAATCCTGGTCCGGATCGTCGCTCATGTTGGCAAAAGGCAGCACGGCGATGGCGGGACGGTCAGGCAGAGGTAATGCCGCAATTCGCTCGCTGGATTCGTTCAAGTCCGGCTCCGCGCAAAGCTCTCCGAGCTCGTCGTCCATCGGCGGCGTGCGCACTTCGCCGACGAAGCGCAGACCCTTGCGCGAAATGGTGCGGATCAGCTTCTGCTGCTGGCCGCTGTCGCCGACCGCCTTGCGCACGGCATAGACGCGGCTGGTCAGCGTCGCATCCGAGGTGACGCGGCCGCCCCACACCGAAGCAACCAGATCGTCCTTGGTGACGACGCGATCGCGATTCTCGATCAGGTAGAGCAGAAGGTCGTAGACCTGGGGCTCGACTGCAATCAGTTCAGACCTGAGCCGCAGCTCGCGGGCGCTGGTATCAAGCACGTAATCGGCGAAATGAAACTGCATGCTCGTATCCTGGACCGGACTGCCGCAACGGCCTGTCGCGATTTGGACCGCATCGACCGTGGTTGCAACCGTCTTTGGTGCGCCGCGGCGCGTGTTTGCCGCGTCCGGCTGGGGGCTCAGGCGATCACGGCCCGATCACGGCCCGATCACAATAGCACAATCAGGAAATCAGCAGGGCTTCTTCAGGCAAATCACGGCGTTCTCAAGACCGGCTTCAAGCCTGTCATCCTCTTCGCGGCTAAGTATCGGTCAAGGGGCATGAAACCTCTGGAAGGATGACGACCATGGCTATCAAAGCTGGCTTTTCTCCGACCACCGGCCTGCTGTCGGTGTTCGACGACAATCTCAACAACTCGATCACCGTGAGTCGCTCCGCGGCCGGAACGATCCTCGTGAATGGCGGCGCGGTCCCGGTCACGGGGGGCACCTCGACGGTCGCTAACACCTCCTTGATCCAGGTGTTCGGCACCGGCGGCAACGACACAATCGCGCTGGACGAGGCCAACGGTGCACTCCCGGCAGCTCAGCTGTTCGGCGGCGCCGGCAACGACGTCATCACCGGCGGCTCCGGCAACGATCGGCTGTTCGGCGGCGCGGGCGACGACACCCTGATCGGCAAGGGCGGCAACGACCTGCTGTTCGGCGGCGGAGGCAGCGACACGCTGGTTGGCGGCGCGGGCGACGACCAGATGTTCGGCGGCGCCGGCAACGATCTCATGGTTTGGAATCCGGGCGATGGCACCGACCTGATGGAAGGTGGCGACGGCATCGACACCGCCCAGGTCAACGGCGGCAACGGCGCCGAAAACTTCATCCTCACCGCCAACGGCTCCCGCGTACGATTCGATCGCATCAGCCCGGCGCCGTTCTCGCTCGATATCGGCACCACCGAGAACATCGTGCTCAACATGAATGGCGGCGACGACGTCTTCACCGCCGGAAACGGCCTTTCCAGCTTGATCAAGCTAACCGTAGACGGCGGTGCGGGCAACGACTCCATCACCGGTGGCGACGGCAACGACACGCTGCTCGGCGGTGACGGCAACGACACCATCATCGGCGGCCGCGGCAACGATCAGCTGTTCGGCGGCGCGGGCGACGACACCTTCGTCTGGAATCCGGGTGACGGCAGCGACAAAGTCGACGGCGGTGACGGCAACGACACCCTGGTGTTCAACGGCGCCAATGTGACCGAGAACATGACCGTCTCGGCCAAGGGCAGCGGCGCCACCCTAACCCGCGACGTCGGCACGGTCTCGATGAACCTCGCCGGCATCGAGACCATCGATGTCAATGCGCTAGCTGGTGCGGACACCATCACCGTCAACGACCTGACCGGCACCAGCGTCAGTCAGGTCAACATCGACCTCGACGGTAATGACGCGCAGCCGGACACGGTTGTGCTCAATGCGACCAACCGTGACGACGCGATCAATGTCACGGAAAGCAACGGCGTCATCACGGTGACGGGACTTGCGACGGACGTGACCATCTCCAATGTCGGCGCCGGCGACCGTCTCGTCATCAACGGCCTCGGCGGCGACGATGTGATCTCGGCTTCCGGACTGCGCAACGGCATCCTGCTCACTGCCAATGGCGGCGGCGGCGACGATGTCCTGATCGGCGGGAACGGCAGCGAGATCCTCAGTGGCGGCGCGGACGATGACATTCTGCTCGGCGGCAGCCCGCAGAATGTCCTCGATGGCGGTGCGGGACACAACGTCGTGATCCCGGGCGCGGCGCCAGGCCTCGCGCATACGGCGGCGGCAAGCGCGAGCCTGCTCGGCCAGTTCATGGCGTCGAGCTTCGTCTCGGCGGGAGCGGATCACGGCGCGATGCCCGTCGCCGAGCCGCCGTTGAGCCAGCAGCCGCAGCTCGCTCAGCCGCACGCCGCCTGAGGCCGACGGCGTCGTCCTGGAGAACAACCATGAGCATCGAAACCAATGGTGCGAGACCGACCGACCCGGGTCTCGAAATCCTCGTAACGCTGCTGCATCTCCAGGGCGTTGCGGCCGATGCCGGACAGATCGGGCATCGGCTGGGAACGGACAGGATCGGCGCAGCGGATATGCTCCGCTGCGCCAGGGATCTCGGCCTCAAGGCCCGTGCCTACCGAACCGATTGGTCACGGCTCGGCAGCACGCCCTTGCCCGCCATCGCGTCCCTGCGCGATGGCGGATTCCTTCTCCTTGCCAAGGCAGATGCGGACCGGGTGCTGGTGCAGTCGCCGCTTGCGCCTCGGCCAGCATTGATGTCACGGGACGAACTCCTCGCCATCTGGGATGGGCAGCTGATCCTGATGACCCGACGTGCCGGATTGTCCGACATGGCGCGGCGATTCGACATCAGCTGGTTCGTCGCCGCGATCCAGAAATACCGGCATCTGCTGGGTGAAGTGCTGATCGCCTCATTCTTCCTGCAACTGCTCGGCCTGGCTTCGCCGCTGTTCTTCCAGGTGGTCATCGACAAGGTGCTGGTGCATCGATCGCTGAGCACGCTCGATGTCCTCGTGCTCGGGCTCGTGACGATCTCGGCTTTCGAGACCGTGCTGGGAATTCTGAGGACCTATTTGTTCGCGCACACCACCAACCGCATCGACGTCGAACTCGGCGCACGGCTGTTTCGGCAATTGCTGGCTTTGCCGATGGCCTATTTTCAGGCGCGTCGCGTCGGCGATTCGGTGGCCAGAGTTCGCGAGCTGGAAAACATCCGGAGCTTCCTCACCAGTTCGGCGCTGACGCTGCTCATCGACCTGTTCTTCACCTTCGTCTTCGTCGGCGTGATGTTCTTCTACTCGCCGCTGCTCAGCTGGATCGTGCTGGGCTCGTTCCCATTCTATATCGCGATCTCCGCCGGAGCGACGCCGCTGTTCCGGCAGCGGCTGGACGAGAAATTCCGCCGCGGCGCCGAGAACCAGGCCTTCCTGGTCGAGAGCGTCACCGGGATCGAGACGGTCAAGGCCATGGCGGTCGAGCCGCAGATGCAGCGGCGCTGGGAAGAGCAGCTGGCGGGCTATGTGGCTGCGAGTTTCCGGGTCCTGAGCCTCGGCAACAGTGTAAGCCAGACGGTGCAGCTCGTCAGCAAACTCGTCACCGCAAGTATCCTCTACTGTGGCGCAAGGCTCGTGATCGACGGCAGCCTTTCCGTGGGCGAGCTGGTCGCCTTCAATATCCTCGCCGGCAGGGTGAGTACGCCGGTGCTGCGTCTTGCTCAGCTCTGGCAGGATTTCCACCAGACGCGCCTGTCGATCGCACGGCTCGGTGATATTCTTAACACCGCCGCCGAGCCGACCTATTCGGCGGCGCGGGCGCGGCTGCCGGCGATTCGGGGGGACATCAAGTTCGACCACGTCTCGTTCCGCTATCGCGTGGACGGGCAGGAAGTCCTGCGCGACGTCTCGTTCGAGGTGCCGGCAGGCCAGATCGTCGGCGTTGTCGGACCTTCCGGGTCCGGCAAGAGCACGTTCGCCAAGCTGGTCCAGCGGCTTTACGTTCCGGAACGCGGACGCGTGCTGGTCGACGGAATGGATCTCGCGATGGCCGAGCCCACCTGGCTGCGCCGCCAGATCGGCGTCGTGCTGCAGGAAAACATGCTGTTCAACCGCTCGGTGCGCGACAACATCGCGCTTGCCGATCCGGCGATGCCGATGGAGCGCGTGATCGCGGCGGCGCGGCTTGCAGGCGCGCATGAATTCATCCTCGAACTCGCAGAAGGCTATGACACCATGGTGGGCGAACGCGGTTCGACTCTATCCGGCGGCCAGCGCCAGCGGATCGCCATTGCGCGGGCCCTCGTCACCGACCCGCGCATCCTGATCTTCGACGAAGCGACCAGCGCGCTGGACTATGAGAGCGAACGAATCATTCAACAGAACATGAAGGATATCGCCAACGGGCGGACCGTGCTGGTGATCGCGCACCGGCTGTCGACCGTGCGGACGGCGGACCGCATCGTGACGCTCGATCGCGGCCGCCTGGTCGAGGATGGCAGCCACGACACATTGATCAAGACCGGCGGCCGCTATGCGTCGCTGCATCGGCTGCAGGGAGGATTCCATGAGGTCGGCTGAACTCGCGGCGCCTAAACCGTCAACGCAACACGTGATCGCGTTCCGCAGTCCGCGAGGGAGGCGCCGCGAAGAGCTGGCGTTTCTCCCCGCCGCGCTTGAAATCGTGGAGACGCCGCCATCGCCGCTCGGTCGCACGATCGGCAGTACGATCGTCGTCTTGTTCTGCCTGGCTCTGGCTTGGGCCTGGTGGGGCACGATCGATATCGTCGCGTCGGCCACGGGAAAAGTCCTTCCCAGCAGTCGCGTCAAGATCATCCAGCCGTTCGAGACCGCCGTCGTGCGCTCCATTCGGGTACAGGACGGCCAGGTGGTCAGGGCCGGCGATGTCCTGATCGAGCTCGATCCGACCGCGAACGAGGCGGAGCGAGATCATCTGCGCAACGACCTCCTTGCCGAGCGGCTCAATATCGCACGTTTGCGCGCGGCGCTTTCGGAGAATCCAGCGGCCGATTTCATGCCGTCGGCCGGCGTAGATCCGGAGCTGATCAACACGCAGCGTCAGCTGCTGCTCAATCAGGTGACGGAGCATCGCGCCAAGATCGCCGGGCTCGCGCGACAGCAAGCTCAGAAGGAAGCCGAACTGGCCACGACAGGGGCGACGATCCACAAGCTGGAGACCATCATTCCGGTCATTCAATCACGCGTCGATATCCGCAAGATGCTTGTGGAGAAGGAACTGGGCTCGAAGCTGACCTATTTCGAGGTGTTCCAGCTCCTGGTCGAGCAGCAGGAGGAACTCGTGGTTCAGACCAGTCGCTTGCACGAGACGGAAGCGGCCATCGCAGCGATTCGCGAGACGCGCAGCCAAGTGGCAGCGGAGTATCGGCACACGATCTCCGACGACCTCGCCAAGGCCGAACAGAAAGCGAGTGGGCTCACCCAGGACCTGATCAAGGCCGAGCAAAGAACGAAGCTGCAGCAGTTGACGGCGCCGGTGGACGGCGTGGTGCAGCAGCTTGCGGTTCACACCGTTGGCGGCGTAGTGACGCCGGCGCAGCAGCTGCTTGTGGTGGTGCCGAGCGAGAGCCGGCTCGAGATCGAGGCCATGGTGTCGAACGGCGATATCGGCTTCATCCATGCCGGACAACAAGCCGAAATCAAGGTCGATACTTTCAATTTCACCCGCTACGGCCTGTTGCATGGCGAGGTGCTGTCGGTGTCACAGGACGCCGTGATCCGCGACCGCCCGCAGGATCGCGCCGGCGATCGGGCGCTGGGTACGGCACGCGAGAGCAGCGAGCCGAAAGGCCAGGAACTGAACTACAGCGCGCGAATCTCGCTCGATTCTACCCAAATGCAGATCGACGACAGAATGGTCAATCTGTCGCCCGGCATGGCCGTCACGGTGGAGATCAAGACGGGATCGCGGACCATCCTGAGCTATCTGTTGTCGCCGCTCCGCCGCTATCGGCAGGAAACTTTGCGGGAGCGCTAGTAGGCAGGGTAATGTTCGCACTGATTTCGGCAAGGCCGTTCAAACGCTGGAATAGCTCGATCTGGTGTTGTCGGCGGCGCTGTTTGGCTAGACCAACCGGCTGATACACGCGCTCGGCGAACCGCGGGCGTGACGACGGCCTGCTGGAGCATGATGAGGTCGGGTTGAATCGGTCTCTCGACCGCCGCGCTGCACTCCTTGCGAGCGGGAGCCCACCGACTTCGCTATGACCATTCAACCTGATCGCATCGCGCTCTACGCACGCACTCATAAATCCGGGATGTCCGCCCTTGAGGCAGAGCAGACTCGCAGCCCTGACCGAATGGGCTCGTCTTGTGGCCCTGGCCGTGTGAAAACGTCGATGCTTTTCTAAGATTCCCTGGTCATTGTGTGGGGGGAAGCTGATGAGGCGCTTCGTGAAGCAGGCGGATCGTGGGCAGTGGACGCTACCGACCTTTCTTAGAATGCCCCCAATGTCCGCAGCCGGGAGGGAAGCCGACCAAAGTCGAGCGGGGCGTCGTGGTCGGCTTTTGACCATCCCGGACGTCGGCCCCAACCCGCAAGCGCCAGCGAAACCTTCATTTGAACATCGGCTATGTCCGACCACTATGCTCCCTTCACCGCACTGGCGAGGTGTGCCTTTATCGGAAACTTTAACCCATCATCGGCGACATGAGACGTCAGCGCGTCTTCTACCTCGCTGACCAAGACCCTACGGGTTTCATCCGAGACTTTGGCCACATGGCCTGAGAGCGGCGATCCGCGCACATAGTCCTGCACGAACCGCGAAACTGACGGAAAACGAACGGTTCCTGCAGCCGACTCAATCGTTATGTCGCTGAAACCTTCCGCAGCCACAAGCGCGCGTAGCTGTTTGGCATCGGCGAGCGCAAAAGGAGCGCGCATTATGCTCGCCGCCTCAGTGCTGACGTGCCGCGAAAGCGCACCGGCTAAGGCGCTGAACCCAGGACTGTATTGGATGTCCTGCCACACCATAAAGCCGAGGCGGCCGCCAGGTACCAGCACGCGATACATCTCGCGCAGTGCGGCGGGTCGATCTGGAAAGAACTGGAGTCCCAATTGGCAGTACACGACATCGAATGTCCCCGCAGGCAGAGGCATGTTCGTCGCGCTGGCCTCTTGCCACGTGATCGGTGCGCTTGTGGTCGGGCGGGCAGCTGCGATTGAGGCGGCGACCGCCAGCATACCGGGATTCAGGTCGAGACCGGTCACGCTCCCGGCGGGGCCTACTCGCTGCGCGGCGAGCCGCGCCACCACGCCGGTACCGCATGCGACGTCCAATACGCGCTCACCTGCTCGCGGGTCTGCGAGTGCAACTACGAGCGGTGCCCAAGGTGCGAAGACAGCCGGAACAAGGGCGTCCTCGTATGTCTCAGCGGCATTTCCAGCTACTTGCCATTGTCCTTGGTCAACCATGGCCTATCCTTGATAGCCACGTCCCCCGCTCGCTTCCGTGTGAAGCTAGCACATCGAGGGGGACAGCAGTCGCGGCCCTTTAGCGCACGTGAACATCGCAAAGTGCTCGATCTGAGGCGTGTACTCATAAACGTTGGCTTGCGGTCATAAAGCGGAAGTCGCCCGGTCTGACCGCCAAGGGCGGCTTTTGACCCAGCGGAAACGTCGCAGCTCTTTGCATTTGGTGTTATGATTGGGCACCAACGGCGGTGCAGCATCTGGGTTTCGGGGAGCGGCCATTGGGGCCTAAAAACGAGTCGGGATTTCAACTCAAGCCGTTGGCCAGCGAGCGGGCTCTGGAGCGCGCTGAGCGATTGGCCAATCTTCTGGCCTCCATCGTCGAGTCCAGCGACGATGGAATTGTGAGCAAGAATCTAGATGGCATTATTACGAGTTGGAACAAGGCGGCCGAGCGCATTTTCGGTTACTCGGCCACGGAGGCTATTGGTCAGCCCATTACAATCGTGATTCCGCAAGACCGGCTCAGCGAAGAACGGGAGATTTTAACCCGCATCCGACGAGGCGAGCGCATCGACCATTTCGAGACTGTCCGGCGACGTCGGGATGGTAGCTCAATCATCGTTTCGCTAACTGTTTCTCCTGTCAAAGACGCCCACGGCAACATCGTCGGCGCATCAAAAATTGCTAGAGATATTACCCAGCAGAAGCGAACTCAGGAGCAGATTAGCATTCTGGCTCGCGAGGCGGAGCATCGAAGCAAGAACATCCTTTCTAACGTACAGGCAATTATCAACCTTTCTCAGTCCGACACCTCCGAGGGCCTCAAGGAAGTGATCAGCGGGCGCATCCAAGCGATGGCAAATGTTCACTCGCTGTTTGTTGAAACGCGGTGGATAGGAGCCGAAGTCTCGGCGATCGCCAAGCAGGAGTTTGCCCCTTACCTCGAAGAGAGTCACCAGAAGCGGATTGTGATGGAGGGGCTGCAGACGGTGTTAGAACCCATCGCTGCGCAGGCGATTGCTGTTGTCCTGCATGAGTTAGCAACCAATGCTATCAAGTATGGAGCGCTATCCAACACAAGAGGCCGGATAGAATTGGCCTGGTCGCGCGCCGAGGATGGACAGCTGGTGCTCCGCTGGACCGAACTGGGCGGACCGAGGGTAAAGGCGCCCCAACGTAAGGGTTTTGGTAGTCGGCTCATCGAAGGGACGATCAATCCACTTGGCGGGAAGGTGCTGTTTGACTGGCGCGCGGAAGGGCTGGTTTGCGAAATCGCCGTTCCGACGTGAGATGCCAATCGAGCTTCGCTGCTCTCGCCGCTACAACTTTTGCTTATGGCCGATTCTGTTGAAAATGGCGGCTGTTGCGACGCAGAGGTATCAGTGATTCAGTCTGTCTAATTGGCAGGACTGAAGATCATGATGGGACATCGGCAACTCGACCAGGCTGCGTTGTTCTATGAGTTCTCGCTCGAAAGGCATATCCTCGCCGACCACTTGCTCCGGTCGATCGACAGGTTTGTCAACCTTGAACGGGTCAGGCAGGAGCTGGCGCCTTTCTACAGCAGCATCGGCCGACGTTCGATCGATCCCGAGCTGATGATCCGGATGCTCCTGATCGGTTACTGCTTCGGCATCCGATCGGAGCGGCGGCTGTGCGATGAGGTCCACCTCAATCTGGCCTATCGGTGGTTCTGCCGGCTCGGTCTGGATGGGGCGGTGCCGGATCACTCGACATTCTCCAAGAACAGGCATGGCCGCTTCCGGGAGAGCGACCTCTTCCGTCACGTGTTCGAGAGCGTCTTGTGCCGCTGCATCGAGGAGCGACTGGTCGGCGGTGAAGGATTTGCAGTTGATGCGAGCCTGATCAAGGCCGATGCCAATCGGCAGAAGGGGATCGAAGGCGATAAGGGACTTCTGCCGCATGCTGCCGGTCGAGCAATCGATGAGCGTCTGGCTATGCCGCTTTCGGAGCCGCGACCGAGGTCACCCCGAAGTTCATATCGCTCTCCGATCCGGCGGCGCGCTGGACGGGGCGCACGGCGGCCAAGCGTTTTTCGCCTATTCGACGAACTACCTGGTCGACATCGAGAACGCGATCATCGTCGGTGTTGAGGCAACGACGGCAATCCGGCAGGCGGAGGTATTGACCGCTAAGCGCATGATTGAGCGCTCGCTGGAGCGCTTTGATCTCTATCCGAGCCGGCTCCTCGGCGACAGCTGCTATGGCTCGGCCGAGATGCTCGCCTGGCTAGTCTATGAGCACGGCATCAAGCCGCACGTTACAGTCTTCGACAAGTCGGCCCCGCACAGACGGGATCTTCTCGCGCGACGACTTCACCTATGACCATGCTGGGGACATCTATCGTTGCCCTGGTGGCAAAGTTCTTACCACGACGGGAACGTTGGTGAATGATGGTGCCACCATGCTTTACCTCGCCAGCAAGCGCGATTGTGATCGATGCGCATTGAAGGCTCGGTGTTGCCCCAAACAGGCTTCACGGAGAGTGCCGCGCTATCTATGAGGGCGCTCGCGACATGGCGCGCCAGATCGCGAGATCGTGGGAGGGAGGCACCTCGCGCCGGCTGCGCAAGAAAATCGAGACGTTGTTCGCGCACCTCAAGCGCATTCTCAAGCTCGACCGTTTGCGTTTGCGAGGTCCAAACGGCGCGCGCGACGAGTTCATCCTCGCAGCCACCGCCCACAAACCTTCGAAAGATGGCCAAGCTGATCCCGATGCCCACCCGGAGGCTCGCATAGGGTCGGTAGAGCAGTTCGGCCACGTCGCGGCGGAGCTACTAAAACGAAATACTGCCAGCCTTTTTCAACGGAATCGACCATATGCAGACATTCGTCACCCCGGCCCGCGCCCTCTCGGCTTGGGCTCGGCCAACGGTGCGACCTCGACCGTGGCGCTCTCTGTGGCGCGCTCTCGCTCAATAGTCAGCCGCACTTGCTGACCGACCGCGGTCAGCCCGATGAGGTTGCGCATTTGCGTGGCGCTGCGGATCGGGATTTCGTTGGCCTTCAGAATGATGTCGCCGCGGCGAAGGCCCGCGCGCTCTGCGGGCGAGCCGGGGCTGACCTCCTTGACACGGGCACCCTGCGTCACACCCGCAGCGGGCGCCTCGAGATCCTCCAGCGCAACGCCGATGCGGCCACGCTCGACCCGCCCTGTCTGCGCGAGCTGCTCCATCACCTTGCGGGCCATGTTGATGGGTACGGCAAAGCCAATTCCCACATTGCCGCCTCCCGGAGAGATGATCGCCGTGTTGATGCCAACGAGTTCGCCGCGCAGATTGATCAAGCCGCCACCGGAGTTGCCGGGGTTGATCGCAGCATCAGTCTGGATGAAATCTTCATAGCCGTGCTTACCAAGGCCGGTGCGCCCGAGCGCGCTGACAAGGCCTGACGTGACGGTCTGGCCCAGGCCGAAGGGATTGCCCACCGCAATGACGAAGTCGCCGACCTGAAGCGCGTCGCTGTCGCCCAGCGCGATGGCTTTCAACTCGACGGGCCCCTTGACCTGTAGTAGCGCGATATCGGTCGGCGCATCGCGGCCGACCACGCGACCGGCAAACTTTCGGCCATCCTTGGTTCTGATTTGCACCGCGGTCGCGTTGGCAACAACGTGGTTTGCCGTCAATACATAGCCGCGCTGGGCGTCGACAATCACGCCCGATCCGGTGGCGTTGATTTCCTTCTCCAGCTGCTTCGGAACGTCGAAGAACTCCCGGAAAAACGGATCCTGGTACAGCGGATTGTCCTCGCGCACGCGTCCCTGCACCGAGATGTTGACGACGCTCGGCGTCACCTCCTTGACCAACGGCGCAAGGGTTGGCACGCGGCCGATGTTAACGTCTGGAATTTGGGCGAGAACTGGCGGTCCGGAAAGGGTTAATGCCAGCGTCGAGCTGAGCCCGAGTCGCGCAAGCCCACGCAAGTATCGCATCATTTCTCTCCGGTAGCACACGCGTTTATCGCCCCGTCCTCCGGGGCGGTGGCGGCGATTAACTGGTTGGCTCAAGTCGACTGTTCAAGAGCCCTCAGTGCATCGTTCGGATGAGCCGCCAAAATTTTCGTAGAAGCTCTTGAACGGATTTTGTCCGTTACCTAAGTCGCTTCCGCCCGGGGGCCGGTTTCCGGACCCGGATTTTTGACATCGCTGACCTAATCAGGAGGATGTGCATGCATTTCCGTCCATTGCACGACCGCGTGCTCGTGCGCCGCATTGATGCCGAAGAAAAGACCGCTGGCGGCATCATCATTCCCGACACCGCAAAGGAGAAACCGCAGGAAGGCGAAGTCGTCGCCGCGGGCCCTGGCGGTCGGAATGAGCAAGGACAATTGGTGCCGCTCGACGTTGGTCCCGGCGACCGCGTGCTTTTCGGCAAGTGGTCTGGCACCGAAGTGAAAATCGACGGCCAGGACTACCTCATCATGAAGGAAAGCGATCTTCTGGGCGTGGTCGACAAAGCCGGCTCGCTCAAGAAGGCCGCTTGAGCAAGCTGGAAGCTGACAGTCATTCGAGAAAGGAGCAGATAATATGGCTGCCAAAGACGTGAAATTCTCAACTGAGGCCCGCGAGCGGATGCTGCGCGGCGTCGATACGCTCGCCAATGCGGTCAAGGTGACGCTTGGTCCCAAGGGACGCAACGTCGTCATCGAAAAATCCTTCGGCGCCCCGCGCATCACCAAGGATGGCGTCACTGTTGCCAAGGAAATCGAGCTCGAAGACAAGTTCGAGAACATGGGCGCACAGATGGTGCGCGAAGTCGCCTCGAAGACAAACGACCTCGCCGGTGACGGTACCACGACGGCGACCGTGCTAGCCCAAGCCATCGTCAAGGAAGGCGCAAAATCGGTCGCCGCCGGCATGAACCCGATGGACCTCAAGCGCGGTATCGATCTAGCGGTTGAAGTCATCGTCAAGGACCTGCAGGTGCATGCCAAGAAGGTCACCTCCAACGAGGAAATCGCGCAGATCGGCACCATTTCCGCCAACGGCGACACCGAGATCGGCCGTTTCCTTGCCGATGCCATGCAGAAGGTCGGCAATGAGGGCGTGATCACCGTGGAGGAAGCAAAGAGCCTCGATACCGAGCTCGAAGTAGTCGAAGGCATGCAGTTCGATCGCGGTTATGTCTCGCCTTACTTCGTGACCAACGCAGAGAAGATGCGGGTCGAGCTCGAGGATCCCTACATCTTGATCCACGAGAAAAAGCTCTCCGGGCTCCAGACCATGCTGCCGCTGCTGGAGGCGGTGGTGCAGTCGGGCAAGCCACTGCTCATCGTCGCCGAGGACGTCGAGGGCGAAGCACTCGCGACTCTTGTCGTCAATCGGCTCCGCGGTGGCTTGAAAGTGGCAGCCGTCAAGGCGCCCGGGTTCGGCGACCGCCGCAAGGCCATGCTCGAGGACATTGCGATCCTCAGCGGCGGAACGGCGATATCGGAGGATCTCGGAATCAAGCTCGAGAACGTAACCCTCAACATGCTCGGGCGCGCCACGAAGGTCGTCATCGACAAGGAGAACACGACCATCGTCAACGGCGCAGGCGCCAAGAAGGACATCGAGGCCCGCGTCACCCAGATCAAGGCGCAGATCGAGGAGACTACCTCCGACTACGATCGCGAGAAACTCCAGGAGCGTTTGGCGAAACTCGCTGGCGGCGTCGCCGTGATCCGCGTCGGCGGTGCCACCGAGGTCGAAGTCAAGGAGAAAAAGGATCGCGTCGACGATGCAATGCACGCAACGCGCGCCGCGGTCGAGGAGGGTATCCTGCCCGGAGGCGGCGTGGCGCTCCTGCGCGCGTTGAAGGCGCTCGATGGTCTCAAAGCTTCTAATGCAGATCAGAAGGCCGGCATCGATATCGTGCGTCGCGCCATCCAGGTTCCTGCCCGGCAGATCGTCCAGAACGCCGGTGAAGACGGCTCGCTCGTCGTCGGCAAGCTGCTCGAGAACGCCGACTACAATTGGGGCTTCAACGCAGCCACGGGAGAGTACCAGGACATGGTCAAAGCGGGCGTGATCGATCCTGCCAAGGTCGTCCGCACCGCGCTGCAGGACGCGGCTTCAGTCGCCGCCTTGCTCATCACGACGGAGGCCCTGGTGGCCGACAAGCCGAAGAAGGCGGAGACGGCGCCTGCCGCGCCGTCCATGGACTTCTGATCAACCCTGAGCCCGGTCGGCGACGGCCGGGCTCATCCGATCCACCACGAGAAAGCAACGGTAGCACCAAGGAGCTTCAGATGAGCAGGCGCATGCAATCTCCACCACCCAAAGGCGGGGCGGCTGTAACGCATTGGCTCGTGTTCGCCCTCAGCCTTCTCACCATCGCTTGGATCGGCTTGCCGAAATTAGGAGGATGAGATGACAGGAAATGATACCCTTTCCGCTCGTGCTGAGACTTCAGCCCGCCGGGCCCGAATGATGATTGCGGGCGCGTTCGCTTATGCGGCAATGCTGCTCCCGGCGGGTGCCTGGGGCCTGGACGGTCCCCCAAGGCAAATCCCCGAGCGCGCGAACCACCTTCTGCCGCTTCCGCCCATCCCCTATCTGGATTCGATGCAGTGGATGAGCTGGAAACCGAGCCCGCCGCTGTTCAAGATGGACACGCTGCTGTTGCCAGACAGCAATGAACCCAACGTCCTTCGTCTTCCGTCCGACCTGGAAGGGACTGCACCCCAAGTGAGCTAATGCTCCACGCGCGGCCCGTCCATGGGTCACGCAGCTTCCCTGGCGCTCGAGGACGGCGAACCTGCGCCTCAACCGCGCTGTCCGAATTGCGGGCCCGGGTGCATAACTCGCTTGTTAACGAAACGGACGTCAGGTCAGGTTACTGGGGACCAAAAGCCCTAAAAAATTTTTGGCCCCCTCTTGAAACCAAAAACGACTTTGCTAATTTTTTTGTCGCCACCGAACGGTGGTGTCCGGGCGCCTCAGGGGTCCGGCCGTTGAGACGGGCACCGGTCGTGTCCGGTGCCGCTCGTAACCATCTTGCTCTTTGGAGGATTTGGCTATGCGCACTTATGATTTCTCGCCCCTTTGGCGTTCGACCATTGGCTTCGATCGCCTTTTTGACCTCGCGGAAATGGCCCAGCGGGCCGGCGAGGACAACTATCCGCCCTACAATATCGAACGGCTGTCTGAGGACCGCTACCAGATTTCGTTGGCGGTTGCAGGTTTTGCGCCCAACGAGATCGCGATCACGGCCGAACAGAACGTGATCACCATTGAGGGCAGCAAGTCGGAGAAGGCTGAGCGCGATTTTCTCTATCGCGGCATCTCCACCCGCAGCTTCAAGCGGCAGTTCAACCTGGCGGATTACGTTCAGGTCAAGAGCGCCGCATTCGACAACGGCTTACTCAAGATCGAGCTGGTCCGGGAAATTCCGGAAGCCATGAAGCCGCGCCGTATCGCAATCAACGGCGTATCGGCCGACAATGTCCAGAAATTGGAAGCCAAGGCAGCCTAAGCAGGCTCCGACCGGCGCCGCGCGAGGCTTCGCGCGGCTGCCGCTCGTCGTCAATGCAAAGGAGGATACCATGCGGCCGACGACCGCTGACGACAACGTGTTTGACTTCAACGCGCTCCTGCATCCCGGCACCGCTTTCGAACATCCCAGGGATGTCGTGTGCCACGCCGGCCTGACGACGGCCGAGAAGCGGGCAATTCTGGCATCCTGGGCGTCCGACGCATCGGCGATAACATCATGCCCGTCGCTCCGCTCGCCCGCCGGACTGAAGAAGCCCGTATCGATCGACGAAATCCTCGAGGCCCTGTGCGAACTCGACGGCGGACCCCGGAATCCTCCGGGTGGAAAGCCTTGTCGGTTGCGCTCAACCGAGCGTGCCTTGGCCGCCTGAGCCGGAAGGGGACGAATGATGATCGAGGGAAATCTTGAACGCCTGCGTGCCCATTGCGCCAATATTCGGCGCTACCGCAGGCTCCTCGAGACGCGGCTGTCGGACCTGGAGCGAGCGTATATCGCACGCCGGATGAGCGAAGAGCAGCGTTCCGTGGAGGCTCTTTTGCACGAGACGTTTCCCGATCGCCTCTCGCTGCAGACGGATCGCCGACGAACAACGAACCTGGAGATGGCCGGGCTGCTGCATCCAGCCGAGGCGTTCGCTCATCCAATGGACGTTGTCGAAGATTTCGACCTCACATCGTACGAGAAACGGGCCATTCTATCGCTTTGGGCCGCGGATGCTTGCGCCGTGAAAGACGATCCAGAATTGAACCAGACAATCGATGGAGCCGTGAGCTTCGACGACATCGTGGATGCCCTGTGCCTTCTGGAGTCCGATTCGGATCGAAGGACCGATGGGTCCAACCGAAAAGGCCGACGTTTTGGCAGCCATGAGGCGGACGATAGTCCCGCCCTGTAGACCGATGCTTTTGTTGCTCTGCCGCGACTCTGACGAGCGCGGCAGAGGCGGGACTTTGTTGAGCGCTGCGAGGGGGAAATGTCTCAAACTGTCTCTCAGAAATTGCCGTCGCTCGGCACCGGGCTGACGAAGTATTTAACGGAAATTAGACAATTTCCGATTCTCACTCAGGAGGAAGAGACCACCCTTGGTCGGCGATGGCGAAACCACGGCGATCGTGAAGCGGCTTATCGCCTGGTGACAAGCCACCTGCGTCTCGTTGCGAAAATCGCCATGCGATATCGAGGTTATGGCCTACCCATTGCCGATATCATTTCCGAGGGCAATGTCGGCCTGATGCAGGCCGTGCGGCGATTCGATCCGGAGCGGGGCATCCGCCTTTCCACCTATGCCATGTGGTGGATCAAGGCAACGATCCAGGATTTTGTTCTTCGCTCCTGGTCGCTGGTGAAGATCACGGCGGACGCTGCCCAGAAGAAGTTATTCTTCAAACTGAGGCAATCGAAGAGTGCGATCGCCGCCTTGGAGGACGGGGATCTGAGGCCAGAACAGGTCAAGACGATCGCCACTCACCTCAAGGTACCCGAACGTGAAGTCGTGAATATGGACCGTCGCCTGCGTGGCGACCTGTCCCTGAATTTACGGCACAACGATGCCGGCGACGTCGGCGATGCCCTCGAACGACTGGTAGATCCGTCGCCTACTCATGACGTGACGTTGGCCGAGCACCAGGAACTGGCTCAACGGCGCCAAGCATTGACAGCAGCCATTGAGAAGCTAAGCCCCCGTGAAAGGCATATCTTCACAGCACGCTATTTGAGTGAAGATCCCCCGAAGCTCGAAGCGCTCGCCTTGGAGTACGAAATATCGCGCGAGCGTGTCCGCCAAATCGAGCAACGGTCATTTGAAAAGGTACAGTCCGCGATGCTGGCAGGAGGAGCCTGTCTGAAAAGTCAAAGTCCAGACAACATTCGAAGGAACGGTAAGCACACTTTCGGCTCAGGCGCTTGACTGTACGATGCTAACGCCATTCATTCTTTGTCTGATGGCGCGAACGCGGCAGGAGCCAACTGCGCGGCACGACATATCTCCGCATTTGAAACTGCTCGCCTGCGTTCAACGTCATTAACTACAAAGGCATCAGAAGACGCGTGTGCTGACGCCAGCTCGTTCGCCGAAGACACGGAGATTCGCGACGCCGCCTGAAGCGCTCCCACGCATTTCAAAAATAGGGATTCGGGGCGCACCGTGGTGGGGCTCCCTCTTCTAGGTGCTTGGCAAGCGCCCGACGCAGAAATTTCTGCATCGAACCCAGAATTTTTCTTAGACCCCTCTTGAAGCCCAACTCGTTTTTTCTAACCAAGGTCCCAGCCGTGGCCCGTGGTCCCGCCTGATAGACGCCGATAGTGTGAGAAACAGCGGTACTGTCAAAGGTCATGCCGGACGCAGCAACAATGCTCAGTCGTCGCTCGGAAAATCCAACTCATCCCTCAAGCAGAGAGAGCATGAGCAGTGCTCTGAAGCCGTAGATTGCTAAATCGTTTGGATCATACCAAGCCGTTCCCGCAAACCGGCGCAAACTACGCGGTCCCTGATATTCGGAGTTGGCGGAGAAGCATCAGGGACTTGCGCTCCGCGCTGGCGTATTCCCTAAGTCGTGAATAGCGGAAATGGTCCAGCCCGACACCACTGTTGGTCGGCTGCGCTCCGCGGCAACATTAGCTTTGAGATGGGATATGATCGGTGGGCGAAGTCGTGCGCCCCAATGCGCTGTAATATTCCTGCTGAAAATTAGAAAAAAGCGGCCCGGCCTTGGGGTAGCTCTGGGGTGGGCCGGGCCGTCAGGACATGCCGAAGTGTGAGTTTCCGGCCGCGCCATGAGCGGTTCCGATTCGGGCAGCAAGAGGGCGCGCAATTCGATGTCGAGGGGCGATCATTTTGCCAACTCTGCCAGATTTAGTATTTCGGCGACGATTTTACGCCGCTCCGATGTGTCGTTTGATCGATTGAACTTATCTTCCAGCACTTGGAAGGTTGTTCTGATCAGCGTGTCATCGAGCACGACCGGCAATTTATCCACGGCATCAAATCCGGCAGCAGCTGCCTCCTCAAACCCAGCCACGAATGCCTTCTTAAAGGCCTCGCGATCGTGCAGAAGATGCACGATCTTCGGCTCAATGGACGCGCTGAAGGCATGTCCGAAAACAAGAAACATACTCATGCCGCCACCGCCGTTTCAGCCTCGAGCGACGCAAAGAACACGCGGGGAGTTCCAGCGAATGGTACGACGACTGATCCGGGCATTACGAAGGTGCGATCTCGACCTTGGGGATTGGGGTCAACCAGGCCGAGATCGCGCTGCCTCGCCGCTGCTGACATCGCGATCATTGTTCGCCTTCATGGCCGCGTTCTGGCCAAATGGTGGCTCGATCTTGGTTGTCCGCGATGTTCACCGTGTCGGCATTGTCGTCGGGAGCCTCGCGGCGATCCGTCATCGCCTCGACGGCTTCGATCACATGCCGTCTTACTACCCGGGCGCGCCTGGCGCGAGCGCTAGCGGCTCACGAACCCTGCTTCACCTCGACCGGCTTCCGCGCGAACTGCGGAAATGTCTCGGCCAAGACCGGTCCACCCAGCCGCCAGGAATAGCAGTCGCCGACGAAGAATGGCTGCTCTCGCTGCTCAAACAGTTTGCGTACGACCTGCGCCATGTCGTCAGCCGGCAGACCCTGCCGGGTTATGAACTCGCGATCAGTCACGATTCGAGCGACGCTTAGTGACCGAACTTCAAACCCGTCCCTCTTGACGGGCTCACCGCGCGACTTCGCTGGCGCGGCCTCATTGCGCGTTCGGAGGACAGCCGATCGTCAGCTTGATGTGGTCCGAACTGCCAAATTTTGCGTTTTTAGGGGCGTGTTATCCGAAATGAAATCAATGTCTTGTGCGGGCGGGGCTGCCCATGCGCACTCATGGGAGAGAAGGGTGCGCATCCCCGAGTCGTGAAACGGGTGCGGCAAGTTTTGGTAGAGACTTTCGATTTTTGCGCAGATCGGTTGTTCGCATTGGAGTGAGGGTCTTAGCCCATCATAACCTTGTCGGCCCGGCTACGTCCGGTTCTTCGATCAACCCCGAGTTCGAAAGTAACACGATCACCTGGCCTAGGTGTTACTCCAGGCAGAAGGGACGTGACATGGAAGAAGATATCTTCCCCACCGGTATCCGGCTTTATGAATCCGAAGCCTTTGTCTTCCTTAAACAGCTTGACCATGCCCTTGGGCATTTCACTATTTCTCCGCTCAAAGACCGCATAATCGCACCTCCCTGTTAACGAGTTGCTTAGGCTGCGAACAGCAAGTGGTTAACGCGTCCGTAGGAATCCGGGGAAAGCGGCAAGCTCGGTATCCTCGCGGAGGCCCGTTTCTCCTGCCGATGTTTTTGTTCCACGCGCGGAAAGTAATAGAGGTTGCTGAGGGGCGGCGGATATCGAGAGAGAGCACTCGAAAGATTGTAGCAGGCGATCCGTGCCAGCCCGCACGATCTGCTGATGTGTCTTTGGTTGATCTGGCGTGGGCTCTTGCAGTTCCTTCCACGGGCCTGCCCTGCAGGCAATGCGCCAAGCTGCTCGCCTGCATCCGGGTTATGTAGTTACCTTCCAATGCATTGCCGCGCCGCTTATCTTGGGCGTTTGACGAGGCGCGCCCAGTCGCTGGAGCAGCTTGAGCGTTGGCCGGAAAAGCGACCGTGGATGCGGCCTGACGGTAATGTGCTTCTCGTCGAAGGTATCCGCCTCGCAGCCATCGAGTGACACCGCGATCCTAACGAACCGGACAGCGGAAATCCTCTTTTGAAGATTTAGCAAGTCAACCGCCTTCGGCGTCAGAGCTGCGACGCTCGCCAGTTGTTCGGATTGCGAAATATGGTCCTGCGTCAAAGAAATAGCTACATCGGAATTCCCAGAGCATCTAGCGCTCGGGCCCAGGCCACGAAGGCATATCCGATGGCTTGAGCGCGGCGCGCTCCAGTCTGCGAAGCGGTCAAACACGCGGGAGCCCCGCGCCAATGCAGCTAAGGCCAGCAATCAGCAGCACGCCTCCAGGATGATCGAACGACGCCGGCTTGCATACAAGGCGAGCATAGATCCCACGATCGTGGTCACGATACCGAATTCCAGGATCATCGATTCAAATCGCTGAACTTTGAAATTGGCTTTTGACGAAGAGAGAATATCTCAGAGACTGCCACGCCGGGCGCGCTCATCGTTTTTCGGTTTAACGTTAAGGTCGCGATCCGTGGACGGATGCGCCGCCGAGCCCGCGAACGCCGGCTTGCTCAATAGGGGAGGGAGGTCCGAGCGAGAAACCTCTACCGACGCGGACGAGGCTTCATTCCGACGCAAAAGCAGGGTCCGCTCTTTTGAAGCCAAAGCGGCGACGCGAAATGACGGACGTCAGGGCGTGCCTCGATCAATCGGGCCGTCGCACGCTGAGAAGCCGCTAGAAGTCGCGATGAGTGGACGCCAGCGAACCGCTCTAGCGCGGTTGGTCAGGGATTTCTTGCCACGTCTTCGAGTGCTCTGAAATCCACTTCGCGGCGTCGTGCTCAGTAGTAAAACCCTTGATGACTTCCGTTTCGCCATCGGGCCACAGAATGTCGATCCTCCAGCCGGGGCCGGGATTTTTGCAAGCCATGAAAGCTGGTCGCTGCTCGATCATTTGTTGACTATGCGCCGACGGTGGCTAGCTACAAGCCAGTGATCCTGCCACACCTCCATCTTTTTCGCTCGTGCGACCCTTAGATCTCACGCCGATCCTTTCGTGGTCGTGAGTTAAGAAGATCCGGCAGCGGTGACAGTTGGGGGCGTGGCTCGGAACTTGGCTCTGTGGTTGCTTCGTCCTGGACATTGGTCCGGCGCCGGCGGGTAATCACAAGGCCAATCAGGCCGGCCGCTATCAGCGCGGCCCCGGCGATTATCAGCCAATGCGGCAATTGCAATGAGAGCAGCAAGGCCTTTGCCATTTTCACTCCAGGACAGCGTACTCAAATGCCACGCCCTCGGGGGCGTTTTCCTCGAACCATTTCTCGGCGGCCTCGATCGAAGCGAAGACCTTGATGTGGTCCTCGTCGCCGATTTTCTTGGCTGTGTCCGTGTAGATCCAGACAGTTTTCATCGCATCAACTCAAATAATCCTTGACCTCGGTCAACCGCCGCTTGGTGCCCCACGGCATCTGCCCCAGCAGCATATGCCTCGTGCCGACCGCGACCCGATCGCGTTAGATGTTGTCCTGTTCTGCGTGATAACCCTTCATGTCCGCGGCGAACCGGTGGGCGACCTCGGGCGGGATTTCCAGCAGCTTTCGGTTGATCGGCATGGCATTGGCATGAAATTACGACAACACTGCCAAGCTTAAAATACCGCAGCCGGCGTGGGTGCCATGGTTCATCTTCCAAACGGATTACTGCGGCGGAGGCATGCAGAAGCTCCCGCTCTTCCAGCCACCATGTTTTGACGGATAGGCGATGGCTGAAATCTTATTGGCCCGCATCGCCGGTGCGAGTGCAATGATGGGTTTGACCGACGTCTTGTGCGCCAAGCTGCCATCCTTGCGCTAACGCTTGCGGGATCGCGGGGCGCAGCGAGCAGTGAAATCACGCATATGAAGGACGATTCGACCAAAATCACGCTCGGCAAAATGCGACAAACAGGCGCAACTCGCACATTGTTCTCTGCAAAGATTATCGGCGCTCCCACAATGTCCGGCTAGGCGCAGCGATAGCACGACGGGATGTGCCTATCCGATCTTGATTTAATTGCACGGCCTTGAAAGGCAGGGCTCGATCATTCGATCGCTCGACGTGCCGCCCGAAATGGATCCTAATTAGCTGCACCGGCAGACTGCGTTGGTGTACGTCGCTCGGCAATTACGCCGTAGTCAGTGCCCAAAAAACAACCACAGCAGGATGATCACAGGAATTGGCACGCCCAAAAGCCAAAGCAAAACGCCTCGTCCCATCTCGCTTCCCTCCCTTATTTATTCACGCCAATGGCAACTCCGGAGACGCGGCCATGTTCCTAGCCCACCGATCTTGTCGTCCTTGCCGCCGCTACGAAACCGGCGCCATGCTGATCACGTCGAACCGCAGCGTTGCCGAATGGGGCACCGTGTTCGCCGATCCCGTGGTCGCCACCGCCATCCTCGATCGGCTCCTGCACCACAGCCACGTGCTGACGATCCGCGGCGACAGCTATCGTCTCTGCGCCAAGCGCAAGAGCGGCCTCATCAAGCCGCCGCCCGACGGTGACGGCTCCGGTCGGCTCCGCCTCCCTCCGGCCCATTAACGTCGGAAACAACCTTCAACCAAGATCATAATCCAGACGGTGGGGGCAGTTCTTCCTGACGCAAAGGGGGCAGTTCCGGATGGCGTTTGACACTCTCGTTGCTGATGACGAATGAACAGTCGCCGCTGCTTGCGATCCATATCTCCAGTTCAGTATCGACTCGGCGAAAGTGCAGGGCCATATCATCCGCCACAAACTTTGGTCGTCCGTGATCGTCCACATGGGACGCTCAACCTCCTTTGGTGCAGTTGGTCGCCTTCGGCCTCCCGCGCCAGCCGTTCGGCTTTTAGGCGCTCTCGATTATCGTGGATCGCTTTTTGCGCTTTGGCGTAATCCGTCATGGCTTCCGTCGGCCTGACAGTTTTGAATGCTTTGTTTGCTTCGCGATCCGCAGCCGTCGGCGCCCGTCGGTTTCGGTCTTTAATCATGGTTAGTCGAATCCAATCGGCTGCATCCGTACTTGAGGCCGATGATCGGACAGTGGTCGTTGCGGCTTCGCGCTCTTGTTGTGGGGGCCGCGGCGACCGTTGCACATGGGTCCGCTGCGGCGGCCGCAGATAGGATCCATCTGGGATTCGTTGGCTATCGCTCTGCAACCAATGACTAATGTATCAACGCGAGCAGCGTGCAGGGTGACCCGCAGACTGCTTTCATGTGGCGCTTCAGCAAGAGCGGAGCGCTCACGGGCAGGCGCGGGGCAGGATCAGTTCGTGTTCGCGCCGAACGCGTCCGTGCCTGTGCAGCACACGATCACGAACTTCGCGCTGGGGATCGACAAGATTGACGTTCGTCAATTCAGCAATCTCTTCCCTTGGATCGCTTCCGACCGAGAACCAGGTTGGCAACGACACGACAATTACCTCTGGATGTCGACGACGCAATTCTTCTTAAGAATGTGATTGCAGCGAATTTGCAGGTCCTCTTATGCATCCATAAGCGATGCATCGTGCTGATGCATTCTGTCGACCTAGCGATAACGGTTGAACATATTTCATCGCACTTTAGGTGGTCTGGTCTCATCTACGACGTCAGGCCAGAAACAAAGCCAGTCTGGCTGCGTAGCGCAGATGTTTCCGGCGACGTCAGCAATGCGATCAGGCGTTGCGCCTGCGACGCCGACGATGCCTGTGTCGGAATGGCCGCCGTATACATCGTCGCGAGCCCGCACTCCGGCGGCAGGCTGCCCGACGGCACGATGCCCTTGGTGCTGATGATCTCGGTCGATTGCGTACAGCCGATCGGCCGCCGATCTCCGGATTCGGCCAGATGTCGCATGGCCGTCGTACCGTTTGGAAAGATCTTCAGGCGGTCCGCGACGACATCAGCGATGTCGAGCTGCGCGAGCACCCTGCCGACATGAATTCCGGCCGTCGACGCCTTCGTATCGGGCACGAAGATCGCGTCCGCCGCGAGCAGCGCCGCACGCAGGCTGGCCGTGTCGTTGGCGCTGACCAATGGATCGCCGGCCCGGACGGCGAGGGCGGTTTCAACCCGGCCGATGTCCGTGATCGAGCTGCGCAAAACCAGCCCTTCGTCGGCCAGCTTCGCGATCAGAGCGGCGGTCAGGATGACAATGTCGGTTGCAGTGCCAGTGCGTAACTTGTCGGCCATGGCGCCGACCGCGCCAAAATCGCCGGCAATGCTGAGCCCGGTCTCAGCTTCAAATGCTGGCGCGAGGCTGCGCACCAGGCCCAGCGCCGCACCGCCGCTCAGGATGTTCAACGTCTTCATGCGCACTGTTCCTTCACTCGCGGACTCGCCGGTGCGTGCCTATTGGGGCTTGTCCAATCTCTTGACGACGTCTGCCCACTTCACGATATCGGCGCGCAGGAATGCGTCGAACGCCGCCGGCGTCATGGTCATCGGCGCCGCGCCCTGCGCGGCCCAGAGCTTCTCGACCTCTGGCCGCTTGATTGCGGCGTTCACTGCCGCGTTGAGCTTGTCGATGATCGGCGTCGGCGTGTCCGCCGGGGCCATCAGGCCGAGCCAGATCGTTGCCTCATAGCCGAACACGCCCGCCTCGGTCACCGTCGGAACGTTGGGCAGCACCGTCGAACGAATCTTGCCGGTCGTTGCGAGTGCGCGCCACCCGGTTTTCGGCGACATTCGGCGCCATCGCCGGAACGGCATCGATCATCATCTGGACCTGGCCGCCGATGACGCCGCCGCGGGCTTCGCCGCTGTTGCGGTAGGGCACGTGCACGACGTCGATGCCGGCCATGGCTTTGAACAGCTCGCCCGCCATGTGATACGGCGTGCCCTGACCTGACGAGGCATAGTTCAGCTGTCCGGGCTGCGCCTTTGCGAGGGCGATGAACTCCTGCAAGGTCTTTGCCTGCACGGCGGGGTGGACCACGATCACGAGATCCGAGGTATTCAACGACGCGATCGGCGTCAGGTCGCGCATCAGCGCATATTTGCGCTGCGGTACCAGCGATTCGTTCGTGGTCTGGGTGTTCGACATCATCAGGAGGGTGTAGCCGTCGGCCGGCGCCTTGGCGACCTCGAGGGTGCCGATCACGCCGCCGGCGCCGGTGCGGTTCTCCACCACGAAGGGCTGGCCGAGGCTTTCCTGCAAGATGCCGCCGATCTGTCGCGCGACGACGTCGGCCGGACCGCCGGGACCGAAGGGAACGATGATCCTGACCGGCCGCGCGGGATAGTCTTCGGCGTCAGCATATGAGCCTGACATGGACACGGTCAGCAACGCCGCGACAAACACCAAGGCGTATCGCAGGCTTGCCATTGACTGAATCCCCCAACTTTAGTCTTGTTTCTTGATCAGAAGTCTAGCTGCAACCTGAAGCCTCTGTCGACGACAGACTCCGTTTTCGCGCATTGGAATAAGAGCGGGAGGACGGTGTACAACTTCGCCATCGCGTGCGGGGAATCATATGAGGAAACATCCTGGGCTATCGCGCCGCGACATGCTGAAGGGCTCGGGCGCCGTGCTCACCGGGGCCGCCCTTTCAACGCGCGTGACGGCCGCCGCGCCACCGGCGGAACCGGTGACGCCGACGCTGATCGAGGCAGCGAAGAAAGAGGGACAGGTCGTCTATTACACCTCCACCGATCTGCCGGTCGCGGAGAAGCTGGCGAGGGCGTTCGAAGCGAAATATCCCGATATCACGGTGCGCGTCGAACGCACCGGCGCGGAGCGCGTGTTCCAGCGGGTCGGCCAGGAATACGCCAGCAACATTCATGCCGTCGACGTCGTCAACTCGTCCGACGCCGCGCATTTCATCGTGTGGAAGCGCGACGGTATTCTCGCGCCCTATGTTCCGGAGGAGGTCGCAAAATACTACCCCGAGGAGCATCGCGACGCGGACGGGCAATTCGCAAGCTTCCGGGTCTGGCTTTCGATCATTGCCTACAACACCAATCTCGTGAAGGCCGAGGAGGCGCCCCAGAGCTTTGCCGATCTGCTCGATCCGAAATGGAAGGGCAAAATCGTGAAGGCGCATCCCGGCTATAGCGGCACCATCATGACCGCGACCTATCAGATGCAGCGCGATCTCGGCTGGAGCTTTTTCGAGCAACTCGCCAAGCAGAACATCATGCAGGTGCAGTCCTCGACGGATCCACCCAAGAAGCTCGATCTCGGCGAGCGTGCTGTGATGGCCGACGGCAACGAATACAACATCTTTCAGATGAAGGAGGCCGGCCGCCCGGTCGAGCCGGTCTATGCCACCGAGGGATCGCCGATCATCGTCGGCCCGAACGGGATCTTCAAGGACTGTCCGCATCCGAATGCCGCCAGGCTGTTCCAGTCCTTCGCGCTCGGGCGTGAGGGCCAGCAGCTCAATGTCGAGATCGGCGGCCTCAGGTCCGTCCATGCACAGGCCAAGGAGAAGGCTGGACGCAGGCCGCTAAAGGACATCAAGACGATGAAGGACGATCCGGTGGCGGTGGAGCGGGAAGGGGAATCGATCAAATCGCACTACACCCGCATCTTCCGCGTCTGATGGGACGGTTCAGGCCAATAGCTGCCCGTCCGGGCGCCTGCCGCATGGCACGTGAGCAGATTTCGCGCTGGCTGGGTCAATAATGCCCCTCGGCGCGGGGGATATTTGATGTTACCAATTTGGCCATGAACCAGCATGCCAAGGTCGACATCCGCCATTCCACCTGTCCGCACGATTGCCCGTCGGCATGTGCGCTCGACGTCGAGGTGATCGAGGGACGCTCGATCGGCCGCGTCAGGGGCTCCAAACAGCAGACCTATACGGCCGGCGTGGTCTGCGCCAAGGTCGCGCGGTATGCCGAGCGGATTCATCATGCCGAGCGGCTGATGGTCCCGCTGCGCCGGACCGGCCCGAAGGGCTCGGGCCAGTTCGCGCGGATCTCCTGGGATGAGGCGCTGGACGAGATCGCGGCGCGGTTCGATGCGGCCGAGCGGGAGTTCGGCGCCGAGTCGGTCTGGCCCTATTACTACGCCGGCACCATGGGGCTCGTGATGCGCGACGGCCTCAACCGGCTGTCGCATGTGAAGAAGTATTCGCGCTTCTACGGCACGATCTGCGCAACCATCGCGCGTATCGGCTTTGCGGCCGGGACCGGCAAGATCGCCGGTGTCGATCCCCGCGAGATGGGCGTCTCGGACCTCGTCGTGATCTGGGGCACCAATCCGGTGAACACCCAGGTCAATGTGATGACGCATGCATCGCGCGCGCGGAAGGAGCGCGGCGCGAAGATCGCGGCGGTCGACGTCTACAACAACGAGACCATGAAGCAGGCCGACATCAAGATCCTGCTGCGGCCGGGCACCGATGGCGCGTTTGCCTGCGCCGTGATGCACGTGCTGTTCCGCGAGGGATTTGCCGATCGCGAATATCTCGCGCGCTATACCGATTGCCCCGACGAGCTGGAAGCGCATCTGAAGACCCGCACGCCGGAATGGGCCTCAGTGATCTCGGGCGTGCCAGTCGAGGAGATCGAGGCGTTCGCGCGGCTGGTCGGACAGACCAAGCGCTCGTTCTTCCGTCTTGGCTACGGCTTCACCCGCAGCCGCAACGGTGCCGCCCAGATGCACGCTGCCTCGTGCATCCCCGCGGTCACCGGCGCCTGGCAATATGAGGGCGGCGGCGCGTTCTTCAATAATGCCGCAATCTGGCGTTTCGACGAGTCGATCATCGAAGGCCACGACGCGATCGATCCCTCGACGCGGGTGCTCGATCAGTCCAAGATCGGCCGCATCCTGACCGGCGATGCCGAAGCACTGCGGGGCGGCGGGCCGGTCAAGGCGATGCTGATCCAGAACACCAATCCGATGACGGTCGCGCCCGAGCAGGCGCTGGTGCGCCAGGGCTTTGCTCGCGAGGATCTGTTCGTCGCGGTGCACGAGCAGTTCATGACCGAGACGGCGCAGATGGCCGATATCGTGCTGCCGGCGACGATGTTCATGGAGCACGACGACCTCTATTACGGCGGCGGTCATCAGCACATCTCGGTCGGCCCGAAGCTGATCGATCCGCCCGGCGAGTGCCGTTCCAATCACGAGGTGATGCAGGGGCTCGGCCGCCGGCTCAACGCCGTGCATCCCGGCTTCGACATGACGCCGCGCCAGCTGATCGATGCGACGCTGAAGAAGAGCGGGCACGGCACGATCGAGGCCCTGGAGGCCGACATCTGGCGCGACCTGCAACCTGATTTCCGCACCTCGCATTATCTTGACGGCTTTGCCCATGCCGACAAGAAGTTCCATTTCAAGGTCGATTGGGGCAAGGTGCCCGTCGGCACCGGCGGGCTGATGGGGGCGTGGGACAAGATGCCCTCGCTGCCCGACCACTGGACCATCATCGAGGAGGCGGACGCACAGCATCCGTTCCGGCTCGCGACGTCACCCTCGCGCAGCTTCCTGAACACCAGCTTCAACGAAACGCCGTCGTCGCAAGCCCGCGAGGGCGCGCCGACCGTGATGATTCATCCCGACGATGCGGCGACGCTCTTGATCGCCGATGGCGACGCGGTGACGCTCGGCAACATGCGCGGCGAGACCACATTGACCGCAAAACTGTTCGATGGCGTTCGCCGCGGCGTGCTGATCGCCGAGTCGATCCATCCGAACAAGTCCCATATCGGCGGGCGCGGCATCAACATGCTGACTGGGGCGGAGGCCGTCGCGCCGCTCGGGGGCGCCGCGTTCCACGACAACAAGGTCTGGATCCGGAAGGTATCGATGGCCGCATAAATCCTGCTTGCAGTCGGCGCCGATCCCGCCGCAAATGTCGGCTGACCACGGCACATTGGCCAAGAAAACAGGCAGGAAACATGACCGACAACAGCGTTCTTCTCGAGAAGCGCGGGCAGGCGTTCTGGATCACCATCAACCGCCCGGACAAGCGCAACGCGCTCAATGCCGGTGTGATCGCCGGCATCGCAAAGGGTTATCGCGAGGCGCATGACGACAAGGACGTCCGCGTCATCGTGCTGACGGGGGCGGGCGACAAGGCGTTCTGCGCCGGTGCCGATCTGCAGAACAGCGGCGCGGCCTTCTCGATGGATTTCTCGCGTCCCAATGTCGATTACGCCGATTTGTTGCGGCTGTCGCAGAATGCGACCAAGCCCGCGATCGCGCGGGTCGGTGGCGTCTGCATGGCCGGCGGCATGGGACTGTTGTGCATGACCGACATGGCGGTCGCCGGCGATGGCGTGATCTTCGGCCTGCCCGAGGTGAAGGTCGGCGTGTTTCCGATGCAGGTGCTGAGCCTGCTGCAGTCGATCGCGCCCGCCCGCCTCGTCAACGAATGGGCGCTGACCGGCGAGCCGTTCGACGCCGCGACGGCCAAGGCTGCGGGTCTTCTCAACTACGTCGTGCCGGCAGCCGAGCTCGATGCCAAGGTCGATTGGCTGATCGGCCGCATCGTCGACAAGTCGCCGACGGCGATCCGTCGCGGCAAATACGCGATGCGGGCGATCGCCTCGATGTCATTCGATGAAAGCATCGCCTACACCGAAAGCCAGATCGCGCTGCTCGCGATGACCGAGGACGCCAAGGAAGGCCTCAAGGCCTTCGGCGAGAAGCGCAAGCCGACATGGACCGGGCGTTAGGTGGAAACCTAAATCCTGGTCTTCCGCCCGGTATCTCGCGCCGGCGTGAATTATGAAAATCAAGCGTGTCGATTGCTCGAAACGATTGAAGAATGAGGAGCGAGCACGCCTTCTGACAAGAGGGTCGTCCTGGCTCGCTCCTCGCGGCGCTTCTTGGCGGCCACGATCAATTGCTTCCGCGTGCGTTTGGCGTAGGTGGGTAGTTGTAGTCTCGAGCGATGGCGGCCGGCGGCACGCAGTTCAGCGTCCGTAAGATCGCTGTCTGCGCCTTCGGTGAAGCCGCCGTGGCGAAAGGACGTAAATGAGAGCTCGTTCCGAAGTCCCGCTGCTATGATTATCTTTTTAACGACATGCCGAAGGTAGCGCAGATCCTTGCGCTCGGTGATCCACGGCAGAGGAGTAGGCGACCTGCGATGAGCATGATCGCGGCGAAACGCCAGTCCTGAAGCGACTGAGTCTTTGAGAGCATCAAGCTCCGCCATCAACTCGGGGAAGAGCAGCACACTGTTCTCATCGACCAAAGGCCACCAGGCTTCTTCGCCATTCTTGGGGTGCATAATCCTCACGCTGTTGGGGCGTTCTTTCGGTCGATAGTGCTCGATTTCGAAGACTCCGAATATATGTTCCTCGCGCTGCAGCCACTCCCAGGTCAGCAATGCAGCGGTTGCGATCGAGTGGTACCCCAGTCTCTTGGCGGCTTGCCTGAAGGCGACAAGCTCTTCCCAGGTCGCGGTAGGCGTCTCTCGCACGGCCTGACCAGGGGCCCGCGATTTTAAGCCCATCCGCGAGAATGGGTTGATGGCTGGCACTTTCGTTTCCTGGGCGCGCTGACCAACGAACCAGGCGCGCCTGCATGCGGTCATGGCAGCGTTTGCGAAACGCCGACGTTCGCGCTTGACGATGTTTCCATCCGCGTCCTTGTATTGAACGACGAGCAGATTTGCATAAACCGCATCGACAAATGCTTTGGAAAAATCAGCAATCTGTTTCGAGCCCGCGCGGCTACCGTCGTTCAATTCGTGGTTGGCGAATAGCGCCAGGCCTTGGTCGTATAAGCGTTGGGTCTTGAAATCGATTTCACGCCATCGGTGGTTGGCTTTGAAAACGCCAACAAGCCAATCAAAAGTGCCAGGCACGGGAGACGCCGGGACCATGTCGGTCAATCCGCCCGAACGCCAGCTGTCGAAGGCAGGTAGCAGAATATTCTTGGTTCTGTTGAGAGCGGTTGCATAGTCTTCTCCCAGTGCTTCAGCTGTGACAGGGCAGTCTTCATTGCGAGCCCACGTTGGCGGCTCGAAGAAATATCCGCGTCGACCATTCTTCAATGACTTTAGCCTGCAGTAGCGCGGAAGCTTCATTGCAGCGCGACCTTAACGTCTTGCCAGGGAGGCCAAATCCTCGCCTTCTGATCTGCCCAAATTGGTAGTTCTACGGAGCGCGGCAAAATCATCAATCGCGGCCCTTGACCAGACCGGTTGCCGCGCCCGCCCAATTCCACGATAGCCGATTGGAGGCGGCGCCTCGCCGCGGCCTACGGCTCGCGCGAGTTCATGGCTATTTGCGAAATCCAAATAGGCGGCGGCCATGTCGGCACGCATGAGTGCAGGCCAGGCGCCGATGAGTGGATAACGAGCAGGAAGAGCGGAGCGGGATGTCATGGGCGTTAGCTCGCGCGTCAATGCTGCAATGATCTCGGCGCCGAATTCAGTAGAATGGTGTCATCATCCCTGGATGAGGGTCCTTATTCGTGCAACGCCTCGGAAAGCACGAAACCGGATATTCAAAGTCAAATTCGCCGCTACCTTGTGGCTTTCTGGTTTGCTGCCCTCCAGTCACATGGATGCTCTCTCGGAGCACGAGAAGGCTGCGAGGAAAAGAGCCATCAACAATTGGTGCGGTAAACAACGCCGCTACTCCTCACGGAATATGTGAGAGGTATCGAACCCAAGGCAGACTTCATCGTTGCGGGAGGGACGGACTTTCTGCGTGTCGATCCGGAGTACGATCACGGGATCACGGGGGCGCTGCGCGTAGCCCGTCTCGGCGAAGCGTTTGGCCTCGATGTCGAAATACATGCATGTGGCCCAGCACACCGCCACCTGATGTCGGCGATGCGCAACAGCAACTATTATGAGCTCGCCCTCGTCGGACCGGAATGCCCCAACGTGATCGCTCCGGTCTTTACCTGCGGCTATAGCGATCAGCTCGATTGCGTGGGCCAGGACGGATGCGTGCCGGTACCGACCGGACCGGGCCTCGGCGTATCCTACGACTGGGATTTCATCAGGAAGAACGCCGTGGCGAACCGGGTGTTCGCATAAAAGAGTTGGTCGCTCAACCCGGCGATCGCTGTCGTGTAGTCGAAGTCCGGAGAGACGTGCGCGTTCTGACGCCTGGAACGCCACCGCTCGAGAGATGGAAGGAGGAAGACCGTGTCACACAAGCCGTCCGAATCGGCGCCACAAGCGTCTGTGACCAAAGGCGATCGTCGAACCGACTCATGCGGTGGAGGCGGGCAAGCGACGTTCGCCCCAAATCCGACGATGGCTGTCGAGGTGATCGCCTACAATCGAGCTTCTCGCGCGCTGCGGAAGGAATTTGACTTGCTGCAGTGTCGCGTCTACGCGGAACCGGAGCAGGACGCAGATCCAGCGCCTCTTCACGATCCGGCTCTCGATGCACTCTCGTTCTACATCTGCGCGGACGACGGCAGGGTCATCAGCTATGCGGCCGTGGTCAGCAAGACAATCCGGCATGGTGTGCACACATTCAGCATCACCGGCTTGAGCCACGTGATGACAGACCCCGCCTATCGGGGGCGACATCTGGGTTTGCGCACCGTTGCTGCAGCAACCCGATGTATTGAGCGAAGCAGTGCAGATATCGGCCTCTTCACATGCGATCCACCATTGGCGCAGTTCTACGAACGGGCGGGCGCCTGGCCCGTCGTTCCGGATGTCGTGTTGATTGGTAGCCGGGATGAGGAAGCACTCTCCAGCGCGACCTTGAAAAAAGTTGTCCTCATGCGGCTCCTTTCGACGAAGGCCCGCGGTCTAGGGTCGATTTTCACGAATGCGACCATCGATCTCGATCTACCCGTCGGTCAATTTCTATGAGGCTCCCGTGATTGAAGGATGAAGCAACCGTTTGCTGCTGTCTTTACTGGGCATGATGCAACTGGGCTGAAGCGGGTGTCCAACTCTCCCGGTTGCGGTATTCCGCGCTTGGGCTCATGGCTTTGGACGCATATCGAGCCCCGCGAAGCTGGCGCGCGCGGCGCCGTTGCAGGTTGCAGGCGGTGCCCACGCAATCCTGCAGGAACGGCGCTCGGCCGCGCGGCCCTTGTCGGTACGGGTCCACACTGCGCGCTCAACTCTGCGCCACATACGAGCCGCAAACCATGAGGCGGATAGAGCATTGGTTTCAGGAGTTCGTCGACGCCATCCAGATGGCCAATGGCGCGGCCGACTTCGAGCGTGTCGCGAGGCGGATCACGGAGCGGCTGGGCTTCGAATGGTTCGCCTATCTGCGCTTGACCGACAATGTACCGACGCTGATCTCCTCTTATCCGAAATCCTGGACCGGGCGGTATTTCGATCTTCGTTATCAGGATCTGGATCCGGTGGTGCGGCGGGCGCGCCGCGAGCATGATGTCTTTAACTGGGGAGGCGGGAGCCCGCAGGCAATGGGTACGCCCGAGCAGCGCCGGTTCTTCGATGAAGCCATGACGTTTGGCATCAACTCTGGCGTCACGGTGCCGATCAGAGGCGGCTTCGGACGAATGGCCGCATTTACGCTCGCAACCGGCGAATCGGCTGCCCAAAGCGAGCAATTGATTGCGGAAGTCCGGGACGTCATTCAGCTCGTCGGGCTCTATTTCGATACCCACGTGACGGCGAAGCTCACTGTTGGCGCCGAGGCACCGCTCATCAAGACGGTTTTGACGCTGCGCGAGCGGCAGTGTCTCGCATGGGCGTCGCGGGGAAAGACCGTCGCCGACATAGCGTTGCTGGTCGGGACGGCGCCGCGCACCGTGGTCTTCCATCTCGAAAACGCGCGCCGCAAACTTGACGCAGCATCGATCGCGCAATGCGTGGCGGAAGCGCTGCGCCGGGGCCTGTTGCCCTGATCGAGCTCGCCGGCTACCACCGCTCGGTGGTAACCGAGGTTATTGATGTACCTGTTCGCAGTCAGGACCCATGTTTGCTGGCCGTTGCACCCATGCTCCGGTTCGCCGCGACATCATTTCCATGGCCTCGACCCGCAAAATTCGACAGGCGAAGCCGCTGCGACGCTTTGATTTGGTGACCGCTCCCGTCAAGCAGGAGGTCACCCATGTACGTTATTGCGCTAAGTTGTTCCCGGTTTGGCCAGCATCTCGATCTTCTGAAGGCGATGTTCCGGTTGCGTCGGCGTGTGTTCAAAGATCGCCTTGATTGGAATGTCTCCGTGTCAGGCGAGTTTGAGCTCGATATTTACGATGTGCTCAAGCCCGTCTATCTGCTGTGCATATCGGAAGAACGTAACGTTGTGGGAAGTGTTCGCCTGCTTCCGACCACCGGCCCGACAATGCTCGCCGACACGTTTCCAAGTCTGCTCGGTGGTCGGCCGGCGCCGCGCAACGAGAAGGTGCTGGAGAGCTCTCGGTATTGCGTTGACGCCAATCAGGCGGGCGAGCTTGCGCGGAACGGTCTCAATCGTGCGACCCTCATGCTGTTCGCCGCGATGATCGAGTACCTGCAAATCGCGAATGCCGAGGCTATTGTAACCGTCACGGACACCAGGCTGGAGCGTATCTTGCGGCGTGCCGGATGGCCACTTGAGCGCATCGCGGCTCCGCATCCGCTGGGGAGCAGCATGGCGCTTGCAGGCTTCTTGCATCGTTGCGACGAGGCGCTGGCCGCGATGCGTCGGAGCGCTGGTGTCGAGGGGCCGGTTCTGGTAGACCCGGATTGGCTGGGGCGCGTGCGGTGACCCGCAGCCGCTCCCCCAATTTCTGCCACTGAGCTAATTCGGCTGTAACGATTTTCCGTCGACGGAACCGGTGCCGAAATCCTTGTGGCTGCACATGCGGGTGTTCAGCCTATCATCTTGCTAGCCGTGGGCGTTAATGCCCGAAAGGTGGTTAGCGGAAGGGGCGGATCCCGAAGAGAAATCATGGGTGAGGCAAACCTCAGTGGGCGGACGTTTGCGGAGATGCTGGCCAACAGACAGGGCCGCATCTACCGCGCCGGTCAGAATGCGACCACGAGCATGCAAGCAGCGACATTCCCTTAAGATTGCGGGCCGACGCAAAGAGCGCGCTGAGTGTTAACCCGGCGATCAGGGAATCACCACGCTCGGTCGGGGCGGCGGCGACACCGCGGCCGTTGCGATGGCGGCGGCACTGAAAGCCGAGCGCTGCGAAATCATCAAAGAGGTCGACGGCATTTGCTCGGCCGATCCGCGTATCGTGCCGGATGCAAAGCCATTGCGGCGAGCGGCACGAAACGCTTGCCCGGGATCATTGGTGAGGCCGAGGCGGTCGAGACGATTCTTCTGAGGTTGACCGTGACGGGACCGCGTGCCCACGAAATCGGGACCGTGCATGAAGTCGTCGTCGACCCGCTCGCTCGCGCCGAGGAGATTGGTGCTGAGCTATCGCTGTCAGCTTGAGCAAACCTACGGCATGCGGCGTCCGACGATGACTGATACGAGGTCCTCGAGGGGTGCTTACGTTTGCTCTTGAGTTCGGACGGCCAATGCTCGGCCTAAAAAACGGTATTGTCGATATTCAATCGACCGGCCCTCTGCCAATCGCTTCTCTTTCTACGCCAATCTACGACCGACATCGGCGTCTCGTTGCAATCAGTAAAATTCTGCTCTCTCTAATCATCCCCATCGAAGGGCATTCCTTGCCCTTTTCAGTGAGGATGGCGATGAGTTCTATTCACTTAGCTTGGAAGCGATCTCGCGCGGCGCGCGGACGATGTGTCGCGCGCTCAATCCTGCGATTTCTCTCAATCGCGCACGCGTCAATCGCCGAGGCGACGCTCAGACTGAATGGTCGATCGCCGGATCGATCAAATGCGCTGCGGTTCGACGGATAACCCCAAACGTTTCGCAGTTGCTTATGGCGCACGAGCTGCTTGGCGAACTGCCCATCACATGAGCGGTCAAGGCCGCGCCGCGCTGTAGAGCGCGAGCGCTCGGCGACGTGACTTCGCGGCCATGTGCGCCGAGCTCAGCCGCATTTGTAATTCTTCACGCGAAAGGAGATCGTGACATGTTGAGACCGGTATTGGGATCCGCCCTGTTCCTGTCGGGGGTGGCTATTTGGCTTTCTGCACCGGCAATGGCGCAGGTCCAACACGGCGTGGTAACACCGGCAGTGCAGAAATTTCGGCCGCCCGGCGGCTGCACAGACCAGCTCAGGCAGCAGTGGAAGGCGATGGGCGGCGAACTGGACTGCGCCGAACAGAAGCCGGTGCCGGTGCCGGCCCCACCCGCGACTGCACAACCGGTCCCGGCCCCGCAGCCGGTGTCGACGCCGCAGCCGGTGATCCAACCTCCAAGCCCGAAGGACATTGTCATGTCCAATAATGATAATCTCGGCAGATCGACAGCTTCGACCTTCGGAGGAGGGGCCATCTTTGACCCCACGACCGGGCAGGTTACTCACTTTTCGACACTCGTGAACGGAATGCCCTCCACCAATGTCGGCGGCGCGCTCGAAGCGATCGAGCAGCAGATTGCCACGATGAGCTCCTCCATGATCAACGACATCGGAAGCGGCGCGGTCGGGCTGGTCCGGCAGACGGACCCAACAGCGGCCGTGACCATAGCTGCCAAGACGGGTGGCAAGCTCGTCGATCTGAGCGGCAGCGACGGCCGTCGGACCTTGACGGGCATCACAAATGGCATTGTCTCAGCGCAATCGTCTGATGCGCTCACGGGGCAGCAGCTGTACCGGTCGGCCGATTCGGTCGCGACCTGGCTTGGCGGGGGATCGCACGTCAATTCCGACGGAACCGTGTCGCAGCCCTCGTATACGATCCTCGGGAGCACCTATCATGACGTCGCCTCTGCCTTGAATGCTGCGTCTGTGAACAGCATTCGATATGACGTCGCAGCAGACGGTCATCGCCTGAATTCGGTAACTTTGCAGGGCGGCTCTCCCGGCGCTGTAGCACTGCACAATGTGGCCGCGGGTACTGCGGCGAACGATGCGACCAACCTGAAGCAACTGAATGATGGTCTCGCCGCGCTGGGCACTGAAGACCGGATGTATACGGATCGAAAGGTGGCCGCGGTGGACCGGCGCGCGCGAGCGGCTGGTTCGGCAGCGATGGCAGCGGCGGGACTTGCGTTCTCGGATGAGGCCAAAGGCGACCGCTCCGTAGCAATCGCGGTCGGCGCTTTCCGGGACTCAGTCTCATTGGCGGGAGGTCTTGCCTACCGCGCGAGTGATGCGGTGCGCCTCAAGGCAAGTGTGTCCTACACGCCGGACACGGGCGACGTTGGAGCTTCCGGCTCAATCGGCGTCAGATTCTGACCTCCTCGGCGCAGCACCATTGTCGCTCGAATCCGCCGCCATCAATCCGGAAACAAGCCATGCGCAGATCACGCTTGCCTCGTGTTGCTGCTTGGCTCTTGCCATTGGCCTTGGCCGGCTTGTCGGCGGCGATCGCGTCCGACCCTGCACCCCGGCCTTCGAGCCTGACTGGAGCGGCCCCTGCCAGCATTGTATCCGAGCCGACAAAGGCAACTTCGCTTGGATTCGAGTGGGCGAGCGTCTTCGCGCCAGGAAAATCGGCCGCGGCGGGCGACTACACCCGCACGATCAGGCCTTTCCTCGATTGGATCCAGGTTTGCGATGAGGTCCGCAACGCGCGGCGCATCTGTTATCTGGAAACGATCTCGCACGGTGATGCCGCGCGATTGAACTGGCGTATCGCGCTCACCAAGGATGGACGATCGATGGCGCTGATCATGCTGCCACGCGACAGCAGTGTGGAGGTCGGTGTCACGGTCTCCTTTGGCGGCTTCACGCGCGTCGTCAAGCCGCTGATCTGCGACCAGGCGCTATGTGCCGCAACGTTTCCTGCGGACGCCGCTTTGATCTCGTTGCTGGGACGTGAGGACCGCGCCACGATCGTGTTCGAGCGAGTTGGCAAGCCCATCACGATAATGGCGAGCTTGCGGGGCCTTATGTTGGCACTGACGGATCTTTCGCAGGCGGTGGCGCCTGCCACCCCGGCACGCCCTCCAGCGAAGCCCGTTGCGCGCCGGACATCGACCGAAGCCGTTGCTGCCACCCCAGGCGCCGGCGGCCCCTGGAAGGGCATCCGATAGCGCTTCGCCTGATAACTCCCACATGGTCAACGTTCGGGCTGGAGCGTTTTCTTTGAGCTCGAAAGCGCCCTATGCCCTCGCCGAAAAGCGGTCGAATGCGGTGAGTGTCTGGATCCGCACCTCAATTTCCCTTTGATAGATCGTGCTCTGCAGATATTCGATCTCGGCTGTCTGATTGGGCTCATCGACGTCAATGTACCAGGACCGCGGCCGGCCATCGGCGCCGTCGCTCCAGCGATAGCCGCGGCGCTTGAGCTCGTCCTTGAGCTCGAACGGCGACTGCTCAGCCCAGATCCGGATCGTCTTACGGCGGGCTCGCTCGAGCAGCACGGAGAGCACGGTGCGATCGAGCTGGGGCAGGGTCATGGCGAGGATTTCGAGCAGCGCCAGGCAATCGTCGACCGCCCGGTGCGCCTCGTGAAACAGCCCGGCTTTCATCAGGAGATAGGACAGGCGCGATCCCTCGAAGCCAAGGCCGCGCCATTCGACCTCGCTCACCGAGCAGGCCCAGGCCTTGTGCGTGAACAGGGGTGCATAGCGCTCCATGAACTTGCGGTCGAAGCCGGCATTATGGGCGATGACCACGACCGCATCGGAGACGAAGGCGCTGATGCGCTCCTTATCGAGGCCGTGGTCCTTGACCATCTCGTCGGTGATACCGGTCAGCGCCGTGATCTCGATGGGAATTGCGATCGACGGCTGATTGAAGCAACTGAAAGTATCGATGACCCGGCCGATCCTTCCGTCGGAAAGATAGGTGAACTTGACCATCCCGAGCTCGATGATCTCGTCTTTGGCCGTATCTAGTCCGGTGGTTTCGACATCGAGCAGGATTGCGATCTTGGTCGATTGCCCGTCGCTTGGAGCAAATTCGGAGCGGGGAACGAGCCGCCGCAGCACCCGGTAATCGGGTGATTGCTCCAGCATGCCGGCGATCTCGGCAAGAGTCGGTTGAACGGTCATATTGGGCCGTCTGAGAAGATTGAGCTTGTTTGGTAGCTCGCAAGTCTATCCGATCGGATTCGGGCCCGGCATCGCAGCCCCTGTGGATAGGTCATTGGCGCGCGGAGATTTCCCGGCGGCAGGGAGGGCTTCTCCCGTGGAACCGGATTGACGATCCGGTCGGACATCGTCCTAAAATTGAAGCTGTATTTGTTTGAACCGAGCGGCGAGACCAAACAGTTGTTGTCATCCGATGTTGGCCTTCAGGCCGGCAGCTTCGATGCCGGCCACGGCGCAGATCTCGTCGTTGTCCGAGGTGTCGCCGCTGACGCCGACGGCGCCGAGCAGGGAAGAGCCGTCTATGATCAGCACGCCGCCGGGGACCGGGACCATCCGGCCCTGCGCCAACGTGTTCACGGCGTCGACGAAATAGGCCTGCTCCTGGGCGCGCTGAAACAGCGCCCGCGATCCCATCCCGAGCGCCAGCGCGCCATAGGCCTTGCCATGGGCGATCTCGGCCCGCATCAGGCTGGTGCCGTCCTGTGCCGCCGTCACCTTCACCGCGCCGCGCGCGTCGAGGATGGTGACGACCAGCGGCTTGAACTTCTTCTCGACCCCCTTGGCCAGCGCGGCATCCAGAATCTTGCGGGCAGTTTCGAGAGTGAGCTCAGCCATGGGCCTTTTCCTTTGTCGGCAATGATTGATCGGATTGCGATTTCGCACGTTTCAGGCTCATCGCCAATACGCTGGCGACATGCAGCGGCGTGCGCCCGCTGCCGTCCTTGATCTGGTGCCGACAGGAGGTGCCGTCGGCCACGATCAGGGTGTCCGGATCGGCGCTGCGAACCATTGGCAGTAGCGACAGCTCGGCCATCTCGATCGAGGCCTGAAAGGTGTCTGCGCCGTAGCCGAACGCGCCGGCCATGCCGCAGCAGCTCGACTCGATGGTCTTGACGTCGAGGCCCGGTACCAGGCGCAGCACCTTCTCCACCGGCTTGAACGCGCCGAAGGATTTTTGGTGGCAATGACCGTGCACCACGGCCTTGCCGGCGACCGCGCCGAGCGGCAAAGCGAGCCGCCCGGCCTCGGCCTCGCGCACCAGAAATTCCTCGAACAGCAGCGCGTGCGCGCTGACGGTCTTGGCGGCCTCATCCGAACGCAGCGACAGCAGCTCGTCGCGCAGGGTCAGCAGGCAGCTTGGCTCGAGACCAATGATCGGCACGCCGCGGGCCGCGAACGGGACATAGGTCGCAACCAGCCGGTCAAGCTCGGCGCGAGCCTGCTCAACCAGTCCGGCCGACAGGAACGTCCGCCCGCAGCACGGCGGCCGCCCGCCGTCCGATGGCCTCGGCAGATGCACGCGATAGCCGCCGGCGACCAGGACTTCGATCGCGGCGTCGAGATTTTCCCGCTCATAGCCGCGGTTGAACGTATCGGCGAACAGCACCACTTCGCGGCCGTCGGCTGGACCCAGCACCTCGGCGTCCGGCCGGAAGGTGTCGCGGCGAAACGCCGGCAGCGCGCGCTTGGCGCTGATCCCGGCGAGCCTCTCGAACAGGCTGCGCAACAGTGGGCTGCGGTTGCGCCAGTTCGCGATCGGCGCAAAGCGCGAGGCGAGATCGACGTAGCGCGGCAGATAGCCGACCAGCCGGTCGCGCAGCGTTAGACCATGGGTCGCCGCGCGCGCCGCCAGCACCTCGATCTTCATCTTGGCCATGTCGACGCCGGTCGGGCATTCATGGCGGCACGCCTTGCAGGAAACGCAGAGTTTCAGCGTCTCCATCATCTCGTCGGAGGCGAGCGCGTCCGCACCCAGCTGGCCTGAGATCGCGAGCCGCAACGTATTGGCGCGGCCGCGGGTGACGTCCTTCTCATTGCGCGTGGCCCGATAGGACGGGCACATGACGCCGCCTTCGAGCTTCCGGCAGGCGCCGTTGTTGTTGCACATCTCGACGGCACCCTGGAAGCCGCCGCCGGCGCCGGGATAGGCCGACCAGTCCAGCACCGTCTTCAATTCGCCGACGCGATAATCCGGCGAAAAACGAAACAGCGAACGGTCGTCCATCCTGGGCGGATCGACGATCTTGCCCGGGTTGAGCGTGTTGGTCGGATCGAAGCGCTGCTTGACCTCGCGGAAATCGGCCACGATGCGCTGCCCGAACATCGCCTCGTGGAATTCCGAGCGCACCAGTCCGTCGCCGTGCTCGCCGGAATGCGAGCCCTTGTATTCGCGCACCATCGCGAAGGCCTCTTCGGCAATGGCGCGCATGGCCTTGACGTCCTTCTCGAGCTTGAGATTGAGCACCGGGCGCACATGCAGGCAGCCTTCGGAGGCATGCGCATACATCGTGCCGCGGGTGCCGTGCCTGGCGAACACTGCATTGAGCCGCTCGGTGTAGTCTGCGAGATGCGGCAGCGGCACCGCGCAATCCTCGACGAACGAGACCGGCTTGCCCTCCTGCTTCATCGACATCATGACGTTGAGGCCGGCGGCACGGAAATCGGCGATGCCGGTCTGCAGCGCGGGCTCGACGATCTCGACCACGCCGCCCCATTTGCGCTGCGGCTTGTCCCAGCCGAAGCCGAGGTCGGCCATCAGCTCGCCGAGCTGCCTGAGGCGGGCGAGATTGTCGGCCTGCTCTCCCTCGGCGAACTCGACCACCAGGATGGCGTCCGGATCGCCGCGCACCGCAGCCGAGATGATCGGCTGGAACATCGCGATCTCGCGGCCGAGCGCTATCATGGTGCGATCGACCAGCTCCACGGCAATGGGCCGCAGCTTGACCAGATGCTGGGCCGCGTCCATCGCCTCGTAAAAGCTGCCGAAATGGCAGACGCCGAGCGCCTTGTTGCGGATCACAGGCCACAGCTTGAGTTCGACCTGCGTCGTGAAGGCGAGGGTGCCCTCCGAGCCGACCAGAAGATGCGCCATGTTGTTCGGCGCATTGCGCGGCACCAGCGCGTCGAGGTTATAGCCGCCGACCCGGCGCTGCACCTTGGGGAATTTGTCCGCGATCTCGAGCGCTTCGCGCTCGCCGAGATCGAGCATGTCGCGAAACAGCTTCAGTCCGCTGTCGGACGAATTGACCCGCGTCAGGTCGCGCGGCACCTCGCCGAAATGCAGCAGCGTGCCGTCGGCCAGCGCGGCATCCATCGACAGCGTGTTGTCGCGCATCGTGCCGTAGCGCAGCGAGCGGCCGCCGCAGGAATTGTTGCCGGCCATGCCGCCGATCGTGGCGCGCGATGCGGTCGAGACGTCGACCGGAAACCACAGCCCGTGCTTCCTGAGCTGGCGGTTGAGATCGTCGAGCACGATGCCGGGCTCGACCACGCAGGTCCGATGCTCGACGTCGAGCGAGAGGACCCGATTCAGGTGCTTGGACAGGTCGACCACGATGCCGTCATTGACGGTCTGGCCGCATTGCGAGGTGCCGCCGCCGCGCGGGGTGACGATCCGCCCGGCGTCGCGGACGATCGCAAGCGCCCGCAATGCCTCGTCGACGGTTCGCGGCACCACCACGCCGGCCGGCATGATCTGGTAGAACGAGGCGTCGGTCGCGTAGCGGCCGCGGTTGAAGGCGTCGAAAAAGACGTCGCCGGCCAGTTCGGACCGCAGGCGCTGTTCGAGCGAGGAGGCGTTCTTCATCCCAGATCCGATGTGATCCATGACGCAACAAAAGGGTTTGCTCATGAATTATGCATTCTCTCGACGTGAGAATTACATTATGAATTCATAATGGGCAAGGATGGCTGCCCTCCAACCATCCTTGAGCTGGCCCCTTTAGTCGTTCTGGGGCGTCGTCTCCAGGCCGCTGTCCGTCCCCTCCGCGAGGTGATCGATGGCGGCGGCCCGCTTGTTGCGCAGGTGCTGGAACAGGATGTCGCTGAGTTCGCTTGCCGCGCGCCGGCGCAGCGCATCGAGGATCGCCTCGTGCTCGCGCATCGCCTCGGCCCAGCGCTGCCGTTTGCGGGCGAAATTGGCGGAATAGCGCACGCGGCGGATCCGGCCGGCGAAGTTGGCGTAGGTCGCCTTCAGCGTCTCGTTGCGTGCGGCCGCAACGATGCTCTCGTGGATTTGCTGGTTGGTCTGGAAATAGCCGTGCATGTCGCGGTGCAGGTAATGGCCGTACATCTCGTAATGCAGCCGCTCGATCGCGACGATTTCTTCGTCGGTGATGATCTCGCATGCCAGCCGTCCGGCGAGGCTCTCGAGCCCGGCCATGACGTCGAACAGTTCCTCGAGGTCGCGCGGGCTGAGCCGGCGCACCCGCGCGCCGCGGTTGGGCAAGAGCTCGATCAGGCCCTCGGCAGCCAGCACCTTGAGCGCTTCGCGCAGCGGCGTCCTTGAGATCCCCAGCATCTCGCAGAGCTGCCGCTCTGGAACGCGGGCGCCCTCGGGAATGTTGCCTTCCACCACATAGTCGCGGAGCCGCAGCAGGATCTCGCCGTGAAGCGAGGCCTCCTGGCGGTCGCTGCCATTGCCGGCGGCTGGCGGGGTGATTGGAACCCCGGCTTCGGGAATCGCGGATTTCATATTCTGAACAATAATTTGCCGGCGCGGTCGCGTCGATGCTCTCGATCGAATACCAAAATTGGATTGAAAAGACAAAAAATGAATGCAAAATAGCTCTCCGAGGAGCCGAAATCCGGCGATTGGGAGGTTCTCATGCATCAAGGGCGCCATTTTCTGCAGATTCCAGGGCCAAGCCCGGTCCCGGATCGCATTCTTCGGGCGATGGACATGCCGGTCATCGACCACCGCAGCGCCGAATTCGCCGCGCTCGGCCGTGCGGTCCTCGAGGGCAGCCAGAAGGTGTTTCAGACCAGGGGGCCGGTGGTGATCTTCCCGTCGTCCGGGACCGGCGCCTGGGAGGCCGCGATCGTCAACACCCTGTCGCCGGGCGACACGGTCCTGATGGTCGAGACCGGCCACTTCGCCACACTGTGGCGGCAGATGGCCGGCCGCTTCGGCATCGAGGTGGATTTCATACCCGGCGACTGGCGCCGCGGCGCGGACCCCGCCCAGATCGAAGCCAGGCTTGCCGCCGACACCGCGCACAGCATCAAGGCGGTGATGGTCGTCCACAACGAGACCTCGACCGGTGCGACCAGCCGGATCGCGGACATCCGTACTGCCATCGACCGCACCGCGCATCCGGCGCTCCTGATGGTCGACACCATTTCCTCACTCGGCTCGGTCGATTACCGGCACGACGAGTGGAAGGTCGACGTCAGCGTCAGCTGCTCGCAGAAGGGCTTCATGCTGCCGCCCGGCCTTGGCTTCAACGCCATCTCGGAGAAGGCGCGCGCCGCGTCGCGCACCAATAAGATGCCGCGCTCTTATTTCGACTGGGAGGAAATGCTGAAGCCGAACGCCAAGGGCTTCTTCCCCTATACGCCGGCGACGAATCTGCTCTACGGGCTGCACGAGGCGATCGCGATGTTGCTGGAGGAGGGGCTCGACAACGTGTTCGCCCGCCATCTGCGGCTGGCCGCCGCCACGCGCGCCGCCGTCAATCAGTGGGGGCTCGAGGTGCTGTGCCAGGAGCCCTCGGAATTCTCGCCGGTGCTGACCGCGGTGATGATGCCGCCCGGACATGATGCCGATCAGTTCCGCAAGGTCGTGCTCGACAATTTCAACATGTCGCTCGGTGCCGGCCTGTCGAAGGTCGCAGGCAAGGTGTTCCGCATCGGTCATCTCGGCGAGTGCAACGAGCTGACGCTGCTTGGCGCGCTGACCGGAGTCGAGATGGGATTGTCGGTCGCCGGTGTGCCGCACCGCCCGGGCGGCGTCGAGGCGGCGATGAAGCTTCTCGAACAGCGCGACCAGCGCAATACACCGCCGCATCTGAAAGTCGTCGGCACCTAGCCGCCAGCGCCTCAACAAACTCAAAAAATCGCGGGGAGGGGATATGAGGCTTCGGTTCAAGGCCACCCATGTCGTGTTGGCCATGCTCTGCGTGATGTATTTCATCACCTATGTGGACCGGGTGAACATCGGCACCGCGGCCGGCGAGATCCAGAAGGAGCTCGGCCTGTCCAACACCGAACTCGGCCTGGTGTTCTCGGCCTTTGCCTATCCATACCTGCTGTTCCAGGTGATCGGCGGCTGGGTCGGCGATCGCTTCGGGCCGCGCCAGACCTTGTTCTGGTGCGGCATGATCTGGGCCGCGGCGACCATCATGACCGGCTTTGTCCATGGTCTTGCCGCGCTGTTCGTCGCGCGTTTCGCGCTGGGGTTCGGCGAAGGCGCGACGTTTCCGACCGCGACGCGCGCGATGCAGTACTGGACGCCGGCGAACCGCCGCGGTTTCGCGCAAGGCCTGACGCATTCATTCGCGCGGCTCGGCAATGCCATCACTCCGCCGGTGGTCGCGCTGCTGATCCTCTGGCTGACCTGGCGCGGCGCGTTCGTCGTGCTTGGCTTTGTCAGTCTGATCTGGGGCGTTGCGTGGGTCTGGTACTTCCGCAACGAGCCGCGGGACCATGGCTCGATCACCGCGGCCGAGCTTGCGACCTTGCCGCCGCGGCCGAAAGGCGAGCGGCCGAAGGTGCCGTGGGGACCGCTGCTGCAGCGGATGTGGCCGGTGACGCTGACCTATTTCTGCTACGGCTGGTGCCTGTGGCTCTATCTCAACTGGCTGCCGCTGTTCTTCAAGAACAACTACAGCCTTGATCTGAAGAACTCGGCGCTGTTCGCATCCGGCGTGTTCTTTGCCGGCGTCGTCGGGGACAGCATCGGCGGCGTCATCTCCGATCGCATTCTCGAGCGCACCGGCAATGTACGGCTGGCGCGACTCAGCGTGACTGTCGTGGGCTTCGCCGGCGCGCTGCTGTCGCTGATGCCGATCCTGTTCGTCCACGACATCACGGTGGTGGCGCTCTGCCTGTCGGCCGGCTTCTTCTGCGCCGAACTCGTGATCGGGCCGATGTGGTCGATCCCGATGGACATCGCGGCGAAATATTCCGGCACCGCCGCCGGGATCATGAACACCGGCTCGGCTTTCGCGGCCATCGTCTCGCCGCTGGTCGCCGGCTTCGTCATCGACGCCACCGGAAACTGGTACCTGCCGTTCCTGATGTCGATGGGACTGCTGCTGGTCGGCGGCTTCTCGGCGTTTCTGATGCATCCCGAAAGGCCGTTCGAGGAGACGAACGAATCGGTGGTGCCGGGCAAGGTGGTAGCCGCCGAATGAGGCGCTGCCGGCCCGGCGGAGCGCCGTCAGATATGCATGACGGACCCCCGCCGGGCCTAGGACAAACCCGGCGAATAGTGATATGCGAGCGGCTCACCACGACCAAGACGAGACCGGGAAAGACGCTCATGACCGTGCATACTGGAAGGCATTTTCTGCAGATTCCGGGACCGACCAACGTGCCGGACCGGGTGCTGCGGGCCATGGATATGCCGACCATGGACCATCGCGGTCCCGAGTTTGCCGAGATCGGTTTCGCCGTGCTTTCTGCGATGCAGCGTGTGTTCCGCACCAAGCAGCCCGTGATCATCTATCCCTCGTCGGGGACCGGCGCCTGGGAGGCTGCGATCGTCAACACGCTGCAGCCCGGCGACAAGGTCCTGATGTGCGAGACCGGCCAGTTCGCGGTGCTGTGGCATGGCATTGCCGACAAGTTCAAGCTCGACGTCGATTTCATCTCGGGCGACTGGCGCCACGGCGCCGACCTCGAGCAGATCGAGGCCAGGCTGTCCGCCGACAAGGCGCACAAGATCAAGGCGGTCTGCGTGGTCCATAACGAGACCTCGACCGCCTGCGTCACCTATCCGCGCGACGTCCGCAAGATCCTCGACACGCTGAAGCATCCGGCACTCTTGATGGTCGACACCATCTCCGGCCTCGGCTCGCTGGAATATGAGCATGATGCCTGGGGCATCGATGTCTCCATCGCCGGCTCCCAGAAGGGCCTGATGCTGCCGCCCGGCCTCGGCTTCAACGCCGTGTCGGAGAAGGCGCTCGCCGTGGCCAAGGCCAATCCGGGCATGCGCTCCTATTGGGATTGGCAGGAAGTCATCAACATCAACAAGGCCGGCACCTGGCCCTATACGCCCGCCACCAACCTCCTGTTCGGCCTGCGCGAGGCCGTGAATATGCTGGAGGAAGAGGGCCTCGAGAACGTCTTCGCCCGCCACAAGCGCCACAGCGAGGCGACGCGCGCGGCGATCAAGGTCTGGGGCCTCGAGACACAGTGCCAGGAGCAGGGCGCACACTCGCCGGCGCTGACCGCGGTGCGGGTGCCTGACGGCCACGACGCCGACCACTTCCGCAAGGTCGTGCTGGAGAATTTTGACATGTCGCTCGGCACCGGCCTCAACAAGGTCAAGGGCAAGGTGTTCCGGATCGGCCATATCGGCCACTTCAACGATTTGATGCTGATGGGCACGCTGTCCGGCGTCGAGATGGGCCTTGATCTGGCCAAGGTGCCGCATCGCGGCGGCGGCGTGCTGGCGGCGATGGAGGTCCTGAAGGGCCACGACGCCGCGCAGTCGAAGGCTGTCGCTTAAAAAGGCTGTCGCCTGAAACCGAATCGCAAACAACAGAAAGAGCGAGACATGAACGCGCCCGTCACTTCGACCGAAGACCTGATCTACTCCGTCGAGGACGGGATCGCGCGCATCACGTTCAACCGGCCGCAGGCGCGCAATGCGCTGACCTTTGCGATGTACGAGCAGATGGCTGCGATCTGTGAGAACATCAATCAGGATCACTCCATCAAGGCGCTGATCATGACCGGCACGGGCGACAAGGCGTTCGCCTCGGGCACCGACATCTCGCAGTTCCGCGCGTTCAAGACGGCGCAGGATGCGCTCGACTATGAGGCGCGGATCGATCGCGTGCTGGGAACGCTCGAGCAGTGCCGTGTGCCTGTGATCGCGGCGATCGCCGGCGCCTGCACCGGCGGTGGCGCCGGTATCGCCGCCTGCTGCGATATCCGGATCGGCACTGAGGCGACGCGGATCGGCTTCCCGATCGCGCGCACGCTCGGCAACTGCCTCTCGATGTCCAACATCTCGCGGCTGGTGTCGCTGATCGGTCCGGCGCGGACCAAGGATCTGATCTTCAAGGCGCGCCTCGTCGAGGCGCCGGAAGCGCTGGCGCTCGGGCTGTTGAATGAAGTCGTCCCCGATGTGGAGACGTTGCAGCGCCGCGCCACCGAGACGGCGAAGCTCGTCGCGGGCCACGCGCCGATCACGCTCGAAGTGACCAAGGAAGCGGTGCGCCGCATCCGCCGCACGCTGTCGCGCGAGGAGGGCGAGGACCTGATCCTGCGCGCCTATATGAGCGAGGATTTCCGCGAGGGCATGGACGCCTTCCTCAACAAGCGCGCGCCCAACTTCAAGGGCAAGTAACGGTCGTCCTGGATTCCTGGCGGAAAGCGCGCTTTTCGCATTGATCCCCGTTGTCAGAAAGCATGGGCCCGAGACAGACTCCGCGCTGTTTTGCTTGTTGGTCCTGAGCGTCCCCACCTCATTCCAAAGTCATAGGCCATGCGGCAGTTCGCGGCTTGAACTCACGTTCATTCTCGGCACAATGACGCGAGCCCGGCACCTCGCAGGTTTTACCAAGCCGAACAAATAGATAGGGAAGAAACACGTGGGACAGATTGTAAAAACCACGGCTGCAATCGCGGCCCTCTTGCTGAGCACGCCGGCCTTTGCCGGCTGGGAGCCGAGCAAGCCGGTCGAAATCGTGGTCGCGGCCGGTGCCGGCGGCGCCTCAGACCAGATGGCGCGCATGATGCAGGCGGCGATCCAGAAGAACAATCTGATGAAGCAGCCGATGGTGGTGTCGCTGAAGGGCGGCGCGTCGGGTGCCGAAGCGCTGATGTACATGAAGTCCAGCGAGGGTGATCCCAACAAGGTGCTGATCGCCTATTCGCTGATCTACATGCTGCCGCTGTCGGCCAAGATTCCGTTCAACTGGCGCGACCTCACCCCGGTGTCGGTGATCGCGCTCGACCAGTTCGTGCTGTGGGACAACGCCTCCGGTCCGAAGACCGTGAAGGATTTCATCGCTGCCGCCAAGGCGGCCAGTGCGCCGTTCAAGATGGGCGGCACCGGCTCCAAGCGTGAGGATCACGTGCTGACCGTGTTCATGGAGCAGAAGACCGGCGCAAAATTCTCCTACCTGCCGTACAAGTCCGGCGGCGAGGCCGCGACCCAGCTGGTCGGCGGCCACACCGAGTCCAACGTCAACAATCCCAGCGAGAACCTCGAAGTCTGGCGCGCCGGACAGGTTCGCGCGCTCTGCGTGTTCGACAAGGAGCGGATCTCCTACAAGAGCAAGGTCACCGACACGCAATCCTGGAACGACATCCCGACCTGCAAGGAGGAGGGGCTCGACGTGCAGTACCTGATGCTGCGCGCGATGTTCCTGCCGGGCAAGGTCACGCAGGAGCAGCAGGCGTTCTATGTCGACCTGTTTCAGAAGGTGACGCAGACGGCTGAATACAAGGACTACATGGAGAAGCAGGCGCTGAAGCCGATCTTCCTCACCGGCAAGGACATGGTCGAGTTCCTCGAGGATGACGACAAGCAGAATGCCTCGCTGATGAATGCGGCAGGGTTCGTCGCAAAATAGCGGATTCGCCGTCATTCCGGGGCGATGCGAAGCAGCGAACCTCAGATGCGCAATTGCGCATCGAGGAATCTCGAGATTCCGGGTTCACCCTTCGGGTGCCTGGGCCGGCTGCTTTCCTGTTAGCTTGGAATTGCCTTGCAAGCGGCAGCCGTGCAGTGATTACTGCGCCGCAATATGGCCGAACGTCCGGCGAGCCCGATCGGGCTGGGTCACCCCTCCGGCGCCGTTGCGGGACCGTGAGGAGCGATCATGACCAAAGCCGTGTTAGGGATCATCGGTGGATCCGGCATCTACGATCTGCCGGGCCTGGAAAATGTCCGCGAGGAGGCGATCACAAGCCCTTGGGGCGAGCCGTCCGCGCCGCTCCGCCGCGGCGAGATGGCGGGACTCCCGATCGTGTTCCTGCCGCGCCACGGCCATGGACACGCGCTGTCGCCGTCCGACATCAACTATCGCGCCAATGTCGATGTGCTGAAGCGGGCAGGGGTCACCGACCTCGTCGCGCTGTCCGCGTGCGGCTCGTTCAAGGAAGAGCTGTCGCCGGGCACGTTTGTATTGGTCGACCAGTTCGTCGATCGCACCCACAAGCGCGAGAGCTCGTTCTTCGGCAAGGGCTGCGTCGCGCATGTCTCGATGGCGCATCCGGTGTCGCCGTTGCTGGCGAGGCATCTCGCCGCCGCTGCCGAGGCCGAAGACATCGCGTTCGCCCGCGGCGGCACCTACCTCTGCATGGAGGGGCCGCAGTTCTCCTCGCTCGCCGAAAGCCTGACCTACAAGGCGCAGGGCTATTCGGTGATCGGCATGACCAACATGCCGGAAGCCAAGCTCGCCCGTGAGGCCGAGATCTGCTACGCCAGCGTGGCGATGGTCACCGATTTCGATTGCTGGCATCCGGCGCATGATGCCGTGACGGTGCAGGATATCATCCGTGTGCTGAATTCGAACGCCGAGAAAGCAAAGGCGCTGGTCGCGCGGCTGGCGCGGAATTTCCCTCGCGAGCACGAGCCGTGTCCGGTCGGTTCGGATCGGGTGCTGGATACCGCGCTGATCACGGCGCCCGCGGCCCGCGATCCGCAGCTGCTGGCCAAGCTCGATGCCGTCGCCGGACGGGTGCTGCGGTCGTGAGCAAGTCCTCCAGCGAGCGCGCGACGCGAAGGGCGTAGGACATGAAAGTCGATGGACGACATTTTCGCAGCATCTGGCTCGAGCCCGACGGCTGGTCGGTCGGCGCGATCGATCAGCGCCGGTTGCCGCATGAATTCATCGTCGCCAAACTCACCACCGCGGACGAGGCCGGCGAGGCGATCCGCTCGATGCTGGTCCGCGGCGCGCCGCTGATCGGCGCAACCGCAGCCTATGGCATGGCGCTTGCGATGCGCGCCGATGCCTCCGACGCGGCGCTCGAGCGCGCCGGCAGGATGTTCCTGGCGACCCGGCCGACCGCGGTCAATCTGAAATGGGCTGTTGACGAGATGCAGCGCGCGCTGGCGCCGCTCGCGGCTTCGGCCCGTGCCGAGGCGGCCTATGCCCGCGCGCGCGAGATCGCCGATGAGGACGTCGAGATCAACCGCGAGATCGGCCGTCACGGGTTCGGCCTGATCGAGACGATCGCCGCGACCAAGAAGGCGGGCGAGGTGGTGAACGTCCTGACGCATTGCAACGCCGGCTGGCTTGCAACCGTGGATTGGGGAACGGCGACATCGCCGATCTACCAGGCGCACGATCGCGGCATTCCGGTCCATGTCTGGGTCGACGAGACGCGTCCGCGCAATCAGGGCGCTTCGCTCACCGCCTGGGAACTCGGGCACCACGGTGTGCCGCACACCGTGATCCCCGACAACACCGGCGGCCACCTGATGCAGCATCGCATGGTCGATCTCGCGATCGTCGGGACCGATCGCGTCGCCGCCAATGGCGACGTCTGCAACAAGATCGGCACCTATCTGAAAGCGCTCGCGGCCCGCGACAACAGCGTGCCGTTCTATGTTGCGCTGCCGTCACCGACCATCGACTTTAGTATCGATGACGGTGTCAGGCAGATTCCGATCGAGCAGCGCGCGGCCGACGAGGTGACGCACCTCACGGGACGCACGGCGGATGGCCGGATCGAGACCGTGCGCGTGGTTCCGGACGGCTCGTCGGTCGCCAATTTCGGCTTCGACGTCACGCCGGCGCGGCTGGTGACCGGATTGATCACCGAGCGCGGCGTTCTCAAGCCGGAGCGTGCTGCACTTGCGAGCGCCTTTCCCGAACGTTCCACCGTTTAACTGAAGGCTGCATTGACGGTGGTTGCATCTGCACGCTATCCCAATCGTTGCCCTCGCAACCCAGACCGTCTCATCCATGTCCAATACCGAACTTGAGATCGTCGTCGACGATCCGACCGCACCTGAAGATAACTCGCCGGCGGTCGTCAGCACCGGCGTCGTCGACGTCGTCGTGTCGCTGCTTCTGCTTGCGCTCGCCGTGGTGCTCGGCTGGGACAATTGGCGCACCGGTGCGTCGTGGGACTCGACCGGGCCGCAGCCGGGCTATTTTCCGTTCTACCTCTCGGTCATCCTCGGCGGTGCCAGCCTCTATGGTCTCGGCGCGGCCTTCCTCTCGCGCCGGGAAGCCGCCGAGACCTTTGTCACCCGGGCCCAGCTTCGCCGGGTGATGGCGGTGTTCGTGCCGACATTGCTGTTCTGCCTCGCCACCCAATATCTCGGCCTCTATGTCGCGAGCTTTCTCTTGATCGCTGGCTTCATGCGCCTCGTCGGCAAGATCGCGCTGTGGAAGTCGCTGCTGACCGCCTTCGTCTTCACCGCCGCGATGTTCATAACGTTCGACGTCGCGTTCGACGTCATCATGCCGAAGGGGCCGCTCGAGGCGGCTCTCGGCCGCTAGCGAACCGGGTCGAACCATGGAAGCCTTCGGTCTCCTGCTGCACGGCTTTGCCGTCCTTTTGACGTGGAAGACGCTGCTGTTGATGATGGTCGGACTGGTGCTCGGCATCTTCGTCGGCGTGCTGCCCGGGCTTGGCGGCCCCAACGGCGTCGCGATCCTGCTGCCGCTCACCTTCACGATGGATCCGACGTCCGCCATCGTGATGCTGTCGTGCATCTACTGGGGTGCGCTGTTCGGCGGCGCCATCACCTCGATCCTGTTCAACATCCCGGGCGAAGCCTGGTCGGTCGCGACCACCTTCGACGGCTATCCGATGGCGCAGCAGGGCAGGGCGGCCGAAGCGCTCACCGCGGCGTTCACCTCCTCCTTCGTCGGTTCGCTGGTCGCGGTGCTGCTGATCACCTTCCTGGCGCCGATGATCTCGTCGTTTGCGCTGAGGTTCGGCCCGCCGGAATTCTTCGCCGTCTATCTCCTGACCTTCTGTTCCTTCGTCGGCCTCGGCCGCGAGGCCAAGCACAAGACTGTCATCTCGATGTCGCTCGGGCTGCTGCTCGCCGGCGTCGGCATGGATACGGTGTCCGGGCAGCTGCGCATGACGTTCGGCTCCGCCGAGCTCTTGCGCGGCATCAACTTCCTCGTCGCGGTCATCGGCCTGTTCGGCATCAGCGAGATCCTGCTCACGATGGAGGAGCGCCTCGCGCTGCGCGGACACGCCGCCGGCATCAGCCTGCGCGTCGTGCTCTCGGTGTGGAAGGACCTGCCGAAATACTGGGTGACGCTGCTGCGCTCGTCGGTGATCGGCTGCTGGCTCGGCATCACGCCGGGCGGCGCGATCGCGGCCTCCTTCATGGGCTATAACCTCGCCAAGCGCTTCGCCAAGGATCAGGAGAGCTTTGGCAAGGGCCGTATCGAGGGCGTGTTCGCGCCCGAGACCGCCGCTCATGCCTCGGGCACCTCGGCGCTGTTGCCGATGCTGGCGCTCGGCATTCCCGGCTCGGGGACCGCTGCGATCCTGCTCGGCGGCTTGATGGTGTGGGGCCTCAACCCGGGGCCGCTGCTGTTCGTCGAGCACAAGGATTTCGTCTGGGGCCTGATCGCCTCGATGTATCTCGGCAATGTCGTCGGCCTGGTGCTGGTGCTGACCACGGTGCCGATCTTCGCCTCGATCCTGCGCGTGCCGTTCGCGGCCGTAGCCCCGATGATCGTGGTGTCCTGCGCGATCGGCGCCTATGCGATCCAGAACGCGATGTTCGATATCTGGCTGATGCTGGGCTTCGGCGTCGTCGGCTATGTCTTCAAGAAGATCGGGATCCCGCTCGCGCCTTTCACCCTCGCATTGGTGCTCGGCAACCGCGCCGAGGATGCGTTCCGCCTCTCGATGATCGGCTCCGGCGGCGACATGAAGGTGTTCTGGTCGAACGGACTGGTCGGCTCGATCACGACGTTGGCAATCGTGCTGCTTTTTTGGCCCTTGATCGATGGTTTGGTCGGCCGCGTCAGTTGGAGGCAGCGGAGCAAAACGGAGACACCACGAGAACTGAATTAGATCAGTGTCCCAGTTCTCTTATGTCGCGATGGTCTTATCCAGGCGCGTCGTCTTGGTTCCAAATGTTGCCGCTGCGCGATGCCGGCCAGACAAGCTCTGGATGCGTGTAGTCCTTCCTGCTCAGATGGTTGGTGATGACGCAGCCTGGCCACTAAACCGAACCACCTTCTGCCCCATACGAAACATAGTTCATCTCCTGTATGAATTATTGGACAAGCTGGCGTGCGTTACCCCATGTGTGCGGATACGAGAGCGTCGGCGCATCACGAGCCAAACGACGAACTCAATCACGCCGTAAACCGAAACCAGCGCGGCGAACGTCACTGCAAAGCCGGACCGAACGCGATGAAAATCTCGGACAGCTCCGTTTAACGTCAACAGCGCCTGTATTAACCGCAATTTCAAATTCGAAAATGTGTACGCGGAAGGTCCCCCGGGGCTCGGTACGCTTCCACAGAAGTTGCTCGACGTGTCCGACAACGTGACGCTAGGCTCGATCAAATCATTCAATGAAGTCGGAACGCCAGGCGCGTCAGGCTACGCCGCCTATCGGCGCTTACCCAACGGCGGTTTGCATATTTGGGGACTAACCACGGCCACGGGCGCCACCAATACAGCGGTAATCTTTCCGGCCGTCTTAACGGCAGTTACGACTATTACGACGTAAGCGCGATTTTCCGCGCACGTTGTCGGCCGCGATTTGACGGATGGCCTTCGTATCGGGGCGATGCTGAGCCGTTCAGGCAGTGGCCGCTTTGGGGAAGTTGAAGGGCAACAGGTCAGCGATATCGGCGTTGTCCACGCGCTGAGGCAACTCGGTGAGCACATGGCGCAGCCATGTTAACGGCTCGACACGTGAGGCGCGGCAGGTCAGCATTAGGCTGTAGACGACGGCGCTGGCCCTGGCTCCGTCGACGGTGTCGCTGAACAGCCAGCTTTTTCGGCCGGTGGCAAAAACCCTGATGTCGCGCTCCAGAAGATTGTTGTCGATCGGCATCCTGCCATCTTCGGTGTAACGCGTCAGATAGTCCCATTGGTTCCGGGTGTAAGATACGGCGTCGCCAAGCTTGCTGTCCGGCAGGACCTTCGGGGCGATTTGATCGAGCCATTCCTTGAGGGCGTTCAGGACAGGAATGCTGTGTTGCTGGCGGAAGCGACGGATGCATTGATCCGGCGTTTCGTCTCTGTCCGGTTTCTCGTCCCGCGCCTGCCTTTCAACCCGGTAGAGCTGCTCGAAGAACCGCAGCGCCTGCTCGGGCGGCCCGCCGCCCTTCTTTCTCGCTTTGAGGGCGTCGACAAAACGCCGCCGGGAGTGGGCCATGCATCCAATGTGGGTGGCCCCTTCCAGCGTGCGCCATGCGCTATAGCCGTCACTCATCACGATGCCACGGTAATCGCCGAGGAAGACCTGCGGGTGGATTTGGCCGCGGCCCGGCTGATAATCCAGAAGAACGATCGGCTCGTGACTATCCTTGCCGCTGCGATACGCCCACATGTACGATGTGCTGGTGGCCGCTTTGTCCTTCTCCTTGAGGACCTGAACCGTCGTCTCGTCGCCATGGATGAGAGGCTGCGATCTGAGCCGCAGCTTCAGGGCGTCATAAATGCGATGCAGATGCTTCTCGCTCGAGCCGATCACCCAGTGGCCCAAAGCGCCGCGGCTGACAGGAACGCCTGCGCGTTCGAAGGCCTGCGCCAAGCGGTAGAGCGGCGTGCCGTCGACATATTTGTGAACCAGCGCGAACGCCAGCGTCGAGGCCGTGGCAACGCTGCCCGGCAACGGCTGCGTCGGCATCGGCGCGGTCACGACAGGGGCGTTGATCCCGGTGCGATCGCAATGGCGGCAGGCATATTTGAAGCGCACATTCTGTAAAACCTTCGCCTTCACCTCGATATGAAGTTGCTCGGTGACAGCCTCGCCCATGCGATGCATCTGGCCACGGCAGCAAGGACACGCCTTCTGATCGTCGGGCAGGTCATACTCGACGCGCTCGCGCGGCAGGTTTGCCGGCAGCGGCCTGCGGCCGCGCTTCTTTCCCGTCGTGCTTTCGACCGATGGCAGACCCGTGTCCGGAAGTTCGGCGGTATCGTTCGTTTCGCTGCCGGCGTCATCCTCATCGGCGGCCTGCTCGGCTTCATTGAAGAGACGGTCGACGTGCTTTTCGCTGCGCGGCGCAAAACGATGCAGGCGTGCCAGCGCCAGTTCTTCCTCCAGCTTGACGACGCGCTCCGTGAGCTGACGATTCTCCGCCTCCAGCGCGGCAATGCGCGCCAACAGCACCTCGACACTCGGATTGCCGGTTCGATTCATCGGATTCTTGAATCTGAACCGTTCCGACGCGTCAACCGCTCAACTCAAGAGCTCAGCCGGCAACCTGATATTGCCGCACCGGATGACGGACCATCGCATCGATATCGATGCCGTCGAGGATCCAGTGCAACTGCTCGGTCGTAAGCCGGACGACCGCCTCCTGGCGGCGCGGCCATCGGAACTTGTCCTCGGTCAGCCGCTTCAGGACCAGCACAAAGCCGGACCGGTCGAAGAACAGCAACTTCATCCGGTCGCAACGGCGATTGCAGAACGCAAAAACCGCCGGCACAAACGGATCGAGCGCCATCGTCTCCTGAACCAGAACCGCAAGGCTGTTGATGCCAGCTCGGAAGTCGATCGGCTCACGGTGCAGATAGACCTGCAGGTCACCGCCCAGTCTGAACATGGCCCAGGGCTCCAATGATCGCCGTCAATGCATCCACATCCCCGCATTCCAGCGCGAGCTTCACGCCATTCGGCAGCGACGCGCTCACTTTGGCCGGAGAACAAAAAGCTGGAGACCCCTTGGATTCCGACCCACCCACTTCATCGCAGGTCGCCGGCAAATCCACCGCCTCCACACTGCCTTGCCGCGACAAACCCCGCTCGGCGGCCCCCTCAAGGTGAACCGGGATGAACGCCGAGGGTGACGACGACGGCGCCGACCTGGCCGCGGCGTCCTTCTTGATCCACTTCCGAAGCAGGTTCGCGTTGACCCCATGTTCGAGTGCAAGTCTCGAGACCGAAACGCCACGCTCAAGGCAGGCCGCCACAAGACGCTCCTTCGATGTCGTCTCAAAGCGCCGGCGACCGTTCCGACCAACAAGCCTGACACGCAGTTTCTGACCATCGTCGCTCATCATGAGGTGTCCACCTATTTAAGTGGACACCTCATGCATCAGAGCACTCAAAACCAAAAGGTGCGGGGAAATTCGCGCTTACATTACGACTATCGTATGCAGCAGCACCGCTGGCGGGACAACGAGTCCCGTGAACGCAGTTTCCGCTGCCACTTCAGGCTTCTCGATCAATAACCCGGGAACGACGGTCGTCGTTGCCTGGTCCGCAACGGGCTACATTTAGTTACTTGAAGGAGCGGCCGAAGCTTCCGCGCGAGCAGGCTTCTCCATCAGTGCGTTCGTCAGGCCGATGAGGTCTGCAAACTGGTGTCTCGTCTCCATCGATAGGTTTCGGCGAATGTGGCCACCATCGCGGTACAGAAATTCGCCATTCAGATAGCCCTTACAGCCGGCCTTATCGCAAAGCGCGTCGCGCGGTATGACAGCGGCCACGTCAGATCGAGACGCGGCGATCTGCTTGAGCAGCGTGTCCGAAGTCACTGTATAGGTCTTCATTTGCTGGATTTCTTTTGGATCGGGCGTGCACTCGCGGCGCCACAAGCCGTTAAGGTGCGCCATCGCGCACGGGATAGGATCAACTATGTGTTGCGGAACCGTTCCTACCAAGACGAATCGACGGCCGGGTCTCGCCGTCTTCGCCATGAGGTCCTCTATTCCGGCCTCTATCAGGCCAGATCCGCTCAATTCTCCAAGCGTCCCGTCTTGGAGCGCAATCGCTGGATAGTAAGCCCACGCAGAAGCGAGAACTATGAGGTCAATTGAAGGATCGCTGTTGATGAGCTCAATCGCTTTGCGGCGTTGTTCAGCGCACTGCGTCCGGTAGTTCGGAATACCGGTATACGTTCGGTAAATATGCTCGTTGAAGAACGCCGGGCATGTCTCGTAAAGGAGCCACCCCATATCTGGCTGCGCGGCTTCCATGATCGGGGCGAAGTGCCCAGCGTGGCTATCGCCCCACAAGAATGCTTTCGAGCCAGCCTTCTTCCATGACTGGCCGAAGGTGCAGAACGAAGCGCCTAAGGTCTTCTCTGGTTCGTACTTGCATGGCCATTCCCACATCGCATCAAGGCTGCGCATCGAATAGACGGCAGGTGCGATGCGTTCCGGAAGTCCGTCGGCGCTGTTTACATACATCCCGAGGCAAAAGACGGCCATTCCCGTCGCGAGTCCTGTCTGTACTGTCCGCGTCGGCAACCAGCGGCGTTGCCGGAAAGGTTTCTCGACGAAGCGAAACGACACCACTGCTAAGCCGATCGAGACGGCTGCGAGCACGACTGCCTCTAGGCGGCTTGGCTCGGCGTTATTGATGTAATGGCGGAACAGCACCCACACGGGCCAATGCCAGAGATACAGGCTGTAGGAAATCAGCCCGATCGGACGCAACTTGCCGAGCCAATGGCTGAACCTTGGTTCGTCCCGGCGCGGCCAGATTACGAGCGCAGCGCCGACGCATGGGTAGACCGCGGCCGCGCCTGGGAAAGCAGTGGCGCTGACAAAGATGAAGCCGGCGCCAATCAACGCGAGGCCGGTCGCGATTGCCACGGCGCCGAGGCGTTGCGAAAGAGGGGGCAGGAACACGAGCAACGCGCCTAGTGCGAGCTCCCACGCGCGCGGCAGCACCAGATAGAATGCGCCCTTGGGATCCGCGTCGAGCCAGAGCAGGCTCGCGCCGAAACCGATCACAACTGCGGTGCCGATGATGGCGGCGAGGTCGATCCGCTTTCGACCGGTAGCGACGAGGGCCAAGAGCAGCGGCCACGCCAGATAGAATTGCTCCTCGACACCAAGCGACCAAGTGTGAAGGAGTGGCATTAAATCGGAACTTTGGTCGAAATAGCCGGTGTTCGACAGGAAGAAGAAGTTCGAAGCGCCGAATGCCGCGTAGGCGGCGCTGGCGGCCATCGCCTTGTAGTCGCCGGGCAGCAAGAGGAACTTGCCGAGCAATAAGACGGTCAACAAAACTACAGCCAACGCGGGCACAATACGTCGAATGCGACGGTCGTAGAAGTTGAGGATAGAGAAGGTGCCGCTTGCGATCTCGCCAGCGAGTTGCTGCGTTATCAGGAACCCGCTGATTACGAAGAAAACATCGACGCCGGTAAAGCCGCCCGGCAGAGCTGCATTGTAATGGAAGGCCAACACAGACAGTACGGCGATGGCCCGCAAGCCATCGATGTCAGCGCGGTATTTCAAGATTAGTGCCCGCCCGTTCTTAACTGGGTGCGGCAACTTACTCGGCACAACCCGCCCGAGCAAGCGCTGACCGTGACCACTAAGACACACCAAGCCGTCTTTCGGGCGGCTTTTTCTTTGAAAGGTGTATCAATGACCGACCTCGCAGCTTGAAGGTGGCGAATGAGGCTCGCTGGGCCAAAGCCAAGCTGACCCGGAACTTTACCGGGAGCGCGCGAGCGCCTTCCTGAAAGCCGAGATGAAGAAAGCCGACGTGACCTACGCCGATTTGGTCAAGCGGCTGAAGAAGCACGGCCTCAAGGATGAGACCGAAGCCGGGATCACGATGAAGGTGAAACGTGGATCGTTTACGGCGATCTTCTTCCTTGCCTGCGTTGCAGCGCTAGAACTTGAACAGGTGGCGCTGGAAGAAATCTAGGCGCGGTCCTAGAGTTGCGGACATGTACCCGCGCTGGATGGAAATCGCTGGATACGTCTCTTGGATACGTCTCTATCGCCATTGTCGGGGTATTGATCTTTCTCGTCGCGGTTTTGGCCGAGGGATTATATGCCGCCATCGGCGAGATTGTCGGCTTGTTGTTGTTATTTGCCATTGCCCGCCTCAGTGCCTCAGTGGGCGCCCTTGGGAACAAAATGAGCACAGCAATCAAGGGCCGTTTGATCGGCTTAGCCGCGGTTGAGTTTGTAATAGGCGCTATGTGGCTGTTCGGTACTGTCAACCCGGCGGTTTTCGCCGTGCTGACGATTGGTCTGCCGGTACTGGCTCTGATGGTTGCTCTGCCATGTTGTTGATCCGGTCAAATCGCTCTTCTCAAAACAAGCCGACTTCAAATTTGAACTAGGCCAAGTGCTCCCGCCGGGGTGACACGCTTCTTTTGGCTTGTGGCGTTTGCGCCATAATACCGCGCTTCTAGCGGTGCCGTTAGTGCTTCGGTTCGATATTGATCTTCAAGAATGAAAATGGATCTTTTCTAGCAGCCAGAAGATCCAGGGCTTACGCGGAGGTATTCTAATCGACTGGAACGGGTCAACAGCTGCCGGTTCTACGGCGCGATATATGCGGCCGTTTGTGTTTGGATTACTGTTGTCGCTTGTCGAGAAATAGAGAAAAACCCAATCATCCTTCCGATAGGAAAACCGACCGTGCCCTATGTCTCCAATTTCGATGTCCGCGCAGTGGGCCGGCCCGAAGGGGACGGCCATCCTCGGTCAGTTCAAGTCGCGATTGATGGGGTGCTTCAGCGGTATCGGCTATTGCTCGCGAAACGGATGGCTGGTAGCGCCAAGCGTAGCCGCCATAGTACTCGAACGGCCCGTACATGATTGTTGGATCGGTGGGCGGTAGAGTGTCCAGATAGAGCCCGATCGGGATGTATATGACCAGCACCGCGGCGAGCGCGTGCCATTTGTTGATTTTCAGTATCCGCGTCGTCACGTCCTGAAGAGGAGGGGCCACAGGATTTCCAGAGTGGTCCGTAGACGAAAGGCTTTGAATCGTCGGATCAAGTGCCCAAAATGGTCTGCCCCGAAGTTCTTCAGGCGTGTTCATGATCCGTGTCGTCATCTGAATGCTATGCAAGCTGCGCGATAAGCCAAGTCAGGTACGTTGCGCCGACCGGCGGGAAGAGCATGGCAGAGCTTTTCAATACAACGCCGGCGCATGTGACCCCACTGCACATTTCCCAGTTAGAAAATAAAAATTGTCCTGCCGCAAATAATCCAACTCCGAAGGAAAGTGTCGCTCGCTCGTCCGTTCCTATGGTCGCGTCTGAAATGACGTCAATAGTCTCTCGGACACTATGCTCCAGGAACCACCAAGCCGGCCAAAAGAGTACGCACAAGGTCTGGCGTGCACCTAAGCGTCCTTCGTGCTTGCGGTAGAAGTGCCCCGCCGTGGCCAGTATGCCCAGCGCGTAGATAAGGGAAAATGGCGCGAGCAGCTTGAATGAAGGCATTGTTTTCCACCCCTTGAACAACAATAACTTTGGTCTATCAACACCTGCGCCGGTGGTCCCGTATCCGGCCCGGATTGCTCGTAGCACGATGCAACTTAGAGAAGCATCTCCGTGACGAGAACGGAAAAAAATGGCAATTTACTCGCCCCGGTCCCGTTGAGTGGATAGCAGGCGCGGCAGTGGCGCCATCCGGGGGCGCGGCGCTGCAGCTTCCCCGTCTTCCCAAGTCTTCTCCGATCGCTTGTGCTGGGCCGCGGCAATAGACCCTATCAGCACCAGCGCGAGGCCCGCGGCGATCATGAGAGCCGGAACCATCTTCTCCCAATCAAAAAGAAGGGCACTCACTTGATAGCTATTTGGCATCATTTACGGCTTGCGCCCTCGCTTGAAGGCCGAGCAATTGAGCTTGGATCATGCTAATGCGATTGTTGACCTCTGCAATCAATTTGTAGGTTCGGTCCAACTCAATGCTCTGCTGGGCTAGCCGCTGTTGCTCAATTCGACGCAGCTCGAGTGTGGCATCTATCGCTGTCGAGCCCAATTGCCTTCTCTGCACCTCAGACAAGCCAATCGAGATGATATTAATAACGACGGCAGCAGTAACGATAGCTCGCGTAGAAATTGTCATGAACAGTTTCCTTGCCCGAGGCAGAAGATGCGCAATGACGGCAATCGAAGGCAGCAAGCCGATCAGATAGACCACAGCGAACGGTGTGAGCCGGTCGACACCAGCGCTGTATGACATACCGTGTAATTTTAGAGAACGACACCTCAATCAGGATCTCGCCGTGGGGGAGCCTTATCGAGTGACCGCCGGGTACCTCCGTAGAGTTGAAACGACTCCGACAAACCCTGCTCGCGGCCCTCGCGAAAGGCAAATCGATATGTCGCCCGGACGCACAGTGCGAGGATCAAAATCGAAATTGCCGCGAGAATGAGCCAAGTTATCATGCAGGCCAGCCAATGGTAAGGCGTCGACCAACGTCGACGGCAGCTCGAACATAATAGCGGTGAAAGAGTTTTTTGAATATAAGGACTCCTATCCCTTGGCGGAGGCGGTCACTACCGTATTTTTACGGTGAATCGGTGAGCGGGAGTAAGAGTATGAGTGGGCGTGCGACTACTCGAAAAGAGTTTTATTATTGGGCATCGTTGTTGTTCAGTTTCTCTCCCCTCTGGATTCTTGTGGGACTTCTTATCTTTTTCAAATGGTGATTTCTATCTAGTCCGCAGACTCTCTGGTATGCGACCGGTGGTCTCGCTGTTGGGGAGCTCAAGTATTCGTCCGCGGTCAACCTTGGGATCCAAGTCTTCGGGGCGGATCTCGGCGGCACGACTCCGTTCGGCGCGTTCAGCTTTTCAATCGGTGCGGCGGTGAGTAGCACCGATACCCGAGTCGGTTCGATCGGGCGTCGAGCGCAAGTTCACCCGGAATTGGTCGGCGAAGCTCGAATACGCAGTCGACCGTTAAGAAGCCGGATTGAGCTGAGCTGGGCAGTTGAGCGTGTGCCAGAGCGAGACCAACAATAGGCGCAAAAGTTCTCTGAACCAGGCGAGGATGCGACGGAAGTTGTGGCCGACGGCTGAGAGGACGACGTTGGCGGCATCGCCGGCGCGGCCCTTGAGGTAGCACCGGCCGAGGTGTCCTTCAGCCTTGAGGTGTCCGATGATGGGCTCGATGGCGGAGCGGCGGCGCAGCTCGCGCTTGATGGCGCCGAAGACACCGCGCTTCTGGCCGGAGATGAAGACGCGGCGGGGATTTTGCGCGTCGTGGCCGCGGTAGCCCTTGTCGACATAGGCCCGCTCGATCGCGCAGCCGGTGAGTGTCTCGGTGCGGTCCATAACGTCCCGCAACGTGTGACCGTCGTAAGGGTTGTCGGGCAGCGACCTGGCATGCAGCACGAACAGGCCGCCGGGGGCGCGGCGATTGTTGGTAACGATGGAGGCCTTCACGCCGAACTCGTAAGGTGCGGCGGCCTTGCCCTTGCCGATGCATTCCACCTCCGGGGCATGGAAGGAATAGAGCTTGAAGCCGCGCTGGCGCTGCTGCTGCGATCGGATCTGCGTGGCCCGACCAAGCGGAAGGGCGAACGCCTCCTCCAGCGTCGCCTGGCCTTCGATCTTGCGACGAATGTCGCGGATGATCCGACCCAGCCGGCTGCGCAGGATACGCAGCTGCCGCTGCTGCCGGTTGAACTGTTTGGCGTGAGCGTAACGGCCCGCCATCATCGCCGCGCTTTTTGCCACGCGACAATAGGATTGCCGCAGCCTGACCCCGTGCTTCCTCGCCAGACGGTTCAGCCCCCGGATCGCTGCATGCAGCAGTTTGGCGTCGGTCGGGAAGCTGATGGCCTTCGGTTGCACTGTGGTGTCGATCGTGACCCGCTTGAGGTCCTGGCTGCGTAACGCACCGGCCTCGTGCGCCACCCGAAGGCTCTCGGCCAACAACCGCTCCAGCTTGTCGCCGAGCCGCTTGCGCCAATGGCTCAGGTCCGAGCGCTCGTGCGGGAAAACGTGCTGGAAAAACTCTTCGCCGGTGAAGAGCTGGAAGTACGGATCGTGGACCCAGCGTTCGCACACCCCCTCATCGGACAGCCCGTAAATGTGCTTGAGCAACAGCAGCCCGATCATGAAGCGGGTCTCGATCCCAGGCCTGCCGCTCTCGCTGTAGAGCGGCGCGATCTCGCCGTCGATCCAGTCCCAGTCGATCTTGCCGGCAAGCAGAACGAGCTCGTGCTTCATGTTGATGATCTGGTCCAGCCGTGCCCGGAACAGATCGTTCGATCCCGTCGTCTTGTGCTTCTTCGGCCGCATCGTCCCTCCGATGCACCACAGAAGCACGGTTCACAGCAGAGAGGAATCCACAAAACGAATTTGCAAGGTTTGCGGCCATCAAGCCTCAAATCCCTGCAATCTCAAACGCCATCAAATCCCAAAAACAGATTCCCCCTCAATCGCTTACAGGCTTGTTCACAGCCGACTACGCATTTCGGAAGTAAGACTTACTTCGTCGGAGCCGCTAACCAGGCGGACGTCAGCTTTCCACAATCATATTCTGCGTGTCGGCTTCAACTATGCGTTCACTCCAACACCGGTCGTTGCAAAATACTGAGCTGCGCAGCGCGAACTCCCTTCGATGCCCGACAATCTTGCCGGGCATTGTTGTTTCTGACCTGGCTCACACCACCTTGGCGTCCCTGAGCTTGGCAATCTCGTCGGAGCCGAAGCCGAACTCTTTCAGCACCTCGTCGGTCTGTTCGCCGAATTCCGGCGGCCGCACCACCATCTTGCTCGGCGTGCGCGACAGCGTCACGGGCTGGCCGACCAGGCGGATGTGGCGGTCTTCATCGTTCGGCACGTCTTGCGCGATGCCGAGATGCTTAACCTGCGCGTCCTCGAACATCTGGTCGATGGCATAGATCGGCCCGCAGGGCACGCCGGCCTCGTTGAGCTCGCGGACCCAGGTCTCGGTCGACTTCGTCACGGTGCACCTCTCGATCTCGGCGTTGAGCGCGTCGCGGTTTTTTGAGCGGGCAGAGGCCGTCGCGTAGTCGGGATGGCCAAAGAGCTCCGGCGCACCGATCGCCTGCGCGCAACGCTCCCAGATCCGCCCACCCGTGGTGGCGATGTTGATGTAGCCGTCCGAGGTCTTGAACACGCCGGTCGGGATGCTGGTCGGGTGGTTGTTGCCGGCCTGCTTGGCCACCTCTCTCTCCATCAGCCAGCGCGCGGCCTGGAAGTCGAGCATGAAGATCTGTGCCTGGAGCAGCGAGGTCTGCACCCACTGGCCCTTGCCGGAGACCTCGCGCTCGAGGAGCGCGGTGAGAATGCCCATGGCGCAGAACAGGCCCGCCGTGAGGTCGGCGACGGGAATGCCGACCCGCATCGGCCCTCCGCCCGGCGCGCCGGTGATCGACATCAGCCCGCCCATGCCCTGCGCGATCTGATCGAAGCCCGGCCGCTTGTGATAGGGGCCGTCCTGGCCGAAGCCGGAGATGCTGCCATAGACGATGCGCGGGTTGATCGCGGCGAGGCTCTCATAGTCGATGCCGAGCTTCCTCTTCACGTCGGGGCGGAAATTCTCGACCACGACGTCGGCCTTGGCGGCGAGGCGCTTGAAAACGGCGAGCCCGCGACCGTCTTTCAGGTTCAGCGTCATGGCCCGCTTGTTGCGGTGCAGATTCTGAAAGTCGGAACCCCGCCGGGGGCCGCCCGGCTGCTCGCCACCGGCATCCTCGGTCAGCGCGTCGATCTTGATGACATTGGCGCCCCAATCCGCGAGCTGCCGCACGCAGGTCGGCCCGGAGCGGACCCGGGTCAGGTCGAGCACGGTTAAACGCGACAGGGCTTCCGAGGCATGCGGAAAGGGCATTGTGAAAGGGCTCCGGGACAGATTGCGGGCCTACCATAGCGCCGAAAGACCCTGCGGCAAGCCTGGGCCAGCGCGGATGCCGCCTGTCGAAATGCAATGGCTGGCGCGGTTTGCTGCGCTGCGTGAAGGGATCAGCGCGACAGGCGCTTCAGTTCCGAGCGCGCCTTCTCGGCCAGCGGGTCATCGCCGTAGCGCGCAATGAAAAGCTCAAAGGCCTCCCGCGTTCCTTTCCGGCGGGCGGCTTCGTATTCCTCGGCCACCGCGGCAGCAGGATCGCGGGCCATTGGCATGGTGGGCAAGCGTCCCGCCTTGCCGCTGTCATCCGCATTGGCCTTCTCCACCATGACGGGCAGTCCTCCGAAGGGCGTGTGATTGTATCCGGCGAGCGCCGCAAGGGCGCCAAACAGGCCGGCCGCGAGTGAAGATCGTTTCATGAAACCCTGCAAATTACCGGCGCCGCGGGAACCGAGGTTCTTGCTTGCGCCTCGTATGAGTACGGGGTTTGATAGCTAACCGCGCATTATGGCAGAGGTCCGGGCGCTCTCGCCGCATTTAAACCAAACGTTCAACTCTCTAGCTAGAATCATCTGTTAACGCCTCGCATCGGATGGGCTTGCTGCTTCGGAGTTTCCCTTTGGCTACCGCTGTCACGGTCACCAAGACCAACGACGCCGACATAGACGGCCTGCTGTCGGGCTACAAATGGTCGGGCCCGATAACCTATAGTTTCCCGGATTCGCCCAGCGACTACGCCAATCCGTACGCTGGCGGCAGCAGCGAGCCGACCACGTCGGGCTTTGCCTCGGCGCCGACCCAAATGCAGGCTGCGATCAACTACGCCATTGGATTGATCAACGGCTACGCCAACGCCAACATCCAATACGCGGGCACGAACGGCGCCGACATCATGATCGCGCAATCGCCGTCGGCTAACCCGACTTCCTACGCCTACTACCCCGGCAATTATGCGTCCGGCGGCGACATCTGGTTCGGGACCCAATACAATTACTCGCTCGCCAAGCTTGGCAACTACTATTTCACGACCGCGCTCCACGAACTCGGCCATGCCGTTGGTCTCAAGCACAGCCAGGAGACCGGCGGAGTTGCCAACGTGGCCGTGCCGAGCGCACATGACGACAGCGAATACACCGTCATGAGCTATCGCAGCTATGTCGGGGCGTCCGCGACGAGCGGCTACACCAATGAGGCCTATGGATATCCGCAGACCTTTATGGCCAACGATATCCTCGCGCTCCAGACGATGTACGGCGCGAACTTCACGACCCAGAGCAGCAACACTGTCTACACCTGGAATCCGACCACGGGGCAGGAGTTCATCAACGGTGTCGGGCAGCTCGCGCCCGGCGGGGGCGTCGGCGGCTCGGCCAACCGGATCTACGAGACTGTGTGGGACGGCGGCGGCGTCGACACCTACGATCTGTCGAACTACACGACGAACCTGAGCATCAACCTCAACCCCGGTGCGTCGTCGGTATTCTCCTCCGTTCAACTGGCCTATCTCGGCGATGGCCATTACGCATCGGGCAACGTCTACAACGCCTATCTCTATAACGGCGACGCGCGTTCCTACATCGACAATGCCAACGGCGGGTCCGGCAACGACACGATCTTGGGCAACGCAATTGGCAACGTCCTGAACGGCGGCTCAGGCAACGATACGATCACCGGCGGCGGCGGCAACGACACCATCTTCGGCGGCTCCGGCACCGACACCGCTGTGTATTTGGGCAACAGGGCGAACTACACAGTTAGCTACAACGCAAGTTCGCAGACCTTCACGATAAGCGACCAGCGCGCCGGTTCACCGGAGGGCATTGATAACGTCACTGGCGTTGAGTATTTCCAGTTTGCCGATCGCACGATCGCGGGCTCCTCGGTGATCCCGCCGATCGTCATCGAAGCCGCCGGCTCGACCAAACTGGACCAGATCGGCAGCAACTATTTTCTTGATCCGGTCAGCGGCGGTACGGGCCCATCAGTCAAATATGCCGGGACGCCTTTTGATGCATCCACTCAGGTCGGAGCCTGGACGCCGATCGGGGCGGAGCAGACGGCAAACGGATATCAGATTGCGTGGAAGGTGATCGGTTCGGATCAGTACTTGGTCTGGAACGCCGACAGCAACGGCAACTATGTCTCCTCTGCGACCGCGGTTGTCTCAGGAAGCAGTACAATCCTTGAAGCATTTGAGAGCAGCTTCCATCAGGACCTCAACGCCGACGGCGTGAGCGGCATACCTGCGGCGAGCGTAACCGTGGTCGAAGCCGCCGGCTCGACCAAACTGGACCAGATCGGCAGCTACTATTTTCTCGATGCGGTCAGCGGCGGTACGGGCCCATCAGTCAAATATGCCGGGACGCCTTTTGATGCATCCACTCAGGTCGGAGCCTGGACGCCGATCGGGGCGGAGCAGACGGCAAACGGATATCAGATTGCGTGGAAGGTGATCGGTTCGGATCAGTACTTGGTCTGGAACGCCGACAGCAACGGCAACTATGTCTCCTCTGCGACCGCGGTTGTCTCAGGAAGCAGTACAATCCTTGAAGCATTTGAGAGCAGCTTCCATCAGGACCTCAACGCCGACGGCGTGAGCGGCATACCTGCGGCGAGCGTAACCGTGGTCGAAGCCGCCGGCTCGACCAAACTGGACCAGATCGGCAGCTACTATTTTCTCGATGCGGTCAGCGGCGGTACGGGCCCATCAGTCAAATATGCCGGGACGCCTTTTGATGCATCCACTCAGGTCGGAGCCTGGACGCCGATCGGGGCGGAGCAGACGGCAAACGGATATCAGATTGCGTGGAAGGTGATCGGTTCGGATCAGTACTTGGTCTGGAACGCCGACAGCAACGGCAACTATGTCTCCTCTGCGACCGCGGTTGTCTCAGGAAGCAGTACAATCCTTGAAGCATTTGAGAGCAGCTTCCATCAGGACCTCAACGCCGACGGCGTGAGCGGCATACCTGCGGCGAGCGTAACCGTGGTCGAAGCCGCCGGCTCGACCAAACTGGACCAGATCGGCAGCAACTATTTTCTTGATCCGGTCAGCGGCGGTACGGGCCCATCAGTCAAATATGCCGGGACGCCTTTTGATGCATCCACTCAGGTCGGAGCCTGGACGCCGATCGGGGCGGAGCAGACGGCAAACGGATATCAGATTGCGTGGAAGGTGATCGGTTCGGATCAGTACTTGGTCTGGAACGCCGACAGCAACGGCAACTATGTCTCCTCTGCGACCGCGGTTGTCTCAGGAAGCAGTACAATCCTTGAAGCATTTGAGAGCAGCTTCCATCAGGACCTCAACGCCGACGGCGTGAGCGGCATACCTGCGGCGAGCGTAACCGTGGTCGAAGCCGCCGGCTCGACCAAACTGGACCAGATCGGCAGCTACTATTTTCTCGATGCCGTCAGCGGCGGTACGGGCCCATCAGTCAAATATGCCGGGACGCCTTTTGCTGCATCCACTCAGGTCGGAGCCTGGACGCCGATCGGGGCGGAGCAGACGGCAAACGGATATGAAATTGCTTGGAAAGTTTCGGGCGCCGATCGGCATACCGTTTGGAACACGGACAGCAGCGGCAACGCCATCTCGGATACTATTGGTGTGGTGTCCGGAAGTAGCGCCGCGCTGGAACACTTGGAGCCAAATGTCCAACAGCACTTGGATGGCAACGGAGTGATTGGCATTTCCACGCTTATGATTGCTGTAACCGGCCAGACATCGGTGACTCCATGTCCTGCATCGCAAGGGGCCTGGATCGCAGCTAGCAATGATAGTTTCGTATTTCACCGGGACATCGATGGGGGCGGTGTAGTGAATGCCGGAAGCGCGGAAATTGTCGCACCTGATGGATTTTCTTTGGTCACTACCTGTAAACAGCTGATGGAGCTCTTGCATGAAACGCCGAGCGATCAATCCCACGCCATGTCCGAGTTAGGGAGCGATTTTCATGATGCCGTCATGGGGCGGGATACAACCAACGTACGTATGGCCGACCTGAACACGGGCTACTTCATTGTCCATTAGGCCGTGTGGACAGTTGCCTTAGCCAGAGCGGAGCGGTAGCGATCGTTAAGATGGCGAAGTAATTTCGGGCGGTTTTTCGTAGCGCGTTGCGACGCGCCTGAACCGCTGCAGTTTTGAGAAGCAGCGTTCGATCACGTGACGCTCGGCATGGAGAGGCTTGTTGAACGGATGTTTGATTGCCCATGAGGGGGCGCGATGGCTTGTGTGCCTTTTGCGCCGATGGCGGATCGCAACGCATCCGAATCGTAGGTCGCATCGCCGTCAGCACATTGGCTGAGAGCCCCTCGATGAGCGGTTGGGCTTGAGGCGCTTCGCCAGCTTGACCTGCCGTTAGGCCGATGGCCGTTCTGCTGCGCGCGCTCGCGTCAGCGCGCGGCTACGACAATTGGCGTACAGGCGCGTCCTGGGATGCGACCGGGCTCGAACCCGGTCACTTCTCGTTCTATCTCTGCATCATCCGGCAGCCTCTACGGCCTCACGGCGGTCCTTGCGCGGCGGCCGAGAGACCTTCGCCACGCGCGCAGGCCCGCCGTGTGATGACGGTGCTCGAGCTGGCGCACGCAGTGAGCCCGGAACCTGCCTGGGTCAGATCGAGCATGCCGAAGCCCGACAGGGCTCGGGATGTGGCGGAAAGGGCATTTAGATACCTCTTGTTTGAACGGGCGGCTTTGGGTCTGTGCTTATCTGCTTTAGAATTTAGACAGGCCTTTCCAATTGTTGCTTGAACGACAAGCCAGGCCGCAAGCAACCAGCCATGGTTCCGTGGAGATCGGCTCGTGCCTTTGCTGCGGCCCTGGCCTGGTCCCACGGCTCCCCGCCGTCTGCCAACCCTCGACAATCACCGCGCCGGCTGCTAGCCCGTCGTCATGCCGAATGGGTTTTGCCCTTACGGAAGAGGCACTTGAGGCGTATCGGAGCGATGGACCGAAAGCGGGCATGGCGGTGAAAAAGGGTCCATCCAATCTGCTCGGTAACTCGGCATGGAACGCGACCGCCTTCGCGGTTGCGGTGCTGCTGAACCTCGCGATCCTGCCGTTCGTGATTTTCCGGCTCGGTCTCGCCGCGTTCGGCGTTGCGGGTCTGGTGACGGCCTGTGTCGCGCCGGCGCTGATGTTCAGCAATGCGCTCGGCCTTTCGACGGCGCGGGAACTCGCGCAAAGGCTGGAACCGCCCGACCACGACCAGGCGCGGCGATTTTTCGCGACCGCTCTCGCGCTTGCCATCGTCCTTGGCGGCCTGATCGCGGCGTTGCTTGCCTTTGCCGGCGCGCCGCTCGCGCGGCTGGGATTCCACCTCGGCGGCCCGGCCGCCGACGACCTCGGGCTCGCCTTCGCATTGGCGGGCGCCGGTTGGCTGTTCCAGTGCCTGTTCGCCGTCTTCCTCTCGCTGTTCACGGCGCGTCAGGACTATCGGCGGATCGCGTCGATCAGCATCACGGGCACGGTGGTGACGACGATGTCGATGCTGCTGCTGATCCCGCACGCACCGCGCGCCTCGACCTTCATCGGCTGTCAGGCCTTGGGCTTCGCAACCAATCTCCTGATGGTCGTCGCCTGGTCGCGACGCGCAATCAGTGACTGGCTGGCACGGCCGGCGCTCGATCGCGGCGCGTTGCGTGCACTGGTGAAGCTTGGCGGCTGGCAGGTCGCGGCGCAAAGCGGCGCGCTGTTCGCAGGCCAGGCGGACCGTTATCTGCTCGGCGCGCTGCTGCAACCGCAATTCGTCGGCTTCTACAGCGTCGCGCAGCGGCTGGAGGAGGCTGTCTATATCGGTGTGCTGAAGATCGGCGAGATCTTGTTCCCGTTCTTCAGCACCCTGCAGAGAGAGGATGACGATCGCAAGGTCGACCTCCTGCTTCGCTCGTCCTGGATTCTCAATGTGCTTGCCGCGAGCGCGCTGGGTGGCCTGATCCCGGTCGCAGGCGCATTGCTGCATCGATGGACCGGCGCCGAGGTCGCCGCCGAGGCCCAGCTGGTGCTGGTGGTGCTTGCGATCAGCGGAATATTGGGGTCCAGCGCCAATGTGTTTGCGTTCTATCTGCTGTCGCAGGGGCGCTCCAGTTCCAACGCGCTGATCTCGCTCGTCACGGGCATCTTCACGCTGGCGACCAGCGCCGTCGCGTTGCCGTATTTCGGCTGGCAGGCGGCCGGTTGGAGCTCCTGTGTCGGGATGGTTGCGCAGATGGTGATCACGGTGCTGCTGTTGCGGCGTACCTTCAGGCTTTCGGGGATGTGGTCACGGATGCTGCATTTCGTCCTGATCCCGCTCGGGACGGGGATCGCCGTTGCGCTGGCGCTGCGCTCGCAGCTCGGCCATGTGTCATTCGACCAGGCGCCGTCATGGTGGTATGTGGTGTCGCTGTACGGTATGTCGGCGGCGGCGATCTTTGTTGCCGCCGTTGCCGTGTCGCAACTGGGTCCCTACCGCGCCGTCTGCTGGCGCGATCTCCACGTCATCATCACTCGCTTCTTGCCCTTCAAGGCCGTCTAGACATGTGCGGTATCGCAGGCATCGTCAATCTGCGCGGCGCTCCCGTGAAGCCGGCTGACATCTCGCGGCTCACCAATTTGATCGCGCATCGCGGTCCGTTCGGCGAGGGCACCTGGTTCAATGCCAAGCGAAACGTCGCCTTCGGCCATCGCCGGCTCGCCATCATCGATCCAGGCGAGGGTGGCTATCAGCCGATGGCATCAGGCGACGGCCGCCATGTGATCGTCTACAATGGCGAGATCTACAACTTCCTCGAATTGCGCCGCGAACTCGAGGCGAAGGGCGCAGCCTTTCGCAGCCAGTCCGATACCGAAGTGATCCTTGCCGCCTGGCAGGCTTGGGGCGAGGACATGCTGCTGCGCTTCAACGGCATGTGGGCGCTGGCGATCTACGACACGGCCACGGATGATCTGTTCCTGGCGCGCGATCGCTTCGGCATCAAGCCGATGCTGTATGCGCTGTCATCCGAGCGGTTCGTGTTCGCGTCCGAGCAGCGGGCGCTGGCGCGGAGCGGGCTGGTTGAGACGTCGCTCGATATTGACGTGGCGCGGCGGCTGTTGCTTGATCCGTTCGGGATCGAAGGCAGCGAGCGGACGCTGTTCGCGCAACTGCGCCGCCTGCAGGGCGGCCACTGCATGTGGTTGCGCCAGGGGCGTGTGCAGGTGCGTCGCTGGTGGCGGACCGTGGACCATCTGCCGGCGATTCCGGATACCGAGGCCGAACGGGTCGGACGCTTTCGCGACCTGTTTCAGGATTCCGTCGCGCTGCGGATGCGCAGCGACGTTCCGATCGGGACCTGCCTGTCCGGCGGCTTCGATTCGTCCGCGGTGATCTGCGCCATGGCGACCCATGAGAAAGCCGGCATGGGGCCGCGTGACTCGACCGCCTGGCGGCACGCCTTTGTCGCGACCTTTCCCGGCGCCAGCAATGACGAGCGGCCGATGGCGGAGGAAGCGGCCGCGTGGGCCGAGGTGGCACCGAGCTTCCTCGAGATCGGGCGCTCCGACGCGCTCACCGACCTTGACCGCATCCTCGACGACAATGACGACGTCTATATCGGACTGCCGAGCGCGCCGTGGTTGATCTATCGCGAACTCCGGCGCCAGAACGTCACCGTGTCACTCGACGGCCACGGCGCGGACGAATTGATGGGCGCCTACCTGCAGGAGGGACAGTCGGCCGCATTCCGGATCCGGAACGCAGCAGCCGCGCTCACCTCACGATCGCAGCTGGCGCAACGCGGCATCGACTTCCTGCGCGCGCAGATGATCAGGCGCGAGGGGCACTACTTCCTGCGCGGAGGCGCTACGGCCGCGCCCGCGCCGCTGCTGCTGGTCGCCGAGGATGACGAATTGCCTGATACATGGGGTGCGTTGAACCGGCGCCTCTACCGCATGTTCCATTCGACCACGCTGCCCACCATCCTGCGCAATTTCGACCGGCTCTCGATGGCGCACGGGATCGAGGTCCGCATGCCGTTCATGGACTGGCGGCTGGTCACCTACACGATGGCGCTGCCGGAAACGAGCAAGTCGGCAGACGGCCTGACCAAGGTGGTGGCGCGGCAGGCGATGGCGAACCTGATGCCCGAAAGCATCCGCACCGCGCGCCGCAAGGTAGGCTTCAACTCGCCGATGCCGGAATGGCTGAACGGGCCATTGGCGGGCTGGACGGCAGAGCTGCTCGAGCGGAATGTTCCGGCATTTGCCGAGTTCGTCGACGAAACGCCCCTTCGAAAGGCGGTCGGCCGCTTGACGGCGTCGCAGAGCTGGGATTGGAAGAGTGTCGGCCGGATCTGGCCTTATCTGAACATGAAATGGATGTTGGCAAGGTCCGCGTAACCGATGCGTCTGTTCCAGAATAGCGGTCTCTATCCGTCCTATTTGCCGAGGCTGAACCAGCTCGCGGCAAAGGCGTCAAGTTTCAACGCGCGCCGCGACGTGTTTCTGCACGATCGGTTTGGCGCCGCGCATTTTCTCAAGCCCGTGCTCGACGGCGCAGCTGAAGCCTTCTTCACGAATGGCGACGATGAAGTGCTGCAGCGCCAGTGGGCGCGTGAGCAGGGCATGAAGGAATCGCCGACGCTCGAGGCCATTCTGCTCGCGCAGATCGAGCATCATAGAACCGAGGTGTTCTACAATCTCGATCCGGTGCGCTATCCGAGTGCGTTTGTCGTCAAGCTTCCCGGCTGCGTGAAGAAGACGCTGTGCTGGCGCGCCGCGCCTTCCGGAAATGCTGATCTCACCGCCTATGGCGCGGTGCTTGGAAACTTCCCCTCGATCCTCGAGGCGTGGCGCAGCAAGGGGTGCCGGGCGGAGCTCTTCTTTCCCGCGATCGACCCCGTCATGGAGCAGTACGGCCACGGCGAACGGCCGATCGACGTGGCGTTTGTCGGGGGATATTCGCGGCATCATAGCGCGCGGGGCAGGACCCTCGAACAGGTCGCCGCCCTGGCGACCAATCGCAACATCGTGTTCTGCCTCGATGCCTCGCGGCTGACACGGCTTGCCGAGAGCGCGGTCGGGCGATTGCTGCCGCTGGGGAAGCACCGCCGCCCCGACGTCATCGCGCGAATCGCAAGGATGCCGCTGTTCGGCCGGGACCTCTACGAGCTGTTCGGATCGGCGAAGATCGTGCTCAACGGTGCAATCGACATGGCCGGCAACGATCGCGGCAACATGCGCTGCTTCGAGGCGATGGGGTGCGGGTCGCTGCTGGTGTCGGATGCCGGTAATTATCCGGAGGCGATGCGGGACGGGGTCACGATGCGTACCTACGACGCGCCGGAAAAGGCCGCCGCCACGATTTCAAGCAGCCTGCAGGATTGGCCGCAATGGGCCGGGATCGCTGGTTCCGGCCGGCGCCGCGTGCAGGAGACCTACAGCAAGGCCTCGCAATGGGCCCAGTTTATCGATCTCGTCGCGCGGATTGAGCCGTGCTAGACGGTGCAGGGTGGCCGACCGGCTTGCCCTGCCGCATTGTACAGGTTACGCGGCGGTGGGAGGCGATGTTTCCGATGCAAGTCCGTTTGACCCGCACGCGGGCGTTCGACGAGAGAGCAAACCATGCTGACGCCTTTGCGTAGATCGAGCTGAGCAAATGAATCTCGACTATTGCCTGCAGCGGCTGGTGGGGCGTGCGACGTGCCGGCTTGGAGCGGGCGCGAAATTGATGCGGACTGCGCGCATCCGCAACACTCGTCGCGACAGCGATCGGATTGTCATTGGCGAAAATAGCATCATCCGCGGGGAGTTGATGACCTTCGCGCACGGTGGCGAGCTGAGAATCGGCGAGTGGTGCTACGTCGGAGAGGGAACCCGGATCTGGTCTGCTGCCTCGATCGAGATCGGCAACCGCGTTTTGATCTCGCATTCGGCGAATGTCTTCGACAATCTCACGCATCCGCTGCGCGCGGCGGAGCGGCACCGGCAGGTCCAGCAGATTTTCACGCGTGGGCATCCGAGCGATATCTCGCTTAACGAGAGCCCGGTTAGAATTGGAGATGACGCTTGGATCGGCGCGGGTGCGATGGTGTTGCGCGGAGTGACGGTCGGGCAGGGCGCTATCGTCGCGGCCGGCGCGGTCGTGACGAAGGACGTCGCAGCGTTTTCGATCGTGGCGGGCAATCCGGCCGTGCAGGTAAGGGAGCTTGGCCCCGATGAGCGGTGAGCGCAAGTTTGCCACCTGGGAGGAAGCGGTCGTCTGGCTGCGCAATCAGCCCGACCAGGGCCAGCTTGTGCTCGACGCATTTTACGACGATCCCCTGGCTGGCGCTGCTGAACGCTATTTCCTGAGCTCCGAGTGGCAGGCGGTCGCCGCGCTGCTGGCTGGCCGGACTGGCACCGCACTCGACGTCGGCGCCGGCCGTGGCATTGCAAGCTACGCGCTTGCCCGAAGCGGCTTTGCCGTGACGGCGCTCGAGCCGGATCCCAGCGCAATCGTGGGGGCTGCGGCGATCCGGGGGCTGGCGCAACAGGCGCAATTGCCGATCCAGGTGGTTGAGGAGTTTTCCGAGCGGTTGCCGTTCGCCGATGCGACGTTCGATCTCGTCTTTGCCCGGGCCGTGCTGCATCACACGCGCGATCTCGAGGGCGCGTGCCGGGAGATGTTTCGCGTGCTGCGCCCCGGCGGCATGATGATCGCGGCGCGCGAGCACGTCATCAGCAAGGAGGCCGATCTTCCGCAGTTCCTTGCACAGCATCCGTTGCACCACCTTTACGGCGGCGAGCATGCCTTCCTGCTCGATCGCTACACCGGCGCGCTGGCCACCGCAGGATTTTCCTCGGTCGACACACTGGCGCCGCTCCAAAGCCCGATCAACCTGTTTCCCTATACGCTGGAGAGCCTGAGGACGGCGATCGTGACGAAGCTGACGCAGAAGATTCCAGTGGCGCCGCTGTGGCGAACCGCGCTCGGGTCACGCTCGATCTTTATCTCGCTGCTATCGATGGCCGAACGTTTCGACAATCGGCCGGGCCGGCTCTACTCCTTTGTCTGTCGCAAGGCCTGAGGATGATCGTCTGGGTTACAGGCGCGAAAGGATTCATCGGCCGCTATCTCGCGCACGCGTTGGCGGGGGCGGACCGTGCGGTGCATGGCGTCGGACACGGGGCGCTTGACGCAGCGGAAGCCCGGCGGCTTGGCTTGGCGAGCTGGACCAATGGTGAAATCGACGCGGCCAATCTTAACGCGCTTGCGGCTGCGCACGGGCTGCCGACGCACGTCTTTCATCTGGCCGGCGCATCGTCCGTCGGCGTCTCGATCGAACGCCCATTCGAGGATTTCTCGCGGACTGTCGTGAGCACGGCGCGGCTGCTCGAATGGCTACGCGGATCCGCGCCGAACTGCGCAGTGATCGCGGCGTCGAGTGCGGCCGTTTATGGCGCCGACCATTTTGGCCCAATCCCTGAAAGTGTCATCCCGACTCCGATGTCGCCCTATGGGCAGCACAAGTTCATGATGGAGCAATTGTGCCGGAGCTACGCGCAGTCGTTTGGCATCCGCTGCACCATCGTGCGGCTGTTCTCGGTCTATGGCCCCAATTTGCGCAAACAATTGCTCTGGGACATCTGCTCACGGCTGGAAGCGAGGGAGCAGGTGCTCACGCTCGGCGGGACGGGCAACGAAATCCGCGACTGGACCGACGTGCGCGATGTCGCGAGGCTGCTTGCGAGCGTCGCGGACCCGTCGCAAGAGAGCTTCCGGGTCATCAATGGCGGTTCAGGCCGAGGGACCAGCGTTGCCGATATCGCCGCCGGCCTTATCCGGCAGTGGGGCAGCAACACCGTTGTGCGGCACTCCGGAGTGAGCCGGCCCGGTGATCCCGTGAGCCTGTTGGCCGACGATGCAATGCTGCGTCAGGTCGGGTTCGATTGGCGCGTTTCGCTCGATCAGGGCCTTGCCGATTACGTGGCGTGGTTCAAGGGCCAAGCTTCGTGACGCCGCGCCCATTGCGGTTCGCGTTCAGTCACATTTCGCGACGGCTATGGGCCGGCGGCTACAATTATCAGCGCAATCTGTTTGCGGCGCTTGCCAGGTTTCTGCCCGGCGAATTTGTTCCGATCGTCTTTGCCGGGAACAGGGCCGAGGAGAATGAGCTCGCGGAGCTTGCCGCAATACCGGGTGTCGAGGTCGTTCGATCGGAGGCATTCGATGGACAGCCAGGGTTGGCCGCGGCACTCGGGATCGGTCTGGATCGGGGAGCCGCGGCGGCGTTTCGAGGCGCCGGGATTGATGTCGTCGTCGAATCGGCACGTTTCTTTGGTTGGCGGCTCGCGCATCCGGCAGTGGCGTGGATTCCGGATCTGCAGCACCGCTCGCTGCCGCAACTGTTTCCAACGACGGCACGCTGGCGCCGCGAGCTTGGCTTTCGCATGCAAATCGCCTCGGGCCGAACCATCATGCTGAGCAGCGAGAGCGCGCTGCGTGATTTCAAGGCCTACTATCCAGGCGCAAGAAACAAGGTCTGCGTCGTTCGCTTCGCGACCCAGCCACCGGCCGCGTTCCTGAACACCGACCCGTCGGACGTAATCGCGGAATATAATCTGCCGGCGAACTATTTCTACCTGCCCAATCAGTTTTATCGCCACAAGAACCACCAGCTCGTCGTCGACGCCTTGACGATCCTGAAGGGGCGGGCGATCGACGTGGTGATCTGTGCATCCGGCAGCAAGGAAGACCGGCGCGAGCCGGGCTACTATGATCTGGTAAACTCCGAGATCCAAAAACGCGGCCTTGAAGCGCAGTTCCGCCACCTTGGCGTTATCCCGCTGCCGCATGTCTACGCGCTGCTGCGCGCTTCAACAGCCCTGATCAACCCATCGCGCTTCGAGGGCTGGAGCACGACCGTCGAGGAGGCGAAGTCGTTTGGCGTTCCAGTGATCCTGTCGGATATCGACGTGCACCGCGAGCAGACCTCAGGTGCCGCCCGCTATTTCGGCGTCGATGACCCGGTCGCGCTGGCGGATCATCTGATGCAGATTTCGGAGATGAATAGCCCTCCGACGGTACGAAACATTGTCCCGCATCAGGACGACAATGTCCGTGCGTTCGCGCGAAGCTTTTCGGACGCTATCCGGCAAACCGCCGTGAGTTGAAGGCCAGCTTCCTGGGGGCGGCAAGACGTGACCCCACGCTACCTCATAAGCGACCACCATGATCGCCGAGCCGGCCATCGACGCTGCTGAGCTTCGCAATTCAGGAAGATAGCTTGCCCTTCATCGATTGATATTTGAGTTGCGCTCGGCAGCAATCCTTGCTGCCTGCTAGCCCTCCACGATTTTCCAGGCGCGCCGGCAGTGTCACCAAGCGCTCCGTCACCTGGTTAGCCAATGTGGTTCTTGGGTTTCAGATTGCACCAGTGTTTCTGTAGGTTTCTGGCGGGCCAAATCTGCACGGTGAATAGCTCAATTGAGCTATTCACGCTCTCACCGTTTGAAAATAATGTGTTCAAGCACAAGAAGCGTCTTGCGTCTCATGCGGGTGCAGTACGGAGCTTAAGAGCGCCCTCAACAATGAGCGTCGCCGCCGATGAACTGGCTGAGGACCCTGCCGAGGCTCAGAAGGCCGACCCTGCTGCGGACCGTCGTCGCAATCTTGCTGGTGGCCGTCTCTGCTTCGCAGCTTCTGCCTATGCAATCGCGAGGCAGGCAAGTTGGTGTACCCGGATACGACTATGTGAGCGGGCGCACATAGCGGGATTCCGGACGCCGAACTCATCCGACGTCCTTCTGAGACCGACGATGTCGCCTACGCGAACCGGATCGCGCTCGCGGTGCACTACACCAGCTACAACTGCGAACCGGGCGACTTCTCGTTGACACCGATTGAGCGTGTTCTTTCTGCAACTCTTGCTCAGTTAGCACTAATCGACGCGAGCCTAATTTGGAGCGAGGGCCTTCTTCAGAAACGTACGCTGATATGCGGCTTCTGTGGCCAGCGCGCAGTGATCACTTCCGAGAATCTTCGCAAAAATGGAATTCAAGCGTGGGCGTTCGATGTCGGTGGCCGTGTGCTCGTAAAGTTTGCTGCCGGTGGGCACGACTACCTGGTTGATCCAGACTATGGGATTCCGGCTTACAGGTACGACGTGCGGCGCGGCGTCTTGCGAGCGGAGATAGTCGCGAAGTACACAAAAGCAGGTTGGGCGAACGCCAACGAGATCTACCGCTACGTATCGAGTCGATCCGACAATGAGGACTATTTGAATCCCGAGTACGTTTTGCACATTGAGAACATGCAGGACGTCGTTTTCCACTATGCCAATGCAATCGCAATAGGATTGATCTTGCTGGCTCCGTGCGCTGCTTTTTGGTGTCCGGTCAAAGATCGCTCGATCCGCTTCTTGGTCACCTCGTGTTCTGACCGCTCGTGAATATCTGCTTCCAGATGCAAAACGCGCAAGCTGGAGGGGCGAGAGGTTCAGTGATCGAACCTCGATGGGAATAGCCGGCTCAACAAACTTGGACGATGAGGAATTCGGAGCGAAACGAAGGGGTCCTTCGCGTCTGGATCAATGACTCGGTAGGCTCGCCCGTTTGTATTCGGGTCGCTGTTGTCGCTCGTCGAGAAAATCAAGGACGACTGCCAATGAGAGTATCGTCCGTTTCCTTTCTCGGCGATATCGACGTGCGTCGTATGAGCTGGTCCGAGAGCGTGACGGTCTTCTGTCACTTCAAGCCGAGACCGACTGGGTGCCTCATTGCTGTCCGAGACGGCGCCTGGGATAAGTGTCAGATATTGCCAAGCGTTGCCGCCAAAATGTTTGAATGGCGGGCGGATGAGGCCCGGGTCCGGCTCACGCCAAGGCGGAAGCGTATCGAGGTAGAGCCCGAGCGGAATGTATAAGATCGCTCCAAAAATAGTCGCGAGAACGAGCCTCCGCTGAAATCGCTTCGACATGTCGTGTCCAGTTTGCAGATCAGGATGCGGCGTGGATCAGGGCAAAATGCAGTGTTGGCTCGCACCAAATGCGATCGCTAACCAACATCGACCGCTTGATGGTCATGCGAGGTGCTCTTCAAGCTTCCTCTCGACGGCGACAGACCCACTCCGCGATGCAAAGACTGAGCGCGGCGTCAGATACCATAGCAGAAAAAGTACGGCGGCGCCGTGAGAGAGGAGGGTTGTCGTGAATGGCACGTTCAAGAGGATCTGAGGAAGGATCGCACCAGATACAAGGACGAAGCGAGGAGGAAGGCCCGAGGAAAATCGATTGACGAGAGCGACTACAAGTCCGCATGCCAAAACCGGGATCGGCGCCAGGAGAACGCCGACCGAAGCGATCCCTTCGGTCGCGAAAAGGGAGGCATTGAAATTACCGAGCCGGTAGGCCTGCTGCATCACTTCTCCCAACTGAACCGGATAGGGACAAGAGACGAGGGTTTTGACAAATGTAATCTGGCAGAAGGATGTGAGAGGGTGGTTGAAGAAGAAGTCGTTGTAGATATCCATCGCATTTGAAGGCGTAGCAATCATTCGAAGATTGACGATATCGAGATAGCGCGTGTCGCTGATGCCGAGGATGGCGTACAAGACGACGCCGATAATCAGCGGTACGAATAGCGAGAGCACAACTGCAATTCGGCAATCGAGCAGGCGCGTCAGTACAGCCATGGCCAGAAGCCACATTGGTGTGAAGAACGCGATCTTGTTGAGCGTGATTGGGTAGACAAGCAGCAATAGGACAAGCGTCAGTCCAGCTCGCCAGTAATTCCGCCGCTCCACAAAGCAGGCAAAGGTGAAGGGCAACAGGGCGTTCGAAACGACGCCAATGCAGTAGACGAGCGGGGAGGGCATGTTGATCTTGTCGCGGAAGTCGTACATCTGCCCGAGCGAGACCATTTTGAAGCTATAGCTTGCGGCTATCAGGATCGTGGCCACGCCGACTGCCAAGATAATTGTCAATGCGCGGTAGAAGGTTGTTTCGCTAATCGTGAACACTCGTCGGATCGGAGATGTCACGAGGAGTGATGGCGCCATGAATGCTATCATGGACGCGACGGCAGAGGCTCCGCTGAGCCAGTGATTGTACTCGAAGCGGGAGAAACAATTTAGCCAGAGGTATCCAAGGATCATGGTGTAAAAATAAAAGCTGAGAAAATAACCAAAGCTGAATGGAACGAGGAGGAAAAGGTAGGAGAGAGCAGCAAACGCGGCGATCGTTGCGATCGCCCCGTTGAGCAGTTCGGCATCATAAAAAATATGGAAGTTGCCGTAGCTGCGGCTGAGATAGCCGAGCGAGATGCAGCAGGCGACGATATGGAAGCTGATCAATACGCCCAAGCTCACGCGCGTTGAAATCTTGCCCGCTACCGCGATCTCGTTCGTATTCATGCTGCCAGTCCCGTTGCAGGTCATACGCGGCCGGTGAGTGTGGCTGGCGGCCTGCGGATTCGAAGATTCGAGAACTTAACCTGCTTGGTGCCAAGAGTAAGCCTCTGTTATCTCAGCGAAGCAACAATTGCCAACAATTGCCGTGATGACGTTCGTCATCTTTCGCGGATGCGGAGCCTTACGAACATGGCGCAGCGTATCTTGAGTTCGGCCGGCGCCGCTGCGCGGCTGGGCCGGATCAACGAACCGCGCCGCAATTCCACGGCGACGCCGTGCTTGCTTCGTTCGCTTGGGCTCTCCCGGTCATCACAGGTATGGCTGGTCCCGGGACCGAAGGTACCCAAGATTTCGAGTGAGCCGAGTTGCTTCCATGAGCGGAACTCTCTGGTCGTGCTTGACGATTGCGTTGTCCTGTAAACACCAGGAAGCAGGTTGACAAGTCGCCAATTTCGAACGAGCAGCAAAGCAATTCAGCCAGCCTCCGCTTGCGCGGGCGTTTCTGTGGGCGAGTCCCATGGAGGAGTTCATGAGATTTCCTTGGCAACTGCCGCATTCACAGGCCCGGCCGCCGGCGCAGGAGCCCGGAGAATAATGGTGATATCAAGCACGGCACGACACGTTGGCCGCAGCCTGTGAGGGACATCGCTTTGACGCCGGCTGCGTCAGTTCGCTTGTTCAGTGGGCCGCGATCGGCGAGGTCGCGGTTATCGATCGGTTCGGGCGTTCGAAGCAGTCAGTGGTGTCTCATTGCGCGCCAATATGTCACCGTAGAGCTGAGTGATCGTGTAGCCGATAATCCTTGCAGAGAATCGCTCCGACACGCGTCGTCTCGCCGCAGCACCGAACCTCGCCCGCAACTCAGGCGCTTCAGCAAGCCGCAGAATTGCGCTTGCCAGGGCTATTGGGTCCTCGAGTGGTACCAAGAGGCCGGTTTGATCAGCAAGCACAATCTCGCGGCAGCCAGGCGTGTCCGTCGCAATCAGGGGCCTGCCGCAGGCGGCTGCTTCCATCAACGCTCCCGGAAGCCCTTCACGATACGAAGGCAATGCCGCGATGTGTGAAGCGCGCCACAGCGAGGCGATGTTGTCGATGTGCCCGAGCCACGTGATGCCCGGTCGTGCGATCCAGGCTTCGATCTCTTCGTGTGACACGGACGATGGATTCGCCGGGTCAGGATTTCCTGCGATGATAAGGTTGATATCGTGTCCTTGATCGCGCAGTAGACCGTGGGCGTGAACCAGAGTGCGGATGCCTTTGTCGACCAGCAGCCGCCCCGCGAATCCGATCGTGATCGGGCCTGCCGGCTCAGGTAGCGGCTGCAGTGATTCATCATCAACGCCAGATCCCGGAATCAACGTCATGCGGTCGGGCTTGGCACCGAGCGCCATCAGGGCCTCGCGGTCGTCGGGATTTTGCACGATTGTGTAGCTGCGATTTCGATTGAGCAGCCAAGGCAGCAGTCTGGTCAGGACGCGCTTCAGCAGACGTGACTGCGAACTCGATGACGTGAAGATATAGCCGAGCCCGGTGATCGCATTGACGACGGGGAATCTCCGGTCGAGCGCAGCCAGCGAACCAAAGACGCAGCATTGCACCCCGGAATGGTGCACGATGCTTGGCTTGATCGCGCGCTCCACCTCCCGGATAGCTTTCAGCGCCGCAGCAGCCGTGAGCATCGCCCGTTGACCACGTTGGAAGGGGATCTGGTGAAGTACAAAGTCCTCCGCCTTGATAGAGGCGGCGCCGCTGCTCACATTGGTCGCCACATGAACCTCAAGGCCGGCGTCACGCGCTGCCCGCGCCATTGGCAGGCGATTGAGCAAGAACGCCCAGTCCTCGTTAGCGATGTAGAGGATGCGACCCTTCAGCTTGATTTCTAGGGGATTCATTGATCAGTCGAAGCAGGATTGTCGGAAGCCCGGATGTCATGGGTAATCGGGAGCATGAAAAATCTGTGTCGTCTCGAAGGGAGCAGCAGGACCGCAAGTAGGCCATCAGCATCGTCGCCAACGTCACGAAGGGCCGCAATCATACCACGGGATGACGCACGTCCACCAGCAGTGCGGCGGCCTGCCGCATGGTTCGGGTGCGACATCATCAGATTTGGTGGGTACGAAGTTCGAGCGATGCGCTGCTTGTGCCGCCTGGGTCTATCACAGCGCCGGCTGCTGCTGCGCGGACGCTTCGACGCGGTTGCTGTTGATTTGCGCCAGCTCTAACCGCCCAGTACAGGCGCTTATCGGATGTGGTGACCGCTCATTCCGAGGCGTCGTTGTTCGTCGACATTGCGGTCAGCGCACTCTGGAATGTTATTCATCGAACGCAACTACTGGGGGCAGGGGTATGGTCAGTCCATTTGGCGGCGTTCGAACGCGGCCGGTGGCAGCGCCGAGCGAATACTATCGGTACGCCGTAGTGAGTGGGCGTTTGCATCCAGGCTAAGAAAAGGCGCCCGTCCGAACATGCCAATTTGCTGGCTCAATTAGCTAGCCATAAAATTCTACAACAAATTCAATTGATTGAATTGTTCACATCGTGAACGTTCGACTTGACGTTCACGGCATGAACGGACTATCTGTCGCCGACGGAGGGGGAGTCTCAATGGACCACACGTTGCCGGATTCTAGCGGGGAGGATGAACGGATCGTCCTTAATTTGCTGAATTCCGTCGATGATGGCGCGCAATCGCAGCGCCGCATCGCGGAGGAGCTTGGCATCGCGCTTGGCCTCGTTAACGCCTACCTCAAGCGATGCATCAAGAAGGGCCTTGTCAAAGTCAGCCAGGCGCCGGCGCGTCGCTACGCCTATTACCTGACGCCAAAGGGCTTCGCTGAGAAATCGCGCCTGACCGTGGAATATCTGTCGTCCTCTTTCTCGTTTTTTCGTCAGGCCAAGGCCGATTGTGCGCAGGTCCTTCAATTGGCGAAGGCGCAGCATTTCCAGAATCTGGTGCTCTGTGGAAGGTCGGACTTGGCCGAGATTGCCATGCTGTCGGCTGTCGATTGCGGAGTCTCGATCGTCGCCATTGTTGATGAAAATGCAGGCGACGCGCGTTTCGTCGGGGTCCAGGTCGTTGCTGGCTACGATCGTGTTGCCATTCCATTTGATGCTGTGATGATCACCGATGTAGCCAATCCCAGTCGGGCTTTCGATGAAGCGGTACGCCTCTACGGACCAGGCCGTGTACTGGCTCCAAGCTTGCTGGGGTTGAATCACCAGGAGCATCAGAATGCAGCGCAATGATTGCGTCAAATACACGTTCCTTGCTGCTCTGCTTTTTTCAGTGATCTGAACAGTGTCTACGGCCAGGGGGAGAGGGGCGCAGTAATGTGCGGCATTGCGGGTTTCATGCGACTTCGGCCAGGCGGCCGCGGGCCTCTATCGCAGCGGGTCCTCGACGAAATGACCGATAGCCTCGCATATCGTGGGCCGGATTCGCGCGGCACTTGGCTCGACAGCGAACGAGGTGTGGGCTTCGGTCACCGACGTCTGGCGATCCGTGATTTGACCCCCACGGGCGCTCAACCGATGACGTCGGGATGTGGGCGGTTCGTCATCGTCTACAATGGTGAGGTTTACTCCCATAACGAGATTGCGGCCGATCTCGAGCGGACCAATCGTCGGCTCAAAGGTCACTCGGATACTGAAGTTATCCTCGAGGCCTGCGCGGAATGGGGCATCGAAAACGTGGTGCCGCGCCTGATCGGCATGTTCGCCATCGCGCTCTATGACAAGCAGACTGGCGATCTGACTCTTGTGCGCGACCGCCTTGGAATCAAGCCGCTTTACTGGAGCGTAATTGACGGGGTGCTGACCTTCGGCTCGGAATTGAAAGCGCTGCGCGCTGTTCCGGGCTGGGCGCCAGCCCTGGATCGCAACGCGATGGCTTCGTTCATGCGCCACAACTATATCCCGGCGCCTTTTACGATCTATAAGGATACCTACAAGCTTGAACCGGGCACCATGCTCAAGACCAAGCTTGGCGGCGAAGTTTCGACTGAGTGTTTCTGGAATCTCAGAGGCCTCGTTGAGACGTCGGTAGGCGGCAAATCGAAAATCGACGAGGGCGAGGCGATCAATCGCCTTGATGCTCTGCTGTCCGATGCGGTGAGGCGCCGGCTGGTTGCCGACGTGCCGATTGGTTCGCTGTTGTCGGGAGGGATAGACTCCTCGCTCGTGACTGCGCTGATGGCAGAGACCGCAGATCGAAAGATCAATACATTCTCGATCGGTTTTGCGGAGAAGGGATTTGACGAGGCGCCCTTTGCGCGCGAGGTCGCGCGCCACCTCGGAACTGACCACACCGAATTGTATGCTGATGCCTCGCATGCCTTGGATATGGTTGAGCATCTCCCGCAATGGTACGACGAACCGTTCGCCGACTCCTCTCAACTGCCGACCGCCTTGGTGTGCGAGCTGACGCGTCAGCATGTTAAGGTCGTGCTTTCGGGAGATGGTGGCGATGAATTGTTCGCGGGCTATTCCCGCTATGCCTACGCGCTGGATATGCGAAAGGTCGCCAGCCCCGCCCCAGGGGCTTTGCGCAATGTGCTGGCTCGAGGTCTCCGTGCTGTTCCGAGGCGTGCCTTGGATCAGATCGGCGAGGTGCTGCCGGGCCGCTGGCGGATAAACGGTCTTGGTTCGAAGGTTGAACGGTACGCCCCGGCCATTCTCGAGGGTGATCCCGACACGCTCTATCGCGGGATGCTGAGCCATTGGCACACACCGGACGATCTGGTGATCGGAGCTTCCGAGACCAAGGGGGTGCTTTGGGATACGCATCTCCCGACCAGCGTTCCGAATTTTCTCGACCGGATGATGCTTATCGACACTCTCACCTATCTGCCTGACGACATTCTGACGAAGGTCGATCGCGCCAGCATGGTCGTCGGCCTCGAAGCGCGGGTTCCGCTACTGGATCACCGGGTCGTGGAATTCTCCTGGACCCTTCCAAGGCATATGAAGTATCGCGATGGCGTTGCCAAATGGGCGTTGCGCGAGGTGCTCTATCGCCGTGTCCCGCGTGCACTGCTTGACCGTCCAAAGATGGGATTTGGCGTGCCGCTGGCGGAGTGGCTGAGGGGACCGCTGAGGGACTGGGCGGAAGAATTGTTGGCTGAGAAAAGATTGAAGGAGCAGGAATTGTTCACTCCCGCACCGATCCGAGAGCGATGGCAAGCGCATCTGGCTGGCGCGAACTGGGCCTATCCGCTGTGGAATGTCTTGATGGCGCAAGCGTGGCTGTCGGCTAATCCGGAGGTCTCGCTGTGATCGCGGCGCAGTCACTTCTTGGCTCGGTGTACGGACACCGCGAGCTCGTTGCTGAGCTCGTGAAGCGTGAGTTGCGTGATCGTCACACCGGACAGCTGCTGGGCGCGCTGTGGGCTTATGGTCATCCGCTGCTGCTCATGCTGATGTACTCGCTCCTGTTTGCCTACGTATTCCCGACCCGCGTCGGTAGCAGCGGCGGCCATCCCGATTTTGCCGTCAATGTCTTGATCGGAATAGTCTCGTGGCTGGCGTTTCAGGATTTGCTGGCGCGCTCCACCACGATATTGACCGCTCATGCAAGCCTCGTGAAGCAGATCATTTTTCCGGTCGTGGTATTGCCGATCAAGACTGCGATCGCTTCGGCGCTTCCATACTCAATCGCGCTTCTGTTCACGATCGGCTACGCTGCGGTCAGCGGAACCCTGACTTTCATGGTTCTGACCGTCCCGTTCCTGATTGCGATCCAACTCATTGCGATGACCGGCGTTGCTCTCATGCTATCGGCCCTCGGCATCTTCTTTCGCGATTTGCGCGACATCGTGACGATCTTCTGTGCGGTCAACCTGTTCGCACAGCCCATCTTGTTCAACCCGTATGTGACGCCGAGCTGGATGAATTGGGTTTTTCATTTCAATCCGTTCAGCTACCAGGTTTGGTGCTGGCAGGACGCGCTCTATTTCGGAGCCTTTCAACATCCGGCGGCTTGGATTGTTTTTCCCCCTTGGGGCGGTCTCCTGCCTGACAATCGGCTACGCGGCATTCTCTCGCCTGCAGCACGGCTTTGGTGACGCGCTATGACCGGATCCGAAATCGCCATCCGTGCGCGCGGGCTGCGAAAGGCGTACCGCGTCTATGAGCATGCAATCGATCCGCTGGTGGAAGTTATTCGCCGCGTTCCGCGCCACACCGAGCGCGTGGCCCTTCAGGCCGTCGATCTCGATCTCAAGCGTGGAGAGATCGTCGGAATTCTTGGGCGCAATGGGGCCGGAAAATCGACGCTGCTCAAGATCATCGCCGGAACACTCGAGCGCTCGTCGGGTGATTTGGACGTCAACGGCCGGATCACCGCCATCCTCGAACTGGGAACCGGCTTTCACCCGGACTACACCGGCCGAGAGAACATTTTCATGGGTGGGCTGTGCCTCGGCATGCCCAAAGCGGAAATCGAACGCAAGCTCGATTCGATCATCGAATTTAGCGAGTTGCGGGATGTCATCGACCAGCCATTCAAGACCTATTCGACCGGGATGCAGGCGCGTCTCACGTTCGCCACGGCGATCAGCGTCGAGCCTGATATCCTGATCGTTGACGAAGCTCTATCGGTTGGCGACGCGCGGTTTCAAATGAAGTGCTTCGGCTGGATCCAGCGGCTGAAGCAGAAGAACGCGACGATCTTGCTCGTGTCCCATGATACCAACACGATTACGACTTTCTGCGATCGCGCCCTGATTCTGGAAGGCGGACGAGTCTTCGCGGAAGGCGAGGCCGGGCCGATATCGGTGGTCTATCACAATCTGCTGTTTGGCAAATCGGAAGCGAGCACGGCGACCGCGGCCGAAGAGGCGTCGTCGCCGGGGCTGGAGAACGCGATCAGTCAAAGAACCGTCGAGAATGCCGACGATTCCGAGCTGCCGGCGGAGGAAATCGCGCCGAAGGTTCGATATGGATCGGGTGAGGGGCGTTTGCTCGATTGGGGGGTGTTCGATGAGCACGGACGGCGCGCAACGCTCCTTCAGAGTGGAAGCAACTATCGCTTTTCGATGCGGTTTCGGTGCGATGTGGACATTCCGGCACTGTCCTGTGGTTTTGCAATTAAGGACCGCAGGGGAACTGTCGTATGGGGGGCAACCAACCTCACCAGCCATGGCGTGGCGTGGCAAGCCCGTGCCGGTGATGTTCTGACGATAGCGTGCGATTGCACGATGTGGTTGGCTGCGGGCGACTTCTTTCTAACGCTCGGCGCGGCGCATCTCCACGATGGTGCAAAAATCGATTTCGTCGAGGATGCCATTCAATTCCGGGTTGTTGGCACAAAAGGGGCTTTCACGACAGCCTTGGTCAATCTGGAGAGTGAAATCGTGATCTCCTCTGAACAAGAGGATGTCGCCCGGGTAAGCGGAGCTGTCGGAGGATGTTGAAGCGAATAATGGCGCCGTTGCTGGGACCGCGCGCGAAGACCGAGAGCGCGGCCCCGGTGCAACCCGCTCCGGCCCCGGTCTACAGTTCTGATGCTGCGCGGCTGGCGGCGGAGATCGAGAGCCTTGCGCCGGACAAGGCTGTTCAGCTTCTTACGCTCTTGAAGCGTGGGCTGGAGTTTCAATCCTCCGAATTCGAACGCTATCTTTCGGCGGAGGCGCTGACGACAGCCATCTATCCGAAGTTCAAATTCTCCGAATTTGCTCGGATATTCCTCGAGGATGAAGCATTCCTTGCCTACTACATGAGGTTCATGGATGTAGGGAACTGGCATTCGCTTGATCGCAAATATGCGATGAACGAGTTGCTGAAGCTCGTGCTTCATCTCGAAGGCGATGCCGCCGAATGCGGCACGTACAGGGGCGCTACGGCCTACTTGCTGTGCCAGGCCTTCAGGAAGATACCGATGTCGATTCATCTCTTCGACAGTTTCGAGGGGTTGTCCGAGCCGGCTTCCGTCGATGGCACGTACTGGCGAAAGGGCTCTCTGACCGCGGCCGAAGATGAGTTGACGCAGAGCTTGCGAGAGTTCGACAACTATCGGATTTACAAGGGCTGGATTCCCACGCGATTTGCCGAAGCGGCCGACTGCAGGTTTCGCTTTGTGCACGTCGATGTCGATCTCTACCAGCCCACGCTCGACTCGCTTCAGTTCTTCTATCCTCGCATGGTTGCGGGTGGCATTATCCTGCTTGATGACCACGGGTTCAAATCATGCCCAGGTGCGAAACAAGCAGCTGACGAATTCTTCGAATCGAAGGCCGAGAATCTCGCGCTTTTGCCAACGGGGCAGGCCTTCACGATCAAGCAGTAGGATGGGGCTTAACTGCTTCGTACAATGGTGAGAAAGCTCTGACATGGCTGCGGAACGTTTGAAGTGGACCCCCGAACTGGTCAACCGGTTCTGGGACAATGTGGGGCAAACCCGGCTGACCGAACTCAGTTTCGCGAAGCTTGGCGGCCGTAGTGTCATTACGGCTATTGATCACATACTTCCAAAGCACGGACGCATTCTCGATTTCGGTGCCGGCGATGGCCACCTTCTTCGCTTCATGGCCCAGCGGGGCCTGACCGTGGCGGGATACGAGCCGTCGAAAGGACGCGCGGCAAATCTGCAGCGTGCACTGGAGAATTTCGATGGATTCCTGGGCGTCGTGGGCGAGGACTCGACGGAGACCTTTGATGTCGTAATCATGTCCGAGGTCATCGAGCATGTTCTGGACGAGGTCATGGACGTCACGCTCGATCGTCTGGCGCGCTTTGTGCGGCCCGGGGGCGTGTTGGTCATCACGACGCCCAACAACGAAGATCTCGATTTGGACATGGCGTACTGCCCGGTCAGCAATTTGCTGTTCCATCGCTGGCAGCACGTTCGCTCGCTCGATCAATCGTCACTGAAAGCGCTTCTCTCCCGGTTCGGCTTCGATGAGGTGGTGACGCATCAGGTGGGGTTCGACGACAACATCTTTGTCCCGAACGATGCCTTCTGGAGCGGAAAGCCGCTCGTTGATCCTCTGCCGGATTGGCTTGAGAACATGCGCCAGAACATGCCAACTCAGGCTGGGGCGGGGAATCGACTTCTGTACATTGGGCAGAAGGGGCGAGCGACCGACTATCAGGAGCAATTAACGGCCTTTCAGGCCCTTGCTGCGCAGGCGATGTCGAGCGCGTCGGCAAAGGCGTCGCCGCATCGCAGTGGAATCCTGATGATCATTGGTTCGTTGGGCCCGGGTGGCGCCGAACGGCAAATGGTCGCCTTGGTCGAACAGATCGTATCGAGAGGGATTGATTCAGTTACTGTGGCGCTCGTCCATCCGCCGGCGACGGAACGGGAGAATTTCTTCAGAGCCAGGCTGCAGAAGGCGGGCGTCAAAATCATCGACGGCTTCTCTGCCGCCAAATCTCCGACCGGATCCGGGAAGACGGCGGATCCCGATCCATTTGAAGTGTTGTCGCCGGAGCTCGCTGACGTAAGGGCCTACTACGACGTTCTCTCGGATGTAAATCCCGAGACGGTGTATCTCTGGATGGACGAAGTGTGCATCAAAGGAGGCATTGCAGCGACCGTACTGCAGATCCCCCGAACATTGCTCTGCTTTCGCAATATGCCATCCTACAATTTCCCTTACTATCACGGGTACCATCGTGATTGTTATCGGTTCTTGGCAGAGCAACCGAACCTGCAGATGCTAAATAACAGCCATGCTGGTGCGCGCGCGTATGCCGCGTGGCTGGAGCTCCCAGAGGGAGCGATCAAGGTCGTGCACAACGGAATTGACCTCGACAATGATGCTGCACCCAAGGTCCTGAGAAAACAATATCGAGCCGCGTTGGGCATCGATGAGAAGATGCTGATTGTTGGCGGTGTCTTCAGGATGATGACGGAGAAACGTCCGTTCCTCTGGCTCGATGTCGCTGCGATGATACGTGAGAAGATGCCGAATGTGCGCTTCCTGCTGGTGGGCAATGGCGCGCGGTTCGATGATGTTCGCGCTCGCGCCGAGCAGCTTGGGTTGACCGGCGCATTGATATTTGCCGATCTGGAACTGCGCCCGGCCGCGGCAATCGCAGCAATGGACCTGTTCTTTCTGGCGTCTCGTATCGAGGGTCTTCCAAACGTCATTCTCGAAGCTCAGGCCCTTGGGGTTCCCGTCGCTACGACCTCCGCTGGAGGCGCTCCCGAGGCTGTGCTGGATGGCAAGACGGGGCAGATATTCAAGCCCGATGCAACAGCGCGGGTTATGGCTGATACTATCGTTGACTTGCTAGGCAACTTGCGCTGGAGAGAAAAAGCTGCGCAACTGGCCCCGCGACAGGTCAAGACTTCTTTTAATATTGAGCTCATGGCCGACGGGATGCTGGCCGCCCGCGATGAAATTGCGGTCGGTTCGGCAGTTGATAGCGAGGTTGCTGAGGCGGGTCCGTCGGCTGATCCTGTTGTGGAGAAGGCAGATCGACCGCAACGACCTTGGGCGCTGCGGTGGTTTGCAGCCAAGCTCCCGTCCTGGATCTATCGATCGTGAGCGGGCGACCGGGCCGAAGGTAGCGCCGAACCCATCGTGCGTATTTAGCAGGATCGAGCAAACCCATGACCGCAAGATTTGAACGGGGGCCGGCCAGGCCATTTGTCTAGGGGGCGAAGAACGTGGGCAAGGAGGAACAAGCGACATCGAAGGGCAATGCTGCATGGCGGCCGCCGGCGCGGACCGTTTCTTCCATGTTTGCAATAGGTCCAAAATTCGTGGCGAGGGCATTCGCCGTGGCGGTCCGTCGCAATCTGCCGCACCGCACGATTGCATTTATTCGGCGGTACCGGCCGCGTCGACCTCCAACCGTCACGTTCAAAGATGCGTATTTGTTCGCCTGGTCGAAGATGGCTCGCTGTCGTCCCTTGTTGGCGCGCGATCCGGCAGAACTCAGCATGGTGGAGCGGGTCGAGCGTGGAATTCTCAAGCTCGTCCTGGCGATGCCTGATGGACGACATCGTCGCGCGCTCAGGCAGTTCGGTATCCAGCTGGAGAGGCAAGGTGTCTCGGCCGCGAGGAGATCGATTGCGCAGCAGCACGGTGTGACGATGATGATTGGCACGCTTGGCCCAGGCGGTGCAGAGCGCCAATTGGTGGTCACGGCGCGGGGGCTTCGCGAAGGCCGGAAGCCAAGCATCCGCGTGGCATGCGTCAATCTATCCTCCCCAGTCAGCAGGTTTTTTCTGCCGGAGCTTGAGTCCTGGGATATTGCAGCCAGCGTCATCGGCACTGAGGTGGACAGCAACCTCGAACCGGCGCGGCGGGCCATCGTCGATGCCTTGCCGCCGGAACTGCGGGACGACGTGGCCCTCTATGCCAAGACATTGGCGGCGCAGAACCCCGAGATTGCCCATCTGTGGCTCGACGAAGTCAACATCAAAGGGGGTATCGCGGCGGTGCTGACCGGCGTGCCAAAGATCATCATCTCGCAACGTAGTTTGCCGCCGATCAATTTCGTTTTTCATCAGCCATACATGCGTGAAAGCTACCGCTGGCTCGCGCGTCAGCCGGGTGTCAAGATGATCAACAACAGTGCGGCCGGCGCGAGGGCTTACGAGGCGTGGCTTGGATTGGCCAAGGACTCGATTGGCGTTGTCCGCAATGGTTATGCCTTTGATGAGTCCGAGCTGGCGGGGTACAAGGCGGATTGCGCCAAGCTCCGACAGCGCGTCGGGATTGAACCCGGCGCGCAGGTTGTGGGGACCGTGATGCGCTTCACCGAGGAAAAGTGCCCCATGCTGTGGCTGGAGATCGCAGCGCTCATCCGCCGGGAACTGCCTGATGTGCGTTTTCTGATCGTTGGAGATGGACCTTTGCGCGCGGTCATGGAGGCTCGCGCGGCTGCTGACGATTTGGCAGGAGCCGTGTTTTTCGCGGGCCATCTGAAGGAGTCGATGGCCGCTATTGCCAGCATGGACCTGATGCTTCTGACCTCCCGTGCGGAGGGGCTTCCGAACGTTTTGGTCGAAGCGCAGTTCCTGGGGGTGCCCGCCGTGACGACGCCCGCCGGCGGCGCGCCAGAGGCTGTCAATCACGGCAAGTCAGGGTGGGTTCTCCAAGGCTGGGACGCGGCATCGAGTGCTTGCCAAATCGTGCGCCTTTTGCGAGACGGCCACTGGCGAGAAGCCGCGGCGAAAGATGGTCCTGAGTTCGCGTTCAAGCGCTTCGGGGTTCAGCGTGCGATCGATGAAACGCTCGCGGTGTATGGTTAAACGGATTCCAGAGGACAATTTGATGGACCAGGTAGAAGAGAAGCGCTTCGAGTTCGGAAAGAATTGGCATGACTTCATTCAGAAGAATTTTGACGCGGAGAAGGTTCAGACTTCGAAGCGTCATATCCTTCAGTTCATGGGGCGTTCCGATCTCAATGGCCTGACGGTTATCGATATTGGCTGTGGCAGCGGGCTGCATTCGATTGCCATGCTGGATGCAGGCGCCGCCCGGGTGGACGGCTTCGACTATGATCCGGATTCGGTCCGGGCCAGCAAATTTGTCCAGTCGCAAGCTGGCAACCCTGCCAATTGGACCGCGGAGCAGGGGTCGGTTCTCGACGATGCCTACGTCGCCAAATTGCCGCTCTACGATCTGGTCTATTCGTGGGGTGTGCTGCATCACACGGGCGAGGTCTGGCATGCGATTCAAAATGCAGCCAGCCGAGTGAAGCCGGGAGGACTGTTCTACATCGCACTCTACTCGGCCGACGTGCAGAAAGACCCGACTCCGGAGTTCTGGCTTGATGTGAAGCGCCGATACGTTGCTTCCGGTTGGCTGCGGCGCAGGCTTATGGACGGTTGGTACGTCTGGCGTTTCGAGATGTACCGAGATCCGCGCAATTTGCCCGCGTTCCTGCGGCGGGTGCGGGAATACAAGAAAATGCGCGGCATGAACAAGTTTACCGACATCCGCGATTGGCTCGGCGGCTGGCCCATGGAGTTCGTCTACGACAAGGACGCCATCGATTTTGTCGAGAAGATGGGCTTCAAGCTCGAGAAGATCGCAACCGGCGAAGCAAATTCCGAATTCCTGTTTGTTCGGAATGCGTAGAGGAACGATGCTATGTGCCCTGCCGCATGGGATCGCGACAAGGCGTTCGCGGTCGCGGCGAGGATGTCATTGATTTTCAGACAATGAGCCCACTCCCGATCATATACGTGATCGGCTCCCTCGATGTCGGGGGAGCCGAGCGGCATCTGGCACAGATCATCCCGAGACTTGATCGCGGCCGATGGAAGCCGGTCGTTTGTTGCTTGACCGAAAGAGGCAAGCTCGCAGACGGTCTGGAGGCGGCCGGCTTCGAGGTGATAGCCCGTCCGGTCGCGCGGCGTTCCGGCGGCGCGTCTCGGATACGAAGCCTCGTGCGTCTCGCTGAGACGGTACTCTGGCTTTGCCGGGTCATGCGCCGATTTCGTCCGGCAATCGCTCATTTCTTTTTGCCTGGGGCATACATCCTGGGGGCTCCGGCGTCGATTCTGGCTCGCGTTCCCGTTCGGATCATGAGCCGACGAAGCCTCAATTACTATCAGCGCAACATTCGCTTTAGTCCTGCGATCGAAGGCTGGCTGCATCCCCATATGACGGCCATTCTCGGCAATTCAAACAGCGTGGTGCGCCAACTGCATGATGACGAAAACGTCCGGGCAGATCGGCTCGGCCTGATCTACAACGGCATCGATTTCGCAAAGTATCAAAAGTCTTCGATGGTGCGGCAGGGCGTGCGTGCCTCCCTCGAAATCGATCAAGACGCGCTTGTTTTCATTATGGTGGCAAACCTCATCCCTTACAAAGGACATCAGGATTTGCTCGTGGCCTTTTCGATGGCTTGCCCTCATTTGCCCGCCGGCTGGAGGCTCTTAGTGGTGGGGCGCGACGACGGAATCGGCGGGGCGCTGCGTGAGCAAGCGACGAATCTCAAAATAGCCGACAACGTGCTCTTTCTCGATTCAAGAAGCGACGTGCCTGATCTCCTGTGTGGCGCGGACATCGGTGTTCTGTCCTCGCACGAGGAGGGGTTCTCGAACGCGGTGCTCGAGAGCATGGCGGCCGGACTTCCGGTGATCGCAACCGACGTGGGAGGAAATCCCGAGGCGAATATCAACGGAGAAACCGGGTTCATCGTGCCGCCGCGTGATCCCAAAGCGATGAGCAAGGCAATACTTCTTCTCTCAGCGGACGGGGCATTGCGCGCCAGAATGGGCATGAAGGCGGCAGACCGGGCTAAAAAGACCTTCAGCCTGGATGCTTGTGTGTCGCGCTATGAGGATCTTTATCGCGGCTTGCTGGAGGGCAAGATTCCGAATGATATCCCGAGCATCCGGCTTTCGAAGTAATCTATCCCCACCGTTCACGCCAGGCTTCGAACATCAAGACGTCCCAGAGCGCGTATTGCCAGTTGCGCTTGCGCGACAGATGCTCGGTCCAGTGCCGGCGAATGAGCGCGACGTCGAAGAAATCCGTCTCCCGCAACCGCTTCTCGGAAAGCAGATTTTCCGCCCACTGCCGCAACGGCCCGCGCAGCCATTCGTCGAGTGGAACAGAAAAGCCCATCTTTGGACGCTCGACGAGATTTCTCGGGACGTGACGGTACAGAACCTGACGTAACAGCCATTTGCTGACGCCGCGCCGGATCTTGACGGAGTGCGGGAGCCGCCAGGCCATTTCGACAACGCGGTGATCGAGCAGCGGCACTCTCGCTTCAAGAGCGACCGCCATGCTCGCACGATCGACCTTCGTCAGGATATCGTCGGGAAGATAGGTCACCGAGTCGAGGAATTGCATTCGATCGAGCAAGTTCGGAAAGTCGGTCCGTACGGAATTGTCCCACAAGACCCCACGGGCTTCCGCCACGCCGGGCGCAATGCTATCCGGGTCCCAATGGCTGATCAGCTTTCTGTACAGCTCATCGGCATCGTTCAACCCGAGCACGTTCGCGAATTTATGGATCTTGTCGCCCGGCAGTCGTGGATAGCTGTGCTCCGGAAGGTAGTCGAAAATCGCGTTCCATCGCTCCGAGCTTACCGAAGTCAGGCCCGCTGCGAGTGCCTTTCGCGCGGGGGTCGGCACCAGCGAAAGCATCCTCCAGGAACGCCGGGTCAGCTGATATCGATTGTAGCCCGAGAAGAGTTCGTCGCCGCCATCGCCCGAAAGTGCGACGGTGACGTGCTTGCGTGTCATCGCCGAAACCAGGTAGGTCGGAATCTGTGACGAGTCAGCGAACGGCTCGTCGAAGATTTCGGAAAGCTTCGGTACGACCTCGAGCGCTTGCTGCGAGGTTGCGATGAGTTCGGTGTGCTCGGTTCCGAGATGCTTGGCGATCGCAGCGGCGTGAGGTGCCTCGTTAAAGGCCTTTTGCTCAAAGCCGATCGAGAACGTCTTTACCGGTCCGACGTTTGCGGCCTTCATCAACGCGACGACGGTCGATGAATCGATTCCGCCGGAAAGGAATGCGCCGAGCGGCACGTCCGCCATCGTTCGCTTGCGGATGGCATCGACAAGAAGCGTCTCGAGTTGTTCGACCAGCGACGCCTCGTCTCCGGAGAGCGGGTTGCTCAGGCCGTCGAGAGCCACCTGCCGGGCATCCCAGAACTTATCAATTTGTAGTTCGCGGCCGAATTCCAGGGTCAGAATAGTCCCCGGCTCGAGTTTGTAGACATCCCGATAGATGGTGTGCGGAGCCGGAATATAGTTGTGTCGCATGAACGAGGCGACCGCCGCCGGTTCGATCCGCGGCGTCCATCCCGGATGCCGGCGCAGCGCCTTGAGCTCCGAGCCGAACATGAACAGCCCGCCGATCTTGGCCCAATAGATCGGTTTGATGCCGAGTCGATCGCGAATGAGCTTCAGGGTTCGCTCTTGCCTGTCCCAGATCGCGATCGCAAACATGCCGATCAGTCGGTCAGCCGTGGCGCGGATTCCGTATCGCGCGAACGATTCGAGCAGGACCTCGGTGTCCGAGTGTCCGCGAAAACGGTGGCCGGTCGCTTCGATCTCGGCTCGGATTGGAAGGTGGCTGTAGACCTCGCCATTGTAGACCATCACGAAGCGGCCATCGGACGAGTGCATGGGCTGGTGTCCGGCGGGCGAAAGATCCACGATCGACAGGCGGCGGTGAACGAGGGCAACACCAGCTTCGGCATCGACCCATATGCCGTGGTCGTCGGGACCGCGATGTTCCAGGCTGACGTCCATGGCGTCGGCGATGGATTTAAGCTGGTCGACCGATGTCCGACTGCTGGGGTCCGCGAGAAATCCGGCGATTCCGCACATCGTGCCCTACCGGAAGGCTTGCAAATCGGTCAGCGGGCAGGGGCCGAGCCAGGGAGATTGCCCGTCCAGCAGAATTAGCTCATATCGCATCTAAACCACGACAATAAGACGGCATCCACGGTTGATGACCTGGCTCAGGCGCGAACCAATAGCCGCGAAGGTTATCCCGAGGGAACCGGATAAGGCAAAGTTGGCGACGCCGGTATTGGGTCGACGAAGCTCAGAGCCGACGCATTTTGGCCGTGTCGCAGGTGTCTCAAAGGACGCAAGAGGGGCCGAAGAGGTTAATACGCCTTCGTATTCTCTTTAGGTCGCCCTGGCAATAGCGCTCATTTTTTGCGGCAGAATCCTTGGTATCTTAAGGACTTTCGCTCTTGCGACGTCGGCTGTATGGCGGCTAAACAACCGGCCTCGATGGTACGCCTGAGCCGGAACTTCCTTTATGTCACATTTCCGAAAGATTGCAGTTATTGGGTTGGGCTATGTCGGCCTTCCCGTTGCGGTTGCCTTCGCCCGCAAAAGAATACCCGTCGTCGGTTTTGACGTGGACCGCAGCCGTGTTGCCGAGCTCAGCAAGGGATATGACCGTACGCGTGAAGTCGACGCCGAAGATCTTCGCCATCCGTCGCTGACGTTCTCCGTGGATTCGGTGGCGATCCGGGACTCGGATTTCTTCATCGTCACTGTGCCGACGCCAATCGACGATGCGCACCGGCCGGATCTGGGGGCAATGATTGCCGCATCGCGCACGGTCGGCGGTGCGCTCAAGAAGGGTGACATCGTCGTCTACGAATCGACGGTTTATCCGGGCGCGATCGAGGAGGAATGTATCCCCATCCTGGCCGAGGTCTCCCATTTGAAGCCGGGCGTGGACTTCACGGTCGGGTACTCTCCCGAGCGGATCAATCCCGGTGACAAACTGCACCGTTTCGAGACCATCATGAAGGTCGTCTCTGCTCAGGATCCGAAAACGCTCGACATCGTTGCTAATGTCTATGGGTCCGTCGTGACGGCCGGCATCCATCGCGCACCTTCCATCAAGGTGGCCGAGGCTGCCAAGGTCATCGAGAACACGCAGCGCGATCTGAACATCGCGTTCATGAACGAGCTATCGCTGATCTTTCAGGTGCTGAATATCGACACTGGCGACGTTTTGGCGGCCGCGGGCACAAAATGGAATTTTCTGCCGTTTCAGCCCGGCCTCGTTGGCGGCCACTGCATCGGCGTCGACCCCTACTACCTGACTTTTCGTGCCGAGCGAGCGGGCTACCATCCGGAGGTGATTCTGGCCGGTCGCCGGATCAATGACGGCATGGGTCAGCGCATTGCGCGTGAATGTGTTCGAATGCTGCTTCGCGGGAAGGGCAAGGGGGGCAAAAGCACCGTTACGGTACTTGGCCTGACCTTCAAGGAAAATGTCCCGGATACGCGCAACTCCCGTGTGGTCGACATCATTCGTGAGCTTGAGACATTTGGTATTCACGTTCAGGTGCACGATCCTCTCGCGAATGCGGAGGATGCAAGCCATGAATATGGGCTGACGCTGACTGATCTCGATGACCTGCGCCCGGCGGATGCGGTTATCCTGGCCGTCGCGCATGATAGCTATCTCGCCGGTGGCTGGCCGCTCTTTCAGCGCCTATTGGATGGCGGCACGGGCCTCATTCTGGATGTCAAAGCGAAGCTCGACCGTAGCGTAGCTCCCGCCGGCATCGAGCTCTGGCGGCTATAGAACAATGGCTGAGAAAGCGATGTCGCACGATACACCACTGGTCACTGGAGCTGCCGGGTTCATTGGCTTTCATGTTGCCCAGCGCCTCTTGGCGGCGGGCCGCAAGGTCGTCGGCCTGGACATCGTCAACGACTATTACGATCCTCAACTGAAGGAAGCACGTCTCGAGATCCTGAAGCGCGACCCGAACTTCACTTTTGTGAAGCTCGATTTGACTGATCGCGCGGGTATCAAGTCGCTCTTTGCCGCGTATCGTTTTCCTGTCGTTGTCCATCTCGCCGCCCAAGCCGGCGTGCGCTACTCGCTGGAGCATCCACATGCCTATGTGGATGCAAACCTAGAAGGCTTCATCAATATTCTTGAAGGATGTCGCCACAACGGGTGCGGACACTTGCTGTTTGCATCATCGTCATCGGTCTACGGCAGCAATACAAAACTGCCCTTCTCGGTGCATGACAATGTCGACCATCCGATCAGCCTGTACGCCGCGTCAAAGAAGGCCAATGAGTTGATGGCGCACTCGTACAGCCATCTGTACGGCATCCCTGCTACCGGCCTGCGGTTCTTCACGGTCTATGGTCCGTGGGGCCGCCCGGACATGGCCATGTTCATTTTCGCGAAAGCGATTTTGAGTGAAACGCCGATCAAATTGTTCAACAACGGTGATATGCGCCGTGACTTCACTTTTGTTGACGATATCGCCGAAGCGATCATCCGCCTCATGGCGCGGCCACCTCAGGGGCAATCAATCCCCCCCACAGCCGCGCCCGATCCTTCGAGCAGCAGGGCGCCCTGGAAGATCTACAATATCGGCAACAATAACCCCGAGGAGCTCTTGCACGTCGTCTCTCTGCTGGAGAAGGAGCTCGGCCGGAAAGCAATCAGGGAACTGCTTCCGATGCAGCCCGGCGATGTGCCGGCGACCTATGCAGACATTGAAGATCTGGCGCGGGACATCGGATTTCGGCCTGCGACCAGCATCGAGGATGGGATCGCGCGATTTATCAAGTGGTACCGCGAGTACCACAAGGTTTGACAGGGAGCTGACATTCGGGCGTCGGCGCGGATCGGGCTTGCTCCCCACTGCCCGGCGACGAACATGGCGGAATCGGCGTGCCGTCCGCCACCTGATCGGCGCATGGCCTTGCTTTATCCCGGGTTTTCTGGGTAATGGAACGCTACCGTGCGGCTCGCAAGGCCGCTTGTTCCCTCGGCTCTTCGGCTGGTTGCACTGGCCAGCCACGAGACAAGACAGGGCCTGTTGCATGATCAGATTTGGCCTGCTCGGGTGCGGGCGTATCGCCAAGCGTCACTCGGATCTCCTGGGTGGCAATCACATCGAAGGAGCGAGCCTGGTCGCGGTCTGCGATCCGATCCGCGCGCGCGCCGATGCGGTTGCCGGGAAGTTCGGCGTTGCGGCCCATTACGATATGGACGAATTCCTGGCGCGGAAGGACATCGATGCCATCGCCGTGCTGACGCCGAGCGGTCAGCACCCCGCGCATGTGATCGCCTGCGCGAGGGCCGGCAAGCACGTCGTGGTCGAGAAGCCGATGGCGCTGCGTCTGCAGGACGCCGACGACATGATCCGGGCCTGCGACCAGGCCGGCGTCAAGATGTTCATCGTCAAGCAGAACCGCTTCAACGTGCCGGTAGTCAAGGCGCGCGAGGCGCTCGACGCCGGCCGCTTCGGCAAGCTCATCCTGGGGACGGTCAGGGTGCGCTGGTGCCGCGACCAGGCCTATTACGACCAGGACGATTGGCGCGGCACCTGGGCCTATGACGGCGGCGTGCTGACCAATCAGGCGAGCCACCATGTCGACATGCTAGAGTGGTTCTTCGGCGACGTCGTGAGCGTGCATGCGCGCGCGGCAACGGCGCTGGCCAACATCGAAACCGAAGATACGGCGGTTGCAACGCTGAAGTTCCGCAATGGCGCGCTCGGGATCATCGAGGCGACCACCGCGGCGCGCCCGACCGATCTCGAGGGCTCGCTCTCGATCCTGGGCGAAAAGGGCACGGTCGAGATTTCGGGCTTTGCGGTCAACCAGATCCGGCACTGGCGCTTTGTCGACGAGCTGCCGTCCGACAAGGACGTCGTGGAGAAGTTCTCGGTCAACCCGCCCAACGTCTACGGCTTCGGCCATCAGGCCTATTATCACCATGTGGTCGATTGCCTCGAGAACCAGCGCGCCGCGCTGGTCGACGGGCTCGAGGGCCGCAAGAGCCTGGAGCTGATCTCGGCCCTCTATGAGTCGATCGAGACCGGCGAGGAAGTCGCGCTGCGCTTCACGCCACGGCTGAGCCGGCTGGGCGTCGCTTCGTGAACCGGCCGGACGTGCATCAGGCCAGCGTGCGCGATGTCGCGTTCGGCGAACGCGTCAAGATCGTCGAGCCCTGCAACCTCTATGGCTGCAAGCTCGGCGACGACTGCTTCGTTGGCCCCTTCACCGAAATCCAGAAGGGCGTGATCGTCGGGGCGCGCACCCGCGTGCAGTCGCATGCCTTCGTCTGCGAGCTCGTCACCATCGGCGAGGATTGTTTCATCGGGCACGGTGTGATGTTCGTCAACGACACGTTCTCCACCGGCGGCCCGGCGCGTGGACGCAAGGAGCTGTGGCGCGAGACGGTGATCGGCAACCGGGTGTCGATCGGCTCCAATGCGACGATCATGCCGGTCAGGATCGTCGACGACGTCGTCATCGGCGCCGGATCGGTGGTGACCAAGCATATCACGACGCCTGGCACCTATGCCGGCAATCCGGCGCGCCGGCTGCTGACAAGCCAATAGGGCAATAGGGGAATATCGATGGCGGTGCCGTATGCCGACCTGCAACTGCAATACCAGTCCATCAAGGGCGAGATCGACGCTGCGATCGCCGGCGTGATCCGTGACAACGCCTTCATTCGCGGCAGCTATGTCGACGCCTTCGAGCGCGAATTTGCGGCGGCGGCCGAGGTCGCTCATTGCGTGTCCTGCGCCAACGGCACCGACGCGCTTTACCTCGCCATGCGCGCGCTGAAGGTGAAGCCGGGCGACGAGGTCATCACGACGGCGCATTCCTGGATCTCGACCGCTGCGATGATCACCCACTCCGGTGCCACCGTCGTCTTCTGCGACACCGACGAGGCGACGTTCACGATCGATCCGGCGGCCATTGAGGCCGCCATCACGCCGCGCACGGTCGGCATCATCCCGGTGCATCTCTATGGCCAGCCCGCGGATATGGAAGCGATCATGGCGATCGCGCAGAAGCACAAGCTGTGGGTGATCGAGGATTGCGCCCAGGCCCATCTCGCGCGCTACAAGGGCCGCATGGTCGGCACCTTCGGCGAGGCCGCGACCTATTCCTTCTATCCCGGCAAGAATCTCGGCGCGATGGGCGATGCCGGCGCGGTCGTCACCAACGACGCGGCGCTCGCCGAGCAGATGGCCATGCTGGCGCGCCATGGTGGACTGGTGAAGCACCAGCACCACATCGAAGGCATCAACAGCCGGCTCGACGGCATGCAGGCCGCGATCCTCTCGGCCAAGCTGCCGCATCTTGCCGCCTGGACCGAGGCCCGGCAGGCCGCCGCCGAGATCTATGATGCCGGCCTCAATCAGATCGAGGATGTCGTGGTGCCCGAGGTCGCGCCGGCGCGCCGCCACGTCTATCACCTCTACACGATCAGGCATCCGCGCCGCGACGCGCTCGCCGCTCATCTCAACGCCAATGGCGTGCAGACCGCCATCAACTATCCCACCGCGCTGCCATTCCTGCCGGCCTATGCGCGGTTCGAGCATCGGCCGGAGCAGTTCCCCAACGCGCATCGCGATCAGGGCCGGATTCTCTCGCTGCCGATGTTCGCCGAGATCACGCGCCGGCAGCAGGACGAGGTGATCGAGCTGATCCGGAAGTTCTGATCGCGATCGGGGCCTCGCGCTTGACGCTGTGGTCTTCAGCTCTCGAGCAGCAGAGGCCTCAGGAACTTTTCCAGATTGGAGCCTGAGAACAGGTAGCCCTTCAGCCCGGCTGCGCGCGCAGCCTCGAGATCCGTCGGCTGATCGCCGACCAGAAAGCTGCGTTCGACGTCGACCGGAAAGCGTTCGAGCAGATAATTGATCATGCCCGGCGACGGTTTGCGGCGGTGGCTGACCTGCCGATATCGTTCAACCGTCCCTTCAGGATGGAACGGGCAGTATTCAAAGGCGTCGATATGCGCGCCGATCCTGCCGAGCTCATCGGCCATCCAGTCGTGAAGCTGCCGCACGTGTGTCTCCTCGTAGAGACCCCTTGCGACGCCTGACTGGTTGGTCACGACGAACGCAAAATACCCCATGTCGTTGACGGCCTTGACCGCCTCGCGCGCGCCGTCGATCCAGACCAGCCTGTGGCTCTCGAACAGGTAACCGATGTCCTGGTTCAGGACGCCGTCCCGATCGAAGAAGACGGCCGGCCTTCGCGGCTGATCTCCGGAAGCGCTGCTCATGAGGTGATGATCCGTCCGTCTCCACGAGGCACGAGCTAGCTCAATAGTTCACAACGCCTCGCGCGACAAATCTGGACCGATCAAACGCCGGGTGATCCCAAGGCCTAACGCTCGTCCGCAATCACCTTGCCGTCATTCGGCAGCGAGCCGGTGCCGACCAGCTCGACGGTGCCGCCGAGCTTTGTCACGGCACGCAGCGTTGCCGCGACGTCGCTCTGCAGGGCATCCGCCGCCGAGGCACATTCGGCCCGCAGCGTCATCGCGTCGGCCTCGCCGGCGCGCGTGACCACGAGGCGCAACCGTCCGAGCTCGGGATGGCGCCTGCCGATCTCCGCGATCTGCTCGGGGCGCACGAACATCCCCTTCACCTTGGTGGTCTGGTCGGCGCGGCCCATCCAGCCCTTGATGCGCATGTTGGTGCGTCCGCACCGGCTCGCGCCGGGCAGGGCGGCGGTCAGGTCGCCGAGCGCGAGGCGTATCCAGGGATGGTGCGGATCGAGCGAGGTCACCACGATCTCGCCGACGTCACCCGGCGCAACCGGATCGCCGGTGCCGGGCTTGACGATCTCCAGGATGAGATCCTCATTGACCGTCATCCCCTCGCGCGCCGCGGTCTCGAACGCGATCAGGCCGAGATCGGCAGTGCCGAAGACCTGGTAGGCCTCGACGCCGCGCAACTTCATCTCCTCCTGCAGCGATTTCGGAAATGCCGCGCCTGAGACCAGCGCGCGCTTGATCGAGGATACGTCGCGGCCGGCGGTGGCGGCGGCGTCGAGCAGGATCTTCAGGAAGTCCGGGGTGCCGCTATAGCCGACCGGGCGATAGGCCTCGATCAGCTCGAATTGCTGCTCGGTATTGCCGGGGCCCGCCGGGATCACCGCGCAGCCGAGCGCCCGCGCCGAGGCGTCGAAGATGAAGCCGCCGGGGGTGAGGTGATAGCTGAAGGTGTTCAGCACCACATCCCCCTCGCGAAAGCCCGCCGCAAACAGCGCCCGGGCGCCGCGCCAGGGATCCGCCTGGCGGCCCTCCGGCTCGAAGATCGGTCCGGGCGAGGAGAACAGCCGGGCGAACGAGCCAGGCGTGTCGGCCACGAAGCCGCCGAACGGTGGGGCGGCCTTGTGCAGGGCCGGCAGTTCCGACTTACGGAGCACCGGCAGCCCGGCCAGCGCCTCCCGGCTGGTGACGGAGGCGGGATCGGTGCCTCTCAGCAAATTGGCATAGGCGGGCGCTGCCATCGCCTTGCGCAGCACCTCGGGCAGCCGGGCGAACAACGCGGCCTCGCGCTCGGCCGGATCGCGCGTTTCAAGGGCGTCGTAATGGTCGGTCATGGCAGGTCCTTGAGAGGATGTGCGCGGGTTGCGTGCCGGTCCGCCCGTGCTATCAGACGCTGATCGCTGACATTGGGACGGTTCCAGGGAGCACGATGGCTGAGGCAGAAAGCGTTGCGGCGGACGGGGCCGCCGACGTCGTCGCGAGGCTGAAGCGCCGTATCATTGGCGAGGCCCTGCCGCTGTGGTCGACCGCAGGCTGGGACAGCAGCGCCGGCGGCTTTGTCGACCGGCTGCACCAGGATGGGACAGCCGATCGCGCCGCGCCGCGCCGGATCATGGTGCAGGCGCGCCAGATCTATTGCTACGCCAAGGCGGCCCAGCTGGGCTGGTATCCGGAGGGGCGCGCGGTCGCGCTGAAGGGGCTGGACTACCTGCTGGCCAAGGCCAGGGCGCCGGACGGCCGGCCTGGCTTCGTCTACAGCCTGACGGCCGAGGGCGGCGTGCACGACCCGCTGCGCGACACTTACGGCCACGCCTTCGTGCTGCTTGCGCTCGCGACCGCCTACGGCCTCGACCAGGACGCCCAGATCCGCGCCGAGATCGACGCGCTGCTGTCGTTCCTCGATACCCAGCTGCGCTCGCCCCATGGCGGCTTCCACGAGGGCCTGCCGCCCTCGATGCCGCGCCGGCAGAACCCGCAGATGCATCTGTTCGAGGCGATGATCGCCTGCTTCGACGCGACCCACGATTTGTCGTTCCAGAACCGCGCCGGCGATTTCTTCGCGCTGTTCCTCGCCAACCTCTACGACAAGCAGACGCGCACCCTCGGCGAATATTTCGAGGAGGACTGGTCGAAGATCCCGCCGGTCAGCGTCGAGCCTGGACACCTCGCGGAATGGGTCTGGCTGCTGAAGGGATTCGAGCGCATCACCGGCTGCCCGACCGGGCGCCCGCGCGGCGAGCTGCTGGCGTCGGCGCTGCGCTATTGCGATGCGGCCACCGGCTGCCTGGTCGACGAGGGCGACGCAGAGGGCAATATCCGCCGCCACACACGGCGGCTTTGGCCGCAGAGCGAGCTGGCGAAGGCGTGGATCGCGCAAGCCGAGTCGGGCGAAGCCGGCGCGGCGGACGAGGCGCGTGCGGCGCTGGTGCTGCTCGAGCGGCACTATCTCGGCCATGCCGTGGCCGGCGGCTGGTACGATCAGTTCGACCGCGACGGCAATTCGCTGGTCGCCACGATCCCGGCGTCGTCGTTCTATCATGTGCTTTGCGCGGTCACTGAAGCCGAGCAGGTGCTCGGATAGAACCGCCTTCCTGGTCTGACGCGTTTTCTGCACACGCAACTCCGCCCGAAAACGCTCGCTATCCTCACAGCCAGCGCTTGCGCCGCTTGAAGCTCTTCAGGTTCTTGAAGCTCTTGCGCTGGTCGCCGGCGCCGCCGAGGTAGAATTCCTTGACGTCCTCATTGTCGCGCAGCTCGTCGGCGGAGCCGTCGAGCACGACCTTGCCCTGTTCCATGATGTAGCCATGGCTCGCGACCGAGAGCGCGGCGCGCGCATTCTGCTCGACCAGGAGGATCGTGACGCCGAGGTCGCGGTTGATCTCCTTGATGATCGCGAACACTTCCTTGACGAGCAGAGGCGATAGCCCCATCGACGGCTCGTCCATCAGGATCATCTTCGGGCGCGCCATCAGCGCGCGGCCGATCGCGAGCATCTGCTGCTCGCCGCCGGAGAGATAGCCGGCGAGGCCGGTGCGCTCCTTCAGGCGCGGGAAATACTTGAACACCATGTCGATGTCATCGGAGACCTCGCCGTCGCGCCGGGTGAAGGCGCCGAGCCGCAGGTTCTCCAGCGACGTCATATCGGCGACGATGCGGCGGCCTTCCATCACCTGGAAGATGCCGCGGCGGACGATCTTGTCCGGATCGATGCCGTTGATGCGCTGGCCCTCGAACAGGATCTCGCCGCGGGTGACCTCGCCGTCCTCGGTCTTGAGCAGGCCGGAGATCGCCTTCAGCGTGGTCGACTTGCCGGCGCCGTTGGCGCCGAGCAGCGCCACGATCGCGCCCTTCGGCACTTCGAGGCTGAGGCCGCGCAGCACCAGGATGACGTCGTCATAGACGACCTCGATGTTGTTGACGCTGAGCAGCGGCGGCGGCGGGACGGCCGTCGGCATCGGGCGGGTGGCTTCGAGGGTTTCGTTCATGGTCTGTGTTACCCTTCGACGTCATTGCCGGGCATAGCCGTCCGAAGGACGGCGTCGCTTCCGCTCGCCTTTGACCCGGCAATCCATCGATCGGAATACGTCTTCGCTTGATGGATGCGCGGGTCGAGCCCGCGCATGACGATTTGTGGACGTGATCAGCCGTTGCCTTACCACCCAAACCATTCCGGCTTGCGCGGTAGGTCGACGGTCTTCACCTTCTCGAGCTTGATCGTGCCCTTGCCCATCAGGTCGTTGATGTCGCCATCGGTCGCGCCCGAGATCTTCGAGCGATACAGGTCGACCTTCGTGGTCGGGCGGTGATCCTTTTCGGTCCAGGTCGACGGATTGCAGACGCCGTCCATGCCGGCCGGCACCCAATCCTTCTTCTGGTAGAAGCCCTTGGCGACGTTCTCGCCGGTGGCGCCGCCGTTCTTGGCGGCCCAGTCGAGCGCCTCCTTCAGATAGAGCGCGCTGCAGACCGCGGCGATGTAGTGCACCGGCCGATAGACCTTGCCGGACGGGTCGGACATCTTGGAGATTTCCATCACGGTCTTCATGCCGGGCGCGTTGCCGCCCCAGCTCACCGCCGTGCGGAGCGGGAAGATCACGCCGTCGGCTGCATCGCCGGCGGTCTTCGCCGCGTTCTCGTCCATGCCCCAGACATTGCCGAGGAATTGGACATCGACGCCGGCGGTCTTGCAGGCCTTCAGCACCGAGATGTTCGAGGCCGCCGTGTTGCCGAGATAGGCATAATTTGCGCCCGAGCTCTTCAGGCTGAGACACTGCGCCGAGTAGTCGCCGGGCGACAGCGCGAACACCAGCGGCGGCAGCACCTCGAAGCCGAGCTCGGTCGCCAGCGCTTCACCAGCCGCCTTCGGTGCGTTCGGATACGGATGGTTGGCGCCCATGTGGACGAATTTCGGCTTGCCGGGCTTGCCCTTGGCCTTCCAGTCCTCCGCGGCCCAGGTCAGCATCGCGCGCATCGAGTCCGAATAGCTCGGGCCGTAGAAGAAATTGTAGGGTGCGGGCTTGGCCTTGCCGCTGGTGCCTTCCGGATCGGTCAGCGCGGCGGCGTAGGAGCCGGAGATGTCCGGGATCTTGTCCTGCGCCAGGAAGCCGGTGAGGGCTTCGGTATCCGCCGTGCCCCAGCCCATGATCGCCGCGACCTTGCCGTCGGGCGCCGACCACTTCTTGTACAGCGCGATGGCGCGCGGCACCTGGTAGCCATAGTCGTTGCTGTCGACATTGAGCTGCTTGCCGCCGATGCCGCCGTTCTTGTTCACCCAGGCGAAGGTGTCCGCGACGCCCTGGCCATAGGGGGTGCCGACGTCGGACGTGCCGCCCGAGAGGTCCTGCAGATGGCCGATGGCGATCTGCGCCTGCGCGGTGGTGGCCGCGCTGCTGATCAGCAGCGCAACGGAGACCGAGCTCAAAAGGGATCTAATCGTCATTTTTTCTTTCCTCCTGCCTATTCGTTGAACCGAATTTTGAGTTGCGTTCCGTGCCTTGCGTCAATGCGAGAACGGGTAGAGCTTCCAGTAGGCCTTGATCTGCCGCCAGCGATGCGCGAGGCCGTCGGGCTCGAACATCAAGAAGCCGATGATGATCAGGCCGATCGCGATCTCGCGCAGGAAGGTGATGTTGTTGTTGAGCTGCAGCGCCTTGTCGATGGCGCCGCCCTTCAGCCAGGCGCTCAGCCATTCCATCGATTCCGGCAGCAGCACCACGAAGGCCGTGCCCATCAGCGTGCCCATCACCGAGCCCGTGCCGCCGATGATGACCATGGCGAGGAACAGCACCGAGCGCTCGATGCCAAAGCCTTCCTGCGAGACCACGAGTTGATAGTGCGCGTAGAGCGCGCCGGCGATGCCGGCAAAGAAGGCGGCAAGCCCGAACGACAGCGTCCGGTACTTGGTGAGGTTGATGCCCATGATCTCGGCGGAGAGATAGTGATCGCGGATCGCGACCAGCGCGCGGCCGTCGCGGGTGCGCATCAGATTGGTGACGAGCAAATAGCTGACCACCATGTAGGCGAGCACGACGTAGAAATACTGGCGGTCGCCGCGCAGGGTGTAGCCGAAGATCGAGAACGGATTGGCGCTGGCCGGCACCGAGCCGCCCGAGAACCATTCGGCGCGCGAGAAGAAGTCGAGCAGGATATACTGCGCGGCGAGCGTCGCGATCACGAGATAGAGTCCCTTCAGCCGCGCCGCCGGCACGCCGAAGATCAGGCCGACCAGCGCCGTGACGACGCCGGCGAGGGGGATGGCGAAGAACACCGGGATCGGCGCGTTGTTGGAGATGTAGGCCGAGGTAAACGCGCCGAACAGGAAGAACGCGGCATGGCCGATCGAGATCTGGCCGGTGAAGCCGACCAGGACGTTGAGGCCGAGGGCTGCGATCGCGAAGATGCCGATCTGGATCGCGATCGAGAGCAGGTAGTTGGACAGCAGCATCGGCGCGAAGCAGGCGAGCACGATGCCGAGGATCGCGAAATTGCGGCTGGTTGCGGTCGGGAAGACCGTGGTGTCGGCCGCATAGCTGGTGCGGAAATCGCCCGAGGGGATGAGTGTGCTTGTCGCCATTGATCAGACCCGCTCAATATCCTTGGTGCCGAACAGGCCGTACGGCTTGATCATCAGGATGATGATCAGGACGTAGAACGGCGCGATCTCGTAGAGATTGCCCCAGTGCAGGTACTGGCTGTCGACATACTGGGCGACGTTTTCCAGCAGCCCGATGATGATGCCGCCGAGCACGGCGCCGCCGACCGAGTCGAGCCCGCCCAGGATCGCGGCCGGAAACACCTTGATGCCGTAGGCGGAGAGGCCGGACGACACGCCGTTGACCACGGCGACCACGACACCGGCGACCGCCGAGACGGTGGCCGAGATCGCCCACGCCATCGCGAACACGTTCTTGACGGAAATGCCGAGCGACTGCGCGACCTGCTGGTTGAAGGCGGTGGCGCGCATCGCAAGGCCGTATTTGGAGGCGCGGAAGAACCAGGCCATGCCGACCATCATGGCGAGCGAGACCACGAGGCTCATGACATAGACGGTCTGGATCTGCAGTCCGAACAGGCTGACCGACTGGCTCTGGAACACGCGCGGGAACGGCTGCGGGTTGACGCCGAAGATCCACTTCAGCGCGGCCTGGAACACCGTCGACAGGCCGATCGTCACCATGATCACGGAGATGATGGGCTCGCCGATCATCGGACGCAGGATCACGACCTGGATCGCGATCCCGAAGATGAACATGAAGACCAGCGTGATTGGCATGCCGACCCAGAACGGCACCTGATACTTCGTCAGCAGCGCCCAGCACACCCAGGCGCCGACCAGCAGCAATTCGCCCTGCGCGAAGTTCACGACCTGCGTCGCCTTGTAGATCAGCACGAACGACATCGCGACCACGCCGTAAAGCGTGCCGACCACGAGGCCGTTGACGATCAACTGGATCAGGAACTGGGCGTTCATGGGGTACGGTCGCTCCGGACTGCGGCGCCAGCACCCTCTCCCCTTGCGGGAGAGGGTGGCTTCGCAAAGCGAAGCCGGGTGAGGGGTTGTCTCCGCATCGGGATCGTGGAGAGGGTACCCCTCACCCAAGCGAGTTCGTGTCGACTAACGGTGTAGCCCTCTCCCACAAGGGGAGAGGGCACATTCATGAGCACCGCGTTCTGGTCGCGCAACACAGTCATTCCGCGGCCTCCGCGATCACGGCGCGGCCGAGGTCGACGACCTCGAGCGTGGTGCGGACGCGCTGGATCGAGCCGTCCTGGAAGCGGATCACGGTGTCGACGGGGATAGTGGCCTTGCCGCGGTAGATCGCATCGATGATGTCGGCGTATTTCTCGTTGATCACGCCGCGGCGGACTTTTCGGGTCCGGGTCAGCTCGCCGTCATCGGCATCGAGCTCCTTGTAGAGCAGCAAAAAGCGCGAGATGCGTTGCGCCGGCGGCAGGGTGGCATTGACGGTCTCGACCTCATTCTTGAGCAGCGCATAGACTTCGGGCCGCGAGGACAGGTCGGTGTAGGTCGTGAACGAGATCCGGTTCTTCTCCGCCCATTTCGAGATGATCGAGTAGCGGATGCAAATCATCGCCGCGAGCGCGTCGCGGCCGGCGCCGAGCACGACCGCCTCGGCGACATAGGGCGAAAACTTCAGCTTGTTCTCGATATATTGCGGCGAGAAGCGTTCGCCGCGCGAGGTCTTGGCGAGATCCTTGATGCGGTCGATCACGACAAGCTGCCGGTTGTCGTTGTAGTAGCCGGCATCGCCCGAATGCATCCAGCCGTCCTTGATGTCGGCGACCGATGCTTCGGGGTTCTTGTAATAGCCGTGGAACATGTTCGGATGCCGCACCACGATCTCGCCGACGCCGTTGACGTCGGCATTGTCGATGCGGATCTCGATGCTGTCGGCCATCGGCACGCCGGTGGTGTCGGGATCGACCTTGCCTTCGGGATGCAGCGTGTAGGCGCCGAGCAGCTCGGTCTGGCCGTATAGCGTGCGCAGCGGCACGCCCATCGCCTGGAAGAACTTGAAGGTATCCGGCCCGAGCGCCGCGCCGCCGGTCGCCGCCGAGCGCAGCCGCGTGAAGCCGAGCCGGTCGCGCAGCGCACGGAACAAGAGCTGGTCGGCGAACACAGAACGCTTGCCCTCGGCGAGCGCCGCAAGGCCGGTCCTCATACCGAGGTCATAGAGCCGCTGCTTGACCGGCGAGGCGTCCATCACCCCGGCGCGGACGTCCGCCGCGATCGATTCCCAGACCCGCGGCGCGAACAGCACGAAGGTCGGCGCGATCTCGCGGAAGTCGTGCATCATGGTGTCGGGCTCTTCGACGAAGTTGACCTTCATCCGGGAGAGCAACCCTTTGCCCAGCGCGTAGATCTGTTCCATGATCCAGGGCAGCGGCAGCACCGAAACATATTCGTCGTCCGGCCCCTTCGGATCGAAGGCGAGATAGGTCGCGCAGTGCCGCAGCACGCGTCCGGCCGAGAGCATCGCAAGCTTCGGATTGGCTGTCGTGCCCGAGGTGGTGCAGAGGATCGCGACGTCCTCGCCATCAGTGGCATCGACCAGCCGCTCGTAGAGCCCAGGCTCGCGCTCGGCGCGGTCGCGGCCCAGCGCCACGAGCTTGCTCGCCTCCATCAATCGCGGATCGTCGTATTTGCGCATGCCGCGCGGGTCGGAATAGACGATGTACTTGAGGTGGGGCACGCGATCGGCCAGGCCGAGCATCTTGTCGACCTGTTCCTCGTCCTCGGCGAAGACCAGCTTGGCCTCGCCATAGGTCAGGAGGTAGGCGGCTTCCTCGTCGAGCACGTCGCGGTAAAGGCCGAGGCTCATCGCGCCAATCGCGTGGGCCGCGATCTCGGCGGCGACCCAGTCCGGCCGGTTGTCGCCGATAATGCCGATCACGTCGCCGCGGCCAAGCCCGAGCTCGACCATGCCGAGCGCGAAATCATGGGTGCGGGTCTGGTAGTCGTTCCAGGTGAATTCGCGCCACAACCCGAAATCCTTCTCGCGCAGCGCGATCTCCTGGCCGTGTTCCTTCGCGTTCAGGCGCAGCATCTTGGGAAAGGTGTCGGCCTGCGCGGCGCGACCGGCATAGTCCATCATGCGGCGCTCTCCCGCACCGCCGGCTTGTCGTCGGGATCGACCAGCGCCTCGTCCTCTTCGCCGAGATAGGCGCGCTTGACATGGGGATCGGCGAGCACGGTGGCCGGATCGCCCTCGGCGATCTTGCGGCCGAAGTCGAGCACCATGACGCGGTGGGAGATGTCCATCACGACGCCCATGTCGTGCTCGATCATCATCACCGTCATGCCGAACTCTTCGTTGAGATCGACGATGTAGCGCGCCATGTCTTCCTTCTCTTCGAAGTTCATGCCGGCCATCGGCTCGTCGAGCAGGATCAGTTGCGGCTCGAGCGCCATCGCGCGGGCGAGCTCGACGCGCTTGCGCAGGCCGTAGGGCAGAGTGCCGGCGGTTGCCTTGCGCACCGATTGCAGATCGAGGAAGTCGATGATCTCCTCCACCTTGCGGCGGTGCTCCAGCTCCTCGCGGCGCGCGCCGGTCAGCCAGTACAGCGATCCCGTGATGAAGTTGTTCTTCAGGAGGTGATGGCGGCCGACCATAATGTTGTCGAGCACGCTCATGTGGTGGAACAGCGCGAGATTCTGGAAGGTCCGGCCGATGCCGAGCCGGGGCCGCGCGTTCGGGTTGAGGCCGGTAATGTCCTGGCCGCGATAGAACAGCTGGCCTTCGGTCGGCCGGTAGCGGCCGGAGATACAGTTGACGATCGAGGTCTTGCCGGCGCCGTTCGGGCCGATGATGGAGAACAGCTCGCCCTCGTTGACGCCGAAGCTCACTTCGGTCAGCGCGCGGACGCCGCCAAAGCGCAATGAGACTCCGCGCACCTCGAGACTATTAGCCACCCTGTTCCCTCCAGATACGGGCGCTTTGGCGCGCTCTTTATCTTCGCTTCGATCTTACTCTTCGATCTTACATGGGCCGCCGAAGGGAGACCATCCGACTAATGATGCCTGCGTTCGGGAGATCGCTTGACCCGATCGCCTGCGTCATGCGCGGTAACGCCGCACCCGCCTGCAAGCCCGTCTCTCGCGTCGTCCGCCTTCAGCGATCCATCAAGGAGCTGCGCGACGTTACGCGAGGTGGCTCTGAATACGAGAAAGCGATAGGTTGAATTGTCATGTGCCCGACATTTAGTCAGGAATTTTCGCTGGCATTCCAGGCCTCGGGTCCCTGGCTTCGCGCACGGCGTTGCTGCGGTGCAATATCGTTGCAGTATCTTGGGGAGGACGCCGTCGCTAGCATGATAGCTGCTGATTACCTGAGGCACATCGCGGCCTGGTCGCGCGAACTGAGCGAGCAAGAAATCGAAATCGCGCGCGCCGGCATTTCCGAAAAATCCTATCGCGCCAATGAATTCATCTTCATGCGCGGCGACAATTTTCAGTACTGGACCGGCATCGTCACCGGGCTGGCGCGCATGGGCATCGTCTCGCGCGGCGGCAAGGCGGCGAGTTTCGCGGGTCTCACCGCAGGCGCGTGGTTCGGCGAGGGGACCGTGCTCAAAAATGAGCCCAGGCGCTACGATGTGGTCGCACTGCGCGACACGCGACTGGCGATGATGGATCGCCGGACCTTCGTCTGGCTGTTCGAGAACAGTGTCGGCTTCAACCGGTTCCTGGTCGGCTCGCTCAATGAGCGGCTCGGCCAGTTCATTGCGCTGCTCGAATATGGCCGCACGCTGGATGCCACCGCGCGGCTGGCGCGCTCGATCGCCTCGCTGTTCAATCCGATTCTCTACCCCGACCTCACCCTGCACCTGGAGATCACCCAGGAGGAGATCGGGGCGCTGTCGGGGATCTCTCGGCAGAACGCCAACCAGTGCCTGAAGCGGCTGGAGCGCGAGGGGCTGTTGCGGCTCGACTATGGCGGGGTGACCATCCTCAACCTCGACCGGTTGCGCCACTACGGGGAATGATGGGATCCAGGCCGCATTTAACCATTTTCGGGGGCGCTGAAGCCCCGATTCAGCAATTGTGATGTTAGACTTGGAGCAGGCCGGATGCTACAGACCGGCCTCGTCGGCGCGCTGTTTGCGCGATCTCTGGAGATGACATGGCAGTTAAGGATTCGGCGGCTCAGGACTCGAAGCGGCGCGTTGCGTTGATCACCGGCGTCACCGGGCAGGACGGCGCGTATCTCGCCGAATATCTGCTCGGCCTCGGTTATACCGTGCACGGGCTCAAGCGTCGCTCGTCCTCACTCAACACCGCGCGTGTCGACCATCTCTACCAGGATCCGCATGTCGGCAACGTCCCGTTCCTGATGCACTATGGCGACATGACCGATTCGACCAATCTGATCCGCCTGGTGCAGCAGATCCGGCCGACCGAGATCTACAACCTCGCGGCGCAAAGCCACGTCCAGGTCAGTTTCGAGAGCCCGGAATACACCGCCAACGCCGACGCGATCGGCGTGCTGCGGCTGCTGGAGGCGATTCGCATCCTCGGCATGGAAAAGGAAACGCGGTTCTACCAGGCCTCGACCTCGGAGCTTTACGGGCTCGTGCAAGAGGTGCCGCAGAAGGAGACCACGCCATTCTATCCGCGCTCGCCCTATGGCGTCGCCAAGCTCTACGGCTACTGGATCACGGTGAACTACCGTGAGGCCTATGGCATGTTCGCCAGCAACGGCATCCTGTTCAACCATGAGAGCCCGATCCGCGGCGAGACTTTCGTGACGCGCAAGATCACCCGCGCCGTTGCCCGCATCGAGGTCGGCCTCGAGAACAAGCTCTATCTCGGCAATCTCGACGCCAAGCGCGACTGGGGCCACGCCCGCGACTATGTCGAGGGCATGCACAGGATCCTGCAAGTCGACGAGCCCGGCGACTTCGTGCTCGCGACCGGCGAGACGCGGTCGGTCCGCGAGTTCGTCGAGCTGGCGTTTGCCGAGGTCGGCCGCAGCATCGAATGGCGCGGCAAGGGCGTCGAGGAGGTCGGTATCGACAAGGCGTCCGGCAACACCCTGGTACAGATTGATCCGACCTATTTCCGCCCGACCGAGGTCGATCTTCTGATCGGCGACGCCAGCAAGGCGCGCGCCAAGCTCGGCTGGGCGCCGAAGACGCCGTTCGCGCAGCTGGTGAAGGAAATGGTCGCCAGCGATCTCGTCGAGGCCAGGCAGGACGCGGCCAATGGCAAGCACGGCGTTTGAGCTGAAGGACAAGACGGTCTTCGTTGCCGGCCATCGCGGCATGGTCGGCTCGGCGCTGATGCGCCGGCTGGCGCGCGAGGAGGCCGACCTTCTGACGGTGTCGCGCAGCGAGGTCGATCTGCGCGACCAAACCGCGGTCAACGCATGGTTTGCCGCGAAGCGGCCGCAGGCCGTATTCCTCGCCGCCGCAAAGGTCGGCGGCATCGTCGCCAACAACACGCTGCGGGCGGAATTCCTCTACGACAATCTGGCGATCTCGAGCAACGTGATCCAGGCGGCGCACGCCAATGGCTGCGAGAAGCTGATGTTCTTCGGCTCGTCCTGCATCTATCCGCGCCTGGCGCCACAGCCGCTGCGCGAGGATTCGATGTTGACCGGCCCGCTCGAGCCAACCAACGAGCCCTATGCCATCGCCAAGATCGCCGGCATCAAGATGGCCGAGGCCTATCGCAGCCAGTACGGCGCCGATTTCATCAGCGTGATGCCGACCAATCTCTACGGCCCCGGCGACAATTATCACCCCGAATACAGCCACGTCGTCGCCGCGCTGATCCGCCGCTTCCACGAGGCCAAGGTTTCGGGCGCCGGCAACGTCGCGGTGTGGGGCACCGGCACGCCGCGCCGCGAATTCCTCTATGTCGACGATCTCGCCGACGCCTGCATCCATCTGATGAAGACCTATTCATCGCCCGAACTGGTCAATATCGGCACCGGCGAGGACATCACCATCGCCGAGTTCGCGCGCGTCGTCGCGGCCGCTGTCGGCTATCGCGGCGAGATCAGCTTCGACACGTCGCGCCCGGACGGCACGCCGCGCAAGCTGCTCGACGTCGGCCGGCTGGCCAGGCTCGGCTGGCGCGCCACCACCTCGCTCGAGGATGGCATCGCCCTCGCGTACCAGGCCTATCTGCGCGAGACGAAGTGACGCGGTGAACCTCCCGCCCTCCGACTGAGAATATCTGTCGGCTTGGCGACGCCGCGCGGCTAGGATGCGCGTGCCCAAGCGTGCCGCAAGAGCCGCCAGTGCGTCGGAGGAGACATCATGAAGGTTCTACGCCGCCAGTTCCTGCAACTTGCAGCCGCTACGGCTGCGTTGCCGCTCACATTTGGGAAAGCGTTTGCCGAGGCCTATCCGGCGCGGCCGGTTCGTCTCGTGATCGGCTATACGCCCGGCGGTTCGGCGGACCTGACGGCGCGCCTGATGGGGCAGTGGCTGTCGGAAAAGCTCGGGCAATCCTTCATTGTCGAGAACCGGCCGGGCGGCGGGACCAACATCGCCACCGAGCAGGCGCTGCGCGCGGCGCCCGATGGCTACACGCTGCTGCTGGTCGCGCCGGCCAATGCGATCAATGCGACGCTCTACCAGAAGCTGCCGTTCGATTTCATGCGCGAGATGGAGCCAATCGCGGGCATCATTCGCTTTCCCAACGTCGTGGTGGTGCACCCCTCGCTGCCGATCAAGTCGATTCCCGAATTGATCGCCTATGCAAAGGCCAATCCCGGCAAGCTCAACATGGCGTCCTCAGGCAACGGTTCGACGATCCACATGTCGGGCGAACTGTTCAAGATGCTGACCGGCATCAACATGCAGCACGTGCCCTACCGGGGCGGCGCGCCGGCGCTCACCGATATGCTGTCCGGCGTGATGCAGGTGATGTTTGACAATCTTCCGACCTGCGCCGAGCACGTCAAATCCGGCAAGCTGCGCGGACTTGCGGTCACCAGCACGACCCGTTCGGACGTGCTTCCGGACCTGCCGCCGGTCGCCGACTTCCTGCCGGGCTACGAGGCCAGCGCCTGGTACGGCCTCGCGGCGCCGAAGAACACGCCGCCTGAAATCGTCGACAGGCTCAATAAGGCCGTCAATGAAATCCTCGCCGATCCCAAGGCCAAGGCGCGGTTTACCGAGATCGGCGCGATCATGCTGCCGGGCTCGGCTGCCGACTTCGGCAAACTAGTGGCCGACGAGACCGAGAAGTGGGGCAAGGTGGTCAAGTTCGCCGGTGCCAAAGTGGACTAAAGCGCGATGAGATTCGGTCGAATCGTCATCGCACTTTAACTTGTTGTTTAAGCATGGTCTTCCCGGAAAACCGCTTCCCACTTCTCCGGATCATGCTTTAGCTTCGCGCCGTCGCGCGCGGTGGATTTTTTGAAAGCGCCGCCGCCATCGCCGATATCAGCGGCCGCATGAAGAAGGCGTCTTCGGCCGGGTAGATGTCGGTGCGCAGGCCTTGGGACTTGAGTTCGTCCGATACCGCCGGTCCGACCGACGCGATCGGCGTACGCTCGAACCCCTCGCGTAACCTGTCCTCGCAACCGCGCGCCCGTGCCACCTCGATCAGGCGGCGGACCTGGCCGAGATTGGTCAGAGCGATCGCGTCGATGCGGCCCTGCGCCATCTCCTCGATCGCGGTGACGATGTTGGCGTCGGCGGCCTGCGCGTCATAGACATAGGGCAGCACCGTATCGACCTCGGCGCCCTGTGCCTTGATCGCGCCGATCAGGCTGGCGTGATCCTTGTCGGGATAGAGCTGCAGGCCGAGCCGATGGCCAGTCAGGTCGAGCTTCGACAGCATCTCGGCGACGCCTTCCGAGGTTGGCTTCTCGGTCGTCATTTGCGGTTCCAGGCCGATCTCGCGCAGTGCCCGGCCGGGTTTGGGGCCGCGAGCGAATTTGCGCGCCTTGGCGAGGCTATCGCCGAACTCCCGCTCGACGCCGATCCGGCCCACGACTTTCATCAGCCGGCGCAGGCCTTCGCCGGTCATCAGCACGAGGTCGTCGAGCGGCCGTTCGATGGCGCGGCGAATCCAGGCCACGATCGGCGCCGGATCAGGCGCATCGTGGATGGTGAACATCGGGCATTGCAGCACGTCGGCGCCCTGTTCGGTGAGCAGGCGGGAAAACTGCGCCTCCTCGCGCGTCTCGAGGATCAGGATGCGGTAGCCGTTCAGCCGTTCAGCCATGATGGACCCTAACAAACATTGTCGTCATTTGTTCGATTTGACCCCGGCGCCGGGATTGGCGCAAGGCCGCCTGCGGTGTAGACGAGGGCCGAAAATGACCGTTCCATCAATCTGCTCAAGCTTTGGTCAATTGGCATGCCCGACCATCAGTTCGTTTTGACCCTGTCCTGTCCGGACCGTCCAGGGATCGTCTCGGCGGTCTCGACGTTTCTCGCCCATAACGGCCAGAACATCCTGGACGCCCAGCAGTTCGATGACGTGGAGACCGGCAAGTTCTTCATGCGCGTGGTGTTTACCGCGGCCGACCTCGCGGTCGAGCTCGCGGCGCTGCAGACCGGCTTTGCCGCGATCGCCGAACGTTTCGGGATGGAATGGCAGATGCGCGATCGCGCCAGCCGCCGCCGGGTGATGCTATTGGTGTCGAAGTCCGATCACTGCCTGGTCGACATCCTCTACCGCTGGCGTACCGGCGAACTCGAAATGATCCCGACCGCGATCGTCTCCAACCATCCGCGCGAGACCTATGGCTCGCTCGATTTCGGCGATATCCCGTTCTATCATCTGCCGGTGACGAAGGGGACCAAGCGGCAGCAGGAAGACGCGGTGTGGAAGCTGGCCCAGGACACCAAGACCGATCTCGTGGTGCTGGCCCGCTACATGCAGATCCTGTCGGACGAGATGTCGGCGCGGCTGTCAGGCCGCTGCATCAACATCCATCATTCCTTCCTGCCGGGCTTCAAGGGCGCCAGGCCCTACCACCAGGCCCATGAGCGCGGCGTCAAGCTGATCGGCGCCACCGCGCATTACGTCACGTGCGACCTCGACGAAGGCCCGATCATCGATCAGGACGTCGAGCGCATCAGCCATCGCGACACGCCTGAGGATCTCGTGCGCAAGGGGCGCGACATCGAGCGCCGGGTGCTGGCGCGCGCGATCCGCTACCATCTCGCCGATCGCGTCATCCTCAACGGACGCAAGACCGTGGTGTTCGTGGACTGATCCGCGTTCACTCCGGTTGTCGCGCTTTGACGGCTAGGGTGTCGCCCTGCATCGAGGTGCTGCATGAAACTCATTCACATGAGCGACATCCATCTGACGACGCCGGGGAGCACGATCTTTGGCCGTGATCCCATGCAAGAACTTCGAGCGCGCTGGATCAGGTGCTTGCCGATCACCGCGACGCCGAGCTGATGGTGATCTCGGCGATCTTTCGGGTATCGGCGAGCTCGCTGACTATCACTTGCCGCGCGAACGCCTGAACGGGTTCTCAATCCCGGTGCGGCTCTGCATCGGCAATCATGATCATCGCGAGAGGTGTCTCAGCGTGTTTCCCGCGCCGACGCGGACGAGTTCGCGCAAGGCGTTCACGACACCTCGTTCGGCCGCTGCCTGCTGCTTGACACCTACGACCTGCAGACGGCCGCCGGCAGCTTTTGCCCGGCGCGGCAGGCCTGGCTGGAACACCAGCTATCGGAGCATGACGGCCCGTTCTTCCTGGTCATGCATCACAATCTATTCCCGACCCGCATCGCGCCGGCGGACCGGATCGGCCTGCTCGATGATGCAGGTTCCGATCAATCGTCACGAAGCACCGGAGCAAGATCAGGCACATCTTCTTCGGTCACCGCCACATCGTGCCGGGCGGTTCGGTGCGGGCGTTCCCATGACCCTCGCTGCGCCGAACCACGACGGCTATTCAGTATTCGCTGAGGTGCTGACCGTCGCCGATCTGCCGGATTCCTACGGGGTGCGTTCGTCGGCGACGACTACGTCACTGTCCACACGGTGGAGTTCGGCTACCGCGGCGAAATCATCCGCGAGGATGGCTCCAGCTAGTCTGTCGGGCTGTCGCTATCCCTGTGCACGGCACAACCCGGTGCCTGTCCTATCCGGCCGTACGCTCAGTGGGCAGCATCCTGCGGTGGCGTTGCCGGCTTGGGATCATCGCCGCGCTCGGCCGCAGGCATCAGGCGCTTGCGCTCCCGCTCCTGCATGTACTTGTCGTATTCGGGGGTACCTGCCCGCGGCGGCGCGTCGGCGGGCAGGCCGCCGGCCCAGGCCGGAATGTAGTCGGCCATGCCGGCCGAGAGCTTCCGGTTCACGGTGCCGCATCCTCCGAGCGTACAGGCCGCAAACGCGAGGGCAGTCAGGACAGAGATAGGGCGCGAGAAGATCGACATGTGAGGCAGGATACAGCCCTGGTCTTTATGGATGATGATCTTGGCGCGACCGTTCGGCTGCAATTGTGCTTGTTTGTTGACATCGCGGCGCTGTTTGTACGATCGTACAAATGATCGGGACCGCCAAGGTGCTCTGGTGCCGCGTGATCGGTTCTTGGGCATGAGTTTCGTGGCGTTCTTGGTATTTTAGTACCACTTTCTTAGTTGGATCCGATCGCGTCCCGCGCGACACACATCCATCGTCCGATTGACAGAGGGCACGGGGAGACGCCTTGTCGCGTTGCGGCTTGGCGGTGACATGGTTGGGTTAAGATAAGCCAACAACCGGAACTAATGCTCAGCGCCGAAGATCAGAAGGGGGAGGGGGATGTCGATGTTCAATCGTCGCAAAATGTTGCTGTGGGGCGCCGCTTCCGCCGTGCTTCCCGGGTTGTGCGCCAGCGTGCCGGCGTGGGCGGACGACGCCGTCAAGATCGGGCTGATCCTGCCGATGACCGGCGGTCAGGCGTCGACCGGCAAGCAGATCGATAACGCCATCAAGCTCTACATGCAGCAGAAGGGCGACACCGTCGCCGGCAAGAAGATCGAGATCATCCTGAAGGACGACACCGCGGTGCCGGACAACACCAAGCGGCTCGCGCAGGAACTGATCGTCAACGACAAGGTCAATTTCATCGCCGGCTTCGGCGTGACGCCCGCGGCGCTCGCCGCGGCGCCGCTGGCGACGCAGGCCAAGATCCCGGAAGTCGTGATGGCGGCCGGCACCTCCATCATCACCGAGCGTTCGCCCTATATCGTGCGTACCAGCTTCACGCTGGCGCAGTCCTCCACCATCATCGGCGACTGGGCGGTGAAGAACGGCATCAAGAAGGTCGCGACGCTGACCTCCGACTACGCGCCCGGCAACGATGCGCTGACCTTCTTCAAGCAGCACTTCACCGCCGGCGGCGGCGAGATCGTCGAAGAGGTCAAGGTCCCGCTCGCCAATCCGGACTTCGCGCCGTTCCTGCAGCGCATGAAGGATTCCAAGCCCGACGCGATGTTCGTATTCGTGCCGGCCGGGCAGGGCGGCAACTTCATGAAGCAATATGCCGAGCGCGGGCTTGACAAGAGCGGCATCAGGGTGATCGGACCGGGCGACGTCATGGACGACGATCTGCTCAACAACATGGGCGATGCCGCGCTCGGCGCGGTGACGGCGCATCTCTATTCGGCGGCGCATCCGTCCGCGATGAACAAGGAGTTCGTCGCCGCCTACAAGAAGGCGTTCGGCAACCGCCCGGGCTTCATGGCGGTCAGCGGCTATGACGGCATCCATCTGATCTACGAGGCGCTGAAGAAGACCAATGGTGCGACCGACGGCGACAAGCTGATCGAGGCGATGAAGGGCATGAAGTGGGAGAGCCCGCGCGGCCTGATTTCGATCGATCCGGAAACCCGCGACATCGTGCAGAACATCTATATCCGCAAGGTCGAGAAGGTCGACGGCGAGCTCTACAATGTCGAGTTCGCGACCTTCGAGGCCGTCAAGGATTCCGGCAAGACCAAGAAATAGCATCGTCATCGGCGGCGTGCGCTCACGGCCCTCACCACGTCATGCCCGGCCAAAAGCGCGAAGCGCGTCTTCGTGCAGGTGTGCCGGGGGATCCATGTCTTTTTTCCCGGCGAGCAGAAAGACGTGGATGGCCGGGACAGGCCCGGCCATGACGATGACCTTGACGTTCGAGCTGTTGTTCTTGTTGCATCCTCACGGCTAAGCTGACTCCATGGCCTCTATCCTCACCAACCTGTTCGACGGCGTCGCCTACGGCATGCTGCTGTTCGTGCTCGCCTGCGGGCTTGCGGTGACGCTCGGGTTGATGAATTTCGTCAACCTCGCGCATGGCGCCTTCGCGATGGCCGGCGGCTATATCTGCGCCGTGCTGGTGAATAATTCCGGCTGGCCGTTCTTCGCAGGCCTGCCGCTCGCCTTTGTCGGCAGCGCCGTCATCGGCATTGCGCTGGAGCGCACGCTGTACCGCCATCTCTACAGCCGCAGCCATCTCGATCAGGTGCTGTTCTCGGTCGGTCTGGTGTTCATGTCGGTCGCGGCGGTCGACTACATCATGGGATCGTCGCGGGTCTTCATCAAGCTGCCGGCGGCGCTGGAAGGCCAGATCGACCTGTTCGGCGTCGGCATCGGCCGTTACCGGCTGATGATCGTCGTGATCTGCGGCCTGCTCACGCTGGCGCTGCAATTGATCCTCGCCAAGACCCGGTTCGGCAGCCGGCTGCGCGCCGCGGTCGACGATCCGCGCGCTGCGATCGGGCTCGGCATCAACGTGCCGCAGGTGTTCGCCTTCACCTTTGCGTTCGGCTGCGGCCTCGCAGGTCTCGGCGGTGCGCTGAGCGCGGAGATCCTCGGGCTCGATCCGTATTTCCCGCTGAAATTCATGATCTACTTCCTGATCGTCGTCACCGTCGGGGGCTCGTCCTCGATCACCGGACCGTTCCTGGCGTCGCTGCTGCTTGGCATCGCCGATGTCGCCGGCAAGTATTACGTGCCGAAGCTCGGTCCCTTCGTGATCTACACTGTCATGATCGTGATCCTGCTCTGGCGTCCGAACGGCCTGTTCGGCCGTACCGCGGCACGGTGAGGCGGTCATGACGGCGCTATCAGACGTTTCCACTCACGCGATGGCCAGCGCGCGCTGGCGGGTCAGCGAGGTCGCGTTCTGGGCGCTGGCGCTCGCCTGCGCCTTCCTGTTCCCGTCGCGCTATTTGATCATGACCGATATCGTGCGGCTCGGCCTGTTCGCGCTGTCGCTCGACCTGATCCTCGGCTACGCCGGCATCGTCTCGCTCGGCCACGCGGCCTTCTTCGGCGTCGGCGCCTATTCGGCCGGCTTGCTGGCGCTGCACGGCATCATCAACGAGCCCGTGATCGCACTGGTCGCCGCCGGCCTGGTTGCGGCGGTGCTCGGCTTCCTGACCAGCTTTCTCGTCATCCGCGGCGTCGACCTGACGCGGCTGATGGTGACGCTCGGCATCGCCCTGCTGCTGGAAGCGCTCGCCGAACGCTTCTCCAACATCACCGGCGGCACCGACGGGCTGCAGGGCATCGAGATGCAGCCGATCCTCGGTCTGTTCACCTTCGACATGTTCGGCAAGACCGGGTTCTTCTACTCGCTGATCGTGCTGTTCATCCTGTTCCTGCTCGCGCGACGCGTGGTGCATTCGCCGTTCGGCCTGTCGCTGCGCGCGATCAAGAACAATCCGCTGCGCGCGGCCGCGATCGGCGTGCCGGTCAACCGTCGCCTGATCGCGGTCTATACGCTCGCCGCGTTCTATGCCGGGATCGCCGGCGCGCTGTTTACCCAGATCACGGCGCTCGCCTCGCTCGACGTGTTCTCCTTCGAGCGTTCCGCCGACCTGATGCTGGTGCTGGTGATCGGCGGCACCGGCTATCTCTATGGCGGCCTGATCGGCGCCGTCGTGTTCAAGATGCTGCAGGAGCTGTTTCAGAGCATCACCCCGCAATACTGGCTGTTCTGGATCGGCCTCGTGCTGGTCGTGATCGTGCTGGTCGGCCGCGCGCGCATCCATCGCTGGGTGCTGTTCGTGCCCAACCTGATCATCCGCCAGTTCGCCGGCCGCAAGGCCGCCGTTGCCGTGCCGGAGAACGACGCGTCATGACGATCGCGCTGGAAACACGTGGCCTCGAAAAATCCTTCGGCGCCCTTCGCGTCACCCGCGATCTCTCGCTCAAGGTGATGCAGGGGGCCCGCCACGCGCTGATCGGGCCGAACGGCGCGGGCAAGACCACCGTCATCAATCAGCTGACCGGCGTGCTGACGCCGAACAGCGGGCGCATCCTGCTCGAAGGCAGCGACATCACCGGCCTGTCCGTCCACAAGCGGGTGCTGCGCGGGCTGTCGCGCACGTTCCAGATCAACCAGCTCTATCCCGACCTGACCCCGCTCGAAACCATCGGGCTTGCGGTCTCCGAACGGATGGGCCGCGGCGGCGACTGGTGGCGGCGGATGGGAACGCGGAGCGACGTCAACACCGAGATCGCCGAGATCCTGTCGCGCTTCCATCTGCTCGACGTGATGACGGAGCTCACCTCGACCTTGCCCTATGGCAAGCAGCGCCTGCTCGAGATCGCGGTCGCGATCGCCGCCAAGCCGCGGGTGCTGCTGCTCGACGAGCCCGCGGCCGGCGTGCCCGAGAGCGAGCGCCACGATATCCTGGCGGCGGTGGCGGCATTGCCGCGCGACGTCACGGTGCTGCTGATCGAGCACGACATGGACCTCGTGTTTTCCTTCGCCGACCGCATCTCGGTGCTGGTCAATGGCGGCCTGCTCACCGAGGGTGCCCCCGATGAGGTCGCGCGCGATCCGCAGGTGAGGGCGGTCTATCTCGGCGAGGCCGCCGATGCCTGAGCTTCTTTCCATCCAGGGCCTGCGTGCCGGATACGGCGAGGCGGTGGTGCTGCCCGACATGTCGCTGGCGCTTGCGGAGGGTCAGGTGCTCGCGCTGCTCGGCCGCAACGGTACCGGCAAGACCACGCTGATCAATTCGATCGTCGGCATCGTCAGGCGCCTCAGTGGCAGCTTCGCGCTCGCAGGCCGCGACATCACGGCGATGCGGGCCGACCAGCGCGCCCGCGCCGGGATCGGCTGGGTGCCGCAAGAGCGCAACATCTTCCGCTCGCTGACGGTGGAAGAGAACATGACCGCGGTGGCGCAGCCCGGGCCGTGGACAGTCGAGCGGGTATACGAGATGTTTCCGCGGCTGCAGGAGCGGCGGCGCAATTTCGGCAACCAGCTGTCCGGTGGCGAGCAGCAGATGCTGGCGATCGGCCGCGCGCTGACCCTGAATCCGAAAGTGCTGCTGCTCGACGAGCCGACCGAAGGCCTCGCGCCGATCATCGTTGAGGAATTGTTAAAGGCGATCGGAACCATCACGCGCTCGGGTGGCATCTGCTCGATCATCGTCGAGCAGAACGCGCAAAAGATTCTGGGGCTGGCCGACCGCGTTGTGATATTGGAACGCGGCACGATCGTGCACGATGCCGCAAGCAGCGCGCTAAAAGCCGATCCCTCCGTCCTCGAGCGCCACCTCGGCGTCTCTGGGGCCAAGGCACATTAGAAACGTCCGGGAGTTGACCATGCAGCGAACCAAGCCTCCGTTCCGCGCCGACGAGGTCGGCAGTCTGTTGCGGCCGCCGAAGATCAAGGAGGCTCGCGCCAGATTGGAAAAGAGCGAGATTTCCGCCGACGAGCTGCGCAAGGTGGAGGACATGGAGATCGAGAAGGTCGTGCACAAGCAGGCCTCGGTCGGCCTGAAGCTTGCGACCGACGGCGAGTTCCGCCGCTCCTGGTGGCACTTCGATTTCCTCAGCCATCTGACCGGCTGCGAGCTGTTCCATCCCGACATCGGCATCCAGTTCGCGGGCGTGCAGACCCGGCACGACGCCATCAGGGTGACCGGCAAGCTGGATTTCTCCGATCACCACCCGATGCTCGATCACTTCCGCTTCCTGAAGAAGTACGCCGACCAAGCGCATGTCACGCCGAAGATGACGATCCCCTCGCCGGCGGTGCTGCATTTCCGCGGCGGCCGCAAGCTGATCTCGAAGGCGGTCTATCCGGACCTCGAGGAATTCTATCAGGACCTCGGCAAGACCTATCGCAAGGCGGTCAGGGCGTTCTACGATGCCGGTTGCCGCTATTTGCAATTCGACGACACGGTGTGGGCCTATCTGTGCTCGCAGGAGGAATTGCAGAAGTCGCGCGACCGCGGCGACAATCCCGAGGGCCTGCAGGAGATCTACGCCCGGGTCATCAACTACGCGATCGCCGACCGTCCGTCCGACATGGTGATCACGACCCATGTCTGCCGCGGCAATTTCCGTTCGACCTGGATCTCCTCCGGCGGCTACGAGCCGGTCGCCGAGACGCTGCTCGCCGGCACCAATTACGACGGCTATTTCCTCGAATATGATTCCGACCGCGCCGGCGGCTTCGAGCCGCTGCGCTTCCTGCCCAAGGGCAACAAGGTCGTGGTGGTCGGCGTCATCACCTCGAAGTTCGGCGAGCTCGAGAAGAAGGACGCCATCAAGCGGCGGCTGGAGGAAGCATCCAGATTCGCCCCGATCGAGCAGCTCGCGGTGTCGCCGCAGTGCGGCTTTGCCTCGACCGAGGAAGGCAACATCCTCTCCGAGGAAGAGCAGTGGGCCAAGCTGCGGCTCGCCGTCGAGGTCGCGAGCGAGGTCTGGGGCAAGTGACGCGTAAGCGCTGTCAGTGCTCGGCGAGATAGACCTCGCCGAGCAGCGAGGAGTTCGACCACGGCACCTGCTTGCCCTTGGTCGCAGCGACGACCTCGGCGCGGACCCGCGTCAGCATCTGTTGCACCTCGAGGCCGGGCGTGCCGACATGGCGGGACAGCGCCGCCGAGAACGGGCTATTGGCGCCTTCGCCATCGAGCGCCACCTGGCCCGGCGCGGTCGCGAACGCGATCAGCGTGCCGGCGCCGAGCGTCGAGCCTGATCCGAGCGAGGCGGGCGCGGCAAGGCCGGATCCGGCCTCGATGCCGCGGCTTGGGCCCGCGGATGCCACCTGCGGCGCCATCGGATTGTTGCGGCAGGCATCGAGGATCAGGATGTTGGTGCGGATCTGATCGTCGAGACCGGCCATGATCACATCCATATCGACCATCGCGTCGGTCACGCGTCCGCCGGCCCTGAACGCGATATCGACCGGCACGAGATAGTTGCGGCCATCGACCTGCACGCCGTGGCCGGCATAGTAGACCACGGCGATCTGCGACCGCGCCGCATCGCGCAGAAAATCGTTGATCGTCTTCTGCATAGTGTTGCGATCGAGATCGAGACCCTCCGAGACGGTGAAGCCGATGTCGCGCAGGCTCTTGGCGATGGCGCGCGCATCGTTGGGCGGATTGGGCAGCGCCTTCACATGCGCATAGGCGCCGTTCCCGATCACCAGCGCGACGCGCCGGCCGGTCGCCGCCGCCTGCGCCCGTGTGGCTGGCGGGGCCGGTGCCGTGACGGAAGCCGCAGGCGGCGCGGCTGGGCTGCTCTCGGCGACAGGCGCAGCCGCAGCCTTACGCGGCGCTGCGTCGGCCTGCCTCAGCAGCGCGAGCCGCACCTTGGCGGTGGCCTGGTTAGCCTTGCTGCCGGCGTCGGAGGCCACGCCCTCGAGCACCGAGGCGTAGTCGTCCTTGGCGTGGGTGGCGTCGCCCTTGGCCTCATAGGCGAGGCCGCGCTGAGTATAGGCCGAGATCAGTACGCTGCCCGGCGGCGTCATGATGTTGACGGGCGCTTTCGCCTTGGCGAGCCGGATCGCCTCCGACGTGTCCGCAATCGCACGCGCGATATCGCCCTGGGCGCGCCAGACTACGGCCCGGCTGATCAGCGGCTGCGGCAGCGACGGATCGATGCTGACGGCCTCGTTGATGTCGGCAAGCGCGCCGTCGAGATCGCCGAGCGCCTGCTTCGAGGAGCCACGGTTTTGGTAGGAGAAGGCCGATTTCGGAAGGGCCTTGATCGCGGCGTCGTAGTTGGCGATCGCCTTCGCATAGTCGCCCTTGCTGCGATAGGCGTTGCCGCGATTGTGGAAGATGATGCCGCTCGGCGGCCCCATGCGCAGCGCATCGTTGAAGTCGGCGATCGCGAGGTCGTACTCGCCCTTGTCGAAATAGGCCGAGCCGCGCAGATTGTAGACGGCGGTGCTGGGTTTGAGCCGCAGCGCCTCGGTGGCGTCCGATATGACCTGTGCGTAATTGCCCTTCTTGTTCCAGCCGACCGCGCGCCAGAAATAGATGGTCGCGAGCTTCTCGCCGGGAAATACCTTCAGCGCGATGATCTTGGTGCAGGCGTCGATCATCTGGTCGGCCGGCGTGGTCTCGGTCGTGCAGAGCGGGCCGAGCTGGGAGCGCGCCTGGGCGAAGCAGGGCGCCGACCACAGCATGGCGGCAAGCACGCAGGGGATCAGGAGCAGGCGGCGCATCGGTCATCCAGGGGATAGAGCCGTCACGGCGATCGGCGACGGCGCGGCGGTCCAGGCAGCGGTCATGACTGTTTGGTGATCGGGCAGCGAAGCGGGTTCAATGGGTGGGAACACGGACGTGGCAATCGATATCCGCGCCGCGCGGAAGCCTTCCGTTCCCAATGATGGGACGTTTGCGGCGGGTAAGCGCTGGAGCTACCTTACGCTGCGAACCGGCAAAATATTACCGCCTGGCTGCCGGCCACGGCTCCGCCTTCGTGACGTAGAGCCAATACGGCATCCCAAAGCCGGCATGTAGCTGGCCCCATTGTTTCACGTCGAGATGCCATACCTCAATGTCGCGACGTTCAACGACCTCCGCTGGCACGATATACAAGGGCTCGCCAATTACGTCCTTCTCCAGGCGCGGAGCAAACACGAAGCCAAAGGGTAAGGGGGGCATGATGGGGTGGATTAGATCCTGAAAGTGCTCGACCCCGCTTTGGGCGATGATGGCCGCGAAGTCCGAAAGATGAATGGACGGAATCTCGTTGCGAAGAGGTTGGCCGTCATCGACGACGAGGAAGCCAGACATCCGACGGCCGCCGAAGACAAAGGTCTCGTTCGGCAGTTGCGATAGGTTTGCGCCTTCCTGTTTGCCCGGGCGCAAGGCGATAGGCTGCCCAAGGGACGCAAACGAAAAGCATTGCCGCCGCAGCCAACCCGACCAATCCGTTCCGGGGCAATCGAGAGTGCGCCGCGGGCTCGGTCAATGACCCGACCCGGCTACTCATTCCCAGCGCAAAGAACAGCGCTATCATCGGCTGACTGGCAGCGAGAGCTCGTGCACCGTCATCGAAGTAAATGAATGCGGACGATGCCACGATGCTCGCCCAGAGAAGGGCCCAGAATGTGAGTTCGACAGCTTTCGTTCGTCGTATGGCGCCGTACAATAGGCCGGCGATACATATCGCCGTCAGCACGTTCTGAGCGAGCCAATCAGGCTGGACGACCCATCCGTAGCCTCTCCAGAGCAGGCCAGGAAACGTCGTGGCGAATTCCACGACGCTCTCGCCCAGTCGTCGGAAGAGAACACCAGGGTTCGCGCGGAAATGCGTCCAGGCGGCGGAGTAAAGTTGCCGGACCATGGCTTCTTCGGTGCCCACAATAGGCTTACCTTCCGCGGCGAGCTCCTTGAGGCAACCGTCCCAGGTCGTCCCCATCGAAAGGCCACAGAGTACGTAGGCAAAATTGCCAGTCGTCATTGAACCGGGGCCGGCCGCATAGACCCGTGGTAGCACCGAATTCAATCCGAGAACGCCGAGTAGAATGCAGAATGCTGCCAGGCCAATCCTGAGCTTTGCTTTGGCGTCCCGTCCGAATTGCCAGACCAGCCAGACCACCAGAGCAGGAAGCGTGAACATGCTCCCCATTCGCGTCATCAATGCTATGGCTGTCATCGCAAATGCGACCAGCGCGGCGCTGACAGAGCGATCGTGGAAGGCCTTGAGGAAGAACGGGATCGACAGCAGCGCCCAGAACAATCCGAGCGGCTCGGTGAGCGTCGTCGGCACGAAGTACCGGCTGTAGATATAGGCCAGCGCAAAGAAGGCTATTCCAGCCCAGACGCCGCGCCACTTCATGATCGCATGGGTCGCGAAACAAATCGCACCTGCCAGCAGGCAAGCTTGCAGGATCAGCATTTGCTGCAATGAAAGGTTGCCAAAAATCAGCAGAACCGACCTGAAAGCCGCAGCCAAGGGCCGCCGAAGGGCGAACCAACTCCACGTCCCATTGGTCACCTGACCGAAGGCGGACGCCAAGTAACCGTTTGCGTCTGAAAACGGAAGCAGGCCGCCAAGGCTCGTGGTGTTGGGATCGTTTGGCCTGACGATTCCCGCCCACATGGAGCTAATACAATAAATGTAGGCACATGCCACGATCGGAAGCCCGCACCAGGTGAGTAGCCGTCGCGAGAATTGTTCGTATGACCTGATGAGCGACTGTTGCAATGCGTTCGAGCCCATCGACCATGTCGTGGCGGCTCCGAGCCCAGCCAGCATCAAGAGCGGGTACGCGAGATATGGCTCGTTGTTGGCCGCCCACCCGGCGATTGGCGACCAACGAATGAGCGCGGTCGTTGGCAGCGCGTAGCCCATCATCAAGGCATAGAGACTGGTAAGCGCGAACACCGCCGAGGCAGCCAATGCGGTGCCGCACAGCCCAGCCAAGATCCAGTAAGGGGCTCTTAAGGCAACGGCCATCGACTGTTTTCCAAACCGCTTCGCGAACGATCCGAGCGGACCGGAGTACGCGTAACAGCCTAGCAGGGCTGTCAAAATCGCAAGGGCGGCGGTCAACCAGCTTCTCGGTCGAACACTGTACCGGAGTGTCACTGTCGCGGTCGCATCGTTCTTCACGTCAGGGGGAAGCGCGAAGATCACGCGATCCCCCCAATGGCTGAAGCCGGTCGTCGTGCCCGATCGAATGATTTCGTGAAGGGTGTGCGGGGGACCCATCCTGCGGCCGTCGATGCGCAGCTCGAGGAAGGACTGAAGGGGTTTCTCGCCGCTGTCGCCGAGCAGTGGTTGGCGCCACCATGGAGCGGGCGGTTCCTGCGGAACGCCCAGGATGAGGGAGGCCTGCGGCGGATTCGTCTCCGGTCCGAATGGGCCGGAAAATTCGAACTCCTTCTGCCTAATGCCGAGCTGGAGCGCGAGCGCTGCCAGCGTCAGGAGGGCGAGTAGCCAGAATACCGATCTCGCAGCGATCGACTTCCAGCCGCTGACATGGCGGGTAGAACCTGGCTCCACCGCAGCTCCGGTCCTCCCCAGAAGGTGCTGCATCCTATACGCGCTCCACCACGACGATCATTCGGAACGCGAGGTGCCTTCGAACAGGCGCTGGCACCATCCTTTCGAACCGTAGCGTCGGGCTGACCAGAGCCGCTGGAATCAATGACCACCTCTGAAATCCGCCGCTCATGGGATAGGCAAACAGGCTGTGCCAGTCCACGCTGCGCACACGCAGCGAGGGAACGGTCTGTTCCACGCGCCGACGCGCCGGCTCCGTGGCAAACAGCAGCGTTGGAATGGCCTGATTTGCGTCGAACGGGTCGCGATTGGGATCGATCGGCACCGGAGCGAATGGATCGGCCTTCATATCCACCGGCTCTTCGTGAAAGTGGTCGTAGAACCGGCGCGCCAGCGTCGTCATCGCGGGCTCGATCATCACCAGCCGTCCGCCTGGTTTCAGCACGCGTGACGCTTCGTTGAGGAATTCGATCGGGCGCTCCAGATGATGCAAGACGTCGAGCATCACCACGCCGCCAAATACGCTGTTCTGGAATGGCAGTCGGTGAGCGTCGGCCACGACATCGATGCCGGGAAAGCGCAGGATGTCGACGGAGACGACGTCCGGGCGAGTTTGCTTGATATGAGCGGTGCCTCCGCCGATATCGAGAATTGCACCCTCCGGACAGTTCTCAAAGAGCTGCCGATGGTAGTCCTGGTACAGAAGGCGTATCGCCTCCTTTGTTTCCCACACTTCGCGGTGGACGATCTGGCGCTGGTTCAAGCCGGCTGGATTGTCTGTCACGGCTCACCGATCATACAGCTTTGAGCTTGCGATAGGCGAATACGACCATCTTCAGTAGCAGCCAGCCGTCGCGAAAGCGCGAAATCTGAGTCTGGCCGAACGTGCGGGCCTTGTAGTGAATGGGCGTTTCGATCAGCTTCAGATTTTGCTTCACCGCACCGAAGATCAGGTCGAAGTCACCGAACGGATCGAAATTGCCAAAATAGGATCGCTCGCGCGCCAGCACCTCGTAGTCCTTTCGCAGCAGGACCTTGGTACCGCACAAGGTGTCGGTCAATCGCGTGTTAGTCAGATAGCTGAAGATGTAGGCGAAGCATCGATTGGCAATCAGGTTGAGCGGCCGCATCGCTTCGTTTTCCATCGGATAGATGAGGCGGCTGCCATTGACGAATTCAGCTTTGCCGCTTTCGATCACAGCATGGTACTTTGGTAACGCCTCGGGCGGCATGGTCAGGTCCGCATCGAGAATCATCAGGACGTCCTGCTTGGCTGCCGCAAAGCCTTTTCGTACGGCGTCACCTTTGCCCTTGCCGTCCTGCTTCAGCACCGTGATGTCCCAAACGCCCCGATAGGCGTCGCGAACCCGCTCGCACTCCTCGAAGGTGCCGTCACTTGAGTTGCCCTCGACGAAGATGATCTCTTGCGCGCTGCCGAACCTGGGCATGCGCTTGATGGCGCTCTCGATGTTGCCACGTTCGTTGCGGCAAGGAATGAGGATGCTCGCCGAGAGCTTCCGGTCGGCAAACTGCCGTATGGGGCGCCCAACAAAATATGTCCGCAAGCAAAGATTGCGGATGCCCGGCAGCGGCGCGATGAACCGGTTGATGAAAGGCCCCAGCCCGAGCCACCGCCGCGGCAGCAATTGCCTTTGCTCGTGCCTGATGACCTCAAGGTCGGCAAGATCCATCAGATTAAGGAAGTCCGAGGTGGCGATATAATTGATCTTCGGCTGCCGGCTCTTCAGTCTGAGCATTTCTCCGATCTTGAGGATCGGTTCCCAGAGGGGGGAATAATAGGAAATCACCAGTCGCGTCGATGGTGAGCAGATCCTCTGGATCAGCCCAAGCGTTCCATCGATGTCGTCGAACATCCCGATCGTGTCCGCGATGACAATGTAGTCGAACGGACCTTCGATCGCGTCGAACGTTTGCGGATCTTCCACGTCGCCTTCATGAAATTGCAGATTGGGGAATCGTTCGCGCGCCCGCGTGATCGCCGCCTGGCTGAAGTCGACGCCCACTCCATAAGAAGGCTCAAGCGCGGCGAGCAGCTCGCCGCGGCCGCAACCCAGTTCAAGCACACGCTTCCCAGGAGGAATTAGAAAGCGCATGTACTGAAGGTCTTCGGCATAGTAGGCCGAATTGATCTTCCGCCAGCGCTCCTGTTCCTCAAGCGTGGCCTCGATGCGCTCCAGGAATTCGCGCTTACGGTTGCTGAGCGGCCGCGGCTCGCTGGACAAAGTCGCCGCTGTGTTCGCCTGGGATGAATAAGAAGCCAATGCAATCTCCGACAGTCACGCTATTGCACACGGGCAATTGCATTGATGCAGGCACCGTCCGAAACCATTCGGCCTAGTTCGGCGGCCGAGGAAGGCAGCGCGTTGCCGTGCTTTTCATCGAAAAAACGGTACCCGTTTGGAATGAAATACGAAAAGAGTTCTTCTAGGGAGGTCCCTCGTTCCTCGAGCACGTAGGGCGCCAGTTCCATGACGAAAATCGGCTTCACGTCCTTCATGAGCTTTGGGGCTCCGCGGAGAACGTCGCACTCGTAGCCATCCACATCCAGCTTGACGAGCTGCACCCGCAGATCCGGGAACTGGGCCAGAACATCGTCGAGTCTGCGGGCTTGCGCGGCTTCCGTGCGCATCTCACGCCCAAGGTGCTTTGCGTGCAAGCCGCTTTCATTGGTGAGCGGCCAGCTCGAATAGATGGCTGACGGAACGGGTTCGGCGTCCTTGCCGGTCAGGAAGCAGTGCAGAGGGATCACGCGCTTCTGCAGCTCGGGATTCAGTTCGAGATTGCGATTGAGCTTGCGAAAGGCGAAGTCGGTCGGTTCGAAGGCGAGAACGCGTCCTTCCGGACCAACGAGGTGAGCCAGATGGAGCGTGTGGGCTCCTACATTGGCCCCAATATCGAGGACCAGTGATCCGGGCTTCACAAGCCCGCGCAGCGTGACCCTCGTTTGGCGCTCGTAGATATTGCCGAGATAGATCGCGAAATCGATGCCTTGCGCCAGGTCCAGATCGTAGTTGATGCCGTTTCTGACGGCGATCTGACGATCGGATCTTCCCAGCAGCGACCGTCCAGCGCGAACGGCGCGGTACATCAAGCGAGCGGCACCGATCTTGTGAGTGGTTTTCATTGGCGAATTTGGTGTCCCTAAAGCCGGCACTCTTAACGAACGTCGGCGCGGTTGTAAAACGTGCGGATTGGGTCGCTCGTCGAGCTCGGCTCCCCGATGCGAAGGGGGCTGTGGAACTTTTGTTTGAAAATCGGTGGTTGTGACAATTCGCGCCGCAAAAGCGCGGCGAGAGAGCGCATCCGATCGTGTGGACCAGGCGATGGCGGTCAAACAGGGGGCGGTCGTGCCTCGCGGTATGGTCCTTCGATAGCGCGTAGGCCTTCCATTGGTGGGAAGATGGTGATATGAACTCACCACGTGAAGCTTCTGCCCACTCTTGTCCCACTCGCCGCTGCCCACCCAAGGCGCCATGAAGAACGACGAAATCCTCAGCCAGATCACGGATTTCTGCCGTCGCTCCGACATGGCGGAGACGACGTTCGGCCGCCGCGCCGTCAATGACGGCAAGCTGGTGTACCGGCTGCGGGAGGGCAAGCGCATCACGATCGATACGCTCGACCGCATCAACGCCTTCATCGCGACCTCGACGCCGGGCGGCGTGGCGCCGCCGCGCGGCCTCGTGGTGCCGCCGGAAAAGCGCGATCCGCGGGGCAATTTCCGGTTCTTCGAGAACCGCCAGCGCTATTTGCTGTTCGTCCACACCTGCAGCGAGAAGCGGGTGATTGCCGACCGGGTTGCGCTGGAATTGGCCGCCATCCATCCGCGGCCGCCGGCACTGCGGGTGTTCGATGCCGGGATGGGCGACGGCACGGTGCTGGCGCGGGTCCTGCGCGCCATGCATGGCCGCTTCCCACATATGCCGTTCTATGTCGCCGGCAAGGAACTGAGCCTCGAGGACGTCCGCCTCACCCTCGACAAGGTCCCCGACCGCCTGTTCGAACACCCGGCCAGCGTCTTCGTGTTCACCAACATGTATTACGCCGAGGCGCCGTGGCTGACGCCCAAGAACTCCGCGGCGGCCGCCAGCATGATCTGGCACGAGGTGGCCCTGCGGGGCGCGTCCTCGGGTGAGTTCGAGGCCCAGATCGCCGAACTCGGTCCGTTCCTGGAGCAGAACTGGCGCGCCAATCTCAGCCCCGGCAATGCGATGCCGATCTATGAGCGGCCGGTGGCGCTGGTCCTGTACCGGGACGATCACCGGTTCCTGCTCGATTCCATCATTCCGCGGGCCGGCCGCACCGAAGCCAATTTCGATCTTGTGATCGCCTCGCAGCCCTACCGTGCCAAATCTTCGGTGAACTTCCGCGCCAAGCGGATCATCGCGCCGCTGGCCCGCGCGCTGCGCGGCGGCGGACGGCTGATAGGAATCCACTCCCACGGCGGCGATCCCGGGCTTGAAATGATTCAAGCCGTCTGGCCCGGAGAAAATCCTTTCGCCGTCAGCCGCCATGAGATACTGCGCGCGGTGAAATACGAGCTGGGCTCCGCCGGCCGCGAGCTGAACTTCAACGCCTACGCCGATAACCGTTCGATCTTCCGATATGATATGGAAGCGCTGCCCAATGAGGTAACCGGCTCGATCGGAACCTCGACGGCCTTTGCTGCGTGGAATGCGGCGGTGTATGTCGCGCAGATCGAAGATGAGCGGTTGACCGAAACGACCGAAAACGGACGAGCTCTCGAGGCCACGCGCGAAGTTCTCCGCAAACACAACGGGCTGTGGTTCTACGACGAATCCTACGTCATCTCGCGGCGACGAGACTGACATGCCTGGGACATATTCACCAACCAACGTCGGACTTCGACTTAACAAGGGGTTTGCTTGATGCGCGCGTCTTACCTGTTCACCAGCGAGTCGGTCTCGGAAGGCCATCCGGACAAGGTCTGTGATCGTATCTCGGATGAGATCGTCGATCTGTTCTATCGCGAGGGACCGAAAGCGGGCATCGACCCGTGGCAGATCCGCGCGGCATGCGAGACGCTCGCGACCACCAACAAGGTGGTGATCGCCGGCGAAACGCGCGGCCCGAGCTCGGTCACCAACGACCACATCGAGAGCGTGGTTCGCTCTGCAATCAAGGACATCGGTTACGAGCAGGACGGCTTCCACTGGAAGAACTGCGACATCGAGATCCTGCTGCATCCGCAGTCGGCCGACATCGCGCAGGGCGTCGACGCGCTGCAGCCGGGCGAGGTCAAGGAAGAGGGTGCCGGCGACCAGGGCATCATGTTCGGTTACGCCACCAACGAGACGCCGGACCTGATGCCGGCGCCGATCTTCTACGCCCACAAGATCCTGCGGCTGATCTCCGAAGCGCGCCACTCCGGCCGCGAGAAGGTGCTGGGTCCGGACTCCAAGAGCCAGGTCACGGTGCAGTACGAGAACGGCAAGCCGGTCGGCGTCCGCGAGATCGTGGTCTCGCACCAGCATCTGGTCGAGGACCTGTCGTCCAAGCAGATCCGCGACATCGTCGAGCCCTATGTCCGCGAGGCGCTGCCGAAGGAGTGGATCACCGACAAGACGATCTGGCACATCAATCCGACCGGCAAGTTCTTCATCGGCGGTCCCGACGGCGACTCCGGCCTGACCGGCCGCAAGATCATCGTCGACACCTATGGCGGCGCGGCTCCGCATGGCGGCGGCGCGTTCTCCGGCAAGGATCCGACCAAGGTCGACCGCTCGGCCGCCTATGCCGCGCGCTATGTCGCCAAGAACATCGTCGCGGCCGGTCTCGCCGACCGCTGCACGCTGCAACTCGCCTATGCGATCGGCGTGGCGCGTCCGCTGTCGATCTACATCGACACCCACAGCACCGGTAAGGTGTCGGAGGATCAGCTCGAGAAGGCGGTGGCCAAGGCGATGGATCTGACGCCGCGCGGCATCCGCAGCCATCTCGACCTCAACCGCCCGATCTACGCGCGCACCTCGGCCTACGGCCATTTCGGCCGCACGCCCGACAATGAGGGCGGCTTCTCCTGGGAGAAGACCGATCTCGTCGAGCAGCTGAAGCGCGCGCTCTGATACTTGCGTCATTCCGGGGCGCCCGCGGGAGCGAGCGAACCCGGAATCCCTAATCATCACCTCGAGATTCCGGGTTCGCCTCTTCGAGGCGCCCCGGAACGACCAGTTCAACGACAGGACGCTCAAATGAACGCCCCCACGAAGCCCGGCTTCACCGACTACATCGTCAAGGACATTGCGCTCGCCGATTTCGGCCGCAAGGAGATCTCGCTGGCCGAGACCGAGATGCCCGGCCTGATGGCCACCCGCGAGGAGTTCGGCCCCAAGCAGCCGCTGAAGGGCGCGCGCATCGCGGGCTCGCTGCACATGACGATCCAGACCGCGGTCCTGATCGAGACGCTGGCCGCGCTCGGCGCCGACATCCGCTGGGTCTCCTGCAACATCTATTCGACCCAGGATCACGCCGCCGCCGCGATCGCCGCGGCCGGCATTCCGGTGTTCGCAGTCAAGGGCGAGACGCTGACCGAGTACTGGGACTACACAGCCAAGCTGTTCGACTGGCACGGCGGCGGCACGCCCAACATGATCCTCGATGATGGCGGCGACGCCACCATGCTCGTGCATGCCGGCTACCGCGCCGAGCAGGGCGACACCGCCTTCCTCGACAAGCCGGGCTCCGAGGAAGAGGAAATCTTCTACGCGCTGGTCAAGCGCCTCTTGAAGGAGAAGCCGAAGGGCTGGTTCGCCGAGATCGCCAAGAACATCAAGGGCGTCTCGGAGGAGACCACCACGGGCGTGCATCGCCTCTACGAGATGGCGAACAAGGGCACGCTCCTGTTCCCGGCGATCAACGTCAACGACAGCGTCACCAAATCGAAGTTCGACAACCTCTATGGCTGCCGCGAGTCGCTGGTCGACGGCATCCGCCGCGGCACCGACGTGATGCTGTCGGGCAAGGTCGCGATGGTTGCCGGCTTCGGCGACGTCGGCAAGGGCTCGGCCGCCTCGCTGCGCCAGGCCGGCTGCCGCGTCATGGTCTCCGAGGTCGATCCGATCTGCGCGCTGCAGGCGGCGATGGAAGGCTATGAGGTCGTGACCATGGAAGACGCGGCGCCGCGCGCCGACATCTTCGTCACCGCCACCGGCAACAAGGACATCATCACCATCGAGCACATGCGCGCGATGAAGGATCGCGCCATCGTCTGCAACATCGGTCACTTCGACAACGAGATTCAGATCGCGAGCCTTCGCAATCTGAAGTGGACCAACATCAAGCCGCAGGTCGACGAGATCGAATTCCCCCGACAAGCACCGCATCATCATGCTGTCGGAAGGCCGCCTCGTGAACCTCGGCAATGCGATGGGCCATCCGTCCTTCGTGATGTCGGCGTCCTTCACCAACCAGACGCTGGCGCAGATCGAGCTGTTCGCCAACAACAAGGACGGCAAGTACGCCAAGAAGGTCTACGTGCTGCCGAAGACGCTCGACGAGAAGGTCGCCCGCTTGCACCTCGCCAAGATCGGCGTCAAGCTGACCGAGCTGCGCAAGGATCAGGCCGACTATATCGGCGTGAAGCAGGAAGGTCCGTACAAATCGGATCACTACCGCTACTGATCCGCGCCCGCAGCAATCGATCACGTGAAGAGCCCCGGCCTCGCCCGGGGCTTTTTGCTAGGCAGGCTCGTGCATCAAGCTGGGATGCCGCACGCAATTTGACTGGTCGCCCCCGTGCACCGGTCGAGGACCGGTCATACCAAAATGGGCCGTGCAATAAGGTCCTTTTCGGATTCGGGAAATCAGAGATGGCCTGCCAAGGCTCGGGTTGCTAGGGTCGGCTCTCTCGGGTTACAGAGCTACTTGCCCTGCGGCTCTTACCCCGCAATCGGCTAGTCAGTAGGGGAGGCAAATGCGCTGCCCCTCCAAAGTGAGGCATCATCATGGGTTTGGCGCTCAACGTTGCAGTCCTATTGCGCGGGTGGCTTTTGGCACACCATGCCAACGGGCCGGTCGCAACGCTTGGTGTGATGGACTGCGGCTTCTCAGAGAAAGCCTTTACTAAAGCCATAGAGAAGGTTTCGCTATGGGCATCCGCCGATCGCCCTATGAGCGCGGCTCGTTATTTTCAAATGTGCGGAGGGCTAAATGATCTGTCAAGCATCGACATCAGCAAATACGAGGGCGCCGATTTCGAGTTTGATCTAAACAATGAAAGTCTTCCACCTGAATTGATCGGCCGCTTCGGCGTGGTGCTTAACGGCGGGACGCTGGAGCACGTCTTTCACGTTCCGAACGCGCTCACCAACATCTCGCGCATGCTGCGTCCCGGCGGCCTTGCCGTCCATATCTTGCCGATGAGCAATTGCGTTGATCATGGCTTCTATCAATTCAGCCCTACGCTCATGCTTGACTATTATGCGGCGGCGAAATTCGACCTGCTCAACTCGATTTCGCTTCACTTCTCTCCGCAGTCGCCGCGCTGGCTCGTTAAACCAGCCCTGCTCGGCTCGTACGGCGAAGGCCTTATCGGCACCTTCGACCAAAGAATCGCCTTCCACATGCTCGTCGCCCGCAAGCGTCCCGATTCCCTCGATTGGGCAATCCCAATCCAAAGCCTGTACGGCCGGAAATTTACAGGTCAACGCCATCTATCCGACGCGATCGAGTGGTTCAGTCCCTTCGAGATTGAGAACGGTCGCCGGATCGAGTCCGGTAAACCGACCGAGTTTCGTATCGAGTCGTTTGCGAGCAACGGCGGCTTAATGTGGGGTGCGACACTGCCGGATTATCTTCCGCGGGGTGACGACAGTACGAGCCCCATAAGTTCTAGCCTCGCATTGTTCGAGGATGGTAAGCTCCTTGGACCACCCCACTCAGCTCATGACACGATCCAGAAAATTGGGCGAGGCGCATATTCGCATTGGGGTGGAGCGCTCTTCTTGTCGTCTAGCGACGGATCCGATCCAAATACGAATGGACGTCAATACCTCTGCAAGCTGTGAGCGAGTCGGCTATATATTGGTCACGCGGACGAGTTTACTGGAAGAACCTGATGAAGCACCGTCTCGAGCTGGCTGCGGACGTATCGATATTGCTTCCCGATCCGTTCGCAGTTCTAATAGCTTGAACAGAGCATGAGTGAACGGCACCACAGCTCGCTCATGAACCTGGTGATGGTCGCTGATTTCATCAATCGTGTCATTTCGTCACCGGTCGGTGTCGTGTTTCGCTGTTGGATGCAGCCGCGCAGTATCCCGGGAGGTCGTGGAGGCTGGAGTGCCGCGCGCCGATTCGGAGAGTGTTGCCGACAAGTCTTAAATCTGGTTCGATGTTAGCTTGATGCGCCGATCGGACGTACTTTCTTTCGCAAAGGCGCTGCGCGCTTTGAAGACACCAGCCACTACGTGCGCTCGGGCGTCAACCGCATCTCACCGTAACATCCGTGACGATGCGCAGCCCCCCTCGATCGGGTGAGACGGACACATCATACACTGAGTTGTGCTCCGGATAAGCACCGGAGGACTTGCCATGTAGGGCAACTCAGTGGCACTTGCGCGCGAGGAGGGAGCCGGACGAGCGTGCTTAGGTCACGGTCTTTCGGTCGCCGGCGCTGTGCCGTGCCCCAGTTGCCGTGAGATCTCGCCCGCACAATCGCGCAGCGCAGTTGCAATTGCGCTGTCCCAGCTGGCGTCGAAGGTGCCCTCCGGGCCCATCGCTGTGATGACCAGCGCGACGTGGCGGGCGTGATCGAACACCGGCGCGGCGAAGGCGTTGACGCCGGGCAAGGGATCGCCGATCGCCCGCGCCAGCCCGCGGCTGCGGACCTCGGCGAGGATATCGGCCGTCTTCGCGTCCGCCGGCGGACGCTTCGGATTGTAGCCGACGCCGAGGCGATCGAGGCCACTGTCGAGCGCGGTCCTGATTGCGTTCGGCGGCATGAAGGCGGCGAAGGCGCGGCCGGTCGCGGTCTCGAGCAGCGCCACCACCGATCCGACGCGCATCGCGATATGCACCGGATGGCTCGGCTCCTCGAGCCGCACCACGGTCGCACCGTGGGTGCCCCAGACCGACAGCGACACCGCGTGATTGATGCTGTCGGCGAGCGCTGCGATCCGCGGCGTTGCGATCCGTACCGCCGACTGCCGGCGCAGGCTGATCAGGCCGAGCTCGAGCGCCAGCGCCCCGATCTCGTAACGGCCAGTGGTCTCGTCCTGCTCGATCAGGCCGATGCGGGAAAAGCTGACGAGATAGGGATGCGCCTTGGCCGGCGGCATGCCGGCTTCGCGGGCGAGATCGCGCAGCATCATCGGTTCGCCGCTGCGGGCCAGCGCGCGGAGCAATTCTCCGCCGACCTCGATCGACTGTATGCCGCGGCTCTCTCTCGTCATGTGGCCCTGCCAGCTCCGACAATGTGCTTATACGGCGAGAAACCCTCCGTCGACCGGCATGGTCACGCCGTTCACATAAGATGCCAGCTCCGATGCGAGGAACACCACCGGGCCGACCAGCTCCTCCGGCTGCCCGACGCGGCCGAGCGGTGTGCGGCCCAGAAATCCGGCGAGCCGGTCCGGGTCGTTGCGGGTCGCTTCGGTCATCGCCGTTTCGATCATGCCGGGCGCGATCGCATTGACACGAATGCCGTCGGCGGCAAGCTCGCGGGCGAGCGCCTGGGTGAGGAGCTTGACGCCCCCCTTGGACGGCGCATAGCCCAGCGTATCGGCAACGCCGAGGAAGGACGCGATCGAGCCGAGATTGATGATCGTGCCGCGCGTCTCGCGCAATGCCGACAGGAAGGCGTGGGTGACGTTGAATGTGCCGGTCAGGTTGACGTCGAGCACCCGCCGCCAATTCTCGCGTGCACGGGGCGAGCCGATGCCCTCACGGATGATGATGCCGGCATTGTTGACCAGGATCGCGATCGGCCCGACCTCGCGCGCCGCACGCTGCGCCAGCGCGGAGCACGCCTCCGCATCGGTGACATCGAGCTCGAACGGCCATGCCGCGCGGCCGTGCTGGCGAATGTCGGCCGCGGTTTGCTCGGCGCCGGCGCGATCGATGTCGGTCACTACAACGTCCGCGCCATGCGCCGCGAGGCCAAGCGCGATGGCGCGACCGTTGCCGTGCGCAGCGCCGGTCACCAGCGCGCGCTTGCCTGCGAGCAGGGTCGCCATTGCGCTCATGGCGCGCTTCCTTCCGCCGCCACGCCGGCGATGTGCCTGCCCGCGATGTAGCCGAAGGTCAGCGCAGGCCCGAGTGTGATGCCGGCGCCGGGATAGTTGCCGCCCATGATGCTCGCCATGTCGTTGCCGGCGGCATAGAGGCCGGCGATCGGCCGGCCGTCGGCGTCGAGCGCGCGGGCATTGGCATCGGTCCTTATGCCGGCATAGGTGCCGAGATCGCCGATCACCATCTTGATGGCGTAGAACGGCCCGTGCTGGATCGGCGCGATGCAGGGATTGGGCCCGTGCAGCGCATCGCCCTGGTAGCGGTTATAGGCGCGCGAGCCCTTGCCGAAGGCGGGATCGCGTCCCTCCGCCGCGGTGGTGTTGAACTCCGCGACGGTCGCCTCGAGCGCCTTGGCGTCGATGCCGGCCTGCGCGGCGAGCTCCGCCAGCGTCGCGCCGCGCTTGAGATAGCCGGTCTTCAGATGATGGCCGAGCGGCATCGGGCGCGGCGGCACGCAGCCGAGGCCGTATTTGCGCAGCGTCTCGTGATCGCAGATGAGATGCGCCGCGATCTCCTCGCCGGGCTTCGCCGCCTTGATCATCGCCTGCACGAAGTCGTGGTAGGAATTGCCTTCATTGGCAAAGCGCCTGCCGTCGGCCATCACCGCGATCACGCCCGGCTTGGCGCGATCGATGAAATGCGGCATCACGCCTTTCGAGCCGTCCTTGCGCGTCGTGACTGAGACCGGCACCCAGGCCGCGGCATTCGGCAGCGAGTCGTCGACGCGGCCGCCGGCGGATTCCGCAAGGCGCAAGCCGTCGCCGGTGTTGCCGGTCGGGCCCGGCGAATAATGTTCTTTTCCGGTCGGCGCATGCGGAAACATCTTCTGCCGTCGCGCGACGTCATGCGGAAAACCGCCGCAGGCGAGCACCACGCCACGCTTGGCGTTGACGCGGATCGTGCGCCCTTCACGCACGACGACCGCGCCGCGGACCACGCCGTTCTCGACGATCAATTCGCGCACCGGCGAGTTGAGCCAAAGCGGGATCTTGAGGTCGAAGGCGGATTTCGCCAGCCGTCCGGCGAGCGCGTTGCCGTTGGTCAGCGTCATGCCGCGGCCGTTGCGCATCACGTCGATGGCGTGCTTCGACAGCCGTTTGGCGACATAGGCCGCCGAGGTCAGCGATCTCGTCGCGCGCATGAAATGCACAATCTCCTTGCCGGAGCCGAGCATCATGCCGAACACGGTGAGCTCGGGCAGGGGGCTGCCGAGATTCTTGAGGGCGTCGCCGAGCTCGCGGGCGTCGAACGGCCGCGTCACCATCGAGCGGCCGCCCTGCGCGCCGCCCGGCGCTTCCGCATGATAGTCCGGGAAGGTCAGCGGCATGTCGAAGCGCACCGCGGTGCTGGTGGTGAAGAAGTCGACCGCCTTCGGCCCTTCGGTCAGGAACGCATCGACGCGCGCGGCATCAAAGCTGTTGCCGGCCTCGTGGCGCAGATAGGTTTTGGCCTGATCGGGGCTCTCCTCGATGCCCCAGGCCTTGGCCAGCGAGGTGCCGGGGATCCACAGCCAGCCGCCGGAGCGCGCGGTGGTGCCGCCGAACCGCGGCTCCTTCTCGACCACCAGGACCTTGAGGCCGTGATGGCCGGCGGTGACCGCCGCCGACAGCCCGGCGCAGCCGGAGCCGACGACCAGCGCGTCGCAATGATACGTTTCCTGGGTTTGTTCGTTGGCCACGCGATCGATCCTATTTCTTGAGCAGCGGGCACTTCGACTCGGAGATCGGACGATAGGCATCCTCGCCCTTCACCGTCTTGACGATGTCGAGATAATCCCACGGCTCCTTGGACTCCGACGGCTTCTTCACCTTCGCCAGATACATGTCGCGGATCACGCGGCCGTCCTCGCGCAGCTTGCCGCCATGCACGAAGGTGTCCTCGATCGGCAGCTCGCGCATCTTGGCCATCGCCGCCTTCGGATCGTCGGTGCCGGCGGCCTGGATCGCCTTGAGATAATGCAGCACCGAGCCGTAGACGCCGGTCTGGATCATGGTCGGCATCACATTGGCGCGGGCGTGGAACTTCTTCGACCAGGCGCGCGTCTTCTCGTCCATGTTCCAGTACGATGCCGTCGTCATATAGGTGCCCTGCGCGGCGTTGAGGCCGATCGCATGCACGTCGGTGTCGAACATCAAGAGCCCGACCAGCTTCTGGCCGCCCTGCACGAGGCCGAACTCGCCGGACTGCTTGATCGAATTGTCGGTGTCCTGACCGGCATTGGCGAACGCCACCACGTCGGCCTTCGAGCTCTGCGCCTGCAGCGCAAAGGAGGAGAAGTCGGCGGTGTTGGTCGGATGCTTGACGCTGCCGAGCACCTTGCCGCCCATCTCGTTGATGAAGCGCGTCGCGTCCTTCTCGAGCTGCTGGCCGAAGGCGTAATCCGCGGTGACGAAGAACCAGGACTTGCCGCCTTCCTTGATCACGGCCGAGGCCGTCACCTTCGACAGTGCGTAGGTGTCGTAGGCGAAATGCACCGTGTTGGGGCTGCACAATTCGTCGGTCAGCGAGCTCGCGCCGGGACCTGACAAGAGCGCGATCTTGTTGCGCTCGCGCACCATGTTGTGCACGGCGATCGCGATGCCGGAATTCGGGATGTCGACGACGGCGTCGACCTTGCCGTTGTCGAACCAGCCACGCACGATCTGCACGCCGACATCGGTCTTCATCTGGTGGTCGGCGGAGATGATCTCGATCGGCTTGCCGAGCACGGTGGGGCCGAATTCCTCGACCGCCATCCTGGCCGCCTCGACCGAGCCCGGGCCCGAATTGTCGCGTCCCCAGCTCGACAGGTCGGTCAGCACACCGATGCGCACGACGTCGTCGGAAACCTGGGCGTGAGCGGCCGTGGTGATCACCGCGACAATGGCTGCCGCCAGAAACTGTCTCATCATTCCTCCCTTTGGATGTCCGCGTTCTTCGGCGGGTCATCTCAGGATTAGGAATTGTCTAATCAGTTTGTCAATGGCGAATTCGATGTGTGAATAGTGTCACAAGGTTGGCACCAGTGCGGTGCGATGCTTCACATTTGGTGAGCGAACGCTTACATTGGCTCGTCCGGGACGGCACCGCGGCAACGATTTCCGGCTCATTTGCCAGACCGCGCCGCAGTGCCAAGTCACTATGAAACAGGGGAGTTTTCGCGGACGGCGACGCGTCTCGCCGCCCGGACCGGGCCGCCCGTGAAGGGCAAGGCTCCTGCGGGGCGGGGCATGAAGGGCGTCGGCGGGCAGCGATCATAGACGGATCATGTTGAGACAGCTCTTCGCGCCGCAGCTCGTCATTCTTTACGTGCTGGTGGCCTCTACGCTCTACGTCCACTTCCGCGGCAAGCATCGGTTGCGCTTCGCTCGCCAGCTCGGCGATCACTCGACCTACCTCGCGCCCTACAATGTGCTGATGTATGCTGGCTCCGCCGTGCCCAACACGCCGGTGATTCCGGTTGAGCAGTTTCCCGAGCTCAAGAAGCTCTCCGACAATTGGGAGACGATCCGGGACGAGGCCACGCGCCTGTTCGACGAAGGCTTCATCCGTGCCGCGGCCAAGAACAACGACTGGGGCTTCTACTCCTTCTTCAAGAGCGGCTGGAAGCGCTTCTATCTGAAATGGTACGACGACTTCCTGCCGTCGGCGCGGACGCTGTGCCCGAAGACGGTGGAGCTGCTCAACTCGATTCCGAACGTGCATGGCGCGATGTTCGCGATGCTGCCGCCGGGCGGTAAGCTCGGGGCGCACCGCGATCCCTTCGCCGGCTCGCTGCGCTATCACCTCGGCCTCGTGACGCCGAACTCGAACCAGTGCCGCATCCTCGTCGACGGCGTCGAATGCGTCTGGCGCGACGGCGAGGCCTTCATGTTCGACGAAACCTTCATCCACAGCGCCGAGAACAAGACCGACGTCAACCGCATCATCCTGTTCTGCGACGTCGAGCGCCCGATGAAGTTCGGCTTCATGACGGCGATGAACCGCTGGGTCAGCCACAACATCGTCAAGGCGTCGGCGACCCAGAACGTTGACGGCGAGCACGTCGGCGCGCTGAACAAGGTGTTCGGCAAGCTCTACGAGATCCATCTCGCCAGCCGCAAGGTGAAGGAGTGGAATCGGAACGTGTATTACACGCTCAAATATTCCGCGACCGCGCTGATCCTCGGCCTGATCGTGATGTCGGCGCTGCACTGACCGCGGCGGCGTTGCCGCGTTGGAAGCAAAAGCCCCGAAGCATGCTCCGGGGCTTTTTGTCTGGGACGAGAGCTGTGAGGCGGAACAGCGTCAGTCGCGCTCGAAAACCTTGGCGCCAGGGTAGATTCGCCTGGCATAGGCGACGACCCACTCCCTGTCCTGGGTCTCCAGGAACGGAGTTCGGATCTTGCACGACCCGACGATCAGGTGCCACAGGCCGTTCAGCTTCTGAATGTTGACGATCATCTGAGTGGTCCTCGAAACCCGCGTTCCAGTCGACACCTGCCACGCGTGACAGTCTTGCGATTGACGGCTCGGAGCAGTGATCCTGATCACGTTGGAGTAGCCGCGAGTGTAAAAATCTCTCGCCATCGCTCAACTGTACGGGCGTAAGCACGGGCCATCACAAGGAATCAGGCGGGCTATACCAAGGTATGTTGGTGTCGATCAGGAGGTGCAGCCGCAGCGTCGGGGCCGTTCAACTTTGCGCGGCGGCGCGCCTTCGCGCTCCGATCCGTTACGTGGGCGTGATAACGTCCGATCTGGCGTTTCGCATTGAGGGGACCTTGCCATGTCGGAGTCATCAGGAGCTTTTGCGACCACTGCGCTGAGCGGCTACGAGCTGCTGGCCGATCCGCAGCTGAACAAGGGCACGGCGTTCTCCGAGGCCGAGCGCGAGGCGTTCGACCTGCATGGCCTGTTGCCGCCCAATATTTTGACGCTGGACGAGCAGGTCTCGCGCCGCCTCGAGGCGCTGCGCGGTTTTGAGACCGACATCGAGCGCTATGCCTTTCTGCGCGAGCTGCAGGACACCAACGAGACGCTGTTCTACGCGCTCCTGGTCGGCAACCTGGAAGAGCTGTTGCCGATCGTCTACACGCCGACCGTCGGCGAGGGCTGCCAAAAATTCAGTCGGCTGTTCCGCAAGCCTCGCGGGCTGTTCCTCAGCATCCCACATCAGCACCGGATCGACCGCATTTTCGCCCATCCGCGCTTCGATCACGTCGAGGCGATCGTGGTGACCGACGGCGAGCGCATCCTCGGCCTCGGCGACCAGGGCGCCGGCGGCATGGGCATCCCGATCGGCAAGCTCGCGCTCTATACCGGCTGCGGCGGCCTGCATCCGGCAACGACGCTGCCGATCATGCTCGACGTCGGCACCGACAATCCCGATTGCCTGGCCGATCCGCTCTATGTCGGCTGGCGCAACGAGCGCGTTCGCGGCCAGGCCTACGACGACTTCATCGAGGCTTTCGTCGCGGCGGTGGTGAAGCGCTGGCCGCGCGTCCTGCTGCAGTGGGAGGATTTCGCCAAGAACAACGCGACGCGCATGCTCGAGCGCTATCGCGACCGGCTCCTGACCTTCAACGACGACATTCAGGGCACCGCGGCGGTGGCGACCGGCACCTTGCTCTCCGCGATCAACGTCACCGGCGTGCCGCTCACCGAGCAGCGCGTCGCCGTGCTGGGCGCAGGCTCGGCCGGCTGCGGCATCGCCAGCCTGATCCGCGCCGCGATGGTCGATGCCGGCCTGTCGGAGAGCGAGGCGGCGAAGCGCTTCTTCATGGTCGACCGCGACGGGCTGCTGCTCCAGGGCATGGGCGGGCTCGCCCCGTTCCAGCTTCCGTTCGTGCAGGACAGGCAGGCGATCGCGGGCTGGCAGCTCAGCCATCCCGACAAGATCGCGCTGCTCGACGTCGTGCGCAATGCCAGGCCGACCGTGCTGATCGGCGTTTCCGGCCAGGCCGGCGCATTCTCCGAACCGATCGTCCGCGCGATGGCCGAGTGCAACAAGCGGCCGGTGATCTTCCCGCTGTCCAACCCGACCTCGCGCGAGGAGGCGACGCCGGTCGATATCGAGGCGTGGACCGAAGGGCGGGCGTTGATCGGCGTCGGCAGCCCGTTCCCGCCGATCATGCGCGACGGCGCGCGCTTCAAGGTCGACCAGACCAACAACTCCTACATCTTCCCGGGGGTCGGCGTCGGCGCGCTCGCGGTCGGTGCCAGCCGGGTCAGCGACGGCATGTTCATGGCCGCCGCCAAGGCGCTGGCCAGCGTCTCGCCGGCGCGCGACAACCCGAAGCACAATCTGCTGCCGCCGGTCAGCGCGTTGCGCGACGTCTCGCAGACCGTGGCGCTTGCGGTCGCGCTGCAGGCGCACAAGGAGGGATTGGCGAGCAACGTTCCGATCGACCAGGTCGAGGCGCGGATTCACGCCAAGGTCTGGACGCCGCGCTACGTGCCGTACCGCCGCAGCGATCGGGCTTAGAGCTCGGCGCGTCGGCGCGGGGCGATCCTCCGGGCCGCGCGCGGCCCCGCATCGATTTTATGACCATCATGATCGGGTCAGGATGGGCTCGACCTCGCTTACGCCTTCTCAACGGGCTTGACCGAAGTAAGAATTTTCTTCAATCTTGGTATGCCAAATGCCAGTGGCGGTCCTTCGGGGATTTGGACGTCGCGGTGTCCGCAGCCCGCGATCGCACAACATCGACACAACGAGGAAACGGGGAGGGAAGTCGAATGGCCAATCTTGGCATGTCGCGCAGGGAGTTGCTGGTCGGGTCCATGCTCACGGCGGTCGCCGCGGCGGCGCCGCGACCGCTCCGGGCCCTCGACAATACGGGCGCGCTGGCGCGATCGAAGACTGGCATGGTGACGAGCCCGCACGAACTTGCCACGCAGGCAGGGCTCGAGGTGCTGCGCAAGGGCGGCAATGCGATCGAGGCGGTCATCGCCATCGGTGCCACGCTGTGCGTGACCTATCCGCATTTCAGCGGCCTCGGCGGCGACAGCTTCATGGTGATCAGCGACCGCAAGGGAAATGTGCGGACGCTGTCCGGTGCAGGTCAGGCTGCGCTCAACCTGCCGAACTACAGCGGCTCGGTCCCGATCCGGGGGCCTGGGTCGGCGCTGACCGCGGCCACGACCGTCGACGTCTGGGACCAGGCGTTCGATTTCAGCCGCAAGTCCTGGGCCGGAAAGCAGAGCTGGGCGTCGCTGTTCGAGCGCCCGATCGAATACGCCGGCAAGGGCTTCCCGGTCACGCCGTCGCAGCGCTTCTGGCAGGACATGGAAGCGAAGAACCTGCGGGACTGGCCCGACATCCAGCGCATCTTCATGCCCGCCGGCCGGATGCCTGAAATCGGCGAGCCGCTGGTCCAGCCTGAACTCGCGAAATCGCTGGAGATGCTGGCGGCAAATGGCGGGCGTGATTTCTACGAAGGAAAGCTCGCCGCGCGCATTGCGGCCGGACTGAAGCAGATCGGCTCGCCGCTGACCGCCGACGATCTGGCACGCTGCCGCGCGCGCGACGAGACGCCGTTGCGCGTCGGCTATCGCGGCGGCGAGCTGCTCGGGCTGCGCCCGCCGACGCAGGGTCTCACGACACTCGAGATCATGGGTATCCTCGACCGCTTCGAGCTCGCGAAATATCCGGAAGGGAGCGCGGACTACTATTACCTGCTGGTCGAAGCGGTGAAGCAGGCCTTCATCGACCGCAGCCGCTACATCGGCGATCCGGAATTCGTCGACGTTCCGGTCAATCAGCTGCTCTCGGCGAGCTACCTCGACGCGCGCGCGAAGGCGATCAACCTCGAGAAGGCGATGCCGTGGCCGCACGTGTTCAAGAAGGGCGACACGGTTTATCTCGCCGCGACCGACCGGGACGGCAATTGCGTCAGCATGCTGCAAACCGTCTACTACGATTGGGGAAGCGGCATGGTGGCCGGCGACACCGGCATCATCTGGCACAACCGCGGTGCGTCGTTCAACCTCGACCCGGCGAGCCCCAACTGCCTCAAGCCAGGCAAGCGGCCGTTCCACACGCTCAATCCGGGAATCTACCTCAAGAGCGGACGGCCGCATCTGCTGTACGGCACGCAGGGAGCCGACGGCCAGCCGCAGACGCTCGCGGCGGTGCTGACCAGGCTGATTGACTACAACATGGATCCGCTCACCGCGCTGTCGCGACCGCGCTTCCTGCTCGGCAAGACGTTCTCCGATGCGCGCGACAGCTTGAAGCTGGAGAAGGATGCCGGTGAAGAGGTGTTCAAGGCGCTCGCCGGGCGCGGCCACGAAATCAGTCCGATACCAGCCCAGAGCCCGCTCGCAGGACATCCGGGTGCGATCCGGATCGACGCTGACGGAAGCATCACCGGGGCGCATGATCCACGCAGCGACGGGCGGGCGCTCGGGCTGTCATGAGACGAAGCGCGGTGGATTGACGAAGCCGCCCGGCGGCTGCCGGGCGCATCCGGCAGCCATATGCGAAGCATGGTCCGCCGGTGGGCGAGCGGTGGCGGACGACGCCCTCGACGCGTTGCGATCCGTCGCTCGCCGTGGCCGACTGAAGGCCGACTAAAGTTCAAGCCTCGACGGTCCGTTCCGGTGGAACTTTCCGGCGCGCCTTATCGTTTGTGCTCAAACAAACCACAGTCAATATCCGTCCGGGGGCCTGCGAGGGAGACACCTCCATGGCAAGATTTGGCCCAATGCTTGGTCCGACCCCCGGCCTCGACGCCAACCGGCTCACACCATCCGAGCATCAGCTGCAGATGCGCCGTGCGGTGATCGCCTCTACCGTCGGGACCGCGATCGAGTGGTATGACTTCTTTCTCTACAGCACCGTCACCGGCCTGGTTTTCGCAAAACTGTTCTTTCCGCATTCCGATCCCTGGGTCGGCACGCTCGAGGCCTTCGCCATCTATGCGGTCGGCTTCGTCGCGCGGCCGATCGGGGCTGCGATCTTCGGGCACTATGGCGACCGCATCGGCCGCAAGTCGACGCTGATCGCGACGCTGCTGTTGATGGGACTGGCGACCGCGGCGGTCGCATTGGTGCCGACCTATTCCAGCATCGGCATCTGGGGCGCGGTGATCCTGACCGTGTTGCGCTTCATCCAGGGCGTCGGCGTCGGCGGCGAATGGGGCGGCTCGGTGCTGATGTCGATGGAATGGGCGCGCAACGATCGCTCCCGCGGCCTGATCGCGTCATGGCCGCAATTCGGCGTGCCCTGCGGACTGTTCCTCGCCAATCTCGCGGTGCTGGCTTTCAGCCAGATGTCGGGCGACCAGTTCCTGGCGTGGGGCTGGCGCATTCCGTTCGCGCTCAGCATCGTCCTGGTCGGTGTCGGCCTCTACATCCGGCTCGGCATTCTGGAAACGCCTGTGTTCAGCAAGCTGCTGGCCGAGCGTCAGCTCGACCGCACGCCGATGCTGACGGTGATCCGCGATCATCCGAAGGAGATCCTGCTGTCCGCCTTCGCGCGGATGTCCGAGCAGGCGCCGTTCTACATCTTCACCGCCTTCGTGTTCTCCTACGGCGTCGGAACGCTGCATGTGTCGCGTGACTTCCTGCTGACCGCGGTGCTCGCGGCCTCGGTGCTGTCGTTCGTCTCGATCCCGCTGTGCGGGCACATCTCCGATCAGATCGGCCGCAAGAACATGTACATGATCGGCGCTGCCGTGACCGGCGTGTTCGGCTTCATCTATTTCGCGATGCTTAACACCGGATCGGAAACGATCATCTTCCTTGCGATCTTCCTGTCGCTGATTCCGCACGACATGCAGTACGGCCCGCAGGCGGCCCTGATCGCAGAGAGCTTTACTGGTCGCCTGCGCTACAGCGGCGCCTCGCTCGGCTATCAGCTTGCTTCCGTGATCGCCGGCGGTCCGGCACCGCTGATCGCGACCTGGCTGTTCGGCACGTTCCATTCGGCGACCGCGATCGCGGCCTATATCGCGGCTTGCGCAATCATCACGTTGGTCGCGACCGCGATGATGACCGACTACACGGGCAGGGACATCAATGCGCCCGAGGCGCATCAGCAGCGGGTTTGAGTAGCAAGGGAGCAATCGATGATGAAGTGGCGAAAAGAATCCGCGCTCGATCTCTATAACCTCATCGCAGCGATTTTCCTGCTCGCTGCGCCGTGGCTGTTCGTGCGGGCCAATCCGACCGCGGCGATCGATCTCAGGATCAGCGGCGCGGCGATCGCGATCATGTCGCTGGCGGCGATCGTCGCGTTCTCGATCTGGGAAGAATGGATCAACCTGGTCGTCGGATGCTGGCTGATCGTCTCGCCCTGGCTGCTCGGCTTCACGCATACCCGCGCGATGCATTTTGCCATCGCCGCCGGCGCGGTGGTGGCATTCATGGCGCTGCTCGAACTGTGGCTCGAATACGAGAAGACGCATCTCGGCCCGGCGGCGCCGCAGGCCGCCGAAAGGCAGTAGGATCCGCCGCTGGCGAGACCAGGTGTGGCTCCTTGTCTTTAAGCATGACCTGCTCGGAAAACCGCTTCGCACTTTTCCGGATCATGCTCTAGCAGCCGCGGCAAATGCCCTTGATCTTGCGGTCGACGATCGCGTCCTCCTGATCGATGACCTGCTGCGATGTCGATGTCGTCGCCGGAACATCGGCGGCGCGCGGCTGGCGATGGCCGACCGGCGCCGACCACGGCCTGCTCGCGGTTTCGTTTGACGCGTAGGCGCGGGGCTGCTGGACCGCTGCCTGTGCGAAGCAAGCGGTCGCCATCGCCGCGGACATAATCGCAGCCAAGCCAAGCCGTACGCCGGGTCGTCGAAGATCGATCATGAAAATCTCCATGCCGTCATCGCCGCGTTTGCGCGCGGCCTTGATGACATGGAGTGCCCCGGTCGTTCCGGTATTCCCCGCTCCATCTGAAGTGATCAGGCGCTCGCGGCGCGGTGATCGCGCGTGATGAAATAATTTCGGGGCGCTCGCGGTCCTTGATCACAGGAGCCGAGCTAGGTCGGCTTCACCCACCGTACGGAGAAATCCCATGACCAAATTGACCCTCCCGGCGCTTGCGCTGGTTGCCGCAGCCGCCTGTTCGGCGCAGGCGTCGGCCGCCGGCAACAACGTTGCGGTGCGGCGCGCCAATGCTTCGATGACGACAACGACGGTCAGCAGCAAGACCACCGATTGCGTGCGCGCGCCGAAGGTTGGATCGTTCGCGACCGCTCCCTTCACCGAGCCGCCCTGCATGCCCGGCACGATGCGCTGATGGCGCACAGCAAAAAGCCCCGGACCTGAGGTCCGGGGCTTTGGGCCTTGCCTCGTTCCTGAGGCGGTTATTCCGGCTTGCCGATCGTCACCGCGAGCTTGCCGACGCCGTCGACACCGCATTCGAGCTTGTCGCCCACTTGCAGCTGCGAGACGCCCGCGGGCGTGCCGGTCATGATGATGTCGCCGGCGGCGAGCTTCACCTGCTGCGAGAGCTGCCAGATGATCTCAGGCACGTTCCAGATCAGTTCGGTGAGGTCGCCCTTCTGGGCTTCCTTGCCGTTGACGGTGAGCCAGATCTTGCCCGCGGTCGGGTGGCCGATCTTCGCGGCCGGCTGGATCGCCGAGCAGGGCGCGGAATAGTCGAACGACTTGCCGATCTCCCAGGGCCGCTCCTTCTTGCGCGAGGCGATCTGCAGGTCGCGACGGGTCAGGTCGATGCCGACGGCATAGCCGTAGACATGCTCGAGCGCTTTGTCGGCGGGAATGTTCAGCCCGCCGCTCTTCATCGCCACCACTAGCTCGACCTCGTGATGCAGGTCCTTGGTCAGCGGCGGATAGGGGATGATCGCGCCATCGGGCACCAGCATGTCGGCATGCTTGCCGAAGAAGAACGGCGGCGCGCGCTCGTCATTGCCCATCTCCCTGATATGCTCGAGATAGTTGCGGCCAACGCACCAGATGCGGCGGACCGGATAGGTGCCGGATTCGCCGACGACGGGAAGCGAGGGCTGCGGGGGAAGCGGAATGACGGTGGATGCGGCGTTCATGAACGGGTCCCGGAGGGTTGAAGGAGGGAGCGCGGGCGGTATTTACGCGCTTACGCCGCTCAGGGCTAGTGGCCGCGGCTGCATCCGGCGCAGAGGTGAGGCCAGCTTTCCGCCGAGCGCAGCCGCCTTTGGTCGACAAAGGCGGTGGTGTCCATGAGGAAATGGCTTTCGATCGGCCTGGTGCTGATCGTTGTGGTCCTGATCGCCGCCGCCGTTCGCTTTTTCACGGTCGTCCCGGAGCGGATCGACCGGGCGCAGAACAGGGTCCAGCGCGTGGCGCTGGATATCACGCCCGCCGCTACGGCCCTGCAGGCGTCGCTCGACGTGGCGGACATGCATGCGGACAGCCTGCTGTGGAAGCGCGACCTGATCGCGCGATCCGATCGCGGCCATATCGACCTGCCGCGCCTGATCGAGGGACACTACGCGCTGCAGGTGTTCTCGTCGGTCACCAAGTCGCCCAAGGGCCAGAACTATGATGCCAACGGCGCCGACACCGACACCATCACGAACCTCGCCATCATCGATCTGCAGCCGCCACGGACGTGGTTCTCGTTGCTGCAGCGCTCGCTGTGGCATGCAGAGAAATTGCGGAGCTTCGCCGAACAATCCACCGGGCGGCTGCGCCTGATCGCAACGCCGGCCGACCTCGACCGCCTGCTCGCCGACCGCAAGAGCGGCGCGACGGTAGTCGGCGGCATGCTCTCGATCGAGGGTTTGCAGGACATCGAGGGCAACATCGCCAATCTCGACGTGCTCTATGCCGCCGGATTCAGAATGGCCGGTCTCGCTCACTTCTTCGACAATGATGTCGCGGGCTCGATGCACGGCGTCGCAAAGGGCGGACTGACGCCGCTCGGCCGGCAGGTGGTGCAGCGGATGGAGGCGATGGGCATGATCGTCGACCTCGCGCATGCGAGCCACGCGGCGGTCGCCGAGGTGCTGGCGATGGCGACGCGCCCGGTGGTCTCGAGCCATGGCGGCGTTCAGGCGACCTGCAAGGTCAACCGCAACCTCACCGACGACGAAGTCCGGGGTGTCGCGCGGACCGGCGGCGTGGTCGGCATCGGTTTCTGGCAAGGCGCGGTCTGCTCGCTCGATCCGAACAATGTCGCGCGGGCGATCGCCCATGTCCGCGACCTGGTCGGGATCGACCATGTCGGCCTCGGCTCGGATTTCGACGGCTCGACCACCACGGGCTTCGATGCCGGCGGGATCGTCGCCGTGACCCAGGCGCTGATGTCGCGCGGGTTCTCGGAGGACGACATCCGCAAGGTGATGGGTGGCAATGTCCTGCGCGTGCTGCGCGCAGGCATTGCCCGGAGGGGATGACAGGCTCTAGCCGGTGGCGCTGATCGGCGCCAGCGCCAGCGGCGACGGGTCGTGGTGGTGCTGCAGGCGGAAGAACGAGGCGTAGCGGCCGCCGCGGCGCAGCAGCTCCTCGTGCCGTCCGCGCTCGACGATCTCGCCGCCCTCGACCACCAGGATCGCATCGGCATGCATGATGGTGTGCAGGCGGTGCGCGATCACGATTGTGGTGCGGCCCTGGCAGAGATGCTCGATCGCTTCCTGCACCTGCTTCTCGGACTCCGAGTCGAGCGCGGCGGTGGCCTCGTCGAGCAGGATGATCGGCGCGTTCTTGATCAGCGCGCGGGCGACCGCGATGCGCTGGCGTTGCCCGCCGGACAGCTGGGTGCCGTGCTCGCCGACCGGCGTGTCGTAGCCGAGCGGGAAGCTCATGATGAAGTCGTGCGCGCAGGCGGCCTTGGCGGCGTCGACGATCTCTTGCTCGGTGGCGCCCTGCTTGCCGAAGGCGATGTTGGCGCGGATGGTATCGCGGAACAGATAGACGTCCTGTCCGACATAGGCGGTCTGCTGCCGCAGCGACTTGCGCGACACTGACGAGATCGGCTGTCCGTCGATCAGGATGTCGCCCTCGCGCGTCTCGTAGAAACGAAGCAGCAAGGCCAGCACGGTGGATTTGCCGCCGCCGGAGGGGCCGACCAGCGCGGTCACCTTGCCGGGCTCGGCCACGAAGCTCATGCGGTTCAGCACCGGCTCGCCCGGCCGATAGGCGAAGCTGACGTCGCGCAGTTCGATCTGCGCCTCGGAGAGTTTCAGCGCAGGCTTGCCGTCATCGGACTGTTCGCTCGCCGGGCTATCGACCACCTCGAGCAGCATCCGCGCGCCGACCAGCTGGCTGTTGAGGTCGATGTTGAGCCGCGCCAGCCGCTTGGCCGGCTCGGTCGCCATCAGGAAGGCGGTCAGGAACGTGAAGAACTGGCCCGGCGTGGAACCGAGCGCCACCACGCTGTAGCCGCCATACATCAGGCAGCCGGCGACCGCGAAGCCGCCGAGCATTTCCATCAGCGGATTGGAACGGTTGGCGACGCGTGCCATCTTGTTGGCATTGCTCTCGACGGTTGCGATGTGCTCGTCGATCCGCTGCTGCATGGTGCCTTCCAGCGTGAACGCCTTCACGGTGCGGATGCCCTGCAGCGATTCCTGCATCGTCTCCATGATGTCGGCGGTGCCGGTGAACTGGTTGTAGGCGAGCCCCTTGATCCGCTTCACCAGCCTGCGCAGCATCAGCATCGCCGGCGGCACTGCCACGAGCCCGATGAACGACATCAGCGGGTCCTGCCAGACCATGACGGCGACCATGCTGATCAGCATCAGGAAGTCGCGGCCGATCGCGTTGACCAGCATGTTGAGTACGTCGGTGATCGACTTGGCGCCGGCGGTCAGCCGCGCCAGGAATTCCGACGAGTGCCGTTGCGAGAAGAAGCCGATGCTCTCGCTCATCAGCTTGGCGAATAGCTGCCGCTGGTTGCTGGCGAGGATGGCGTTGGAGATCTTGTTCAGGATCACCATGTGGCCGTAGGTCGCCACGCCCTTGATGAACAGCAGCACCACCGTGATCCCGGCGAACATCGCGATGCCGGGGATGTTCTTGTCGACATAGGCCTGGTTGATCACCTGGCCGAGCACGTAGGTGGCGCCGGCCGTCGAGCCGGCAGCAACGGCCATCAGGGCGAACGCTGTCAGATAGCGCCGCCAATAGGTAATCCCTTGTTCCATGACCAGGCGGCGAATCAGGATCGCCGCGCCATAGGGATCGTCGGTGATTTTCTTTGGAAACTGGGCCATCCGCGTTCCATTGACGGCGGGCAGCGCCGGCCGTCAGGGTTGCGGGACCTCCTTGCCCGCTTGGCGGGGCTTTTTCAAGCACAATAACTGCTTGATAACGGTTTGTTTTTTAGGCCGATTCCGCGTGTCGCGCGGAGCCGGCGCGCTCCCGGAACAGCTTCTCCTCCCAGGCCAGTGCGTGGCTCGCGATGGTCTCGAGATCATCGTAGCGCGGCGCCCAGTCGAGCAGTGAGCGGATCCTTGTCGTGTCGGCCACCATGGTCATGATGTCGCCGGGCCGGCGCGCGGCGTAGGCGACCGCGAAATTGCGCATCGAGACCCGGCGCACCGCCTCGATGGTTTCGAGCACGGAATAGCCGCGGCCATAACCGCAATTCATCGTCACCGATTGCCCGCCGGCGCGCAGATAGGACAGCGCCGAGCGATGCGCCTCGACGAGGTCGCTGACATGGATGAAATCCCTGATACAGCTGCCGTCCTGGGTCGGATAGTCGGTGCCGAACACGTCGATCTTGGCGCGCTGGCCGGTCGCGGCCTCGACCGCGATCTTGAGCAGATGGGTGGCGCCGATGGTGGCAAGGCCGACGCGGCCCTTCGGGTCGGCGCCGGCGACGTTGAAGTAGCGCAGCACGACGTAGCTCATGCCATGAGCGGACGCGACGTCGTGCAGCATGATCTCGGTCATCAGCTTCGACGAGCCGTAGGGCGACAGCGGACGCGTCGATGCGATCTCCGGCACCGGCACCTGGTCCGGATTGCCGTAGACGGCCGCGGTCGAGGAGAAGATGAAGCGGCCGACGCCGCCCTTCACCGCCGCGTTGAGCAGGCTGCGGGTCGTCATGGTGTTGTTGCGGTAGTAGCCGAGCGGATCGCGCATCGAGTCCGGCACCACGACGGAGCCCGCGAAATGGATGATGCTGTCGATGCCGTGCTGGGCGATCACGCCCTCGACGAGATTTTCGTCGCCGGCATCGCCGATGAACAGCGGCACGCCTTCGGGCAGGAACGCGGAGAAGCCGGTGGAAAGGTTGTCGACCACGACGACGCTCTCGCCGGCATCGACCAGCGCATGAACCATGTGACTTCCGATATAGCCGGCGCCGCCGGTCACGAGCACGGTCATGGATAGAGCTCTCCCGATGTTCTTTAACCGGTGATGCTAGCGGGAGTGCGGTGAAGAGGGGGTTTCGCCGCGGCCGAACTGGCCACTATGCTTAATGTTGCGTATAGGAACAGGCACGAAACGGAGACTTGAGTGCCGATCGAGAACACACCTGCCGGCGAGCTCGAGCTCATCGTGCCCAATCTGCACCGACGCTATTCGGGTGTTACCGCGACCAACCGCATGGTCGCGCCGAAGCTCGCCAAAATGTTTCGCGCAGCCTGGCTCGGCCCGCATCGGCCCGACGGCATCGACGCGATCGGATTTGCCGATCTCCTGCACCTGTGGCGGCGCGCATCGCCGCTGATCTGGCATGCGCGGCGCAACGACGAGATGATCGTCGGGCTCGCGCTGCGCGCGCTCGGTTGGCCGCTGAAACTGATCTTCACCTCGGCCGCGCAGCGCCATCACACCTGGCTGACGCGCTGGCTGATCCGCAACATGGATGCGATCATCGCCACCAGTCCGCTGTCGGCCTCCTATCTGAAGCGTGACGCGACAGTGGTGATGCACGGCGTCGACACCGATCGTTATGCGCCGCCGGCCGATCGCGCGGCAGCCTTCGCCGAGAGCGGACTGCCGGGACGCTATGCGATCGGCTGCTTCGGGCGGGTGCGCGCGCAGAAGGGCAGCGACGTCTTCGTCGAGGCGATGTGCAGGCTGCTGCCGCGCTATCCCGATTTCACCGCCGTCATCGTCGGCGCCGTGGTGCCGGAGCAACTGGCCTTTGCCAACGAGTTGAAGCGCAAGATCGCGGCCGCCGGCCTGCAATCGCGCATCATCATCACGGGCGAACTGCCGATCGAGGATGTCGTGCGCTGGTACCAGCGGCTGACGATCTACGCCTTCACCTCGCGCAATGAAGGTTTCGGCCTGACCCTGATCGAGGCGATGTCGGCAGGCGCGGCGCTGGTGGCGGCGCGCGCCGGCGCGGCCGAGTTCGTCGTCGAGGACGGCGTCACCGGCGTGCTGACGCCGCCTGGCGATGCCGACGCGCTGGTGGCCGCGCTCGAGCCGTTGATGCGCGATCCGGCAGCGGCCGCGGCGATGGGGGCGCGGGCGCGGCAACGAGTTGTGGATAAGTTCAGCCTCGATGCCGAGGCGAACGCGATCGCCAAGGTCTACCGCGCGCTGACCTGAGCCAGCACGCGCTGTGCAATCTCCACGACCTCTTCGGGTGCGATATCGCGCATGCAGCGATGATCGTTCATGGTGCAGACCGTGCGCTGGCACGGCTGGCACGACAGCTTGCTCCTGGTCTGCAGCACGGTCGCGGCGAGGCCGTTGAGGGGCGCCCAGAGATAAGGATCGGTCGGGCCGAAGATGCCCATGGTCGGCGTGCCGATTGCGGCGGCGATGTGCATCAGCCCGGAGTCGTTGGTCACAGCGACGCTGGCCGCGGCCATCGCAACGATGCCGTTGCGCAGATCGGTGCCGGTGAGGTCGCGGACCCGCGCGCCGCCGGCTGCCGTGATCTCCTGCGCCAGCGCCTTCTCGCCGGGGCCGCCGACCACCCAGACGTCGAAGCCGCGTTCGGCGAACAGGCGCGCCGCCTCCGGATAATAGGTCCAGCGTTTCGAGGCGCCGACCGAGCCGGGGCCGAGCGCGATGGCGGGACCGCGGCCGAGGCCGTTAGCCTGCCGCCAGCGTTCGATTTCGTCCGCGGGAACCCGAAGCTGCGGCGCCGGCCACTCCGGCGGGCGGGCAGTGCCGTCAGGCAGCGCCAGGATCGCGTTCTTGTCGATGAAGCGCGGCTGCTGCTTTTCTCCCCATCGCATCGCGTTGATCAGGCCGAACCGCACCTCGCCAAAGAAGCCCACCCGTTCCGGGATGCCCGCCAGCGCCGGTGCGAGAGCGGCCTTCCAGGTCCGCGGCAGCACCAGCGCGGTGGCGTAGTTCCGTCGGCGAAGCTCGGCCGCGAGCGCCTGCTGCTGGGCCAGCGCCAGCCGGCTGCGCGGCAGGTCGGACACGATCCCGGCGCGAACATCGGGCATATAATCGACCAAAGGGGCGCAAAGCCTGGATGTCAGAAGGTCGATCGGCCGGTTCGGCCAGCGCTTGCGGAGCACCCTGACCACGGTGTGGCCGCGCACGAAATCGCCGATCCAAACATAGGGCACGACGAGGATAGGTCTGGTATCCCCGGTATCCTGTGTTTCGATATCAGATATTGAATCAATATTCATTTCTAAATAGGCCAGGACCGGTCGGGCGCGGCCAAGTCGGTAACCGGTTCGCGATGAGAGGTAAAGCCGTCGTTGCCTGCGACGCGGGAGTGGGGCAAAGCTGACGGGCCGCAAAGGAATCTGGCGGGATTTCATCATGTTTCTGGTAACCGGGGGCGCCGGTTTTATCGGATCGAACGTCGTGGCCGCGTTGAACGACGCCGGGCGCAGCGACGTCGCGGTCTGCGATCTGCTTGGGCAGGACGGCAAGTGGCGGAACCTGGCCAAGCGCCAGCTTGCCGATGTCGTTCCGCCGGCCGAGCTTGGCGACTGGCTGAAGGGGCGGCGGCTCACCGCCGTGATCCATCTCGGCGCCATCTCCGAGACCACGGCAACCGACGGCGACTTGGTGATCGAGACCAATTTCCGTCTCTCGATGCGGCTGCTCGACTGGTGCACGGCAAATGCCACGCCGTTCCTCTATGCCTCCTCGGCCGCGACCTATGGCGACGGCGAACAGGGGTTTGACGATGACGCATCGGTCGAGGCGCTGAAGCGGTTGCGGCCGATGAACCTGTACGGCTGGAGCAAGAACCTGTTCGACCTTGCGGTCGCCGAGCGCGCGGCGAAGGGCGAGCCTCTGCCGCCGCAATGGGCCGGGCTGAAATTCTTCAACGTGTTCGGCCCCAATGAATATCACAAGGGCCCGATGATGAGCGTGCTCGCGCGCCGCTTCGACGACATCAAGGCGGGTCGCGTCGTGCAGCTGTTCAAGTCGCATTGCGAGGGCATCGCCGACGGCGATCAGCGCCGCGACTTCATCTATGTCGACGACGTCGTGCGGGTGATGATGTGGCTGATCGCGACGCCGCGGGTCTCCGGGCTGTTCAATGTCGGTACCGGCAAGGCGCGCAGCTTCAAGGACCTGATCGTCTCGGCCTATGGCGCGCTCGGGCTGCAGCCGAACATCCAGTATGTCGACATGCCCGAGCAGATTCGCGGCAGCTACCAGTACTTCACCCAGAGCGTAGTCGATCGTCTCGGGCGCGCCGGATACAATGGCGGCTTCACTCGCCTGGAAGACGCAGTCGGGGCCTATGTGAAGGGCTTTCTCGATCGCGCGGATCGCTATCGCTAGAGCGGATGACGGTGACTGATGTTCGATTTTGAAGCGATCTCGCGTGCGATGTCCGGCCAGACCGTGCTGTGCGTCGGCGACCTCATGCTCGACGAGTTCGTCTACGGCGAGGTGTCGCGAATCTCGCCGGAGGCGCCGGCGCCGGTGATCGCGGTCAGGCGCAGCGAGACCAATATCGGCGGCGCCGGCAACGTCGCGCGCAACATCGCCGCGCTTGGCGGGCGCTGCATCTTCGTCGGCCTGATCGGCGAGGACGCCGCCGGCGCGGTGCTGGCCGAGGCGCTGGCGAAGGAGCCAGCTATCGAGACCGTGCTGGTGCGCGACGCCGCCCGTCCGACCACGCGCAAGGTGCGCTTCGTCTCCGAGCAATTCTCGACCCACATGCTGCGCTCCGACTGGGAGTTCGCCGCGCCGGCCGCGCCGGCCATCGAGCAGCAGCTGATCGATGCGATCCTGCCGCGGCTTGCGCGGGCCGACATCGTGCTGCTGTCGGATTACGCCAAGGGCGTGCTCACCGCGCGGGTGATCCGCAATGTGATCGACGCGGCGCGCCAGGCGCAAAAGCGCGTCATCGTCGACCCCAAGAGCGCCAATCTCGCGATCTATCGCGGGGCGACCGTGCTGACGCCGAACCGCAAGGAATTCGCCGAGGCGACCCGCAGCCGCGCCGACAGCCAGGACAGCATCGCGCAGGCCGCGCCCGATGCGATGTACCTCGCGGATTGCGAGGCGATGCTGGTGACGCAGGGCGAGCGCGGCATGACGCTGGTGACGCGGGGCGGCGGTTCGATCCATGTGCCGGCGCTGCCGGTCAAGGTACGCGACGTCTCCGGCGCCGGCGATACCGTTGCCGCGGCGCTGGCGCTGGCGCTGGCGGGCGGCGCCGACTGGGAAGGCGCGCTGCGGATCGCGAGCGCGGCGGCGGCGGTTGCGGTCGGCAAGACCGGTACCGCGATCGTCAAGTCCGCCGAATTGCGCCGAAGGATCCTGCCGCACGCTTCGCTGGCGGCCGAGGAGAAGATCGTCCCGGCCGGCGGCGACATCGATGCATGCCTCGAGGAGTGGCGCAGGCAGGATCTGCGCATCGGCTTCACCAATGGCTGCTTCGACATCCTGCATCCCGGCCACGTCAAGGTGCTGACCGCCGCGCGCGGCGCCTGTGATCGCCTCGTCGTCGGGCTGAACAGCGACGCCTCGGTGAAGCGGCTGAAGGGCGAGGGGCGTCCGGTGCAGAACGAGCGCGCCCGCGCCGAGGTGCTGGCGGCGCTGGAAGCCGTCGACCTCGTCGCGATCTTCGAGGAGGACACGCCGATCAATCTGATCACGCAGGTGCGGCCGAGCGTGCTGGTCAAGGGCGGCGACTATACCCGAGAGCAGGTGGTCGGCCACGAGATCGTCGAAGCCGCCGGCGGCGAGGTGATGCTGGTCGAGATCCTGCCCGGCCACAGCACGACGTCGCTGGTTGCGCGGGCCCGTGAGGGCAAGGCGTGAGCGCAAGCATGGCATCCCCGGCAGGCGCCGCGGCGTGTCCGGCCTGGCGCGATCCGGCGCGCTGGCAGACCGCGACCGATGTGGTCGCGGTCCTGATCGCGCTGTCGCTGCCGTGGTCGACCTCGCTGGTCGGCATCTTCGGCGTGGTGCTGCTGATCGCGATTGCGCCGACGGTCGATCTGAAGGCGTTCTGGGCGCTGCTGAAGCGGCCGATCTGCCTGGCGCCAGTCGCGTTGTTTTGCCTCGCGCTTGTCGGCACGCTCTGGTCGGACGCGGCCTGGGGCGCGCGATTCTACGCGGTCGGGCCGACCGCAAAGCTCCTCGTGCTGCCGGTCCTGCTCTATCATTTTCAGCGCTCGGCCCGCGGGACCTGGGTGTTCGTCGCTTTCCTGGTCTCCTGCACGCTGTTGATGCTGATGTCCTGGCTGGTGCTTGCCTATCCGCACCTCGCGCTGAGGGCGCCTGCGCCGGGTGAGCAGGGAGTTTTCGTCAAGAACTACATCGACCAGAGCCAGGAATTCACCTTGTGCGCGGTCGCGCTGGCCTATCCGGTCGTGATGCTGCTGCGGGCCAAACGCATCCTGCCGGCCATGTTGCTGATTGCGATTGCGCTCAGCCTGTTCGCCAACATGGCGATGGTGGTGGTGTCGCGGACTGCATTGGTGACGGTTCCGATTATGTTCGCGGTGTTTGCGCTGCTCCATCTGCGCTGGCGCAGCATCGTCCTGATCCTTTGCGCGGCCGCTGCGTTAGCCGTGGTGGCGTGGTATGGCTCGCCGCAATTGCGCTCGACGGCCGAGTCATTCCAGCGCGACTACAAGCTCTACATGCAGCGCAACGAGCCGACCTCGGTCGGTCTGCGGCTCGAATTCTGGCGAAAGTCGCTCGGCTTCTTCGCCGAGGCCCCGGTCATCGGCCATGGCACCGGAGCGACCCGGGGCCTATTCGAGCGCGTGGCAACGGGTGGTGTGACCCAGGCCTCCGGCGAGGTGATCGGCAACCCTCACAATCAAACGTTGAACGTCGCCGTGCAGTGGGGCATTGTGGGTGTGGCGATCCTGTATGCGATGTGGCTGCTGCACCTCTTGCTGTTCCGCGGCGACGGCCTCGTCAACTGGATCGGGCTTCTCGTCGTGGTACAGAATATTACGAGTTCGTTGTTTAATTCACACATCTTCGACTTTCACGAAGGCTGGATGTATGTACTGGGCGTCGGGGTCGCGGGCGGCATGGCGTTGAAGGGGCAATTGCGGGCCGATATGGAACCCGAACCTCCTGCTCATCCATGATCGCTGGCAAGGGCGCTGCAGATACGCTATCAGCCTGCCAAATGTCTCACCGCAAACTCCCAGTTGCCGGCAACCCGTCCGTTAGATGACGCGTCTTTCACAATTTACCCTGCGCAACTTCCTGATTTTGCTGCATGACGCGCTCGCGACGACGTTTGCGTTGCTGGCGAGCTTCTATCTGCGTTTTGAGGGCAGCCTCCTTACCGATCGACTGCCGCATCTGCTGCTGATTCTGCCCTGGTTCGTGCTGTTCAGCGTTTTCGTCAGCTATTTCTCCAATCTGACCACGGCGAAATGGCGCTTCACCTCGCTGCCGGACGCGGTGAATATCCTGCGGGTCGCAGCCGTGCTGACGCTGGCACTGGTCGTGCTGGACTACGTCTACTTCTTCACCGGAACGAATTCGCAAAGCCCGGTGTTCCTCGGCCGGGTCACGATCATCCTGTTCTTCTTCCTCGAGGTGTTCGCGCTGAGCGCGTTGCGCCTCGGCTACCGCTATTTCCGCTATTCGCGCACGCGGCTGCATGCTCGATCAGACAATGCCGCGTCGGCGCTGCTGGTCGGACGTACGGCCGATGCCGAAGTCGTGCTGCGCGGCATCGAGAATGGCGCCATCAAGCGGCTCTGGCCGGTCGGCGTGCTCTCGCCGTCGGACGCCGACCGCGGCCAGATGATCCGCAACATTCCCGTGGTCGGCGGCGTCGACGACATCGAGGCCGTGATTCGGGATTTCGAGACCCGCCAGCGGCCGATCAAGCGCGTGGTCATGACACCGTCGGCCTTCGAACCCGAAGCGCATCCGGAAAGCGTGCTGATGCGCGCCAGGCGGCTCGGCGTGATGGTCAGTCGCCTGCCGTCGCTGGAGGGCGGCGACGCGCCGCGACTGACCAACGTCGCGGTCGAGGACCTGCTGCTGCGCCCAAGCCAGAAGATCGACTACGCGCGGCTCGAGACGCTGGTGAGGGGCAAGTCCGTCATCGTCACCGGCGGCGGCGGCTCGATCGGTGCCGAAATCTGCGAACGGGTCGCGACCTTCGGCGCCGCGCGCCTCCTGGTCGTGGAGAATTCCGAGCCGGCGCTCTATGCGGTCACCGAGGCGCTGTCCGCGCGCGACTCCGGCCCCGAGATCGAGGGCCGGATCGCCGATATCCGAGATCGCGAGCGCATCACGCGGTTGATGAGCGAGTTCAAGCCCGACATCGTGTTCCATGCCGCGGCGCTCAAGCATGTGCCGATCCTGGAGCGCGACTGGAGCGAAGGGGTCAAGACCAACATCTTCGGGTCGGTGAACGTGGCCGACGCCGCGCATGCCGCGGGCGCGAGCGCGATGGTGATGATCTCGACCGACAAGGCGATCGAGCCGGTGTCGATGCTGGGCCTGACCAAGCGGTTCGCCGAGATGTATTGCCAGGCGCTGGACCATGACCTGATGACCGAGGCAAAGGGCAAGCCGCACATGCGGCTGATCTCGGTGCGGTTCGGCAATGTGCTGGCGTCCAACGGATCGGTGGTGCCGAAATTCAAGGCGCAGATCGAGGCCGGCGGACCGATCACGGTGACCCATCCGGACATGGTTCGCTACTTCATGACGATCCGCGAGGCCTGCGATCTCGTGATCACCGCGGCGACGCACGCCGTGACGCCGGCGCGGCCTGACGTCTCTGTCTATGTGCTGAACATGGGGCAACCGGTGAAGATCGTCGATCTCGCCGAGCGGATGATCCGTCTGTCGGGCCTGCAACCCGGCGTCGACGTCGAGATCGTATTCAGCGGCATCCGCCCCGGCGAGCGGCTGAACGAGATCCTGTTCGCAAGCCAGGAGCCGACGCTCGAGATCGGGGTCGCCGGCGTCATGGCGGCCAAGCCGAACCAGCCTCCGATGTCGACGCTGCGCAAGTGGCTCGCGGCGCTGGAGGATGCGATCGAGAGAGATGACCGTGTGACCATCCGCGCCGTCCTTCAGGACGCCGTGCCCGAGTTCGGATCGAATGCCGCCTGACCGCGCCGTTCTGCGGACGCCGAGACAGGACCGTTTCGAAAGCCATTGATGCGTAGTTCTCGAAAAGTCGTGGTCGTCAGCCAGCACTATCCGCCGGACCACAGCACGACCGCCGCGATCATGTCTGCGATCGCCGAACGGATCGCGCAGGAGTCGGAGGTGATGGTGGTCTCCGGGATGCCGGGCTCGGCGCGGGCGCCGGCGCCCGGGCGTCCCGCCGTCGTCGAGATCAGGAACTGGCTGCCGGGAAAGGCGGCGCTGATCAAGCGCGCGCTGGCTGAGGCGCTGTTCACCGGCCGGATCTTTTTTGCGCTGTTGTCGCGCCTGAAGCGGGGCGACGTTGCGCTGACGGTGACCGCTCCCTTCGCGCTGCCCTATGCGGTTGCCGCCGCGGCAAGGTTGAAGGGGGCCAAGTCGGCGCTGATCCTGCACGACCTGTTTCCCGATGTGCTGGTGATGGCCGGGCTGCTGCGGCCGTCCTCGCTGGTCGCGCGGGCGATGCGCGCGATCAACGCGCTGATGTTCCGCGCCCTGAACGCTGTCATCGTGATCGGCCGCGACGCCGAGAAGCTGCTGCTGCGCTATGGCGGAATGACACAGGACAAGATCAGGTTCATCCCGAACTGGGCCACGCTCGCGCCCGGCGACCGTCCCGTGAGCCCCGAAAATCCGTTTCGCAAGGCCATCGCCGCGCGCTTCGTCGTCGGGCTGTCCGGCAATCTCGGCTTCACCCACGATCCGGACATCGTGTTCGAGGCCGCGCGGCTGTTGCGTGACGAAGGCGAGATCCATTTTCTGCTCTCGGGATGGGGCATCGGCTTCGCGCGGCTCAAGGAGCTGCGGGCCACCGCGCGGCTTGCCAACGTTACGCTGGTCGACCGCGTCGCGGACAGCGAGCTGGATGCGCTGCTCTCCAGCGCAGACGTCTGGCTCATTCCCTATCGCAAGGACGTCGCCGGCGTGTCGGTGCCGAGCCGGTTCTACAATCTGCTCGCTGCCGGCCGGCCCGTCATTCTCGTCTCCGAGCCCGAGGCCGAGGCTGCGCTCACCGTCAGCGAAAACCGGCTCGGTTGGGTCGTCACGCCGGGAAGGCCCGATCAACTCGCCGAAGCCATCCGCCAGGCGTCGCGATCGCAGGACGCCGCGATGGCCGAGCGCGCCGTCGCGACCGCGCGGAACTTCAGTCCCGAGCGGGCGCTCGCGAGCTACGCTGCGCTGGTCCGGGAGCTGCTATCCAATCGCGATGTGGAGCGGACGGTATGAATAATGGTCACCGGACGGTTCTGGTCACGGGCGCCAGCGGCTTTGTCGGCCGCCATGTGGTGCCCGCGCTGGCGCGCAGCGGCTGGGTGGTGCGACGCGCGGTGCGAACTCCACCGCGCGATGCAAACGACGTGATGATCGGCTCGCTCAGTCCCGCCACCGATTGGCGCGCCGCGCTCGACGGGGTGGAGGCGGTTGTGCATCTTGCGGCCCGCGTTCATCAGCAGTCCGACGAACGCGCGATCGAGCTCTATCGCAACGTCAATATCGAGGGCACGCTGCATTTGGCGCGGTCCGCGGCCGCTGCGGGCATTCGCGATTTCATTTTCGTCAGCACGATCCTGGTGCATGGGCGCAGCAATTACGGGCGTCCTCCGTTTCGCGAGGACGATGTCCTGACGCCGCGCGGCCTCTACGGAAACTCGAAGGCGGCCGCCGAGGTCGGCTTGAAGGAAATTGTGCCGGGCAGCGGCATGAGGGTGACCGTCATCAGGCCGCCGCTAATCTACGGGGCCGGTGCGAAGGGAAATTTCGCCCTGCTCAAGCGCGCGGTGCTCAATGGCTTGCCGCTACCGCTCGCTTATGTGAAGAATCGCCGCGCGTTCGTGTCGGCGGAAAACCTCGCGTCGTTCATCTTGCACCGGTTGTCGCACCCGGGAGATGATTTCGACGTGTTCCTGGTGGCTGACCGCGAGCAAGTCTCGACGCGGGAATTCGTCGAGCGTCTGGCCCGGGCGGCGGACACCTCGCCGCGTCTGTTCTGGCTGCCGCCGCTGCTGTTGAAGATGGCGCTCGGGATCAGCGGCCGCAAGGAAGCCTATGACAGCCTGTTCGCCTCGCTCGAGCTCGATCTTTCCAAGATCGCGGGCACCGGATGGCAGCAGCCGATCAGCCTCGACGAGGGGCTGCGGCGCGCGCTGCGTCAAATGGACAGCTGAGGCGATCAGAGCGGTCGGGAGAACCGCCGCAGCTGCCAGGCGACGGCGAGCGCGCCGGCCAGCAGCAGCGCGATGTCCGCAGTGAGCGAATTGAGGGCGACCGAGGTGAATGCGAGCAGCGCCAGCACCGCGTTCAGCGCAAACACCTCGCCGACGACGCGCCACACCGTGAATCTATTGTCGGTCGCGCGCTGGTAGAAGTGCGAGCGATGCGCGGCCCAGAACGGCTCGCGCCGCGCCATGCGGCGAAACAGCGTGACTGTCGCATCCGTCAAATAATACAGCGGCAGCAGCAGCGCGGCGGCGAACTGCCGGTGCAGGGCGAGCTCGAGCAGGCACCAGCCGAGCAGCAGGCCGATCGGCAGGCTGCCGACATCGCCGAGGAATATCCTTGCGACCGGTCGGTTGAACGGCGCGAAGCCGAGCAGCGCGCCGCACAGCGCTGCCGCGACCAGCGCGGGAGCTGCGGGGAGATAGCCGAAGCTGCCGAGCAGGGCGATCGCCACGGTGATCGGCACGGCCTCGGCCGCGGTCATCAGGTCGAGCCCGTCCATGAAGTTGACGAGGTTCACGAACCAGAGGCCGGCGATCAGCAGCAGGCCGCGTTCGAGCCAGACCGGGCCGGCCGGAACCAGCCTGAGACCATCAGGCGCGGAAAACACCACGGCCGCAACGGCGGCGGCCTGCAGCAGCAGCCGCGGGACGACGGGCAGCGAGCGGATGTCGTCGGCAAAACCCACCACCGCGATGAACAGGCAGGCCGCGAACACGATGAAGGGAATCGTCAGGTTCTGCGATCCGGCCAGGACGATGACGATTCCGCCCGCCAGCAGCGTCGCCGCCGTGACCGCGATGCCGGCACCCTGCGGCGTTGGAATACGGTGCGACGAGCGCGCATTCGGCTTCGCCAGCGCCACACGCAGCAGCAGCGGCCGCGTCGCCTGGATCAGGACAGCCGAGATCGACGCAGCCAGAACCGCCGCGATCAATGACAGGAGGATTTCGAAAGCGCTCATTCTGGTCCGGCTATTGCGATCCCGGGACTCGCGATTGCGATCCCGGGACTTCGATCGGTTCTGTGCCCTTGGCGGCCTTTTCCGGGCTCAGGATCCAGACCAGGCCGCCAAACACGCCAACCACGAACGATACCGCGCCGAACAACAGCGAGATGTTGACGCCCTCATTGGCGATCAATCCGGCATAGCCGAAGGCCAGCGCCATCGTGGCCTCGCGTACGCCCCAGCCCGCGATCGAGATCGGCATCATCGTGATCAGCATCACCGGCGGCAACAACTGGAAGATCTGGCCGAAGGTGACGGGGGCCGTGATCGACTTCACTACGCACCAGGCGATCACGACGGTCACGACGTGAATGGCGATCGAGAGAATTGCGACCCTCAATCCGTGCTTGCGGCTGAACAACACCCGGTTCGCGATGACCGCGCAGGCGTGGATGTGATGCGTCGCCCACCATTGCTTCAGCCAGGCCCACGGCAACACGCCGATCAGCAGGAAGCCAAATCCGGCCGCGAGTGCGGCGAGGTCGAGAAGCAGCAACGCCATCCAGCCGTGGGAATCGGAAATCAGCCGATAGCTCCAGGGCAGGGTGGCGGCGATGACGACGGCGAGGGCGATCAGTCCGATCGCGCGATCGACGAAAATGGAATAGGTGGCTGCGCGCCAGCCCGCACCGGCGCGCGCGACGAGCCAAAGCCGGACCGCGTCGCCGCCGATCGAGGACGGCAGTGTCTGGTTGAAGAAGGTGCCGATCACGTTGAAGCGCATGGCCTGGCCTGTCTCCAGCGGGGCTCCGCACTCCACGCTGATCTCCCGCCAGCGCAACACCCCGAGGAAGATCTGCAGGAACGTGACCGCGATCGCGAGGCCGAGCCAGCCCAGGCTCTCGACCTGGATACGGGAGGCAAGGTCGTACAGATTGACCTTGCGCAGCGAGAAATAGAGCAGCGCTGCCGAGATCAGGATCTTGACGGTCGAAAGCAGGATTCGGCGCATTTCCGTTCGGCTGCCAGGTTTCAGAATGTGTCAAAAACAGCGCAAAACGCTTTCGCGCGCCCAAATTCGCCGCCTTGGTATGGTTTCCGCGCCGATCTGGCAATACCCGTACTGGTCCCTATTGCGGCAGGCGCGAAGGGGTGGCTAAAGAGGCCGGAACGGGGGACGGCCGGCCACTCACCGGGGGTTTACGTTACCGGTAAAATCCGACCAGACGCGCGGGGGGCGCGTGCTACTGCTTGGATAGTGCTTCCGAGGCGACAGGGCCGCCGGCCGCGACAGCCCGGGCCGATTTGGTGTGCCGTCCGCAGGCGGATACGACAGGACTTGCACGACAGGATTTGAGGCATCGATGGATCGACGAATTATTCCCCTGATCATGTGCGGCGGCGCAGGCACGCGATTGTGGCCGGCGTCACGCGAGGTGCATCCGAAACAGTTCCTGTCGCTGTTCGGGACCCGCTCGACCTTCCAGGAGACGCTGCTGCGAGTCTCCGACGCCGGCCTGTTCGAGCGTCCGATCGTGATCACCAACGAGGCCTATCGCTTCATGGTGCTGGAGCAGCTGGCCGAGATCGGCCGCGAGGCCGACGTGCTGCTGGAGCCGATGCGCCGCGACTCGGGGCCGGCGATTGCGGCCGGTGCGGCGTTCGCGCAGAGCCGCGACAGCGAAGCGATCGTGCTGGCGCTGGCCGCCGACCATCTTGTGCGGGACACCGCGGCCTTCGTCGCCGCGTGCCGCGGCGGGTTGGTGGCTGCGGACGCCGGCCGCATCGTGACGTTCGGCGTCAAGCCGGAGCGGCCGGCCACCGAATACGGCTACATCAACCCGGGTGAGGTGGTCGCCGGCGAGGTGCGCGCGGTGGCGAAATTCGTCGAGAAGCCGGATGCCGCGACGGCGGCGGGCTATATCGATGCGGGTTATCTCTGGAACAGCGGCAACTTCATGTTCCGCGCCGGCGTGCTGCTCGACGAGTACCGCAATGTCGATGCGGACAGCGTGGCCTCGGTGGAGCAGTCGGTTGCGTCGGCGGCGCGCGATCTCGGCTTCGTCAAGCTCGATGCGCAGGCCTTCGGCGCGGCAAAGGCGATCTCGATCGATTACGCGGTCATGGAGAAGACATCGCGTGCCGCGGTGGTGCCGGTGGCGTGCGGCTGGTCCGACATCGGCTCGTGGCGCCAGGTCTGGGAGCTGTCGGACAAGGACAGCCTCGGCAACGCTGCGCGCGGCACTGCGGTGTTCGAGGACTCCCGCAATTGTAACGTCTCGACCGACCGGGCGCTGGTTGCGCTCGAAGGCGTCGACGATCTCGTCGTGGTCGCGACCCAGGACGCCGTGCTGGTGTCACGCCAGAAGGACGCCAACGGGCTGAAGCGGCTGGTCGCGAAATTGAAAGTGGCGGCGCCAGAGGTGACCGAGAATCACATCAAGGTGCATCGCCCCTGGGGCTCCTATCAGTCGGTCGACAATGGCGATCGCCACCAGGTCAAGCGCATCGTCGTCAAGCCGGGCGGACGGCTATCCCTGCAGAAGCACCATCACCGCTCCGAGCACTGGATCGTGGTGCGCGGCACCGCGCAGGTCACCGTCAACGAGCTGATCAAGACGGTGCACGAGAACGAATCAATCTACATCCCGATCGGCGCGGTGCACCGGCTGGAGAACCCGGGCAAGATCCAGCTCGAGCTGATCGAGGTGCAGACCGGCAGCTATCTCGGCGAGGACGACATTATCCGCATCGAGGATGACTATCGGCGCACCTGAGGCGAGCGGGCCCCGCGCTCAAGACCGAGTCGCGGGCGATGTAACTCTTTGAATCAAAACGTGTCCGGATTTCGCCGTTGGCATTCGCCACATTTGTGACGCCGTGCTATAGCGGCTGCCAACGAAGCGGGTCGTGATTTGCGCCAAAGGCGCGGATCGGGCAGAGGGGCCTTGGTGCTGATTCCCTCGGAGCCGGGATGGCTCCCTGAGAAGCCGGGACAACCGCCAGAACGTTACTTGGGGTCTACGATATGAATGCAAAAGTGTCCGCAGCCGGCGCGAAGGCCGATATCGGCCGCGCATTGCGCGTCGGCGTGATCGGCGCCGGCGTGATGGGCAGCAACCATGCCCGCGTGCTGGCCGGACTGCCCGGGGTGCTGTTGATCGGCATCGTCGATCCGCTGCCGGAACATCGCACGCGCGCCATCGACCTGGTCGGCTGCCGCGCCTTCGAAAGCCTCGATCAGCTGTTCGCCGAGGGCATCGATGCGGTGACGATCGCAGCTCCCACCCATCTGCATCACGAGATCGCGCTCGCCTGCATCGCGCGCAACATTCACATCCTGGTCGAGAAGCCGGTCGCATCCACGGTCGAAGAGGGCCGCGAGATCGTCGCGGCCGCCGAACGAGCTGGCGTCACGCTGATGGTCGGCCATGTCGAGCGTTTCAATCCGGCGGTCGCCGCAATCAAGCAAGCAATCTCGGGCGAAGACATCCTGTCGATCGGCATCACCCGGGTCGGCCCGTTTCCGCCGCGAATGTCCAATGTTGGCGTCGTGATCGACCTTGCCGTGCACGACATCGACCTGATCCGCTGGTTCACGGAATCCGATATCGTCGAGGTGCAGCCGCAGCTCTCGAGCGCCGTCGCCGAGCGCGAGGACATCGCGCTGCTGCAGTTCCGCACCGCTTCCGGCGTGCTCGCCCACATCAACACCAACTGGCTGACGCCGTTCAAGGCGCGCAACGTGACGGTTGCAACCCGCGGCAAGTATGTGATGGGCGATCTGCTTACGCGTCAGGTCACCGAATGCTTCGGCTTCAAACCGGATGGCAGTTATTCGATGCGTCACCTGCCGGTCGGGCATGACGAGCCGCTGCGCGCCGAACTGATCGCCTTCCTCGACGCCGTACGCGGCGGCAAGCTGCCGGCGGTGTCCGGCGACGAGGGCGTGGCGAGCCTCGAGATCGCGATCCGCTGCCTGGAATCACCCGCCAGGCCCGCCGCCTCGACGGGCCGCAAAGGGCCGCGCCGCGTTGCCAGCTAATTGCAACTTGAAAACACGCGCGAAAGCTTCATGAACCAGCACATGCGTCCAGAGCCTGTTCCCTTCATAGACATTGCCGCGCAGCGCCAGCGGCTCGGCAAATCGGTCGATGATGCAGTCGCCCGCGTGCTCAACCATTGCCAATTCGTCAATGGCCCGGAAGTGACCGCGCTGGAGAAGGCGCTGGCGGACTATAGCGGCGCAAAGCATGTGGTGAGCTGTTCCAGCGGCACTGACGCGCTCTTGATGGTCCTGATGGCGAAGAATGTCGGGCCGGGTGACGCCGTGCTGTGCCCGTCTTTCACGTTCTGCGCGACCGGCGAAGCGGTGGCGCTCACCGGCGCGACACCCCTCTTCGTCGATGTGGACGAGACGACATTCAATATCGATATCAATTCGCTCAAGCGCGGGGTCGCCACCGCGATGTCGCGTGGCCTAAAGCCGGTTGGTGTCATTCCAGTGGATTTGTTCGGCCAGAGCGCCGATCATGACGCGGTGGCTGCGGTTGCCGAAGCCGAAGGCCTGTTCGTGCTCGACGACGCCGCCCAGGGCTTTGGCGCGAGTTACAAGGGCCGCAAGCTCGGCACCTTCGGGCTTGCGACCGCGACCAGTTTCTTCCCGGCAAAGCCGCTCGGCTGTTTCGGCGATGGCGGCGCGATCTTTACCAATGACGACGAACTTGCGAACGCGCTACGCAGCATCCGTGTGCACGGGCAAGGCTCGGACAAATATGACAATGTCCGCCTCGGCCTCACCGGGCGGCTCGATACCATGCAGGCCGCGATCCTGCTCGAGAAGCTGAAGATTTTTGACGACGAGATCGTGGCACGCAACCAAGTGGCGGAGCGCTACGCGCGCGGACTCGGCAATATCGTGACCGTGCCTCGCCTTGCGCCAGGTGGCACCTCGGTGTGGGCGCAATACACAATCCGCCTGCCGAAAGGGGCCGACCGCGATGCCTTTGCCTCGACGCTGAAGACCCAAGGCATTCCGACGGCGATCTACTACACGAAGTCGATGCACCAGCAGACCGCTTACCGTGATTTCCCGGTCGCCGACGGCGGCCTAGCGATCAGCGAAAGCCTCTCCGACGACGTCATCAGCCTGCCGATGCACGCCTATCTCGACGAGGCGGCCCAGGACCGCGTCATCGCGGCTGTGCGCAGCGCGCTTTCAGCCTGATAGGAAACTTTTTCAGACCGCAATCATGCGCTAGAAGCAGCGCATGCTTGGACGCATCTTCACCGTCGGCGGCTATACCCTGCTATCGCGGGTCACCGGGTTCGCGCGCGACATCATGCTCGCGGCGATCCTCGGTGCCGGGCCGGTTGCCGACGCCTTCTTTGTGGCGCTGCGGCTGCCCAACCATTTCCGCGCGATCTTCGCCGAAGGCGCCTTCAACGCCGCCTTCGTGCCGGCCTATGCCCATGTCCATGGCGAGAAGGGCGAAGCGTCGGCGCGGCTGTTCGCCGACCGCATCTTCACGCTGCTGTTCGCCTCGCAGGTGATCCTGCTGGCGGTGGCGATGGCGTTCATGCCGCAGGCGATGAGCATCCTCGCGCCGGGCTTCACCGAGGACGCGGCGCAGCGCAAGCTCGCGATCGAGCTGACGCGGATCACGTTTCCCTATCTGCTGCTGATCACGCTGGTGACGCTTTATGGCGGCATGCTCAACGTGATGCATCGCTTCGCCAGCGCCGCCGCGGCGCCGATCTTCCTCAACCTCGCCATGATGATGACGCTGGCGCTTGCGGCGTTCTTCCCGAGCGCGGGCCATGCCGCGGCCTGGGGCGTCCTGATCTCGGGCTTCCTGCAATTCTTCCTGCTCGCCGGCGACCTCGCGCGCCATGGCGGCCTGCCGCGGTTCGCGCCCTTGAGGCTCGACGAGGACGTCCGCGGCTTCTTTCGCGCGCTGGGACCGGCGACGCTGGGCTCGATGGGCACCCAGGTGGCGCTGTTCGCCGACACCATCATCGCGACCTTCCTGCCCGCCGGCGCGCTGTCGGCGCTGTATTATGCCGACCGCCTCAATCAATTGCCGATCGGCGTGATCGGGATCGCGATCGGCACCGTGCTGCTGCCGGAGATGTCGCGGCGCCTGAGCGCCGACGATCACGCCGGCGCGATGGCGGCGCAGCGCCGCGCCTTCGATTTCACGCTGCTGTTCTCGGTGCCGTTCGTGGCGGCGTTCCTGACGGTCGCCGATCCGATCATGCGCGCGATGTTCGCCCGCGGCGCGTTCTCCAAGGCCGATGCGGCAAGCGCCGGGGCCACGCTCGCGGCCTATGCGGTGGGGCTCATTCCCTTCGTGATGATCCGCAGCGCGATCGCGACCTTCTACGCTCGCAAGGACACCGCAACGCCGGTGAAAGCGGCGCTGACCGGGGTCGCGGTCAACATCGCGCTGAAGATCGCGCTGGTCGGCACGCTGGCGCAGGTCGGCCTCGCGCTCGCGACCGCGGTCGGGGCCTGGGTCAATCTGCTGCTGGTGCTGATGTTTGCCGTGCGCCGCGGCTACCTCGCGCTCGATCGCGCGCTGATCCGCTCGTTCGGCACCTTCGCGCTGTGCGGCGTGCTGCTCGCGGTCGCACTGTGGCTGACCTCGCATTTCGCTTATGTGTGGTTCGCGCCGATGCAGATCTTTCGCGACGAACTGATCCTGCTGCTGCTGATTGCGGTCGGCGTCTTCGTCTACGCCCTCCTGATCCTCATGCTGTTCGGCCGCGGCTGGCTGTTCGCGCTCCGCCGCGTATAGTTTTACCTGTCAAATCAAATGCATAGGAGGCCGCTGTGTGATAGCGCCGCGCGCGGCGGAAAGCGGTTTGCGCTTCGGCGACAACCACGCCAATATGCGCAAAACACACCAAGGCAATTGGAGAGACGATGGCAGCTCCCATCAAATTCGGCGTCGGACAAAGTGTGCGGCGCAAGGAGGACGACGCTCTGATTCGCGGCAAGGGCCGCTACACCGACGACGTTGCACCGTCTCCCGCATTGCACGCGCTGATGCTGCGCTCGCCGCACGCGCACGCGACCTACACGATCGATGCCGGCAAGGCCCGCGGCATGCCCGGCGTGGCGCTGATCCTGACCGCCGCCGACGTCGCCGAACTCGGCGGCCTGCCGTGCCTGTTCAATCTCGAAACCGATCCGTTCACCGCACCGCCTTATCCGATCCTCGCCAAGGACGAGGTGCGCCATGTCGGCGACGCGGTGGCCTTTGTGGTCGCCGACACCGTCGATCATGCCCGTGACGCGATCGAGGCGATCGACGTCAAATGGACGCCGCTGCCGGCGGCGGTCGGCCTCGTCAATGCGGTGAAGAAGGACGCGCCGCAGGTCTGGCCGGACAAGCCTGGCAATGTGCTGTTCGACGTCTCGATCGGCGACAAGAAGGCCGCCGAGGACGCGTTCGCCAAGGCGCATGCGGTGGCCGAGATCACCATCGTCAATCCGCGCGTCATCACAAATTTTATGGAGACGCGCGCCGCGGTCGCCGAATACGACGCCAAGAAGGATCATCTGACGCTGACGATCGGCAGCCAGGGCAGCCACCGCCTGCGCGAGATCCTCTGCGACATGGTCCTGAAGATGCCGAAGGAGAACATGCGGGTGATCTGCCCGGATGTCGGCGGCGGCTTCGGCACCAAGCTGTTTCCCTATCGCGAATATGCGCTGATCTCGGTGGCCGCGCGCAAGCTCAAGAAGAGCATCAAATGGACGGCCGAGCGCTCCGACCATTTCATGGGCGACGCGCAGGGCCGCGACAATCTCACCACCGCGAAGATGGCGCTCGCCGAGGACGGCAAATTCCTCGGCATGGATGTCGACCTGATGGGCGACATGGGCGCCTACCTCTCGACCTTCGCGCCCTACATCCCGCATGGCGGCGCCGGCATGCTGCCGGGCCTCTATGACATCCAGGCCTTCCACTGCCGGGTCCGCACCGTGTTCACCAACACGGTGCCGGTCGATGCCTATCGCGGCGCCGGCCGCCCGGAGGCCGCCTATGTCATCGAGCGCCTCGTCGATGCCGCTGCGCGCAAGCTCGGCATGACGCCGGACGCCATCCGGCGGAAGAACTTCATTCCGCCGAAGTCGCTGCCCTACACGACCGCGACCGGCAAGGTCTACGACTCCGGCGACTTCGTCGCGCATATGAAGCGCGCGATGGAGATTGCCAACTGGAAGGAATTTCCGAAGCGCGCCAAGGCCGCCAGGAAGGAGGGCCTGGTGCGGGGCATCGGCATGGCAAGCTATGTCGAGGTCTGCGGCACGATGGGCGAGGAGACCGCCAATGTGGCGCTCGATCCCAACGGCGACATCTCGATCCTGATCGGCACGCAGTCGAGCGGGCAGGGCCACCAGACCGCCTATGCGCAGATCGTCGCCGAGCAGTTCGGCGTGCCGCCCGAGCGCGTCCATGTGCTGCAGGGCGATACCGACAAGATCGCGACCGGCCTCGGCACCGGCGGCTCGGCATCGATTCCGTCCGGCGGCGTCAGCGTGCAGCGGGCGACGCATGATCTCGGCAACAAGCTGAAGGAGCTCGCGGCGCAGGCGCTGGAAGCCGGCGCCGGCGACCTCGAATTCGCCGACGGCCGCATCCGCATCGCCGGCACAGACCGCTCGATCAGCTTTGCCGATCTCGCCAAACGTCCGGGCGGCGATACGTCGAAGATGAATGCCAGCGCGACCTTCGCCAGCGCCGACGGCACCTATCCGAACGGCACCCATCTCGCCGAGGTCGAGATCGATCCCTCAACCGGCATCATCAAGATCGTCAGCTACGTCATCGTCGACGATTTCGGCGTCACGCTCAATCCGCTGATGCTGGCGGGCCAGGTTCACGGCGGCGCGATGCAGGGCATCGGGCAGGCGCTGATGGAGCAGGCGGTGTACAGCCCGACCGACGGCCAGCTCGTCACCGGCACGTTCATGGACTATGCGCTGCCGCGCGCCTCCGACGGGCCGTCCTTCGTGTTCGAGACCCATAACGTGCCCTGCACGACCAACCCAATGGGCGTGAAGGGCGCGGGCGAGGCCGGCGCGATCGGCTCGTGCCCGGCGGTCGTCAACGCGATCGTCGAGGGGCTGCATCGCGAGTACAAGATCGACCACATCGACATGCCTGCCACGCCGGAACGGGTCTGGATCGCGATCCGCGAGGCGCAGCGCCGCCATAATCTCTGATAAATTGTCGCAGGCGGAATGAAGATTCCGCCTGCGGTGTTTTGCAAACCAGGCCGGCCGCAGATCGCGGACCGGGACAGAGCGGAATTGAGGGGTTTTGCCGATGAAGCGGATTGTCGTCGTTGCTGCGGTGCTGGCGTTCGGTGCCGGTGCAGTCGTTGCACAGCAGGATCAAGTCAAGAAGACCCAGGCCATGATGAAGGACAATGGCAAGAATGCGGGTGCGCTGTCGGCGATCATCAAGGGCGAAAAGCCCTACGACCAGGCGACCGTCAATGCCGCGCTGGCCCAGTTCGAGGATACCGCCAAGCAGCTTCCGACGCTGTTTCCCGAGAGCATGAAAGGCGTCAAGCTGGAAGGCGATTACGCCCCTTCGCCGAAAATCTGGGAAGACAAGGCGGGCTTCGCGCAGCAGTCCGCGAGCTTCGCGAAGGTCGTCACCGATGCCAAGGGCAAGATCAAGGACGTCGATACGCTGAAGGCCGAGCTGGGCGTGATCGGCAAGCAGTGCGGCGGCTGCCACGAGACCTATCGCGTCAAGAAGGGCTGATCGCCATTCCATCAACGAAAAGGGCGGACGCTTTAGGGCGTCCGCCCTTTTTTGTGTCGGCCGTTTCTTGTTGGCGTTGCGTCGCGAACGACTACTTCGTCACTTGTTATTTGGTCACCTGGCCGCGGATCTCGCCGCCCGGATTGGCGGCAGTGTGAACGTTGACATAGTACTTGCCGGCGAGCAGATCGGCGGCCTGCGCGTCGGTCAGCGTGGCGCTGCCTTCGACCGGGCTCGACGTCGCGTTCGGGATCGCGACTGCGACACCGGAATTCTTGCCGGCCTCGGCGGGGCCGTGGAAATGCGCGGCGGTGGCCGGACCCGAGAGGCCGGAATAGGTCAGCTTCCAGCTCAGCTTCTTGCTGGCGGCATCGTAGTCGATGTCGGCGGTGCCGGTGGCGGTGCTGGTATTCGGCGGCACTTCGCTCTTGCTGTCCAGCTTCGCCGTGAACTTCTCGGCAAAGGCAGGACCGGCGAAGGCGATGGCGGCGCCGAGCGTCAGCGTGGCAAGCAAGGTCTTGTTCGACATGGTTCTCTCCCCTTTGACGTCACAGGATGGTTGCAATCTTCAAACAGCAGTTTTTCGGATTTATTCCCCAAATGGATCGTGGGTGCGGCAAATTTGATGCGAGCATGTCCGGCTGGTTGCCATCATACTGGTCCATGAATTGACGCGACCAATGACGGATCGGTGAATGCTGCGACGAATTTTCCTCCTGGCGATTCTGGCCGGCGCAATCGGCTTTGGCGTGTTCTGGTGGCTGACGATCCCCACGACCGTTGCCGCCGACGCGCTGCCTGCCTATCAGCCTGACCTGGCCAACGGCCTCACAACGTTCAATGCCGGGGGATGTTCCTCCTGCCATGCCGTGCCGAAGCAGGACGACCGCACGAAGCTCGGCGGCGGGCTCGCGATCCCCTCGCCATTTGGCACCTTCTACGCGCCGAACATCTCGTCCGACCCGAACGACGGCATCGGCCGCTGGAGCGAGGCCGATTTCGTCACCGCGGTCATGAAGGGCACCTCGCCATCGGGCGCGCACTATTTCCCGGCGTTTCCGTATCCGTCCTATCAGCACGCCAGGGTCAGCGATGTGCGCGACCTGTTCGCCTACCTGAAGACCTTGCCGCCGGTCGCCGGCAAGGTGCGCGACCATGATTTGCCGTTTCCGTTGAACATCAGGCGCAATGTCGGGGTCTGGAAATTCCTGTTCATGAACGGCAAGCCGTTCATCGCGGATGCAAGCCGCTCGGCGCATTGGTACCGCGGCGCCTATCTCGTCAACAGCTTCGGCCATTGCGCCGAGTGCCACAGCCCGCGCAACGTCCTCGGCGGCATCGTCACTGCGCAGCGCTTCGCCGGTGGTCCGAATCCGGAGGGCGAAGGCTGGGTGCCCAACATCACGCCGAGGGGGATCTCGGACTGGAGTGTGAAGGATATCGCCTATTTTCTCGAGAGCGGCCAGATGCCGGACGGCGATAGCGCCGGTGGGTCGATGGTGCGCGTGATCCGCAACACCTCGCAACTGTCGTCGTCCGACCGCGACGCGATCGCCGAGTACATCAAGTCGCTGCCGCCGGTCGAGGGACCGCCGAAGCCGGTCAAGAAGGAGAAGGAATCGTAAAGCGGGATGGGTTTGGTTGAATCGGCTCGCCGCAGTTTCGGTTCACCTCTCCCAAGGGAGAGGTGAACTTTCGACGCCGTTCAAGCTCGACCTAAATCTCATCATGCTCTCGCGGGCGCGTCCTACTTCGCGCCGAACGCCTTGAAGGTGATGATCGTGAGGGTGTCCTGGATGCCCGGGATCACCTGAACCTTTTCGTTGATGAAATGGCCGATGTCGGTGTCGTGGTCGACGTAGAACTTGACCAGGAGGTCGTAATTGCCCGCGGTGGAATAGATCTCGGACGCAATCTCGGCCTCCGCCAGTGCGTTGGCGACGGTGTAGGACTGGCCGAGCTTGCATTTGATCTGGACGAAGAAAGGAACCATCAAAGTCGTCTCCGGGGATTTCCGCGACTATAGGCCCAAAACGGGCGGCCAAGGCAAGGGGCGAGGCAGGGGGGCAAGGTGAGGCCAACTTGCGGTAAAGTCAGGCTAACTTGCTGCCGATCGGCGGCCGGGCTAGGACAGGCCATGGTCTTGTTCGTGATGGTCTCACTCGTATCAACCGCCGGTGCTGCAAGATGACGCCGGTCGCGCTCACCATTGCCGGCTCGGACTCCTCGGGCGGGGCGGGCATCCAGGCCGACCTCAAGAGCTTTGCCGCGCTCGGGGTCTATGGCGCCTCCGCGATCACGGCGCTGACCGCGCAGAACACCATGGGGGTCAGCGGCATCCATCCGGTGCCCGCGTCATTCGTCACCGCCCAGATCGATGCGGTGTTCTCCGACCTCGAGGTCGGCGCGGTCAAGATCGGCATGGTGGCGCAGGCCGACACGATCGCTGCGATCGCCGATGGGCTGAGGCGCTGGGCGCCGCGCCATGTCGTGCTCGATCCGGTGATGGTCGCTACCTCCGGTGATCGGCTGCTTGCCGCCGAGGCGGTCGATGCGCTGAAGGTCCTGCTGTTTCCGCTGGCCTCGCTGATCACGCCGAACCTGCCGGAAGTGGCGGCGCTCTTGAACGAGCCGGTTGCCTCAAGCGAGGCCGACGTCGAGCGACAAGGCAAGCGATTGCTGGCGATGGGATGTCGCGCGGTGCTGGTCAAGGGCGGCCATGGGCACGGCGCCGAGAGCATCGACTATCTGATCGACGCCGAGCACAGCATCGCGCTGGCTGCGCCGCGGATTGCGACCGCCAATACGCATGGCACCGGCTGCTCGCTGTCCTCGGCAATCGCAGCAGGGCTCGCGAAGGGCGAGAGCATGGAGACCTCCGTGCGCAACGCCAAGGCCTGGATCACGCAGGCGATCGCCGAAGCCGATCGCTTCGCCGTCGGCCACGGCCATGGGCCGGTGCATCACTTCCACGGATATTACTGACGCTCTTGTAGCCCGGATTGCGCTTCGCTCCATCCGGGCTACGCATTCGATCGCTTCGCTGTTCCATCGCGCTGTGCAGGCAACACAACGCCTCTTCCCCACAGCCGCGACCGCCGATGTCGCCAGATTGTCGCACGCTGCTGTTATCCGCAGAGAAGCGGCGTACTGCTGATTCTCGTCAACTGTTTGTGGGCCTTGGGTCGCGGGGATCGTCATCGCCTTGTCACAGGAATCCGTTAGGTGCACAGGCATGGGAAGTGACTCCTTGAGTGAAGAAAGTCCCGAGCGGCACTTTCGCACTTTGTTTATCTCCGATGTCCATCTCGGAGCCCGCGGTTCGCAAGCCGACCGCCTGCTCGACTTCCTCCGTTCTCACGATGCCGACACGATCTACCTCGTTGGTGATATCGTCGACGGCTGGGCGCTGAAGTCGAACTGGTACTGGCCGCAGACCCATAACGATTTCGTGCAGAAGATGCTGCGCAAGGCGCGCAAGGGCGCCAAGGTGATCTACGTCCCGGGCAACCACGACGAGTTCCTGCGCAAATATTACGGCACGCATTTCGGCGGCATCGACGTGGTGGAGAACACCGTTCACACCGGCGCCGACGGCAAGCGCTACCTCGTGATCCACGGCGACATCTTCGATCTCGTGGTGCAGAACGCGCGCTGGCTCGCCCATCTCGGCGACAAGGCCTACGACTTCGCGATCCAGATGAATCGCTTCGTCAACTTCTTCCGCAAGATGTTCGGCGTGCCGTACTGGTCGCTGTCGCAATGGGCCAAGCTGAAGGTCAAGAAGGCGGTGAACTATATCGGCGCGTTCGAGGCGACGCTCGCCGGCGAGGCGCGGCGCCACGGCTGCGACGGCGTGATCTGCGGCCACATCCACTACGCGACGATTCATGACGAGCACGGCATCCGCTACATGAATTGCGGCGACTGGGTGGAGAGCTGCACCGCGCTCGCCGAGCACGAGGACGGCCATTTCGAGATCATCACCTGGACCGACCCGGTGCGCCGGATCGCGCCGGTTCCGCGAGTGACGGCACGCGCTGCATGACGCATATCTTGGTCGCGACCGATGCGTGGCATCCCCAGGTCAACGGGGTTGTCCGCACGCTGACCATGATGGCACAGGCGGCGAAATCGCTCGGCGTCGAGGTGAGCTTCCTGACGCCGGACGAGTTCCGCACCTTCGCGATGCCGAGCTATCGCGATCTCCGGCTGGCGCTGCCCTACCGGGCCAAGGTCGCAAGTCTGATCGAGGCGGCGAGGCCCGACAGCATCCATATCGCGACCGAGGGCCCGATCGGGCTTGCGGTGCGCCGCTATTGCCGCAAGCGCGGCCTGCCGTTCACGACGAGCTTCCATACCCGCTTCCCCGAATACGTCTCGGCGCGGACGCCTGTCCCGGAAGCCTGGGTGTGGCGCGCATTGCGCTGGTTCCACCGGCCGAGCCGGGCGGTGATGGCGGCGACCCCGGCGCTGGCGGCCGAGTTGCGTCAGCGCGGCTTCCGCAACGTGGTGCTGTGGTCGCGCGGCGTCGATACCTCACTGTTCCATCCGCGCGACGTCGATCTCTGCCTGCCGCAGCCGGTCTATCTCAGCGTCGGCCGGGTGGCGGTGGAGAAGAATCTCGAGGCCTTCCTCGATCTCGATCTGCCGGGAACCAAGGTCGTGGTCGGCGACGGCCCGGCGCGGGCGGCGCTGGATCGGAAATATCCGGACGCCGTGTTCCTCGGTGCTCGTCATGGGGAAGAATTGGCTGAGATCTACGCCGCGGCCGATGTGTTCGTTTTCCCGAGCCGTACCGATACGTTTGGTCTGGTGCTGCTTGAAGCATTGGCGAGCGGCCTGCCGGTTGCCGCTTTTCCGGTCACCGGTCCCCGCGACGTGATCGGCGCGGCGCCGGTCGGCGTGCTCGACGAAGATCTGCGCCATGCCTGCCTGGAGGCGCTCAGCATCCCGCGGCAGGCCTGCGTCCACTTTGCCGCGCTCCACACCTGGCAGGCGTCGGCCCGGGTGTTCATCGATCGCTGCATGAACGTCCGCCCCGCGCCGCCGGACGGCGAGGGGGAGGCGCTCGAATTTGGTGCCGAAGAGCACCCTTTCGCCGTCCTGCCGACACCTCAGCCAAACTCGCACTAGTTGGGTCACGCTAAAGCGTCTTGCCCGCCAGCCCGGCGCCGCGATACAAATCGCGAATGACGGACACCGTTCTCAATCCACCCGTCGCTGCCGCGGACATCGATGCCGCCGCGAGGGTGGTCGCGCCGTTCGCGGTGCGCACGCCGCTCCTGACCTTCCCCGTTCTCAACGAACGCGTCGGCAGCAAGGTTTTCCTCAAGCCCGAAATGCTGCAGCGGACCGGATCGTTCAAGTTTCGCGGCGCCTTCAACAAGCTCGCCTCGATCCCGCAGGACAAGCGAAGCGGCGGCGTCGTCGCGTTCTCCTCGGGCAACCACGCCCAGGGCGTCGCCGCGGCGGCCAAGATCCTCAACATGCAGGCGACCATCGTGATGCCTGCGGACTCGCCGATCACCAAGCGTGAGCGCACCAAATCCTATGGCGCCGAAGTCGTGCTCTACGACCGCGATCGCGACGACCGCGAGGCGATCGCCAACGGCATTGCCGGCAAGCGCGGCGCGACCTTGGTGCGCCCCTACGACGATCCCTTCGTGATCGCGGGCCAGGGCACCGCCGGCCGCGAGATCGCCGAGGACATGGCTGCGCTCGGACTGACGCCCGACATCGTGGTCGCGCCGGCTTCGGGTGGCGGATTGATCGCGGGCGTTGCGACCGCGGTGAAGGCGAAATATCCGCAGGCCCAGGTGATCGTCGCCGAGCCCGCGGGCTATGACGATCACGCCCTTTCGCTCAAGGTCGGCCATCGCGAGGCGCATGCGGTTGCGCCGCGCACCATCTGCGATGCGCTGATGGCGATGATGCCGGGCGAGCTGACCTTCGCCATCAACAGCAAGCTGCTCGCGAATGGCGTCAGCGCCTCCGACGACGAGGTCGGCGCCGCCGTCGCCTTTGCCTACCGCGAGCTCAAGCTCGTGGTCGAGCCCGGCGGCGCGGTCGGACTCGCGGCGCTGCTCGCCGGGCGGATCGATGCCAAGGGCAAGAACGTCGTCATCGTGCTGTCGGGCGGCAATGTCGACGCCGACCTGTTCGCGAAACTGGTTGCCTGACACCGGGTTAGGCACAGATGCTGCCGCGGTACATGAGCTGGCTCACGTTGCGCGTGCGGTCCATGGGACATGAATGCTTCGCGCCAGTCGTCGTGCGCGGGTCAAGCCCGGCAATGACAGGATATGAACAGTCGAGGTTACGAGAAGAACGCCATCTTCTCGGCCTGGCTCATGCGACGGATTGGCGCGAGCGGGTCGTTGGCCGCAACAGTCGGCCTTTTCAGCAGGCCGCTGGCGATGATGGTCGAACCGAGTGAGATCTCTGCTGCGGGAGCAGGGGCAGGCTCAACGGCGGGCCGGAGAGGCGGCGGCATCACCAGAGTTTCGGCAATCGGCGCCACAGCCACCGGCGGCGGCTCGATCTTGACTTCTGCCCTGACCTCGACCTTCGGCGCCGGTGCAGGCTCGGGCTGAATGGCCGGCGCAACCATTTCGGGCTCGGCCGCCATCGCCTCAGCGACGTCCATCGCTTCGGCGACGCGCATCTCCTCGGCGGCGCGCATTTCCTCGGCGATCGCCTCTTCGTCGATCGGATCGGGCGCGCCCATCTCCATCGCAATCAGGTCGAGCACCGCCTCGTCATGGGCGTCGGCCGTCGCTTCGTCGGCGACGCGGGCGAGTTCCGCGGCTTCGGCTTCGGCCAGCGCGGCTTCAGCCTTGAGCCAGGCTTCGCTCGGCTGTGGCGTGACGGCCGTAGCGGCCTCAGTGCCGGGCGCAGCGGCGGGAATCGCGGCTTCGACGATCCGCGCCGCAGTGGCCTCCTGAGGCGGCGCGGGCGGCGTAGCGGCCATATCGAGGGCTGCACCGTCGGCCACCGGTGGCGGCGCGGAGGCCGCCGCCGGCGGCTCCGCAACCGGCGCCTCGGCCACGTCAGGCTTGGCCGCAGGCGTCGCCGCCTTGTCCGGATCGAACTCGCTGAGCCGGCGCGCCAGCGCCGCGAAGGCGGCATCCAGCACAGCCTTGGCGTCGTTCATCGAGACCTCGGCGGCGCCGGCCTCGATCGCGCTGACCTGCGAATCGATGATGTCGCAGATCCGGCCGTCATTGCCGATCTCGCGCAGCCGCCAGGAGATCTCCCTGATCACCCGCACGCCCTTGCGCACCGGTGCGAGGCTTTGCTCGAAGCTGATGCCGTCGAGCGCGGCGATGGCGGAGGCCTGGGTAGCTTCGATTGCGCCGCGCAGGGCGGCCAGCGCCTGCGCCAGTTGCTCGTCCCTGATCGCCGCGGCGGCGGCTTGCCGCTGCGCGCTGAGGCTTTCCTCGATCCGCGCCACGGCATCGAGCACCATGCGGGTATCGGCATTGCGGTTGCGCTTGGCGTATTCGCCGAGGAACCAGCGGCCCCGCGAGGTCTCCATGAAGGCCGCGCTGATCGCGGCATAGTCCTCCTCGCTCGGCAGGGCCGCGCGGGCGGATATCGGCGACAGGGCGAATGCTTCTTCGGCCATCACAATCTCTCCGCGCAAATCACTGCGCGTTACGCTAACGATCACCACGATATCGCGCGAATCGCAATTGAATTGATGTCTTCCGAATCACAAATCCCCATTGCAGCAAGGATTGCATCGCGGCGATTCGCGCGCAGCCTAGCGGCATTCTATGCCACGCTGTTCGGCATGACCGGGGTTCATCTGCCGTTTTTCACGGTGTGGCTGAAGGCGGTCGGCATCGACGCCACCTGGATCGGCATCATCACCGCGGTGCCGCCGGTGACGCGCTTCACCGTGCTGCCGCTGGTCACCGCGGCGGCGGAGCGGCGCCAGATGCTGCGCGGGGCGATCATCGCCACCGGATTCGCCACGGCGTTCGGTTTTTCCGTGATCGGCACCCAGCACCAGCCGTTCGTGCTGCTGGCGATCTATGCGCTGACCTGCTGCGTCTGGACGCCAATGGTGCCGCTCACAGACGCCTATGCGCTGCGCGGCGTCAGGCAATTCGGCCTCAGCTACGGACCGCTGCGGCTCTGGGGCTCGGCCGCCTTCGCGGTCTGCGCGCTGCTGAGCGGCTTCCTGCTCCGCTATGTCGCCGAGGTCGACCTGATCTGGATCATCACGGCCGTGACGGCGCTCGGCGCGCTGGTCGGGCTGACGCTGCGGCCGCTGGGCCGCCCAGGGGCAGCCGCCACACCTGCGGCCGGCGCGCCGAAACTGCTGCGTAATCCCACCTTCCTCGCCATCATCGTATCCTCGGCGCTGATCCAGGGCAGCCACGGCGCCTATTACATCTTCGCATCGATTGCCTGGCAGCAGGCCGGCTTCAGCGGCCTGACGATCGCTTGTCTCTGGGTGCTCGGCGTGATCGCCGAGATCGTGCTGTTTGCGGCCTCGCCGCGCTTCACGCTGCCGTCGGCTGTGCTGGTGATGATCGCGGCCGCCAGTGCCGCGGCGCGCTGGGCGATCACCGCGCAGGACCCGCCGCTTGCGGTGCTTGCAGTTGTGCAGCTCGGACATGGACTGAGCTTCGGCCTGACCCAGGTCGGCATCATGGGCCTGATGGTGCATCACGTGCCGGTTCACGTGATGGCGCGCGCGCAGGGCTATCTCACCGCCTGCGGCGGCATTGTCGCGAGCACCACGGCGATCGTCAGCGGCATGGTCTATGCGCGCTTCGGGCTCGGCGTCTACGACATGATGGCGGCAATGGCGGCCACGGGCGGGCTCGTGATGTGGCTGGCGCGTAAGCGTCTCACCGATTAGCCCCAGAGCGCCGCGTCGGGCGGATAGACCAGGCTGCCCTCGTAGCGCAGGCCGTGGTCGCGGTCCTTCGCCAGCAGCAGCGGACCGTCGAGATCGACGAAGCGCGCGGCTTGCGCGATCAGCATCGCCGGTGCCATCGCGAGCGAGGTCGCGACCATGCAGCCGATCATGATCTCGAAGCCGAGCGCGCGGGCGGCATCCGCCATCGCCAGCGCTTCGGTCAATCCGCCGGTCTTGTCGAGCTTGATGTTGACGGCGTCATAGCGGCCGCGCAGGCCGGCAAGCGAGCCGCGGTCGTGCACGCTCTCGTCGGCGCAGACCGCAACCGGCCGCCTGATCCGCGCCAGCGCCTCGTCCTTGCCCGCCGGCAGCGGCTGCTCGATCAGGGTGACGCGGGCATCGGCGCAGGCCGCGAGATTGGCGGCAAGGTTGTCCTCGGTCCATGCTTCATTGGCATCGACGATGAGTTCGGCTGCCCGCGCCGCCTTGCGTACGGCGGCGATCCGCGCGGCGTCGCCATCGCCACCGAGCTTGATCTTGAGCAGCGCGCGATGCGCGGCCTTCGCGGTGGCTTCCGCCATCGCCTCTGGCGTCCCGAGCGAGATCGTATAGGCGGTGGTGCGCGGTTCCGGTGCGGGCCGGCCGAGCAGGTTCCAGATCCGTTTGCCGGCGCGTTTGGCCTCCAGGTCCGCCAGCGCGCAATCCAGCGCATTGCGGGCGGCGCCGGCAGCCATCCCGGCCTGCAAGGCGATCCGGTCCATGCCATTGGCGAGTGGCGCCTGTAGGGCCTGGATCGCCTGCAGCGTCGCCTCGGGCGTTTCGCCATAGCGCGGGTAGGGTACGCATTCGCCGCGGCCGGTGAGGCCGCCCTGGCTCACCTCGGCCACCACGACGACAGCCTCGGTCTTGGTGCCGCGGCTGATCGTGAAGGTCCCCGCGATCGGCCAGCGCTCGATCCGACTGCTCAGGGAAATCGCTCCGGATGGGGTGGAAGTCATTTTAAAGTCTACTATTTCCTGAACCGTAGCTTGCGACGCGCAGCCAACTATGGCTGGTTAGCGGCAGATTCGACAAGCCGATCCGGCAGCGCCGGAGATCAGCGTTAGCGGCAGCCAGCCGGCTTGAGGGGTAGGCAAAAGGTGAGCGGCGACCCGACACTGGAGCGGATAGCCCAAGGCGAAGGACTGGCGTTGTGCGCGGCAGGCAACTGGACGGCCCGCTTTGCTCCTGCGCTTGAGCGGATCGTCTCCGACGCGGAGAGGCTGCGCGGCAGCCGGCCGCACATCTTCATCGACGTGTCGCAGGTCGCGAGCCTCGACACCTTCGGCGCCTGGCTGATCGAGCGGCTGCGCCGCAGCCTGAGCGACGCCACCGCCGAAGCCGAGATCGCGGGCCTGTCGGCCAATTATTCCAGCCTGGTCGACGAGGTCCGCCGCGTCGGCCCCGCGCCCGGGGTCGTCAGCGACCGGCTGTCGATATCGGGCATGCTCGAGCAGATCGGGCGCACCGTGGCCGGGATCGGCGGCACCATCATCGGTCTCGTCGACATGCTCGGCGCGGTGCTGGCGGCCGCCGGGAAGGTGCTGATCCATCCGCGCAGCTTCCGCCTGACCTCGACGGTGCATCACCTCGAGCAGGTGTGCTGGCGCGCGGTGCCGATCGTGGTGCTGATCACCTTCCTGATCGGCTGCATCATCTCGCAGCAGGGCATCTTCCATTTCCGCAGGTTCGGTGCCGACATCTTCGTCGTCGACATGCTGGGCGTCTTGGTGCTGCGCGAGATCGGCGTGCTGCTGGTCGCGATCATGGTCGCGGGCCGCTCCGGCTCGGCCTATACCGCCGAGCTCGGCTCGATGAAGATGCGCGAGGAGATCGACGCGCTGCGCACCATGGGCTTCGATCCGATCGAGGTCCTGATCCTGCCGCGCATGCTGGCGCTGGTGCTGGCGCTGCCGATCCTGGCCTTCCTCGGCGCGATGGCCGCGCTCTATGGCGGCGGCCTGGTGGCCTGGCTCTATGGCGGCGTCGATCCGGAGGCCTTCCTGCTCCGCCTTCGTGATGCCATATCGATCGACCATTTCATCGTCGGCATGGTCAAGGCGCCGGTCATGGCGGCGGTGATCGGTATCGTCGCCTGCGTCGAAGGCCTGGCGGTACAGGGTTCGGCGGAGTCGCTCGGACAGCACACCACCGCATCGGTGGTGAAAGGAATCTTCTTCGTGATCGTGATGGACGGCGTGTTCGCGATCTTCTTCGCCTCGATCGGGATGTGATCATGGCGGAAGAGGACAACGACGCCATCATCCGGGTCCGCGACATTACCGTCCAATTCGGCAACACGCGGGTGCTCGACGGCCTCAACCTCGACGTCAGGCGCGGCGAGATCCTCGGCTTCGTCGGGCCCTCGGGCGCCGGCAAGTCGGTGTTGACGCGCACCATCATCGGGCTCGTGCCGAAAGTCGCCGGCCGCATCGAAGTGTTCGGCGTCGATCTCGACGCCGCGAGCACCTCGCAGCGCCGCGCCGTCGAACGGCGCTGGGGTATCCTGTTCCAGCAGGGCGCGCTGTTCTCCTCGCTCACGGTGCGCCAGAACATCCAGTTTCCGGCGCGCGAATACCTGCGCGTCTCGCAGCGGCTGCTCGACGAGATCATGGTGGCGAAACTCGTAATGGTCGGCCTGAAGCCCGAGGTCGCCGATCGCTATCCGTCGGAATTGTCGGGCGGCATGATCAAGCGCGTCGCGCTGGCGCGCGCACTCGCGCTCGATCCAGAACTCGTGTTTCTCGACGAGCCGACCTCGGGTCTCGATCCGATCGGCGCCGGCGAGTTTGACGAGCTGGTGCGCACCCTGCAGCGCACTTTGGGGCTGACCGTTTTCATGGTAACCCACGATCTCGACAGTCTTTACACCGCGTGCGACCGTATCGCCGTTTTAGGGAACGGTAAGATCATTGCTGCAGGATCGATCGCCGACATGAAGGCGTCGCAGCATCCATGGCTGCAGCAATATTTCAACGGCAAGCGCGCCCGTGCCGTTGTGGCCTAGCCCATGATCCCGAAACCTGGAGCCGATTTTCGGACGAGATCATGCGCCAACAGGGAATTCGGCGGGCTCGAGCGCAGCCGGCTGCGCGAGGGCCCAAGAGTGATTAACGCGAGTAATTGATGGAAACGCGGGCGAACTACGTCTTGATCGGGGCTTTCACGCTGGCGGTGATCGCCGCCGCATTCGGCTTCGTGCTGTGGTTCCAGAGCCTGCACACCACCAAGCAGCGCAGCCCCCTGCGGGTGATCTTCGAAGGGCCAGCGTCAGGCCTGCGCAACGGCGGCAACGTCAATTTCAACGGTATTCGGATAGGGGAAGTGGTTTCGGTGAAGCTCGACAACCCGCGGCGCGTGGTTGCGCTGGCGATGATCGAGAACAACGCACCGCTCCGCAAGGACACCCTGGTCGGTCTCGAGTTCCAGGGCCTCACCGGCGTCGCCGCGATTTCGCTCAAGGGCGGCGAGGAGGCCGCCCCGCCGGTGCCGCTGGACGAGGACGGCATCCCGGTTCTGACCGCCGACCCGAATGCGCTGCAGGACGTCACCGAGGCGATCCGCGCCACCCTGCAAAACGTCAACCGCATCGTCGCCGACAATCAGCAGTCGGTGAAGAATTCGCTGAAGAATCTCGAGGTCTTCACCCAGGCCTTAGCGCGCAATTCCGAGAAAATCGACAACGTCATGCTCAAGGTCGACGGCGTGATGGGCAAGGCCGACAGCCTGATGCTGGGCCTCAATGCGATCGCGGGCGGCAACAATGGCAGCGAGCTGAACCTGATGGTGAAGTCGATCCGCGAACTCGCCGAGGATCTCGACAAGCGATCCAATCTCCTGATCAACGACGGCCGCCGGACGCTGTCCGACATCAGCCGCGCCGTGAACAATTTCGACCGCAACCCGAGCCGGGTGATCTTCGGCGGCAGCAACAACGCCGCACCCGAGCCCGCGCCGGCTCCGGCGACCGCGCCCGGGCCGCGGCGGCGGCAATAAAGGGCGAATGGCGAACAGGTTCGCTGCCCTCTGGTCGCACAGTCATTCCGGGGCGGTCCGTAGGACCGAACCCGGAATCTCGAGATTCGGGCTCGATGCTTCGCATCGCCCCGGAATGACGCTTTCGAGTCTTCGTCGACGCGAATTTTCCAATCCCACCCAAAACAAAACGGAGGCCGTGAGGCCTCCGTTTCCATTCGCTACTCGCTTACTTTGCCGGCTTACCCCAGCCGTCCCGCGGCGTGCGCGAGCAGGGTGTAGACCAGCCCGGTCTCCGAGGTCAGGTGGCTGCTCAGCTCCTGCTGGCCGCGGCCGTCGCGGGCGACTTCGTCGAGCAGGCGCTCGAACTCCGCGATGTAGCGGTCGACCGTCTGCTTGAAGCCGCGGTCGGCGCGATACTTGCGGGCCACCTCATCGAAAGCCTTCTGGCCGGCCGGCGTGTAGAGGCGCTTGGAGAACGCCTTGTTCTCGCCGCGCTGGTAGCGATCCCACATCTCGGCCGCAAGCGTGCGGTCCATCAGCCGGCCGATGTCGAGCGACAGCGACTCCAGCGGATTGACCGGCTGCTGCTGCGGACGCGGGCGCTGCTGGGCGTCGCGGCTCTGCGGGGCAGGCGGCGGTGCGTCGCTGCGGTTGAGCAGGTCGGACAGCCAGCCGTCGCCGTTGTTGTCGGAGCCTGCCGGGCTGACCGACGGGGCCTCGGTGCGGCGCGAGCTCGCCATGCCGAGATCCGGCGGCGGCAGCGTCGAGGCGCTGTTGCCGTTGTCCCGCATGCGCACATCGCCGCGGCCGCCGGCGGCAGCCACCGCCGGCTCCTCGTGGCGAACGCTGGCGCGGTTGGTCGAGACCACGTCGAGTCCGCGGCCGTGATGAGCGACGATGCGGTTCAGCTCGGCCAGCGCCTCGATCTGGTCGACGATCACCTTGCGCATCTGCGCGGTGTTCTCGGCGGCCTCCTGCGGCATCTCGAGCACGCCGCGGCGCAGCTCGTTGCGGGTGGCCTCGAGCTCGCTCTGCATCTCGCTCGCCATCTGCTTCATCGCCGTGACCATCGCGGAGAACTTCTCCGTCGATTCCTTGAACATCGCATCGGTCTCGGCGTTGCTCTGCTGGTAGAGGTCGTTCATGGCGTCGACGGTCTGCTGACGCTCGTTCTCTGCCGCCAGGCGCACCGCCTCGAACTGCCTGCTGATCGCAGCCGAACCGGCGCCTGCGGTCTCCGCCACCACACGGGCGATGTCGCGGGCGCGTTCCTCGGCCGCTCCGAGCGATTCATCGAGCAGCCCGGTGAAGCGCGACAGCCGCTGGTCGAGATCGGTGGTGCGCAGGTCGATGGTCGTGACCAGCGCTTCCAGCGCCGACTTGCGCTCGCTGACGGAGGCCGTCGTCGAGCGGTTGGCCTGCTCGACCACGGCAGCCGCATCGATCAGCGCCTTGCCATGGGTCTCGAACTGGCTCGACAGCGCGCCGAGATCTTCCAGCGCCTTGCCGGTCTTGCTGTTGAACACCGTCAGTTGGTCTTCCAGCGTCTGGGTTGCCACGCCGTTGCGCGAGGTGACGTCGTTCATGGCGGACACGAAGTCGGCCACGCGGGTCACCAGCGCGCGCTCCAGCGAGTTGAGGTTGTCGTGGGCGCCGGTCAACACTTCCTGCAAGAGGATGTTGCCTTCGCGCAGCCGCTCGAACAGCGCGACCGTATCGGTGCGCAGGATCTTGCTGGTCTCCTGCATCTCCGTGACGGCCGAGATCGAGACCTGGCGCGACTGGTCGATCGCCGCGCGCGAAGCCTGCTCGAGCTCCTTGAGCGACTTCGCCACCGCGCCGGTCGCCTGATCGCCGGCCGAGGTGATGTTGCGCGCGACATCGCTGCCGTGGGCCGACATCGACTGCGAGAAGGCGAGGCCGCGGGTTTCGATCGCCTTCAGCGCATCCGCGGTGGCGCGATCCATGTCGCTCGACAGCTGCGTGGTCTTGGCGGTCAGCGCCTCGACCAGCGAGCCGCGGCGGCCGTCGACCATCTGCGACAGACGCTCGGTCTGCTGCTGCACATAGGTGACGATCTCGTCGGTCTTGCCGGTCATCGCCGAGCCGAAGGCGCTGGAGGCCGACAGCACCGAACGTTCGATGTCGGCGGAGGTCGTCTTGACCTTGGTCGAGACCTCGTTGGACATGGTGATCAGCGCGGCCTGCGCGTTCTGCGCCGAGGTCTGGATGTTGTCGGTTGTCTTGGCCGTGACCGCACCCAGCGCGCGCTCGATATCGGTCGAGAGCGTGCGGATCTGGGCGGCGGCATCGGCGGAGGTCGCCGCAAACGAGCTCTGGGCCTCGCGGGCGCTGCCCAGGATGGTCTGCGCAGTCTCCGCGCTGGCCGTGGTCAGTGACCGCTCGATCTCGGCGGAGATCTCGCGGATCTGGCTTGCGGCCTCGCTGGAGGTCGCCGCAAACGAGCTCTGGGCCTCGCGGGCGCTGCCCAGGATGGTCTGCGCAGTCTCCGCGCTGGCCGTGGTCAGTGACCGCTCGATCTCGGCGGAGATCTCGCGGATCTGGCTTGCGGCCTCGCTGGAGGTCGCCACGAACGAGCTCTGGGCATCGCGGGCGCTGCCGAGGATCGCCTGCGCGGTGTTGGTGCCGACCGAGGTCAGGGTGCGCTCGACATCGACGGCCAGCGACTTGACATGGTTGGCTGCTTCCGTCGACGCGGTGACGAGGGTGTTCTGCGCCTCGCGGGCGCCGGCCGTCAGCATCTCGACGGTGCCGGAGCCGGCCATCGACAGTGCACGCTGGATGTCGGCGGCAAGCGCCGACACCTTGGTCGCGGCCTCGGTCGACGCGTTGACCAGGGTGCTCTGGGCCTCACGCGCGCCTGACGTGATCGATTCCGCGGTGGCGGAGCCGGCCATCGACAGCGAACGCTCCATATCGGCCGCCAGCGAGCGGACCAGATCGGCGGCCTCCGTGGATGCGCCTGCCAGCGTGCTCTGGGCCTCGCGAGCGGAGGCGACGACGGCTTCCGCGGTGGCGGAGCCCGCCATCGACAGCGAGCGCTCGATGTCGGCCGACAGCGTGCGGACCAGGTTGGTGGCTTCGGTCGACGCGCCTGCCAGCGTGCTCTGGGCCTCGCGGGCGGAGGCGACGACGGCTTCCGCGGTTGCGGTGCCGGCCATCGAGAGCGAGCGCTCGACGTCGCTGGCGAGCGACTTGACCTGGCCGGTGACGTCGGTCGACGTCGAGATCAGCGTGGTCTGGGCCTCGCGGGCGCCGGTCATGATTGCCTCGGCGGCGGCAGAGCCGGCGGTCGAGAGCGAGTGCTGCACGTCGGCCGCGAGCGTGCGGACCAGGTTGGCGGCTTCGGTGGAAGCACCGGCAAGCGTGCTCTGAGCTTCGCGAGCGGAGGTGACGACGGCTTCCGCGGTGGCGGAGCCGGCCATCGACAGCGAACGCTCGATGTCGCTGGCGAGCGACTTGACCTGGCCGGTGACGTCGGTCGACGTCGAGATCAGCGTGGTCTGGGCCTCGCGGGCACCGGTCATGATCGCCTCGGCGGCGGCAGAGCCGGCCATCGACAGCGACTGCTCGACATCGCTGGCGAGCGACTTGACCTGGCTTGCGGCTTCGACAGAGGCGCTGACCAGCGTGGTCTGCGCGTCACGGGCGCCCGACAGCACGGAGGCTGCGGTGGCGCTGCCGGCCGCCTGCAGCGTGCGTTCGACATCCTCGGACAGTGCCTTGATCTGCGAGGCAACGTCGCCGGAGGCCGAGACCAGCGACACCTGGGCGTCGCGGGCACTGGTGAGGATCGAGTTGGCGGCGCTGGTGCCGACGGCGGTCAGCACGCTCTCAACCTCGGCCGAGCTCAGCTTGAGCTGGTTGCCGACGTCCGCGGACACGGTGAGCAGCGCCTGCTGCGCCGTGCGCGCGCCGGTCTGGATGGTTTCGCTGGTGTTGACCACGAGGTTGGTCAGCGAACGCTCGGCGTCCTCGACATGGGACTTGATGCTCGACGACAACAGCTCGGCGCGGGACATCAGGTCCTCGCTCGCCTGGCGGCCGCTGCTCTCGATGCGGCCGGCGACGGCCTCGACGCGCGAGCCCAGCAGGTCCTCGAATTGCGCGACGCGGGTGTCGATGTCGCTGGCGATGACGCCGACGCGGCTCTCGATGCCCTGCTGGATGTCGGCGAAGCGCGCCGAAATGGTGTCGGTCAGGTTCGCGCTGTGACCATTGATGGTGTCGGCGAGGCGGGTGCTGTGGCCGTTGAGGGTGTCGACCAGGCGGACGCTGTGGCCGTCGATGGTCTCGGTGACGCCGTTGATGCGATGGTCGACCGCGGCGATCGCCTGCACGGTGCCTTCGGTCAGGGTGGTGGTGAGCAGGCCAAGCCGCGAGTCGATCGACTGGATCGCCTGGGAGGCGCCGTCGGTCAGCTGGGTCGCGAGCGTGCCGAGATGGCCGTCGATGGTCTCGGTGACCGACTTGGCGCGGCTCTCGAAGGTGACCTCGAGGGACTTCATGCGGCCGTCGATCGCGTCATCGAGCGATTGCAGACGGCCGTCGAACGAGCCGATCTTGCTGGCGAGCGAACTGTCGAACGACGACAGCTTGTCGGTCAGCGAGGCGTCGAGATTGGTGACGCGGCTGCCGAGCGTGGTCTCGAACTGCAGCAGGCGCTGGTCGAGCGAGGCGGTGATCTCGCCGCTGTTGCTGGTGACACGGTGGTCGAAGGTGTCGACATAGGTCTTCAGGCTGTCGGCGATGTCCTGGGTCCGCTGGCCCATGCGCTCGACGATGTCGCCGCCGAAGGTCTTCACCGTGCGGTCGAATTCCGAGATGTGGCGGGTGATCAGCGCGCCGAGCGTGCCGGAGTCGCGGGCGAATTTCTCGGCGAGCTCGCTGCCATGGTTCCTCACCAGGTCGTCGAACGCGCTCATCTGCAGCGACAGCGAGTCGTGCGCGGTCTCGGTTTGGCCCACCACCTTGGCGACCAGCGAATTGACGGTGACGTCGAGCGCCTCGCTTGCCTTGTCGCCCGACGTCAGGATCTGGCCGGCGAGGCGGTTGCCGGCATCGTCGATCTTGCTGACGAGGTCGTTGCTGCGCAGCTCGAGCTCGAGCAGCAGCGAGTCCGCAGAGTTCTTCAGGGAGTCGTGGACCTCTTCGGTGCGATCGGAGATGCCGTCGACGATGACAGACGAACGCTGCTCGAACTCGCCGGTGATGCGGTCGATGCGCTCGTTGAGCAACTGGTGGACGCGATCGGCCAGATCGACGAACTCGTCATGGACGTGGCCGGTCTTGAAGTTGAGGCTGGTGGTCAGCCGTTCTGAGGCGTCCATCACCGCGCGCGTGGTCTCGGCGCTGGCTTCCTCGAGACGGTCGAGCAGGTCGCCGCCGCGCTCGCCGAGCGCGAGGATCATGTTGTCGCCGGCATGGCTCAGCGCGGTCGTGATGTGCTGGCCGCGCTCTTCCAGCGCGCCGGTGATGCTCTTGGCGACCTCGTCGACGCGCGAGGCGATCGCGTCCGAGATCAGCGCGATGTCGTGGCGCAGGTCGATCTGCACGCCGGAGATCGCGCTGCGCACCTGCTCGGCCTGGCCGACCAGGTTGTCGCGCTGGTGGGCGATGTCCTGCAGCAGCGCGCGGATGCGCACCTCGTTGTCGGAATACGCGCGTTCCAGTGCCGCGACCTCGTTGGCGACGAGGGTCTCGAGTTCGCCGGCGCGCGCGATCGCGCGCTCGACGCCGTCGCCCATCGCCGCGACCTCGCGGCGGATCGCCTGGCCGACCGTCACCATGGAATCGGCGGCGGCGTTTTCCGGCTCGGAGAATCGCATCGCGACCTGCGCCATCGATTGCGCGATCATCTGCATGCGCTGACCGTGCGCGGCGAGGCTGGCGAGATAGTAGAACAGCAGGATCGGCACGGCGAACAGCGCGGCAAGGCCGGCGAGCACCAGGACGCCGGTGCCCTGGGCCATCGAGGCCTGCAGGGCCGGCCAGAATGCGATGGTGAGGATGACGCCGCCCAGCAGCCAGGCGCCGGAGCAGACAAAGAACAGCGTGAAGGCGTTGCGCGCGCGTCCTCCCTGCAGCGTCTGCAGCATCTGGCCGATGGTTTCGCGATCATCATTGGCGGCGCGGCGCGGCGCGCGCGGTTCTTCGATCGGCTCGAACGCCGAACGATCGGTATTACTCGGACGGGACTCGAACGATGAGGTTGAAAAATCGGCGGCGGGCGGCAGGTTCGGCGGCGCGGCGCCTTCGTTGATGGGGCTGCGATTCTCCGCGCCCTGTTCGCTGATGTTGAGGGCTTCCTGGATGGCAGAAAGCGCGACTTCGGTGGGGTCTTTGACCTTCTTGGGAGTGTTCGCCATGTTCAGTCTGAGCCCTCTCACTATTTTACGCGTCGGCGAGCCTGCGATCGTCCCCACGCAAGCTCGAAGCCGGTGCCCACAAGCGGAGCGCAAGCCGGCCCCCTCGGCGGCTTGTCCGCTACATCCGCAAACATCCTATTGGGAGAGCGATGCGAATGAAATGCTTGCGATTAATACTTTCTTAATCATCGTTAACAGCTTTGCGCCATAAGGCCTTATGGGCACTCGAAATTCCGGCTGTAGAGCGCCGATTGTGTCCGGAAATTGTCCAGAATCGGGCGGTTTTGCCGATCATCCCAACAACAATCCGTTAACCAGTTTCGTGATTGGCTGGGGCAACGATCCGCCGGCGAGGGCCGGCGGAGACGACAGGGACAGGCCATGCCGCTTCACCTCGAACGGGTCGAATGGACGCAATCGCCGCCGCTGGCGCCCGGCGCCAGGCCGATCGACGTCGATCATCTTCAGCGCATGACGCTGGGCGATCCGGGCCTCGAGCGGGAAGTGCTGGCCATGTTCTCGACCCAGTCGGCCCGGATCCTCGGTGAACTGGCCGCCTTGCCGCCCGAGGCGGCGACCCATGCCCACACCCTGAAAGGATCGGCGCGGGCGATCGGCGCCTTCGGCGTCGCCGAGGCTGCTGCCCAGCTGGAGACCGCGCTGAGCGGCGGTTCCGATGCGGCCCAGCCGCTTGCCGCGCTCGGCGCCGCGATTGCCGAGGCGCGCACGGCGATCGAGCTGATCCTGGGCCGCTCCTAGGCGTCCGGCGTCTCAGCGGTCCGCCGCGACTGCTTGGGCGGCATCCCAACAGGCGGGCAGGTTTTCGGTCTCCGCGCTAGCGCTGTGCGGACCGACCCGTTATACGACTGCCCGGGACCTTTCCATCCATCGTCCGGCGCATTCCGGCAGCACGAGCAATCATGGCCAAAATCCACTTTATCGACCATTCCGGCGAGAAACGCACAGTTGACATCGAGAACGGCGCGACGGTGATGGAAGGCGCGATCCGCAACGCCATTCCCGGCATTGAAGCCGAATGCGGCGGCGCCTGCGCCTGTGCGACCTGCCATGTCTATGTCGATGAAGCCTGGCGCGAGAAGGTCGGCGCGCCGTCACCGATGGAAGAGGACATGCTGGATTTCGGCTTCGACGTGCGTCCGAATTCGCGGCTGTCCTGCCAGATCAAGGTGACCGACGATCTCGACGGACTGGTCGTGTCGACGCCGGAACGACAGGCCTAGAGCCTTTCGTTCCGATTGAATCGGAACGAGGCTCTAGATTTTTGTTTTGACGCGTTTTCTTCACGCGAACCGGTATCCACTTCGCTTGAAAACGCTCTGCCGTCTCTATTCGCCGTCCGGATTCACTCCGCGACGGACCCAGCGGCGGAAGTTCTGCTTGACCTCCGCCGGCAGCGGCGTCGGCCTGCGCGTGGCCTCATCGATCATCACCGTGACCGCCTTCGCCGACGCCACGCATCTGCCTTCCGAAAACACCACCTGGTCGAAGGTGGTCGATGTGCGTCCAAACTTGACGAGACCGAGCCCGAGCTCGATCTGACCCGGCCAGTGCAGCTCGGCGCGGAAATGGATGTCGAGGCGCACCATGATCCAGCCGAGCCCCGCCGGCATCAGCCCCATGCTGCGGTCCTTTACCAGCGTGACGCGGCCGGTTTCAAAATAGCTCGCATAGACGGCGTTGTTGACGTGCCCGTTGGGGTCGAGATCGGCAAAGCGCACATTGTCGGACAGGCGGTAGGGAAAGTCTTCCAGGCGCGGCGCATCGTCAGCACGAACAGGGGCATTCACGAGGGGGATCTCCGTCGGTTTCCCGCCCATACAGCCGACTTGCGCAGGCTCGGCAAGGGGTTGCCGCGCCAGCCGCTGTCCCTATTATGCGTGTCGCGATCCGGCCCACTTGGCTGGACAGGCGAAAAAGCCGTCCAGTCGATTTCAACTGAAAAGAAGCGGACATGAGCGAAGCGATCAAGACCGATGTGCTGATTATTGGCGCGGGCCCCTGCGGACTGTTCGCCGTGTTCGAACTGGGCCTGCTCGACATGAAGGTGCATCTGGTCGACATCCTCGACAAGATCGGCGGGCAGTGTGCCGAGCTCTATCCCGAGAAGCCGATCTACGACATTCCCGGAATTCCCTTCGTCACCGGTCAGGGCCTCACCGAACAGCTGCTGGAGCAGATCAAGCCGTTCAATCCGACCTTCCATCTCAACGAGATGGTGGAGAGCATCGAGAAGATCGGCGATCCCTTGTTCCGCGTGAAGACCGATGCCGGCAAGGAGTTCGAGTGCAAGGTCGTCGTGATCTCGGCCGGCGGCGGCTCGTTCCAGCCGAAGCGCCCGCCGGTGCCGGGCATCGAGGCCTATGAAGGCACGTCGGTGTTTTATGCCGTGCGCAAGATGGAGCAATTCCGCGACAAGAACATCCTGATCGTCGGCGGCGGCGACTCCGCGCTCGACTGGACGCTCAATCTGCATCCGATCGCCAAGCGCATCACGCTGCTGCACCGGCGCGACGATTTTCGCGCGGCGCCGCACAGCGTCGAGCAGATGCGTGCGCTCGTTGCCGACGGCAGGATGGATCTGAAGATCGGCCAGGTCACGGGGCTCGAAGGCGCCAACGGCCAGCTCTCGGGCGCGGCGCTCAAGGGCAACGACAATGCGGTCTCGACGATCGCGTGCGATACGATGCTGCCGTTCTTCGGACTCACCATGAAGCTCGGCCCGGTCGCGAACTGGGGCGTGGCGCTGGAGAACAATCTGGTGCCGGTCGACACCGCGGCGTTCGAGACCAACGTGTCAGGCATCTTCGCGATCGGCGACATCAACACCTATCCGGGCAAGCTCAAGCTCATTCTCTCCGGCTTCCACGAGGGTGCGCTGATGGCGCAGAAGGCGCACCGCTACGTGTATCCGGACAAGCGGCTGGTGTTCCAATACACAACCTCGTCATCGAGTCTGCAGAAGAAGCTCGGGGTGAACTGATTTCACTCGGGCAGAGACCAATGCCAGGGGCATGGGCCACTTCCTGCGCGGCTCCTGCGCGGCGCGGGCACTGGAACGCTCCGTGAAATGGCCGTAGTCTGCTTGTAGTCGAGTTGGTCGATTGATCAGGTGATGATGATGCGGAACACGCTATCCAGACTTCGGCTGATCCTCGCGATCGCCACGGCCTTTGCGCTAGCTGCTCCGCTTGCGGCCTCGGCGGCCGACCCGTCGGCTGCCGGCCTGTGGCAAAAGATCGAAGACGGCAAGCCCGAGGGCTGGTTCCTGGTGATCGAGCGCAATGGCCTGTTCGAAGGCATGATCGCAAAGATGTTCTCATCGCCCGGCGACCCGCCCAATCCGGTTTGCTCGAAATGCACCGACGATCGCAAGGACATGCCGTGGCTCGGCATTCCCCTCATCCGCGACATGAAGCGCAACGGGCTCGCCTATGAAGGCGGCAACGTGCTCGATCCGCGCAACGGCAAGGTCTATAAGGCCAAGATGACGTTGAGCGCCGATGGTCAGACGCTGACGATGCGCGGCTTTCTCGGCATCTCGCTGTTCGGCAAGGATGAGGTCTGGACCCGGCTGCCTGACACCGCGGTGGCCCAACTCGATCCCGCGATCGTCGCCAAATATCTGCCGGCGCAAGCCGCCGTGGCGAAGCCGGCGGCGCCGGTGCCCGCGACGAAGCGGCACTAAGGCGCGATGAGATTAGGTTGAATCGTCATCGCGCTTTAGTTCTTTGTTTGAGCATGATCTTTTCGGAAAACCGCTTCGCACTTTTCCGGATCATGCTTTAGCACTTCTCTCTAACGCTCCGATCTGCGCACGCTCGTGCTCCGCTCTTGCGTGGCAACGTGAGCGTTCAGCGCTGTCCCGTCGGTGCAATCGGCATCGGCAGTGGCGCGACCGGCTCGGTAATCACCTCGGGCACCGCGGTGTTCAGCTGCAGCACGGTGGCGGCCGCGGGGACCGCGGCATCGGCCATCGCGGCATGGCCTTCGGCGCTCGGATGCACCGCGCCGCCATACACCGCCGACAGGATGCCCCATGTCGCGTCGTGGATGTCGCTTGGCTGCATCGAGGACGGCAGGCCCTGCGGGTAGGTCATCGCCGTGAAGTAGCTGTCATTGGCGTCGCGGATCCAGCGCGCGCGGGGCAGATAGGCGCGGTATTCGCCGGCGCTGCGGCCGCATTTGAGCGGCTGGTTGGCGGCGGCGACGATGTCCGAGACGAAGCTGTCGCCATTGGCGGCGAAGCAGTCGCGGTCGAATTCCGGATCGGTCGAGGCGCGTGCGCAGAAGCCATGGCTCGCAAACGCGTCCTGATGCGCATCGACGAAGGTCATGCGGTCGGCCTGCGGATTGCGGCAGATGATGCCGGACTGGCACTGCGCGATCGCCTTGAGCTGCGGCAGGAACTCGTTCTGCACGAAGCTCGAGACCGACGCGAGGCGGTTGGGATCCGCGTTGAACGAGGGATGGATCTCGAAGCCGGCGCGGCCGCCGGGGCAGGGCGCGCCGCCATTGGCCAGCGCCGGATTGGCATAGGCCGTGTAGATCACGTGCGAGAGATCGCCGCCGACCAGCGGCTTCAGCGCATCGCGCAGCTTGGCAAAATCGGCCGGCAGGTCGCGCGCCAGCGCCGAACGGGCATCGTCGACGCTGGCCATCGAGCCGCCGCGGCTGAACAGCGTGCGCTCGGTCGGCGTGTCGACGATCACGTTGGCGACGAGGCCGGAGAAGTAGATATCGTTGGCGCCGATCGAGAGCAGCACGAGGTCGAGGGTGCGGTCGGGCTGACGGCGCTTGGCGGCGGCGAGTGCCGTGCGCAGCTCCGCGATCTGGCCGTTGACGGTGCCCGAGCAGGTGTTGGCTGTCTTCGTCGGCAGGCATTCCCGCGCCTGCTGCGAGCCGAGCAGGCCGTCGGCGATGGTGGCGCCGGTGCAGGCCAGCGGCAGATAGGTCACCGCAATGTGCGGATATTGCACGGCGAGCGCGAGCGCCGTGCGGGTCTGGTAGCTGTACAGCGACCGGTGACAGGCCGAGTTGAGCCACAGCGCGCTCTGGCGCTGCCAGTTGGTCAGGGTGTCCGGTGCTTCGCAGGCGCGGCCGCCTTTGTAGCCGGCGCGGCTCGGCCGGTAATATTGCGCTCCGCCGAGATAGGAGCGGAAGCAGAACCCCTCGTCGGAGAGCGCAATCGCGCGGTCGGGATTGCCCTCGCCGGACGCGATGCTGTCGCCGAGGCCCGCGATCAGCAAGTCGCGTACCTCGATCTGCGTCGTCACGCGCTGGTTGGCGTCCGAGCCGCTTGCGACGTCGACGGTCGCGACCGTGGTGCGGCCGTAGCGGACGCGCAGGTTGATCGGCTCGGCGCAATCGAATGTCGAGGATTGCGGCCCGTCGCCGTCGTCGAACGACCAGGCGCAGGTCGCGCCGACCGGAACCGGCCCGGTGAGCCGTACGACGATCGGATGATCGATCGGCGTCAGATAGCTTTCCTTGACGTTGTCGCGCGTGCAGGGTTCGCTGACGCGGCCCTGCAGGTCGATGCAGAGCCGGTTCACGGTGTTGCGCGCCCAGCCGCGGCCGTCGCTTTGCAGTTCCAGCGTTTGTTCCGAGGCCAGCACGCTGCGGCCAAGCCCGCTCTCGACATGCAGGCGGAAGTCGCGTTCCTCGCGGAACAGGCGGAAGCGGTTGCGGACCTCCCAGGAGATCTGCAGCTGGTTGTCCTGCGCCTCCGCGGCCGATGCGAAGACCGCGGCCAGCGCGCTGCCGAGCAGCACGCTGCAGACCGTCACCCGAAACGAAAATCTAACCAAAAAGCCAATCATGGCGCGGTTTGACGCGAGCGGTACGGCGAAAATAAGAGAAGCGGCCGCGAGGATCGAAAATCCGGGGTCGAGGGGCCCGCACAGGGCCGATAACGTTGTCCGTTACCGTTTCAGCTGCCTGACCCGCTGCTGCCGGCTTTCGATCGGTTGCCGCACGGTCGCCGAAGCCGTGCAGGCTTGGCTTAGTCGTTTCCGCTCTTGCCAGGGCTGCACCACGTTGAGCCAGAGCTCGCGCATGCCCATGATCGAGATCGAAATCCCGAACGGGATCAGGAAGTAGAGGATGCGGAACACGACCAGCGTCGCCAGCAATTGTTCCTTGCTGAACTCCGGCAGCGCCACCAGCATCGCGGCGTCGAACACGCCGATCGAGCCGGGGGCGTGGCTGGCGAAGCCGAGCAGCGTCGCCAGGATGAACACGACCGCCAGCGAGACGAAGTCGATATGCGGCTCGGTCGGCATCAGCAGGTACATCGCGAGCGCGCAGAAACCGAGGTCGACCACTCCGATCAGGATCTGCAACAGCGTCAACTTGGCCGAGGGCAGCACCACCTTCCAGCCGTTCTGGCCGAGCTCGCGGCGCTTCACGCCGGTCAGGAGCCAGACGAAATAGGCGCCGATGCCGGCAAGGCAGCCGAGCGCGATCAGCCGGTTCATCGCCGGCGGCAGCAGGTCCATCGCCGACGCCGCCGCCGGGTGCCAGGCCATGCCGAAGCCGAGCACGAACAAATTGCCGAGCCAGAAGGTCAGGCCCGACAGAAAGCAGATCTTGGCGACGTCGATCGCGGAGAGGCCATAATCGGAATAGATCCGGAAGCGGATCGCGCCGCCGGTGAAAACCGTGGCGCCGATATTGTGGCCGATCGTGTAGCTCGTGAAGCTCGACAGCGCTGCGATGCGGTAGGGGACATGGATCTTGCCGATCGTGCGCAGCGCGAAGAAGTCGTAGAAGGTCAGCGTGCAGAACGCCCCGACCACGCAGAGCGCCGCCAGCGCGATCCGGTGCGGCGCGATGTTGGTGAGCGCGGTGAGAATGATGCCGGTATCGACGCCCTTCAGGGTGTGAACAAGCGACGTGATCGCGAACGCGATGATCAACACGCTCGCGGCGATCCCGAGCCGTTTCCAGCCGATCTTTTCCTTGAAACCACGCCCAAGCGTGGTCAGCAGCCGAAGCATTCATCCTCCCGGCGGGGCGGCAAATTTCAGTGGGACCCGGTCACGGACGGCGACGGGTGACGGGCAAACGCACCGTACGCGATGACCCATAAGGCAAAACCGATGCGTTGTGCAGCCCTTGACAAGCCAACCTTCGGCCCTCGTCCAGCGTCATTGTCATATTGGCTACATATGTTCTCGCTCTGCGGAATGTGAGTCGCAGGACCGCGATGGGGCCACTGCATGTTCCGCCGCTTCAGGCGGTTTCGCAGGCTTTTTTGCCGATTTTGCGGCCGTCCCGGCGTCGATGCGGGTTCATTGGCGCGAGGCGAATGGACGATATGCGTCAGCGTGGGGACGGCTGAGCCGGCTGTGACGTTTACCAAAGTGTGAAGTCGACGCGCGCATGCGCATGATGCGCCCTGCGCTCGGGCCAGTGAGCCGCGCGAGGGCGGCCCGTAGGTCTATTGAGGCAAAACGCCGCGCAAGCGGGCCGCCGTCGGATAGACGGCCAGGCACGCGATTTCACACTTCGATCCGTGGCGAAGTGTTGCGGCGAAACGAAGGCCTATGTCTCGCATTGGTTGCCGAGAGCAAGGACAAGACCATGCAACAGACATCCCTGAACGTCCGGCACATGCCGGGGCGCCGCGCAACGTCGCATCAGCAAACGAGCGGGCTCGCGGCGACGTTGACGCTCGCCGCGATGAGTCTCGGCTATGGCGTCGTGCAGCTCGACGTCACCATCGTCAACACGGCGCTCAACGCGATCGGCGCCTCGCTCGGCGGCGGCGTTGCCGAACTGCAATGGGTGGTCAGCGCCTACACGATTGCCTTTGCGGCCTTCATCCTGACCGCGGGCGCGCTCGGCGACCGGATCGGCGCCAAGCGCATCTTCATGGCCGGGTTTGCGATCTTCACCGCGGCATCGGTTGCCTGCGCGGTCGCGCCTGATGCGGCGACGCTGATCGCCGCCCGCTGCGCGCAGGGGCTGGCCGCGGCCATCCTGGTGCCGAACTCGCTGGCGCTGCTCCGCCATGCCTATGAAGACGAGAAGGCGCGGGGACGCGCGGTCGGTGTCTGGGCCGCGGGCGCGAGCCTTGCGCTGACCGCCGGCCCGTTCGTCGGCGGCGGACTGATCGCGCTGGTCGGCTGGCGCGCGATCTTTCTGGTCAACCTGCCGATCGGCCTCGCCGGCTTGTGGCTCGCCTGGCGCTTTGCCAGCGAAACCGCGCGTCATCAGCAACACCGGCTCGATCTGCCGGGTCAGGTCGCGGCGATCGCCGCGCTCGGCACTTTGGCCGGCGCGCTGATCGAAGGCGGCGCGCTCGGCTGGGGCAACCCGTTCGTGATCGCAGGCTTCGCTCTCGCCGCCGTCTTCTCCGTGCTGTTCGTCTGGCGTGAGGCGCGCGCGCCGCAGCCGATGCTGCCGCTCTCGCTGTTCCGCCACCGGATGTTTGCCCTGACCTCGCTGGTCGGCCTCCTGGTCAATGTCGCGTTCTACGGCCTGATCTTCGTGCTCAGCCTCTACTTCCAGCAGGTCAACGGGCTGTCGGCGTTCGCCACTGGCCTCGCGTTCGTGCCGATGCTCGGCGCCGTGCTGCCCGCCAACCTGATCGCACCGCATGTCGCGGAGCGGATCGGCGCGCCGGCGACAATCGCGCTCGGCGCCGCTCTCTCCGCCACCGGATGTCTTGCGATGCTGTTCATCGGCCCCGGCACCAGCTACCTCGCGATCTGCCTGCAATTGCTGGCCATGAGCGGCGGCCTCGGCCTGCTGGTGCCGCCCCTGACATCGGCGCTGCTCGGCAGTGCCGGGCCACAGCATGCCGGCATCGCGGCCGGGGTGTTGAACGCGACCCGGCAGACCGGCAGCGTGCTCGGTGTCGCGCTGTTCGGCTCGATGGTCAGCCGGTCCGCGGCCTTCATCACCGGCCTGCATGCGGCCCTCGTCATCTCCGCCGGCGTGTTGCTGGCGGCGGCTGCGCTGATCTGGATCGGCGCATGGTCACAGGCTCGGCGCTGAGACGAACCGCAGCGAGGCATCTCCGCGTTGCCCTGACCCGATCGCCTGCATTCAAGGCTTCTTCACCATGCGTGGAACCTTGCTGCGGTGCGGTTACCGTTCCTACACGAATGCGTCTGTTCTTATAGGTCCATAAAGGGGGCCTATATGTATCGCGTTCTGACCTGTCTCACTTTGGAACATGACTGGCGGTTGGTCGTCCTCGGCGGGGTGATCTGCCTGCTCGCCAGCGCCGTCGCGATCAGCCTGTTTCACCGTGCCCGCGCTGCGCAGGGGCGGGCCCGCGAGATCTGGATCGGCCTCGATGCGGCGGTCGGCGGTTGCGGTATCTGGGCCACCCATTTCGTTGCCATGCTGGCGTACGATCCCGGCATCGAGGCCGGGTACAACATTCCCATCACGCTGCTGTCGCTGGTGCTCGCGGTTGCGATCCTGGCGGTCGGATTGGCCGTCGCCACGCTCGATGGACGCTGGCAGACGGTTGCGGCCGGTGGCGCGATCGTCGGCGCCGGTGTCGCGGCGATGCATTACACCGGCATGCTCGGGCTGGAGCTGCCCGCGCGCATCATCTGGTCGCCCGGCATCGTCGCCTCGTCGATCGCGTTCGGAAGCCTGTTCGGCGCGCTCGCGCTCGTCGTTGCCACCCGTGGCGAACGTTTCGGCACCACCGCCGCCGCGACCGGTCTTCTGACCGTCGCGATCGTCTCGCATCATTTCACTGCGATGGGCGCGGTGACGCTCGTCCCGGATCCGACCATCGTTTCCGGCGGACTTACGGTCTCGCCGCGCGTGCTCTCGTTCATGACCGCCGTTGCGGCCTTCGCGATCCTCGGCCTCTCGCTGATCGCCTCGATCCTCGACCGTCGCGCCAAGACCGAACTTCACAAGCAGAAGGTGGTGCTCGATACCGCGCTCGAGAACATGTCGCAGGGGCTGTGCATGTTCGATGCCGACGGCCGCATCATGCTGTTCAACGAGCGCTACAGCGAGATGATGGGGCGCAGTCGCATACCGCTGCAGGGACGCCTGCTGATCGATGTCCTGCAGGACCTCCATTCCATCGGCGAGTGGGACGGCGATCCCGAGGAGTTCTGCAATGCTCTCGTCGCCGAGGCAAAGGCCGGCCACAGCGCGACGCGGATCGTCAGCCGCAACGAGCGCGCGATCCGCGTCGTCGACCAGCCGATGAAGGGCGGCGGCTGGGTCGCGACCTTCGAGGACATCACCGAATGGCAGCAGGCACAGGAGCAGATTTCGCACATGGCGCGGCATGACGCGCTGACCAATTTGCCGAACCGGACGCTGTTCCGCGAGCAGCTCGAGAAGGCCTCGAGACTGGCCAAGCGCTCCGACCAGCTGGCCGTGCTCTGTCTCGATCTCGATCATTTCAAGGAAATCAACGACACGCTCGGACATCCGATCGGCGACGCGCTGCTCCGCGAAGTCGCGCGCCGGCTGGGCGAATGCGTCACCGAGCACGACACCGTGGCGCGGCTCGGCGGCGACGAATTCGCCATCGTGCAGTTCTGCAGCAATTGCGAGCCGTCCGTCGTGTCGTCGCTGGCAAGTCTCGTGGTCGAGCGGATCGCTGCGCCCTACGAGATCGGCGGCCATCAGCTCGTGATCGGCGTCAGCATCGGCATCTCGCTCGCGCCCGAAGACGGCAAGGATCCCGACGAATTGCTGCAAAAGGCCGATCTCGCGCTGTACCGCGCCAAGGCCGACGGCCGCGGCACCTATCGCTTCTTCGAGACCGGGATGGATGCGCGTGCGCAGGCGCGCCGCCTGCTGGAGCGCGACCTGCGGCTCGCGCTCGAGCATGACGAGTTCGAGGTCTACTACCAGCCGATCCGCGATGTCGCGGGCGATCGGATCGTCGCCTTCGAGGCGCTGGCGCGCTGGAACCATTCGCTGCGTGGCCTGATCGCGCCGAACAATTTCATTCCTGTCGCCGAGGAAACCGGGCTGATCGTTCCGCTTGGCGAGATCGTGTTGCGCAAGGCCTGCGCGGATGCCGCGGGCTGGCCCGAGGCCGTCGCGGTTGCCGTCAATCTCTCGCCGGTGCAGTTCAAGAACCCGAACCTGGTGTCGTCGGTGAAGGCGGCGCTGGAAGCATCGGGCCTGTCGGCGGACCGGCTTGAGCTCGAGATCACCGAATCGGTGCTGCTGCAGAACAGCGAGGCGACGCTCGCGGTGCTGCATGAGCTTCGCGGCTTCGGCGTCCGCATCTCGCTGGACGATTTCGGCACCGGCTATTCCTCGCTGAGCTATCTGCGCAGCTTCCCGTTCGACAAGATCAAGATCGACCGGTCCTTCGTCACCGACCTTGCGACACGCGAGGACTCGATGGCGATCGTGCGCGCGGTCACCGGCCTCGGCAAGAGCCTCGGCATCGTCACGACCGCCGAAGGGGTCGAGACCGATACCCAGTTCGACCTGCTGCGTCGGGAGGGCTGCACGCAGGCGCAGGGCTATTTGTTCAGCCCGCCGCGGCCGGCAGCCGACGTCGCCAAGATGTTGCGCAGGACGCCGGAACGGTCGGTCGCCTGAGTTGGAGGGCTAGCTCAGCTCTTGCGCAGGGCAAAATAGGCGCCGCAGAACGCCATCAATGCGCCGAGGCACAGGGCGGCGAGGCCAGCGAGCACGGCGGAAATGGTCGAGACCGTGCTCGGCGCCGACGCGGCCTGGCCGGCACCGGCCAGCATCAGCACGCCGACGACGATCAGGAAGTTACGCATCCGCTGCGGGATCTGGCCGGCCACCGCGCTGTGCATCAGATTGGCGGTGAAGTAGCCGCCCGAAAATCCGACGGTCGCGATCAGCCACCACGCAATCGCGGCGCCCGCCGGCATGAACTCGTGGCTGTCGGAGCGCCACAGGCCGCCGAGATCGAGCCCGTAGCGCGCGCCGAGCATGTGCACGGCAAGCGCCAGCAGCACGCCGGATATCATCGCGCCGCCGAGGATGAGGTAGCGCGGAAAATAGGTCGTCTCGGGCATGGCTCGCTTGTAGGATAGGCGCGACAGGCTGCGCAAGCTGCGTGTGCGTTTGAACAGGTGGAACGGCGGCTTGCCAACAACGTTGCAGGATCGATCGGAGGCAGGCGAGGGCTCGCCGCTGCGCTACGCCTACAAGGCCTCATTGATCGGCTCGGCGCACCAGTTCGAGCTGACCGAGGACGGGCTGGCGTGGCGGATCGCCGGCCGGTCGGGCGTGTGGGACTATGCCGACATCTCCGCGGTGAAACTGTCCTATCGCCCGGTCTCGATGCAGCAGCAGCGGTTTCGCGCCGACATCGACAACGCCAGGGGCGGGCGGATCGCGATCCTCTCGACCACCTGGCAGACCGCGACGCTGGTGGCGCCGCAGGGCCATCTCTACCGCGACTTCATCGTCGAGCTGCATCGCCGGATGCAGGCGGCGGGCAGCACGGCCAAGCTGGTCGGAGGCCTCGGGCCGAAGACGTACACCGCCGCGCTGGCGCTGCTGGCCTGCCTTGCGGTGGCAATGATCGGATTGCTGCTGACGGCGCTGCTGACCTCGAACTGGATGGGCGCGCTGTTCCTGGTCGGCTTTGCCGCGCTGTTCACCTGGCAGGTCGGCGGCTTCGTCACGCGCAACCGGCCGCGGCGCTACAGCTTCGATCAATTGCCCGATGCGCTGCTGCCGAAGGCGGTTCGCAATCGGTGAAGCGGTTCGCGCGGCCGGACTGTAAGCGGGTTGTAAGCAACGCGCTGTAAACTCGGCGACGGATTTGCTTTTGGCTGGAGCGTCAGATGACAATCCGGACCCCATTTTTGGCTCTATGCCTTGTGCTCCTGAGCATCCCGCCGGCTCTTTCCAAGGGCAGCGTGGGCAACAAACATGATCCGCTTGATCCCAATCACGTCGACAATCTGCCGCCCGACGTGCGGCGATACGTTGCCGGAATCTGCAGGGGAACGCCGGTCGCGCAGCACGACTTTGCGACCTACTCGCCGCAAGAAAAGCGCTGGCGGATAAACCTCGAATATCTGCAGTGCGGCGTGATCGGGGAGTATCGCAAAGGCAACCAGTGCATGGATGTGGACTTCGTAGCCGAGGGCGCGCATTTTCGTCTCGTGAGAAAGACGTATGCGGCCTGTGGCTTTTGATGCCCTGGCGCTCACTGGAAATGGGCCGCTGCGAGTGCCACTCCTATCCAATTCTGGACTGCGGCGCCGCTTCGGAGTGAACGTGCGATGTCACTCCGTCGAGTCAAAATCCTCTTCGGTCGCGCTCAGCATTCCCGCCAGTGTCCGCAGGCCGAGGTCGAGTTGCTCCATCGGCGGTGCGGCGAGTGCGAGCCGCACCGCATTGGGCGCGTGCCCCGGCGTGGCCGCAAAGGTGGTCGACGGCGTCAGCGCGATGTCGCGGCGCGCCGCGGCCGCGACCAGTGTCTGCGAGCGCCAATGCGGCGGCAAGGTCAGCCAGAGATGATACGACTTCGGATTGGTCTGGATTTCGAAATCGGCCAGATGCTTGGCCGCCAGAAGCTGGCGGCGGCCGGCATCGATCCGCTTCAGCCGTGACAATTCGGCGGCGGTGCCGTCGGCCATCAGCCGCTGCCCCGCGGCGAAGGCGTAGCCCGACGCGGTCCAGCCGCCCGAGCGCACCGCGGCCATGATGCTCTCGCGCAGCCGCGGCGGCGACACGATGAAGCCGAGCGCAAGGCCCGGCGCGACCTTCTTCGACAGGCTGTCGAGCACGATGCAGCTGTCGGGCGCCAGCGCGGCGAGCGGCGCCTCATCGTCGAGGAATCCGTAGACGCCGTCCTCGATGACGATGAGGCCGAGCTTCTCCACCACGCGCAACAGCTCGGCGCGGCGCTCGGCCGGCATGGTGATGCTGAGCGGGTTCTGGATCGTGGGCTGGACGTAGATCGCGGACAGGTGCGCCTCGCGATGCGCCTTCTGCACCGCATCCGGCCGCACGCCGTGTTCGTCCATCGCGAGCGGCACCAGCGAGATGCCGAGCCGCGCCGCGATGCCCTTGACGAACGGGTAGGTCAGCGCCTCGACGCCGCAGCGTCCGCCGGGCGGCACCACGGCGGCGAGCGCGGCGGCGATGCATTGCCGGCCATTGGCGGTGAACACGATCTGGTCGGGATTTGGCGTCCAGCTTTTGCGCGCCAGAAATTCCGAGGAGATGGTGCGTGCCGCCCGCGTGCCAAAGCTGGTCGCCGGCCGCAGCGCGCCCTCGAGCACCTCGGGCCGCTCCAGTCCTTCGAGGCTCTTGGCGATCATCGTCGCCTGGTGCGGCAGCAGCGGATAGTTGAACTCAAGGTCGATGCGGGCGCCGCGCGGTTCGGTCGGGGCCGTGATGCCGCGGCGTGCCTCGCCGGACACGAAAGTGCCGCGGCCGACTTCACCGACTACCAACCCGCGCCGCAACAGTTCGGTGTAGACCCGGCTCGCCGTCGAGACGGCGATGTTGCGGTCATAGGCGAAATGACGCTGCGGCGGCAGCCGGTCGCCCGCCTTCAGCGCGCCGCTGGCGATCTCGGCGGCCACCGCATCCGCCAGCTTCAGATATTCGAACCTCGACATTATTGCACCGAGAGCAATGTTTTACTTGCTCCGAGCAATGTACCGGATCATTTAAGAGGGAACAAGCCCATGATTGCACCGATGAGTGCGCAAGCAATCCGAGGTCCCGGCGGCGCAGGCGCTGAAACAGCATTTGCGTCAACGGCGTAGCTTTGTCTATGGGCAGCGAAGGAGAGATGACAATGTCAGCGATATCCTCAGCCGCCGCAGCGCCCGCGCGGCCTAGCACATTGGGCGGATTGCTCCGATTGCTCCGAGTGTGGGGCGATGCGCTCGCGACCTATTGGGTGCGCCGCGAGGCGATCAAGACGCTGCGCCAGCTCGATGACCGGGCGTTGCGCGATATCGGACTCTCGCGCTGCCAGATCGAGACCGCCGTCACCGGCGACTTCGACCTGGAGCTGGTGCGGATCCGTTAAGATGCCGGTGCTGCGCTCATGCATGATCCGGAAAAGTGCGAAGCGGTTTTCCCTCGCGACAAACGCGGGACGCGTTTGCGCGGAGGTCATGCTCAAACAAAGAGCTAAAGCGCGATGACGATTCAACCCAATCACGTCGCGCCTTAGGGCCGGGCGCCGACTGCCGGTTGCAGAATTCACCGAAACTACACCAAAAAAGCGGAAGAGCCCCATCTCGTCACCGCCGTCGCTCCAAGGTTGTGACGCTCTATGCTAGCCTGTTAGCTGCGTACGCTAGCGTTGAGTTGGGGACCGATGGCCGCTCGCAAATTGTCGCAAGGGCAGGCCCCGACCCGGGAAGCGCGTCGCCGCTGGCATGAGGAGCGATCGCTGCGCTGTGCGATCCGGTTGGCCCGCATGGGCTACTGGGAGTCGCAGAGTGCCGCCGCGACCGATCTCTGGATATCGCCCGAGCTCGCCGCCTTCTACGAATTCGACACAGCCGACGGCTACATCCCCATCGCCACGGTGCGCGAGCGCTATTTGCCTGAAAGCCGGAAGCTCCTGGAGGCGCATTACGCGGCCTGCTGGGCGGAGGGGCGGCCCTATGCGGTGCGCGCGAGACTCCGCAGTTTCGATGGCAGCCTGCTCGACTGCGTGGTGCACGGCGAGCCGGAGTTCGACGCGGACGGCCAGGTCCGACGCGTGTCCGGCATCGTCCGCGACGTCACGGAGGAGACCTCCGCGCTGCGGCGCCTGGCGGAGAGCGAGCAACGGCTGGCCGATTTTGTCTCGACCGCCTCGGACTGGTGCTGGGAGAGCGACGCCGAGCATCGGCTGCTGCCCTATCCCAAATCGCTTGCCGGCAATGCGGCGTTCCAGACGGTGGCCGCCGGCAGGAAGGCGCGCTGGGAGCTGACTTATGCGGTCGAGGACGGGGAGGCGATGGCGCGGCACCGGGCCGATATGGAGGCCCATCGCCCTTTTCGCGACTTCACCTATACGCTGATCGGCAAGGACGGCTCGCGCGTCAGTATCTGCACCAGCGGCAAGCCCATCTTCGGCGATGACGGCAGCTTTCTCGGCTATCGCGGCACCTCCAGCGACATCACCCAGCTCAGCGCGGCCAAGGCGCTGCTCGACCAGCGCACGCGGGCGCTGGAGGAGGCCCACCGCCTCGGCAAGATCGGCACCTGGAGCTTCCGGCTGGACAGCGGCCGCACGATCTGGGCGCCCGAGCTCTACCAGCTTCTCGGCCTGCCCGACACGTTCGAGCCGACCGATGAGAACATGGGACCCTATTTCCTGGACGGCGACGCCGACCGCTTCCGGGAGGTGCAGAAACGGGTGCTGCGCACCCGCCGGACCGAGGCCACCGATCTACGCATCCTGCACGCGGACGGCATGCCCCGCGATCTGGCTGTGATCTGCAAGGCGGAGGTTGCCCACGACAAGGTCATCGGCATCATCGGCACCGTGCAGGACGTCACCGAGCGCAAGGAAGCCGAGCGCCAGCTCGAGCAGCTCGCCTACAGCGATCCGTTGACCGGCCTTGCCAATCGCGCGCTGTTCACGCGCCAGCTCGCCGCGCTGACCGAAGGCTGCTCCCAGGGAGGCCGGACCGGTGCGCTGCTGCTCATCGACCTCGATCGCTTCAAGGAGGTCAATGATTCCCTCGGCCATGCCGCCGGTGACGAATTGCTGATCAAGGTGGCGGCTGCGTTGCGGCAGGAATTGGGGGCGCGCGCCTTCATCGCCCGGCTCGGCGGCGACGAATTCGCCGTGCTGGCGGATGGATGCGACACGTCCGACGCCGCGCTGACCGGGCTTGCCGATCGGCTCGTCGGCAAGCTGTCCGGCCCTGTCGATCTCGCCGAGGGCGAGGCCTCGGTCGGCGCCACCATCGGCATTGCCCGCCTGCCGGAGCACGGCGCGACGGCGGAGACCGCCGTGCGCAACGCGGACCTCGCGCTCTACATGGCCAAGGAGGCCGGGCGCGGCCGGGCGCAACTGTTCGAGCCGGTCTATGCGCAGGCGGTCGATGAAAGGCTCGATCTCGGCCGCCATCTGCGCCACGCCGTGGAGGCCGGCGCCCTCGAGGCCCATTACCAGCCGCAGGTGGACCTGAAGACCGGCCGCGTCACCGGCTTCGAGGCGCTGCTGCGCTGGGCCCATCCCGAGCGCGGGCCGATCTCGCCGGCGGAGTTCATCCCGATCGCCGAAAGCTCCGGCCTCATCGTCGACCTCGGCCTGTGGGTGCTGCGCGAGGCCTGCCGGCAGGGCCGCGCCTGGCTGGATGCCGGGCTGCCGCCGCGCTCCATCTCGGTCAATGTCTCGCCGGCGCAGATCTGGAGCGTGGATTTCGAGACCGCGGTCTCGGCCGTGCTGGCGGAGACCGGCTTTCCGGCGAAGCTGCTCTGCCTGGAGCTGACCGAAAGCCTGTTCGTGGATCATACCGAGCAACGGATCAGTCGCACGCTGACGGCGCTCTCCGGCTTGGGCGCCCGGCTGGCGCTGGACGATTTCGGCTCGGGCTATTCCTCGCTCGGCTATCTGACGCGCCTTCCTTTCGACTGCCTGAAAGTGGACCGGGCCTTCGTGGATGGCATTTCCACCGCGCCGGAGAAGCGCAAGCTGCTCGGCGGCATCATCGCCCTGTCGCACGGGCTCGGCATGACGGTCGTGGCGGAGGGCGCCGAATTGTCCGCCGAACTGGACGTGCTCGGCGGGCTCGATTGCGATTTGGTGCAGGGCTTCGTGTTTTCCCCGCCCATCGCCGCCGACAAGGCGCCGCTGGTCGCCGCCAGTATCGAGCGCGAGGTGCGTCGGATGCAGCCCCAACGGAATCGCCTCTAGGCGAACACCGCTTGCAGCATTGTTTTTGTGCGTGGCTTTGCCTCGATGGTGGCAGCTGACCAATCAGCTGGGCCGTGTACTCATAAAGCGGAGCTGGATGAGGGACGCTTGATGTCCGCTCTCACCCTGACAGCCGCGAGAAAGCGGACGTCGCCGGAGGTTCGAGAAGGGCCACGAACCGATACTTGGCCGCGAGCCAACGGGCCTCCTGACTTGCACCTCGATCTCATCGATCCCTATTCGATGGCCGATTGTGCAGCCAGTTCGGCCTTGCGTAGCGTTTTGATGTCGTTTTCGGTGTGGTTCACCGGGGCGAGGTGAATCTCCACTTTTAAGAGCTTGCCTGTATAGGGATTGGGCGACGCGTAATCATCGCTGACCGGCGATCCCGTATCCATCCCGATGTCGAAAGTTTCATCGGCCGAGAACCGGCCCAAGACGCTCTTTTCGACCCGCCCCTCTCCAACCTTCGTGTCATTGACGAAAAGCGTGACTACGCCACCCTTTCCGAGCCCACCGCCGTCGTACTTGAAGTCCACGCGAATGATTGCCGGACCCGGTGCGAGCTTCTCCGAACTGGCGACCTTGTATCGTTGCAAGGAAAACCAGTTGTATTCGTAAGTCGGCTTACCGTCCTTGATGTAGAGAGCGTAGCCGGCAACGGTGCCGCCAGCCGCGATCAACACACCATCACCGCCTGCTTGCGGAACATCGATATACGCCGCGATGCTGTGCGAGCGGTTTTTCACGTTGGGCGATGAGCTTTCGGGGATCCGCGTGGCGCCGGGGTAATAGGTAAAATCGGTGCGTCCCGCGATCAGGCTCGGACGCAAGCTTGGGTCGGCGCGCTCGATGAACCGGTCGTCCAGCGGGAGCACGTCGTATTTTGCTGCCTCGACCCAGAACAGGTCCTGCATGTCGCGCAGACGCTTGGGCTCTTGAGCCGCCAAGTCGTTGGCCTCGCTGAAATCGCTCTCAATCCGGTAAAGCTCCCACTTGTCGTTGGCGAAATCATACGAGCCGATGTTTTGCCAGGGCAGCCGTCCATGGCGGACGCACGCAACCCATCCGTCGCTGTAGATCGCACGGTTGCCGAACATCTCGAAATATTGAACGCGACGCTGCTCTTCAGCCTTCGGGTTGTCGAAGGTGTAAACCATGCTGACGCCTTCGATCGGCTTTTGGGCAACCCCGTTGACCGACGAGGGCTGCTCGATTTGAGCAGCCTCCAGGATCGTCGGAACGATGTCGATCGCGTGATGGAATTGAGTGCGAATGCCGCCTTTGTCCTTGATCCTGTTGGGCCATGAGATGACGAGCGGATTGCGCGTACCGCCGAAATGCGAGGCGACCTGCTTGCCCCATTGGAATGGTGTGTCCATGGCCCACGCCCATCCCACGGGAAAATGATTGTAGGACTTGGGACCGCCGATCTCGTCGAGATGCGCCAGGATATAGCTCGGGTCCTCCTGCTGACCGTTAACGCCGACCATCTCGTTAAAGGTGCCATTGAGGGTACCTTCCATCGAGGAGCCGTTGTCGCCAATCTCCCAAAAGATCAGCGTGTTGTCCGTTTGGCCGACTGCTTCCAGAGCATCGAGGACGCGCCCAACATGAAAGTCGGTTTGGGCCGTGTAGGCGGCGAAGGTCTCCATCAGCCGCGAGGCGATGCGCTTCTGATCAGCGGAAAGGGAATCCCAGGCAGGAATCTCCGCCGGCCGCGGGGTCAGCTTGGTGTCGGCAGGGATCACGCCCAGGCGCAATTGTCGCTGGTATGTTTCTTCCCGATATCTATCCCACCCCTGATCGAACTGCCCCTTGAACTTGTTGATCCATTCCTTCGGCACGTGATGCGGCGCGTGCGTGGCACCGGGCGCGTAATAGATGAAGAATGGCCGGTCCGGTGTCACCGACTTTTGCTTGTTGATGTGACTGATCACCTCATCCGCAAGGGCTTCATTCAGGGTGTAATCGGCTTTCCGGCCCTTCGGGACCTCCATCTCGATGGGTGTGTTGTCGCGATAGAGCGCCGGCGCCCACTGGTTCGCTTCACCCCCCAAGAAACCGTAGAAGTGATCGAAGCCCTGCCGGGTTGGCCAGCGGTCATAGGGACCCGACACACTGGTCTCCCAATCCGCAATATTGTGGTTCTTGCCGAACCAGGCTGTGCTGTAGCCATGCTGGCGCAACGGCTCTGCCACCATGGCGGCGCTGTTGGGAATCTGTCCGCTGTAGCCGGGATAGCCGTCGCCCAATTCGGTGATGTTGCCTGTTGCGGCGGAATGATGATTGCGGCCCGTGAGCAGCGCGGCCCGCGTTGGAGAACATAGCGCCGTGGTATGGAAGCGCGTGTAGCGCAATCCGGCCTTTGCGAGCCGGTCCAGGTTCGGGGTAGGGATTTGGCCGCCGAAAGTCCCCCATTGTCCGAAGCCGCAATCGTCGATCAGAACGAGCAGGACGTTCGGCGCGCCGCTTGGTGCACTAATGATCGGTATCTTGTCCGGAAACGAGTCCTTATAGGTGGTGCCGATTTTTCCCTTGAATGGCGGCTGCGGAAGCGGCAGCACTTCCTGAGCCTGCGCCGACTCGCGAAGCCAGGACCAACCGAGTGCCGACGCAAGCGCGCCCTTTGCGGTGGAAAGAAAAAGCTGACGGCGATTCATCGATGCCTCTCCTTCTGTTACGCGCTTGGGCTTTCGGACGCCTCCGCTAACGTGTGGTACGGAGAGGTGTCACCCCGCTCACCTGACGCTGTACAACCATTGGGGGATCGAAATGGAAGCGCCGCTTTGTTCCCTTGATCTAGATCAACGGAGGGCCCCTTGGTACTTCGGGCCAAAACCGCGTCTCGCGACCACTTTGGTCAGAAGCCGAAGAACTCGATGTGAACACAATGCATCCGCTTTGGGGGGCATAGTGACCAAAGCCGTTGGTCAGCGCCTGATTGAGCCGGACTGCCGAGCCGATGCTGTCCAGCAAGCCGCGCGGCGTGCCATAGCGAATGACCGCCGCATCCTCAATGGCATCTTTGTGGCGCAATTTCTGAATATTAGAAGAATGTCCCTGAGTTGGCCGACGTGTCAAGTCGCCTGGTCGAACGCGGACCGAAAGGCCGGCGGAGACGGTGTTGGGCGGCATGGACGCCGCCCAACACGATCATGAATCTCATTTTGCCATTGCCGTCCTGGCGGCCTCGATTTTCGCCTTCACAGCATCGAGGTTGAAGCTCGCGCCCTTCTGCATCGGCGGAAATTCGATTGCGGTCATGGCCAGCTTCTCGACCTCCTGTTGAACGAACACGAAGCGCCAGAATTCATATTTGAACCAGTCGAAGTATTGTTGCGCGCCGTATTTGGTCCCGCTGTCCGGCCAGCCCGTTCGCTCGAACGGATCCAGGCGGAGGTTGATCAGGTAGGGCACGTCAACCTTGGTTTTTTCGCCCAGCCAACCCCCGGGCTGGTCGATGAAGCGATACTTGTAGTCGTCGATGCGCACGGCCCCCAGCTCGCTCTCGCCGAAGTACCAGATTTCGTGCCGGTTCGACGGCCCCTTGCCGGTGATCATGTCCATCTGATTATAGCCATCCAGATGGCACTTGTAGGTGCGATCGCCGATCTGCTTGCCCTTCTTCAGTTCCTCGGCAATGTTCGGATTGCCGGCAGCCGCCAGCAAGGTCGGGAACCAGTCCAGGCCGGAGATGATTCCGTTCTCGACCTTGCCCGCCGGCACCTTGCCCGGCCAGCGGATCATCGCCGGCGCGCGGAAGCCGCCTTCCATGACCGTACCTTTGCTCTGCGCGAAGGGTGTCTGTCCGCCATCCGGCCAAGTGAAGACCTCGGTGCCGTTATCCGTGGTGAAGATGACAATGGTGTTGTCATCCACGCCCATGTCCTTGAGTTTTTTCATGACGAGGCCGACATCGTCGTCGAGCTGCGCCATGCCGGCTTCATGAATCGACCAGCCGTTCTTGGAGTTGCGCATCGCCTCGTACTTCGGCGACAAATGCGTGACGATGTGCATGCGGGTCGGATTGAGCCACAAGAAGAACGGCTTGTTATCGGCCTTGGCCTTTTCAATGAAACTCAACGCAAAGTCTCGAATTTCATCGTCCACGGTTTCCATCCGCTTGGGATAGAGCGTTCCGGCGTCCTCAATTCTTTGCTTGCCGACCTTGCCCCAGCGGGGATCCACGGTGGCGTCGTCCACATTGGTCGCCCACGAATGGATCATGTTGCGCGGGCCGACCTTGTTCAACAGCTCCTGCGGATAGGCAGGGTGGGCCGGATCTTCCATCGCGTCGAGGTGATACAAATAACCGAAGAACTCGTCGAAGCCGTGCACGGTCGGCAGAAATTCGTTCTTGTCGCCAAGGTGGTTCTTGCCGAATTGGCCGGTGGCATAGCCCATGCCCTTGAGCGCGGTGGCAATGGTCACAGCCTCTGCCGGCAAGCCTGTGGGGGCGCCGGCCTGGCCGACCGTTGTCATGCCGGTGCGGATCGGCAGCTCGCCGGTGATGAAGTTGGCGCGGCCTGCGGTGCAACTCGCCTCGGCGTAATAATCGGTAAACAGCATGCCTTCTGCGGCGATCTTGTCGAGGTTCGGCGTCCGGCCGGCCATCATGCCACGATGGTAAGCACCGATATTCCAGATGCCGATATCGTCCCCCATGATGACGACGATATTGGGCCGCTGTCCGCTCGGTGCCTGCTGCGCTTGGGCCAGTGCCTTTTCAACCGACGCGGCGGCGCCCAAGGCGGACGCGGCCGCCAGGCTTGTCGTCGCGAGCAATACATTGCGACGGCTCATGTCGCGCGCAGTGTTATCCTTCTCATCGCTCATCAGTTGCTCCCTTTCTTATGACGCATCAAAAACCAACGTGGCTCGTGGACGTATCCACCGCGTCCGCATGGCGCGCAGCCGGGCGATAGCGACGGCAGTAGTTCGGCGCGCAGAGATGCGAGCCGCCTTTGAGAACCTTGCGGGGAATCTTGATCCTGGGCAGAGACGGATCGTGGCTGTCTTGCTCTCGCCCGCCGCGCGGATCCTGAGGAGCGCAGCACGCCTTGGCCGCGTCGGGCGCATGCCTGGTGGACCACCAATCGGTGGTCCACTCCCAGACGTTGCCGATCATGTCATGAAGGCCGTAGCCATTCGGTGGGAACGCCATCACCGGCGAGGTGCGCGCCTGACCATCGTCGGTAAGATTCTGGTATGGAAAAACACCTTGCCAGGTATTCGCCATTGGCCTGCCGCCGGGCATCAGCTCGTCGCCCCAGGCGAACTCGGCTCCGTCGAGGCCGCCGCGCGCGGCAAACTCCCATTCGGCTTCGGTCGGCAAGTCCTTGCCAGCCCATGTCGCATAGGCCTCGGCATCGCGATAGGCAATGTGGACCACGGGATGATCGTCGAGGCCGCTGATCGAACTGCGGGGGCCATATGGCCGGCGCCAGTTGGCGCCAAATTTGAAATTCCACCATTGCGACCAGTCGCGCAAATCGACCGGACGCTTCGGTGGCGTGAAAACCAGCGAGCCTGCCTTGAGCATGTGCGGCAGTGCGCCCGGATAGTCCTTTGCGTCAGGCCGCGTCTCCGCTGACGTCACGTAGCCGGTTGCGTTGACGAACTTGCGAAAATCGCGATTGGTGACCGGCGTGCGGTCCATCCAGAAGCCGCTCACCGAGACGCGATGGACCGGCGCCTCTTCGGCATAGTGCCTGTCTGAGCCCATGCGGAACGTGCCGCCCGGAATCCAGATCATGCCTCTTTGGCTGGGCCCATCCGACAAAGGTACGCCTGCCGCAACGCCAACGTCGTGCATGGGCTACTCGCAGTGAACGAGCTTTCAAAATTACGAGCGTCGCCTCCAAGAATCTCTCGGCAGCTTTCTAGCGCCGATTCTGCCAGGGAGGAGCGCGGCTTAACACCTTAGTCGGTCAACGTGACAATCGAACATCTGAAGCGGTGGCACGTTCGCAGCGGCACAACCTTCTCCCATTGATCTAGATCAATCGAGCCAGGTCGCCCGTTCCTTGTGGAGAGCCCTGATGACTATGCAAAAAGTGCCAGGGTTGTGGCGTCATGGACACAATCTTCCAATAAACCTCCGGCTGAACTCAAGTGTGCCGAATTCGCGTGGACGAACGGCGGCGTCAGCTTATTCTTTCCGAGTTTCTACCCCGCCGGAGCAAGGGTGGGATCGCGAGAGTCGGGGAATCGGCGATGCGGTACTTTAAACCGAATTTGGGGCGCAGATTTTTTCCGCGGTGGCATTTGAGTGTTGGGGCGCTTGCCGCTTTGCTGGCGCTTTCCACCCAAGCGGCTCGGGCCGATGAAAATGGCATCAGCTTTTGGATACCCGGATTTTTTGGCAGCCTCGCGGCTGTTCCCCAGCAGGCGCCGGGCTGGTCGGTGAGCACGGTTTATTATCACACCTCTGTTTCCGCCGGCGGCGACGTGGCGCGGTCGCGCGAAATCACGCTTGGTCGCTTTCCCGCGAATCTGACGGCCAACGTCAACGCGAACGTCAATGCGAATGTGAACCTTGGCCTTGTGGCCGGGACCTACACCTTTGCAACACCCGTGCTGGGCGGTCAGGCTTCTGCCAGCCTGTTGGCGACCTACGGCTCCAACTCCACGTCGCTGGCGGGATCGCTCGTTGGGACATTGACGGGACCGGGCGGCGGCACGTTCCCCTTCTCCCGGTTTGACAGCATCGACAGCTCGCTCATTGCATTCGGCGACCTGATCCCGCAGTTCGCGCTGCGCTGGAATGCCGGTGTCAACAATTACATGACGTACGTCACCGCCGACCTTCCGGTCGGCGCCTATCAGTCGGGCCGCCTGGCGAATTTGGGGATTGGGCACTGGGCGGTCGACGCGGGCGGCGGCTACACCTATTTCGACCCAAAGACCGGGCATGAATTTTCGACGGTGCTGGGATTCACCTACAACTTCGTCAACCCCTCCACCCAATATCAAAGCGGCGTCGACATGCACCTCGACTGGGGCGCATCGCAGTTCCTGACCAAGCAGTGGCAGGTCGGCCTCGTCGGTTACTTCTATCAGCAACTCGGCTGCGACAGCGGCTCCGGCGATCGCGTCGGCTGCTTCCGGTCGCGCGTGGCCGGTGTCGGCCCGCAGGTCGGCTACATTTTCCCGGTCGGAGACATGCAGGGATATCTGAACCTGAAGGGCTACGGCGAATTCGCCAATGAAAATCGGCCAGCAGGCTGGAACGTCTGGCTGACGTTCAATCTTCAGCCCGCGGCGCCAACGCCGCCGACATCCACAAGGCCCAGATTCACGAAATAGCAATAGCGGTGACGCTGCCACCGGTGCCGTGCTGAAGGCTCAATCTGGCGCGGCGGTAGCGACGCAATCAGCCAATGGATACTCCGCGAGCGTGCGGACATGTCCGGGTTGGGGCCAAAACAGGGACATCAACAGGACGATGCCAAAGCCACGGCAGCTTGTCGGCGGCTATAGCCTGATGCGCTTTTCGCTTGCCTTGATCGCGGCGCCTCAAACCCGATTCACTGTCCCGGCCATAAAGCCGATAAACGATCCGGTGAAGAAAGAGGCACTAAGCATCATTAGACTGCCCGTCACGGAGAGAACAAGCTTGTCTTGAACAAAATGAAGTACGATCCACCCCAGCAGCATGCAGATTAGCCCGCAGCCTGCCGGCCACATCGCACGCCGCCGAACTGCGAGCCGCTGGGCCGGGCCAAGCAGCTCGGAGTTCCGTGATAGATTCCAGGATCGGCGAAACGACACCTCGAAACTCAAGGCTACCACGATCAGACAAGCCGTGAGGAAGTAACCAGACATTACCCTTGGTGCCAACCGTTACCATCTTGAAGGACACGGGCGAGACAATAGCGTGGCTTGATTGCCTCAACCTTAAGGAGATAGCGAACAAACAGCTGTATCGGACCACTATTCCAAACTCGTCAGCGAAGTCCGCTCAAGCACTGCCGGCGTGTGGCAACGCGCTACGACAAACGCGCTGCCAACTGCCTCGGGTTCGTCCAACTCGCGTCAATCCGGCTGTGGCTACGCGCTAATGAGTCCACGTCCTGGTTGGATTAAAGCAGGCTGAGATTAGGCTGCGCCCGCAAATAGGGCGCGTTTCCCTTTCCCGCCTGCGACGTGTGGGGCGAGGGGATGCGGGAGCAATTTCGGAATATTAGAAGAATATTCCTGAGTTGCCCGACGTGTCAAGTCACCTGGTCGAACGCCGACCGCCGCCGGCTACTTTGCATGGGGTTGTTTTCGATATTTTGGCAGCGCCGCCTGCGGCGGCCCCGTAACTCATCCCGCTTTAGTGCCGCACCACCAGCACCGAGCATTTGGCGTAGCGCACCACGTGCCCGGCATTGGAGCCGAGGAAGTAGGTGCGCATCGCCGGCCGGTGCGAGGTCATCACGATCAGGTCGGCCTTCATGGTCGCGGCCTCCTCGAGGATCTCGTGATAGATGCCGCCCTGGCGGACCACGCCCGAGATGCGGGAGGGCGCGATGCCGGATTCGCGCGCCACGATCGCAAGCGCCTCTTCCGACGTTTCGCGTTGCTGGCTGTCGAAATCCGCCGGCACGTATTCGGCGAGCATCACCGGCGTCATCGGCAGCACGTTGAGCAGACGCACCGTCCCGTTCCATGTTTGCGACAATGTTGCAGCGGTTGCGATCGCCGGTTTCGCCAGGTCGGTATCGGCGAGGTCGATCGGAACGAGAATGGACTTGTACATCTGCGCCTCCTGTCCGCGATTGGTCTGGAGCCGTTTGGTCCCTGTGCCCGGGACGCGCGCCTTCTTTTTCTTGAAGTCGGTCTGGTATCGACGCGAACCGGTCCCCCTGTCGCGCAGACGTCAATATAGCATGGCGGCGCGGCGCTGTCCGCTTGCGTCAGCTGCGCGAGGCCTGCTTCAACAGTTTAGGGCTGACGAACAGGACGAGCTTGCCGCGCCGGAACGAGACGTCGTTCCAGTCGTCGGTCGCGAAGTCGAAGACGGCGAGCCCCGAGGTCGGCAGATTGTCGCCGAGCGCGCGCTTTGCGGCCTCGTCGCCGCTGCCGGTCAAGGTCAGCGCGAGCTCGTGCATGCCGGGATTATGGCCGATCAGCATCAGCCGCTTCGGATCGGTGACCGAAGCCATCCGGATCGCGGTCAGCAATTGCACCGGATCGGCGCCGTAGAGGTCCGGCACGAATTCGACTTTCGGCGCATGCCCGGCGCCCTTCAGCACCTCGCGCACGATCTCCCAGGTCTGCCTGGTGCGGACCGCCGGCGAGACCAGCGCCAGATTGGGCAGGGGTGGATGACGGGCGATCCAGCCGCCGATCTCCGCTGCGTCGCGGTGGCCGCGCTCGTCGAGACGGCGGTCCTGGTCGTGCCCCGAAGGCGCGTCGTGTTCGGTTTTGGCGTGACGCAGCAGCAGCAAACGGCGCATGGACTTCCATTCTCGATTCGGTCAGGTCGAATTAATTCTACAGGCTCATGCCCTGGACAAGGTGACAAGCGCCGCAGCGGTCCGTAAGAAACGCCATGAGCGAGAGTTCCACAAGTGCGGCGGACGGCCCCGATCAGGCGGCCTTGCCGTTCCGCGACCGTCTGGCGTTCGACCTCGACGTCGACATTTGCGTGGTCGGGGCTGGGCTGGCCGGCCTGACCGTGGCGCGTGAGGCGGCGCGGCTCGGTGCGAGCGTTGCGGTGCTCGAGGGCCGCCAGATCGGCTGGAACGCCTCCGGTCATCATCTCGGCACCGTGATGCCGGGATTCGGCCTGCCGATATCAGATGTGATCGAGCGCGTCGGCCTCGACGATGCCCGCGAATTGTGGGCGCTGTCGAAGGAGGGCGCCGACTATGTCCGCGCCACCGCTACCGAAGATTTGATCCCGGGCATCGAGCCGAGCGATGGCGCGCTGGAAGTCTCCAATGTCGATGTCGGCGAGGCGCTGATCGGCCGTCTGCAGACGCTCGGCGAGGATTTCGCGACCGAGGTCGAGGGCTGGCAGGTCGATCGCGTGCGCAGCGTGCTCAGGACCGGCCGCTATTTCCACGGCATCTATTATCCGAAGGCGTTCCAGATCGATGGCCGCAAATATGTGCACGGCCTCGCCGCGCTGGCGATGCGGGCGGGCGTGCGGATCTTCGAGGAGACGCCGGTCGTCAGCATCGATTTTTCCGGCATCCGCAAACGCATCGTGACGCCGACGGCGCGGCTGCGGGCCAACCATATCGTCCTCGCCGGCAACATCCATCTCGGTGCGCCGTTGAAGCGGCTGTCCGATACGCTGCTGCCGGTGTGGCGCTACGCGGCATTGACCGAGCCGCTCGGGGAGCGGCTGGCCGAGACCATCGCCTTTCCCGGCTCGGTCGTCGACAGCGACGGCATCGACCATTTCCGTGTCGTCGATGGCGATCGGCTGCTGTGGGCCAGCCCCGAAACCACCTGGGACGCACGGCCGGAGCGCCTCGGCGCCGCAGTGCAGCGTCGCGTCGCCACGGTGTTTCCGCAACTCGGCAAGGTTCCGGTCGCGGAGATGTTCGGCGGCGCGGTCGGCGTTACCGTGCACGGCATGCCGCAGATCGGCCAGTTGCGCCGGGGCCTGTGGGTGGCGAGCGGCTTCGGCCGGCAGGGACTCAACACCTCGGCGCTCGCCGGGCAGCTGATCGCGCGCAGCATCCTGTGGGGCGACGACCGCTGGCGGCTGTTTTCGCCGTTCGAGCTGGTCTGGGCCGGCGGCACCACCGGCCGCGTCGCCGGTCATTTCGTCAGCCTGTGGGCGAGGGGGGCCTCGTCCGTGGCAGGTGTTCTGGCGCGCTACCGCGAGGGTGCACGTGCGAAGGAGCGCCTGCGCGAGGCGCGGCTCGCCGAGGCCAATCTCAGGGCGGGAACCCGGGGACCCGCACTCCGCCGTCCACCCCCGTCGGCTGTGCGGCCGGCGCGTGCGCCCGCGCCCAGGCAGATCGAGGACGGTGAGGCGCCGTATCCGGATGCCTCGCAAGAAAGTGAGCGGATCTCCGACGGGCGGATGTAACGTCCGCCGGCGGGATTCGTATCTGTTGACGAACCTCGGGGCACGCCCCCTGAGCCGTCCGCACTGGAGATGATTGATGATCGATCGCCGCATCCTGCTTGCTTCCGTCGCCGGCCTGTTCGGCTTCGCCGCCTTCCGCTGGCTGCGCGCCTCGCCGGCGCAGGCCGCCGAGAAATTCGAGATCGAGAAGACCGACGCCGAATGGCGCGCCCAGCTGACGCCGCAGCAATACGAGATCCTGCGCAACCAGGGCACCGAGCGGCCGGGATCGAGCCCGCTGCTCAAGGAGCACCGCAAGGGCACCTTCGCCTGCGCCGGTTGCGACCTGCCGCTGTTCTCGTCCGAGACCAAGTATGAGAGCGGCACCGGCTGGCCGAGCTTCTGGAAGCCGCTGGAGAATGCGGTCGGCACGACGTCGGACCGCACCTTCGGCATGGTGCGCACCGAGGTGCATTGCCGCCGCTGCGGCGGCCATCTCGGCCACGTCTTCGACGACGGCCCGAAACCGACCGGACTGCGCTACTGCATGGACGGTTTCGCGCTGGTGTTTCACCCGGCGGCGCCGTCGGCGACCTGACATTCCTTCCCGGCAATTGTTGCCGCTCCCGGCAAATGTGCCCCGGTCGAACGACCGGGGCATTTTTTTCAAGCGGATGATTTTGTTACGTTTTGTTTCGTGGCACGACCTTTGCGACATGCTCCGCCGATGCGGCCATTCCTGTGATTGCCAGCCGCCGGGAATCGAATTGGAGAACATGTCATGGGTATCTTCGGCGCTCTCACGACGGCTGTCGGTGGCTTGCGCGCGGGGTCGTACGCGCTCGAAAACATCTCCGGCAACATCGCCAACTCGCAGACCACCGCCTTCAAGCGCATCGATACCTCGTTCCTCGATCTCGTCCCGCAGACCGCGCTGACCGCGCAACTTGCCGGCGGCGTCACCGCGCAGTCCCGTTCGACCAACTCGGTGCAGGGCGACGTCCAGTCGGCATCGGTCGCGACCTTCATGGCGATCAACGGCAACGGTTTCTTCGCGGTGCAGAAGCCCGGCAGCTTCACCGACGGCGCCCCGGTGTTCGATGGCGTCGACCGCTACACTCGCCGCGGCGATTTCCAGCTCAACAAGGACGGCTATCTCGTCAACGGCGCCGGCTACTATCTCGAGGGCGTGCCGATCGACCCGACCACCGGCAACCCGGCGGGCTCATCGCCGCAGGTGCTGCAATTCAAGAACGACTTCCTGCCGGCGCAGCAGACCACCAAGATCGACTATCGCGCCAACCTCGCGTCCTATCCCTTGACCACCGCGCACGACACCTCGGTTCCCGGTTCCGAGCTGATCCGGCCGGGCGCGTTCAGCAGTGGAAACAATCCGTTGGTGCTGGGCACGCCGGCTGCGCCGTATACCGATTCCGCCATCACCGGCACCGCGCAAAACAACAAGGCGACGCCGTCGGTGGCCATTACCGCCGCGACCCTGCTTTCAGGCGCAGCCGGCACCGATTCGATCAATACCAACTTCAGCGCCGGCTCTGCGGGCCCGCCCGTCGTGCCCGCCGACACGATCACGGTCAACGGCACCGTCATCACCTTCGTGGCGTCGGGGGCGACCGGCAACCAGCTCAACGTCACCGACAGCATCGGAACGCTGCTCGCGAAGATCGACGCGATTACCGGTACCACGACGCCATCGACGATCAGCGGCGGCAAGATCACCCTGCACTCCGGCAAATTGGCCGATCTCAACGTGACGAGCTCGAACGCGACCGCCTTTGCGGCGCTCGGCTTCACCGGGTCGGCGGTTGCGGTTCGCGGCGGCGGCGGCACGGTCGGCACCGGCCAGGTTATCGGCAACGACAACTCGACCTTCCTGAACGAATCCGTCTCGGGCGGCGCCGTCACGGCCTACGACGTGTCGGGCGCGCCGGTGAACCTGCAATTCCGCTGGGCCAAGACCGACAGCTCCTCGCTGGGCAGCGGACATACCGACACCTGGAACCTGTTCTATCAGGTCGATCCCAATGCGACCGGCACGCAGGTCTCGTGGCAGAACGTCAACGTCAACTTCACCTTCGCCTCGAACGGCCAGATGTCGCCGGCGATCTCCTCGGTGGCGCTCACCAATGCAGTCGTCAACGGCGTGTCGCTCGGCAGCCCCGTGATCAATTTCGGCTCCGGTGGCGTGACCCAGTTCGCCGACGCCAACGGCAACGTTCAGGTGAACCAGATCCAGCAGGACGGTTTCCCCGCCGGCCAGCTGCAGTCGGTCAGCGTCTCGACCAACGGTCGCATCGTCGGCAACTACACCAACGGCCGCAACATCGACCTCGCCGAAATCTCGGTGGCGACCTTCAACGGCACCAACTTCCTCAAGCGCATCGACGGCGGTGCGTTCGAGGCAACCGACGAGTCCGGCGCGGCGCTGTTCGGCAAGGCCGGCACCATCGTCGGCTCCTCGCTCGAGAGCTCGAACACCGATATCGCCGACGAATTCACCAAGCTGATCGTGACCCAGCAGGCCTATTCGGCAAACACCAAGGTGATCACGACGACCAATTCGATGGTGCAGGACCTCCTGAACGTGGTGCGCTGATCGCGTCGTTGCTGCACGTGTGAAGAAGTAAAGGCGAGTACATATCATGGGTTTGAGCCAAGCCCTTTCCACCGCGATGTCGGGCCTGCGCGCCACGCAGGCCTCGCTCTCGCTCGTGTCGTCGAACGTCGCCAACGCGGAGACGCCCGGCTACGTCAGGAAGACGCTGAACCAGACTACCGGCACCACCGGCCAGTTCGGATCGAGCGTCCTCATCGCCGGCGTCAACCGCCAGCTCGACGAATTCCTGCAGACCCAACTTCGCACCGAGACGTCGGGCGCGGCCTATGCCGACGTCCGCTCGGATTTCCTGGCCAATCTGCAGGGCGTGTACGGCAATCCCGACTCCACCGGCACGATCGAGGACGCCTACAACAAGTTCCTGACCGCGCTGCAGGGGCTGTCGACCAGCCCGGAATCGCAGTCGGCCCGCATCGGCGTGATCAATGCCGCGCAATCGATGGCGCAGCAGCTCAACGCGACTTCGCAGGGAATCCAGACGCTGCGCGCCAACGCCGAGGCCGGCATCAGCGACTCCATCAACAGCGCCAACAATGCGTTGCAGCAGATTGCGCGCCTCAATGTCCAGCTGGCGGCCAATGGCGGCACGACCGATGCCTCGACCGCGGCATTGCTCGATCAGCGCGACCGTTACGTCACGCAGCTCTCGCAGCTGATGGACATCCGTACCGTCACCAACAGCCAGAACCAGGTGAGCGTGTTCACCAATTCCGGCGTGCAGCTGGTCGGCACCGAGGCCGCGACGCTCAGCTTCAACGCCCAGGGCACGATGACGCCCAACACGTTGTACAATACCGACCCGACCAAGAGCACGGTCGGCACCATCACCATCACGTTCCCGCATGGCGGCACCTATGACATGGTGTCGACCAACTCGATCCGCTCCGGCAAGATCGCCGCCTATCTCGAGTTGCGCGACAACACGCTGGCGCAGGCCCAGACACAGATCGATCAGTTCGCGGCCGCGATGTCGAGCGCGTTGTCGGACAAGACGACCGCGGGCACCGCGGCGACGGCGGGGGCGCAGTCCGGCTTCGACCTCGACCTCTCGGGGCTGCAGAACGGCAACACCATCCACGTCTCCTACAAGGACAACACCACCGGCCTCACGCATAATCTGTCGATCATTCGCGTCGACGATCCGAACGTGCTGCCGCTGAGCAATACCGCGACCGTCGATCCGAACGACGAGGTGCTGGGCATCGATTTCTCAGGCGGCATGAGCTCGGTGCTGTCGCAGCTCAACGGCGCACTCGGCGGAACCGGCCTGCAATTCTCCAATCCGTCCGGGTCGACGCTGCGCGTGCTCGACGACGGCGCCGTCAACAAGGCCGATGTGACCGCGGCGTCGGTCACGTCGACGGTTTCGTCGCTGACCTCGGGCGATCCGCACCTTCCGCTGTTCACCGACAATGGCGGACTCTACACCGGCGCGATCACCGCGAACGGCTCGCAGACCACCGGCCTTGCCGCGCGCATCAGCGTCAACACCGGCCTGATCGGCGATCCCTCGCGCATGGTGGTGTACTCGACCAATCCGCAGACGCCGGCCGGCGACACCACGCGCGCCAACCTCGTTCTGAACCAGCTGTCGAACGCCTCGTACAGCTATTCGCCGCAGACCGGCCTTGGCACGTCAGGCGCGCCGTTCACCGGCACGCTGCTCAACTTTGCCAAGCAGTTCATCAGCCAGCAGGGCGAGTCGGCGACCGCCGCCAAGCAACTGGCTGACGGCCAGGACGTCGTGCTGAACACGCTGCAGACCAAGATGGACTCGACCTCCGGCGTCAACATGGACGAGGAGATGGCGCATCTGCTTTCGCTGCAGAACGCCTATTCCGCCAATGCGCGCGTGATGTCGTCGATCAAGCAGATGTACGACGCGCTGCTGCAGCTCACGTGAGGGTAACATGTCGATCGACGGCGTAAGCGGCAGAACTTCCTATATCGGCACCACGATCCTCAACCTGCGGAATCAGCTCAATGACCTGACCACGCAGCTTGCGACCGGCAAGGTATCGACGACCTATGCGGGGCAGGGGCTCGATCGCGGTTTCGCGCTCAGCCTGCGCGCGCAGATCAGCGGCATCAACGCATTCTCCGATACCGCCACCAACCTCAACACGCGCCTGAGTGTCGCGAACCTCACCCTGCAGGGCCTGTCCGACGTCGGGACCCAGGTGAAGAACGCCGCGACGACGGCGACGCTGACGCTCAACGACAGCGGCCAGACCTCGGGCCAGATCACGGCGCAGGCGGCCTTCGCCAACGCGGTCGCGATGCTGAACAGCCAGTCGGGCGACCGCTATCTGTTCTCCGGCCGCGCGATGGATACGCCGGCCACGGTGTCCGCCGATACCATGCTCAAGGGCACGGCAACCCAGGCCGGCCTGACGCAGCTCATCAATGAGCGCAAGCAGGCCGATCAGGGCGCCGGCATGATGGGCCGCCTGAGCGTCTCGTCGCCGCCGGCGACCACGACGGTCACGAGTATCGCCGAGGACGGCTCGCCGTTCGGCCTGAAGCTCCTGTCGGTGCAGTCGTCGTCGACGGGTGGCGCCACGGTGACGCAGCCGACCGGCACGCCGAAGTCGGCGTCGGTCGATCTCGGCGCCGTCAATCCGAAGGACGGCGACAAGATCAAGTTCAACTTCACGCTGCCCGACGGCACCACCGAAGCGATCGAACTCACGGCGACGACGACGAACCCGCCGCCCGCCGGTTCGTTCCTGATCGGCGCCGACACCGCGGCGACGACGGCCAACCTGCAATCGACGCTGACCTCGTCGATCAAGACGTTGAGCGACACGTCGCTGGTCGCGGCGTCCGCGGTGGCGGCGTCGAACAATTTCTTCAATCCGGTCGCAACCGTCTCGGGTGCGGCGGTCAACAACCAGAACACGCCGCCGGCGCCGATCAGCGGCGCCACGGCGCTGTCGGGGACGGCGGGCACCGACTCGCTGTCGACGAGCTTTGCCGCCGGCGATACCATCACGGTGAACGGCACGCCGATCACCTTCGTGGCCTCGGGCGCCACCGGCAACCAGGTCAACGTCACCGACAGCGTGCAGACGCTGATGGCCAAGATCGACCAGATCAGCGGCACCAAGAACCCGTCGACCATCAGCAACGGCGCGATCACCCTGCACGGCGCCGATGGCGAGAGCCTGTCGATCTCGAGCTCCAACACCGCCGCACTCGGCGCACTCGGCATCGCCAGCAACACCACCGCAGCGCCGGCGCCGCTCAGGGTAGGGGGACCGCCGTTCGACACCGCGACCAACCTGGTCGCGGGCACGCCCGGCAACACCGTCTACTGGTACACCGGCGAGAACGGCCCGGGGTCGGCGCGCGGCACCGCGGTCGCGCAGGTCGATCAGTCGATCACCGTGCAGTATGGCGCGCGCGCCAACGAGCAGGCCTTCCGCTATTTGCTGCAGAACGTCGCGGTGTATGCAGCCGTCACCACCAATGCCAGCAACCCGAATGCGAGCGCGCAGGTGACGGCGCTCGCGCAGCGCGTCAGCGGCAACCTCGCCCCGCAAAACGGTCAGCAGCAGATCCAGGACGTGCAGGCCGAATTCGCCGGTGCCCAGACCGCGACCAAGGCGGCCACCGATCGGCAGACCCAGCTCAAGGGGATGGCGGAAACGATGCTCGACTCGGTCGAGGGCGTCAATCAGGACGAGGTCGCGACCAAGATCCTGGCGCTGCAAACCAGCTTGCAGGCGTCGTACCAGACCACGTCGATGCTGTATCAGACGACGCTGCTGAAATATCTGCCGATCAGCTGATCACGCGCCCCTGAACTCCAGCCAGCAAAAGGCCTCCGCGCGGAGGCCTTTTTCGTGTGTGCCGAGCATGACCGGCAGCTTGGAGGTGGAAGTCCTCTATCCAGCCTGATGACGGTGAAGGATTAGCGAAGCGCAAGGGCGTCATCGCGAGGTGGGGTCTGAAGGAAGCGTGGAGCAAAGCCGCGGCCCGATGGACAAAAACCGGATAACGAGGCCTACCCGGCCGGACGAGCGAGCACGTGATCGCGAAGTCCACGGTCATCAAGGGCCGGGGTGGTAAATCCGGCGGGCGTGCGGCGAAGGCGGTCGATCTTACCTCGGGAGATCTGCGCTGCGTCTCGGCAACGAGACTGAGGTCGTCGTAAGGCGATCTGACCGCAGTGCAGAAGTCAGCAGAGGGCATAGTAGGCGGAACGAGTTTCGCCGAAGGCCTGAACGCTGGAAGTGACGAGTAGATGCAGCGATATCGCATCGGCCATGCGACTGAATTCCGGGCAACTGGCCTCGGAACGGCGGGAAGGGGTGAAACCCTGACTGACGCTGATCAGAGGAGTCGAAGCTGGCGCGACGATTGCTGACACCCAAACTACGGCGGCAACAGAACAACTCTTGCCGCTTAATCCAGCGAACCGCCGTATACGGACCCGTATGTACGGTGGTGTGGGAGGGGAGGGGCTGCGAGGCTCCCCCCTATCCCGATTCAGGCGAGTGGGGCTAGAGCGTTTTCAAGCGACGTGGACGCCGGTTCGCGCGAAGAAACGCGTCAAAACAAGAAGCTCTACGCGCTCTTGCGTGTGTCGTCCCGTTCGGCGTTCTGCTGGTCGCGCGCGGTTTCCAGCAGCTTCTCTTCGTGTGCGATCAGCTTCTTGGATTCCTTCAGCGCGTGATAGAGGTCGCCGTTGAGGATGAAGTTGTTGACGCTTTCGATGAAGGGCCACGCGCTCGGCATCGCGGTGATGATGTCGCGCACCAGACTGAAATAGGTCGGGTGGTGCGCCATCGGGTCCGGCGATAGATACATCAGCTGCACGGCGAGATAGATCAACTTCGCGGGCGTATCCGCGGTCTCGGGCGTCAGGATATCCTTCTCGCGCAGGATCGGGATGCGATCGCCGTCGATCAGCAGGCGGGCGCGCTGGTCGGTGTTGGTGATCACGCAATTGCCGACGATGATGCGTTCGTTCGGTTTGAGTTCGACCTTCAGGGCCATGACCGTTCTCCTTTGCCTGCAGTCGCGCGATGTCTTCGCTGGCGGAGCGAAGTGGTTCGGCACTGCTTAGCAGCCGCCGTTGCGGGCAGGGGCCGATGCGACAGCGATCCTTTCCCATGATGGTTAATGCTTGGTGAACGAGGGGCGGGCGCTAGCGTCGTTATCTAGCCGGAATTGTCAGTCGTCTCAGTAGTTTTCGGGGCGAACCTCGCCCAATGGCGACAATTTTATTCTTCGGCCTTTGTCTCAAATACCGTGCCGGAGATTTCTTTTTCCTTCGCGGCCAGACCGCAGGATCGGCCATCCGCCCGATCAGAAAGGATTGGAGCGGCTTTTTCCTCAGTTTCACACCAGAAAGGTATGAAAATGTCCGATATCATTCTCTCCTCCTCCGTTCGCCAGAACCTCCTCTCCCTCCAGTCCACCGCCGATCTGCTCTCCACGACGCAGAACCGCCTTGCCACCGGCAAGAAGGTCAACACGGCGCTCGACAACCCGACCAACTTCTTCACCGCGCAATCGCTCGACAACCGCGCCAGCGACATCAACAACCTGCTCGATGGCATCGGCAACGGCGTGCAGGTGCTGCAGGCCGCCAACACCGGCATCACCTCGCTGCAGAAGCTGGTCGATACCGCGAAGTCGATCGCCAACCAGGTGCTGCAGAGCCCGACCGGCTACACCACCAGGTCGCAGGTCACCTCGACTGCGGCGCTCGGCGGCACGTCTGCCAACCTCGTCGACGGCACCACGATCAAGAGCGGTGACGTGCTGGCGATCGCGGCTTCGGCCGGCCAACCCGCCTTCAGCTTCACCTTCGGGGCCAGCACGTCGCTGGCGCAGCTGAACACGTCGCTGGCGGCGAGCAACCTGACGGCGAGCCTCGACAGCTCCAACAAGCTTGTCATCACCACGACCAATGACGCGGCGTCCTCGACGATCGGTGCGGTGACCTTCACCAACACCGGCGGCGGCACCGCGACGTTCAGCGCGGCCGGCACGGCCCCGGTTGCCGACCAGGCCTCGCAGTCGGCGCGCGCCGCTCTGGTGACGCAGTACAACAACACCATCGCGCAGATCACGACCACGGCGCAGGACGCCTCGTTCAACGGCATCAACCTGTTGAACGGCGACAGCCTGAAGCTGACCTTCAACGAGACCGGAAAGTCGACGCTCAGCATCACCGGCGTCACCTTCAATGCCAGCGGCCTCGGACTGAAGGCGCTGACCGCCGGCGCCGACTTCCTCGACAACAACTCGGCGAACAGCGTCATCTCGTCGCTGAGCTCGGCGAGCTCCGCGTTGCGCAGCGAAGCCTCGACGCTGGGTTCGAACCTGTCGATCGTGCAGATCCGTCAGGACTTCTCGAAGAACCTGATCAACGTGCTGCAGACCGGTTCGTCCAACCTGACGCTGGCCGACACCAACGAGGAAGCGGCCAACAGCCAGGCGCTGTCGACCCGCCAGTCGATCGCGGTCTCCGCGCTGGCGCTCGCCAACCAGAGCCAGCAGAGCGTGCTGCAGCTGCTCCGCTAAACGCGCCGGCAAGTGCTTCGAGAACGGCGGGGGAAACCCCGCCGTTTTCTTTTGTCTCCGGGATATTACGGTGTCTGTCTATGCCGTCAGAACGACGCATTTCGTAACGCCTGCTAACCATATTTAAAGGCGCCGGATGCATAAATATCGGGCGCTAGAATTGCGTCTTCGCGGCTCGAGAAATCCGCATCCCATCGAGGTCATTGAATGTCGAATGCAGCCCAGGCCTACGCTCGTACCTCCACGACGACGGCGTCCCCACGTGAAATCGAAGCGCAGGCGCTGTTGAAGGCCGCGCGGCAGCTGCAGGAAGTCCAGACGAACTGGAACGGTCCCGACAAGGCGCTCGATCACGCGTTGCTGTTCAACCGCCGGCTGTGGTCGATCTTTCTCAGCGCCGCGCAGGGCGACGACAATCCGCAGCCGCTCGAGATTCGCCAGAACATCGCCAATATCGGCGTGTTCGTGATGAAGCAGACCGTCGACATCCAGATGAATCCGGATCCGGCGAAACTGAAGTCGCTGATCGATATCAACTGCAATATCGCTGCCGGCCTCTCGGGTCGCGGCTGATCGATCGATTCCTCACGGAGCCCTCGGCATGGCCGACGTGTTGAGCATCCTGTCGGCCAACTACAAGGCCGCCGGCCTGACGGTCCCGTCGAAGACGCCCTATGTGGCCGTCGATCCGAACCTCTATGAGGGCAGCTGGAGCGGCAAGTACGCCAACAACAAGTCGTTCAACATCTCGGTGTCGAACGTCGATGGCTTCCGCGCCAAGGTCCACTACCAGAGCGACGGCACCAGCAAGTATCAGGACGTGCTGATCAAGGATGGCGGGTTCCGGATCGGCGATACCAAGTTCGCGCTGGTGCAGCAGGGGACGGCGTTGATCGCCAATGTCGTCACCGATCCGGCTACTGGGGCGACCTATCTCGACAAGGCCTACGCCACGCAGAAGACCTGAGCGGTCGTTGGTCCGCGCCTAGGCGCGGCGATCGGTGGCACGCACCCGCGTCGGCGCGTCCTTGCTGAGATCGAGCGCGTGGAAATAGGCGCGGCGGCGCAATACGGCTTCTTCCGGAAACTGCCTCACCACCAAATTCGTGCGATTGTCGACCACCTGATAGACCACGGCGCGCGCGTCGCGGTCGATGATGACCTGGTCGCTGACCGACGGAGCCTGATTTGAAATCGATGCGTTGACGGCGTCGGGATCGATGGTGACGCGCACGCTCGGCTCCGGAGCGGTGACGCTCTGGCTCGCCGGCAGTTCAGTCTTGACCGCCTTCTGCGCCGTATCGCTCGTGGGAGAGACCATCGGCGCCGCGACCGGTGCCCCCACCGGCTTGATGTTGAAATCTGTACTCATGGCAGCCTCGTAGTGCACAGGCACTAGTTTGCTTGAGTCAAATCCCAACCCCTCACGGTCCGCAACTCTACGGGGAACCTCTCAACAGGCTGTTAGAAAACACGCTGAATGCCGCGCTGCCGGGGCGGCGTCGAATTGAGCTAAATTGTAAGCGTAGGCGTCAGAGTGTGCGGCTGATCGCGATCGGCGTCATGTTGCGGGGGCCCGGCGTGGCGCGCTGTCCGCTTGCGGTATAGGTGTTCGGAATGTTGCGGCGCTGCACCTCGGCATTGACGCCGCGCACGATGCCTTCGGAGACGGCGTGCGCCGTTGCAAGCACGGTCAAATTGACCTGCAGCATGGCGCGGAACGTCTCGTGATGACGGCGCAGTGTCGCGAGCAACTCGGGATCGGTCTGCGACAGCATCTTCTGCATCGATTTCAGATGCTCCACCGCGAGCATGTAGCGCCGCGACAGCTCGGACTTCTGCGGCTCGAGCCGCATGCCCTCGCGGATCTTGCCGGCGCGGACGAACTCGGTCTCCTGCTCGATCACGGCAAGTAGGCCGCTCATCACCTCGGTCAGCTCGTTGGCGAGACGCGCGACGTCCGGCGGCGTCGACGTCGCGGACCGCGCGGCGGGGGCGGATGCTACTGGCCGCGGCTGCTGTGGACGCTGGTTCATCGCGCTGCTCCTTGAAACCCTAGCTCTTGTTCGCCTGCTGCAGGATCAGCGAGCGGAACACTTCGTTGGAAATGCCGACGCCGCCGGCCTTGGCGAAATTCTTCGAGTATTCGTCGGTCAGCATCGACCGCCACGCGCCGGTGCCGACGGTGTCGCCGTACGGGCCATCGCCCTTCAGGCCGGTCGTCATCTGCGAGAACATCGAATTCAGGAACATCGATTCGAAATCGGTCGCGGTCGCCTTCGCCTTGGCGGCCTGCTGCGGCGTCGCCTTCTTCAGCGCGTCCTGCAGCACGGGATCGGGGCGGCCGTTGAACATCGGCATCAACGCCGTGTTCGGCATGCTGCCGGTGGTGCTGTTGATCAGGCTCGCCATCACATCACCTCGATGTCGGCTTCGATCGCGCCGGCGGCCTTGATCGCCTGCAGGATACTGATGAGGTCGCGCGGTCCGATGCCGAGGCCATTGAGGCCGTCGACCAGTTGCTGCAGCGAGACGCCGTCCTTGACCACGGCGAACTTCTTGCCGTCCTCGCTGACGCCGACGCTGGTGCGCGGCGTCACGACTGTCCGGCCGCGCGACAGCGGATTGGGCTGGCTGACCTGCGGACTCTCGGAGATCGAGACGGTGAGATTGCCCTGCGCGACGGCGACGGTGGCGACGCGAACGTCGCGGCCCATCACGATGATGCCGGAGCGCTCGTCGATCACGATCTTGGCCACCAGATCGGGATCGACCTGCAGCTGCTCGATCTCGGTCAGGAAGGCGACGACGTTGCCCTTGAACTCCGTCGGGATCGCAAGCTGCACCGTGGAGGGATCGATCGGCTCGGCGGTCTTGACGCCGAGATAGTCGTTGACCGCGGCGGCGATCCGCTTGGCGGTGGTGAAGTCGGCGTTGCGCAGCGCGAGGCGCACATTGGGCAGGCGGTTGAGCGCGAATTCGATCTCGCGCTCGATGATGGCGCCGTTGGCGATCCGGCCGACGGTCGGCACGCCGCGCACGACGCTGGCGGCGGCACCTTCGGCCGCGAAGCCGGCGACCGCCACCGATCCCTGCGCCACCGCATAGACATTGCCGTCGGCGCCGAGCAGGGGGGTGACGAGCAGGGTGCCGCCCTGCAGGTTCTTGGCATCGCCGAGCGCCGAGACGGTGACGTCCATGCGCGTGCCCTGGGTGCCGAACGCCGGCAGATTGCCGGTCACCATCACCGCGGCGACGTTGCCGGTGCGGATGGTGGCGCCGCGGATGTTGACGCCCATGCGCTCGAGCATCGCCTGCAGCGATTGCTTGGTGAAGGGGATGTTGTTGAGCGTATCGCCGGTGCCGTTGAGGCCGACCACGAGGCCGTAGCCGATCAGCTGGTTCTGGCGCACGCCCTCGATATTGGCGAGATCCTTGATCCGCGACGTCGCGGCCGCCGGCATGACGGAGGCCGCCAGCGCCAGCAGCGCGGCGCAGGCCACTCCGAACAGATTTGCGATGCGGATGCCGGGCATCCCGATGCTCCCCTCGAACTGAACTCGCGGATCGCGCGACACTCCCATGACGGCGATCCGCCATTAACCATGCGAGCTGCGTGCCACTCTGCTTCGCTTGGGCAATGTGTTGATATATTTATCGAAATTGTCGGGTCGTCATTTTGCTCCGGTTCGCCAGGGAGCGCGAAACTGCCGCGCGGCGGCAGAAATTGCCGGGTCGTTTACGCGCCGTTAACCATAAAACAGCGATGCTCGGCCCATTCAGGCCTGCGGGATCATCACGACGATGCGCATCTACGGACCGAACGGCACCACGCTTGGCACGTCCACCAGCGCCACGCGGCGCACCTCGTCGAGCGGCTTCTCGCTGCCGGATGCGACGACCGCGCAGGAGGAGGTGCGCTCCACCGCGGCGCCGAAGGCCGCCGCCAGCCTCGATGCGCTGCTCGCGCTGCAGGGCGTCGAGGACCCGACCGAGCGCCGCAAGCGCTCGGTGGCCCGCGGCAAGGGCGCGCTCGACGTGCTCGATGCGCTCAAGCTCGGTCTGCTGTCCGGCAATTTCGATTCCTCCACGGTGAACCGGCTGCGTGACGCTGCGGCGAGCCTGAAGGAATCTTCCGGCGATCCCGGTCTCGATGCCGTGCTCGGTGAGATCGAACTGCGCGTCGAGGTCGAGCTCGCCAAGGCCGGGCAATACTAGGCTCCTCCCGATCAACTCACCTGTCCGACGCCGCCGGTGCCTGCAGGTGCCTCAGGCCGCCAGCGCCTTGCGCTGCGCGTCGTAGCGGCGCTGCGCGGCCAGCACGTCCTTCAGATTCCGTTCGGCCCAGTCGCGCAGCGGATCGACGGCTTCGGCGAGCGTCGATCCGAGCGGCGTGATTGAATACTCCACCGTCACCGGCACCGTTGCGATCGCCCGGCGGCGCAGCAGCCCGTCGCGCTCCAGGCTTTTCAGCACCTGCGACAGCATCTTCTGCGAGATGCCTTCGATCGCGCGTCGGAGCTGGTTGAAGCGCATCGGCTCGCTGCGCAGCAGCAGCAGGATCAGCACCGCCCATTTGTCGCCGACCCGGTCGAGGATCTGGCGCGTCGGGCAATTGGCGGCATAGGCGTCCGGCTTGAGGCTCGTGGCTTTCATCGCGGTTACTCCGGCGTGATCAGGTGAGGCGAGAGTGCCTTCTTCACACCTACATCCTTTTCGCTATCTAGTCACCATTGGAAACCATCAATCGGAGACTTGAGATGAAGATCGCCATCGCCGGCGCGTCCGGCCAGGCCGGCTCGCGCATCACCGCGGAACTCGCCCGCCGCGGCCACGCCGTCACCGCCATCGCCCGCAACCCGGAGAAGATCGCCAGCCTGCCCAATGTCACCGCCCGCAAGGGTGACGCGAACGACCAGGCCGCCTTGGCCGCGCTGTGGGCCGGCCACGATGCCGCGGTCAGTTCGATCCATTTCCTGGCCAGCGACCCCGCCAAGCTGACCGGGGCGGCCAAGGCATCCGGGGTCGGCCGCTATCTCGTGGTCGGCGGCGCCGGCAGCCTTGAGGTGGCGCCGGGCGTCCGCCTGGTGACCACCCCCAACTTTCCGCCCCAATACAAGGCCGAGGCCTCCAAGGGGGCTGAATTCCTCGACCTGCTGCGCCAGGAGAAGGACCTGAACTGGACCTTCTTGTCGCCCTCGGCGCTGTTCGTGGCCGGCGAGCGGACCGGCAAGTTCCGCCTCGGAACCGACCAGCTCCTGACCGCCGCCGACGGCAAAAGCTCGATCTCCTTCGAGGATTTCGCAGTTGCACTCGCCGACGAAATCGAGCGCCCGGCCCATATCCGCCGCCGTTTCACGGTCGGCTATTGAGGGGGCGGGGCCGTCCCCGGGCAGGGCGGATAAGTTTGCCTGTGCAAGGCCTTGGGGGCGGCCCGCCTTTCGCGGTGGCAGATATTGTCTGTCACATGACGTGGCTATATAAGGCGCCGCGCGGAGGAGTTGTGTTCCCTCCGCCTGACAGGGACATGGCTGCCTTTGGAAAAGCTGAAGAACTACCGGCCGACTGAAAAAGAGCCTTTCATGAATGAGCGGCAGCGCGATTATTTCCGCGCCAAGCTGCTGGCCTGGAAGGATGAAATCCTCCGCGAATCGAAGGTCACGTTGCAGACGTTGCAGGAAGAGAACGTCAATCATCCCGACCTCGCGGACCGAGCGTCCTCGGAAACCGACCGCGCGATCGAACTTCGTGCCCGCGACCGTCAGCGCAAGCTGATCTCCAAGATCGACGCGGCGCTCCAGCGCATCGAAGACAACACCTACGGCTATTGCGAAGAGACCGGTGAACCGATCTCGCTGAAGCGGCTCGAAGCCCGCCCGATCGCAACGCTGTCGGTGGAGGCGCAGGAACGCCACGAGAAGCGCGAGAAGGTCTATCGCGACGAATAGTGGCGACGGATCGCCACGGATGCTGCCGGCGCGTACCGGTTGTACGTTCGCGCCGCCATGATGACACGCACTCTCAGCATCGCTTCGGTGTTTTTGCTGGGCTGATCCCGCTTCCTCCTGGAAGCGCTGAGCGGCCCCACGAGCTTTCGCTCCTGGGATTCCAGTGAAACCGAATGAGCCGGTCAGGTTCCGCGCATCGCGGAGCATCGATGGCTGGCGACAGTTTGAGAGACAATCATGACCCATCGAAACGACGCGCGTGCGCTTGACGGCGCGCAGATCGAGCAATTCATCCAGCAGGGCTTTGTCCGGATCGACAGCGCCTTTCCCCGGGAACTCGCCGACCGGGGACGCGCCATCATGTGGCGCGACCTGCCATGCAGCGAGCACGACCCTTTGACTTGGACCCAACCGGTGATCCGGTTGCCGGGGTACGGCGGTACGCCGTTTCGCGAAGCGATCAACACGCCGCTACTGCACCGGGCGTTCGATCAGATCGCCGGTCCCGGCCGCTGGCGTCCGCGCGACGACATCGGAACCTTTCCGGTGCGCTTCCCGCATCCGGACGATCCCGGCGATGCTGGCTGGCACATCGACGTCAGCTTCCCCGGCGAGGATTGCGACCCGAACGAGCGCAGCGACTTCTCCGGCTGGCGGGCCAATGTCGTCTCGCGCGGCCGGGCGCTGCTGATGCTGTTCCTGTTCTCCGACGTCGGCGAGGACGACGCGCCGACCCGGATCAGGGTCGGCTCGCATTGGCCGATGGCGCGCCACCTCGCGCCGGCGGGCGAGGCCGGGCGCGCACGCATGGTGCTCGACGATGTCGGCGCCGACTGCGAGGTCGCGCTCGCGACCGGGGAGGCCGGCACGGTCTATCTGTGCCATCCGTTGCTGGTGCATGCCGCGCAGAAGCATCGGGGCACGACACCGCGCTTCATGGCCCAGCCGTCGCTCGCTGCCGGCGAACCGTACCGGCTGGAACGTGCGGACGGCGCGTATTCGCCGGTCGAGATCGCGATCCGAAAGGCGCTTGGCATGGAGTGATCGGACGCCGATCTGAAGGCGAGGCGATATTCAGGCTAACCCGGCTCCGAGTATCGCCTCGCTTGCCTCCGCCTGACGGCGCGGGCCGAACGTCTTCGACCATGCCAGCAATTCGCGGAAAGCCGGCGTCAGGCTCCAGGCCGAATCCGTCAGCTCGTATTCGACCTGCAGCGGCTTCTCGGCGAGCACCCTGCGCGCCACCAGGCCGTCGCGCTCGAGCTCGCGCAGCTGCGCAGTCAGCATGTGCTGGGTGATCGGCGCGAGCGCGCGGCGCAGCGCGCCGAACCGCACACCGCCATTCATCAGCGTGAACAGGATCTCGAGCTTCCATTTCCCCCCGAGCGCATGGATCGCGTGCTTGAATTCGATCAGCACATTGGGGTCGGTGGGGCAGCTCTCGCATTCACCGCCGTCACACATATCGCTGGTATTGTTTTCCATACCGGTCTCGAATTTCATCCTACTTGTCCAAGATCAGATAGTGACCAGATGCGGCCTGTGCAGGGCGGGCAGTGCAATGTTGGGCCCATCCGCCGAACCATGAAGAGGGCAGGGACATGAGCACGGTTTTGGTCACAGGCGGATCGGGATTCATCGGCGTGCATACGATTCTGCAGCTGCTCGCCGACGGGCATGCGGTGCGAACGACGGTGCGCAATCCGGGTCGCAGCAACGACGTGATCGCGATGCTGCGCGAGGGTGGCGCGCTGGCGCCCGACCAGGTCGGCTTCGTCACCGCCGACCTGCTGCGCGACGACGGTTGGCGCGAAGCGGTCACCGGGTGCGACTACGTGCTGCATGTCGCATCACCGCTCGGCGCCCGTGTGCCCGAGGACGAGAACGAGCTGATCGTCCCGGCGCGGGAAGGCACGCTGCGGGTGTTGCGCGCCGCGCGCGACGCCGGCGTCAAGCGCGTGGTCGTGACGTCGTCGTTCGCGGCAATCGGTTACGGCCATCCGCCGCAGGCGGCGCCGTTCAACGAGACCGTATGGTCCAATCTCGATGGCGAGGGCGTGCAGGCCTATCCGAAATCCAAGACGCTGGCCGAGCGCGCCGCCTGGGATTTCGTGGCGCGCCAAGGCAATGGCCTCGAGCTTGCCGTGGTCAACCCCACCGCGGTGTTCGGCCCGGCGCTCGGTGCCGATTTCTCCGAGTCGATCGGCATCATCAAGGCGCTGCTCGACGGCGCGATGCCGGCGGTGCCGCGGATCCATTTCGGCCTCGTCGACGTCCGCGATGTCGCCGACCTGCATCTGCGCGCCATGATGTCGCCCGAGGCCAGCGGTGAGCGCTTCCTGGCGGTCGCCGGCGAGACCATGTCGATCCTCGGGGTCGCCCGGGTGCTGCGCGCAAAACTCGGCAGCAAGGCGCGGCGCGTGCCGCGGTTCCAGGCGCCGGACTGGATGATGCGGCTCGCCGCACGGCGCAACCCGATGGCCCGTGCCGCGCTGCCGCTGCTCGGCAAGGTGCGCCGCGCGACCAGCGCCAAGGCGCAGCACCTGCTCGGCTGGCGCCCGCGCGGCAATGAGGAGATGATCGTCGCGACCGCGGAGAGCCTGATCCGGCTCGGCCTCGTCAAGGCCTGACGGCAGCTCCCGTGCAGCGTGCTTGCCAGACGCGTCGGCGAGTGCTGAATTGCAGCGAGCAGACGGAGGCGCCACCGCGCCGCCGAGAACACCAGGGAGGCTGCGCAGATGGATCGGGTCCTCGCGGCCGCAAAGGCGATTGCCAGCGCGCGCCGCAGCCGGGCGCCGCTCAAGGCGCTTCCGAAGGACGTGCTGCCGCGCGACGAGGCCGAAGGCTATCAGGTGCAGTACGCGTTGCACGCTCTGATGCAGCCACACGTCGGCAGCCTCGTCGGCTACAAGATCGGCTGCACCAGCGCGGTGATGCAGGAATATATCAACATCCCGCACCCCTGCGTCGGTGGCGTGTTCGAGAAGGTCGTGCATGACAGCGGCGTGCGGCTGCCGGCCGCCGAGTTCGTCCATGTCGGCGTCGAGTGCGAGATCGCGGTGCGGCTCGCCCGCAATCTCGCTCCCAGCGAGGCGCCGTTCACCGCCGAATGGGTCGCGGAAGCGATCGATGCCTACTATCCCGCGATCGAGATCGTCGACGACCGCTACGTCAAATGGGAGACATTGGGCGCGCCGACGCTGATTGCCGACGACTTCTTCGCCGCCGGTTGCGTGCTCGGGGAGGAGGTGCCGCGCATCACCGTGCCCGATCTGCGCGCGGTCGCGGGACGCGCGATCGTCAACGGCAAGGAAGAAGGCCGCGGCACTGGCGCCGACGTGCTCGGGCATCCCCACAACGCGCTCGCCTGGCTCGCCAATCATCTCGCCACTGAAGGCCGTGGCTTGCATGCCGGCCAGATCGTACTGACCGGCAGCCTGGTCAAGACGGTGTGGCTGAACGCGGGCGACACGGTCGTGATGGAGCTCGACGGCCTCGGCAAGGTGGAAGCGGCCTTTACGTGAGGTGACGTTGTGCGAGCCTGCCTCCACATAAGGACGTCGTCCCTGCTTTCGCAAGGCGAAAGCAGGGACGACACCGAGTGTGTTGCGCGACCTTGACCTGACTTTACTGAATTCACCTGCCTTTCAAGTCGTCGGCCGATTGGCGTCCGTGACGAGCTCGACCTTGCCGTCGGTCAGCCGATAGACCGCGCCGACCACCCTGAGCTTGCCCTGATCGACCGCGGCGCTAAGGATCGGCGTCGCCGATTTCAGCTTCGCGACGTTGTCGATGACGTTCTGCCTGATGGCGTTGGCGAGCCGGTCGCCTCCCTTGCCCTCGGTCGCCTTCACCGCCGGTGCGATCGCATTGACCAGCGAGGGCAGATGGCCGGGCAGGGTGGTGTTGTCCTTCAGCGACTTGATGGCGGCGTCGACCGCCCCACAACTGTCGTGGCCGAGCACCATGAACAGCGGCACGTTCAGCACGGCCGATGCATATTCAAGGCTCGCGATGGTCTCGTCGCTGGCGAAATTGCCGGCGATGCGGCAGACGAACAGATCGCCGCGGCCGGTGTCGAAGGCGTATTCCGGTGCGATGCGGGAGTCCGCGCAACTCAGGATGCCGGCGAACGGATTCTGTCCGCCGGCCAGCGCCTCGCGCTCGTGCTTGAAATCATGCCGCCGCGAGACGCCTTCGACATAGCGGAGATTGCCCTTCACCAGCCGCTCCAGCGCCGCGTCCGGCGCCAGCACATTCTGCGGCTTCGGCGGCGATTTGGTTTCCTTGGCGGAAACCGGCGGTGCAAGGGCGAGACTGGCTGCGGTGCAGGCCGCGGCAGCGAGGAAGCGGCGCCGGGAGGTCTGGGTGGGAGCTGTGATTTCGCAAAGCTGGCACATCAAAAATCTCCGTAAAATTATCCGGGAATAGCAATCGCGTCCGTGCAAAGGTTGTAGATCATGCGCAGTGCCACCGCAACGACACGGTTTCATGCTCGGTCCCTGCTCCCATGTGCAATTGCGCACTAGGCAGGGATGACGGTGAGGACGAGTCGCAATTCAAGATATCAAACAGCGCGGTGTGATGACCCGCTAAAGCGAAAGCGGGTGATCCAGTATTGCAGAGACGGCTGTGCTTGATCCGAGAGGCCGCGGCGTACTGGATCGCCCGGTCCCGTCTTCGCCAAGGCTTCGACGAGGCCACGCATCCTTGGCGCGCCGAAGCTTCAGCGGAGGCGGCGAGCCGGGTGATAACAGAGCGGATTCCACGCACACGATCGTCGTCCTGGCGAATGCCAGGACCCACCACCGCACCTGATGATGAACGGGATCGTGGCCCCAGCATCGCGCAACAACGCTCATTTGGGGTAATGGGTCTTGGCTTTCGCCAGGACGACATTGAATGTGTTGCGCGCGTTGTGAGTCAAACTTCCGCGTTCTCGCGACATGATTTGCCCGAGCTTTGCTCTTCGTTCCGCCCGGATTTGCCCGACGGGCCGATCGCCGCCACCGGATAACCTGCGGGTTATGAAAGGCGCGGGCGGTCTTGTTGTGCCATCGAGCCGGAAAGCCTCAGGTGGCGCGGCCGCTGTCGAGCCGCCGAAGTTTGCGGTTGACTTATCCATAGCTGGATAGTTATACGTTAATCCATAACCAATGGGTTATTGATCGCAAATGCCAGACGCTCACGACATCCTGTTTCGAACCCTCGCAGACCCGACCCGCCGGGCCATCTTCGAGCGCCTGTGTCGCGAGGGCGAGCAGACCGTCGGCGCGCTGACGGCCCGCGCTAGGATCTCGCAGCCGGCGGTGTCGAAGCATCTCGGCGTGCTGAAGCAGGCCGGGCTGGTGCGCGACCGCCATGAAGGCAGGCAGACCCATTACAGCGCGCAACTCGGCGCGCTGGCGCCGCTGATCGACTGGACCAGCCAGATGGCGGGCTTCTGGCAGAACCGGTTCGACCACCTCGAAGATCTCCTCAAAAGGATGGACCAATGAACAAGACCACCGCTGAAACGCGTTCCGCGATCGTCGAGCGTGAATTTCCTCATCCGCCGGAAAAGCTCTGGCGCGCGCTGACCCAACCGCATCTGATGGAGGAGTGGCTGATGAAGAACGACTTCAAGCCCGAGGTCGGGCACGGCTTCAACCTGCGCGGCGAGTGGGGCGGCGTGCTGGACTGCAAGGTGCTCGCTGTGGAGCCGCACAGGACGCTGTCCTACACCTGGAATTTCGTGCATGCGGATGCCGCCTACAATCTCGAGAGCGTTGTGGTCTTCACGCTGACGCCGACGGCGACCGGCACCCATCTGCGCGTCGAGCAGTCCGGCTTCCAGCCGCATCAGAAGCAGGCCTATGGCGGCGCTCATGCCGGATGGAAGCAGTTCCTCGAGAATCTCGATCAGCTGATGGCGCGGCAAGGTTGACGGCCTCTCTCTCTCGTCATTGCGAGCCAACGGGTCGGCGCATAGCGCCGCCCGATGACAGGCTCCGCGAAGCAATCCATCGTGCCGCATACACGGATAGATGGATTGCTTCGTCGCTTCAGCGCAAAATTGCTCTGCAATTTTGTCGGAAGCTCATGACGCTGGATCATTCACTCACCAACAGGAGGTCACATTGAACCGGAATAACTGGATCCGGCAATCGCACCGCTGGCTCTCGATCGCCTTCACGGTCGCCGTCATCATCAACATCGTCGCCATGGTCCTGCAGCAGCAGGCGGTCTGGATCGGCTTGCTAGCGCTGTTCCCGCTGATCTTCATGCTGCTCAGCGGCCTTTATCTGTTCGCGTTGCCATATCTGTCGCCGCGGCGTCAGCATGGGGGATCGACGTCCGCGTCCCAAGTGTGATTGCATGACGTGACGACTTGACGTGACGACTTGGGGCGGATGAGGCGCGAGAGACAGCAATGACGGCATCGGAACGTATCGACCAGATGATCGAGGACCTCACCGACTGGCGCGGCAAGACGCTGGCCAGCCTGCGCAAGAGCATCCTCGCCGCCGATCCTGAGATCATCGAGGAGTGGAAGTGGATGGGCAGCCCGGTGTGGTCGCGCGACGGCATCATTGCGGTCGGCAACGCCCACAAGGGCAAGGTCAAGCTGACCTTCATGTATGGCGCGCAGCTGCCCGACCCCGACAAGCTGTTCAACACCGGCTTCGAGGGCAATGCGCGGCGCGCGATCGATCTGTTCGAGGGCGACAAGATCAGCGCCCCTGCGCTGAAGACGCTCATTCGTGCTGCGATCGAACTCAACCAGGCCAAATCCAGGAAATCTGCGAAGAAGCCGGCAAAGAAGGCCGCGGGTACCCGCGCGACCGCAAAGAAGAAGGCGTGAGCTGCGCCGCCATGGTGCTCGCGATCCATCCGCGATGATCAAGACCAGGCTCGCCACATTGTCCGATGCGGACGCCATCTCCGCGCTGTTGACGGCCAACAACGGGGAGCACGGTGGCATGCTGCTCGGGCAATGGCCGCGCGACGTGATCGAGACGCGCATTGCAAGCGGGCAATCGATCGTCGTCGCGACCGACGATGAGGGCAGACTGCTCGGCGCGCTCCTGACGTCGGAGAAGGGATATGGCGAGGCGCCGCAGGTGCAGGCCATGCTGAAGGCCTGGCCGGGGCGGGCAGATGCGTATGTTTATGGTCCGGTGTGCGTCTCGCGGGACGCGCGCGGCCTTGGCGTGCTGGATGCGTTGTACGCGAAGCTTCAGGCGACGTTCCCCGGCCGCGAGGCAATCCTGTTCATCAGGGAAGACAACCCGCGTTCGCTCAAGGCGCATCTGCGGCTCGGCATGCGCGAGGTCGCGCGATACGACTTCGGCGGCAAGGTCTTCATTGTCCTGAGCGACAGGCCCGACGCGTGAATGCGGCCGTCGCGCTCCCGCGCAGGCAAGCTAGGCCGAGATGTCGACCGCCTGGCCGGCCTTGCCGGCGTTCTTCTGGAACGCCTGCTCGATCAGCTCCTTGATCTTCTGCTCGACCGTGGCGCGCTGATCCGGCGTCATGTTCTTGAGATCTTCTTCCGACATGCCCATCCTTTTGAGGATGTTCGCGCGCATCCGGTCCATCGGGCTCATCTGCGCATATTTGAGAAACTTCTGCTCGACGGTGTCGCCGAGCGAGCTGCCGCCGGTGGCGTCGGCGGTCAGCGGTTTCTTCAATGTGCCAGTCGTCATGCTGGCGGTGACCGATCCAAGGGCCGAGATCGACGTCATCTGCGCGCGCAGTCCCCATTGCAATGCTGCAATCGTGGAGCAAATGGCGTGCCATCCGTTGCAGCCGTGATTTCAACGGGATCGCGACGCCGCCACGCGCACGACGCGCAGCCGGCAGCTTCTGCCGGGCGAAGTTTGCCGGTTGCGGCCTTCGGGCTATGATATGCACGATCACTGGACCCGCAACCCGGTTGCGGCCGTTATGCCTTGGTATGCACGATCACCGGACCCGCAACCCGGTTGCGGCCGTTATGCCTTGGTATGCACGATCACTGGACCCGCAACCGCGGTGGCCTGGCCGACCAGCAATGGGCCGAGATTGTCATCGATCCAGGCCAGCGCGCGGCGGTTGGCCTCTTCGGCGCCGGCATGGTTGTTGAAGATGCTGATCGCGGTGACGGTATCGTCGCCGGCATAGACCACGTAATAGGCCATGAAGCCTTCAACGTCGCTGATGATCGGGATTGCGCCTTCCTTGATCCGGCGCGCGAGTTCCTCGGCGCTACCGGTCTTCGCCTTGGCGTGACGGATGGCGGCATACATGCGTTCCTCCTTCCGGCTGCATCGATCGGGCTGCGCTTCGCGCATGCGCGATCGTACGCCGGACCGGGTGGCGACGCCATCGGGATTGCGGACGGATTAGCTGAAACGCCTGCTCACGACCGTCGTGCGCCGGCCGGGGAGCTTCGGCAGCCTCGCCACACCCGCGCGTGTTGTCGTGGTCCTTGGGCCGGGGGCGGGCTCCGGCTCCTGTTGCTGCAGAAACAGCGTGGCTTCGAACAGCACGCCGGGGGCCTGCTTGGCCGTGCCCGAGCACACCGCCCGGTTGCCGTTGAACGAGCCGGTCAGCTGCGCCTCGACCTCGTCACATCCGAACACGGTGGTGAACGGGCCGTCGGCATAGCGATGCGTCGTCAGCGTCGCCGTGAAGCGGTCCTGATCGAGCTGGTAGGTGCCGCCATAAATGAACATGGCGTCACCGCCCGAGATCCTGCCGTTTGCAAGCTGGACTATTCCGGTGCCTTCGCCCCGCGGCGTCCGGAACCACGCCGCATATCGTCCGTCTCTTTGCATGACCGTCATACAAACAGAAAACCCTGCGTTGTCGTCTCCCTACGTTGCAAGCGCCGGGACTTCCACTGTGCGCTGCTGCGAGGGTTAACGAACCGACAAGGCGATGGCGCGACTTTCGTGAAGCGGTATCGGACTGCGCGCGGCGACCGCGCCGGCGCACGCCACCGGTCACAAAAAGCCACGGCCCTCGCCAGGGGAGCTAGCGAGGGCCGTGTTGGTACACCGCGCCGCGCCTAGGTTCGCGACGAGATGTGGGAGCTCGTAAAAGTCCTACTCAGGCATGATCCGTTTCCGAAAACCGGTTTCCACTCTTCGGGATCATGCCGTCAGAAGGGCAGCAGCACGTCGAGAACCTGCTGGCCGTAGCGCGGCTGTTGCACGTCGGTGATCTGGCCGCGCCCGCCATAGGCGATGCGGGCCTGCGCGATCTTCGAGGAATCGATGGTGTTGTCGCTCTGGATGTCCTCCGGGCGCACGATGCCGGCCACGATCAGCTCGCGGATTTCGAAGTTGACGCGAATCTCCTGCTTGCCTTCGACCACGAGGTTGCCGTTCGGCAGCACCTGGGTGACGACCGCGGCGACGTTGGTCTGCAACGCTTCCTGGCGGTTCACCGAGCCCTTGCCGTCGCTGGAGGCCGTGGAGTCGGCGGTCAGGATGCGGCCGGGCAGGATCTTGTTCGGCTGCGTGATGGTCTGCGAGCCCAGGAAGTTGGTGACGCCCGAATCCTCGGAGTTGGTACGGCTGCGCTGGGTTTCGTTGGCGATCGCGGCCTTGTCAGTGAAGTTCACCGTGATGGTCAGGATGTCGCCGACGCGCGCGGCGCGCTGGTCCTTGAAGAAGGCGCGGGAGCCGCTGCGCCACAGCGAGTTCGGACTGTAGGAGGCGACCTCGGGCTTCGGCATCGGCATCTGCACCGGCTTGTAGCCGGGCTGGGTGGTCGGATTGTCAATCGACGACAGCTTCGGCTGCTCGCCGATCTGGGAGAGACGATCGATCGACGAGCAACCGCTGGCGATCGTTCCGAGCGCGAGCAGCGCACCGGTCAGGACGAGGCGGTTGATGCGGTACTGGGACATGAACTTTACTCGGCGTTTGGTGCGACTGAACTCAGCTTGACGGAAGCGGAATTGGATTCGGTGGCGTCGGCGGTCGGCGCCGGGCGCGGGGTCGCGACCGAGATCGAGACCTCGCCGCGGCCGGTGACGACGCCGGAAACGGCGCGCTTGGACTGCAGATTCATCACGCTGACGGTGTCGCCCTCGGCGCCGCCATCCATCGCCTTGCCGCGGATCGTCAGGTAGAGGCCGGCAGTGCGATAGATCAGCGTGACATTCTGGTCGCGGGTGACGAGATCGGGCTTCGCGAGGTCGGCGACGCGCAGCGCCTGGCCGGGGCGGAGCTGGCGGCGGACCTGCATGCCGACGGCGCTGTCGCGCACCGCCGCGTCGTTGCCGATTTCGGCTTTCGGACGGCGTTCGACGATCACGTCGGAGGCCTTCAACACGTCGCCGCGCTCGACATTGCGCGTCAGCACGGCGGCCTCGATAGTTTCGATCGCGGTTCCGGTGAAGCGCAGCTTCGACGGCGCGGCGCCGGCGTCGTTGCCGATCTCGAAGGTCAGGTCGAAACGCGTCGAGCGCGGGTCGTAGCGCACGGCGATCGGCTGCATCGCGCCGGTATTGGTGGCCTCGAGGCGGATGTCGCCGGGATCGCGGTCGAAGGTCAGCGCGATGTTGCCGGCCCTGCCGAGCCCGTGGCGGCCCTCCAGCGCGCGCGACACCTGCTGCTCGATCTCCTTGCTGTCGATGGTGCGCGCCAGCCGGGTGACGGTGATCTCCTTCAGCTCGCGGGTATCGACGCCGATCACCTGGTGCGAGCGCAACACGTTGAGCACCTGCGCGACCGGCAGCTTGCCTGTCGTGCCGAGGTCCGGCGCGCGGTAGACCGCGACGCTGCCGGCGCTGCCGGCGTTGTCGATGAGGTCGCCGACCCGCACGATGTCGTCGGCGACCGTGGTGCTGGCGCGCAGCGTCGGCACCGCGATCGTCTCGCGACGGCTTTGGGCGGCGGACGGCGCCACGGTGACGGCGAGGAGCGCGGCTGCGATCAGGAGTGAGCGGGCGATCATCGACATCATCCTCAGCGGAACAGGTTGGAGGTCGACTGCATCATCTGGTCGGCGGCGGAAACCACCTTCGAGTTCATCTCATAGGCGCGCTGTGCGGCGATCAGGTCGGAGATTTCCGAGACCACCTCGACATTGGCCTGTTCGAGGTTGCTCTGCTGCATGTCGCCATAGCCGTCGGTGTTGGCGGTGCCGTCCTGCGGCTGGCCGGAGGCCGGCGTTTCCTGGAACAGATTGTCGCCGATCGGCATCAGGCCGGCCTTGTTGATGAATCGGGTCAGGCCGATCTGGCCGATGTTGGTCGATGCGGTCTGGCCCGGCAGCGTCACCGAGACCTGGCCTTGCGCATTGATGGTGAGGCCGGATGCGTTCTGCGGGATCGTGATCGTCGGCTGCAGCAAATTGCCCTGCGCGTTGACGATGCGGCCCTGATTGTCCATCTGGAACGAGCCGTCGCGGGTGTAGGTGAAGGTGCCGTCCGGCATCAGGATCTTGAAGAAGCCTTCACCGCGGATCGCGATGTCGAGATCGTTGCCGGTCGGCGACAGCGTGCCCTGGGTCATCATGCGCGGCGTGCCGACGGTCTTGACGCCGCCGCCGAGGTCGATGCCCATCGGTATGATGGTGTTCTGATCGGAGGCCTGCGCGCCGACCCGGCGCACATGATCGTAGATCAGGTCCTGGAACGCGGCGCGCTGCTTCTTGTAGCCGGTGGTGCGCAGGTTCGCGATGTTGTTGGAGATCACCTGAACGCTGAGTTCCTGTGCCGCCATTCCGGTCGCAGCTGTATAAAGTGCGCGCATCGGTCAATCCCCCCGATCAGTTCGGCACGTCGGCGAGTTTCTCGATCGCCGATTTGTGCAGGTCGCTCTGCTGCTGCAGCAGCGAGGCGATTTGGGTGTAGGTCCGCGTGATCTCGATCATGCGGCTCATCTCGACGACGGAATTGACGTTCGACTTCTCGATGAAGCCCTGGCGGATCTGGGCCTTGGTGTCCGGCAGAGCCTGCGTGCCTTCGCCCGGCGCGTAGAGGTTGGAGCCTTCCTTCAGCAGGCGCTGGGCCTGCGCGAACGAGACGAGGCGCAGCTTGCCGCGGATCGAGTCGAGACGGGAGGTGCCCTCGAGCACGGTGATGTTGCCGTCGGCGGCGATCGAGACGTCGTGGTCGGTCTGCTGGAAGGTGATCGGGCCGGCGGTGCCGAGCACCTGGTAGCCCGAAGCGGTGACCAACTGGCCGCGATTGTTGATCTGCAGGCTGCCTTCGCGGGTGTAGCGCTCGCCGCCCGGCGTCTGCACCACCAGGAAGGCATTGCCGTCAATCGCGACGTCGAGCGGGTTCTTGGTCTCTTCGGTCGGGCCCTGCGCGAAATCGTGGAAGGTCGCGCGGTCCTGCACGAAGGAGACGCGGCGGTCGGAGGAGGCGAAATTGTCCTCATGCGCGTTCGAGGACAGATATTCCTGGAACAGCGACCGGTCGGCCTTGTAGCCGTTGGTGTTCATGTTCGCGATGTTGTTGGAGACGACATCCATCTGCCGTTCCAGCACCATCTGCTTCGATAGGCCGACCAGAAGCGTATTCTGCATCGGTGGTTCTCCCCTGTGAGGCGATCCGAATGCAGGTTCTCCCAAACCTTCACGCCGGACCCGTCGGTAACCATTGGGTTCTCCCAAACCCTGAGGTTACGCCGTCCTTTCAGCGAAAGCCGTGCCAACTTGGAATGGCGTGTTATTTGAACGGCTTAGGTGTTTGGCCGTGGCGCGCAAGGGGCGGCAGAAAGGTCTTGTTGACCATGTTTGCCCGGCAGTTTTTTCCTAGTGGATGGTAAATCCTAAGCTTCCGTTAACCATTATGACCCCAGTGTTGCCGGCATTGGGGCGCGTGTGCGCCGGCGGCATTTGTATCGCGTCTTCAGGCCAAGGCTGGGGCAAATCGCGTTCGCATCCTTCAGAGTGAAGCGAGCGGACGATGGCGGACGAGGAAAAGACGGACAGCGGCGAGGGCGCGGCCGCACCGAAGAAGGGCAAGCTCAAGCTGATCATTGCCGTCGTCGGCTTCCTCGTCGTGCTCGGCGCGGGCGCCGGCGGCTGGTTCTTCTTCATGCGCGGCCACGGCGAGGAGCAGCACGCCGAAGCGCCGCCGCCGAAGCCGCCGAGCTTCGTCGACGTGCCGGACATGCTGGTCAACCTGGTCGGCGCGCCCGGCGAGCGCGTGCAATATCTCAAGCTGAAGCTCGTGCTCGAGGTCAAGGAAGAGAAGCAGGTCGAGGCGATCAAGCCGGCGCTGCCGCGCGTTACCGACCTGTTCCAGACCTACATGCGCGAGCTGCGCCCGAGCGACCTCAACGGCTCGGCCGGCCTGTTCCGCCTCAAGGAAGAACTGACCAAACGCGTCAACCTCGCGCTGGCACCCAACCAGGTCAACGCGGTGCTGTTCAAGGAAGTCGTGATCCAGTGACGGGGTGGATGTAAGCCATGGCCGGCAACGACCAGATGGACCAGGACGCCATTGCGGCGCAGTGGGAAGCCTCGCTCGATTCCGAGGATCCCGCGGCGGCCGCGGCGGAAGCCGCCAAGAACGAGCTCACCGAGAACATGGCGCTGCAATGGGCCGCCATGGTCGAGGACGGCAGCCGCGACTTCGGCAGCAAGAGCACCAATGGCGAGCGCGTGCTGTCGCAGGAGGAGATCGACAATCTCCTCGGCTTCACGGTCGGCGACGTTAGCCTCGACGACCATTCCGGCATCCGCGCCATCATCGATTCCGCGATGGTGTCCTACGAGCGTCTGCCGATGCTCGAAATCGTGTTCGACCGCCTGGTGCGGTTGATGACGACCAGCTTGCGCAATTTCACCTCCGACAACGTCGAGGTCTCGCTCGACCGCATCACCTCGGTGCGCTTCGGCGACTACATGAACTCGATCCCGCTGCCGGCGGTGCTCTCGGTGTTCAAGGCGGAGGAGTGGGAGAACTTCGGGCTCGCTACCGTCGATTCCAGCCTGATCTATTCGATGATCGACGTGCTGCTCGGCGGCCGCCGCGGCCAGACCCAGCTGCGCATCGAGGGCCGGCCCTACACCACGATCGAGACCAACCTCGTCAAGCGCCTGGTCGAGGTGGTGCTGTCGGATGCCGAGCAGGCGTTCCGGCCGCTGTCGCCGGTGACCTTCACGATCGACCGGCTCGAGACCAACCCGCGCTTTGCCGCGATCAGCCGCCCGGCCAATGCCGCGATCCTGGTGCGTCTGCGCATCGACATGGAAGACCGCGGCGGCAATGTCGAATTGCTGCTGCCCTACGCCACCATCGAACCGATCCGCAACGTGCTGTTGCAGATGTTCATGGGCGAAAAATTCGGTCGCGACCCGATCTGGGAAGGCCATTTCGCCACCGAAGTGGCGCAGGCCGAGATCTCGGTCGACGCGGTGCTCTATGAAGCGGACATTCCGCTGAAGGAGCTGATGAAGCTCAAGGTCGGAGACACCCTTCCGCTGGATATCCGCTCCGACGCGCTGGTCTCGGTGCGCTGCGGCAACGTCACCCTGACGGAAGGGCGCATGGGCCGGGTCGGCGACCGTGTCGCGATCCGCGTCACCAAGAATTTGCGTAAACCCCAAACCACCTTCGCGATGTTCGAGAAGGCGGACGAGCGGACCAAGATGATGGAGGCACCATGAGTCATGTGCTTGGACTAGCAATCGAGAGTCTGGTAGCCGTGCTGCTGATGCTGACGATCGGCTATTGCTGGCTGCTCAACAGGCGGCTGCAGCGGCTGAAGGCCGACGAACATTCGCTGAAGGCGACGATCGCCGAACTGATCACCGCGACCGAGATCGCCGAGCGGGCGATCGGCGGGTTGAAGCACGCGGTGCGCGACGTCAACGAGAACCTCGGCAATCAGCTCGATGCGGCGACGCAGATGTCGGCGCTGCTGAAGAACCAGCTGGCGGAGGGTGACCACGTGGTGCGTCGCCTGTCCAAGATCGCGATGGCCGCGCGGCCGTCCGAGCCCGCGCAGGCACCGGCGCAAGCAGCCGCGCCAGTGGCGCCGGCGCCCAGGGTCTCGGCCGCGCACGCGGTTGCCGCGGCGGCTGAAGCCTTCACCGAGCGCAGGAGGGCCGGCGGTCTCGCTGCATGAAGTTGCTTCGTGACATCAGAGTGATGCCCGTGGTGCTGGTCGCGATCTTCGGCCTGATGGTGCTGAAGGTCGCCGGCCTCGTGCTCGATGGCGGTTACGTGTTCGCCGACGATACGCCGCCGGCCGGCCCGGCTGGCCCATCTTGGGCGCAACAGAATTTCAACTTCCCCGGCGCCGGCAAGGCGGTGGTTGACAGCAAGATCAAGGCCGATCCCGGCGACATCACGGGATCGGTCGAGCACAAGGACGCCAAGAAGGACGAGGCGCCGAAGCCGGCCGCACCGGCCGCGGAGCCGTCCAAGCCCGATGGCGTCGTCGTCAACCTGGATGCGCCGCCGCAAGTGTCGGCATCCGAGCGCGCGATCCTGGAGCGGCTGCAGGCGCGCCGCCAGGAGCTCGAGACGCGTGCGCGCGAGGTCGAGATCCGCGAAAGCCTGCTGAAGGCCGCCGAGAAGCGCATCGAGGCCAAGGTCGAGGAGGCCAAGGCCAATGATGCCAAGACGAATGCCGATGCCGCGGCAAAGGCGGAAGCCGATGCCGCGCGCTTCAAGGGCATCGTCACCATGTACGAGAACATGAAGCCGAAGGACGCCGCGAAGGTGTTCGATCGCCTGGAAATGAATGTGCTCTACCAGATCGCCTCGCAGATTCAGCCGCGCAAGATGTCCGACATCCTCGGCCTGATGCAGCCGGAAGCCGCCGAACGGCTCACGGTCGAACTCGCCCGCCGTGCCGGCGGCGACAAGTCGGCCTCGACCGACGATCTTCCCAAGATCGAAGGCAAGATGCTCACGCCGAAGACGAATTGATGGGAGCTATCGGAAAGTCCGCCAATTGGCGGTGGCCTGGTCAGCCGTAAGCCAGATCCGACTTAACACCGGGTTGCCTGCATCGCATCCATATCATCGCGACGAGGGTCGCGCACATGAACGGACCGACGGGCACGAGCGCGACCGGGTAGGTAAACCCCGCCAGGACAAGCACGCCGAACCCGATCCGTAGTTCGGAGCGATTCGAGAGAAGCGCGCCATGTTCGGCCATGGGCGCGTTCATGAGAAAGATGATCGCGAGAGCCAGTAGCGCCGTATCGTAGATCGCGAAGTAGGGAGAGACGAGCAGGGTCGCGACGAGCAGGCACGCGGCCTTGACGGCGAAGCTGACGTTGCGGCGCCATATGATCAGCGTCCACGTCGCGGCTGCCGCAGCGACCGCGACGTGCAGTGCCATGGCCGATCCATAGCCAAAACCGGCAAACCGAAGCACGCCGTAGACGCTCTGCAGTTTGTACCAAGCCAGCGTGCCGGTGAGATGGAACTGCGTCGTTGCGAAGACGGCGGCCTCACGGAACCCCTCAAAAGTGTTCCAGCCGAAGGTAAGCCCGGTAAGCAGCAAGAGCACCGGTGTCACCAAACTGGCTGTGATGAAGACGGTCCAGCGTCCAGTAGCTATCAAAACGAGGGGAAGCAGGACGCCATATTGCGGCTTGAAGATCAGCAGCGCGATCAGGAAGCCGCTGACGATCGGACGCCGGTCCAGCGTCAGCAGAATCGCGCCGAGCAGCGATGCCGCCAGCAAGGAGCTTTGGCCGACGATGAAATCGTACAGGACGGCCGGCACGCCGAATGCCAGCAGCAGTACGGCGAAGCGCGGCCGGATCGCGGAAACAACGAGCGCCCAGCACAGCAGCTTTGCGGTGCTCCAGATCCAGAACGCGGTCGGAAACGGCAATAGTGCCAGCAGTGCCGCCGCAAAGAGAAAAAACGGCGGGTAGAAAAACGGTATCGGTACTTCGTAAACGGGGAACGGAGCGTCGTTCAAGCTGGGATGTATTTGAATGATCGCTTGCCGCAACCGCGGCCAATCGTAGGCGGTGGCGGCATGGCCATCGAGGGCCATTTTCCCCGCGCTCCAAAAGCACGAAAAGTCGAGCCCGGTCGCGCCGGTACCGTCAACGACTTTCGGTAACACGCAGTACAGCGTAAAGCCCAACACGATGAGGCAGGCAATGGCCAATGCACGGTCGTATCCGCTGCGCTCCGCACGGGCGCGCACCATTCCAAATCCGTTCATGAAACTGCCAGAAACTAAGAATTGCTTGAAATGCAAACGGTTGTATACCGCAACTGGCGGTGGCGCAAGCGAGTGGCCGATCTCCCTGCGGCGTTGGGTTAATCGCTGGAAGTTCCGCGGATGCCCGGTGGATCGAGGTTAATCCTCTCGTGCAAAGGCCGAAGCCGGCGCCGTAGCGCCATGTGCCGGCTGGCAGACGCGGATGTTCGCCGCCTCCGATGGTGTGGGCTCGACGAGGTCTCCGCGAAGCCAAACGCCTATCGACGCCGAGAAGTGTACGCCGGTTATGGTAGCCTTAAACGGTAGCGTTAAGTTGCAACCGATTTGTCATTCTGGAATTGAAGTCGCTATGTCTCAAGGTGGTGTTTTGGGAATTGCCAATGCTGAAAGACATGCCATGGCTCACCGCGCCGCGCGCCCGATTATACGTGAGTGGCATCGCAATTGTGCTGGTGCTGACCCTTGCGAGGTCGCTTTTGCTGTTTTACCGCGATGGCGGCTATGGCGCGAATAACTTTCTGCTCGGCTCGGACTTTTTGACCTTCTGGGCCGCGTCGCTCCAGGTGTTGGCCGGGCATCCCGCCGAGGTTTATGTGCCCGAATTGCATCTGCTCGCGGAAGCTCCATACCTGCGAGAGGGCTACGAGGCGTTCTTCTATCCGCCGACGATGCTGCTTTTGTGCGTGCCGCTCGCGCTCGCGCCGTATTTCGCCTCGCTGTTCGTGTTCATTGGTATGACGGCGGCGTCGTTCGCCGCGGTGATCTGGCGTATCTTGCGAACGCCTTGGTGCCTGGTCGCGATCCTTGCCTATGCGCCGGTCTATCTTAATGCCGTGGCGGGGCAGAACGCCTTTCTGACGGCATCGATCCTTGGGTGCGGTCTCAACATCATGGACCGGAGGCCGAAGCTCGCGGGCGCGATCCTCGGGCTGATGGTGATCAAGCCGCATTTGGCGCTGGCCGTGCCGATCGCCCTGATCGTCACAGGTCGCTGGCGCACGCTGATCTGGGCAGGCCTGTCGTCGATTTCGCTCGTCGTGCTGTCCGCGCTGCTGTTCGGCCTCGATACATGGCTCAACTTCCTCGACGTCTCTCACTCGGCCCGTCAGGCTCTGGAGAACGGCGACGTCGAGTTTTCATTGCTGCAGAGCGCGTACGCGACAGCGCGCCTGCTCGGCGCCGGCGTCAACACGGCCTTTATCATTCACGGCCTCGTGGCGCTGGGCATGACGTGTGTGCTGGTCTGGATGTTGCGTCAAAAGATCAGTGCTGCGACTGAACGCTCGATCATCGTGCTCACCTGCCTTCTGATTACGCCGTTCTGCCTGTTCTACGACATGCTCATCATGGCGCTGCCGCTGGCCTGGATGCTCCGCGAGTGGTTGAAGGTCGGCTTTCCGGCCTGGTCGAAAATGGTGCTTGGCGTGACGTTTCTCGCGCCGATGGTCTTCTACCTACCTGTCCTCTATCAGCTGTCGGTCGTGAAGCCGCTGCCTTTTGGTTCTCCGGTGATCATCCTGTTCTGCTGGTTGCTGGTCCGGGAGAGCATGCAGACGCGGCAAGCGGCGCATGGCGAACGAGAGGTCGCGACGGTCTGAGTTCGGAGCACCTCACGCGGACCTCCGTAACATCGCGGGGAGTGTCCAGCGCTGGGCTGCTGGGCTTTGATCCGGCGGAGCATCCACCGCCGCGATAAATCAGTCGCGTTGCCATTGGCGCGGGAGCAAGGGCGAAGAACAACGCTGGCGGCGCCAAGGCCATTGCAACCGAGCCATCGCGGACATTGCCAAAGTGCTTGATGCGGGTCTAGCATTGGCGTGAGGAAGGCCAGCGTGACTTCGCTGTTTTGGAGCCTTCCGCGATTGCGATCGCATGGACCGCCGCTTGAGTTGATTGATTGAATGCTCTTGTGCCGGGCGCGAAGCTGCGCCCGATCAGAAATTGAATTTTTCATCACCAAGAAATTTCGAGGAAACCGATATGCGTAGCCTGTTCATGATGCTTGTCGTCATCGCCACCACCAATCTGGCATGGGCCCAATCCGAACTCGTCAAGCGGGGCGATTACCTTGTCAACGGCATTCTGGCTTGCGGCAATTGCCACACGCCCAAGGGACCGAACGGCGATGTTTTGGAGAAGGCGTTCTCGGGCGGGGGATACTGGGACGAGCCGCCGTTCACAGTGCATGCCGCCAACATCACGCAAGACAAGGAAACAGGCATCGGAAGCTGGAGCGACGCCGATATCAAGAAACTGCTGCGGACCGGGCAAACCCCAAAGGGCGTGCATACCGCGATGATCATGCCGACCAGCTTCTATCACATCCTAACGGAAAATGATCTCGACGCGGTCGTCGCATATTTGCGTACGATCACGCCGGTCCACAACAAGGTGCCCGATCCGATCTACAAGGTGCCTCAAGTCGAGAACGTTCCGCCGGGCGGCGAGAACCCATTCGCCGAACCGATGATGAGCGACAAGGTGCAGAAGGGATTCTATCTCGTCACGATCGCGCATTGCATGGCGTGCCATACGCCGATTGGACCGAGGGGACGAGAATACAAGAGCAGTCTTGGCGGGGGTGGCGTCAAATTCTCCGGGCCGTGGGGCATCTCGGTTTCACGCAACATCACGCAGAACAAGACCAATGGGATCGGCGCATGGAGTGACGACGAGATCAAGCGTGCGATCACCGACGGTGTCAGCCGCGACGGCAGCCGTCTCGGTCGACCGATGGGATACCACTACTACGCCCGGATCAGTTCAGATGACCTCGATGCCATCGTGGCGTATTTGCGCACGGTACCCGGCAGCGCGGAGTAAGGCTCGTTGCAAGGCCAATTCCTGTCCGGTCACAGCCGCGCAACGGGCCCCTGGCTGACTCCAATTCTGCGAGGATAGCGCGCGCCGCTATCTGCGCAGCTAGGCGGCGCTCGGAACAAGCTTCAGCTTCAAACCGAGCGCTTTTGTCGCCTTGTTCAGGGTTTCAATAGTCGGATTGCCGCCGGGCCGGAATGACTTGTAGATCACTTCGCGGCTCAAGCCAGTTTCGCGCGAAAACTGCGATACGCCGCGAGCTCTGGCGATGTCGCCGATAGCTGTCGCGATGAACGAGGGATCGTCCTCTTCCAGCGCCGCTTCGAGATAGGCGATCTGCTGCTCTAGCGTCTTCAGATGATCCTTGATGTCGAACTTGGTGGTCTTGAGCGGCATCTCAAATCTCCTTCACCATCTTCTGGGCCGCCTTGACGTCCTTGCTTTGGGTTCGCTTGTCGCCACCGCAGAGCAGGAGCACGATGGTTTTGCCTCGACGCGTGAAATATACCCGGTAGCCGGGGCCGTAATCGATCCGCATCTCGCTCACGCCTTCGCCCACCGATTTCACATCGCCTGGATTTCCGAGTTCGAGACGCCGGATGCGTGCGCCGATCCGGGCGACCGCTTTTATGTCGGCTAGCGAGTTGAGCCAGTGCGCAAAAGCGTCGGTCTGAACGACCTGGATCATGTGTATTATCATACACAACGCGGTCGATTTGTCAACTATAGTACACAGTCATTCCGTGGCAGGGGCCGGTCCGAAACAATCCGTTGACGTTAACAGCTCCTTAACGCCGCCCGATCCAAGATCGGGAAGCGTGGGCGAGGGCGCTTCGCGCTTGGTATGGCTGGGGTCCCGAGAAAACGTTTCGAGATGGCGCGAACGGCTGCCGCTGGAACATGGTCGCTAGGCCGCGCCTGGGCGCGGACCGCGCGTCTGTGCCTGCTTGCCACCGCCCTTGCGCTTACAACCCTTACCTATCCGACTGCGGCGCGGGCCGAAGACGCGGTGCCAGGTGAGGCGACATTCTCTGCCGCGAACGGCTATGCCCGGCTGGTGCTGAAGCTGAAGGAGGATGTCGAGTCGGAGGTCACGACCGCCGGCTCGATCATCGTGATCCGCTTCAAACGTCCGGTCGATATCCCCGTCGAGAAACTGCAGGATGCGGTGCCCGATTATGTCGGCGCCGCGCGCCGCGATCCCGACGGCTCGGCGATCCGTCTGTCGCTGGCGCGCCGCGTCTCCATCAACACCATGACCGCCGGCGAGCGCATCTTCATCGACTTCCTGCCCGACAGCTGGACCGGCCCGCCGCCGTCGCTGCCGCAGGAGGTGATCCGCGAGCTTGCCGAGCGCGCCCGCGCCGCCGAGCGCCTGCTGCGCATGCAGCGTGCCGCCGACGCCGCCAAGAAGAAGCCGCCGGTGCGGGTTCGCGCGCTGGTGCAACCCACCTTCGTCCGTTTCGTGTTCGAGGTGCCCGACGGGGTCAGTGTCTCCTCGGTGCTGAACGAGCAGAAGTTGACACTGTCCTTCAACTCGGTCCTGACCTTCGACCTTGCCGATGCCAAGGTCGCCGCCCCACCGAATGTCGCGTCGATCAGCGCGCGCGCCGACACGGACACGTCGGCAGTCGACGTGTCGCTGATGGGCGATGTCGACGTGCATTCGTTCCGCGACGAGAAGAACTACATCGTCGACGTCGCCTTCCAGCAGAACGAGCAGCAGGCGGCAAAGCCCTCGCTGAGCTCATTGTTGCCGACGCCGCGCGCCAAACCAAAAGGCGCCGCGGCGATCGCGCCGGTGACGTCGGAAAGCATCGCCCAGCAGGCCAAGATCGAGATCAAGCCTGAACAGTCCAAAACCGAACCGCCGAAGTCCGAGCCTGCCAAGTCCGAACCGCTGCGCTCCGAGCCGCTCAAGCCGGAGCAAGCCACGAGCGAGCAACCGGCGGCCGCGCCCGCCAAAACGGAGCAGCCCCGATCGGAACCGTCCGATCCCGAACTGCCGAAAATCGCGGCGGCACCTGCGGCCAACGCCGAGAACGCTGCTGCGCCGACCCCGCCGCACGACGGTGGTGCCGGCTCTGCGGCGGAACAGAACACGGCGCCCCTGACAGACGCACCACGGCCGGTGCCTGCTGTCGCCGCCGCGCCGGCGATGGAAGCGCCGGAGGCGGCTGCGGCGCCATCGCCGCCCGCTGCGGAGGCCCGTGCCGGCGGCAAGCCCGCGGTCGAGGCCCAGCGCGACAGCGACGGCCTGCGCGTGACGTTCTCATTCCCCGGCGCGACGCCGGCGGCGCTGTTCCGCCGCGCCGACACGGTTTGGATGGTGTTCGACACGGCTGAGGCAATCGACGTCGATCCGGTCCGCGCCAAGGCCGGCTCGCTGATATCAGATGTCAGCCGGATCGCGCTGGAGAAAGGCCAGGCGGTGCGCTTCCGCCTCAACCGGCCGCAGATGCCGTCGCTCGAAAGCGACGACCGCTCGCGCGGCGTGAGCTGGACGCTGACCTTTGCCGACCGCGTGCAGAAGCCGCCATTGCCGCTCACCGTGGTGCGCAACATCTCGGAGCCCTCGCTCGCCAATGTCAGCGTACCGCTCGCCAATCCCGGCCAGCTGCACAGACTGGTCGATCCCGACGCCGGCGATACGCTCTGGGTGGTGACCGCGCCGCCGCCGACCCGCGGCATCATCAAGCGGCAGGATTTCGTCGAGCTCTCGCTGCTGGAATCGATCCACGGCGTCGTGGTTCATCCGAACGCGGACGACGTCAAGGCCGAGGTCGGCGCCGACAAGGTGATGCTGGGCCGGCCGGGCGGCCTGACGCTGTCATCGGCCGACGTCGCCGCCGAGCGCGCGACCGCGGCGGTGAAGCCGTTGTTCGATCCGGACGAGTGGCGCAAGAACCAGTCAGACACGTTCCTCAAGCAGCTCGACGGCCTGATTGCGGCGACCGCGTCGGCCAATGCCGAGCAGCTGCCGCAGGCGCGGCTCGATCTCGCCGACTTCTACATGGCGCGCGGCATGTACCAGGAAGCCCATGGTGTCGCCAATCTGATCCTGTCCGAGAGCAAGCGCGGCAGCGAGACGGCGTCGGTGGTGATGGTGCACGCGGTCGCCAGCATCCTGATCGGCCACCCGGCGCAGGGCCTCAAGGATCTCGCCAATCCCGTGATCGGCAACGGCTACGATTCCCAATTGTGGAAGGGGCTCGCCTTCGCCCGCGAGGGCAAATGGGCCGAGGCGCGCGAGAAGTTCAAAAACGCCGAATTCGCGGTGGCGACGCTGCCGCCCGATTTGCAGCGCATCGTCACCATGGACTCGATGAAGGCCTCGCTCGAGGTCAAGGACTATGCCGGCGCCGCGCGGCGCAAGAGCGATCTCGACGTAGTCGGCGTTCCCGGCGAACTGAAGCCCGCGGTTGCGGTGCTGCGCGGCCGGCTGGCCGAGGCGCTCGGCCAGGAGAAGGATGCGCTCGACGCCTATCGCTTCGCCGCCAATTCGGCCGATCGCCAGGCTGCCGCCGAAGGCAGGTTGCTGGAGACGCTGCTCAAGCAGAAGCGCGGCGAGATCGGCCGCGACGATGTGCTGAAGGAGCTCGAGCTGCTGTCGATGCTGTGGCGCGGCGACAATATCGAGCTGAAGACGCTGTATGTGCTGTCGAAGATCTACGCCGAGACGGCGCGCTATGCCGACGCCTTCGCGGTGACGCGTGCGGCGACCCGGCTGCAGCCGAATGCGCCGGAATCGCGCCAGGCGCAGGATGGCGCCTCGGCCTTGTTCGTGCAGCTCTACCTCGGCCCCAGGGGCGACGAGATGTCGCCGATCGATGCGCTCGGCACCTTCTACGAATATCGCGAACTGACGCCGATCGGCCGCCGCGGCGACGAGATGATCCGCCGTCTCGCCGACCGCCTGGTCGGCGTCGATCTGCTCGACCAGGCCGCCGACCTCCTGCAATACCAGGTCGACAAGCGGCTTGAAGGCGCGGCCCGCGCCCAGGTCGCGGCGCGCCTTGCGATGATCTATCTGATGAACCGCAAGCCCGACCGCGCCATTGCCGCGCTGCGCTCGACGCGGATCGCGGATCTCTCCGGCGAGCTGCGCCAGCAGCGGCTGCTGCTCGAGGCGCGCGCGCAGAGCGACGTTGGCCGGCACGATCTCGCGCTCGACATCATCTCGAACATCACCGGCCGCGAGGCAATCCGGCTGCGCTCCGACATCTATTGGGCGTCGCGGCGCTGGCGCGAGGCGTCCGAGCAGATCGAGCTCTATTATGGCGACCGCTGGCGCGACTTCACCCCGCTCAATCCGGGCGAGAAGGCCGATATCATCCGCGCCGTGGTCGGCTACGCGCTTGCCGAGGACGCCATCGGGCTGTCCCGGTTCCGCGAGAAATACGCGCCGCTGATGTCCGGCGATGCCGACAAGCTCGCCTTCGACTCGGCCAGCAAGCCGGTGGCGACGTCCAGCGCCGAATTCGCCCAGATCGCGCGAATGGCAGCCAGCGTCGACACGCTCGACGGCTTCATCCGCGAGATGAAGACCCGCTTCCCCGACGCCACCGCCCGCGCGCCATTGCCCGATCCGGTCGCGACCGGATCGGTGACTGACAAGCCAAAGGTCGCGCCGGTGAGCGCGCTGCCGGCGATCAAGGGCGAGCGCCGCGCCAGCGCGGCGCCGTAGCCGCGCTGGGTCTCACGGCCCGGCAGACACCCACGCGGTCGAAATGATCCCGGTGGCGTCGAGCGCGATCCGCCAATGCGAGGCGCCGTTGGCGTGCCGCACACTGTAGACATCCTCGCCCTGCGCGCCGACGCCGAGGAAGCGGGTGGCTTCGATCGCGCCGAGGTCGGCGAGGAAAGGCTGCAGGTGTGGCAATTGCTCGCGGGTCGCCGCGGCGAGCGCAGGGGTCATGTCCGCATAGTCGGGCTGTCCCGATGCGACCCCCTCGATCAGGCGGCGGACCGCAGCCTCGGTTCCTGGAGCCGGCGACTGTTTCTTCACACGCTCTGCGGTGCGATCCGCAATCTGTTTCGCACTTGCAGCGTCAATGCGCGGCATCGGCTTGTCGCCATTTTGATGCAGGATCAGTGACGTCGCCTGACCGTCAGCCGCGATGACAAAGCTGATCTGCGCGTCGACCTCCCTGGCGAAAAACTCGGTCTGGCTCTCCGCAAAGAACGGTACGGCACGCTGCCCGGTGAGCTGTACAGCCAAGTGGTGATCCTCGCGCATCACACTGAGGACGGCCTGCTCGCTGAACTGGTAGAAGCCGGCATAGCGGTCGAGCACCGCCACAGCGACTGCGATCTCTTGCCGCATGACGTCCGGCGGCGATTGCTGAGCGGAAGGCAGCACATCGGCGGATCCGCCGGCGGCCCGTATCCGTGCCGCCAGCGTGTTCCAGTCGCGCTGGCCGAATAGTTTGGCGATCACTTCCAGGCTGTCGCTGTGGGTGAGGGGGATCGATTTGGCGCCGAGCGCTTCGCGCAGCGTCTGAGCCATGGCCTTGGCATCACGAAAGTCGCGCATGGGATCAACCTTTGCATCGACGAACGGAAAGCGTCAGGGGCTTGCGTTGCTGACCCGTTCGTGCGGGCAAAGGAAGCCTGAAGCATGGCTTGATACCTTCACCGTCCCCGGGCGGGGTGCAAGCGGCGGGTGGTATCGACCCTGCCAAATGTTCGCCGGGTACGAGTATTTTGTCAATTGCAACTGGTTGTGATCGCACGCGATGCTCTCGACATCGTGCCGTCAAATCGGCAACCATGGCGTCCGTTGCACAGCGCCGGGAGGACGTCGTTACATGAGCAAGCCGATCAAGACCGAAGCCGAACTGATCGCGATGGCGCGGGCCGAGTTGAAGGCCCATGCCGACTGCCCCGACAGCATCGACATCTCCGTGCTGCGCGACGGCGACAGCTGGGAGTTTCGCGCAAGCGCCGATGACGCCACGGTGGCGAGGCCCGGCTATCCCGAATGCGTCGCGATGCTGGTGCAGATCGGCGACCATCTCAGCAAGCAGTATGATGTGGAGGCCGACTAAGGCCTGCATCGACGAATGCCTGTGGCCGCTTGCCCCGAGAGCGGCGCCAGGCAGCCACGCCTATGTTGACGCCATGGGCCAACCGGCGACATTCCCGATCTCGATCATTCGACCGAATCCATGGTATCGCTAAGGGCTCGTTGAACCCATGCATTCCCGACCAATGCTTTCAGTCTTGAGCAGCAGAATAGCAATGGTCCTCCTCGCTTTGGCATGTTCGCTGGCGATCTCGGCCGATCACGCCTTTGGCGATGACGAACAGGCCTGGGTGGCATTGAAGCGAGGCGGCATGGTTGTCCTGCTGCGCCATACCCACGTCGATATGCGAGAAGGGATCGGGCACCTCGCGCCCGGAAACTGCTCCGAGGAAGTAAACCTTTCCGCCCGCGGCATTGAGCAAGCCAAGCGGATCGGCGAAGCGTTCCGTGCCCACGGGATTGCGGTCGGAGAGGTCCTGACCAGCCCGTATTGCCGTTGCATCGACACTGGGAAGCTTGCATTCGGTCGCGCGACGCCTGTCCAATATCTGATGCCTCCAGGTGTGTTGTCCGAAAGCCAGGCGAATTCGGATCAGGAGCGGGACTTGCAAGACATCCTTGAGTATCGGTCTTCCGCAAACCTGGTGATGATTACCCACGATCTCAACATCTCAAACATCGTTCTTGAACCATCGATCGCCATGGGAGATTTCTTTGTACTTCGGCCCAATGGGACGAATTTCGATGTCATCGGCAAGATACAGTTCGGCGACAAGTGAGAGATCGACGTCAATGTCGTCCAAGGTGTCTCCAGCGAAGGAGCCGTCATGGACCGCATCGACGCCATGAAAGTTTTCGTTGCGGCGGTCGACGAGGGCAGCCTCGCCGGTGCCGGCCGGAAACTGCGGCGCTCGCCGGCGGCGGTCAGCCGGGCGATCGCTTTCCTTGAGCACTATGTCGGCGCCGAGCTGCTACATCGCACGACGCGCTCGCTGAAGCTGAGCGATGCCGGCCAGCGCTATGCGGCCGCATGCCGTCGTATCCTCAGCGAGCTCGAGGAAGCCGACATCTCGGCGGGTGGCGAGCGGTCGGTGCCGCGCGGCACGCTGACCGTCACCGCGCCCGTCGTGGTCGGCGAGGATTTGCTGCGGCCGGTGCTCGATGCCTTCATGACGGACTATCCGGCGGTGTCGGTGCGGCTCGTGATGCTCGATCGCACCGTCAATCTGATCGACGAGGGGATCGACGTCGCGCTGCGCATCGCCCATCTCGCCGATTCCAGTTTCATCGCGATCAAGCTCGGCGAGGTGCGCCGCGTGGTGGCGGCATCGCCGGGCTATCTCGCGCAGCATCCGCTGATCGCCGAGCCGGCTGATCTGGCGAAGCACCAGATCATCGCCATGACGCATTTCGGGCTCGACTCCTGGAGCTTCCCGCCGGCCGCGAAGTCGAAGATCGCGCGCGCGGTCCAGTTCACGCCGCGGCTGGTCGTCAACACGGTGCGCGCGGCGGTGGCCTCCGCCAGCGAAGGACACGGCGTCACCCGGCTGTTCTCGTATCACATCGCCGACGAAATCCGTGACGGGCGGTTGCAGATCCTGCTCCCCGGCGACGAGCATCCGCCGCTGCCGGTGCATCTTTTGGCGCCGCAGGGCCGCGTCGACGTGCCCAAGGTGCGCGCCTTCGTCGATTTCGCGACGCCGCGGCTGAAACGCTATTTCGAGCGGCTGTCGCGCGAGGCCAGCAGGGCCGGCGCCATTCGTTCGCGCCGCGGAAGAGTGTCTGCCGAATAGCGGGCATTCGCGCGGAAAGCGGATGTATCTAGCTTGCTCTCCATCGAAGCGGCGCTGGGTCGCTTCAGCAACAGATGGAGAGAGATCATGGGTGCAGAGCAGAAGGTTGCCATTGTCACCGGTGCGTCGCAGGGCCTCGGCGCGGCCATCGTCAAGGGCTATCGCGACCGCAACTGGCGCGTCGTCGCCAATTCCCGCAGCATCAAGCCGTCGACCGACAGCGACGTTCTGACCGTCACAGGCGACATCGGCGATCCCGAAGTCGCCGACCGCATCGTCAAGCAGGCGCTCGGGCGCTTCGGCCGCATCGACACGCTGGTCAACAATGCCGGCATCTTCCTGGCCAAGCCGTTCACCGACTACACCGACCAGGACTACGCGCAGGTGCTCGCGACCAATCTCAACGGCTTCTTCTACATCACCCGCCGCGCCGCCAGGGAGATGGAGAAGCAGGGATCCGGGCACATCGTGCAGATCACGACCAGCCTGGTCGATCACGCCAACAGCAACGTTCCCTCGGTGCTGGCCTCGCTGACCAAGGGCGGCCTGAACGCCGCCACCAAGTCGCTCGCCATCGAATATGCCGCCAAGGGCATCCGCGTGAACGCGGTGGCGCCCGGTGTGATCAAGACCCCGATGCACGCGCCGGCGACGCACGACTTCCTCGCCAAGCTGCATCCGGTCGGACGAATGGGTGAAGCCAAGGACATCGTTGACGCCGTGCTGTTCCTGGAAGGCGCGGGCTTCGTCACCGGCGAGATCCTGCATGTCGACGGCGGCCAGAGCGCCGGTCATTAACGAGCACGATCCGGAGAGTGCCATGCCTATCGTCACCATCCAGGTCACGCGTGAGGGGACGGCGCCGGGGGCGTCGTCTACCACGCCGGAGCAGAAGGCGGCATTGATCAAGGGCGCCAGCGAACTGCTGCGCGACGTGCTTGGCAAGCCCATGGAGTCGACGTTCGTCGTCATCGAGGAAGTCGATACCGATAATTGGGGCTGGGGCGGGCTGCCCGCGCTGGACTATCGCAAGAAGCTCGCTGCCGCTGCGGCGTCCAAATCTTCCCGCTGAAGGCTTTCGCCAAACCGAATGTGCACCTCTCCCGATCGGGAGAGGTGAGCCGTGATCGCTGCGAGCGATTGCTGCGATCGCAACTAATCATTTTTCATGAACGGCCGGAGGGCCTACTGCGATGTCCATGTCAGCCAATGTCGATCATCACAGGCGCCATCATCACGCCGCGCCGGATCGCGATGCGGGCGGGCCGCTGTGGCTGTCCGCGGCCGCGGGGCTGTGCGCCTCGCTGGTCGGGCTCGGACTGGCGCGCTTCGCCTACACACCGCTGATCCCGGCTTTGATCGCCGCAAAGTGGTTCACGCCGGCGGAAGCGGTCTATCTCGGTGCGGCCAACCTTGCCGGCTATCTCGCCGGCGCGCTGCTCGCCCGCGATCTCGGCGCGCGCATCGGCTCGGTGTGGGCGCTGCGCGGCATGATGGTGCTGGCCGCGATCACCTGCTTTGCCTGCGCGGTGCCGATCTCCTTCATCTGGTTCTTCGGTTTTCGCTTTCTCGCCGGCGTCAGCGGCGGCGTGATCATGGTGCTGGCGGCAACGGCGATCCTGCCGCATACCGCACCCAGCAAGCGCGGCCTGATCGGCGGCGTGATCTTTGCCGGTGTTGGCCTCGGCGTCGCCGCGTCCGGCACGCTGGTGCCGCTGTTGCTGCAGCAGGGCGTCAAGCAGGCCTGGTACGGTCTTGGCGTGCTGTCGGCGGTGCTGACACTGGTCAGCTGGAAGGCGTGGCCTGCCGAAGCTCCCGCCGCACGTGGCGTGGTCGAGCAGCCCGTCGCGTCGCATGGCCTGCGCTCGCCGCTGGTGATCGCGCTGTGCCTGGAATACGGCCTCAACGCGCTGGCGCTGGTGCCGCACATGGTGTTCCTGGTCGATTTCGTCGCCCGCGGGCTTGGGCAGGGGATCGCGGCGGGATCGCATTACTGGGTGCTGTACGGCATTGGCGCCGTGGTCGGACCGTTGCTCACGGGACACCTCGCCGATCGCGCCGGCTTCGCCGCGGCGCTCCGCGCGGCGTTCCTGATCGAGGCGGTTGTGGTGGCGCTGCCGGCCGTGACGACATCGCCTGCCGCGCTGATCGTGTCGAGCCTGATCGTCGGCGGCTTCACGCCCGGCATCGTGCCGCTGGTGATCGGCCGCATCCACGAGCTGATCCCGCATTCCGCGGCGAGCCAGCGTTCAGCCTGGGCGCAGGCCACCACGACCTTCGCGCTGTTCCAGGCGGCGGGGGCGTACGGCCTGTCCTGGCTGTTCGCGCGCAGCGGCGGCGACTATGCGCTGCTGTTCGTGATCGGCGCGGCCGGAGTGGCCGTCGCGTTAGCGATCGAACTGTTCGGCGTCGTCGGACTGCGGCACAAGTCCAGCTAACCGCGCAGCGCTTTGGTCAAGACAGCGACGAGGCGATCGACATCGGCCTCGTCGTTGAAAACGTGCGGCGAGATCCGCATCCGGCCGAGCCGCAGCGCGACATGGATGTTCTCGGCGGCGAGCCGCGCGATCAATTCTTTCGGGATGCCGCCCGCCATGCCGAGGCTCAGGATGTGCGGCGCACGTAGGTCGCGCGCCAGCATATCGAGCTTGAGATCACGCACGCCGCCCGCGATCCGCTCGTTGAGCATCGCGAGCCGCGTGCTGACGGCAGCGGCGCCCCATTCCGCCATCATCTCCATGCCGATCGAGGCCATCTCCAGCGTGATGAAATGATCGCGCTCGCCCATGTCGTAACGCGTGGCGTTGCCGACATAGGCGAGATCGCCGAAATAGACCGGATTCTCGGAGTTGACGTTGCGGCGGCCGCTGGAGGTCTGCTCCAGCGGCACGCCGTTCTGGTGGCGTTTTGCAATGTAGAGGAAGGCGCGCCCGTAGGGCCCGATCAGCCATTTGTAGGTCGGAAACATCACGGCGTCGGGGTCGAGCCTCGTCACGTCCATCGCCACGACACCCGCACTCTGCGTGGCGTCGATGACGAACATTGCGCCGTGCCGCCGCAGCGCGGCCTGCACCTTGTCGACGTCGATCATGCCGCCGTCCGACCAGTGCACCGAGGAGATCGAGGCGAGGCCGACCGGCGGCGCGCCTGACCGCTCGATCGTTGCCAGCACTGCCGATGTCCAGTCGCCGTCGGCGGGCTGGCGTACGGTGTCGACGACGAACCCCTGCGCCTCGGCGCGGGCGTGCCATTCGAGGACCGGCGAGGAATGGTCGTTCTCCAGCACGATGACGCGTGAGCCGCGCGGAATGCTCAGCGCCTTCGCCACCGTCGCGACGCCGTAGCTGATCGCGGGGATCAGCGCGACATCGTCGGGCGCGGCCTTGATCAGGCGGGCCGCCGCGCTACGGGCGCGCTCATGCTGCCGGTCGGCGAAGCCGGGATCGATCGTCCAGGGCTGGCCTTTGCGTCCGACCGCTGTGCGGCCGGCCTCGAGCGTCTTCAGCGGCAGCGGGCTGTAGGACGCCGAATTCAGGTAGCAGACCTCGCGTGGAATCTCGAACAGATGGCGCTGGGAGGGAAGCATGTCGTCTCGTTTGCTGGAATTTGCGGATCATGACGTGACGCCGAAGAGCGCGCGCTCAGCCGTCATACTGGTCCGGCCCCATCGCCCACGGCGCCTGGTCGTAGCCGTTGGCGAAGGTGGGGTTGGTCTGCGCCGGATTGCGATTGACCAGTGGCCGCAGATACATCGGGTGGGTAGCGCTGCGCACCTCGTGCTCGACGGTGAACAGATGCCGGCCGTCGGCCGGATCGACGATGTCGCAGAAGCGGTACTGGTATTGATTGTCCTCGCGTGAGACCAGATTACGCTCGCGCAGTCGCCGGTAGGGGCCCGAGAAGTCCGTGATGTAGATCTGGATGTGATGGCCGTCGAATTCGCCCTGCGCAGCGTCGCTCTCGCGGAATTGCAGATACTGATCCTTGCCGACTTTTGCGCGCGCGACGACGTCGTCGCCGTTCACGACGCTGGCGGGGATGCCCATGATCTCAGGATAGAACCGGCTGATCGCCTCAGCCGTGCCGCGCGGCACCTCGAACTCGACATAGGGCATGCCGAGCGCGATGCGCCCGAACCGTTCGGCGTCCGGTTCGAAGCAGCGTAGCCGGTTGCCCCAGGGGCAGGTGGCCTCGACGTGATCGTTGCGCTCGCGATAGCTGAACGCGGTGCCCTCGAGCTTGGGCGCGACCGCGGCGAGCCGCTGCAGCAGGGCCTGCCGCCCGGCGATCACGATGCCGGTGTGGCCGCGCAGTACCTGCTGGCGGCCGCTCGGCAGGTGAAACTGGCTGCGGCCGACATTCACCCACATGTTGCTGTCGGAGACCATCAGATAGGGATCGCGCGTCAGCCCGATGCCGGCGACGTAGAACAGCGTGGCGAGGCGCTGGTCCGGCACCTGCACGTTGACATGTTCGAGATGGATGGCGTTGCCGAGATCTTCTGCGGCGCGGTCGAATGGCTGCTGCACGGCGCGGCTCCCTGGATGCGGTGCCGCGCATGATAGTGCAACGGTGTGGCCGATCCAGCTGACGGGCCATGAATGTTTCGCAGGGCGCTACCCGCCGTAACTCTGCACCAGGCTGCCGGCGACCAGGGCCCAGCCGTCGACCAGCACACGAAGAAGATCAGCTTGAACGGCAGCGAGACCACTACCGGCGGCAGCATCATCATGCCCATCGACATCAGGACCGAGGCGACCACGAGGTCGATGATCAAAAACGGCAGGAACAGCAGGAAGCCGATCTCGAAGGCGCGTTTCAGCTCGGAGATCATGAAGGCCGGCACCAGGATGCGCAGCGACATCTCCTCCGGCGTCGCCGGCGGCGGCTCGCCCGAGAGGTCCATGAACAGCTTCAAATCCTTCTCGCGGACGTTCTTCTGCATGAAGCCGCGCAAGGGGACCGAGGCGCGCTGCAACGCGTCCTCAACGCCGATCTGGTTGGCGACCAGCGGCTTGATGCCGTCGTCATAGGATTTCTGCAGCACCGGCCCCATCACGAAGGCGGTGAGGAACATCGCAAGCGCGATCATCACCGAGTTCGGCGGCGCGGTGGCGGTGCCGAGCGCGGTGCGCAGCAGCGACAGCACGACCACGATGCGCGTGAACGACGTCATCATGATCAGGATCGACGGCGCGATCGACAGCACCGTCAGCAGCGCAATCAGCTGGATCGCGCGCTCGGTCACGCCGCCATTGCCGCCGCCGAGATTGATGCTGATATCCTGCGCCATCGCCGGATCAGCGAGGGATCCGGCGGCGATCAGGACAGCGATGAAAAAAACTCTACGCGGGACTGCCCTTGGCCTCACGAAGGATTCTTCGGTCGGCCGAGCAGCGAGGCCATCTCGTCCTCGAGATTTTCGAACCCGCTCTTCTGTCCGCCGGCGGGCGGGGCGGGCGGCTCGCTGCGCTGCGGGCGCGCCGGCGGCGCCTCGGGCGCAACCGGCGGCGCGACGGTCTCGCCGGCGCCGGTCGGGCGGCGCAGCGCCGCTTCGAGCCGTTGCGCCATCTCGGCGAGATTGGCGTCGGCGTTCGATGGAGGCGGCGGAGCCGGAGGCGCCTGCGTTGCAGCCGGCGGCGGTGCCTGGGGAGGCGGTGGCGGCGGCGTCACGGCGCGCTCGGTTGTGCGCAGCGGTGGCGGCGCCTTCGCCGGCTCGGCGGTGCCGCGCGGCGGACGCGGGACGACCGGCTCGGAGCGCGGCGGCAGGCGTGGCGGCATCGGATCGGGCCGCGGCTCGCCGCGTTCGGGCGTGAAGCCCGCGAGCGGATCGCTGCGACGCTCGGCGATCGGCGGCGCGGGCCGGCGCAGCTCGTCGGCGAAGGAGGGCCGTGTCTGACGCGGCGGCAGCTCCGGCTCGGGAAGGTCGAAATTGTCGGAGCGGGCGGCTTCGCTCTCGTTCCAGGCTGCATCCGGAAGCGGCGCCACGCGCGGCGGCGCGGCATCGGCTGCGACCGCGGGGCGGGTCGACATTTGATCGCGCGCTGGCATCGCGCGGACGATATTCGGCTCGACGACGATATCGGTGGGGCCGCCGATCATCAGGAGATGCTCGATGTTGTCGCGGCGGACCAGCACCAGGCGGCGCCGCCCGTCAACGGCGGCAGCGTCGATCACCGCCAGGCGCGGCATGCGCCCGCGGTTGGCGTTGGCCCCGAGGCGGTTTCCGGCGAAGCGGCGGACGAGCCATGCGGTCACGCCGATCAGCGCCAGCACGACAACGAATGCCAAGACGAATGTAATGACCTGCATATTGGAGTCCCCGGCCATCTTGGCCTTCCTCAGCTTTCGCCATCAACGGGCGCGGATTGATAGGTGCGGTTTGCGCAGCGAATCGCGCCGGAGATTCGCCTTATTTCTTAATTCCCAGCGGCTTGCAGCCCACTGTTCTATTAATAAACCAAGAATCGCTTGTCCCAAAACGACTTCTCAGCGCCCCACGCTGTCTTGGTTTGTGCTGGTTAACGCAGCATTCGTGGCGAAAATGCGCTCGCAGGCCGCAGTTGCGGCGTTCTCCACGGATCCGTCCGGCATTTTAACCACCCGTTAACCATACACCGGGCAAATTCTGCCTACCTCGGAAGAGCCCTGAGGTTAACGGAGCCGCGGCGATGGCCATGAACGATCTCCCGATCCTGTCGGCGTTGCGCACCAAGATGCAGTGGCACCAGGAGCGCCAGCGGGTGCTCGCCGAGAACATTTCCAATTCCGACACGCCGAACTTCCGGCCGCGGGACCTGGCCGAGCCGAAGTTCGACCGGGCCGGCGCCACGGTTGGCGGCGGCGTGGGGACGCTGCCGATGATGCAGACCAGCGCTACCCACATGGCGGCGTCCGGCGCGCCCGACAGCTTCGACAACGATCGCGGCAAGAGCGGGTTCCAGACCCGTCCGGCCGGCAACGCGGTCAATCTCGAGGAGCAGATGCTGAAAGTGTCGGCCAACCAGATGGACTATGCGGCCGTCACCTCGCTCTACAGCCGCAGCCTGCATCTGCTGAAGACTGCGATCGGCAAGGGCTAGAGCAAGGGTTAGCCCGCCTGACGGCGGCAGGAGGATCCCATGGCAGATGGAACAAGCGATTTCGCCCGCTCGATGAGCATCGCAACCTCAGGCCTGCGGGCGCAGGCGGGGCGCATGCGGGTGATCTCGGAAAATATCGCCAATGCCGATTCGACGGCGCAGACCGCGGGCGGCGACCCTTACCGCCGCAAGGTGCCGACCTTCTCCTCCACGCTCGATCGCACGCTCGACGCCCAGGTCGTGGCGCTGGGCCGGATCCGCCCCGACCAGTCTTCGTTCCGGGTCAAGCACGAGCCGGGCAATCCGGCGGCGGACGCCTCGGGCAACGTCAAATATCCGAACGTCAATGCGATGGTCGAAATGACCGACATGCGCGACGCCCAGCGCTCCTACGAGGCCAACCTCAACATCATCAGCGCGACGCGGCGGATGATCCAGCGCACGCTCGACATCCTCAAGTCCTGACGCAACAAGAACAGGGAACGTAAATCATGGCTTCACCGACAGTCGCCGCCAACGCCTACGCCAACCTCGCCAAGATGATGGAGCGCGGCGGCGCCGAGAAGGCCGGGCAGGCCGTCGCCGGCCCATCCTTCAGCGCGCTGCTGAAGGACTCCGTCGGCAGCGTCCTGGAGGCGGGCAAGAAGTCCGACGCGCAGACCATGGCGATGACCTCGGGCAAGGCGAACGTGATGGATGTGGTGACGGCGGTCGCCGACACCGACGTTGCGGTGTCGACGCTGGTCTCGGTGCGCGACCGCGTGATCCAGGCCTATGAAGACATCATGAAGATGCCGATCTGACGTCGCTTGCGACGTCATCCCGGGGCGATGCGCAGCATCGAGCCTCAGATGTGCAATTGCACATCAAAGATCTCGAGGTTCCGGGTTCGATGCGTTGCATCGCCCCGGAACGACGGTGCAAACAACTGACAGCGAGAACTCAACAATGACCGGCCCCGAAACCCTCGACGTGGCGCGCGATGCGATCTGGACCATCGTGGTGGTGTCATCGCCCCTGATGGTGGTCGGCCTCGTGGTCGGCGTCGTGGTGTCGCTGTTCCAGGCGCTGACGCAGATCCAGGAGCAGACCCTGATTTTCGTGCCGAAGATCCTCGCGATCTTCGTCACATTGCTGCTGGCGCTGCCGTTCATGGCGGACTCGCTCAGTAGCCACATGATGCGGATTTCATCGCGAATCATCGGCGGTTGATGCACTAATGCCGCGGTCATGCGCATCGATGTCTCCCTGCTGCCGGCGCTGGCCGCGATCTTCGTGCTGGTCTTCGCGCGCGTGGGCGCGATGGTGATGCTGCTGCCCGGTTTCGGCGAGAGCAACATCCCGGCGCGGGTCAAACTGTCGATCGCGCTGTTGCTGACGCTGATCATCCTTCCCCTGCATCGCAACGCCTATCATGTCGACCTGACGTCGATCTCCTCGCTCGGCGTCCTGATGGTGCATGAGCTCATCATCGGCATCGTGCTCGGCGCGACCGCGCGGGTGACGCTGTCGGCGCTCAACGTCGCGGGCTCCGTGATCGCGCAGCAGCTCGGCCTCGGCTTCGTCACCGCGGTCGATCCGACCCAGGGGCAGCAGGGCCAGATTATCGGCAACTTCCTCACCATCCTCGGCCTCACGCTGCTGTTTGCGACCGACAGCCACTATCTCGTCATTGCGGCGCTGAGCGAGAGCTACCGCATCTTCTCGCCGGGCGAGATCATGCCGACCGGCGATGTCGCAGCGCTTGCGACCTCGGCCTTCTCCGCCGCCTTCAAGATCGGCCTGCAGCTGTCCGCGCCGTTCCTGGTGTTCGGCCTGGTCTTCAACATCGGGCTTGGCGTGCTGGCGCGGCTGATGCCGCAGATGCAGGTCTATTTCGTCGGCGTGCCGCTCTCGATCATGGTCGGGTTCCTGATCTTCGGCGTCGTGCTCGCCGCGATGATGAACACCTATCTCGACTATTTCCTCGGCGTCATGCGCCAGCTCGCTCCGATGAACTAGGTGGAGAAGCAGTGGCGGACGATACCGAAGACAAAACAGAAGACCCTACGCAAAAACGTCTCGATGAAGCCCTCGAGAAAGGTGACGTCGCCAAGAGCCAGGAGGTCAACACCTGGTTCGTGATCGCCGGCGGCACCTTGGTGTTGTCGACCTTCTCGGGTTCGATCGGCAGCGGCATCCTGATGCCGCTGCGTAACCTGATTGCCAATTCATGGATGATCCGCACCGACGGTGCCGGCCTGCTGGCGCTGACCCAGTCGCTCGGCTACGCGGTGGTCGCCGCGATCGGCGTGCCGTTCCTGTTGCTGGCGCTGGCCGCGATCGCGGGCAACATGGTGCAGCATCAGCTGGTGTGGTCGGGCGAGCAGCTGAAGCCGAAATTCTCCAAGATCTCGCCGGCTGCCGGCTTCAAGCGGCTGTTCGGCAAGCAGGCGGTGGCGAATTTCCTGAAGGGCCTGTTCAAGCTGATTGCGCTCGGCGCCGTGATGGTCGCGGTGCTGTGGCCCGACCGGATGCGGATGGAATCCTTCCTGCGGGTCGATCCGGCCGAGCTGCTGCCCGCCATCACCGGCATGACGGTGCATCTGCTGGCGGCGGTGGTGGCCATCCTCGCTGCGGTCGCGATCGCCGATTACTTCTTCCAGTACCGGACCTGGTACGAGCGTCACAAGATGTCGCTGCAGGAGATGAAGGAGGAGTTCAAGCAGTCGGAAGGCGACCCGCACGTCAAGGGCAGGATCAAGCAATTGCGGGTCCAGCGCGCCAAGAAGCGCATGATGGCCCAGGTTCCGAAGGCCTCGGTGATCATCACCAACCCGACCCACTATTCGGTGGCGCTGGCCTACGACCGCAGCATGTCGGCGCCGATCTGCGTCGCCAAGGGCGTCGACAATCTTGCCTTCAAGATCCGCGAGATCGCCAAGGAGCACGACATTCCGATCGTGGAGAACGTGGCGCTGGCCCGGGCGCTCTATGCGACGGTCGAGCTCGACCGGGAGATCCCGGTCGAGCACTATCACGCGGTTGCCGAAATCATCGGCTACGTGATGCGGCTGAGGCGCGGCCTGTCCGGCCTGCGGCAGTAAGGGGCGGAAAACCCGCTTGAAATGCGCGTAACTTGCGAAATTGCCGCCTGTTGGACTTGCGTTTTCGGGTCCGATTCAGGCACTCAGGGGCGAGGTGGCCGGCCGGTCGCCTTCGTGATGCAGACGAGCCATGTCTCTCCAGATGACCGCCGATAGCAACGATCCTTCCGTGACCGAGCCTTTCGTGGCCCACGGGCCAGCGCGGCGGAACGGCAGCATCCTGCTGGTGGTCCTGATCGCCGCCGGCATCGTCGCGGTGGCGGTCTGGCTGATGACCATCGGCCGCACCGAGGCGCAGCCCTATATTCTCGGCGTGCTGGCGCTGCTCGCCACCGTCGGGCTGTTCAACCTGTTCGCCCTTGCCGCCGGCATCATCCGCTTCTCCGACCGCGCCACCGATGATCCGGTGATGGCGCGGATCGCCGACCAGGCCCAGGAAGGGCTCGTCGTCACCGACTCCCGCGGCCACGTGGTCTATTCCAACGCCGCCTATCTCACGCTGACCGGCGCGGCCGGGCCGCAGGAGGTCCGTCCGGTCGAGCGCGTCTTCATCGGCAACCCCGACGTCTCCGAGGCCGTGTTCCGCCTTTTGAAGGCTGCGCGCGAGGGCAAGCGGCAGCAGGAGGAGGTCCGCCTCGCCGGCCACGAGGCCGGCCAGGGCCGCTGGCTGCGCCTGCGGGTACGCCCGCTCGGCGAGGGCAAGCGCGATGCGAAATATGCGGTTTGGTCGATCGCCGACGTCACCCGCGACCGCGAGCGCCAGGAAGACGTGTTCCAGGAGTTGCGGCACGCGATCGAATATCTCGATCACGCGCCATGCGGCTTCTTCTCGGTCAATCCGGCCGGCGAGATCGCCTATGTCAACGCCACGCTGGCCAACTGGCTGGACTACGATCTGGCCGAGATCGGCTCGGGCGGCCTGAAACTGACCGACATCGTCTCGGGCGACGGCGCGGCGCTGTTGACCTCGATTGCGGCGGTGCCGGGCGAGGTCAAGACCGAGGTGTTCGACATCGACCTGCGGATGCGCGGCGGCAAGACCGTGCCGGTGCGGCTCTATCACAAGCTCGCTTTCGGCTCCGACGGCGCGGCGGGCGCCTCGCGCACGCTGGTGATCAGCCGCGCCCGCGACGAGCATTCTGATCCGGAGCGCGCCGCCGAGGTGCGCTTCATGCGTTTCTTCGACCATACGCCGATGGCGATCGCGACCGTCGATCGCGGCGGCAATGTGGTCGGCGCCAATGCGCGCTATGCCAAGCTGGCGCAGGGCCTGAACGGCGACGGCGGCGCCGCCAAGTCGATCTTCCGCGCCGTCAATCCGCGCGACCGCGGCCTGCTGATCGCCGCGATCAACCAGGCGGCCGAGGGCCAGGGCGACATCGCGCCGGTCGAGGTGATGCTCGACGGGCCCAAGGAGCGCTTTGCCCAGTTCTTCGTCACCACCGTCGAGAAGGACGAGCGCGACGCCGAGACAGCGATCGTCTACATGCTCGAAACCACCGAGCGGCGCGCGCTGGAAAACCAGATCAACCAGTCGCAGAAGATGGAGATGGTCGGCCAGCTCGCCGGCGGCATCGCGCACGACTTCAACAACGTGCTGTCGGCCATCATGATGGCCAACGACTTCCTGCTGAACGCGCACAAGCCGACCGACCCGTCGTTCCAGGACATCATGCAGATCAAGCAGAACGCCACCCGCGCCGCGACGCTGGTGCGGCAGCTGCTTGCATTCTCGCGCCGCCAGACGCTGCGGCCGCAGGTGCTCGATCTCGGCGATGCATTGAGCGACCTCACAATGCTGCTGCGCCGGCTGATCGGCGAGAAGGTCAAACTCGACCTCGTGCATGGCCGCGACCTGTGGCCGGTGAAGGTCGACGTCTCGCAGTTCGAGCAGGTGGTGGTCAATCTCGCGGTCAACGCGCGCGATGCGATGCCCGACGGCGGCAAGCTGATCATCCGCACCGCCAATGTGCCGACCGAGGAAGCCGCCCAACTCGCCAACAAGGGCATGCCGGCGGCGGACTATGTGAAGATCGAGATCGCCGACACCGGCACCGGCATTCCGGCCGAGATCATCGACAAGATCTTCGAGCCGTTCTTCTCGACCAAGGAAGTCGGCAAGGGGACCGGTCTCGGCCTGTCCACGGTCTACGGCATCGTCAAGCAGACCGGCGGCTTCGTCTATGTCGATTCCGTGCCGGGCGGCGGCACCACGTTCCGGATCTATCTGCCGCGGCATCGCCAGCAGCAGGAGGTCGCACCGGAGGCCCAGGCCGGCAACGGTGCGGCCAAGGAAACCGCCGCCGTCACGGAAGCCGCCAAGCCGAAGCCGGACCTGACCGGGCAGGGCACCATCCTGCTGGTCGAGGACGAGGACGGTTTGCGCTCGCTCAATGCGCGCGGCCTGCGTTCGCGCGGCTACAGCGTGATCGAGGCGGCGAACGGCGTCGAGGCGCTGGAGGCGTTCGAGGAGAAGAACGGCGCCGTCGATCTCGTCGTCTCCGACGTCGTGATGCCGGAGATGGACGGCCCGACGCTGCTGAAGGAAATGCGCAGCCGCAACGCGGAGCTGAAGATCATCTTCGTCTCAGGCTATGCCGAGGACGCCTTCGAGAAGAGCCTGCCGGAGAACCAGCAGTTCGCGTTCCTGCCGAAACCCTTCACGTTGACGCAGCTGGTCGCCGCGGTGAAGGAAACCATGACGGCGAACTAGCCGGTTGCCGCGGCAACCGGCTTTACTTCTCGCAAGTGCGAGGCGAAATTCCGCGGTAACTGTGGTTGAAACCGGGCCTCATCCCGCGGTAGGACGCGCCGTCGCATCCACAAGGACCATAGTGTCACATCTCCGCGACCGAGGGCCGCAGCCGCGGTTCCCGTTTCCCGCTTCACTTTTAACCGTCCCTGCCCATCTTAGGGGCGTTTCCCCATGCCGGGGAATCCTTTGAGGAAACCAACATGAATTTCTCGCAACGCACGCGTGGAATTGTTCGGGCGATCGCCGTCGCGATGGCACTGGCGCTGCCCGTGATGATGACCGTTTCGGCGGCCGACGCCCGCGTTGGCGGCGGCGGCTCGCGCGGCTCGCGGACATTCTCCGCGCCGCCCTCGACCAACACGGCGCCGGGCTCGGTTGCGCCGATGAACCGCACCTTCAGCCAGCCTGGTAGCCCGAACATGGGCTCGCCGGCGGCGGCGAATTCCGGCGGCCTGTTCGGTCGCGGTGGAATGGGCCGCGGCCTGCTCGGCGGCCTGGCCGCGGGCTTCCTTGGCGCCGGCCTGTTCGGCATGCTGTTCGGCGGCGGGCTGTTCTCGGGTCTCGGCGGCCTGTCGTCGATGCTCGGCCTCTTGCTGCAGATCGGTCTGATCGTGCTCGTGGTTCGCCTTGCGATGTCGTGGTGGCAGCGCCGCAACACGCCGGCGGCCGCCTATGCCGGTGGCCCCGACGTCGGCCCCGGTCCGCAGGCGAACGCCCGCTCGGGCTTCGGCTTCGGGCTCGGCGGCGGATCGAATGCGCCGGTCGAGATCGCGCCGGGCGACTATGAGACGTTCGAACGGCTGCTCGGCGACATCCAGACCGCGTGGTCGAACGAGGACATCGCGAAGCTGCACACGCTCGCGACGCCGGAGATGGTGTCGTACTTCTCGAAGGATCTCGAGGAGAACAAGGCGCGCAACGTCACCAACAAGGTGACCAATGTGAAGCTGCTGCAGGGCGATCTGGCGGAAGCCTGGCGCGAAGGCGACAGCGAGTATGCGACGGTCGCGATGCGCTACTCGCTGGTCGACACCATGCTCGAGCGCGGCACCGGCCGTCAGGTCGGCGGCAGCACGCAGCCGGAGGAGGTCACTGAGGTCTGGACCTTCGTACGCCAGCGCGGCGGCAATTGGGAGCTTTCGGCGATCCAGCAGACCAACTGATCGGTTGCCGGAGAATGACAGATACAAGGCGCCGCGGCCTCGTCCGCGGCGCCTTTGTTTTGTGCCTTCATTCACATGTCGCGGCGCCGGAATATCCGGAGGGCCTGCGGGTTGATCTCAGCGGACCATAACAACCATCGGGAGGATTGAGATGAAGATCGTTGCGCATATCGCGGTTCCGGCCTGTCTTGCGTTCGTCGTCGTGGCGGCGCCGCCGGCGGCGGCGCAGACCGCCGACACCAGCTTCTTCCTGACCAGCAACGGCATCGGCAACGGCGGCAATCTCGGCGGGCTCGCCGGCGCCGACAATCATTGCCAGACGCTGGCGCAGGCCGCCGGCTTCGGCGCGCCGAAGACCTGGCGCGCCTATCTCTCGACCCAGGCGGCCGACGGCAAGGCAGCGGAGAATGCGCGCGATCGTATCGGCAAGGGACCGTGGAAGAATGTAAAGGGCGTCGTGGTCGCCAAGGACGTCGCCGACCTGCACAGCGCCGGCAACAATCTCACCAAGCAGACCGCCCTGTCCGAGAAGGGCGAGGTCGTCAACGGTGCCGGCGACACGCCGAACCGCCACGACGTGCTGACGGGCTCGCAAGCAGACGGTACGGCATTTGCGGCCGGCGAGGACCGCACCTGCAAGAACTGGACAAGCAGCACACAAGGCGCCGCCATGCTCGGGCACTTCGACCGCAAGGGCCTGCGCGACGACGAGCCGTCAAAATCCTGGAACACGTCGCATCCCTCGCGCGGTCCCGACGGCGGCTGCTCGCAGGCTGACCTGAAGAGCACCGGCGGCGACGGCCTGCTGTACTGCTTCGCGGCGAACTGAGAGAGCGCATCTGCTTCGTCATTGCGAGTGCAGCGACGCAATCCATCCTACCATAGGCCCGGAGCGATGGATTGCTTCGTCGCCTCGCGCCTCGCAATGACGGGATAGCACGATCGCGCTCAGCTCTTTTTGCGCTTGACGGTCTTCTTTGCGGTCTTCTTCGCGGCCTTCTTTTTCTTCGCGGTTTTTTTCTTCGCCGCGAAATAGGCTTCGACCTTCTTCGAGGAATGTCCGACCGCGGCGACCGCGGTCTTGAGCCGGGCAGGGGTCACCTTGAACTTCTTCGACCAGTAGCGGACCTCGTAGGGCTCGCTGATCGCGATCCGCGCGCGGTCGGCGGCCTTGTGGCGCTGCTCCTTGAAATGGCCTTCCACCTTCTTGGCGGAATGCCCGACCTTCTTGACCGCGGCCTTCAGCTTCGCCGGCGTGACCTTGAACTTCTTGGACCAGTACGCAACTTCGTAGGACTCGCTCAACGCGATCAGAGCGCGGTCTGCCGCGCCCCGCTTCTTCTTGCTGTCCGCCATAAGATGATCCCTCATCGAAAGATTCGACGTTGGAACCTTAGCAGCCTCTGTGCGGTTCGCACAGGCAGCGGTGCGCGATGGACGATCTGACCGCGGCGTGGCTACGATCGAGGTGAAGCGAAGCGATGCGGCGAAGTTTTCGGAGGTATGTGCATGCACTATCAGCTTTACTACTGGCCGATGATCCAGGGCCGCGGCGAATATGTCCGCCTCGCGCTCGAGGATGCGGGCGCCGGCTACACCGATGTCGCGCGCGCCAAGGGCGGCATGGGTGCCATGACGAAGATGATGGAGGCACACAAGGGCACGCCGCCCTTCGCGCCGCCGTTCCTCAAGGCCGGCAGTCTCGTGATCGGGCAGACCGCCAATATCCTGCTCTATCTCGGCGCGCGCCACGGCCTGGCGCCGAAGGCGGAGGGCGGAAAGCTCTGGGTGCACCAGCTGCAGCTGACGATCGCGGACTTCGTGCTGGAGATCCACGATACCCATCATCCGCTCGGGCCGTCGCTGTATTACGAGGACCAGAAGGCGCCGGCGAAGAAACGCTCCGCGGAGTTCTGGGATTCGCGGGTGCCGAAATATCTCGGCTATTTCGAGGATCTCGTGCAGGCCAACCGAGGTGCGTTCGTCACCGGCCGCCGGCTGACCTACGCCGACCTGTCGCTGTTCCAGATCGTGGACGGCCTGCGCTACGCGTTTCCGAAGCGGATGGCGGCATTCGAGAAGAATATCCCGCGCCTGATCGCGCTGCGCGATCGCGTCGCCGAGCGGCCGAACATCCAGACGTATCTGGCCAGCGAGCGGCGGATTCCTTTCAACGAAGAGGGCATTTTCCGGCGCTACAAGGCGCTGGATTTGTGATCGCCGTCATTCCGGGGCGCGAAGCGAACCCGGAATCTCGCGCCACAATCTCTGGATTCCGGGTTCACGCTCCGCGTGCCCCGGAATGACGGCGTGGAAGGCTACCGGCTCCGCCCATCCACCGGCGTCATCGCGATCTTCGACAGATCGATGCCATCGATGCAGCTGACATTCAGCGCCACGATGTCGGTGCCGTCGGGCTTCTTGCCGCGCGCGAACACGTCGACGCCGCAATCGACGCAAAGTTGATGGCGGATCGCATGGCGGTTGAAGAGATATTCCTTGAGGTTCTCGGCGCCGGCGCGAAGCTGGAAGCTCGACGGCGGCATGAACACGAAGTGCAGGCCCTTCTTGGTGCAGATCGAGCAGTTGCAGGCCGTCACCATGGCCATATCGGTGGTGCATTCGAAGCGGACCTGTCCGCAATGGCAACCGCCGGTGTAGGTCTTCTCCGCCATGATGATCCCTCACCACAGCCCGGGCACGAGGCGGTAGCGCACCCGTGCCGTATAATCGGCGTAGCCTGACAATCCCGTCACCAGCGTGCGCTCCTCAATCCGGGTGCGGATCGCAAACATCACGAAGAACACCGGCACGAAGGCGAGGCCCCACCAGGAGCCGAGCGTCAGCGGCACGCCGATGAAGAACAGCATCACGCTCGTATACATCGGATGGCGGACCAGCGCGTAGGGACCGGTCGAGATGACGTGATGGTCGCGCTCGGTCTGCACCTTCACGACTGGCGCGGCGAACGAGTTGGTGCGGAACACCCACAGGATCGCCACGGTCGAGACCAGATACAGCACAAGGCCGAGCACGATCAGCGGCACGCCGTCATTGACGCCGCCAAAGCGCCGCTCGAGCCCCATCGCGACGAACCACAGCACGGCAACGACCAGGAACACCAGCATGAACCGCTTGTCCTCGGTGGGCTGGCCTTCACGCGCGGTGAGGCGCATGCGCTCGGCCAGCAGCCCGGGATCGACCTTGGCGAGCCAGAGCCCGCAGGCCGGGCCGATCACGGCCGAGGCGATCAGATAGACCCACGCGCCGGGCCACTGCAGCGTACCTGCGAAGGCAAACAGCAGCACGGCCATGGTGATGACGAAGAAGGTATTCTGCAGAAGGAGCTTTGCGATCATGGGCGGCTCCGCACGATTCCAGTCGATATTATCGCACCCTTTTCCCGGCAAACATGCGACCGCAGCGATCAACTTTCGGAGCAGGCGAGACGTTCCTGCGTCGCGACCGTATTGACAATCATATAAGCAATTGCTTATATATTTTCATGCCCGCCGCCACGCAGCTGACCGATGTGTTGAAGACCCTCGCGGACCCGACGCGGCGGGCAGTGTTCGAGCGGATTGCGCGGGAAGGCGAGATCGCCGCGACCGGCCTGGTGCAGGGTTCAAAGGTGTCGCAGCCGGCGGTGTCGCAACATCTGCGCGCGCTGCGCGATGCCGGGCTGGTCGCCGAGCGGCGCGAGGGCCGGCATATCCATTATCGCATCGCGCCGAAGGGGCTCGGTCCGCTGATCGACTGGCTCGGCCACTACGAGACGTTCTGGGCCGAGCGCTTCGCAAATCTGGAACGGCTGTTGAAGGAGAGTGAGTGATGGGTGAGACGCACGCGATCACGGTCGAGAAGGTGCTGCCCTACGCGGCCGAGAAGATCTGGCGAACGCTGACGACGAGCGATCGGATCGCGAAATGGCTGATGCCGAACGATTTCGTGCCGGCCGTTGGCCATCGCTTCAATTTCCACACCAAGCCGATGGGCGACTGGGACGGTGTCGTGCATTGCGAGGTGCTGGATTGCGATCCGCCGCGCCTGTTGCGCTACTCCTGGAAGGGCGGTGCTGATACCAATCCGGAATACGGCTCGAAGCTCGACACGATCGTCACCTGGACGCTGACGCCGGTCGAGGGCGGCACCCATCTGCGGATGGTGCATGACGGCTTCGTGCTGCCGGGCAACCGCTTCGCCTTCGACATGATGAGCCCGGGATGGGGCCGGGTGCTCGACGCCATCGCGCGCATCACCAGCGAAGGCTGATCACTCGTTGTTGCCGCGGCGAACCGTGATCGAGGCGTCGGCCTTGTTGCGGGTGCATTCGAGGTTGAGGCGGCGATAGCGCATCGTGATGGTGTTGCCGCGCAAGATGCCCATGCGCTTCAGGCAGCGCGAGGTGCCGGTGACGGCGTCGTCCTTCGGCACGGTGAAGATCAGCGCGGTGGCGGAGCCGACCAGGTTGAAGAACTCCGGCTTCATCTTGCGATCGGTCTTGGCGTAGAGCTCGATCGAATAATCCTTGCCGCGGCAGCCGAGCGACAATTCCTTTGCCGCCGGATGCGTGAGGTAGGTAATGTTGGCGGCGCTGAAATTGACCTTCAGTCCGTCGATCTGGCCGGCGAGCTGCTTGGCGATATCAACGCAGGGATCGGCATGCGCGGTCGCTGCGACGAAAACCGTCGCCAGCGCGATCAGCGCGGCCGGCAGAGTGGAGCGGATGCTCAAAGGCAAGCGTCGGCGCAACGATGCTGTCACGAAATACCCCCCGCGGTATGAAAGTACGCGAAGCTACATGCAGGCTCCCGCGGAGCGCGTCAATATGGCCACGTCAGGACGCGCACCTGCCGTCCTGCGCTTTGGAAGCCCCGGCGGCCCGGCGCTCGCAATCATTGCCATAGGTCTTGCCGTCGCAGCCGCATACGGGCTTGAAGATCTTGTTGCAGATCGTCGGGCGGAACGCGCAGGTGCCGGTCTGGTCGAAGCGGCCGCAGGTCACGGGCTTGAACTGGCAGAACTGGCCGCGACCGCCGCATTGCAGTCCGGCAAGGCCGCCGCAGGGCCTGCCGAGGCGGGCGGCATCGGGCGCCGGTCGGGATCGCGATCAACAAGGCCAGCGCCGCGAACCAGACGAAAAGCGCTGTCTTCATGAAGGTCTCCTGATGGCTTCCTGATGGTTTCCTTGGCCGTTCCGCGGCTTGCCGGCGTTGTGGCAACTTGGGATTACGATGGCATGAAACATAGCACGTGGATTGCCGGTCCCGCGCATGGCTGGAAGGCGGCCCGCTTCCCTTTCCTTTGTCGGAAAAAGGCTTAGAACGGCTCTACATTGCCGGCGGCCCCGCGGCCGGCACCGGCCTTTCGAAACCAACGAGCAGCTCATGAACGCCCCCTCAGCTTTTCCCGACCAGCAGAAGCCCGTTCCGCCCTACAGGCACACGCCTCTGTTCCCGCTTGGTGCCGACACCACGCCCTACAAGAAGGTGACGAGCGAGGGCGTCCGGGTCGAGAAGGTGTTGGGCAAGGACATGCTCGTGGTGTCGCGGGAGGCGCTGCGGGCGCTTTCCGAGGCCGCCTTCGGCGACATCAACCACTATTTGCGGCCGGGCCACCTGAAGCAGCTCCGCTCGATCCTCGAGGACAAGGAAGCCAGCGACAACGACAAGTTCGTCGCCTTCGACTTCCTGAAGAATGCCAACATCGCGGCCGGCGGCGTGCTGCCGATGTGCCAGGACACCGGCACCGCGATCATCATGGGCAAGAAGGGATGCAACGTCATCACCGACGGTGACGACGAGGCCGCGCTGTCCGAAGGCGCGCGCGATGCCTATCTGCGCCGCAATCTGCGCTACTCGCAGGTAGCTCCCTTGTCGATGTATGAGGAGAAGAACACCGCCAACAACATGCCGGCGCAGTGCGAGATCTACGCCGAGGGCGATGATGCCTACAAGTTCATGTTCATGGCCAAGGGCGGCGGAAGCGCCAACAAGAGCTTCCTGTTCCAGGCGACGCCCTCGGTGCTGACCAAGGACCGGCTGCTGGCCTTCCTGAAGGAGAAGGTGCTGACGCTCGGCACCGCGGCGTGTCCCCCGTACCACCTTGCGATCGTGATCGGCGGCACCTCGGCAGAGCTCTGCATGAAGACCGTGAAGCTCGCCTCGGCGCGCTATCTCGACGCGCTGCCGACCCACGGATCGGCCGACGGCAATGCGTTCCGCGATCTCGAGATGGAACAGGAAATCCTCAAGATGACGCAAAGCCTGGGGGTGGGCGCGCAGTTCGGCGGCAAGTATTTCTGCCATGACGTGCGCGTGATCCGGATGCCGCGCCACGGCGCCTCGCTGCCGATCGGGCTCGGCGTCTCCTGTTCGGCGGACCGCCAGGTGCTCGGCAAGATCACCAGGGATGGCGTCTATCTCGAGGAGCTCGAGCACAACCCGGCGCAGTATCTGCCTGCGGTGGAGCGGTCGCTCGGCGGCGAGGTTGTCAAGATCGACCTCAACAAGCCGATGAAGGAGATCCTTGCGACACTGTCGCAATATCCGATCAAGACCCGCGTCTCGATGACCGGCACCATGATCGTCGCGCGCGACTCGGCGCACGCCAAGCTGCGCGAGCGGCTGGAGAAGGGCGAGCCGTTGCCGGATTATTTCAAGAACCATCCGGTCTATTACGCCGGTCCCGCCAAGACGCCCGATGGCTACGCCTCCGGTGCATTCGGCCCGACCACGGCGGGACGCATGGATTCCTTCGTCGACCAGTTCCAGGCGGCCGGCGGCTCGATGGTGATGGTTGCCAAGGGCAACCGCGCAGTCGCGGTGCGCGAGGCTTGCAAGAAGCACGGCGGCTTCTACCTCGGCTCGATCGGCGGCGCCGCGGCGAACCTCGCCGAGCACTGCATCAAGAAGGTCGAGGTGGTCGAGTATCCCGAGCTCGGCATGGAAGCGATCTGGCGCATCGAGGTGGTCGATTTCCCGGCCTTCATCATCATCGACGACAAGGGCAACGACTTCTTCAAGGAATTGAATCTCGGTTGAGGATCGGGGTTGATTGCGGTCGGCCTCGACGGGTTCTCCAAGGGCTGGGTCGCCGTCACCATCGACGGCGACCGGCGTACGATTTCCTTTCACAGCGATATTGCGCGCGCGCTTTCGCGTCCGTTCGATCGCGCCGGGATCGATATCCCGATCGGTCTGACCGATAACGGCGAGCGCGATTGCGACCTTCTCGCGCGCGTAAGATTGCGCCCGCACACCTCGCGCGTCTTCACCGGCGCGCGGCGCTGGCTGTGGCAGCAGTTTGACGATCCCGATCTCGCGAATGCGGAAGCACTGCGCCGCGGCCAGACCCGTGTGTCGCGCCAGCTCTGGCATCTCGGCAAGAAGATCATGGAGGTCGACGGGTTCGTGCGCGCGAACGCCACGCGCGATATCCGCGAGGTGCATCCCGAGCTGGTGTTCCTGCAGCTGAACGGCGGCGAGCCTCTGCCGCGCAAGAAGTCGGAGGAGGGCGATGCGCTACGCTGCAGGCTGCTGAAGCGATCAGGCTTTCGCGAGATCGATCGCTGGCTCACCGAGGTGCGCATCGGCACCGGCGCAAAGCGCGACGATGTGCTGGATGCGTGTGCAGTGGCGCTGGCTGCGCGCGAACCATGCGGAAGCGTTCCCGAAGCGCCGCCGCGAGACGCGCACGATCTGCCGATGCAGATCTGGTTCTAGTGTCCTGAACCAAAAGTTCATGGCATTTTATGCCTTGGCGGGCAGATTGTAAGCGCAGAAGCGTTCGATTGAGCCGAGAATGTCGTCAGCCGATTTGGTCCATCGGAACGGCATTGGGTCAGCGTTGTGATGGTCGATGAAGGAGGCAATCTCGGCCCGTAGCGCCGCCACACTGCGATAGATGCCGCGCCTAATCTTACGCTCGGTGATGAGTGCAAAGAAGCGTTCGACCTGATTGAGCCAGGATGAGCTGGTTGGCGTCAGGTGGACGTGCCAGCGCGGCCTCTTTGCCAGCCAGTTGCGGATCAACGGCGAACTCTTTGGCACGATGGCGTCCATAGCATTTGCCAATGACCCGGCCGGTTGCGACGTCGAGGGCGGCAAACAGCGAGGTGACGCCATGGCGTTTGTAGTCGTGACTACGGCGTGCCGGCTGGCCAGGTCGCATGGGCAGCATGGGGTGGCTGCGATCCAGCGCCTGGATTTGCGACTTCTCATCGACACACAGTACGATGGCGCGCTCGGGCGGAGCTACGTAAAGGCCGACGATGTCGCGAACCTTGGCGACGAAGTCGGGGTCGGTTGAGAGCTTGAAGGTCTCCAACCGATGCGGCTGCAAGCCGAAAGCGCGCCATATACGCTGTACTGTTGAGACTGACAGCCCGCTGGCCCGCGCCATGCTGCGCGAACTCCAGTGGGTGGCCCCGGGAGGCTGGGTCTCAAGGGTGCGAACGATCACCGCCTCGATCCGGGCATCCTCAATCGTGCGTGGCGTCCCCGATCGCGGCTCGTCCCAAAGACCTTCAAGCCGATGCTCGGAGAACCGCCGCCGCCATTTGCCGACCGTGTCGGGATCGACAGCCAAACGGGCCGCCACGACCTTGCTCTGCTCGCCCTCAGCACAGGCCAGGACGATCCGAGCCCGCAGTGCCAACGCCTGAGCAGTGCTTCGACGCGACGCCAACGATGTCAACTCAGCACGTTCCACCTCATCAAGCTCCAGCGGAGCAAAGCGTCGACCCATCGCCAATCCTCCCCAAATCAGGAGAGTCCGCTATCATCGAGTCGATTTGGAGTCCGCCGAACTTTTGATTCAGGACACTAGCTGCAGTTCGTCACCTGGTTGGAGCACAGGCTGCGCCACCAGCCGCGCACGCCGTCATGGCTCTCCACCAGCGCCCAGTGCCCGCTGCAGGCGAGGATGCGTTTCGGACCATCGTCGGTATCGAACTCACCGCCGAGCTTGCGCAGCGCCGGCGTCCATTTGGCATCGACGAAGGGCGCCTGGAACAGCCCGCCCATCCGGGTGTAGCCGTTGGCGTAGCTCGCGCCGACCTTGTTGGCGGCAACCCATCCGCGTCCGGCATAAGGCTTTGGCGCGTTGCGCGGATAGCGCTTGTCATCTTCATAGGCCTTGCCCGGCGGCATCGCGCCCTCGATCAGGAACCAGCCGTCCTTGAAGCCGATGATACGAAACTCGGTGAGCCAGCCGCCCTCCGGCGTGTTCTCGGCCCCGCCCATCTTGAGATGGTAGGGTGGCGGCAGCTTGCCGAGCACGCGTGCCTTCACCGACGGCTCGGCGCGCACGTTGAGGCCCGCGAGGTCCTTGTCCTCCGACCAGGCGCCGAGGTCGCATGGCTCGGTGCCAGCGGGCAGTGCGTTTCGGTTCGCGTCAAGCTCGGCCTGGCGCGCGGCAAAGTCATTGTCCGCCCCGTCGGCGTTTCCGGCAGCGATGTCGCTCGGACCGCGCGGCTTCAGTTCGGCCGACAGCGCGCGCGTGCCGTCCTTGCTGAGCGTCACGACCATCATCTGACGCGGCGCGAAGACGCTTGCCGGCGTCTTCGGGTCGTCCGCGCTCGCGGCATAGACCGCGAGGTGGCCGGTGGTGCGGGCGGCATCCGTGCTGGAAGAGCTGCCCGCAACATATCCGGCCGGCACCAGCGCGACCGCGCTCGCGCGCCACGCCGGTTCGGCTTCGCTTGCCTGCTGCGCGGAAGCCGTCGTGGCTGATAACGCCATGACGGCAACGGATGCCAGGATGCGCATGCGTGTGCGTGTGCCGCGGTTACGCCCGCGTGCCGGTGAAGGGGAAGCTGCCCATTGGGCCGATGCCCATCTCGCCGGAGATGCCGTCGCCCGAGACCTTGCCGGTGAATTCGAGCGTCAGCGGCATCGGATTGGTGATGGAAACCTTCCAGGCGACGTCGTCGCCGTTCACGGTGCCGTCGAAGATTTCGGTGGAGTTGCCCTCGGCGCCCTGCGTGCCGGTGAGCGTGCCGCCCGAGCTTGTCAGCGACAGCGTCGCCTTGCGCTCGCCCATCGGCGTCGTCATCGTGAGATTCCAGTTTCCGTCCACCGCCATTGATGTCTCCCCTCCAGGTAAGGCGCCTTCAAGCGAAATGGCTACCGTTCGCGCGAAGAAAACGCGTGCGCGGGTATAGCCCATCTTGCCGCGCGCGCCTAGTTCGCGGCTGCGGCGATCAGGCGCGGGCGGCGGCGCGCAGCCGGCTTCCGACCAGGACGCGGAAGGCGACATACTGGATCGCGAAGGCGGCGATCTTGGCGCCGACCAGCACCACCGACACGTAGAACGCCCACAGCTTCATGTCGCCGGTCGCCGCGATCGCAACGGTGCCGGCGGCGAGAATGAACATCAGCCCGGCCCAGGCGTAGCCGGCGAGGGTGGCGTATTCCGGAATTGTCTCGGTCACGATCGGCGGCAGATAGCGCAGCATCCAGCCGCGCTTGAGCATGATCGCGCCGATCGCGATGTGGCCGATCGCGGGCTTCGCCAGCACGAAGCGCGGATCGTTGGTGAAAAGCGTCGCACCGCCGAGCACGATCACCAGCCCAAGGCTCGCCCAGGTCATGTAGCCGAGCGCCTGTCCCTTGACGCGCGCATAGACCACTTGCGCGATCGCGCCCGCGATCGCAACGCCGGTGGCGATCAGGACATTGTCGGTGGCGAAATAGACCACCAGGAAGACGATGGTGGAGAGGAAGTCGCTCGCAAGCCTGGCAAATACGCTCTTCATCGTCGTGGTTTCCGTTTCCTCGGGATGATCGTGGTGATGTTGTTATGGCAGCGTCTAGCGTGAGGGCAGCGCGCCGGCTGGCGGCGTCACGTCCTTGGCCGCGCGATAGTGCGGATACCAGTGGGTAAAGCCGACCGCGGCATTGCGCGCGGCGAAGGCGATCAAGAGGCCGGTCCACAGCGGCAGCGCCGGCACGTAAAGCACCGCAATGTTGCCGATCAGCATGAGCAGCATCGCGGCGGTCCAGGCGCCGGTGATCAGGTAGTTGGCATGGAGGAAGCCGGGCAGCTTCGCGGTCTCGGCATCGACCTGCTCCAGCGCATATTGCCGCGTGAAGGGACGGCCGATCATGATCGAGCCGAGCGACACCAGCAGGATGCCGGCATCGACCGCGATCTTCACCGCGGTGTTGCTCAGCGTCGCATCGACGAAGGTGAGGTAGGAGCCGATCGCGGCGAAGATGACGACCGAACCGACGCCGAGGATCTTGATGCTGCGGCCGCGCGCGACATCGAACGCGATGGCAGCGAGGCAGATCAGGGCGGCACTGAGCAGGCTCACCGTGGCCGAGGTCACCAGCATCAGCATGGCGAAGGCGCCGTAGGGAGCGAGGATCAGGAAGATCGTCATGGTGAGCCTCATAGGCTTATCTTTACAGTGTAAAGATACGCTAATGGTGGGCAACGGAGGCGTCAAGCGAAATCTTTACAGTGTCAAAATCGTGAGGTGACGGGAAAATCCAAGGTTTGCCAATGGCATAAAGTGGCGACCGCTCGTTTTCGGTCGGTGGCGACAAAGACGTGGATGCCAGGGACAAGCCCGGGCATGACGCGTGGAGAGGTTGGCGCACTGACGTCCGGGGTGATCGTTGGCTACTCCGCCCCAACCCAATTGCCGTGGAATCCATCCGGCACGCGGTGGCCGAGATGGACCAGCGCGGTCGGGCCCGCTTCGACATCTTGCGCGTTGAACACGGCGAGGTCGCTGCGGTTTTCGCGGGCGCGCCAGACCACCGCGAGCAGCCAGCCGTCGCCTTCCGCGGCGTCAGCGCCGCGCTCGACGAACACAGGCTCGGAGATCGTATCGCCGGCGGGCAGCAGATAGTGGCCGAGCCGCTTGCCGCGGCCGTCGACATGCACGATGCCCGACAGCGCACCGAACATCGGCAGATCGGGGTTGGCGCAGGCGTACCAGCCGTGATTGCTGGCAAATCCGGCGCGGCGATCGTCGACGCGCGGAAATTCGCCGGTGAGGTCGTCGAGATAGGTTTGCGTGAAGCGGTCGGTGTTGCCGGAGAGGTCGAAGGTCCAGCGGCAATAGCGCGCGCGGTTCTTCTGCGGGTCCGTCGGCGAGCCGTCGGGATGATTGAACAGCGGCGCTTCCTCGAACTGCATCACGTCGGCGATGATGCGGTTGCCATCTTCCCACGCGTTCATCACGTGGAAAACGTAGCAGGTCTCGGCGCGGAACCAGACGATGTCCTTTGACGCGCCGCTGCGCTTCATCACGCCGACATAGGCGCCTTTCTCCGGCTCCCAGGCGTACGGCGCCTGTCCGCGCATCGCGCGCTGCATGCTGCCGGTGATCGGCAGGATCGGAAACAGCACATGATTCTCGGTGACGATGAAGTCGTGCACCATGCTGGCATAAGGCGCCTCGAAGCGTTCGAACCGCGTCACCACGCCGGACGAGCTCACCGCGCCGAACGACAGCGCCGGCGTCAGCGGGCCCGCGGCGTTGTAGCCGAAGAACACCATCTCGCCGGTCGCCGGATCGATCTTGGGATGCGCGGTGAACGGGCCTGTGATCGCGCCCTTGTAGTCGCAATAGCCGAGGCGATTGAGCGTGCCGGGCTCGATCTCGGTCGGCAGATGGCCTTCCTCCAGCGCGAGCAGGCGGCCGCCATGGAAGATGATGTTGGTGTTGGCGACGCCGCCGTCGGTCGTTGTGGTGGCCGGCGCATCCGGCATCTTGCGGCCGAAGCCGCCGAACAGCGCGCGACCGGCGTCGTGCTCGGCCTGCCATTTCGGCGTGCGGACCCAGCGGTTGCGGTAGCTGGCGCGGCCGTTCTCGAGATGGAAGGCGTGCAGCATGCCGTCGCCGACGAACCAGTGCGCACCCGGCGCCTCGAACTGCGGATTGGGGCCGTTGCGATAGAGCGTGCCGTTCAGCTCGCGCGGCAATTCGCCCGAGATCTTCAGGAACGGTGCGTCGGCTTCGAATGGGATCGGCGCCAGATTGGTGCGCGCCGCGTTGGATGTGACCTGGTCGAGCATTCCGCATCTCCCTGTATTATGATCTTTACATCGTAAAGATATCAGTAGGGATGACGCCGCCGATCGTCAAGCAAAATCTTTACAGTGTAAAAATTGCGACCTATAAGGCCGGATGGCAAGAATCTCCAAAGAAAACAAGGCGACTCGCCCGGCACGGGCTCCGACCCGCCGGGTTGCACGGACTGCGGCAGCTCGTCCGGCCCGACGGCGCCGCGCCAATGACACGCCGTATCACCATGGCGATCTGCATGAGGCGCTATTGAAGGCCGCCGAGCGCGTGCTCGAGCGTGATGGATTGGCGGGGCTGACATTGCGTGCGGTGGCGCGCGAGGCCGGCGTGTCGCACGCCGCGCCGACGCATCATTTCGGCGATCTCACTGGTTTGCTCAGCGAACTTGCGGCGATCGGTTTCCGGCAATTCGGCCTTGCAATGGCTGCTGCGGACGCTTCGGCGGCCACGACGCCCGAGAAGGGCGTGGCGAGCGCCAAGGCTTATGTTGCCTATGCCCAGGCACATCCCGGCATGTACGGGCTGATGTTCCGCAGCGAGCGGCTTGATCACTCGCGCCCGTCGCTGCACGAGGCGTCCGAGGCTTCGTTCGCAGGGCTGACCCGCGGCGTCGGCGCCAGCCGGCACGAGCAGATTTCCAAGGAGCAGCTTACGCTGGACCAGGCCGCCGCGATCGCGTCGGCCTGGTCGCTGGTGCATGGTTTCACCATGCTGCTGCTCGACGGACGCCTCAAGACGATCCTGGATCGGTCGCCCGAGGGCACATCCGCGGAAACGCTATTGACCGCGATGCTGCGATTGTCCGCGGGCCGCTCGGCGCGGCAATAACCAGTGCTGCCCCTGGACCAGCGTCCCAAATCCGAAGTTCGCATCATTTGCCGCACCTTCGGAGCGAACTTCGGATTCGATAAGGACACTAGCAAGCTTATGATTCTAGTGTGCTTTATGAATGCGAAGTTCGTGAAAGTGGTTGCCGCGAAATCGCACGAACTTCGCATTCAGCACACTAGCGCCTCACAAGCGACGTGGTCCGGCCGCTCTGTCCGATCGTCTTCACCGTATCCGTGCCGCATTTGAAATCGCGGGCGAAATCATCGGCAGCCTGCCGCGCCAGCTCGTTGGCGTTGGGATTGGCCGCGACGTCGACATAGGCGACATGACAGACATCGCCCGGCGGCAGCCGGGTCACGGCGAGCATTGCCCGCGAGACAGGACCGCCGCGCTTGTCCTGTTCGCTGTTGTCGGCGATCTGCCAGCGCTGGATGATCGCAAACGGTTTGCCGCCGGCTGCACGCCATTCGACCCTGTCGCCGGTCGAACTGAACGGGCCGAACCAGGCCCGCGCGGCCGGTTCCCTGGCGGCTGCCTCGCGGTTTCGGCCCACCGAGACCACTTCACGCAGGTCGCCCTCGTTGATCAGCACCACAAGCCCGGATTTTCCCGGACAGACCCTGGTGGTGCTGCCGTCCTCTTCGCTGGGCTTGCCGATCATGCGGCAGGCCTTGGGCGCGGTCGATGTGTAGCTGCTGCTGATCGTCTCGGAGCCGGCATGACCGGGATTTGCGCCGGCAGCCGTCATAAAGACTGTTGCAAAAGCAAGGTATTTCATCGGGGGAAACCTGCGATCCGGACGTTACTTTGTCTCTGACATATGCAATCTGGGGAACGTTCAATAGACACGCGGGAAACACCTGACAGGCGCGCGGAATCGTCCTAGAAGGGCGGCTTCGCAACTTCTGTCGCGTGCACCTGCGTGCCGTAACCTCGATCGTCATGCCCACGATATCATCCAACAAGCCCTATCGCGTCGGCCGTTCCCGGACCGGTCTTGGCCTTTTCGCCACCAAGCCGATCAAGAAAGGCACCAAGATCATCCGTTATTTCGGGCCGTTGCTCGACTCGAAGAAGAAGGATGAGGACGCGATCGAGAACAAATATCTGTTCGAGCTCACCAACCGCTGGACCATCGACGGCTCGATCCGCGAGAACGTCGCGCGCTACATCAACCATGCCTGCAGGCCGAACGCGGAATCCGACGTTCGCCCACGCAAGCGCAAGGTGTTCATCCGCGCCATCAAGGACATCGAGCCGGGCGACGAAATCAATTACGACTACGGAACCGACTATTTCAAAGCCTATCTGAAGCCGATCGGCTGCAAGTGCGATGCCTGCGAGAAGAAGCGCAAGAAGAAGCGCGCGGAGGCGAGGGCGGAGCGGGTGCGGCTGAAGGAAAGGGCCGAGCGGAAGGCACAGCGCAAGGCCGAGAAACTGGCCGAGGAGCGGGCCAGGCAGCGGCAGGCGAAGAAGGCAGCCAAAGCAAACGGCAAGCTCGCCAACGGCACGGCGCTGAACGGCAAGCACCTGAATGGCCACAGCCTGATCAACACGGCGGGCAAGAAGGCCGCCTCGTCGAAGCGCGGCACCGCTCGGGCGCTGAACGCCTGAGACTCACGTCGCTCGAAAACGCTCTAGTGTCCCGAATCCGAAGTTCGCATCATTTGCCGCACCTTCGGAGCGAACTTCGGATTCGATAAGGACACTAGCAAACTTATGATTCTAGTGTGCTTTATGAATGCGAAGTTCGTGAAAGTGGCTGCCGCGAAATCGCACGAACTTCGCATTCAGCACACTAGCCGCTCGGCCGGTGCGCCGCGCGTGGCAACGGTGAATTGCCGAAATCCAGCGTCGAGCGTTGGATGATCGTGCCGTGCTCGTCGATGACGAGACGGAAACGCTTGCTCCCCGAGAAGAATGTGAGGCGATGCCGCCCCTGATCGGCGTCGAGCCCGCGCTCCGAGCGCGTCGTGATCGCGCCCGAGCGCATCCCGGCCTGCAGCAGCGGAACCGCGATACCGAGGCCTTCGGCGACGATATTGGCGTCCACCTCGAACGCGCCGTCCGCGAATGTGATCGTCGTCATGATGCCCTCGCGGGATGGCGGCCGGGACGCGGCAGGTAGGCGCATTCGGCGAGCGTCGTACCGTCGAGCTCGCGCATGAAGGCCTCGCGCGCCGCCGCAAGCTTCGCCTTCAGCCGGCAGCGCGGCAGCAGCAGGCAATCTCCGCCATCATCCCTGAAACATTCGACCAGCGCGCTGTCGCCTTCCAGCGCACGCACCACCTGGCCGAGGGTGATGGTCTCCGCCGGCCGCGCCAGCGAGAACCCGCCCCCCGCGCCGCGCTGGGTGGCAATGAAGCCGGCGTCGGCAAGGTCGCGCACCACCTTGGCAAGGTGATTGCGGGAAATGTCGAACTCGGCCGCGATCTCGCTGGTCGCAAACGACCGGTCCGGCTCGCCGGCCAGCCGCATCAGGGCGCGGAGCGCAAAATCCGTGAACGATGTCAGGCGCATGGAAGCCCTTCGAAATCAGCACTTGGCGGATCAGCTATAGCAGCCTAAATAGGCATTTGAAATACCTATTTAGGATGTATGCCATGACAGCAGCAGAGCGCCGCGAGCAGATCACCGCCGGGATTGTCGCGCGGACCGGGATCACCGAGGCCATGATCGAGCAGCTGGTGCATGCCTTCTACGCCAAGGTCCGCAAGGACCCGATGATCGGACCGGTGTTCGAGACCAGGATCAGCAATTGGGAGCCGCATCTGGCGCAGATGTGCGCGTTCTGGTCTTCGGTTGCGCTGATGACCGGGCGCTATCACGGCACGCCGATGGTCAAGCATATGCCGCTGCCGATCGACGCCGCGCATTTCGACCGCTGGCTCGAACTGTTCGAGGCGACCGCGGCCGAGCTATGCCCGCCTGACGCGGCGGCGCATTTCATCGATCGCGCGCGGCGCATCGCCTCGAGCCTCGAGATGGGCGTCGCCGGCGGACAGGGCGTGATGCTGGCGGTCGGCGAGCGTTACAGGCGAAGCGAAGCAGGAGCAGTGCAATGAGGAACAGAGCGAAAGCGATCGAGCGTGCCATCGACGGCGCGTGGTTTCATCAGGATCAGGCCGATCCGTTTGCCGGCAGCAGTCTGGTGCCGATGCTGATCATCGGCCTGGCGCTGACCTTTGCCGGTATGATCGTCGCGGTCGTGCTGAGCTGACGGAAACGGCCGCCGCGTTTGCCGCGACGACCGCTCGTCACATCCGGCATTCGATTTACGCCGCGACCGTCTCGCCGCTGCGGCGCAGCCCGACATATTGCAGCTCGGCGAACACGCCGGTGGCGATCGCCTGGGCCAGGATCACGAGGGTCCCGAAGAGGTTCGGCGACACCGCGCCCGACAGCAGCAGCGCGATGCTGGCGAGCGTCCAGGCCGCGTTGCCGACGACCACCAGCATCACCAGCAGCTTCGGCACCGACATGCGCGTGCCGAGCCAGCCGACCAGCGCGGTATAGGCGATCAGGAACAGCCCGGTCTCGCGCAGCAGCGCTTCCGGCAGGCCGAGCAGCGATGCCAGCGCGCCGGCGTCGAGCACCATGGCTATGGCGGATACGCCGCTGAAGACGGCGTCGGCAAGCAAGGCGCGGCGCAGCAGCTGGGACGAATGGATCATGGCAGTGTCTCCTCGGGTTGGGATGGGGTGGTCAGCGGAACAGCGACTGCAGCTGACGCCACAGCCGGAGCGGACACAGCGCCTTGCCGACCCTCATCTCGGCCGCATAGACGTGCGCGAACACGAACACGCCGGTCGCGTGCACGAGCGGCTGCGGCATGTTGAGCGAGCGCGCCAGCAGCCAGGTGGCCAGATGGACCAGCCACGGCAGCAGGACGGCGAGGGCGCGGACAAGGGATAGCATCAGCATGGTCATCTCCTGTGCCGTGGAGGATGAGCCGGCCAGCGCGCCAATTCGATTACCTCAGGCGTAATGGAACGGGCGAATTCCGCATGGTAGGTTTCGCATCATGAACGCACATGCATCCATGGCGCGGGCCGAGCCCGCAAAACCCGTTCCGATCGGCGAACACCTGCGCGAGTGGCGGCAGCGCCGTCATCTCAGCCAGCTCGACCTTGCCGTCGATGCCGAGATCTCGGCGCGGCATTTGAGCTTCGTCGAGACCGGCCGCTCGGCACCGTCGCGTGACATGGTCCTCAAACTGGCGGAGCGCCTCGACGTGCCCCTACGCGAACGCAACGTGCTGCTGGTCGCCGCGGGTTTCGCGCCCGCATTCCCGCAACGCTCGCTGGACGATCCGGCGCTGAAATCGGCGCGCGAGGCCATCAACCTGGTGCTGAAGGCGCACGAGCCCAATCCGGCACTGGCCTATGACCGGCACTGGAATCTGGTCTCCGCCAACCGCATGGTGGCGCCGCTGCTCGAGGGCGTGCCGCAGCGGCTGCTCGGCCAGCCCTTCAACATCCTGCGGCTTGCCTTCCATCCCGAGGGCCTCGCCCCGCGCACCGTGAACCTCGCGGAATGGGCCGCGCATCTTCTGGAGCGGCTGCATCGGCAATGCGAGGCAACGGCCGATCCGGAGCTGCTCAAGCTCTACCAGGATCTGAAGTCCTATCCGATCCCGGCGCGGTCGGCCCCGATCACCACCGACAACAACGTCGCGCTCCCCTTCAAGCTCCGCCTCAATGGCGAGATTCTGAGCTTCATCTCGACCACCATGGTGTTCGGCACGCCGGTCGACATCACGCTGCAGGAACTGGCGCTGGAGACCTTCTTCCCGGCCGATGAGCTGACCGCCGAGCGGATGCGGCAGATGGCAGCCAGTATGAAATAGCGGCTTGTCTCGGAGCGCTTTCGGCCTACCTTTGGGGTTCCATTTTCCGCCGGGAACCCCGCCATGAGCGATCTGAAGCCGCTTCGCCTCGACATCGTCTCCGACGTCGTTTGCCCCTGGTGCTATATCGGCAAGCATCGCATCGAGGATGCGCTCAAGCTGGTGCCCGATGTGCCGGTCGAGGTGCATTGGCGGCCGTTCTTCCTCAACAATTGGGTGCCGCGCGAAGGCATCAGCCGCGAGGAATATCTCACCGCCAAGTTCGGCTCGGTCGAGGCCTACAAGGGCATTGCCGGCCGCGTGGTCGCCGCCGCCAATGAGGAGGGGCTCACCTACCATCCCGAGCTCGTCAAGCGGCAGCCCAACCACGATCGACTGCCATCGCCTGATCCACTGGGCCGAGGCCAAAGGCAAGGCGGCCGAGATGAAGCAGCGGCTGATGGAGCTGTATTTCCGCGACGGCGGCGATCTCACCGACAGCAACGTGCTGGTGCAGGCGGCAAGCGATGTCGGGCTCGATGCCGACGACGTGCGCAAGCGTCTTGCCACCGACGAGGATGTCGCCCTGGTCTCGGCGCAGGCCCAGGAGGCCGCCGAGAAGGGTATTTCCGGCGTGCCGACCTTCGTGTTCGCGCAGAAATACGCGGTGTCCGGCGCCCAGCCGGCCGAGCAGCTCGCCCGCGCCATCCGCCAGGTCTCGGCCGAGATCAACGCAGAGGCTGCGGAGTAGTCCGCAATCCCTATCCAGCGAACCGCCGTATACGGACCCGTATGTACGGTGGTGTGGGAGGGGAGGGGCTGCGAGGCTCCCCCCTATCCCGAGCCCACATCATCCATCGGAAACAATCAGGGGAGACCACCATGATCTATGAGCTGCGCACCTATACAGTCCGTCCAGGCGCCGTCGGCGAGATGGTGAAGGCGGCGAGCACGATCTCGCGCGATATCCGCGCCGACAATTTCGGTAAGCTGGAAGGCTACTGGATCACCGAGATCGGTCCGCTCAATCAGGTCATGCATATGTGGAGCTACGCCGATCTCAACGAGCGGACCCGGCTGCGCGCCGAGCTCGCCAAGAATCCGCGCTGGACCGGCGAGTATATTCCGGTGATCCGTCCGCTGCTGGTGCGGCAGGAGGTGCGGCTGCTCAATCCAATCATCCCGCCGGTGGCGCCGGCGACATCAGGCAACATCTACGAATTCCGCAACTATCGTGCCAAGCCGGTCGGCGGCGCCAAGCAATGGCTCGATCTGATCACCGGCGTGATGCCGGAGCGCGAGAAATACTCCAAGATCGTCGGCCTCTGGACCACCGAGGCCGGGCAGCCCAACGAAGTCTGCCACATCTGGGCCTATCCCGATCTCAACGCCCGCGCCGCCGCACGCGGCAACGCGATGAAGGATCCGGCCTGGCTGGAATTTTTGAGCAAGGGCACGCAGGTGCTCGAGGAGATGCACTCGACCATCATGCTGCCGGCACCGCACTCGCCGTTGCAGTAAGGGGAGGCGCTGGTCGCGCCGCGTTTCCCAATGATGCGCGGAGCGCAAGACAGAGAGGCCGTCGGTTGAGGCGGCCTTGTCGTTTGCCGTCAGGATGTCGCGAGCGCCGGCAAAAAGCCCCATCCGATGTTTCCATCAGATGAGGCTTTCGAAGCAAGGGCGCGCGCCGTCTGAGAACCAGCGCGCCGCAACGCTAGTCGGGCCAGCTGACACCAACCTGACGGCGGCAGCCCGTTGTTTCCCGATGTGTCTGCATGCCTACGAAAGGGTAAACCGCATTATCCGGGCTTGCCGCGCCGGCTGCGGATGAAGCGGACGGCGCCGCGCGCCGCTTCGTAGGCGAGTTTGTTCAGGGTCAGCGCGGCGTGAATGGCCGGCACCAGCGGATCGCGGCGCCGCAGCGGCAGCAAGACGTCGCCGATCGCGAAGCGGCCGCGCCAGATCGGGTCGATCATGGGGTGGCCGGGCGCCGCGGTGGAATCGGCCGAATTGATCGCGGGATCGGCGCAGAGATGGCGCGTCAGCTCCAGCGTCAACTGCGTGCCGGGCGAATGTTTCGCAAAGCGCTCGTCGACGCCGATCTTGAAGAAGAAGGCGCGGTCCTGGTGACGCACCACGATGCCGCCCGCGACCGGCGTGTCGCCCGCATGCAGCGTGATGATCTCGCAGCGGCCGGCTTCGGCCATCGTCGACGTCGCGCGGCGGATGAAGGCCGCATCGTCGGCATGCTGGCTCAGCGCCGTGCCGCGCTTTCCCTTCCAGCCACCGGCTTCGAGGACAAGGAAAGTCTCGAGCGCCGTCGCAACCTCGCGCGGCGTGCGGGCGACATCGAAGCGCACCGCGCCGTGGTCGGACAGGCGATGGTGCTGGCGGCGCAGCTCCTTCAGCTTCTTGGGCCCGAGCGCGTCGCGCAACAATTCGTCGGCATCGCGCGTCGCATCCAGCTGGGCGCGCTGATAGGCGCTCACCATGCGCGGCTGCAACCCGTCTCGGGCCAGCACCGCGCGGATCGCCGCGATGGCCGGCCCCTCGAGCGACATGGTGCGCAGGATCAGCGCATGCGCGCCCGCATTGCGCGCCTGCCGCAGCATCTTGCCCACCGCTTCCTCGGCGGCGTCGCGGTCGAGCAATGGCGTGCACAGCGTGCCATAGGGTTCGGCGCCGACCAAAGCGGGCAGGGGAATCCGGTAGATCCGGCGCATCGGAACCACCGGCAACAGCCCGATCAGTTGCCCGGCATCGCCGGCGGCACTGAGCAGCGCCGCGCCGGTGCGGCCGCGCGCGGAGGCATCGACCGCCAATTCCCAGTCTGGCTGATAGTAGCCATTGGCCTCGATCGCGCGCGCGGCAAGCGCGCGCCATGCATTGAGCGGCGCGGCCGACAGCGGCGGCAAGGTGCGATCGTCCGTGGCATCCTTGCGCGATGCACGGTGGATCATTGCCCGGTCAGCAATATCGGCCACGTCCCTGTTTCCCCACTCCGCGAGGCTGATTGGGCCTTGCGTTCGTCAGGGCAACGCTAGCTGAAAGAAATGGAAAATGCCGTTGAGGCCATCAGGCAATTTGAGCGGTCGTGTTAACGGACCGTTCAGCATACCCGGTGCGCAGCGGCTTGGCCGGCTCGCCGGTTCAAGCGCTAGGGTTTGGTGGTCCGTTGCGTTTCTACCGCAACGGTGCTCTCGACCGGCTCGTAAGTCTCCGTCACGCAATTGTCGTCGGCTCCGACCTGCCGGCGATCGAAAATCGAGCCTTCATTGATGAACACGCGATAGGTCTGCGTCCCCAGCGGCTTGCCGATCACCGATGTCAGCTCGGCGCGTACGCATGCCGTCCAGCCGGTGCCGCGCGGGTCGTGCAGCGGGGCGGAGACCCGCACATGGGTTGGCTGTGAACCGGCCGTGAACACCGAATCCAGCTTGCCCGCGACCAGCCGTTTGACGTCCGGAGGCATCTCGAGCGGCGCCGGCTCGGCGGCCTTGACCTTCAAGGCCTCCGGCCACACCGCATGGCTGTCCGCCAGGCCGCAGCCACTCAATATTAAGGCGGCGCCGGCCAGCAGCGCCGCCAGATGTACTTGTCCCTGTCCCATTCAGTGCATTTAATGTGCCGCCGTCAGGATTGCGCCCCCTGGTGGCGCTGAATTCGCGTGAGGCGGCGCTTTGTCGATCAACAAATGTCGAGCGACAAGTTATCGTTGGGGTAGAGGTATTACCGGATGTTGCTGCGGCGGCGGGGGAGACAGACTGACATGAAACGCTTCACGGTTGCTGCCGTCATCCTGGCGCTGCTCGCGACACCCACCCTGGCCCAGGGCCGGCGAGGGGGCGGTGGAGGCGATACGAAGACGGAGCAGAAGCCCAAGGTCGACGAGAAGGCCTACAAGGCCGCGCTCGATCGGATCCCCGAGCCCAAGGAGAAATACGATCCCTGGGGCGTCACCAAGCCGGCAGCGGATCCGGCCAAGAAACCGAAATAGCCGGGCTCACGAGTCGGCAGCCATTTGACCGGCGTCGGTCGGCAGCACATTTGCCGCAAGGCATGAACCTTGGCCTGACGGCCTCCGACCCATCTTCGATGTCATTGTCGGAGGCCGCCATGCTTCGCCGTTCGCTCCTCAGCCTGATCGTTCCGGCAGCGATCCTGCTCGGCGCCGTGCCGGCGTCGGCGGAAAACCGGCTGGCGCTGGTGATCGGGCAGTCGGCCTACAAGTCGGTGCCCGCGCTGCCGAATCCGGCCAACGACGCCAAGGCTGTGTCGCAAATGCTGACCGATGCCGGATTTGCGGTGACGGCCGCATCGGACCTGTCGCAGGACGAGATGCGCGCACGGCTCAGCGATTTCGCTGGCCAGGTGGCGGCGAAAGGCGCCGATACCGTGGCGCTGGTGTTTTATGCCGGGCATGGCCTGCAGATCGACGGCGAGAACTATCTGGTGCCGGTCGATGTCGATCCGAAGCGCGAGGCTGATATCCCGATCCAGGCGGTTCGGCTCAACGACGTCCTGAATACGCTCACCTCGGTTCCGAGTCGGATGCGCATGGTGCTGCTCGATGCCTGCCGCAACAATCCATTCCCGGAACTCAGCAAGACCGCGGGGCACGGGCTCGCCATCGTCGATGCCAGGGTCGGCGCGCCCGGCACGTTTGTGTCGTTCTCGACCTCGCCGGGAGCGGAAGCCGAGGACGGCAGCGGCGCCAACAGCCCCTACACCACCGCGTTGCTGGCCTCGGCCAAGGAGCCGGGCATCCCGATCGAGGACACCTTCAAGCGCGTTCGCCTGGCGGTGAACAGGGCAACTGACGGTCGCCAGACGCCGTGGGACTCGTCCTCGCTCACCGACGACTTCCGTTTCATGGTGGGTGCGGCGGCATCGCCCGCAGTGACGCCGCCACCGGCCGCGGCCAAACGCACCGTCGACGAATGGAAGCGCGAGTTGCAGGGCAAGCCGATCGAGGCCGCGAATGAACTGATGGTGGTCGATGGCTCCGACGAATCCTATGAGGCCTTCGCCGCGATCTTCGCCGGCACGCCGCGTGGCCTGCAGGCGCGCGACTGGCTCGACCGGCATCGCCGCATGGTGGCGTGGAATAACGCTGTTCTCGCCAACACGGCCGCGGCCTATCGCGGTTTCCTCGCGCAATATCCTGACACCGACCTGACAGCGACCGCGCGCAAGATGATCGAACGGCTGCGCTACCGTCCCGATCCGGCGCCCGCCGTCGCGCTCAGCGTGCCCGCGACCAGCGTCGCGCTGGCGGCACCGACCTGTCCCTGCAACGCCGCGCCGCCGCAACAGCCGCTGCAGCAGAGGGCCAACGTGCCGGTGAAAAAGCGTGCCGATCCCGATCCGCCGCGGCGCGCGGGCAAGCGCCCGCCGCGCGTCGTCGTTGAGGACGACGTCGTGGTGGTGCGCCGTCCGCCTCCAACCGTGGTCTACGAGCCTGCCGGACCGCCGATCGGAATCGGAATCGGGATCGGCATCGGCGGCGGCGGTGGTGGTTATCGCGGTAACTACGGCGGCGGCTATCGCCGGGGTGGATACTGACGCGACGATCGCGTAAATGCTTTCCCGCATGAGATGCGGCGCCCGGTGATCGCATCCTGGGGGAGGACGCGATGCGGTTGCTGTTTTGCCTGCTTGCCGCGCTGCTGCTGTGTGGTCAGCCGGCGCGCGCCTGGGAGTATTGGGGCGGCGACCGCGGCGGACAACGCTTCTCGCCGCTGACGCAGATCACATCAGACAATGTCGGCAAGCTGCTGCGCGGCTGGGAATTCCGCACCGGCGATCTCGATACGCGCCCGCCCGAGGTCATGAAGCGCACCAAGTTCGAGGTGACGCCGCTGTTCGTCGAGGACAGCCTGATCCTCTGCACGCCGTTCAACGAAGTGATCGCGCTCGATCCCGGCACCGGTGCGCAGAAATGGCGTTTCGATCCGAAGATCAGCATGGCGCAACGGCCGGCCAATCGCTTTGTCTGCCGCGGCGTCGCGTACTGGACGGATGATCGCGCGGCGGAAGGCGCCGCCTGCAAGTCACGCATCTTCACCGGCACCAACGACAGGCGCCTGATCGCGCTCGACGCCAGAACCGGCAAGCCTTGCGCCGATTTCGGCAACGGTGGCGAGATCAGGATCGACATTGGCATGAAGCTGGAATGGCCGGGCGAGTTTCAGATCACGTCGGCGCCGGTGACGGGACGCGGCGTGGTCGTGGTCGGGTCCGCGATCGGCGACAACCGGCGGGTCGACGCGCCGCTCGGCGCGGTGCGCGCCTTCGATGCGCGAACCGGACAGCCGCGCTGGAGCTTCGATCCGCTCGTGCACAATGGCGTCGAGGCCGGCCACAGCAATGTCTGGGCGCCGATGTCGGTGGACGAGGAGCGCGGCCTGGTGTTCCTGCCGACGACTTCGCCCAGTCCGGACTTCTGGGGCGGCAAGCGCCCCGGCAATGACGAGCACGCCAATTCCGTGGTCGCGCTGCGGATCGAAACCGGCGAACTCGCATGGGCATTCCAGACCGTGCATCACGACGTCTGGGACTACGACCTGCCGGCGCAGCCGACGCTGGCGCGGATCGACACCGTCGATGGTCAGCGCGACGTCGTGATCCAGCCGACCAAGCAGGGCTTTGTGTTCGTGCTCGATCGCGACACCGGCAAGCCGGTGTGGCCGGTCGAGGAGCGCGCGGTGCCGCAGAACGGTGCCGTGGGCGAGAGGCTGTCGCCGACGCAGCCGTTCCCGACCCATGTGCCGCCGCTGCTGACGCAGCGGATGAGGGCCGATGATGTCGCCGGCCTGCTGCCGGGCACCGGGAGCTCGGCTTGCGAGACGCTGCTCGCGCAATCCCGTAATGAGGGCCTTTACACGCCGCCGTCGACGCAAGGCACCGTGATCTATCCGATGACAGGCGGCGGGGTGAACTGGGGCGGCGCGGCGTTCGATCCGGTCAATCAGCTCCTCTACGCCAATGTCAGTCATGCGGCGCACATCGTCACACTGATTCCGCGCGACCAGGCCAAGGGCTTCAATCCGCCGCCGGGTCATGAATTCGGCCAGCAGGAAGGGGCGCCGTTCGCGATGTCGCGGGCGCTGGCGAAGTCGGCGGTCGGGTCGCCCTGCAACAAGCCGCCATGGGGCGAGACGGTGGCGGTCGATCTCAAGGCCGGCAAGATCCTCTGGCATTCGTCGGTCGGCACCAGCGAGGATCTCGCGCCGCTCGGCATCGCGCTCAATACCGGCACGCCGCTGGTCAACGGCGTCGCGATCACCGCGGGCGGCCTGGTGTTCACCGGCGCGATGGATGCCTATCTGCGCGCGTTCGATGCCAGGTCGGGAAAGCAGCTGTGGCTCGGCCGGCTTCCGGTGCCGGGCGTCGCCAATCCGATGACCTATCTCTGGAAGGGCGAGCAGTACGTCGTGATCGGCGCCGGCGGCCATTCCGAAGCCGGCACCTCAATCGGCGATAGCGTGGTGGCGTTTCGCCTGCCGCGTCAGGGCGAGGGGGCATCGTTGTGGACCCGCCTGATCGATCGGCCCGGCGGGCGGTTCACCGCCAAGGCTGTGGCCGCCGGTCTCGTGCTCGTCGCCCTCGTTGCGCTGTTCTGGCGCTGGCGGCGGAGCCGTCGCTCGCGATCCGCTTAGGTGCTCGCTGCCGCAGGTGCGCGCCGCCAAAATATCGAAAACAACCCCATGCAAAGGTGCCGGCAGCTGCCGGCGTACGAAAAGCAACTTGACACGTCGGGCAACTCAGGGTTACTTTTCTACTATTCCGAAATGGTGCAAGCGTCGCCTCGCTCCGCTAAAGCGCGATGAATTCAGGTTGAATCGGCCTGGCGGCATTCGCTGCATCTCCTCCCGCAACCGGAGAGGGGAGCGCAGGTTGTTCGCGGATGCAATTGAACCTGGGGCGTGGACCCGTAAATCCGGGACGAAATGCGGACACGCCGCGCAGACCGGGGATGTCACCTTGCGGACCAACTTCGCCGCCTCCGATTGGTCCGGTGTTGGGTGCAGTCCGGACTTCTCATCAACGATCCTCGATCGCCACATTTGACCCATCTCGGACATTCGGTAGGGTTGCCGCGGGTCGGTTACAGGCTTCTCGCACGAGCGTTCGCGCGCCATCGCTCGGGGAGGCTCTGCGGCGAGGCGGCCGGTTTCCACTGCAGGGACACGACCCAGTTGTCGAAGACCGTGTTGAAGCTCCCGGACTGGTACGAGAAGTTCTCGCCCGCCGGCCAAAAGTAGCCGGCATCGGCTGCGTAGGTGAAGAGCGTCCAGGTATGGGGTTTCTTCCAGAACGCGTTGCCGCCGTCCGGGTCCCCGTCGAGGGCGCTGAAGTCGAGGAAGAGCCAGAGAGGTGCATTCTTGGTGCCGAGGTTCGTATCCGGCGAGTTGAACTGCAGCGCGTTCCAGTAGATCCCAGGTCCGGCTCCGGGATCAGCATCGTCCACGAGCTTCTGCAGCCGCCAATAGAAGCTCGCGTCGCCGGTCATAGTGGTCTCGCCGGTGAACGTGATTAGGCCAGCCTGCGGGCCTGACTGGATGATGCCGCTGATGGAGGTGGTCCCGCTGATTGTTCCGCTCCCTTGTAGCATGCCGCCGGGAGCAGGCGAATCGGTGCCGGTCGCTGCAATGGTGACCGGGCCCGAGACCGTCCCACCGTTCATGAACAGTGTGCCCGACTCGCCGACAACAACCGCGCCGGTCACCGTGCCGGCGACCTCCAGCGTCGCCGCGTAGGATACCAGCACCTCGCCGGCACCCGTTGCTGATCCACCGGTACCGCCGGCAATCAGCGTACCCCCATTGACCCTGATCAGACCGGAAAGCATGCGGCTGCTGTCTGCGCTCAGGGTCAGCGTGCCGGGACCGAAGATCGTCAGGCCCGCCGATCCCTCGATGGCGGCTGCGATCTGCGAACTACCGCCGGTAGCATTGGTGTAGATCAGGCCTTCTGCCGCGCCGAACGAAAGGCTCGCAGTAGCGATGCTGCCGCCGTTCATGATGAGGCCCGCGGCGTCGCCGCTCGCCTGGCTTCCGACCAGAATGCTCGCATCGCCGCCCGTAATCGCCCCGCCGTTCACTTCGAGCGCCGCCACCTGCGGCACACCGCCGCTCTCGACCGCCTGGCTGTCGACGACCTCGTAGACGGCATCGGCCGGAACGTCGTTGATGCTGACATCGGTCGACGACACGGTCGCCGCGCTCGCGAAGCCCTCGGAGGGCGAATAGGTCAGGAACTTGCCCGAGCTGGCCGCGTCGTCGTCCTCTCCGAGAATGTAGGGAGCGACGATCCCGTTCATGACGATGGGCAGGTTTGCTCCCGTTCCTGCCACGAACACCTGTTGCGTCAGCCCAAGCTGGGCCATGCCGCCGCCCGGCACGATAACAAGAGTTCCGCCGGAGTTGCGGACAATGTTCGTCAGGGTACCGTCGTCATTGCCCCCGATTACGACGCGATAGTTGCCGCTTCCGGAAAGCTGCAAGGCGCCTCCCGTAGAGCCGATGACGAACGTCGCCAGAGATCCCGAGGCGATCTGCACATCGACCGTCGCGCCGTCCGAACGAAGCTCGAGTATTCCGCCGTTCGTCACCGTCACCCTGAAGCTGCCAAATGGTGTGCCGGATGTCCGGGTACTTGCCAGCGTCCCAGCGCCTACGGTGTTGTGTCCTATCAGCTGGTTCGTGTTGGTGAGCAGGAGCGTGCCTTCGCCGTATTTGTGGAGGCCGCCCAGCCCGGAGATCGGCGCGACGACGGTCAGCGTGCCGCCGTTCGTGTTGATGACCTTAGGCTGGTTGATCGTCCAAGTGCTGGGTTCATATCCGGATGTCGAGGGCAGCGCCGACGGCGAGATCGCCCAAGCTTGCCCCTGCCAGAGCACGGCGTAGACGCCCCACCCGGTGAGCGCGTCGGTGACGACCTGGCTGTAGTCTTCGGAGGGTAGCGGCAGATTTTCCAGCGTCCATCCGCTGGGCATTTGCGCGATCTGGACGGTCTGCGGATTGCTAGACGGGAGGTTGGGTACGTTCTCGAACGAGGCGGGGAAAGCGTTGTTGATGGTGATCGTGCCACCCGTCAGGTTCACCGTGAGCGGCGCGAGGACGTGGCCGCCGTTATTTTCCACGTATCCCTTCGTCGTCTGGGAAACGGAATACCAGCCAACCGCGAAATTGGCCAAGACGATCGTCTGCGGACTCTCGGACACGTTCGGGGCCAACTGATCGGCGAGCCACGCGAGGCCCGGATTGGAAGTGCTCGTCAAATTATAAAGATCAGGCCCGATTCCGCAGGCCGACAGATAGTCGGCCATCCCGCTCGTCATGCCGTCCACGAAGCTGCCGCTCTCGCTCGACGTCCGCATCAAGCCCGCGACCACCCTTTCCAGGTTGATCGCCACGGGGTCGTCCTCGCCGTTGTAGACCACAGGAGCAACCTGCGTGAAGCCGTTTGCCGACAGCCAGTAAAGGCCCATGACCATCGACGTCGGGCCGCAATAGGCTTCACCGTCCCCCGGCAGGCTCTGCCCGAAGGGCCCGAAATCGGTCTGGATGATCGAAGGCGTGCTCTTGATGGGGTCTTTCCACATGGGGCTGGTCCACTCCTGTCCGACAAAGGCCACGGTACGCGCTTGACCCGCAGGTTAATGTCCCGTTAATTGCGGGACACAACTTGTGAATACTTCAGCTAGTCGATACACTCCAAGAGTGTAGAGCGGAATCTTGAAAGTACGCAAGCTGGGTCTCCAGCTTGGCCGGCAGGGACGGCTTAGGAGTTCAAGCGCGGGCGCCGAGCGGCAGCATGTTCATCGTGAGTGGCGCATATCTGCCACCAGCGGCGATGTCCTGCGGCAGAGCCTGATACCAGGTGGTGTCGCGGCCGGTCCGTGTAACGCGAACGTCTACTTCTGAGGCGTGCTGCGAATCCTGGAAGTGGCACCTTTGAGATATGGCGACCGGATCTGAAGACGTCCGTTCATTGGGGTAGACCGGAAGTACCCGACTGATTGCTAAAACGGCGCCTTTGACCCGAAGCGGACTATCAATGTTTGACGCGCTCGATAGCTAGCGACTGGAGAAGCGAGATGTCGCTCATTTTATGCCTACTCGCCATTGTGCTAATCGGCATTGCCGGATGGGGTTTCATGTCCGTCATGAGCGAGCTGGGAAAGTGGTATCCCCAAGAGCCGGTGGATACGATTTCCCGCAGGTTCGAGGTTGATGGCTTCGTCTGGAGCTCCCGCGCTCCGCGGGCACTGCGCCGCCGGTTTGTTGTGACACAGGCGTGCGCAATCCCTGCGTTTCTGTGCTTGGCGGCACTTGTTTGGCTGAATGAGACAAGCCCTAATGTCCGTGTCTGGGGGACGATAGCATTCTGTTCTATGTCACTTTTCCTTGCCGGCTCTCTTACCTGGAAGGTCATTCGGCGCGGAGTGTGATCGCGCCATTTTTGAACCGCAGGACTGGTATTGGGCCCTGAGCGGACATTCACCACAGCATCGCCGGTATCGGCTTTTGAGAGCGACACCGACCTCGCTATCCCCGCTCGCATACACTGGATTCTCGACTACACGCCCTGTTCTCATCACGCTTTAGCGCGGGCGCCGTCGCAAATCAGAAACACGAATTCTCAAGCCGTGCAGCGAAACGATGTGCGGGCTGATCCGCGCGATGCAGTGCTTGCGTTCGATGTAACGCATCGCTTACGAGGTCGCGGACGGAGCCGCCGGGCTTCCGGCGACCGGTTCATTCCAAATCATTGCCCAAGGAGATTGCGATGAAGATCACTGCCTCGATCATGCTTGCCGCCGCGCTCGCGCTGTTGTCGGCACCAGCCAGCGCCACCGTCCTCGATCTCTCGACCATGACCTGCAAACAGTTCGTCGACGGTGGCGACGACACCATCAAAATGGTGCTGGTCTGGATGGACGGCTGGTATAAGGGCGACTCCGACGAGGCGATCATCGACACCGACGTGTTCACCGAGAACGCCAAGAAGTTCGGCACCTATTGCGGAAAGAATCCGACCGTCAGCATCGTCAACGCGGCGGAGGCCGTGCTCGGCAAGTAAATCTTGCAGCGTGGTTGGTCTGAACCTTCATTGTGAGACGCGCGGTACGCGCGTCTCTGTACGATGCTTCGCATCGCCAGGCGAACCGTGAGGCCGGGCTGGTAACCTCGTCCTTCGAGACGCCTGCTGCGCAAGCTCCTCAGGATGACGGGATTGAAGGCGGGACAACATGTCCGACGTCGTCCCTGCGAAAGCAGGGACCCATAACCACAGGGTTTAATTGTTGAGGAAGGCTGTGGCCGCAGCCCTGCGCAACAATGGTCTTCGGTGGTTATGGGTCCCGGCTTTCGCCGGGACGACACTGAATGTTTGGTGCCGCTCCTCGGTCATACATTCACATCCTTCAGGATGAGATAGACCGGCCATGATGCGAGAGGCCTATCCCGGCAGCATCGCGAACGCGCTCGACACCATCGCCACCGGCTTGTTGTCGGTGGCAGAAGATAGCGTGACGCGACCGAAGCTCATGGTGCGGCCGAGCCGGACCACGCGAGCGTCGGCCAGCACGTCGGACGCCGTCACCGCGCGCATGAAATGCGTGGTCTGGTCGACCGTCGTCATCGGCCGGTAGCCCTTGTTGGCCGCGAGGTTGGCGAGCACCATTGCGGTGTCGGCGAACGCCATCAAGGCCTGGCCGCAGACGATGCCGCCATTGCGGCACAACCGCTCGGAAAACGGCATGCGCAGGATGGCGCCGGGCTGCCAGTCGGCATCGCCGGCAGGCGGCGTGATGTCGAACTGCTCGATCGACAGATTGAGGTCCTGCACCCATGGCGCAAAGACGTCGCCGAGCACGCGTTTCGCGTCGTCGATCCCGAATTCCCCGGCTTGCTGCTGCATGACGTCCCGTTCCCTCTGTTGATGCTATCTATCTTGTTCTAGTTGCGCGTGACATGCACGGCCGGCGTGTTGCCCGCATTCCACTTGCCGTCGATCGCCCGTTCGATCTGGGCGGCGAGCTGCAGCAACAGCCCGTCATTCGCTTGCTTTCCGATCGCCTGAATGCCGAGCGGCAGGCCGTGCTCGTTGGTCGCGAGCGGCAGCGAGATCGCGGGGATGCCGCAGAGATTGGCGAGCGGCGTGAAGGCGAAGTTGCGCCAGAGATTGCCGAACCAGTCCAGCACCGACGGATTGTCGCTGATGGTGAGATATTCCGTGGTGCCGACCTTCGGCGTCGGCAGTGCCGTGATCGGCGTCAGGATGATGTCCCAGTCCTCGAAGAAGGCGCCGAAGCCGCGCGAGGTGGTGTTGAAGACGGCCTGCATGCGTGCGCGATCGGCGAAGCTGAAGTCGCGGCCATGCTCCCAGATGCGGATGTTGATCGGCTCGATCAGCTCCGCCGGCGGCCGCTCCAGCCCGCGCGCGGCGAGCATGTTGCCGATCACGACGGCGAAATTGCTGATGTAGCAGGTGGTCTGCGCCGCGAAGGCTTCCCGATAGTCGATCGCCGGCAGTGCATAATCGACTTGATGGCCGAAGCCTTCGAGGAAACGTCCGACCCGCTCGAGCTCGGCTGTGATGTGCGGCGTCGCGCGATAGTCGCCCCATGTGTGCGACAGCGCGATTCTGAGCCGGCCGGGATCACGCGCGATCATCGCGGCATATGGCTCGGGCGAGGTCCAGAACGGCATGAACTCGCCGGGCGCAGGTCCCCGGCAGGCATCGACGAAGCCAGCGGTGTCGCGCACCGTGCGCGACTGGCAGCCCTGGATCGAGACCAGCCCGGTGAGATCGGACAGATGCGGCGCGAGCGAGAACACGCCGCGCGAGACTTTCAGGCCGATATTGCCGTTGACCCCGGCGGGAATGCGGATCGAGCCGCCGCCGTCGGTCGCATGCGCGATCGGCACCGCACCGGCGGCGACCATCGCCGCGCTGCCTGCCGACGAGCCGCAGGTGGTGTAGTCGGTGTTCCAGGGATTGCGCGTGACATAGACCGCGGGATTTTCCGCCGAGCTGCAGACCCCGAACTCCGGCGTCGTGGTGCGGCCGATCAAATTGAGCCCGGCCCTGCGCATCTTCGCGGTCAGGAAGGTATCCGCCGCGGCGCGATTGCCGCGCATCATCAGCGAGCCCATCTCCTGCAGCCGTCCCTTCAGGGTCGGGCCGAGGTCCTTCATCAGGAAGGGCAGGCCGGCGAACGGGCCGTCGAGGTCGGCGCCGTCGCGCGCCGGATCGGCGATCACATCGTCGAACAGCTCGACGACGCCGCAGAGCGCGGGATCGACCTTGGTGACGGCGCTGGCTGCCTGCGACGCCAGCTCACGGGGCGTCAGCTCGCCGGACCTGACGCGCTCCGCGAGCGCCGTCCCGTCGTGCTGCGTCCACTCGTCCCAGCTCATCGCCAAAGTCATTTGATCGATTCCTTTTCTGCTTTGTTGCGCAGTGTAATTTGCGCGGCCGCCCGGTCAAACCAGTGCGCGCCGGCAGCCCGTCCGACGCGCGCTTGCGCTCCGACGCGCACTGCGCTGCGCTACAAGCGCCGTGTCCGGCTTGAAAATGCCCCAGTTTCGGCGCCCAGTCGCCTGCTCGCGAGTGGTGGGGGCGTACATGTTCCGCAGGTTGGTGGTGCTCGGCGGCGTGATTGCGATCGGACTTGCGCTCAGCGGTTGCACGCGCTGCGGTCCGATCTGGGACGACTGGATGCAGTCGCCGAAATCCTGCAAGTCAGACCATCTCTAAGGGCATGATCCGGAAAAGTGGAAACCGGTTTTCCGAAAAAGATCATGCTCAAACAAAGAGATGAGAACATGATGCGATTCCGCGGAAACGCATCATGTTCGGGGCCGGGGCAGGCGCGCTTGGCGGCGGCTTTCTTGCGGTGATATACCGCCGACGAAAACGCAGGGAGTGTTCTTATGAGAGTTTTGAGCGCAGTTGCGGTTGCGGTGCTGTTGTCGGCGCCGGCCTATGCGCAGATGCCGAACGTCAACCTGATGCCTGAGGTCAAGACCAGGACCCAGGAGGAGAAGGAGCAGGACGCGGTCAGGGACAAGGCCTACAAGGACTCGCTCAGCAAGATTCCCGATGCCAAGGGATCGTCCGATCCCTGGGGCGTCGTGCGCAGCGATCCGCCGAAAGCGGCCGCCCATCCCGCCAAGCCGAAGACCAAGACCGGAAGCTCGGCGCAGCCGGGAAGCGCCGCGCCGCGCAGCCAGTAACGCCCATTCGGGGCGACGTCGTCCGTCTCCCGCAGACTCGGATTCTCCCGCCGCCGCCCCTATATTGGGGTGTCGTCAGTTGGTCCGGAGTTGCGGCATGGTGTCTCGTCCGCGCGATCTCGCCAGCCGGATGGCCGAGCGGCGAAAGCCGGACGACGGCTATCTGCGCGAGACCTTCAGCCTGCCACGCGATCAGGCCCGCGTGAGGGCGCGTGACTTTCTCAAGCGCTATCCGAAGGCGGCCTATATGAGCGCCGTCGAGAGCTGGCGCGAGCTTCCCGGCGGCGACATCGAGTTCACGATGCGGCGGCTGGCCAGCGCGGATTGAAGCGTTTTCGAGCGAAGCGGGCGCCGGTTCGTGTGTTCTAATTTTAATTAGAACCGAAGCTCTGCAGGCCAGCGCGTCAGGGCACCGGGGCGTGCACGATAGACTGTGCCTCAGTCCCCATTGCTGCCGCGGGTCCGTTCCCGCCCCAGATTGTTCAGCTCGCGATCGATCCGCAGCTGCACGCGGCGGATCGCCAGAAGATCGAGCTTTGCTTCGGTCTTGCCCGTGAAGACGCGATCGCCGATCTGGAAGCGCCACGTCCAGACGCCGGCCATCAGCTGAGTGACGCTGAACTCGATGCCCCTGTGGATCATCTGTATCGGTTCCGCGAAGGAAGGGCGGTCGTCGATATTTAAACCATTAGTTGTAGCAATGATTAGCGCCCGTAAAAAGATCGTGTGAAAGGCCGCGCCCGTTCGGGCCGTCGTGGTGGATTCCGGAAAGGATTCGTCCGCCGGCAGCGTCGCCACGGAACGGTCGCCAGCCATGTTGCCTGCCCAGCGCCGCCCAATTCGCGTTGCTTGGAGCAGGCCAATGTTACGAACACTGGCGGAACCCGAGTCTTCCCGTCGAACGCTACGGAGTTTTTCCAGGGCTCAGGAGGGGTACCAAGGTAGTATGCAGATTGTGCCAAGCCGTTATCGGACGCCGTCGCGCCTGTCAGGTTAACTTGTTGATTATCAGGGGAACTTCGGGCGCAAGGCGCGTCGCATGGCCGGAACTTTGTTCTTGGCCGGAGAACTACGGAATTTTAAACGGCCCCAACAGGGGGCCGCCAACCCGTCCCGGAGGCGGGTTTTCCTCCAGCAGTCGGGGGGCTACCTGTCTGGCTGGGGGCCCCCAAATAAGGGCACTGCCGGGTCAATTGTTCCAGTAAACATTCCGCGAGAACAGATCGCGACCCGCAGGAAATTATGGGGCCAGAACATCTGAGGACCTTCTCAATAGTCCTACCGAGAACATCGGCTAGCCCTTGGTTACGCCGGGGTTAAAGCCAAGCCGGCCACTCGAAAAATCAAAGCTGTCGCGCGCCATGGAAAACTGCCCCCTCGGCGCCATGGAGGTTCTAGCTTGAGGTGGGGGCGTCCAGAATCTTTCCCTACCCCACGGGCGCTCCTCGGCCTCAGCCTCCCTGTCGGGGTGCTGGGGCCGTTTGTTTATGTAGAATCCAGTTTGGCTGGGGCCGCAACACTCGGAGCCCCTGCCCAGTAGCGGCGCGGTGAGGCGGTCTCAGCGTTCGTTCCAACGCGCTGGGGCCGTTTCTTCAGGACACCTGATGCCGGCGCACTTCTCCGGCCGCCATGTTGAGAACTGGGATGTGATCGGCGGCCAGCTGTCGCCGAATGAGGCTAACAGCCCATCCCTCCGGGATTGCATCCAGCACTCGGTCAACGGCTTCTTCGCGCGAGGTCGCGGCGAGCCAGATTTGGACCTCGCCGTCATCGGTCGTCACTCGGACTAGATGAACCTCGGTCGCCTGTTGCATGAGCAATAAAAGCGGCATCGAGGGAATCGTTTCAAAAATCTTCGCTTAAGTTAAGCCTGGAACCGCAATTAGGGCGCTATCGCTGACATGCCTACTTTAATGCGGACACGAAGACCGTGGCGCAAGCTCTCTGTATGTTCAGGCTCAGTCACCACGACGGCGTCGAGTACGGCTTCATGGCGTTCGCGGCGATATCGTTCGTAGCGCTCATCGTAGGCATAGGCGCCCTGTTTATGTGATGAGCCTGTCATCTCATGGATGATCCAACCGCCTTGGCCTCGGCGTGTACCCCCTCGCTGGGGCCGTTCTTTGGGCCAAGAAAAATCCCGGCTCGCGCCGGGCTTCATAGTTCAAGCTGACCTGCGAGATAGCGCCGCTTCTCGACTGCCGCGATGTCGAGAGCCTTTCAGCACCTCATTCACGCGACCGGATTCACGTCATATGTCGCAGCGATTCGACGGGAAGGGCCCGTAATGAAAGAGGCCGCCAAGTGAGGCGGCCGCTTTCTCACATGAATATTGCAATCGCAGCGATAGCAATGGGGCACAGCCCCAGCACCACAATGCTCGCTCTAAAAAGTAGGTCACTGGTCATGACACAACCTCTGCGTGAGGTTGGAATCTAACTCGGGATGACCACCAAAACAAAGTGCAGTTTGTGCCACGCTAGGAAATTAATCGTGCGCTAGATGAGAATAGGCCGTCAACTGAGGTGGCCCTTTACTCTCCCAGCTCTCTGCGGATTCGGTCGCGGTGCTGAACGTGCAAAACCTGGCATGAGTAGAAGTTATCCAGAAGCTTCTTCGCTTCCGCTAGATCGTGCCCGTGATTGGCAAGGTGCTCGATCAGTCCCTCTTGCTCGGCAATGTGTCGTTCGCCTTGGGCAATATGCCGCTCGGCTTGCTCCAGATGGCGAAGCTGCATCTCGCGGTGCGCTATTGTGGAATGGTTCGGCATGGCCGCGCTCCCTTCCTATGCAGGCGGGAGCGCTGTTGGTCTCTCAGCCACCGACGCCTACGGGCAAAGCCTTGGCCGGTGATGATGATATCGTATCACGTTCCGTTGCCCCCGGTTCGTTCTCTCAAGATTAAATTCCCTGATCTCGGTCAAAGGCGGGACGGGGATAGAACATCCGATGGGTCGCCTCGGTAGTCCTACTGAGAACACCGGCCAAGCTACGGTTTCCGTTCGCTTAATCCGAACATTCAAACTAGGATACGGGGACTTAAATACGGCCAGTACCGATCTGTTGGTACTGGCCGAAAACCGCTGTCCCGTTTTTGCGAAATACGCACTATTGAGCGGCCCCAGCAACTTTGGGGGCTGTAGGGGCCGTTGCTGGGGCCATCTACCGGGCGGCCCGATGCACCGAGCCAGGTTTGCGAAAGACTACTGTAGGCCAACTAGCCAATCTTTCCGCCGCGTCCACGATCTGAGCTTGAGAGTGGATGTGGAGCTTCCTGAGTAAGCGAAGGCGCTGGACCGATATTTGCGCTTCTGTTCCGCCGATCTGCGTGGCGATCTGAGTATCACGCCGCCCGAGAGCCATGCGCCTCAGGAGTTTCTTTTCACGCGGGCTCAGTATCAGCGCCGTCACGGCGCGAACATTGCAATACCGACGATGATGAGTGGACTTAGTCCGAACAGGACAATGCACGCGCTTATAAGTATGTCACTGCCCATGACACAACTCCTGCGTTGGAGCTGGAACTTACACCCGCCGGCAATAAGTTGTGTAGTGCAGTTTGTGCCATTGGGCTGGCACGCTCCATTCACCAACGGAGAACCCCGGTAACGCTTCTCCCTTGTGGAGGGAGAACACTTGGCGGACCATAACGATTGCTAAAGCCAGAACATCCGATGGGCGACTCAGTAGTCCTACCGAGAACATCGGCCAACCCTTGGTTGCCACAGGATTAAATCCAAACTAGGCCACTCGAAATTTCAAAGCAGGCCACTAAGGATGGAAACAGGCCAGTACCGATCTGCTCGAAAGAACATATTGCGAACATAGAACAAACGTGGTACGAGGTTCCAATCAACAACGCATTCCGCCCGATCTCTTCGCCCGTTTTCCCGCTAGCGAATCCCCGCCATAAGGAGCACATCCCAAATGTCCGCCACCGCACTGCGTATCGTCGAAGGATCCTCCATGGACAAGTCCAAGGCCCTCTCAGCCGCGCTCTCCCAGATCGAGCGCCAGTTCGGCAAGGGCTCGGTGATGAAGCTCGGCAAGAACGACCGTTCGATGGATGTCGAGACGGTGTCGTCGGGGTCGCTCGGGCTCGATATCGCGCTCGGCGTCGGCGGCCTGCCGAAGGGGCGCATCGTCGAAATCTACGGGCCGGAATCGTCGGGCAAGACCACGCTGGCGCTGCACACGGTGGCGGAAGGCCAGAAGAAGGGCGGCATCTGCGCCTTCATCGACGCTGAACACGCGCTCGACCCGGTCTATGCGCGCAAGCTCGGCGTCAACATCGACGAGCTCTTGATCTCGCAGCCGGACACCGGCGAGCAGGCACTCGAGATCGCCGACACGCTGGTGCGCTCCGGCGCGGTCGACGTGCTGGTGATCGATTCGGTCGCGGCTCTGGTGCCGAAGGCCGAGCTCGAGGGCGAGATGGGCGATGCGCTGCCGGGTCTGCAGGCCCGCCTGATGAGCCAGGCGCTGCGCAAGCTCACCGCCTCGATCAACAAGTCGAACACGATGGTGATCTTCATCAACCAGATCCGCATGAAGATCGGTGTGATGTACGGTTCGCCGGAGACCACCACCGGCGGCAACGCGCTGAAGTTCTATGCCTCGGTCCGCCTCGACATCCGCCGCATCGGCGCGATCAAGGAGCGCGACGAGGTGGTCGGCAACACCACCCGCGTCAAGGTGGTGAAGAACAAGCTGGCGCCGCCCTTCAAGCAGGTCGAGTTCGACATCATGTATGGCGAGGGCGTTTCCAAGATGGGCGAGATCCTCGACCTCGGCGTCAAGGCCGGCATCGTCGAGAAGTCCGGCGCCTGGTTCTCCTATGACAGCCAGCGGCTCGGCCAGGGTCGCGAGAATTCCAAGGCATTCCTGAAGTCGAATCCCGACATCACCGCCAAGATCGAAGCCGCGATCCGGCAGAACTCCGGCCTGATCTCCGAGCAGATCCTCGCCGGCACGCCCGAACGCGACGCCGAGGGCGAGGAGCCGACCGAAGAGTAAGCCTCCAGCATGATCCGGAAAAGTGCGAAGCGGTTTTCCCTCGCGACAAACGCGAAGCGTTTGTCCGGAGATCATGCTCAAATCATCACATGACTTCGCTGCAAGCGGGCGCTGAGGACGTTGGGTTGCCGACGTCTTCGGCGCCCGTTTGGTTTTGTGTGTCTTTTGTAAAGCAGTTGATCCTCAGCTTGCGGTGCTGATGCCATCGCGCGTAGCCGGAGAGCATCGTGACAAGTCTGATCCTGGCGACAAGTGAACTCGCGAGCTATCGCCCGAGGTAGGCGGGAAGGGCGGACATCGTCGTCGGGTTGAGGCCGCGCTTCGTTTGGGGGAAAATGCCCTCGTCGGGTGACCTCACGACCCTGCTGGAACCGCGTTCCGCAAAGCATGTCGATTTCGACACGCACTGGCTCGACTTCGCCAGTTCAAGATGGACCGGCTCGATCGGTCGGGACATTGGGCTTGTCGAGTTGTGCGAGCGTTGCGATAGCGTCGAGCTATGGGCTGATCCCCAGCCGAATGACCAGTTGGTGCTGGCCTGGTTGCTCGACGTGCTCCGCCCGCACCGCCACATCGTAGCGAAGCTCAAGCTGGTCCAGACCGATGTCGAGATCGGCGGGTACCGAGGCGAGAGCTTGGCGAAATGGCGGTTGCCTGCACTTGCGGTGACCGATGATCGGCTGGAATTGGCCGGTCGCGCCTGGACTGCCTATCGCGCTCCGACGCCCGAGCCCTGTTTCGACCTTCTCATGCAGGATCTGTCGGCCATCCCGCAGCTCCGCGCGGCACTGATTGCGTTGCTCGAGGAGCTACCCGGGCAAGACACCGGCCTCGGCGCGTCCGAACTGCGGATGCTGGATCTCGTCGCCGACGGCGAGACAAGCCCACAGGTCCTTTCAAGCGAGCTGAACAGGGAACGCGGCGTGTTCGATTTTCAGGAAGCGGAGCTGATCCTGGACCGGCTCGCCTATTGTCCATCACCGGTCCTGACCGGATTCCCCGCGGAGATCGAAGCGCCCGACGATCTGAAGGCCCGAAACAACCGACTCCTGCACAGTCGGCTGTCGCTCACCGATTTCGGCCAGGAAGTGTCGGATCGCGAGCTCGACTTCAGCCAATACAACACGATCCATCGCTGGTGGGGCGGCACCGAACTGACCAATGAGCGGCTGTGGCGCTGGGACGCCGAAAGCCGGGCCTTGGTTGCCCCGTAAGCCTGATCCGCACCTGTGTGCGCAATCAGCCTATGCCAGCGTCTTCTCCCGGCTTGCGATCAGTGCCCGCAAATCCTCGGTCACCGCGACCGACTGATGGGTCTTCTGATCGGTCGCGACCCAGATGATCTCGCCGGTGGCGCGCAAATCATCGGAGCCTTTGGCGAAGATCGCGAGCGCAAGATTGATCGAGGAGCGGCCGATCTTGGCGACCCGCACGCAGACCTCGATGTCCTCGTCGAACCGGATCGGCGCCTTGTACTCGACGACCGATTTGACAGTGTGGAAGTCGATGCCGGTCCGCGCCACCTCGCCGAGATAGTCGTAGCCGAGCGCGCGGAAATATTCGGTGATCGCGGTGTCGAAATAGGTGAGGTAGTGCGCGTTGAACACCACGGCCTGCGCGTCGACCTCCGAATAGCGGACGCGAAACGGGAAATGGAACCAGAATTCCTCGCGCATGTTTCCTCCTGCCGCGGGCCGGACCATTCCGTCATTCCGGGGCGCGACGCAGTCGCGAATCCGGAATCCGGAAGTCGTGGATCGAGATTCCGGGTTCTCGCTTCGCGAGCCCCGGAATGACACCGAGTGAATCACGCGTCAGAGACGCAGCACGACGTAGCTGCAACAATGGTGCGCTTTACTCCGCCGCCTGCGCATAATCCTCGACCGGCGGGCACGAGCACACCAGATTGCGGTCGCCATAGACGTTGTCGACGCGGCCGACCGGGCTCCAGTATTTGTCCGAGCGCGACACGCCGGCCGGGAAGCAGCCCTCGGCGCGGGTGTAGGCCCGGTTCCAGACATCGTCGGCGATGTCGTGCACGGTATGCGGCGCGTGGCGCAGGGGCGAGGCCTCGACCTTCCAGCGGCCCTTCTCGATCTCCGCGATTTCGTCGCGGATCGCGATCATGGCGTCGCAGAACCGGTCGATCTCGAACTTCGATTCCGATTCCGTCGGTTCGATCATCAGCGTGCCCGCCACCGGGAAGCTCATGGTCGGCGCGTGGAAGCCGTAGTCGATCAGGCGTTTTGCGATGTCGTCGACGGTGACGCCGCTGGTCGTCTTCAGCGGCCGCGGATCGACGATGCACTCATGCGCAACGCGGCCGCGCTCGTTGCGGTACAGCACCGGAAAGTGCGGCTTCAGCCGTGCGGCGATGTAGTTGGCGTTGAGGATCGCGATCTCGGTGGCGCGCGTCAGACCTTCGCCGCCCATCATCAGGATGTAGATGTAGGAGATGGTCAGGATCGACGCCGAGCCAAACGGCGCGGCCGACACCGGGCCGATGGCGTGCGCAGTTGCCCCGTCGGTTGCGGGATGGCCCGGCAGATAGGGCGCAAGATGCGCCTTCACGCCGATCGGGCCCATGCCGGGGCCGCCGCCGCCATGCGGAATGCAGAAGGTCTTGTGCAAATTGAGATGGCTGACATCGGCGCCGTAATCGCCGGGCCGCGACAGTCCGACCTGCGCGTTCATGTTGGCGCCGTCGAGATAGACCTGGCCGCCATGGGCATGCACGATGTCGCAGATCTCGCGGATATGCTCCTCGAACACGCCGTGGGTCGACGGATAGGTGATCATGACCGCGGCAAGGTTGGCGGAGTGCTTCTCCGCCTTGGCGCGAAGATCATTGACGTCGACGTCGCCGCGCGCATCGCACGCGACGACCACGACCTCCATGCCGACCATCGCAGCCGAGGCCGGATTGGTGCCGTGCGCGGAGGAGGGGATCAGGCACACCTTGCGGTGCGGCTCGCCGCGCGCGAGGTGATAGCCTCGGATCGCCAGCAATCCGGCATATTCGCCCTGCGCGCCGGAGTTCGGCTGCAGCGAGACCGCCTCATAGCCGGTGATGTCGCACAGCCATTGCTCCAGCCGCTTGAACAGCGCGTGATAGCCCTTGGCCTGATCCGCGGGCGCGAACGGATGCAGATTGCCGAACGCCGGCCAGGTCAGCGGGATCATCTCCGTGGTGGCGTTGAGCTTCATCGTGCAGGAGCCGAGCGGGATCATCGCGCGGTCGAGCGCGAGGTCACGATCGCTGAGCTTGCGCATGTAGCGCAGCAGCTCGGTCTCGGAACGATGCGTGTTGAATACCGGATGGCTGAGGAAGGCGCTGGTGCGCCGCAGCTCCTTCGGCAGCGCCTCGTGCGCACCGGCCTCGATCTCGGCATAGCTGAGCTTGCCGCCGAACACGCGCCACACCGCCTCGACCGTCTCCGGCGTCGAGGTCTCGTCGAGCGCGATGCCGAGCGTGGTCGCGCCGATGCGCAGATTGATCCGCTCCGCCTGCGCGCGGGTGACGAGCTCGATCTGCTTGCTACCAGCCTCGACGGTTACGGTATCGAAGAACGCTTCGCTGGTCGGCGCGAAGCCGAGCTTGCGCAGGCCGGCCGCGAGCACGGTGGCGCGGCGATGCACGCTGCGTGCGATATGGGTCAGGCCCTCGGGACCGTGATAGACCGCATACATCGAGGCGATCACGGCGAGCAGCACCTGCGCGGTGCAGATGTTCGAGGTCGCCTTCTCGCGGCGGATATGCTGCTCGCGGGTCTGCAGCGCGAGGCGATAGGCGGGCTGCCCACGCGAATCCACCGAGAGGCCGACGATGCGGCCGGGCAGCGAGCGCTTCAGCGTGTCGCGCACCGCCATATAGGCGGCGTGCGGTCCGCCATACCCCATCGGCACGCCGAACCGCTGCGCCGAGCCGATCGCGATGTCGGCGCCGAGCTCGCCGGGCGAGGCGAGCAGCGTCAGCGACAGCAGGTCCGCCGCGACGATCGCAAGCGCGCCCTTGGCGCGCAGCGACGCGATGGCAGGCTTGAGGTCGCGTACCGCGCCCGATGTGCCCGGATATTGCAGCAGCGCACCGAGCACATCGGCGTTGTCGAGCTCGGTCAAGGGATCGCCGACCACCAGCGCCCAGCCCAGCGGCGCGGCGCGCGTGCGCATTACCGCCAGCGTCTGCGGATGCACCTCCTTGTCGACGAAGAACACCTTCGCCTTGACCTGCGAGTGCCGCTCGGCGAGCGCCATCGCTTCCGCCGCTGCCGTCGCCTCGTCGAGCAGCGAGGCGTTGGCGACGTCGAGCCCGGTGAGATCGCAAATCATGGTCTGGAAGTTGAACAGCGCCTCGAGCCGGCCCTGGCTGATCTCCGGCTGGTACGGCGTATAGGCGGTGTACCAGGCCGGGTTCTCCAGAATGTTGCGCTGGATCACGGCGGGCAGGATGGTGCCGGAATAGCCCTGGCCGATCAGCGAGGTGAACACCTGGTTCTGCGCGGCGAGCTCGCCCATATGCGCGAGCGCCTCGGTCTCGCTCAGCGCCCGGCCGAGATCGAGCGGCGCCTTCTGCCGGATCGACGCCGGCAGCGTCTCGTTCATCAGCGCCTGCAGGCTCGCGGCGCCGACCGTCTCCAGCATCGCGTTGACGTCGCGCGGCGACGGTCCGATGTGGCGGCGGACGAAATCGGTGGCGGCTTCGTTGATCGGCTTGAAGGGCGCGTTCATGACGTGATCCTCGGAGTGATCCTTTAGGCGGTGTGCGCGGCGTAGGCGGCCTCGTCCATCAGGCCGCCGAGCTCGCCCTTGTCGGCAATCTTCAGCTTGAAGAACCAGGCCTTGCCGCCGGCGTCGGAATTGACCAGTGCGGGCTCGGCGGCGAGCGCGTCGTTGACCTCGACCACCTCGCCGGAGATCGGCGCGTAAACGTCGGAGGCGGCCTTGACGGATTCGACGACAGCGGCGGCCTCGGCCTGCTTCAGGCTGCGGCCGACCTTGGGCAGTTCGACGAACACGACGTCGCCGAGCTGCGACTGCGCATAGTCGGTGATCCCGATTGTGGCGACGTCGCCCTCGATGCGGAGCCATTCGTGGTCGGACGTGTACAGCGTCGTCATGGGGTCGATCCTTTGGCGTTCAGCGTTTGTAGGTATTGGGGACGAAGGGCGTAGCGGCGACTTTCAGCGGCAGCCGCTGGCCGCGCACTTCGGCGAAAACGGTGGTGCCGACGGCGGAAAGGGCCGTGGGCAGGTAGCCCATCGCAACCGGCGCATTGAGGCTCGGGCCGAAGCCGCCCGAGGTCACCTTGCCGATCTGCTCGGTCGAGCCGGCATCGGCGAACAGCGCGGCGCCTTCGCGCACCGGTGCGCGGCCGTCAGGCTTCAGGCCGACCCGTCGGCGCGCAGCGCCATCTGCGAATTGCGCGAGAATTTTGTCGGCGCCGGAGAAGCCGCCGGCGCGGGCGCCGCCGCTGCGGCGAACCTTCTGCACCGACCATTCCAGCGCGCCTTCGACCGGCGTCGTCGTGGTGTCGATGTCATGGCCATAGAGGCACAGCCCGGCTTCGAGCCGCAGGCTGTCGCGCGCGCCGAGCCCGATCGGCAACACGTCGGGATTGTCGAGCAGCGCGGTGACCAGGGCTTCCACCTTGTCTGCGGGCACGGAAATCTCAAAGCCGTCCTCGCCGGTATAGCCGGAGCGCGAGACGAAGCAGTCGACGTCACTGAGCCGGCGCGGACCGGCATCCATGAATTTCATCGAACCGACATCTGCACAAAGTTTCGCCAACGCCGATTCCGCTTTCGGGCCCTGCAGCGCGATCAGCGCGCGGTCGGCCAGCGAGATGATCTCGCAGGCGTCGGAGAGATTCGCGCGCAGATGCGCCTCGTCCTCGGCCTTGCAAGCGGCGTTGACCACCAGGAACAGGTGATCGCCGAAATTCGCCACCATCAGGTCGTCGAGCAGGCCACCGTCATTATTGGTGAATTGCGCGTAGCGCTGCCGTCCCGGCGCGATGCCGACGATGTCCTGCGGCACCAGTTTTTCCAGTGCGAGCGCGGCATCCGCGACCTTGCCGGATTTGGCCTTCAGCACGAGCTGGCCCATGTGCGACACATCGAACAGGCCGGCTTCCTTGCGGGTGTGCAGGTGCTCCTTCAGCACGCCAGCCGCGTATTGCACCGGCATGTCATAGCCGGCGAACGGCACCATCTTGGCGCCCCGCGCAAGGTGCAGCGCGTGCAGCGGGGTCTGTTTCAGCGGGGAGGTTTCGCGCGCAAGCATCACAGGGCCCTCGCGGTTCCCGCCGGGGACCTATTTCCCCTTGAGAAACCTGCAGAAAGCCCCATCTGTCGCTGTGCCTGAGAGTATTATCCCGTCGGCGGACGCATCGGGGCGAACCCCAGCGTCTCTTTCCAGATGTCAGACGTCACGCGGTCCTTTTGCCTGAGAGTTTCCGGGGCGGTTGCTCCTTCGGCGCCGGCGGTAAGGCCGGTCTCTCCCGACGTGACTAGGTATAGGTAGGTAGAAAACACGGCGCCACCAAGACTGTCAACGCAGCTGCAGCAACTATCCAATGGGCTTTGTGCTGCCGCGGCAAGCCCATGATCCGCCTGCACAGTTTCTGGACACCGCAGCTGGCAATGTCTAAAAGCGTTCGGCCGGAAAATGACGCCTTTTTGCGGCTGGCCGGCCACTTTTTCCGATTGGATGAACATGAGCAGCGTCAACGACATCAGGTCGACATTTCTGAACTACTTCAAGGCGAACGGGCACGAGATCGTGGCCTCGTCGCCGCTGGTGCCGCGCAACGACCCGACCTTGATGTTCAACAATGCCGGCATGGTGCAGTTCAAGAACGTCTTCACCGGGATCGAGAAGCGTCCCTATCAGCGTGCCACCACGGCGCAGAAATGCGTGCGCGCCGGCGGCAAGCACAACGACCTCGACAATGTCGGCTACACCGCGCGCCATCTCACCTTCTTCGAGATGCTCGGCAACTTCTCGTTCGGCGATTACTTCAAGGAGCGCGCGATCGAGCTGGCCTGGAACCTGATCACGAAGGAGTTCGGGCTGAAGAAGGACAAGCTGCTCGTCACCGTCTACCACGACGACGACGAGGCGGCGGGCCACTGGAAGAAGATCGCCGGCTTCTCGGATGACCGCATCATACGGATCGCGACCTCGGACAATTTCTGGGCGATGGGCGATACCGGCCCGTGCGGGCCGTGCTCCGAAATCTTCATCGATCGCGGCGAGCACATCTGGGGCGGTCCGCCGGGCACGCCTGAGGAGGACGGCGACCGCTTCCTGGAGTTCTGGAACCTGGTGTTCATGCAGTACGAGCAGGTGACGAAGGAGGAGCGCGTGGCGCTGCCGCGTCCCTCGATCGATACCGGCATGGGCCTGGAGCGCATGGCGTCGATCTTGCAGGGCGTCGAAAGCGTGTTCGAGAGCGACCTGTTCCGCAACCTGATCGATGCGGCATCGTCGGCGCTCGGCCATGGGCCGAACGCGCGGAACGTGGCGTCGTACCGGGTGATCGCGGACCATCTGCGTTCGTCGGCTTTCCTGATCGCCGATGGCGTGCTGCCGTCGAACGAGGGCCGCGGCTATGTGCTGCGCCGGATCATGCGCCGCGCGATGCGCCATGCGCAGCTGCTCGGCGCGAGCGAGCCGCTGATGCATCGGCTGGTCTGGGCGCTGGTCCGCGAGATGGGCCAGGCTTATCCGGACTTAGTGCGCGCTGAGAAGCTGATCGAGGAGACGCTGCGGCTGGAAGAGACGCGGTTCCGCAAGACCCTGGTGCGCGGATTGTCGCTGCTCGACGAGAAGAGCGCCGGCCTCAAGAAGGGCGACATGTTCGACGGCGACACCGCCTTCACCCTGTACGACACCTTTGGTTTCCCGCTGGACCTGACCCAGGACGCGTTGAAGTCGCGCGGTATCAGCGTCGACCAGGCGGCGTTCACCGACGCGATGGAGCGCCAGCGCATCAAGGCGCGTGCGTCCTGGGCGGGCTCCGGCGAGGCGGCGAGCGAAGCGATCTGGTTCCCGCTGCGCGAGAAGCTCGGCGCGACCGAGTTTCTGGGCTACGAGACCGAGAGCGCGGAAGGCGCGGTGACGGCGCTGATCAAGGACGGCGCCGAAGTCGCGAGCCTCAAGGCCGGCGAGAGCGGCGCGATCGTCTTGAACCAGACGCCGTTCTACGGCGAGTCCGGCGGCCAGGTCGGCGACACCGGCGTGCTGACCGGGGAGGGCGTTAAGTTCCGCGTCACCGACACGCAGAAGAAGGCCGGCGATCTCTTTGTGCATCTCGGCACGGTGGAGCAGGGCACGCTCGGTGTCGGCACCGCATTACAGCTCGAGGTCGACCACACCAGGCGCTCGTCGATCCGCGCCAACCATTCGGCGACGCATCTGTTGCACGAGGCGCTCCGCCAGGTGCTCGGCGATCACATCGCGCAGCGCGGCTCGCTGGTGACGCCGGACCGGCTGCGCTTCGACTTCGTGCATCCGAAGCAGATCACGCCGGAAGAGCTCGCCCGGATCGAGGACATCGCCAACGATGTCGTGCTGGAGAATGACGAGGTCACGACCCGGGTCATGGGCGTCGACGATGCCCGCGAGGCCGGCGCCCGCGCGCTGTTCGGCGAGAAATACGGCGACGAGGTTCGCGTCGTGTCGATGGGCAAGGGCGCCCGCGATCACGGCCAGAACGCGCTTGGCTGGTCGGTCGAGCTCTGCGGCGGCACCCATGTCCGCCGCACCGGTGACATCGGCATGATTTCCGTGACCAGCGAGGGCGCGGTCGCGTCCGGCGTGCGCCGTATCGAGGCGCTGACCGGGCATCATGCGCGCAAGCACGCCAACGACACCATCGCGCTGGCCAAGACCGCGGCGCTGGAGCTGCGCACCACGATCGACGACGTGCCGGCGCGCATCACAGCTCTGATGGAAGAGCGCAAGAAGCTCGAGCGCGATTTGTCCGACGCCCGCAAGAAGCTCGCGATGGGCGGCGGCGGTGCGTCGAACGGCGCCGCCTCAGCCGTTCGCGAGGTCGGCAATGTCAAGCTGCTGGCGCGCGCGGTCGAGGGCGTCGAGACCAAGGATCTCAAGAGTCTCGTCGACGACGGCAAGAAGCAGATCGGCTCGGGCGTGGTCGCGATCGTTGGCGTCACCGAGGACGGCAAGGCCGGCATCGTGGTCGGCGTCACTGCCGATCTGACCGCGCGGTTCAACGCGGTCGAGCTCGTGCGCAAGGGCTCCGAGGTGCTCGGCGGCAAGGGCGGCGGCGGCCGGCCCGACATGGCGCAGGCCGGCGGGCCCGACGGCGCCAAGGCCGACGCCGCGCTGTCGGCGATCGAACAGGCCATGACCCAACAGGCATCGGCTGGCGCCTGACGGAGAGGCTGATCGTGGCGACGGCTCCGCTTAAGCCCACGATCGGCGATCCCGGGCTGCGCGACCGTCTCTACGAGCTGCTCGAACGCGATGATCTGCCGCATTCGGGCGGCTTGCGCTTTGCCCGGGTCATCGTCGCCATCATCGCCGTCGATGTGCTGGCGGCGATCCTGGCCTCCGTGCCCGAGATCGACGCGCAGTTCGGCTGGCTGCTGACGACCATCGAGATCGCGGCGGTCATCGCCTTCGCGCTGGAATATGCCGCGCGGCTCTGGAGCGTGGTCGGCCACTCGCTGCGCGACATGACGCCGGCGCGGGCGCGGCTGGAATACGCCTTCTCGGCGCTCGGCGTGATCGACCTGCTGGCCTTCCTGCCGTCGGCCGTCGCGCTTGCGACCGGCGACAAGACCGCGCTGGTGCTGTTCGGCATGCTGCCGTTCCTCAAGCTGGTGCGCTATTCGACCGCGATGCGCTCGCTGCTGGCGGCGCTACATGCCGAGCGGCGCACGCTGTTCGGCTGCGTGGTGATCCTGACCGGCGCCGTGCTGCTGTTTGCCTCGCTGCTCTATGCCATCGAGCACAGGGTGCAGCCGGACAAGTTCGGCACCATGCCGCAGGCGATGTGGTGGGCGATCGTGACGCTCGGCACCGTCGGTTACGGCGACGTCGTCCCGATTACGCCGCTCGGCCGGACCGTCACGGTGGTCGCGATCGTGGTCGGCTTCGCGATGATCGCGCTGCCGGTCGCGATCATCTCGACCGCGTTCGCCGACGAGGTCCGGCGCCGCGACTTCGTCGTGACCTGGGGCATGCTGGCGCGGGTGCCGCTGTTCTCACATCTTGGCGCTGCCGATATTTCCGACATCATGCGCTTGCTGCGGTCGCAGACCATCGAGGCCGGCGAGGTCTTGGTGCGGCGCGGCGATGCGGCGTCATCGATGTATTTCATCACCGCGGGCGAGGTCGAGATCGACCTGCCGAGCCAGCTTGTGCGGCTTTCCGACGGCGCGTTCTTCGGCGAGATCGCGCTGCTGCGGCGGACCAGCCGCTCCGGCACGGTGACGGCGGCGCGCAAGACCAAGCTCCTGGTGCTCGATGCGCAGGACTTCCATGCCCTGATCGAGCGCATGCCGGCGCTCGCCGCGCATGTCCGGGAGACCGCCGAGGCGCGGCTTGCCGACCCGATCGCGGCCGGCGGCGACCTTGCCGCCGCAGAGATCGCCCAGGCGCCGCGCGAAATCGACGGCGGCATCCGCGACTAGAACCTCATTCCGATTGAATCGGAACGAGGCCTCGATTCTTCGTTTGGCGCGTTTTCTGCACGCGAACCGGTATCCACTTCGCTCGAAAACGCTTAGTCCCGTCGCAGGAACACGTAATCCGCCGAGTAGGCCGCTCCCTTCAGCGCGCCTGATTTGTCGCAAGCGCCGCTGAGCTCGCCGCCCGAGGTGTTGATCCGCTGCACGGTTGCGACGCCGGAGAAGAGGCCGTTGCCGCGATGGGCGATCACCTCGAGCTTCAGCCAGGGAATATCGGCGGCGGTGGCGCCGGGTGTGCTGCCGGCGGTGCGGGCGGTCACGACGCTGCCGTCGACATGCTCCCAGTTCGGACCCGCATAATGCCGGCCGACCGTGCGGCCGTCGGCGATCAGGGTGGCGATCGGTTCGCGGAACGACCAGGCGAGCTTGCCGTCGGTGACCGGCTTGCACTCATAGACCTGCACGCCCTCGGCATGGACGGTGAGGATCTTGGACTCGCCAGGCGCCGCGACGGCGTCGGGCAGGGGATCGGCAGCGAATGCCGCCGACGTGGTGAGCGAGAACGATGCGAGCACGACGGCTCTGACAAGGGCCACGGTCATGCTCGCACCTGTCTTCCCAGGATGACGGCCTCAGGCCGCGATCGCCTTCACGAGGTTGTCGGATACCTTGTCGAGGAATCCGGTGGTCGAGAGCCAGCGCTGGTCGGCGCCGACCAGGAGCGCGAGGTCCTTGGTCATGTAGCCCTCTTCGACGGTCGCGACGCAGACCTTCTCCAGGGTGGTGGCGAACTTTGCCAGCGCCTCGTTGTTGTCGAGCTTGGCGCGATGGGCGAGGCCACGGGTCCAGGCGAAGATCGACGCGATCGAGTTGGTCGAGGTCTCCTTGCCCTTCTGGTGCTCGCGGTAGTGGCGGGTCACGGTACCGTGCGCGGCCTCGGCTTCCACGGTCTTGCCGTCCGGGGTGAGCAGCACCGAGGTCATCAGGCCGAGCGAGCCGTAGCCCTGGGCCACGGTGTCGGACTGCACGTCGCCGTCATAGTTCTTGCAGGCCCAGACATAGCCGCCGGACCATTTTAGCGCCGAGGCCACCATGTCGTCGATCAGGCGGTGCTCGTAGGTCAGGCCCTTGGCGTCGAATTCCTTCTTGAACTCGCGGTCGAAGACGTCCTGGAAGATGTCCTTGAAGCGGCCGTCATAGACCTTCAGAATCGTGTTCTTGGTCGACAGATAGACCGGGTAGTTGCGCATCAGGCCGTAATTGAACGAGGCGCGGGCGAAATCGGTGATGGAGTCGTCGAGATTGTACATCTCCATCGCGACGCCGGCGCCGGGCGCCTTGAACACTTCCTTCTCGATCACGGTGCCGTCCTCGCCGACGAACTTCAGCGACAGCGTGCCCTTGCCGGGGAACTTGATGTCGGTGGCGCGGTACTGGTCGCCATAGGCATGGCGGCCGATGATGATCGGCTTGGTCCAGCCGGGAACCAGGCGCGGCACGTTCTTGCAGATGATCGGCTCGCGGAAGATGCAGCCGCCGAGGATGTTGCGGATGGTGCCGTTCGGCGACTTCCACATCTGCTTCAGGCCGAACTCCTTCACCCGGGCCTCGTCGGGGGTGATGGTGGCGCATTTGACGCCGACGCCGACCTTCTTGATGGCTTCGGCGGCGTCGATGGTCACCTGGTCGTTGGTCTCATCGCGGTATTCCATGCCCAGATCGAAATAGAGCAGTTCGACATCCAGGAACGGGTTGATCAGCTTGTCCTTGATGTACTGCCAGATGATCCGGGTCATCTCGTCGCCATCGAGTTCGACGACGGGGTTGGATACCTTGATTTTTGCCATGACGGGGAGGCCCTCTTGGGAACGGCGCGCTTTTGACGGCGGGGGTGGAAAATACGCCTGCGCTATAGCACCGCCCGGGGGCGGGCGGAAGCGGAGGGGTTATGCACTTTCAGCCCATCTTTTCACCGAGAACCGCCACTCTGGACGGACCAGAATAGCGCCTCTCGGCCCTTGTTCTTGACGGGTTTTCTTCACGCGAACCGGTGCCCGCTTCGCTTGAAAACCCTCTAAAACGCCGCCTGCGTCGCGGTCCCGGCCACGATGTACCAGGTCACGAACAGGCCCGCGATCAGGGCCCCCGGCAGGCTCGATCCGGTCCGCCGCCAGGTGAAGGTCGCGATCACGGCGACGATCGCGAGAAGGGGCACGAACTGGATCGCGACGATGGTCGAGAGCGGCACGAAACCGGGGTCCGGGACCGGGTTGAACAGCTTCCCCGTCAGCCACAGCGTGCCGTATTGCAGCACCAGCAACACGATGAAACCGAACGTCAGCACCAGGATGTTGGTCAGGTACAGCGCCCCGCGCGGCGCATCCATGGTCGAGAAATTCCGGTGCAGCACGTGCAGCGCCACGACGAAAAACGCCGTGAACGGAATCAGATAGATCAGGAAGATGAGGAATTGCTTCGCGCTCATCAACTTGAGTGCGACGATCCAGAAGCGGAAGTCGATCTTGAAGGCGAGGTCGGCAAGCCACAGCGCGGCGTAGCCGACCGCGACCGAAGCCAGCGCGATCACGATGGATTGACCGACGAGGCCGGCCCGGGTGGTGCGCCTTGGGGCGAAGGGCATCAGCGCCAGCGTGATCAGGCCGTTGATGATGGCCCAGACCAGGATCTGGTTGGTGATGCCCTGCGGCAGGAATGCGCTGGGGGCCACGAAGGTGCCGCCCAGCGCGAAGGCCGGATAATAGGTCAGCGCCGGGATGAAGGCGGACAGGATGAACGCCGTGGTCCAGCGCCGGCCCTTGGCAGCCTCATGCGGCGGCATGGTGCCGTCGGCAACCGCCGGCAGCCGGAGGCGGGAGAACGTCTTGGCTTCCAGCAGCCCGTCGAACGTCCCGATGACAAGGGCAATGAAACCGATGAGGGCGATGAGCGTGCCGATCTCCTTGCGGAACCAGATCTGATCGTCGACCGGGCGCGGGGTGCCGCCCTTCAACGTCTTGGCGAACCAGTCCAGGCTGTAGCCGATCGTTTCATGCGAGATGTGCTCCGCCGGATGGGTCATCGCCGGGGTGTACAGCGCCCGCGCGGTGCCGTTGGCTGGATCGCCATAGACCTTGCCCGGCTCGACCGCGCCTTGCGTGCCGAACAGCGCCCAGAGCTTTGGGCTCGTGGTGACGTCGCGGGCCAGCTGGACGCCCCACATCAGGTCGGGGAATTCCTCATACTGGGCGAACACCAGCGCGGTGTTGCGCGGCCACGACGTGGTGCCCTCGGCCGCGAACGGCTTGCCGGTGGACGAGCCCTCCAGCACCATCGACTTGTAGTCGTTGGGCTGAGCTGCGGCGGCCGCCAGCACGGTCCAGCCGCCCATCGAATGGCCCTCGAGCCCGATATTCTCCTTGTCGACGAATTGGAGGCTGCGGAGATAGGCAAGGCCGTCAGGTCCGCCAAAACCGTTGGCGAAGGAGGGCGGGTCGCTGTAGCCATGGCCGGTCTGGTCGAGCGCCAGCACGACATAGCCACGGCGGGCGAACTCGATGGCGAAGCCGTCCTGGGTCTCGCGAGAATTGATGTAGCCGTGAACGGCGAGGATGCCGGGCGCCGGAATTTGCGCGGTCGCGTTCGGCGGGACATAGAGCAGGGCACTCATGGTGTTGCCCTTGGCGCCCTTGAACCTGACATCCTCGATCCGGATGCCGCCTGCGGTCTGCGTGAGGTGGGCGAGCAGGCCCCCCGCCACGATCAAGATCAGGCCCACAATCGCCAGCGTCCATCTGCCCCGCATCGTCGTCCCCCCAATGTGCTTTGACCCAAGTGCTTCGACCTAAAGTGCTTCGGTCCAAAGTGCCTCGCCGTTCAACCGGCGTCTCAAGCGTGCCTTTACAGCTTCGCTTTGGTTGTGGTTGATAGCCTATCCGAAGGCCAAGCGCGCACAAGCGGCGGGCCTCGTTCTGTGCGATCGGGATTCCGATTCAGGATTCGCAATCGCCGCTAACCCTGTTATCTGCTTGGAGAAATTGGTCCCGCACAAAACCGGTGCAAAGCTGGTTGCGGGGACCAGTATGAGACTTTGAATCAGCCGCTTCGGAAGCTGATTCAAAATCTTCAGATGTTGAATCAGAAAGTGAAGTGAGATGTCCGGCACCGACAAGACCAAGGCAGGGCACGACCTTGCCGGTCCCGTCGTCATCCTGGTCGAGCCGCAGCTTGGCGAGAACATCGGCATGGCCGCGCGCGCGATGGGCAACTTCGCGCTGTCGAGGATGCGCATCGTCAACCCGCGCGACGGCTGGCCGAACATTGCCGCCCAGCGCGCGGCCGCAGGCGCCGACCACATCATCGGTTCCGTCGAGCTGTTCGACACCGTCGAGCAGGCGATCGCCGATCTCACGCTGGTGTTTGCGACCACCGCCCGGGCCCACGACCAGGCCAAGCCGGTGGTCGGGCCGGAGGGCGCGGCGGGTGAGATCGTCGGTCATGTCGCATCCGGCGGCGGCGCCGGCATCCTGTTCGGGCGCGAGCGTGCCGGCCTGACCAATGAGGAGGTCGCGCTCGCCAACCGCATCATCACCTTCCCGGTCAATCCGGGCTTCGCCTCGCTCAATCTGGCGCAGGCGGTGCTGTTGATGGGCTACGAGTGGTTCAAGCTCTCGACCGCGGGTGCGCTGCCGTTCGCGATGCCCGAGCGGTCCGAGCCGGCCTCCCAGCACCAGATGCAGGCGTTCTTCGACAACCTCGTCGCCGAGCTCGATAAGGTCGAGTTCCTGCGGCCGGCGGAGAAGCGCGACACCATGCTGGTGAACCTGCGCAACATCTTCACCCGGATGGATCCGACCAAGCAGGACATGCACACGCTGCACGGCGTGGTGATGGCGATCGCCGAGGGCCGCAAGGGCCCGGCCAAGGGCGGGGTGCTCGACGGCGCCCAGGCGACGCGCTTGCGGGCGCTGCTCGCCGAGCAGGGGCAGGGCGGCGCGACCGCTGACAGTAGCAGCACGGTGCGCGGCCTCGCCCGGCTGCTTCGCCGCAACCCGACCGACGCCGAACGGATCCTGTGGCAGGCGCTGACGCGGGACCGCCGCTTCGCCGGCCAGTTCAAGCGCCAGACCCCGGTCGGCCGCCACATCCCCGACTTTGTCTCCTTCGTGCACCGGCTTGCGATCGAGCTGGTCAACCCGAACGAGAGCGAGGCCATCGGGGCCGACCGCGCCAAGCGCAGAGCCTGGCTCGAAGCGCGCGACTATCGGGTGGTCGACATGCGGGTGGCCGATGTCGAGCGCGACCTCGACGCCGAGCTCGCCCGGCTGGAGGCGGGGCTGCGGCAGGAGCGGTAGCTTACGCAATTGCTCTGTCCGCGGAGCAAAAGATCGGGATTCGAGTAAGCGTCTCTTTCCACACGTCGTCCTGGCGAAAGCCAAGACCCATAACCACCGCATTGGATTGTGAAAGGGATCGAGGCCGCAGCGTCGCGCAACAATTGAGATTTGGGGTAATGGGTCCTGGCTTTCGCCTGGCTTTCGCCAGGACGACACCGTGTTGGTGCGCCGCAGATGGCACGATTTCTGCCGTCACAATCCCGAAGGCAGCATCTCGCTAGGCTCGTGCCGACACGAGCCACAGACCCACATGCAGGTCGCGCCCATCCGCTCCGAGGCTTGCGGCGAGCGCGTTGCGTACCGCTTCCATGGCGCGATGACGTTGATCGTCCGTGGCATTCTCGAGCAGCGCAGGCAGCGGGCCGGCCTGCGTGATGAAGGCCATGCTTTGCGTGATGTCGCCGCCATGGATCGGCACGTCGGTGGCCTTGAGCGCAATCTCGTGAAACCCGGCCTCGGTCAGGATGCCGCGAACGCGATCCTCGCGCGCGAACGAAAACATCCCGGGCGCCAATGGATCGAGCGGCGGCTGTGGCGGCACGTGCGGTCGGGCCGCCTCGATGGGTACGCGAAACCACGGCGACTCCGGCATGGTGCGAAAACAGACGAACACCAGCCGCCCGCCCGCTTTCATGCCGCTACGGATGTTGGTGAAGGCCCTGACCGGGTCATCGAAGAACATCAGGCCAAAACGCGAATACACCAGATCCGCCCAGCGCGGTTCGAAGCCGTAGATCGTTGCGTCGGCCAGCGCACAGGTCACGTTGCCAAATCCCGCCTCGGCGACACGATGCTTGGCCAGATCCAGCATCGGGACCGAGATATCGACACCCAGCACAGCACCCGACGGACCAACAGCCTTGGCGAACGCCAACACTGTGTCACCGGTGCCGCATCCGATATCGATGACACGCTCACCCGGCTTTGCCGCCGCGGCACCCAGGCTGACGTTGGTGACCGACGTGAAGACTTCGCTGATCACGGCTTGCTGCGAAACCCATGAGTGCCCCATGGTGCTGTTCCAGAACTCTGCTCCTCGGGGGTTTGGCGTGGGCGTCTGCATTTGATCAATCTCCTGGTGCTGAAAATGGAGTGTCGTCTGAAACAAACTGCACAAAATTCCGGATCGAACGCGAAGCTGAAATCTCCGTACCGGGCATTAGCGAATTGCAGCCGACGTGCTTTGCATCTCGGCTCTAGGCCATCAGGACGTCTTCGCGCGATCCGCATCCGATCGATGCTGGACGGCGCTCAGGTGGTGGATTCATTGCCGCCGCCCCTCGGCTTGGAAATCGGAGGGATGCAGCTACCGAAGCGTGAATCGAGCGGATCGTAGCGCGACCTCATTCTCGCAAAAATATAGAGCGCCGCCAGTGCGAAGGCGCCGAGCAACAGCAGGCCCCATGCAGGTGGCGGACCTGCAACCAAAAGCACTGCTGCTCCAACGAGGACTAACGCGATAATGCCCGAAGACAGTTTTGAAGCCATGACCGGCTCCGCAGTTAGCGCAGTGACGGGATACTATCCCTGAAATCGATCCATTTGTGAGAGGCCAACTGCGACACGCCAGCGCAGATATTTCCACCTGGGGGGACTGAGCGACGGCCTGTTCGCTCACGGCCGCGAACGTCACTATTGCGAGTTAGAGGTTGAGTTGGCCCGGGCTCACTTGCTCACTGCCGCGTGGATGGCGCGGCAATGTTGTACCAGGGCATCGTGCGAGACCACGAATTGCTTCAACGGCGTCTCGATGTCGTAGAAGTAGATGTTGGCCACGAAGCCATAGATGCCGGCATCGACGGTCGTCGGTTTGTCGCCATGCACATAGCCACGGCTCGGGATCAGGCTCGCCAGTGCAGCGAGATCGGCGAGCCCGCGGGCCATCGCGGCGTCGGGCTCGAAGCGGCCGATGCCCTGGTAATAATAGCGCTGCGCGTTGAACTCCTTGGCCTTCATCAAGCCGTCGTCGGTGAGGGCTGGATGCTCGCGCTTGAGCGCGTCGCGGAATTGGGGCCAATTGCGCGCGTCCTGCCAGCGCGAATAGGACATCACCCAGTAGAGATCGTCGAGCGTCCGCGTGACGAGGAGGTTGGTCGTGCGCTGCGCCGGCGTCAGCGCGGTATCCAGCGTCACGTCATATTTTCCGGTGACATAGGCGAGGATGGTCTCGCTGTCGCCGACAGTGTCGTCGCCGTCGACGACATAGGGCAATTGCTTGCGCGGTGCCTTCGATGCATCGAAAATATGTTCGTGCCGGAACGGTACGCCGGCGAGCTTCAGAAAAGCGAATACCTTCAGACCATAGCCATTGTTGTCGGCAACGCCGAACAACGGCGGATAGGAATAGAGCGTGAGCATGATGGCTCGCCACGTTCGAGGTCGCTACACGCTACCTCAGAATCCGTCGGCTGGATACGTCGGGCAGGCAGGCCCGCCTGTTGCGCCGCAACGCCTGAAACGATTGCCTACAATCCGTAGTTGATGTCTTATTGTCGTCCTCGTCCCGGGTCGGGCGATTTTTACGGACATTTTTCAGGGAGGAATTGCGATGCTGCGGACGTACTTCTCATGCCTGTTCGTGACTGCCTTTTCGCTGTCTGCAATGGCCGCCGACGGTGATCCAAAGCAGAAGGCCGAAGCGATTGCTTCCGAATATGCGGCGAGTTTCAACAAGCAGGATGGTGCGGGAATTGCCGCGCTGTTCGCGGCCGGTGGCATCCACGTCAATCCCGCGGGGCCGCGCTCCGACATTGCGGAGTTTTATCAAGGCGCCTTCAAGGCCGGGTTCGACCATGAGGAAATAACGGTGGACCAGGCATGGCCATTGGGCTCGGACATGGCGCTCGCCATCGGCGGGTATCGTCTCTCGGGCAAGAACCAAAGCGGGGCGCCTATCGAGACAGGGGGCATCTGGACAGCAACTTACGTGACCGAGGGAGGCAAGCTCAAAATTCGCTTGCTGTCGGCGATGCCCAAGCCGCCGCCGAAGTAGCAGGGGCATCCGGACGGACGATACCGCCGCGCGCTTCGGCGCGCGGCTTCGATGAAGTCTACCGGCGCAGTTCGCGCCAGCGGTGCACGCCCGGGACGATCACGCCTTCGAGATCCCGCCGTCGATCACCGGTCCCATCGGCTCGTAGCGCTCGCCGCTGAAACGCACCAGTTGCAGCTGCTCGAGCGGATAATAGTCTGATGGCGAGGTGTTGATCCGGATGCCGGGCAGCAGCATGTCGGATTCGAAATCCTTCAGGTTGGCCGCCTGCTTGATGATGCTTTCGGACGAGACGTCGTCGCCGCACTGCTTGAGCACCTGGACCAGGATCTGGCTGGTGAGATAGCCGGTGACCGCGTAGATGTCGTTCTTGGCGGCGGCCGGATCATATTTGTCGAGGAACGCGCGCCATTTCTGGATGGCGGGATCGCTGTCCCAGGCGGCGTCGACGGGATCCTTCAGGTAGGCGCTCGAAATGATTCCCTTGGAGACGTCGAAGCCCGCGGCCTTCAGCGTCGAGCCGGCGGAGGAGGCGTTGTTGCCGATGTAGTGCGCCGGCTGCCAGCCGAGCTCGGCGATCTTCTTGATGCCTTGGGCGGCGAATTTTGGTGTGGTCATGCTCATGAACACGTTGGCGCCGGCGGATTTGCAGCGGACCACCTGGCTGTCGATGGTCGGGTCGGCGGTCTCATAGGACAGCTCCGCCACGATTGCGGACGTCCTGGCGCCAAGTCCGTCCTTGAAGCCCTTCAGCACGTCGCGGCCGAAATCGTCGTTCTGGTAGACGATGCCGATTTTGGGATCGTTCTGTGTCGACAGCACATGCTGCGCGAAGGTGCGGCCCTCGATCTGGTAGCAGGGCTGGAAACCCATGGTGTAGGGGAAATTCTTGTAGTCGCCGAACTTGGTCGCGCCCGAGGCAATGAAGAGGTGCGGGACCTTCTTCTGGTTCATGTACTTCATGATCGCCGCGTTGGTCGGCGCGCCGAGCGGCGCAAACAGCACGTCGATCTCGTCGCCTTCGACCAGCTTGCGCGCCTGCTCGACAGTCTTGGCCGGGCTGTAGGCATCGTCATAGGTGATATACTTGATCATGCGGCCATTGATGCCGCCTTGCTCGTTGATCATCTTGAAATAGCCGCCGGGGGTGCGGCCGATCGACGAATAGACCGCGGCCGGTCCCGAATAGGCGTCGATGTTGCCGATGACGATCTCGGTCTTGCCCTCCGTCTTGCCTCTGGCGATCGCGGGCCTGCCGAGCAGCAGCGCGGCTGACGTGGCCGCGGCGCCCTTGATGAGATGACGGCGCGATAGCCGGGGCGAACGGTTCCTTGTCATTGCAGTCCTCCGCTTCTTCTTGTTGGCCGTTTTGGCATTATTGGCCGTTTGGCAGCCTCTGACGGGCATGTCGGCGCGCAGCATTCCACAGCGGTGCTTTGGGACTTGTGTGCAGTCGCTACCATCTGAAATTTTCGCGCGATGTCAGCCGCGGAGGCCGCGTTCCCCATCCTCGGTTACCGACATGCCGCGCCGGATTGCTATACTGCGGCGGATGTCTTGGTGATCTCAGCAGGGTGGACCGATGGCGAAAGTGTTGGAAGGCAAGGTGGCGGCCGTGACTGGGGCGGCGTCGGGGATTGGACTGGCGAGCAGCGCGGCGATGCTGGCCGCGGGGGCGCGCGTGGTGATGGTCGACCGCGATGCCGTCGCGCTGCAAGCGCTCGCCCGCAACCACGGCGATGCGGTGGTCCCGCTGGTGATCGACCTGCTCGATCCCGGGGAGTGTGCGAGCTTGCTGCCCAAGGTGCTCGAGAAGACCGGCCGGCTCGACATCCTGCACGCCAATGCCGGCATCTATGTCGGCGGCGACCTCGTCGATGCCGACACCGCGGCGATCGACCGGATGCTGAACCTGAACGTCAACGTCGTGATGAAGAACGTGCACGACGTGCTGCCGCACATGATCGCGCGCGGGACCGGCGACATCATCGTCACAAGCTCGCTCGCCGCGCATTGCCCGACGCCGTGGGAGCCGGTCTATGCGTCGTCGAAATGGGCGGTCAACTGCTTCGTGCAGACGGTGCGGCGCCAGGTGTTCAAGCACGGCATCCGCGTCGGCTCGATCTCGCCCGGGCCCGTGATCAGCGCGCTGCTGGCGGACTGGCCGCCCGAGAAGCTTGCGGAGGCCAAGGCGGCCGGAAGCCTGCTGGAGGCCAGCGAAGTCGCCGAGGTCGTGATGTTCATGCTGACCCGGCCGCGCGGCATGACCATCCGCGACGTCGTGATGCTGCCGACGAATTTCGACCTGTAACGGCGAGCGCCGCGCCTCAGGCGGCGCTGCGATCGGTGGCGGGCGCCGGGCTGTGCTGCGTGAGGCGGCGCAGTGCGGCGACATTGGTCGCGACGGAAGCCATCCGGCACCGCGCCTTGCCTTCGGATTTCGCCTCGTACAGCGCGGCGTCGGCGGACGCCAGCAGCTGTTCGGCCTCGGTGCCGTGCTCAGGCGACACCGCGATGCCGACGCTGACGCCGACCTCGGCCGAGATGCCGCCCGCGAGCTGATAGGGCATCGTGACGGTCTGGATGATGCGCTGGCCGGCCGTGAGCGCCTGTTCCGCCGTGACGCCGCTGACCAGCACCACGAACTCGTCGCCGCCGAGCCGTGCGATTACCGCGGTTTCGGGCAGCGCGCGCCGCAGCCGCTCCGCGGTCAGCATCAGCACCTGGTCGCCGGCGGCGTGGCCATAGGTGTCGTTGACCGGCTTGAAATTGTCGAGGTCGAAGAACAGCAGCGCAAAGGGCCTGCCATTCCCGGCGGGAGCCGCCAGCTTCGTGTTCAGCGCCGCGACGAAGCCGGCGCGATTGCGCAGGCCGGTCAGGGTGTCGTGATGGGCAAGATGGCCGTTCTCGCGCTCGGCGCGCATGGTGGCGATCAGCATCTTGTCGAGACGGAAGGCCGCCACCGTCATCGCCGTGAGATACAGCGGCACCTGCATGACGACGATGAAGAGCAGCGGCTCGCCGGCAAGGGCCGCGCCCGGAACAATCGGGCCGAGGCTGAGCAGGATCATGGTGCCGGCAAGGCGCGGGGCGCTGAAATTGCGGAAGCAGATGCCGCCGACCATCGCTGCCGCCGATAGCGAAGCCAGCAGCGCAACCACCCAATCGCCGCTTGCGAGGCTGATCAGGATGCCGAAGCCGACGCTGGCGCTCCAGGCGACTGCAAGCAAGAGATGCAGATCGGTCGGGGTCGGCCGCTGCTCGCGCGCGGCGCGATGCGCAACCACGAGCACGGCGAGGCGCGAGAGGCAGATGACGAGTTCGAGGACGACCCAGGTGATGAACAGCGCGGTCGGCTCGCGGATCGCAATCACGGCTGCGACTGCGACCGTATTGACCGCGCCAGCCGCAAACACCGGCAGCGAGCCGTAGAGATCCCCGATCAGCGCCGCGCGGATGTCCTCAGGTACGCCTGGTCCGGCGTCGGCGAGCCAGCGCATCACGCCCCAGCGCGGCTGGCTGTATCGTCCTTTTTCGGACTGCATTGTTCTTGCCTCGTACTTTCACCGCGCAACTGACCCGGCCGGACCTAACAGGCGTTTAAGGCCGGCGCCGATCGCGCGGCGTGATTGACGGCAGGCAAACCCGGCGGGCGATCGCGCCGCAGAAATACCGACGCCGGAGGTCGCGACGATCGGTTCGGCCGGCGGCGAGAAGGATGAAGTCTGCGCCAATGCCGGCCTTGCCAGGGTGGCGGACGCGCTGAAACAGCGCGGACGCCGCGTCGGCAGACAATCACATGTGAAAAGGGCAGAACTGCTGCGGATTGCGGCGGCCGTTGCGTTACACGGCGAGGAGCTGTTGTTCGGCCGCGCCGCCGGCGCGCTTCGGCTTCTTCGCCTTGGCCGGCGCGAACAGATTGCTGGCGGCAAGGCCCGCGGTGTCGGCGACAGCCGGATCGCACGACACCATGGCGGCGACGATGGCGCCGTCGATCAAGAGCGCGAGCTGGTGCGCAAGCACGGCCGGCTCGGCCGCGCCCATCTCGCCGGCGAGCTTCTCGATATGCGCCAGCACCACCTTCTTGTGCTTCAGCGCGATGTTGCGGAACTGCTTGGCGTCCTTGTCGTGCTCGGCGACCGCGTTGATGAAGGGGCAGCCGTAGAAGCGCTCCTCGGCGAACCAGGTCTTCAGGGCAGGGAAGATCCGCGACAGCTTGGTCTGCGGATCGCCGCCGCCGGCCTCGATCGCGCCGATGAACCATTCGCGCCACTGGCGGCCTTCGCTCTCCAGCACCGCATGCACGAGGTTGGTCTTCGAGCCGAACAGCTTGTAGAGCGTCGTCTTCGCGGTTCCGGCCTCGTCGATGATCGCATCGATGCCGGTGGCGTTGATGCCGTTCTTGCAGAACAGATGGGTTGCGGCGTTCAGCAGGCGCCCGCGCGCCGATTCATCGTCGCCGGCGGTGAACGCCGCGGCAGATTTTTTCTTCGCAAGCGATTTGGCCATGCGCGGCAGTAAATCGGAGCGCGCCGAAATCATCAAGCCGCATCTTCACGGGGGCGGGCATGTGCGCCGTCCTGCGCTCAAAATAATCGCGGCGGCGCCGCAGATGCACCGCGTTTGAGCAGCCGCGCCCTGATCAATCCGCAGGCAGCCCCGCTTAAGCGCCTGCGGGATTTCGGCTTTTGTTTTGGGGCAGGACTGGCACGCTTCGTGCAGGAAACAGACCGTTCGGTATCCTGACCAATTCCATCGCTCCCAGGGAGAAAACTGATGACCGCTGTCGCCCAGAAAACCGCACTGACCGGCTGCCTCGCGCCGATCGACAGAGGCGGGCTCGAGCAGCTGATTGCCAACGGCAAGGCCAACCCGAAGGTGATCAAGACCTTGAAGTGCAAGACGGTGGCCGAGGGCAAGTTCCGCCACGCCAACTACATCCGCAACCTCGCGCCCTACATCGTCGACGAGCCGCCGGGCCTGCTCGGCGACGACACCGCGCCCAATCCCTCCGAGGCCTCGCTCGCCGCGCTTGGCTCCTGCCTCGCTGTCGGCCTGCACGCCAACGCCGTGCATCGCGGCTGGATCGTCAACAAGCTCGAGCTCGAGCTCGAGGGCGATCTCAACATCACCGCGGTGTGGGGCACCGGCGACGTCAGCGAGAAGCCGGTCGGCTTCACCGACGTCCGCGTCAAGGTCGACATGGAGTGCGAGGGGGTCTCGCAGGCCGAGATCGACGCGCTGGTGGCGCATGTGAAGAAGTGGTCGCCGGTCGCCAACACCTTCACCCGTCCCGTCAATCTCGAGGTCAGCGCGTAAACGCCCGACCGGCAATTCAAGGTGCGGAGATCATCCATGGGTTCACTGGCTTTGTCGCGGGTCGCAGCTCAAGATCCCGCACCGACCATTGCGGACGAGGTTGCCCGCCTTGCCCGTCAGGAGCTGGCGCCGATCGCAGCCGCGGTCGATGCCGGCTCGGTCTATCCCGGCGAATTCCTGCGCCGGCTCGGCAAGGTCGGCGCCTGGAGCAGCCATGTGCCGCAGGAGGGGCCTGCCGACCTGCGCTGGGCCATCCAGTCGATGGCCGCGCTCGGCGAGGTCTGCGGCGCCACCGCCTTCATGGCGTGGTGCCAGAACACGCTGGTCTGGTACGTCGCCAATTCCACCAACATGAAGCTCGCCGCGCGCTTCGGTGACTGCTTTGCCCGCGGGCGCGCGCTCGGCGGCACCGGGCTCTCCAACCCGATGAAGAGCTTCTTCGGCATCGAGCGGCTGAAGCTGAAGGGCCGCAAGGTCGATGGCGGCTACATCGTCCGCGGTGCGCTGCCCTGGGTGTCGAACCTCGGGCCCGGCCATTACTTCGGCACGATCTTCGAGCGCGAGGACGAGGGCACCAAGGGCGAGCCGGGCGGCATCGCAAGCGGCGAGCTGGGCAGCACCGTGATGTTCCTCGCCGACTGCTCCGATCCCGCGATCACGCTGACGCCCTGCAAGCCGTTCCTGGCGATGGACGGCACCGGCACCTATGGCGTCCAGTTTCGCGACGTGTTCGTGCCGGACGAACTGATCCTGGCCGAGCCGGCTGCGCCGTTCGTCAAGAAAATCCGCGCCGGCTTCATCCTGTTGCAGGCCGGCATGGGCCTTGGGCTGATGAAGGATTGCATCAACATCATGGACGAGGTCCATGCGCCGCTCGGACACGTCAACCGCTATCTGCCGCAACAGCCGCTGCAATTCCGCGAGCTCCATGCCGAGTTCGAGAAGGAGGCGATGGCGCTGGCAAGCGACCCCTACAATGCCGATGACAGCTACTGGCGCCGCGTCGTCGCACTGCGACTGCGGATCGGCGATGCCAGCGTCGCGTTCGCGCATGCCGCGATGCTCCATTGCGGCGCGCGCGGCTACCTGATGAGCCACCGCGCCCAGCGCCGGCTGCGCGAGGCCTATTTCGTCGCCATCGTCACGCCCGCAACCAAGCAGCTGCGCAAGATGCTGGCGGACGGCTGAAGCATGATCCGGAAAAGTGGAAACCGGCTTTCCCTCGCGACAAACGCGGAACGCGTTTGCGCGGAGATCATGCTCAAACAAGTTCGGGACCACCACAACTGCAACCACAGACAGGAGAGGCTGCCATGACGGACGTTCTGATCACCGCCGGCGAACTTGCCGAGCTCGTCAAGAAAGACCCGTGTGTCATCATCGACACGCGAAATCCGGATGCCTATGCGGCCGGCCATTTGCCCGGTGCCGTCAATGTGCATGACATCTTCACCTTCCTCGCGACTTCGACGCCGGAGGGTATCCACGAGCTCAAGACAAAATTCGCCGACGCGTTCGGCGCCGCCGGTCTCTCCGGCAAGGAGACCGCGGTGATCTACGAGCAGTCGATGAATTCCGGCTTCGGTCAGTCCTGCCGCGGCTACTACCTGCTGACGATGCTGGGCTATCCCAGGATCAAGGTGCTGCATGGCGGCTTCGATGCCTGGAAAGCGGCCGACCTGGCGGTGACCACCGACGTTGCGGTGCCGGCGAAGGCCGCCTTTGCGATCGTACCGGAGGCCGGCGATATCATGATCGACGCCAAGGCGATGCTGGCGGCGGTCGGCAAGCCCGGCGTTGCGATCCTCGACGTGCGCGACGTCGACGAGTGGATCGGCGAAAGCTCCTCGCCCTATGGCAAGGATTTCTGCCCGCGCAAGGGCCGCATTCCCGGCGCGGTGTGGCTGGAATGGTACCGCATGATGAAGCCGACCGCCGAGGGCCCGCGCTTCAAGTCGAAGGACGAGATCCTGGCGGAATGCGCCACCGTCGGCATCTCGCAGACCACGCCGGTCTATCTCTACTGCTTCAAGGGCGCGCGCGCCTCGAACACCTTCCTGGCGCTGAAGAACGCCGGCGTGAAGGACGTGCGGATGTACTTCGGCTCCTGGAACGAGTGGTCGCGCGACCCGTCGCTGCCGATCGATGAGGGCTTGCCGACCGCGGCCGTCGTCACCGGCAAGGCGGCATAGAACCTGCATGTTTGTTGGTGTCCGGCGGCGCAAAACGCGGCCGGACGCCGATCAATGAACCGGATCGCGGAGTTCTCCGCGTTTCGGTGCGACAATGGGGCGCAGCATGCCGACGTCAGATGATCCCTTCGATACCGACCGCGTGCGCACGCGATCGGGTTGCGCCTGCGGCTGGCATCGCTCAGCCGCCGAGCATGAGCAGGCCGCGCGCACGCTGCGCTGCGAGCCGGTCGCCGATCTCAGCGAACAGAAGCGTTACGAAGGCATCGTCGCGTCGGCGGTGATGCGGGCGGTGTTTCCGCAGAATGTCGCGCGCCGCGCTTTCCTGAAATCGGTTGGCGCCGCGACGGCGCTCGCCGCGCTGTCACAGTTCTTCCCGCTGAAGACGGCGACAGAGGCGTTCGCCGACGCCGGACCGCCGGAGAAGAAGGACCTCAAGGTCGGCTTCATCCCGATCACCTGCGCGACCCCGATCATCATGGCGGCGCCGCTCGGCTTCTATGCCAAGCAGGGCCTCAACGTCGAGGTGGTGAAGACCGCCGGCTGGGCGGTCATTCGCGACAAGACCATCAACAAGGAATACGACGCCGCCCACATGCTGGCGCCGATGCCGATCGCGATCTCGCTCGGCCTTGGCGCCAACGCCATCCCGTTCACGGTCCCTGCGATCGAGAACATCAACGGGCAGGGCATCACGCTGGCCATGAAGCACAAGGACAGGCGCGATCCGAAGGACTGGAAGGGCATGAAGTTCGCCATTCCGTTCGACTACTCCATGCACAATTATCTGCTGCGCTATTACCTCGCCGAGCACGGGCTCGACCCGGATACCGACGTGCAGCTTCGCTCGGTGCCGCCGCCGGAGATGGTCGCCAATCTGCGCGCCGACAACATCGACGGTTTCCTCGCGCCCGACAATATCTGCCAGCGCGCGATCTATGACGGGGTCGGCTTCCTGCACATCCTCTCCAAGGAGATCTGGGACGGCCATCCCTGCTGCAGCTTTGCCGCCAGCCGCGAGTTCATCACGACAGCGCCGAATTCCTTCGCTGCGCTGACCCGCGCGATCGTGGATGCCACCGGCTACGCGGCGAAGGCCGAGAACCGCAAGCAGATCGCGGAAGCGATTGCGCCGGCCAACTACATCAACGCGCCGGTGACGGTGCTGGAGCAGGTGCTGACCGGCACCTATGCCGACGGGCTCGGTGGCGTGAAGACCGATCCGAAGCGCGTCGATTTCGATCCGTTCCCCTGGCAGTCCTTTGCGGTGTGGATGCTGACGCAGATGAAGCGCTGGGGCCAGATCAAGGGCGACGTCGACTACAAGGCGGTCGCCGAGCAGGTCTATCTCGCCACCGATACCAAGAAGGTGATGGCCGAGATGGGCCTCGCGCCACCCGCCACCTCGTACAAGTCGTTCTCGGTGATGGGCAAGAGCTTCGATCCGGCCAAGCCCGACGATTATCTCGCGAGCTTCAAGATCAGGAAATCGTCGTGAGAGAGCAAGCTTTCTCCACGATGTCGTCCCGGCGAAGGCCGGGACCCATAACCCCAACAGCCAGTGATTCGGCACGGCGTCTCCCCGCGTGCCTTATCGCGACGGCACGGCGTATGGGTCCCGGCTTTCGCCGGGACGACGGGTTGAAAGAGTGGGCGCGATGATGCTGCCCCTTCGCCTTCGCGCCGCCATCGTCTCGATCGCGCTGCTCTGCGCCTTCCTCGGCGCCTGGCACCTCGCCACCCGCGGCAGCGGCACGACGGCGGCCATGAGCCCCGAATACGCCAGGCTGATGGGGCTGACCGCGACGCAGGGCAAGTCGGCGATGCCCGGACCGCTCGATGTCGGCGCCAAGCTGTGGGAGCATCTGAAGCGGCCGTTCTACGACAATGGCCCGAACGACAAGGGGCTCGGCATCCAGCTCGCCCATTCGATCGGGCGCGTCGGGCTCGGCTATCTGATCGCGGTCGTCGTCGCGATCCCGCTCGGCTTCATGATCGGCATGTCGCCGCTGATCAGCAGGGCGCTTGATCCGTTCATCCAGGTGCTGAAGCCGATCTCGCCGCTGGCCTGGATGCCGCTCGCGCTCTACACGATCAAGGATTCCTCGATCTCGGCGATCTTTGTCATTTTCATCTGCTCGGTGTGGCCGATGCTGCTCAACACCGCGTTTGGGGTCGCGGGTGTGCGCAAGGAGTGGATCAACGTCGCGCGCACGCTCGAGGTCGGCACCATCAGGCGCGCCTTCACCGTGATCCTGCCGGCGGCGGCGCCGACGATCCTGACGGGCATGCGGATCTCGATCGGGATCGCCTGGCTCGTGATCGTCGCCGCCGAGATGCTCGTCGGCGGTACCGGCATCGGCTATTTCGTCTGGAACGAGTGGAATAACCTGTCGATCACCAATGTGATCATCGCAATCCTCTTGATCGGCCTCGTCGGCATGCTGCTCGACCAGGTGCTGGCGCGGTTCACGCGCATGGTGACGTTTCCGGAGTAGCGATGACCGACAGCCGCATTGCAGCCCCTTCACCTCGCCCCGCCTGCGGGGAGAGGTCGATTGCGAAGCGATCGGGTGAGGGGGAGTTTCCGCGAGTCTATCTGCCGCCGTGCTCGCGGAGGAAGCCCCTCCCAACCCTCTCCCGGCGAAGAGCGGGGCGAGGGAGTGCAGTCCATTCGTGGAGCTACCGCGGATGACCGACAAGTTCATTTCGATCGAGGGCATTGCGCGGCGCTATCCCGGCGCCGGCGGCGGCGTCACCACGGTGTTCGAGAATTTCTGGCTGTCGATGGCGCGCGGCGAGTTCGGCTGCGTGATCGGCCATTCCGGCTGCGGCAAGACCACGGTGCTGAACATCCTCGCCGGCCTCGACGAGCCGAGCGAGGGCACGGTGATCGTCGACGGGCAGGGGATCGAGGGCACCAGCCTCGACCGCGCTGTGATCTTCCAAAGCCATGCGCTGCTGCCGTGGCGCACCGTGTCGGGCAATGTCGCCTATGCTGTCAGCTCGAAATGGCGCAAATGGGACCGTGCGCGGGTGAAGGCGCATGCGCAGAAGTTCATCGATCTCGTCGGGCTCACCGGCTCCGAGCACAAGCATCCGTCCGAGCTCTCCGGCGGCATGAAACAGCGCGTCGGCATCGCGCGGGCGCTGTCGATCACCCCGAAGATCATGCTGATGGACGAGCCGTTCTCGGCGCTGGATGCGTTGACCCGCGGCACGCTGCAGGACGAGGTGCGGCGGATCTGCCTGGAGACCGGGCAGACCACCTTCATGATCACCCATGATGTCGATGAGGCGATCTTCCTCGCCGACAGGATATTCCTGATGACCAACGGTCCCGGCGCCGTGCTGGCCGAGATCGTCGAGAACCCGCTGCCGAAGGAGCGCGGCCGTATCGATCTGCACCGCCATCCCTATTACTATGCGCTGCGCAACCATATCGTCGATTTCCTGGTCAGCCGCAGCAAGAGCTTTGCCGCCGAGGTGACCGGTCACGATCCGCGCCACGTGCCGACGGTGCGGCCCGGCGTCGGCGAGCCCGTGATCGTCTCGCCGCCACGCGCCATCGAACTCAATCCCGCGCAGAGCGCTGCGCGCTGAAGCCCAAGGAGGAAACCTGATGAAACGCGAAGACCTCACCGAGAAGCTGCTCGACATCAAGCGCGAGAAGGGCTGGAGCTGGAAATACATCTGCGAGAAGATCGGCGGCTATTCCGATGTGCTGATCACGGGCGCGATCCTCGGCCAGATGAAATTGACAAAGCCGCAGGCGGCGAATGCCGGCGAATTGTTCGGGCTGTCGAAGGCCGAGATCGCGATGCTCAACGAGGTGCCGACGCGCGGCACCGGCACGCCGATGCCGCCGACCGATCCGCTGATCTACCGCTTCTACGAGATGGTGATGGTCAACGGCCCAGCCTGGAAGGCGCTGATCGAAGAAGAATTCGGCGACGGCATCATGTCGGCGATCGACTTCGACATGGCGCTGGAGCGCGTCGCCAATCCGAAGGGCGACCGCGTCAAGATCACCATGAGCGGCAAGTTCCTGCCGTACAAATATTACGGCGCCAGCGGCAACGTGCCTGAATACGGCTTCAAGGAAGAGTAAGGCGAGGGGGCGAATGGCGAGTAGCGAATGGATTCCTGCCCACTCGCTACTCGCACCTCACCAATCGCTACAGGATCGTGCCCGGGTTGTAGCGAGCCGCCTCAGGCTTGGCCTTGGCCAAAGCCTCGACCTGCTCGGCGAAGAAATCGACCTGGGCGCCGGCGTCGCCGGAGTTGGCGCGACCCTGGTCGAGCACGTGCTGCAGTTCGGCTGCGCTCAAGCCAAGACGCTTGTCGGCGGCGAGGCGCTGCAGCAGATCGTTCTGCACGATCTTGCCGGTGCGCAGGTCGCCGATGGCCGCGACGGCATGCTCCTTGATCGCCTCGTGGGCGCCTTCACGGCCCGCACCCTTCTTGACCGCTTCCATCATCACCGTGGTGGTCAGCAGGAAAGGCAGATAACGGTTGAGCTCGGTCTCGACGACGGCTTCGAACACCTCCATCTGGTCAAGCACCGTGAGCAAAGTTTCGAGCAGGCCATCCATGGCGAGGAAGGCATCGGGCAGCATGACGCGGCGGACGACCGAGCAGGAGACGTCGCCTTCGTTCCACTGATCGCCGGCAAGGCCTGCGGCCATCGCGAGATAGCCCTTCAGGATCACATGCAGGCCGTTGATGCGCTCGCAGGAGCGGCTGTTCATCTTGTGCGGCATCGCGGAGGAGCCGACCTGGCCCTTGGCAAAACCTTCGCTGGCGAGTTCGTGGCCTGCCATCAGGCGGATGGTCTTGGCGAAATTGCCGGGCCCGCTGGCGAGCTCGGTGAGCACGCTGACCGCACGGAAGTCGAGGCTGCGCGGATAGACCTGGCCGACGGCATCGAGGGCCTTCGGCAGGCCGAGGTGAACGAGGACGCGCTGCTCGAGCGCGCGCGCCTTGCCGGCATCTCCGTTGAACAGGGTGATCTGATCGAGACGGGTGCCGACCGCGCCCTTCAGGCCGCGGGCGGGATAGGTCTGCAGCACATTGACCAGGCTCTGATGCGCCAGCAGCATCTCCTCGCCGGACATGGCGATGCGCTTGCCGAGCGTCGTGACCTGCGCGGCCACGTTATGGGTGCGCGCGGTGAACGGGATGTCGCGCAATTGCTTCGCGCGCGTGGCAAAGCGGATGAGTGCGGCGATGCTCTTGGTCTCGATGAGCTGCAGCGCGCGGTAGACCTGCAATTGCTCGACGTTCTCGGTGAGGTCGCGGCTGGTCATGCCCTTGTGCAGGTGCTCGTGACCAGCGAGCTCGCAGAACTCCTCGATGCGCGCCTTGACGTCGTGGCGGGTGACGCGCTCCCGCTTCATGATGGAGGCCAGGTTGATCTGGTCCTTGACGCGCTCGTAGCTTTCGATCACGCCATCCGGCACCGCGATGCCGAGATCGCGCTGGGCCTTCAGCACGGCGATCCAGTAGTCGCGTTCGAGGCGGACCTTGCCTTCGCCACTCCAGATGGCGCGCATGGCGGGCGAGGCGTAACGTTCGGCGAGGACGTTGGAAATGTGATCTTGGGACATCCCGCTCTCTTGGCATTGCCTGAGACTGGCTGCAAGCCGCGACCTGCGATGAATCGTCAGGTCTGGTAACGCTCGGCCGGGCTTGCGGTGCTGGCGCCAGCATACCAGATTCAGGAAGGCGCCGCCTCGGGCAATCCGGGGCGGCGCAGGCATGCTTCGCCCCGCGTCAGAGCGAGAAGGTCACTGCGGCGGGTCCGCAGCTCAGGCCGGCCGTGTTCGGCACGGCCGTGTCGCTGGTCCAGTTGTCCTCGCCGTCGGTCGTCTTGTACAGGAACTGGCCGTTAGGCCCCTGGTGCGGGACGTACAATGTGTCGTTGAACACGACCGGCGCGGCATTGCCGAAATTGCCCGGCGTGTCGGGGACCTGGCGGTCGGCTCCCCAGCTGCCAATGCCGTCGAACCGCTTGAAGAAGAAGAGACCCGTGGGGTCGTTGAAGAACAGGTAGATCCAGTCCTTGTAGGAAGCTGCGCCCGGACCGTTCCGTGCCGGCAACCGGATTGCTTCGCCAGGTGCTGCGGTCGAAGGTCGCGTACCAGAAGCGGTTCATGTTGCCGGGTTCGCTATAGCCGGGCCCGCGGCCGAACACGTAGAGCGTGTCGCCGCGCACGACCGCGGCCGGGGTGTCGACGTTCTGGTAGGCGACGGAGATGAGATGATTGGTTCCGGATGTGTTGATCTCGGGTCCGAAGCTGGTGCCGTCGTAGGTCTTGTACATCAGGTCGGACTGGCCGGGATTCGAGTACAGCAGATAGATCAGGCCGTCATACACGGCGGCCGCCACGCCGCCGCCGACGCCGGCCATGTTGGGCACCTGGGCTGCCGCCGTCCACAGCTCGCCGTCATAGACCCTGTAATAGAGGGACTGGTTGATCGGATAGAACACATACAGGTTGGTGTTGAAGACGACGGCTGCCGGCGTGTTGCTGATCCAGGTGTTCCCCGGCATCGGGACATCGCCGCTCCAGGCCTCGCCGTTGAAGACGTTCGTAAAAAATTGCGGACTGTTTCCAACGCCCTTGTGCAGGGAAAACAACCAGCTCTTCATTTTGGAAATCCCCCACGGCGACGAGACGCCGCCTCTGATCATCGGTGTAGATTGGATCGATGTGCGCAGGATCGATTGGAATGAACTGATCGTACGCCTGCGCCCGTCGTGTTCTACGTCCGATTCACCGATGGTTGTGTGAAGCTGTTCACTCACCCTGGAGGAGGAGACCATATATGTCGTGCGCAGACTGAGAATCGCGGCCGCTCAAGGCACGCCGCGACGTGAGTGGCGACTTGTCGGAAGACGGATTTCGAGGAGATGAGAGAAGCGCGAATAGCGAATGGATGCTTTCCGATTAGCTATTCGCTGCGCCCTATTCGCCTTTCGCTGCGGCGAATGCCGCGCGGACCTCCTTCACCGGCGCCATGTCGCGGACGAAGCCGAATGCGCCGTTGTCCTTCATCTCGCGGGCACAGCGCAGGAACGCAGCCAGCGCGTGGCGCTGCATCGCGCCGCCGACGCTGATGCGCTTGACGCCGGCGGCGGCGAGTTGCTCGACGGTCAGGGTCGGATCGGCAAAGCCCATCACGAGGTTGAACGGCTTGTTGATCGATGACACCACGGTCTTGATGGTGGCGAGATCGTAGAGGCCCGGCGAATACAGCACGTCGGCGCCGGCGGCCTCGAACGCCTGTAGCCGCTTGATGGTGTCGTCGAGGTCCTTGCGGCCGTGCAGGAAGTTTTCCGCCCGCGCCGTCAGCGTGAACGGGAACGGCAGCGCCCGTGCGGCCTCGACCGCGGCCTGGACCCGCTCGACCGCCAGCGAGAAGTCATAGATCGGGCGCTGCGGGTCGCCGGTCGAGTCCTCGATCGAGCCGCCGACCGCGCCGGCCTCGGCGGCGAAGCGGATCGCCTCGGCCGCGAGCTTCGGCATGTCGGCGCCGCATTTTTCCAGATCGGCATTGACGGGCAGGTCGGTGGCCTCGGCGATCACCCGGCAATTCTCGATGATCTCATCGAGGCTGACCGTCGAACGGCCGAGCGTATTGGCGAGCCCGAGGCTGGTGGTTGCGAGCGCCTCGAAGCCCATGGATGCGAGCAGCTTCGCCGTTCCGGCGTCCCACGGATTTGGAATGATGAAGGTGCCGGGCCGCTGATGCAGCTCGCGAAACCGTGCTGCCTTGTCCGCCTGGGTGCGCATGTGAACTCCTGCTGTTGTCAAAAGCGACTGAAAGCAGCGATAGGGCGGTATCGCCCATCAGACAAATTTGTTATTTCTCTCGATATCATCAGCTTTTTGCATGGGGAGGGCGATGGACAGCGACGCGCTCAACACGTTCCTGGTGGTGCATCGGCGCGGCGGGATCTCGCATGCCGCCAAGGCGCTGCACCGCTCGCAGCCGGCGATTTCGCGGCGCATAGGGCTGCTCGAGCAGGAGCTCGGGGTGCCCCTGTTCGAGCGGATCGCGGGCAAGACGCGGCTGAGCGATGCCGGGCGGGTGATGGTGCCCTATGCCGAACGGGCGGTGGCGGCGGCGCAGGATGCCGAGAACGCGGTGCGCGCGCTGCTGCGCGGCAATTCCGGCCCGGTGGCGCTGGCGGTGACCGGTACCCTCGCCGGCGAGCGGCTCTCGAACGTATTGAAGCGCTTTGCCCGCCGGCACCCGGACGTTGCGCTGACGCTGCGCACCGCGACCAGCGCCGAGGTCAGCGACCTGATCCGGCGCGGCGAGGCGACGATCGGGTTGCGTTACGACCGCGACCGCTCGCGCGACCTCGATTGCGAGGTGCTGTTTGCCGAGCCGCTCGGGGTGGTCTGCGCGCCGGACCATCCGCTGGCGGGACGCCGGGTCGGCAAGCTTGCCGATCTCAGGGATGAGCGCTGGATCGCCTTCCCGGAGGTGCCGGGACGCCGCGAAATCACCGCCTCGCACGTCTTCGCCCTGTTCCTGACGCACGGGCTCGGCGAGGTCGCCTGGACGCCGGTCGACAGCCTGACGGCGCAGAAGCGCCTGGTCGAGGCCGGGCTCGGGATCGCGCTGCTGTCACAAAGCAATGCGGCGGAGGAATTGGGTAGCTCGAGGATCGCGACGATCCGCGTCGGCGATCTCGCCGCAAGCCACGAGGTCGTCGCCGTGACACGGCACGGCGGCTTCCTCAGCGCCGCCTCACGCCGTCTGCTCGACATCCTCCGTGCCGACTTCACCAAGACGAGGGGCACAAACACGTCGCGCCGGAACGGTGTCCGGCGCGCGTAAAGGTCGACTTGGTAGGATGTCCGGGGAACTCAGCTTCCCGCCTTGACCTGCGCCGCGGCCATCGCCAGCAGCTCGTCCATCTTGGCGCGGATATCGCGCTCGGTGGCGGGTTGCCCCTTGGCCGTGAGGTCCTTCAGAACCTTGTGCAGCACGTCATTGTCGCCGGCTTCCTCGAAGTCGGCGGCGACCACTTCCTTGGCATAGGCGCTGGCGGCATCGCCCGTGATGCCGAGCTTCTCGGCCGCCCACAGGCCGAGCAGCTTGTTCCGGCGGGCTTCAGCCTTGAACTTCTGCTCCTCGTCGAGGGCGAACTTCTTCTCGAAACCTTCCTCGCGCTTGTTGAATTCGCTCATGGCTGAAGTTCCAATTCCCTTGCTGAATGAGGGCCGCCGCGCGTTGCGGCAACCCCGATGCCTGCCTAGATAGGTGGGAGGAATCGGCAAGACAACGAGCCGTTAAGCCGCAGGCAAAACTGGCGGAATCGGCCCTTTATGATAGGGCGGTATAAGTGCCCTCAAGGGGGCACTATCGATTGTGCTGGATGGGCCAATCGGATAGGTTGCCAACAGGCATGGTTCTTGTTCTGTTTCCAGTTGGATTGCCCAGGTTCCAGGCCTCCGCGGCAGCTCCGTCGTGGGTCGTAACCCCAAGTCATCCGGAGCACCCAAATCCATGGATTTCAACAAAACACGGTACATCCCAATGAGCCGTCGACGCCGTATTTATGAAGGCAAGGCCAAGGTGCTTTACGAAGGCCCCGAGCCGGGAACCCTGATCCAGCACTTCAAGGACGACGCGACCGCGTTCAACGCCAAGAAACACCAGGTGATCGAGGGCAAGGGCGTCCTCAACAACCGGATTTCGGAGTACCTGTTTCAGCACCTCAACGACATCGGGGTGCCGACCCACTTCATCCGCCGCCTCAACATGCGCGAGCAGCTGATTCGCGAGGTCGAGATCGTGCCGCTCGAGGTGGTGGTGCGGAACGTCGCCGCCGGCTCGCTGTCGCAGCGGCTCGGGATCGAGGAGGGCACCCAGCTGCCGCGCTCGATCATCGAGTTCTATTACAAGAACGACCAGCTCAACGACCCCATGGTGTCGGAAGAGCACATCACCGCCTTCGGCTGGGCGACGCCGCAGGAGATCGACGACATCATGGCGCTGGCCATCCGCGTCAACGACTTCCTGACCGGCCTCTTCCTCGGCATCGGTATCCGCCTCGTCGACTTCAAGATGGAGTGCGGACGGCTGTTCGAGAACGAGATGATGCGGATCATCGTCGCCGACGAGATCTCGCCGGACTCCTGCCGGCTGTGGGACATCAAGTCGAACGAGAAGCTCGACAAGGACCGTTTCCGCAGGGATCTGGGTGGCCTGCTCGAGGCCTACACCGAGGTCGCCAAGCGGCTCGGCATTCTGATTGAAAACGAGCGGCCGGCCGGTAGCGGCCCGGTGCTGGTGAAGAGCTAAGCTGAAGGGACGACTGTGAAGGCACGTGTGACTGTGACATTGAAGTCGGGCATCCTCGATCCGCAGGGCAAGGCGATCGAGGGTGCGCTGAAATCGCTCGGCGTCGACGGCGTCGCCAGCGTTCGCCAGGGCAAGGTGTTCGACATCGAGCTCGCCGCGACCGACAAGGCCAAGGCGGAAGCGGCGCTGAAGGCCGCCGCCGACAAGTTGTTGGCGAATACCGTGATCGAGAATTATGCCATCGAACTGAAGGCGTAAGGGGCGAGCAAATGGCCGACGTGACGATGGAGCTGATGTTCGAAGTGATGAAATCGGTCCAGGCGCGTTTGGCTCAGGTCGACGGCAAGATCGATGAGTTGAAGCAGGAAATGCAGGCATCGCGAACGTCTCAGAATGGTATCCGCCAGGAAATTACCGGCGTGTTCCAGGAGATTTCCGGTATTCACGCGACGCTGGTTCGCCACGAAGGGCGTCTTGACCGCATAGAGACACGTCTCGAATTGAACGAAGTACCAACTCCATGAAATCAGCCGTCCTCGTCTTCCCCGGCATCAACCGCGAGCGCGACATGGCGCGCGCGCTCAAGCTCGCATCCGGCAATGAGACCGCGATGGTCTGGCACGCCGAGACCGCGCTGCCCAAAGGCACGGACCTCGTGGTGGTGCCCGGCGGCTTCTCCTATGGCGATTACCTGCGCTGCGGCGCGATCGCGGCGCGCGCGCCGGTGATGGACGCGGTGCGCGACTTCGCCGCCAAGGGCGGGCTCGTGCTCGGCGTCTGCAACGGCTTCCAGATCCTCTGCGAGTCGGGGCTGCTACCGGGCGTGCTGATGCGCAATGCCGGGCTGAAGTTCATCTGCCGCGACGTGCATATGCGCGTCGAGCGTTCCGACACGCCCTTCACCCGCGGCTACAATGCCGGCCAGGTGATCCGCGTGCCGGTGGCTCACGGCGAAGGCAATTACGAGGCGGACGAAGAGACGCTGAAGCGGCTCGAAGGCGACGGGCGGGTGCTGTACCGCTACTGCTCGCCGGAGGGCGTGGTCGACGAGGCCTCCAATATGAACGGCGCCGCGCATTCGATCGCCGGCATCGTCAATGAGCGCGGCAACGTGCTCGGCATGATGCCGCATCCGGAAAACCACGTCGAAGAGATCATGGGCTGCACCGACGGCCGCGGCCTGTTCGCAGGCCTGGTCCAGCAGTTCGAAAAGGCGGCGTAATCACCATAGCGTTTTCGAGCGAAGTGGGGACCGGTTCGCGTGAAGAAAACGCGTCAGAATAAAATGCTGCGGCGGTGGTGCGTTGCCGCGGCTGCGGCGCTTCTGCTTGCGACGTCGGCCTACGCCCAGGACTTCCCGAAGCGTCCGATCACGATGATCGTGCCGTTCACGGCCGGCGGCACCTCCGACGTCATCGCCCGCGCGGTCGCCGACCAGATGGGCACGGCGCTCGGCCAGAGCATCATCATCGAGAATGTCGGCGGCGCCGGCGGCTCGACCGCGCTCGCCCGCGCCGCGCGCGCCGAGCCGGACGGCTACACCATCGCGATCGGCAATGCCGGCACCAACGCCGCGACCTACACGATCTATCCGAAGCTGCCGTTTACGCCTGACTCCTTCGCGCCGATCGCCGTGGTCGCCAAGACCTTCGGCATCGTCGCGCTGCGCAAGGATTTTCCGGCCAAGGACCTCAAGGAATTCATCGACTACGCCAGGAACAATCCGGGCAAGGTCAATCTCGGCCATGCCGGCGTGGGCTCCTCGAATTACCTGATCTGCAAGAGTTTTGTTCATGCCGCCGGCATCGACGTGCAGCTGGTCGGCTATCGCGGCGCGGCGCTTGCGCTGACGGACGCGATCGGCAGTCAGATCGACGGCGTCTGCGATGCCGCGGCCTCGGTGTCGCAGGCGGTCGACGACAAGCTGGTGAAAGCGGTCGTCGTCGGCTCGACGGTACGGCTTGCGTCGTTGCCGGAACTGCCGACCTCGGCCGAGGCCGGACTGCCCGAGTTCGAGGCGCAGGGCTGGAACGGCCTGTTCGCGCCGAAGGGCACACCGCCCGAGATCATCGCCAAGCTCAACGCCGCCGCGCGCACCGCGGTTGCGAGCGAGGCGGTGAAGAAGCGCTTCGCCGACCTGTCGACCGTCGCCCCCGACGCCAATGAGCTCGCGCCCGAGGCGCTGCAGCAGCTCGTGACCCGCGACGTCGCGAAATACCGCACGCTGCTGGCGGACGATAAGAAGTAGAGGGTCATCGTCGCTGCGTTGGCTCTGCCCTCGACGCGGTCGCCGAGGCGGCGAGCCTTGCGTCAGCCGCTCTCCAGACTGGCCTGAAATTTGCTGGTGATCTCCCGATCGATCAGGACGGGAGCGCATCATGCTCATTCGCAAGGCTCACTGCACGATTGCGTTCCTATGCGCGCTGCTGTGGTCGCATTGGGCGATGGCCGAGACCACGTTGCGCATCGCCATGACGGCGTCCGATATCCCGACGGCCACCGGGCTGCCGAATAACGGCTTCGAAGGCATGCGCTTTCTCGGTTATCCGATCTTTGAAGGTTTGGTGCTGTGGAATCTGAGCGGAACCGACCGCTTGGCGACTTTGCGTCCCGGACTCGCGGAGAAATGGGAACAGGACCCCGTCGACAACAAGACCTGGATTTTCCATCTGCGCCAGGGCGTCAAATTCCACGATGGTACCGATTTCAATGCCGATGCCGTGATCTGGAATCTCGATCGCTACTTCAACAGCGAGAGCCCGCAATTTGAGCCGCCGAGTTCGGCGATGTCGCGGGCGCGGGTCCCGGTGATGGGCAGTTACCGGAAGATCGATGACGCAACGGTGGCGATCTCGACGACGAAGCCGGCATCCTATTTTCCCTATATGGCGGTCTATCTTCTGTTCACCTCGCCCGCCTCATTCGAAAAGGCCGGCCGCGACTGGGCCAAGGTCGCGACGTTGCCGGCTGCCGGCACCGGGCCGTTCCGCATCACCAGGATTGTGCCGCGGCAAGAGGCAGATCTGGCGCGTTGGGACAAGTATTGGGACACGAGCAAGACAGCGAAGGTCGACAATGTCGTGTTGCTGCCGATCCCCGAGGCCAATTCGCGGCTGGCCGCCTTACGTGCCGGCCAGGTCGACTGGATCGAAGTGCCGCCGGCCGATGGCGTCGACTCGCTGAAATCCGCCGGCTTCACCATTACCACCGGCTCCTATCCGCATGTCTGGCCGTGGTTCTACAACATCGGCGCCGCCAACAGCCCGTTCAAGGACGTCAGGGTTCGCCAGGCCCTGAACTACTGCATCGATCGGGACGGGCTGGTGTCCCTGCTCAACGGGACCGCAGAGCCGTCGGTCGGCTGGCTCAAGGCCAGCGATCCCGATTTCGGCGCGCCGGTCAATCACTACAAGTTCGATCCGACCAAGGGCAAGGCGCTGCTTGCCGAGGCGGGTTACACGTCGGCGAAGCCATTGGCGTTCAAGGTGCTGATCTCGAATTCAGGCTCGGGGCAGATGCTGCCCCTGCCGATGAACGAATTCCTGCAGCAGAACCTGAAGGAAGCCTGCGGGGTCGATGTGGAATTCGACGTCATCGAGTGGCAGGTGCTCCTGACGGCGGCCCGGGCCACGCCCGACAGCTCAACTTTGCGCGGCGCCATGGCGCTCAATATCAGCTCGCCTTCGTCGGACGCCGGCGTGATGGCGCGCTATTTCCTGGCCGCCAATTTTTCACCGAACGGTTTCAATTTCGAGCAATGGAAGGACGACGAGTTCGAAGCCGCACTCAAGACGATTTCGGAAGCGACCGATCCGAAAGTGATCTCGGCGGCTTACCGCAAGGCGCATGAGCGCCTCGTCGACGATCCGCCCTGGCTCTATATTGTCCACGATCTGAACCCTCGCGCGATGAGTCCGAAGGTGAAGGGTTTTGTGTCGCCCCAATCGTGGTTCGTCGACCTCACGCTGGTCAGCGTGCAATAAGCCGGGGTCCAGCATCGTCGCCCGCATGGCTGCGCCCGAGTGCGAGCGAAGCGGTGAAGAAGCGGTTCGTCGACCTGTCGACGGTCGTACCCGACGCCAATGAACTCGCGCGCCGAGGTGCTGCAGCAACTCGTGACCCGCGACGTTGCGAAGGACGACAAGAAGTAGCATTTCTGCGGCGTGCAACGCCCTGATGCGGACACAGTCCGCGACGAGCCTGAGTTCAGGTCTGATCGGGGAAAGCGGCCATGCGCCGTGTGATCTTGCGTTGCTGCGCCGGCATGGCGCTTGCTTGGCTGGTTGCCGGCCCAGTAGCCGGCGAACAGGCTACGTTGACTTATCCCCCCTGGACGAAGTTCTGCATAGCCGACACCTGCATTGTCGGGCGAGAGGGGCGATCGAAGATAGAGAACATAGACTGCGGGGCAGTCGTGGCAGCCGCGCTGATCGCGCGCACCGGAGATTCCAGGAAGACGTTGCGCGTTTTCTTGCCGACCCGGGTGATAGTCGAACGTGGTGTTCGGATCATTATCGATCAGGAACAAGCGATTGAGCGGCCCTACGCGGGCTGCTTTGCCTACGGTTGCACGGCTGACTACGACGCCGGACCGGAAATGGTCGATCAGCTCAAGCAAGCGCATGCGCTCACTCTGGAAGCCTTCGATAAGGCCAATTCGCCGATCAGCCTGACCGTGCCGCTCGCCGGATTCGATGATGCCTACGATGGACCCGCACAAGAGACGAAGGTCATCGAGGAGGTGCTTTCGGCGGAGGAAAAGCAGGCGAGATCGGAGCGTGCGAAGCGCGCCGAAGAGGAGCGCAAAGCGCGCTGTGAAGCGAGATAGGCGACCGCAAATAGCGGGTCTGTCAGATTCGATGAGCAGCAGCTAAAGCCTGCGCAGCCACCGTTTGACTGCTTCGCCCGGCACCGTCATCGCGGCGACGCCGGCCATGACCAGCACGAGGCCGAGCGCGAGATTCGACGGCACGGATTCCCCGAGCAGGATCACCGACAGCGCGACGCCGATCGGAATGCGAAGATAACCTTGCGCATTCGTCGTCAGCGTGCCGAGCCGCGTCAGGCACATGTAGAACAGCATCAGGCCGAACGCGCTGGAGAAGATGCCCATCACGACGGTGGCGACCAGCGCCTGCGGCGTCGGGTGCAGGGTCCAGGGATGGTCGACGATCAGGGCGACCGGCAGCAGCACGGTGCCGCCGAACAACAGCGAGCCGGCCGCCACGACCATCGGATCATAGTCCGACAGCCGAAGCCCGAAGATCGTGGCGCAGGCGAACGAGACGGTGGCGAGCAGGATCGCGATCTCGGCGAAGATCTCCTTGCCGAAGCCTGAGAGTGCGTCGAGGCCGATGATCGCGACCGTGCCGGCGAGGCCGAGGATCGCGCCGACCAGCTTGAGCAGCGAGGCCGGCTCGTGTCGCGTGATCGCCCAGGTGATGAGGAAGGCGAAGATCGGCGTCGTCGAGGCCAGCACCACGGTGTTGGATGCCGGCACGTAAAGCTGCGCCCAGGTGATCACCAAAAACGGGATCGTGGAGTTGATGGTCTGCTGGAAGGCGAACAGCTTCCAGGCCTTGAGGTCGGTCGGGATGCGGATGCCGCGGATGCGCAGCACGATGAGCAGGAAGGCGGCGGCCACCAGCGAGCGCGCGGAAATGAAGGTGACCGGCGGGATCGAGCCGAGCCCGATCTTGGTCAATGGATAGGTGGAGCTCCAGCAGCAGGCCAGCGCCAGCAGCAGCGCATAGTCGCGCCAGCCGCGCGCGCCCGGCGCTGACGTGGACGAGGTGGGCACTTTCTCGGGAGCCGTCACGCCGCCCGTTTTCGCTGTGCTCTTCGGCACCTTGATTTGGCTCCCTTCGCGCATTGGCGCGCGAAGCAGCAATCTAGCGCGGCGGCGCGATGCAAGGCTAGGGTATTGAATTTACGCCGATATCCCGCTTGGAGGAATTGGCGGGCTGCGTCTGTGGGACTGAGGCTGGCGTCGTCCGGGTGCCAATCCGACGCCTCCGGCGTATGCTACCGTTTTGTGACTTGGCCCACACGGGCGTCTGGCTCGTCCTGCAAGCCTCAGCACCATGACGAAGCATTTCAGATTACCGATCATTTTCACTGCGCGTCGTCGCAACGCAATGCTTTGCTGCGGAGACCAAGGGCGCGGGCTCAACCTTCGTGTCGCCTGTGGTGGCGAAATGGATCGATGCCTACAAGGCCAAGACCGGCAACACGGTCAGCTATCAATCGGTGGGCTCGAGCATCGGCGTCGGCCTGATCAAGAAGGCCGCCGTCGATTTCGGGACGAGCGATATGCCGCTCGATCCGAAAGAGCTGGACAGGCTCGGCATGGTGCAATTCCCGATCGTGATCGGAGGCGTCGTGCCGGTGGTCAACATCGCGGGCGTCAAGCCCGGCCAGATCCAGTTCACCGGACAGCTGCTCGCCGACATCTATCTCGGCAAGGTCAAATCGTGGAACGATCCGGCCATCCAGGCGGTCAATCCCGATCTGAAGCTGCCGCGCACGGCGATCACCGTCGTGCATCGCCTCGATGGGTCGGGGACGACGTTCAATTGGTCGAACTATCTTGCGAAGGTCAGTGCGCAGTGGAAGGCAAGCGTCGGAGAGGGCTCGTCGGTCGAGTGGCCGGTAGGGCTCGGCGGCAAGGGTAATGATGGCGTCGCCTCGCTCGTCAGTTTGATTCCCGGGGCGATCGGCTATCTCGAATATGCCTACGCGCTGCAACGGCTTGACCGGATTTCCTTCGGTCTGGTGCAGAACAGTGCCGGCAATTTCGTCACTCCGGACGCCGCATCGTTCCAGGCTGCGGCGTCGAGTGCGGACTGGACGACGACGCAGGATTTTTACCAGGTCCTCACCAACGCTCCCGGCGAGGACGCATACCCGATCACGGCCACGACCTTCGTCCTGATGCACAAGCAGCCGAAATCGCCCGACGGGTCGGCAACCGCGATCGACTTCCTGCGCTGGTCGTTGCAGAGCGGCAAGCCGCAGGCTCAATTGCTCAACTACGTTCCCCTGCCGGCCACGCTGGTCGAACAGATCGAGCAGTATTGGCAACACAATTTCGAGGCGCTTACGGCGTCGGCAGCGGCGTCCGGAAAGCGGACTGATCGGTAGACCACGCGGATACGCTACTTAAATCCGATCACCATCGAATCCGGGCCAACGAGCGGTTCGACCCGCGTTCGGGAAAATCCGACGTCGCGCATCCAAGCCTGACAGTCTTCGCCTGTGTAGTCAAACCCACCGGCGGTTTCGATCAGCATATTCAAGCTCATCAGAAGCCCGAAAGCGTTTTCGCGGCGATCGTCATCGATGATGGCGTCATAAACAATGATTGCGCCACCTTTCGGAAGCGCATCGAATGCCTTGCCGAGAAGCGCCCGTTTCTTGGCAAGGTCCCAATCATGAAGGATGTGACCCATGATGATGACGTCAACCTCCGGCAGCGGGTCCTCGAAGAAGTTTCCTCCCCGAAACCGCACCCGATCCTCCAGCCCGCGCTGAGCGATAAATTCCTCGAACACCGGCTTGACCGCGGGAAGGTCGAAGCCGATGCCGGTGAGGTGCGGATGGTCGTGTGCGAGCGTGGCAGGCACCATGCCCTGAGCCGAACCGAGATCCATGAAAGTCTTGTACTCGCTCCAAGGGAACTTGCCGGCAATAGCATGCGCCGCACCCGCGCTTATTGCGCTCATCGCGGTCAGAAATCCCCGCAACCGATCCGGATCGGCATACAATGCCGCAAATAAGTCTTCTCCTCCGCCCTTGCCCTCGTTCTGCAATTCGCCGCTGCGCAGGGCCTCCGTGAGCGATCCCCAAAAGCCATAGAGCCGGGCATTCGCCATCTCCAGAATGCCTCCGATGTAGGATGGCTTGGCGCGATCGAGATACAGGTCCGTGTCCGGGGTGTTGCTGTAGATGCCGTTCTCGCGCTCAAGCAATCTGAGCGCCACCAGCGAATCGAGGAAGTCGCGGGCCGATCGCTGATGCAACGCAAGCGTCCTTTGCAGCGTCGGCAGGTCAGCGGGGCCATCGGCCAACGTACTGAACACGCCCAGTTCGACGGCGCTCAAGAGCGTTTTGGACGCCCAAAAGCCCAGACCAATCTGCATAATATGTTCCGGTGTTGCCGCGCTCATGACTTGATCCCAATTGGTTGTCACTGCTGGTGCAGCCGGGTGAACATGTCGCCCCTGGTTCGGGCCTGGTGCGCCGGGAGGGTGGCAGGGGTTCACCACGGCGTCATTTCAAATAACGGCGAATAAATTTGATTTTGACACTTCCGTTCGGTGAACGCCAGTGGCGCAGGATTGGCGAGAACGAATCAGCGATGGACGCCGCTCCGGCGTCCATCGCGTGAGCTGTGCCTGAAATGCCGGACCATGCTCTAGCGCAGGACCTGGCCCAGCACCTCGCCGTCGACCTGCTGCGGTGCCAAACCGAGGATCCGCATGATGGTCGGCGCCACGTCGATATTGCGCATGTGCCGCACCACGGTGTCCTTGCGGATCTGCGGGCCCGCGGCGATGAACGTCGCGCTCATCACCGGAAGCTCGGGATCGTGACCGTGGGCGCCATGGAAGTTCGGCATCGACAGCATGGTGGTTGCCGCGTTGAACGGCGCGTCGCCCTGGCGCGCGACGCCAGGGTTCTGGATGCCGTCGAAATTGTAGCCGGGCGCCATCAGCGCGAACACGTCGCCATAGTCCTGGCCGATGGTCTTGCTGATGCATTGTCCGGTTCCGGCGTCGCATTGCAGCGGCCGGGTCTCGACGACGGTGAAGATGCGTTGGTCCTTCAGTGAGTAGTTGAAGCGGGCATTGGGGTCGACCGCGTTCTTCACCGCGTCAGTGATCTGCGCCACCAGGGTGCGGTAGGTCGCCAGATCAACGGTGCCGCCGAGCTCGCGGTTCTGCAGGTTGACGTAGATGTCGGCGGCGGGGCCGGAGGTGCGGATCCCGACCTTGCTGGTGTCGATCCCGGCGTTGCGCAGGATGTTGGTGAGATTGACCGAGGTGTGGAACGGCGCGAAGCCGTGGTCCGACACCACGATCACGTTGCTGTCGCGGCCCGCCGCATCGGCGATCTGCTTCACCGCCTTGTCGGCCGTCTGGTAGGCGAAACGGATGTAGGACGCGTAGCGCTTGACCTTGGCAGCATCCTGGTTGGCGCCGATCGAATTCGGATCGGTCGGGTTGGTGCCCTGGCGGGGATCGGTCAGCAGGAACTGGTGCTCGGAGCCGTCGGGCTGCTCGATATAGACCATGACGAGGTCGGCGTCCGGATGGGTCTTGATCGCGCGCTCGCCGATATTGGCCTGGTAGCGCACGAAGGTCTTCACCATGTCCTCGAACATCGTCTCGATCTCGACGTCGGAGAAGCTGGTGAAGCCGGGGCTCAGGCGCTCCGGAATGCGGAAGTCGGCCTGCGGACGCCAGAACCCGATGTTGTTGTTGATGTCGTCGACGTCGGCGAGCACAGGCGTGTTGCGCGGGATGTAGTTGGCGCCGTAGCGGGCGAAGCGCACCACCGAGAGATCGGGAGACAGCGCAGAGACGAAGTACGCGGCACCAACCTTCGCCCCGCTGCCTTCAAAGAAGAACGGTGCGTTCTCGCCACCGAACTTGACATAGGCCGGTCCGGTCGACGGCGCGTGGAACGGTCCTGCGGTGATGCCGCGGTTGGCGTCGAAGAACACCAGCGTGTCGTAGTTCACCTTCCGATCGTTGGTGGTGTCGATCGCGGCGACGCGGATCGAATATTTGACATCGAGCGTCGAGGCATTGGTGCAGGTCGCGGTTGCCGCGGCCGAGCAGGAGAACGTCTCGATCGGTGCCGAGGTCACCAGCATTGGGCTGAACGAGAAATGGCCGGCAGCCTGCAGCGCCGTCACGATGCTCGGGTCGGCCGTGAAGTCGCCTCGCGACAGCGAGAAGCCCTGGGCCCCGATGCCGCCGAACGCGCCGAACGGGACCGTGAAGTCGGTGATGCGGGTCGGCTGGGCCGGCTGCACCACGGTCTTGTTGATGGAGATGTCGGCGCCGTCGCCGCCGGGCCAGGTCGCCGTGACAACCTTCTTGCCCTTCTGGCGCAGCTGCACCCACAACGGCACCGCGGTCGGGTGCGGCGACGGCCCGAGCGGATTCTCGCTGTAGCCGCCGATCGGCGCCGCAAAGCCGCTGATGCTGCCGGAGATCGGCCCGACGATCGGCTCGAACGTGTTCGAGGGGATGTCGTTGTGGACCGCCGTCGAACCGGTCGCGATGGCAATATGAGACACCGCGGTGAGCGACGGTGACGCCGTCACGTTCTGCAACGTCACCGCGCCGCGCCGGCTCAGCCGGGCGAGGCCGCCGTCGCGCGGCAGTACGCCTTCCTCGATGAATTTCTGGATGAAATCGGGCTTGGCACCGTCAAGCGAGATCATCACCACGCGCGGCTTGCGGCCGTGATGACCGCCGTCATGATCCTGGTCTTGATCCTGATCATGACCGCGAGCATCGCCAACGCCGCGATCACCATTATCGCCGTCTTGACCGGCGCGCACCGGAGTTGCAGTCCACACCAGCGATGCGACAAGCGACATCGCCGTCGTAACGGAAACGAACGTCTTCAATTTCATGAGAATGCCCCAACTTCGCTGCGCGAACGCACAAACGGAAACGGTTCAGCAATCTTCGGGGGCTTGCCTGACGCGCATGTGACGCGCGCGCGACGACGCAACGACAGTGCGTCGATGCGTCACAACCGCAGTTCGTATTGCCTCACGCGAAGAACGCGCGTGAACACAACGCGCTAGAGCTGCGCTGTCGATTCAATCCGTGGCGATGTAACGGCTGGATGACGGCGAGCGTCCACAGACGTCACACGCTTTACGCCGTTGCCTGCGCCGGCGTCCTGCGCTTCACCCGCTTGATGGTGCCGGAGAAGGTGAACAGCGGCCGCTCCGCCGATGTCAGTATGCCCCGCACGAAGATCAGCGACATGCCGGCGCGGGTGACCTCGCCGGTGCACTCGATCAGGTCGCCCTCGCGGGCGGCGTCGAGGAATTCCGAGGCGAACGACACCGTGACGCCGGGGCCCTGCAGCACCGAGCCGGCGAGCGCGAACAGGCAGTAATCCGCGAAGGTCATGAAGCAGCCGCCGTGGACGTTGCCGGAGCCGTTGAGATGCTTCTTGCCGACCCGGAACGCGCAGGTGATGCGGCCGTTCTCGTCCATGCGGTGGTAGAACGGGCCGGTATGGGTCTCGAAATTGTCCCGGGTCCAGGTTCGCCAGCCGGTGAATTCGCCCTCGGTTTCGACGTGCAGGTCGGGGCGGCGGTTGAATGCAGTTTTGGCGAGCTCGTTCACGAAATATGGCCTTCAATTATCGGGTTCGGGTCCTTAAATCCGATCCATCCCCATTGTGCAAATCCCGGGAGCAGATCTCGGGCCGCGGCCAGCTGCCGCAAAGCTCTGGACAGGCCGGAAATGGGCCCTAAAAGGCCTTTTCGCCCCCGTTCTATCTACCTATTAAGGGTCCCATGAACGCGCCCAAGAACGACCCCAAGAACGAGCCCCAAATCACCCCCGAACTCGTCGCCGCCCACGGGCTGAAGCCGGACGAGTACGAGCGCATCCTGAAGCTGATCGGGCGGGTTCCGACCTTCACAGAACTCGGCATCTTCTCGGCGATGTGGAACGAGCATTGCTCGTACAAGTCGTCGCGCATCCATCTGCGCGGGCTGCCGACCAAGGCCCCCTGGGTGATCCAGGGCCCCGGCGAGAATGCCGGCGTGATCGACATCGGCGACGGGCAGGCCGTGGTCTTCAAGATGGAGAGCCACAATCACCCGAGCTACATCGAGCCCTACCAGGGCGCGACCACCGGCGTCGGTGGCATCCTGCGCGACGTCTTCACCATGGGCGCGCGGCCGATCGCCTGCCTGAACGCGCTGAGCTTCGGTGCGCCCGAGCATCCCAAGACCCGGCATCTGGTGTCCGGCGTGGTCGCGGGCGTCGGCGGCTACGGCAATTCCTTCGGCGTGCCGACGGTCGGCGGCCAGGTGCGTTTCCACACCCGCTATGACGGCAACATCTTGGTCAACGCCATGGCGGTCGGCCTCGCCGACGCCGACAAGATCTTCTACGCGGCGGCCTCCGGCGTGAACATGCCGATCGTCTATCTCGGCTCCAAGACCGGCCGCGACGGCATCCACGGCGCCTCGATGGCCTCAGCCGAATTCGACGACGCCTCCGAGGAGAAGCGCCCGACCGTGCAGGTCGGCGATCCCTTCGCCGAGAAGCTCTTGCTGGAAGCCTGCCTCGAGATCATGGAAAAGGGTTGCGTGATCGCGATCCAGGACATGGGCGCGGCGGGCCTGACCTGCTCGGCGGTCGAGATGGGCGCCAAGGGCGATCTCGGCGTCGAGCTCGACCTCAGCGCGGTGCCGACCCGCGAGACCGGGATGAGCGCCTACGAGATGATGCTCTCGGAAAGCCAGGAGCGCATGCTCATGGTGCTCAAGCCCGAGAAGGAAAAAGAGGCCGAGGCGATATTCCGCAAATGGGGGCTCGATTTCGCCATCGTCGGCTACACCACGCCGACCGAGCGTTTCGTCGTCAAGCATGGCGGCGACGTGATGGCCGATCTGCCGATCAAGGAGCTCGGTGACGAGGCGCCGGTCTACGACCGTCCGCACGTCGCCTCGAATGCGCTGCCGGTGATCCGCGGGCAGGACGTCAAGCCGCCGCTCGGTATCGCGGATGCGCTGGAAAAGCTGATCGGCACGCCCGAATTGTGCTCGAAGCGCTGGGTGTGGGAGCAGTACGACCACGTCATCCTCGGCAATACCATGCAGCGCCCCGGCGGCGATGCCGCGGTGGTTCGCGTCGAGGACGGACCGAAGGGCCTTGCGCTCACCGTCGACGTCACGCCGCGCTATTGCGAGGCCGATCCGTTCGAGGGCGGCAAGCAGGCGGTCGCGGAAGCCTGGCGCAACATCACTGCGGTCGGCGGCCGGCCGCTCGCGATCACCGACAATCTCAACTTCGGCAATCCGGAGCGGCCCGAGATCATGGGCCAGTTCGTCGGCTGCCTGAAGGGCATTTCGGAGGCCTGCCGCGCGCTGGACTTCCCGGTCGTGTCCGGCAACGTCTCGCTCTACAACGAGACCAACGGCCGCGGCATCCTGCCGACGCCCTCGATCGGCGGCGTCGGCCTGCTCGACGACTTCACCAAGTCCGCGACCCTGGCGTTCAAGGCGGCCGGCGAGGCGATCCTTCTGGTTGGCGACACGCAGGGCTGGCTCGGCCAGTCGGTCTATCTGCGCGACGTCTGCGGCCGCGAGGAGGGCGCTCCGCCGCCGGTCGATCTCGCTGCCGAGAAGCGCAATGGCGACGTGGTGCGCGGCATGATCCACGCCGGCACCGCGACCGCGGTGCACGACGTCTCCGACGGCGGTCTTTTGATCGCGCTCGCCGAAATGGCGATCGCAAGCGGCATCGGCGCGCAACTCCTGGCCGCGCCGTCCTCGATCGTGCCGCACGCCTATTGGTACGGCGAGGATCAGGCCCGCTACATCGTCACCGTGCCGGCCGCCGACGCAGGCCTCGTGCTGGCCAAGATGAAGGGCGCCGGCGTGCCCTGCGCGCGCATCGGCACCACCGGCGGCGACGCGATTGCGGTGGCTGGGGAGTCGCCGGTTGCGGTCGAAAGCCTGTCGCGCGCCTTCGAGCACTGGCTGCCGAACTACATGCACGGCACTGCCGCCTGATCCGGCTGGATCAGGCGCCGCGAGCAATGATTCAATGGCGCGATGAACCCATCATCGCGCCATTTCTATTCCGAACGTGATCCCTTCGGATCATGCCTTATGTCGCGCCGCGGACCGCGCGCCAGGCAAAGATGATGATGCAGGCGCCGATGAAGCCGGCGACGAGATAGCTGAGCCAGCCTCCGCCGAGCGATACGCCGAGCAGACCCAACAGCCAGTTCGCCAGCGCGGCGCCGACAATGCCGAGGATGATATTCATGAAGATGCCGGTTCCGGATTTCATGAACATCTCGGCGAGCCAGCCCGCCAGTCCGCCGACGATGATGGCGGCGATCCATCCAACTTGAGGGTCGTTCATCTCAGGACTCCCTAGGGTCAAGAAGTCCGGCCAGCATACCTGAGAATCACCTGGCGGGATGTGACCAAAGGCAGGTTGTGCGCAACTTGTCGGCCGCGAAAATGCCGTCAGCCCCGCCGCTTGCGCCGCGCCCGGCGTTCGGCCGCGGTGATCAGGATGCGCGGGCCCGGCCCCTGGGCGCCGAGCTTGTCGTCGCAGTTGCGCAGCGGGCAATCGGTCACCGACAGGCAGCCGCAACCGATGCAGTTGAACAGCTTGTCGCGGAGATCGGTGAGATCGTTGATGCGCTGCTCGAGCGTCTCGGTCCAGGCCCGCATCGCGCGCTCCCATTCGCGCACGGTCGGCGCGCGATCGAGCGGTATCGCGGCGAAGGTCTGCCTGATCTCCTCGAGCGGGATCCCGGCGCGCTGCGCGATCCTGATCACGGCGATCCGCCGCAGCACCCCGCGCATGTAGCGCCGCTGGTTGCCGCCGGTGCGCCGGCTCGCGATCAGTCCCTTGCTCTCGTAGAAGTGAAGGGTGGAGACAGCAAGTCCGCTGCGCCGCGCCACCTCGCCGACAGAAAGCTCCTGCGCAAGCGTCATTGCAAATCCTGGATTAGAAGTCCTGCAAGCTGCCAGCCTTGACCTCAACCGTACTTGAGGTTCTATATCAGTTGCGGGCTTGCAGGCGCAAGCTTCCGGCCGACACGCCGGGGTTTGTTCTTGGAAACAATATGCCGTCCGCATCATTTTCGTCGCGCCGCTGGCTCGGGCTTTGTGCCAGGCCGTTCGGCATCACCGTTCTGTTGCTCGCCTGTGCCGCGGCCGGCTTGTTTGCCTGGCGTGCAGGCGGATCCAGCGCCTCGGCCAAGCCCACCGCCGAGGCCCCGCCGACGCCGGTCGCGGCGATGGTGGTGCGGACCGAAACCCTGCCGCGGTCGATCGAGGCGATCGGCTCGCTGCAGGCGGTGCGTCAGGTGATTCTGGCGCCGGAGGTTGCCGGCCGCGTCACCGCGATCAATTTCGATGCCGGCATCGATGTCGCCGAGGGCGCGCCGCTGGTGCAGCTCTATGACGCGCCGCTGCGCGCCGCGCGTGCGGTTGCGGTCTCCAAGGGACGCTTCGCGCAATTGCAGGAGAAGCGCTCGCAGGGCCTCGCGCCGTCCGGCTTCGTGACCCAGGAGACGCTGCAGCAGCGGCAGGAAGATCTGAAGCAGGCCGACGCCTCGCTCGACCAGCTCGATGCCCAGATCGCGCAGATGACGATCCGCGCGCCGTTCGCGGGCCAGATCGGTCTGCGCAAGGTCAATCTCGGCCAATACGTCAATGCCGGCGATGCGCTCGCGACGCTGACCGCGCTCGACCAACTCTATGCCAATTTCACCGTTCCGCAGCAGCGCCTGTCAAATCTGAAGGTGGGAGGCGCGGTGACGATCCGTACCGATGCTTTCCCCGATCGGGTGTTCGAGGCCAAGATCAACGCCATCGAGCCGCAGGTCGCCGAGGACACCCGCAATGTCCTCGTGCAAGCCCTGTTTCCTAATCCCGACCGGCTGCTGCGGCCGGGCCTCTTCGTGATGGTAAGCGTGGTGCTGCCGCCGCAGGCGGACGCCATCGTGGTGCCGGTGACCGCGATCCAGACCAGCGCATCCGGCGAGAGCGTGCTGGTCGTGCGCGACAACAAGGCGGTCGGCGTCGCTGTCAAGACCGGGCAACGGATCGGCGAGCGTGTCGTGGTGGAACTGGGGCTTGCGCCCGGCGATCACATCGTCACCGCGGGCCAGCTCCGCGTCATGCCCGGCGCGGCCGTCCAGACGACCATGGCGGAGACGCCGGAGAAGGGGCGCTGACCCGCGAGCGGTAGGCGACCAAAGGCAAGCATCATGCATTTCACCGACATCTTCATCCGCCGGCCGATTCTGGCGACGGTCGTCAGCCTGCTGATCCTGTTGATCGGCACCGCAGCGATGGTCTCGCTGCCGGTGCGGCAATATCCCAACATGGAGAGCGCGACGATCCAGGTCGACGTCTCGTTCCCCGGTGCGACCCAGGACGTGATGCAGGGCTTCGTCACGTCCGTCATCGCGCAGTCGATCGCGACCGCCAACGGCATCGAGTACATGACCTCGAACTCGACGCTTGGCCTCAGCCAGATCAAGGCCAAGCTGGTGCTCAACGCCAATGCCGACCGCGCCATGACCGAGGTGCTCGCCAAGGTGCAGCAGGTCAAGTACCGGATGCCGACCGGCGTGTTCGACCCTGTCATCACCAAGATCACCGACGGCGCCTCGGCGGTGCAGTACATCGCCTTCACCAGCGACACGCTGACGCCGGCGCAGATCACCGACTTCGCGACCCGCGTGGCGCAGCCGCTGCTCACCTCGGTGCCCGGCGTGGCGTCGGCCGACACCTCGGGCGGATCGTCGCTGGCGATGCGGGTGTGGATCGATCCGTTCAAGCTCGCGGCACGCGGGCTGACCGCGGCCGATATCTCCGCCGCGCTGCGGTCCAACAACGTGCAGGCGGCGCCGGGGCGGCTGCGCGGCGAGATGACCGTCACCAACATCTCCGCGGCGACCGATCTGCGCAATCTCGACGATTTCCGCAAGATGGTGATCAAGACCGGCGCCGGCGGCGGCGGCCTGGTGCGGCTCGGCGACGTCGCCACCCTCGAGATCGGCGGCGAGAACTACGATTCCAACGCACGCGACAGCGGCAGGCCCACCGTCTACATCGCGGTGCAGCCGACCCCCGACGGCAACCCACTGGAGATTGTCGCCGCCACCGCCAAGGTGATCGAGGACCTCAACCGCGTGGCGCCGCCCGGCTTGAAGGTCGCCGACGTCTTCAACATCGTGCACTTCGTCAAGGCCTCGATATCGGAGGTGCAGCATTCGCTGGCCGAGGCGATCGCGATCGTGGTGGTGGTGATCCTGCTGTTCCTGGGCTCGTTCCGTTCGGTGCTGATCCCTGTGGTCACCGTGCCGCTGTCGCTGGTCGGCACCGCCGCGATGATGCTGGCGCTCGGCTTTTCGATCAATCTGCTGACCCTGCTCGCGATGGTGCTGGCGATCGGGCTCGTGGTCGACGACGCCATCGTGGTGGTGGAAAACATCCATCGTCACATCGAGGAAGGGCGGAGCCCCAGCGACGCCGCCTTGATTGGCGCGCGCGAGATCATCGGTCCCGTGATCGCGATGACGATCACGCTCGCCGCGGTCTATGCGCCGATCGGCCTGATGGGCGGCCTGACCGGCAGCCTGTTCCGCGAATTCGCCTTCACACTGGCGGGCTCGGTGGTGGTCTCGGGCGTCATCGCCCTGACCTTGTCGCCGATGATGAGCGCGCAGCTGCTCGGCGAAGCCAACTCGCACGGCCGATTTGCCCGTTTCGTCGAGCATCAGTTCTCAAGGCTGTCGCGTGGCTACGGCCGGCTGCTGGCCGCGACGCTCAAGATGCGCGCAGCGGTGCTGCTGGTGGCATTCGGCGTGCTGGCGGCGATCGTGGTGCTGTTCCTCGGCAGCCAGCGCGAGCTCGCGCCCTCCGAGGACCAGGGCTATGTGTTCACCGTGCTCCGCGCGCCGCAATATGCCAGCGTCGATTACACCACGCGCTCCTCCGACCAGATCGAGCAGCTGTTTCGCTCGTTTCCCGAATACCATGCGAGCTGGTTCATCAACGGTACCGACGGGCAGAACCATGCCTTCGGCGGCATCACCCTGACCGATTGGGACAAGCGCAAGCGCTCGGCCAACGACATCCAGAACCAGCTCTACGGCATGTCCTACGGCGTGCTCGGCGCCAGCGTGACGCCGTTCCAGCCGGCGGCGCTGCCGGCGGCGACCGGCGGCCTGCCGTTTCAGATGGTGGTGCGCTCGGCCGGCGATTTCGCCACCATCTATCAGGAGGTCGAGACGCTGAAGGGGGCCGCATGGAAGAGCGGGCTGTTCGCCTTCGTCGACAGCGATCTTGCCTTCGACAGCCCGACCGCGCGGATCACCATCGATCACGCCAAGGCGGCCGAGGCCGGCGTCAGCATGCAGACCATCGCCGACACGCTCGCGGTGCTGGTCGGCGAGAATTATGTCAACCGCTTCAATTTCTTTGAACGCTCCTACGAGGTGATCCCGCAGGTGCGCCAGGCCGACCGGGTCACGCCGGAAGGGCTCGGAAACTTCAACGTCCGTTCGAGCTCGGGGCAGATGTTTCCGCTGTCGACGGTGATCAAGGTCAACGTCAAGCCGGAGCCGAACCGGCTGCCGCAGTTCAATCAGATGAACGCGGCGACGATCTCGGCAGTGCTGAAGCCCGGCGTCACCATGGGGCAGGCGGTGTCGTTCATGCAGGGGCAGAAACTGTCGCCGGGGATGACCGTCGACTGGCTGTCGGACAGCCGGCAATATGTCCAGGAGGGCAACCGCCTGATCGTGACCTTCGGCATGGCGCTGATCGTGATCTTCCTGGTGCTGGCGGCGCAGTTCGAGAGTTTTCGCGATCCGCTGGTGATCATGGTCACGGTGCCGCTCGCGGTCTGCGGTGCGCTGCTGCCGCTGTATTTCGGCTTCACCACGCTGAACATCTATACCCAGATCGGCCTCGTCACCCTGATCGGGCTGATCTCCAAGCACGGCATCCTGATGGTGAGCTTTGCCAACGAGATCCAGCACCATGAAGGGCTCGACCGGGTCGCCGCGATCCAGAAGGCGGCCGCGGTGCGGATGCGGCCGGTGCTGATGACGACAGCCGCGATGGTTGCGGGCCTCGCCCCGCTGCTCTATGCCGATGGCGCCGGCGCGGCGAGCCGCTTCGCGATCGGCATCGTCGTGGTGATGGGCATGCTGATCGGCACGCTGTTCACGCTGTTCGTGCTGCCGACCTTCTACATCCTGATCGCCCGCGATCATCGCGCGGCGGCCGCCCCGCGGCTGGAAAGCGTGGCGGCGAGGGGCGAGATCGCTGCGTAGGCGTAGGGTGGGTAGAGCGCAGCGAAACCCACCATCTCGATGCACGGCACGAAAGTGATGGGTTTCGCTGCGCTCTACCCATCCTACGGGTTCATCGAACTAAAGCACGTATCTCGAGCCGGGAATCTTGCGCAACACGGCCGTGACCGCCCAGCTCAGCGCCACAGTGGCGAAGAACGCGATCGCGGCCTTGGCGAAGGCCGGCAGATCCATATCAAACAGCCAGTATTGCAGCCACAGCACGATCGGATAGTGCACCAGGAACATTCCGTAGGCGTCGCCCTGCATCCGGTCGAGCAGCGTCGGGCCCGACGATTTCGATTGCAGGAAGTAGGCCAGGATCGCGAACAGGATCGAGGCGCTGAACAGCACATAGAAGGTACCGTAGATCCCGAGATACCAGCCCGGCAGCGGATCGGGGTTACCGATGATCATGCGCTTGATGTAGATCATCACCCACATCAAACAGTAGGGGATCAGCGTGATGCCGGTCCAGAACCAGCGGCGCTCGGTCAGCCGTCCGTGCGCGCTGAGCACGCCACCCTCGAGGTTCGCCGCCCCGATTCCCGCTCCGATGAAGAAATAGGACGCGTACAGCAGCACCCGACTCGCCTGCACCGAAAACGGTCCGAACTCGAACCAGTAGTTCTGGCCGTAATGGACCAGCATCGGCAGGTAGGCGGCGACACTGACGATGACGAGGAACAGCCAGAACTTCGAGGGACGTTGAAATCCCTTGATCGATAGGCGGTTGATCGGATCGAGCAGACGCGGCGACACCCGGTACAGCAGGCTCGCCGTGAGGTCGAAAGCCATCAGGACGTAGACGAACCAGATCGGTCCGCTTGGCCACGGCCCGACCGTCATGGTTTTCCACCAGAATTCGGAGAAGCTCAGCCCCGGCGTCGCGCGCAGCGCGATCGCGTAATAGGCGATCGGAATGACCGTGACAGCGCAGATCACGAACGGCAGGCCGAGCCGCAGCAGCCGGTCGCGCAGGAAGATCAGCCATGGCTTGTTGCCGAGCCCCGGCCAGACGAACAGCCCCGACAGGAAAAAGAACATCGCCATGAAGAAGCTGTCGGTGGCGAGCACCACGCAGTCGAAGCCGATCCACGATGTCGGGTCGGTGTGCCCGAAATAGGTGTAGGGGATCACCGCGTGGTGCAGCAGCACGACCAAGGTCAGGAAGGTGCGCGCGCGGTCCAGCGCGACATTGCGCTTGTGGAGCTTCGGTGCTGCCTGGATGTCGACGGCCGGAGCCGCGTGAGCAATCGATTTCATGGTGCCACCAGCCGGGTCTGCATCCTGATGTTGCAGTCGGGAACCTGATTCAGCAAGGCCCAATCGGCTGGACGGGGGAGTATCGAGGTCGGTCATCTCGGCGAAGCCGTTTCGTCTTTGGAACTGCGGTCGGGTGCGGGCGTTCTCGTTCGACCTGGCGGACACGCGCGGTTATGAGGAGCGGGTAATGACAATTCTGAAATGGGCGCTGATCTTCCTTGTCGTATCGATCATCGCGGGTTTGCTTGGCTTCACCGGCATTTCCGCCGCCTCCGCCGACATCGCGCGCTTTCTGTTCTATGTGTTCGTCGTGATCTTCCTGGTGCTCCTGATCCTCGGGCTCACGATATTCAGGGTATAGCTGGGATCGGGGCCAAGCGCTCCCGACGTCATGCCCGGGCCTCGCCCGGGCATTGCCGTTTTGCAGGCTGAGTCAGCGCGCGCCAAAGGCCGGGCGAGGCCCGTCGCTTGCGGCAGGCGACCCTAGGCGACTTCCTCGATCTTCACCTTGTCCGGATAGAAGGCGAGGTGGCCGGCGATCTCGGTCATCGCCGGGAAGGGCTCCTCATAGGTCCAGATCGCGTTGTCCAGCGTCTTGCCGTTGGCCTTGATGCTGAAGTAGGTCGCGTCCCCCTTGTACGGGCAATGCGTGGTCCGCTCGGTGCGGGTCAACAGCTCCATGTTGGCGTCCTGCCGGGGGACGTATTGCACGGCCGGATAGCTCGCTTCCTTCAAGGTCAGCGCATGGGTAGTCTCGGCGATCACGACGCCGTCCGCGATGACGCGGACGCGCTTGGCGTTGGGCGTGATCGTAATGGGATGATCGGGGCCGGGGAGCTTCATGATTCTGCGCCTCTTCTGGTCATTTCGGTGTGATGGCTTGTGACCGATTGATGCAGGTTTAAATCGCTGGGAATGGGAATATAGTGTGCCCGGGATGACCTAGAAGACCCCAAGGGCTAGGTTTTATCCTTAGGTTTATCTGGCCGATCTGGCCCTGATTCGAACGACCTGACGGAGGTGGACTGGGATGCCGATGGACGCCCGTGATATCGAATCGATGATCAAGGCAGCGATTCCCGATGCCGAGGTGACGATCCGCGATCTGGCCGGCGACGGCGACCACTACGCCGCCACTGTTATTTCCGAGTCCTTCCGCGGCAAGTCCCGCGTCCAGCAGCACCAGATCGTCTACCAGTCGCTGAAGGGCCAGATGGGCGGCGTGCTGCACGCGCTGGCCCTGCAGACCGGCGTGCCGGAAGGCTAGGCCCGGCAAAGCTGCGGGCGGGGGCCTCAAGCATGGTGGACAATCCACGCGGTGCGATGTTTCGCGTCATCGTGCCGAACCAGCACAGCCGCGTCACCAATGCCGAGCTGTTCTTCGACCTCGTCTTCGTCTTCGCCGTCACGCAGCTGTCGCATACGCTGCTGCACCACTTCACCCCGCTTGGGGCGGTGCAGGTCACGCTGCTGTTCCTCGCGGTGTGGTGGGTGTGGGTCTACACCACCTGGGTCACCAACTGGCTCAATCCCGAGCTGACGCCGGTCCGCCTGCTGCTGTTCGTGCTGATGCTGGGCGGGCTGTTGCTGTCGACCTCCATACCGACCGCCTTCGAGGGCCGCGGGCTGTGGTTTGCCGGGACCTATGCGGCAATGCAGGTCGGCCGCACCACGTTCTGGCTGCTGGCGACGCCGCGGCGCCGGACGGCGGTGCGCCACAACGCCATCCGCATCCTGACCTGGCTGTCCTGCTCGGCCGTGCTGTGGATTCTCGGCGGATTCGCCGAGCACGAGACGCGGATGTGGCTCTGGATTGCGGCGCTGACCATCGAATATATCGCGCCGGCCGCGCGGTTCTGGACCCCTGGGCTCGGCTTTTCCTCGATCGAGGCGTGGTCGGTCGAGGGCGGCCACATGGCCGAGCGCTGCGCCGGCTTCATCATCATTGCGCTCGGCGAGGCCATCGTGGTCGATGGCGCGACCTTTGCCGAGCTGACCTGGACGCCGGAGAATGTCACCGCGTTCATCTCGGCGCTGGTCGGCAGCATCGCGATGTGGTGGATCTATTTCCACAAGGGCGCCGAAGCCGGCTCGGATATGATCTCCAAGTCAGAGGAATCCGGGCGCGTGGCGCGGATCGCCTATACCTATCTGCACATGCCGATCGTCGGCGGCATCATCCTCACCGCGGTGGCCGACGAACTGGTGCTGAAGCACCCGTCCGGTCATTCCGATCTGAACACGATCGTCAGCTCGGTCGGCGGGCCCATGCTGTTCCTGGTCGGAACCATCCTGTTCAAATATGTGATCCGCAACTTCCTCCAGCTGTCGCACGGCGTCGGCATCGTCGCGCTGGCGATCACGGCCTATTTCGCCCGCGAGATGTCGCCGCTGGTGCTCTCGATCGTCACCACCGCGATCATGATCGTGGTCGCCGCGTGGGAGTCGATCTCGCTGCGGTCGACGGGGGAAGAGGAATAGCGGCGGCCGTTACTTGCGGCCGGCCTTTGCTACCAGGTGCTGCCAATAGACGAACAGCGGTGCGCCGATCACTTCGAGCGCGGTGAAGCCCACGAAGGGCAGCGGCGGCAAGCCGACCATCAGCATCGACAGCAGCCTGCCGATGCCGCCGAGGAAGATGCCGCCCCAGACCACCCGAAACAGCACGCTCTCGCTTTCGATCCGCGGTACCAGCCAGAGCAGCGCGAGGCCGAGACCAAGCCAGACCCCGCCGAAGAAGCGCAGATTGCTGTCGAGCACCGGCAGCGCCGGAACGCCCGCTGAGGCGTAGAGCGGATCGCTGACGCCCAGCATGGTGATGATGCCGGTCAGGATCGGGACCAGGGCGAGCAACGCCGTCGCGATCTGCAGCGGACGCCTGCCCATGATTTGCCCCGTCCTGGTTTGGGCGCTAGTCCGCGACCAGTGCGTGCACCGAGAACATCGTGTTGGCGTCGGTCCAGCTTTCGCGCACCGTCCAGCCCGCGCTGCGGGCGAGCGCGGTGAAGCGCTCGAGCGAGTATTTGTAGCTGTTCTCGGTGTGGATGCTCTCGCCCGGACGGAACGCAAAGGTGTTGCCGAGGATGCGCACGGTCTGCGCCTTGCGACTGATCAGGTGCATCTCGATGCGATGGCGATCGCGGTTGTAGATCGAGCGGTGCGTGAATCCCGACAGATCGAAATTGCCGCCGAGCTCGCGGTTGATGCGAACCAGCACATTGAGGTTGAACCGCGCGGTGACACCGGCTGCGTCGTTATAGGCGTCGTACAGCACGCGCTCGTCCTTCTCGAGGTCGACGCCGATGATCATCTGCGCGCCGTGGCCGAGGATTTTTCGCGCGCTGCGCAGGAAGGCCAAGGCCTCGCTCGGCTCGAAATTGCCGAGCGTCGAGCCGGGGAAGAAGCCGACCTTCGGCATCGTGGCGACGGCCTCGGGCAGCGTGAACGGCGTGGTGAAATCGGCAGCGACCGGGTAGATGCCGAGGCGAGGGAAATCCTTCCGCAGCCCGTCGGCCTGGGCTTTCAGGAAATCGCCTGAGATATCGACCGGCGCATAGGCTGCGAATTCGCAATGCTCGAGCAGCAGGCGCACCTTGGTGGTCGCGCCAGCGCCGAACTCGACCAGCGCCGCGCCGTCAGGGATGATCGCGGCGATCTCGTCGCCGCGGTCGCGCAGGATGCCAAGCTCGGTGCGCGTTGGATAATATTCCGGCAGCACCGTGATCTGCTCGAACAGCTCGGAGCCGGTGGCGTCGTAGAAATATTTCGGCGACAGCCGTTTCGGGTGACGGGCGAGATCGCCAATCACGTCGCCGGCAAACACCGATGTCGCTTCGTCGAACGGATACGCTTTGGCCAAAGCGGCGGCATGCACATTCATGATACTCTCCCGAACGCGCTTACCGACGCGTTATTGATGTCGACAGGACTCAATCAGGCATAGTCTGCGAGGCGTAACCCCGTGAATTGCCAGCGATGGTGTGGATAGAAGAAGTTGCGATAGGTGACGCGGCTGTGACCTGAAGGCGTCGCCAGCGACGAGCCGCGCAGCACGAGCTGGTTGACCATGAACTTGCCGTTGTACTCACCGAGCGCGCCTTCGATCGCGCGGTAGCCCGGATAGGGCGAATAGGAGCTACGGGTCCATTGCCAGACGATGCCGTAGGCGTCGTTGAGCAGGCCGGCGCGCGCGGCGACCTCCCATTCCATCTCGGTCGGCAGGTGCCTGCCGGCCCATCGGGCGAAGGCGTCGGCCTCGTAATAGCTGACGTGGCAAACCGGCGCTGACGGATCGATCGGCTGCAGGCCGCCGAGCGTCATGAGCTTCCATTCGCCGTCGATCTCGCGCCAATGGCCGGGTGCCTGCCAGCCCTCGTTGCTCACGGTGCCGAAGCCATCCATCAGCCACAGCGTGGCGGTGGAATAGCCGCCGTCCTTCATGAAGGCGAGCCAGTCGGCATTGGTGACGAGGTTCTTCGCAAGCTTGACCGGGCCGACCAAGGCGCGATGCGCGGGCTTCTCATTGTCGAAATGGAAGCTGTCCTCGCCATGGCCGACGGTGTGGATGCCTTCGTTGAGCGTCACCCATTCCTCAGGCCCGTGCTGCGACGCCGGGAAGCGCCACGCCGGATCGTAGGCCGGCGGGATCGGGTTCTGCGCGAAGGCATGCAGGATGTCGGTGTACATCAGCTCCTGATGCTGCTGCTCGTGATTGAGCCCGACCTCGACCAGCGGCACCAGCGCCTCGAGCGTGTCGGCGCCGGCAGTCTGGAAGAATTTCACCACCTCGGCATCGACATGGCGGCGGTAGGCGGTGACTTCGTCGGCGGTCGGGCGGGTCAAATGGCCGCGCTGGTGGCGGGCGTGCCGCGGACCGGCGCTGACGTAATAAGAATTGAACAGATAAGCGTAGTCGGGATGGAATGGCGTGTAGCCCTTGACGTGCTCGCCGAGCAGGAACTGCTCGAAGAACCAGGTGGTATGGGCGCGGTGCCATTTGGCTGGGCTCGCGTCCGGTATCGACTGGATCAGCTGGTCTTCGGGCGACAGCGGTGCGGCCCGCCGTTCGGTCTCGTCGCGGACGGCGCGATAGGCGTCCACCAAGCGCTGGGCGAGCGGGCCGGATTCGGAGGATAGTGACGGGGGGACGGCGGGAAGGGCGGCCGCGGCAGAGGCTGGTTTCGTCACAGGGGTCTCCGATTCAATGGAGAGAACGTTGCTTCGGCAAACTGGTTCCCAACGGACAGTTCGTCCTAGATAGGGGCTCCGTTACGGGAAAAAAGCCTCCCCCCGCGATGATATTGGGGCCGTCAGATAATCCCGGCCCATTTTGGGCGCCCGCAGCGCCCGGTGCATGCCAGATTTCCGCCATTTTGCTTTGGATGCACAATGGTTTGAGCTACATATATAGTCAGTCACGGGTTAGAAGGGTGGGCCGGCCCGTCAAGGCCTGAGAGCGCCGCCCCCGAAGGAAGCGAAAATGAGCATCGAGCAATTCATCGACAACGAAGTGAAGTCGAACGACGTCGTGCTGTTCATGAAGGGCACGCCGCAATTCCCGCAGTGCGGGTTTTCCGGTCAGGTCGTGCAGATCCTCGACCACATCGGCGTCGGCTACAAAGGCCTCAACGTTCTCGAATCCGCCGAGCTGCGCAACGGCATCAAGGTCTATTCGAACTGGCCGACGATTCCGCAGCTCTATGTGAAGGGCGAGTTCGTCGGCGGTTGCGACATCATCCGCGAGATGTTCCAGGCCGGCGAATTGCAGCAGCTGTTTGCCGACAAGGGCATACCGGTCGACGTGGCTGCCTGACCTTGACGGCGCGCCAGATCGGCAAGGCGCGGCTCGAAGTCATCGTTACCGACATCACGACCCTGCGCGTTGACGCCATCGTCAACGCGGCCAATTCATCGCTGCTCGGCGGTGGCGGCGTTGACGGTGCGATCCATCGTGCCGCGGGGCCCGAGCTGCTCGCTGAGTGCCGCACCTTGCACGGCTGCAAGACCGGCGATGCCAAGATCACCAAAGGCTATCGGCTCCCGGCCAAGCACGTGATCCACGCCGTCGGCCCGATCTGGCACGGCGGCATTCAAAACGAGGATGCGCTGCTCGCATCCTGCTATCGCCGCGGCATCGAGCTGTGCCACGCCAATCAGCTGGGCTCCATCGCATTTCCCGCCATCTCGACCGGCGTCTATCACTTCCCGCCGGATCGCGCCGCCGACATCGCGGTCAAGGCCGTCGTCGATGCCCTGGCCGCCGCACCCGGCCTCGCGCAGGTGATCTTTTGCTGCTTTTCTGCCCAAAGCGGCGAGCTTCATCAGAAGGTCCTTGGGGCCTTTGGCAGCCCTTGTGCCTGATGATACCGCCGCTACACTTCCCCGTGATTTCCGGGGAGGGATAATCCAAATGCATTCATTTCGTTTGACGTGCGCGGCCGCGGCCGCCGCGGTGGTGCTGGCGGCGCCGGCGTACCCGCACACCGAGGGCACCTACGAGATTCCGGCGGGTGCGCATTTCAACCGCGACAAGCTCGCCAAGATCAGCGAGTTCTTTAAGAACGAGGTCGCGACCGGGAAGATTCCCGGCGCCATCGTCTTGATCCAGCAGCGCGGCAAGCCGGTCTATCACGAGGCCTTCGGCGTGCAGGATGTGGTCAGCAAGGTGCCGATCACGGACAAGACCATCTTCCGGCTGGCCTCGATGTCCAAGTCGATCACCGCCGTGGTGTCGATGCAGTTGCTGCAGGAAGGGAAATACAAGCTCGACGATCCCGTCTCGAAATACATCCCGTCCTTTGCCAACGTGAAGGTCGGCGTCGAGAAGAAGGCCGAGGACGGCACCAAGACGCTGGAGCTGGTGCCGCCAAAGCGGCCGCTCACGATCCTCGATCTGATGACGCATACGTCGGGTATCACCTACGGCTTCTATGGCGACAGCCTGGTCCGCAAGGCCTACAAGGAAGCCAATATCTACGGCGGAGATTTTGATCTCGCCGAATTCGCCGAGCGGATCGCCAAGCTGCCGCTGCACAACCAGCCCGGCGCGCTCTGGCAATACGGCCATTCCACCGACATTCTGGCGCGCGTGATGGAGGTGACCACCGGCGAGAAGCTCTCGACGATCGAGCGCGAAAGGCTGCTCGATCCGCTCGGCATGAAGGACACCGGCTTCTTCGTCACCGATCCCGAGAAGCAGAAGCTGATGGCCGAGCCGATGCCGAACGACAGCGACTTCCGGGTCGGCCGGGTCAACGATCCGACCAAGGTCAAGAAATGGGAGTCCGCCAGCGGCGGCATGGTCTCGACCATGGCGGATTATTCGCGCTTCGCGCAGATGCTGCTCAATGGCGGCACCCTCGACGGCAAGACCATCCTGAAGCCCGAGACGTTCAAGGAGCTGACGACCGACCGCGTCGGACCGGGCTCCGGCGTCGAGCGCGACTTTTTTTACTTCCCCGGCGACGGCTTCGGCTTCGGGCTTGGGATCGCGGTGCGCACCGATCCCGGCACTGCGAAGCCACCACCGCCCGGCGATCTCGGCGAGCTGAAATGGGACGGCGCCAGCGGCTGCTATTATGTCATCGACCGCAAGCAGGACTTCTTCTTCGTTCTGCTGGAGCAGACGCCGACCGAGCGTCAGCGCATCCAGCGGACGCTGAAGCAGCTCGTCTATGAAGCCATGGAAAACTAGAGCGTTTTCGAGCGAAGTGGATACCGGTTCGCGTGAAGCAGCGCGTTGAAAAGAAGGGAATGACGGCATGATCCGATTCAGGCGGATCGGCTCATGCGCTTGCATGCGTGGGGGCCGCGCGTTCGTCGCGGCACTAGCGTTCGCGTTGGTCGCAACGATTGCGAAGGCCGGCTCCGCGGGGCCGGCCGCGCACAGCTTCTCGGCGGAGGGCCTCGCCAGGGTCTCCGACTATGTCAGGAACGAGGTCGCGACCGGAAAGATCCCGGGCGCGATCCTGCTGCTGCAGCAGCATGGCAAGCCGGTCTACTACGAGAAGTTCGGGGTTCGCGACGTCGCCACCGAGCTCTCGATGAGCGCGGATACCATCTTCCGCCTCTATTCGATGTCGAAGCCGATCACCACGGTCATCGCGATGATGCTGGTCGAGGAAGGCAAGCTCGCCCTCGGCGATCCGGTGTCGAAATATATCCCGTCCTTTGCCGACATGAAGGTCGGGGTGGAAAAGCGCGGCGATGAGGGCAAGATGGCGATGACGCTGGAGCCGCTGAGGCGCCCCATCACCATCGAAGACCTGATGCGCCACACCGCCGGCCTGCCTTACGGCTATTACGGCGGTGGTATCGTGAACAAGACCTACGCCGATGCCGGCCTGTTCAACAACGATCCCGACAATGCCGAATTCGTCGCGCGGCTCACGGCGCTGCCGCTCGCCGAACAACCCGGCACGCAATGGGACTACGGCCATTCCACCGACGTGCTCGGCCGCATCATCGAGGTGATCACAGGGAAGTCGCTGTTTCAGGTCGAGCAGGAGCGGCTGCTCGGCCCGCTCGGGATGAACGAGACCGCGTTCTACGTCGCCGACCGGGCGAAATGGCCGCTGATCGCCGAGCCGATGCCGAAGGATCGCACCATCAGTCCGGTCGCCGACGTCCGCAATCCGCGCAAGCGGCTGCGATGGGAATCCGGCGGCGGCGGCATGGTCGGCACCATCGGCGACTATGCGCGCTTCTCGCAGATGCTGCTGAACGGCGGCAGCTATGAGGGCAGGCGCTATCTGAAGCCGGAGACCATCGCGCTGATGGCGAGGGACCATATCGGTCCGGAGACCGGCGTCGTGCGCGACCAGAACTACTATCCTGGTCCGAATTCCGGCTTCGGCCTCGGCTTCGCGGTCCGCACCTCGGTGCCGGCGAACACAGACTGGCCGCTGGGCGAGTATCGCTGGGACGGCGTCGGCGGCACCTTCTTCTTCATCGATCCCGCGGACGACCTGTTCGGGATCTTCATGGTGCAGACGCCGTCGCAGCGCGGCCGGATCCAGCAGGAGCTGAAGACGCTGATCTACCAGGCGATGGGGCGGTAGAATTCAGCTTCGAAGCCCGGATGAAGCGAAGCGCAATCTGGGCTACGGGAGTTACGCCGCGCGCACGATGTCCCTGACGTGTCCGACCGCTTCCTCGATCATCGCCGCGGTGACATCGAGATGCGTGCAGGCCCTGATCCGGCCGTCCATCATCGCCAGGGTCACGCCGCGCTTGCGCAGCTCGGCGACCATCTTGTCGCCTGAGACGCCGGCGCCGTCGGGCTTGAAGAAGACGAGGTTGGTCTCCGGCGCCTGCACCGCGATGCCGTTGATCTGCGACAGGCCGCGCGCCAGCGCCCGCGCATTGGCATGGTCGTCGGCGAGGCGGTCGACATGGTGATCGAGCGCATGGATGCAGGCGGCGGCGCAGACGCCGGACTGCCGCATCGAGCCGCCGAGCCGCTGCTTCCAGCGCCAGACATCGTCGATGAAGGCGCGGGTGCCGGCGATCACGCCGCCGATCGGCGCGCCGAGGCCCTTGGAGAAATCGATCCAGGCGGAATCCCAGCCCGCCGTCATGTCGCGCGGCGTGATGCCGGACGCCACAGTCGCATTGAGCAGCCGCGCGCCGTCCATGTGGGTGACAAGGCCGTGGGCCTTGGCGGTACGCACGACCTCGTCGAGCGCCGCCTTCTTCCAGATCGTGCCGCCACCGATATTGGCGGTCTGCTCGACGCTGACGAGCACCTGCGGCGGCTGGTAGCGGGTGCGCGGATGCAGCGCGGCCTGGAAGGTCTCAGGCGTGAACTGGCCGTCATCGCCCGGCAGCTGCGTGATCTGGAAACCGCCGAGCGCGGCATGGGCGCCGCCCTCGCGCGCAATGATATGCGCGGTCGCATGCGCCAAAATCTCGTCGCCGGGGCGGCAATAGGCCAGCGTCGCCGCGACGTTGCACATGGTGCCCGACGGCATGAAGACGGCAGCCTCCTTGCCGAGCAGATCGGCGACGCGGGCGCAGAGCTCATTGGTGGTCGGATCGTCGCCGACCTGCTCGTCGCCGACCTCCGCCTTCGCCATCGCCTCGCGCATCGCCGGCGTCGGCCTGGTCTGCGTATCGGACAGAAGGTTGATGCGGACGGGCGGGGCCTTGGGATCGGGCCGGGCAGGGGTGTAGTGCATGGGCTTTCCTCATCGCTCCGCTGGCGTGCGGAATCGCCGCTAGCGTATAGGCCTCCGGGCAGCGTGACGAAACCGCATAATTATGATCTCGGTGGGCGTCACGCGATAGTCGATCAGGTAGGGATAAGGTGTCGCCGAAAGCCGGCGGACGCCTGAGCGGCTTGTCGGGCGCCCTGCGCGCGGCTGCTCTTGCAGCAGCGTGACAAGTGCCAAGATGCGGTCCCGCACGTCGACCGCCCCCTGGGGCGATCGTGTCTCGATATAGGAGAGTGCCTGATCAATCTGAACAAGAGCGCGTCGCGTGTAACGGACGCTCACAGCCCGTGCTTTGCCCACATCGCACGGACTTCCTCGGCCGTTGCCAGCTCGCCGCGTGCAATCTCGGAGTCGGCTTCAGCCAGATCGGCGTCTTCTTCCGGCGCGAGCTGAAGCGGTGGTTGGTCGACGCCGGCAAGCTGCAGCATGATGCGCGCGAGCTCGTCCTGCTCTGTGTCAGGCAAGTTTGAAACTGTCTCGAAGGCCTGTTCCAGTAACCGGGTCATCGGCAAGAAACCTCAACGGGCAGTCATCTGCCAAGTCCCGAATATCATAGTCGTCTTGTGGGCAAACAAAAAGGCCCCGGCAAAACCGGGGCCTTTCGGATATCGCAATGCTGCAGTGATCAGCGCGAATAGAATTCGACGATCAGATGCGGCTCCATCTGCACCGGGAATGGCACGTCCGAGAGGCCGGGGGTGCGCGCGAACGTCGCGGTCATCTTGGAGTGATCGACCTCGATGAAGTCGGGCACGTCACGCTCAGGGAGCTGGGCCGCTTCCAGCACCGGCGTCAGCTGCTTGGAGGAGTCCTTGACCTCGATGAGGTCGCCGACCTTCAGCTTGTAGCTGCCGATGTTGACCTTGCGGCCGTTCACCTTGATGTGGCCGTGGTTGATGAACTGGCGCGCGGCGAACATCGTGGAGACGAACTTGGCGCGGTAGACCACGGTGTCGAGACGGCGCTCCAGGAGGCCGATCAGGTTCTCGCCGGTGTCGCCCTTCAGGCGGCTGGCTTCGACATAGATGCCGTGGAACTGGCGCTCGGAAATGTTGGCGTAGTAGCCCTTGAGCTTCTGCTTGGCGCGCAGCTGCACGCCGAAGTCGGAGAGCTTGCCCTTGCGGCGCTGGCCGTGCTGGCCGGGGCCGTATTCGCGGCGGTTCACGGGGCTCTTCGGGCGGCCCCAGATATTCTGGCCCATGCGGCGATCGATCTTGTACTTCGCCTCACTGCGCTTTGTCATCGCGTCCTCTTTGTACAGCCGTCGCACCCAGCGCCCGGCGTTTTGTCAGTCTAGGGTTTGAGGAGACGCGCCCTCCTGTGTACCGGCCAAAAGGCCTGTACCGACAGGTCCGCCTCGAAAGCTCGGGGAGGACCACGGGTCGCGAAACGCATCGCGGGCCGAAAACCGGCCCGCGAGCAAGGTGGTCTTAAGGAGAAAGTCCGGTTCTGTCAAACAAAACGCAGGGCATTTTGGGCCGAATTGGCGTCAAAATTCGCCGATTTTGCCCCTCAGAGGCGGCTTCCGGCCGCCCGGACCAGCCGGGCATCGGCTTGCGGCCGGCCCGCGCCCAGTTCCGCGGCGATTTCGCCGCCCAGCACCTGCTCGAGGCGGATCAAGGTCTGCGCGATCAGGGCGGCGTCGCAGACCAGATGGTCCCAGCGCAGCACCAAGTCGACAGTGTGGTCCGGCCTGATCACGCCGTAGCTCAACAGGAATGGCCCTGGGCTCAGCGCGTGCAACTCGCCGGGGCCATAGGCCGCGACCGAGGTCACGCCAAAACTGCCGCAGAAATTGGCGCGCTGCCGGCCAAAATTCATCCCGATCGTCCACGCCAGGCGGCGCAGCGGAAGCGGCAGGCGCGTCACGCAGAGCATTTTGCGGAACGAGGGGATTTCGTGCAGCGGCGCGGTCTTGGCGCGGCGGATCAGCGCGTCGACCTCGGCGAGCGGCATCTCGTCGGCGGCACAGATGCGCTCGAACAGCACGCAATCCTCGCCCTTCTCAACGCGGGCAATCGCCACCATGCCGACGCTGCGCGGCAACTCGTAGAGGCAAGGCCACGGCCATTTGACGTGCAGCGTGCGTAACGTCGGCTCGGTCCTGGCGACCAGCGCGAATGCCTTGACGAAGATGGCGGCCCAGCCCGGTGCCTGCGCCGCACGTGCACGAGCCTCGACGATTGCCCGCACGTTCAGGGTGCGCTTCAGGGAGACCAGCGGCACGCCGGCCGATGCATGCATCAGATCGGCGACGAGACGGCGCGGCAATGAAATCTGACGAAATTTACCGCGCATCCGTTCGGTTCAGTTCCTTAGCAAACAGGCAAAAAATCAAAGGCCCGGCGAGCTCAAATGGTTGCTCGCCGCATTGGAGCTCAGATGAACCAACTGGTCGGAGACCAAAGGGTTCTGCTCACGGCGCGGGTTTTGCCAACGGCTCGCCGGCCTTGACCACATAGACGCCGAGCACCTTGAGCGGCTTGTCGCCGGACGTCTTGGCGTCGTGCACCGCGCCTTCCGGGATCTGGTAGGAATCGCCCGCCTTCAGCTCAGCGGCGGTTTGCCGTCGATCAGAAGCTCGAGCTCGCCTTCGAGCACATAGCCGGTTTCAGCGCCGGGATGGGTGTGACGCCCCGACGCACCTACGGCCGGAACCTCGGCGATCGCGGTGATCGTGTTGTAGCCTGTCGGAAAATCGACCTTCTGCAGCGGCGTCCGCTTGATGCCGCTCTGCTGCGCCAGCGCAGCGCCGGCACCGGCAAGGGCAATCACAGTGAGACCAAGCAATAATTTCCTGAACATGGATTTTCCTCCCAACCCGCGAATCTCTAGCAGCGCGGAATCGCGGCGGAAAGCGGGCGATATGTGATGTGCACTTGCGACGTTGGGATTAGTCCGTTCATCGAACAGCGCGGGTTGTGCCGCTTATTCATGAGCTACTCAGGCGAACGAGCCGTATCGGCGACACGCATCGTTCACTCCGTCGCAGGCGCGATGCAGGAAGTTGCGCCCGCGGTTCCTTCACGACGTGACTGGAACCTGCTCGCCGGCAGCTGTGAACAAGCGGAGCGCCGCGCGGCCGCGTTTGACGCCTACCGCTTGATCCCCGCGAACACAGCCGCAATGCCGCGCTGGAACAGCGACCAGTCGAAGCCGAGTGCGAGCGCGAGGTAGCCGCGGTCGATCATCGCATTGGCCTGTTCGGCGGTGCGCGCGACGCCGCCGATCGGCACGCCGCTCTTCATGATGCCTTGTTCGGCGCGCTGCATCAGCGCGACCACTTCGGGATCGTCGGGCAGGCCGCGCTTGTTGATCGAGGTGGCGAGATCGCCGGGGCCAATCACCGCGAGGTCGATGCCCGGTGTCGCCATGATCTCGTCGATGCGGTTGACGGCATCGACGTGCTCGATCGTGATCATGCAGATCATGTCGTCGTCAGCGGTCGCCATATAGTCGTTCATCGAGACGCCCCAGCGGAACGGCGCATGGAACGGTCCCCAGAGCCGGTCGCCTTGCGGCGGATAGCGCACGCTGCGCACCGCCTTCACCGCATCGCTTGCGTTGCAGATCATCGGAAAATTGATGCCGAGCGCGCCGATGTCCATCGGTGCCTTGGCGAGATGCGGCTCGTTGGCGGCGATCCGCACCATCGGCACGCAGGGCGTGCCCGAGGTCGCCACGATCATCGCATGGGCGGTGCCGAGATCGATCGGGCCGTGCTCGAGATCGACGATGATCCAGTCCAACGACTGCGCCATGATCTGCACGGTCTGGATGCTCGGAATGGTCGCGATCGCGCCGAAGGTCGGGCGCTTGTCGCGCCACGCCTCGCGCAGGCGATTGAGCGGTGTCAGCGGGGCTGCGGTCAAATTTGGTCCTCCCTCGAAGGAGAGCAGAGGCTAGCAGCGCGTTGTGACGGCGAAAAGGATCAGGCCGGCACGCGGCCGCCGAAGAATGGCGTCAGCGCTTCCGTCAGCGCGTGCGGGCGCTTCGATGTGAAGATCATCTCGGCGCCGGCCTGGTCACTCTCCGAGCCTGCCGGGCCGAGCAGGTCGGCGACGCGGCGTGCGATCGCCGGCGCCGGATCGATCCAGTCGACCGGCCAGGGCGCGAGCCTCCTGAGGCGCTCCAGCAGCAGCGGATAATGCGTGCAGGCGAGCACGACGGTGTCAGTGCGGGCGGGGTCATGGGCGCCATCGCCGACGAAGCAGGGCGCGAGCTCGGCCGCGATATCCTCGTCGCGCACCCTCTCGCCGCTGAGGGCGGCCTCCGCCAGCGAAGCGAGCTCGCCGGAGCCGACCAGCGTCACCTCGCAGCCTTGCGCAAAGTCCGAGATCAGCTTGCGGGTATATTCGCGCTTCACGGTGCCCCTTGTGCCGAGCACCGACACGCGCTTCGTTTTCGACGAGGCGCAGGCCGGCTTGATCGCCGGCACGGTGCCGACGAAGGGCAAAGGATAGGCGTCGCGCAAATGCGCCATGACCAGCGTGGACGCCGTGTTGCAGGCGATCACGACGAGGTCGGGCGCGTGGGCCGCGATCAGCTCACCGACCAGCGGCACCACGCGGGCGATGATCTCGTCCTCGCCGTGATGGCCATAGGGGAAGAAGGCGTCGTCGGCGACATAGACGTAATGCGCGTCGGGCCGGGCGCGGACGATCTCGCGCAGCACGGTGAGGCCGCCGAGACCGGAATCGAACACAAGGATGGTCGGGGGAGTGGACACGCGAAAACTCTATCCGAAGCAGGGTTACCATTCAGTTGTTTTTGGCTATCCGGCCGCTTCGGCCGACAAAAGGCGGTGAAGCCGGGAATTTCACATGGCCTTGACCGATAGCTGCAAGTATCACGGCAAACTATTGCTGCGACGTGTGAAATCCAAAAATGCGGCCGCAAGGGGGCCACGCGACATGATCCGCAATACCGCCGCGAGCTGGGGCTCGCTCGCCCGCGCGTTCCACTGGGTGCTCGGCATCGCCATCATCGGCATGCTGGCCTATGGCTGGTGGATGAACCACGTCCCGGCGCGGGCGGACAAGTTCTTCTACCGCTCGATCCACGCCGATATCGGCTACCTGGTGCTGCTGCTCACCGTGCTGCGGCTGGTCTGGCGCGGCGTCAACCCGACGCCGGCGCTGCCGGCCGAGATGCCCTCCTGGCAGCGGATCGCCGCCCGGGTCAGCCACGGCGCGCTCTACGCCGTCACCCTCCTGGTGGCGATGCTGGGGTGGGCGCATTCCGGCGCCCGCGCCCAGGATTATTCGAGCTTCTTCGGCCTGTTTCACGTTCCCCAGATCACCTCGCCCGACAAGGCGGCGGCGGATGCCTTTGAGGATCGCCACATCTTCTTCGCCTATGTCTTGCTGGCGCTGATCGTGCTGCACCTCGCCGCGGTCGCCTTCCACCACTTCGTCAAGCGCGACCGTGTCGCCGCGCGGATGGTGGGGACGGGCGCGGCGGACCAAGCCGGTTTGTCCACATGAGAAACTCCGCACCGGACGCTGACCGCCGTTGGCGGATGCCGGACGAGAGCGCTTTGCATGTCGCCACCTGGATGGCGTTCGCGCACGACACTAAGATCTGGCGCAAGCAGCGGCTGCTTCCGGTGGTCAGGGAAAACCTCGCCCTGGTCGCGAAGGAGATCGCGGCTCATGAGCCCGTGAACATGCTGGTGCGCAAGGAAGACTACGATATTGCCGCGCGGCTATGCGGCCCTCGGGTGAACCTCGTTGTTCAACCGCTCGACGACATCTGGATCAGGGACACCGGACCGGTCTTTGTAACGAACCCGTCAGGGCAACTCGGAGCCGTCGGCTTCAACTTCAACGGCTGGGGCGGGAAACAAAGGCATGCGCATGATGCCAAGATCGCGGAACGTGTGGCCGAGCTTGCGCAAGCTGAGTTCATCAAGGCCGGCCCGAAGCTGGAGGGCGGCGGCATCGAAGTCGACGGCGAGGGGACAGCGATCATCACCAAAAGCTGTGTTCTCAACGACAATCGCAATCCTGGTTTGACGAAGGATGAATGCGAGGCTGAACTCTTCCGCCTGCTCGGGCTGCAGGAGATCATCTGGCTACCCGGCTGTCACAACAAAGACGACATTACCGACGGCCATACCGATTTCTACGCGCGCTTCACCAGCCCGGGCGTCGTTGTCGCGGGCCTGGAGATGGATACGTCGTTCGACGATTACGAGGTGACGAGAGAACACCTGGCAATCCTGCCCAAGTCGACAGACGCAAGAGGTCGACACCTGAAGGTCGTGGAGTTGCAGGGACCGTCGACGGTCCGTCCAAAGTACGGAAACGACGACGGCTTCGCCGCCGGCTACATCAATTTCTACGTTTGCAACGGTGCCGTGATCGCGCCGGAATTCGGTGATGCGGCAGCGGACCGCAACGCGCGCGACAAGCTGCGCGACCTGTACCCCGACCGGGAAATCATCCAGCTCGATATCGACGGCATCGCCGCCGGTGGCGGCGGCATCCACTGCGTGACGCAGCAGCAGCCGCGCTTGTGAAAGCTGGCGGCCCGGTCGCGAAGCGGGCGACCGGGCCGTGGCTGCACGAGCGGCGCTAGCCCGCCGGCATCTGCTTCTCGACCAGCCGCACCCAGTAGGAGGCGCCGTGGCCGAGGATGTTGTCGTTGAACTTGTAGGCGGGGTGGTGGCACATCGGACCGTCGCCCATGCCGAGGAAGACGAACGCGCCGGGTCGCGCTTCCAGCATGAAGGCGAAATCCTCGGCGCCCATCACCGGCACCAGATTGTCGTTGACGCGGTCGGCGCCGACCACATCGCGGGCGACCTCGGCGGCGACGCCGGCCTCGCGCGCGTGGTTCAACGTCACCGGATACATGCGTCCATAATCCGTCTCGGCCGAGCCGCCATAGGCCTTGGCGATGCTGGAGGCGACCTCGCCGATCCGGCGCTCGACCAGGTCGCGCACACCGGGATCGAGCGTGCGCACGGTGCCGCCCAGCGTCACGGTCTCCGGGATCACGTTGAACGCGGTGCCGGCCTCGAACATGGTGATCGAGATGACCGCCGATTTCAGCGGGTCGACATTGCGCGATACGATCGACTGCAACGCATTGATGATCTGGGCGCCGATCAGCACGCTGTCGACCGCCTCGTGCGGGGCGGCGCCGGCGTGGCCGCCCTTGCCGTGGACCACGATCTTCAACGTGTCTGACGAGGCCAGCATCGGGCCCGGCGTCGTCGCGAAGTAACCCTCGGGCAGGCCGGGCATGTTGTGCAGGCCGTAGACCTCCTGGATGCCCCACCGGGTCATCAGCCCGTCGTCGACCATCGCCTTGCCGCCGGCGCCGCCTTCCTCGGCGGGCTGGAAGATCACGACCGCGGTGCCGTCGAAATTGCGCGTCTCGGTGAGATATTTGGCGGCGCCGAGCAGCATTGCGGTGTGGCCGTCATGGCCGCACGCGTGCATCTTGCCGGGAATCTTCGAGGCGTAGGCGACGCCCGAGGCCTCCGCGATCGGCAGCGCGTCCATGTCGGCGCGCAGGCCGATGGTCTTTCCCGAAGTGGACTTGCGGCCGCGGATCACGCCGACCACGCCGGTGCGCCCGATCCCCGTCACCACCTCGTCGCAGCCGAACTCGCGCAGTCTGTCGGCGACGATGCCGGCGGTGCGGTGGACTTCGTAGAGCAGTTCGGGATTCTCATGGAAGTCATGGCGCCAGGCGGCCATTTCATCCGAGAGGGCGGCAACGCGATTGACGATGGGCATGGGGAGCGTCCGTTTCTTGTGAACTTTGGTGGGCGGGTCAGCGTAGCGTAACCCGCCGACTTGTCACGCGGGAATGGCGTCAGTATCCCGGATGAGCGCAAGCGATATCCGGGGATATGCACAACCAGCCCCGGGTGTCGCTGCGCTCACCCGGGCTACGGGAGCGGGCTACAAATTCGCCAGCCCGCATTCGACGGCGAGGCGGACCAGCTGGGCGTCGGTCCGCATGCCGGTCTTGGCCTTGATGAGGTAGTGATAGTTCTGCACGGTCTTGGTGCTGAGGTTGAGGTTGGCGGCGATCTGCTCCTTGGTGCTGCCGGCGGCCAGCTGCCGGAGGATTTCGATCTCGCGCTCGCCGAGCTGGTCGAGCGCCGATCGGGTCGGCACCAGGCTTTCCATCGCCAGCACGCGGGCGACGTCGTCGCTCATCGCATGCTCGCCGCGCGCCACCGAGCGGATCGCCGCGATCAGCTCGGCCGGTTCGCTGCCCTTGGTGACGAAGCCACTGGCGCCGGAGCCGAATGCCGCTTTCACCTGGGCCGCCTCGCTATGCATGCTGAAGACGAGGATGCGCGCGTCAGGGTCGCGCGCGCGGATGTTGCGGATCGCCTCCAGCCCGCTGGCACCCGGCATCGAGATATCCATCACCACCACGTCCGGCTGGTGCGACTTGAACGCGCGATAGGCACTGGCGGCGTTGTCGGCTTCGGCGACCACGTGGAAATCGTCCTGATGCTCGAGCACGCGCCGATAGCCCTGGCGGACCACCGGATGATCGTCCACCAGCAGGATCGAGATGCCCCGAATCTTCGCCGTTGTCGTCGTCACGGTTGTCATCTCAGGCGGCGAGCGGGATCGTGGCGGCGACCGACAGGCCGCGGCTGGCGCGCGCGATCGACAGCGAGCCGCCGAGGGCTGTGACGCGTTCGCTGACGCCGGTGAGGCCGAAGCCCGCGGATTGCGCCACCTTGGCCGCATCGCCGCCGCCGTCGTCCTCGACGCGCACCAGCAGGGCGTTCTCGCTTCCGGTGCGCCGCTCGATCCGCAGCACGATCTCGCGCGCCGAGCTGTGGCGCAGCGCATTGGTCAGGCATTCCTGCGCGACGCGATAGGCGGTGGCGGCGACCGTGCCGCTGATGTCGGCAAGGTCGCCCTGCAGATCGAGCTGGATCATCGGCTGCGCCGTGCGCGACCGCCAGCTGTCGACGAGATCGACGAGGCTTGCCTCCAGCCCGAGCTCTTCGGCCGGCGGATGGCGCAGCCGGTTCAGTGTATCGCGCAGGCACGCCATGATGCGGCGCGTCGCCTGCGAGATCATCCGTGCATCCTGTGCAATTTCGGTGCCGGCGGCGTACTTGTCTCCGGCGCTTGCCTCGATCGTGTTGGCGAAGGCGAGGATCGCGGTGAGATTCTGGCCGAACTCATCGTGCAGCTCGCGCGCCAGCGTGCGGCGTTCGTCGTTGCGGATTTCGAGCAGCCGCCTGGTCAGCACCGTGCGTTCCTCCTCGGCAAGCGCGAGGCGGTCGCCGAGATCGCTGACGGCGCGCCCGATCATCGCGAGCTCCATCGAGCGGACGCGCGGCAGCGGCGTACGGTACTCGCCGTCGGCCATCCGCCGCAGCGCGGACACGATCGAGTGGGCGGGCGCCAGCGTGTGCGCGATCGCAAGCGAAGCGAGCAGCGCGATGGCGAGGGCCATCAACAGCGCGACATGGATGTTGTCGAGGATGTGCTGCCAGGCGAGCGCGATCGCGGCGTCCGGATCGGCGATGGCGCGGACGGTTCCCGCGGTCGCGGCGCGGGCGCTGATCGGCCGCTCCACGGTGGCGTGATCGCCGAGTATCATCTGCACGGTGGCCGCGAACCAGCGTGGCGGCGCCTTGCCGATCCCCTTGCTCTGGCCGCAGAGCGGCTTCTCGAAGGCGCCGGCCGGTTCGAACTGCACGCAGATCCCGGGCGCGATCAGGCCCATGGTTTCGATGGTGCGCCAGTCCGGTGCCGGCAGCAATTGCTCGCGCATCCGGTTGCTGCGCAGCAGCAATTCGCGCCAGTACAGCGCCTCGAGCGATTGCGAAACCCGCTCGGCGGATGCCTGCGTGGCACGATCGACACTGCGATAGGCGTCGATCGTGGCCCAGACGGTGGCCGCGCCGAGGCATAGCGCGACGATCACGAGCAGGCGGGCGACCAGTTGAAGCACAAGGCGCATGCGATCACTCCACGGCCAGAGCATGATCCGGAACGGAGAGAAGCGGCTGGTCATGCTCAAACGAGAGGTGCGATGCTAACAGCACCGCTGTTCCCCGCCAATCGCAAGCATGCGAAGCTACGCAGGTCGGGAAATTTGCCTGACGGAATCTGGGCAGATGTCTTTGGACGGCGCAGGCCGGCTCTGCTCTAACGGAAGGTGAGGCCCGCGCCGCGCCTCACGGAACACAGGGAGCTCACGCAGCATGGATGCCAAGGTCGATGTCGCGGCCGCATCGGCCGGCACGGACGCGGCAGAGCGCAGCGCCCTGCTGCTCTGGATGATCTTCACCGGCCTTTCGGTGTTCGCCGCATTCCTGCTGTGGCGCTACGGGCTGATCCGCCTCATGATCAGTTCCGACCGCACCTACATTTCCAGCGTCATCGCCGTCCTTTACATCGTCACCTGCATCCATTGCTTCTGGCGGACGCGGGCGATCGCGCGGGAAGGCGAGGTCGCGCGCTCCTGCCGCACCATCCTCGCCGCGCCCGATGGCGCCAAGATCCTTGCATCGGGGGCGCTCGCATCAAATGCCCGCGGCCTGCCCGGCGGGCTCGTCACCGATCACATCAAGAGCCTGGTGCAGAAGGCCGAGGCGCAGGCCAAGGGGCGCATCGACCAGACCCTGCTGCTGCGGACGCTGGCGGACCGGCTGCGCGGGTCCAACGGCTTCGGCGCCTTCGTCTCCGACACGCTGATGAAGCTCGGCCTGCTCGGCACCATCATCGGCTTCATCATCATGCTGGCGCCGATCGCTTCGCTGGATGCCGCCGACAAGGTCGCGATGAAATCGTCGATGGGCCTGATGAGCGACGGCATGGCGGTCGCGATGTACACGACGCTGGCCGGGCTGATCGGATCGATCCTGGTCCGGATCCAGTATTACATGCTCGATTCCGCGACCCAGCGGGTGTTTTCCGACGCAGTCGTGCTGACCGAGACGCACGTCACGCCGGCCCTCGAACGTCGCCTTGGTACGCCGTCATGATGGATGAGTTCGGGCTCTATCCGCGCGAGGAGCCGTTCGATCCGCTCGGCGTGATGTTGTTCAAGGCGCTGCAGGTCATCGCCTTCCTGTTCTTCTTGGCGCTGCTTGCGGTGTCGCCGGACTCCAAGGAAGGCAAGATCGAATCCAAGGCGGAGTTCATCATCACGATGGACTGGCCGGACAACCATCCTGACGATCTCGACTTGTTCGTGCAGGATCCGGCCGGCAACATCGCCTGGTACCGGCATCGCGAGGCCGGCTTCCTGACGCTCGATCGCGACGACCGCGGCGGCGCCAACGACTTCATCGTGGTCAACGGCAAAAAGATCGCATCGCCGATCCGCGAGGAGATCGTCACGCTGCGCGGCGTCGTCGCCGGCGAATACACCGTCAACGTCTCGCATTTCCAGGCGACGACCGGCCAGCCAGTGCAGGCCAATGTGAAGGTGCAGAAGCTCAATCCGACCGCGCAGGTGATCTTCGACGACAAGCTGACCGTCGATCACACCGGCGACGAGAAGACCGCGGTCAGGTTTCGTCTCGATGCCGAGGGCAAGGTGATCAACGTCGACCGGCGGCCGAAATCGCTGCTCGAGACCTTCCGCAGCAGCTGGCGCAACGGCGGCGACCTCGATCCTAACACCGGCGTCCCGAAATCCGGCGTCAGGGTGCTCCGCAATGATTAGCTTGCAGTCGGCGATCCTCACGCTTGCGGTCGCATACGCGGTGGTCGGTGCGCTGCTCTTGATCGTGCTGGTCTATGCGCGGCTGCACTGGTCGCTGAAGGCTGTCGTCATCGTCGTGACCAGCGCGTTCTATTTCGTCAGCTTCGGCGGCATGCGCGATCTGCTCGGCTGGGCGTCCGCGGAAAAATTGCCGGCGAATTTCAAGCTGCTGTCGACGCGGATCGTGGAGCCGCATTCGCTGGAGGGCGACCCCGGCTCGATCTATCTCTGGGTCGAGGAGCTTGACGAGGACAACCGGCCGAGCGCGATCCCGCGCGCCTTCCGCATTCCCTATAGCGACGCGCTGGCGGCGCAGACCCACACCGCCGAGAACGAGATCAAGGCCGGGCACCCGCAAGGCGGACGGGCGGCGGATTTCGGCGGCGGCGACGGCACCATCATCGACTTCGTCAGGGAGTACATCACGCCGAAGACGATCCTGGAGACGACCGGCGGTGATTCCACGACGGGGACGTTCGTGGCCCCGCCGGCCGGCGCGCAAGGGTCGGTGTTCACGCCGCTGCCGCCGCCCCGGATGCCGCCCAAGGACGAGCAGCGATAGCAGGATGCCTCCCCGGGAGGGTGGCACAAAAATAGGGATCGGGAATAATCAGTCAGCGGGATGGACAGTAATCATCCGGAATTCCTCAATTCCCTGAAGTGTGTAGTCTTGGGGCTAACCGGGGCTAGATTTCATCCCGAAGCGATTTTCCCGGCAAAGGGGCCGCTGCGTGAAGCGGCCCCTTTCGATTCCGTCGCCAAGCCCGGTGAGGGGCCGGCGCGGTGAGGCGGGCTCACAGCACCGTCAGGAATGCGATCGCAAGAACCATCAGCCACCCGACAATGACGAGCGAGACCACCGCGCCCGCGGTGATCTTGGCGATCTCCTTCAAGGTCATTGGCCGGTCCATGCAAGTCTCTCCCAGGTAGCCCCGAGCGAGAGATAGGCGCGGATTGGCAGATCGCCCCCGCTGCTCACGGAACGTTGTAGCGCCCATCAGCCGGGGGCTTTCCCGGGAGGACCGCTGTCATTTCACAAAATATTGTCTGACAGATATTGAAATCTGTCAGCGGGATGGTGTATATATTCATCAGCCCAAGGGAGGAGGGCGCCCAGTGGCTGTTCCGGCGTTTGGCCGGGGAGCCGGACTTAATTTGACTACCTCGAAGGACTACCTCCATGACCATAGAAATCTTTCAATTGACCGCCCAGATTCAACAGTGGCTCAATCTTCGCGTCGCTCGCCACTTGGCCGCCCAGGCCGCCAAGTTCACCCGCGGGCAGGACAGCGATAACCAGACGGTAAACGCATGAACGAGGCGGTGGTTTTGACACCCGAGCGGATCCTTGAGGCAACTGAGGATGTCTTGAGGCGCTTCGGGTTGACCAAGGCCACCGTTGTCGACGTTGCCCGTGCGCTGGATGTCAGCCACGGCAGCGTCTACCGTCACTTCCCCAGCAAAGCCTCGCTGCGCGATGCCGTCGCCAAGCGCTGGCTCGACCGCGCCAACGAGCCGCTGTGCAAGATCGCAGCCGGCGAAGGCCCGGCGCCGGAGCGGCTGGAGCAATGGTTGCGCACCGCCTTCACGATCAAGCAGAAGAAGGTCTGCGACGATCCCGAGATGTTCGCGACCTACCTGGCGCTGGCGCAGGACGCGCGCGAGGTGGTGGAAGCCTACAAGGACAAGCAGGTCGACCTGATCGCGAAAATCCTCTCCGACGGTGTCGCGCAGGGCGTGTTCGAGATCGACAATGTGAAGGCGACCGCCCGTGCCGTGTTCGACGCCACCGTCCGCTACCATCACCCGGCGCATGCTGAGGAATGGGCCAAGCCGGAATGCCCGGGGCGGATCGATGCGCTGCTGGCCCTGCTGCTGAAGGGCCTGCGGGTCTGCAAGCCCTAGCTGAGCTTTCTGCCGACATCCCCTGACCACCTGATGCCTTTGGCCCGATTGCGAGCCCGGGGCCGCATGTGCTTGATATCGGATAGGGATCAGCAACGCGGACCACGATGCGGCTTGCACTGTTTGCCGATATTCACGCCAACCGGCAGGCCTTCGCCGCCTGCCTCGACGCTGCGCATGCGCGCGGCGCCGAGCGGCTGATCTGCCTCGGCGATATCGTCGGCTACGGTGCCGATCCCGAATGGGCCGTCGACACGGTGATGGACCTCGTCGCCAAGGGCGCGATCGCGGTGCGCGGCAATCATGACAATGCGATCGGCGTGCCGAGCGACAGCATGAATGCCGAGGCGCAGGCTGCGATCGACTGGACCCGCGGCCGGCTCAGCGGCGAGCAGAAGGCGTTCCTTGCCGAGCTTCCGATGTCGCGGGAGGAGGACAATCGGCTCTACGTGCACTCCGAAGCTTCGGAGCCCGCGAAATGGCGCTACGTGCGCGACACCGCGGACGCCGCGCGCAGCATGATGGCCACCGAGCTGCAGATCACGTTCTGCGGCCACATCCATCGTCCCGGCCTCTATTCGATGTCCTCGACCGCCAAGATGACGAGCTTCGTTCCGACTTCGGGCATCGCCGTTCAGTTGCTGCCGGGGCGGCGCTGGCTTGCGGTGCTCGGCTCGGTCGGCCAGCCGCGCGACGGCGATCCCGCGGCGTCGTTTGCGATGTTCGATACCATAAGCCGCGAGATCACCTTTCATCGCGTGCCCTACGACGTCGCAACCGCGGCGGCGCGGATCAAGGCGAACGGCCTGCCGCACTGGCTCGCCGACCGCCTGCCGCTCGGCCGGTGACGCCGATGGCGGCGCTGGCGATGCAGGCGGGCGCCGAGATCGATGGCTTCACCATCGGCGAACGCGTGCACCGCGGCGGCATGGCGACGCTGTGGAGCGTCACCCATCCCGGCATCACCGTGCCGCTGCTGATGAAGGTGCCGCTCACCTCGGAGGGCGAGGATCCGGCCGCGATCGTCAGCTTCGAGATGGAGCAGATGATCCTGCCGCGGCTGTCGGGGCCGCACGTGCCGGCCTGTTTCGGCACCGGCGACTTCGAACGCCAGGCCTATGTGGTGATGGAGCGCATCCCCGGTCAGACGCTCTACAAGCGGCTCGGCGAGCTGCCGATGCCGTATGAGGAGGTGAGGGTGATCGGCGGCAAGGTCGCCACCGCGCTCGCCAGCCTGCACCGGCAGAACGTCATCCATCACGACATCAAGCCGAGCAGCATCATGTTCCGCGAGCGCGGCGAGGCGGTGCTGATCGATTTCGGCCTCTCGCATCACCGGCATCTGCCCGACCTGTTGCAGGAGGAGTTTCGGCTGCCTTACGGCACCGCGCCCTACATGGCGCCGGAGCGCTTGCTCGGCGTCCGCGACGATCCGCGCAGCGATCTGTTTTCGCTCGGCGTGCTGCTCTACTTCTTCACCACCGGCGTCCGCCCCTTCGGCGAGACCGAAAGCCTGCGCGGCATGCGCCGGCGGCTGTGGCGCGATCCCTATCCGCCGCGCGAGCTGAAGCCCGACTATCCGCCTTGGCTGCAGGAAATCGTGCTGCGCTGCCTGGAGATCGACCCCGCCGCGCGCTATCCGACCGCGGCGCAGCTTGCCTTCGATCTCGGCCATCCCGATCAGGTGAAGCTGACGGCGCGGGCGCAGCGGCTGCGCCGCGATCCGCTCAGCACGGTCTGGCGCCGCCGCTTCAATCTCGGCGCGGTGCCGCCGCGGCCGAAGTCCGATGTCGCGGCCCAGCTCGCCTCGAGCCCGATCGTGGCCGTCGCGCTCGATATCGGCGAGGGTGCCGAGGCGCTGAACGACACCATCCGCGTCACCGCCGAGCGGGTGCTGTCGACCTCGCCCTCGGCGCGGCTCGCCTGCGTGAATGTGCTGAAGCTCAATCGCCTGGCGATCGACCGCACCCATGACGAGCAGGGCCAGAACAAGCATGTCGACCGCCTGGTGGCGCTGCAGCACTGGGCGCGGCCGTTCGGGCTCGAGGAAGGGCGGTTGACCGTGCATGTGCTGGAGGCGATCGATCCGGCGGCCGCGATCCTCGAGTTCGCCGCGGTCAACCTGGTCGACCACATCATCATCGGCGCGCGGCAGAACTCGCTGCGGCGCGCGCTGCTCGGCAGCGTGTCCGCCAGGGTCGCGGGGGAAGCGCCGTGCACGGTGACCGTGGTGCGGCCGTCGCGGCTGGCGTCGCAAGCGGACGACGGCGAGAGCGATGAGGCGGCCGAGCAAGCGGCGAATGCCGCGGCCACGCCGCCCGCACTGTTCTAGTTTCCCCGGATCGTCAGATCGCCTCGCCGCGAGCTTCGGCCGCCGCATGGCGGATCGCGGCGATGTTGGTCTTGTAAGCCTCGACCGTGCCGCCCTTGAACACGGCGGACCCCGCGACAAAGGCGTTGGCGCCGGCGGCCGCGAGCTGGCCCGCGACGTCGGGTGCAACGCCGCCGTCGACCTCGATGTCGATCGGCCGGCCCGCGATCATCGCCCTGACATCGCTGATTTTGCCGATCGCCGAGCGGATGAAGGCCTGGCCGCCGAAGCCGGGATTGACCGACATGACCAGCACGAGGTCGATCAGGTCGAGCACATATTCGATCGCGCTCGCCGGCGTTGCCGGATTGAGCGAGACGCCGGCCTTCTTGCCGAGCGCGCGGATCGCCTGCAGCGAGCGGTGCAAATGCGGGCCGGCCTCGGCATGCACCGTGATATGGTCGCAGCCCGCCTTGGCGAACGCCTCCAGGTAGGGATCGCAGGGCGAGATCATCAGATGGGCGTCGAAGATCTTTTTGGTGTGCGGCCGCATCGCCTTGATGACGTCGGGGCCATAGGAAATGTTCGGCACAAAGTGTCCGTCCATCACGTCGAGATGGATCCAGTCGGCGCCGGCCTGGTCGACGGCGCGGACCTCCTCGCCGAGCTTTGAGAAATCCGACGCCAGGATCGACGGAGCGATAACGAGGGGACGCGGGGTGAATGACTGAGTCATGTCAGCTGTTCCGGAACACTTCAGGGGGCGACGGGTGAGTCCGCCTAACATGCGGACGCGTGGCGGGCAATGACGAGCGGACGGCGCTCTGCGACCGGAAAATTCTTCCGCCGGCGGCAGCTCTTGCCGGGTGCGCGGAACCCGCTTCGATGCGGGAACGCCTGGTTTTGCTGGGTTTTTGCCATGGCACGCCCTTTGCTCAGCCATTGACCAGCGTTTGAGCCGCCAGGCGCGGCCCTGTTGGAGTATTGCCATGCTGTTCGCCCTTGGCGCTGCGTCGTCGGCCATTGACCTCTTGAGCTCGCTGATGTCGTCGAAGTCGACGACCAAGACCGGCAGCTCTGGTCAGGGGAATCAGACCACCGGCCTGTTCGCCCCTTCGACCGGTACATCGACGTCGGCCGGCAGCAGCACCGGTATCGGCTCGGGCAGCGGCTCTCCGCAGATTTCGCCCCTGACGATGGGCGCGCTGATTTCCGCGCAAAGCCAGTCCCAGACCGCGGTTTCAAACAGCCCGACGGCGGCCAGCCGCTCGGATGCGCTCAAGGACCTGTTCTCGCAGATCGATGCCGACGGCAACGGCAAGATCACCCAGTCGGAATTCGAGAACGCGCTCGGCGCCGGCGGCACCAATACGGCGCAGGCCGACGACGTGTTCTCCAAGCTCGACAGCAATGGCGACGGTAACGTCAGCCTCGACGAGATGTCCCAGGCCTTGCAGGGCCACAAGGGCGGTGGCCATCATCGCCATCACATGGCCAGTGGCTCGACCGACGAATCCAGCAGCGGCGCGGGCGGATCGAGCTCCGATCCCTTGATGCAGGCGCTGGACGGCGCGACCTCGACGTCGGTGACCAACAGCGACGGCTCGACCACCACGACGACGACCTATGCCGACGGCTCGAAGGTGGCTATGACGACGCCGGCCACATCCTCCGCGACCCTCAACGCGGCTTCGTCCTACAATATCGTCGAGCAGCTGATCCAGCGCCAGGCGAAGGCGATCTCGGCGCAGGACTTCGCTGCGATTTCGGTCAGCGCTTAAGACGAGACTGGTAATTTCCGTCATTGCGAGGAGCTCGGCGACAAAATTGCAAAGCAATTTTGCGCTGGAGCGACGAAGCAATCCATCTGTCCACATGTGCGGACAGATGGATTGCTTCGCTTCGCTCGCAATGACGGCAGAGCCAGAAGCGCGATGATCTAACCGAATCTGTCCCGCCAGCTCGGTAGCGCGCCGGCGAATGGCAGCGCGGCCGCTGAATGGACGCCGCGGGCGATGGCGCGCGCCACCGTGTTGGCGGCGAGCGCACCGAGCCTGGTGAGGCCGAACAGCGGATCGATCGGCCTGGCGCCGGTCGCGGCGGCAAACACCACGTCGCCGTCGAGCGGGGCGTGCACCGGATAGATCGCGCGCGCCATGCCGGTCTGCGCGATCATCGCAAGCCGCCGTGCCTGCGGCTTCGTCAACTGCGCATCGGTCACCACGACGACGAGGGTGGTGTTCTCGACGGCGCGCGCGTCGGCGCCGCCCTTCAGCCGCGCCTTTAGCATGTCCGGCGTGAACGAGGGCGGCAGGCCGCGCCCGCCGAATTCACCGCCGACCTCGAACGGCGCCGCCCAGAACCAGGGGCCGCTGCCGACCGTGACGCTGCCGACCGCGTTGACCACCGCGAGCGCCGCGACCGTCACGCCGTCGTCGGTCATGTCGGACGCCGAGCCGAGGCCGCCCTTCAGGTTGGCCGTGGTCGCGCCCATGCCGGCGCCGACGCTGCCGAGCTCGAAGTCATCGGAGGCGGCATTGGCCGCCGCGTAGCCGAGGTCGCGATAGGGCGGAAAGCGTCCCCACGCCTTGTTGCCGCCGTTGAGCAGGTCGAAGCAGATCGCGCCCGGCACGATCGGGATCACCGCGTCGCGGATACGGAAGCCGCGGCCGCGCTCGGCGAGCCAGGCCTGCACGCCGCCGGCGGCATCGAGCCCGTGCGCCGAGCCGCCGGACAGCGCGATGGCGTCGATCGCCTCGACGACGTTGTGCGGCGAAAGCAGCGCTTCCTCGCGGGTCCCGGGACCGCCACCGCGGACATCGATCGAGGCGACCGCCGGCCGCTCGAACAGGATGGCGGTGACACCGGAGGCGACCGTGGGATCGTCGGCATGGCCGACGGCAACGCCGGCAATATCGGTGAGAAGGTTTTTCACGATGGGTCCATCCGCCTGCTGTCCGATCGATCCGGTATAGCAGCCGCAACGGATGCATCAACCGTCGGGCATGGGCGGGCAGGCACCTGCGGTAAGACTTGCAGGCAACAGGTCAAGAAAACGCCCCGGCGGACCGGGGCGTTCTCGTACTCTGATTGGATCAGACGCGAGAGAGGCTCAGGAGCCCTTCGGATTGATCTCGGTGTAGTTGCCCTTGGCGTCCCACTTGTAGACGACGTAATCGATCGCCTTGATGTCGCCCTTGGCGTCGAAGGCCATCTTGCCGAGCACGGTGTCCCACTCGCCGGCCTTGATGGTGTCCATCACCTTCTTGGCGTCGGTCGAACCGGCCTTGGCGACGGCCTGCGTCCAGACCTGCATCGCGGCGTAGGTGTAAAGCGTGTAGCCCTCGGGGTCGATGTTCTTGGCCTTGAACTTCTCGACGATCGCCTTCGCGGTCGGCTTGTTGCGCGGGTCGGGGCCGAAGGTGAACAGCGTGCCTTCGGCGGCGGGGCCGGTGATCGAGGCGAATTCCTTGTCGTTCATGGCATCGCCGGCCATCAGCACGGTCTGCAGGCCCTGGTCGCGCATCTGGCGCAGGATCAGGCCGGCTTCCTGATGGTAGCCGCCGACATAGACCAGATCGATGTTGTCGCGCTTCAGGCGCGAGACGATCGAGTTGAAGTCCTTGTCGCCCTTGTTGTAGGACTCGAACATCTTCTCCTGGAAGCCGGCCTTGTTCAGCGCCTTCTTGGTCTCGTCGGCGAGGCCTTTGCCGTAGGTGGTCTTGTCGTTCAGGATCGCGACGTTCTTGCCCTTGTAATTCTTCATGATGTAGTCGGCTGCGACCAGGCCCTGCTGGTCGTCACGGCCGCAGACGCGCGCCACGTTCCAGAGCTTGCGCTCGGTGAACAGCGGGTTGGTCGAGGCCGGGGTGATCTGCAGCACGTTGGCGTCGGCATAGGCCTCGGAGGCCGGGATCGAGGACGACGAGCAGAAATGGCCGGCCACGAACGGGATCTTCGAAGAGCCGATCTTTTCCGCGATCGAGCGCGCCTGCTTCGGATCGCAGGCGTCGTCGTCAGCTTCCAGCGCGAGCTTCTTGCCGAGCACGCCGCCGGCGGCGTTGATGTCGGCGACCGCCTGCTCGGCGCCGTTCTTCATCTGCCGGCCGAAAGCGGATTCGGAGCCCGTCATCGGGCCCGCGACGGCGATGGTGATGTCTTGCGCGAACGCGCTCGCCGATAATGCGAACGAAGCGCCAAGTGCCAGGCCGATCAGCTTCAGTGATTTCATGAGACGTCCCTCGTGGTCGTTGCCTCTTGCGGAAGGGCCCGGCACGCCGGGCCCCAAAACCGCGGGCATTCTCAGCTGATTTCGCGGCGAAGTCACCGGCAATTTTCAGGCAAATCGACGCTGCATCCGCCGCGTCTTGCTTGCGGGGACGGCACGGAACGTCAAGCTAGCCGCGGCGGCCGCCTTCCAGATAGGCGGCGCGGATTTCCGGGCGCTGCAGCAATTCGGCGCCGGTTCCGGCCAGCGTGATCAGCCCGTTGACCATGACATAGCCGCGATGGGCGAGTTTCAGCGCATGGTTGGCGTTCTGCTCCACGATCAGCACGGTGAGGCCGTCCTGCCGGTTCAGCGTGCGGATGGCGTCGAAGATCTGCCGCGCGATCAGCGGCGCGAGCCCGAGCGAGGGCTCGTCCAGCATCAACAGCCGCGGCCGGCTCATCAGGGCGCGGCCGATCGCCAGCATCTGCTGCTCGCCGCCCGACAGCGTGCCGCCGCGTTGTGCGACGCGTTCCTTCAGGCGCGGGAACAGCGCGAACACCCGCTCCAGCCCGGCTGCGCGCTCGGCCTCGCTGCATTCGGTGGCATCGGCGCCCATCTGCAGGTTTTCCGCGACGCTCATGCGCGGAAAGATCCGCCGGCCCTCCGGCGATTGTGCGATGCGCAGCCGCGCGATCTCGTGGGTCGGCACGCCGGTGATGTCACGGCCGTCGAACTCGATGGCGCCGGCGCGGGCGCGCGGCCTGCCGAAGATCGTCATCATCAGCGTCGACTTGCCGGCGCCGTTGGCGCCGATCAGGGCGACGATCTCCCCGCGATTGATCTCGATATCGACGCCCTTCAGCGCCTCGATCTTGCCATACGCCGCGCGCACGCCGCGCACCGCGAGCAGGGGTGTCGTTGCCTGTGCCGCGCTCACGTGCCGCTCTCCATCACGGCGATCGCCTCTTCCTCGTCGGCGCCGAGATAGGCGGCGATCACCTTGGGGTCGTCGCGCACCGTCTGCGGCGTGCCTTCGGCGATCTTGACGCCGTAATCCATGACCACGACGTGATCGGAGATCTCCATCACGACCGACATGTCGTGCTCGATCAGGAGGATCGAGGTGCCCTGTTCGTTGCGGATCGACAGCAGCAGCTCGTTGAGCCCGCCGCTCTCGCGCGCGTTCAGACCGGCCGCCGGCTCGTCGAGACAGAGCAGCACCGGTTCAGTGCACATCGCGCGCGCGATCTCGAGCCTGCGCTGGTCGCCATAGGGCAGATTTCCCGCGGCATCGTCGGCGCGGTCGAGCAGGCCGACGCGCGCGAGCCAGGTCCGCGCCAGATCGATGGCGCGCTGCTCGGCCTCGCGCCAGGACGGCAGGCCGAGCAGCCCGAGCAGGGTCAGGCCCGAGGCGCGCATCAGCGCGTTGTGCTGGGCGACCATCAGATTTTCCAGCGCGGTCATGCCGGGAAACAGCCGGATGTTCTGGAAGGTGCGCGCCACCTTGGCCTGCTTGGAGATGCGGAAATCGTTCAGCCGCTCGAGCTGGATGGTGCGGCCGTCGTCATGGGCGAGGCGGATCGCGCCCCCGCTCGGCCGGTAGAACCCGGTGATGCAGTTGAACACGGTGGTCTTGCCGGCGCCGTTCGGCCCGATCAGCGCGGTGATCTTGCGCCGCTCGGCCGCAAAGGACAGCTCGTTGACCGCGACGATGCCGCCGAAGCGCATCATCAGGCGGTCGACGGTGAGGATGGGGTCGCCGCTCATCCGTGGCCCTCCTTGACGAGGTCGGACGAGATCGCCTGGTTGCGTTCCAGGAACACGGTCGGCGCGCGATGGCCGATCAGCCCGCGCGGCCGCCAGATCATCAGCAGCACCATCGCCATGCCGAACACCAGCATGCGGTATTGATCGAGGCCGCGGAACAGCTCGAAGCCGCCGATCATGGTCAGCGCGGCGAGCGCCACGCCAAGCTGCGAGCCCATGCCGCCGAGCACCACAATCGCCAGCACCAGCGCCGATTCCTGGAAGGTGAAGGATTCCGGGCTGATGAAGCCCTGCCGGGTGGCGAAGAACGCGCCGGCGAGGCCGCCGAACATCGCGCCGGTCGCGAACGCCGTCAGCTTGGTGGTCGTGGTGTTGATGCCGAGCGCGCGGCAGGCGACCTCGTCCTCGCGCAACGCTTCCCAGGCGCGGCCGATCGGCAGCCGCCGTAGCCGGATCGTCACCCAGTTGGTGATCAGCGCCATCGCCAGGATCAGATAGAACAGGAAGACGAGGCGGTGGGTCGGCGAGAATTCGATGCCGAGCTTGGCGGCGAGCCCGTCGTCACCCGCCGTCAGCGGAATGCCGAACATGGTCGGGCGGGGAATTCCCGAGACGCCGTTGGGGCCGCCGGTCAGGCTCTGCCAGTTGATGATGACGAGGCGGATGATCTCGCCGAAGGCGAGCGTCACGATCGCAAGATAGTCGCCGCGCAGCCGCAGCACCGGGAAGCCGAGCAGCACGCCCCAGAACGCCGCCAGGATGCCGGCAAGCGGCAGGCAGACCCAGAACGACAATCCGAAATTGGTCGCAAGCAACGCATAGGAATAGGCGCCGACCGCGTAAAACGCGACATAGCCGAGGTCGAGCAGGCCGGCGAGGCCGACCACGACGTTCAATCCCCATCCCAGCATCACATAGGTCAGGACCAGGATCGACAGGTCGAGAATGTAGCGCTGGTTGTAGAAGATGACAGGCACGAGGAAGGTGAACACCAGGAGCGCCGGCGCCAGCCAGCGGCCGGCGAACGACATCGCCGATTGCACCGGCTTCGGCACGATGCGGTCCTTGTCGACCGGTCCCCACCATTGCCGCAGCAACTCGACGACGATGCTGCCGCCGAACACGGTAGCGACAAGGGCTGCGAGGTCGCCGAACCGCGTCCAGTAGATCAAGCCGCCCTGCGGCCCGGCCTCGGTGCGAATGCCGATCATCAGCGAGAACAGCACCAGCGCGACAAGGGCGCTGATCAGGGCCTTCTTGAGAATGAAGGCGCTGCCCGAGGGCTGCGCGGCGTGCGAGGGGCGGGCTGAGGTCGCGCTCACGAAGTGCCTGTCAGACTTTTTCGACTTCGGGACGGCCGAGCAGGCCGGTCGGCATGAAGATCAGCACCACGATCAGGATCGAGAACGCGGCGACGTCCTTGTACTCAACCGAGAAATAGGCCGACCAGAACGTCTCGATCAGGCCGATTGCGAGCCCGCCGAGCATCGCGCCCGGCAGCGAGCCGATGCCGCCGAGCACGGCGGCGGTGAACGCCTTGATGCCAGCGACGAAGCCCATGAAGAAATCGACCAGGCCGTAATACAAGAGATACATCATGCCTGCGACCGCGGCGAGCGCGGCGCCGATCACGAAGGTCATCGAGATGGTGTAGTCGACGTCGACGCCGAGCAGCGCGGCCATGGTCTGGTCCTGCTCGCAGGCGCGCATGTCGCGTCCGAGCCGGGTGCGCGAGACCAGCCAGGTGAACAGCGCCAGCACGACGATGGTGGCGAGCACGACCATGATCTGGATGTTGGAGAGCTGCACGGCGAAGCCCGACGAGCCTTCATGCAGCGTGTAGCCGCCGGTGATGATCGGCGGCACCGGCTTCACCCGCGCGCCCTGCGACACCTGTGAGAAATTGGTCAGCACGAATGACATGCCGATCGCCGAGAGCATCGGCGCCAGGCGGAATGAATGCCGCAGCGGCCGGTAGGCGATGCGCTCGATGGTCCAGCCGTAGAGCGCCGTGATCGCCATCGAGACCAGCAGCACGATCAGCAGGATCAGGGGGATCGCGGTGAGGCCGAGCGACACCAGCACCAGGAACGAGATCAGCGCGATGAAGCCGCCGATCATGAAGATGTCGCCATGGGCGAAGTTGATCATGCCGACGATGCCGTAGACCATCGTGTAGCCGATGGCGATCAGGCCGTAGATCGAACCGAGCACGAGGCCGTTGATCAATTGCTGGGCGAAATAATCCATACGCTGCCGTCAGAGCCTGTTCGGTTGAGAACCGACCAGGCTCTCGTGTTGATCTGGACGCGCTTTCTTCACGCGAACCGGTTCCCACTTCGCTCGAAAACGCTACGTCGAGGGTGACGCGGCGAGGGCCCCGGCAGCCTGATCCGTCGCGTCGTGTCGTTTTCTAACAGTGGAACCCCGGCCGCGGCAACAGCGTGGCAGCAGCAGAAAGGGCTTGTACATAACTAGTTTGGCGGATGCGGTTCCGATGTCACAGGGCCGACATGGCCTTGCCTTGCAATGATCACGCCGGAACCCGTGTTCCCCGAGCAACCGCGCTTCCGACGCGCGCGTTGTCCCCAGCTTGATGAAAGCAAGGGAGTAGCTGAATGAGCAACCCAAATCAGAATCCGGGACAGCCGAACCAGAACCCCAATCAGAAGCCCGGCCAGCAGCAGCAGGGCGGCGGCCAGAAGCCCGGCCAGCAACAGCAGGATCAGGGCCGGCAGGGTCAGAAGCCCAATCCGGAGCGCTAATTCGGACAATTGAGCCGAACTAGCAGGGAGGCCTCGCCGAAAGGCGAGGCCTCCCTTGTTCAGGCTGGACCCTTTTCGCTTGGGCTGTCTTGTTCAGGCCAACTGGTCGGCGAAGCGGCCGCGGAAGGCGTACGAACCGAAATGCGTGAGCTCGCTTCGAAGGTCGAGCCAGATTTCGCCGCCGAGATCGATCCAGCGCCGGCAGAACGCGTAATCTTCGGACAGATACTCGCCGGTTGTCTTGTCGATCATGCATTCGAACAGCGAGACGCGGTCGAGGTCGGCGCGAACCAGGTCGCCGGTGTTCAAGTCGTTGCTTTTGTGGTTCGCCCGATATTTGAGTTCGGGATGGGCGTCGCACAGCCTGACGAGGGCGGATCGCTTCATCATGAGAAAGCCGGTTCCGGCATATCGGACCTTGGCGAAGCCGTCGCCGCGAGATGTGATCTGGTCGCCCTCCCATGTGACGACATAGTCCAGCGAGGATGACGCGAGGTTCTTGCGCTTGGCGTCCGCAGCCCGCTGCACCTTTGCCCAATCGATGTGCTTGAGCGGATAGGCCGCGGCGGAAACGTCGGTGCCGCAATCCAGCAGCCGGAACACGGACTCGGGTTCGAACCCGATATCGGCATCGATGAACAGGAGATGGCTGGCGCCGGATGCAAGGAATTGGTGGGCCAGTTCGTTCCGGGCGCGGACGATCAGCGATTCGTTTCCGATCAGATGAAACTGGATGTCGATGCCCCGGGCGGTGGCCGCAGCTTGAAGCTTCAGGGCGGACAACACATAGGCCATCTTCAGATCGCCGCCGTAGCAGGGCGTTGCGACGAAAACGCGCGCTCTTTCGGTCATTTTACCCCCTTTATCCCCGGCCGGCGCCGATCTTGCGCAGATCCCGGCCTCGATCCGGAATCATCGCATCGCGCTTAACCTTAACAAAGGGTTTAAATTGCTGCCGGCAATTGATCGGCGTTAGCTCGCAAGCTGAACCGTCGCCGGTCTGAAAGGCGCGGGATGCACGGGAAGCGGCAATGTCGAACAACTGGCGGATCAGCTCCTTCAACGGCGCGCTGCTTGCGGCCTATTTCATTCCGGTCTGGACCATCATCGCCTTCAGCATCATGGTGTCGCCGATCCACGGCCTCTATGAGCGGCCGAGCGTGTCGATCGCGTTCTATGCCAGCGACTATCTGCACCTCGGCAAGATGGCGACGGTGCGCCTCGCATGGCTGCTCGCGCTGGCGCGGATCACCGTGGTGGCGTTCTTCGCAGTCTTCCTCGCGATGGCCGCCTTCTCACCGCTGCGCAAGAGCAGCAGCGGCGCCGACGAGGCGCTGGCGGTGGCGCTCTGCCTCGGCAGCGTGCTGAGCTTCGCCAGCATGATGATGGCCTCCAAGGTCGGCGAGGTCGAAGCGTTGCGCATGCATGCGGCCGAGCTCCTGATGCTGCTCGGGACCGCGATCGTGATGTTGTTCGAGACTGCGCCGAAACGGGCCGTCGAGCCGCCCGTCGCCGAGGCGGGCGCGCCTGCGAGCGAGCTATCCCTTCAGCAGCCCTAGCTCGGCAATGATCGCGCCGGCTTCCTTGACGGCGTGGTTGGCCGCTGGCACGCCGCAATAGATCGCCTGCTGCAGCAGGATCTCCTTGATGTCCTCGGGCGTGAAGCCGCCCTCGGCGAGCGCGGCGCGCACATGCAGGCGGAATTCGTCCCACTGGCCGAGCGCGACCATGGTGCCGATCACAAGCACACGCCGGGTGCGGTGATCGAAATGCGGCCGGGTCCAGATGTCGCCCCACGCATAGCGCGTGATCAGGTCTTGGAAGTCGGTGTTGAACGCGTTGCGGTTCTTGATCGACTTGTCGACCCATTCATTGCCGAGCACCTTGCGGCGCTGCGTCATGCCGTCGTCGCGGCGCTGATTGTCGTCCATGGATGTCTCCTCATGAAATCGTAGCCCGGATGGAGCGCAGCGCAATCCGGGGCTTCAGCGTTGGCCGAAGGACTTGTCCCGGATTTCGCTTCGCTGCATCCGGGCTACGTGCTGATTGTGGCCCATAGAGCATCTTTCCCGGTTACGTCATTCCGGGGCGGTCCGCAGGACCGAACCCGGAATCTCGAAGTTATGGATGCGGATCGAGATTCCGGGTTCGATGCTTCGCATCGCCCCGGAATGACGATGACCGTTACCGTTGCGTCAGGAAGCCGACCACGGCCTCGGTGAAGGCGTGCGACTGCTCGACGTTGGAAATGTGCGCGGCATCGAGCAGCGTCATGCTGGCGCCGGGAATGCCGCTGCGGATCATTTCGCCTGCCGACACCGGCGTCGCCATGTCCTGCTTTCCTGCAATCACCAGGGTCGGGCTCTTGATCTTCGGCAGCAGGGCGCGCTGGTCGAGTGTCGACAGCGCCTCGCAACAGGCGAGATAGCCTTCGACCGGCGAGGCAACCAGCATCGCTTTCATGCGCGCCGCGGTCTCCGGCTCGCGCTCGCGGAAATCGGCGGTCAGCCAGCCCGCGATCACGGTATCGGCGACGGCGGCGATGCCGCCTTCCTTCACTACCTTGATGCGGTTCAGCCAGTTGGTCGGATCGGGGTAGTAGCAGGCGGTGTTGGCGAGGATGATCTTGCCGAATCTTTCCGGGGCATTCGCTCCCAGCCACTGTCCGACCATGCCGCCCATCGACAGGCCGCACCAGTGCACCTTCTCGATGTTGAGGTCGTCGAGGATCGCCAGCACGTCGCGGCCGAAGCGCTCCATGGAGTAGGGGCCCGCCGGCACGCCGGACTTGCCGTGACCGCGGCGGTCGTAGCGGATGACGCGGAACAGCTGCGTCAGCGCCCGCATCTGCGGCTCCCACATCTGCAAGGTGCAGCCGAGTGAGTTCGACAGCATCAAGGTCGGTCCGCCGTCGCGGCCGTCCACCTGGACGTTGAGCAGGCACCCGTCGGCGTTGATCATCGGCATCGTCTTGTCCCTCTCGTCATGCGCTTGCCGGGTCATCTGCGCGAACATGCGCTTCGCGCTGTTGCCCGGCAATGACATCGTCGCTATTTGTGATCCAGTGAAGCCAGCAGGCGGTCGATCAGCGCTTGCGAGGCGCCCTGATAGGCCATCGGCTCGAACAGCTCCGCGATTCGTTTCGCGTCGAGATGCGCGGTGATCTTGGCGTCCGCCGACAGCACCTCGCGCAGGTGCTTCTTCTCCGCGACCGCGCGCTTGCTGGCGGCCTCGATCAGATGATGGGCGTCGCTCTTTCCGATCTTGTCGGCGAGCGCAAAGGTGACGGCTTCCGCCATGATCAACCCTTGAGTCGCATCGAGATTGACGCGCATCCGCGCCGCATCGACCTCAAGCCCTTCGGCGAGATCGACGATGGCAGCAAGCGCGCCCGAGGTTACCAGCATCAGGCCCGGCAAGGTCGGCCATTCCGCATGCCACGGACCGGCGCTGCGCTCATGATCCTGCACCTGCGCGGCGAAGATCGTCGCGGCGAGATTCGGCGCCATGGTCGCAGCCCCCAGCGCGCTCGCGGCGGCGACCGGATTGCGCTTGTGCGGCATGGTGGAGGAGCCGCCGCGGCCGGCGCCGGCCGGCTCGAAGGCCTCGCCGACATCGGTCTGCATCATCAGCGACACGTCGCGCGCGATCTTGCCGCAGCTGCCGGCGAGGATGGCGAACACCGACGCGGCCTCGGCGATGCGGTCGCGATGGGTATGCCAGGGCGCATCCGGCAGCGGCAGATCGAGCTCTCGCGCAAGGGCGGCGGCGACCGCCAGCCCCTTATCGCCGAGCGCGGCGAGCGTCCCGGCGGCGCCGCCGAATTGCAGCGCCAGCGTCTCGCGGCGCAGGCGCAGCAAGCGCTTGCGGGAGCGATGCAGCGCCGCGGCATATTCGGCGAGTTTGAGGGCGAACGGCATCGGCAGCGCATGCTGCAGCCAGGTCCGCGCCACCACGGCGGTGTTGCGATGGGCGCGCGCAAGCCCGGCGAAGCCGGCGACGGCGCGGTCGAGGTCGGCCAGCAGCGCGTCGATCCCCGCACGCAACGACAGCATGGTCGCGGTGTCGATGACGTCCTGGCTGGTCGCGCCCCAATGCACGTAGCGCGCCGCCTCGGCGTCCGCCCTGGCGACATTGGCGGTCAGGGCCTTCACCAGCGGGATCGCCAGATTGCCGGACCGCGTCGCGGCGTCGGCCAGCGCGGCCAGGTCGAATGATTCGGCCTTGCAGGCGGCGCCGATTGGTCCTGCGCCAGCTGCGGGAATCACCCCGCAGGCCACCTCGGCGCGGGCCAGCGCGGCCTCGAAATCCAGCATGTTCTGCAGCGTAGCGGCGTCGTTGCACACCGCGCGCATCGCGGCGCTCGACAGCATCGGCGCAAGCAGGGGAGAAAGGGCTGTGCTCATGGCCGGCGACCTAACCACTGTCGCGCGTCGATGCCAATGCCCCGGGGCTACCTGCATTTTCAACACCGGGGATTGCGCGATTTCGTGAACGATCGGCTTGGCTTGCTGCGGTTGCGAATATGCATCGCTCATCCTCCGAAGGTGCCCTTTCCTTTGCGCCCCGGCTGCTTTACTTGGGGGAAAAGGTTCTAGCGATCGAGGAGATCCCCCATGGCCATGACAATGACCGGCGAAGTCCAGCTTGCAGCGCCGCGCCAGGCTGTGTGGGACAAGCTCAACGATCCCGAAGTGTTGAAGGCCTGCATTCCCGGCTGCGAAGAGCTGGAGAAGACCGACGAGGGCGGCTTCCGCGCCACCGCCAAGATGAAGGTCGGCCCGGTCTCCGCCCGCTTCAAGGGCAAGGTCACCTTGAGCGATCTCGACCCGCCGAACGGCTACAAGATCTCAGGCGAAGGCGAGGGCGGGGTCGCCGGCTTTGCCAAGGGCGGCGCCACCGTGGGCCTTGCAGACAAGGATGGCGGTACGCTTCTGAGCTACAATGTGGAGGCGCAGATCGGCGGCAAGCTCGCCCAGCTCGGCCAGCGCCTGATCAACGGCGCCGCCAAGAAGCTGGCCGATGAATTCTTTGCAAATTTCGCCAAGGCGGTGCAGGGTTAGCCTCGCCTTTCGGCTGGATTATTCAGGTCCGGCCATGTCCTGGATGGGTGGCTCGAAAGGTTGCCCATCGCGGGGCGCGCCCATATTATGCCGTCTGGAATGATTTAAAACCGCCTGCTTCGCCGATATGCGGTGGCGCAGATAAGAGAGTGCTGATGGCCAAGATTTCAATGATCGTGAACGGCAACCCCGTGAACGCGAATGTCGACCCCCGTACCCTTCTGGTCCAGTTTCTGCGCGAAAACCTGCGGCTGACAGGCACCCATGTCGGCTGCGACACCTCGCAGTGCGGCGCTTGCGTCGTGCATCTGGACGGCAGGGCGGTGAAATCCTGCACGACGCTTGCGGTGATGGCCGACGGTCACGAGGTCAAGACCATCGAGGGGCTGGCGGCCGATGGCGCGCCGCTGCATCCGATGCAGGAGGCCTTCCGCGAGCATCACGGCCTGCAGTGCGGCTTCTGCACGCCGGGCATGATCATGACCGCGGTCGACCTGGTCCATCGCAAGGGCCACGAGCTCTCCGACGAGGTGATCCGCGAGGAGCTGGAAGGCAATCTGTGCCGCTGCACCGGCTACCAGAACATCGTTGCTTCGATCGCCGCCGGCGCCAAGGCGATGGCGAAGTCGGACCTCGCCTAGTCAGCAATTCATCGCGAGCGCGATCAGGACATTCCAATGTACGAATTCAAATATCACCGTCCCGGCACCGTGCGGCAGGCCGCCAATTTGCTGGTGAAGAACGAGGACGCCAAGCTGATTGCCGGCGGTCACACGCTGGTGCCGGTCATGAAGCAGCGGCTCGCCAGCCCGCCGCATCTGGTCGATCTCTCCCACATCGAAGGTCTCGATACGATCGAGATGAAAGGCCGCTCGCTGGTCATTGGCGCCACCGCCAAGCATGCCGAAGTCGCGAACTCCGCGGTTGTGGGCGAGGCGATCCCGGCGCTGGCCGAGCTTGCCGGCCTGATCGGCGATCCCGCCGTGCGCCACCGCGGCACCATCGGCGGCTCGCTCGCCAACAACGACCCGACCGCCGACTATCCGGCCGCGGTGCTGGCGCTGGGCGCGACCATCGTCACCAACAAGCGCCGCCTCAAGGCCGAGGAATATTTCCAGGGCCTGTTCTCGACCGCGCTGGAGGCCGACGAGATCATCACCAAGGTGATGTTCCCGGTGCCGAAGAAGGCGGCCTACGTCAAGTTCCGCAACCAGGCCTCGCGTTATGCGTTGGTTGGCGTGTTCGTGGCCAAGCGTCCGTCCGACGTGCGCGTCGCGGTCACCGGTGCGGGCTCCGACGGCGTCTTCCGCGTCACTGCGTTCGAGGACGCGCTGAAGAAGCGCTTCTCGCACAAGGTGCTCGACGGCATCGCAGTTTCGGCTGACGGGCTGAACAGCGACCTGCACGGCAGTGCAGAATACCGCGCGCATCTGATCGGCGTTTTGACGCGCCGGGCGGTGGAAGCCGCGAACGCCAAGGACTAAGTACCAAGGCGTGACTTTGCTGACCTCTGTTCGAAGACTGGCTGTTCCATGAGTGCATCGGCGTTACCCACTTCCGTCGATGCGCTCGAGGATCTCCTGACCTCGCGCGGCTACCTCGCCGAGCGGTCGCTCGCGACCGTGACCTATCTCGCGCTGCGGATGGGCCGGCCGCTGTTCCTCGAAGGCGAGGCCGGTGTCGGCAAGACCGAGATCGCAAAAGTGCTGTCGGCGGCGCTCGGGCGCAAGCTGATCCGCCTGCAATGCTATGAAGGCCTCGACGTCGCCTCCGCGGTCTACGAGTGGAGCAGTGCGGCGCAGATGATCGCGATCCGCCTTGCGGAGGCTTCCGGCGATACCGATCGCGACCAGCTCGCCAGCGACATTTTCGCCGAACGCTTCCTGATCAAGCGGCCGCTGCTGCAGGCGCTCGAGCCCGATGTCGCGGGTCCTCCGGTGCTGCTGATCGACGAGCTCGACCGCGCCGACGAGGCGTTCGAGGCGTACCTGCTGGAAATCCTCAGCGACTTCCAGGTCACGATTCCCGAGCTCGGCACCGTGAAGGCGCCGGCGCCGCCGATCGTGATCATCACCTCGAACCGCACGCGCGAGATTCATGACGCGCTGAAGCGGCGCTGTCTCTATCACTGGGTTGATTATCCCACAGCCGAGCGCGAGCTTGCGATCGTCAAGTCGCGGGTGCCGAACATCTCCGCCAAGCTGTCGCAGCAGGTCGTCCGCTTCGTGCAGGCGCTGCGCAACCAGGATTTCTACAAGTCGCCGGGCGTCGCCGAGACCATCGACTGGGCCACCGCGCTGTCCGAGCTCGACGCCCGCTCTCTGACCCCGCAGGTCGTCGGCGACACGCTGGGCGCGCTCTTGAAGTATCAGGACGACATCGCGCGCATGCAGGGCGATGCGTTGCAGAAGACATTGAAGGAAGCGACGAGCGACTAGCCGTCATTCCGGGGCACGCGAAGCGTGAACCCGGAATCTCGCGCCGCAATCTCCAGATTCCGGATCCGCACTTCGTGCGGTCCGGAATGACGAGGCCAAACAACAATGGCGATCAACCACCTCGCGCCTCCGACCGGCCACATGGCCGACAACGTGATTGGCTTTGCCCGCGCGCTGCGGGCGGCCGGGCTTCCCGTCGGGCCGGGCTCGGTGATCGATGCGCTCGACGCGCTGCAGCTGATCGAGGTCGGCCACCGCTCCGATTTCTACGCCACGCTGGAAGCGATCTTCGTCAAGCGCCACGAGCACGCGCTGATCTTCCGCCAGGCCTTTATGCTGTTCTTCCGCGCCGCCGAGGAGTGGAAGAGCATGCTGGATTCGGTGCCGCTGCCGGACCACGCCAGGAAGAAGCCGCCGCCGGCCTCGCGCCGCGTCCAGGAGGCGATGGCGCAGCCGGCGCGGAGCGAGGAGCGCCCGCAGGCCCAGGAGCAGGAGCTCAAGCTCTCGGTCTCCGACAAGGAGATCCTGCAGAAGAAGGATTTTGCGCAGATGACCGCGGCGGAGATCGCCGAGGTGACGCGCGAGATCGCCAAGATGCGGCTGCCGCAGGCCGAGCTCGTGACCCGCCGCTACCAGCCGGATGCGCGGGGCCTGCGGCTCGACATGCGCCGCACCGTGCGCAACTCGCTGCGCACCGGCGGCGAGATCATCGACATCCGAAAGCTCGGCCGGATCGAGAAGCCGGCGCCGATCGTGGCGTTGCTCGATATCTCCGGCTCGATGAGCGAGTACACCCGCCTGTTCCTGCACTTCCTGCACGCCATCACCGACGCCCGCAAGCGGGTCTCGGTGTTCCTGTTCGGTACCCGCCTGACCAATGTGACGCGCGCGTTGCGGGAGCGTGACCCCGACGAAGCGCTGGCGAATTGCTCGTCCGCGGTCGAGGACTGGGCCGGCGGGACGCGGATCGCGACCTCGCTGCACAGCTTCAACCAGCTCTGGGCCCGCCGGGTGCTCGGGCAGGGCGCCATCGTCCTCCTTATATCCGATGGACTAGAACGGGAGGCTGATGCCAAACTGGCCTTCGAGATGGACCGATTGCACCGTTCCTGCCGCCGCCTGATCTGGCTCAATCCGCTGCTGCGCTACTCCGGCTTTGAGGCCAAGGCGCAGGGCATCAAAATGATGTTGCCCCACGTTGACGAATTTCGCCCGGTGCATAACTTGACGTCCATCAAGGGCTTGATCGGGGCGCTGTCATCCCCGCCGCCGGCGCACCACCGCAGCCTGATCCGCTCCGTAGCCTAAGAAGCCTGACCCGATAGCAGGAGGCCACCATGCTGAACCGCGACGAAGACATCCTGCAGGCCGCCGAGACCTGGCAGAAGGAGGGCCATGGCGTGGCGCTTGCCACCGTGGTCGAGACCTGGGGCTCGGCGCCGCGCCCGGCCGGCTCGAGCCTGGTCATCAATGACGACGGCACCTTCCTCGGCTCGGTCTCCGGCGGCTGCGTCGAGGGCGCCGTCGTGACGGAAGCGCTCGACGTCATCGCGAGCGGCCAGCCAAAGATGCTTGAATTCGGCGTTGCCGACGAGACGGCCTGGAATGTCGGCCTGTCCTGCGGCGGCACCATCCGCGTCTTCGTCGAGAAGGTTGGTTAGCCGTGAAACTCGAGATCCTGAAAGAGCTGAACGCCGAGCGCGCCGCGCGCCGCCCGGTGATCATCGTCACCGACACCGCCAATGGCGATCAGCGTCTGGTCAAGGCCGCGGACATCGCCGCCGATCCGCTGCGCGCCGAGCTTTCAAAGCAGCTGCGGATGGGCAAGAGCGGCAATGTCGAGGTCGGGACCAAGAAGCTGTTCCTCAATGTCTACGCGCCGACCGCAAAGCTCGTGATCATCGGCGCGGTCCATATCAGCCAGGCGCTGGCGCCGCTGGCGCGCTCGCTCGACTATGACGTCACGGTGGTCGATCCGCGCACCGCGTTTGCGAGCCCGGAGCGCTTCCCCGACGTGCCGCTGGTCGCCGAATGGCCCGACGTCGCACTGCCGCCGCTCAACGTCGATCACTACACCGCCTTCGTCGCGGTGACGCATGATCCGAAGATCGACGATCCGGCGCTGCTGCACGCCTTCGACCGCAACTGCTTCTATATCGGCGCACTCGGATCGCGAAAGACCCACGCCAAGCGCGCCGAGCGGCTGCGCGCGCAGGGCGCCAGGGACAGCGACATCGCGCGCATCCACGCGCCGATCGGCCTCGATATCGGCGCGGTGTCGCCGTCGGAGATCGCGGTCGCGATCATGGCCGAGATCACCGCGCAGCTGCGCTTGCCCCCCAAAGAAAAAGAAGAAGCGGCATGAAATTCGGTCCCGCCAGTCCGGCCGACGCGATTGGCGGCGTCACCGTGCATACCCTCCGCCAGGGCGCGCTGGTGCTCAAGAAGGGCACCACGATCGGCCTCGCCGAGGTCGAGGCGCTGACCAAGGCGGGCGTCGACGAGATCGTCGTGGTGCGGCTCGACAAGGGCGACGTCTCCGAGGACGCCGCGGCCGCCAGCATCGCGCAGGCGGTGGCCGGCGACGGCGTCAACGTCGAGCGCGCCTTCACCGGCCGCGCCAATCTGTTCGCGGCCCGTCCCGGTGTGCTGGTGATCGATCGCGCCGCGGTCGACCGTATCAACGACGTCGACGAGGCCATCACCTTCGCAACGCTCGCCGCGTTCAAGCCGGTGGTCGAAGGCGAGATGATCGCGACCGTCAAGCTGATCCCGTTCGGCGTCGAGGGGCGCTTACGCGATGCCGCCGTCGCGGTCGCCGGCAAGGATACGCTGCGGATCGCGCCCTATGTGATCCAGAAGGTCGGCGTGGTCTCGACGCTGCTGCCGGGTCTTGCGCCGAAGGTGATCGACAAGACGCTGCGCGTCACCGCCGAGCGGCTCGCGCCGGCCGGCGCCACCATCATCGCCGAGCGCCGCGTGCCGCATGACGAGACGGTGCTCGCCGCCTCGATCAAGGAATTGCTCGGCTTAGGGGCCGAGCTCGTCATCGTGTTCGGCGCGTCCGCGATCGCCGACCGTCGTGATGTCATTCCTGCTGCAATCACCGAGATCGGCGGCGCGGTCGAGCATTTCGGCATGCCGGTCGATCCGGGCAATCTGCTGCTGATCGGCAGCGCCGGCGGCGTGCCGGTCCTGGGCGCGCCAGGCTGCGCGCGCTCGCCGGTCGAGAACGGCTTCGACTGGGTCTTGATGCGGCTGCTCGCCGGCATTAAGGTGACGCGATCGGATCTCACCGGCATGGGCGTCGGCGGCCTGTTGATGGAGATCGTGACGCGGCCGCAGCCGCGCACGGTGCCGGACACCGAAGGCAACCGCAACGTCGCCGCGATCGTGCTTGCCGCCGGCCGCTCGACCCGGATGGGCGGCCCGAACAAGCTGCTCGCCGAGCTCGACGGCAAGAAGCTCGCGCGCATCGTCGCCGAGCAGGCGCTGGCCTCGAAGGCTTCCGAGGTGATCGTGGTCACCGGGCATCAGGCCGAGCTGGTCGAGCAGGCGCTCGATGGCCTCAAGGTCAAATTCGTCCGCAACCCGGATTTCGCCGGCGGCCTCGCCAGCTCGGTGAAGGCGGGCATTGCGGCGGTGTCCGACAGCGCCGACGGCGCGATCGTCTGCCTCGGCGACATGCCGCTGATCGATGCGAAGCTGATCGATCGCCTGATCGAGACCTTCGCGCCGGACCGCGGCCATCTGATCGCGGTCCCGGTCAGTGAGGGCCGCCGCGGCAATCCGGTGCTGTGGTCGCGGCGCTTTTTCAAGGAGCTGATGACGCTCGACGGCGACATCGGCGCGCGTCACTTGATCACCAAGCATGCCGAGGTAGTCGCCGAGGTCCCGGTCGACGGCGACAGCGCCTTCCTCGACATCGACACGCCGCAGGCGCTGGAAGCGGCAAGACAGGGCTGAACATTCTCCGCGTCGTCCCGGCGAAGGCCGGGACCCATTACCACCAATCGTTGTTGTTGGTGGGACAGCGGCCAGAGCCTCGCGCAATCATCACCATCGGTGGCTATTGGTCCCGGCCTTCGCCGGGACGACGAGTGGATAGAATTCGCTCTCAACCCGTCATTCACCATCTGGAAACGACCCCTGCGTACAGTCCGCGCCGGGCTTTGGGGGATTTCCGCTTGATCATTTCGACCGCCGTCGCGCAGCGTCGCGCGTTGACGATTCTCGTCCTGACATTGCTGCTCGGCGCCACGCGTTTCTCCGTGGAAACCTTCGTGCCCAAGGCGCGCGCGGCCGGCGCGTTCGCGGTCGGCAAGTGCGGGGCCTATGGCCAGGCCTACGACTATCCGGCGGAAGGCGCGGCGCGCGCCGCCGCGCTGAAGCAGTGCAAGGGCGATTGCACCACCGTCACCATGAAGCGGGCCTGCGCCGCGCTCTCGATCGACATGAAGAATCCCTGCGGCGCCCATGGCTATGCCGTGGCGCCGAAGATCTCGAGCTCGCTCAATGCCGCGACCAGGAAGTGCTACGACTATGGCGGCAAGGAATGCGTGATCCGCGCCTGGGCCTGCGACGCCAAGGGGTAAGGCAGTCGCCGCAATCCGCCTGGTGGGCAAAGCGCGCTGCCGAGTTCAGACGGCGCCATAAAAGTGCCGGTATTGCCAGGCGGCGTCGCGCTCCAATTGGTCTTCGGACCACGATTGGTCTTTGAACCGCATGACCGACATCGGCGATAGATCGATGGGCGGCTTGCCGTCCACGATCCAGGCCGCAAGCGCCTCGCCGACGGTCGGCGAGATCGACAGACCGGCGACGTTGCACCCGCTCGCAAAATAGAAGCCGGTCACGCCGGCGGCCGGACCGAGAATATGATGGCCGTCGGCGGTCATCGTCGGAATGCCGCCGCGAAACTCCCGCACCTTGGCGGTTTGCAGGAACGGGAGCTGGTCCTTGACCTCATCGGCGGCTGCATGAAGCACGCCGATATCGAGCGGCATGTCCTTGACGTCGAAGCCGGCCCCAAGCGACTGCATATCGAAGAAGCGCGGCGTTTCCTCGTAGACACCCCACAGGAAGCCGCCCTGACATGGGCGGGCATACACCGCAGCGTCCATGATGCGGATCATCGGCAGGTCGGCACGGACGCCATCCAAAGGCTCGGTGACGATCAACTGCTGCCGGGTCGGCACCAGCGGCACGCGGATCCCGCTCGCCTCCGCGACCTGCCGCGTCCACGCGCCGGCCGCATCGACGACAACCGGACTTTCAATGACGCCGTTCGCGGTGGTCAGGCCGATCACGGTGCCGCCGACGATGTTGACGGCGCGCACGTCGGTCTTCGGCAGCAAGATTGCACCGTTGGCCGCCGCGGCTGTGGCGAAACCGACGGCAACCTGCGCCGGGTCGAAATACCGGTCGTCGCCGATCCGCATCGCCGCAACGACGCCCGTCGGCTGCAAGAACGGATTGAGACTGCTCGCCTCTTGCGGAGAGATCAGTTCGACGTCGAGGCCGGTGCGGCGTCCGCGCGCGAAATCGTCCTCGATCACTTCGGCGTCCTGTGGCCGGCGCGCAATCTTGAGGCTGCCCGAATGCACCCAGTCGAGCGGCTGGCCGGTTTCTTCCGTGAACGCCTCGATCTTGCGGCATGCGTCCTTGATGAGGCCAATCATCAAGTCGCTCTTGCGCGCACAACTCACCATGCCTGCCGCGCGGGGCGAGGTTTGCGATCCGATCTCATGCTTGTCGACAAGGGCGACGCTGAGACCTCCACGCTTGCTCAGGTAATAGGCTGTGGCCGCGCCCAATCCGCCCGAACCAATAACAACAACATCGGCCTTGCTGATCATGATGCAATGCCCTGAAATATGCTGATGGTCATCGAACGCCCGAAGCCTACTACGCGGCGCAGGAGCTGACTATCGCTTTCCGTCCCGGCAGGGATCGGGCCCTTGCGACGTGGCACGACTAGCGGTCGACGTGTGGGTTGAGCTTCTTCGCCGCAGCGATATCAGCTTCGCCAGCCGCGACGTCGCCCTTCAGGCGGGCAGGGTCCGCCCGTGGGTTGCTCAAGAAACTAACGTCAGCGCCTGGCGGGCAGATGAGGGATGCGCGGTCAGAACTGGCGTTTGTCGTCAACCTGCGGATAGATTTATCGCCATGCAGTTCGACACCAAGATCGCGGTCGTGATCCGCACCGACTTGGAAGTCTGGCAGAAGCTCAACGTGGCGTCGTTTCTTGCCGGCGGCATCGCGGCTTCCTTCCCCGAATGTATCGGCGAGAATTACCAGGACGGGTCGGGGACCAGATATCTCTCTTTGATCGGCCAGCCGATCCTGATCTACGGCGCCGACGGGCCCGCGCTGTCGCGGGCGCTGGAGCGCGCGCTGGCGCGCAACGTGCAGCCGGCGCTCTACACCGAGGACATGTTCAAGACCACGCATGACGCCGCCAACCGCGAGGTGGTGAGGGCGGTCGCGCGCAGCGAGCTCAACCTGGTCGGCCTCGCTATTCGCGCCGAGCGCAAGGTGGTCGACAAGATCCTCGATGGGCTGAAGTTTCACACCTAGCGGACAGCGCGCGTGTGCGGTCCGGCGCTTATCGGCTCGCCTCCTTGTCCGGCATGATCTGCAGCAACGGCGTCGGCGCAATCGATATCTGGCCGGTGAATGGTCGATCATGCGCGGCAATCAGCAGAACCGATGTGGCCACGCCGGTCGCGAATAGTCCCATCGCGATGGCGGATCCCAACCGGTTGTCGCAGTGAACAAGGGCAATGACCAATAGCTCGCAGATGGCCTGAAGGTAGAGGCACCACCATTTGATCAAGTCGACTTCCGTCTGGCTGACGATGATCCGTTGTCGTCGCGCATCGAGTGCCGAATTCAGATTGGTGATGATCTCGTGCTGCGTCGTCTGCTGGCCCGGGTTTTGCGCGGGCGTTGATACGACAAGCCGCAACGCCGCGGTCAGCGCAGGAGGAGCTGCCTTGAGCGATGCAGCCTGGCGCGCCATCATCGGCCATTCCACGGCGACCGTTTCCTCGACGTAGTCGCGAACGAGGCCGCGCAGGCGCGCCTCCTGCTCCGGCGGCAGGCCGCCGGCGAGCAGGATGACCGCCCGCAACGAACTGGCTTCGCGGCTCACCGCCGCGGTGGCGCGGTCGCTGTCACTCCAGACCTGTGCCGCGGTGAATGCGACAAACAGGCCGAAAAGGATGCCGAGCACCGGCAACATGCCGGGAGAGATCGATTTGAAAGACGTTGCGCGCTCCTTGGTCGACAGGATCGCAACGCCTGCGAAAATGAGAATGGCAACAAGGTAGGTGAAGCCGAAGACGATGAAGGCCATCCACGGCACAGAAAGGTTGTGTAACCAATCGCTCATTGGTGTTCCCCCAGCGGACCGCTTGTATCAAATTCCCCCCAATCTCGCCGGGGAGAGCACGAAGTGAGCCGTAGCGCATCGCGCAGGGAAAGCCGGATTGCTCCGGTTACACCTGTGGTGCCACCCCTGTGCCTTTTTGTTGCACAGGGCCCGCGGGTGCGATCGGCACCCGGCTTTCCCAGCGCCCACTGTTCCCCATAGGGCGGACATAAGCAGCAAATTCGGGCATTTGCGCCGCGAGATCGCGAATCTATGCGCACCCTGAGGGGCCGGGAAGGCCGACAGGAACGCTTCCGGCCGGCAGGCGTTTTCTCTGAACATATTGACAATGACTGACTGGTCAGTCATATTATGGCCATGACAAAGCGCATCGAAAAGACGACCCGCTCCCGGCCCGCCAAGCGCCGGACCACCGCGATCCGGGCTGCCGCGGCGAGGATCCCGAAGGTGGCCTCGGCAAAGCTGCCCGAGGCCAAGCCTGCTGCGAACCGCGCCGAGAAATCGGCGGAGCGGCGCGCTGCGATCGTCGAGGCGGCGATGGACGAGTTCATTGCGCGCGGCTTCGCCGCGACGCGGCTCGACGATGTCGCCAGGCGGGCGGGCGTCGCGAAGGGCACGCTCTATCTGTACTTCAAGGACAAGGAGTCGATGTTCGAGGAGTTGATCCGCACCGCAGTCGTGCCCTTGGTCAATCGCATGGCCGCGCCGCCCACCATCACCGGCCCGGTGCGCGATGCGGTGGAGAGGTTTGCCGAGACCTTCATCCGCGAGATCGTGTCGACCCGGCGCGGCGACATCGTCCGTTTGATCGTCTCCGAAGGGCCGCGCTTCCCGACGATCGCCGACTTCTATTTCCGCGAGGTGGTGTCGAAGGGGATGGCCGCGATGCAGGCGCTGATCCAGCTTGCGATCACGCGCGGCGAGATCAGGCAGCGCCAACTCGCGCAGTTTCCGCAACTCGTCGTGGCGCCCGCGATCGTCGCGGTGATCTGGCAGGGCCTGTTTGCCCGGCACGCGCCGCTCGATGCCCTCGCGATGTTCAAGGTTCATCTCGATCTGATCTTCGGCGAACGGAGCAAGCCATGACCGGCTCGCGCATGATGAAGCTCGTGACCGCAGTCGTGCTGGCGGCGGCGCTGGCCGGTTGCCAGGAGAAGCGTGATCCCGGCTTCCAGGGCTGGGTCGAGGCCGACATGATCTTCGTCAGCCCCGATGAATCCGGCCGCGTCATCAAGCTCAATGTGCGCGAAGGCGACGAGGTCAAGCCCGGCGATCTGCTCTATTCGGTCGACGACGATTTGCAGCGCGCCGATCTCAACCAGAACAATGCGACCCTCGCCAATGCGCGGCAGAGCTATGACCGCGCGGCCTCGCTGCGCGGCACCGGCGCCGGCACCCAGGCCAATCTGGATTCCGCGGTCTCGGCGCTGCGCGTCGCGGAGGCGCGGGTCAACACCTCGCAGACCCGGCTCGACCGTCGCAAGGGCTTTGCGCCGATCGCGGGCTCGATCCAGCAGATCTATTTCCGCGAGGGCGAGATGGTGCAGGCGCAGCGCCCGGTGCTGTCGATCATGCCGCCCGGCAACATGAAGCTGCGCTTCTTCGTGCCGGAGGCCGAGCTGCCGAAGCTTGCGCTCGGCGACGAGGTGAGGGTGACCTGCGACAATTGCGCCGCCGACCTCACGGCAAAGATCTACTTCATCGCCACCACGGCGGAGTACACGCCGCCGGTCATCTACAGCCTCGATGAGCGCAACAAGCTGGTCTATCTGATCCAGGCGCGGCCGAGCCGGCCCGATGTGCTGCGCGTCGGTCAGCCGATCAGCATCTACCTCAATCCCAAGACGCCGGTGGCGGAGCGCAGATGAACGGCGGCTCCACCAGCGCGCGGTCCGACGCACCCTCCATCGCGATCGATGTGAAGGGGCTGACCAAGTCGTTTGGCGGACGCGAGGTCGTCCATGACCTGTCGATGCAGGTCAAGCGCGGCTCGATCTACGGCTTCCTCGGTCCCAACGGCAGCGGCAAGACCACGACCATCCGCATCCTGTGCGGCCTGCTGACGCCCGACAGCGGCGAGGGCACCTGCCTCGGCTACGACATCCGGCGCGATGCCGACAAGATCAAGCGCAAGGTCGGCTACATGACGCAGCGCTTCAGCCTCTACCAGGATCTGTCGGTGCGCGAGAATCTCGAATTCGTGGCGCGGCTCTATGGCATGCCGGACGCGCGCGGCGCCGCGGCCGACATGATCGCGCGGATCGGGCTGAAGGGCCGCGAGGAGCAGCTCGCCGCCAACCTTTCCGGCGGCTGGAAGCAGCGGCTGGCGCTCGGCGCCTGCACGTTGCCCAATCCGCAATTGCTGCTGCTCGACGAGCCGACCGCCGGCGTCGATCCCAAGGCGCGGCGCGATTTCTGGAACGAGATCCACGCGCTCGCCGCCGAAGGCCTCACCGTGCTGGTCTCGACCCATTACATGGACGAGGCCGAGCGCTGTCACGAGATCGCCTACATCGCCTACGGTCATCTCTTGGCCCATGGCACGGTGGACGAGGTGATCGCGGCGTCCGCGCTGTCGACCTGGACGGTGACGGGCGAGGATTTCAACGGCCTGATGGCCGAGCTCACGGACAAGCCCGGCGTCGACATGGTGGCGCCGTTCGGCACCAGCCTGCACGTCTCCGGCCGCGACAAGGCGGCGGTCGAGGCCGCGATCGCGCCCTATCGGGACAATTCGAAGTGGCATTGGCAGGCCAGCGAGCCGTCGCTCGAAGACGTCTTCATCGATCTGATGGGGCGCTCCAAGGATAATTTCCAAGGATAATCTCCAGGGATAATTGCGATGAGCGCAACGGAATCGATCCAGAACAGCGAGGCGAGGGAGCCGGCATTCGGCTTCTGGCGGCGCAGCTACGCGATGCTGGTCAAGGAGTTCATCCAGCTTCGCCGCGACCGCGTCTCTTTCGCCATGATCATCATGCTGCCGGTCATGCAGCTGACGTTGTTCGGCTACGCCATCAACACCACGCCGCGCAATCTGCCGACCGCGGTGCTGACCCAGGAAGACAGCGATCTCGGCCGTTCGATCCTGAAGGCAATGGAGAACACCGCCTATTTCCATTTTGTCCGCGAGGTCCACACCGTCGAGGAATTCGACGAGCTGCTGCAATCCGGCAAGGTGCTGTTCGGCGTCGAAATCCCGCGCGGCTTCGAGCGCGCGGTGCGGCGCGGCGACAGACCGGCGCTGCTGGTCGCCGCCGATGCCACCGACCCGGTCGCGTCGGGCTCGGCGCTCGGAGCACTCGGGCCGCTGGTGCAATCGGCGCTGGCGCATGATCTGCACGTCGGCGATCCCCCGGACATGCCGTTCGAAATCCGCGCCCACGCCCGTTACAACCCGGCGGCGGACTCGCGCCTCAATATCGTGCCCGGTCTGGTCGGAACTATCCTGACCATGACCATGCTGATCTTCACCGCGCTCTCGGTGACGCGCGAAATCGAGCGCGGCACCATGGAGAGCCTGCTGTCGATGCCGATCAAGCCGGTCGAGGTGATGTTCGGCAAGATCATCCCCTATGTGCTGGTCGGCTTCATCCAGGCCACGCTGATCATCGCCATCGGCATTTTGCTGTTCGGCGTGCCGGTCCTCGGCAGCCTCACGCTGCTGGCGCTGCTCACCACGCTGTTCATTACCACCAATCTGTCGATCGGCTACACCTTCTCGACCATCGTCCAGAACCAGCTGCAGGCGATGCAGCTCTCGATGATGTTCTTCCTGCCGAGCATCCTGCTGTCCGGCTTCATGTTTCCGTTCGCGGGCATGCCGGTCTGGGCGCAATATATCGGCGAGGGGCTGCCGCTGACCCATTTCGTGCGCATCGTGCGGGCCATCATGCTGAAGGGCGCGGCGATGCAGAACCTGCAATACGACACCGCCGCATTGGTCGCCCTGATGCTGTTCGCCATGACGATCGCGGTGACGCGCTTCCGCCGTACGCTCGATTGAGGCTATGATGGATGCCATCAATGATCGTCATTTCGGGGCGATGCGAAGCATCGAACCCGGAATCTCGAGATTCCGGGTTCGCTTCGCGCCCCGGAATGACGGGGTGGGAGGCATGGCGGAATCTTCGGACAAAAACAGCGTAGCGGCAGACACAACCGTATCCGCCGACTTCCATCACGCCCTGATGCGCGAGGTGATGACCACCGAGTTGCTCCGCATCAAGGTGCTGATCGCTACCGCCGCTGCCCTCGCGGCGATCAGTCTGCTGGTGTATTTCTTTGCGCCCGATGCGGTCAGCCGCGTCTGGCACGGCAACCTCAGCCCCGTCTACGTCTTCTACGTCACCATTCCGCTGATCCTGTTCGAGTTCTGGGTGCACGGGGCGATCAGCTGGCACATGCGCAAGGGGCGCGACCTGCCGGTGGTCCGGCGCTACATCGGCGTGCTCGTCGAGACGTCGCTGCCGACCGTCGTGCTGGCGCTGCACATGAATAGCATGGGGCCGCAAGAGGCGCTCGGATTCGTGGCGCCGCTGATCTATTTCGTCTTCATCATCCTGTCGACGCTGCGGCTCGACTTCTGGCTCTCGACCTTCACCGGCTTCGTCGCGGCGGTCGAGCTGTTCTATATGGCGGTGTTCTTCCATCCCTCGGGCGGCGGCGCGGCCGAGACCAGCATCTACTATCACGCCGCGCGCAGCGCGATCATCCTGATCTGCGGCATGCTGGCCGGCGCAGTCGGCATGCAGCTGCGCCGGCAGTTCGCGGCCAGCATCGCGGCCGCCACCGCGCGCGATCGCATCACCAACCTGTTTGGCCAGCACGTCTCGCCGCAGGTGGTCGAACGTCTGATGACGGAGGGGGCCGGCACCGGCAGCGACATCCGCCGTGTTGCGGTGATGTTCGTGGATTTCCGCAGCTTCACGGCCGGTGCGCGCACCCGCTCGCCGCAGGAGGTGGTCGACAGGCTCGATGGCGCCTTTGCCGTGCTGGTCGATATCCTCGATCGCCATGGCGGCATCGTGAACAAGTTTTTGGGCGACGGCTTTCTCGCGCTGTTCGGTGCCCCGTTCGAGACCGGCGACGCCGCGCATCAGGCGGTCGCCGCCGCGCGTGAAATGCTCGCCGCGAACGAGCGCACCAACGCGGCGACGAGCTGGCCGCTGCGCATCGGCATCGGCGTCCACATCGGCGAGGTCGTCGCCGGCAATATCGGCTCGCCCCGGCGCAAGGAGTACACCGTGATCGGCGACACCGTGAATTTTGCCGCGCGGCTCGAGGCGCTGAACAAGGAGCTCGGCTCGCAGTTTTTAATTTCCTCCGCGGTGCGCGAGGCGCTCGGCGATGACTGCAAGGACGCGGTGTCGCGCGGCGAGATCCCGGTGCGGGGCTACGAGCACCCGGTGCACGTCTGGCAGTTGGGGTAGGCGGCGACGCTCACATGATCCGAGGCAATCACGCACGGCTCCTCAAGCCGCGCGAGCTGCCTGCATGTGACTTGCCCGCGATTGTACCGAGTGCTCTGAAGGGCATCGCTCGGGCCGTGGTACGGTGACGTCATCGGAATGACCGGAGCACGAGGACAAGCAGGATGCAGCGGCGCTATATCACCGTCGACGTTTTCACCGACCGCGCCTTCGGCGGCAACCCGCTCGGCGTGGTGCTCGACGCCGAAGGGCTCTCGACCGAAGAGATGCAGGCGATCGCGACCGAGTTCAACTATTCCGAGACGACCTTCGTGCTGCCGCCGCAGGACAAGGTCAACGACGCCCAGGTTCGCATCTTCACGGTGCGCTCGGAAATTCCGTTCGCCGGCCATCCCAATGTCGGCACCGCCTTCGTGCTGGCAAGCCGGGCCGCGAAGGCGCCGGCGCGCTTGAGGTTCGAGGAGAAGGCGGGCCTCGTGCCGGTCGAGATCCTGTCCGACGGCGGCAATGTGGTCGGGGCCGAGCTGACCGCGCCGCAGGCGCTACAGCGGACCAATGAGGTCAGCGCGGCCGCCGCCGCCGCGTGCCTGTCGCTGACGGCGGCTGATGTGAAGACCAATCGGCACGCGCCGCAGGTCGTCTCGGTCGGGCTGCCATTCCTGGTGGTCGAGATCGCCTCGCGCGAGGCGCTGAGGCGCGCCCGGCCGGATGCTGCGGCGTTCGCCAGGACGCTGGCCGAGATCGGCCGCGACGTGGTCTATTTCTACACGCGCGACGTGCCGGCGAGCGAGCAGCCGCTCGACCTGCAGGCGCGCATGTTCCATCCGGGCGCCAGCGGCCTGTCCGAGGATCCCGCCACCGGCAGCGCGACCGCGGCTTGCGCGGCGCTGCTCGCCGATATTGATCCCGCGCGCGATGGCGAATTGCGGCTGCGGATCGGGCAGGGCGTCGACATGGGCCGGCCGAGCCTGTTGCTGACGCGCGTGCGCAAGCAAGGCGGCGTGATCACTTCGGTGCATGTCGGCGGCGGCTGCGTGACGATGATGGAGGGAACGCTGAACGTGCCGGGCGAGGCAGGCTAGAGCTGCGGTGCCGCCAGGTTCTCGATCCTGACGCCGTCGCGCTCTTCAATGATCTCGGCGATCCATCGACGGTGGCAGTGCTGGTGGTCGCGCTCGTAGCAGAGGATGCAGACCGGGCCGGACTGCTTGACCAGCGCCGACAGCTCGTCGAGCTCTTCCTTGGCCTGCGCCGTCTTTAGGTGCGCCGAATAGATCTTGTGCAGCAGCGCATATTGCCCGCTGCGTGCCGCTTCCCGTCCGCTTTTCGGGGTGCCGAGACCGCGCAGATGGACGTAGCCGATGCCGCGCTCGTCGAGACCGGCGGCGAGCTGGGTCTTGGAGAAGCCGGGCCGGCGCGAGGAGGCGATGGCGCGGACGTCGACCAGCAGCTTGACGCCGGCCTGCTCGAGCTCGTCGAGCACCGCCTTCGACGGCGTCTGCTCGTAGCCGATGGTGAACAGCTTCCTGGCCTTCGCCATCGGTTCTCGCTCACTTCACCCGTTCGATCAGTTCCATCGCGCCGGCCGGCGCGCGGACCTTGCCCTCGTGGATCACATAGGCGAACACGTCGCGCGGCGCCTTCTTGGGCGCGGTCTTCTCGACCTTCGGCAGGTCGTCGGGCTCGCTGCCGGCGGCCCAGTCCTGAAACCGCTTGGCCCAGGCGTCGAGCTGCTTCGGCGGATAGCAGGTCTTCAATTCGTCATTGCCCTTCTGCAGCCGCGCATAGACGAAGTCGCTCGCGACGTCGGCGATCGCCGGATATTTGCCGTGCTCGGCGAACACCACCGGTACCTCGTGCTCGCGAATCAGGGCGACGAATTCGGGCACGCAAAAACTGTCGTGGCGGACCTCGACGACGTGGCGCAGCGCGCGGCCGTCGAGCTTGCGCGGCAGCAGCTCGAGGAACTTGCCGAAATCGGCGCCGTCGAACTTCTTGGTCGGCGCGAACTGCCAGAGCACCGGCCCGAGCCGGTCCTTCAGCTCCAGCACGCCTGAATCATAGAACCGCTTCACCGAATCGCCGGCTTCGGCGAGCACGCGGCGGTTGGTGGCGAAGCGCGGCCCCTTCAGCGAGAAGATGAAGCCGTCGGGTACTTCGCTGGCCCATTTGCGAAAGCTCTCCGGCTTCTGCGAGCCGTAATAGGTGCCGTTGATCTCGATCGAGGTCAGCTTGGAGGCGGCGTAGGACAGCTCCTTCGCTTGCGCGAGCTTCTCCGGATAGAACACCCCGCGCCACGGCTCGAAGGTCCAGCCGCCGATGCCGATATAGATGTTGCCTGCGTCGGTCTTGGTTTTGGTCGCCTTGGTGGGAGCTTTGGCCACGACTGCACTCATCGTGAGGGAGGGAACAGGAAGCAAGACTAATCAAAATAATCGTGATTGGCCAGTTTGCCAGATCGGCACGGCGGCGCTTATCGTCGCTGTCGCTCTTCGCTACGATGCGCCGAAATGGAGAACAACAATGCGCATGCTGGTTGCGGCCGCCCTCTTGATCATGTCCTCCGCCGCCATATCCTCCGCTGCAATGGCCGATGAGGTCGACGATGCGCACAAGCTCGCGATCACCGGCCGCGACGCCTACTGGAATTGTCTCGCCCGCGAATATCCCCGCGACAGCAACAAGGCGATGTCCGACCAGGAGTTCACCTCGCTGATCGCCAATGTCTGTCCGTCGGAGCGGCAGAACTTCCGTGTGTCGCTGATCGACTTCCTGTCGCTGCAATTTCCGAAGCAGGACGCCGACGCGAATCTGACGACCGCCAACCGTGCGATCGAGCTCGCGCAGAAGGACATCGTGACCGCCTTCACCCGGCGCAGGGCCGCGGCCAAATAGGTTCCCAAATCCTGTTGCGGCCGGCCGATTTTTGATATCAATCCGCGCAGGCGAGGGGATCATCGGCATGAGATCACAATCGACGGCAGGTTTCTTGGGCGCACTGGTCGCGGCCGTCGCGCTGGCGGCGGCGTTCATCTACGGGCCGTCGCCGAGCCAGCTCCGTAACCCGACCCGGTCCGCCGCACAGCCGCAGGCGGCTCCAGCTGCCGAGGCCGCGCCGGCAGCCCCGGCGCCACGCGGCCCGGTGATCCGGGAAGTCCCGAACAACTAGCGCCTCCTGCGCCCCTTGCGGACCGCCTGGGACCTTCCTATCTTGCTTCCAACGGCGACGTTGCAGCTTCAGGGCTCCGGCGCCGGACGACCACGACATTGATTGGCTGCGCCGGATGTACGCGCGCCCCTTGTTCGTGGTCGTTGGCATTTTCAGGGGTGTTTTGCCCCGTTTTCCCGCTTTCCGAGCGTGCGTTTGGGTCGGCCTGCCTTGGCAGCGGGAGAGGCTGCGGCTATACGCTGGCGCTCATGAACCAAGCCATCAAGCCGAGCCCCGAAACCTCATCGCAGGCAGCAAGCTTGCCGCTGCTTTCGGTGGTCGTCCCGACCTTCAACGAACGCGACAATGTCACGGTGCTGTACCGCCGGCTCGACGCGATCCTGAAGGACGTGTCCTGGGAAGTCATCTTCGTCGACGACAATTCGCCCGACGGAACCTGGGACGTGGTGCGCGCGCTGGCGCGGAAGGATTCCCGCGTGCGCTGCATCCGCCGGATTGGCCGGCGCGGCCTGTCCGGCGCCTGCATCGAGGGCATTCTGGCCTCGAGCGCGCCCTATGCCGCGGTGATGGACGCCGACCTGCAGCATGACGAGACCCAGCTGCCGAAGATGGTGGCGCTGCTGCAGAGCGGCGAGGCCGAGCTCGTGGTCGGCAGCCGCTACATCGAGGGCTACAAGGCCGACGGCTTCAACAAGCAGCGCGCCGGTGCCAGCGCGTTCGCCACCGAGATCGCGCGCCGCGCGCTGAAGGTCGAGATCGCCGACCCCATGAGCGGCTTCTTCATGATCCGCCGCGACCGTTTCGAGCAGCTCGCGCCGCAGCTGTCGACGCAGGGCTTCAAGATTCTGCTCGACGTCGTAGCGACTGCGGAGGGCAAGCTGCGCGCGGTCGAGATTCCCTACACGTTCGGTGCCCGCCAGCATGGCGAGAGCAAGCTCGACTCCATGGTCGCGCTCGACTTCCTCGGTTTGGTGCTGGCGAAGCTGACCAATGATCTGATCTCGCTGCGCTTCATTTTGTTCGCGGCGGTCGGCGGGCTCGGCCTGGTGGTGCACCTCACCGTGCTGTTCATCGCGCTCGAACTGTTCAAGGCGCCATTCCCGGAGGCCCAGGCCACCGGTGCGATCGTCGCCATGACCAGCAATTTCATCCTCAACAATTTCCTGACCTATCGCGATCAGCGGCTGAAGGGCTTTGGCATCCTGCGCGGCCTGCTGCTGTTCTATCTGGTCTGCAGCGTCGGCCTGCTCGCCAATGTCGGCGTCGCGTTCTCGGTCTACGACCAGGAGCCGATCTGGTGGCTGGCGGGCGCAGCCGGCGCGCTGATGGGCGTGGTGTGGAATTACGCGATGTCCGGGCTGTTCGTCTGGCGCAAGCGATGACGGTGGCATGAACGCGGACGAGGCGCGGCTGGCCCGAAACACCGCGCTTGCGGTGTGCGCGCTGGTCGTGTTGCGGCTGGCCGCCGCTGCATGGACGCCGCTGACTTTCGACGAAGCCTATTACTGGATGTGGTCGAAGTCGCTCGCCGGCGGCTATTACGACCATCCGCCGATGGTGGCGGTGGTGATCCGGCTCGGCACCATGATCGCGGGCGATACGCCGTTCGGCGTGCGGCTGGTGTCGATCCTGCTCGCACTGCCGATGAGCTGGGCGATCTACCGGGCGGCCGAGATCCTGTTCGGCGGCCGGCGCATCGCCGCGAGCGCAACCATCCTGCTCAATGTCACGCTGATGGCCGCCGTCGGCACGCTGATCGTGACGCCAGATGCGCCGCTGCTGGTCGCTGCCAGCCTCCTGCTGTACGCGCTGGCAAAGGTGCTGGAGAGCGGTCGCGGCGAATGGTGGCTTGCGGTCGGCGCCAGCGCCGGCGCGGCGCTGCTGTCGAAATACTCGGCGCTGTTCTTTGGTCCGGCGATCCTGATCTGGCTTGCGATGGTGCCGAAGCTGCGGCGCTGGTTTCTGTCGCCCTGGCTCTATCTCGGCGGCCTGGTCGCGCTCGGCCTGTTCAGCCCGGTCATCCGCTGGAATGCCGACCATCACTGGGTGTCGTTCATCAAGCAGATGGGCCGCGCGCGGATCGAGGATTTCCGGCCGACCTACATCGCCGAGCTGATCCCGACCCAGTTTGCGTTCGCAACGCCATTGGTCTTCATCCTCGGCGTGATGGGCCTGTACGCGCTCTATCGGCGCCGCGCCGGCGCGCTGGAGGCGCGCGTGCTGGTCAACACGATGTTCTGGACCATCGTCGTCTACTTCACCTGGCACGCATTGCATGCGCGGGTCGAGGCCAACTGGTTCGCGCCGGTCTATCCCGCCTTTGCCGTAGCGGCCGCGGTCGCGGCAGTCCAGGTGCAGTGGGCGCCGCGCGAGCAGCGCACGGTCGATTTCTGCCGCCGCTGGGCCGCGCCCCTCGGCGTCGTGCTGTTCGCGCTGCTGATCGTGCAGGCCAACACCGGTTTGCTCTCGGGCTACCGCCGCGACGCCACCGTGCGCAGCGTCGGTGTCGGCTGGCCGGAGCTTGCGGACGAGATCGAGGCGACCCGCGTGCGGACCGGCGCGAGCTGCGTGCTGGCGGCGGATTACGGCACCACCGGCTGGCTCGCCTTCTATCTCCCCAAGGGCACCTGCGTCGCCCAGCAGGGCCAGCGCATTCGCTGGATCAACATGTCAGAGCCGAGCCCTGAGCAGTTGTCCGGCAAGCTGCTCTATGTGCATGAGGTCGAGCAGGCGATGCCGGCCTCGCTGCGCGACAATTTCGCCCATATCGAAACGGTGGCCGAAGCCAAGCGCATGCGGGGGCCGCTGACCATCGAGACCTACGCGCTCGACCTGCTGGAAGGCGCAAAGGGCGAGATCCTCGACCGTTCCTCGCCGCCGGAACTGCAATAAATCCTCGCCGTTGAGTGTCGGATCGTCCGGGGCCGGCTCGTCTTCCAGACAGCCCGTCAACCACGCGAGGTTCCAACCATGACCAGTTCCGTCCTCAAGCCCGCCACCGAGCTCGCCACGACCAATGTTAGGCGCTTTCCCAATGAGAGCGCCGAGTATCGCCGCGCCCGCCAGGAATTGCTCGTCGAAGAGATCGAGCTGCGCCGGCATATCGAGCGCGTCGCCGCGCTGCGCCGCGCATTGCCGCCGGGCGGCGAGGTGGCCAAGTCCTATGAGTTCATCGGAGAGGCCGGTGCGACATCGCTCGCCGATCTGTTCGGCAGCAAGCCGACCCTCATCATCTACAGCTACATGTACGGCCCGCAGCGCGAGAAGCCGTGTCCGATGTGCACATCGTTCATGGGCACGTGGGAGGAGAAGCTGCCCGATATCGAGCAGCGCGTGTCGTTCGTGTTCGTGGCGCGCTCGCCGATCGCACGCCTGATCGAGGCGAAGAAGGCGCGCGGCTGGACGCGTCACAGGATCTACTCGGATGCATCGGGCGATTACACGCGCGACTATGTCAACAAGGATGACAGCGACCTGCCGGGCTACAATGTCTTCACACGCCACAACGGCACGATCCGTCATTTCTGGGCCGGCGAAATGGGGGCGGGCACGATGGACCCCGGCCAGGACCCGCGCGGCGCGCCGGACATGGATCCGCTGTGGACCTTGCTCGACACGACGCCTGAAGGACGCGGCAAGGACTGGTATCCGAAGCTCAGCTACTGAGAGATGGTTTTTGCTCGATCCCCGCGCGATTACGGGGCGATCTGCAAGGAAATTCTCCCCTGAATATATTCCGGTATGCCGCGCTGGAGCGGCATACCGGAATGTCCCATGATGGGACAGAAAAGCCGCTTTGGCGGTCCAATGTCATCTTAAAAAAGCCCTACGCCACAGGCACTTCCCGCGCTGCAGGGGATCGCATCCGGTTAAGACGCATTTAACTAAAAGTCGCCTTAATGGCCGTCTGTGCCCCCGCGCGACGTTGAGCCGAACACCCGTTCGACCCCGCGTCGAGTGAGGGACAAAGGTGGACCTGTTTTGAGCGCCGGGCGTATGGGTACGAGTGCGTATGTTCTTGGGGCGCCAAGCCGCAAGAAATCCTCCCGAAAAATTCTCCCACAGCATTTCCTCGGCAGCGCCGCGGTGGCGGGGCTGGTGCTTGGCTGCGCCTGGACCGTCTACGCCAACATTTTTGCGGCGAGCGTCTATCCCTCCGTGGGCAATGCGTCGTTCGATGCGCCGGTGGTGAAGCGGCCCGTCGCGGTCGCTGCGCGGCCGACGCCTGCCTTCAACGAGGTGTTCGCGTCCCTGACGCCAGCACCGGCGGCGCCCGCGAAGACCGAGGTCGCGAAGTCGGAAGCACCGGCATCGTCGCTTATGTTTAACGATCGGTTTGCGGCCGCCTCGCCCGAGGGCGTCGCATCCAGCGTCGTGGCTGACGCCGCATCGCAGATCGACCCGATCAAGCAGGCCGCTGCGCCCAAGGTCGCCGAAGCGGCGAGGGCGGTCGCCTCCGCGGAGCTTGCCGAGACATCGAAGGCGTTGCCGGCGCCGAAGTCGGTCGAGACCGCCAAGAAGCAGGCCGCCGCCAATCTGAAGGTGGCGCTCAACGATCCCGCTGCGGACGTTCAGCCCAAGGGGGCCGATAAGGCGTCCGAGGCGAAGCCTGCCGAGTCCAAGCAGGCTGCGAAATCCGGCGGCGTTCGCGACATGGCCGCGCGCGCCAAGGCCGCGGTGATGTCGATCGCATCGAACGAGCGGCAGACCATGGTCGAAAAACTGTGGGGCAAGCGGGAGTCGAGCGGCGGACTGCTCTCCTTCGCTTCAGCCGACGCGAACGTGACCGGCAGCATCCCCTCGACGTTGGACCAGAACCCGATGCTCGGCGGCTCGCCGCCCTATGACCGTCAGACCGCAGTCTACGACATCTCGGCCAAGACCGTGTACCTGCCCGATGGCACGCGCCTCGAGGCGCATTCGGGCCTCGGCTCCAGGCTCGACGACCCCAGATCCTCGCATCTGAAGATGGTCGGCGTGACGCCACCGCACATTTACGAACTCAAGCCGCGCGAGGCGCTGTTCCACGGCGTGCCGGCACTGCGGCTCAATCCGATCGGCGGCGAGGGCAAGATCTTCAACCGCGACGGCCTGCTCGCGCACACCTTCATGCTCGGTCCGAACGGCGACTCCAACGGCTGCGTCTCGTTCAAGGATTATTACGCGTTCCTCGACGCCTACCGTAACAAGGGCATCCGCCGTCTCGCGGTGCTCGCGCGGATTCAGTAGTCAGAGCGGGCAGCGGCCCACCGCTGCGGCCTGATCGACGTCTGGAACCCGATGCCATAGTCGCTATATTGTGCTGATCCAGGGCGAGTCCAAGCTCGGCAACGGATCTGGTGCAAGCGAACATGTCTCCTACACCCTCCATCGAAACCCCGCCGCCGATCACGACCGAAGCGTTCGTCGATGCCGCCGCGGCCGTTGCCCGCCTCGAAGAGATCTACGTGCGCAACACTGAATTCCTGCGCAATCGCTTTGAGGCCTATGTCAACGGCGTGCCGTTCACGACGCGGGTGCGGGCACATTACCCGTTCGTCCGCATCACGACCTCGTCGCATGCGCGGCTCGACTCGCGGCTTGCCTACGGCTTCGTCGCAGGACCCGGCGTCCACGAGACCAGCATCACGCGCCCCGATATCTTCCGGACCTATCTCACCGAGCAGATCGGGCTTCTGATCAAGAACCATGGCGTGGCGGTCGAGATCGGCGAGTCGAACGAATCTATCCCGATCCATTTCGCCTATCGCCGCGACATCAATATCGAGGCGGCGCTGACCATCGCCGACAGTTCGGCGTTCACAAGGTCGCTGCGCGACATCTTCGATACGCCCGATCTCGCGGCGATGGACGATGCGATCGCCGACGGGACCTTTGAGCTGACGCCGGGCGTGCCGGAGCCGCTGGCGCTGTTCCGCGCGGCGCGGGTCGATTACTCGCTGCGCCGGCTCTACCACTACACCGGCACCGACCCGGAGCACTTCCAGAATTTCGTGATCTTCACGAACTACCAGTTCTATGTCGATGCCTTCGTGCAGCTTTCCCAGCAGCGCCTTGCGTCGGGCGAGGCCGGTCTCGAGGCCTTCGTCGCGCCCGGCAATGTGATGACGCACAATGCGCGGCTCGGCGGCGGCATCACCGGGACCCCGTCCGAACGCGTCCCGCAGATGCCGGCCTTTCATCTGGTCCGGCCCGGCTATCGCGGCATTACCCTGATCAATATCGGAATCGGTCCGTCCAATGCGCGCAACATCACCGATCACGTCGCGGTGCTGCGGCCGCATGCCTGGCTGATGATCGGGCACTGCGCCGGACTGCGCAACACGCAGCGGCTCGGCGATTATGTGCTCGCCCACGGCTATGTGCGCGAGGACCACGTGCTCGATCACGAGCTGCCGCTCTGGGTGCCGATCCCGGCGCTTGCGGAGATGCAGGTCGCGCTTGAGGAAGCCGTCGGCGAGGTGACCGGGCTCACCGGCTTCGAGCTCAAGCGGCTGATGCGCACCGGCACGGTCGCCAGCGTCGACAACCGCAACTGGGAGATCAGCGGGCCGCAGGTGATCCGGCGCATGTCGCAGTCGCGCGCGGTCGCGCTCGACATGGAATCGGCGGCGATCGCCGCCAACGGCTATCGCTTCCGCGTACCCTACGGCACGCTGCTATGCGTCTCCGACAAGCCGCTGCACGGCGAGATCAAACTCGCAGGCATGGCCAGCGAATTCTACCGCCAGCGCGTCGGCCAGCACCTTGAGATCGGTCTCAAGGCGCTGGAGCGGCTCAAGCAGCAGGAATCCGAACGCCTGCATTCGCGCAAGCTGCGCAGCTTCGCCGAGGTCGCGTTTCAGTAGCGAACGCAGAGCGGGGCGGCCCTCAGGCAAGCGCGTTGCCGCGGGCGATGATCGCGAAGCGGTCGGACAGTTCGGCGAGCGCGACGTCGTGAATCAGCCTTGCGGCAATCGTGCCGCCGACGCCGTCGGGCAGGTCGCGGGTGGCGCAGCTGTCGGCGTCGATCGTGGTGCGGAAGCCGAGATCGAGCGCGGCGCGGGCCGTCGAGCTCACGCACATATGCGTCATGAAGCCGGCCAGCACCAGCTCCTTGCGGCCGGTCGCGGCAAGCTGCGCGTTGAGGTCGGTGCCGGCGAACGCGTTCGGCAATTGCTTCTCGATCACGATCTCGCCCGGCCGCGGCGCCAGCGGCGCGACGATCGCGCCACGCTCCGCGCTGCGGTCGAACAGGCTGCCCGGCTGGCCCTTGTGCGCGATGTGGATGATCGCGGCGCCGCTTTCACGGGCGCGCGCGAGCAATGCGGTGGCGCGCGCAATCGCCGGGTTGGCGTCGGGCAGCGCCAGCGGACCGGCCAGATATTCGTTCTGGATATCGATCAGCACCAGGCAGCTGTCGCCGAGGCGGGGCGGGGTGAGGTCGATACCGGCAAGCTGCATCAATGTCTTGGCTGACGTCATGGTCTCTCTCCAGCGGATGTATCGCCGAAAACATAGCCCGGGATCGGCCTGCCGTTATGCAGGGATACTGCAGCCGGTGGCTGCGTTATTGCAGGTGGCCGCCGTGCGATGTAGCCTGCCGCCATGAACTGGGACGATCTTCGCATCATCGCGGCCGTCAGGGATGAGGGCACTTACGCGGGCGCCAGCGCGCGGCTGCGCATCGACGAGACCACGGTCGGGCGCAGGCTGGCGCGGATCGAGCGCGCGCTCGGCCTGCGCCTGTTCGAGGCCGTCGATGGCGTTCGCAAGCCGACCCGGCAGTGCGACATGGTGCTCGCGCATATTGAGGCGATGGCCGCGCATGCCGAGGAGATCGGCCGGATCGGCGAAAGCCTGCCTGGTCCGGTCGGGCGGCTGCGCATCGCCTCCACCAGCGCGATCGCCGAGGAGGTGCTGGCGCCGCGCACAAGTGAATTCCTGCGCGCCCATCCAGGCCTGACGCTGCAGTTTCTGACGTCGAGCGACAATGTAAAATTCTCGCGCTGGGAGGCCGATCTCGCGATCCGCTTGCGCAAGCCGGACAAGGGCGACTTTGCGATCTCGAAGCTTGCCGAGGTCAGGTTGTATTTCTTCGAGCCGGCCGCGACGACAGCGGGCGAAGCGATGCTGTGCGCCTATCCCGACGAGCTTGGAGGGATTCCGGAAATGCAGTTCCTGCGCGCGAAGCGGCTTCGCGCGCGCTGCGTCACCGACAATGTCCGGATCATCCACACGCTGATTCAGTCGCATCACGCGGTCGGCGTGTTGCCGGAGCACAGCTGTGCCGACCTGCTGACCGACCAGCGTTTGCGCGCCACGCTGCTGCCGAAGCGACGCGACGTCTGGCTCCTGGTGCAGAACCATCTCAAGCGCGACGCGGCGACGCGCGTCACCATCGACTGGCTGCGCGCCTGCTTGCAGGATGCCACGCAGAGGGGGTGAGGTGCCCTCGCAATGACGGGACGTGCCGCGACGCGTGGGTCACAGCAGCGCCCCGTCATGAAAAAATCACACGCAGCCCTCTTGCAACCCGGACGTGCTTCGTCTATTAGCCCGCTCCTTCGCTTCGGCCACGGGTTCGGGCTCGTTGAGATCCCGACTGGCGCGAGCCGCTTTGCGGTGTCGTGTTCCGCCGAAATGAAGATCGCGAGATGAAGCTCCTGGTCGAGCGTCGGGGATGAAGTCCCGAAGGCATCGGTTCGAATCCGGTCTCTCACAAAGGATAGCTCAGTTGGTTAGAGCAGGTGAATGATACTCATCGGGTCGCGGGTTCGATTCCCGCTCCAAGCGCTCCGTTTCAGCCTGTAAAGCTGATACCTCTGAAGGGGACCGGACGCGCGTTTCAGTCGCAGTCCGGCCGTCCTGCCGCAAGGCATTTCGTCCGAACATCGACACTGTGAGACCGGCTTTGCGCCGCGGTGGATACCGCTTGCGCTGATGCCGGGTGGCTCCGCTCGGCCGCGCGACATTCGTCGCGCGAACGCGCGCGTGCGCCCGTCATCGCGCAAGCCTTAAGCCACGGCCCGCTTGGCTGACAGGAAGCCGCGTTCGCGTCCTCACGTCCTTTGCCAAATGCAACCCGCTCTCAGGCCCATGGGCCTGATGGCAAACGATGGAGGCGTGTCATGACCTGGCACTTCTTGACGACCAATTTGACGGTGAAGGATGGCGAGCGCGCGTTGCTGACGCGCAACGGCCGGCTCGAGCAGGTGCTCGCGCCCGGACGTCACCGCCTGTTCGATCCCCTGCATCAGCTCAAGGCCGAGCTGTTCAGCGTCGTGCGGACCGAATTCCCCGCGGATCGCTTCGCGGTGATCAAGGCCGCGCGGCCTGATCTCGCCGACGAGCTGTTCGAGGCGGTGGAAACCCGCGCGAACGAGATCGCGATCGTCAGCCTCGACGGCCGTCCCGTGCAACTGATGACGCCTTGGCAGACGCGCGTGTACTGGAAGATCGCGACGTCGGTCGTGGTCGAGCGCATCGACGTCACCAGCGATCCCAGGGTCACGGCACGCCACCTCGCGATGATCCAGCCCAACCGGGCCGGCGTCATCACCGAGGCGGTGGTCGAGAACCACGAGGCCGGTCTGCTCACGGTCGAGGGCAAGCTGGTCGAGCGGCTCGCGCCCGGCCGGCACGCGTTCTGGATCGCGGGCCGCAAGATCGAGGTCAAGCGCCTCGATTTGCGTCCCCAGGCGGTCGAGATCACGGCGCAGGAGATGCTGACCAAGGATCGCATCGCGCTGCGCGTAACGCTGACCGCGTTCCGCCGGATCGTCGATCCCGAGCGGGTCGTGGCAACGGTGCCCGACGTGGATGCGTGGCTGTACCGCCTGGTGCAGTTCGCGATCCGCGAGGCGGTGGCCGGCCGCACGCTGGACGAGGTGCTGTCCGCGAAGACGGCGCTCGATACGGAGCTTCGCGACTTCGTCCGCGATCGTGTCGCGGACAGCGGCGTCGAGGTCACCGAGCTCGGCGTGAAGGACGTGATCCTGCCCGGCGAGATCCGCGAGCTGGTCAACAAGGTGGTGGAGGCGGAGCGGGTGGCGAAGGCCAACCTGATCCGCCGCCAGGAGGAGACCGCGGCGACGCGTTCGCTCCTGAACACCGCCAGGCTGATGGAGGAGAACCCTCTGCTGCTGCGGCTCAAGGAGCTGGAGTCGCTCGAGCGTCTGGTCGAGAAGGTCGGCCGCATCGACCTGCATGCGGGGGAGGGCCAGGGCCTCGATGCGCTGCTGACCAAGCTGGTGCGTCTCAAGGCGCCCGAGAGCGCGTAAGACAGGAAGGGCCGCCCACGGGCGGCCCTTCGATTTTTTCGCCGGGACGGACCGCCGGCACTCGTACGAATGTTAGCGTGCAGACGGCTGTAACCGGGCACCGCCACTGCACAATTCGCATCTCCTGCGTCACGCCGCAAAACAGAGGTGCCACTCCGGTCAGATTGCGATAACGTTCATGCACCGTGGTCCATTCGGCCAGCCGTCAACCCGTCGGTGAAGCCAGTGCAGCAGATTGCGGAATGGCTCGAGAAGCTGGGACTTGGGCAATACGCGCTGCGTTTTGCCGAGAACGGGATCGACCTCGGCGTTCTTCCCGAACTGACGGATGAAGACTTCGACAGGCTCGGCGTCCTGCTCGGCCATCGCCGCAAGATGCTGCGCGCGATCGCCGATCTCAATCAAGCCGAACTGATCGCCGCGCCGGTTTCACCGCACGATGCCGAGCGCCGCCACCTCACCGTGATGTTCTGCGACCTGGTCGGCTCGACGGCGTTATCGGCACGTCTCGATCCCGAGGACATGTGGGAGGTGATCCGCGCCTATCGCGCGGCCTGCGCGCAGGTGATCACGACATATGACGGCGCCGTTGCCAGATTTATCGGCGATGGGATCCTTGCTTATTTCGGCTATCCCCGCGCCCACGAGGATGATGCGGAGCGCGCGGTGCGCGCCGGCCTCGACGTCATCGCCGCAATCGGCAAGCTCGAGACCCGCGCGGACGAGGGGGTTGCGGTGCGGATCGCAATCGCGAGCGGGCTCGTCGTGGTCGGCGACCTCGTCTCCGGCGGCGCGTCGGAGGAGCAGGCGCTGGTCGGCGATGCGCCGAACATCGCCGCGCGGCTGCAAAGCCTGGCGGAGCCGGGCGTGGTCGTCGTGGCGGCCTCGACCCGCCGGCTGCTCGGCAATTTGTTCACGCTGCGCAACCTCGGCCGCCGCGAGGTCAAGGGCATCTCCGAGCCGATCGCGGTGTGGGCCGTCGAAGGCGAGCCGGCATCGGAAAGCCGTTTCGAGGCGGTGCGCACCGCGCGCTCGATCGGCTTCGTCGGCCGCAAGGCGGAGATCGAATTTGCGCTGTCGCGCCAGCAACTGGCGTGGCAGGGCCAGGGCCAGGCCGTGCTGATATCGGGCGAAGCGGGTATCGGCAAATCGCGCATCGTGGCGATGCTCTCCGACAGCCTGGCGCCCGGAACACACCGCCGTGTGCGGTATCAATGCTCGCCCTATCACACCAACAGCGCGCTGCACCCCTTTGTCGGCCAGCTCGAGCGTGCCGCCGGCATCAGGTCGGAAGATGCGCCGGAGCAGAAGCTGGACAAGCTCGAAGCCATGCTGGCGCTCGGCACGCAGCACGTGCCCACCGTGACACCGCTGATCGCAGCGCTGCTGTCGATCCCGACCGGCGAGCGCTATCCGCCGCTCGGCCTCAGCCCGGCGCAGCAGCGGCGGCAGACATTCGCAGCGCTGCTCGACCAGCTCGAGGGCCTCGCCCGGCAGCAGCCGGTGCTTGTCGTCTGCGAAGACGTGCATTGGGCCGATGCCACGTCGCTCGAGCTGCTCGACCTCGCGGTCGACCGGATCAGGGGGCTGCCGATCCTGATGCTCATGACGTTCAGGCCGGAGTTCGAGCCGCCATGGGCGGGGCTCGCCAATGTCAGCCTGCTGCGGCTCGATCGGCTCGACCGGCAGGATACGCGCGCGCTGATCGAGCAGGTGACCGTCGGCCGGTTGCTGCCCGGCGAGATGATGGCGCAGATCGTCGAGCGGACGGACGGTGTCCCGCTGTTCGTCGAGGAGCTGACCAAGATGGTCATGGAGTCGGGGCTGCTGGTCGAGAATGCCGGGCGCTATCGCCTCGACAATCCGCTGCCGCCGCTGGCGATCCCGGCAACGCTGCAGGACTCGCTGATGGCACGGCTCGACCGGCTGGCGCCGGTCAAGGAGGTGGCGCAGATCGGTGCCGCGATCGGCCGTGAGTTCTCATATGCGCTGCTGCGCAGCGTGGCAGGGCGCGACGATCTGACGCTTGCCGCGGCGCTTGCCCAGCTCGAAGAGGCCGAGCTGCTGCTGCGCCGGGGCGTGCCGCCGGACGCAAGCTACAGCTTCAAGCACGCGTTGGTCCAGGAAGCGGCTTACGAGAGCTTGCTCAAGAGCCGCCGGCAATTGCTTCACAAGCATATCGGCGATGTGTTGCGCGACAAGTTTGCCGAGATGGCCGAGATCGAGCCGGAAGTCGTCGCCTACCATTTCACCGAGGCAGGGCTCGGCGAGACCGCGCTGGCGTGGTGGCGCAAGGCCGGTCAGCAGGCGCTGAAGCGCTCGGCCTATTGCGAGGCGATCGCGCATCTCGGCAAGGCGGTCGCCATCGCCGATGAACTGCCCGACGAGCCGGATCGGATGATCGGCCGGCTCCATCTGCAAATCGCCTACGGCCGCGCGCTGCGGGGCAGTCTCGGGCACAGCGCCCCCGAGACGGTCGCCGCCTGGACCCGCGCCCGGCAGTTCGCCTCCGATATCGATGATCCGATCGAAATGGCGCCGATCCAGTCGGGCCTCTTCAACGCCTGCTTGACCCACGGCGAGCTCGCGCCGATGCGGGAGTTGGCGGAGGCGATCATGGGCGCAGCGGAGCGGCACCCGCAGTCGCCGGTGGCGAGCGTCGTCGCGCGCTGGACCAGCGGGGTAACCTGCTGGTTCGCGGGCGAGTACCTGAACGCGGGCATCCATCTCGAGCAGGCCTTCGCGGCCTATGCGACCGAGCCGGATCCGGCAACCTTCAAGGCGTCGACGCTCGACTTGCCGTTCGTCATCATGAGATTTCTCGCCCTGGTGCTTTGGCCGCGCGGCGAGATCGATCGGGCCCGGCAGCTCGCGGGCGCCGCGGTGGACGTCGCCGGGAAACAGCGCGCGCTCGCGCGCGCCAATGCGCTGGTTCACAAGGCCGTCTTCGACGGGCTGTGCGGCAGCAGGTTGCGTCAGACCGAGACGATCCTGGCCCTGGGCCTGGCGCGCGACCACACGATGCCGTTGTATGTCGCCGCCGGCACCTATCTCAACGGTCTGGAGAAGTGGCGTGCCGGCGACCGCGCCGCAGGTCTCGCGGAGATGCAGCGTGGCTGGTCGTTGCTTCATGAGAACGACTGCTACCTCTGTGAACCGTTCTGGGGATTGCAGATTGCCGTGGCGAATGCGGAGGCCGGGCATGTCGATGCCGGGCTCGACATCATCAATGAGTTGATCGAGGCGACGGAGCAGTCCGGGCAGCACTGGCTGGATGCCGAGCTGTACCGCGTGCAGGCTGGGCTGCTGTCGCATCGTCACAGCCCCGACATGTCCGGCGCCGAGGATGCCTTCCGTCGTGCCCTCGAGATTGCTCGAAGGCAGCAGACCAGGACGTTCGAGCTGCGCAGCGCGCTGGGACTTGCACGTCTTTACAGCCGCAGCGGCCGCGCAGAGGAGATATCTCAATTGCTGGCGCCGGTGCTCGCCGGTTTCGATCCGGCGCTTGATCTCGCCGAGATCAAGGACGCGCAGGAACTGCTCACGCAGGCGCATCGGTGGCCGGACCGCCACTCGCGCGCGTCTTGACGGGTGCCGCAGCGGCGGCGCGGTCGCACCGCGTCCGCCCACGCCCGCGCAGATGGTGAAAGAGAAGGGTCGGATCTGGCGCGCGGCGCGAGCGATGCGAAACTGGAACTGTTGGGTTCCCGAAGTTCTACGGTGTAACGATGCGCATTTTGCTATTGCGTCCGGCGGCGCATTTGCATCTAACTTTAAGGACGCCGCCGCGGAGAATTCCGCCTTGCGGTCAAGCGTTTGGAATATGTTTTTGATCCCGTGTTCGAGTGAGTATGCTGTGCGACCCTTGACGTTCCCGCAGGTGAGCATTTCCGGTGGAACTTGTAATCGCCTTCTCGCGACATTGTCGCCGGCGGATCTGGACCTCCTGAGACCCGAACTTGAGACCGTTGCGCTCGAACAGGATGCAGTCCTGGCGCGCGCCGGTGACGAGATCGACCACGTCTTCTTTCCTCACAGCGGCGCGATCCTGTTGATGATCGACATGGCGGATGGGCAGACGGTCGCAACCGGCGTGGTCGGATGCGACGGGGCCGTGGGCAGTCTTTCGGTTCTCGGAGCCTCGCCGTCAGGCATTACCGCCGTCGTTCGTGCGGCTGGTACCGCCTCGCGGGTTCCGGCGGCGCGCTTTCACGCCGCTTTCGGGCGCAGTCCGGGGATTCGGCAGGCAATCCAGAAGCACGTCAGATCGATGCTGATCCAGTTTCAGCTCGGCTCCGCTTGCAATGCGCTCCACCCGGTCGAGGCGCGGATGGCGCGCTGGCTGCTTCAGCTTCGCGACCGCGTCGACAGCGACGTCCTCCCGCTGACCCAGCAAGCGCTGTCGCAAATCCTCGGCGTGCGACGAACGACGGTGACCTTGCTGATGGGCAATCTGCGCAAGCGCGGTGCGATCAGGTCAGATCAACGAGGCCAGATCGAGATCGACCGGGCGCGGCTATTGGCGGCGGCGTGCGAATGCCATCGCGTCATGCGTATCGAGGCCGAGGAGATCTTCTCGGGCGACAGGGTTCGAACGCGAGGAATGGCGCCGGCTAACGATCCGGGTATCCCGGAAATCGAGGCTGACGACGCCGTGTGAGCGCGTTCCCTGCTGCGATCAGCTTCCCGGCCGCCGATCAAGCTCCCGTGTCGGGGAGGATACCCTTTCGAGCTCCGCAATCTCACGCAGCACCTTTGCGGTCTCGCGCAACTCATTGCGCTTCGGACCGGGCTTCAGCCGTCGTGCTTCATCGAGAAAGTCCTTGGCCTGCAGCAGCCAGGCAGATGTTTCGGTCGAGATCTGTACCTGCGCCATGGTGTCCCTCCATCGCGGTCGTCAAAAGTGGTGGCCATTTCAGGCCGGTGAACCGCCGCCGCGGCGCCGCCGCACGCGGATGCTCGGCTCATCGACCCAGGCGTCCCGCGCAAACCAGGCGTGATCCGCGCGGCAAAATGGACAGGGCGTGCGCGAGAAGAACACGGTACTGCGTCGAAAGCTCTCGCGATCGGTCTTGATTCCGGTGGAAATCGCGTGCCCGGTTTGCGGACATCTGACCATCACCATGCCCATGAGCGCCTCCCTCCCATATTGCCTTTTGCTTTTTGCCTGTTGCCTTGCAGAATAGTCCGGCCGGTTGGATTGGCCCGATCGGTGCGCGGGGTAGTTGGGGGGCATCGCGCACCTGCGGCGGTTGACGGAGCATCGGGCAGTGGGGGCTGCATGCTCTCGTCACTGGGCTTCTTCCAACCGGCCAGGTCCCTCCTTGAACGAATCCTCGATGTGACTTCAACGCCGCTTCTTCAGGCGGCTCGGCTGAAAACCTTGTCGCTTTCGCTCACTGCACTGCCTCCCTCGCAAGTGAAAGCATTCTCCGCAACGCTTGCCCGCGTCACGGGAGCTGACGCTCCGTGCTCAATTCAGATTGTTGGAGTGAACTTCGATCTTGTCCCGAAGCTACTGTGGGGGACGAAGATGACGCTGTCGGTTCGGTTTGCGACTCTCGCACGAAATTTTTTTTGAAATTGTCAACTCAGACCAACGTATGTTTACGGAGAGTGTTGTGCATAACCTGCATGCCGTGAGCAATGTGAGGCGCCTGCATCAGCGCGAGGTTGTGGAAGTATTCGCATTGGCCGCGCTGCGGTAAGTCGCCCGGCGAGCCTGCCCCAAACAAAAACCCCGGCATCGCTGCCGGGGTTTTGCGTGTGTGCCGAGCATGACCGGCAGCTTGGAGGTGGAAGTCCTCTATCCAACCTGATGACGGTGAAGGATTAGCGAAGCGCAAGGGCGTCATCGCGAGGTGGGGTCTGAAGGAAGCGTGGAGCAAAGCCGCGGCCCGATGGACAAAAACCGGATAACGAGGCCTACCCGGCCGGACGAGCGAGCACGTGATCGCGAAGTCCACGGTCATCAAGGGGCGGGGTGGTAAATCCGGCGGGCGTGCGGCGAAGGCGGTCGATCTTACCTCGGGAGATCTGCGCTGCGTCTCGGCAACGAGACTGAGGTCGTCGTAAGGCGATCTGACCGCAGTGCAGAAGTCAGCAGAGGGCATAGTAGGCGGAACGAGTTTCGCCGAAGGCCTGAACGCTGGAAGTGACGAGTAGATGCAGCGATATCGCATCGGCCATGCGACTGAATTCCGGGCAACTGGCCTCGGAACGGCGGGAAGGGGTGAAACCCTGACTGACGCTGATCAGAGGAGTCGAAGCTGGCGCGACGATTGCTGACACCCAAACTACGGCGGCAACAGAACAACTCTTGCCGCTTAATCCAGCGAACCGCCGTATACGGACCCGTATGTACGGTGGTGTGGGAGGGGAGGGCTGCGAGGCTCCCCCCTATCCCGATTTCGTTGTCGTTGAGCGAGATCCCGGCTCTGCGGTGCACCGCTTCGCGCTGCACCGCGTCCGGGACGACTTCGTCGCTTAGAAGTCCATGCCGCCCATGCCGCCGCCCGGAGGCATCGCGGGGCCGCCGGCGTTCTTCTTCGGCAGCTCGGCAACCATCGCTTCCGTGGTGATCAGGAGCGCGGCAACCGAGGCAGCGTTCTGGATCGCGGTGCGCACGACCTTGGTCGGGTCGATGATGCCCTTCTTGACGAGGTCGGCATAGTCGCCGGTCTGGGAGTCGAAGCCGTAATTGTAGGTCTTGTTCTCCAGGATCTTGCCGACGATGACCGAACCGTCTTCACCGGCGTTGATCGCGATCTGGCGAGCGGGAGCCGACAGCGCCTTGCGCACGATCTCGACGCCGGTCTTCTGGTCGTCGTTCTTGGTGCGCAGGCCCTTGAGCTGCTCGGAGGCACGGAGCAGGGCGACGCCGCCGCCCGGGACGATGCCTTCCTCGACAGCCGCACGGGTCGCATGCATCGCGTCATCAACGCGATCCTTGCGCTCCTTCACCTCGACCTCGGTCGCGCCGCCGACGCGGATCACCGCGACGCCGCCCGCGAGCTTGGCGAGACGCTCCTGCAGCTTCTCACGGTCGTAGTCCGAGGTGGTCTCCTCGATCTGCGCCTTGATCTGGGCAACGCGGGCGTCGATGTCGGCCTTCTTGCCGGCACCGTTGACGATCGTGGTGTTCTCCTTGTCGATCATCACCTTCTTGGCGCGACCGAGCATCTGCAGCGTGACGTTCTCGAGCTTGATGCCGAGGTCTTCCGAGATGGCCTGGCCGCCGGTCAGGATCGCGATGTCCTGCAGCATGGCCTTGCGGCGATCGCCGAAGCCCGGAGCCTTGACGGCCGCGACCTTCAGGCCGCCACGCAGGCGGTTGACGACGAGAGTGGCGAGAGCTTCGCCTTCGACGTCCTCGGCGACGATGACCAGCGGCTTGCCGGTCTGCACCACGGCCTCGAGCAGCGGCAGCAGCTCGTTCAGCGAGGAGAGCTTCTTCTCGTTGATCAGGATGTAGGCGTCGTCCATCTCAACGCGCATCTTGTCGGCGTTGGTGACGAAGTAGGGCGAGATGTAGCCGCGGTCGAACTGCATGCCCTCGACGACGTCGAGCTCGGTCTCGAGCGACTTGGCTTCCTCGACCGTGATCACGCCCTCGTTGCCGACCTTCTTCATGGCGTCGGCGAGGAACTTGCCGATCTCGGCATCGCCATTGGCCGAAATGGTGCCGACCTGGGCGATCTCCTCGTTCGAGGTGACCTTCTTCGAGTTCTTCTGGAGGTCCGCAACGACGGCTTCGACCGCGAGGTCGATACCGCGCTTCAGGTCCATCGGGTTCATGCCGGCGGCGACCGACTTGGCGCCTTCCTTCACGATCGCCTGGGCGAGCACGGTTGCCGTGGTGGTGCCGTCGCCGGCCGCGTCAGCGGACTTGGAGGCGACTTCGCGCACCATCTGGGCGCCCATGTTCTCGAACTTGTCGTCGAGCTCGATCTCCTTGGCGACGGTGACGCCGTCCTTGGTGATGCGGGGAGCGCCGAACGACTTCTCGAGCACCACGTTGCGGCCCTTCGGACCGAGGGTGACCTTCACCGCGTTGGCGAGAACGTCGACGCCGCGCAGCATCTTGTCGCGCGCCTCGACGGAGAATTTGACTTCTTTAGCTGCCATCTGAGTTTTTCCTTGAGAGATTTAACCTGGGAGGGAGGGAGGCGCTTAGGCCGCCTTCTTCTTGGAAGCGGGGACGTCGAGCACGCCCATGATGTCGCTTTCCTTCATGATCAGCAGGTCTTCGCCGTCGATCTTGACCTCGGTGCCCGACCACTTGCCGAACAGGACGCGGTCGCCGACCTTGACGTCGATCGGGATCAGCTTGCCAGCTTCATCGCGGCCGCCCGGGCCAACGGCGATGACTTCGCCCTGGGAGGGCTTTTCCTTGGCACTGTCCGGAATGATGATGCCGCCAGCAGTCTTCTCTTCGGCGTCGATACGCTTGACCACGACGCGGTCGTGAAGCGGACGGAATTTCATGCAGTCCTCCTAAACATTTGTAGATGCTCTAGATTTTTGGAGAGTTAGCAGTCCAGTCCAGCGAGTGCCAGACTGGTTGGGCAGGAGATAGGCCAAGCCTTGGCGGCGGGCAAGTGCCTCTAGCAGAAAAATTGGCACTCGTGAGTACCGCCTGCCAAGAGGATGCCGAGATCATTTCGGCATCCTTAATGCCGCCCAAGAGGGGTTGCCGGGGCTATTAGCAGATGCGGTAAGCTGCTGCCAACGCAAGAAATTTCAACAACCTATTAAACATTTAGGCTTGAGATGGGTTAGTCGCGTGCGTCACATTTCTCTCATGTGAGCGCATCCATTGCCGGTGGTCCGGCGGGGGAGGTCGGCCACCACGTGAATGCGCTCCGTCACAGGAGGTTGGCATGGTCTCGCGAGTTGGTGGGGTTGTTTCCGACGATTTCCGGAAGCAGTTGCTGGGGTACGGGCTGACGACGGCGCAAATCCTCTATCGGATGCCGGATCACCCCTCGTTGCTGCAGACCTATGTCTGGCAGAACTACGACCTGTTTCCGAAATTTCCGGCGCTGCAGGATTTCCTCGCGTTCTGGCAGGCGAAGCTCGAAGGCCCGCTGTTTTCGGTGACGGTGGCGCATTCCAAGCTGGTTAAGCCGGCCGAGCTGCGTGCCGTCGACGGCGTGTTCCGGCTGCATTGATCAGCAAACGTAGCAGGGCGCGGCTCTGCGCCTTTGCTCGCCTCGCGGCGCGCGACTTGTGTTAGCCTCTCTCCGTCACAAAAAGACGGGAGGCGAAACAATGGCCAAGAAGACGGCATCAAGATCGGCAGCCAAGACCGCGGTGAAGAAGAAATGGTCGGGGCTTGGCGCAGGCGCCAAGAAGACGTCCGCGAAATCGTCCGCGCGCAAGACCATCAAGTCGAAAGGCCGCGTCCCGGCGGCCAAGAAGAGCGCGCCGAAAGCCGCAGCCAAGGCGTGGCCGAAGCAGCGCGTCGCGATCAGCCATCACCGCGAAGAGGACTTCAAGGCCGACGGGCTGCGCGCCTACGCCAAGTACCGCGACCTCGGCATATCAGCCGCGTCGCATGGCCTCGCGCAGGCACATGTCATCCGGCTGCAGGGACCGTGCAATCCCGATGAAGTGTCGAAGCTGCACTTCCACGATGTCGACTTCCAGATGGTCTATGTGCTCAAGGGCTGGGTGAAGACCTACATGGAAGGCGAGGGCGAGACGCTGATGCAGCAAGGCAGTGCCTGGACCCAGCCGCCGCGCATCCGGCACATGATCCTGGACTATTCCGACGACGTCGAACTGCTGGAAGTGATCCTGCCGGCCGAGTTCAAGACGGTGGAGCTGAAGGCGTAGTGCTCACGCACTCGTCGTGGCCGGGCTTGACCCGGCCATCCAGCTTGCTTCGCAAGATTCTCCTTGGTCGATGGATGCCCGGGTCAAGCCCGGGCATGACGATTTTCTAGCTAGGGCTGTGTACCCATAAAACCGTCGGCGTGACTCTACGTCCGCTTTGCCCCGATAGCGACCAAGTTCGTGCGGCAACGCAAGATGTCGCGATGGGCCAACTGCCGACGTTCCAAAGTGAATGAGACCACCAACAGTTATTCTGTCGGCGCTATTGGAGGAGCGGCGTCAAGTAGCCCGAAACAGACTATCCCCGCAATCAGACTGCAAGACGATCCAAAGGAATCGAAACCCTTAACCTGAGCCCGCTCGGTAACCAATCATATTCCACCTTGCCGCCCAGTTGAGCGGCAATGCTGCGCTCCGCAAGCACACTCCCAAAACCCTTTGCCGAAGGCGCAGCAACAATCACTGGGCCGCCTGTCTCTTCCCATTCAAGATGCAAGTCCCCGCCTTGCGTGTCCCATGCGATGTTTATTGAACCGGTTGGTTCCGACAACGCCCCATACTTGGCCGCATTCGTAGTGGTTTCATGCAGCGCGAGTGCGAGGCTTGTAACGGCCATAGCACCCACGGGGACAGCTGGTCCTCTTACCATGATGCGTTCGCTGGACGCGTCATCTTCATACGGCCGCAAGACCGTTCGCACCACGTCTCCCACCGTCGTTCGCTCGCTATGCGCCTCCGTACCCATGATTCCAGGACGGATCAGGTCCTTGGCCTGCATTAGAGCGTCGAGACGGCCTCGTAACGATTGAGCCATCTCTTGCGGAGTTCTGGCTGACCGAGCGCTCAGACTTATGATGCCATGGAAAACGGCAAACATGTTCTTCACGCGATGGTTTGCCTCCCGAGCGAGCAACCGTTGGCGTTCTTGCGCAATTACACGTTCGGTAGTCTCACTAACGATGCAGAGTACACCGCCAGTTTCGCCAGCCTCGTTCTGAACTGGAGAATACGAGATGTCGAAATAAACTGTCTCTGGGTAGCCGTGCCGCTCAATGTAGAAGGGGCGGTCCTTCGCGAAGACTGTTTCGCCGGTGTCGAGGACGCGCCTGAGAAGCGGTCCTAAATCGTCCCACAGCTCGGCCCAATTATCGCGTGCTGGTCGCCCAAGTGCCTTTGGATGCTTCTGACCTATCGTAGGAGCATAGGCGTCGTTGTAGAGAGCGACAAATTCGGCTCCCCAAAACAGCACGATTTGTGCTTTGGCCGGCAGCATAAGGCTCACCGCGCTCCTGAGGTGCGTTGGCCACCCAACGATTGGTCCCAAGCTGGTGCTGGACCAGTCGAAAGACCGGATGAGTGCGGCAGCTTCGCCCTCAGCCCGCGGAAAATCGCCTTTTACTTCTCGAACAGTGCCCATGGCGATCAACAAAGCAAACATTGGAATCGGGAACAATGGCCCACGAAACACTGATGTCAACAGAGCAACGACGAGATGGGCATAACGAGCTGTCGCAACGGGCCATAAGCAGTCATCAACCGCCGCTGTAGGTCGGCGGTCGGCCGAGAATGTTCCCGCCACGACGCCAAATTAGCAAAAGAACTCAATGGCTTGGAACGTTGCGCTCCTCTGTAGGTTGGCTGACCAGCATCCGAGGAGCCAACGATGGTCCCCCAAGCGCAGCAAAAGAGCGAACGGATCAGGGTTTTGTTCGTGGAGGACGAATGGTTCATCCGATTTGACGTAGCTGAGCAGCTTCGAGGCGCGGGGTTTGAGGTTATTGAGGCGAGGACCGCCGATGACGCGATGGACTACATCTCATCAGGCGAGCGGATTGACGCGCTGATAACCGATATCCGGATGCCCGGAACCCTTGATGGTCTGGAGTTGGCTGGGAAGGTCCGCGTCATGCAACCGATGCTCCTTATCCTCGTTGCCTCTGGAAGCACAGAATTGGAGAGCGCAGCGAGCCGCGTAGGTAGGTTCATCAGCAAGCCCTACGATCCCAGGCAGATCGCGATGCTGATCGCGGAGATGCTCGGCCCGGCGCTGTAGTAAGCATGCAAGCAACAACTGTATTGATCGTCGAGCAGGACGTGCTCGTGCGCCATCCGCTGGCGGAGTACCTTCGTGAGTGCGGCTATCGCGTGATGGAAGCAACTCAACACGATGAGGCACGTGAATGCCTCGAAGGCGGGAAACACTGTATTGAAGTCGCCCTGATCGACGTAGGCGGCGCCACCGGCTCTGGGTTTGCTCTTTCTGCGTGGATACGGAGCAACTACCCAACTGTGAAGACAATGCTGGGCGCGACGGTCGGCAAGGTCCTCGCGCTCGCGGGTGACCTTTGCGAGGAAGGCCCGCAGGCAGCGAAGAAGCTGAATTATAGCCCCGTGTTGGATCACATTCGCCAACTGCTCGCGACCCGGAAGCCGCCGAAAATCACCAGCCGCGATACCCGCGCAGGATAGGTGGCTGCAAACAGTGCGCTCATCGCGCTGCCTTCGGAATTCCCCATGATCACCGCTTGTGATGCGCCAATTGTTGTATCCATGATGGCGCGAACGTCGTCCATGCGTTGCTCAAGGGAAGGAGCAGCGGAATCCGGTCGGATAGTCCGTCGCCCCTTTTGTCGAATGTAGTGACACGCGCAAAGGCTGAAAGCCGCTGCAAGAATGCCGTATATCCGGACGTTTCGTGCTGAAAATCGACGTGCGAGAACCCACCAAGAACCATGATGATGTCGATAGGTCCTTCACCCATCACTTGACAGGCGATATTGACCTCGCCGCTCAGAGCATATCTGGTTTCGGCTAAGGCGAACTCTGACATCCGGTCGTCGCGAGACCCGACAATTCTCCTCGGCTGAACTATGGGGGTCAGCGGATAAAGTCACCTCAGAAGTATGGCAATGTCCACAGCGGGTCATTCACGTCGAATCGCATCGGGCGGAGCCGCCGGTCGATGTCCGCAATGCTCCGTTTGCGTCCACGCCGGCACTGCGCGGCAAACGACGCTAGGGGCCAATAGCTGCCCCGCAATGTTAAGACGGCGGCGCGCACTTCGAAACTAACACCGGCACGTCCGGTCGAATCTTCCGTGCCAACGCGACGCGCTCGTCCAACCGCAAGTAAAATGGCGAAAACCCTCTGAGAAATCTGCTACACTCGATTTATGAAAACCTTTTCAGATAAGGTCCGCGACATCGTGCGCAAGATCCCAAAAGGGAAGGCCATGACGTACAAAGCTGTCGCTGCTAAAGCCGGCAATCCGAAGGCTGCGCGCGCGGTCGGTGCCATAATGCGCACGAATGACGACCCATCGATCCCCTGTCATCGCGTTATTGCAAGCGACGGCTCAATGCGCGGCTACGTGCGCCCGCGCCGTCGGCCGGCCCAACAATGATCCGCTTGGCAGGGAGCTTCACCGCGTCAGCACCGCCCCGGATTGCGCGGAGCCTGTCATCGCGCGACCCGTTGGCTCCATCCGGGCTACTGCGACTACGGCTGCGTCAGCATCCCCACGATCGCGCCCATCAGGCAGGTCGTCAGCGTGCCCGAGACGATCGACTTCAGCCCGAGCGCGTTGATCTCGTCGCGCCGCTCGGGCGCCATGATGCCGAGGCCGCCGATCATGATGCCGAGGCTCGCGAAGTTCGCAAAGCCGCACATCGCGTAGAGCATGATCAGCCGCGAGCGCGGATCGAGCGCGTCGGGGCCGAGCTTCGACAGGTCGACATAGGCGATCAACTCGTTCAGCACGGTCTTGGTGCCCATCAGGCTTCCGGCCGTGATCGCCTGCGGCCAGGGCAGGCCCATCAGCCAGCACACCGGCGCCATGACGTAACCAAGCAGGCGCTGCAGCGAAATCTTCGCGCCGCCGATCTCCGGCAGCAGGCCGATGATCGCGTTTGCCAGATACACCAGCGCGACCAGCACGAGCAGCATCGCGATGATGTTCATCAAGAGCTCGAGCCCGGCTGCCGTGCCCTTCACGATGGCGTCCATCGTCGACGACACCTGGATATCGGGATTGTCGAGCGATCCGCCGGTGCGCTTGCCGGACGTTTCCGGCACCATGATCAGGCTCACTAAAATAGCGGCCGGCGCGCCGAGCACCGAGGCGATGACGAAATGCGCGGCCGCATCCGGGATCAGCGGCGCCAGCAGCGTGGCGTACAGCACAAGCACCGTGCCGGCGATCCCGGCCATGCCGCCGGTCATCACCAGAAACAATTCGGAGCGCGTCAGCTGTGCGAGATAGGGGCGGATGAAGAGCGGCGCTTCGACCATGCCGAGGAAGATATTGGCCGCGGTCGAGAGCCCGACCGCGCCGCCGACGCCGAGTGTGCGCTCCAGGATCCAGGCCATGCCGCGCACGACAGGCGGCAGCACGCGCCAATAGAACAACAGCGTCGTCAGCACGCTCATCACAAGCACGATCGGCAGCGCCTGGAAGGCGAGGATGAAATCCGAGCCGGGCGCCTTGGGATCGAACGGCGCCGGGCCGCCGCCGACATAGCCGAACACGAAGGCAGTGCCGGCGCGCGTCGCGGCGGCGATGGTGCCGACGGCGTCATTGATCGCGCCGAAGGCCTGCGTCACCAGCGGCACTTTGATCAGCACCAGAGCCGTGACGATCGTGACGACAAGCCCGATCGCCGCCTGGCGCAGCGACACCTTCAGGCGATTCTCGCTCAGCGCCCAGGCGATCAAGAGCAACGCCACCACGCCGAACGCCGATTGCAACTGCAGCATCACGCCCCCAAGAACTCTCGCGGGATTATGGGCAGGGGCCTCGCGCAGCGCAATGCTGTTGCGCGTTCATCTCGTATCCATTGACAAGTTGCAGGCGCTCGGCCACGCAATCATCCATGTCCTCCGCCACGCCGGCCGGCGCCCGCGATCTGCTCGGCCACAGACCGTTCCTGTTCTTCTTGTCGTCGCGCAGCCTGTCGCGCTTCTCCAGCCAGATCGGCGCGGTGGCGATCGGCTGGCAGATCTATGATCTGACCGGCAGCGCGTTCGACCTCGGCATGGTCGGACTTGTGCAGTTTTTGCCGACGGCGCTCCTGGTATTCGTCGCCGGCCACGCCGCCGACCGCTTCGAGCGCAAGCGCGTGGTGCAGGCCTGCCAGATCGCGGAGGCGCTGACCGCATTGTTTCTCGCCGGAAGCACCTTTGCCGGCACCATCTCCGAGATCCAGATCTTCGTCGCGACCTTCGTGCTCGGGATCGCCGGCGCGTTCGAGAGTCCGGCGACCGCCGCGCTGTTGCCGCTGATCGCGCCGCAAGGCTCGCTGCAGCGGGCGACCGCGATCTCGAGCGGCGCGGCGCAGGTCGCGACCATCACCGGACCCGCGCTCGGCGGCTTCGCCTATGCCCTGATGCCGGGCGCGCCCTACGGCATCATGATGGTGTTCTGGCTGTTCGGTGTGCTGCTCACCGGCGGCATCGGCCGGCTGCAGCAGGCGCCGGTGAAGAACGGCGGGTCGTCGGACGACCTGTTTGCCGGCGTCACCTTCGTTCGCAGCAATCCGGCAATCCTCGGCACCATCTCGCTCGATCTGTTCGCGGTGCTGTTCGGCGGCGTCACCGCGCTGCTGCCGATCTATGCGCGCGATATCCTGCAAGCCGGTCCGCTCGGCCTCGGCATCCTGCGCGCCGCGCCCGCGGTCGGTGCGCTGCTGATGACGATGGTGCTGGCGCGGCACACCATCAACCGCCGCGTCGGCATGCGGATGTTCCAGGCGGTGATCGTGTTCGGCGTTGCGACGGTGGTGTTCGCGCTGTCGCACTGGATGTGGCTGTCGGCGCTGGCGCTCGCGGTGCTCGGCGCCGCGGACACGATCAGCGTCGTGATCCGCTTCTCGCTGGTGCAGCTCGCCACCCCCGACGAGATGCGCGGCCGTGTCGGCGCGGTGAACTTCCTGTTCATCAACGCGTCGAACCAGCTCGGCCAGTTCGAGAGCGGCGTCACCGCGGCGCTGCTCGGCACCGTGCCGTCGGCCGTGCTCGGCGGCGTCGCCACGGTCGCGGTCGCGCTGCTCTGGATGAAGTTGTTCCCGACGCTGCGGGACGTCGAGAAGCTGGAGTAGGGCGCTTCCCTTACCTCGCCCCGCTTGCGGGGAGAGGTCGGATTGCGCAGCAATCCGGGTGAGGGGGACTCTCCGCGCGTTTGTCTCTCACCGTCCTTGTGGAGACTCCCCCTCATCCCGACCTTCTCCCCGCGCGCGGGGAGAAGGGGAAGATGAGCCCCGGGGCAAGCTTTTCATGATTTCGGAATAATGGAAAAGTATCGCTGATTTGCCCGACGTGTCAAGTTGCCGTGTCGGACGCCGACAGCTGCCGGCTCCTTTGCATGGGGGTTGTTTTCGATATTTTGGCAGCGCACCCCGCGACGGCCGGCCGGGACAAGCCCGGCCGGGCGTCGTGAGGGTCCTGCCGCAAGCAGGGAGGAGAAGATCAGCCCCGGCCGACGAACGGCATCTTGGTCGCCATCACAGTCATGAACAGCACGTTGGCGTCGAGCGGCAGGCCGGCCATGTAGGCCACGGCGTCGCCGACCGCCTTGGCGTCCATGCGCGGCTCGTGCTTGGTGGTGCCGTCCGGCTGCAGCACGCCGGGGCCGTTGACCATGCGGTCGGTCATCGGGGTCGCGGCATTGCCGATATCGACCTGGCCGACCGCGATGTCATACATGCGGCCGTCGAGGTTGGACGACTTGGTGAGGCCGGTGATGGCGTGCTTGGTCGAGGTGTAGGCGGCCGAGAACGGCCGCGGCGCATGCGCCGAGATCGAGCCGTTGTTGATGATGCGGCCGCCGCGCGGCGCCTGGTCCTTCATGATGCGGAAGGCGTGCTGGGTGCACAGGAACGGCGCGGTCAGGTTGGTGTTGACCACGGCCTGCCACTGCTCGAGCGGCAGATCCTCGAAGTTCACCGGCGGCGCGCCCATGCCGGCGTTGTTGAAGAGAACGTCGAGCCGGCCATAGGTCGCCTTCACCTTGTCGAACAGGGCTGCGATCGCGGCCGGATTGGCCATGTCGGCCGAAACGCACAGGCTCTTGCCGGCGGGGCCGAGCTTGGCGGTCTCTTCCAGCATCTCCATGCGGCGCCCGGCGAGCACCACGGTGTAGCCCTTGTCCATCAAAGCGAGCGACGCGGCGCGTCCGACGCCGGTGCCGGCGCCGGTCACGAGTGCGATCTTGCTGGTTGCCTCAGTCATCCGAGTTTCCTCTTACTTGGTTTTTGCTTCGGTTTCGTTCTTGTAGGGGGGCCGTGGAATGTTCTGGTGCGCCGCGCGCAGCGCCGCCGACCAGCGTGAGCGCAGGTCGTGGAAATAGGGCTCGCCGGCCTCGATGCGGTGGTTGAGGTCGGCCTCGCAGGCGTCCGTGCGCACCACCAGCACGTCGATCGGCAGGCCGACGCCGAGGTTGGAGCGCATCGTCGAATCCATCGAGATCAGCCCGGTCTTCAGCGCCTCGTAGAGCTCGACGTCGTAGTGCATGGCGCGGTCGAGCACCGGCTTGCCGTATTTGTGCTCGCCGATCTGCAGGTACGGCGTGTCGGTGGTGCACTCGATGAAGTTGCCGGCGGTGTAGACCATGAACAGGCGCATCCGCGAGCCCTTGATCTGGCCGCCGAACAGGAACGAGACGTCGAAGGAGATGTCCTCGGCGCGCAGCGCGTCGCCCTCGGTGGCGTGCACCGAGCGGATGGCGCGGCCGATCCGCTGCGCCGCCTGGAACATGGTCGGGGCGTTCATCAGCGTCTCGAGCTCGCCGGTGTCCGGATTTTCCATGCCCTCGGTCAGGGTCGACAGCACCGACTGGCTGATCGCGAGATTCCCGGCGCTGGCGATCGCCATGATGCGGTCGCCAGGCTTTTCGAAGATGTGCAGCTTGCGGAAGGTCGAGACGTTGTCGAGGCCGGCATTGGTGCGGGTATCGGCGATCATGACGAGCCCGTCGCGCACCAGGATTCCGCAGCAATAGGTCATTTAAAGCCCTCAGACGGTCCGAGTTTCTCGGCGGGAAACGTGTAGCCAATTTCGAGGATGCATCCAACCCCAATTCCCCGTGACGGGACGTGCGATGGCCGGTCGCGCGGGTCGGGGCCGCCGGTCCCGGCGGTGGTCCGTCCGGGTGCCCTGTTCCGGCCATCGAGGTCGCGAGCATTCCGGTCTCGCTCTGCGTGGCGCGCAGCCGGCAATGATCTTCGCCTTGCGTCGTTGCGGGGGGCGGGGTGTTGTGCTCGACTGCCTGCAACCGACGACAACAAGAAATTTCGGGAGGCGGGAATGTCGTTCAAACTGGCCGCGTGCATTGTGGCATTGGGCATCGCCGCGATGGCCGCGAGCCCTACATCGGCGCAGAAGAAGGGCGGCACCCTGCGGCTCTATCACAACGACAACCCGCCCTCGACCTCGCTGCTCGAGGAATCCACCATCGCCTCGGTGATGCCGTTCGCGGCCGTCTTCAACAACCTCGTGGTGTTCAATCCGGCCAAGGTGCACGAAAGCATCGACACCGTGATCCCCGATCTCGCCGAGAGCTGGTCGTGGGACCAGACCAACACAAAGCTTACCTTCAAGCTGCGGCACGGCGTGAAGTGGCATGACGGCCAGCCGTTCACGGCCAAGGACGTGCAGTGCACCTGGCGGATGCTGATCGGCAAGAGCGAGACCCAAGACGTCAAAACACCGGACTTCAAGCGCAACCCGCGCAAGGTCTGGTACTCGAAGCTCAGGGACGTCAGCATCAATGGCGACAACGAGGCGACCTTCGAGCTGACCGAGCCGCAGCCAGGTCTCTTGGCGCTGCTCGCCAGCGCCTTCTCGGTTGTCTATCCCTGCCACGTGCCGCAGCAGGTGATGCGCACCAAGCCGGTCGGCACCGGGCCGTTCAAGCTCGTCGAGTTCCGGCGCGGCGACTCTATCCGTCTGGTCCGTAACCCCGATTACTTCAAGAAGGACCGGCCGTATCTCGACGAGATCACGGTGCGCTCGATCGATAGCCGCGCCACCCGCATGCTGGCGTTCGCGACCGGCGACTACGACATCACCTTTCCGTCCGACGTCAGCATTCCCCTGATGAAGGACGTCAAGGCGCGGGCGCCGAACGCGATCTGCGAGATGACGTCGACCAATCTGCAGATCAATCTTCTGGTCAACCGCGTCAATCCGCCGTTCGACAATCCGGATATCCGCAAGGCGATGTCGCTGGCGCTGGATCGGAAGGCCTTCAACAGCATCCTGTTCGAAGGCAGCGGGCGGCTCGGGGGCGCGATGCAGGCCAAGCCCGAAGGCGAGTGGGGCATGCCGCCGGAGATCCTGTCGACGCTGATGGGTTACGGTCCCGATACCGGGAAGAACCTCGCCGAGGCGCAGGCGATCATGCAGAAGCTCGGCTACAGCGACGCCAAGCCGCTGTCGATCAAGATCCAGACCCGGAACCTGCCGACCTATCGCGACCCGGCGGTGATCCTCGCCGACCAGCTCAAGAAGATCTATATCACGGCCGAGCTCGACATTCTGGACACGCCGCGCTGGTACTCGCGGCTGCAGCGCAAGGACTACACCATCGGCCTCAATGTCACCGGCGTCAGCGTCGACGATCCCGACGGCAATCTGGTGGAGAACTATTCCTGCAACTCCGAGCGCAACTACACCCAGTATTGCAACGCCGAAGTCGACAAGCTGCTGGCGGCGCAGTCGCGCGAGGTCGACAGGGACAAGCGCCGCAAGATCGTGTTCGACATCGAGCACCTGCTGGTCGACGATGCCGCGCGGCCGGTCATCCTGCACTCATCGGCCGGCAATTGCTGGCAGCCCTATGTGAGGAATTTCCATCCGCACGACAACAGCCAGTACAACAATCTGCGCTTCGAGGATGTCTGGCTGGATAAGTAGCGCGTGGTGGCCCGCCGGCGACGACGTGTGCCGTTGCCCTCGTGCGCTTCGTATCCTCATTTATTCACACGACCAAAGCGGTGGCTGGTCCTGCGCATGCGCGCACTCCCGCGCCGATCGCCGGGGCAAGTCTGCGACGGCGCCCGTCAGTCAGGCCGCGCAGAGATCCATCGGGATATCCGACGTAGCTACGGGAGCTCGGATATCAGCTTGGTCCACTCCGCCTCGGGCCAGGCCCGTGAGGTGCAAGTCCGTATGTTTCCCAGAGAGCTGAGGGCAAGCGCGAGTTTTGTGATGTTGTCGCCGAGCGGTGCTTCGGCGAGGAGAAGGATGTCATGCTCGCCGGAGGTGAGATAGACCTCCTTGATTTCGACACCTAGCGTCTTGGCGAGTTCTTTCGCCGCTCGGCTGCGCTTGGGAGCTTCCTTGACATTACGAATTCCCTGGTCGGTCCAGTCGATCCTCAATATGAATGTCGCCATGTCGTCCTCCAAGGGTTAAGCACTGCCCTTGTCTGCCGCGCGCGCGGCAGGCCAACCTGTTTCATGTTGAAGTTGAGGGAGCGCCACATAAGGCAGGCGCTGCTTTCAGACTGCGATGCCTGCCGACGGCCTGACCGCTGCCCGTTCCTTCAAACGGCGACGTCGGCCCGTCCCGTCTAAGGGCAGCTCGCTGCAGATTACGCCATGTCCCTTGCTCGAGAAAGAGGGCTCCCCGCGTTGTGATCGGGACCGCGGTGGCCTCGCGTAAGCGAGGGCGCCGCGTCAAGATCACACCCTCTGCGCAAGGATGCGGCCGCAGACCTTCGCGCGCCGGGCAGCTATCCGATGCAAGTCAGCTGTGGGTGTAGTCACCGGGTTTCAACCCGAGCGCCTTGACAGCTGCTTCGGGAAGCGGCCCCCACGCTTCGACTGTTTCATTCGGGGCCATCATGTCCGCAATAATGGCCGTGGCCTTTGCCGCGTCTCCTTCAGCCACGAAGAAGACCGAGCGAACAGGCGGGCCGCCGTCCAACGGCGCAGTTGTTACGAGGACAACCTGACCATTTGCCATGCTCTCTTATACCGCAGTCGCGGCGCTGTTCCACGGATCCTGTCGATCGATCCTTACGACCCGGCCGCTGACGCGTGCGCCAAGAGCGATGCTGCTACGGTATTGCATCGTCGCGGCCCTAACACCAAATAACTGAATGTGGGAGGCAGAACCGCTCCAGGAATGAGCGCGTGGCCAGCAAAAGAGCAAACGAAGAGCTCCCCGTCATTGCGCGCTTTGAGGTGCGCCGCCGCAATTACCTCGCGCCCGACGGCTCGATAGAGCGGCCGCTTCCTGCCTTCGCCACCGATGCCAAGCTGCTGGTCGAACTTTACCGGTCGATGGTGCTCTTGCGTCTGTTCGACCGAAAGGCTGTTGCATTGCAGCGCACCGGTCGGCTGGGAACCTATGCCATTTCGCTCGGCCAGGAGGCGGTGTCGGTCGGGATTGCGAGTGCTATGCGGGAGGATGACGTTCTGTTGCCCTCCTATCGCGACAACGGCGCGTTGCTCTGGCGTGGCGTCGCGCTGGAGGAGATCCTGCTGTTCTGGGGCGGCGATGAACGCGGCAATCAATTCTCCGGTCCGGTGCACGATTTCCCGTTCTGCGTTCCCGTCGGATCACAGGCGCCGCATGCCGCCGGCGTTGCCTACGCCCTGAAGTTGCGCAAGGAGCCGCGCGTGGCCGTCTGCATGTTCGGCGACGGCGCCACCTCGAAAGGCGATGTCTACGAGGCCATGAATTTCGCCGGCGTTCACAAATTGCCGCTCGTGTTCGTCGCCACCAACAATCAATGGGCCATATCGGTGCCGTTGCGTCTGCAGACGGGTTCCGAGACGCTGGCGCAGAAGGCCATCGGCGCCGGGTTCAGCGGCGAGCAGGTGGACGGGAGTGACGTGGTGGCGATGCGTGCCGCGGCCGAGGAGGCCATTGCCACTGCCCGCGACGGCAAGGGCCCTCACTTCATTGAAGCGGTCACCTATCGGCTCGGCGATCACACGACGTCAGATGATGCATTGCGCTATCGTTCGGCCGAAGAAGTCCAGGCGCATTGGAAGGAAGAGCCGATCGCGCGCCTCCGGTCCTATCTTGTGGGTCAGAAGATGTGGACCAAGGCGGATGAGGAGCGGCTTGCCGCCGAGTGCCATGAGCGCATCGAGGCGGCGGTGGAGCGCTATCTGAAGACGCCGCCACGCCGAGCAGAAACCATGTTCGACAACCTTTATGCCGATCTGCCCGAGGCGTATGCCGCGCAGCGTCGCGAACTTGCAGGAGAGGACGATGCCTGAACTCACGTTGGTCGAAGCCATCAATCTGGCGCTCGGCCGCGCGATGGCGGATGATCCCGATGTGGTCGTGCTCGGCGAGGATGTCGGCGTCAATGGCGGCGTCTTCCGCGCGACCGTCGGCTTGCAGGAGCGCTTCGGTCCGGAGCGCGTCCTCGATACGCCGCTTGCCGAACTCCTGATCAGCGGGCTTTGCGTCGGCATGGCCGCGCAGGGACTGAAGCCCGTGGGCGAAATCCAGTTCATGGGATTTATTTATCCCTGTCTCGATCAGCTGGTGAACCACGCATCACGGCTGCGCAACCGTACCCAGGGACGGCTCACTTGTCCGATGGTCCTGCGGACGCCGCATGGTGCCGGCATTCGCGCGCCCGAGCATCATTCCGAAAGCACCGAGGCGATGCTGGCCCACATTCCGGGCTTGCGTGTCGTGGTGCCTTCGTCGCCGGAGCGCGCCTATGGACTTCTCCTCGCCGCGATCCGCGATCCCGATCCGGTGGTGTTCCTGGAGCCGACGCGGTTGTACCGCGCCGTGAAAGGCGAGGTGGAGGACAACGGCGAAGCCTTGCCGATGGATCGCGCCTTTGTCGAGAGGGAAGGTCGCGACGTCACGCTGATCAGCTGGGGTGCGATGCTGAAGGAAACGATGGCCGCAGCGGACGCGCTCGCCGACGAGGGCATCGCTGCCGAGGTTATCGACCTCGCCACGCTCAAGCCCTACGATGAAAACACCGTGCTCAGGTCGGTCACAAAGACCGGGCGCTGCGTCATCGTGCACGAGGCCGCGCACACCGGCGGATTTGGGGCGGAGATCGCGGCCATGATCGCCGAGCGCGGACTGTCCTCGCTGCTCGCACCCGTGACCCGCGTCACCGGCTACGACACGATCATTCCGATGGCCCGCCTCGAGCAACGCTACATGCCGTCGGTCGGACGCATCGTGACCGCAGCCCGAAAGGCGCAACAGTACAACTGAACACCGACGGACCTTGTGCCATGCGCCAGTTCACGTTGCCGGACCTTGGTGAAGGTCTTGAAGAAGCCGAGATCGTCACCTGGTACGTCAACGAGGGCGATCACGTCGTGACCGATCAGCCGCTCGTTTCGGTCGAGACCGACAAGGCGGTGGTCGAGATACCGGCGCCGTCGAGCGGACGCATCGCGCGCCTGTTCGGTGCCAAGGGCGATATCGTGAAGGTCGGCGCGCCGCTCGTCGAGTTTGCCGAGGACGCCGGGCAGGACACCGGCACGATTGTGGGCGAACTCGACACCGGCGAGCAACGGCCGGCGCCAGCAACTGCCTCGCCGCCCAGCGGGCAGGGAGCCCGAGTGTTTCCGGCAGTGCGCGCCCTTGCGCGCAAGCTTGACGTCGCGCTCGATCTCGTCGAGGCGACCGGGCCCGGCGGCACCATCACGCGGGCCGATGTCGAGAGGGCGGCGAAGCGGATGTCTCACAGCGGACCCGCCGAGCCGCTGCGCGGCTTGCGCCGCGCGATGGCCCAACGCATGACGGCAGCGCATGCGGAAATCGTCCCCGCGACGGTCACCGATGAAGCCGACATCGACGATTGGCGGCAGGGCGAGGACGTGACAATCCGCCTGGCGCGGGCGATCGCCGCTGCCTGCAAGGCAGAGCCCGCGCTCAATGCCTGGTATCATTCCGGTACGGGAGAACGGCGCCTGATCGAGCGCATCGATCTCGGCATCGCTGTCGACACCGGCGGCGGCCTGATCGTCCCCGTGCTGCGCAATGTCGCGGAGCGGAGCGTATCGGACCTGCGGGCCGGACTCGACCGTCTGCGAGCCGACGCAATCGCGCGCGCGATACCCCCGGGGGAACTGCGCGGTGCGACGATCACGTTGTCGAACTTCGGCATGATCGGAGGCCGGTTTGCTAATCTCATCATCGTGCCGCCACAGACGGCGATCGTCGGCGCCGGGCGGATTTCGCAGCGCGTGGTCGCGCTTCGCGGGCAGGTTGCGGTCCGACGCACGCTGCCGCTATCGCTGACCTTCGATCATCGGGTGGTGACGGGCGGCGAAGCTGCCCGTTTCCTGGTTGTCCTCAAATCCGACGTTGAGCGCATTTCGTGACATCACTCATCCGCGGGACAGGCAGGAGCGTCACGGCTCCTGGCTTCGTCCCGCAGGTGCATCGACGAGGAAGGCCTCGTCGACCGGCACGCCAAGCGCCGTGACCAGCCGGTTGGTCTCGGCGGCCATGCCGACGATTGCCAGCATTTCCTGATATTCGGCGTCGGTCATGCCCTTGGCGCGGGCGCTCGCGGTGTGCGAGTGAATGCAATAGCTGCAGCCGTGGGCCACCGAGACGGCGACGTAGAGCATCTCCTTGACCTTCGGGTCGAGCGCGCCGGGTGCCATCACCTCCTTGATGCTCTCCCAGGTCCGCCGCAGGGTCTTCGGATCATGCGCCAGCGCGCGCCAGAAATTGTTGACGAAGTCCGAGTTCCGCGTCTTGCGGATGTCGTCGAAGACGGCGCGTGCTTCCGCCGAGAGCTCGTCGTCGGAAAGCAGTTTTACGGTGGCCATGGCTTGTCCCGCTGGTTTGGTTTGCAGCAGCGATCATAGCACCCCTGCGGACATTGCGAGGAGCGAAGCGGCGAAGCAATCCATGCCTCCGCAAGCGATCAGATGGATTGCTTCGCGGAGCCTGGCCTCGGGCGCGCGTTCGCGCGACCCGTTGGCTCGCAATGACGGACGCGGAGAGGGATCAGCGCTACGACTGCGTCTGGCTCTGCCACTGTCCGGGGCGGCCGGCCTGGTCGACCTTGACCGCGACCGTCAGCGTCTCGTTGCCGCCGCCATAGCGGGTGCCGCGGACCGGGGCGGCGCCGAGATAGTCGAGCCCGATCGCGACGCGGGCATGGGCGTCGGTCGTGCAAATGCCATTGGCGGCGTCGAAGCCGATCCAGCCGAGATCGGGCACGAAGGCCTCGGCCCAGGCGTGGCCGGCCTGCTGGTTGACCATGCCGTCGGAGCGCAGGAAGTGGCCGGAGACGAACCGCGCCGGAACGCCGCCGGCGCGCGCGCAGGCGATCAGGATGTGCGCGTAGTCCTGGCAGACGCCGCGCTTCAGCGCGAACGCCTCGGCGGCCGAGGTGGCGCTGTTGGTCGGGTCCTCGTCGAAGGTCATGTGCTCGTAGATCTGCACCATCAGCGCGTGCAGGAAACCGAGCACGTCGGCGCCGGCTTCCGCGCGCAGCTCGCGCACGATGGCCGTCATTGCCGGGTTGAGATCAGTCAGCGGTGTGGGACGCAGGAACAGGCTCGGCGGAAACCGCTCGTCGCTGCCGCGCAGCACGCCGCCGGTATCCTGGGTCTCGATCAGGCCCTCGCAATGGATCGTGAGGTCACTGATCGAACCATGCGTCAGCACATGGGTGACGTTGCCGAAGGCGTCCTCATGGGTGTCGAGCCGGGAATCGGTCGAGACGTCGATCTGCCAATCCGCGACATACTGGCCGTCATGGCTGCCGGGCGTCATCCGCAGAATCTGGATCACGCCCGAGGCCGCCGGCTCGTAACGATAGGTGGTGGTGTGGGCTATCCGCAGGCGCATGGCTCAACCGGTGTTCAATCGGTTTTTTCAGGGCAGGAGTGTCATGCCCGGACCCTTCCCGGGCACCCACGTCTTTCTTCCTAATCGGCCGCGAAAGCAAGATGTCGATGGCGGTCACCTACGTCACGAAAGACGCGCTTCGCGCTTTTGCCTGGCCATGACGAGATTTTGCCTCAAAACCGGTCAGATCAGATATTGCTTGGTGATGATCTCACCCAGCCGTGAGTTGTCCGCGATGAACTCCTGGATGAATTCGTGCACGCCGTGCTGGAAGATATCGTCCATGTTGCTGTGCTCGAGCCGGTTCCTGATGCCGCGGGCATGGCGTTGCGAGGCGCCCTGGCGGCCATAGGCGACGCCGATCTGGTCGAGGTTGCGCACGAGGTTGCTGTAGCAGCTGGCAAGCGAGCGCGGCAGCGTATCGTTGAGGATCAGCAGGTCGGCGATCAGCCAGGGCTTCAGGGTTTCCCGGTAGACCCAGTGATAGGCGGTCGTTGCCGACACCGAACGCAGGATCGAGGTCCACTGGTAGTAATCCAGCGGGCCGCCGACATGCTCCTCCTCGGGTAACAGCATGTGATATTTCACGTCGAGAATCCGTGCGGTATTGTCGGCGCGCTCGAGATGGACCCCGAGCCGCGAGAACCAGTAGGCGTCGTTGCGCAGCATGGTGCGGTAGGCCGAGCCGTCGAAACGCAGCGAGGTCTCCTGCACGAAGCGCAGGAATTTGGCGAGCTCCTCGCGGTTGGCGGGACCCTTGTTCCAGACCGCCTGCAGCTCGATCCACGCCGAATTGATGGTGTCCCACATCTCCGACGTCAGCGCTGTCCGTACCGAGCGTGAATTGAGCCGCGCCGCCTCGATGCAGTTCTTGATCGAGGACGGATTTTCCGACGAGAAGGAGAGATACTCGATGACGTTCCGCTCGTCGGCTTCCTCATAGTGATCGTAGAAGCTTGCGCCGACGCCGGCGGTGAGCAGTGCGGAATCCCACTCATTGGTCTTGCCGACATAGGCCGCGGGCAGTGCGGTGACGCGCAACGTCGCATCGATGGTGCGCGCCAGATATTCGGCGCGTTCGACATAACGGGCCAGCCAGAACAGGTTTTCGGCGGTGCGCGACAGCATGCTTTCAACTACTCGCTCAGTATCCAGGTGTCCTTGGTGCCGCCGCCCTGGCTCGAATTGACGACGAGCGAGCCTTCCTTCAGCGCGACGCGGGTCAGCCCGCCGGGCACGATGGTGGTGTGGCTGGAGCCGGTCAGCACGAACGGGCGGAGGTCGACATGACGCGGCGCCAGCCCCTTGTCGGTGCAGGTCGGGCAGGTCGACAGCGCCAGCGTCGGCTGGGCGATGAAGCCTTCCGGCTCGCGCTTGAGCTTGTCGCGGAACGCCTCGATCGTCGCCTTGGTTGCGGCGGGGCCGATCAGCATGCCGTAGCCGCCCGAGCCGTGCACCTCCTTGACGACGAGGTCGGCGAGGTTGTCGAGCACGTAGGACAGATCCTGCGCTTCCCGGCAGCGCCAGGTCTGCACGTTCTTCAGGATCGGCTCCTCGCTGAGGTAGAACTTCACGATATCAGGCATGTAGGAATAGATCGCCTTGTCGTCGGCGATGCCGGTGCCGACCGCATTGGCGAGCGTGATGTTGCCGGCGGCGTAGGCTGACATCAGCCCGGGGACGCCGAGCGCGGAGTCCGGCCGGAAGGTGAGGGGATCGAGGAAATCGTCGTCGACGCGGCGATAGATCACGTCGACCCGCTTCAGCCCTTCGGTGGTGCGCATGAACACCTCGTCGTTCTTGACGATGAGGTCGCGCCCCTCGACCAGCTCGATGCCGAGCTTGTCGGCGAGGAAGGAGTGCTCGTAATAGGCCGAGTTGTAGACGCCGGGCGTCATCAGCGCGACCGTCGGCTCGGCAGAGGCGCTGTGCGGCGCCACCGACCGCAGCGCCGACAGCAGCTCGTCCGGATAACGGTCCACCGGCGCGACGCGGTGCCGCGCGAACAGGTCCGGAAACAACCGCATCATGATCTCGCGGTTTTCCAGCATGTAGGACACGCCGGATGGCGTGCGCGCATTGTCCTCCAGCACAATGAAATTGTCGGGATCGGTGCGGATGATGTCGATGCCGGCGATGTGGACGTAGATGTCGTGCGGCACGTCCTGGCCGTTCATCTCCGGACGGAACACCGGGTTCTGGAAGATCAGGTCCTCGGGGATGACGTTGGCGCGCAGGATGTCGCGGCCGTGATAGATGTCCTTCAAGAACATGTTGAGCGCGAGCACGCGCTGCTTGAGGCCCTTCTCCAGCAGCGTCCACTCGGTCGCCGACATGATGCGGGGGATGACGTCGAACGGGATCAGCCGCTCCTGGGCCTCGGCATCGCCATAGACCGCGAAGGTGATGCCGATCCGGCGGAACAAGAGCTCCGCTTCCTGGCGTCGATATTCGAGCGCATCCGGCGGCGTCTCTTTGAGCCAGCGGGAGAGCTCCTGGTAGGCCGGGCGGAGATCCTCGCCGAGGCCATTCATCTCATCGAACGCGACTGCCATATAGCCCGACTGCCCTCCCAAGCCATGTGACACAGTGCATGACTTGATGGGATGGTAGCAAGGGGCGGGCCAGCGCGATATGCATTGGCTTGCGGCATTTGCTATGGGTGAAGTGGAAGGCCTGCCCGAAAAACCGGCTGAGGTCTGCTTAATTCGGCGGCAAAACCCCGTGACATCAAGGCATTGGATCGGCAATGTCAGGGGATCAAGTTAGGGAATGAGACCATGAGCGAGATCGTCACGGCGGGGATATTGGTGATCGGCGACGAGATCCTGTCCGGCCGGACCAAGGACAAGAACATCGGCTTCATCGCCGAATACCTGACCAACATCGGCATCGACCTGAAGGAGGTCCGCGTCGTCGCCGATGACGAGGCCGACATCGTCTCTGCCCTTGATGCGCTGCGGCATAGGTACACCTACGTGTTCACCACCGGCGGCATCGGGCCGACCCATGACGACATCACCGCCGACAGCGTGGCGAAGGCGTTCGGGGTCGATATCCATCATCACCCCGAGGTGGTGGCGCGGTTCAGGGAGCGCTGGAGCGAGCAGGACCTCAACGAGGCGCGGCTCCGCATGGCCCGGGTGCCTGACGGCGCCGAGCTGATCCAGAGCGCGACCATCCTGGCGCCGGGCTTCAAGCTCGGGAATGTCATCGTGATGGCCGGCATCCCCAGCATCATGCAGGCGATGATGGACATCGTGGCGCCGACCCTGAAATCCGGCGTGCGGATGTTGTCGGACTCGGTCAGGGCCGACGCGCGAGAAGGCGACATCGGCGGCCCGCTGCGGGCGATCGCGGAAGCCAATCCCGACACCATCATCGGCAGCTATCCGTTCCAGGACGAGAACCAGAAGCCGAACACCAATCTCGTGGTCCGCTCGCGCGATCCGGAAAAGCTCGCCGCGGCGATGATCGCGGTGAAGGAGATGCTGAAGCAAGTGCAGGCCGCGCAGAAGAAGCCGGCGGGTTGAGACGATATGGCTGAACGAAATTCCGAACCGAGTGCACTGGAGCGAGCCGGCAGGCCGTTTCCGGTCTCGTGGGATCAATTCCATCGGGACTGCCGGGCGCTGACCTGGCGGCTCAATGAGGTCGGCCCGTTCCAAGCGGTGATCGCGATCACCCGCGGTGGGCTGGTGCCCGCAGCGATCGTGGCGCGCGAGCTCGGCTTGCGGGTGATCGATACCGTCTGCGTCGCCAGCTACGACCACGACAAGCAGGGCGATCTGAAAGTGCTCAAGGGCATTTCGGAGCAGACTGCCAAGCTCGGCGGCGGCACCGGCAAGGGGCTCTTGATCGTCGACGACCTCGTCGATACCGGCAAGACCGGCAGGCTGGTGCGCCAATTGCTGCCCGATGCGCATTTCGCGACCGTGTACGCCAAGCCGAAGGGCCGGCCGCTGGTCGACACCTACATCACCGAGGTGTCGCAGGACACCTGGATCTACTTTCCCTGGGATACCGCGCTGTCGTTCCAGCCGCCGATCCGCGACGGGGCGGCATGAGGAGTCACCTCGCCCCGCTTGCGGGGAGAGGTCGATCGCGGAGCGATCGGGTGAGGGGGAGTCACCGCGAGTTCATCTCTCACTATCTTTGCGGACAAGCCCCTCACCCCAACCCTCTCCCCGCAAGAGCGGGGCGAGGGGGAAGTAAGAAACATGCCCCTGCAAAACCGCGTCACGCCCACCGGCGACATCGTCGCCTCAGACCATCGCGGCACCTTCACCGGCAATCGCGGCATCATCCACGATCCGGCGACGCGCACGCTGCTGAACAAGCGCTGGTCGAGCCCGGCCTGGCTCACCTGCGCCTGCGAGTTCAGGGGACGGCGGCGCAAGGTGATGAGCCGTCAGAGCTGGACCGAGCTGTTCTTCCTCGATGAGGCCACCGCGTTTGCGGCCGGACACCGGCCCTGCTTCTACTGCCGCCGTGACGATGCCAAGCGGTTTCGCAGCTGCTGGGAGCAGGGCAACGGCGTGAGCGATCTCAGCGCCAAGGCGATGGATGCGGTGCTGCATGCCGAGCGGCTCGACCGCGGCAAGAAGCGGCTGCATCCGCTGCCGACGCGATTGCGCGACTTGCCCGACGGGACGATGGTGCAGGCGAGCGGGGACAGCTACCTCGTCGCCGACGGCGCCATGTTGCGCTGGTCGTTTGCCGGTTACGGCCGGGCCGACGTACCGGAGCCGGCAATGCTGCTGACGCCGCCATCGACGTTGCGCGCCTTCCAGGCCGGCTACCGGCCGGTGTTGCATCCGAGCGCGATGGCCGTTCTGGGTTGATCGGCCGGCGTCATCCTTACGCCAGCCGCTGCCGAGCCAGCTTGGCACCGGCGCCCAGCGCGATCAGCTTGGCTTCCGCGATGTCCCGCCGCATCGGCGCCATGCCGCAATTGGTGGTCGCGATGATGTTGCCCTTCGGCACGTGCCTCGCGACCGCCTCGATCACCTTGACGACGTCCTCAGCGGTCTCGATCTCGTCGCTGGCGACGTCGATCACGCCGGCCTGCACGATCTTGCCGGGAAGCGCCGCGAGCAGTTCGATCGGCACCTTCGAGTTGCGGCATTCGATCGCGACCTGCTGGATCGTGCTCTTGTCGATGACGGGGAAGGTCTCCTCGTATTGCCGCCACTCGCCGCCAAGCGTCTGCTTCCAGTCGGTGTTGGCCTTGATGCCGTAGCCGTAACAGATGTGCACGGCGGTGGCGCAGGTCAGGCCTTCGGCGGCGCGCTCCAGCGCCTTGATGCCCCAGTCGCGCACTTGGTCCATGTAGACGTTGAAGGCGGGCTCGTCGAACTGGATCATGTCGACGCCGTCGGCCTGCAACGCCTTCGCCTCCTGATTCAAAAGCTCGGCGAAAGCGAAGGCCATCTTCACACGGTCGCCGTAATACTTGTCGGCGATGGTATCGATGATCGTCATCGGGCCGGGCATGGTGAATTTCAGCCGGTTCCTGGTGTGCGCGCGGGCCGCACGGGCCTCGCTCTCGTGGACGCGTCCCTTGAGCTGCAGCGGTGCGACCACCTGCGGCACCATCGCCTTATAGCGGTCCTTGCGGATGCCCATCTCGACCTTGTGGGCGAAATCGATGCCCTCGATCCGCTCCAGGAAGCCGTGCACGAAATGCTGGCGCGCCTGCTCGCCCTCGGTGACGATGTCGACGCCGGCATCTTCCTGCAGCTTGACCGCCAGCACCGTGGCATCGCGCTTGGCGCGGGCGAGCTCGGCGCCCTCCGACTTCCAGGGTGCCCACAGCATGTTCGGCTCCGCCAGCCATTCCGGCTTCGGCAGCGAGCCTGCGATCGTCGTTGGAAACAGCATGGGTGCCTCCCGTTGGGTTCTGATTGAGCGCCTGTGTGCCATGTCCTAGGGTGGAGGTACAGAACAACAAAAGTCTTTGTGATGGGGAATAGAACGCCGATGATCGATCTGCACTACGCGCCGACGCCGAACGGCTGGAAGATCTCGATCATGCTGGAGGAACTGAGGCTGCCCTACAAGGTGATCCCGGTGAACATCCGCGCCGGCGAGCAGTTTCGGCCCGAATTCCTGGCGATCAGCCCGAACAACCGGATCCCCGCGATCGTCGACCATCAACCGGCCGACGGCGGCGGGCCGTTCTCGGTGTTCGAGACCGGCGCGATCCTGATCTATCTCGCCGACAAGGCCGGCCGTTTCCTGTCGCGGGAGTTGCGTGCGCGGTCGAACGTCATCCAATGGGTGATGTGGCAGATGGGCGGCCTCGGGCCGATGCTCGGCCAGCACGGCCATTTCGCGCTCTATGCGGCCGAGAAGATTCCCTACGCGATCCAGCGCTACCGCGACGAGACCGCGCGGCTCTATGGCGTGCTCGACCGCCAGCTCGGCAGGACCGGCGCCTATATCGCCGGCGACGACTATTCGATCGCCGACATCGCCTGCTTCCCCTGGACCATGACCCACAAGGCGCAGGGTTTTACCCTCGACGATTTCCCGAACATCAAGCGCTGGTACGCCACCGTGCGCGCCCGCCCGCAGGTGCAGGCGGGGCTTGCGATCGGAAAATTCGTCAAGGAGCCGTTTGACGAGGAATCACGCAAGAACATGTTCGGCCAGCGTGCGAAGGAATTGGTCGAGAAGAAATGATGCCCGTTATTCCGCGGCGCGACACAGTCGCGAGCCCTGCGCCTTGCGGTGCATCCCGGAATGACGAGAATGAATGTGGAAAAGACAAAGGGAAACGCCATGATCGAATTCTTCTTCGACTGCTCGAGCCCGTGGACCTATCTCGCCTGGCACAACATCCAGCCGCTCGCGAAGGAGTTCGACGCTCCGATCACCTGGCGGCCGATCTTGGTCGGCGGCATCTTCAACACCGTCAACCCGTCGGTCTACGCGCAGCGCGAGAAGCCGGTGCCGCTGAAGGCGCGCTACATGAAGAAGGATCTCACCGACTGGGCGCGCTCGGCCGGCCTTGCGATCAAGATGCCGCCGACCGTGTTCCCGGTGAACAGCGTCAAGGCGATGCGCGGCTGCATCCTTCTCGGCAACGAGAAGATGGTACCGTTCGCCCGCGCGGTGTTCGAGGCCTATTGGGGTGACGACAAGGACATTTCGCAGGATGCGGTGCTGACCGAGATCTGCACTAAACTCGGGATCGATCCGGCGCAATTCCTTGCCGGCATCGGCGACCAGGCGATCAAGGATCAACTCAAGGCCAACACCGAGGAGGTGATGGCGCGCGGCGGCTTCGGCTCGCCGACGATCTATCTCGACAAGACCGACATGTATTTCGGCAACGACCGCTTGCCGCTGATCCGCGAGGCGCTGGCACGCCTCAAGGCGCGGGCCGCCTGATGCCGAAAGCCGTCGTTTGCCGCGAGCTCGGCCCGCCCGAGCGTCTGCAGCTCGAGAACTTTGCCTCGGTGCCCTTGCAGCCGGGCCAGGTGCGGGTTGCGATCCGGGCCGCCGGGATCAACTTTCCCGACATCCTGATGGCCGCGGGCGAGTACCAGCTCAAGCCGCCGCTGCCGTTCACGCCGGGCTCGGAAGCCGCCGGCGATGTCGTCGAGGTCAATGGAGCATCCGGTGTCGCCGTCGGCGACAAGGTGATCGTCAAGATGCGCTTCGGCGCCTATTGCGACGAGACGGTTGCAACGCCGTCGCAGCTCGTGCCGGTGCCGTCGACTTTCGACTACGCGGAAGGCGCGACCTTCCTGGCCGCGCATGGCACCGCCTATCACGCGCTGATCGACCGCGGGCAGATCAAGCCGGGCGAGGTGCTGCTGGTGCATGGCGCCGGCGGCGGTGTCGGGCTTGCCGCGGTCGAGATCGGCAAGCTGCTTGGCGCCACCGTGATCGCTGCGGCTTCGAGCGAGGAGAAGCTTGCGATCGCCAGGGCGCGCGGCGCGGACCACCTCGTGCTCTATACGCGCGAGCCGTTCCGCGATGCGGTCAAGCGTCTCACCGACGGTCGCGGCGCCGATGTGGTGTTCGATCCTGTCGGCGGCGAGGCGTTCGAGAACTCGATGCGCTGCATCAACTGGGGCGCGCGGATTCTTGTCGTCGGCTTCACCGGCGGCATCGGTCTGGCCCGCACCAATCTGTTGATGATCAAGGGCGCGAGCGTGCTCGGCGTTCGCGCCGGCGAGGCGGTGCGCAAGGATCCCGCGCTCGGCGAGATCAGGTTCAAGGCGCTGAGCGAATGGGCCGAGGCCGGCCGGGTGCGGCCGAATATCTCGCACCGGCTGCCGCTGGAAGATTATGCGAAGGCGATGCGGCTGTTGATCGAGCGCAAGGCGATCGGGCGTGTGGCGCTGCTGACGAGGCCGTGAAACCACAGCGTCCAAATTCTGCAGTGCAGCCAAATGACGCGATGGGCCCGGCGTTCAGGGAATCGAACCCGGGTCCGTCGCGTGATATCCTCTGCCGGCTGAGTGTCGTTGCAGGGGGAGGATGTGACATGCGTATCGCTGTGATGGCGGCCGGTGCCCTCGGCGGTTATTTCGGAGCACGTATGGCCGCGGCAGGGCACGACGTGTTCTTTATCGCACGCGGCTCCAACCTCGAGGCGATCAGAAAGAACGGTCTCAAGGTCGAGAGTGTGCTCGGCAATCTTCATTTGCCCGAACCCAACGTGACCGATGATCCTGCCACGGTCGGTCCGGTCGATATCGTGCTGTTCGCGGTCAAGCTTTGGGACAGCGAGACGGCAGCCAGGTCGTCTCTCCCCCTGGTCGGACCGCGCACCCGGGTGATCCCGTTGCAAAACGGGGTCGATAGCGCGGAGAGGATCGCCCCGATTCTCGGCGCCGACAACGTGGTCGCTGGAAGTGCCTACATTGCTACAGTGCTGTCCGCGCCTGGCGTCGTCACCCACACGAGCCAGTTCGCGCGCATGGTCTGCGGCAGAACCGACGGTAAGCCCGATGACGGCCTCAAGGCCTTTGCCGACGCCGCTCAAGCGGCCGGCATCGACATCTCGGTGTCCGACGGGATTGACCGCGAGCGCTGGCAGAAATTTGTATTCCTCGTCGGACTATCAGGCGCGACCGCAACGACTCGCCAGCCGCTAGGGCCGATCCTGGCCGACCCGGATACGCGAGCGTTCTTTTACAGCCTGATGAGCGAGGTGGTGGCGGTCGGCCGTGCCAGGGGCGTTCCCATTCCGGAGAATTTTGCCGAGGACCGAATGAAATTCGCGGAAGCCTCGCCGCCCACCTTCAAGGCTTCCATGCTGCACGATCTCGAACGCGGCAACCGGCTCGAACTCGACTGGCTCGCCGGAAAGGTGGTGGAGTTCGCCCGCCCGCTTGGCATTCCTACGCCAGCCAACAATGCGGTCTATGCCATGCTCAAGCTGCACAGGATGGGTAACGCCCGCGCCTAGTCCACCCGACGATTTGTGCTGAATTTCCCCTCTTGCAAGAACGCGATGGTCTGCGCGATCGCTTCCTTGTTGCGCACCAGCCAGGGATGCGAGGTGCGGATCACGATGTGATCGGCCATGCCCTCGAGCCTGGTGTTGGTAACCGACACCCGGCCGTCATGCGGCCGCGGCAGGGCCATGGAGGTGATCGGATAGACCGAACGGTTGCCGGCGATGATGCCGGCGGAATAGTCGAGCGGCGGCAGCAGCGCGCTGGTTGCGGCATCGCGGCGGGTGACGAGCTGCTGGCCGGCCGGACCGAAATAGGCGCGATAAGCCGCGAGGTACTTCAGGCGGTCGGCGATCTCGCTACCGCCGTTCGGTGTGCCCAGCATCACGACGCGGCCGAGCCGCGCCGGGCGATGCCTTGCCAGATAGACGCGTGCCAGAAGCCCGCCCATGGAATGGCAGACGAAATGCACGGAGCCGTCGAGGCTGCGCGCGAATTGATCAAGCGAGAGGTGGATGTCCTCGGCCAGCGCGTCGAGCGGCTTGCGCCGGCTGTCATAGTCGAGATTGAGGGTGGCAAAGCCGGCCGCCCTCAGCGCCAGCTCCATCCTGCGAAACGAGCGCGCCGTCCTGCTGATGCCGTGCAGCAGGACGACGCCGTCAAGTGTGGACGCCGCTTGACGCCGGTCGCTCACTTATAGTCGCGCTCTTGCCACCACGGGAAATAGTCGGGCATGTCCGACGACACCTTGTTCTTGAACTGCGCGGGGCGCTTCTCCAGGAACGACACCACGCCTTCCTTGACGTCGTCGGAGCGGCCGCGGGCATAGATGCCGCGGCTGTCGACCTTGTGCGCCTCCATCGGATCGTCAGCGCCCATCATGCGCCACATCATCTGGCGGATCAGCGCCACCGACACCGGCGCGGTCTTGGCCGCGAACTCCTTGGCGAGCGCACGCGCGGTCGGCAGCAGATCGTCCGGCGGCACCACCTTGCTGACGAGCCGGCCGGCAAGCGCTTCCTGCGCCGGGAAGACGCGGCCGGAATAGCACCATTCCAGCGCCTGCGAGATGCCGACGATGCGCGGCAGGAACCAGCTCGATGCGGCCTCCGGCACGATGCCGCGCTGGGAGAACACGAAGCCGAAGCGCGCGGCGTCGGAGGCGATGCGGATATCCATCGCAAGCTGCATGGTGACGCCGATGCCGACCGCCGGGCCGTTCACGGCAGCGATCACCGGCTTCAGGCACTTGAAGATGCGCAGCGTCACTTGTCCGCCGCCGTCGCGCACCTGCGGATCGCTGTAGTCGACGCTGCCGTCGGCATTGCGCTTGACCGGACCGCGCCGCGCATCGCGGTCGAACGTGTTGGCGCCGGAGGAGAGATCGGCGCCGGCGCAGAAGCCGCGGCCCGCACCCGTCACGATGATGGCCCTGACATCGTCGTCCTTGTCGGCTTTGTCGAACGCGTCGATCAGCTCCCGCTGCATCGTGGCGTTGAAGGCGTTGAGCTTGTCGGGCCGGTTCAGCGTGATGGTCAGGATTTGCTCGGCGACCTCGTACTTGATCGTCTCATACGCCATGGGGATGATTTCCTCTCGGTTTTCTTGAATGAACGGCGCTGGCGCGCGTCTCCATCCAGTTAACCCGGCAATTATCCGTTGTGAAGAAGAGGGATGCGCGGGCCTGGCTCCGCGCATCCTGACTTGCGTTGAGGCGCTGCTTTACTTCTTCGGCGGCGCGGGCCACGGCTTCTGCGGGCCGCGCAGGCCTTCGAACGCCTTGCCCATGCCGAGCACGCCGATGTCGTCGAAGCGGCGGCCGATGATCTGGACGCCGATCGGAAAGCCCTTCTTGTCGTAGCCGCCGTTGATCGACAGCGCCGGGTTCTCCGACATATTCCACGGCACGGTAAAGCAGATGTGCTCGAACGGCTTTGCCGGGTCGTTGAGCGGCGCGGCGAACTCGGCCGGGAAGTTCACCACCGGCGATACCGGCGAGACCACGTAGTCGACCTCGCAGAACAATTTCGCGGCGGCCGCGCGGATCGCCATCGTCATGTTGAAGCCGCGCACCACATCGACGCCGGAGAGCTTTGCGCCGGCCTCGGCCCAGTTGAGGATGTAGGGCAGGGTCTTGCCGCGGTCGGCCTGCGACAGTTTCGACAGCTCGTCCCAGGTCCTAGCGCGCCAGAAATTGTCGAGCCCTTCGAGCATCTCGGGCGTCAGGATGCCGTCGATCTCGGTGATGACGGCGCCGGCGGATTCGAACGCCTTCGCAGTCTTCACGACGACCTCGCGAACCTCCTTCTCGACCTTCTGGCCGGAGCCGGCGTCGAGCATCAGCCCGATGCGCAGCTTGCGTGGCGACTTCTCCAGCGCCTTCCAGTTCACCTCGAGCGCCGGCAGGCTCATGCCGTCGCGGCGATCGGGACGCGACAATACGCTCATCATCAGCGCGGCGTCGTCGACGGTGCGGGTCATCGGACCGGCGACGCGGCCGACATAGGGCGGGTCGATCGGCACACGGCCGAGGCTCGGCTTCAATGCGACGAGGCCGCACCAGTTGGCCGGCAGCCGCACCGAGCCGCCGATATCGGTGCCGAGATGCAAGGGACCATAGCCGGCAGCACCTGCCGCGCCAGCGCCGGCGCTCGAGCCGCCGGGGTTCTTGCTGACATCCCAGGGATTGCGGGTCAGGGGATGGAACGAGGACAGGCCCGACGACAGCATGCCGTAGTCCGGCATCGTGGTCTTGGAGAAGATCACGCAGCCGGCCTCGCGCAGCCGCGCGGCGGGCGGTGCATCCTTCTCCGCGGGCGCCAGCTTGACGCTCGCCGCGCCCAGCGGCACCGGCTGCCCCTTGGTCGCGACATTGTCCTTGATGGTGGCGGGAACGCCATCGAGCGTGCCGGCCGGCTCGGCCTGCTGCCAGCGCTCGGTCGAGGTCTTGGCGACCTTCCGCGCCCCTTCCGGGTCGTACAAATACAGCGCCTTGATGTGCGGCTCCCAGGTCGCGACCTGGGAGATGATTTCCTCCAGCACCTCGGACGGCGAGAATTGCTTGGCACGATAGCCGGCGAGCAGGTCGACGGCGGAGAGATCGTGCAGCGACGTGATGGCGTCCCCTTTGGGCTTATGCATGCGCACCTGCCGGCATGCGTTTCTCGATGATGCGGGCGAACATGCTGGCGCCGATCGGCAGGATCTTGTCGTCGAGAACGTAACCGGGATTGTGAACGGGCACGGAGCCGTCATGGCCGACCCAGAAATACGCGCCGGGAATGGCCTGCATCATGTCGGCGAAATCCTCGCTGCCCATCTTGGGTGTCGAGCGGGTGATCACCTTGGCCGGATCGACGACGGTGCGCGCGACTTCCTCGACCACGCGGGACTGCTCTTCCTGGTTCACCAGTACGCTGAAGCCGTCGCGGATCTCGACCGAGATTTCGGCGCCATATGCCGCCGCAAAGCCGGCGGAGATTTCGCGCATGCGCTTGCGGATCAGCTCACGGATCTCGTCGGAGAAGCAGCGCACCGTGCCGCACATCCAGGCTTCGCCGGGAATGACGTTGTACGCCGACCCGGAATGGATCTGCGTGATCGACAGCACCGCAGCCTGCAGCGGATCGACGTTGCGGCTGACGATCGACTGCAACGCCTGTCCGAGCGTCATTGCGATCACGACCGCGTCCTTGGAGCGCTCCGGCATCGCGCCATGCGCGCCGTAGCCCTGGATCCTGATGTCGAAGAAGTCGGCTGCGGCCATTGCCGGGCCCGGCAGGATCGCGATCTCGCCATGGTTGAGGTCGGGCGCGTTGTGCAGGCCATAGACCTCGTCGCAGGGGAACTGCTTGAACAGGCCGTCCTTGATCATGGCGCGCGCGCCGCCGAGGCCTTCCTCGGCCGGCTGGAAGATGAAATGCACGGTGCCGTCGAAATTGCGGGTCTCGGCGAGATAGCGCGCCGAGCCGAGCAGCATCGTGGTGTGGCCGTCATGGCCGCAGCCATGGAAGCGTCCGGGAATGGTCGAGCGCCACTTCAGATTGGTGTTCTCCTCCATCGGCAGCGCGTCCATGTCGGCGCGCAGGCCGATCTTCTTGGTGCTGTTGCCCTTGCCCTTGAGCACACCGACCACGCCGGTGCCGCCGAGGCCGCGATGCACCTCGATGCCCCAGCTCGTCAGCTTGTCGGCGACGATGCCCGAGGTGCGGATCTCCTCGAAGCCGATCTCGGGATGCGCATGCAGATCCCGTCTGATGGCGGTGAGTTCGTCGGCAAAACTGTCGATGCGCTCAATGGTCGGCATGGCTCTCTATCCGTTTGTGCGTGATGGGGAGGTGGGTGTGAAAGTAGGGCCGTTCGGCTTGATACGAATGCCGGGACGCAAATGTTTCCATGGCAGCGTGGCGGTATCGGCGGGCATCGCGCCGGGAGCGGCGCAAATCAAGAGCTTCTCGGCGATCGGCTCGAAATCGGCACGGAAGTGTACCGAGCTCTTGTTGACCAAAATCTTCTGTGCCGTCGGCTCGATGCCGACATAGCGGTACATCGCCTGGTCGGCAAGCTGGGCCTTGTAGGAGCCGACCACGACGCGGACGTCGCCGACCCGCAGGCAGGCCGAGGGGCCCATGTCCATGTCGCGGCCGCCGAAATAGGGACCGGGAGCCACGAATTTGCCATCCGAGAGCTGTTCGACGACAAAAGTCTCCCGGTATGGCGCGTCGCCGGGAATGCCGGACTTGCCGCCGAGCTCGAGCGTGACTGATGCCCCGACACCGGCGCTGTGCGCGGCCTTCGCGGATTGCGGGTCGTAGATCACGCCGGTTGCGGCACTCGCCTTGTTGCGCACCAGCGCGCGCAGCATGCCGGTGGTGTCGGAATCGCCGCCGGCGCCGGGATTGTCCTGGGTGTCGGCGATGATGATCGGCCGGCTCGCCGATTTCGCCAGTTCCATCGCCAGCCGCACGCCTTCGTCGGGCGAATAGATCCGGCCGTCGAAATCGTCCTCATGGCTCTCGACCAGGGCGACGACCTTGTCGGCGGCGGCATCCGCATCGGCCTGGGTCCGGCCGTACGCGAATACGCTCGGCCCGCAATCCCTGAAATCGGCGGCCGGGAAACCCGGCGCAAACGACAGCGTCGGCACCGCGTCGCTCTCGAGGGCGGCGAGCTTCTGATAGATGCCCTTGGTCGGCTGGTCGTTGGTGCATTGCCAGCTGATCGGGATCAGGAACGGCAGTTGCCGGAACGCCTTTGCGAAGCGCTGCCTGGACTTGAGCATCAGCGCCAGATGCCGGGCGCAGGCGCGGCCGGTTTCGGCCATATCGACATGCGGATAGGTGCGGTAGGCAATCAGCGCATCGGCATGCTCGATCATCTTTGGCGAGACATTCGCATGCAGATCGAGGCTCGCCACCAGCGGCAGGTCGTTGCCGATCGCCTTGCGCACGCGGGCCAGCGTTTCGCCTTCGCCGTCGTCATAATGCTCGGTGACCATGGCGCCGTGCAGGTCGAGATAGACGGCATCGATCGGTCCGGCCGCGGCGATGCCGTCGACCATTTCCGTCACGATCCGCTCGAACGCATCCTTGCTGACATGCGCCGACGGGCTCGCCGCGGCGAAGATCGTCGGCACCAGCTCCCAGCCATTGGCTTCCGCCGCCTCGACAAAGCCGGCGAGGCCGACATTGATCTTGCGCATGACCTTGAGCACGTCGGCGCCATGCGTCATCGACGGCCAGCCGCCGCCATGCACGAAATCGTCATAGGTTGCCTTCGTCGGTGCGAAGGTATTGGTCTCGTGCAGGAAGCCGCCAACGGCAATGCGGGTCATCAAGTCGGTCTCGATACGTTTCTTCGATCATGATGCGATCATAACGACGCGCGTCATGATCTCATCTCGTTGGTTGGAGCGTGATCTCCGGGGAAGACCGGTGTCCACCTTCAGGGCCACGCTCTAGCGCGCGACGTTAAGCGTGTCGTCGCGCCCAGCGCAAGCCGGGGAGCACCAGCGGATTTGCATGCCCTGTGGGCGGAAAGGCTTGAGGCTAAAGACCTAGGCCGTCGCCACAATGCCTTCCGAAACGGGGCGGAAGTTGGCGAAGTCCCAGCCGCGACCGGGCGCCGCATCGAGCAGCGCGCGGGTATAGGCCTGCTGCGGATTGGTCAGCACCTCGGCGGCCGGTCCCTGTTCCACGACGCGGCCATGCTGCATCACGGCGACGTCGTCGCAGATTTGTGCGGCGACGCGCAAATCATGCGTGATGAACAGCAGCGCGATGCCCAGCCGCCGCTGGATTTCGTCGAGCAGATCCAGCACCTGCGCCTGCACCGAGACGTCGAGCGCGGACACCGCCTCATCCGCGACGAGCACGTCGGGATCGAGCGCCAGCGCGCGCGCGATCGCGATGCGCTGGCGCTGGCCGCCGGAGAACTGGTGCGGATAGCGCGAGATCGCGTCGGGCGGCAGATGGACGAGCTCGAGCAGCTCGCGCGCCCGCGCCAGCGCGTCCTTGCGCGGCATGCCGTAATTGACCGGGCCTTCCGCGATGCTCTCGCCGACGGTGACGCGCGGATTGAGCGAGCGGTAGGGATCCTGGAAGATGATCTGGATCTTCTGGCGATGCGGCTGCAACAGCCGGCGCGACAGGTCGGAGATCTCGCGGCCGGCGAGGCGCACCCCGCCCGAGGTCGGATCGATCAGGCGGACGATGCAGCGCGCGACCGTCGACTTGCCGGAACCGCTTTCGCCGACGATGCCGAGCGTGCGGCCCTTGCGCAGAGTGAGCGTGACGTTGCTGGCGGCGGCGACCTCGCGGGCTTTGCCGTACAGCGACCGCTCCCGGTAGACCTTGCTGAGCTCGTTGGCTTCCAGCACCACGGGCTCGGTCGTCTCCGGGCGCGGCGCGCGCGGCACCAGGCTCGGCACCGAGGACAAGAGGTTGCGGGTGTACTCCATCTTCGGATTGCGCAGCACGTCCTGCAGCGGGCCGGTTTCGACCAGGTGGCCGTGCCGCATCACCGCGACGCGGTCGGCGATCTCGGCCACCACGCCCATGTCGTGGGTGATAAACAGAACCGCGGTGCCGTGATCGCGTTGCAGGTCGCGGATCAAGGTGAGGATCTGCTTCTGGGTGGTGACGTCGAGCGCGGTGGTCGGCTCGTCCGCGATCAGGAGCTTCGGCTCCAGCACCAGCGCCATCGCGATCATGATGCGCTGGCGCTGACCGCCCGAGAGGCGGTGCGGGTAGGAGGAGAAGATGCGCTCCACGTCCGGCAGCCGCACATGCTCCATCATCGCCAAAATCTTCTGGCGCCGCGCGCGGGCGTCGAGATCGGTATGGGCACGCAGCACCTCGTCGATCTGGCGGCCGACCGGCACGACCGGATTGAGCGCGGTCATCGGCTCCTGGAAGATCATCGCCATCCGCGTGGCGCGGAGTTGCCGCAGCCGCCGGTCGCTGGCGGTGAGCAGTTCCTCGCCGACCAGTTTGATGCTGCCGCCAGACGGCACCAGCGTGCCCTTCTGCTGCAGGCCCATCACGGTGAGCGATGTCACCGACTTGCCCGAGCCGCTTTCGCCGACCAGGCACAGCGTCTTGCTTTCACGTACCTGCAGCGAGAGGTCGTCGATGATGCGATGCGCATCCGCCTTGCGGCCGAGGCCGACGACGAGATTGCTGATGTCGAGGACGACGTTGGTCATGTCAGGGTCTCTTGGCGCTGTGAAGGAATTTACCCACTGTCATTCCGGGATGGTGCGCCAGCACCAGACCCGGAATCTCGAGATTCCGGGTTCGATGCTTCGCATCGCCCCGGAATGACGGCTTCAGAAGAGCTGAAGCCGTCACTTGCCCTCACGCTGCTTCATGCGGGGATCGAGCGCGTCGCGGGCGGCGTCGCCGATCAGGTTGACGCTGAGAATGGCGATCGAGAGCAGCAGCCCCGGCCAGAAGATCAGCGACGGTTTGACCTGGAAATAGGCGCGGCCCTCGGCCATGATGTTGCCCCAGGTCGGCGTTTCCGGCGAGATGCCGGCGCCGAGGAACGACAGGATCGCCTCGGTCAGGATCGCGGACGCGCAGACATAGGTGCCTTGCACGATCAGCGGCGCGATCGTGTTCGGCATCAAATGCCGCCACATGATCTTCGGCAGGCTGGTGCCGAGCGAGATCGCGGCCTCGACATAAGGTTCCTCGCGTGCGGTCAGCACCACCGAGCGCACCAGCCGCGCCACGCGCGGGATCTCGGGGATGGTGATCGCGACCATCACGGTCCAGATGCTGGCGCCCGACAGCGACACCACGGCGATCGCGAGCAGGATGGCGGGGATCGCCATCAAGCCGTCCATCACGCGCATCAGCACCGCATCGACCCAGCGGAAGAAGCCGGCGACGAGGCCGATCAGAAGGCCGATGGCGATCGAGCAGACGGCGGCGCCGAGCCCGATCACCAGCGAGATCCGTGCGCCGTAGATGATGCGCGACAACAGGTCGCGGCCATAAGCGTCGGTGCCGAGCAGATATTGCGCGCTCGACGGCTTCAGCCGCTGCGACGGCGTCAGCAGCAGAGGATCGTGCGGCGCAAGCAGCGGCGCGAAGATCGCCATAAGGATGATGAGGGCGAGGCTGATCGTCGCAACCGCGATGATCGGCGTCGACGTCAGGAAGCCGAACTTGACGCGGAACGGCCGGGTGACGGGAAGCGAGGATTCGGGAAGGGTTTCGATCGCCATTGCTCAGTACCGGATACGAGGATCGAGCAGGGTGTAGGCGAGGTCGATCAACAGATTGACCGCGACGTAGATACCCGACGTCAACAGGATCATCGCCTGGATCACCGGATAGTCGCGCGCCAGCACCGCATCGACGGTGAGGCGGCCGATGCCGGGCAGATTGAACACGCTCTCGGTGACGACGACGCCGGAGATCAGCAGCGCGAAGCCGGAACCGATCACCGTGATGACCGGCACGGCGGCGTTGCGCAGCGCATGGCGCAGCAGCACGCCGGTCTCGCCGATGCCCTTGGCCCGCGCCGTGCGCACGTAATCCTCGCCGAGCACATCGAGCATCGAGGCCCGCGTCATGCGTGCGATCAGCGCGACATAGATGAAGGAGAGTGTGCAGGTCGGCAGGATGAGGCGCTGGAAGAACGGACCGAAGCCGGCCGAGATGCTCTTGAAGCCCTGTACCGGAACCCAGCGCAGATCAATCGCAAAGATCTGGATCAGCACATAGCCGATGACGAACACCGGCACCGAGAAGCCGAGCACGGAAAGCCCCATCACGAAGCGGTCGATCCAGGTGCCGTGCTTCCACGCCGCGATCACGCCGAGGGGCACCGCCACCAGGATCGACAGGATGATGGTGGCCAGCGCGACCGAGATCGAGGGCTCGAGGCGCGGGACGATCATTTCGAGGATCGGCTTGTTCGAGATCAGGGAGACGCCGAGGTCGCCGTGCAGCAACTTGGCGATCCAGGTGTAGAACTGGATGTAGATCGGCTCGTTCAGACCAAGCGAGGTCCGAATGCGTTCGAGCTGTTCGGGCGTCGCGTTGTCGCCGGCGAGGATGGCGGCCGGGTCGCCCGGCGTCAGCCGCAGCAACAGGAACACGAACAGAGCCACCACGCCCATCACGGGAATGGCGGCGAGGATGCGGCGAAGCAGATATCCGAGCAAATTTGATCCGTTGGGTTGTGGTCGATGAAGTCCCCAGCGGGACCGTTGCACACCGGACCGTAGCACAGATGGTAGCAGACTCACGGTAGAACTTGAGCAAGTCCCATGCCATCGGTGCTGCGGATTTTGCGGTGCAGCTAATCAGTCCTGTTGGCCGCGATTATTCCTCCGGTGAAGTTCGAAGCAGTCCACTGGAAGGTGGATTGATTTCAGCTTTGCGGGCGTTGGCAGGCACGTCGAGCCCGGCACCGAACGTCGGCGCCATCGGCGGCGTGTCGAGGTCGCGCCAATCGTCGATCGCCTGGGCCACCATCTGCGCCGTCGCCGCCGACAGTGTCCAGCCGAGATGACCGTGGCCCGTATTGTAGAACACGCCCGGAATCCGTCCGGCGCGAACCACCGGCATCATGTTCGGCATCATCGGGCGCAAGCCCGCCCATGGCACGACTTTCGACGTGTCGATCTCTGGGAAATGATGCCGCACCCAGTCCACCAGCGGTTGAATGCGATCGGCGCGAATGTCGCGGTTGAAGCCGTTGAACTCGGCGGTGCCGGCGACGCGGAAGCGGTCGGCGCCGAGCCGGCTGGTGACGATCTTCGCAGCCTCATCGAGCAGGCTGACGGTTGGAGCATTCCGGCTTTGCGGCGCATCGAGCTGCACCGTGATCGAATAGCCCTTCACCGGATAGACATTGACGCGGTCGTTGAGCAGGCTGGCGAAGTGGCGGCTCGCCACGCCGGCGCAAATCACGATCCCGTCCGCCTGTAGCTGCTGTCGCGTCGCGACCGCAGCATCATGTGAAGCAGCTTCGTTCCAGCCGATGCGGAAGCCGTCATCGCCGTGTGCGATCGTGTCGACGTCGGCTTCATGGACGAAGCTCGCGCCACGGCGGATGCAGGCGTCGGCAAGCCCACGCGTGAATTTGTGAATATCGCCGGTCGCGTCCGACGGCGTGAAGAAGCCGCCATAGCAGGTTGTCTGCAGCGCGGGTTCGATGACGCGGATCTCGTCCGGGGTCACCGGCCGGCGGTCGAGCCCGCCTTGCTGCAGCAGCGTGTTGACCTTGAGGCCGGCTTCGAAGCCGGCCCTGTCGTGATAGACGTGCAGGATGCCGCGGCGTTCGAGATCGAAGGCGATGTTTTCGCGCTCTGCGATCGAGAACAGATGCTTGCGCGCTTCGATGGCGAGCTTCGTGGTCTCGATGGTGTTGCCGCGATAGCGCGTGATGTGGCCTACGAACTCGCCGATCCAGGAATATTTGTGCCAGCTCGGCTTCGGGTTCATCAGCAGCGGCGCGTCGCTTCTCAACATCCAGCGCAGCCCCTTCAGAATGGTCGCGGCGCTGTTCCATACCTCGGCATTGCTGGCGGAGAGTTGTCCGCCATTGGCGAACGAGGTTTCCATCGCGGCGTAGCGATGCCTGTCGAGGACAGTCACCTTGTAGCCGCGTTCAAGCAGGGCATAGGCCGTCGTTACGCCGGTGATGCCGGCGCCGATGATCGCGATGTGTGGCATGATAGTCGTCAGGCTCCCGTGGGTTAGAGTCGCCGAACCACCGGTGAAACCGGCATCGGCGCCCCATATGTCACGGTACCTGAGAGCTTGATCCGCATCGGGCTGTGGCCAGAAGCGAACTATCCCCTTCGGTGGACGTCATGGCCCTTGATGTGCGGCCATGTTCGTCTCTCTCCAGATCGTCCTGACGATACAGTCCTTTTGCCTGAGAGTTTCCGGGGCGGTTGCTCCGTCGGCGCCGAAGCCAACAACACGATTGTTGTCGCTTCGATCTCTCCCGCATCGTCGCGTTGAACGGCCGGACCGTAGGCGAAGCCTCAAAAATGGACAAGGCTAAATTTCGATCCGGCAGTGCCAACGTGTTGTGCAGTGCAAATCGATGTCAGTCCAGCGTCGCCAGCAGTGCCGCCATCAGGCGGCCGCGTTCGGCGAGGCTGTCGACCTCGATGTGCTCGTTGAGCGTATGTGCATCGGCGCCGCGAACGCCGAGGCCGTCGAGCGTGGGGATGCCCATCGCGCCGGTGAAGTTGCCGTCCGAGCCGCCGCCGGCGCTGCCGTGCGGCAGATCGAGACCCATCGCTGCAGCAAGGCCTTTTGCCTTTTCATAGAGCGCCATGGTGCCCGCATCGGGCTCCCACACCGGGCGGGTGACGCCGCGCGTCACCTTGAAGGTCACGTCGTTGGCGGTGCCCGACAGTGCCAGCATGCGCTCGACGCCACGGTCGAGATCGGCCTGGCGCTTGGCCATGCTGAGCGCTTCGCCGGTGCAGGTCGTCGCGACGCAATTGACCCACTGGCCGCCATGCACGATGCCGACCGAGAAGGTGCAGTCCTCGGTGGTCATGCCGTCGATGGCGATGATCTGCCGCGCCATCTCGCGGATCGCGGAGCGGCCGGAAGACAGCGTTGCGCCGGCATGGCTGGGCTTGCCGGTGGCTTCCAGGTTGAAGCGCGCGATCGCATAGCGGCCGGTGACGACGCCGTTGTTCGGACGGCCGGGCTCCGGCACCAGCACATATTTGTTGCGCGCGGCTTCCGCCTCGATGATGTCGCGCGTCGACGGCGTGCCCACCTCTTCGTCGGGGGTGAACAGCACGGTGATCGGCAGCGGGGTCGTGAAGGAGGCGCGCGCCAATTGCCTGATCGCCTCGATCGACAGGTAGTTGCCGCCCTTCATGTCGAAGATGCCCGGCCCGAAGCACTTGTTGCCTTCGCGCCGCCACTTCAGCTTCTCGATGGTGCCGACGGGGTGAACGGTGTCCAGATGGCCGGCGATCAGGATGCCGGGCTGGCCTTGTTTCGGATGGGGAAAACGGGCGCGGACGCAGCCCGCGAAGCCCTGGCGTCCGGCGATGCGCTCGATCGTCGCACCCATGATCGCCATCTCGCGGGCGGCGAGATCGAGCATGCGTTCGACCGCGGCGGCGTCCCAGGTCGGGCTTTCGCATTCCACCCAGCTGCGCAGGCCCTGCAGCATCGTTTCGGAATCAAAGGGGAGATTGGCGGGGTTCATCGTTGTTCTCTCTTGTTGTTCTGACGGCGCCGGCATCGCGCGCGCGTTACGAAAATCTCAGCCGACGATTTTGTAAAGCCAAAATCTGGCGCGCGGCCTCATTCGTTTGTGTACGTCCGATGCGACCTGAAACCGATTGACGCGCTTGGCGCTTGGTGCAAGTCTCGATTTCACAAGCCATACAGCATGTTAGTTCGCCTAAATAACGAACCACATGCATAACGAATAAGCCGGCTTTGACCAGTTACACGTCAGGAGAGATTGCATGTTCCCTATCTCGCGTTGGAAACACCGCACGCTAGCGGCCGCGTTGACGGCGCTCGCGCTGTCGTTCGCGCCGCAGGAATTGTCATTCGCGCCGCAGGCGATGGCCGCGGGCAAGACCATCACCGCGGTGATGCACTCGGATCTGCGCGTCATCGATCCGATCATGACCACGGCCTACATCACCCGCGATCATGGCTACATGATCTATGACACGCTGCTGGCGACGGATTCCAATTTCAAGATCCAGCCGCAGATGGCGGACTGGAAGGTTTCCGACGACAAGCTGACCTACACGTTCACGCTGCGCGACGGTCTGAAGTGGCACGACGGCGCGCCGGTCACCGCGGAAGACTGCGTCGCCTCGCTGCAGCGTTGGGGCAAGGTCGACGGCATGGGCCAGAAGCTGATGGACTTCGTCGCGAGCCTGGAGGCGACCGACGCCAAGACCATCACGCTGAAGCTGAAGGAACCCTACGGCCTCGTGCTGGAATCGATCGGCAAGCCGTCATCGCGCGTGCCGTTCATGATGCCGAAGCGTCTGGCCGAGACGCCGCCGGACAAGCCGATCCCGGAACAGATCGGCTCCGGACCGTTCAAATTCGTGCAGGCGGAATTCCAGCCGGGCGTGAAGGCGGTCTATGAGAAGAACAAGGACTACGTGCCGCGCAAGGAGCCTGCGAGCTGGACCGCGGGCGGCAAGGTGGTCAAGGTCGACCGTGTCGAGTGGGTCACGATGGCCGATGCGCAGACCGCGGTGAACGCGTTGCAATCCGGCGACATCGATTTCATGGAGAACCTTCCGTTCGACATGCTGCCGGTGCTCGAAGCCAATCCGGATCTCAAGATCGACGTCCTGAACAAGTTCGGCTTCCAGACCCTCGGACGCATGAACTTCCTCTATCCGCCGTTCGACAATCCGAAGGTGCGCCGGGCTGCGTTCCTGGCGATGAACCAGAAGGACGTGCTCGACGCGCTGGTCGGCAACGCCAAGTACCAGAGGATCTGCGGCGCCTTCTTCGTCTGCGGCACGCCGCTCGAGACCGACGTCGGGGCCGAAACGCTGGTGAAGGGCAACGGCCTGGCGGAAGCCAAGAAGGCGCTTGCCGCATCCGGCTATGACGGCACCCCCGTGGTGATCATGGCGCCGGGCGACGTCACGACGTTGAAAGCCCAACCGGTCGTGGCTGCGCAGCAGTTGCGCGAGGCCGGCTTCAAGGTCGACCTGCAGGCCACCGACTGGCAGACCGTGGTGACCCGCCGCGCCAGCCAGAAGCCGCCGAAGGAAGGCGGCTGGAACATGTTCTTCACCAACTGGGTCGCGGCCGACGTCTCCGATCCGATCGTCAACGCGTCGATCACCGGTCGCGGCAAGAATGGCGGCTGGTTCGGCTGGGCCGAAGACCCGAAGATCGAGGAGCTGCGTGACAAGTTCGCGCGCGCCGGCTCGGCTGAGGAAAAGAAGAAGATCGCCGCGGAAATCCAGACCGAGGCCTACGATCAGGTGATCTACGTTCCGCTCGGCCAGTACACCATTCCGAGCGCATGGCGGAAGTCGCTGACCGGTGTGCTCGACGGCCCGGCGACGCCGATCTTCTGGAATATCGACAAGTCCGAGTAAGCTTGCGGCTTGACGCAAAAACAAATGGCCGGGACTTGTCCCGGCCATTTTCTTTTCGCGCTGTCGCGTGTCAGGTGTGGCTGTCGCGGAGCTGCTCCAATCCGTCGCTGAGCGGTGGTCCGCCTTGTGGTGCGTGCTGCGGCGGGGAGGGGCGCTCCTTGCGCTGATCGGGTTGGTTGGTTGCGCGCTGCGCGGATGGATCGTCGTTCGGCATCGTCATGCTCCAATTGCGGCATGACAACGAATACGCAGTGCACGGGTTCCGAACCGGCGACCGCTAATCGCCGTGATCTGGTCTCATGCTGCTCGGGCTCGACAGGCTCGTGAGCTGCGTCGGTCCGGTGTCGGTTCCGCTCATCCAGACCGCCGCTCCAGCGGCAAACGCGAGCAGTCCGTACACCATGATCGCGCCGCGGATCCATCGCCGGTAGATCGCGCGGTCGTCGGGCGCAGCGTCGCGGAATTTCTGTGCATCGAGCCCGTTGCTGCAATGAGCCGCATCGTCGCCATGCTGGAGAGTAAAGGCACCATGATCGCGCGCCGTTTCGCTGGCAATCCGATTGCCCTTCGCAATCCGATTGCAGTTTGCAATCTCCATCGCCGCCTCCGACCAAAATTGATTTCGAAATGCAACAGCCGCGAAAATGCGCGGCCGGAATTTCCAATGCGGGCAAGACTACGACAGACAGCGACCGCGGTGTGTGAACTGCGCCACAGCCGGAAAACACGACGCTGGCCCGCTCGGGTGCGCGTGGCATGCGAAGGTTGGTGCGGGCGGTGGGACTCGAACCCACACGACGTTGCCATCGAGGGATTTTAAGTCCCTTGCGTCTACCAGTTCCGCCACGTCCGCGTTGCGCCAGGCGCGCCGATTTCTAGCGCGTTTGGGCGCGGAGTGGAATTGTCATTATCCGGTGCTAACAGGTGAGCTTTCAAAGGCTTAAGCGGCGGCCCGCAATTCCATTTGCCTCGGCGGCCGGGCATTGGGATAAGCAGCGCGCCGCCGCGATTGAGCCTCAATCCGGACACCGGTGGCTGCTTTAGGCAATCTCAACACTGTCCCGGTTAAGAAAGCTGAATGTCCGTTCGTTTCCCACGCCGCCTGAAGCTGTCGCGCGCGGCGGCCGTCATTGCGCTGCTCGCCTCGGCCGCGGGCGTTTCCGGCTGCGCGCAGATCGGCGACACCGTGCCGTCGGCATTCGCCGATCCCGCCAAGTACGAGCTTTATGATTGCAAGCAGCTCGAGAACGAGCGCAGCAATCTCAAGACCCGCGCGGCGGATCAGGAAAAATTGATGGCCAAGGCGGAGACCGGCGTCGGCGGTACTGTCGTCTCCGAGATGGTCTATCGCAACGAGCTGATCTCGATCCACTCCCAGCAGAAGCTGGCGGATGAGGCCTGGCGCAAAGGCAGGTGCCATGAAAGCACGCCGGACACGCCTGCGGCCGCTGCCCCCGCTACCCCCACGCCGGCGGCGAAGGGCCCGCGCGCGCCACGGGGCCTCGTCCACTAAGCCGGCGTTTCCAGACGGGTCGGTCGTGATTGGCCGAGCTCAGGCGCGCCAGTCGTAAATCCAGTCCTGCCGCGCCAGCATCCGCTCCGGACCGATGGCGCGGATCGCCAGATCGCGCGCGATCGCCGCCGGCCCGCGCAAATGATAGATGCGGCCCTGCTGTCGCGCCAGGCGCTGCACTTTCAGCACGCGCCCGCGTCGCACCCGTGCGTAGCGCGTCAACGCGGCGGGAATGCCCGCGGTGTTTTCCCCGGTGCTGTCGCTCAAGGCCTTGGCGAGCACGGCCGCATCCTCGATCGCCATGCCGGCGCCTTGCGCGGCGAACGGCAGCATCGCATGCGCGGCATCGCCGAGCAGCGTCACCGCGCCTTCGCTCCAGCGGCCGATGTCGGGCAGGGTGAACAGCGCCCATTTGCGCCAGCCGTCGACCGCGCCGATCAGCATCCGCGCCGTCGCGGGCCAGCGCGCGGTGGCGAATGCACCCTTGATCTCGTTGATGTCGCCGGGCTCGCTCCAGCCCGGCCGGTTCCAGGTGCCCGATACGATCGCGACCACGTTGATCTGGCGTCCGGCCGAGATGGGATAGGCGACGAGATGCGCGTCCGGTCCCATCCAGAGCTGGACGCGCGGTGCGGTGTATTCACGCGGCAGGGCGGCGGCGTCCAGCGTGCCGCGCCAGGCGATCAGGCCGGAGAATTGCGGCTGTACATCCGGAAACAAATGCCCGCGCACCGACGACCAGATGCCGTCGGCGCCGATCAGCGCAACGGCCAATTCCTCCTGCCGTGAATTGCCGCGGCGTTGCACGATGGTGAGGCCTCGCGCATGCTTGGTCACATCCTCGAACTGGCAGCCGAGCCGCAGATCGATATCGGGATGGTCGCTCGCGGCGGCCTGCAGCGCGGCCTGCAAATCGGCGCGGTGGATCACCCAATAGGGTGCGCCGGCGCGGAACTCGGCGGCCTGGCCAAGCGGCATCCGTGCGATCTCGCCACCGGCCCGCGCGCTCAGGACGTTGACGGATTCAGGCGTGACCGCGCGCCGCGCAAGCGGTTCCTTGAGCCCGAGCTCGACCAGGATGCGGCTGGCATTGGGAGAGAGCTGGATGCCGGCGCCGGCTTCCTCGAGCCGTTCGGCCTTCTCCAGCACGACGACGCGAAAGCCCTGTGCCGCCAGTGTCAGCGACGCCGTCAGTCCTCCGATCCCGGCGCCTGCAACGATGACGGTTCGCGTCAGCGCCACGGAGCGGTCAGGCGACCTTGTCTTTCAGCACGCATTCCGGCGGCCGCGCTTCGCCGGCCGCGAGGTCGGATGCGAAGCGATAAAGCGTCGAGCAGTACGGGCAGATAATCTCGTTGTCATTGCCGAGGTCGAGGAACACGTGCGGATGGTCGAACGGCGGGTTGGCGCCGACGCACATGAACTCCTGCGATCCGATTTCGATCACCGAGACACCGGCATCGTTATGGAAGTGCGGGACGACGTGGTCGGACATATTCTCACCTTGATGGCAACGATGGGCAGACGCAATCAACAGCATGCGGCATCGCGAAATGCCGCGCACCATACTGGCGGGAACAGTTGATTCCTAGAGCCCCGATGGCTCATTTGCTCATGCAAATTCGACACAATCTTGTCGTCCCAGAGAAGCCCTCCTTTGGTCGGAGCCGTTGTGTCGCAAAAACGGCACACTATCTCCAAGGCGAATAAAACTAGAGGTTTTATCGGGATGAATCGGGTGCGCGTCAGCTTGGCGATGGTCGGCGTGGCAGCAAGTGCTGCCGTGGGCGCGGCTATTTGGCCGCACGCCCGTGATGCCGGCACCGTGCTGGCGGCGCGGGACGATCCCGCTGCGCTCGCCGACATCAGGCTCAATTCCGTGCTGCGCAACAACCCGGCGTTGATCTCCGACAATATCGAGGCGGCGCTGGCCTCCGGTGATGCCGACCTTGCGGCCAGCTTTGTCGAACTCGCCGGCGAGAAGAACATCGCACTTGGTGATGATCTCACAAAGCGCGTCGATGACGGGCGCGTCGAGCAATCATCCACCATTCATTTCGCCAAAGGCTTCGCCACCGGCCTGGTGACCGGCAATGCCGACGATGTCGCAAGCCTGTCCGGCACGGTCGCCGGCGACCTGTTCGTATTCGGCGATGTCAGGGATGTCGTGCGCGAGGGCAAGCACCTCGTGATGGGCGAGGACACCGACCAGCTGGTGCTCGGCCTCGCGGCCGCCGGGCTCGCGGTGACCGCGGCCACCTATGTGTCGGTCGGCAGCGCCGGGCCGTTGCGCGCCGGGCTGACGCTGGTCAAGGATACGCGCAAGGCCGGACGGCTGAGCGAGGGGATGATCGAATGGGCTGGACGCTCGACCCGCGAGGTGGTCGATCAGCCGGCGCTGCGCGAGGCGGTCGTATCCGGCTCGGTGCTGCGGCCGGTGGAAACCGCAACCGCGATCCGCGCGGCCTTCCGCGCCGAGAAGGCCGGCGCGCTGGTGCGCGTCGCCAAGGACGTCGGGCGCATCGGCGAGGCGGCCGGGGTTCGCGCTGCGCGGGATACGCTGAAGGTCGCCGAGAACCCGAAGGAGATCGCGCGGGCGGCGCGGATAGCCGAGGTCAAGGGCGGCCAGACCCGCGCGATCCTGAAGCTGCTCGGCCGCGGCGCGCTGCTGCTGGCGGCCGGCGCATTCAATCTCACCATGTGGCTGTTCGGCGCGCTGCTGGCGCTGTTCGGCTTCCTGTCGTCGATCAAGGCCACCACCGAACGGGCCACCGCCTGGTGGCTCAGACGAAGCAAGGCGCTGCGCCTGAGGCGGCAGATGGCCGCTCAGGCCAGCTTGGCGAGTATGCCCGCCCAGGGTTAGGCTTGCGGTCGCCTGTCGATCGCCAATCGCAAATCCCAAGAACAAACGGAATGGATGATGCCGAGTTTCCATCACGGCGATGTTGAAATTGCCTTTATCGACGAAGGCGCGGGCGAACCGATCGTGCTGGTGCACGGCTTTGCCTCGAGCAAGAACGTCAACTGGATCTACCCGACCTGGGTGTCCGATCTCGTCAAGGCCGGCCGTCGGGTGATCGCGCTCGATAATCGTGGCCACGGCGAATCCGCCAAGCTCTACGATGCCGCGCAGTACGAGATCGCGACCATGGCCGGCGACGTGATTGCGCTGATGGACCATCTCGGAATCGCGCGCGCCGACATCATGGGCTATTCGCTGGGCTCGCGGATGACCGCGATCCTGGCGCGAGAGAATTCCGATCGGGTGCGCTCGGCGATCCTTGGCGGGATCGGCATCGGACTGATCGAGGGCGGCGGCCCCGGCGAGGCGGTCGCGCTGGCGCTGGAGGCGCCGTCGCTCGACGATGTCACCGACCCGGTCGGCCGTACCTTCCGCGCCTTTGCCGATCAGACCCGCTCCGACCGCCGCGCGCTCGCCGCCTGCCTGCGCGGCTCGCGCCGCCTGATGACGCGCGAGGAGGCGGCCGGCATCCGCGTGCCGGTTCTGATCGCGGTCGGCAGCAAGGACGAGATTGCGGGCTCGGCGTCAGCGCTCGGCCGGATCATTCCGGGTTCGGAGGTGCTCGACATTCCGAACCGCGATCACATGCGGGCGGTCGGCGACAAGGTCTACAAGACCGGGGTCATCGACTTCCTGTCGCGGCGAAAATAGATCGTCGGCTTCATCCCTGGCGAAGGCGCGCGCGGCCGCGATCAGCACCACGAAGGTCGCGACCCACACCATGCGCGCGCCGTAGCGGTCGTGCGGTCCCGAGATCACGCCGCAGACAAAGGCATTGCCGAGCAGGGCGAGCGTGACCGTGCCCGCCAGCAACGTCAGATCGTCGAGCCGCCGCTGCCACAGTCCGCGGCCGAACAGGGTGACGACCAGGAGCATCGAGCCCAGCGCGACCGGCACGTGGATGCGGTTGATCGCGGTGAAGTCGAGGTGCCAGCGTTGCTGCCGCGCCGCGCGCATCGGCCGGACCTGTTTGGGAATGTAACGCTCGATGATGCCGTAGGTATGCGGGATCCAGCCATTGGTGCCTTCACCGGTCGCGACATGCATGAGCTGGTCGGCGGTTGCCGTCAGCGCCGCCTTTGCCTGCCATTCCGGATATTCGGCCAGCGAGCGCAGCACGATGGTGCCCATCTCGTCATTCAGTCCCTTGAAGCGGCCGAGCGTGTTGAACATGCTGTGGCCCCACAGGAAGTCGTCCGCGGTCGGCGGCAACTCGTTGCGATAGGGGCAGAGCTTCAGCTTCTCCGTCGCGCAATGATCGTGCAGGTATTGCGCGACGATGCCATCCTGCAGCATGCGGCCGAAGGCGACGCCATAGCCGCCGGGCGTCCAGGCCAGCTGTCCGGACAGCGCAAAGTTCGCCGCCAGCAGCATCGCCGCGCCGGCGACGGTGGTCAGGCTGCCTTGCACGAGGCCCGCGAATGGGATGCGCTGCCCGAGCCATGGACGCAGCATCCAGCCGACGCAGCACAGGCCGAGCAGCACCGCCAGCGTCGCGCTGTGCGTGGCGGCCGAAAACGCGATGAACCCGAACAGCACCGCCTTCTCCAGCGTCGAGATCCGTTCGCCGTGCAGGATGAGGATGAAGAGCGCGAGCACCGAAAGGCCGGCGAAGATGTCGGTCAGCAGCATGCTGGCCAGCCAGGGCAAAGCGGTGGTTGCGATCAGCGCGAGGCTGATCGCAATCAGCCGGACCGGCCGGGCGAGGCCGAGCACGCGCAGCGTCAGCTGCAGGATCCACAGCGTCGCCAGGGTCTGGATGCCGAGGTTGAGCCAGAAATCCGATGTCTCGCCGACATGGAGGTAGATGCCGAATACCGTGGACCGGCTCGGCACCAGGTAGCCCTCATACCAGCGCGCCAGATAGCCGCCGGTATCCCATTGAAGCAGCGGATAGCCGTTCCAGAAGGCAGGGGCGAGCAGCAGGAGGGGGATGGCAATGGTCGCGATCCAGACCGACCGCGCGTCGGTCAGGCGGGCACCTAAACTCCGGGTATTGATGATGTTTCCCCCTTTTATTGGGGCCGACCATGCCCAAAACCACACGGGGGACGAAATCCGCCAATAGTTGCAGAAGCACGGCTTGATTTCGGCAAAATCCCGACCAATTCCCCTAGACGCCGGCCCGGGGTGTTCGGCTGGGGTTTACCGTACTGAGCCATCCCGGGACGCGCTGGGTCCATCGTGCTATAACGCACATCAGAACAACCGAATTGCGAGAGCAGCTATGGCAGTTCATCAGGTCAATCCGCAGGGAGGCAAGCTTGCGGCGCTCGATCCGATCTGGGATCGAATCCGCGGCGAGGCGGAGGACATCCTGCGGCGCGAGCCGGAACTCGCATCCTTCATCTATGCGACCGTGCTGCATCATGAGCGGCTGGAAGATTCGGTGGTCCATCGCATTGCCGAGCGGCTCGATCACGCCGCGCTGTCGGGCGATTTGATCCGCCAGACCTATGGCGAGGCACTGCGCGATGAGCCCGATATCGGCAACGCGTTCCGCGCCGATCTCGTCGCCGTCTATGACCGCGATCCGGCGACCTCGCGCTTCATCGATCCCTTGCTCTACTTCAAGGGCTTTCACGCGCTGCAGACCCACCGTCTCGCGCACTGGCTCTATCAGAAGGGCCGCAAGGATTTTGCCTTCTACCTGCAGAGCCGCTCCTCGGCCGTGTTCCAGACCGACATCAACCCGGCCGCCAGGATCGGCCGCGGCATCTTCCTCGATCATGCCACCGGTTTCGTCTGCGGCGAGACGGCGGTCATCGAGGACGATGTCTCGATCCTGCATGGCGTCACGCTCGGCGGTACCGGCAAGGAGAACGAGGATCGCCATCCGAAGATCCGCCACGGCGTGCTGATCGGCGCCGGCGCCAAGATCCTCGGCAATATCGAGATCGGTCATTGCGCGCGCATCGCGGCCGGCTCGGTCGTGGTCAAGCCGGTGCCGCACAACGTCACGGTCGCGGGCGTGCCGGCGAAAATCGTCGGCGAGGCCGGCTGTGCCGAGCCGTCGCGCACCATGGACCAGATGCTCGGCGCGATCGGGCTTTGATTTCACTCGCTTTCTGATCGCGGCGCGTTCCTGACCGAAGTGGGCGCCGGTTCGCGTGAAGAAAACGCCACAAAGCACAAAACGAGAGTCGTGTGCGCAACATCACGTCGCCAAAGCCTGAAAAGGCTCTGGCGATCTTTGCCGTCTCGTCCTAAAACTCCCCCGAAAATCATCGACCCGATTGGAGACGGCCGTGGACGTTCAGGAAGTCAGGAAGCTCGACGCGTATCTCAAACGCGTGTTCAGCAATCCCAAGATCCGCGTGGTGCCGCGGCCCAAGAAGGACGACTCGGCCGAGGTCTATATCGGCGAGGAGTTCATCGGCGTGCTGTTCGTCGACGACGAGGACGATGATCGCTCGTTCCAGTTCCAGATGGCGATCCTGGAAGAGGATCTGGCCGAGTAAGGCGGAACAGCCTCGCCTTCACACGTCGTTACGACGAACTCGCGACAAAATTGCAGAGCGATCTTGCGCTGGAGCGACCATCCTTCGCGGACACGTCGCTCCGCTTGCAATGACAGTGTCATCCCTTCGCGCTGTGCATCTGCGCGGAGAGACGGTTCATCGCGGTGGCGATGTCGCGCCACTGCGCGAGCCAGCTGCGCGGAAAGCGAAAGATCAGGTCGGCGCCGTCGATGCGCCGCTCACTCAGGCACATGCCGGGCGTCGAGGTGTCGCGCGTGCAGCGCGCGGTCAGCTGCGGCTCGCTCGCGGTGAACAGGTCCTCGCCGCCATAGGGCGTGCCGTCGCGGAACGCGCGCGCCGTCAGGCCGTCATCCATGTTTGCGCGCTCGTCGAGATAGCGCGGATAGATCGTGCGCAGGCGCATGTCCGGCGCGAGTGAATCGTGGTGCGCCGCGATCGATACGAAGATCCTGTCGATCGGCTGCACCTTGTCATCGACCGTATCGGCGCTGTAGTGCTTCGGCGCGGCGGGCGCGTCCAGCGACGGATAGAGGAAGCTCAAATCGACGCGCTCCTGCGGCCCGGAGTGGCGCTGGATCTTCATGCGCACCGCCATCGTCGGCACGTTGAACAGCGTGCCGCCGACGCTCACCGGCAGCCGCGACGGATCGCTCGGCGGGATGGTCGTGTAGGTCGGCCACAGCAGATAGGCGACAAGCGCGACCGCGCCCGCCGCGATCACCGCCGAGGCGATGATCGGAACGAGATGCGCGCGCGGGTTGCGGCGGGTGTCGCGGGCGAGATGTTGGGCGGTCGAGAGAAGCGTCATGAGCGAGGCTGAGATCAGGTCGGGAGTGGCCGAATCATCTGCCGAATATGCCACGTGGCGGGGAATTTCCGTACGATTCCAATGGAATCCGGGACCGAATGGCCATGCGCAAACGCCGCGCCTGATGTGTCCGGTTAACCTTTCCTTAAGGACGATGTGGCGGCAGGCTGCCAATTCTGCGAAGCAGAGCGGGTGGCCTGTTGCGTAGCGGAAGTTCCGATGTCGCCCGATACCTTGAATTCCCTGTTCTCGCTCTTGATCGGTTTCGCGCTCGCGGGCGCGCTGGCCAACGGTTACCAGGCGATGGCGGAGCGCCCGGCCGGTTTCGGTCTGCTGCAGGAGGGCGCGGCGCCGAAGACCTTCGCCGCGGTCCCGTTCCTCGTCTTCGCCGCACCGTTCATCATCATGCGCAACACGCTGCGCGGGGCGCGCATCGAGCGCCGCCGCTTCGAATTCGTGATGATGGCAACCGTCATCTCCGGCTTCTGGAGCCTGATGTCGGGCACCTTCTTCGTGATGACGCTGCGCGCTGCGGGCGTGCTGGCCTGATCCGATCATGATCCGCAGCCGATCACGGTCGCGCTTGCTTGAAACCATGTCGGCCGTCGTGCCAAGGTCTCCTGCGATCAGGGCTTCGGTTCTGATTGAATCAGAAACCGAAGCTCTGGATTTTCGTTTCGACGCGTTTTCTTCACGCGAACCGGTGTCCACTTCGCTCGAAAACGCTCCAGGGAGACCTCAATGGCGATCTACGAACTCGACGGGCAGGCGCCCGATCTTCCCGCCGACGGCAGCTATTTCATCGCCGACAATGCCGTGGTGATCGGCAAGGTCCGCCTCAAGTCCGCCGCGAGCGTCTGGTTCGGCGCCGTGCTGCGCGGCGACAATGAGTGGATCGAGATCGGTGAGGGCTCCAACGTCCAGGACAATTCCACCCTGCACGTCGATCCCGGCTTTCCCCTCAGCATCGGCAACAACGTCACCATCGGCCACAATGCGATCGTGCACGGCTGCACGCTGGAAGACGGCGTGCTGATCGGGATGGGATCGATCGTGATGAACGGCGCGCGGATCCGGCGCGGCAGCGTGGTCGGTGCCGGCTCCGTCATCACCGAGGGCAAGGAGTTTCCGGAAAATTCCCTGATCATCGGTGCGCCCGCGCGTGTGGTGCGTACGCTTGACGCGGCGCAGGCCGAAGCGCTGTCGCGGCCGGCGAAGTCCTACGCCATCAGGGGCCCGCAATACAAAACGGGACTGAAGAAGATCGGCTGAAGCTTCAGCGCTTGCGGCCGCGCTTGCGCGCGGCGTTCGGTGCGGCGGGGCGAGGCTTCGCTGCGCCTTGCGGTCTCGTTGCCTGTTGAAGTCTTGTTGCTTCCTGAAGTCTTGCGCTCTTGCGCAGCGCATCCTTCAGGTCGATCGGAATGCCGTGCTTCTTGAGCAGGTCGGCGAAAGCTTCGTCGGCGAGCTCCTGCAAGGTCGCCATCCGGTCGCGCCCGAGTTGCTTCAGCTTGTCGAAAGTGTCGTCGTCAAACTCGATCAGCTTGCGCAAATTGCATTGCTCCCAAACTGTATTGCTCCAACGCCTGCGGGAACCGGCGTTTTGCGGACTCGTTGACGTCCGCAAGGGAGAATTGCCATGCGCAAATTATCTGTCACCACCGCGCTCGCGACAATCGCGATTGTGCTGACGCCCGCGGTTACCGTCGCCCAAGGTACCGGGAGCGGCGCCGGGACCGGCCAGCCCTTCGTCAGCCAGCCCGACATCGCCGCAAGCCACGTCGCCGCCGGCCGGGACCAACAGCGCCGGGACCGCGCAATCCTCCGGCGGCCCCAATACCGGCAGGGGCGTTACCACCGGATCGGCAACGACGACCGAGAGCGTCGACAAGGCCATCGCCGACGAGAACGAAAAAGTCGAGCGCCGTACGAAAGGCATCTGCCGCGGCTGTTAACTTCTGAAGGCCGTGCTTTGATGAACGCGGGTCGCGCAGATGTGAGCGCGACATAGGCGCGCGGTAGAAGCCGCGGTCCTAGATTGAGCTAGCATACGCAGGACGCGGCGGAGGAGGCTTGAAAACAAAGCCTTTGAAAAGAGGAGTAACGGGTAATGTTGCGTAAAACGATGATTGCCTTGCTGGCGACGGCCTCGGTCGGTCTGTTCACCGTCGATGCTGCGTCGGCACGCGGTGGCTTCGGTGGCGGCGGCTTTCATGGTGGCGGCGGCTTCCGCGGCGGTGGCGGATTTGGCGGCTTCCACGGCGGCGGCGCTGCATTCCGGGCGATGGGCGGAGGCGGTGGCTTCCGGTCGGCTGCGATCGGCGGCGGTTGGGCCGGCCGCGGCTGGCACGGCGGAGGCTGGCGTGGTGGCGGCTGGAACGGCGGTTACTATCGGCGCGGCTGGGGCGGCGGCTGGGGCTATCCGCTCGCGGCGGCAGCGGTCGGCTTCGGGCTGGGCTATGGCGCCTACGATTACTATGACGGCTACTACGGCAATCCATACTACGCCGGCTACGGCTACGGCTATGACGATGGCTACGGCTACGGTTACGGCGGCTGTTACGTCGTTCGCCGCGGCGTGATGACACCGTATGGCTGGCGCGTTCGGCCGGTGCAGGTTTGCAATTGAGCCATTCGCTCGCGCATGGCCGGTCCGTTCGCTCGCCATGCTGATGGTCTTGCAATGATCGGCGCGGCCGGCGTTTCGATGCCCGGCCGCCGCGTTGTCTGTCGCGCACTAGGTGGTGTGGACTCTAAGGATTCCCTTTTAGGCGCAAATCAGATTCAAGGCTGCTTTTGGGGAGGCCGCCTTGGGTGTGATGGACCGCTTGGTATTGAGCGACGCGACATGGGAGCGGATGGCGCCGCTGATCATCGGCCGGCCTGACCAGAAGGGTTCGACCGGACGGGACAACCGGATGTTTGTGGAGGGCGTACTTTGGATCGTGCGCACTGGCTCTCCCTGGCGTGATCTTCCGGAGGTGTTTGGAGACTGGAACAGCGTGTTTCGGCGCTTCAGTCGATGGAGCATCAAGGGGGTCTGGTGGCGCATATTCGAAGCGATGTCCGGTGATCCGGACTTCGAGTATCTGATCGTCGACTCCACCATCGTCCGGGCGCACCAGCACGCCGCTGGGGCGAAAAAAGGGGGTCTGAAGATCAGGCGATCGGTCGCTCGCGCGGTGGCCTGAGCACCAAGATACATATGGCCGTTCGCGGCCTGGGATGTCCCGTACGGTTCAAGCTCACCGCAGGTCAGAAGAGCGACGTACCGCAAGCCGCCGAATTGATCGAGGGATTACCTGCCCAGGTCGTCATGGCGGATACGGCTTATGACGCCGATCACTTGCGCCAGGCGATCGCTGCCAAAGGCGCGCTCGCCGTCATCCCCAACAACCCGTCACGTGCGCTCAAATATCCGCTGGACAAGCACCTCTATGCCCAGCGTCATCTCGTCGAATGCTGCTTCTCAAAACTCAAGCAGTTCCGCCGCGTCGCAACCCGCTTCGAAAAGACCGCCCGAAATTACCTGGCCGTCGTTACTCTCGCAGCCATCGTCTTATGGATGCGATAAATGTCCACACCACCTAGTGTGCTGAATGCGAAGTTCGTGCGATTTCGCGGCAGCCACTTTCACGAACTTCGCATTCATAAAGCACACTAGAATCATCAGTTTGCTAGTGTCCTTATCGAATCCGAAGTTCGCTCCGAAGGTGCGGCAAATGATGCGAACTTCGGATTCGGGACACTGGTATGCAGCTTGCACCGCCTTGCAGCAGTCCGTGCGTGAGCGCGCCGCGAAAACCAATGGTCCGGCTGCGATTGAAGCCGGGCCCAGAGGACATCCAAGATGCTGACCATTCCTGACCTGACATTGCTGCTCATGGTGGTTGTTGCGAGCCTTGCCGTTGCGCTGATCTACATGCTGCGCGAGCTCGAGCCGAAGCTTGCTCGGCTGCGACTGCGAGGTGGTCGCGTCTTGCGCGATCGCACCGAATAGGGCGGCAATTCCGTTCGCCGCGGCTTTGGCCGCGGTGACGCTGCGCATCCAGAGTTGTCAGCCGAGCACGCCGTATTTCTTCAGGCGGTCTGCATCTTTCGCGCGGCGAGGGCCGCCTTCGGGATTTCGAGTCGGAGCTTTCCTGCCGGGCGGTCCCGAGCGGGATTCAAGGACCCCAAAAAACAAGGCCGTCGACGTAGTATACCGTCAACGACCTTGCCAGCCCCGGATATTGAAATCGGCTCACGCCATCCGGTCATTCGAAGATGACTCGGATTCGAAGGCCGATATGTGAACCAGTTCACAAAGTCAGGATTAATTCACGGTAACGGGCACTCATGATCGGCCGCCGCCGGCAGCCCTCGAGCGCGAAAGTTCCCCGTTAGATGATGATCTTGCTGGAGATTTGGCGCATTTTTATGGCTGGTTACCTTGGGTGGGCGGGGTCTGCGGGCGCGTCAACCGCGCGACCTGTGGCGCTTCCGGTTGGCGCTACGGGTGGCCTTCGAGCGCTTGCGCGGCGCGGGCTCGGCGGCCGGCTCGTTGGCCTGCGCGCTCGCCAGCGACTGGCGCAAACCCTCGACCTGTTCGGTCAGCGCGGCGACCTGGTCGGAGAGCCTCTTGGCATCGGCCGCCTGCAAGGCGAACTGCTTGCGCATGGTCTGCAGCTGGTCCTGCACCTCCTGCAGCTGGTCGATGGATTCCTGCTGGGTCGCCTCCATGCCCTTGGTCTTTTCCACCAGGGCCTCGGAGACCTGCGCGGTCCGCGCCTGCAACTGCCGCGCGGCCACCATGCGGTCGGTCTCCGGCACGTTGCCGGTGTAGGCGCGCCACAGTGCGATCGAGCCGATCCCGAACAGCACGAGCACCAGCGCCACGGCGCCGATCGCAATCGGCTGCACGCCAATCAGGCTGCTGGCTTGTGAATTCCGGGGGGCAAGTTCGACCATGCGACCAACAACCGGACATCAATTGAAAGGTTCGAAATAGCACAAACCCCGGCGCGGGCAAAACCGGGGGGTGTGTAGACCACTGCGGCAGCAGCGAAATTTGTATCATATGTTAGTTTTCGGCCGTGCTGCCCGGCCTGCTCGAGGCACGATCGGCCTCTGGCCGACCCGGACTTAACCTCCCCGAATTCAGCCTCTGGGCGCGATCAGGCCGACCCGCATGTCCTTTGCCAGATAGACGCAAGCGCCGTCTGCGAGCACCCGGCCGTCGGCGATGCCCAGCACCAGCCGGCCGCGCCTGGCCTGGCGTATGTCGACCTCATAGCGCACCAGCCTGACATCCGGCGTGATGTGCCCCCTGAACTTGACCTCGCCGACCCCGAGCGCGCGGCCCTTGCCGGGCGAGCCCGACCAGGCGAGCCAGAAGCCGATGATCTGCCACATGGCGTCGAGGCCGAGGCATCCGGGCATCACGGGGTCGGCGGCAAAGTGACAGGCGAAGAACCAGTGGTCCGGCGCAATCTCGAGTTCGCCGACGACGTGGCCCTTGCCGAACGCGCCGCCGTCCAGGCTGATCTCGGTAATGCGGTCCATCATCAGCATCGGCGGTGCCGGCAGCTGCGCATTGCCCGGGCCGAAATAGCCGCCTTCGCTCGAGCGCAGCAGATCCGGCTTGCTGTAGGACGATTGCGGTGCGTGAAAATCGTGCGGATTGAACAAGATGGCCACCGATGTTCGGGTTCTGGCTGAAGCTTAGCTGCGGCTGCGCCGCGTGGCTCTTGGCCGCGCGGACAGGGGTTTGGCAGGCAAGCGCAGCGCGGCGGCCATGAAGGCCCAGATGTCGCCGGTCAGCCTTGCCGGATCAGGCCGTCTTTCGCTCATGAGCGCGCCGATCAGCGCCTGGCGGATGCCGCCGATCATCAGCGCAATGGTGAGGTGAGGGTCGATGCCGCCGGGCACGATCCCGTCGCGCTGAGCCGCTTCGATCATGCGGGCGCCGGCGTCAAGCTGCCGGCCGGTGAAGGCGGTCTCGACATCGAGCACCTCGGGCGCGCGGCTGAGCGGTCCGATCACGAGGGGCGCAAACGGGTGGTCATAGTGAAAGGCGACATAGGCGCCGATCCGCTCCTTTTCCCGGTCCGCCCAGTCCGCGGCAGACAGCTTGGCGCCGCCGAATGCCGCCGCATCAAGTTGTTCATAGAAGCCTTCGACCACGGCGGCGATCAGGCCGGCCTTCGATCCGAAGTGATGGTAGGCGAGCCCGACCGAGACCTGCGCCCGCCTTGCGACGGCCTGCATCTCGAGGTGCCCATGGCCCTCGATGAGCTCGGCCTGCGCTGCCGAGAGCAATCGTTCCCGTGTCCCGAGGCTCGCCGCGTCCATCGTGGGCCCATTCGCTGAATTGAATTCAATTCAATGTCGCCGATGCTAGGATGTCAAGCCGCCGACGCGGATGACAAAGCGAGCCGGTGAAGGGATGCGATGGCGTTTGCGATCAAGACCGAGATCCGAAATCCGCGGGCGAAGGTGTTCACCTTCACCGCGCAGAAGACCATGTATGGCGGCAAGCACATCGCGGCCGATGACATCGTGTTCGTGTTCGCGAGCGAGGGCGGCAGCGGCCTGATCGCCCGCGCGATCGTCGCGTCGGCCGACGCGACACCGCGCAAGGTCGGCGTCATCAGGCAGACGCCGCGCGTCAGCATCACGGTCAGACGCACCGCATCCGCGGCGCGGCTGCTCGGGCGCGAGCAACTCAAGCGCTTCAAGGATTGGGGCGATGGCCGGCCCGAGACCGAGCTGAATTTCAAATTCTATCGCCAGGCCACCAACAAGATCGTCGGCATCTCAGACGAGACCGCGGCGTTTCTCGAGGGCTTCTTTGAGAGCGCACTTGGATTGACTGGCCTCAAGAACCGAACCTGTCGAAACGACAAATTGTAGTGAAATTAGCACTTTTGTGGGTATTCATAGCCGCAGAGGAAGGTCGGTATGGCAGAGACTTCAATCGAGTGGACCGAGGCTACCTGGAATCCGATCGTTGGATGTTCGATCGCAACAGCAGGATGCACTAACTGTTACGCTATGCGGATGGCCGCTCGCATCGAAGCGATGGGAACGGCGCCGCATTATTCTGGCACGACCAAACGCGTGCGCAAAGCCGCCATATGGACGGGTAAACTTGCACTCGCTCCGGAAAGTGTTCTTCTCGCCCCGTTACGTCGGCGACGACCGACTACTTGGTTCGTAAATTCGATGGGTGATCTCTTCCATGAGGATTGCCCCGACGAGTGGATTAATCGGGTCTTCGCCATCATGGCGCAGGCGCCAAATCACACCTTTCAAGTTCTAACTAAACGCGCTTGGCGGATGCACGACTATATGCGCGTAAGGGGTGGGCCGATCCTGCCCAACGTCTGGCTCGGTGTTTCGACTGAGCGCCAGAAAGAAGCCGACGAAAGAATCCCGCTTCTACTTCAAACGCCCTCGACGGTTCGCTTCATTTCCGCTGAGCCTCTGCTTGGTCCGATCAATCTTCGTCGCTATGTGGCAAAGAGCAGCAGGCGTCCGGCGCTCGACTGGGTAATCGTCGGAGGAGAGAGCGGTCCACGAGCACGGCCGATGGCGCCGGCATGGGTAGAGTCGCTACGCCTTCAATGTGGATCCGGCAACGTGAAGTTCTTTTTCAAACAGTGGGGCGGCAAGAACAAGAAGGCTGCTGGTCGCTTGCTTAATGGCCAAATCTACGACGACATGCCGGCTCTAAGTATGTGAGATCCTATCTTCGTTGCTAATCCAACCGCCTTTGGATCATCGTTAGATACGCACAAAAACAGTGAGAACCGCTGCGGCTTCTTGTGCAGAGGTAGGGGGAGCGGCCCAAGGACCTTGGGGAATATCTTCTCCAGGCGACTTTTTGCGTAGGCCTCTAGCCCGCGTACGTCATGTGCTCTTTGTCTCGGCTCCTCCATAAGGCCCCCGAACAGGTCCGACCGGTGTTTCGGGGGGTAGAGTTCGCGCTCCCATTCGTCAGAACCAAAAATCCGGGTAAGAGCTTCGCGTTTGTGCTTGTCAAGATCGGTAAGCTGCCTTGTCGCTTGCCGATAGAGCCCCGAAAGAGAGAACAGGAACCACACGTCAATTGCCTTCGTAGCAGCAATCTCCTCAAGCGTCGGCCAATCTACAGACATTCCATAGGGATCAAGAAACAGGACAGCTCTAGTAGAATGCCAAGAGTTTGCTGCCACTAGGGATTTTAGTGCGACATTGGCATCCTTCTTGATGACCGATATTCGGCGCTGAGGATGGTTGGCGGCTAGCTCTACTAGCGCCTGAAAGTGTGCGGGTTTCTTCTCAATGAATACGATGAAGTCGAATGCTGGTCGCACGTCGATCGCAATCCGAGCCGATCCGCGCCGCCGCTCAATTCTGGCGGGCACCGCGTCAAGGAGGGATGCGGGTTGCGCCTTATGCTGAATTGTCCTGGACCCAGTCCCAGCAAACGCATCAATGTACCAGAGCTCTTTGAACTTGCCCCGTAGCGCAGTGCTAAAGGCCTTCAAGTATTTCTCGACTACCGACAGCTTTAGTTCCGTGTGTTGGTTGCCAAATTCATGATCTACCATCGCCCGCTTCCCCACTAAAAGTAGGGATAATACCGTTGGTTGCGGTCGTCGCCAGCTACCACCGGCTTACTACTTTGGCTCTATTTCCTCGGGACTCTCGCATCGCGTCCCTAAAAAGGTTGCGGCCACCCTTTGGGGGAAGGGTGGCCGCGCGCGAACCGGTCTGGGACGGGGAGGGGTGGGGATGTGACCGGGTCGCGAACTCGAAATTTCCTGTTCTGCTCAGCGCGAGCTTGCCGTTGCAACTGCCGGGCGGTTGTCACCGAGCGAGACCCACACATTGGGATCGCCCTGCGACTGCCGCTTGACGAAGCGGTAGCCAGTGTCGGTCCAGGCGACGATGCTCTCGTTCTGGTTATCGAGCACGAACTCGCCCTTATCGGTCTTCACCGTCAGCACTGCGTGGCCTTCGCCCTTCTTGTCGCGGACCACCGTGATCAACAGCGCCTCGCGGGGCCAGCCGGCGTCCATCAGCATCTTGCGCTTCAGGAGCACGTAGTCCTCGCAGTCGCCGTAACCGTCTGATGGCAACGACCATTTCTCGATCACGCCCCAATGATCCATGTCGGTCATCGGCTTGATGGATTCGTTGACCCACTTGTTGACCCGTACGAGGTCCCGCCAAGCGGTCTGCGACAACACGATGTCGCGTGGTTGCGTCGCGCCCGCCGCGGCATTCGCCCGGATTGTCGGCACAGAATTCGACCCAGCCGATCGGCGAGCGCGCAACGTCACCCAGGCTGGCGTAGACCACGTCGCCGGCCTTGGCCGACACGCACGTCGCAAACAGGATGGCGGCAACCGCCAAACCTTTCCCCTGTCCCCTGAACCCAAACATCGTGGCCCCCGTTCTTCTTGTTGGGACCACGTTTCGCACAAAGCTTTTGCGCCGCCGCTAAGTACGCAAAGTAGATTTGACGCGAATACTGGTAAAAGCTGCGGCGAATTCGAACTGTACTTGAATCGAATTCGCGTAAAATTTGAAACAACTGCAATTGATTCAAATTTTATGCATTAACGCGGCAAGCGCTGCGCCAGCGCGGTTTGTTGCGCCAAACGCTGCGGCCGTTAACCGCCGATTTTCACCGGGCCAAACGCGCGGAAGGCGGCCACCGGTGCACCGGTGGCCGCCTTCGCGGGCCAAAACAGGGGTCTTGAGCGCTTGTTCGCTTTACCTCGCGGTAACGCTCTCTTCGAGCGTTTCCGCCGATTGCTCGTGGACGAACTCGAGCGCGAAGCCTTCCTCGAGATTTCGCACCACGCGGGACTGTACCCGCCCGAGCATCACGAGCGATTTCAGCGGCGGGCGGTTCTCGGCAGCAATCGCAGCACCGGACAAGGAAAGGTCGATGATGCGGCAGGTCATCCGCGTGCCGTCTTCCTGGGTCAGCAGGGCGATCGGGTTGCGCGGCACGATACGGTCGTGGCGGCGATCCTCGGGCAGATTGAGGATGTCGCGGTTGGCGAGCCAGGTCAGCTGCGCGGCGAGCTTGTCGCGCTTGCGCGCGGTGGCGCCGATCGTCATCGCAAAGCCGTTGTCGATGATGCGGGTGATGCGTCCCTCGACCCGGCCGATATGGTCGAGATAGGCGATCACACGGTCGCCGACATTGCCGATGCCAGGCGCCAGCAAAGCGAGGCCGCCCGGCGACATGTTGATAATCTGGCAGGGAAACTCGCGCCGGTCGGGCAGCATGTAGCGGCCGAGCAGGTGCACCTTGACGCGCTGGAAGCGCCGCCGCTCCTCGGCTACGGGGACGATGGTAGTTTTCTTCTGTGCAAACGACATCACGACAAACCCGGCCACCGTCCATTCGGAGCCCCGACGACCCTAAGGCTGATAGGGTTAACGGGGGGTTACGGTTGAGGCGGGGAACCCGCACACGGTGCAAGAGAAGTGTGAGTGGAAGGGGCAGGGCCGCGCATCAGGTTCGCCGAACCACCGCGACATGACCTGAGCGGCTTCATCGAGGTGGGGGGCGGTGTCGGCGGCCCATGCGACGAAGCCGTCGGGGCGTACGAGCACGGCATTAAGGCCCAGCCGATCCCGCGCCTCGCATGCGACATAGCCGATCCGCCCATGCCAGCGATCGGCAAGCGTTTGCTGGGGCGCGCGCCGATCAAAGTCCAGCAGCAGGCCGCGACCATCCCTGAGCAGCTCGCCGAGCTTAGCCCCGCAGGCGAGCTCGAAGTCGGGCGCGCTCCGGCCCGCCAGCGGATGGTTGCTGCCAAGATCGTAGCGCAGCGTAACGCCCCACACGCGCTCGGCAAAGTAGGTCGCGCCGTCTGATGTCGCGATCAGGTCGCGGATGATGGCTTCGAGCGCGCGCGAACTTCGGCTTGGCCGCATCAGCGCGACCTGGGCGCGCGACCAGTCCAGCACCTGCGCGCCCACCGGATGCCGCTCACGCGAGTAGCTGTCGAGCAGGTCCACCGGTGCGTCGCCGCGGATCGTGGCCGCGAGCTTCCAGCCGAGGTTCATCGCATCGCCAAGCCCGAGATTGAGCCCCTGGCCGCCGAGCGGAGAATGAATATGCGCGGCATCGCCCGCGAGCAGCACGCGCCCCTTGCGATAATCCGTCGCCTGACAGGCGCGATCGGTCCAGGTGGTGGCAAGCCGGACCGCCGTCAACGTGACGTCCGTGCCGGAGACGCGGCGCAGCACCGCCTGCACGTGCTCGCGCGTGATCGGCCGGGTTCGGTGGAAGGCGCCGCCGTCGAACTCCACCATCGCGATCGTGCCGGGCCGTGCGTAGGTATACATGCCCGTCGGCGTGTAGTGACGGCCGGTGCGGAGCTTGTCCGGATCTGATATATCGACCTCGACCGAATAGCCGGTGAACTCGGGATCGGTGCCGACGAATTCAAAGCCGCCGGCCTTGCGCACCATGCTGCGGCCGCCGTCACAGCCGACCAGCCAGCGTCCGCGGAAAGTCGCGTCCCCGGCGCGAACGGTGACGTCGTCGTCCGACTGATCGAACGCATCGACACTCAGGCCGCGCCTGATCTCAACCCCCATCGCGGTTGCGCGCGCGGCGAGGGCGGATTCGAGCGCCTCCATCTCGACCGCCATGCTGGTGCCTGCCGGGCTCGGCAGACGAAACGGCCATTTCGACGTGTCGAGATCATCGTGAAAGAACTGGATGCCGGCAAAATGGCCGGCCGGGCGGCGGCGCGGCTGTTGCATCCAATGCGCGCCATTCGATGCGCTGCTGCCCGAGCCATCTCTTGCGTGCTGTCGTGCCGCGATGTCATCCAGCATCCCGCGACGATAGAACGCCTCGATGCTGGGCGCCGAAAGGCCGCGCATACCGAAGGGCAGCCGCTTCAGCGGCGAGTGCGCCTCCGCGGCCTGCTCCAGCACCAGCACCGAGCACCTTGCGAGCCGCAGCTCGCAGGCGAGCATCAAGCCGACCGGGCCGGCACCGGCAATCACGACATCATGGGGAAGGGGGCGGCTGGCGTGCATGAACTGCTCCTTTGTCGGTGTTCGACCGGAGCGGTTCGTCGGGTTGAGAACCACACGGACGAACATTGGGCGCCTGGACTGCGTCCGGTGTTCGTCGTGGGGATCTCATGCACGAGGCAGGAGACCAGAGCTTTCGTTTTCGAAAGGTCTTTCGTTCCAGAAAGGACTTCGATCCGAAAGGACTTGGGCTTACCAAACCAAGTCTGCCTTTTCCGACGCGGCGTATATAGCTGCGTGGCGTTCGATCCGCAACGGAAGATGCGCGGCTGCGGATTACTGGAACAATGCACTGCCGCGATGTCGCGGCGCGACTGCATCGGCGTTGCCTGGTTCGTCGACGCGGCGCGCGCCCGGGCGGGGCGCAAGATCGTCCGGCGTCTTGATGTTGCTCGCGAGTCCTGCGGCTTCGAATGCCTTGATCAACCACCAGCCGAGGTCGATCTGACCCGGCAGCAGCCCGAGCTTCGCGGAGCCGGGATAGGCGTGGTGATTGTTGTGCCAGCTTTCGCCCATGCTGATCAGGCCCGCGATGCCGACATTGTAGCCCTGGGCCGCGACGCCTTCGATGATCCAGGTCTGTCCGCTCTTGCGATGCGAGTAATGACCGATCAGCCAGTGACCGGTGACGCAGACGGCGACGCGGACGCAGATGCCCCAGACCAGCCAGCTCCACGAGCCGATCGCGAGGAACAGGATCGCCCAGGGCAATTGCTGCCACATCCAGGTCCGCTCGACGAAGGCGTAGAAACGGTCATCGGCGAGCCGCCGTTCGAGCCGGCATTCGGGCGGGTGTTTCAGCACCAGCGCACAGTGCAGTTGCCACCACGCGTCGCGCCAGAAACCGGCGGGGTGGCAGGAGTAGTCGTGGCACGCCGTCTGGCGCTGCGCCCAGTCGCGGATATCGTGCAGCCGCACCATGCCGTAGGGGCCGGCCATCCCGACCAGCGTGCCGAGATAGACGCAGAGCCTCTCTAGCCACAGCGGACAGTCGAAGCTCGCATGGATCAGGCGGCGGTGCATGCCGACCGAATGCCCGAAGCACAGCGTGATCGCGCTGGTGACGATGAATAATGCGAACGCGCTCCACGTGAACAGCAGCGGCCCGAGGACGATCGCGACCGCGGTCATGCCGCCAAGCCACAGCGACTTCGCCGGCGCCCATCGCACGCGCCCGTCCAGCGGATCGGTGCTGGCGTCCACGAAGATTCGCTCCGAGCCGGGTTGCGGCTTCATTCCGTCACCTGAGGTTGCATCGCAGGTTGCGGTGAAGCGATCGTCGCTGTCAATCGGCCGCGCACGTCCGTCATGTCGCAGCCCATATTGGCGTCTGCGGCGGCTTCAGCCGGGTGGCGGCACGCGGAAGCGGCGCGGTGAGGTTATTTGGCCTCGGCGTCCATTTCCGGTTCGACAGCCGTTTCCGGTTCGACTGCCGCCGCTGGTGGTTCAACAGCCACGGCTTTCAGCATCTTTCGTTTCGCCGCGCGGACCTCAATCTGCAGCGGCGGCTGATAGGATTCGCTTGGCGGCACGAAGACGAAGGCATGGTGTCCATCGCCCTTGTTGAGCTTGAGAAGATCGTTGCGGAACTGATCGGCGACGACTTCGCCAACGAGATTGCCGTTGAAGTAGATATCGATCGCGACCCTCTTGTCGGGGTGTTGGTTGTACAGCGCCCAGCCAGAAATCCTTTTTTCGTTGACGACGTCGACATGGCCGGTGATCTCGCCATACAGACTCTCGATGCCGGCCTCGATCACCTCGAGGTCGCTCCTGTAGATCGATCTCGTCACATCGAAGCTGAAATTCGCCGTATCGACGCATTGGTCCAGCAAGCCCTGTCGATGCTCCTTCATCCGTTGCAGCGTGTCCAGTTCGCCCAACTTGACGTACATGCCGACGATACCTTCGATACCAGGATTCATGGTGTCATTCCCCGCAATGCTACCAGCCAATTCGCCCTCGGCTGCTTTCACAATCGATGCCTCCTTGCGGAAAATACTCCGCCAGGACGAGAAGCGCCTCGTTCCGCCAAGGTCTGTCATCAAGACCTTCATGACAGGCCTTCATGACATCCCAATCGTCCTGACTTAAAGTCGGCTCGGCCGAACCCGGCCCAACGACAAGGACAGGGAGAGCGAACCGATGGAGCAGATCCGCGTCTGCACGCATGATGGACCTGGAGCCAAGCCGGTAATCCGGACAGTGCCATGGCCGGAAATCGGCAAAAAGGCGGCCTTGATCAAGGTGGGTGCCTGTGGCGTTTGCGGAACCGATCTGCACATCCTGAAGGGACATTGGCCGAAGCCGTTGCCGTGGCCGTTCACGCTCGGCCATGAGCTCGGCGGCGTGATCGTGGAATGCGGCGCGGAGTTCACCGAGGATTTCATGAGCAAGCCGCTGCAGGTGGGATCGAAGGTGATGATCCCGCCCTTGATGCCGTGCGGCCGCTGCTACTACTGCATCCATTATCCCGAGAGCGCCAACAAATGCCTGACGCCGGTCTATTACGGCCGCTATCTCGGTTTCGACAAGGCGCCGCACATGTGGGGCGGCTGGGCTGAATATGTCTATGTCGATCTCGACATGCTGCCCGGCACCAAGATCTACAAATTGCCCGACGACATGTCGCTGCGGCTTGGCGCGCTCTCCGAGCCTCTGACCTCTTGCATCCGCGCCTTCAACCGCGCCACCCGCGCCGGCGGCTTCAGCTGGGGCGACACGGTGGTGATCCAGGGCTCGGGGCCGATTGGTATCCTCGCGGTCGCCGCTGCGCAGGAAATGGGCGCGGGGCGCGTGATCTGCGTCGGCGCGCCGGAGGCGCCGCGCCTTGCGCTGGCGCGCAAGTTCGGCGCCGAGGCGACCGTCGAAATCGAGCAGCTCAAGACGCCGGAGCAGCGCATCAAGGCGGTGCGTGATATCGTCGGCGGTTTCGGCGCCGACCTCGTCATGGACTGCTCGGGCCACCCGACCGCCGGCCCCGAGGGCATCGAGATGCTGCGCGACGGCGGCACCTATGTCGAGATGGGGCAGTTCACCGATGCCGGCTCGATCGACACCTCGTGGCACCGCATCTGCACCAAGGATCTCAACGTGCTCGGCTCCTGGGGCTTTACCGGCAACGACCTGCCGCTCGGCGTCGACATGCTCTACCGCACGCGCAACAAATATCCCTGGCTCGACATGCAGACGATCTATCCGTTCACCGAGGACGGCGTCGCCCGCGCGGTTGCCGACGCAATGGCGATGAAGACGGTGAAGTCGACCATCGTGCCGTGGCCGGAATTGGTCGGGTGAAGCAGATCGCGGATGCTGCAAATCCTGCTGCAGTGCTCCCAAGGATTTGTGTTCAGGGTGCGGCCGTTTGGGCCCTGATATCGCTCGCCGGGACGATGGCCCGGCGCTAACATCGGATCATGCATTCGAACCGTGTGCCGCCGAGCGCGACGTTTGCGTGGGGAAACGTATCCGAGGACTTCGCGCTGTTCAGAACCCTCAGCGCGGAGCAGCGGCTGATCGCCTTTGGCGCAATGACCCGGCGCGACCTCGTGCGCGGCGAGCTGCTGGTCGAGCAGGGCGGCGCCTCCGACGCGCTGTTCCTGGTGCTGCATGGCGCGCTCGCGGTGTACCGAACCAGTCATCCCGAACCGATCGCGGAACTTCGCGCCGGCGAACTGGTCGGCGAGATCGGGTTCTTTGCCAATATCCCGCGCACGGCCAACGTGATTGCGATCCGCGACACCAGCGTGCTGGTGTTGACGCGCGCCGCCTATACGACGCTGGCGCGGGAAACGCCCGAGATCGTCGAGGCGCTGCTGGCTGCGCTCGCGCGGCGGTTTGCCACCGAGACCGCGCGCCTGTTGCCGCTCCGGGCGTCGCCGAAGGCGCGCACGGTCGCGCTGATCCCAGGCGGACGGGAACCGGTGCCTGCCGCCTTTGAGCGCAGGCTGCGCGAAGGCCTTGCCGCTGCGGGTGCCGAAATCGTCGACCTCGCGCGGGTCCAGGCGATGTTTCCCGGCCGCGCGCTCGACGCATCCGAGGTCGCCGACTGGCTCAACAGGATCGAGTACGACGCACCGCTGGTGGCCTATTTCGGTGGTCCCGACGCATCGGAGTGGGCGCGGAAAACCATCCGCCAGGCCGACCTTGTCGTGTTCGCCTGCCGTGGCCATGCGCCGACGCCCGATCTGACGGAGATCGAACGCTTCGCCTGCGCCGTGCATCCGGCGTCGACGCGGCGCCTCGTTCGGGTTCATGACGTCAGGCGCCACGAGGTCAGCGGCACCGCGGCGTGGCTGGCGCGGCTGCCCTGCTTCATGCATCATCACGTCGCGCTCGAGGACCAGCTCGACATCGACAGCCTGGTTCGCTTCCTGTGCGGTCGCGCCGTCGGATTTGTCGCCGGCGGCGGCGGCAGCCTCGGCACGGCGCATGTCGGCGTCTACAAGGCGTTTCGTGAGCGCGGCGCGATGTTCGACATCTTTGTCGGCACCAGCGTCGGCTCGGCGATGGCGGCGGGCTTTGCCAAGAACTACGACGCCGAGCATCTCGAGCGCGGCACGCATGAGATCTTCGTCTCCAGTCGCAGCTTCCGCCGCCCGACCTGGCCGCGCTACGCCTTGCTGGACCACAAGGCGTTCGATGCCGCGCTCGCCGAGCAGTACGGCCACAATTGCCGGATCGAGGACTGCTGGCGGCCGTTCGCGGCGGTCGCGACCAATCTGTCGACGCACAGTCTCGAATTGATCCGCACCGGTCTGCTGTGGCACGCGGTGCGGGCGTCGAGCGCCATCCCCGGTCTGCTGCCGCCGTTCTATACGAGGGACGGCTCGATGCTGGTCGACGGATGCCTCGTCGACAACGTTCCGCTGGCGCAGATGCACCAGATGAAGAGCGGACCGAATCTGGTGGTCCATTTCGGCGACCCGGCAACCGAGATGTTCGACGTCGACTATGCCGCGCTGCCGGGGCGGCTAGAGCTGTTTGCGTCGCTACTGACGCCGTTCCGCAAGAAATTGCTTCCGGCCGCGCCGAGCGCCGTCAACGTGCTGTGGCGAAGCCTCGTCGCGCATCAGCGCTATGATACGCTGCCGACCACGCCGCTCGACATGGTGATGCGTCCCCCGACGCCCGACGGCATCGACGTCACCGATTTCGACCGCCATCAGGAAATCTTCGAATCCTCGTACCGCTGGGCCCGCGAGACCATTGCTGCCTCGGAGGCGGCACATAATCCTGCCATTGCGGCCATCGTCGCGTCGGCCAACGGAGCGGACAAGGGATCGGACATGGTCGCCGACGAGGGCGCGGATCGCGCGACAGCGACCGCGCCGGTTTCTGAGCAGGCCCGGGTCGGTTGAGCGGCTTGCGGGCGCCGGCGAAGTCGACCATCGTGCCGGACCGAATCCGGAGAACACGATGCCTTTCGATTTGATCCTGCGCGGCGGACGGGTGATCGACCCGTCGCAGAAACTCGATGCCGTGACCGATGTCGGCTTTGCCGCGGGCAAGGTCGCTGCGCTCGGCCGCGAGTTGCAAGCCGATCCCGCCACCGAGGTCCGCGACGTCTCGGGGCTGATCGTCTCACCGGGCATCATCGACCTGCACACTCATGTCTATTGGGGCGGCACCTCGCTCGGCATCGATGCGGAGGAGTTTTGCCGCAACTCCGGCGTCACCACCTCGGTCGACACCGGCAGCGCGCGGCCCCGGCAACTTTGCCGGCTTCCGCAAGCATGTGATCGAGCCGAGCCAGGTCCGTATCCTCGCCTATCTGCACGTCTCGCATGCCGGCATCTTCGGCTTCTCGGATCGCGTGATGGTCGGCGAGAGCGAGGAGCTGCGGCTGATGAATCCGATCGACGCGGCGCGCGTCGCCGACGAGAACCGCGACCTGATCGTCGGCATCAAGGTGCGGGTCGGCCTGTTCGCCTCGGGCACCTCTGGGCTGGTGCCGCTGGAGATCGCGCTCGAGGTTGCCGAGCAGGTCGGCATGCCCCTGATGGCGCATATCGACCATCCGCCGCCGAGCTATGAGGAGGTGCTCGCGCGCCTGCGTCCGGGCGACGTGCTGACCCATGCGTTCCGTCCGTTCCCCAACACGCCCGCGACCGCGCAGGGCACGGTGAAGAAGGTCGTCCTGGAGGCGCGCGAGCGCGGCGTGCTGTTCGACATCGGCCATGGCAAGGGCTCGTTCGCCTTCAGGACGGCGCGCGCGATGCTCGCCAACGGCTTCTATCCGGATACCATCTCCTCCGACATCCATCAGCTCTGCATCGACGGCCCGGCATACGACCAGGTGACGACGATGTCGAAATTCCTCTGCATGGGGATGCCGCTGCCGGACGTGATCGCGGCGTCCACCGTCAATGCCGCGATGGCATTGCGGCGGCCCGAGCTCGGCAGCCTCAAGCCGGGCAGCGTCGGCGACGCCACGCTGCTCTTGGTCCGGCAGGGGACGTTCGACTATGTCGATGTGGTCGGCGAGCACCTGACCGGCGATCGCAAGATCGCATCCGAAGGCGTCGTGATCGGCGGACGCTGGTGGCATCCGCGTTAGGATTGATCGCCGCCGCGGGCATCGAGGTGACTGGCATGATCTTCTGGATCGCGGGTGTGGCTGGACTGGCGATCGCCTATCTGCTCGGTTCGACGCCGACGGGGTATCTGGCGGGCAAGCTGCTGAGGGGCATCGATATCCGCCAGCATGGCTCCAAATCCACCGGGGCAACGAACGTATTGCGAACCCTCGGGAGGTGGCCCGCATTGGCGGTGCTCCTTGTCGACGTGCTGAAAGGCGTAGCAGCAATCCTGTTCGCCCGCTGGTTTTATCCCTGGTTGTACACCTTGCCATCCGTCACGCCGCCGGCAGCGCTTGATCCGCAAACCTGCGTGTCCTGGGCTGTCTGCCTGGCCGGGCTTGCTGTGTTGCTGGGGCACGGCCGTTCGATCTGGCTGAATTTCACCGGCGGCAAATCCGCTGCGACCGGGCTCGGCGTGTTGCTGGCGATGTCCTGGCCGGTCGGCCTCGGCGCTGCGGCGGCCTTTGGCGCTGTGGTGGCTGTCTTTCGGATTGTCTCCCTCGGCTCGATGCTGGCGGCATTGACGGCGATCGTCCTCGTCTGCGGCCTGGAGCAACCGTTGCCCTATCGCTTGCTGGTGATCGCAGGCGGCATCTACGTGATCGTGCGCCATCGTGCCAACATTCAGCGGCTGCTGGCTGGCACGGAGGCGCGGCTCGGGCATTGATAAGTGGTTCGGATTTCCTCAGAGAAGGCCGATCGATCAATCCGATGATCCGGCCTCGAGCGCTCCGGAGCGAAGCCGGTACCGGTTCGCGTTAAGAAAACGCGTTTGAACCATGGATATGGAATCCCGTTCCGATTCAATCGGAACGGGGAAGGCTCTAGTCGGCGACGACCGGCCCGAAAGGCTGCCACCGCTCACCGGTGAAGCGCATCATCCGGAACTCCTTCACCACGCGATAGTCGGCGCGGCTGGTATTGATGGCGAGGCCGGGCAACGTCGTCCCTTGCCAAATTTCAACTAGATCAGCGAATGCAGAGCCATGACCGCGGCCTCACGGCTCTCCATCGGAACAAAGAAGCTTACCGAATGCGATGACAAAACATACTTGTCGGCGATGATTCCGTGACGTTGCAGAATCTGAACCGCCTTGTATGGCAGGTCCGAGGAAATGCCGCCGAAGCAAGTGAGGCTCACCGAACTCAGCGTCTCGCGCTGTTTGCGCAGGTCTTTGCTCCGTTCCAGTGTGCGCAGCAACGCGTCGAGTGTCTCGGAATCGCAAGTCATCATGATGCGGGTTTTTTCGGCGGTGAAAGCCGAGGCGAGGAGTTGCGGCCAAGGCAAGCCATTTTGCTGGAGATGCTGCGCGAACTTCTCAAAGCCTTGATTGAGGTCGGCCGAATCGATCTCCACATGCTCAATGCGAGCCATCGAGTTGACGGCCAGGACTTTTCCGTTCTCCATGTCTGCGACCTCCTTCATCACTTGCGTGCTGTGTCGAGCGCCGCCCCACTTTCTCAGGACCAACGGCACGTTTTGGCTGTGGGCCAGCTCCACGCTGCGAAAGTGCAGGACCTTGGCGCCCCAGAAGCACATTTCGGATAGGGATGCGAAATCCAGCTGACGCAAGGGTTTTGCGTCCGCGACGATGCGCGGGTCAGCCGAGCAAACTCCGTCGACCTCCTTGATGATCTCGCAGCACTCCGCCTTGAGCGCCGCAGCCATGGCGACCGCGGTGGTATCGCTGCCACCTCGGCCAAGCGTCGTGATTTCCTTGGTCAGCGGGTTCACGCCCTGAAAGCCCGCCAAAACCACGATGCGTCCACGATCGAGTTCTTCGCGCACGCGAATGGGCCGCACGTCCAGAATGCGTGCGGAGGAATGGGACCCGTCGGTCATGACACCGGCCTGACTGCCCGTAAAGCTGATCGCCGGCACGCCGAGATCAGACAGCGCCATGCTCATCAAGGACATGCTGATGCGCTCGCCGGTGGTCAAGAGCATATCGAGTTCGCGGCGATTGGGGTGCGGGCTGACCTGATAGGCCATCCTGACGAGTTCATCGGTGGTCTTGCCCATCGCTGAAACGATCGCCACGACACGATGACCGCGGCCATGCAAATCGGCGACACTGCTCGCGGCCGCGCGGATTCTTGCCGGTGTTTCGAGACAGACGCCTCCGTATTTTTGCACGATGATGGGATTGCTAGGCATTGTTGCCCGCGTCGTGTTGGAAGGCGCAGCTGAACCCGATCAGATCGTTCTCCCCTTCGACGCCTTTGCGGTCTTTGATCGTTTTGCCACGACCCGCACAGCGCCCCGGTCGCGCTTCTTGCGATCCGCTTCCGCGTGCTGAGCTTTCGTCCCGCCGCGGTGAGCGGCGTATTCCTTGCCGTCGATCGGCGCGACATGTGGTGGATCTCGATCGAGATACGGTCGCCCGATTCCAAAATCCGGTCCACGCGCATCGATCCATTTCCAAAGGGCCTCGGTGGAGACCCAACGCTCCGCCCGCGACGCGCCTCTGACGCTCACGACATCGACGGCAAGCCCGTGGCCATAGCCGCCGCGGAAGCTCCCGCCATGGTATGACTTGTCGGACGCCGCCTTCAGGCCGCTCGCGATCGATTGACGGTAGTCATCGCGGAACGCGCTGGTGATGCCGGGCGCCAACCCGGCCTGCTCCGCCGCGTAGAGCGCGTGAAACAGCTTGAGTTTGAAGCTCCGATCCACCCCTCCAATCACGTAGTCGATCATCGGCATGCCCATTCGCTCCGCCGCCTTCGGATCCTTCCACGTGAAATCGTTATCGACGCGCCTGGTGAACGTCCTGGTGACAGTCACCGTCTTGCGCTTCTTCTTGACGGTCACTTTCCGCTGCTCTTGCACGCTGATGGTGTCTTGCTTCGGCGTCCGCTGGTAGAGCGCCCACAGGTACCGGTCGATGCAGACATCGACGACGAGGCACTCCTCGAAAATATCCAGGGGTCTCGCGGCCTCCTCGGTGTCACCAGACACTGGAGGCGGGCTCGCCGTCGCCGCTTTCACCGGCGATGTTTCGACCGGCAGCGTCTGCGACGAATCCGGCAAGGCAGCCACGACGATTGACTTCGGCTCGCTCGAGGTTGCTGTCGCATCAGGGGGCGTCGCCGGCACCGATTCAACCGCCATCGCCGCATCGGCGTTGGCGACAGCGTTACCCATGACACCTGCCTGCGGCGGGGCCATCGTGTCGGACGCCGGCCCCGTTAGGGGTTCTGCAGCCATCGCTGCTTCAGCATTCACTTTGCTGACGTTGTCGACTGCCGTGGCCTGTCGCGTATCAGCCAGTTCGGCGTTGGCGGCGAGAGATGGTGCGAGGTCCTCGATGGACACTGCGCCGCTGTTCCCGATGCCAGCAGAGCCGGCAAGCCAGGCAAAGAGCCAGCCTGCGAGAACGACCGTCCCGCACAACTCCGGAGTCGCAATTCGCCGCGGGTTCATCACCCCGTAGCCTCCAAAGGCTCGATCCGAGCCCTGTTGCACCGCCCAGCACGCGACGGCATCGATCATTCGGATCAAAATGGAAATGCGCAATGGGCGGAAGCCGTAGGCGCTACGCTTTTCCAGAAAGTGTTGCCCGACCGCAACGCGCGGCCGCGAGCAACCCGGCACGGCGCGTGCTGCTGCGTTCGGTGATTCACCTGCGCTCGAGCTTTGATTCCCATTTTGGGTCAAAAGCCGCCCATAGCGACCGAGCCGGGTGACTTCCGGTTCACCTCGAAGAGCCGACGTTCGCGATCGTCATGCAGACCGTCAGCTATGCGCGCCAAAACCGGAAGTGCTCGCATTCACCCCATTTCTAAAAATTGCCTTACCTCCTCGAGAAATTGGGCCATTCCGGGATCGTTTTCCAACAGTACGTGATTTTTGCCAGGGAGAGATACAAACCTCGAACCAGGAATAGCTGCGGCTAGGCGGCGGCTTTCTTCTATGGGCTGCATAATTTCTTCTCGGGCATGTAAGACGAGCGTGGGTACAGAAACTTCGGGCAATAGCTCAGTAATGTCGAAATTGCTCACTGTCTCGTAGTAGCGAACAGCGTTCTCTGGCGAGGTAGATTTTCGCTGCATGATGTTGAAGGCGGCTGCCTGTTCAACGGTCGCTGTCGGAGCGAGCTGTGATGTCAGCAATTGTCTGAAAGTTGGCTCATCTGAATTCCAACCCACTCGTATTAACGTTCTAGTGGCTCGTCACAGTGATTTTGACGGTTTGATACCGAGCCAGCTTAGGATCGGCAAGTTCTCTGGCGGCACGAGGATTTCGATGCTTCTGGGGATATCGGCTCGACGGCGAATGAGGCCGTTACGTTCGAGCGTGACGATCATCTGATGGACTGAGGGCGGGCTAACACCGAAGTGACGCTGCATGTCGGCTTCGGCGGGGGGCCGTCCGAACATGTGCGAGTAGGTATAGATGAAAGCCAGATAATGGCCCTGCTTCTCGGTAAAGCGTGCGCCTGATTTTTGACTCATGGATCGATTCGTCCGGAGCCTCCGACAGGGAGGCGAACGATGAATGTACGGTACCGGGTTGAATTGAGCCAAGCCGAGCGAGAGGAACTGACGGCGATGCTGAGCGGCGGCAAGCATGCCGCTCGCAAACTCAAGCGGGCCCAGATTTTGCTGGCGGCCGACATCGGCAGCCGCGACGAGGAGATTGTCCGGACCGTCAGAGTAAGCGCCTCCACCGTCTATCGGACCAAACGCCGCTTGGTGGAAGGCAATCTCGATCGGGCCTTGAGTGAGGAGCCGCGTCCCGGTGCGGAGCGCAAGCTGACCGGCAAGGAGGAAGCCCTGCTGGTGGCGACCGCATGCGCCAAGCCGCCCGCTGGCCGGAGGCGCTGGACGCTGGCGCTGCTGGCCGACGTGATGGTCAAGCTCACCGATCATGACAGCCTGTCGGGCGAGACCGTGCGCCGCCGGCTGGCCGATAATGACCTCAAGCCGTGGCGCAGGGACATGTGGTGCATTCCCCATGTCGATGGCGAATACGTCGCCCGCATGGAAGATGTGCTCGATCTCTACGCTGAAGCGCCTGATCCCGAGCGGCCGCTGGTCTGCTTCGACGAAACCCCCGTCCAGCTCATCGGCGAAGTGCGCCAGCCGATCCCACCCGAGCCGGGAAAGCGCGAGCGTTACGATTACGAGTACCGCCGCAACGGCACCGTCAATCTCTTTGTCGCCCTCGATCCGCATCGGGCCTGGCGTAACGTCAAAGTCACCGAACGGCGCACCGCCGTGGATTATGCTCACTGCATGCGCGAACTCGTCGATGTCCATTACCCCAAGGCCGCCTGCATCCGTGTCGTGCAGGACAATCTGTCGATCCATGCCCCCGGCGCCCTCTACCAGGCCTTTGCCCCCGCCGAGGCCCGCCGCATCCTGCGCCGCCTCGAGTTCCACTACACCCCGAAACACGCCAGTTGGCTCAATATGGTCGAGATCGAGATCGGCGTGCTCCAAGGGCAGTGTCTCGGCCGCCGGATCGACGATCCAAAACGCCTTAGAAACGAGATCGCAGCATGGGAGCGGCAGCGAAACAAAACTCGCGCCCGTATCAACTGGATGTTCACAACGGACAAAGCTCGCACCAAACTGGGGCGCGCCTATCCAGGCATACCCAAAGAGTCAAAATCACTGTGACGAGCTACTAGTGGCATTGTAGCGATCGAGGTCTGCTTCGGTCACGGATGGCCGCTTGCAGCGTCCGGTAGCGAAACCTCCATAGAGGATCAACTTTGATACACGGTTTGGGTAGCGGTTTGCGAAAGCCACACTGACCGCGCAGCCTTGTGAATAGCCGAAGAGTGGAAAACGTTCCAACCCGGACGCATCAACAACAGCTTTTAGATCAATCACCCAAGCATCAAGCGACATTTCACTTACGTCCCAATCGGACAAGCCGCTTCCTCGTGCGTCGTAACGAACAAGAGTGTTTCGCCTCGCAAGCTCTACCAGCATGTGGCGGTAAATTGGCAATTCCCAATCGAGCTCCAGATGGCTAAGCCAGTTTGCGGTTTTTACCAAAGGCGGCCCGGTCCCAACTCGCGAGTAAGCCAGTCGCACACCGTCAATTGATCTACAATATTGTACCTGCTGGGCCGAGGGGACGCTCCGACTAGCGTCGACCGCCTCGTTAAGTACGGCAAAATAGATGTCCACCGGTCGCTCAATATTTTTCAGTTTTTGCAGACCCCGCGACGCAAAAGAGACATCGATCTTGCGATCCACCTGATCATAGACGACAGCTGATACGCAAATTCCACCAGGGTCACAAATACCTTCCAATCGCGCGGCGATGTTTACACCGTCCCCGAAAATGTCGTTGTCATCGAATATGATGTCACCAACGTGGATGCCTATACGAAATTCGATACGCCGATCCTGTGGCCCATTAGGATTATGCTCAGCCATGCTACGTTGGATTTCAACTGCACTGCGGATCGCATCGACTGAGCTGCCAAACTCAACCAACATACCGTCGCCGGTCGTCTTGACGATACGGCCTCGGTGAGAAGCTATAGACGGATCAACGATCACTTTTCTGACGGTCTTTAAGCCGGCGAGCGTCCCTTCCTCGTCAATTCCCATCAGGCGGCTGTACCCAGCAACATCCGCCGCCAGCACGGCCGCCAGCCGTCGTTCCATCCGTTCGCCCGTCAAGGACTTGCTCCCAGATTGGTGATTTCGGCATCAAAGCATATTGGGTTGGCGTCGGGCTAGGTCCCATATCGGCTGTGGGTCAAAAGCCGTCCACGGCGGCCGAGCCAAGGGACTTCCGGTTACTCTCGAAGAGCCGACCTTCCCGGTGGTCATGCAGACCGTCAGCTTAGGGGCCAAAAGCCGACTTCATTGACTTTCCCCGGCAGATCTAAGGCAGCATCGCCCCGTCCGGCCAAACTAGGGCAGCTATAATGTGAAACGCGGATCGGCTGAGAGCGCCGATCGGGCGACGTAGTCGAGTTCGCCCCGTGCAATCCCGATATCCATCAACTCTCTGTCGCTCAGATCGTCCAGCGCAGCACGCAGCCTCTCGCGTTTGCGCCACTCACGAAATGCATTCCAATATGCCTCGAGGGGACTGTAAAACTGCCGCCTTGCCGTTGCTGGTCCAAACTCACTGGTTCCGTGGATGGTGCTCATTGGAATGTCCAGGTTGGTCTATTTCTGCCAAGCGAGATTGCGGGCACATCCCCTGGCGCGCTTAACAGTTGGCTTACATTTCCCTTACGGGCAGCTTATTCTTGGGGTTTCAGAGGTGGCCGCGAGAGGGAATGCAGCTTGCGTTTTCTTTTTGAGGATTACGCATTGGATACCGACAGGCGCGAACTGCAGCGCGCAACGGAAGAGGTCGTTGTCGCACCCCAAGTATTCGACCTGATTGAATACCTGATCCGGAACAGGGAGCGCGTCGTCAGCAAAGACGACCTCGTCGGCGCCGTTTGGAAGGGTCGCGTCGTCTCGGATGCCGCGCTAACGACTCGCCTGAACGCCGCCCGGAGCGCAATCGGCGACACGGGCGAGAAACAGCACTTGATCAAAACATTGCCGCGCAAAGGTTTCCGCTTCGTTGGCGCAGTGAAGGAAGACCGGAGGCCCGCAAATGAGACGATTGGCCCAATTGAGCGAACCGGCGAAGCGCCGCCGCGCCTATCCATCGTCGTGCTACCCTTCGCGAACCTGAGCGGTGATCGTGAGCAGGACTATTTCGCGGACGGTATAACCGAGAGTCTGACCACGGACCTGTCGCGCATCGGTGGTTCATTCGTAATGGCACAGAACAGCGCCCTCTCATACAAGGGCAGAGCTGTCGATGTCCGCCAAGTCGGCCGCGAATTGAATGTTCGCTACGTGCTCGAAGGCTCAGTGCAACGCAGCGGCAAGCGACTTCGGATGAATGTTCAGCTGATCGATGCCAGGAGCGGCCAGCATCTTTGGGCCGATCGCTTCGAGAAGCCTGTCGTCGACCTGTTCGATATGCAGGACGAAATCGTGTCGAGGCTCGCCGGTGCATTAGGTGCCCAGCTCATCGAGGCTGAGGCGCGACGAGCCGAGCGTACGCTGCATCCCGATGCGATGGACTTGTACTTCCAGGGCCGGGCCTGGTTCATGAAGGGGATTAGCCTTGAATGCGTGACGCAAGCGCGGGGCTTCTTCGAACGCTCGCTGGAGTTCGATCCCGGCAACGTCGAAGCAATGATTGGTCTGGCAAATGTTGATACGGTAGTTGGAGGTAGCTTTACGACGGATGATGGGCCCGCGCGGCTTGCGGCGGCCGAGGCGATGATGAACAAGGTATTGTCGATTAGGCCGAACAGTGCCTCAGCCCACATGGCTCGGGGTTGGGTCCAGACCTTTACGAACCGGGCCGCCCAAGGCATCCGTGAGTTCGAACATGCGTTGGCGCTGGCTCCGAATTTGGTCCACGCTCATGCTGCCCTTGGTTTCGCCAAATCCTACATAGGTCGCGCTACCGAGACCGAAGGCCATATACTCGAAGCTTTACGGCTCTCTCCTCGCGACGTTTTCGCTTACCAGTGGGCGTGTTTTGCGGGCGTCGCCAAGCTGCTGCTTGGTTCAGACGTCGAAGCCGTCAGTTGGCTGCGACGAAGCACCGAGGCGAACCGTAACTTTCATCTCGCTCATATATCGCTCGCCGCTGCCTTGGCCTTGACCGGCGCGCTCGATGAGGCGCGAACTGCTGCGAGAACGGGACTTGCGCTCAACTCAGGTTTCACCATTCGTCGCTTGCTCGCAGCTCAACAAAGCGACAATCCAATTTACCTTGCCGGGCTGCAGCGCTTGTGTGAAGGCTGGCGCCTCGCTGGCGTGCCGGAAGGGTGATGAGCGCTTCGGGCCGACTTCGGTGCTTTACTGCCCTACGTCGGCTTTGGGGTCAAAGTGCGACATCTGGGCCTTCGGGGCCGGTATCAGTTGTACTCTCGTATCCGGACATCTCCGCGATGGCCCGGAGGTCAGGAACGATGACAGAAGCCGACATCTGAGCTGGCCTTCGGCACGTCTGCGTTGGTTGGCTGGACAATCGAACTACCCACCAAGCGAACGGAAACTCAATTCCTAGTTGCTTTCGAGCTCCTGTAGTCGACAACGGAGTTCGTTGTCGACAGTTGCTGCATAACGGCTGTCACTTTGATACCAGTCGGGAGCAAAGTCGGTGCATCGTAGTCTCATCTCGATCGCCTTGTGGCTATTCTTCTGCATGTCTACTGCAAGGCTGCTTCGAGAAAACGGACTGGAATAGGACGAGCTATCCTTTCGCGTGTGGGAGCGCGCGCTGAACGAGGATAAGACGACGACGCACATGCAAGAGGCGTTTGCGCGATTTCGGAATATTGGAAATGTATCCCTGAGTTGCCCGACGTGTCAAGTTGCCTTGCGAACGCCGGCAGCCGCCAGCTCCTTTGCATGGGGTTGTTTTCGATATTTTGGCCGCGCGCAGCTGCGGCGGTCGCTTGGGGGCGAAGGGGGTCTGCGGACAAGCCGATTGCTTATTCGGTCTTGTCGACGTTCCAGAACACCGGCGGCGCCGGGCCTTCCAGCACGCCGGTGAGCGATTTGCGCCAGGCGCTCGGCAAGCGGAACTGGCCGAGCGGGATATAGATCACCTGCTCGTAGGCTTGCTTTTGAATCTCGACCGCGACCTTCTTCTGCTCTTCAGGGGAGGTGGCGCGCGCATAGGCGTCGCGCATCTGCTCGAGCTTGGCGTCTTCGGGCCAGCCGAACCAGGCCCGCTTGCCGTTCGCGGCGATCTGGTTGTTGACGATCGGGTTCATCACCTCGGTCGCGCCGGTGAAGGTGAAGAACAGGTTCCAGCCGCCTTCCTTGGGCGGCTTCTGGCTGGCGCGGCGGCTCACCACGGTCTGCCAGTCCGTCACCTGCGCGTCGACGTTGAAGCCGGCCGCGCGCAACAGCTGCGCCGCGACCGTCGGCGGCCCTTTCAGCGTCTGCACGTCGCCGGGGATCATGATCACGACGGGCGTGCCGTCGTAGCCCGAGGCGGCCAGCGCCTTCTTCGCCTCGGCCATGCCGTTGCCCTTGATCAGCGTCTCGGCGCCGGCGTCGCTGGCGAGCGGCGTGTCGCAGGCGAAATAGGAGCCGCAGATCTCGTAATATTTCGCGTTGCCGACGGTGGCGTCGAGCACGTCCTTCTGGTTCATCGCCAGGAATGCGGCGCGGCGGACCTTGGCGTTGTCGAATGGCGGGTGCAGGAAATTCATCCGGCCCTCGATCTGGAAGCCGAACTTGTTCAGCACGGCCACGGTGAGGTCGGAGTTCGCCTCGAGCACCGGCAGCAGGTCGACCGACGGCTGTTCCAGGAAGTCGATCTCGCCGGATTGCAGCGCGTTGATCGCGGTCTGCGCGTCGGGCATCGTGACCCATTCGACGCGATCGACCTTCGCGACCTTGCCGCCCGACAGCCAATCCGGCTTGTCCTTGCGCGGCACGTAGTCGGCGTTGCGCTCATAGACGGCCTTCACGCCCGGCTGGAATTCCGCCTGTATGAATTTAAACGGCCCGCAACCGATCTGCTCGGCGATCTGCTTGCCCGGCGCCGTCTCCGCGAGCCGCTTCGGCATCATGAAGGCGACATAGGAGGAAGGCTTTGCCAGCGACTCCAGCACGAGGCCGTACGGCTCCTTGAGCTTGAGCACGATCGTCTTCGGCCCGCTCGCCTCGAGGGAAGCGGTGAATTCGGCCAGCTTCTGCGCCATGCCGTCGACGGCGGTCCAGCGCTTCAGCGAGGCGATGCAGTCCTCCGCGGTGACGGGCGCGCCGTCATGCCATTTCAGGCCGTCGCGCAGCGTGAAGGTGTAGGTGAGCTTGTCGTCCGAGATCGTCCAGTCCGCCATTTGCGGGCGGACCTTGAAGCTTGAATCGATGCCGAGCAGCGTGTCGTAGACCATGTAGCCATGGTCGCGGGTGATGTAGGCGGTGGTGAAACCGGGATCGATGATGCGCAGGTCCGAATGCATCACTGCGGTGATGGTCTTGCCCTTGCCCGCGGCAAAGGCGCGTGATGACAGGATGGCAGGCGCTGCGATGGCCGGCGGCACGCCTGCCGCAAGCTTGAGGAGCGTTCTGCGCGAGAATTCGACCATTCGCCGTCTCCCGATCTGTCATTGCGCCGGCATGCTTCACCAATCCGATGTTGAAAGCAAGCAAGAGCCGCGCCATCGCGTTTGGTCCGGTTGCGAGGTTGCGCAGCCGTGTGCGCTCACTGCTTGAGCACGTCCCCGAGCAGGCGTTGGTTCCGGGCTTCGCCGCGCTCAGCACGTGCCGACGAGGTTGAGGAGGACTTAACCGGCTGCTGACACTTGTATCGCCTGGGTTAGCCGGGGTTGGACACCTTTCCGGTAGCTTGTTTGATGAATGTTCGGCGGTCGAACCGCCGCGTCCCTTTGAGAGGCAAGACGTTGAGAGGCAAGACGCCATGCGCCGCGGTCTGCTCGTTCTTCTCATGTTCGTCGGCGTGGCGGTGTCCGGTCAGGACGTACGCGCCGCGGAGTTCGGCACGCGATACAGCTACCAGCAGCTGCAGGACCTGACCGAGAAGGGTCCCAAGGGCGAAGCCCTCGCGCTAGGCTATGTGAGCCTCACGCACTCCTTCATCCTGCCCTACAAGATGACGGGCTACTATGCCCTGATGGTCAAGGGCTCCGGCAAAGACCTCAACGGCCGCCCGCTCAACGTTTACCACGAGCTCTCGCAGGAGAAGATCGAGCAGATGCAGCGTGCCGGCGCGCTGCCCAATCCGCTTCCCCCTTACCGGCGCACGATCTTCGAATACATGTTCGGCTATGTGTTGTGGTGGTGCATTCCGGCGGCGCTGCTCGTCATCGGGATGTTCTCGATGCTTGGGATCGGCTCCGGCAAACGCGGTCAGGCCTGACCGATCTGGTTGGCGGCCTCGTCGCGGCGGGTCGCGAGCGCGCCCCAAAGCAAAGGCCGCGCGCCGCCGCCGGCACCGCACAAGTCCGCATCCTGCATAGGAGCCTGCGCTTTCCACCGCACCTCGCAGGCTGTTCGGACCCCGATCCGCCGTGTAGGCTTGCGGTCTGCCGGCCAGCGATAAGGCCACATCCCGCAAATCCTAAGGGAACAAGCAGTCGAGGGAGACCGAAAGAACCGTCATGACCGATATCCGATACGTAGCACCGCGCACGCTTGACGAAGCGATTGGCGCATTTGCTGCCGCCGGGAGTGCCGCCCGCATTATGGCAGGGGGCACCGACTTATTGGTGCAAATGCGCTCCGGCCTGGTGCGGCCGGGACTGATCGTCGACATCAAGAAGATCGGCGAGATGACCGAAATTAGCGAAACCGCCGATGGCGGTTTCCGCGTGGGTGCGGCCGTCTCCGGCATGGAGCTCGCCGAGCACGCGCGCTTCGGCAAGGTGTGGCCCGGCGTGCTCGAGGCCGTGAACCTGATCGGCTCCAAGCAGGTGCAAGGCCGCGCCTCCGCCGGCGGCAATCTCTGCAACGGCTCGCCAGCGGGCGACAGCGTGCCGGCGATGATTGCGGCGGGTGCCGTCGTCACCGTGCAGGGTCCGAACGGCCGGCGGGACATGAAGGTTGAGGATGTGCCGGCCGGACCTGGCCGTACCAACCTCAAGCCGGGCGAGATCCTCGTCAGCTTCACCTTGCCGCCGCGGCCGAAAGGCTCGGGCGATGCGTATCTGCGGATGATCCCGCGCACCGAGATGGACATCGCGGTGGTCGGCATCGGCGTCAGCCTGACCTTGAAGGACGGCGTCTGCACCGCGGCCCGCGTCGGCCTCGGTGCAGTGGCACCGACCGCGCTGCTGGTTGAGCCTGCGGCGCAGGCGCTGATCGGCTCGAAGCTCGACGATGCCGCGCTCGAAGCCGCCGCTGCCGCATGCCGCGCCGCCTGCCGTCCGATCGACGACAAGCGCGGCACCATCGCCTACCGAACCAAAACCGCCGGCGTGCTGCTCAAGCGCACCGCCGCGATCGCCGCACAGCGCGCGGGAGGACACTAGCACCATGGCGAAACTGCACGTCACCACCTCAGTCAATGGCGAGCCGGTCGAATTCCTGTGCGAGCCGTACGAGACCATGCTCGACGCGCTGCGCGGGCAATTGGGGCTCACCGGCTCGAAGGAGGGCTGCGCGTCCGGCGATTGCGGCGCCTGCTCGATCACGCTCGACGGCCGCCTGGTCTGCTCCTGCCTGATGCTCGCGGCCGAGGCCGAGGGCCACGAGATCGGGACCATCGAGGGCATGGCCAGAGGCGAGAAGCTGCATCCGTTGCAGCAGAAGTTCCTCGAGCACGCCGCGCTTCAGTGCGGCATCTGCACCTCGGGCATGCTGGTCGCCTCCGAGGCGCTGCTCGCCAAAAATTCAAACCCGACCGAAGAGGAAGTCCGCTTCTGGCTCGCCGGCAATCTCTGCCGGTGCACCGGTTACGACAAGATCGTCCGCGCGGTGATGGAGACCGCTGCCGAAATGCGGGAGATGCGCCCATGAACGTCGTCAACAACAAATGGATCGGCCAGCGCACCATCAGGCCCGATGGCGTCGACAAGGTGACCGGCCGCGCGGCGTTTGCCGCCGACACCACCATGCCCGGCATGATCTGGGGCAAGGTGCTGCGCAGCCCGCATCCGCACGCCCGAATCAGGTCGATCAACACCGCCAAGGCCGAGGCGCTGCCCGGCGTCAAGGCGGTGGTCACCTCGCGCGACATCGTCGACTTCACGATCGAGAAGGGCGCCGTCATGCTCGGCATCCAGGACATGCGCTGGATGTGCCGCAACGTGATGGCGCGTGACAAGGCGCTGTTCCCCGGCCATCCCGTCGCCGCCGTCGCCGCGACCACGGAGGCGATCGCGGCCGAAGCCTGCAAGCTGATCGAGGTCGACTACGAGGTGCTGCCCTGGGCGATCGAGATCGACGACGCGCTGAAGGCGGATGCGCCGATCCTGCACGAGTTCAACAAATTCGACGGCAAGCCCTCGAACATCATGGGCCGCCTCGAATCCAAGAAGGGCGACATCGCGCAGGGCTTCAAGGATGCTGAAGTCATCATCGAGCGTTCCTTCACCACACGCCCGGTGCATCAGGGCTATATCGAGCCGCATGCCTGCCTGATCTCGGTTGCGGCCGACGGCAAGACCACGATCTGGTCGTCGAGCCAGGGCCAATTCATGGTGCGCGCGATGACCTCGATGCTGACCGGCATCCCGCAGAGCGACATCCGCGCCATCCCCGCCGAGATCGGCGGCGGTTTTGGCGGCAAGACCATCGTCTATCTCGAGCCGCTCGCCACCCTGCTCGCCAAAAAATCCGGCCGCCCGGTGAAGATGGTGATGACCCGCGAGGAGGTGATGCGCGCCACCGGGCCGACCTCGGGCTCGAAGAGCACGGTGAAGATCGGCGCGAAGAAGGACGGCACCATCGTCGCCGCCCATGGCAGCTTCTATCTGCAGGCCGGCGCCTTCCCGGGTTCGCCGATCCGCGGTGCGGTCGGGTGCAGCTTCGCGCCCTACGACATCCCGCATGTGCTGTCGGAGGGGTTCGACGTCTGCTCCAACCGCTCCAAGGTCGCGGCCTATCGCGCGCCCGGCGCGCCGATCGGCGCCTATGCGGTGGAATGCGTGCTCGACGAGCTTGCCGAGGCGCTCAAGATGGACCCCTTGGCGCTGCGGCTGAAGAACGCGGCGAAGGAAGGCACCAAGGCGGCGCACGGCCCGGTGTTCCCACGCATCGGCTATATCGAGACGCTGGAAGCCGCCAGGAACCATCCGCATTATGCCGCGCCGCTCGGCAAGCTGCAGGGCAGGGGCGTCGCTTCCGGCTTCTGGTTCAATGCCGGCGGTGAATCCTCCGCGCAGGTCAACATCACCGAGGACGGCAACGTCGTCGTCACGACAGGGCACCCCGATATCGGCGGCTCGCGCGCCGGCATCGCCAATATCTGCGCCGAGTTGCTCGGCATCGACTACAAGCGCGTCTCCGTCATCATCGGCGACACCCAGACGGTCGGATTCTCCAACCTCACCGGCGGCAGCCGCGTGCTGTTCGCCTCCTCGATGGTGGTGACGCAGGCCGCCGACAAGGTGATCGCGACCTTGCGCGAGCGCGCGGCGAAGGTCTGGGAGATCGACCCTGAAGCCGTGAAGTGGGAGAACGGCGCCGCGCATCCGGTGAGCCCGAATGCCGGCCAGTTCGAGCCGCTGACGCTCGCCGACCTCGCCGAGAAGGCGCCGTCGCAGGGCGGTCCGATCGGCGCCAGCGTGCAGCTCAACACCCAGGGCGCCGAGGGCGGCTTCGGCACCCATATCTGCGACGTCGAGGTCGATGTCGATCTCGGCATCGTCCGCGTCATTCGCTACACCGCCGTGCAGGATGTCGGCCGCGCCGTGCATCCGAGCTATGTCGAGGGCCAGCTGCAGGGCGGCGTCGCGCAGGGCATCGGCTGGGCGCTGAACGAGGAATACATCTACAACAAGGACGGCAAGGTCGATAATCCGGGCTTCCTCGATTATCGCATGCCGGTCTGCTCCGACCTGCCGATGCTCGACTGCGCGCTGGTCGAGGTGCCGAACCCGAAGCATCCGCAGGGCGTCAAGGGCGTCGGCGAGGTGCCGCTGGTGCCTGTGATGGCCGCGGTCGCCAACGCCGTCCACAACGCGCTCGGCAAACGCTTCTACAGCCTGCCGATGTCGCCGCCGAAGGTGTCGGAGGCGCTGGACGCACCGACGCAGCAGGCCGCGGAGTAGGGAGCGTAGGGCGGGTTACGCCAACGCAAACCCGCCCTACGGTTCTACTACGGTCGCCGCGTAGCCCGGATGAGCGAAGCGATATCCGGGGGAGACCGGCCCCGCATGTCGCTGCGCTCATGCGGGCTACTCGTTGCCATCGCCGCCGCAAAGGGCGATTGACGTAACCGGCATTGCCTCGGCAAGATCGATCGGACGCATCAGGCTCACCGTGAACGGCTGAGATGACCCACCCCGACGAGCTGTCCGCCTACATGATCTTCGGCCGCAGCGATTGGGCGGCCTTGCGCGCAAGCACGTCGCTGACGCTCTCGGACGCCGATCTCGCGGCGTTGCGCGGCTTGAACGAGCCGATCAATTCCGCCGAAGTCAGCGACGTGTATCTGCCGCTGACGCGCTTGTTGAACCTGCATTTCGCGGCGGCGCGCAACCTCGCGCACGTCAAGGCGGAGTTTCTCGGCCGCCCGGCACGCCGTTCGCCCTACATCGTTGCATTGGCCGGCAGCGTCGGCGTCGGCAAGAGCACCTTTGCCCGCGTGCTATGTGCGCTGCTGGCCCGCTGGGCCGATCATCCGCGGGTCGAGCTGGTGACGACCGACGGCTTCCTGCATGCCAACGGCGTTCTCGAAGAGCGCGGGCTGATGCGGCGCAAGGGTTTTCCCGAGAGCTACGACCTGCCGCGCATGCTGCGATTTCTCGCGGCGGCGAAGGCGGGCGAACGCGAGCTCGAGTTGCCGGTCTATTCGCATCTGATCGGCGATATCGTGCCGTCGGAACGCCAGGTCATCCAGCAGCCGGACATCCTGGTCTTCGAGGGCCTCAACGTGCTGCTGGCGCGCGGCACGGCGCCGGTGGTGGTGTCGGATTTCTTCGACTTCTCGATCTATCTCGATGCCGATGAGGCCGACATCCAGTCCTGGTATGTCGAACGCTTCCTCAGGTTGCAGCCGACAGCGTTCCGGAATCCCGCCTCCTATTTCCACCACTACAGGGACCTGCCGCCGGGTGACGCGCGCGAGGTCGCGGAGCGGCTGTGGCGCGAGCATCATCGCGCCAATCTCAGGGAGAACATCTTGCCGACGCGGACGCGGGCCGACGTCGTGCTGCGCAAGCGCGCCGATCACTCGATCGGCGAGGTCTGGCTGCGCGAGACGTAGATGTAGCCCGGATGAGCGAAGCGATATCCGGGGGAGGCTGATCCCGCTGTTGCGGAGCCCGTCATCGGGCGCGCATTCGTGCGACCCGTTGGCTCATGCGGGCTACAGAGCAGTTCCGCTTACCGCAGCTCCTTCCCCAGCTGCGCAAGCACCGTCTCGCAGGTCATCAGATCCAGATGCCCGCCGCCGGCGTTCTTGAAGAAGGTGATGTCGCTATCCGACAGCCGCCCGGCGACCTTGCCGCCGGCGAGGTCGTAGTGGTCGCCGAGCACGTCGCTCTCGGTGATCGCGCCGCTCGCGATCGGTTGCAGGATGTCGCCGACGCCGTCGAAGGCGGATTCGCGGCGGTCGACGAAGATGCGCGAACGCCGCGCCGCCTCGTCGTCGGACTCGCGGGTCTCCGGGGTGAAGCCGCCGACCAGATCGAGATGGGTGCCGGGCCTTAAATTGGCGCCCTTGACCAGCGGCTCGCGCGAGCGGGTGCAGGTGGTGATGATGTCGGCCTCGCGTGTCGCGGCGTCGAGATCGGTGACGGCCTCGGCCGCGATGCCGTCGCCTTCCAGTAGCGCGGCGAGCTCTTGGGCGCGTTCCACCGTCCGGTTCCAGACCCGCACCCGTTTCAGCTGCGGCCGCACGGTGCGGTGGCCGCGCACCAGCCAGCGCGCCATCTCGCCGGCGCCGACCACCAGCAGCGTCTCGGCATCCGGCCGCGCCAGGTGTTTTGCGCCAAGGGCGGAGTCCGCGGCGGTCTTCCAATGGGTGATCTCGGCGGCGTCCATCACCGCGAGCGGACGCCCGTCATTGCCGTCGAACAGCACGCAGACCGCCTGCACCGCCGGCAGCTTGCCGTGGGCGAGGTTGCCGGGAAAGCTGGTGTAGAGCTTGGTCATCATGAAGCGGCCGGCATCGACCGCGCTGCGCGTCACCAACTGCTGGCCCTTGTCGTCGCCGAGATAACCGTCGTGGACCGCGATCTTCGGCCGCCGGTGCGCGGCCTCGATCGCCTCGATCAGGACCGGAAAGCTCAGGACGCGGTTGACCTCGCTGTCGTCGACGATATGCACGTGGTATCTCCTCTGGAGCGCCCCTCGCGCTCTCGCCGGGCGTCCCCCCAAACCTGTGCGGACTGGATAGCGCGTGGGGACGGCTAGTCAACCGGACATGCACCGCCGGTCGTCCCTTGCTATCCTGCGGACCTGATTCTCTCGCAGGTTTTCGCAAGCCGTGGTTGCATTCGTCGTCGCCGTCCTGATCTTCATCCTGCTCGGCGGCGCCGCGCTTGCGACCATGGCGATCCATGCCCGGCTCGCCGATCATCACCGCAGCGACGAAACCAATACCTCGGTACGCCTGGTCGCGACGCTGTTCGTCACCATGCCGTCGCTGCTGCTCGGCCTGATGATGAACAGCGCCGCCAACACCTATGTGGCGGTCGACCGCAATCTGCATGTCTTCGCCACCGACATCATCCTGCTCGATCGCAGCCTGCGGCCACTCGGGCCGAGCGCCGACGAGCCGCGCAAGCGGCTGCTCGCCTATGTCGAGCAAGTGCTCAAGGATGTTCCGATCTCAAGGGCAAGCGCGGTGTCGGAGCGCCTGCTCGACGAGGTCGGCACCAGTCTCCGCGAACTGCGGTTCGACGACGAGCAGAAGGTGGCGCTGTGGAACGACGCGCGCTCGGTCTATCGGCAGGCAGTGCAGCAGCGCTGGACCTTTGTCGAGCAGTCCGACGGCTCGTTTCCGTCGCCGCTGATCTGCATCCTGGTCGGGTGGCTGACGCTGATGTTCGCCACCCTCGGCTTTCGCGCGCCGCGCAACGCAGTGGTGATCTCGACCACTGTCGCCGCCGCGGCGTTGATCTCGGCCGCGATCTATCTGATCCTCGAAATGAGCACGCCGTTCTCCGGCCCGATCCAGCTCTCCGACCGCCCGCTGGTGCGCGCGGTCGAGGAAATCAGGCGGTAGCACATTCGGTGTTGTAGATGGGGTAACGGGCCGGCCGCCCGCTCGCTACGGCGCAATTTGGAAGCGCGCTCGCGAGCTTCCTGTTGGTTGGAAGGCGGTCGTCCCTCAAACTGATGGTGTTCAACGGAGTCGGGCAAGCCCGCTCCAAGCATCATTAAGGGACGACCATGTACCACTATGCAGGAATTTGACGTGTCTTTGGAATGCTCGAGCGTTTGCCTTGTCGATGGGACAGGCAAGATTTTGCGCGAGACGAAGGTTGCGAGCGAGCCGGCGGCGCTGATCGCCTGGTTCCGGTCGCTGGGTCTGGTACTGGAACGGATCGGGCTGGAGGCAGGCCCCTTGTCGCAATGGCTGTATGCGGGTCTGCGAGACGCAGGGCTTGCGGTCGAGCTGCTGGAAACGCGGCACGTTCGCGAAGCCTTCAAGTCGATGCCGGTGAAGACGGACCGCAACGATGCCCGCCGGATCGCGCAGTTGATGCGGCTCGGCTGGTTCCGGCCGGTGCACTGCAAGTCGGTCGCGGCGCAGGAGACCCGCGCCATCCTGACGGCGCGCAAGCTGCTGCAATCCAAGCTTCGCGATGTCGAGAACAGCCTGCGCGGCATACTTCGCGGTTTTGGCCTGAAGGTCAGTGCGACCACCGAGCGCACGTTCGCCGGACGCATCCGCGAGCTCGTGACCGGCCATCCCGGACTGGAGTTGGTCGCGGCGGCGCTGCTCCAAGCCCATGCGGTGCTGCTGCGGGAGTTCAAGAGCCTGGACAAGCACACCCAGAAGCTCGCCAGGACGCATCCATCCGCCAAGCTCCTGATGACAACGCCGTCCGTTGGTCCGATCGTGGCGCTCACCTATGCCGCGGCGATCGACGACCCGAAGCGCTTCCGCTCCTCGAAGGCCACGGGAGCCCACTTTGGGCTCACCCCGAAGAAGTACCAGTCCGGTGAGACCGACTACACCGGCCGCATCAGCAAGATCGGGGATGCCTCCGTGCGCGAGGCACTCTACCAGGCAGCTCACGTCATGCTGACCAAGCCGGTCAAGAATTGCTCGGCATTGAAGAGCTGGGCGATGCGGATCGCCCGGCGCGCAGGCATGCGCAAGGCCAAGGTAGCGCTGGCTCGCAAGCTCGCCGTGATCCTGCATCGCATGCTCGCCGACACCAAACCGTTCAACCCGATGACCAAGGCCATCTAGCCAGGAGCAGCAATCGGTTCCGGGCGGGCCACGACACCAGGCTCTCCCCGAGCGAAGTCCCTCCGCTGGGACGATGGATCCGGTCAGGCCGCCATCCGGGAAGTGGCTCACGACCACGCAATCCGTAGATTGGCCGGCCGGCTCCTCAATGTACCCCATCAGGCGACGGCCTTCGCGTCGATCCCGTACAGAAGCAAGTGCCCGGCGAGTGGATGACGCGAAAAGGGATTGACTAACCAAGGCCCGTTACAGAAGCCCGGATGAGCCAACGGGTCGCGCGAACGCGCGCCCGATGACAGGCTCCGCGATATCCGGGGCGGCTCCCGCATGTCGCTCCGCTCATGCGGGCTACGGGACGGTATCGGCACGCGCCTGCGGCTTTATTCCCCTCGCATTGATCGCCATCCCGAAAATTCTTCGCGCGCCGTCAGCGGAATAGTGCGCGCCCTTCGGCGTCCTTACGCATGCAAGCCATTTGCATTCGAACAGGAGACATCATGAAGACATCGATCTCGCTCGCGCTCGCCACCGCCGTGTCGCTTGCGTTCGCCTCGGCGGCCTTTGCCGCGCCGCCGACCAAGACCGGAACCACCGCGAAGGGCTCGGTCCTCACCGACGCCAAGGGCATGACGCTCTACACCTTCGACAAGGATTCCGAAGGCAAGTCGGCCTGCAACGGCCCGTGCGCGACGAATTGGCCGGTCTTGAAGGCTGACGCCAGCGACAAGGCTGAAGGCGGCTACACCATCATCTCGCGTGACGATGGCTCCAAGCAGTGGGCCTACAAGGGCAAGCCGCTCTATACCTTCGCCAAGGACCAGAAGGCCGGCGACATCACCGGCGACGGTTTCCTGAACGGCGCCTGGCATCTCGCGCAGCCCTGAGGGCTTGCAGGCGGATTGAGCGTAGGCGGGTTAGCGCCAGCGCAACCCGCCATTTCTCCGCACGCGAAACATGCGGCGGGTTAGTTTGAGGCTAACCCACCCGTCGATCGTGCCTGAGGCGACGATCGCGCCTCACGCCCTGCGCTTCAGCGCCATGCCCATGCTGATCCAGCTCACGCCGGCGCAGATCAGGTCGACGCTGAGGAAGATGCCGAGCACGTAGAGGCTCGAGACCGGCCAGCGCGCCAGGATCATGGCGCCGAGCACCAGCGTGATCAGGCCGGAGATCGCGACCATTCCCCACGGCGCTTCCGAGTTCATGCCGAACGCGAGGAAGATGCGGACGATGCCCGACACCACCAGCGCGATGCCGAGGAACAGCGTCAGCGTCGCCGCGGCGAGCAGCGGGTTCTCGAAGGTGATGAAGCCCGCCACGACATAGAGCGCGCCGAGCAGCAGCCAGAACAGGAATTTGCCCCAGGTCTTGAACTGGAACGCGTTGATGATCTCGGCGACGCCGGCGACGATCATCATGGCGCCGACGAACAGCACGCTGACGACGGTGGCGAAGAAGACGCTGCCGAAGGCGAGCACGCCGGCGATCAGGTAGATCACCCCGAGGGCGACGATCCAGCCCCACTTGGCGCGGAGGTTGGAAAGCCCGGATCCGAGGCTGTGAGGAGGTGTGGCGGGTGAGCTGGACGCAGTGGACATCGTATCGCTCCCGAATACTTGATGAAACCATGCTACCATAGGTCAAGGCCCGGACAAGGGCGGGTGCGCAGCTGGCACGAAATGCATGCTGGCACCAAAGGCGCCGCGACACGTTTATTCAATTCGTCCGGCGTGTTGCCGCGCAGCATTCGTCGGTTTTGAGATGGCCGGCCCGCATCGGACGATGGACTGTCCGAACCGCAGCGCAAGCGGTCCGGATCGCGCATCCACAGAGGAGGTCGACATGCCCGCCACGCACGACAAGGATCACGTCTACAAAATCCTGGAACTGGTCGGATCATCGGACAAGAGCATCGAGGCGGCAATCGAGAACGCCGTGAGCCGCGCGTCAAAGACGATCCGGGAAATGAAGTGGTTCGAGGTGGTGCAGACGCGGGGCCATATCGAGGACGGCAAGATCCGGCACTATCAGGTGGCGCTGCGGGTCGGCTTTACGCTGGAGTAGGGCGATCAGGTCGCTTGCGCCTTGCAGCCTGCAGGATTACTCGGGACCCATGGGTGCGATCGGCATCCGGCTTTCCCTGCGCCCTCTGTCATCAGAGCGGCGAAACGAAATGCAAAACTCGCGCTGCAGAGGCCGCGAGAATGCCGGTGTATGACTCACCGGCCGCGCAACACATTCGCTGTCGTCCCGGCCTAGAGCATTTTCCACATGATGTGGATCATCTGGTGTATCCAGCATGCCTAAAGTAGTTGGCACACATCTGCGGCGCAAACGACTTGACGAGTTTGCCGATGAGTTTGAGCAGGGCTTGGACCGTGCGGGTGGCGCCTTTGCGCAGCGCAGCTTTCAACCGGGAGAAGGCCTGTTCGATTGGATTGAGGTCGGGCGAGTAGGCCGGCAGATAACGCACGCGGGCGCCGACAGCCTCGATCGCCTCGCGGACACCGGCGATCTTGTGAGTGCGCAAGTTGTCCATGAAGACGATGTCGCCCTTGCGCAAGGTCGGCGCCAGGACTTGCTCGACATAAGCCAGGAACGAGGGCCCATCCATTGCACCGTCGATGACATAGGGCGCCGTGAGGCCATCGATGCGCAGCGCGGCGACAAGCGTCAGCGTCTTCCAGTGACCATGGGGCACGCCAGAGACGAGGCGCTCACCGCGAGGAGAGCGCCCATAGTGCCGGACCATCTTCGTCGTGACCGCAGTCTCGTCGATAAAGATGAGGCGCGGTGCACGCAGCTTGGGCTGCTCGGCTTTCAGCGCGGCACGCTCGGCAGCGACGTCAGGTCGATCCTGCTCGGCGGCGTGCAGTGTTTTTTTTGAAGGTGATGCTGTGACGGTCGAAGAAACGCCAGATCGAACCGATGCCGGCCTTTTGCTTTCTCTGAGAGCGCAGACGCGCGCGGATCTCCTCGAGCGTCAGGTCCGGCTCCGCGGCGATCAGCTCGATCAGCCACTGCTTGTGCTGCTCCAACGGCGAGCGGCTGTGCCCGGTGCCGGGCTTGGCCTCAACGTTTCCGGTCTTCCTCCAACGATCCATCCATCGGATCGTAGTCGAAGCGCCGAGATTGAGAATGCGCGCAGCCTCACGTGCGCTTTCGCCGGACTCAACAAGCTCAACCGCACGCACCCTGAGGTCCTTGGAGTATCCCTTCGCCATCGCATGCCCCGCATGTTGTCGCGGGCAACACCGAATCTGATTTGCGTGCCCGTGGGAATCCCCTTTGACTGTTCCGATTCACCTCAACTGGAAACCGCTCTAGTGCGCAATAGCGCACGGGGGGCCGGGACCCATAAGCACCGAAGGTGATTATTGCGCGACGCTGGGGCCACAGCCTTCCTTGCCAATCCAATCCTGTGGTTATGGGCCGGGCCTTCGCCGGGACGACGAATGGAAAGTGTCGTGCCCATCACCGTCGCGACAGCGGCGCGGGGGGCGGCGGGGCGGTGGCGCCGGCGGCGAGCGAGCGCTGCACCATCATGGTGTCGGACCAGCGGCCATAGCGATAGGCGACACCGGGCAAATGCCCGACGCGGGCGAAGCCGAAGCGGTCGTGCAGCGCGAGCGAGGCGGCGTTGTCGCTGTCGATGTAGCCGATCATCTGGCGGAAGCCGGCGGCGGCGCAGGTGTCGATCAGCTCCTGCAGCAGCCGGCCGCCAACGCGCTGGCCGGTGAAGCGGTGATGCACATAGATCGAATGCTTCACCGTGTAGTGGTAGGCCGGACGCTTGCGAAACAGCACGACATAGGCATAGCCGACCACCTCGCTGTCGCAGATCGCGACGAGGTGGGGCAGGCGGGTGTTGCGCAGATTCTTGCGGCGGTCGCGCAGATCGTCGGGCTCCGGCGTGCCGCTGTCGTCGACGCTTTCCTCGACGCCGCGGCGGATATGGTGGCGGTAGATCGACAGCATGGCGTCGACGTCGCTGTCGCGGGACGGGCGGACGGTGATCTTGTGATCATTCTCCATTGTGTTGCGTCCGTTCGCCTATTCGGACACGACATAGGTGTAGAAGCGGACACGGCCGGAGTCGTCGATCTCCTTGTAGATGCCCTGGACCTCGACCTCGAAGCCCGGGAACGCATTGAAGCTCGCCTCGAACATCTTCAGGTAATCGATCATTGGCTTGCTGCGTTCCGACAGCCGCTCGCCGGGCACGATGGTGGCGATGCCGGGCGGGTAGACCACGAACGGCGTCGCGGCGACGCGGCCGAAGATCTGGTCGATCGGCAGATAGTCGACATCGTTGCGGATGAGATATTGTGCGGCCTCGCGCGGCGACATCGCGATCTCGGGCAGGTGCTCGGGCAGGAATTGCCTGGCCTGCAGCGTGCTGACGCCGCCGTCGCGGAAGAAGCGGTGCATGTCGCCGCAGAGGTCGCGCAGCCGCACCCCGGTGTAGCGTTGCGGGCGGCGGCGGAAGAATTCGGGGATGACATCCTCGATCAGCGCGTTGTCGTCGTGCAGCTTCTTGAAGGCGACGAGCCCCGACACCAGTGTGCCGGCCTTGCTGGCCTCGACGCCGGGCGTCAGCAGGAACAGCAGCGAGTTGAGGTCGTTCTTCTCGGCGACGATCTGGTTCTCGCGCAGATATTGCGCCACCACCGGCGCGGGGATGCCGTGATCGGCATAGGCGCCGGTGGCGTGATCGAAGCCCGGCGTCAGCAATGTGAGCTTGTTCGGGTCGGTCATCGCGAAGCCCGCGGTCAGCTCGGGAAAGCCGTGCCAGGTCTCGCCGGGACTGAGCTGCCAGTAGGACGGATTGGTCGCGAGCTGATCGGTCGAGATCGTCTCCCAGGCGACATTGTGCACGCCGTTCTCGCGCGCGACGTCGGGGATCATGACGCGGTCCGGCACGAACGGCTCGAAGAACCAGCGCCGCTCGGGGCGCGTCTCCTTCTCCTCGAACTCGCGCTTCACGGCGCGGATCTTCTTGCGCAGCTCGATGCCGAGCCGGATCGTGTCGTCCCACAGGACTTCGCCGGAGCGGCCCTTCATCATCTGCGCGCCGACATCGAGCGAGGCGAACAGCGGGTAGAACGGCGACGTCGAGGCGTGCTGCATGAAGCTTTCGTTGAAGCGGCGATGCTCGACCCGGCGCTTCTGGCCCTTGATGTGGCGGTCGCGGATGTGGATCTGCGAGGCCTGCGAGAAGCTCGCGAGCTGCTTGTGGGTCGATTGGGTCGCAATGATGCCGGGGGCCTCGGGGCCGAGATCGGACAGTCCCATGGCGAAGCGGCCGGCATAGATCGGGTGGAATTTCATGAAGCCGGCCCAGGCCTCGTCGAACAGGATGTAGTCGCAGAGATGGCCGATCCGCTTGAGGATCATCTCGGCCGAGTGGATGGTGCCGTCATAGGTGCACTGCTCGACCACGGCGACGCGGAACGGACGCTCCTTCTTCCAGGCGTTCTCGTCCTTGACCAGCGGGTGCTTGCGCATGTGGTCGCGCAGCGCGCCCTCGTCGAGCAGGTCCCAGCGCATCGGCCCGATCAGGCCCCAGGCGTTGCGCACCGTCGGCACGTAGACCGGGATGCCGCCGCCGATCAAAAGCGCGCCGTGATGCGCGGCCTTGTGGTTGTTGCGGTCGAACAGCACGAGGTCGCCGTCGGTGACCAGCGAGCCGAGCGCGACCTTGTTGGAGGTCGAGGTGCCGTTGAGCACGAAATAGGTCTTTTCAGCGCCGAAGATCCGGGCCGCCTCCTTCTGCGCCCGCAGCGCCGGCCCCTCATGGGTGAGGAGGTCGCCGAGGTCGAGCACGGAATTGTCGAGGTCGTCGCGGAACACGGCTTCGCCAAGGTGTTCGACGAACACCCGTCCGATTGGGCTGCGGCTGTAGAACACGCCGCCATTATGGCCCGGGCAGGTCCAGAGCTGGTTGCCTTCCTCGGCATAGTGGACCAGCGCGCCGAAGAACGGCGTCTTCAAATTCTCGGCATATTGCTTCAGCCTGGAGATCAGGTTCTTGGCGATGAAGGGCGGGGTTTCCTCGGACAGGAACACGTAGCCGTCGATGAAGTCGAGCACCTCGACCGGCAGGTCCTCGAACCGCTTGCGCCGGATCAACAGGATGATCGGGAAGTCGAGGCCGCGCCGGCGCATCAGGTTGATCAGCGCCGCAGTCTTGCCCTCAAGGCCCTTCTTGCCCCAATCGACCACCATGCAGCCGATCGCGGCATCGGTCTGCACCGCGATCTCGGCATCTTCCAGCTTGCGGGCGCGAACCACCTCGAAGCCGGAGCGCTCGATCTCGGCGATGATCTGGTTGAAGCGGATGCCCTCGAGGTCGTCGGCCTCGAACACCGGCGCAGCGAACAGGAAGTTGAAGCGTTTGAAATAATCCATGCGTGTCCCCGAACTGGTCCGGCGCTGACGTGTCGGCACAATTCATGACAGGCAGATGACAATGGGGCGGATGGAGGATCGAATACGTTGTTGGAAACGCAATCCCTCACTGCACGGCGTCAGCCCGTGGGTATTCGAGCTGCATGGCGACGAAGTCCGCCGTATCACGGCCATAGCGTGTTTCGATCCCGGCAAGCGCCCGGTCGAGCGCCTGCGCGGGCGGCGCGGTGCCGACCGCGGGCAGCAGACGATCTGCGGACCAATCCGGCGCTACGACCTGCGGATAGACGCGCAGGCCGTTGCGGGTCGTGACGACGTCGTCGGTCGCGGCGAAGGTCACGGCATGCGAGCGGTAGGTGCGCGACCAGCTGTCGGCGACCAGCGCCAGCGAGACCTCGTCGACGCCGGGGGCAAGCGCGAGGCCGAGCTGTTCCCGGTTCCAGAACGCCAGCGTGTTCCGGATGGCGGTCAGCGCGAAGGGACGCGTGAACTTGAAGGCGTTGCTGTCATGCCGCGCGTCCCAGCCGGGCAGGCCGATCTCGCGCGCGACGGCCTCAGCCCTGGTACGGCCGGCGATCGCCTCGATCAGGGTCAGCGACATCGGCATCGAGGCCGAAATCCCGGTAGTCGTCGCGACGCCGCGATCGACCACGATGCGGCGGTCGGCGACGTATTGGATGGCGGGATGTTTGTTGCGCCAGTTCTTCAGGTAAAACCAGTGCGTGGTGGCGCGCCTGCCGTCGAGCAGGCCGGTCGAGGCGAGCACCTTGGCGCCGGCGCAGACGGCGACGATCACGGCGCCTTTCTCCGCCTGCTGCCGGATCCATTGCATGACCGCCGGATCGTCGTCGCGGCTCATCGCCGGCACGATGACGTAGTCGGCGCCGTCGCCATGTGCGGCATCGAATGCGGCGATGATCGCATCAGGCTCGACCTTCAGCACCGGGAACAGCGCGACCGGACCGGGTCCCGTCGCCAGCGTGACGACATCGGCGACATCGGCGCGCTTGAGGATGCCGTAGGGCATCAGATAGTCGGTGGTCTCGGTCATGTCGTTGATGCCGAGCATCGCGATCAGCGGTCGCGCCCGCTTCGGCGGCTTCAGCGCCGCGAGCATCGCGTCGTGCTCTTGCGTCGCGATCGGCGGCGGAACGCGGAACGCCGATGCGGCGGGCAGGGTGAAGAGCCAGATGCCGCCAATGATTGGAACCAGCGCGGCAACGGCGATGCCGCTCCACGCGAGAAGCCGCCAGGTCATGATGATCGATCTCAACGTATCCGCGTGCGTCGCCCGGCACGCAAGCTACTCGCCGGTCACGTCAACCAAAACGGCGAAATTCCCGCAAAAACGGACACGCGAACAAAGCGGCTCACAGGCATAGCCCGGACGAGCGACAGCGACATCCGGGGCGGTCCTTCCCCGCATGTCGCTCCGCTCATGCGGGCGACGCGACGCGCTCAGTAGACGAGGTTCGTACCCGGCGGCTTTTCCAGTGCCGCCGCCAGCGTCCGATACTCTTCGCATTCGGTGCCACAGATCTTGGCGATCCGCTGCAGATGATACTGCGCCTGGTCGCGGTTTCCCTGTTCGATCTGCCACAGGCCGTAGTAGTTCCACGTCAGGACGTGGTTCGGATCGGCCTTGAGCGCACGTTCGTACCAGACCTGCGATTGCTTGTAGTCGCCGAGCTTGCGATAGGAATAGCCGATCAGGTTCGCGACGTTCGGCTGATCATCGCGGCCGAGTGCGTGCAACTGATCGATCGCGGCGGCGTAGTCGTTGCGTTCGTAGATTGTCGCATAGGCCGCGCGATAGCCGTCGCGGAATGCCGGGTCTTCGAAGCCGGACTGCTTGAAGGGCTTCTTGACCTTGTGCGTGGTCTTTCTGTCCTTTTGCTGGGGATAGGACGGCGCGGGAGTGCCGTAGCTCGACCCGTATGGGTCGCCACCACCACCACCGCCGCCACCTCCGCCAGCCGCGACGGCGGTCTGCGGTGGGAACAGAATGATCGGCGCTGTCAGGAATGCCGCAAGCATCATCGGTGACTTGATCATGTACGCCTCCGATTGACAAGGACAGTTATTGACCTGAAGCACTAACTCCCGATCGCGGGAGACATTCCGCGCGTTTTGAGAAATTGTTTGCCGAAGCGGCAATCGCACTGTCTCTTCGGGACGTCGCGCTTTCACGTGCACGCCGGCTGAGTGTTTTGTTCGCGCCATCGGACATCGGAGTCGAAACTAACGTCGGTGTTAGAATCGCACGCAAATGCTCAATGGCCATCTTGACCCGCGGCAAGGAGGACGATCGATGATGAAAAAGGACCTCGCCGAGATCTACCAGAATTACATTGCCTGTTTGAATCGCCAGGACTGGCCGCAACTCGGTCAGTTCGTTGACGAGGATGTGTGCCACAACGGCCGGCGGCACGGGTTATCCGGCTATCGCGAGATGCTGGAAGGGGACTTTCGCGACATCCCTGACCTTCGCTTCAACATCGAACTGCTGGTGTCGGATGCGTCCCATGTCGCGAGCCGGCTGGCATTCGACTGTTCGCCGAACGGCACGTTCCTCGGTCTCGGCGTCAACGGCAAGCGCGTGTCGTTTGCCGAGAACGTGTTCTATGAATTCCGCGACGGGAAGATCGTGCAGGTCTGGTCGGTGATCGACAAGGTTGCGATCGAGGCCCAGCTGTAGCGCGGAGCCTGGATGAGCGTGACGCCGCTACTTCCGCTCCGGATGCCAGGCGCCGTCCCAATCGGCCGCCGGCGGATCTTGCCTGAACGCTGCGACGCGCGCCTTCATGGCGATCGACGGGCCGTCGCCCGGCGCCGCCGTCAGCGCCGCGGTGAAGGCCTGCTCGGCGTCATCCCAGCGGCGCTCGCGATAGGCGGCGAGACCGTCCGCGTAACGCTGCCGCAACTCGGTCTGCGCCGGCGTCAGTTCGTCCTTCTTGCCGAGGATCTCGAACACGGCGACCGGCTGGGTCTGCCCCATCACGACGAGGCGGTCGATCTCGCGCAGCTCGATGGTTGCGGCGCAGGCCGCGGCGGTGGCCTCCGAGATCAGGCTGCGGCTGCCGTAGAACTTGTTGGCGCCTTCCAGCCGCGAGGCGAGGTTCACGGTGTCGCCGAGCACGGTGTAGCTCATCATGAACTCGGAGCCGATGCTGCCGACCAGGGCCTCGCCGGTGGCGATCCCGATCCGGATGTCGCAATCGGCCGGAATCACGCGGACGCCGAGCAGTTCGGGCAGATCCTTGCGCAGCTGGTTGACCTGGCCGATCATGTCGATGGCGGCAAGCGCGGCCAGATGGGTCTGCTCGGCCTCCTCGACGAAGGGCGCGCCCCAATAGGCCATGATGGCGTCGCCGATATATTTGTCGATGATGCCGTGATGCGCATGGACCGGCGCCGACATCGTCGACAGGTAGAGGTTCATGATCTTGACGAGGCCGCTCGGCGTCACGCCCTCGCTCAGGCTGGTGAAGCCCTTCATGTCGCAGAACATCACCGTCATGACGCGGCGCTGTCCTTCGGTCGCGGCGATCGCCGGCTGTTCGAGCAGGCCCTCGGCGATCCGCGGATTGATGTAACGGCCAAACGTCTCGCGGATGCGCTGGTTGTGCCGCAGCGTCTCGATCATGCGGTTGAAGGCGGCCGACAGCTGGCCGATCTCGTCCTGGGTCGTGATGGTGATGGCGCCGTCGAGGCGGCCCGCCTCGACCTCGCGGGTGCTTTCGAGCAGGCGCATCACCGGACGCGTGATGCCGCTGCCGACCAGCATCGCGAACACGAAGCCGAGGATCGCGGCAATGGCGGTCACGACGCCGGAGATGATGATCGCCCGCTGCTGGGCACTCATCACCTTCGCGGCGGCGGAAGCGACCTGCGCCAGCATGTCGGCACGGATGCCCTCGATCCTGGTGTTGAAGTCGTCGCGCAGGGCGTCGGCGCGCAGCGTGGTCGCTTTCGCCGCCGCAAAGTCCTTGGCGTCGATTTGCTCGAGCAGCGTCTTGTTCTCTGCGTTCAGGCGCATCAAGAGGTCGTTGACGGCATTGTCGATGCGGTCATCGAGGCGTCCGAGCGCGGCGTTGTCGGATGGCGTCGAGGGATCGGCGATGATCGCATCGATCAGCGTGCGCGCGGCGTCGGCCTCGCGCTTGATCAGGGGCTCGATCTCGTCGAAGGCCTTGCGCGCGCTTTCGTAGCCGGAGTCTTCGGCCGGCGCCTGCATCTTCGCCATCATCATCCGGCGCATGGCGAGCGACCGCTCCAGCGCGCGGATGTTGACGCGGGCGAGGTGGCCATAGGCGGGGATGTAGCGGTTGGTGAGCTCGTCGAGGAGATGGCCGACCTGGCCCGCCATCACCATCGACAGCAGCGACGTGACCACCGCGAGGATGATGAGTCCCGCGGCAATGCCGACGATCTTCTGCCTGATCGAATTCCGAAACATGCCCAACCCGGCCGCAGCTGCAATGAGCGGGTCCACCCCGCCGTGGCGGCCAGACAGCTAATAGAGTTCCGCGGGGCGCGGTGCAAGCGACCGGCGCCTGCCATCCCATCCCGAGGCGGGCGCCGGCGGCTAGCGCAGGCCTTCGTAGACCATCAGGCCGCGCGCGATGGCGAGCTTGCGCAGGGTCCGCGGCACGAACCGCTCCTGGGGATGCAGGTAACGCCACGAGGTCAGCACCAGGTCGTGCAGCCGGCCGACGTCGTCCTCGAACGGGGCGAGCAGGCCGGTGAGGCTCGCCGGCATGTGGACGCGGCTCGTGAAGGGCAGCAGCAGCAGCTCGAGATGCGCCTTGGCGCCGCTCTCGGTCGTGGCGGTGATGCCGGCGATGGCCGGCAGGGTCTCTTCGACGACGCAGGTGATAATGTCTTCGATCTCGCCGCGGCTCGCACCGGTGAACAGGGCGGAAAAGCTCCGGTTCTTGAGGTCGCAACCGAGCAGGGCGGAGGTGCGGGTGCCGGCGACGCGGAACGGAAATCGGGTCTCGCCGTCATAGGACAGCACGAAGATGTCGGACAGTAGTTCGCGTACCGCGGACGGCTCGAACTCACTCCGGTCAGGTGCACGTGCGGTGCCGCGCTTCGCATTCCAATATGCGAAGAACTCGCGGCTCGAGCTGTGTTTCATCTAAACCTTGCCCGGCACCTGTCTCGGCGGGACACATCTGTCCCGGTTTTGCTCAGGCGCCTTCCCTTCTCTGTTGTGCAGGGAAGGCTGTGCAGCGTCCATGCCGTGGCCGCGCTTTGGGCGGCTTATCGGCAGCTTTGTGTTGTTAACGTAAATTTAACTATGTCCTTGGCCCCCGCGGAACCAGTGGGTAGGGTGCGCGTTCCCGTTCGCGCCGGCTGCCCCAAGCGCCGGCGCCTTTGGTACACAGGTGGCGTCAAACAGTTTGGTCACCGTGCGGGGAGGGGTGGGGATTTTCTCCCGATCCCTCCGGGGCACGACAAGACCAGCAGATCAGGGAGGGCGTTCTCAGCGCCCTCCCTTTTCTTTTGTCCCGATTCCGCACTGCGCGACACCCGGTGTCCGATTTTGGGATTGTGCACTTGCACAGGGGTACGAAAGCCGCCTATCTCTGATCCACCGCCGCATCGAGGTCGCCGACCCCTTGGACTCCCATCCCGAATCCCCGCTCGCGCCGCCGCCGGAGGCGCCGCGCGAGCCGATCCTGACCCTGCCGCCGGCGCTCACCGCCTACATCCTGCTGATCGCGGTGATTCATCTGCGGGTGCTGCTGCCGCCGGAGCTGGAGAACTGGACCATCGACGTCTTCGGCTTCATCCCGAAGCGCTACGATTCGACGCTGCTCGACATCACCTTTCCGGGCGGCGAAGGCGCCAAGGTCTGGACCTTCGTCACCTATTCGCTGCTGCACGCCAACCTCACCCATATCGGCTTCAACGTGCTGTGGTTGCTGCCGTTCGGCAGCGCGCTGGCGCGGCGCTTCGGCGCGCTGCGTTTCTTTGTTTTCATGGCGGTGACGGCGGCCGCCGGGGCGCTTGCGCATCTGTTGACCCATGAGCACGCGATCGCGCCGATGATCGGAGCGTCGGCTTCGGTGTCGGGGACGATGGCGGCGGCGATCCGCTTTGCCTTCGTGAAGGGCAGCTTCCTGTCGTTCAGCCGTGGCGATGCCGAGGCGGCGGCCAAGGTGCCTGCGCTGTCGCTGTGGCGGGCGCTGCGCAACGGACGGGTGCTCGCCTTCCTGGCGATATGGTTCGGCGTCAACATCCTGTTCGGCGCCACCTCGCTGTCGCTCGGCGGCGAGGGCGCGAGCGTCGCCTGGCAGGCGCATATCGGCGGCTTCCTTGCCGGACTGCTGCTGTTCTCGTTGTTCGATCCGGTGCCGCGCACGCGGGACGATGCTGCAGATGCGTCGTCGGTGGATCAGTCGGGGCGCGTCTGATCGCCGCTTGCGGCCTGGATCGAATTCCTCCATCATCTTTGTGACGCAGAAACAAAGCGGGCCGACAAATCGAGCCCTGCTACTCGCCGCGCCCCGGAACCGAAATCGGCGCGGAACTGTTGATTGAAGACTCTGGCGAACAGGCTCGGCTCCGCTCAAGCGGGGCGCGAGCGGATTCAGGGAGGCCGACAATGACGGTACGTTCCATTCTCGATGCAAAAGGCCATCAGGTCATGAGCGTCGCGCCCGGCGCGAAGCTCTCGGCCGCGGTCAAGCTGCTCGGCGAGCGTAGGATCGGCGCGGTGCTGGTGATGGAGCAGAGCCGCATGGAGGGCATCCTGTCGGAGCGCGACATCGTGCGCGTGCTCTCTGAGCGCGGCGCGGGCGCGCTGGACGAACCGGTCAGCGCGGTCATGACCAAGAAGGTCGTGAGCTGCCGCGAGTCCGATACGGTCAGCGGCATCATGGAGATGATGACCACGGGAAAATTCCGCCATCTTCCTGTCGTCGAGGACGGCAAGGTGGTCGGGCTGATCTCGATCGGCGACATCGTCAAGCGGCGCGTCGAGGAATATGAGCGCGAGCAGGAGGCGCTGCGCGACTACATCAAGACCGCCTGAGCGCTACTTCCCGGTGCTGCCCGCGCCGCTCGACGGCGGCGCCAGGATGTCGATCGCTTCCTCGATTGCGCTGATGGAGCGTTCGGCGGCGCGTATCCCCGTGCGCGATCAGGTCGTCGGCGCGGTGGAAGTCGAACCAGCCGATCTGACCGACCCGCGGCGAGATCAGCATATCAGGCGGATCGCCGGCAAGGCGTGCGCGGGTGATGCGGTCCTGCATGATGTTGAAGGCGTCGACCATGACGCTCGAGATGCCGGGCCGGCTGGCGCTGCCGAAAAACTCCCGCTTCACGGTACGTTCGGCGGAGAAGAAGCGGCCAAACCGGCGCTTCGGCGGCTCCGGCTCGAGTTCGGCCTCGGCGGTCACCGCAACCGTCACCTCCGGCGCGGCGGACGGGCCGTGATTGTAGATCGTGGTCGAGTGCGCGAACACGTCGCTGGAGAGGTTCGCCGCAATGACGATCTCGGCGCCGAGCGCGCGCGCGGCCGAGACCGGCACCGGATTGACCAGCGCGCCGTCGACCAACCAGCGGTCGCCGATCAGGACCGGCGCGAAGATGCCGGGCAGGGCGTAGGAGGCGCGCATGGCGTCGACCACGCGACCCTGGGTCAGCCAGATCTCGTGCCCGGTGCGCACTTCGGTGGCGACGCTGGCGAACTTGACCGTGAGGTCCTCGATCATGACCTGGCCCAACGCAGCCTCGATCTCGGCGGCCAGCTTGGCGCCGCGGATCAGGCCGGAGCCGTTGAGGCGGATGTCGAGGTAGCCGAACACGCTGCGCGGCTGCAGGCCGCGCGCCCATTGCTCCAGCGTCTCGATATGGCCGGCCGCATAGGCGCCACCGACCACGGAGCCGATCGAGGTGCCGACCACCACATTGGGGACGATGCCGTGGGCCAGCAGGGTCTTGATGATGCCGATATGGGCAAAGCCGCGCGCGGCGCCGCCGCCGAGCGCAAGCCCGATGACCGGCCGGCGAACCGTTCCCAGGCCTACCTTGTCGGGGCCGTCGGAGCTCTTGTGGCCTCGGCCCATCCAGCTATCCAACACGACAAATCTCCTGCCAGCGCGAGACTAGGCTGCGCAGCATGGCTGCGCCAGCGTCGTCCGTCTTCATGGTTAGTCCCACAGGCACGATTCATGCCCCGGGTAGTCCGCGGTAGGCAGGGAATGTGACTGGACCGCGACGATAGGGCTAACATCGGCTTGATCGCGCGGTTCCAAATGGCGGACACCGCCCACCCGGACTGTGACAAAGCCTTGGACGCCCCCTGGATCCCCTTGGACGAAGGCTTGAATTTGCCGCGTTTTCGTTGAAAAGCATGATGATGACTTCGAGGGGCAACGGCATCGGCGGATGCGGACGGGGCATGCGGCTCCTTCCGCTGTTGACGCTTGCGGCATTTTTGCTCGCCCTGATCCCCGGTTCCGTATCTGCACAGTTCTTCAGCGACCGGCCGCCGCCGATTCCGCCCGCCTCGGTCCCGGAGGTGCCGTCCGGTCCGGCGCTCAACCTGGCGCCGCCATCGGGCGGCGGTTCAGGGCCCGTTCTGCCCGGTCCGCTGAACCAGCCGACCATCGTCCAGCCCTCGATTGCGACCGTGCCGCCCGTGGTGGCAGCGCCGCCGGCCGGCTCCCCGGCCGCGGGGCAGGCGGTGCTGTCGCTGACGGCGCGGTACGGCAAGGACCTGCCGGTCATCAATGCCGGGCTGGTGTGGCGGGTGTTCGCCGACAAACCTGACGACAACGGCACCTACAAGCTGGTCCGCGAAGAGCGCGGGGCGACGCCCAACGTGGTGCTGCCGCCCGGCAACTATGTCGTCCATGTCGCGCTCGGCCTCGTCAGCGCAGTGCGCGCCGTCAGCCTGAAGTCGGAGACCGACCGCGAGTCCTTCGTGCTGCCGGCCGGGGGCCTGCGGATCGAGGGTCGGGTCGGCAGCAGCAAGATCCCCGCCAACCAGATCTCGTTTGCGATCTACAAGGGCAGCCAGTTCGACGGTTCGGACCGTGGACCGATGGTGCCGAACGTTGCCGCCGGCGACGTCGCGCTGCTGCCCGAGGGCACCTACTACATCGTCTCCAACTATGGCGACGCCAACTCGGTGGTGCGCTCCGACATTCGCGTCGGGGCGGGCAAGCTGACCGACGTCACCGTCACCCATCGCGCCGCTGTCATCACCCTCAAGCTGGTCAGCGAGCGGGGCGGCGAGGCGCTTGCCAACACCGCCTGGTCGGTGATCACGCCGGGCGGCGACGTGATCAAGGAATCGATCGGCGCGTTCCCGCGCGTCGTGCTCTCCGAGGGCGAGTATCGCGCGATCGCCAAGAACGAAGGCAAGGTGTTCGAGCGCCCCTTCAATGTCGTCAACGGTGTCGATGGCGAAGTCGAGGTCGTGGCGCGCTGACGTCCGGCCGGTCCTGCATTTCATGCAGCTGTCATAGTCTCTAATGTGAACTAACCATCGCGCGAATTTGAGCCGTCATCATCGCTCGCGGCGATACCGGGCCTGCCTATTTTTACATGACGTTAAGCCGCGGCATGACTTGGATGCCGTGGGGACTAGTGTTTGCGTGGGGCGCGCCATGGTCATGGCCAACAAGAAATCAGCTAAAGCATCGGCCAAATTCAATTCCGAGATGTTCGCCGACGTACCGGTTCTGCAACGCAAGTGGCAGGCCGCGGTCCGTCCCGGCGAAAAGCTGCCGCACTATGAAGACGTGATGCTCGGCAGTCTCGGCCGGCTCGCGGATCATATCGTGCTGCTGCGGAGCGTCGATGGCATGCTCAGCGTCTCGCACGCCGGCCGCTATGTCCAGACATGGCTGAACGACGAGCGCTGGGACATTCCGCTCAGCGCCCTGCCGCCGGATTGCGCCACCGCGTTGACCGAAGCCGCCGCAAACGCGCGCGAGAACTGCCGGCCCTATCTGGCGTCGGCGCATTGCGTCCGCGACGGGCTGGTGCGGACCTTCGACGTGCTGGCGCTACCGACGCGGTCGCGCTGGGGCGGTATCCTGGTCGGCGTCTATGTCAACGAGCGCAATGCGCAGTACAATCTGCTCGATACGATTTTCTCGGCCACCGACGAGGGCGTGCTGTCGCTCGCCGCGATCCGCGATGCGCGCGGCGAGCCGGCCGACTTCCAGATCGTGCATCTCAACCAGGGCGCCGCAAGGCTGCTGATGCAGCCTGCGACCGAATTGCTGTGGCGCCGGCTCAGCGCCGGCGGCAATCCGCTTGCGGCGTCAGCGGTGATGAGCCGTCTGCGTGGATTTGTCGGCGGCGGCCCGGGCGGGCAGTTCGAGATCGACAGCGGCGATCGCTGCCTGCGGCTCGGCGTCACGGCGTTCGGCGACATGCTGTCGCTGACCGTCTCCGACGTCACCGCGCTGAAGCAGCGCGAGCAGTCGTTCCGCCTGCTGTTCGAGAACAACCCGATGCCGATGTGGGTGTTCGACGCCGGCACGATGGAATTCCTCAGCGTCAACGACGCCGCCGTTCAGCACTATGGATACAGCCGGGAAAAGTTTCTCGGCATGACGCTGCGCCAGATCTGGCCGGTGGATGAGTGGAGCGTGCACAGCGCCGCCTTGCGCGAGATCGGCGACGTCTATCAATCGAGCCGCGACTGGCGGCACATCAGGGCCGATGGCAGCGAGATCCACGTGCTGACCTTCGGGCGCAAGGTGGCGTTCGAGGGCCGCGACGGCTATCTGGTCGCGGTGGTCGACATCACCGAGCGCCGCGCCGCCGAAGCGCGGATCGCGCATATGGCGCACCATGACGGTCTCACCAATTTGCCGAACCGCGATTTCTACCAGGAGCGCCTGCGCGAGGCGCTGGAGCGCGGCCGCAGCGGCAACAAGCGCGTCGCGGTGATGTGCATCGACCTCGACCTGTTCAAGAACGTCAACGACTCCTTCGGGCATCCGATGGGCGACCGGCTGCTCAAGCTGGTGGCGGAGCGGCTGCGCGAGGTGGTCCGCGACGACAATGTGGCGGCCCGCCTCGGCGGCGACGAATTCGCGATCGTGCTTGCGGCCGACGTTTCGCCGAACGAGGCGAGCGCTTTCGCCGAACGGTTGATCGAAGCGCTGAGCGCGCCCTACAACATCGACGGGCTCGAGGTCGTGGTCGGCGCCAGCGTCGGCATCGCGCTGTCACCGGGTGACGGCACGACGTCGGAAGAATTGATGCGCAATGCCGACATGGCGCTGTACCGCGCCAAGTCCGAGGGCGGCGGCGTGCACCACTTCTTCGAACCGGAGATGGATCAGCAGGCGCAGAAGCGCCGCGACATGGAGCGCGATCTGCGCGCGGCCTTCAGCAACGGCGAGTTCGAGCTGCACTACCAGCCGCTGGTCGATATCGCGGCCGACCGCATCTCTGGCTTCGAGTCGCTGCTGCGCTGGCGGCACCCGCAGAAGGGCATGGTCTCACCTGCGGAGTTCATCCCGGTTGCCGAAGACATCGGCCTGATCGTCGCGCTCGGCGAATGGGTGCTGCGCGAAGCCTGCTCGGAGGCGATCAAGTGGCCCGCCGACGTCAAGGTCGCCGTCAATCTGTCGCCGGTGCAGTTCCGCAGCCGCAATCTGGTCCAGGCCGTGATTTCGGCGCTGGCGCATTCCGGCCTCTCGGCGCGGCGGCTCGAGCTCGAGATCACCGAGTCGGTGTTCCTGGCGGAAACCGAGGCCAACCTCGCGATCCTGCATCAGCTGCGCGAGCTGGGCGTCAGCATCTCGATGGACGATTTCGGCACCGGCTATTCCTCGCTGAGCTATCTGCGCAGCTTCCCGTTCGACAAGATCAAGATCGACCGCTCCTTCGTGAAGGATCTGGCGCGGCGCTCCGATTGCCTCGCGATCGTGCGCGCGATCTCGGGCCTTGGCCGCAGCCTCAGGATCACCACGACCGCGGAAGGGGTCGAGACGACAGACCAGCTCGACTGGTTGCGCGCCGAAGGTTGCAACGAGGTGCAGGGATTTCTGTTCAGCGCGGCGCGGCCGGCCGGCGAGATCGCGGCCTTGCTGAGCGGCTTTGCGGAGCGTGCGTCGAAGGCGGCGTAGTCGACATGCCCGACAATGGCGAGGGCTTTTGTAGCCCGGGTGAGCAAAGCGACACCCGGGACGAGTGTCCCGCATATCGCTCCGCTCATGCGGGCTACAAGGCTGTACCCTAGAACCGCGTCACGATATCCGACAGGGCCGGGCGCGGGCGGTCCTCGCTCGGCCTGGTCGGGGTGCCGATGTGAATGAGCCCGGCGAGCTTCTCGTCCGGCTTCAGGCCGAGGCCGTCGAGCACGTCGCGGTCGAAGGCAAACCAGCCGGTCAGCCAGCAGGCGCCGTAGCCGAGCGCGGTCGCCGCGGTAACGATGTTCATCGCGCTGGCGCCCGCCGACAATTCCTGCTCCCACGGCGGCACCTTCGGGTGCGGTTTGGTGAAGGAGACCACGCCGATCACCAGCGGCGCGTCGGTCAGGCGCTTCTTCTCGACCTCGATGTCGGAGGCCGGCGCCCCGGGATTCTTCCGGGCGAAGACCTTTGCGATCACGTCGCCGGCCCGCGCGCGGGCATCGCCCTCGAACACGATGAAGCGCCAGGGCGCGAGTTTGCCGTGGTCAGGCACGCGTGCGCCGATCGTCAAAATGGTCTCGAGCTCGGCCGCGGACGGGCCCGGGCCGGTCATCTCGCGCGGTTTCATCGAGCGGCGCGTCTTCAGGAGTTCAATGGCATCGGGCACGGAAATGTCCTTCAAGGGGAGTCGTGCCCCCAAGATGGGGACACGACCAAGCCAATGAAAGCCAGTTTAGACCGATTGTGAAGATCAGGCGACGGATCGCGCCCGCTTCACGTCGGGCGGCGTCGCCTCATCCACCAGCGCGGCGATCGCCTCATCGGTCGGCATCACGGTCTGCCGCTCGCTGCCGAGGCGGCGGACCGAGACCGAGTGGGTCTCGGCTTCCTTCTTGCCGACGACGAGCAGGGCCGGGATCTTGGCCAGCGAGTGCTCGCGGACCTTGTAGTTGATCTTCTCGTTGCGCAGGTCGATCTCGACCCGGAGCCCGGCGCGGCGCGCGGCGGCCGCCACCACCTTGGCGTACTCGTCGCCTTCGGAGGTGATGGTCGTGACGACGAGCTGGGTCGGCGCCAGCCAGAGCGGGAAGTTGCCGGCATAGTGCTCGATCAGGATGCCGATGAAGCGCTCCATCGAACCGCAGATCGCGCGGTGCACCATGACGGGTGCCTTCTTCGAGCCATCATGATCGATGTAGAACGCGCCGAACCGTTCCGGCAGGTTGAAGTCGACCTGGGTCGTGCCGCACTGCCAGTCGCGGCCGATCGCGTCGCGCAGCACATACTCGAACTTCGGTCCGTAGAACGCGCCTTCGCCCGGATTGATCTCGGTCCGGATGCGGTTGCTGCCCTTGGCCTTGATCTCCGACAGCACCGTCGCCATCACGCGCTCGGCGTGATCCCACATCTCGTCGGTGCCGACGCGCTTCTCCGGCCGCGTCGAGAGCTTGACCGTGAGCTCGCCGTCGAAACCGAAATCGGCGTAGGTCGACAGGATCAGGTCGTTGATCTTGAGGCACTCGTCGGCGAGCTGCTGCTCGGTGCAGAACACATGGGCGTCGTCCTGGGTGAAGCCGCGCACCCGCATCAGGCCGTGCATCGCGCCCGACGGCTCGTAGCGATGCACGACGCCGAACTCGGCGAGCCGCAACGGCAGGTCGCGGTAGCTCTTCAGCCCGTGCTTGAAGATCTGCACATGGCCCGGGCAGTTCATCGGCTTCAGCGCGAACCAGCGCTTGTCCTCGGCCTCGTCGCCGGCGGACTGCGCCGCGAACATGTTCTCGCGGTACCAGTCCCAATGGCCCGAGGTCTCCCACAGCGCCTTGTCGAGGATCTGCGGAGCGTTGACCTCGTTGTAGTCGCCGAGCAGCCGGCGCCGCATATAGGCGATCAGCTGCTGGAAGATGGTCCAGCCCTTGGGGTGCCAGAACACCACGCCCGGGCCTTCCTCCTGGAAGTGGAACAGGTCGAGCTCGCGGCCGAGCTTGCGGTGGTCGCGCTTCTCGGCTTCCTCGATCTGCTTGAGATAGGCGTCGAGGTCTTCCTGCCTGGCGAATGCCGTGCCGTAGATGCGGGTCAGCATCGGATTGTTGGAATCGCCGCGCCAATACGCGCCCGCCACCTTCATCAGCTTGAAGGCGTTGCCGATCTTGCCGGTCGAGGTCATGTGCGGGCCGCGGCAGAGGTCGAACCAGTCGCCCTGGAAGTAGATCTTGATCGGCTCGTTGCCGGGAATGGCGTCGACCAGCTCGACCTTGAAGGCCTCGCCCTTGTCGCGGAACACCTGCTTGGTCTTCTCGCGATCCCAGACTTCCTTGGTGAACGGCTTGTCGCGCGCGACGATCTCGCGCATCCGCTTCTCGATCGCGGCAAAATCTTCCGGGGTGAACGGCTCGTTGCGGAAGAAGTCGTAGTAGAAGCCGTTCTCGATCACCGGGCCGATCGTGACCTGGGTGCCCGGCCACAGCGACTGCACGGCCTCCGCCAGCACATGCGCGGCATCGTGCCGGATCAGTTCCAGCGCGCGCGGGTCTTCGCGGCCGATCAGCTCGATCTTGGCGTCGGCCTCGATCGGATCATTGAGGTCGGCAAGCGTGCCGTCGAGCGCCATCGCGACGGTGCGCTTGGCGAGCGAGGGCGAAATGCCTTTGGCGATGTCGAGACCGGTGGTCCCTCTCGGGAAATCGCGCCTCGCTCCATCAGGGAAGGTGAGGGCGATCTTGTTCACGGGTTCTGCGGGTTTGAGGTTAGAGAGGCTGTACTGGAATCCGGATTCGGATTTGGGTGGCGTTTCTGCCATGGTGACTCCTGTAGCTCACTCCTGCGAACGAGCGCAGGTAAGCGGAAAGCAGCGGTATAGCAGGGGATTTGACGCCTGCAATCCGGCAATATCAAGAAAATGGGCCACCGGCCGCACGGATTTGAACAAGGCTCGGCTGCAGGCGACGCCACGGATCGTTGCGACGCTGCCGATCATCGTCTAACGTCCGGCGTCCGTTTTCCGCCATCGCGCGATCCGCAAGGTTCATGTTTTCCCGTCTCCTGTTTTTCGTGGCGTTGCTTCTGATCCCGGGCGTGTTGCGGGCGGAAGAAACACCGGTCCGGAAGGCCGGATTTGCGAAGAAGCTGACCATCTATCTCGCCCATGGGCCAGCGAACGCCTGCGGCGCCGGCTGCGATCGCTGGATCGCGATCGAAGGCGAGATCGATCGGGAAGCCGCTCAGCGGATTCGCACCTTCCTGTTTGCCGTCAAGGACAGGCAGCTTCCGATCTACCTTCATTCGCCGGGCGGAAACGTCGAGCAGTCCTATGGGATCGCGCGGTTCCTGCGCGCGCACAAGGCAATCGCCCGAGTCGGCCGTACCATCGTGCCGGCCTGTTCCACCGGCACGCAGATCGACGCCGCATGCCTGAAGATCAAGGCTGCCAAGGGCGAGGTCGAGGCCGAGCTCGCCACGCGCAACGCGATGTGCGTGTCGGCCTGCGCCTATCTGTTCCTGGGCGCGACCAGCCGCGAAGTGGCGCCCGATTCGGTGCTCGCGGTGCATAACTCCAAGCTGATGTTCGTCGTCCACGGGCATCCGCCTGCGCAGGTCGTCGCGGACTTCAGGCGGCGCGAGATGGTAAGCGCCGATCGCGACCGCAATGTATTCCTCGCGGCGATGGGCATCAGCCATGAGCTCAGCGACCTCATCAAGTCCGTGAAGTTCGAGGACCTGCACGTGCTGACGCGGCCGGAGCTCTATCGATTCGGCATCGATACGCGGCCGCTGCCGGAAACCCTGTGGGCGGTGGAGAAGGAGACACGGCCCTATGTTCGCAAGATCGTGCAGCAGAAAAGGGCCGACGGCAGCGCGTTCCGCATGATGGAGTGGCGGCTGTTCTGCGAGAGCAAGGATCGCGGGCGGCTGATGTTCGTGCGCGAGTTCGAGGAGGGGGCAGCCGGCAAGACCACGGTGCTGATGATGGCCGGCGCGACCAAGACCGTTGCATTCGGCCGGTCGGCGCGGTTCGGCAAATACGAGGTCTGGAGCGAGGCGGTGACCTCGGACATCGTCAAGGCGATGCTCGCGGCCCCGCATCTGCAGATCGGCGAAAGCCCGCCGGCAACCGACGCCAAGCCTGACGCCAAGTCCGACGTCAAGTCTGACACCAAGTCCGGCCTTGCGACATTCGATATCGGCACCATCGGGCTGGAGCAGGGCTGGACGCAGCTTCTGGCATCATGCCCGGCGGCGACCACCGGTCCGAAGCCTGCGAGCCCATTGCCGGCCGCCGCGTCGCCGAGCGTCAGCGCGGTGCCGGCGGCGTCACCGTCGCCATGAACGCAAGAGGCGCCGTTCGATCAGGTGCCATGCATTTAGATGCAGTTGCATCGATCTCGGAGTCTGCTAACACCGCGGCGTGAAACGCTTCGCCCCCACCGCATTGATGCTCGGCAACATCGTCACCGGCTGCTCGGTGCTGGCGCCGGCCGGCATGCTGGCGGAGTTGTCCGACGGACTCGGCGTCACGATCCACACGGCGGGTCTCCTGATCACCTTCGGCGCGATCGTGCTGTGCGTGGGCTCGCCGGTGACGGCGTGGCTGACCAGCCGGATCGAGCGGCGGGCGCTGCTGACGGCGACGCTGCTGGTGCTGACGCTGACCAATGCGGCATCCGCCTTCGTGCCGAACTACGACAGCCTCCTGATCATTCGGCTGGTGATGCTCGCGGTCGGCGTGCTCTACACGCCGCAGGCGGCGGGCACCGCGGCACTGATCGTGCCGGTGGAGAAGCGCGGCAGCACGATTGCCTACATCTTTCTCGGCTGGTCGCTCGCCGCCGCGATCGGGCTGCCGCTGATCACCTTCATCGCAAGCCGCTACGGCTTTCGCGCGACCTATGGCGCGATCGCGCTGACCGGGCTCGTCAGCTCCCTGCTGCTGTGGTGGCGGCTGCCAGGCGGATTGCACGGCGCGCCGGTTGATCTCCGAACCTGGGTCGATCTCGGCCGCAATCCGATGGTCATTCTGCTGCTGTCGATCACGACGCTGCAGATGTCCGGCCAGTTCGTGGTGTTCACCTTCATGGGGCCGCTGCTCGCCAAACTGACTGGCGCCAATGCGGACGCCGTCGGGATCGTGTTCGCGCTCTACGGCATCTTCGGGTTCGTCGGCATCGTGATCGCAACGCGCGTGGTGGATTCCTGGGGCGCCTGGAAGACCTCGGTCCTGTTCACCGTGCTGCTGCTCGCAGGCGTCGCCGGCTGGGCGCTGAGCGCCGGCGCCTACGCCCTGATGGCCGCCTCCGTCGCGGTGTGGGGCCTTGGCTTTGCATCGACCAATTCGATGCAGCAGGTACGCCTGGTCGGTGCGGCGCCGGCGCTCGCTTCGGCGTCGGTCTCGCTCAATACCTCGGTGCTGTATATCGGCCAGGCCATCGGCTCCGCGATCGGCGGCTTGCTGTTCGCCCGCGAATGGCTGCACAGCGCAGGCTACGTGGCTACGGCCTTCGTCGCGGCGGCGCTCGCGGTCGTGGTCGTCACGCGGCCGCGACGGACGGCCGCCACCGCCGCAGCCGAGTGAACGGTTGGCTTTCACGTTTGTGTTCGCGAGAGCATCCCAACAACGATCCGCGTGCGGAACATCAGGGAGCTCGACTGCGCGTCACCACCTCACGCTTTGGCTGGGCACGATGAACGCCGTCGTGCTCGGCTTGTTCGGATTGTGGGTGAAGTAGCCGTAGGCGGCGACGATCACGACGATCACGACGAGCAAGGCAAGCACGGCCAGCAAGTCGATCTGCCGGGGATCATGACCGTTGTGGCTGATTTTCCAGCGCATTGTTGTTTCCTCCCCAAAGGGGGCAATGAAACAATGCGCCAACTATCGCCACAGTTCCGCCGGGCAGCAATGCGCGCTGCGCTTGGACGTGCCGCAGCAACCGATCAATTGTCGTTGACGCCGCCGCGTCAACCGTTGTTGGCGCCGCGTCAGCCTTCGTTGACGCCGCGCCAGCGGCCATAGCGCCAGGGCAGGTACCAGCGTGCCCCGCGCGGCTTCGTGAGCGGGACATTATCGATCCCGGATGTTCCCCAGGGCTGGCAGCGCAGCAGCCGCGCCAGCGTCATCCAGCCGCCGCCCCACAGGCCGAAGCGTTCGATCGCCTCGTCGCCATAGACCGAGCAGGTCGGCAGATGCCGGCAGTTGTAGCCGACCAGCGGCGACAGCGTGTGCCGGTAGATCCAGATCAAAGCGCGGCCGAGGTTGCGCGGCAAGCGGCGCATGGTGCTGGCACAGTCCATGCATCGTGGATGGTGTGTCGTTGAATGGTCTGTCGGCGGCATACGCAAGTATGTACGTAGTCTTGCGGGGGTTCCAAGCCAAGGAACTGTTTTCTTGCAGATATTTACGCCACAGTTCGTTATTATTGCACAGCACCGATGGCGCTGCAGCAAGGGCTCTATGGACGGTCCGGGTCAGCAACGCTACCGTTCCCATAACGCGCCGCTGACAGAATCGTGGCGCATTGCCATGGGGCCATTGCCACCGCTCGCATCACCAAGGGCTTGGGGGAAGGAACCAAATTGAGGCTCGTCAAGTCGCTCTCGTTGCGCAGTTGGGCGCTTACCGGCGCCGTTGCTCTTTGCTTCGCGGTTTCCGGCACCGCCGCCATGGCGGGCGGTTCCGCGCAGGCCAATTCGACCCTCGAAGAGCGCAAGCTGCCGATGAAGTTCAGCTGGATTGCCTGCCAGCCGAATTGCCGCGGCTGGGTGTCCGCGGTCGGCATCATCACGGCCGATAGTCCCAGGGAATTCGACGAGTTCGCGCGCGGCCGCCAGCTCAACGGCGCCACCATCGTGCTCGATTCCAGCGGCGGCTCGGTCAACGACGCGATCGCGCTCGGCCGCCGCTTCCGCGGTCTCGGCGTGCTGACCACGGTCGGCACCAGCGTCATCAATCAGGCCGCGCAGGGCGGCCGCGCGAGCGTTCTGCCCGATGCTTATTGCGAGTCGATGTGCGTGTTCCTGCTGTTGTCGGGCAAGACGCGCTACGTTCCGCCGGCCGCCCATGTTCGCGTACATCAGATCTGGATGGGCGATCGCGCCGACGACGCCAAGGCGGCGAGCTACACCGCGCAGGACCTGATGATCGTCGAGCGCGATATCGGCCGTCTTGCCAAATACACCTTCGATATGGGCGGCGCGGGTGATCTGCTGGCGCTCTCGCTCAGCGTGCCGCCGTGGGAGGACCTGCACGAATTGTCGGCGGCCGAATTGCGGCTGACCAATCTCATCACCACCGATGCGGTTGCCGACGTGCTGCCGCGGCAGGACAACAGCAAGGACAACGCTATTCCCGTCGCCGAGGCGAAGCCGAAGAACAACGATCGCTTCGTGAGCAGCGCGATGGAGGGCGAGACGTCGCAGGCGAGAGCGACCAAGACCGCCGAGGTCGTAGTGCCGACCGGCGGCAGCGCAGCGCCGGCGCCGGTCCAGCCCGCGCAGTAAGAACGCACATTGTCGCGTCGTTCCGGGACGCGTAAGCGGACCACGGATGCGCAATTGTGCATCGGGGAACCTCGAGATTCCGGGTTCGATGCTGCGCATCGCCCCGGAATGACCTGACATGCAATTTTACGCCGGCTGCTTCGCCTTGGCCTCGATCTGGCCGATCGCATCGACCACGGCATCGAAGGTCAGCAGGGTCGAGGCATGGCGGGCCTTGTAGTCGCGCACCGGCTCGAGCAGCGCGATATCGGCCCATTTGCCGCCCTGCGGGGGCTGGCCGTTTTCCTTCAGCATCTTGCGGACCGTCTCGCGCAATTCGCGCAGCTCGTCCGCGGTCGAGCCCACCACCCGGCTCGCCATGATCGAGGAGGAGGCCTGGCCGAGCGCGCAGGCCTTCACGTCATGGGCGAAATCCGTCACCACGGGACCGTCCATCTTGAGGTCGACCTTGACGGTCGAACCGCACAATTTGGAGTGGGCGGTGGCGCTGGCGTCCGGGTCGGCCAGCCGTCCGAGGCGCGGAATATTGCCGGCCAACTCGATGATCCGCTTGTTGTAAATGTCGTTCAGCATGGGGACAGATGCCTGGTTCCGGCGGTGCCGGGCGCTCTTGGCGGCTGGGTTGCACCGTCCTATATATGGACGGCAACGCCGGAAACATAGCCCGGCCATGCAGCCACCGCGGCCCACCTCCGCCGCGGCGGTGCTACAATTGTGGGACTCAGGCGCCCGGCGGTCGAACCATCCGCCCCGTCTGCCCGGTGACACATCCGGACCAAGGTCAAATCCGAGGGCCGGTCGAACGGAGAAGACATGGACGCCTTGATCAAATCGATTCGTCCCAACAAGCCGGCCGACGCGAAGCCCGGCGAGCTCGACCCCTCAGAATTCATGACGGCGGCCGTCCGAGCCGACCAGCCGCGCCCGTCGCGGGCGGAGGCGGAGGACGCCGTGAAGACGCTGCTCGCCTATATCGGCGAGAACACCGGCCGCGAGGGACTGCTCGACACGCCGCGCCGGGTCGTCGAGGCCTATGACGAGCTCTATCAGGGCTACCACCAGTGCCCGGCCGAGGTGCTGAACCGCACCTTCGGCGAGACCGCCGGCTACGACGATTTCGTCCTCGTCCGCGACATCGAATTCACCTCGCAGTGCGAGCATCACATGATGCCGTTCTACGGCAAGGCGCATATTGCCTATACGCCGGTGGAGCGCGTCGTCGGCCTCTCCAAGCTGGCGCGGCTGACCGATATCTTCGCCCGCCGTCTGCAGACCCAGGAGCATCTCACCGCGCAGGTCGCGGCTGCGATCGACGAGGTGCTGAAGCCCCGCGGCGTTGCCGTGCTGATCGAGGCGGAGCATACCTGCATGTCGGTGCGCGGCGTTGCCAAGCATGGTGCATCGACCTTCACCAGCCGCTTCACCGGCATGTTCCGCGACAATCCGGCGGAGCAGCAGCGTTTCCTGTCCCTGGTGCGAGGACCGAACCGGTAACCTCGCATTTTCCTGAGCGAGGTTTTGCGTGTCCGCAGCGACCCACGATCACGACCGCGAGGAGGGGCTGGCCTTCCAGCCCAAATTCGACGCGGCAGGCCTTGTGACCTGCGTCGCGACCGATGCCGCGACCGGCGATGTGCTGATGGTCGCGCACATGAATGACGAGGCCCTGCGCAAGACGATCGCGACCGGCGAAGGCTGGTACTTCAGCCGCTCGCGCAATGCGCTGTGGCGCAAGGGCGAGAGCTCGGGCCAGACCCAGCGCGTGGTCGAGATCCGGATGGATTGCGATCAGGACGCGGTGTGGATCAAGGTCGAGCAGATCGGCGCCGCCTGCCACACCGGACGGCGCTCCTGCTTCTATCGCGCGGTGAAGGACGAGGGCGGGCATGTCAGCCTGTCCTTTGTCGACGCCGAGAAGCTGTTCGATCCGGCGCAGGTCTATCGCAAATAGATCATTGATCTGAATCAAGTGCAGCGCTGCGAAGTCGTGTACTTCGTGGCCCCTGTTACGCCATGCGCAAGCCGTTGCGCATGGTCGTCACTGGGGGTGAACTGTGGCGCATCGCCTGATACCGCTTGTTGGGTTTTTTGCCTGGGCTGTGTGGCCGATCGGCGAGGCGCAATCGCAAACCACCGAGCGTGCGCCCGATACGATGGCCGCGCGCGTCCTTGCCTGTGCGCCGTGTCACGGCGCCGAAGGCGAGGGCACCAGCGACGCCTATTTCCCGCGGCTGGCCGGCAAGCCGGCAGGCTATCTCTACAACCAGCTCATCGCATTCCGGGATGGACGGCGGAAATATCCGCCGATGAACTACCTGCTGGAGTTTCAGACCGACGATTACCTGAAGAAGATCGCCGAATATTTCGCCTCGCTCAGGCCGGCATTTCCGCCGCCGGTCCCGCCGGTCGACAGCAAGGAGATTCTGGCGCGCGGCGAGACGATCGTGAAGAACGGCGATCCGCAGCACGGAGTTCCGCCCTGTTCGGCCTGTCATGGTCCTACATTGGGGGGCATGGAGCCCGGCATTCCCGGCCTGCTTGGCCTGCGCGCCGCCTATATCAGCGGCCAGCTCGGCGGCTGGCGCTACGGCACGCGGACCGCGTTCGCTCCCGATTGCATGCAGATCGTCGCGAGCCTGCTGACGGAGGACGACGTGAAGGCGGTGGCAGCCTACCTGGCGTCGCGTCCGGCGCCGGCGGATCCATCCTTCGCGCCGCGAGGCAGCCTTCCGATGCCGCTCGAATGCGGCAGCGAACCGCATTGAAGGGATCGTGCCGATGTCGCGAACCTTAACAGGACTGCTTGCCGGACTGACGCTGGCACTGTCGCCGATTGGGGCATCGGCGCAGCAGAAGGCGGCCGATCCGGCCGTGCTCGCCAAGGGCGAGTATCTCGCACGCGCCGGCGATTGCATCGCCTGCCACACCGCGCGCGAAGGCAAGACCTTCGCCGGCGGGCTGCCGATGAAGACGCCATTCGGCACGCTCTACACGTCGAACATCACGCCCGACCCGCAGACCGGGATCGGCACATGGACGTCGGATCAGTTCTACCAGATGATGCACAATGGCCGCTTCCCCGATGGCGGCCTGGTCTATCCGGCGATGCCGTTCGCCTCCTATACCAAGGTGACGCGCGAGGACAGCGACGCGATCTACGCCTATTTGCGCACGGTGCCGCCGGTCAGGCAGCTCAACAAGCCGCATGACCTGACATTCCCGTTCAACAACCGCTCGCTGATCATTGGCTGGCGCACGCTGTTCTTCAGGGAAGGCGAGTTCAAGCCTGATCCGACGAAGTCGGCGGAGTGGAACAGAGGTAACTATCTGGTCGAGGGGCTAGGGCATTGCGGGATGTGTCATACCCCGATCAATGCGCTCGGCGGCAGCAAGCAGTCGCAGGCCTTCGAGGGCGGCCTGATCCCGATGCAGAACTGGTACGCGCCGTCGCTGACCTCCAACAAGGAGACGGGGCTCGGCGACTGGACGATCGAGGAGATCGTCGACTATCTGCGCAAGGGCGTGTCCGCCAAGGGCGCCGTGTACGGACCGATGGCCGAGGTCGTCTACAACAGCCTGCAATATCTCAATGATGATGATGCGCGCGCGATGGCGGTCTACCTGAAGGGCCTTGCGCAGGGCGGTCCTCCGGAGAAGGCGTCGACTTCGCTGCCGTCGGCCGAGAGCAGTCTGCTGCTGTCCTTTGGCAAGTCGATCTATGACCGCGACTGCGCAAGCTGTCATGGCGCGACCGGGCAGGGCATGCCGCCGGATTATCCGCCGCTTGCCGGCAATCAGTCGATCCAGATGGTCTCCGCGGTGAACCCGATCCGGATGGTGCTCAATGGCGGGTATCCGCCGGGCACGTCGGGCAATCCGATGCCCCACGGCATGCCGCCGTTCGCGCAGAAGCTGTCGGATGACGAGGTCGCGGCTGTCGTGACCTACATCCGAACGGCTTGGGGCAATCGCGGCGAGCCGGTGTCGGCGCGGCAGGCCAACGAACTGCGGGCAGCAACGCTGAACTAAAGCATGATCCGGAAAAGTGCGAAGCGGTTTTCCGAAACGATCATGCTCAAACAAAGGAGCTAAAGCGCGATGACTAGTCAACCTCGTCTCGTCGCGCGTTAAGGGGAGCGCGATCATGATCAACTCGTCTTCGCCGCAACCGCCGGCATCGGGCTCGGAAGACGATGATGTCGAGACCATCGTACGCGCCGGTCCAGGCGGCGCGGTCGCGGTCGCGGGCATTGCGACGGCCGTCGTGGTCGGGTTGTGGTTTGCATTCTATCTGCTGGTCTTCCTGCCGCGGAGCGTTCCCTGATGGCGAGCGAGACTGACCACAGCCTCGGCGAGGCCGTTGCCGCACGGATCGAGCGGCGCTGGGCGACGCTGTCAATCGTCATTGTCGGCGTCCTGGTCGGCATGGCGGCCTATATCGGCATCCATCAGGCGACGATGCCGCAGGGCCGGGTCGAAACCGCCGATCCCAAGACGCTGCATCTGTCGGGCGAATTCGTCGAAAGCAATCTCGGCAGCGAAATGCAAGCCGACGGATCGGTCACCGTGCGCGCGATTGGCCAGCAATATTCCTTCACACCGCAATGCATCGTGGTGCCCGCGGAGACGCCGATCACCTTCCGCGCCACCAGCGCCGATGTCGTCCACGGTTTCCTGATCGAGGGCACCAACATCAACACGATGCTGGTGCCGGGCTACGTCACCGACCTGCCGGTGCGCTTCAAGGCGCCGGGCGATCACGTGATGCCGTGCCAGGAATTCTGCGGCATCGGCCACCAGGGCATGTGGGGCAAGGTCAAGGTGGTCGACAAGGCTGCGTTCCGTGACATGGCGGCAGCGAAGCGGAGGCTGACCTGTGTTGATTAACAAGCGGCTGATCGCGGTGCATTTCTGGCTTGCCTTCATCGTGTTCGGCGTCGCGCTGGTGCTCGGCGCCTGGCAGATGTTCGTCCGCAGCCCGTTGAACGCCTGGCATTTCAATCCGGAATTCTATTATCGCTCGGTCACCGCCCATGGCTCGGCGATGGGATACGTATTCCCGACACTGATCGCGATGGGATTCGGTTACGCGATCACCGAAGCCTCGCTCGAGAAAGAGCTGGTTGGACGGCGCTGGGCCTGGGTGGGCTTCTTCCTGGTCGCCGTCGGCGCCGTTGTCGCGATGATCCCGGTGTCGCTCGGGCTCGCCTCGGTGCTCTACACCTTCTATCCGCCGATGGTCGGCAATCCCTTCTATTACATCGGCGTCGTCATGGTCGTGGTCGGCTCATGGATCTGGGTCGCGCTGATGGTGACCAATTTCGTGATCTGGAAGCGCGAGAACCCGGGCAAGCCGGTGCCGCTTGCGATGTATGCCAATGTTGCGGGCTCACTGCTCTGGGGCTGGACCGCGGTCGGCGCGGCGCTTGAGATCCTGTTCCAGATCCTGCCCGTGGCGCTTGGGCTGAAGTCGACGATCGATGCGGGGCTGGCCCGTGTCTTCTTCTCCTGGACGCTGCACGCCATCGTCTATTTCTGGCTGATCCCGACCTACATCGCCTATTACACGATCTTCCCGCGGGCGATCGGCGGCCGGCTCTTTAGCGACCCGATGGCGCGGATTTCGTTCATCCTGTTCGTCGTGGTGGCGATGCCGATCGGCGTGCATCACCTGTTTGCCGATCCGCAGGTCGGCGCCGGATTCAAGTTCATGCACTCCGTGTTCACCGGCCTCGTCGCGCTGCCGACGCTGCTCACGGTGTTCACGATCTGCGCCTCGGCGGAGATTGCCAGCCGCCTGCGCGGTGGCCGCGGCGCATTCGGCTGGATCGGCGCGCTGCCATGGTCCAATCCGATCATGCTGGCGACGGCGCTGTCGCTGGTCATGCTCGGCTTCGGCGGCGCCGGCGGTCTGATCAACATGAGCTATCAGCTCGACGCCACCGTGCACAACACGCAGTGGATCACCGGCCATTTCCACCTGATCTTCGGTGGCGCCATCGTGATCATGTATTTTGCCATCGCCTATGATCTGTGGCCGCATCTGACCGACCGTGCGCTGGACAGTTTTGGCCTGATGCGCACGCAGCTCTGGCTGTGGTTCATCGGTATGATCGTGACCACCTTCCCGTGGCACTATGTCGGTATTCTCGGCATGCCGCGCCGCATGGCGTATTACGACTATGCCAACCCGGCGATCTCGCCACAGGCCTTGTCGGTCACGATGTCGGCGATCGGCGGGCTCATTCTTCTGATATCGGGCCTGCTGTTCCTGCTGGTGCTGATCCGCGGGCAGTTCGGTGCGCGAGGCGAGGCGGGTGCGTACCGCTTCGCGGTGCCGTTGCACATGCCCGCGCGGATTCCGGTCGCGCTCAACTCATTCGGTCTGTGGCTCGCGTTGATGGTCGGTCTCACCGTGGTGAACTATGGTTTCCCGATTGCGCAGTTGATGGCGCTGAACGAGACCAGCGTGCCTGCGGTCTATGTCGGAGCCGGCCGATGAGCGACCAGCCGCTGTTCTCGCTGCGCAATCCGTGGTTCGGCGCCAGCGTCGGCATCACGGCCGCGATCGCCGTGTTGTCGGCCGTCGCCGGCCTGATCTGGTTGCCGTTGGCGCAGCCCAATTTGAAGCTTGCGGGGGTCTGGGATGCGATCTGCAGCGCGGCCGGCGTTCCGCGTGCCGCCGTGCAGGAGCCCGGCATCAAGCCGGATTTCAAGACGTCCAATGTCATCATGACGTCGGAGATGCTGACCAAGGCAGATCAGGTCTCGATCGGGCGGGGCGCAACGCTGGCGCAGCGCTGCGCGATCTGCCACGGACCGCAGGGCGTCAGCGACGCTCATTCACCGAACCTCGCCGGGCAATTTGCCGCGGTGACGTACAAGGAGCTGAATGACTTCAAGACCGGCGCGCGGGTCAGCGTGGTGATGAGCCCGTTCGCAGCGGCGATGAGCGATCAGGACATGAAGGATGTCGCGGCCTATTACGCCTATCTGCCGCGGGTGCCTTCGAACAATCTGGATACCGCGCGTCCCGCGCCGGCGATCGTGGTGACGGGCGCCCCGATGCGCAACATCGCGCCTTGCGGCTCCTGCCACGGCGATGTCGACAACAAGGCGGGAAGCCCCTGGCTGGGCGGCCAGTCGGCAGTCTACATCAAGGCACAGCTCGAGGCCTTTGCATCCGGGGCCCGCCGCAACGACATCAGCCAGCAGATGCGCAACATCGCGCGCCAGATGACGGCCGAGGAGATCGACCAGGTCGCGCACTACTACGAGGCCCAGCCCTGAATCGGCGCTATTAACGCGCCATTAACCATAATTACGGCACCTTGACGGGACATGGGTGCCGATTGCCGGCGCCCGGCAAGGCACCCGGACAGATGGCGGTCGACCTCTTCAATGCGACGGCTTCGGCAGGTGTCGATTCCTCGCGCCTGAAGGTGGCGAGCTCGATCAAGCAGGCGGCCGCGACCACCGGCACGAGCTTCGAATATCTGCTCACCACCGCGAAGATGGAATCCAATTTCAATCCGCGGGCCGGCGCCACGACCTCGTCGGCGCATGGACTTTATCAATTCATCGACCAAACCTGGCTCGGCACCGTCAAGGAGGCCGGAAGCCAGCTCGGCTATGGCCAGTATGCCGACGCCATCACCAGGAATTCCGACGGCAGCTATTCGGTCAGCGATCCCTCGGCGCGCGCCGCGGTCATGAAGCTGCGCGACGATCCGGACGCGGCGTCCTCGATGGCGGCGGTGCTGACGCAGTCCAACAGCTTCAAGCTTACCGGCAAGCTCGGCCGCCGTCCGACCGATGCCGAACTCTACATGGCCCACTTCATGGGCGTTGGCGGCGCCGGCAAGCTGATCTCGAGTGCCGAGGACAGCGCGAGCGCCAATGCGGCCGCGATGTTTCCGAAGGCGGCAGCCGCCAACCAGTCGATCTTCTACGACAGGGCGGGCAGCGCGCGCAGCGTCAGCCAGGTCTATTCGGTGCTGACCACGCGATACGCCGTGGCCGCGAACTCCAAGGATACGCGCACCGCCTTCGCCGCGGCGGGCGGCGACACCATGTCGCCTTACGCGATCGCAGGCGCCGCGCCGACCGCAGCGCTGACCATGGACACCGCGTCCTATCTCTCGACCTTCACCGACTCCCGGTCGGCGACGCCCGTCGCTGCGACCTCGGCCGTCGCATCGGCGCAGCCGGCGCCGACCTTCCGCTCGCTCTACCAGGCCGGCGACCGCTCGGAGCCGATCTCGCCGGCGGTGCAGGAGCTGTGGGGCAATTCCTCCTCGCTGACCGCGTCGGCGACGCCGAAGGTCCGCGCGCCCGGGCGGCTTGACCTGTTCAGCGATCCGAGCGGCTCCTACAGCAACGGCTAGCGCTGCCCTGCTGCGCGCGCGAAGCTGCACGCCGTTGCCGTCTTAACGAAACGTCAATAATCCCAAACGTTTATGGTGAACCCTTTATTAAGCGTCATGGTTTATTTTTCCTTGTAGTGGCGTCGTATGCCGATGCCGTTTCGTTGCGTAAGCCGGAAGGACCATGATCGTTCGGCAGTTTATTAGTTGGATTAGGACCGCTCCAGCAGGTGAGCGAGCAGAGGCGACACGGGCGTTGGCCCGGGCCTGGCTCATCTCGGATCTCACCGAGGACGACCGCATCGCAGCCGAAGGCGCGCTGCTGATGCTGCTCGACGACCCGTCGCCGCTGGTGCGGCAGGCGATGGCCGAGGTGTTCGCGCGCAGCGTGGACGCGCCTGCCGCAATCGTGCAGGCGCTGTCGGCCGACCAGCCGGCGATCGCGCTGCCGGTGCTGGAGCATTCACCGCTCCTGATCGATGCCGACCTCGTCGACATCGTCGCCACTGGCTCCGACGAGATGCAGTGCGCGATCGCGCGCCGCACCAATCTGCCGGCCTCCGTCGCCGCCGCGATTGCCGAGGTCGGCTCGGCGGCCGCCGCGCTCGAGCTGATCGAAAATCCTTACGCCGGCCTCGCGCCGTTCTCCTGGGATCGCATCGTCGAACGCCACGGCCATCTCGCCGCCATCAGGGAATCGATGCTGCAGCTGGAAGACCTGCCGTCGGCAACGCGGCTGGCGCTGGTCGCAAAGCTCTCCGACACGCTGGCGCAGTTCGTCGTCACGCGAAACTGGCTCGGTGCCGATCGCGCCGACCGGATTGCCGGCGAGGCCAGGGAACGCTCCACGGTGAACATCGCCGCGCGCGCCTTCGGCGACGACATGCAGAACCTGATCACGCATCTGCGCGCCACCGGGCAATTGACCGCCGGGTTGATCCTGCGTGCGCTGCTGTCGGGCAATCTCGATCTGTTCGGGGCGGCGCTCGCTGAACTCTCCGGACTGCCCTATGGCCGCGTCTCCGCGTTGTTGAACGACCGCGGCGGCAACGGCCTGCAGGCGCTGCTGCGCCGCGCCGGCTTGCCGGAATCCACCTACGCCGCGTTCCGCGTCGCGCTCGAGGCCAGCCACGAGGTCGGCTATGTCGACAGCGGTGACGGCGCGGCGCGGCTGCATCGCCGCATGGTGGAGCGGGTGCTGACGCATTGCGAGACCGATCATTCGGCGGCCGAGCCGCTCCTGATCCTGCTGCGCCGCTTTGCGACCGAATCGGCCCGCGAGGACGCACGGATGTTCTGCGAGGAGCTCGCCGCGGAAGACGCCATCGCGGTGCTGCCCTACGACGACGATCTCATCGCGGCCTGAGGGCCGCGCTTCCTTCCCATCGATGGATGCTTGAGTGGGCTGCGCAACGCGAGCAGCCGGCCGCGCGGCTATTCGCCGGGCACGATGCTCGGCGCGAGGATCGCCTCGAGGTGTTCGGGACGGTCGCGGTTGGCGTGGGTCAGGAATTCATCGGCGATGCCGCGGAGCTGCTTGCTCAGCACGCCGGCGACGACCGCGGTGTCGAGCTTGGTGCGGTTGCGCACGATCGCCTGCACGGCGTTGATGTGGTGGGCGATCAGCTGCGGCGGCACGGCGCCGAGATCCGGCGCGTGCTCGATGATGCGGCACAGGCTCTCCGCGGCTGCGGCGGCCGACGGATAGCCGAATGTCGCGGCATCGCCCTTGATGTCATGCGCGGCGCGGAACAGCTCCTCGCGCGTCTTGTCGCTGAAGCCCTCGCGCAGCACGGTGGCGTGCGCGGCGGAGAGGCGGTCGGCCTCGATCGTCATCCACTCCTTGAACTCGCCCGACAGCCCGGCGAGCGCCTTTTCGGCGCGGCCGACCGGATCGTCGAGATCGCTCTCGGGGACGCGCAGCAGCATCTTGCGCAGCGGATTGGGCTGCGTGATCACGTGGTGCGTGCCGAAACTCTTGACTTCGATCGTCCCGGGTTTGTCTTTCGCCATGGCGGTATCCTAGATGGCCGAGCGCGCCTTTTCGAGCAGCGACGGCTGTTGCAGCACCTCGACCTCGCCGCTACCGCGGCGTTCGGGGCCGATATAGGTGTTGGTGGTGTTGCGGCGGCGGTCGGGGCCGAAATAGGTCTTGGTCTTGATGAACGGGCGCGGGTTGGCGACCACGTTCATGATGCGCTGGTAGAGGCCCTTGGCCGAGATCGGCTTGGCCAAAAATTCGGTGACGCCGGCATCGCGCGCCACCGTGACGCGACGCTTCTCGGAATGTCCGGTCAGCATGATGATCGGCGCGTAGGGATTACCCTTGGATTCCGGCTGCCGGATCATCTGCGCAAGTTCGAGCCCGTCGAAGATCGGCATCGACCAGTCGGTGATGACGATGTCGGGCACGTAGTGCGTGTACATCTCGAGCGCGGTGGCGCCGTCCTCGGCCTCATACACCTCGCGCGCGCCGAACGAATGCAAAAGCGTCCGCAGGATGCGGCGCATGTGCGGATTGTCGTCGCAAATCAAAAATCGCAGCTTGTTGAAATCGATGCGATACATGGTCCGGCCCTGATAGGGCATACCGGGCCAATGCGGTATTACCCGACGTTAACCATATCCCGCCCGGGGTTAATGATTGGTTGCCGGGCAAGGAGGCAGACGCCGTCAGTAGCCGAACTGCTCGCGCAGGATGCGTTCTTCCAGCGAGTGGCCGGGGTCGAACAGCATCCGCATCGCGATCGTCTTGTCGGACAGCACCTCGACCCGGCGGACGTCGCGGACCTCGTCATGGTCGGCGACCGCGGCGACCGGGCGCTTCTCGCCCTCGATCACCTCGATCACCACGAAGGCGGAATTCGGCAGCAGCGCGCCGCGCCAGCGCCGCGGCCGGAACGCGCTGATCGGGGTCAGCGCCAACAGCGCCGCGTTGATCGGCAGGATCGGCCCCTGGGCGGAGAGGTTGTAGGCGGTCGATCCGGCCGGCGTCGCCACCAGGATGCCGTCGGCCATCAGCTCGGGCATCCGCTCGTGCTCGTCGATCAGGATGCGCAGCTTGGCGACCTGGTAGGTCTGCCGGAACAGCGCGACCTCGTTGATGGCGTGATGCAGATGCACGGCGCCGTGGATGTCGGTCGCGCGCATCAGCAGCGGATTGATCAGCGACTCCCGCGCGGCGGCAAGCCGGGTGCGCAGATCATGCGTCGAATATTCGTTCATCAGGAACCCGACGGTGCCGCGGTGCATGCCGTAGATCGGCTTGCCGCTGCGCATGTTGGCGTGCAGCGTCTGCAGCATCAAACCGTCGCCGCCGAGCGCGACCACGACGTCGGCATCCGCGGGTAGATGGTTGCCGTACATTTCCGTCAGCTGCTCGAGCGCCGACTGCGCTTCCACGCTCGCGCTGGCGACGAAGGCGATCTTGTCATACCGCTTGGAGCTGGCCATTCGCTCACGAACTCGTTTGGCACGGAACACGCCGCGCTCGTCTATACATCCCGGGCGGCCTTGTCGAGATGGTCCGGGAACGGACCGCATGCCACGCCGGCGCCGCCAAACTAGCGCAGTTTGTTGCTGGATTGCGTAAATCGGGGCGCAGGGAGTGAACGATATGGCTAACAGTCTTGCGACACGGCTCGCCGCGGCGTTGCTGGTGGCCTGTCTTGCGACCGTGGCGCGAGCCGACGATGACGTCCCGCAGCCATCGCCGTCGCCGAGCGCGCAGGCCCCAAGCGGCCAAAACCCAAGCGGCCAGAGCCCAGGTGGCCAGAACCCGAGCGGCCAGAAGGGGCGGGCAGGACGCGGCGGCGAGGCCGGCTCCGGCGCCAACGCTGCGGCCAGCGGCTCGACCGCCGAGCAGCACCGCCTGCCGCCGGACTCCACGACCAAGCAATCGGTCGCGCTGCCTTCCCGCACGCTGAACTTCAGCGCGACCGCGGGCTCGATCCGTGTGTTCGACGACAAGGGCGAGCCGCTCGCCGACATCGCCTATACATCCTACCAACTCGACGGTGCCGAGAAGGCGAATCGGCCGGTAACCTTCCTGTTCAACGGCGGTCCGGGCTCCGCGTCGGCCTGGCTGCAATTGGGCAATGTCGGGCCGTGGCGGCTGCCGTTCGACGGCGCGGTGTCCTCGGCCGCGCCCGAGCTGCAGGCCAATGCCGATACCTGGCTCGATTTCACCGATCTCGTCTTCATCGACCCTGTCGGCACCGGCTACAGCCGCTTTGTCACCACCTCGGAGGAGGCGCGCAAGCGCTTCTTCACCGTCGACGGCGACGCCAATTCGGTCGCGCTGGTGATCCGCCGCTGGCTGGAGAAATACGACCGGCTGACCTCGCCGAAATATCTCGTCGGCGAAAGCTATGGCGGCATTCGCGGGCCCAAGGTGGTGCGCAATCTGCAAATGCAGCAGGGCGTCGGCGTCCGCGGCCTGGTGCTGATCTCGCCGGTGCTCGATTTCCGCGAATATACCGGCTCCAGCCTCCTGCAATATGTCGCAAGCCTGCCGACCATGGCGGCGGTCGCGCGACAGGCAAAGGGCCCGGTGACGCGTGAGGATCTCGCCGACGTCGAGAGCTACGCGCGCGGCGATTTCCTGCTCGACCTCGTCAAGGGGCAGGCCGACACCGAGGCCACCACGCGGCTCGCCGACAAGGTCGCTAGCCTGACCGGCATCGATCAGGTGGTGAGCCGCAGGCTCGCCGGCCGTTTCGACATCGGCGAATTCCGCCGCGAGTTCGATCGCAAGAACGGCAAGGTGACCGGCCGCTACGACGCCTCCATCGAGGGCTTCGATCCTTATCCGGATTCCAGCTATTTCCGTTTCAACGATCCGTCCGGCGATCCGCTGATGGCGCCCTTGACCAGCGCCGCCGTCGACCTCACCACGCGCAAGCTGAACTGGCGGCCGGACGGCTCCTATCATCTGCTCAGCGAAAGCGTGAACAAGGCCTGGGAGTTCGGTCACGGCATCAGTCCGGCGGAGTCGGTGACGCAGCTTCGCCAGGCGCTGGCGCTCGACCCCAACCTGAAACTCCTGGTCGGCCACGGCCTGTTCGATCTCGCCACGCCGTACTTCGCCTCGAAGATCATCCTCGATCAGTTGCCGGCCTTCGCGGGCCCGGGCCGCACCAGGCTCGCGGTCTATCCCGGCGGCCACATGTTCTACTCCCGCGACGGCTCGCGCCAGGCGTTCCGCAAGGAGGTCGAGGCGCTGATGAGGTAAGGGGATGTGGCGGTGTGGATTGCGCCGTCGCTGCAAATACGGTCGTCGTCCTGGCGAAAGCCAGGACCTATAACCACCAAGTTCGATTGTGAACGGGATCGCGGCCCCGGCGTCGCGCAACAAATTCCGTTTGGGGTAATGGGTCCTGGCTTTCGCCCATAGGCGCTAAAATAGGATTTGCGCCTTGGATTCGCTTGTGATTCCAAGATGGAATGGCACACGAATCGCTTGTGAACAAAGATTGGGCGCGCGTTGTCGCCCGACTTGGCGGAGCCGAGGCTCTGAACATTAGCGCGCGCAAGACGAAGGCGTTTGTCCGTCCGCGGGAGATCAGCAATGCGGTCGACTTGCTGCGCCTGATCTTGGCTTATTGCCTTGGTGAGAAAGGGCTGCGGTTGACGGCGGCATGGGCCACGTCGGTTGGGCTTGTCGATATCTCCAACGTGGCTCTGTTGTATCGCTTACGTCAGTGCGGAGATTGGCTGGCAATCTTGGTCGAGCAGGCGCTTGCCGCCGCGGCGCCGAAGGCGAGCCGCGGTCGTCTGATCCGTATTGTTGACGCCACGACGGTCCCCAAGGCTGGGACGAGCGGCAGGAACAAGAACGCAGTGTGGCGTATCCATAGCGCGTTCGATCTTCCGCAGGAGCGCTTTGGTCACTTCGAGCTGACCGATCAGCGAGCGGGCGAGACGCTGGATCGGATACCGGCGGTTGCCGGTGAGATCCGTCTTGCCGATCGCGCCTATCTGCAACCGGAGCGCATGGCGCATCTCGTCGATGCCGATGCAGACTTCGTGATCCGGGCCGGCTGGAAGAGCGCGCGCTGGCTCGATGCCGAAGGTAATCTTGTTGACCTCACTGCCGAACTGCGCAACGCCTCGGCGCGTGGCCTGATCGATCGGCCGATTTGGATAAAGCGCAAGTCAGGTGCGCCGCCGCTCGCAGTGCGTCTGGTTGCCGCGAAGAAGCCGGCGCAAGCTGCTGCGGCTGCGCGACGCAAGGCGCGCCGGACTGCACAAAAGGGAGGTCATCAGCTCTCCAGGCAAACACTTGACGCCGCAGATTGGGTGATCCTGGTGACCTCACTCAGGCCAGAGGACTTCACGACTGCAGATATCCTCGCCCTCTATCGGCTGCGATGGCGCATTGAGCTCGGCTTCAAGCGGCTGAAAAGCCTGATTGGCCTGAAGGGACCTCCCGGAACCGACGAGCGGTCCGCCAGACCCCATATCCTCGCTCATCTGCTGATCATTCTATTGCTCGAGCCGCTCGTCGACGAACTCGAAGACTCTCCCCGCTTGGCCGACGCCGCCTGACCCACCCAGTGACGTGGCGTCTGCTGCGCCAGCTCGTCGCTTCGCTACGGCAAGCGATCATTCCACAGCCCGCAATCGCTCTACTCTGCAGAGCCAGTCACGCTCTCCGGCGACATCTACGCGAGCCACCCAGACATAAGCGCCACTATCAGACTATGATCAAACTATCTTAGCGCCTATGGGCTTTCGCCAGGACGACATCGATAGTGTGACACGGCCGACATCCACCTTCGTCGTCCCGGCCCCCGTGCGCAATTGCGCACTAGGCCGGGACGACACTGAATTGCGCGACATGCTTCGCGCGAAAACGCTTAGCGCTCACGGCTCCACGGGAAGAGGGAGGCCGGGAAATCGGCCGCGTAGCGGTGACCGATCGGCGGGCGGGGCTCTTCTTGCGGAGGATTCCGGTCAGGCTCGACCACCTTCCTGTAAAGATGCCAGGTCGCATGACCAAGCACCGGCAGAACGACGCAGAGACCGACGAAGAATGGCAGTGAGCCCACCGCCAGCAATACCGCAACGATCAATCCCCACGCGGCCATCTCAATTGGATTCATCATCACGGCCCGTATCGAGGTGCGGATCGCATCGATCGCGGTCGCATGACGGTCGAGCATCAGTGGAAAGGAGACGACGCTGACGCATAGGGCAACCAAGGCGAAAAGGAAGCCGACGCCGCATCCGACGATGATGAGCGACCAGCCTTCGGGCGTCGTCAACACGCGCTTTGCGAAATCAGGGATGCTCGCAGCCGGCGCATAGCCGAACGTCATGATGTAGATCGCGTCCGCGGTGGCGATCCAGACCCCGAACAGAACGAACAGAAGAACGCCAAGTTCGAACATGGCGCCGAACGACGGCGCGCGCAGCACCTGCATTGCATCCCAGGCTCCTGGCTCCTCTCCGCGTTCGCGCCGTCGGCTCAGTTCGTAGAGGCCGAGGCCGGCGAAAGGACCGATCAGGGCGAAGCCGGCGGCGAGCGGAAACAGCAGCGGCAGCACCGAATAGCCAAGCACAAGTCTGAACAGGACAAGTCCGAGCACGGGATACATCACGCACAGGACGATTGCGTGGGTCGGGATGGCCTTGAAGTCTTCCCAGCCGAGGCGCAACGCGTCACCCAGGTCGGAAAGGCTGATCTTGCGAACGACGAAGGCGGTAGAGACGCCAAACAATTGCAGCTTGGGTCGTGCGAACACCGTGGTCATGGTTCCGGTCTCCTTGCTTGTGGTCGCAGGGGAACGGAGCGCCATCAACACACGCACATCCGCCTCATGCGCGAAAATCGCGACTGAGTCCGGCAAATCAGATTCAACCAGAAGGAGCTTGCCGGACGACGTCTGTCGCAACCGGTCAAGTAAAACTAGTCCGATGCGCGGCAGAAGCAAGGTGGCGAATGCGGTCGGGAGAATTGTGCAGATGCACAAACGAGGTCTTGCGATGCACCATGCGATTGGGGAGGGCCGATCAGTGTTCGCGGCATCCAATGCATTCCCGCCAACACGCGCCGGACAGCGGCGGGCATTACTCCTCTATTGACGTCTGGCTCGATGGGTACCATGTTGATGCTTGACGCCCCCAGCTCCGATGAGGTTGCGGCCGTGACGTTGAGTTTTTGTCATGTCCCAGCATCGCGACCGGCAGAATGGGCGAGGCAAAAGCCACGGTGATGGTGAACGTGAGACCATCCCTCTGACGTGAGCTCCGCCCTTTCGTTCGTCTCCGCAGCCTTCAATGGCAAGGAGGAATGAGGGATGGCTGTAGCGATTTTACTGCTCCTGGTTGCCGTCGCCTCGGTGCTGTTCCACCTCTACAGCCCCTGGTGGTGGACCCCGATTGCCTCGAACTGGAGCTATATCGACCACACGATCAACCTGACATTCTGGATCACCGGAGCGGTGTTCTGCGCGGTGATCGTGTTCATGGCCTATTGCGTCCTGCGCTTTCACCACACCGAGGGACGGCGCGCCCACTACAATCCCGAGAACAAGAAGCTCGAATGGTGGCTCAGCATCGGCACCGCGATCGGCGTCGTCGCCATGCTGGCGCCGGGCCTCATCGTCTGGCACCAGTTCGTCACCGTTCCCGCCGACGCGACCGACGTCGAGGTCGTCGGACAACAGTGGATGTGGAGTTATCGGCTTCCGGGAAAGGACGGCCGGCTCGGCACGTCAGATGCGCGCCTGATCAGCTCCGACAATCCACTCGGGTTGAATCCCAATGATCCGAACGGGCAGGACGACATCGTCGTGCAAAACGAGGATCTGCATCTGCCGGTCGGGAAGCCGGTGAAGGTGCTGCTCCGCTCGATCGACGTCCTGCATGATTTCTACGTGCCCGAGTTCCGGGCGAAGATGGATATGATCCCTGGCTCGGTGACCTACTACTGGCTCACGCCGACCCGGACCGGAACCTTCGACGTCCTCTGCGCGGAGCTTTGCGGTGCCGCGCACGCACAGATGCGCAGCAAGGTCGTCGTGGAAGAAGAGAAGGAATATCACGCGTGGCTGGACAAGCAGCACACGTTCGCCGCCTTGTCCGGCCAGCGGAACGTCGCGAAGGCCGCGTACAAGACTGGCAGCGAATGAACATGCCGACGAGGATCGGCCGGATGTTCGGCCGGATATGAAGTGAAGTCGTCGCTGAGCGGAAGACCAAGGAGGGTATTCCGATGGTCGATATCCCGTTTGATGAGGTCGCAGGCATCCCGCCCGCCGAAGTAGGTGAGGTCGAGCTCTATCATCCGCACAGCTGGTGGACGAGGTACGTCTTTTCGCAAGACGCCAAGGTGATCGCCGTCCAGTACTCGATCACGGCGATGTCGATCGGAATGGTTGCGCTGGTGCTGTCGTGGATGATGCGGCTGCAACTGGGGTTTCCCGGCACGTTCTCCTTTATCGATGCCAACCAGTACCTTCAGTTCATCACCATGCACGGCATGATCATGGTGATCTACCTGCTCACGGCGTTGTTCCTTGGCGGCTTCGGCAACTACCTCATCCCGCTGATGGTTGGCGCGCGGGACATGGTCTTCCCCTACGTGAACATGCTGAGCTATTGGGTCTACCTGCTCGCGGTGCTGGTGCTGGCCGCGACGTTCTTCGTGCCGGGCGGGCCGACCGGCGCCGGTTGGACGCTTTATCCACCCCAGGCGATTCTCTCCGGTACCCCCGGGCAGGACTGGGGCATCGTTCTCATGCTGGCCTCGCTGATCCTGTTCATCATCGGCTTCACGATGGGCGGGCTCAATTACGTGGTAACAGTATTGCAGGCCCGCACACGCGGCATGACCTTGATGCGCATGCCCTTGACGGTGTGGGGCATCTTCACCGCGACCGTGATGGCGCTGCTGGCGTTCCCGGCGCTGTTCGTGGCCTCGGTGATGCTGCTGCTGGACCGCCTCCTTGGAACCAGCTTCTTCATGCCGACACTGGTCGAGATGGGCCAGCTGACCAAGTATGGCGGCGGCAGCCCGATCCTGTTCCAGCATTTGTTCTGGTTCTTCGGCCATCCCGAGGTCTACATCGTCGCGCTGCCGGCGTTCGGCATCATCTCGGATCTGATCAGTACTCACGCACGCAAGAACATCTTCGGCTATCGCATGATGGTCTGGGCGATCGTGGCGATCGGAGCGCTGAGCTTCGTCGTGTGGGCGCACCACATGTATGTCAGCGGCATGCACCCGTATTTCGGGTTCTTCTTCGCCACCACGACGCTCATCATCGCGATCCCGACCGCGATCAAGGTCTACAACTGGGTGCTGACGCTTTGGCGCGGCGACATCCATCTAACTGTGCCGATGCTGTTTGCGCTCGGCTTCATCGTCACCTTCGTCAATGGCGGCCTGACCGGGCTGTTCCTCGGCAACGTTGTCGTCGACGTTCCACTGTCGGATACGATGTTCGTCGTCGCGCACTTCCACATGGTAATGGGGATTGCGCCGATCATGGCCGTGTTCGGCGGGATCTATCATTGGTATCCAAAGGTCACCGGGCGGATGCTCAATGACGCGCTCGGACGCTTCCACTTCTGGGTGACGTTCATCGGGGCCTATGCGGTGTTCTTCCCGATGCACTATCTCGGCCTGCTCGGGATGCCGCGCCGCTATCACGACATCGGCGAGACCTCGTTCGTCCCGGCATCCGCCCATGACCTCAACGCGTTCATGAGCGTGGCGGCGCTGATTGTCGGCTTCGCTCAGCTCGTCTTCCTGTTCAATCTGGTCTGGAGCCTGTTCAAGGGAAAAGAGGCGGGCGGCAATCCCTGGGGTGCCACCTCGCTGGAATGGCAGACGCCGGAGACCCCGCCGGGGCACGGCAACTGGGGCAAGGAGCTCCCCGTCGTCTATCGCTGGGCCTACGATTACAGCGTGCCCGGTTCCGCGAGGGACTTCATCCCGCAGAATGAACCGCCGGCCAAGGTGCTGGCCCAGGGAGCCCATCCGTGAGTGCCATCGTCCTGTTCATTGCTACGATTGCAGCGATCGCGGGATGGTGGCTCTCGCAGCAACGGCTGGCCGCCAAGCCGTGGCTGGAGCAGGGCATTGCGGTGGATCTTCGCGGCGATCTCGGCTCTTCGGTGCCGGCGGCGAAAATCGGCCTCGGTGTTTTTCTCGCGGTGGTCGGTTCGCTGTTCGCGCTCCTGATCAGCGCCTACTCGATGCGCACCACCATGGTGGACTGGCGCGAGTTGCCGCTGCCGAGGCTGGTGTGGTTCAACACCGGCGTCCTCGTCATCAGCAGCATGGCGCTGCAATGGGCGCTGATGGCCGCGCGCCGCGACGACCATGAGGGCCTGATCGCGGGCCTGTTGGTCGGCGGTGCATCGGCCGTGATGTTCCTGATCGGGCAGCTCGTGGTGTGGCAGCAGCTCAACATCGCCGGCTATGCCATGGCGTCGAATCCGGCCAATTCCTTCTTCTATCTGATCACCGCGCTCCACGGGCTGCACCTGACCGGCGGCCTGGTGGCGCTCGGCAGGGCGACCGTAAAACTGTGGCGTGGCGCGCCGATGACGCAGATGCGCCTGAGCGTCGAGCTTTGTACCATCTACTGGCATTTCCTGTTGTTGGTCTGGCTGGTCCTGCTCGGTCTGCTGACGGGCTGGACAGACAATTTCGTCGACATCTGTCGCCAGTTGCTCACCTAGCGAGGCAGGAAGCGATGACCGAAACCACACTCGCAACCCCCAAGGCGCTGCCCGGAACGATACCCGGATTGCGCGGCATCGCCGCCGACTGGGCCTCGGACCAGCGCGCGTTCAAGAACGTGTCCTGGGGGAAGGCCATGATGTGGATCTTCCTTCTGAGCGACACCTTCATCTTCAGCTGCTTCCTGCTGTCGTACATGACGGCGCGAATGTCGACGACCGTGCCGTGGCCCAACCCCAGCGAAGTATTCGCGCTCAATATCGGCGGTCAGCACATCCCGCTCATCCTGATCGCGATCATGACCTTCATCCTGATCAGCAGCAGCGGGACGATGGCGATGGCCGTCAACTTCGGTTACCGCCGGGATCGCGTCAAAACGGCAGCCTTGATGCTGGCCACCGCGGCATTTGGCGCGACGTTCGTCGGAATGCAGGCTTTCGAATGGACCAAGCTGATCATGGAGGGCGTGCGGCCCTGGGGCAACCCGTGGGGCGCACCGCAATTTGGCGCTTCCTTCTTCATGATCACCGGCTTCCACGGCACCCACGTGACCATCGGCGTGATCTTCCTGATCGCCATCGCGCGAAAGGTTTGGCGGGGAGACTTCGACGTCGAGCGGCGCGGCTTTTTCACGAGCCGCAAGGGCTATTACGAGATCGTCGAAATCATGGGCCTGTACTGGCATTTCGTCGATCTGGTCTGGGTGTTCATCTTTGCCTTCTTTTATCTCTGGTGAGGTCGCGCATGACAGAAGCAGCGGTACATGTGGAAGGGCAGGCAGCACAGCATGCGCTACACAGCTATGTGCATGGTGCGGTGGCATCGGGCGCCGCGCATGCAGAGGGCCAGCAGCACCCGATCAAGCTCTATCTCGTGGTCTGGGGATGGCTGTTCGTGCTCAGCACCTGCTCCTATCTCGTCGACTATTTTGGTATCCACGGCCACCTGCGATGGTCGCTGATCCTGCTGTTCATGGTGCTGAAGGCCGGCCTGATCGTCGCTGTGTTCATGCACATGGCCTGGGAGCGGTTGGCGTTGGCCTACGCCATCCTGTTGCCGCCGGTGCTGGTGCTGGTTTTTGTCGGGATCATGATGTTCGAATCCGACTATACGCATCTGCTTCGGGTGATGTTCTTCGCGTCAGCAAGCTAAGAAATGAACGGCCACGACCGCGAGGGTCATGCTGGACAAGGCAAAGCGTCCTGAAGGCGGAGGACTCGCCACATCGTCCGGAACCCTGCGAAGCAGGCCTTTGGCCGATGGCTTTTTCGAACCGACGAGGAATTAGTCTCGTGCAAATCAATCGTTCAATTCTTCGCCGGAGCTATGCCAACATCGGAGATTACGTCGCACTGACGAAACCGCGCGTGATGTCGCTGGTCGTCTTTACCGCACTGGTCGGTCTCATGGTCGCACCAGGCGGCATCGATCCCTTCACCGGTTTCGCTGCTCTTCTCTGCATAGCCGCGGGAGCTGGCGCCGCAGCTGCGCTCAATATGTGGTACGACGCCGACATCGATGCGGTGATGGCGCGTACCGCCATCCGTCCAATTCCCAGCGGCCGCGTATCGCGCCCGGAAGCATTGGCCTTCGGATTGATGCTCGGCACGTGCGCCGTCCTGGCTCTCGGCACCTTGCTGAACATGGCCGCTGCTGCGCTGCTTGCTTTCACGATCTTCTTCTACGTCGTCGTTTACACGATGTGGCTCAAACGCCGAACGCCGCAGAATATCGTTATTGGCGGTGCCGCCGGCGCGCTCCCTCCGGTGATTGGCTGGGCTGCGGTCACGGGACATGTTGGGCTCGAGCCGCTCATCCTGTTTCTGATCATCTTCCTCTGGACGCCACCCCACTTCTGGGCACTGTCGCTCAATCTTGCTGGAGAATATGCCCGTGCCGGTGTGCCGATGTTGCCGGTCGTGGCTGGCAAGACCGAAACAAAGCGCCAGATTCTTCTCTATTGCATGCTCTTGGTTCCGATCTCACTGCTGCCTTGTGCGCTGGGGTTCGCGGGCGCCGGCTACGGCGCCGCCGCGGCGACTCTGGGAGCGATCATGATTTTTCTCGCATGGCAGTTGCGCCGGAGCGACGACAAGGAAAGGCGGCCTGCTCGTCGCTTGTTCGTGTTTTCGATGCTCTATCTGGTCCTGCTTTTTGGGGGGCTGCTGATGAATGCTGCACCCTACGCTCAGTCCCACTGACTGGACGCATTCGAATCGACAGCCGCTGGACGTTATTCGGAAAAATCGAATATTGTTGCCGAGCGGGCTTGCGCCGCCGGGCAGCTCAGTGATTGAAGTTCGCAGGCACCCGCCAGGGACGCCCTAGCGCTCGTCCCGCATATATGGACTTCGCTGGGAGACGAGTCTCAAGTCTTGGTCTGCCGACATCGTCTGGAGCCCGTGCATATGTGGCCCGCTCGCCGGGTTGCCCAACAGGATCCAGGCGATGGCGCCCGTGGCCAGCATTCCGCCGCAAATAACCAAAAGGTCCCGCCTCATCGCGCGTCCTCCGTATGCGGCCATTTCCAAGCATAAATCAGGCCAATCCATTTGGGCCCGGGCAGGTGCGGCGCACGGGATAGCGTTGGACAAGTAGGACAGGCTCGCCCTAAGCTTCGGCCGTTGCAGCAACCAGGCGCGGTTCAAGAATGGACTGGTCCTACTATCTCGGGGCACTGCCATTGTCCTGTTCCTTCTTGCCTATCGGCTGCATGGCGGGCTGTTTAGGAAGAATTCACGGCGGGACGAGAAACTAAATCGACTGATTGATGAACGCATCGGACGCTTGGACCTGAAGCGCCGCAACGATTGAACCGCCCTGAAGCGGCACCTCGAGGCCAACGCAACGCCACTCTCCGGAATTATCCTCACGGCGACGGCAGAGCTACCTTGGTCTCCCGAGATGACCATCTCGGCAGATGATGCTTTTTTGTGATTTGAAAAGAGATATTTGAGCAATCGAATGAAAGTCTGGGTCTATACCGACACAAGCAAGCCCGTTGGCGAGCCGGAGCATCTGAAGATTTTCGCGACCAATGATGCCGCGCAGTCGTGGTTCAAGCGAAACGTCCCGGGGGGCGCCGCATTTGCTTACGAGATTATTCTGGGGCCACGTTACCTCGCCAAGACGCTCCTCGTGCTGTCCGTCCTGCTTCTTGGCATCGCCGATCTCTACACCACCAACACGATCCTGAATCTCGGCCTCGGCGAGTTGAACCCGTTCATGCATGTCGCTCAGACATGGCTCGGCCCCTGGTGGCTTATTCCGAAGCTCGGTCTGACCTATTTCATGATGTGGCTGCTTTGGCGCAGCAACAACCCCTACAATATCGCGATCGTGGCGGCGTTTTGCTCCACGCCCGTACTCAATAATCTTCTGATCATCGCAAGCACGAAGTAGCGAGGAACACCAGTGGTGCCTCCGCCAGGGCAGGCGCGAGACATCGCTGGCTTCATATCGGTTCGCTCGCTACGGCGATTACTGGCAGTAGTCCCAGAATCCTTGCGTGCGGGACGGATCGGTATAGTACCAGCACATGCCGGGCGCCGGCGCGGCACCGGCCCATGCCGCGGCCGTTGCCGCCGTCACGACCCCGATGGCAGCGCCGGCTGCGATTGCGCCGCCCCTTGGCCAGTAATACCGGCCCGGACGCGCCCATCCGCCGCCTCCCACCACCGTCCGGCCGCGAACCGCGACGTTGCCGCGGGGCCCGACGACGGCGGTGCGGCCGCGATAGGCGCCACCGCGCGGCCCAACGGCTGCGCCACCACGGTGAACGACGGCGCCGCCGCGGGGACCGACCGCTGCGCCGCCACGGCGGCCGGCCGCGCGGACTGCAACGACGTCGGATGATTGCGCGACGTGATTATCGATCGGCATCGCGCCGAGCAGCGCTGCGGACGCCGATTCAAGCGGTATTGCCGCAATGATCGAGGCGGTGAGGATGGACGCTGCAAGCATCGTAGTACGCTTCAAGTCAAGCATCAGTGTATCTCCTGCTAAATTCGGCTACGTCCACCGGTCGATCCGGTGGGCGCGGCGCTGTCCTCCGTCGATCAGCCCGCTGTACTCGATGCCGTCCGAGTTCGAAAAGACGAGACTGCCTGAGAGATGACCGCTGGACATCTGGGGCGAGTCAAGGCCCGCGCTGCGAACGGCGTCGCTCAGATATTCAATTCTCGAGATGGGAAGGCGCGTCCAAACTCGGCAGGCAGCATGTCGCGCCTCACTTGAACGGAAGCCGCCCGGCATCAGCACGACGGCCTCATTGCACGTTCTCATCCTACGCGCTCCGTCGCGACGTTACAACCTTGGCCAGTCGCGTTGAGCGGTTTGGCCGCGGCGATCTGTCTCAGCCATACGTCTCCACGATGAAGTCGATCAGCGCGCGCAGCTTCGGCGTCATCTTGCGATGCTTCGGCCACAGGATCTGGCGCGCGCGGCTCTGCGTCGTGTAGTTCGGCAGCAGGACCTGCAGCCGTCCCGCGGCGATATCGTCGGCCAGCAGCTCGTCGCGCATCAGCACGATGCCGGCGCCCGCCAGCGCCGCATAGCGGATGCCGAACGCGCTGTTGATGAAGAGGCGGCTCGCGACATCGACATGCACTTCGCCCTCCGGCCCCGAGAATGTCCATCGCTGCCCGTCCGACCAGCCGGGGTAGCGCAGGCATTCATGGCGGGCGAGATCGGCCGGATGGGTTGGCGTGCCGCGTTCGGCGAGATAGCTCGGCGCGGCGCACACCACGCCTGTATAGGGCGACAGCGAGCGCGACATCATGGTGGAGTCGGTCAGCGTGCCGACCCGGATCGCCGCATCCAGCCCTTCCTCGAGCAGATCGACCATCCTGTCGCTGAGGATGAGGTCGACCGAGACTTCCGGATATTTCTTCATGAAGCGCACCAGCGCGGGCGCCAGGCTGTACGACCCGAAGGCGACCGAGGTCGCCACGCGGAGCTTGCCGCGCGGCGCGCTGAGCGCCTCCTCGACCAGCGCATCGCCGGCCTCGGCCTGTTCAAGCAATTGCTTGCAGTGATCGAGATAGCTGCGGCCGAGCTCGGTGAGGCCCTGCCGCCGGGTCGACCGGTTGATCAATTGCGATCCGAGCCGGTCCTCGAGAAATCGGATATGCTTGCCGATCATGGTCGGCGACATCCGCAACTCCTTGGCCGCCGCGGTGAAGGAGCCGAGATCGGCGACGCGGGCGAACACGGACATGCTGGTCAGTCGATCCATGATTATAAACCAATGGTTATTTCACTGCGCATCAAGGCGCTACTTATTGGGTGCTGGAACTATATTTATTACCATAAGTGAGCAATCGGCGCGATGATGCGTCCGATTGCTTCGAAATGCTGCCGATTTCGCCCGGAGGGACGCAATCCCGCCGGAGCCTGAACCAGACAGGAGTGTCACGATGCCCTTCCAGATCACGATCAATGAGACCAGTCATTCGGTCGATGCCGATGGCGACACGCCGCTGCTCTGGGTGCTGCGCGACGTGCTCGGCATGACCGGCACCAAGTTCGGCTGCGGCATGGCGCTGTGCGGCGCCTGCACGGTGCATCTCGACGACACGGCGGTGCGCTCCTGCATCACGACCATCGACAGCATCGGCGACTCCAGGATCACGACCATCGAGGCGGTCGGCATGACGCCGGCGGGCAAGAAGATCCAGGACGCCTGGCTCGCGCATGAGGTGCCGCAATGCGGTTACTGCCAGTCGGGGCAGATCATGTCGGCCTCCGCGCTGCTCGCGGGCAAGCCGAAGCCGACCGATGCCGATATCGATGAAGCGATGTCGGGCAATATCTGCCGCTGCGGCACCTATGTGCGCATTCGCGAAGCCATCAAGCAAGCCGCGCAGTCGGGAGGTTGAGCCATGACGCTGATCGACAATCTGTCTGAGCGCGCTGCCGACCTGTCGCGGCGCAATTTCCTCCGCGCCGGCGCGATCGCGGGCGGCGGTCTGCTGCTCAGCGTGAGCCTGCCGTTCGCGGGCCGCGAGAGCGAGGCGGCGGCCTCCGACGGCTTCGCGCCGAACGCCTTCGTCCGGATTGGCGGCGACGGCAAGGTCGTGTTGACCATGCCCTATGTCGAGATGGGGCAGGGCACCTACACCTCGATCCCGATGTTGATCGCCGAGGAGCTCGAGACCGGCCTGACGCAGGTCCGGCTCGAACACGCGCCGCCGAGCGACAAGCTCTACGCCAACCCGCTGCTCGGCGTGCAGGCCACCGGCAATTCGAACGCAATGCGCGGCGCCTGGCAGCCGATGCGGAAAGCCGGCGCCACCGCGAAGGCGATGCTGGTCGCGGCCGCGGCGAAACGCTGGAACGTCGAGCCGGGGACATGCCGCGCCGAGAACGGCGAGGTGCATCACGCGGCCTCCGGACGCAAGCTGGGTTACGGTGAACTCGCGACTGACGCGGCGCAGATGCCGGTGCCGGAGAATGTCACGCTGAAGAGCCCGTCCGAGTTCAAGCTGATCGGCACGCCGGCCAAGCGGCTCGATACACCCTCCAAGATCAACGGCACGGCGGTCTACGGCATCGACGCACGGCCGCCCGGGGTGAAGGTCGCGACGCTCGCGCAGTCGCCGGTGTTCGGCGGGCGGGTGAAGCGCGTCGATGATGCGGCGGCAAAAGCCGTCAAGGGCGTGCGCCAGATCGTGACGCTCGACGACGCCGTCGCGGTGGTGGCCGACCACATGGGGGCGGCGAAGAAGGGTCTGGCGGCGCTCACGATCGAGTGGGACGAGGGCCCTCACGCCAAGCTCGCCACATCGGACATCGCGCGCGAGCTCGAAGCAGCCACCACCAAGCCGGGCACGGTCGCGCAAAATATCGGCGACGCCGACAAGGCGATGGCGGGCGCGGCGACGAAAGTCGAGGCGACCTATCAACTGCCGTTCCTCGCCCATGCCACGATGGAGCCGATGAACTGCACCGTGCATGTGCGTTCCGACGGTTGCGAGATCTGGGTCGGCAGCCAGGCGCTCTCGCGTGCGCAGGCGGTGGCCGCGAAGGTGCTGAACATGCCACCGGAGAAGGTGGTGGTGCACAATCATCTGCTCGGCGGCGGCTTCGGCCGCAGGCTCGAGGTCGACGGTGTCATTCGCGCCGTGCAGATCGCCAAGCAGGTCGATACGCCGGTCAAGGTGGTGTGGACCCGCGAGGAGGACATCCAGCACGACATGTACCGGCCCTACTGGTGCGACCGGATTGCGGTCGGCCTCGATGCATCTGGCAAGCCGGTTGCCTGGAACAACCGCTTCGCCGGCTCGTCGGTGCTGGCGCGATGGGCGCCGCCGGCGTTCCGCAACGGGCTCGATCCCGACACGACCGAGGGCGCGATCGATCTCGTCTACGACATTCCGAACTTCCATGTCGAATATGTCCGGGTCGAACCACCGGGCATTCCGACCGCGTTCTGGCGCAGCGTCGGGCCCTCGCACAACGTGTTCGTCACCGAAAGCGTGATCGACGAGCTGGCGGCGGCGGCGAAGCAGGATCCGGTCGATTATCGCCGCGCGCTGCTCGGCAAATCGCCGCGCGCCAAGGCGGCGCTCGAGCTCGCGGCGGCCAAGGCCGGCTGGGGCGGCAAGCTGCCGGCCGGGCGCGGACGCGGCGTGTCGCTGCAATTCGTGTTCGGCAGCTACCTCGCGCAGGTCGCCGAGGTCGAGGTCGCCAAGGACGGCTCGGTCCGTGTCCACCGCGTCGTCTGTGCGATGGATTGCGGCACCGTGGTCAATCCCGACACGGTGCAGGCGCAGCTCCAGAGTGGCATCAATTTCGGCGTCACGGCGGCGCTCTACGGCGAGATCACGCTCAAGGACGGTCGCGTCGAGCAGAGCAATTTCGACAGCTACCAGATGCTGCGCATCGATCAGGCGCCGGCGATCGAGGTCCATATCGTGCCGAGCACTGAGCCGCCGGGTGGCATGGGCGAGACCGGAACCTCGGGCATCGTGCCGGCGATCAGCAACGCGATCTTCGCGGCGACCGGCAAGCGGCTGCGCAAGATGCCGGTCGATCCGGCGGTATTGAAGCAGACCTAGGGGCGAGTGAGAGCCTCCCCCGGGTGCTGGCGCGATCGTGAAGCCGGAGGGATTTGCGCCGTGCACTGATCCGTGCGAGAAGCGGGCATGCATCTGAGGCGGCTCGCCAATCTCTGGATTCTGCTGCTCGTCGCGGCCGGGCTGTTGCTCGCGCCCGTGGCGCCGGCATTTGCCCGGATGATGCCGGATGCCTCGGCCGCTGCGATGCAGGTGATGCCGGACGATCACGCCATGTCTGGACAGGCGATGTCCGAGCAGGCGCTGGCCGACGACATGCCGTGCTGTCCGGACCAGGGCAAGAGCAAGGGCTGCGACGACTGTCCGTTCCTCGCGCTCTGCATGTTGAGCGTTTCGCTGCCGGTCCCCGCCGGCGCCATGTCGCTGATCGAGCGCGATCCGCTGCGCAGCCGGATCGCCGCCCATGACGACCGTCTGCTCGACGGCCTTGGCGCCAAACCTCCCGACCATCCGCCTCGAACCACCGTCTGACGGGCGCGCCAGCGCCTGATCGCTGACGCGTGCGCCAATGGCGCGCGTGCCTTTGCATGCCGCTCACGCGGCTCATCAGACGTATCGAGGATCATCACCATGAAGTCTTTCCACCTGGCGCGCGCGACCGCCGCCGCGCTGATCGGCGTTGCCGTGACGGGCATGTCTGCCCACGCCGAGATCAAGAACTACGAATTCCAGCTGGTGCAGCCGACGGTCAAGGCGGGTGCCGATCGCATCGTCACGGTGCGGCTGGTCGACAAGACGAGCGGGAAAGCCGTGCCCGACGCGGTCATCTTCTCGACCCGGCTCGACATGGCACCCGACGGCATGCAGGAGATGGCCACCAAGGTGACGCCGATGCCGGGCACCGAGCCCGGCACCTACCGGTTCAAGGCGACCTTCGGCATGGCCGGGCGCTGGCAATTGTCGCTCGGCGCCAAAGTGCAGGGCGAGACCGGCGCGGTCGAGAACAAGCTCGTCGTCACGGCCGAGCAATGAGCCGCCGAGCAATGGGCGCCTTAACATGGGCCGGCGCTGCCGCTGCGATCGCGGCAGCGGCAGGCGCCGCATGGATCGGCCGCAACCTGCCGCCGCGGCCGGTGACCGCTGCGATCGTCGCCGTCGCGCGGGCGGCGGAGACTGCTGCGCCGATCTACTACCGCGATCCCGACGGCAAGTCGCTCTATTCGGCGACACCGAAGAAGACGCCTGACGGGCGCGACTATCTGCCGGTGTTTGCCGATGACGAGGGCGGTGCCGGCGGGCCCGGGCAATCGGCACACGTGAGCGCGCCTGCCGCGAAAGGCGAGAGCAAGGTCAAATATTATCGCAATCCCATGGGACTTCCCGACACCTCGCCGGTGCCGAAGAAGGATTCCATGGGAATGGATTACATCGCCGTCTATGACGGCGATGACAGCGACGACGTTTCGATCACGCTGTCGCCCGGCAGGATCCAGCGCAGCGGCGTCAAGTCCGAGCCCGCGCAGATGCGCCGCATCCGTACGCTGGTCCGCGCACCCGGCACGATCCAGCTCGACGAACGTCGCGTCTCCGTCATCGCGATGCGCGCCGAGAGCTATGTGCAGAAAGTCGCCGACGTCACGACCGGCAGCCGCGTGACGAAGGGCCAGCCGTTGATGGAGATCTACAGCCCTGCAATATCGTCCGCTGCGGCCGAATATGTCGCGACCATCACGTCGAAGGCGACGGCGAACATCGAGCCCTACGGGCGCGGCTCCAAGCAGCGGCTGACCAATCTCGACGTTCCCGAACCGGTTATCGTCGAGATGGAGAAGAGCCGGACGGTTCCGATCGCGATCCAGTGGCTGTCGCCGCGCGACGGCATCGTGCTGCAGCGCGCCGCCATCGAGGGCATGCGCGCGCAGCAAGGCGACGTGCTGTTTCGGATTGCCGACGTCTCTGTCGTGTGGGCATTGGTCGACGTTGCCGAGCGCGATCTCGGCAATATCGTGGTCGGGCAGAACGTGACCGTACGCGCGCGCAGCTATCCCGGCCGCAGTTTCGTCGGCCGGATCAGCGTGGTCTATCCGCAGGTCAACAAGGAGACGCGCACCGCGCGGGTGCGGATCGAATTGCAGAATGCCGACCTCGCGCTGCTGCCGGACATGTATGTCGACGCGGAGATCGACACCGGCAGCCCGGCGCCGGTACTTGCGGTAGCCGATAATTCCATCCTCGACACTGGCAGCCGCCAGAGCGTGCTGATCGACCGCGGCAACGGGCGGTTCGAGCCGCGCGAGGTCAAGCTCGGGCGGCGCGGCGAGGGCTATGTCGAAATCCGCGACGGCATCGCCGAAGGCGATGCGGTCGTGACATCAGCGACGTTTCTGATCGATGCCGAAAGCAACCTGAAGGCGGCGATCAAGGGCTTTGCCGAGGCCGGTGCTGCCCAGGCGGGCGAGGGCGACAAGACGGGAGACCGGCGATGATTGCCCGTGTCATCGCCTGGTCGGCGCGCAACCTGCTGCTGGTGCTGTTCGGCACCGGCTTCGCGGCAGCCGCGGGCCTCTACGCGCTGCTGCATCTGCCGCTCGATGCGATCCCCGATCTCTCCGACACCCAGGTCATCGTCTACACCGAATATCCCGGCCAGGCGCCGCAGGTGATCGAGGACCAGGTCACCTATCCCCTGACCACGGCGATGCTGACGGTGCCGAAGTCGAAGGTCGTGCGCGGCTTCTCGTTCTTCGGCGTCTCCTTCGTCTATGTCATCTTCGAGGACGGCACGGATATCTACTGGGCGCGCTCGCGCGTGCTCGAATTCCTCAACGGCGCGGCGTCGCGGCTGCCGGCCGGCGTCTCACCGACCATCGGGCCCGATGCGACCGGGGTCGGCTGGGTCTACCAGTATGCCGTGATGTCGAAAGAGCTGAACCTTGCCGACACCCGCACGATCCAGGACTGGAACCTGAAATTCGCGCTTGCCAGGGCGGAAGGCGTGGCCGAGGTCGCCAGCGTCGGCGGCTTCGTCAAGCAGTACAACGTGATCCTCGATCCGCAGCGGATGCGCGACCGCGGCATCACCATGCAGCGGATGCGCGACGCGATCCGCGCCAGCAACGCCGATGTCGGCGGCCGCACCGTCGAGCTCTCCGAGTTCGAATATGTCATCCGCGGCAAGGGCTATCTGAAGGACATCAACGATCTCGGCAACATCGTGCTGAAGACCGATAGCGGCACGCCGGTGCTGCTGCGCGACGTCGCCCGCGTCGAGCTCGGCCCCGACGAGCGGCGCGGCATCACTGAACTGAACGGCGAGGGCGAGGTCGCGAGCGGCATCGTGCTGCAGCGCTTCGGCGTCAACGCGCTCGATGTGATCGAGAACGTCAAGAAACGTTTCAGGGAGATCGCGACCAGCCTGCCGAAGTCGGTCGAGATCGTGCCGGTCTACGACCGCTCCAATCTGATCTATGCGGCGATCGACACGCTGAAGCGCACATTGCTGGAGGAGAGCGTGGTGGTCGCGCTGGTCTGCATCGTGTTTCTGCTGCATGTCCGCAGCGCGCTGGTCGCGATCCTGATGCTGCCGGTCGGCGTCTTGATGGCGTTCGGCGCGATGAAGCTGCTCGGCATCGGCTCCAACATCATGAGCCTCGGCGGCATCGCGATCGCGATCGGCGCCATGATCGATGCGGCGATCGTGATGATCGAGAACGCGCACAAGCACCTGGAGCGAGCCGAGCCCGGCAGGTCGCGGGTCGCGATCCTGATCGAGGCCGCGGCGGAGGTGGGGCCGGCGCTGTTCTTCAGCCTGCTGATCATCACCGTGTCCTTCATGCCGATCTTCACGCTGGAATCGCAGGAGGGGCGGCTGTTCTCGCCGCTTGCGTTCACCAAGACGTTCGCGATGGCGGCGGCGGCGCTGTTGTCGGTGACGCTGGTGCCGGCGCTGATGGTGATCTTCGTCCGCGGCAGGATCGTCCCCGAGCACAGAAATCCGATCAACCGTTTCCTGATCTGGATCTACCGTCCGGTCATCCACGCCGTGTTGCGGGCGAAGACGCTGGTGATCCTGCTGGCGCTCGGCGCCGTCGCCGTCTCGATCTGGCCGGCGCGGCAGCTCGGCACCGAGTTCATGCCCGACCTCAATGAGGGCACGCTGCTCTATATGCCGACCACGCTGCCGGGGATTTCGGTGACCAAGGCGGCCGAGCTGCTGCAGATGCAGGACCGCATCATCCGCAGCTTTCCGGAGGTCGGTTCGGTCTACGGCAAGGCCGGCCGCGCCGCGACCGCGACCGATCCGGCGCCGTCGGAGATGTTCGAGACCATCATCAATCTGAAGCCGAAAGTGCAATGGCGCGCCGGCCTCACGCTCGACCGCCTGATCGCGGAGATGGACAAGGCGCTGCAATTCCCCGGTGTCTCCAACGCCTGGACCATGCCGATCAAGGCGCGCATCGACATGCTCTCGACCGGGATTCGGACGCCGGTCGGCGTCAAGGTGATCGGTCCCGATCTTGCCGTGATCGACAAGCTCGCCCGCCAGGTCGAGCAGGTCGTGCGGGGCGTGCCCGGCACCTCGTCGGCCTATGCCGAGCGCAGCCTCGGCGGCTACTATCTCGAGGTCACGCCGAATCGTGAGGCCTTGTCGCGCTACGGCATCGCGGTGCAGGACGTGCAGGACACCATCGCGACCGCGCTCGGCGGCCAGAGCGTGACCACAACGGTCGAGGGACGCCAGCGCTTCACCGTCAACATGCGCTATCCGCGCGATTTGCGCGACAATCCGGGCGCGATCGCCAGCGACGTCCTGGTGCCGATGCCGGCGGGCGGCGCGGTGCCGCTCGGCGAGGTCGCCGACATCGCGCCCGCGCACGGGCCGACCACGATCCGGACCGAGAACGGGCAACTCGCGACCTACATCTATGTCGACATCCGCGATCGCGATCTCGGCGGCTATGTCGCGGACGCGGAGCGCGCGGTGCAGGCCGGCGTGCAGTTTCCGCCCGGAACCTACGTGGTCTGGAGCGGGCAGTACGAATATCTCGAACGCGCCGCGGCGCGGCTCAGGATCGTGGTGCCGGTGACGCTGTCGATCATCTTCCTGCTGCTCTACCTCAATTTCCGCTCGGTGGCGGAGACGATGATCGTGATGCTGTCGCTGCCGTTCGCGCTGGTCGGCGGCTTCTGGCTGATGTGGGCGCTCGGCTTCAACCTGTCGGTTGCGGTCGCGGTCGGCTTCATCGCGCTCGCCGGCGTTGCCGCCGAGACCGGCGTCGTGATGCTGATGTATCTCAACCAGGCGCTGGGCGAGGTCACGGCGCGCCGCGCTGCCGAGGGACGCACGATCGATCGTGACGACCTCAATCGCGCGATCATCGCGGGCGCGGTCGAGCGCGTCCGGCCGAAGATGATGACGGTGGTCGCCATCATGGCCGGGCTGTTGCCGATCATGTGGAGCACCGGCACCGGCTCGGAGATCATGCAGCGCATCGCGGTGCCCATGATCGGCGGTATGATCTCGTCGACGCTGCTGACGCTGATCGTGATTCCCGCGATCTTCGCCGTCGTGAAGGGCATCAAGATCGAAGCGAGAGTGTCGGCACCCGAAGTTGCTTCCTGTGCCGCGCGCCAGCAGGCAAGGATGTGATGGAAACATGACGCCTGTTGGTAGTTTCAAATCGGATTGAATGATACCCCAAGGGGGTATATAGCTGATGGCGGTTTGCAGCGAGCTGATTTGCGGTTAGCTTGCGGCGGTCGGAGATGCGAAGCGGGTGCTGGTGCGATTGACGAGATCAGGGCGGTTGCGGGCGGGATGTTCCATCATCCTGGCCTATCTGTTTTGCGTGCTCGCGCCGTCCTTCGCGCTTGCATTCGGGGCGCCGTTTCCGTGCCTGACCGATGAGGTGCAGCCCGCCGCCGCGGCGCATGTTCACGCGGCGTCGATGGCGCATGCCGAAGCCGTCACGCACGATCATGCCGCCCACGATCATGGCGGCATGCACATGCAACACGCAGCCGATGATGCTGCGCCGGCTGTGAAGCACAGCCACGACGGCAAGAATGCGCCGGGGCCGTGCTGCGCGCTGATGTGCGTATCGGTGCTGCCGGCCGATCTTCCATTCGTCGCTGCTCCCTTGCACCCGATCGCCACGCGTCTTTCCGAGGCTTATCAGAGCCTGCGGAGCGAGGCGCCTCCGCGCCTCTATCGTCCCCCCATCGCCTGATCGTTCGCTGACATCGTGGCGGTGCCGCACGCTTGCGTGCGCACGCCTGTTATTCATCGGATGATCGGGACAGATCCATGTATTCGCATCTCGGGGCGCGGCTCGCCGCCGTGGCCACCAGGCTCGGCTGGCGCGCGCCACCCACATTGCTGCCGCGGATGGCCGCCGCCATCCTCGCATCTGCACCGCTCGCCGGCTGCATGGCCGACGGCCGGCCGGTCGCCGTCGGAGGCGATCCGGCAAATCCGGCGGCGGGGACGGCCGCCGTCGGCTACCGCTCGACGATCGCGCCCTACAGCAGCCTGCGACCGTCGACGCCGCAGCCCTGGCGCGAGCGCAATGACGGCGTGACGCCGCCGGCCAAGCCGGAAGAGTAGGAGGGCGCCATGCGACATCTGGCCATCGTGCCGATCCTGCTGCTTGCGTCATCCGCGCTCGCGGGATGCGCGTCGTTCTCGCCCGACAGCGGTATGGGCGTCGTCTCCGAGGTGACCGAGCAGGCGATCGGCAAGGACGTCGCCTTCGTGCGGTCGGTGGATGAGGCCGCGACCGTCGACGCCGCAGTGAAGCGGCTGCTCGCGCGCAATTTGACGGCGGATGCCGCCGTGCAGGTTGCGCTCTTGAACAACAAGGGGCTGCAGGCCGCCTATAACGAACTGGCGCTGGCGGAGACCGACTACGTCGCCGACAGCCTGCCGCCGAACCCGACCTTCTCGGTCTCCCGCATCAGCGGCAACGGCGCCAGCGAGGTCGAGCGGCAGGTGGTCGGCGACATCCTTGCGCTCGCGACCCTTCCGGCCCGCTCCGAGATCGCGCGCGAGCGCTTCCGCCAGGCGCAGCTCAAGGCCGCGCTCGCCACCTTGCGGCTTGCCGCCGAGGTGCGGCGCAGCCATGTCGCGGCGGTGGCCGCGAACGAGACGGTCGCGCTGCTGACGGATGCGAAGGCGACCGCGGAGTCGACCGCGCAGCTCGCGAAAAAGCTCGGCGAGACCGGCGGCATGAACAAGCTCGACCAGGCCCGCGAGCAGGTGTTCTACGCCGAGATCACCGCCGACCTCGCCAGCGCGCGGCAGAATGCGGCGAGTTCGCGCGAGCGGCTGGCGCGCCTGCTCGGATTGTGGGACGGCGATCTCGGCTTCCGAATCCCCGGCAAGTTGCCATTGCTGCCGAAGCGGCCATTGGAACAGCCGTCGATCGAGATCGCCGCGGTCGGCCATCGCGTCGACCTGCAGATCGCACGGATGGAAATCGTCGCGCTCGCCAAGGCGCTCGATCTCACCGAGGCGACGCGTTTCGTCACGCTGCTCGATGTCGCCGGCATCGACAAGCGTACGCACGATCCCGAAGCCCCGCCGTTCAGGGAGCGCGGCTTCGACGTCCAGTTCCAGATTCCGATCTTCGACGGCGGCGAGGTGCGAGTACGGCAGGCGGCGGAGACCTACCGCCAGGCGATGAACCGCCTGACCGAGAAGGCGGTCAACGTCCGCTCCGAGGCGCGCGACGCCTACCGCGTTTATCGCTCGACCTACGACATCGCGCGCCATTACCAGCGCGAGGTGCTGCCGTTGCGGCAGATCATCACCGAGGAGATGCAGCTGCGCTTCTCCAGCATGCAGGTCGACGTGTTCGCGCTGCTGACCGAAGCGCGGCAGCGGCTCGCCTCGCTGCGCGCGGCAATCGACGCCAGGCGCGACTTCCTTCTGGCGCAATCCGAGCTGCAGACCGCGATCAACGGCGGCGGCTCGGCCGGCGCAGCATCGACACCGTCTTCCATCGCCTCGGCCGCGCAGCCCGCGGCCGGCGGCGGTCATTGAGTGGAGCAGCACATGTTTTCTCGACGAGGATTTCTGGGCGGCGCGGCGCTGGTCACGGCGAGCGCGGTCAGCGGCCGCGTCCAGGCCGCCGCCATTCCCGAAGCGCCGACCATGGACAAGGTGGTGATGCAGCCGCCGCTGCATCCCGCCAGCGGGCCGGACTACCGGCCGGTGGTCACGCTCAACGGCTGGTCGCTGCCGTGGCGGATGAACGGCGACTGGAAGGAATTCCATCTCGTCGCCGAGCCCGTGGTGCGCGAGTTCGCCGACGGCATGAAGGCCAATCTCTGGGGCTATAATGGCCAGGCGCCGGGGCCAACCATCGAGGCGGTCGAGGGCGACAAGGTCCGCATCTTCGTCACCAACAAACTGCCGGAGCACACCACGGTGCACTGGCATGGCATGATCGTGCCGTCAGGCATGGACGGCGTGGGCGGGCTCAACCAGCCGCACATCAAGCCGGGCAAGACCTTCGTCTACGAGTTCGAGATGAAGCACAGCGGGACCTTCATGTACCACCCGCATTCCGACGAGATGGTGCAGATGGCGATGGGCATGATGGGCATGTTCATCGTGCACCCGCGCGATCCTGCGTTCCGTCCCGTCGATCGCGATTTCGTCTTCATCATGAGCAGCTACCTCATCGACCCCGGCACCTATCTGCCGAAGGTCAATGAGATGACCGACTTCAACATGTGGACCTGGAACAGCCGCGTCTATCCCGGCATCGATCCGATGCCGATCCGTCTCGGCGACAGGATCCGCGTGCGGATCGGCAACCTGACCATGACCAACCATCCGATCCATGTGCATGGGCATAATTTCGCGGTGACCTGCACCGACGGTGGCTGGGTGCCGGTGTCAGCGCAGTATCCGGAGACCACGACCGACGTGCCGGTCGGCGCGGTCAGGGCGTTCGACATGCTCGCCGACAATCCGGGCGACTGGGCGTTCCACTGCCACAAGTCGCACCACACCATGAACGCGATGGGCCACGACGTCAGAAACTTCATCGGCGTGTCGCGCCAGGATCTGGCCAAGGCGGTCGGCAAGCTCGCGCCCGACGCCATGGTGATGGGATCGACCGGCATGGCGATGGGCAACATGGAGATGCCCGCGCCCGACAACACGCTGCCGATGATGACCGGCACCGGACAATTCGGGCCGATCGAGATGGGCGGCATGTTCACGGTGATGAAGATCCGCGAGGGGCTCGGCCGCGACGATTACGCCGACCCCGGACCGTACAAATATCCGCCGGGCACGGTTGCCTATGAGGTCGAGGCGCCCGCCGCCGAGCCCGCGCGCCAGCCGCCGGCGGCGCCCGGGCGAAAAGGCAAGCCATCGATGAAGGGAATGAAGATGTAGCGGATCCAGCTCACTCACCAACGACAAGCATCAAACACAGAATGGAGAATCCAGTGAAGCAACTCACCAGCATCGGCATCGCGCTGATTGCGCTGTCGGTCACCGCAGTGCCATCGCGTGGTCACGAGAAGCACGGCCACGAATCCTATTCGGCCGGCGAGCCCGGCGATCCGAGCAAGCCCTCGCGCACGGTCGAGGTCGAGATGAAGGAGATGGAGTTCACGCCGTTCCGCATCGAGGTCAAGCGCGGCGAGCAGATCCGCTTCGTGATCCGCAATGCCGGCACCGAGGATCACGAATTCCTGCTCGCGACCACCGAAGAGAATCTGAAGCATGCCGAAGTGATGAAGAAGCATCCGCACATGGAGCATGACGATCCGAACGGCGTTCGCCTCGCACCGAAGAAGAGCGCGGAGATCGTCTGGAAATTCACCAAGGCCGGAACGTTTGAATATTCCTGCCTGATCCCGGATCACCGCGACTACGGGATGAGCGGCCGCGTCATCGTGAAATGAAACCAGCAGCGAAAGAAAGCACAACAATGATGAACAGGATGATCCAACTTGCCGGCGCCGGCGCATTCGCGCTGGCTCTGACCCTGGGCGCGGCGCTCGCGCAGGCCGCCGCGATCAATGGCGAGGTCAAGAAGATCGACGAGGGCGCGGGCAAGATCACGCTCAAGCACGGTCCGGCCGAGAGCCTTGGCATGGACGAGCCGATGACGATGGTTTACCGGGTCAAGGATCCGGCGCTGCTGAAGCAGGTCAAGGTCGGCGACAAGGTGCGGTTCGAGGCCCAGGAGGGCGACGGCGGCTACACGGTCACCGCGATCCAGAAGGCGAAGTGAGGCGACGGCCCGCATCAACAGGTTGGGCTGTCGGCTAAACGCAGCCGGCAGCCCTTGAACCCGCGACGCATGATCGCCGGAGCTGTTCCGGATGGATCGGCTTGAACGCGTTGCGTGGCCGGCCTTATCCTGTCGTCTGCAAGGACGAGCCATGAACGATTGCTGCGGGCAGAATGCCGCGCACCACCGCCGCTGACGCTGCCGGTCAAGGCCGGCGTGCGGCAGGGGACCGCGACCGCGCGGCCGATTCGTGCGGCTGCTCAGGCGGCGTTCCGATCTTTGACGGCCTCGATCCGCGCTACAGGCGCGTGCTCTGGACGGTCATCGGCATCAATGGCGCGATGTTCCTGACCGAGATGATCGCGGGTCAGCTTGCCGGATCGCAGGCGCTCAAGGCCGATGCGCTCGACTTCCTTGCCGATACGGTCACCTATGGACTGAGCCTTGCGGTGATCGGCGCCGGCCTGCGCGTGCGCGCCTCCGCCGCGCTGTTGAAGGGGCGCGTCGCTGAGCTTGATGGCGCTGTGGGTGTTCGGCTCGACCGTCTACCAGACGTTCGTGCTCGGCGTGCCGAAGGCCGAGGTGATGGGCGCCATCGGCGCGTTGGCACTCGCGGCCAATCTAGGCTCGGTTCTGCTTCTGCTGCCGTACAAGGACGGCGATGCCAATGTCCGCTCGGTCTGGCTCTGCTCGCGCAACGACGCGATCGGAAACCTCATCGTGATGGCGGCGGCTCTCGGCGTGTGGGGATCGGTCTCGGCCTGGCCTGACCTTGCCGTCGCCAAAGTGATGGCGACGATATTCCTCACCTCGTCGGTGCCGGTGCAAATCCTGCGGCAGGCATGGGCCGAATATCGCGAGGCGGCGCTACGCAGCCCGTCAGCAGCGCATGGCTGAGGAAGCCGCAAACGCCCGGTGCTTCCTGCGACAGGCCGCGCCAAGGCGGAAATTTGCCGCGCATTTACCTTAAATCATGGCTCCGTGGGAACGTCCGTGGCAGCGGCGCGTTGCTGTGCATCATTCGAGCGCAGAAGGCCCCCTCCATGACAATCAACGCGGCAATACTGATGGCGGCATTGGTGCTATCGGGAACCGTGTTGGCGCAAAGCTCCGGCCCTTCGGCCGGCTCGGCGGGGGCCGGGCAGGCCGCCAACGTGACCACCACCGGCGAGGCGCTGAACAGCGCCAAGAAGACCGGCGACAGCGGGCCGCCGGTGGAGAAGGCCGCGCGTCCGGCCAAGCCGGATGCCGGCGCCGCGGGCAACACGGTGGGGGCGAGCCGCCCGCAAAAGCCCGATCGTCGCCTCGAGCATTATCCGTAATCTCCATCCGTAACGATTATGCTGATCCGTGGGATCGGTGGAGCGAAGCGATACCTATCACCTCTGATGCGCGCGGAAGCAGGATGGGTTTCGCTGCGCTCCACCCATCCTACGGCACAGCAAAAAGCCGGCGCCGTCGTCGTGACGGCGCCGGCTCGATTGGTGGAATTTGCCTCGCTCAGTAAACCAGGCCGGTGCCCGGGGGCTTCTCCAGCGCTGCGGCGAGCGAGCGATATTCGTCGCTGTTGGTGCCGGCGAGTTGGGCGATGCGGTTCAGGTGATATTGCGCCTGATCGCGGTTGCCCTGTTCGACCTGCCAGAGGCCGTAATACTGCCAGGTGCGCACATGGGCCGGGTCGGCCTTCAGCGCGCGCTCGTACCAGATCTGCGAGACCTTGTAGTCGCCGAGCTTGCGATAGGAGTAGCCGATCAGGTTGGCGACGTCGGCGCGATCATCCTGGCCGAGCGCCTTCAGCTGCTCGATCGCGGCGGTATAGTCGTGCTTGTCGTAGATCGTGGTGTAGGCGGCGCGATAGCCGGCCAGGAACTTCTGATCGTCGATCGCGGAGCTCTTGTCCTTCTTCGCCTTCTTGCCCTTGCTGCTGCCGCTGTCGGAAGCCGGCGGCGAGGGATTGTCGCTGCCCGCGGCGTAGGCCGAGATGACCGGCCCGGAGGCGAGCGTCATCGAGAGCACTGCGAGGCCCAAAAACTTCGTCTTCCTGCTCATTCCTGGTTGCTCCTGATCGTTCCTGATCGTGCTCGGTAATCCTACACCCAAGCCTGATGACTTGAACACCCAGGGGTGCAGAACATTCCCGGCCGATCCCACGATTGCGTGATCCTGCTTTTTTCGGCGGTAGAGGAGAACATGACAGAGATGTCATGCACATGAATGAAGTCCGTCAGGGTCCTTCAGAACGGGTTCAGTGCGCGGCTCATAAGGTCACGTGCATTGATCGGTGAGGCCGACCATCCGGCCGGAGACCTCTCGATCCCGACGAGGAGGACCACCATGTTGAAGACGATTTCCGCCGCGCTGCTCGCCATGTCCGTGATCGCAGCGCCCGCGCTCGCCGCCGAAACCGGCAAGGCCGCAACGCCCGCGCCGGCGACCACGACTGCCCCGGGGACCAAGGCCGCTCCCGTGATCAAGAGCGAGCAGCTGCCGTCGAAGGTGCGCAACGCCAACGCCAAGATGCACCACAAGCACTATCGCCATCACCGCCACCACAAGCACATGAGCATGCTGAAGGTGAAGTCGCCGAAGCATGCGACCAAGCACGTCCACGCGAAGGTCGCGACCAAGCACGTTGCGCCGGCCAAGCGCGGCTGACCCAAGCGCGGTTGAATCTGATCCGAGGGGCGTAGTTTCGATCCACATTGCCCCGCTGCGCCTTTTGGATGCAGAACCGGCCCGTCCGTCCATTGCTTCCCCAATGGCGACGGGCCGGAGTGCGTCTGGCTCCGGTTGTGAACCCGGGCGAGGAATAACCGAGTTGCGAATTCCCTTCGGCCGCCCGGCGGTTTATGAGACGCCTCCGGGGACTCAGGGAACAGCGTCGTTTGCGGATTTCATCACAACTGGCAGCCATCCTGCTGCTCTCGCTTCCGCTCGCCGGCTGCCTCACCAGCGACGACGGCGGCGGGCCGACCACCTTCACCGATGACCGGGGCGTCGCCAACCAGCCGTTCCCGGACCGCTACCGCGACCAGATCCTAGCCTTCATGCGGACCTACCTGAACAATCCGGTCGGGGTCCGCGAGGCTGCTATCGCCGAGCCGGCGCAGCGTACGGTCGGCGGCCGGCTGCGCTACGTCGTGTGCCTGCGCTACAGCGCGAAGGATACCGACGGCAATTACCGCGCCGCCCGGGAGCGCGGTGTCCTGTTTGTCGACGGCCGGCTCGACCGCATCCTCGACAACCCTGCCGAGCCCTGCGCCGGCGCGTCCTACGCGGCATTTCCGGAACTGGAAAAGATGCCGCGCTAAGGCATAATCCGGAAAAGTGTGAAGCGGTTTTTCCGAAAAGATCATGCCCGAACAAGAGGCAGAAGCGCGATCTGATCGCGCTTCTGCGCGGCGGCTTGTCGCAAGCCTGACCGAAACGTCAGCGAACTCCGATCACTTTTCGGGGAGCGTTGAACTTCACTTTAGCCGTCTGCGACTTACATGCAGCCGAGATGCGGCTGCTCAACCGGTGAAAAAAACCTTCTGTGCCAGGGAACAAACGGGCGTTGTTGCGACCCTGTCACAGCTCGGAAACATCACGGGTGCGGCATTGCCCCAAAGCAACCTAATTGAGGTCACGTTGTTTCGCTTTACAGCGCAGCGTTAGTAACGGGGATCAGAAATGAAGAAGTTTTTGCTCGGCACAGTCGCGCTGGCCGCCCTTGCGGGCCCGGCGTTCGCGGCTGACATGCCGGCCCGCACCTATACCAAGGCACCGCCGCCCTATACTGCCCCCGCTGTCGTCTACAACTGGACCGGTTTCTATATCGGCGGCCATGTCGGCGGCGCGTTCACCGACGGCAACAACCTGATGGGCAGCGACGCGCGCTTCATGGGTGGCGTGCAGGGCGGCTTCGACTATCAGTTCGCCCCGAACTGGGTGATGGGCGCCGAGGCGCAGTATTCCTGGCTGCCCAGCTCCTCGAACAATGGCGTGCTGCTCCCGGGCGGAACGCTGGTGACCGGCAACACCGACCAGATCGGTTCGGTGACCGGCCGCCTCGGCTACACCTGGGGTCCGGCGCTGCTCTACGCCAAGGGCGGTTATGCCTGGCGCGACAACAACAACATCACCGCGTCGGTCGGCGGCGTGCCGGCGTCCTTCACCACCGATGGCGGCCACAAGGACGGCTACACGGTCGGCGCGGGCCTCGAATACATGTTCGCCCCGAACTGGTCGGCGAAGGCCGAGTACCAGTACTACAATTTCGGCAAGACCAACTTCACCAGCGGCCCGGCCGACCTCGTCGGGACGAGCTTCCGGAACGACGAACATACCGTCAAGCTCGGGGTCAACTACCGCTTCGGCTGGGGTGGCCCGGTCGGCTCCCGCTACTGATCGCGGCTTGATCGCATCAATGAAAGGCCGGCCTTCGGGTCGGCCTTTTTTGTGTGTGCCGAGCATGACCGGCAGCTTGGAGGTGGAAGTCCTCTATCCAGCCTGATGACGGTGAAGGATTAGCGAAGCGCAAGGGCGTCATCGCGAGGTGGGGTCTGAAGGAAGCGTGGAGCAAAGCCGCGGCCCGATGGACAAAAACTGGATAACGAGGCCTACCCGGCCGGACGAGCGAGCACGCGATCGCGAAGTCCACGGTCATCGGGGCCGGGGTGGTAAATCCGGCGGGCGTGCGGCGAAGGCGGTCGATCTTACCTCGGGAGATCTGCGCTGCGTCTCGGCAACGAGACTGAGGTCGTCGTAAGGCGATCTGACCGCAGTGCAGAAGTCAGCAGAGGGCATAGTAGGCGGAACGAGTTTCGCCGAAGGCCTGAACGCTGGAAGTGACGAGTAGATGCAGCGATATCGCATCGGCCATGCGACTGAATTCCGGGCAACTGGCCTCGGAACGGCGGGAAGGGGTGAAACCCTGACTGACGCTGATCAGAGGAGTCGAAGCTGGCGCGACGATTGCTGACACCCAAACTACGGCGGCAACAGAACAACTCTTGCCGCTTAATCCAGCGAACCGCCGTATACGGACCCGTATGTACGGTGGTGTGGGAGGGGAGGGGCTGCGAGGCTCCCCCCTATCCCGATTGGCCAGCCGCTCGCCCCGGAATGACGACGGATGCGGTGAACCGTAGCTCGGATGGATGGAGCGCAGCGTAATCCGGGGCAGCCGATCCGACGAACGAAGTCCCGGATTTCGCTCCGCGCCATCCGGGCTACGACGCTACATTCACCTGATGTTCAGGCCTGATCGTGCAATGCAAAAAATAATTCCTGCATTGCACGGAACTTTCATCGTGCTGCGCTATTATGCGATCGCCGGGCTGGTGGACAAACGAACATGCGTAGTTTTGCGTTAGGGCTGATCCTCTCTGCGGTCTCCGTGCCGTGCCTTGCCCAGACTATCCTCAAATCCGAACCCCTGGCGCTCGCGCCCTATGAGGTCGTGTTCGTGCAGGATGCGTCCTGCTCGGCTGGCAAGGTGCTCAAGGTGACCGGCGCGATCCGGGGTCTGCATCGGCGGAAGATTTGCGTTTCGCTCGCCGCCGAACAGGCCTCGCTGGCGACGGCCACGCCATAGGCGCGGGCGACCGCACCGATTGCATCCTCAGCCCTCCGCTGCGCGCCGGCCAGCCTGCCGTCTGATCAGTTCAACCGCGGCTCCAGGCGTGCTTCGCGATCGGCATCGGCCTTGTTCTTGGCCGGATCCTCGTTCGGCTCGAGCTGACAGGGCCGGATTTCGTAGTCGTTATCCAGCACCGGGCGCGGCGCGGACTTCTCCTCTCCGGAGATGGCATCCACCACCAGGCCGGATTTCCTGGCCAGTGTCCAGACATCCGCCTCGGTCGGGTAGGCCTTGCTCAGCTTGGCGTCCTGATAAAACAGCGCGTACGGCATTCGTCGTTCCCCAAACAACCGACAACGCCAGCCCCCGTTTTGGGTTTCAGGCAATATCGCCGTTCCGGTCACGGAACCGTGAGCGAGCATCCGCGGCAAGCATCTGAAAATATGAGTCATTTCGGTTCCTTCGCAGAAGGGCCTTGAGTCCTTAACGGGTGGTAAACCCCCGAAAAAAGAATCCCCGGGACTCTCCGGGTAGAATCGCCGGATGCTCCGGCCCATGAGAGCGATCCACCAGCCCCCTTACGAACGCGTGCAGCTCGCGCTGGCGGTTGCGCTGCTCGCGGCCTGCGCCGCCAACGTGGCGCTGGTCTGGTCGTGCCTTTAGATATCCTGGCTTTAGATCTCCCGGCTCTCGCCAAAATCTGTATGTGGCGGCCACGCGAAAACGCCGGAGCCGCGCGGCGCCGCTGGCGATTGACGGCACCGGCATTCCTCCCATCATTGCCGGCAGAACAAGCGCCCGCTGCGCCCTGCGCGGACGGGCCGCGATCGGGGGAGCTGATATGATCGACACGCTGAAGGAACGGGTCAACGGCGACGCCGGCCTGGTGCGGCGCGGCCGCTACCTCACCACGACATTCCTGCTCGAGATCGGCGCGGCCGCCTGGCTGATCGCGATCCATGAGGGCCGGATCGTCGCGGTGACGAAGGGTCCGTTCGTGATGCCCTCGTCGTCGTTTGCGCTGCGCACCTCGCAGGCGGAGTGGGACCGGTTCTGCGAAAAGCGGCCGCCGCCGGGCTCGAACGACCTGATGGCGCTGATCAAGCGCCGCGAGCTGAAGGCCGAGGGCGAGCTGCAGATCTTCATGGCGAACCTGCGCTACTTCAAGGAGGCGCTCGGCAAGCTGCGCCGCGAGGGAGTGGCCGCATGAGCGCCAGGTTCGAACCGATCGTCGGCCGTTACATGCATCTGGAGCTGTTCGGCCGGGCCCACCGCGTCTATGTCGAGGAGGCGGGCGAGGGCACGCCGCTGCTCTGCCTGCACACCGCGGGCGCGGACGGGCGGCAATATCGCGGCCTGATGAACGATGCGCGCGTCACGCGCAACCATCACGTCATCGCCTTCGACATGCCCTGGCACGGCAAGTCGTCGCCGCCGCAGGGCTGGCACGACGAGGAGTACCAGCTCACCTCCGCGCAATACACGACCATGATTCTTGCGGTGATGGACGCGCTCGACCTCGACAAGCCGATCGTGATCGGCTGCTCGATCGGCGGCCGGATCGCGCTGCATCTCGCGCTCGAGCATCCCGAACGTTTCCGCGCCATCATTGGCCTGCAGGCCGGCGCGCATGTCGATCCCTATTACGACCTGAATTTCCTGCACCGGCCGGACGTGCATGGCGGCGAGGTCGCTGCCGCCATCGTCTCGGGCCTCGTCGGCCCCGACGCGCCCGACAAGGAGCGGTGGGAGACGCTGTGGCATTACATGCAGAGCGGGCCCGGCGTGTTCAAGGGCGACCTCTATTTCTACAAGGTCGACGGCGACATCCGCGCCCGCATCGCCGACATCGACACCAGACGTTGCCCGCTGTTTCTGTTGTCGGGCGAGTACGATTATTCCTGCACGCCGGAAGAGACGCTGGCGGTGGCGAACAGCATTGCGGGAGTTGAGGCCACCATCATGAAGGGCCTCGGCCATTTCCCGATGAGCGAGAATCCGGGCGAATTTCTCACGCACCTGCTGCCGGTGCTGGAGAAGATCGGCGGCCGCTAGCGCACGCCCAGGGTTGCTTTGGTCCTCGACCTCGGGCGGCGCGGTATGACAGACTGCGCGTCCGCACGATTGGGCGTGAACCGGTTGCGCAGGAGGTCCCCATGCTTCCGAAGGCTGAAGCGGCCTATTTCGCGATTGCCGACATCTCCGGCTATACCAATTTCCTCGCGGCGGTCGAGCTCGACCATGCGCAGGATATCATCGCCGATTTCATGGATACGGTGGTGAAAGCGCTGCGCCCGCCGTTCCGCCTCGCCAAGTTCGAAGGCGACGCCGCGTTCGTCTACACCACCGCCGAGACGATCGACGGCTCGCTGCTGCAGGACGCGATCGAGGGCGCCTATTTCAAATTCCGCCGGCGCCTGCGCAGCGTGCGCCAGGCCTCGACTTGCGAGTGTCAGGCCTGCGTCGCGATGGGCGATCTCGATTTCAAGTTCGTTATCCATCATGGCGAGATGGTGAAGCAGAAGATGGGCGGCAGGGAGGAGCTCGCCGGGCGCGACGTCATTCTGGTCCACCGGCTGCTCAAGAACACGGTTGCTGAGAAGATCGGCGGGCGCGCCTACGCGCTCTACAGCGACGCGGCCATCCGCGCGATGGGTGTCGATCCGGTCGCGCAGGGTCTCATCGCCCATCGCGAAACCATCGACGTCATCGGCGACGTGACGCTGTGGGCGCGCGATCTGGAAGCGGCGTGGCGGCAGGAAGACGCGCAAACCCGGATGCAGGTGACGCGCGACGATGCCTACGTCATGCTGGAATTCGACATCGCCGCGCCGCGGCAGACGGTTTGGGAGTTTTTCACCGTGCCCGGGCAATGGCAGAAATGGTGGGACGCCGACACCATCGTCGAGGATTCCGGCAAGGGACGACGCGGTCCCGGCACCAGGAACCACTGCATGCACGGCAACCATACCGTCGTTGAGGAGATGCTCGATTGGCGCCCGCCCGATTATTTCACGGTGGGCATCACGCTTCCGATTCCCGGCGCGCCGCGGATCGTGATGACTCGCGCCGTTCTGGACGGTCCAAACGGAATGACGCATCTGGAGCTGCGGGTCGCCAAACCTAAGCCAAAAGATCGAGAGTTCGTCGACGGCGCCGCGGTGAAATACGCCGAACGCATGACCAAGGCGATCGCCGGCTTGCGATCCATGCTGGAAGGAAAGCAGCCTGCCCTCGATGCAGTGGAGGAGCCGGCGTTGACGCGATCGAGCGGACGCTTCCTGACCGAGCCGGTGAAGTCGGGCGCGCGCGGCTGATGCCCAACGCGCGGTCCGGGGTCTAATGCGGCTGCGTTACTTGCCCGAGCGCGGCAGCTCGTTGATCGCGGCGCGGACCTTGGCCATGGTCGTGGTGCAGTATTCCTCGCGCTCCTTCAGGAAGCGCTGCTGCTGTGCGCGGAAATTGGCAACCCGCTCCCGCACCTCGGATCCGAAGTCGCCGCTGATGTCGAGCCGGGCAAAGTGCGGCAGCTGCGCCGGTTGAGGCGGGACTTCGACGACCGTCACCGCCAAAGGCGACGGAGCGGGAGGCAGGCCCTCGATCACGGTCGGCGCCGGAAGCGGAGGCGGCACGACCGCAGCCCGCACCTCAGCCTTGACGCTGAGCGTGGCGACCGCCTCGGCCAAGGCCTGTTCAGCGGCGATCGGCAACGCGGCGGCGGGGGCAGGTGTAGCGGCAGGCGGCGTGGCGGTCGGCTGGGCGGCAGGCGCCGCCGCCGCCGTCCGTGGGGCAGGCGCCGGCGGCTCGGCGTCGGGCAGCTTGCCCTTCACCGACTGTACGAAAGCCATTGTCTGCGCGATCAGGAGATCGCGTTCTTTCATCCACTTCATGGCGCACCCTGAGCGCGCGGATTCCAGCAAAGCAACCGCGCGGAATCAAGCGCTCGCCATCATGATGGTTGACGAAGACGCCTGTTTGGTAGGCGCGGTGACATAATTGTGACACGCCGCGCGGGCGTGGACGGTCAGCGTTGACGGGGATTGGTGTTCGGGACGAACGGGGTACCGACGATCCGGACCGGGGTCTGGGCCAATCCCTGATCCGATGCCGACGCGTGATTCGCGGGCGGCCGGGGCGCGGCACTCGCTGGCGCGGGCGCCGGATCGAGCAGGGCGACGAGGCCAGGCCGCGGCCACGCTGAGCAGCGTGAACGTGCCCAGAAGCAGCAGATTGCGGTCGGATTCGCGGACCCTCATGCGAGGAAAATCGCGTGAGAGGGCATAACGTTCCGAACAAATCCTCAGGGCGTTGTCGAGCGGATTTGGCCTCACCTTGAGGACGAGCATCAGGAGAGGACGAACCGGTAAGCCGTCCGGAACGGGGCGGGGGCCAGCCTAATGGGCCGCTACCGCAGCGGGTACCCGCTCGATGCTGCGGGCCTCGATCAGGTCGGCGTAGCGGCCATATTCCTCGGCCATTTCGAGCAGCTTCTCGCGCACCGCGGCGTCGGTCACCTGCCGGGCCAGCCGTCGCGCCTGATCGGATTGGAAGCGGTAATGTGCTGTGTCGGACATGGTGGCGGCTCCTCACATATCTGTAAGGGCCACCCGGCAAAGGTTCATCAAAGCGTCATTGCAGCGTCGGTGGACGATCCGCCGGGGGAGCCGACGTGACCGGCGCCGTCTTGTCCTCGCGGACCTCGACTTCGAACCAGCCCATCTCCTTCAGCTCGCGAGCCTTCTTCTCGGCCGCGTCTTCGCTGTCGCGCTTCAGCACGATTCGGCTGGTGCCATCTCGGGCAAGGATCAAATAGGTCATTGGCAGAGTTCCACCCCGCATTCTGCATACCCCGTTTGGGGCCGCAAGGACAGAAGCAAGGCGAGGGATGGGTGATCCTACGGGAAGGATCCCACGATTCCTGCCAGGGGAGTGTCGCAGCGGCTTTCCGAACCGGCCCTGCGGGTTTCAGGCCGATCAGGATTGGCGGTGTGCCTTAGCGTTGGGTGCAGACGAAGCGGGTGCCGTTCTTCGTCGTGCCGGTGGCCCGGCTGCCCTTCTTCGCGACAGGATAGTTGTTGCCGTTCGGGAAGCCGGTGAGATGGATGTGGGCACTATCGCCGCCATCGTACGACCCGGAGATCAGACCCGGGGCGGAGCAGGTCCAGCCTGCGGCGCTTGCCGGGATGCAGCCGATGGCAAGGAAAGCGAGGGCGAGTCCGATTCTCATCTCACCCTCGAGCATCATCGATAGCCCGCGCTGAAGTTATGGTCGCGAATGCCGATCGCCTTGGCCTGTGCCGCGGATACCCGATCCCGACACTGAATGTACCTCAGGACCTGCGCGTCGGTGCCCGCGGAGTGAGCGCGCCACATGTCGAGATTGAAGCCGTTCTTGGCCATGCAGGCCTGGGCATGAGGGCTGTCATTGCGCTCCCTGGCGCTCGCCGGAGCGACGGCAAGTATGGACAGGACAATCACGGTGCAGAAAACAATCTTCATTCTGAAATTCCCAAAGGTGAAAGTGCCGGAACAATAGTCAGCGGGAACAAAATCACAAGTAGTCGTTGCGAGATGACTCAACGTTCTCGCTAGCGCTTCCTGCAAAACATTGCGAAGCGCAGGGTCGTTGCATTGGCTAGCGGTGAGCGCGATCGACGACGTGGCACTCCCGGCGACCGGAATACTACGGCTCGCTCTGTACATTGTGGGCAATCAGGCGATGCGCTTTGATTGAATCGCGACGACGTGTTCGAATCGCACCGGGAACGACGCGGCGTAGGCCGCGCATATCTGATGGAGGACGCGATGCCCAGGCACTTCGGTTTGAAGGTAGCATCGGCCGCAGGACGGTCGGCGTTCACGGGGTCATCAAGGGATTTGCAGCAGCGGACTGCTTCGGCGTCGGCATCGAAGAAGCATGCTCTGGACAGCGCTGCAGCGTCGAAGCACGCTTCCCCATGCTCGGAACTGCCTTATTCGCCTGCGAGCTGGCGGGGCTGCTGCGGTCGACGGTCGATCTCGGCAGACTGAAGCTGTGTCGCGGCGGCCAGATGGCGGAAATCCAAGCCAGCGGAAATCCAAGCCAATTGGTGCCGGCTGAGGGGATTGAACCCCCGACCTTCAGTTTACAAAACTGCTGCTCTACCGCTGAGCTAAGCCGGCGAATTGGGAATGATTTGCGCGCTCGAATAGCAGACTTGGCGCGCCAGAGCCAGAACCAAGGCTTGAACCGAGCAGGCGAGAAGCGATCGCGCCCCCGTGTCGGCCCGACAGCAAAAGGCGGCCCGCGGGCCGCCTTTTGCGCCGTCGGCCTAATCAGCTGAGCTACTGGCAGGGATGCTGGCGGCCGTCGCTGCCGCGGAACCAGGTGCCGGGGGTGCAGACAAAGCCGTTTTGCCGGGCATATTCGGCGCCGCCGATCGGGGCGCGGGCATAGTCGGGGCCGCCGAACGGGGCGGTGGCGACCGCAGCCGCCGTGCCGACCGCGCCGCCGACGACGCCACCGGCCACGCGGGCCGCGGCGTCGACAGGCGCGAACGGGCCGGGGTCATAGCGGTTGTAGCTGCCCTGCCAGCCTCGGTCCCGCCGATCGATGCGCTGGTGATAGGCGGTGCGGGTGGTGGCCGGTGCCATCGCCTGGCATCGGGCGTCCGGCCAGGCGTTCGAGCAGCGCGCGGGGGTGCCGATCGTCTGTTGCGCCATCGCCGGGCTCGCCAGCGCCGAGGCGAGCAGGGCTGCTGCGCCGAGGATTTTGAATTGTGTCATGCGAAATCTCCTCTCGTCGTCGAGAGCTAATCTCGCGGTGCCGTGCCTGTTCCAGCGCGGCCTTGCCCTGTGTTCAAAGCAGTGTGAAGTTCACCAGGTTCGTGCGCATGATGCGTTCCGGAGCATGCTGCCTTTGACGAGAATTGCGTGTACAGCGGTGAACGGACTGATGTCGGTGCCGACGCGGGGGATTGATGTTCGGAATTTTGAGTCTTGGCTTTCTGCTCGGCATGCAGCATGCGCTGGAGCCGGATCATATCGCGGCGGTATCGAGCATCGCGGCCCGCCGCAGCCATGTCGGTGACATCGTCAAGCACGGGCTGACCTGGGGACTTGGCCACACGCTCACTTTGTTCATCTTTGCCGGCGCCGCGATCCTGCTCGGGCGCGCGATCCCGGAAACGGTCGCACAGCCGATCGAGAGCGCGGTCGGTATCATGCTGGTCGGCCTCGGCGCGCATGTGTGGTGGCGGCTGTGGCGCGACCGCGTGCACTTCCACACCCATTCGCACGGCGACGGCACGACGCACTTCCACGCCCACAGCCATGCCGGTGAAGCCGCATCCACCGTGGCGCTTGCGTCCACCGTGGCGCGTGCGTCCACCGTGCCGCACGTCCGCGCCGCGCACAGCCATGCGCACGGCTTCCGCTGGCGCACGCTCCTGGTCGGCCTGATGCACGGCATGGCCGGCTCGGCGGCGCTCCTGGTGCTGACGGTGTCGCAGGCCCCAAGTCCGGTGATCGGGCTCGGCTATGTCGCGCTGTTCGGCATCGGCTCCATGATCGGCATGGGCGTGCTGTCCAGCGTGATCGCGGTGCCGCTCGCAGCCTCGGCGCGCTGGCTGACCTGGGCCAATCGCGGCCTGCAAATGGCGGTCGGCGCGGTCACGATCGCGATCGGCGTCCACGCGATCGTCGAGAACGCCTTCACCTGACGGGTCGGCGGCTTCCCGAAGCAAGATGACGTTGCGTCGATTTGAGCGACAGAGTCTGCGTCACCTCGCCCCGCGTGCGGGCGCGTGCGGGGAGAGGTCGGAACGCATCGTCAGATGCGTTCCGGGTGAGGGGGACTCTCCGTAAACGTAGCTATCACCGTATCCGCGGAGCCCCTCACCCCAACCCTCTCCCCGTAAGAACGGGGAGAGGGGGCACTTCGGCGCCCGTTAACGATTTCTGATTCCGCACGGCCGCATTGACCGGATGCCGATGCTTACGCGTTAGGCTTACCGGCAGTTTGGCCGGCGTCCTTAACCCTTCCGCCAAGCCGTTGGATTAGGTTGTGGTGGAACAATTCGGGACGCTGGGTGAACATGCGCGCAAGTCTTGCGCTGGCGATATTGGCTGCGATGAGCTCGACGGCGCTGGCCGGCGGCGGCTTCGACATTGTCGTGCCGGTGCGGCCCGGCGTGCCGATCATCATTAACGGCGTCGACGCCTCCTACGCCGTGGTCGAAAGCGCGATGGGGCTCGCTCGCAACGAGTCGATGGTGCCGACCGTCTATGGCGGCCGCCCGATCGATCCCCAGCCGAATGTCGGCCACTATTATCCGAGCCTCGGCCGCATGCCGGGTTACGGCCGCCTCGAGATCGAGCCGCCGGCCAACCGCCGCCTGCCCAAGCCGGCCGAGAGCTACCATCAATCGTGGGGGGCGGAATCGGCTCCGCTGCCGGCACAGTCCAACGTGCCGGTCGATCCGCCGCCGGTGATCTACGCGCCGGAGTTCAACGGGCCGCGGCCGCTGCCGCGCCCGTTCCCGCGGCCACCGCGACCCCGAGGATTCTGACATCGACTGCCCGAAATCAAGAGCCCCGCGAAACGGGGGTCCTGAATAGCCATCAAGAGCTACGCGACGAACAGAGAGACCTACAGGAGAGAGTAATGCGTCAAATGATCAAAGGACTGATTGCGGCGGTGGCCGTCATGCTGAGCGCGCCCGCAATGGCGTGCGGTTTCAACCCTTGCGGCTATTCCGCGCCCGTCGTGAATTACGGCTGCGGTGGTTGCGGCGGTGGCTACTATGGCGGCTACGGCTACGGCGCCGTCGAACGTCTGCCCGACCCGGATGCCGCTTATCCCAGCGCGGCGCAGCAGTACTATTACGTCAATCAGGGACCGACCTACACCGGTCCGGGCAACTGGGCACCGCGCCCGTACTACCGCGAAGGTTACGGCCGCCCGTATTACGGCTATCGCCGCTATGGCTACCGTCACTACGGCTACCGCCATCACTACGGCTATCGTTCGCACTACGGCTATCGCTACGGCCGCTACGGCCATCCGGTGCTGCGCCGCTACTACTGATCCGATCGTCAGTTCGAGACATCAGCGCCCGTTCGCGTCACGCGAGCGGGCGTTTGTCGTGTGTGCCGAGCATGACCGGCAGCTTGGAGGTGGAAGTCCTCTATCCAACCTGATGACGGTGAAGGATTAGCGAAGCGCAAGGTATCGCGAGGTGGGGTCTGAAGGAAGCGTGGAGCAAAGCCGCGGCCCGATGGACAAAAACCGGATAACGAGGCCTACCCGGCCGGACGAGCGAGCACGTGATCGCGAAGTCCACGGTCATCAAGGGCCGGGGTGGTAAATCCGGCGGGCGTGCGGCGAAGGCGGTCGATCTTACCTCGGGAGATCTGCGCTGCGTCTCGGCAACGAGACTGAGGTCGTCGTAAGGCGATCTGACCGCAGTGCAGAAGTCAGCAGAGGGCATAGTAGGCGGAACGAGTTTCGCCGAAGGCCTGAACGCTGGAAGTGACGAGTAGATGCAGCGATATCGCATCGGCCATGCGACTGAATTCCGGGCAACTGGCCTCGGAACGGCGGGAAGGGGTGAAACCCTGACTGACGCTGATCAGAGGAGTCGAAGCTGGCGCGACGATTGTGACACCCAAACTACGGCGGCAACAGAACAACTCTTGCCGCTTAATCCAGCGAACCGCCGTATACGGACCCGTATGTACGGTGGTGTGGGAGGGGAGGGCTGCGAGGCTCCCCCCTATCCCGATTCACATCAGCCCGAGCCGGCTGGCGCCGATATAGAGCGCGAGCACACACGCGTTCGAGACGTTGAGGCTCTTGATCTCGCCGGGCATGTCGAGGCGGGCGACGACGCGGCAGGTCTCGCGCGTCAATTGCCGCAAGCCCTTGCCTTCGGCGCCGAGCACCAGCGCGAGCGGCGCTTGCAGCGCGGCCTTGCCGAGATCCTCTGTGCCCTCGCTGTCGAGGCCGACGGTCTGGAAGCCGCGCTCGTTCAACTCGTTCAGCGCGCGCGCCAGGTTCTGCACGGTGACAACAGGCACCAGCTCGAGCGCGCCGGAGGCGGACTTCGCCAGCACGCCGGTCGCCTCCGGGCTGTGACGGGCGGTGGGTGACGATCGCCTTCACCGCGAACGCCGCGGCCGAGCGCAGGATGGCGCCGACATTGTGCGGATCGGTGATCTGGTCGAGCACCAGCACGATGCCCTCCAGCGCCAGCGTGTCGATGCCGGGCGAGGGCAGGGGATCGGCCTCCGCCAGGAGGCCCTGATGCACCGCATCGGGGGTGAGGCGCCGGTCGATCTCGCTGGGTCGGACGATCTCGGGGGTGACGCGGGTCGCGATGTTTTCGTCGGCGAGGCGCTTGGCCGTGTTCTCGGTGAGGTAAAGCTTGCGGATATGGCGGTCGGGGTTGGCAAGCGCCGCCGACACGGTGTGCCAGCCGTACAGAATCACCGGCCCGTCGGAACCGGATTCGCGTTCCCGCCGGGCCGGCGGGCGGCCGAATTTCGGCCCTTTTTGGAAGGGTTTACCGCCCTTGCCTCGGAAATTGGGTTTGCGGTCGCGATCGCTCATGTGAGGCTTGTGTCACGGCTCCTGAATATTGGCAATTTTACACAGCGTTTTCGAGCGAAGTGGGGGTCCGGTTCGCGTGAAGAAAGCGCGACAAAACAAGAATCTAGCCGCAAGACTCGCTACTTTGGAACAGAGATCGCCCGAGCCTGCAAAAGTATCCCAATTAGATGGCTGGCTTGGTTGACTTTGGGGACCGCCTTCCCCCATAAACGCGCCCGACCGCGCACCCGCTTCGGGTCGGCCGGTTATCAGCGTCATTTCGATGACCGGTCCGCCGCCACTCGCGCGGCCGGTCTGATGCTGTTGGACGGGGGAGTGTCCCGAGTGGCAAAGGGAGCTGACTGTAAATCAGCCGCCTCATGGCTTCGCAGGTTCGAGTCCTGCCTCCCCCACCAGCCTTCGCTCGCTTCGCGAGCTACGGCTCGGCAGGCCGGGAAAACTCCATCGTAGCGAAGTGAGTGAAGGCTGCCACGCCATAGCCCGAAGGGCGACGGCGGGCTGTATCGGCGAGGCATGAGGCGCTTCGCGACACACGGCTCAGCAGGCCGGGAAAACTCCATCGTAGCGAAGTGAGCGAAGGCTGCCACGCCATAGCCCGAAGGGCGACGGCGGGCTGTATCGGCGAGGCATGAGTCGCTTCGCGAGCTACGGCTCGGCAGGCCGGGAAAACTCCATCGTAGCGAAGTGAGTGAAGGCTGCCACGCCATAGCCCGAAGGGCGACGGCGGGCTGTATCGGCGAGGCATGAGGCGCTTCGCGACCCACGGCTCGGCAAGCCCGGAAAACTCCATCGTAGCGACGTGAGCGAAGCTAGGCCACAGCCCGCTCATCCATTCGACACCCGCTTCTTCACCCTATCCGCGCAAACAGCTCCAGCCGCCGCCAGCGTTCCGTTGCTCGGCCCGAGAGTGCAATGGTAGATTGCGCCATTTCATGATTGAGCCGTTTCAAACGATATGAAGAAAATTTTGCACTGGGACGCTTCTGCAGGAGATGACCCGGCGCTGATGGTTGCCTGCGCTGTCTTGCTCGGGGTCTCGATCCTGGTTTCGATACCGGCATTTGTCGGTGGTGGCGGCCAGGCCGGAATCGATTTTTCATGTTTCTGGGGCGCGGGCGCGATGGCGCTCGAAGGCCATGCGGCGGCGGCCTACGATTGGGAGCAGCTGCATCAGCAACTCGTTCTCCGGCTGCAATCCCTCAATCACGCTCCGTATCCTTACGATCAGGTACCGGTTCCGTTCTTTTATCCTCCGGTGTTTTTCCTGGTTGTGGCGCCGCTGGCGCTGCTGCCGTTTCCGATCGCGTTCTGGGTCTGGAGCGCAGCGAAGCTGTCTTGCTGGCTGCTCGTCGTTCATGCCATCCGGCCGCGCTCCGCCGCGCTGCTGCTGGCACTCGCTGCTCCGCCAGTATTCTACGACTTCATTTCCGGCCAAAGCGCACTGCTCGCCGCATCGCTGCTCGGCGGCATCCTGCTGACATTGGACAGGCGTCCGCTTCTCAGTGGAATCCTGATCGCGCTGCTCATCTTCAAACCTCAGTATGGCGTGCTGCTTCCCTTCGTGCTGATCGCCACCGGACGTTGGCGCGTCGTCATCACCGCCGCTCTGGTGATTCCGGTCCTCCTGCTGCTCGCCGGGCTGATCTTCGGTTGGGATACCTTCGATGGATTCCGCGCCGCCGCCACCTTCGCCACGACGCAATTCCACCTCAGTGGCGCGCTGCCATGGTACAAACTGCAGAGTGTGTACGGGCTCTTGAGAGACGCCGGCCTTGGCTACGGTTTGGCGATGGCGGTCCACGTCGCCATCGCATCGGTAGTTGCGATCGGGGTGCTGATCATTTGGCGCAGCCATGTCAGCTTCGCCGTAAAGGCCGCGAGCCTCCTGGCGGCAACGCCGCTGATTTCTCCTTACTTCGCGATCTACGATATGCCGATCCTGGTGGTCGCGTTGCTCTTTCTCATGAACGCCAGCGCGGGCCGCCTCGCGTCGCGTTCGGGTCGAAGCGCCTTCCGGATCGCTGTCAGCGTCGTCTTCGTATTGGGATACGCTTTCCCGTTCGTGCGCACGCCTCTCGGCCCCATGATGTGCGCAACCGTGATCGCGCTGATCTGGACGAGATACCGGCAAGAGGCCGGCGAGACAGCTACAGGCGAGGGATTGCGAAAATCTGCAACCGTTGGAGGCTAGTGTCCTGATCGCGAACAGTCCGCGGCGAAGATCATCACGATCAGCCGTCCTGGTGCGCCGGCGGCGTTGCCGTGCCGGGCACAGCCTCCGCGCCAACCGGGCGCCTGGTGCCCGACGGATCGTCGCGCTTGAGCATCGAGGCCCAGGCGAAAAATGGATAGGCCAAAAGCGCCAGGTATCTCGTGGGCATCGGATGATCGACGCCGAATGCCGTCGGCTTCTGCCCTTCCGGAAGATAGAGGCTGCCGAACAGCACATCGTAGAACGAGAACAGCCCGGCGTAGTTCTTGTCCCTGGCTTCCTGCTCGCTGCTGTGGTGCCAGTGATGAAACTCCGGCGATACCAGGACGTGGCGTAGCGGGCCGTAGCCCAGGCGCAGGTTGGCGTGCGCGAGCCAGGACTGCCAGTAGTAGATCGCAAGATAGGTCCCGATCGCCTCCGCGGAGAAACCGAGCGCGAACAGCGGAAACAGCGAACCAACCTTCATGAAGGTCACGTCAAGCGGGTGCTGGTGGATCGCGGCGAGCCAGTCCAGCTCTTCGACGGCGTGATGAACGGCATGGATGCGCCACATGGCGGGCACGACATGCAGGATGCGGTGGGTCCAGTAGACGCCGAGATCCCCGATCACGATCGCGATGGGCGCCTGAGCCCAATACGGGAGATCGCTGACCGCCTGCTTGACGGCCGAGGGCAGGATCGATTGATTGACCAGCGTCGCCAGTGCGATGATCGCGGTCACGCCGACGAACACCAGCCAGCCGTTGAGAAACAGGAAGGCCATATCGGTCGAAAGACCACGCCTGAAGATCTTCTGCTGCCTCGCTGCAAAGAGTTGCTCGAACGGCACGAAGATCAGGGGCGCCAGCAAAAGCTGATATTGTTCCAATAACTCGCGCATTCAAATGGCCACATGAAATGGCGACAGCCTACCACCCCGGTCCCCGATGGCGTCAATCGGAAACCAAACCCGGGTTGTGGGAGCGTTAATCAGCATCCCCGTGCCGCTACGGGGATCACCGGTGTCCGGGAGCCGGGTTCGTCCGCATGCCCCAAGCCCACCGCGTCACTCCATCCTTGCGAACATCTCCACCAGCGTCTCGCGCAGCCAGCGTTGCGCGGGGACGGTGTCGTTGCGCTGGTGCCAGAACAGGCTGACGATGCGCGGCGGCGCCGGCAGCGGCACCGGCATGGCGTGCAGATGGGGCGCGTGGCGGGACTGGGCGCTGAGATCGCGCGGCAGCACGGCGATCAGGTCGGACTGGCGCACGATCTCGTAGGCGGCATTGTAGTGGTTGACGGTCGCGACCAGATTGCGCGACAGCCCGCGCGAGGCGAGAAACTGGTCGTAGGTCGGCAGCGTCTTGCCGGCGAGGCTGACATCGACATGCTTGGCGGCAAGGAAGCTCCGGGTGTTGAGCCGCTTCTGCCTGGCCAGCGGATGGTCCCGCCGCATCATGCAGGCATATTCGACGGTCCACAGCGAGCGGGAGCGGATCACGGCCGGCGGCTGCTGCGCCTCGTTGACATAGACGCTCAGCACGCAATCGACCCGGTTGTCCTCGAGCCGATCGCCGATCTCCAGGATGGTGTTGGGCACGGTGTGGATGCGCGCGGACGGCGCCACTTCGCTGAAGCGGTTGAGCAGCCGCGGCATCACCAGCGACGCAACGTAGTCGGACATCGACAGGATGAATTCGGCCTGGGTCTGTCGCGGATCGAAGGCGTCCTCATCGAGGGCGTGGCGGACATGTTCAAGGGCATCGCCGATCGGCTGCCACAGCGCCACGGCGCGCTGCGTCGGGCGGATCCCGCTCGAGCTGCGCACGAACAGGGGATCGCCCAGCGCGTCGCGCAGCCGCGCGAGCGCGTTGCTGACCGCGGGCTGCGTCATGGTCAGCGCGCTGGCGGCGCGCGTGACGCTGCCCTCGGTCATCAGCGCCTCGAAGACTTTCAGCAGGTTGAGGTCGAGCGTGCGGAAGGACACGAGCAATATTCACAAGAGTGATGTGCTAGATAACGATTATAAATTATTCGGATAATATTGGTTTGTCTATCATTCCCCGGCTGCCCCTGTGGCGCGTGCCGCTGCGGGGCGAGGGGAACTTTCATGTCGATGATCTCGGCGCGCATCGAGCGCCTGCCGTTCGCGCGGTTCCACGTGCACCTGCTGCTGATGGGCGGCCTCGGCTATCTCTTTGACGCGATGGATGCCGCGGTGCTGGCGTTCATCCTGCCGGTGCTGCGCACCGCCTGGGGGCTGACCAATGTCGAGACCGGCGTGCTCGGCAGCAGCACCTTCGTCGGTTATCTGTTCGGCGCGCTGCTCGCGGGGACGCTGGGCGACCTGATCGGCCGCCGCGCGGTGATGATGTCGGCGCTCGCGCTCTACAGCGCGGCCTCGCTGGTCAGCGCGGCGGTGGATAGCTGGCCGGCGTTCTTTGCCGCCCGCGTCGTCGCCGGCATGGGCACCGGCGCGGAGAGCGCGATCATCGCGCCGTACCTCGCCGAGTTCGTGGCGCGGCGTTACCGCGGCGCCTTCACCGGCACGCTGGCGGGCTTCTTCTCGTTCGGCTTCGTCGCCGCCGCCTTGCTCGGCTATTTCATCGTGCCCGCCTATGAGAACGGCTGGCGCATCGTGCTCGTCATCACGGCTATACCGGTCGTGATGCTGCTGTGGTGGCGGAGATCGCTGCCGGAATCGCCGCGCTGGCTGGAAAGCCGGGGCAGGGCGAAGGAGGCCGAAGCGGTGCTCGACAGGATCGAGGCCGGCTTCGCGCGCGAGGGCCGCGCGCTGCCGCCGGCGGTAGCCGAGCCAGCCGCGCCAGTCGCCTCGTCGGGAACGCTGGTGAGCAATTTTGCCGCGCTGCTCGCCGGCCGGCAGGCGCGCATCACCACCATGACCTGGATCATGTGGCTGTCGATCACCTTCAGCTACTATTCCTTCTTCGTCTGGATTCCCGGCCTCTTGGTGCAGAACGGCATGAGCATCACCAAGAGTTTTGGCTATTCGCTCGCGATGTATTGTGCGCAGGTGCCGGGCTATTTCACCGCCGCCATTTTCAATGAGCGGATCGGACGGCAGGCGACGATTGCGACCTATATGCTGCTCGGCGGCGTCAGCGCGCTCGGGCTCGCCTTTGCCAAGAGCGATGCGGAGATCATGGCGGCCGGCCTGCTGCTGTCGTTCTTCATGAACGGCACCTATGCGGGCGTCTATGCCTACACGGCCGAAGTGTTTCCGACATCGATCCGGACCACGGGTGCCGGGCTTGCCTCCGCGATCGGCCGCATCGGCGCGATCGTGGCGCCGATCCTGGTCGGCTACCTCTACCCGAATTTCGGCTTTGCCGGCGTGTTCGGCGTCACCACGTCCGTCCTCCTGATTGGCGCGCTGACCGTGGTGCTGATGGGCGTGCCGACGCGCGGCCGGTCGCTGGAAGACATCGCAAGCGAAGCCGCGTGATCGCGGCGCCTGGGAGATCATCATGGCTACGACCCTCTTCAAGAATGCCGCGCTGCTCGATCCGCTGCGGTCCGATCTGCTTGAAGGCCACCACGTGTTGGTGGAGGACCGCCTGATCAAGGAGGTGTCGGACCGGCCGATCGAGGCTTCCGCCGATCGGGTCATCGACCTCAAGGGCAAGACGCTGATGCCCGGCCTGATCGACCTGCATGTGCATGCGGTCGCGGTCGAGCTCGATTTGTCGCAGCAGGCGCGGATGGCCAACGTGCTGGTGACGCTGCGCTCGACCATGCTGTTGCGCGGCATGCTGAAGCGCGGCTTCACCACCGTGCGCGATGCCGGCGGCGCCGGCTATGCGCTGAAGCAGGCGATCGACACCGGTCTCACTGATGGCCCGCGGCTGTTCGTCTCCGGCCGCGCGCTCAGCCAGACCGGCGGCCACGGCGACGGGCGCGCCCGCTCGGACTATCTTGCCGACCCGACCTGCTCCTGCTGCGTGCGGGTCGGCGCCATCGCGCGCGTCGTCGACGGCGTCGATGCGGTGCGCAAGGCGGTGCGCGAGGAGCTGCAGATGGGCGCCGACCAGATCAAGATCATGGCGTCCGGCGGCGTTGCGTCGCCGACCGATCCGATCGGCGCCTACGGCTATTCCGAGGACGAGATCCGCGCCATCGTCGCGGAGGCGAGAGCGCGGCACACCTATGTGCTGGCGCATGCCTACACGGCGGAGGCGATCGAGCGGGCAATACGCTGCGGCGTGCGCACCATCGAGCACGGCAATCTGATCGACCTTCCGACCGCGCGGTTGATGGCCGAGCAGGGCGCCTATGTGGTGCCGACCCTGGTCACCTATGAGGCGCTGGCCAATGAGGGCGCGAAGTACGGCCTGCCGGCGGCGAGCGTCGCCAAGATCGCCGACGTTCGCGACGCCGGGCTGCGCTCGCTCGCGATCTACCGCGAGGCCGGGGTCAAGATGGGATTTGGCACCGATCTGCTCGGACCGTCGCAGCGGCTGCAGAGCGACGAGTTCCGGATCCGCGCCGAGCTGATCGGCCCGCAGGCAGTGATCGCCAGCGCGACCATCATCGGCGCCGAGGTGCTCGGCATGGAAGGCAAGCTCGGCCGCATCGCGCCGGAGGCGTTCGCCGACCTGCTGGTAGTCGAGGGCAACCCGCTGCGCGACGTGGGTTGCCTGCTCGGCCAAGGCGAGCACATCCCGCTGGTGATGAAGGCCGGCAAGGCCGAGGTCGACCGGCTGGACGGGTAGGGCGGGAAGGGGGTAGGCTGAATCGATACGATTTCTGAATAATGGAATCGTACCGCTGATTTGCCCGACGAGTCAAGTTGCGGTGTCGCCGGATGTCAGTAGCTCGTGATCTGTCGCCTGTTTGTAGCTCGTGAAGTGTCGTGTTTTCGGTGCTCCGGAACAAGGGGGGCACGATGGGCACGGCATCCATTCACGAGGGTGTACGACGGATGCGGTTTTCAGATTTGCTGGATCGGACGGAGGCGAAGGAACTGACGCAGGAGGCAGCATCGGAGGTTCTTGGGATCAGTGTTCGGACGTTTCAACGCTGGGCGGAGCGCTATGAGGCGGAGGGCGACGACGGGCTTGTCGACCGCCGGCTGGGGCGTCGTTCGCCACGGCGGGCGCCGGAGGAGGAGCTGGAACGGATGCTTGCGCTGTACCGGGACAAGTACGCGGACTTCACGGTGAAGCACTTCCACGAGCAGATGCAAAAGCGGCACGACTATGTGCTGGGCTATACGGTGACGAAGCTGGCGCTGCACGCGGCGGGGCTGGTGCGGAAGGCTCCGAAGCGTTCGGCGCACCGCAAGAAGCGGCCGCGGCGGCCGCTTCGGGGCATGCTGCTGCACCAGGACGGATCGCGCCACGTTTGGATCGAAGGCCTGCCCGCGAGGGACCTGATCGTCACGATGGACGATGCGACCAGCGAGATCTACTCGATGGTGCTGGTCGAGGAAGAAGGAACGGCCTCGACCTTCCAGGCCTTGCGCGAAGTGATTGGCGAGCATGGCCTGTTCTGCGCGCTCTACACCGACCGCGGCAGCCATTATTTCCTGACCCCAAAAGCTGGCGAGAAGGTCTCGAAGACGCAACAAACCCAGGTGGGACGGGCTTTGTCGCATCTTGGGATCGAGCATATCGCAGCCTATTCGCCGCAGGCGCGCGGGCGTTCCGAGCGGGTGTTCGGCACCTTGCAGGATCGGCTGCCGAAGGAGCTGCGGCTTGCCGGGATCACGACGGTTGAGGCTGCCAACGCGTGGCTGAAGGCGCATTACATCCCCGGGCACAACGCCGCGTTTGCGATCAAGCCCGAACAGGAAGGCACGGCATTCGTGGCCGATCGGCATGAGGCCTGGCGCGAGGCGCTGTGCGTGATCGAGGAGCGAACCGTCGCCAACGATAATACCGTTGCATGGAACGGTCGGCGGCTGCAGCTGCCGCAGAGCCGGCTCAGGCCTCACTTCGTCAAGGCTGTGGTGCGGCTCCATGAGTATCCCGATGGCACCGTCAGCGTGTTCCTTGGACCGCATCGGTTGGCGATGTTTAGCGCCAACGGACAGCAGATCAGCCCCGACGCGCTTCAGCCTGGCGGCGTGCTCGGAGCCGTCAAGGACAAGCCCTGGCGGGCGCGCAAGCGCGCGTCCTTGACCGCTCCTGCGCGCGCCGCCGTCGAGAAAGCGCGGGTCGGGACGGAGAAACGGGCTTCAAGTCGAACAAAGAAACTCACCCACAGGGCTAAAACCGCCACAACAGCCGTGGCATGATCAATCAGGGAAAGCCGTCCCCGCCTTCCGGCTCCCCTGCAAATCAGAAACGAAGGCGACAGATCACGAGCTACAAAAACACGACATCTTCACCCGCTACGGACAGTTGCGGTGTCGCCGGACAGTTGCCGTGTCCGCCGGCACCTTTGCATGGGGTTGTTCTCGATATTTTGGCAGTGCGTCCGTCCTCACCACACCACGCGCAGTGCAGGACAGGGCGGGCATTCCTGACCACCGGTACGCCCGATCACGTTACCGCTGGTGGCGTTGACGTTGCCGGGCAGAAGCACGACATATCGCGTGCCGATCCCACCTGCCGCTCCGGAGCAAGCCATGAACGCCCCCACCATCGAGTCCGTCACGCCGCAGTCTGGCGGCGACGTGGTGGCCTGGCTGACCAACGAGACCCGCGACGAGCGCTTCATCGACAATATCTTCGCCGAGCTTTGCATCCGGTTGCAGGGCAGGGGCATCCCGCTCAAGCGGGCGACGATGAATCTGCTGATCCAGCATCCGCAATGGCTCGGCGCCCGGATCATCTGGGGCGACGGCAAGCGCGAGGCCGAGATCACGCGGGTCGACTACGAGGTCAGGGAGCGCTCGGAATATATCGGCAGCCCGGTCTACGAAATCCACCAGGGCGCTGGCGAAGTGCGCGAGCGGCTCGAACGGGCGCCTGGCCGCACGCATGCGCTCTTTGACGAGATGCGCGCGCAAGGCCTGACCGACTATGTGGCGTGGCCGCTGCTGCATACGCTCGGCAAGCGGCATGTCGTGACCTTCGCGACCGACCGGTCCGGCGGTTTCGATGACGCTGACATCGCCGAGCTGCGCAAGGTGCTGCCGGTGCTGGCGCTGGTCAGCGAAATCCGGATGAAGAACCGCCTGGCGCGGACGCTGCTCGAGACCTATGTCGGCACCCATGCTGGCGAGATGATCCTGGCGGGTGCGACGCGGCGGGGCAGCGGCACCACGGTCCGCGCCGCGATCATGATCTGCGACCTCAGGGACTTCACCCGGATCTCGGACTCCTGGCCGCGCGACGATGTCATCGATCTCCTCAACGACTATTTCGACGCGATGTCGGAGCCGATTGCGCGGCACGGCGGGGAAATCCTGAAATTCATCGGCGACGGTCTGCTTGCGATTTTCCCGCTCAGCGATCCCAGGGCCTGCGCCAACCTGCTGCACGCGGTGTCCGAGGCGCGGCAGGCGATGGCGGCGCTGAGCGAAAAGAACAGCATGATGGGCCGGGCGCCGATGAATTACGGCATCGGCGTCCATGTCGGCGACGTCATGTACGGCAATATCGGATCGCGCAGCCGGCTCGACTTCACGGTGATCGGCCCCGCGGTGAACATGGCCTCGCGGCTCGAGGCTCTGACCAAGCAGTTGGGACGAAACGTGCTGCTGTCGCGCGCCTTCGCCGATCTGGTCTCGCACGATATCGCGCTCGAGCATGTCGGCGAGCATTTGGTGCGCGGTTTCAGCGAGCCGATCGAGCTGTTTGCCTATCGGGGCTGAGGCTCGATTGGCCAGCGTGACGTGCGGCGCACGCACCCGGCTAAGACGGCCCAATATCCAAAGGCTCCTGCCGTTAAGGAGATCGGCCGGACAGGTTTACTGTCGGCGCGCGCAACAATTGCTGCTCGGCATAGTTGGCCAGACGGTCGTACTCTTCGGCGATCTTCAGAAGATTCGCGCGTGAGTTTTGGTATCTGAACAACTCCGCCTTGGCACGTGTCTTGGCGGCTCGATCCCGCCAATAGCCGGCGTTGGTCATGACGTTCTCGACCATGGTGCTTCCCCCTTTCTCAGGGATTGCCCATAGACCAACGTCGCCGCGACAAGTCCGCTCCCCGAGGAACCCGGAACTGGCGTTCACGCATGAAGAGTCACTGAAACATTCCGTTTGTTCCAGACGAAATTTATTCAAGCTGGATTCACACGTGTTGTTTTCCGGAACGCCGGATAGCGTGAATCTTCGAATGCTGGGCAGGCTTTTTCATTAAGGAAATTTTTCAAGGCCCAGAGGGTCCGCCCTGATTATCGACACCGGCGGTTCGCCGTGAGCATGGGAATAGGGACGGCCCCGGCAACGCGAGATGCCGGGGCCGTTTTCCCTTGGTGCCGGGAATTCAGATCGAGGTGATCTTCTGCGCCGGCGCAGCGCGCTCGACGAAGCCCTTGGCGAGGGCGTGATAGACGCCTTCCTTGCAGATCAGGCGCGAGCTCGCGTGCGCAATCAGGGCCGCGGTCATCAAGGGCACGACCATCGCGTGATTGTCGGTCATCTCGGTGACGATCACGAAGGCGGTGATCGGTGCCTGAACTACGCCGGCGAAATAGGAGACCATGCCGAGCAGCATGATGGCCGACAGCGGCGCGCCGTGAAACAGCGGCGCGATGTTGGAGCCGAGCCCGGCACCGACCGCGAGCGAGGGCGCGAAGATGCCGCCCGGCATGCCGCTGATCGAGGCGAACGTGGTCGCGAGGAATTTCCAGACGCTGAAGCTCGCCGGCAATTGTGCGCCGGCTTCGAGCGCGGATTTGACCTGCTGATATCCCGTGCCATAGATCGCACCGTCGGACGCAATCCCGCAAATCGCAGCCGCTAATCCGCAGATTGCGGCAAAACCGACTGGATAACGCTTGATCGCGCTTCCGACCGGAGTGGCAAACCCGCGTGCCATTGTGATCAGGATGCGACTGAACAGGCCGCCCGCAAGACCTCCGGCAATGCCGCAGAGCGGGACCGCGAGCCAGTCGGTGCCGTTGCGCAGGGCCGTCGCGCTGGTGCCGAAATACGTATAGTTGCCCATCAGCGCGAGCGAGGTCAGGCCGGCGGCGATCACCGCGCCGATGATCAGGCTGCTGGTTCTCGTCTCGAAGGCACGGCTCATTTCCTCGATGCCGAACACGATCCCGGCCAGCGGGGTGTTGAAGGCGGCCGCGACACCTGCGGCCGCGCCGGCAAGGATCAGGCCGGGTTGGCGCCGCGGCGAGAAGCGGCCGAGCGCAAACATGATCGAGGCGCCGATCTGCACCGTCGGTCCCTCGCGCCCGACCGACGCGCCACACAACAGGCCAAACAGCGTCAGCAGGATCTTGCCGGCCGCAACGCGCAGCGAGACCAGGCTTTCGCGCGCGGTCTGATCGGTCAGATGGCGTGCGGCGATCGCCTGCGGGATTCCGCTGCCTTGCGCGTTCTGAAAGAAGCGGTTGGTCAGAAACACCGACAGCGCGAACCCGGCCGGCGTCAGCACCAGCGAGGCATAACGGAAACGGGATACCACCGCGCCGAACGCGATCTGCGCCAGATCGGCGAGCTGTGCCAGCGCGACGGCCGCCGCGCCGACCGCAATGCCGCCCAGCAAAAACAGGGCGCGGCGCTGCCAACGCGCGGAGACCAGTCTGAACAGCCGCCTCTGGCGGTTGGAGGGGAAGGTCATTCTGACGAGTTCTGGCTCATGTCGTGGTCCGATATGCAGCGGATCACGTCATTCCTAGCACGCGTCGGCGGTATGCGAAGCTGAAGAAATCAGCACGGTGTGCCGGCGCAGCCGCCAAACTCCAGGGCCGAAATCCGCGATACCGCCTGAGGCCTCACTTTTCGGCGATCTCCAGGAGGCTCGCGCGTGAGTTTTGCTGTCTCAACGACTCCGCCTTGGCGCGTACTTTCCCCCCGTGACGCATGATTGAGGGACGCGGAAAATCTGGCACAAACTGCACTTTGCGCGGCTTCCGCTGCGGCGTATTTTGATCGCCCCATTGAAGGGCGCATGTCATGTCCGAAGTGATTGTTCGAGCGGGCATCGTCGTATTGGGACTTTGCCCAATCGCAATGGTTGCCGTTGCTCTGTTCATTTGATGGAAGCTCACCTGGCCCGACTGCGCCAACCGGGCCGGTAGACGGCCCCAGCGCCTGCCCTCCCAGGCCCCCATAGGTTGCTGGGGCCACTCAACAAGGAGGCCGCCGGTTGGCGGCCTCGTTCTTTGCCTGGTACCGATTTGGGTGCGTCACCGGGATCATTGCCGCGCGAAGACATGGGCACTGAATCGAAAAGGGCCGTCGCATCGGCGGCCCTTTTCTGCCGGTCATAATAGGTCTGTAAAAACTCAGCCGTGAAAAAATGCTCTGCAAAGAACGGTAACGCCGGCAGGGTTGGTATTACGACCGTCCTATCTGTCCAGAAATCCGGATCAGTACGGTGTTCCTGCGGTGGAACTCTTGGTCTGCGGATGCGTATCCGACGATCATGATGGGGCACCAGAGAGGGGGCCGCACCCATCAGGACATTCGCCTTGGGGAATCAGGACATCCCATGTCGCCGCGCTTCGCCAAGCATCATGTTGAGCATCGAGATGTGCTCGGCCGTGAGCTGCCGCTGCATGAGGCTCACGGCCCATCCTTCCGGGATCGCGTCCAGGCGCGCCGTCCAGGAACCGACGCGGCGGAGCATGATTGTCACAGGTTCGGTGCTGTCCCTGCCGGCAGTGTCTGGACGATCAAGGTAAACTCGCGGCCCCAGCTTGTACCCCCTCGCTGGGGCCGTTTCTTTGGGGTGGAAGCGCGGCGCTTTCAAGCAGCGATGACCCCGCCGCTATCTCCGGCGGCGCTGCTTTCTCGGAAACAGCCGGTCGCGGATGTAGCGCGAGGTCGGTGTCAGGCGAAGGCCCCGCGGCTTCTGCCAGGCGGCGCGGTCGATCTCCTTCTTGTCGCCGATCGCCAGTCGGCCCTTGGCGTTCTTGGCGATGAAGATCGCGTCGCTCATCCTGCGGCCAGAACGCTTGTTCCTGGCCGTCACTTCCTTCCACAGGCTAAGCCTGCCGAGCTTGAGCTTCGGCAGCTCCTCCTTGATCTCGCGCTTGAGGCAATCCTTCCCGGTTTCTCGCGCGCGCCTGCGCCCGCCGGGAAACATCCACAGCCCGTCAGATCGGCGTCTAACCAGTAGAACCTTGCCGCGCTTCGCGGCTACCAGCTTGGAGGACTTGGGCATTGGAGTACTTGGGCATTTGCTGCGCAATGATCGAAATAGAATCAACCCATTTTAACTTGTCTATTTGTGTAGACAAGTTCGATGCCACATTGTTCCACAGTCGTATGTCGGCTGTTTGTCTTTGACGGCTGCGATCTTCGCTGCGCGCGGTCGGCCGCGGCTTCTTGATCTCGCTTGATGTCCGGTACCTCACGTTGAATTCGTGAAAGCTGTTACGGCCGGTGACTGCAACTCACCCGGGTGCGTCGTGATAACGATGCCCATGGCGGGCAGCTTTCACTGCTTGACTTGATGTTCTTGTTTTGTTCTAATTGCCCTCCACCGGGAATTGGAGGACGCCATGGACAACCGCATCAGCGAAATTCGCAGGCAGATCAGGGCGCTGCGCGTCAGCATGCTCGAGGCCGAAGCCATCATGCGCCAGCAGATCAACCGCGATGAGGACTGCGCCTTCGTCGCCGGGGACCTCTTGAGGATGCGGCTGGTCATGAGCCGCCTGGTCGAGGAGCGGGAGGTCCTGGGCGACCGCGATCCGATCATCGTGCATGCGAGCGTTGCACCGCGCCGTCGCGCCGCGACGTCAGCCTTCATTCGCCCGGCGAAGCGGGAGCTGGCCGCCGGCGAAGCGCGTGCATGACCGAGTGCTCGGGACGCGGCGGCTGCGCGCCGAGCTGCAAGACGTGATGTGCCGGAGGAAAAGATGAGAGAGCCGCTTCGGTATTTCCACGACAGCGATGACCACGCGCCCTGGATCAAGGCGCTGGCCGAGGTCCGGCACATGGCGACGCGGGAAGGCTGGTGCTTTCACCACGTGCAGGCGATCATCGTGGCGATCGACCAGTATGCGGAGGCCGCGCTCGGCAATCGCGAGTTCTTCCTCAACCGGCCGCAGACCGTCGGTCCAGTGAGAAGAGGCGACGTGCCTTAACATGCTGACCGGCAGGCACGCGTGTTCGACGTCGCGGCAGCTCGACGCGCTGTCCGCGGCGGCGAAAAGCCTCGCTCAGGAAGTGCCGACTATTTCGCGTAGCCTTGACTGCTGCAGTACCACCAGGATTCGGCGGGCGATGCGCCATGCTCGATCACGTATTTCCGGCAGGCTTCGTAGTTGACCGCATACCGCTTCCCGCACGGTACTGCAGAGATGCCGAAATTGCTGGTCGAGCATGTGGATGCGGCGTGGCTCGTCGACATCGACAGGACGCCGATAAAGGGCAGGACCGCTAGAAGTGACAGGGTCTTCATCATAGCCATCGCCTCCCAAGTTGGAGGACAGCGGGGCCGCCGTCCCCGCCGAGAACCTACTACATCGCACGCCGTTCACCACCGGATTTCGCGGGTCTCATGCGCGATCCGCATCGTCACGCACGCCGTGTTCGTCGTCATGCCCGGCGCGTGACGCCTTCCGGGCGCAGGGGCCAAATGTCCCGGCCTGCCTGAGGCGGGCGGGATGGCCAATCCGCTGCCAGCGACATATCGTGACGGTCCGAGGCCGAATCTGAGGCGGGCCGTTCATCGCCGGGTCATGTCCATCCGGCCATCGTCAGCGCCGCGCCCGCGAGGGCGGCGGCATATTTGCGGAGGAGGTTTCGGATGATCAGGGGCTGGCAGGTTGCGACGTCGGCGCTCGCCATCGTCGTGATGGTTGCAACGCTGGGGGCTGAGGCGAACGCGGCGCAGTGCGGCAACGGGCCCGGCGGGTTCGAAGCCTGGAAGCAGCAGTTCTCGGGCGAGGCGAGCGCCAAGGGCATCGACGCCACCGCGATCGCCGCGCTGATGCAGACCCATTATGCCAGTGCGACGATTGCCGCGGATCGCGGCCAGCGCAGCTTCGGCCTGTCGCTCGAGCAGTTCATGGCCAAGCGGGGATCTGCGACCATCGTGGCGCGCGGCCGATCGCTGAAGCAGTCGCAGGCGGCGCTGTTCGCCTCGATCCAGCAGCGCTATGGCGTGCCGCCGGGACCGTTGATCGCGATCTGGGGCATGGAGAGCGGTTTTGGCAGCCAGCGCGGCAACCAGAACATGCTGTCCTCGATCGCGACGCTTGCCTATGACTGCCGCCGTCCGGAGTTCTTCACCGACCAGCTCTATGCAGCGCTGAAGCTCGTCGACCGCGGCACGTTGTCCGGAAGCACGCGCGGCTCGATGCATGGCGAGATCGGCCAGACCCAGTTCATGCCGAAGAACGTCCTCGCCTACGGCACCGGCAATCTCGACGTCGCGGCCAACGCGCTGAGCTCGACGGCGAACTTCCTGCGCGCCCATGGCTGGCGCGCCGGCGCCGGCTATCAGCCCGGGGAACCCAACTTCGCCGCGATCGAGGCGTGGAACGCGGCAGGCGTCTACCAGAAGGCGATCGCCATCATGGGACGGCAGATCGACGGCCAATGAGCGCAGGCGCGAGTTCCTTCATCGCCTGTTAACGCAACGGTGCCCAGATCGTGCGCTGTGAAACGGAGCAGATGGAGACCGGCTCCATGCTCAAGAACGGCACCTACGCGGCGTGGTTTCGAACGTCGCTTGCGGACGGCACCGGCATCGTGCACGTCGCCGATGGCAGGCTGTGGGGCAGCGACGCGGTCATGCTCTACAGCGGCACCTATGAGGTCGACGGTGAGCGCTTCTCCGCGGTGCTCACCACGCAGCGGCACTCCAGGGACGGCACGACCGTGTTCGGCACCGACGACCTCGTGGTGCGGCTCGAGGGCATCTGGACCGGCGCGATCGCGACCTGCACGGGCAGGGCGGATGCCGTGCCCGATCTCGCCTTCGAGGTGACGCTGATTCCGAGCCAGGAGGTGGCACCCGAGCCGCCGCCGGATCTGCCGCTGCCGAAGTTCGACCCGAGCAAACTCCCGAAGCTGCCGAAGCGCTCCAGCCGCTAAGGCATGATCCGGAAACGTGCGAAGCGGTTTTCCCTCGCGACAAGCGCCAAAGCCGTTTGCGCGGGGACACGCGCTACGCGTCCCGCGGGCCCGCGGTCTCCGGAAATGGCGCGCCGGGGATGTAGAGCTTCAGCGCGCGGATCTCGTAGACCGCCGACGGGTTGACGCTGCGCAGGTCGCGCGCCGCGGCGATCGCCTCCGCCTCATCGGTGCAATCGATCACGTAGAAGCCGAGCAATTGCTCCTTGGTTTCGGAGAACGGCCCGTCGATCACCATGCCGTGGCCGGGCCCACGCAGCGTGCTGGCATTGCGGGTATCGCCGAGCCGCGCAGCCGGGCCGAGCTTGCCCTTCAGCCGTTGATGGACCTCGCGCAGACCCGTCATCACGGCAGCGTCCTCCTCGGCGTTCCACGATTTGACCTCGGCTTCGACGTGATAGGCCAGGATGGCATAAAGCATCTGATGTGCTCCTTATTTCTGATGCGACTGGCCCAAGGACGTCCCGCGGCGATCCGAGCCGACATTTCATCTGTAGCGGATCGGACGGTCTCTGTGTTGCGACAAGGTATCCCGCCGTCCGGCATGGCGGCGGCGAATCGCACAGGCCAAGACAGCAAAAAGGCGCGGCGGATGAGCTTCCGCCGCGCCCCCGATTTTGATGTCTCGCTGGTCCAGGGCTGAGAGCGCCCCGATGCCAGGCTGATTGCTCAGGGCCTAGCGGGCGATCCCAGCGAGGTGACAGCGCTTGAGACAAGACACTAGATCACCTCCTTTCTTTGTTGATGGGACTTCGAATATAGGTGCCGAATCCGCCGCTGTTAAGGCCGCCTCCGGCCCGGCCGCGCCGGAAAACCGGCCGGATTGCGGCGAAATGGTTTCGTTTACCGGAGAACAGAACGCACGCCGGGGCAGTTGAGGCCGCCGCCCGGCCGTGTTAGGTGAACCCGAGATGCGGGTGTAGCTCAATGGTAGAGCAGCAGCCTTCCAAGCTGAATACGAGGGTTCGATTCCCTTCACCCGCTCCAATAATTTCAGGCACTTATCGGAATATTTGATTTCCATTCCGACAAGAGCGCAGGAATCCATTCCGACAAACGTTCACTTTCCGGCCGCCTGCTTGCGCCGCTTCATCTGTGCGTCCAGCTTGGCCTCGTCGTCATGATGAAGGTCGTGCGCCATCGCTTTGGTCGATGACCATTGGCCGTTCTTCATCAGTCGCGTTCTTGTGGGGCCGGACGTGCTCGCCTCGGTGGTCCCGCCATGCCGGCCAAACGACGTGAAGGTCAGCTCAGGGCGCAAGCCCGCAGCCGGAAAGATCTTCTTCGAAATGCGCTCCACTTGAGTCGGCATTCGCCCTTGCTGCTCAACGACACCAAGCGAAATCAACTGCCTCGCAAGGCCAATTTCCGCTATCTTGCTCGCTCAACCGGACACGATCCCGGATGGATATGCCCGGCGCGATGGACCGGGCGAGATCCGTCGGTGGATTAGGGGTGGGGGGAGCCATGCCGAGCTTCGTTCAGTTCCTGCAGAATTCGGGTGTGTACGCTGCGCAAAATTTCATGATCGTTCCTCGGGGAGGCTTCAACCTGGTCTGCCTCCGCGACAGCAAGGACGTTGGCCTGTCGTATGATCGCAATCGACTCCTGGTCGAGGATGTGCGGCTCGATGACGTCGAACGCGTCGCTCAGGAATACATCAAGACTCGCTTCAGGGAGCAAAAAGGACAGGAGCGCGACGACCAGTTGCTGCGTTTGCGTACAGCGCTGTATGCCACCGCACGGCCGGCCGGCCCTGCGCGCGGCCTCAAGGTCTCGCCCAAGGATAAAGGCATTCCCGAGCTTAAAGCCGTACGCGGCAGCACAAGCATCAAGTTGGATGTCGCCATTCTGCCGCGCAAGGATTTCACGATCGCGTTCAAATTCCTCAAGCACCTCGATCAATCCGGCAATCTGATCAACGCCACGAAATGGACGCCGGACGACGTGCCCTGGTTCCTCACCAAGCTGAACTGGACGTTCGGGGCTCAGGCAAATATCTTCTTCACCCCGGCAGAGGCGACTTGGATGACGGTCCGGAAAGCCCTGGGGCCAAAAATCTCGCGGGATGTTTTCCGCAAGGAGATCGTCCCGTTCAAGGTGCGCGGCGCCGATCTCACGTGCTTTCTCGTCGGCGACTATGACGCAATGGATAACGAGGCGGCTGGAGAGTATCTGCCCGACGAGCAGGTCTTCGTGGTTGTCGATCAGGGCAATCCACCCGTGTTCGACTATGGCGAGGCGTTCGTTGGCGTCATGGCGCACGAGGTCGGTCACTTCCTGCACCACAAGCGGAACATTCCCGGCAGTGGGCACCATAATCGAAGCGGCATTTTGCTTTCCAGCGGCATGGAAAGCTTGTCCCTGGACAAGCAACTCGTCACCGACCTCAACGCGTGGTGAAAGCGCTTGTTCTCCACTCACGCTTTGGCAGCAATGTACCCGTAATAATTCATAAGGAAGTCCCCAATCGAGAGAGGCTTCTGAGCGCCACCCTTGCCCGGATGCGGGATCAAGTAATCTCCTTTGCCCCATGTGAAGATCGTTGTCGTCACGTTTCCGTTCGACACTTGTATCCTGTCACGCAAGACGACCCAGTGCCGCGTCAACACCGAGCCTTCATCCGACTGGTCGTCATATTCGATCATGTTGGCGCTTATGAACAGGCATACGCGGTATCCACTGGCGAGCAGGGCGTTGGCTTCGTTGACGCTGTCGATGCCTTTGCTGAATTTCAGATTGGTCTCCTCGCGCACGTCCTGGTATCCGGCCTTGCGGAACCATTGCTCCATTTCGCTCGGCAAGGTGATCCCCGCGACGTCGCTTATTCTGCCGGTGTCGTCAAAATCGAGGAACCAATTTTCGGAGTCGCGAATGGAGGCGCAAGTCAGCCAATCGACGTGGTCCAGCGAATAGGGCGGCGTGTAGTTTTTCACGTCCTTTCCCGGCTTGATCAGCAGGCGGCCGAGGTTCGCCTGCCCCTTCTGATACAGATCGATGGCGAACCGCGCATATTGCCCCGGCTTGTCGGATGCGTAGCTGAACATCAGCGCGGAGGGGCCGCACATGCTCGCTTGATCCTGATCTATGAGGCTCGGCTTCGCAATTCGCCTGAGAATGCCGATCCCGACGCGGTGCGGGTCGAGCTTCGGAAAGAATGTGGTCCTCGTGTTCTTGAGGAAATCGCAGACCATCTCCGCGGCGAGCTTCTTTTGATCCGAGTTGAGGTCGTACGGTCCAATCCCGAGCCACTTCTTCTTTTCGTCGCCGACGAAGAGCGTGATGAGCTTCTTCGAAGTCGGAGAAAGCGTTCTGGAGGTGTTTGCAATAGTGGTCAGGTCGTCCAGCTCGAATGCGGTGACCATGCCGTCCGTGACGGTCGCCCTGATAATGTCAACGACTTCCCCGTAGTCCAGCTTGGAATCGTCGAGCAGACCCTTGCGAAGTGCGGCATCGACGGATGGCGTCGCGATCCCGTCCCATTGACCCTTGGGAGGAGGAGGCTTGGCGGCTGCCTTGGTCGCGAAATCAACGAGCCGAGTGAATGTTGGCCCACCAGGCCGGATATAGCCGTCCGGCGTGCCCGGGAAGTTCTTTTTCTGGAAATACAGGATCGAGTTGTAGAGGCTGTCGCTGGCGTGACCCGTCACGACCATTTGCGGTTTGAGCGTGGTCTCGGCTCCTCCGTCGGAAATGGCGATCTTGTTGAGCAGCGAGATGACCAGTTCCTGGTCCTGCTTCCAGTTCTGGCAGCTGCGACCCGTGGCGGCAAACCGTCCTACTTTGTCTTTCAATTGCGGCATGAGCAATCACCAGCAATATGATCGTTTTCAGTGGCGGATTGCGGGCTCAACTATCGCATTGGTGGTCGGCTGAAGCGTCCACGCTAGCTTGTCGATGAACTCGTACTCAAATAGCGCCTGCGGATCGGTTCCGAAATAGTATCCATACTGATGCAGAATCTTGGAGCCCTTGGCGACCATCTCGCGCTTCCATTTCAGGTCCTTGGCAGAGCTGAACTGAAATCCAATCACCACCGCATAGTTTTCGTACGCTTCGGCCACTTGCAGAATGGTTGCGCGCGTCAGGATGCCAGCAGGGTCTTCCAGACCTTGAACTCTGAACGCGGTGATGCGGTTCATCAGATTTGATGCAACTTCCTCCTCGGACCAACCCATGACGCCCGCTGCAACGCCCTTTGCAAACCCCTCCTTGATGAACTTGACTTGAATGTTCTTGAGTGCCTCTCGGGCCGCGACCTTGTCAGCCACCATAAGGACCAGATCGGGGATCATCGCAGCGATGTTCTCGGCCTTGAAAGCCTCCTTTAAACCCGCCTTGAAGCCGGCCTTGGCCGCGCTCCAAAATCCTTCGCCAGCGACGGAGCCTGCCGGCGGCGGCGGGACCTCTGGCGGGATCGGTGTGTTCCGCGGGACCTTCAATCTCACCTCCGGTGCCCGGAAGTCGAGCGCTTGAACGCCTCTCCTGCGCATCGCAATGAGCGTTCCTCCGCTGTCCCTGGTCAGCAACACCGGATTCTTGATGCCGCGAGCCACTCCGCCTGCCCTGACCTCGGCAACAACATCGGAATCGAACGCGGAAAGCCCGTGATTCAAACCCTCATTGCCCCACTTCCAAACTTGCGCGCGGGGCACCTGGGTCATCATTTTGTCTTCGACGATCCGCAAGTCAGTGAGCAATTTTTCGCCGGACTGAGCACGCGCTCCCTTTAGAAATTCAAACTTGACCCGCGGTGAGATCAGAACCTCGTGACCGTCCTTGGCCAGATTGAGAATTTCATTCTCGAAGCGTCGGCTGAGCGCTTTCTCGGCGGTGCTCGCCGCAGCTCTTTGCCCGTTCTGTATGTCTATAAGAATATTGGTATCGAGCCAGACGGGGGGCTTTAAGGGCGCCATTGCAACAACACCATTGGCATAAACTGTAGGACGCATTTTGCGTCGGCGAGCCTATCCCTCAGTCGCGTCTGCTGAAGCGCCGGTTCAAGCGGCTCTGCCGCACCCTCGATCGCAGACATGCGATCGTCAGCGCGCGCCTTTCGGCTTGGAGCCAAGCAGATCATGCGTTCCACTGACGCTTAACGTTCCCGAGCACTCGAATCCTCCGAAAATGCCGCAGGAGCCGGTGACGGTGACGCGCAAGTCCTTGCGTTGATACAGGTCGACCGAAACGCCAAATCGCGAAAAATCGTTGGCGCTGTTCGGCAGGATCAGGTCGATGTGATCGATCGCCCAGCGCGGCAGGTGAGGATTGCTCTTCCAGAACAGTTCATTGACGGCGTGGTGGCCGAAATTCGGTCCAACCGTGAGGGCGCCGTCTGCGCCCTCAAACACGAAGCCGGTCTCGTCGATGTGAACATTGACCCGGTCCGGAGCTACCGCGAAATGCAGCGACGTGATGTCCTGCGGCTGCGGGTCCTTGCCGAACTGCGCGCTATAGTCGTCGCTCCATTGCCCTCGGCCGCGCCCGAGCCCGAAGCCGTGCCGGCCCGGAAGGTCTCGCGTCGAGAGCGGCCGGTCGGATAGTTTTGGGCGCCAGATCTCCCGGAATCCCTTGCCGATTGTGGCTGCCATCGACAGGTCGAGGGCCCAATGCGACGGCTTCTCCGGGCTTTTGCCTTCGGCGAAGGCGTCGAATCCGTCCGATGTCTTGGCAATGCGCAGCGTCTTGATCAGGTCTTCCCAGTCCTTGGGCAGGAACGTGACGCCGTCGAGCGTGCTCGTCGCGGCCGCGACGCCATACTTCTCCAATTGGCGTCGGATATAGGCCTTCTCGTCATAGAGGCGGACATTGGGATTCGGCCCCGCGAAATATTTCGACAGATCGATCTGCGGCCGGAGCATGGTCAGCCGCGCCGCGATCTTGCGGTAAGTGTCGGTCGTGGTCGGGTCGGTGGTCGTCACGGGGCTGCCCTCCGAGTGAAAGCCAGTCCCCGATTTGTCTGATCCGGCCGGGGCCGGGTTCAACTGAACCTCCCAACCGGAAACGCCGACCACCATTCGTGGAGCAGTGTCAACAGCAAGGACGATCCGATGTCACTTCGGAGCAGGGTGCTAGACGTACTCAATGGCCCGGCGGTCGCACGCATTCGCTTCCGGTTTCCGATCCGTGGCAGCCACGTGACGATTGCACCGCAAACGTTCCATCACGTCGCTCGCGCGATCCGGTTGGGACAGGTCAGCGTCAGAGTTCCGACGGACCTCGCGGCAAATGTTGCGGCACAATATAACGACGTCGCGCGGACCCGGGCGGACGGTACGGTCGTCGCGGCGAATACGCTGGAGGTCGTGTCGGCGACGGGGCGAATGGACGAAGCCTATATCGTCCACGAGGCCTTGCATGCGGCTTACGATCTGCTGCGTACCGGCCTTGACGGCAATGCGGAGGAGGCGTCCGCCTATGTCTGTACCGCGCTCTACTGCCGCATGACGGGCCTGCCGCGACCCCGCTGGGCGAACGGCCCGATTTACGCCAATGCCGCGGAAGTCGCCCGAACGTTGCTGTCGCAATATCAGAAGGGTGATCCCGGCATTCCCTGGGTCGGCGAGCATGAATGGCAGATGCTGCGCGCCGGTGTCGGCCTTAGCGCGGTCTATGCCAGCGGACCCGGCGGCATTCTCACCGGGTGGCTGCTCGGCCAACAATACACCCACGACGGCTGATGGGACGTGGGGCGTCCGCTCCACAAAATGACGGGCCGGCTCCTTGCCGCCCGTCCTCAGGCCACCAGCAAACCCAGTTTGCCGACCGTCGCCAGCGAACGGTCAACGCTTTGTCGGGTTGACAGCAGCAACGGCTCGGCGGGCTGCCCGGCATCATCCAATTGCTTGACCTGGATGGTCGGTCCGAAGATTTCAGTCATTTCGGCTGTGATTTGCTCGATCGTCCGGGAGCCGTCGAGCAGTTGCAGAAAGTGGCGCGTCCTGTCGTCCTCCAACTGCACGGTTTGGTGAAGCAGATTGGTGACCAGCGGGCCGCTCTGCGCCTGTCTGCGGGCGAGCAGACTCGCCTGCGGACAATCCGTGACTTCTTTCACGAGAAACGGCCGTGATTTCAGAAAGGAGACCTCGCCGCTGCAGGCCAGGATATAGAGCGCTTCCGTCAATATCCGTTGGTCATCGGCTGTTTGCCGGCCTTCCAGCAGCGTCCGGGCGCCATCGAGCAGTTCAGTGAACGAGAGTGCGCGCGGCCAGGCCCGGCCGAGACAAAGATGTGCGGCCTTCAGGAGCGGATTGGTCACGGTGATTCGGCTGCCGTCCTGATTTTCAAATTCCATCTCGGAATCGTCGGTCAGGCAGGCGTCGGGGCGACGTGGGCTGGTGGTGCTCAGCAGATAGAAGGCGGTGATGAAGTCGAGATCGACCTTGCGGTCAAGGGAGATGCCTTCGTGGCAGAGCAACGTACGCCGAAACCCGTTGCCGTCGATGAAGTCCTGATACTGATCGCGCGCCATGAACTCGCTTTCGGGAAAGCGCTGCAGCGTGGCGCGGACCTCTTCGGTGTAACCGGCAAGATAGCGTCGTGAGAAATCGGCGTCGCTCAGATATTGCAGCCCATGTCGGCCGGCGTCTTCGACGACTTCGTGCAGCAGGAACGCCGTCGCGCCAGAATCGAGATCGTCGTGAAAAAGCAACTCGTCCGGAGCCTTGAGCACGCGGTTGCACTGGTCGCGCATGACTGTACCGTGCACCGAGCTGGACTTCGATCCTTCGCTGAGAAATTTCACGATGGCGCGAGCTTGTCCCACTTTCTCCTTCATCCCGGTGATGCGCCGGGTGTGGTAGCGCATCATGTCGCGGACCATGTCGCGAAGATGCGAGAACGGGTGCGCGTTGTAACTGACGTAGCAGAGCCCCTGTGGCGCCAAATTCCGTTTGAAGATGGACATCATCTTCTCGCGCACGATCGGTGGTACCCATGAATACACGCCATGGGCGATGATGTAGTCGAACTGTCCGAAGGCCGCGTCGACATCCATGATGTCGCAATGCAGAAGCCTGATGTTGCTCAAGCCCAATGCGGCGATGTTCCGCTGTCCGCGTTCGATCGTGACGCCGCTCAGGTCGATACCGATGAACTCGCTGTCCGGATATTGAAAAGCCATCGGCAACAGATTGCCGCCAACGCCGCAGCCGAGCTCCAGGACCCTGCAGCGCTCGACCGGAGCCGGCTGCATGCCGTAGACCGTAGCGATCGTTGCCAGATGGTTCGGGTGCGTGAGCCCGTAGACATGCCCGGGATAATACACCTCATCGTATGGTGTGGTGCCGGTGGTCGGCTGGCGGTGCTCGGTCTGGATGTTCATCGCAGTCAGTTCCACGAATATGCAAACTTGTCGTTCACGATCGAGACGCGCGTCTGCTTGACCTCCTCCTTGGCGAGAGACTTGCTCAGGAATTCGCGCGACAGTTCGGGCAGCAACGTGTTGGTGATGATGTTGTCGATCATCCGCCCGCCGGAGTCCGGATCGTTGCAGCGGGATACGATGTGCTCGACGACTGCATCGTCGTAGCCGAAGGCAGCCTTGTGATTATCGCGGAGGCGCTGTCCGATCCGGTCGAGCTGCAATCTGACGATGCCGGCAAGCATCTCGTCCGAAAGCGGAAAGTAGGGGATCGAGACGATGCGCCCAAGCAACGCGGCAGGGAACACCTTCAGCAATTCCGGCCGCAGCAGCCTGGCGAGTTCTTCCGGCTCGTTGCGATACTTCGGATCGCGCGCCAGGCTCATGATGAGATCGGTGCCGACGTTCGTGGTCAGAATGATCAATGTGTTCTTGAAATCGATTCGCCGACCGTTGCCGTCCTCCATGACTCCCTTGTCGAACACCTGGAAGAAGATCTCATGGACGTCGGGATGGGCCTTCTCCACCTCGTCGAGCAGGATAACGCTGTAGGGCTTGCGCCGGACCGCTTCGGTGAGCCGGCCGCCTTCACCATAGCCGACGTAACCCGGAGGTGCGCCCTTCAAGGTCGAGACCGTATGGGCCTCCTGGAACTCCGACATGTTGATCGTGATCATGTTCTGCTCACCGCCATAAAGGGTTTCGGCAAGCGCGAGCGCGGTTTCTGTCTTACCCACGCCGGACGGTCCGGCCAGCATGAAAACGCCGATCGGCTTGGACGGGTTGTCCAACTTGGCGCGGCTGGTCTCGATTCGTTTCGCAATCATCGTCAGCCCGTGGGACTGGCCGACCACGCGTCGATTGAGAATTTCGGGTAGCTTCAGGACGGTTTCGATCTCGTCGCGCATCATTCTGCCGGTCGGGATACCGGTCCAGTCGGACACGACAGAGGCCACCGACTGCTGGTCGACATGGGCATAGATCATCCGCTTTTCCGGATTGATGCCTTCCAGTGTCTCGAACTTGCCGCGCAACTCGACGCGCTTCGTCGCTCGATCTTCGTCGCCGTTCTCGGAGAGGATTTCGCGAATGCTGCGGATGTCCTTGACGAGCTCCTGTTCCTTGGCCCAGTCGGCCTCCAGGCCGGACAGCTTGGCCTTCAGCGTCGCTATGTCGCCGTCGATTGTGGTGATGCGCTCGCTGTTCTCGTCCCCGAGATCGCCGTCGCTGACCAGCGCCGATCGCTCGGCCTCGCGGGCCGCGATCGCGACGCGAGCGTCCTCGATCAGGGCCGGCGTCGCGCTTTGACTGATGGCTACTCGGGCCGAAGCCGTGTCCAGCAAGCTGACCGCCTTGTCCGGCAGCTGTCGGGACGGAATGTAGCGATGCGACAGGTTGACCGCGGTCACGATCGCGGCGTCCGAGATGCGAACGCCGTGGTGCTTCTCCATCGGGCCCAGGAGACCGCGCAGCATGATGCAACAGGTCTCGACATCCGGCTCATCGACCTGGATCGGCTGAAAGCGCCGTGTGAGTGCGGGGTCCTTTTCGATGTACTGGCGATACTCTGCCCAGGTGGTGGCGGCGATGGTCCGCAGCGTGCCGCGGGCGAGGGGAGGCTTGAGGAGATTGGCCGCGTCGCCGGTGCCGGCGGCGCCACCGGCCCCGATCAGCGTGTGCGCTTCGTCGATGAACAGGATAATCGGGGTAGGCGAGTTCTGTACCTCGTCGATCACCGAGCGCAGGCGCTGCTCGAACTCGCCCTTCATCGAGGCACCGGCCTGCATCAGGCCGATATCCAGCGCGCAGAGCCTGACGTTGCGCAGCGGCGGCGGCACCTCGCCGGCGGCAATGCGCTGGGCAAATCCCTCGACCACGGCGGTCTTGCCGACGCCGGCCTCGCCGGTGAGGATCGGATTGTTTTGCCTCCGGCGCATCAGCACGTCGATCAATTGGCGGATTTCGTCGTCTCGACCGAGGATCGGGTCCATCTGGCCCGATCTGGCCTTGGCGGTCAGATCCTGGGAGAACCGGTCGAGCGGCGTCGTCCCCTTGGGATTCGCCCGGTCCGTACCGTCAGTACCGGCACCGGCCAATCCGGAGCCGTCCATCGGACGCATGGTCTCCTCCTCGGAGCCTGCCCAGATGGCGCGGTGCTCCGCAGCCAATGCGTCGACATTTATCTTGGCGAATTCCTGCGAGATGTTGTTGAGCGCACGACGGATCTCGTTCGATTTCAATCCGGCGACCAGGAGATGTCCGGTGCGGATCTGGGTCTCGCCGAAGAACAGCGTGGCGTAGTGCCAGCCACGGTCGAGAATATCGATGACCGAATTGGCGACGCCCGGCATGTCGGTTTCGTTCTTGCGGAAACCGTTGATGACGCCTGCGAGGTCCGACAGCAGCCGCGCGCGGTCGAGCTTGTAGTGATCCACCGACAGGCTGAGGTCGGTCCGCTCCTGTTGCAGGATGTGAAACAGCCAGTGCGCAAGCTCCACGTTACGGTTGCTGACGCTCTTGGCGTGGCGCAGGGCCTGTATGAAGGCATCGTAGCCGGCCCGGTTCAGTTTGCCAGTCACGGCCTCAAGGCTGATATCGGTCACGATGGCGCCTCCTGCTCAATCCCCGGGCGATGCCGGGTCGTCGCGGAAATCGGCTCGAATTCCCATGATGTTAGGACAATCGGAGCGATGCTTAGGTTCAAATCGGCTGCTGAACAGTCGCAGCGTTGCGCCGGGCTCTGAGACGCTCGGCAAGGTGAAAGCGTGCATCGCGCCGATACTCCTCGGTCGAGGCCCAGTTCGGCGAAACCCAGCTGGTCCATCCAAGGCGTCCGCTCTGCCCGAGCTTCATCGGGACAACCGCTCCCGCCGGAATGGCAAGTTCCACCTCCCACTCGAGTTCGTCGCCGATGTAGAAGTAGATGGCGTCAGCCAGGGGCTCGGACAGGTTCGGCGCTTCGGTGGGCAGGAACTGCTCGTATTGAGCAAAATCCTTCACGAACACGCGAACCCTGATCTTGTCTTCGACGCTGAACACACGCGAGCCCAGGAGCGCGTCGTGACCAAGCTTGGCGTGCGTCCCGCCGAGCCGGCTGCAATGGCTTGGGTCGAATGGGAGCCACGTGCCGACGAACTCGTCGATCTCGACCCTGACATCGAACAGCCCTTGCAGCAGCCGCGCCAGTCGTGATGCGGATTTCGCTCTCGGTGAAACCAGCCCGGCGAAGCTCAGCTTCGCCATGTCAGGCACGGTATCCCGATTGGCAAAAATATCGGAGCCGAGGCCGGCGAAGGAGCCGACATAAGCGATGAAGCGGTCGTCGGATGGCCGATCATGCTGGGCGATCGGCCGTGCGTCTGCCCAGGCTCGAAAGAACAACTGCAGAAAGCGTCCGTTCAGCAGGTCGAGAAAACGGGGGAAAGCGTCGTCCCGCATCAACTGCCAGCCGACGCTCTCATCGGTGGTAGCCAGCGGCAGCGCGCCCTGCGGTCCGAGCAGGCCGAGGAATTTGACCAGAATTTTGAGCCTGCCATCACGATCGTCGACCGAGCTCAGATTGGAGGCGGGAAATTCCAGATAGGGGGTTTGACCGAGGTCCACAAACTCCTCGCGACGCGCTGCACTGTCGCCGATCCGCGGTCGATCCGGATTGCATCGCTCGAGCTGGCGGAGCGTCTGAAAGAAATCGAACCGCCAGGGCTCGGCCTTCATCTGGTCGATCAGCGTCACAGCGGCCTCCGGGTGCCCATGCGGGCCGGCCAGCGCATGATCTCGCCGCGCTCCGGGGTCGAGATGACGGTCTGGGTGAAGGTGTTGAAGCCTGAATAGTCGGCGAAGAAGCGTTCCAGCACAGCTCCGAGCAGGAACACGCCGCTGCCCTCGAATGCCTTCTCGTCAAGCGTGACCGTGATCTCCAGGCCGCGCGCCGCGCCGCTGCCGGTACGCTCACGCACCCGCCGCACCACGGGCCTGCTCTCGACGCTGCGCACGCCACGAATCTTTCGTTCCGTCGCATCGTCGAACTGGTCGGCGAATAAGGACAGCATCTCCCGCAGTGCTCCGGCGTTCTTGCCGCCGCTGCGTTCCACGAGGCCGAGATAGTTCAAACTCAGCATGTTGATCAGGCGCCAGCTGACGACGCCGCTATTGGCGATCTCGCTGCGGCTGCGCAACTGCGCCACCACCGGCTCGCGTGGTCGGGTGGGGCCGGCGATGCACATCAGCTCGAGCGAGGTGTCGTCCAGCAGGCGAAAGTCGGCTCCGCCCTGGCCGACCGGCAGATGTTCCGTGAGATGCCGGTTGGAGCACAGCGCGCGGACGCTCAGCTCGGCGGCGGATCCGTCGCCGCTCGGGTCGCCGGGCTCGAGCAGCGAGAGGAACATGTCCGTCCCGGTATAGTCCGAGGCCGCGCCATAGGTCTTCTCTTCGACGGTGCGCCGCCGCGGCAGCCGACGAACCGTGTAATAAAGTCCCTCGACCGATCCGGCCGTCCTGTCGACGGCGGCGGAGTACAGCGGACGCACGCGCCGCTTGTCCTTTTCCGCCGGAAAGTGCGCGTAAACCTCCAGCACCTGGTGCGGCTCGTATTCGAGGTAGCGGCTTCGGTCGGGCACCACGTGGTATTCGTAGGTGTTCGACTTGATCGGGATGCGATCACTGGTCTTTTCGAACAGGTTGATCGCCGGGGCGGTGTAGAGACTGAACGTATCCGCCCGGACCGAGGCGGCGAGACGCGAGTTGTGTTCATCGAACGCGAAGACGATATCGATGGATTTGCTGCGCAACCGCGGCATCACAGCGCGAAGCTGCGCCAGATTGACGCCAAGGAACTTGCGCGGAAACACGAAATATTCCCGCAACAACTCCGAGCCGCGAAAGACCCGGTTGTCGTTCGGAAACAGGGATTCGTTCTCGCTGAAGCCGACCTGCTGCACACAGTCGTTCGGAGCCCGGATGACGACCGGATCGCCGAAATCGTCGAGATAGCGAAAATAAAGCCCGACGCAATTCGAGGTCAGTTGTTCGTAGAGTGCGATGGCATCCGACTCGGCGCCGGTCAGGTAGATGGGCAGTTCGCTGGTGCGGCAGCCGGCGAACCAGGTCTCCGGTTTGTTGCGAGTCTCCGCGTCCGCCGGCTCCTCGTCGAGCCGCGCGGCGGTACGGTGTGTCAAGGAGAGCCTGAGTCCGGCGATGACCTCTCCGCCGACTGGAATCCCGAGGGCCTGCAACGCGCCCGCGGTCGCAAAATATTCGGCGCCGGTGACGTCAAAGGGCCAAAGCACGATATCGCGGCAAAGCCGGAATCGACAGGCGAGGCTCCGTTCCCTTTCGCGATAGCTCGCGTCGAAATAGGCGCCTCGCGCGATCTTCTTGCCGTCGCGCAACGCCGGATCGGCGTAGGTCGGCTGAATCTTGACCAGCATGGCGGACGGAGTCGGCGCGAGATAATTCGGAACCAACTGCTCAAGCAGGTTCGCGGTGAATTCCGGAAACTCGTGCTTGAGCTTGAGCTGGACACGCGCGGCGAGAAATGCAGCGCCCTCTAGCAGGCCTGAGATCATCGGATCCGAGCGGTCGCGGACCAGACCGCCGAGGCGCTCGGCGATACCAGGATATTCCTCGGCAAAACCTTCCGCGTGCTCGTACAGCAGCGACAGTTCACGATTGTAGAAGTCGAGGAATTCGCGGTTCATGCTATAATCGGTTGATCTGTATATCGCCGCTGTCGAGGTCGACGTCTGCGACGAATTCCACGGGCACGTTGAGCGGTTCGCATTTCAGGTCGGAATGCACGACAAAGCGCAGTTTGAGCTGCTCGGCGCCCACGGAGGTGTCGCGCCGCACCCGGATGGACTTGCGATCGAGTCTCGGCTCGTAGGTCGTGAGCGACATGCGCAGGGCATCGCTAAGCTCCTCGTCGGTGACTTCGTCGATCGAACGGTTTGCGATATCGGGGAAACCATAGTTCAGGATCGAGGTGCGGACGCAGCCGCGACCGGTCAGGTCAAGCGTCGATTCGAGGGCAATGGTATTGAGGAGTGTTTCGACGTCCTGCGAAACCTCGCGCCTTAGCAGCGTCTCCGAGATCGGGAAACGACCAGCGCTGCGCCGTCCCGCTATCACTCGCTCGCCGAACTGATCGCGCAGTTCGAGTGCCTTGCGCGCATCGCGAGCATCATGAGCCGCACGAAAGGCCAGCATCAATGGCGGAGAGAGCCGGTCCTTCCTTGGCGTAACGGTCATTGACGGTCCCCGTACAGCCGGCGCCGATTGCCGCTATTGGCAACCGGCGCCGGGCAGGAAGCCTGCGATCAGGCCCATTCCTTGTTGGCCGCAACGTCCCATCCGAACACCGGAGACGCGCCGGCGCCGCCTTTTTCGGTCTGGGTCTTGTAGGTCATTTTGACCTTCTGGAAGTTCAGGCTGACGTTTTCGGTGAGGCGATCCTCGCCGTGCGATCCGCCCGTCGAGACGCTGGAAACCAGAACGTGCTTCATCTCGATCTTGAGATATTCGAGCGGGTGTTCACCGGCCTTGCGTACCGTGAGGATGGCGCTGTCGATGTGCTTTCCATTGGCGCAGACCTTGAAAAGCTCGGGTGTCGCCTTGTCCACGAAGTGCGTGAAGTGGAGGTCTTGAACCGCGACCTTGCCGGCGCCGCCGCCCGACCCGCTGTGGAACGTGCCGCTTTGGCTCTCGCCGAACGACCAGCTCAAAATGTCGATTTCGTCCTTGTGTTTGTCGTCGAGCGACTCGCCCTTGATCGGATCGAGTTTCAAAAAGATGTCGACAGCCATAGCATAGCCCTTTCAAAATTCTCTGATGAGTGACGGTTGCAATAGCGCGGCGTCAGGAGCTCGGGCCTGGCAGGCGCGAAACGAGACTGAGACCGACGTCCATCGCTTCCAGTTGAAAGTGTGGACGGAGAAAGAAGCGCGCGTTGTAATATCCCGGGTTCTCCTCGTTTGCTATGACCTCAACCTTCGCAGCGGCCAGCGGCTTGCGCGCTTTCTGAGCTTCTGACGACAAGGCCGGATTGGCATCAACGTATTCGTTGATCCAGGTCTGCAGCCAGACCGTCAGCTCATCCTTTTCCTTCATGGATCCGATCTTGTCGCGAACCATGCACTTCAGATAATGCGCAAAGCGGGATACTGCGAACATGTAGGGCAGGCGTGACGACAGGTTGTCGGACGCGGTTGCATCCACGCCCTTGTCGCCGAAATACTTCTTCGGCTTATAGAGCGACTGGGCGCCGATGAAGGCGGCCTTGTCGGTGTTCTTGCGATGGATCAGCGGGATCAGTCCCGCCTTTGCAAGCTCGTGCTCGCGACGATCGCTGATGGCGATCTCGGTCGGGCATTTCAGGTCGACGCCACCGTCGTCGGTCGGGAACGTATGCGTCGGCAAGTTGATGACCTCGCCGCCGGACTGGACGCCGCGGATGCGCGTGCACCAGCCGAACTCCTTGAAGGCGCGGTTGATGTTGACCGCCATCGCATAGGCGGCGTTGATCCAGCCGTATTTGTCACCGGTGTGCCCGTCCGTCTCCTCTTCGAAGGCGAACTCTTCCACCGGCTCCGATTTGGCGCCGTAGGGGAGGCGGCCCAGTGCGCGCGGCATGCACAGACCGAGATAGCGCGAGTCGTCCTGATCGCGCAGTCCCTTCCATGCGGCGTATTCCGGCGTGTCGAACACCTTGCCGATGTCGCGAGGGTTGGACAGTTCGGTCCACGAGTCCATTCCCATCAGCGTAGGCTCGGCGCCGCTGAAGAAGGGGGCGTGCGCGGCGCCGGCGATCTTGCTGAGATCGCGGAGCAACTGCACGTCGGTGGGGAGGTGGCTGAAATAGTAGTCGCCGATCAGGCAGCCGAACGGCTCGCCGCCCAACTGGCCAAATTCGTACTCGTAGATCTGCTTGAACAGCGGGCTCTGGTCCCAGCGCGCATCGGGATAGAGCCGCAGGTTCCGATACAGCTCGTTCTTGGAGACGTTCATCACCCGGATCTTGAGGTTGGCGTCGGTCTCGGAGTTGAAGACGAGGTAGTGGAGGCCGCGCCAGGCACTTTCGATCGCCTGGAATTCGGGCGCGTGCAGGATCTCGTTCATCTGCGCGGTCAGCTTCTGATCGATCCGCGCGATCATCTCCTCGATGGTGTCGAGCACGTCCGACTTGATGACGCTCGTATCCTTCAGCGCTTCCTGAACGAGCGTGGACACCGCGTTCTCGACTTCGGTCGCCGCACGTTCGGTGCGCGGCTTGAAGCTTTGCTTCAGCAGGGCGGCGAACTCGTCAGCCTCGACGGTCCCGACCTTGGCGGTGGTCTCTTTGTGGATTGCTTCTTTTGCCATGGTCCCCATTCCTTCCCTTAGCTGTTGCTGTCGGATTCGGTGGACTGGCTGGTCGCGCGCTCGCGCAGTGCGGCCATCAGTTGAGGATCGGCGAGGAGCTTCTTCAGCTGGTCCTCGGCACCCACCTTGCCATCCATGTAGCGCAGCAGGTTGGCGAGCTGTTCACGCGCTTCGAGCAGCTTGGCCGTCGCCGGCACCTGGCGGGCGACCGCCACCGGCGTGAAGTCGGATATCTTGTTGAAGCGCAGGTTGACGGAGATCTTTTCGTCGGACCCGTCGCTGAGACGGTTGGCGACGCGCGCCGTCACGCCGGGCTGGATCGCCGCCATGCGGTTGTCGAAATTGTCCATGTCGAACTCGAGGAACTTGCGCTCCTCGACCTTCGTCTTCTCGATGCCGGGGTTGTTGCCGGAAAGATCGGACAGGACGCCCATGACGAACGGCAGTTCGATCAGCCGCTCGGCGTCGTAGGGATCTTCGTAAGTGATGTGCACGCGCGGTGCGCGGTTTCGGCGAATGAATTTTTGACCGCTGTCGGTTGCCATTGGGTTGCCCTCTTCACAAAAAAATCTCTGCGGAAGCCGACTTGCGCGACGCAGGCAGGGAAGTGCCTCGGTGTTTCGTCGGCGGAGCTTCCTTCCGTTCAGTTAGTCCCGTCGAACGGAAGGCGGGTTCAATTCGATTTATCGATCGCCTTCAGAGCGCCCTCCGGCAGCACTTCGTTCAGCAGGCTGAGGAAGTCTCGCTGTGCGAGTTCACGTGCGCGATCGACCAGGAACGGGATCGGGCTGGACGGCTCCGCGGCCCGGAAGAACGACGCGACTTTGCTCAGCAAGTCCAACGCCTGGGCTCTGTTTTCGGCTGCAAAAACAGTACCTTGAGCCTCATTTTCGGCCGCGGATGGGAGCGAGGTGGCGAATTCCGCCATGCGCTCGATCGGCAGGTCGAAGACTTTGTCGCGACCGATATTGATGGCGGCGGTTTCCACGTGGGCCGGCATCAGCATCCGCATCACTTCGATAAACGATTTGCCAACCATGTCCTGCGCCTGCCGCACCAGCAACAGCGCCGGGCTCGACGGTTCCTTCCGAGCGAAGTAGTCGGCAGCCGCCGCCAGCGCCGCGGATGCCTGTCCGGGTGACGTGACTGCGCCGGCGATTTCGATCGGAGGCTGTGGGCCGTCTTGGGCGGTCTCCTCCGGGGATGAGGCAGCTGCGGCCGGATCGCGTGCGGTCACCAGAGCTGCGAGCCAGCTGGACAAGCCGTTCGCGACGCCCGCCAGCCTGTCGAGACTGATGGGTTGCCCCGAGTTCAACTTTTCGTGCCAAACCGATTTGATGCCGGCAATCTCGGCAGCGACCGCCGAACAGCGGGCGCTCACCGCCTTGAGGGTGTCGAGATCGGTCTCGGCGACGATGCGCTCGATGGTTCCGAGATCTGGCATGTCGACATCGGCATCGCCGGCGGGAATTTCGCCCTTGGCAATCTGATAGGCTCGGTAGTTGAGGCTGCCGTGCCGTCGATTTTCGATCAGGGGAAGGAATTGGAGCGGGTTGATCACCGTCGGAAACACGTCGATCGCCTCGATGGTGACCGCACGAAAGGCATAGTCGCCGTCCTCGCCCCTCGGGTGAACCGCTTCCCATTGTTCGCGGAGCAGCAGGCTGGTTGCCCGCAGGCAGCTGAGGAAGCCGTCGAGATCGCGGTTCAGGATGGAAAATTTGGCGAGCAGCATGGTCAGGCGCAGATCGCGGGTGCGAGCCAACAGGGGCTGCGCAGCGGCGAACTGGCCGGCAATATCGATGGCCTTCGGGTCGAAGCGTCCGCGCTCTCCATTCGCGTTGACGACCTCGAAATACGACATCGGCAGCAGCGATTCCGCAGCTGCGAAGAAGTTCAGGTACTGGACGTCGCCGGCCGCATCGAGGTCGGGCCCGCAGGGATCGTCGGGGCCGATGGGCTGGGTCAGGGATGCGACGTCGAGCATGCAAAGAGGATCCGTCTGCGAGGCCCTGGCCCCTCGACCAGGTCCATGACATCTGGCGGATCACGCGGGGGATCATGATCCGATTGACTGGTAGGTCAGATCAACGCCGGCCTCGGTTCATTCCCGCGATGGTGGCGGTTTCCCGTGAACCAGCAAGCGCTTGGAACCGACTACATGAGTGCCGCAGTGGCTTCCCCGGGCGGGTGCGTTGCCGCGTCAGGAGAGTGACACCGAGCGGACTTGCCGGCCATCCCACCGATGGACGGCTCGGATTTCGGTCGTTCGTGCTTGACCGCCTGATGCGCCGATTGCGCAGCTCGTGCGGTCAACGAGGGAGTTTAACGCCCACATGGGCCAGCTTACCCAGGATACCCGCCTCTGCGAGCTCAAGACCCCCCTTGGCAAGGACGTTCTGGTTTTTGCCCGGTTCGAGGCCGCCGAAGGTCTGAGTGAACTGTTCGAATACCGCATCGAATGTCTCAGCGAGGAAGCCGATCTCGACTTCGATCGGGCCATCGGCAAGCAGTGCACCCTCACCATCAAATTGCACGAGAAGGAACGCGAGTTCAGCGGCATTCTCACGGAAGCCCAATGGCTGGGGGTGAAGAACGACTATTTCAGTTACCGGATCGTGCTGAGGCCCTGGTTGTGGCTGCTGTCGCGGACCACCGATTGCCGGATCTTTCAGGACAAGAAGGCGCCCGACATCATCAAGGAGGTCTTCAACGAGCGCGGCTTCACGGATTATGAGTCCAAGCTTACCGAAGAGGGCTCATGTCCAAAGCTCGAATACTGCGTTCAATATCGCGAGACCGATCTGGATTTCGTGTGCCGGTTGATGGAGCAGCACGGGATCTACTACTTCTTCAAGCATGAAGGCGGCAAGCACACGCTGGTGCTGGCCGATTCCAAGTCCTCGCACAGTCCAATCAACGGTCTTGCGAAGATCCCCTACATCCCGCTTACCGGCTCCGATCGCCGCGGCGAGCAGCATATTTATGAATGGGCGTCCGAGCGCCGGTTCCGCACCGGGAAGATCGAGCTCAACGATTACAACTACCAGAAGCCCAACGCACAGATGATCAGCGACGCCAAGGGCTCCGAGCACTACACACGATCCGAGATGGAGTTCTACGACTATCCCGGCAAGTTCAAGGAAAAATCCGACGGCGAGCGATACGCGAAGATCCAGCTCCAGGCCGAGCAGGCGATGGATCGGCGCCGCCGGGGCAACGGCGACGCCGTCAATCTGTTTCCGGGCGGACTAACCAAGCTCGAGAAGCACTCGAAAGACTCGCAGAACGTCGAATATCTCGTGGTACGGGCAGCTCACTCGTTTTCCATCGAATCCTATCGCACTGGCGGCCCCGGCGACGCCGGGCAGCACGTCTACTTCGGCAGCTACGAATTTCTGCCGAGCGATCGGCCGTTTCGATCTCCCATGACGACGCCGAAGCCGAGGATCAACGGCATTCAGACAGCCAAGGTGGTGACCAAGGACGACAATTCGAGCGAGGAAATCGACGTCGAGTCGCTGGGCGAAATCTATGTTCGCTTTTTCTGGGATCGGAAGAAGAAGCGGTCGTGCCGGTTGCGCGTGGCGCAAGTCTGGTCCGGCAAGCGCTGGGGCGGTCAGATCATCCCGCGCGTCGGGCAGGAGGTGGTGGTGGAATTCCTGGAAGGGGATCCCGACCGGCCCCTGGTGATAGGGACCGTATACAACGATGAATACAAGCTGCCGTACGACCTGCCGTCCAAGAAGACGATCGCGGGTCTGAAATCCGACTCGACCAAGGGAGGAGGCGGCTACAACGAATGGAACTTCGAGGACAAGAAGGGGTCCGAGAAGATCACCCTACACGCCGAGAAGGACTACGACGTCACGGTCCGCGACACCGAGACCAGGACCATCGGTGAGGCGGCGTTCGGCGGCGATACCCGCAAGACCACGCTCAAGAACGGCAACGACAAGCTTGATATCCAATTGGGCGGTCAGCACGTCAAGCTGGCGATGGATCAGTCCGTCGATGCGGGCCTGAGCATCACCCTTTCGGCCAACGTCAATATCACCCTGCAGGTTGGTCCAAGCCAGATCATCCTGTCTCCAGCCGGCATCGTCATCAACGCCCCAACCATCACCATGACCGCGCAGGCCGCCATGGCGCTCGCCGCCGGCGGCCCATTGGTTGCCCACGGCACGCCAACCATTGTCGGCTGACAGCCATGAATCAGGTTCGGTTCAGCACAGTCCGCGATCTCTTCGAAGCCTATCCGCTGGCGCGCTACGACGTCGGCAAAGCCGCTCCGGACAAACTGTCGTTGGATTTCCTGCAGGAGGCGGCCGATGCGGGCAACTGGCACCAGGCTGTGTCCTTCTGCGCGTATCTGCTCCCCAGGCGCGTGGCCGTCGCCTGGGGCTGTCGCTCGTTGCGCCAGATGTTCGACCATTTCGACGGCAATGAAGGCAGGTCGCTCAATTTCGCCGAGACCTGGGTCCGGCAGCCGGACGAGCAATCGCGCAACAAGGCTTTGGCGGTCGGCAATGCCAACGATCTCGAGCAGCCGGCGACCTGGCTGGCGCTGGCGGCGGGTTGGTCCGGCGGAAGCGTGGTTCCCGCGGAATCTGCGCCGGTCGAAGCCAAGCCGGATCAGACGGCGCGAGCGGTTCGCGCAGCCCTTTTGATCGGCCTCTGCCGGCTTACCCGTGAGTCCAGGGACCGGATAATGACGGCCTGCCTGGAGGATGGTATTCAATTGGCACGCGGCGAACCGCGCCCTCCACGCTGACGAGACGATGTGATGGTGCTTCGCTTCAACATCGAGAACGAGCCGAACCTTCCAGACGGCGGCCCTGTGTCATTTACCGTCACCGGAAGGCGTTCGGTCGACATTGGCCGGGACCGCCATCTCGATTGGACATTGCCCGATCCGGCACGGATGATTTCGGGGAAGCATTGCGAGGTCCATTATCGCGACGGCGGCTACTGGCTGCACGACGTCTCGACCAACGGCACCTTTCTCAATGGTGCCGACCAGCGTATGCGGGGAGCGCATCGGCTGCGCAACGGCGATCGGCTCGTCATCGGCCACTATGTCATTGGCGTTTCGCTGGACCTGGATGAGCCTGCCGAGGACACTCCGAGCCATGGTGCGCAGCAGCAAGCTCCGCTCGCTCAGCAGCACGCCGATTACTACGAACTGTGGGCTCCCGGTCGCGACGTGCCGCCGCCAATCGACCCGCAGCAGTTGCGAAAACCGCGCGAGGCCGCGCGGCCCGTCAATCCGGAATTCCTGGACTGGGCAGCGAGCGTTCCCGCGGCGGGTGTGGATCCTGTCCGCCATTCGTCGCAGATGCCTCAACGCGAGCCGCCGCTGCACGACGACATGAGCTGGGCAGCCGGTCCGGTCGCCACGCCAAAACCGCCGGTCGACGTGCTGCACGCGATGCCGACGCCGCGCCGACCGTCGGTATGGGCCGACGACGAAGCGGCTGCCCCGCCACCGCCGGCGCCTTCACCGGCAGGGCATGTGGGAGCGCCGCGGCCGCAACTGGCCGAGCCGGCACCAGCCACGGCCGCGTCGATCGGCAATCCGGAGTTTGCGCGCCAGGTCGCACGTGCTGCCGGGCTGCCGGACGGTTTCTTTGCCGACAAGACCGAAGCTGAACTCGCGGAACAGCTCGGCGTCATCCTGCGCATGACGGTGGAAAATTTGATGGCCCTGCTGCAGGCGCGCACCCAGGCCAAGCAGCTGACGCGCAGCACCAGCCAAACCACCATCCAGGCCATCGAGAACAATCCGCTGAAATTCTCGCCGACCGCGGAAGACGCGATGCGTATCCTGTTCGGGCCGCCGACCCGCAGTTATCTCGATGCGCCGCATGCCTTCGCCCAGGGCTTCAAGGACCTCAAATCCCATCAATTGAAGACCTATGCGGCAATGCAGCATGCCGTCCGGGGACTAATCGCCAGCATCGATCCGACGCTGATGGCGCGCGAGCTCGAGCTTCAGCGCGGCGCAAGGTCCTTGTTTGGCTCGAACAAGAGCAAGCTCTGGGATGAATTTTTGACGCGCTGGAACGCGCATCTCGGTCGCGACGAGAGCGCGCCGATCGATACCTTCATGCTGCATTTCTCCGAATATTACGACCGCGCAGACAAGTCGGGGTCAAAGTGAACTGTCGGTGACGATGCAGTCGCCGATCATTGCCAAGTGGATGTAGGAATGTCTTGGTACAGCAAAGTTTTCTGGTCGGAGGGTCTGTTCCTGCGGCCGCATCATCTGCAGCAGAACGATCGCTATCTCGAGCATCTGCTGGAAAAGCGCGTTCGTTACACGACACCGTACCCCTGGGGCTTTGCCCAGCTCGAGATCGATAACGATCTTACCCAGCAGAGCAAATTCGCCGTGCGCAGTGCGACCGGCGTCATGCCGGATGGAACGCCGTTCGATATTCCTGCCGACAGTCCGATCCCGGAAGCCATCGAAGTGCCGGATTCGGCCGCAGGCCAGATCGTCTGGCTGATGATGCCGGTCGCGGCTCCCAATACGCGGGAGGTGGATGAGGATCGCACCGACAGCGCAAGTCGCTACGTTCGGACTGCCGAAACGTTTATCGATTCAACCTCGGCGCTGCGCATCGAAGAAGAAATTGACGTTGTCTATCCACGCCTGTCGTTCGAGCTGCGCAAGACGAGCAAGCCGGGATACATGGGTCTCGGCATCGCTCGCATCCTCGAAGTGCGCGACAAGAACATCCTGTTCGACGACAAGTTTGTGCCGCCGATGCTGGTCTGCGCCGCGCATCCGGTTGTCGATGGCTGGCTCAATCGAATCATCGGCTGGGTCGAGACCAAGCTCGACGAGCTTGCGCGCTACGCAGTCGATCCGTCGTCCGGCGGCGGTTTGCAGAGCGTCGACTATCTGGTGCTGCAGGTACTGAACCGGACCATTCCGGTGCTGACTCATTTCAAACGATCCGGCAGTGTACATCCGGAACGGCTCTACGAGGAATTGCTGAGGTTTGCCGGTGAGCTTGCGACCTTCGCGACCACCGAACGACGCGCACGGGACTACCCGGCATACGATCACGACAACCTCGAATACGTCTTCACGCCCCTGGTCCGCGACATCCAGGATTTCCTGAGCGCGCGGCTGGGCAGGCGGGCGATTCGTCTGGAGATCATCGAACGCGCCCAGAACGCATTTGTATCGCCGATCCGCGATCGCGCGTTGTTCCGAAATGCGACCTTGGTGCTGGAGGTCGCCGCGCGGCGGCCTCTCGTGGAGATTCAGAATGAATTCCCGCACCTGTTCAAGGTCGGGCCCAACACAAAAATGACCGAGATCGTGCACGCAAACCTGCCGGGTTTGACCCTGGTGCATCTGCCGACGCCGCCACCGCACATCCGAGCCATCACAGACCACGTCTATTTCTATCTCGATCGCAAGTCGCCGCTGTGGCCCGAGTTCAGCACCGCGGCCTCGATCGGGATGCATTTTTCCGGCGACTGGCCGGAGCTTGAGTTGTACCTTTGGGCCATCCTGGAAGAGCGGCCATGACCGACAGGGACAAGCCGGTTAATCCTTTCGGTCGGGGTGAGCGGACCATCATCCGTCCGAACCCTGGCGGGAAGATGCCGCCGGCTCCGGCCCCTCAACCTCCAGCAGGCGAGGGACCTGCCAGCCGTCCGGCGTACTCGCCATCGCCCATGGCTTCGCCGGGTGGCCCTTCGCCACCGCCCTCGTTTTCTCCCACACCGCAGGGCGCAAGCTACGCCGCCCCGCCGACCAGCCAGCCCTCGGAGGAATGGATTTCGACACCGGCGCAGGCTCAGGCGCCGCAACCGATGCTGCCGCCCGGACCGCCGTTGCGTGTCGACGATCTGGTTGCGCCAAACGCCAATCCGGTAATGCGCGCCGGCGGCCCTTTGCTGCAGTTGCTCGGCCGGCTGCGCGTCGCGCTGATGCGGGCGTCATTCGCGAGCCTGATGGAGCAGGTCGCCGACGCCATCAAGTTCTTCGAGAAGGATATCCGCTCGGCGGGCATTTCCGAGCACCAGGCCAATACGGCGAAGTATATCCTGTGCGCGACCGCCGACGATATTGTGCAGCACATTCCGACCGACGACCGGCACGTCTGGGCCCAATACTCGATGCTCAGCCGGTTCTTCGGCGAGCGCGTGGGCGGCGTACGCTTCTTCGAGATTCTCGACCATTTGAAGACTGATCCGCTCGTCAACTATCCGGTGCTCGAGCTTCAGCACGCCTGCCTTGCGCTCGGATTCCAGGGAATCCACCGGACGTCGCCGGGCGGACTTGCGAACCTCCAGGTGATCCAGCGCAACCTCTATGAAACGCTGCGCCGGGTTCGGCCCAAGCCGACCAACGATCTGTCGCCGCACTGGCGCGGACAGGCCTTGGCCGGTCGGCGGAAGCACTTGCGCATTCCGGTTTGGCTGGTGGCGGCGGTGGTCGCTGCGCTGTTAACCGGATCCTATTTCGTTCTGCGAACGTTGCTGGCTGGCCGTGCGGAGAATGCTGCGCAAGTCGCGCTGGCACTGCATCCCGGCGATCCGATCGAGCTCAAGCGCCGCGTCGTTGCGCCGCCGCCACCACCGCCTCCGCCGCCACCGCCGGACCGCATCACCCAGCTGCAGCGCATTCGCAACGCGCTTGCACAGGAGAAGACGGCGTGCGCCATGACCGCGGATCAGACGGCGAGCTTCATCGTGATCAGGGTGTGCGATCTCGCACTGTTTGCCTCGGGCCAGGCAACCATCCTGGATGGTTTCAAGCCGATCGCGGCCCGCGTCGCGGCGACGCTCGACAAGGAGCCGGGGCGAATCCGGGTGGTTGGCCATACCGACAGCTCGCCGATCCGCACCGTGCGTTTCCCCTCGAATTTCGAATTGTCGGTCGAGCGCGCCAAGGCGGTTGCCGCCGCGCTGAAGCCCGGCTTGGCCGATGGTTCGCGCGTCGATGTCGACGGCAAGGGGTCGGATTCACCAATTGCCAGCAATTCGACACCCGAGGGGCGTGCCAAAAACCGTCGGGTCGAAATCTTCATCGAACGTAGCGAATAGGCGGACGCCAGAAGCTCACGCGATAAGCGACAGGTACCGGTCAATATGCTCGCCAAGGACATTCTACGCATCGTTCTCTATGGAGTCGGGCTCAGCTCGCTTGGAGCAGTGATCTACCTTGCCGGTCCCTTCGTTGCTTTCGGCGACTGGCATCCGTTGGAAAATCACATCGTTCGCCAGATCGCGATCCTGCTGCTCGGCGCGGCGGCGGCAGGCATCACCGGCCTTCATTTCTTCAAGCGACGCAAGAATGCCAAAGAGATCGCCGACGGCGTCAGCGCTGCGGACCAGGCTGTCAGCGACGAGCCGGTGCTCAAGGAGCGCATGAAGGATGCGCTCGCAACGCTCAAGACCGCGAGCGGCAACAAGTCCGGATATCTCTACGATCTACCCTGGTACGTCATTATCGGCCCGCCCGGTGCGGGAAAGACCACCGCGCTGGTCAATTCGGGACTCAAGTTTCCGCTCGCGCGCGGGGCGACGCCGGCGGCGATCGCCGGCGTCGGCGGGACTCGCTACTGCGATTGGTGGTTTACCGAGGAAGCGGTGCTGATCGATACCGCCGGTCGCTACACGACCCAGGATTCGAACAGCAAAGCCGACAGGGAAAGCTGGCTGTCCTTCCTGGACATCCTGAAAAAAAATCGGTCGCGCCAGCCGATCAACGGCGTTCTCGTCGCGATCAGTCTGGAGGACGTGCTGACGCTGCCGAAGCAGGAACTCGCGCTTCATGCCGATGCCATCAGGATGCGGCTCCTCGAACTGCATCAAAGGCTGAAAGTGAGCTTCCCGGTCTACGCGCTGTTCACCAAGGCCGATCTCGTTGCCGGTTTCACCGAATATTTCGCCTATCTCGGCGAGGCCGGCCGGCGCCAGGTCTGGGGGGCCACGTTCCAGACCGCCGACAAGACCCAGAATCTGGTGGGGCAGGTCCCGGTCGAGTTCGATCGCCTGCTGGAGCGTCTGAGCGAGGAAACGCTCGATCGTCTGCAGGACGAGCCGACGCCGCAGCACCGGGTGCAGTTGTTCGGCTTCCCGGCGCAGATGGCGCGGCTCAAGCCGCAAATCCACGATTTCCTCAACCAGATTTTTGAGCCGACACGGTATCACGTGAATGCCAATCTGCGTGGGTTCTATTTCACGTCGGGCACCCAGCAGGGTACGCCGATCGATCAATTGATCGGATCGTTGGCGCGTACGTTCGGCGCGGAGGAAGTCGGTGCCGGATCGTACTCCGGAACCGGCAAGAGCTTTTTCCTTGCCGATTTGATTTCGAAGGTCATCATCGGCGAGGCCGACTGGGTCTCGACTGACCGCGCTGCGGTGCGCCGCGCCTTGATCCTCAAGACCGCGGCGCTGTCGCTGATAGGTTTGGTGGCGATCGGACTGGTCGGTGCGTGGCTGACCAGCTACAAGCGCAACTCCGACCTGATCGAGCAGAGCTTGCAGGCGGACAACGAGTATGCGGCCGCCGGGGCGCCGCTCATCAAGCAAACGCTGATCGCCGATCACGATCTCGACAAGGTGCTGCCGCTGCTCTATCGGCTGCGGAACGCCCCGGCCGGCTATGCCTCACGGAATGAGCCGGTAGCACTGTCGGCGCGCTACGGGCTCAGTCAGCACGCGCGCCTGTTGTCGCCCGCGAAGGCGGCCTATCACACCGCGCTTGAGCGCATGTTCCGGCCTCGCTTGCTGTACCGGTTGGAAGAGCAGCTCAATGCGCGCATCAACGAGCCTGCCTTCGTCTATGAGGCGCTGAAGGTCTACCTGATGCTCGGCGGCCTGCAATCCCCGGACCGCGAGCTCATCCGTTCCTGGATGCAGCGCGACTGGGCGGACAACCTCTATCCCGGCGCGACCAACGCGGAGGGACGGCGTCTGCTCGATGAAAATCTCGTCGCCATGTTCGACCTCGAAACCGAGCAGCCGCCGCTGGTCGAGCTTGACGGACGCCTGATCAAGCAGGCCCAGAATTCATTGGCGCGCCTCAGCGTGTCGCAACGCGCCTACGAGTTCCTGAAGTCGGAGGCTCGTGGATCGACCGCCGGCGACTGGATCGCCAGCCGCCGAGGTGGTCCGGACGTGGCAGTTGTCTTCGAAACCACGACTGGGCAGCCCCTGGACAATGTGCGGGTGCCCGAGTTCTTCACCTACAACGGCTTCAATCAGAAGTTCATCGCTCGACTGCCCGGATTGTCAGAGCGCATGAAGCGGGAGCGCTGGGTCTTGGGTGACGCCGGCCAGCAGTCGGCAATCGACCAGCAGTATGACAATCTGGCTGGCGATCTGCTCAGCATCTACTCCAATGAGTTCGTGACGACGTGGCGGACCGCGCTCGGCAGTCTGCGTCTGAAGAAATTGCTCGCGGACAAGCCGAAATACGAGGTGCTGAGGGCGCTTTCGGCGCCGACTTCGCCGATGCGGCAAATCCTGGAGTCGGTGCGCGATGAGACGATGCTGACCAAGGAACGCCCGAAGCCGGCGAGCGGCGGCACGCCGGCCGCGCCGCCCGCGGTGACCGCGCCGGCGCTGTTCAACAACGCCCAGGATGGTACGCCCGGTGCGGCGATCGAGTCGCAGTTCAAACCCTACCATGCAGTGCTTGAAGGGGAGAGCACCCGCCGGCCGATCGACTCGACGATCGCAAACCTGAACGACATCGCGCAGAATCTGACGCTGATGGTCGAGAATCCGCAGCTGACGGCGCAAGCAACGGCGGGGCTTCAGACCCAGGTTGCGGCGCTGCGCAACAATGCCTCGCGTATGCCGCCACCATTTTCCGATATGCTGCGGGCGGCGGCTGGGGAGTTCGAAGGCAGCATCGCCGCCTCCACGGCCGGTCAGATCCTGCAGTCGTTGCGCGATCAGGTCACGCCGGTCTGTCAGCAGACGGTGACCAACCGCTACCCGTTCGTACGGAGCAGCGGTCAGGAAGTCCCGCTCGCGGACTTTGCCAAACTGTTCAGCCCGAACGGTGTCATGGACAAGTTCTTTACTCAGTTCCTGGCGCCTTATGCGGATACGTCGCGATCCGAATGGGTCTGGCGGAAGGAGAGCCCCGTCGGCCGATCGTTCTCGCCTGATACGCTAAAGCAGTTCCAGAACGCCGCCTATATCCGCGATGCCTTTTTCCAGACTGGCGGCGGTGTGCCGGCGGTGTCCTTTGCGATCCGGCCGCCGGCTGCGGCGGGACCGGGCATTACAGTGAAGACCGAGATCGGCGGTACGACGATCACGAGCCCAACCACACCAGGACCAGCCACAACCCCCTCCATGTTTGGCGCGCCGCAACCCGCTCCTCCGCCGCCGCCACCGCAGAGCAATTCACCGACGACGGTGCTCTGGCCCGGCCCATCGCCGCGGACGGCAATTTCGGTCAGCAACGAGACCGGCTCGCCATCCGTACTCGAGCGCATCGGTCCCTGGTCATTGTTCCGAATGCTGGAGGCTGGTTCGCTGGTCGCCAAGGCGGAATCCGCCAGCGCAACGTTCATTGTTGCCGGACGCGAGCTCAACTATCAGATTTCGACCGGATCGCTGCGCAATCCGTTAAATCTGTCAGTGCTCCGCGAGTTTCGTTGCCCGACCGGAATATGACCATGCGATGCGGCTTATTCGGCAAGATCGGCGCGAAGCGTGATTTCATCGCGATCGCGACGCCGCGCAGCTTCCTGGAAGTCTGGGAGCCGTGGGTGCAGGCAGCCATCTCCGCGAGCCGCCATCAACTCGGCGCCGGCTGGCAGGAAGCATTCCTGACCGCGCCGATTTGGCGATTCTGGCTTGGCGCCGCGATCTGCGGCACCACCGTCGCAGGAGCGATCATGCCCTCGCTTGACGGTGTGGGGCGATACTATCCGTTGACGCTGCATGCGGTGCCGGATGGTGACGCCGCGCTGTCGCCGCCGCACATCGATCCGCAGGACGAGTGGTATGGGCAAGTGGAGACGTTCCTGCTCTCGACCCTGGACCGGGCTGCGACGTTCGAGCAGATCTCCGATGCACTGGATCGTCTCGCGCTTCCGCGTCTGCGGACGCCGGGGACTGATGGACCGCCGGTCGTGTCGCTGAGCGACGCGACGCTGGGAATGGTTTCGACGGTCGACGGGTTTGCCGGGTCGTTCGGCAGGCTCTGCGGCGCCAACCCTCAAGTCTATGCCGCGGCTAGCTTCTGGTGGACCGCCGGGGGCGAAGGGTTTTCGCCGGTCGCACTCTGTTGCCGCGGATTGCCGGATCCGTTTCGCTATTCCACGCTGCTGACCGGCGACGTTGGCCGCGAAGTGGCCGGGACGGGATGACACGCGATGGCACACGTCCCCTCCTTGTTCGATGTCGGTAGCGTCACTCACGCCGGACGGGTGCGGGCGCGGAACGAGGATGCGTGCCTGGTAAGGACCGACGTCGGCCTGTGGGCCGTCGCTGACGGCATGGGCGGTCACGAGGCGGGCGATCTTGCCAGCCGCATCGTGGTGGAGGCGCTTGATTCCATCGGCGCGCCGGACTCCGCGGCGGACCTGTTGGCGCAATGCGAGGCGCGTCTGTTCAGCGCCAACCAGCAGATCCTGGCACTCAGCCATGAAAGGCAGGGTGCCATTGTAGGGACCACAACGGCAGTCCTGCTCGTACGCGACGGCCATTATGCCTGCATCTGGGCGGGTGACAGCCGGGTGTACCTGGTCAACCGCCACGGCATCACACAGGTGTCGCACGATCACAGCGAGTTGGAGGAGCTGATCGCCGATGGCGCGCTGTCGCGCGAAGAGGTCCAGGACTGGCCGAGCAATGCCATCACCCGTGCTGTCGGTGTCGTCGCCGACCCCGAGCTCGAGGTGGTGACCGGTCCGGCCGAACCGGAAGATATCTTCGTGATTTGCAGTGACGGCTTGACCCGGCACGTGCGGGACGACGAGATCGAGCAGCACGCGGCCACCCGCCTTGCCCAGGCCGCCTGCGACGACATGCTCGCGCTCGCACTTGATCGCGGCGGACTCGACAACGTCACGATCGTGATCGTGCGATTGCTCGCGCCACGATCCTCAGAGCCGACGAGGACGCCGCTTGATCAGGAGCCGCGACCATGACCGCGAACGATCCGTTTCGGTCATCCTACCGCGGTGTGCCGGCCGGCACCCGGCTCAACGGCATTTACGAGATCGAGGCGATGATCGGGGCAGGCGGCATGGGGGAGGTCTACCGATGCCGCGAGATCCAGACCGGATCGCCCGTCGCGGTCAAGATGCTGCTCCCCGACATGGTCGACAACGAGGCGGCGCTTGCGCTGTTCCGCCGGGAGGCGGCTGCGCTTCACAATCTTCCGCACGAAGCAATCGTTCGCTACTTCCTGTTCACGGTCGAGCCCGCACTGCAGCGCCCGTATCTGGCGATGGAGTTTGTGAACGGACGCTCGCTGTCGAACATGCTCGACGATGGGCCGCTGACCTTCGAAGCGCTGATCAAATTGATGCGGCGGGTCGCATCGGGCCTTCAGGCCGCTCACGAGCACGGCATTATCCATCGCGATGTCTCCCCCGACAACATCATCGTGCCGCTCGATGATGTAAGGCGGGCCAAGATCATCGACTTCGGGATCGCCCGGTCGACGCAGATGGGTGACAAAACCATCATCGGCTCCGGCTTCGCCGGCAAGGACAATTACGCGTCGCCGGAACAGGTCGGCTTGTACGGCAATGATGTCACCGCGAAATCCGACGTCTACAGCTTTGGTCTCGTGCTGTTCCATGCCCTGACCGGACAGAAGCTCGATATGGGCGGGAGCCAGTTTCAACTGGTCGAGAAGCGTCGGCGCGTGCCCGATCTCGGCGCGGTGGATATGCGCATCAGGCCGCTTCTCGAGAGGATGCTGCAGCCGGACCCGGCGTTGCGCCCGACCATGGCGGAAGTCGCCAACTGGACGCCGGCGGGTTCGGCGCAGCCGTCCGCCGCGCCGCTCTACGGCTTCGATCCATTGGGGAAGCCGGAAGCCGGGACGTCTGCGCAGCAGGAGCGGGTGCCATCAACCACGCGGAACTCCCGCCGCATCTGGCTCAGCGCTTGCGTCGCGGGGCTGCTGCTTCTGCTGGGGGGCGGCGGGTACACCTTCTATAAATTCGTCTGGAGGACATCGGGCTTGGCGGCTTTGCCGCCGCCTCCGAAACTCGCCGGGACATCCGCGCCGCCGAGCGAGCCTGCTCCGCCACCGCCGGCGCGTCAGGAGCCGGTGAAGTTGCCGTCTCAGCCGACGGTGACGCCGTCTCCGTCCCCCGACGGGCCGGGTCGAGCCGAGCGCATCCGCAAATATGTTGCCCAATATGCGGGCGGCGACTGCTTCTTCATCCTGCCTGTTGCCGTGAGCTCAAGCGCAGCCGTCATTGAAGGCTTCGGCGCCTCGACCGCCCCGTTCGATACCTTCGACAAGGCGTTTCGAAAGGAGCAGGGATTTGAGGCGTCGGTCGGCGTCAGGCAGGTGAATCAGGCACAATGTCCGGCCGTCAAATTCCTCAGTCAGGTCGGAAGCGATCAAGCGCGTGCGCCCCGCATCAACCTGTCGGCGACGGAGCTGAAGGCCGGCGAGACCCTTAATGGGACCGTCGAGAATTTTGCCAACCGGGTGGTTGAACTGCTCATGGTCTCGGATCGCGGCGAGGTGCGGAGCCTGTCCTACCTCCTGAAGCCGGGCGTCGACTCGCTTTCCTTTGCCCTGCCGATGGAGCGTACGACCGGTCCGCAACTCCTGTTGGCCGTCGCAGCCCCGCGGGTTCTGGATTCATTGCGCCAGCCGCGACCGATGGCTGCCGACACATTCTTCCTGCAGGCAACCAGCGAAGCTCAACGCGGCAACGTGACCATCACCGCGGCTGGACGCTATGTGATGCTCACCAATTGAGCTGCCGTTCAGAACTTGCCGATCATCAAGATCTTCAGGTCGGCATCCGGCTTGAAGTCGCTCGCCGTGAACTGCCGCGAATTGTCGGCAGATGCCGGCTTGAGTCGCCCTGGACAAAAACTGACCAGGCGATCGTCGCCGCCCGGATCGATCGTCAACGTGAAGGACCGGATTGGACCCGCCCAGTTCGCACCCGTCTTGAGCACGTAGGAAATGCGCCGCTCCTGCAGTTTTGCGGTATTGGCCTGGCTGTCGCCTGTGCGCTTGTCCAATTCGGCAAGGAACGCATCCGTAATGCAATAGTCTCTCCGGTATCGCTCGACCTCCGGGCGTAGCGCCGCGCTGCGACGTAGGCCCGCGCGCAGGACCGTGTCAGGGCTGGAGCCGACGCTCGGGCGATATTGATGTTCGACCGTGACGGTATGCGCTGCTGGGAACACTTGCTCGCGAACAGCCGACGTCCTGGTTATCCAGCCGGGCGTGTATTGCTGGCGACCGTTGTCGCTCATGCCGGCAGGCATCAGAAGGCCATCATCGATCAGCTTCGTGCGGGTTGTCGCCGGCAGGTCGGCCACCCGTATCTCCCGATCACCGAGCGGCAGCAAAGGCAGCTTGAACTGACGGAGGAGGGCGGTGACATCCTTGTTGCCGACCATGGCGCGCTGGTCGATGGCCAGCGGCACCGGGTTGCCGTCGATCCTCGTCTCGAACTCGACGAAGTTGACCGGATCGCTCGATGGAAGCGCAATGCTCTCGGCTTCGGACAGGTCGATGTCCGGCAGCGGAAAGGCGACAGTGAGCGCAACCGGCTTGCTCGTCTGGTTGACGAATTGGTAGCGAACGCTGACCCGGTCCAGCCCGATACGAAGCTCCTCGCTCGCCATGGCCACGTCCTTGGTGCGGACGAATTGCAGCCCGCCGATGGACAATTCGGCTGCCGAATCGTTCGCCCGCGCAGGCCAGCCGGTTGCGGCCAACAGGACGATCATCAAGGCTCGCGACCTCAACGACAGCCCGCTTAACGCTCCATTTGCCATGCCGGCCTCCATGCGGCGCCGCAGCGTCTGCCCGTGCGGGTCAATCGATCGCCTGATAAAGGTCGCCCCATTCCGGCTTCCAGACGCCATCGGGGTCGCAAACCACGATCGCGAGCTTCATGTCATTGGCGAGACGGATTGCGCCGCGAAAGGCATCCTGGGCGGGCATATGGGCGCTGACCTGGTCGCTGCTCAGGCGACCTCCGCTTGCGGCGGCCGGCAACACGATTGACCCGGAGGCGCCGGCATTGTCGCGTCTCAAAACCAGCGTAATCGCGTCGGGCTGGATTTCGCTGACTTGCTCAAATCTGTTTCTGGCCATGATTTTGCACTGCAGGCTGAAGGAGTTCGGACTATCACCGTCCAGTGAAAGAGTTGAACGGGATCGGGGTTGCTCGCCACCAATTGACACTGCACTCGCGCAGTCTTGGATTAGGCAGTCTTGGATTAGTCGGACTGACGCCGCATTCGGTTCGGTTACATTGAGGCGGATATGCTTCGTCGATCTAGCTGGATCTGGCTCTCTATCGTTGGCACTGCCATAGCGGCCACCGGGGCACGGGCCGACGATGCGGTCGTGCGAAGCTTTGCCGGCGGTTCGGCTGCATCCATGGTGGGGATCGTCGCGGCCAGCCAGGACGTCGAACTCGCGGGCCCGCAAGCGCTCAGCGCTGACGGACAGGGAAATCTGTTTGTGCTCGATCAAATCAATGGCCGCATTCTGCAGTTCGACCCCAAGCAACCGAACACTGCTCCCGACATCCTGAAGATGCCTGGCGACGTCCAGCCCACCGACCTCGTCGTCCATAACGACGACATCATGGTTTGGGACGGCGGTGTGCGAATGCTGAAGGCGGCACCAGGACAGTCCACACGCGGGCTGGGCGGCGACGAGATCCAACTGGAGGAAGTCTCATCCCGCGGAACCGACGACCAGGTCGCCATTTCGGCCTTCGCACAGATGGGCTCGCAGGCGCTGAGCAGCCCGACCGACTTGCTGGATCAGAATACGCGCGCGGCCATCGTGAGGACGACGCGACAGCCCGATCGGCAATATATCGCCTCGCGCAGCAAGGGATCGGTGATCGCCGATATCATTCCCGACAAGGGCAATGCCGGCGTTCGGGTCGAAATCCAGACCATGGTCTCCAACGAGACCATCGGTCAGCTCGGCCTGCGCGTCCGCAACCAGCTCGGCACCGTGGAGTTTCTCGAGATCGACAACAGCGACCGCTTCTACGTGCTGGCCGAGGACATTCCGCCGTCGGGCAAGAATGCCTCCACCTTCGTCGCACGCTATGCCGCGAACGGACGCCTTGAGGGTATCTACGAGCTGCCGCTGGAGAACACGCCCGTGACCCGGCGGTTCGTCACCGTCTCGGGCGACGGCGACGTCTATTTTCTGCGTACCAAGCCGGATGGCGTCGAGGTGGTTGGTGTCGGCTTCCGCCCCCTGGGGAAGGTATCCGTCATTGACGTCAGGCCGTCGCGCACGGCGGCCGCGCCGGCGGCGGCGCGGCCGGATATCAAGTTCAATGCGACCGCCGCCGTGCGGCCGTCCAATCGTCAGCAGGCGATCGAGACGGCCTTCGCCTTTGAGGGCATCCAGTGGAAGCTGACACCGGCGAACTACGGCAGCGATCCCGACAGCCAATGCTCCGGTTTCAGCCGTATTCGCCGGCCGTGGTATCTGCAGGGCAAGGTAAACCAGGAAGTGCGGGGTGTGCCCTATTGCTGGGGCTGCCACGGTTCGCTCGCGAATTTCCGGCAGCGGATCGACGGCGGGACCCTGGCGGGCAATGTCTGCACCCGTAACGAGCCACGGCCGGATGTGGCGGGTGTCGACTGTTCGGCGTTCGTCAGTGCCACGTGGGGACTATCCGTCCATTACACGACCGCTGCCATTCCCGCGATCGCCGCGCCGGTGACCAACCCCTGGGACCTCAAGCCTGGTGACGCCCTGAACAAACCGGGTTCCCACGTGATGTTGTTCCTGCGGTTCACCCCGGATCGCAAGGCCGAGGTCATGGAATCCTCGACGGGTGGCTGCAACGGTCGGGTCTGCCGCAACGTCTACCCGCTCGCGAGCCTGCTTGCGCGCGGTTACGTTCCGGTCCGCTTTCGGGCGTTCGCAGACGATCAGACGACCGTTTCCGCGAACGCCTATCAGGAGACCGAGGCGCCGACAGGCCGCAAGACGGCGAACAAACGGCGCTGAACCTGAGGTCTTGCCAAGGCTACAGATGAACATGGATCACCGCCTGCGCGCTGGTTTCCGGAGGTCCGGACGGCATTCCTGCCGCTCTGCCTTGCCGGTGCGGTTCCAGGGCGGACCTGCTTGATATCGAGGTGGATCGCGATGCGAACGCTCAGGGGCTTTGATCGAAGGACCGGTTGGCTGTGTGCCGCCATCCTGCTCGCCGCGTTGATCGGCCTGCCACTCCAGCGCGCGCATGCGGCGGGTGAACTGTCGATAAGCAATCCCGACGGTGCGGCGCTCCGGGCGCTCGTCATCGGGATCGACGACTACCAGCATGTACGCAAATTGAAGGGCGCGGTCGCCGACGCCAATGACATCGTGTCGAGCCTGAGGACCATGGGCGTCAGCGATGTGGTCGAGCTGACCAATGCGCAGGCGGACAGGGCGAGCGTGCTGCGCGAAATCAGCTCACTGGTGGAGCGGACCAAGAGCAACGATCTCGTCTTCCTGTCGATCGCAGGCCACGGCACGCAGGAGCCGGAGCGGATCAAGGGCTCCGAACCGGACGGAATGGAGAACGTGTTCTTGCTGCCCGAATTCGCGACCACGCCGGCAGGATCTGTCGAGCGCATTCTGGGAAGCGAATTCAACCATTTCATCCGGCAGTTCGAATTGCGCGGCGCAAGGGTGATTTTCGTCGCGGATACCTGCCATGGCGGCGGAATGGTGCGCGATATCGATCCGCGGGCGGCTGAGATGAGTTTTCGGCAGGTGCCCCGCTACACGCTGCTGGTCGATGAATTGAAGCCGGTGTCGAGCAGCGACGACCCGAAGTCCGAACTCGATCTCGACCACACCGCGTTCATCGCCGCGGTCGATCGGCACACCAAAGCGCCGGAAGTGCGGATTCCGGGGATCGATGGCCTGCGCGGCGCCCTGAGTTATGCCGTTGCGCGCGCCGTGGAGGGCAACGCGGACATCAATCATGATGGCAAGGTGACCCTGAAAGAGCTTTTCAGCAATGTTCGGCAGGTGGTCTATCAACTGTCCGACCAGCGCCAGAATATCGTGACGGTATCGTCGCCGGCACAGATGCCGGAAACCGAGGTCGCGTTCGAACTGACCCGCGGCGTGGTGCTGATCCAGGGGACGGCGGCGAGAGCTGCCTCCGGCCAGGTCGCTACCGTCGCGTCCGCCGAGAAGCAGACCCCTCCGCCGCCGGCCGTTACGGCCAAGTCGCAAACCGGTCCAACCAGTGCCGCTGCGACCGCCCCGGCCGCGCCCAGTGCCGCACTGCCGCCCTTCCGCCTCACCACGCCGATCCGCTTGGCAGCGCTTGACGGCAAGATGGGCTATTTCACCAGCGTCAAGCCGCAGGACGCCAGCGTGCAGGCCGTTCAACCGACTGATAATCCCGACCTGATCTGGGACCCCGTATCCCATGATGTGATCGCCTGGGGCGACGTGGTCGCCTATGGCGTCGACGTTGGCGGTTTGACGACAGTGGTCAACCGAACCGCGGCAATTCGGGAGCTGAAGCGCATGGCGACGCAGTCGCCGCAGCTGATGCGTATTTGGCCGGATGACCGACAGCAGCGCAGCGGACAGACCGTCGAGGTCGAATTGTCCGACGTCGGTTCGCGGGCGGTGCTGCTATTCAACGTGTCCGGTGATGGAACCATCCAGATGCTGTATCCGGTGGGTTCCGATGCCGCGATGGCTCGGTCAGCAAATCTGCGGCTGCCTCTTCGGGTAGGCGAGCCGTTCGGCGCCGAGCAGATCGTCGCGGTAACCTCGCAGCAGCGGATGGTTGATCTGGAGACGGTCCTGATGCAGCTCAACCGGCGCCGTGCCTCGGGGCAGGTGATCAAGAGTCTGGAGCGCTACCTGCCGGCGGACGCGCGGATCGCGTCAATCGGCTTTTTCAGCGTTCCCTGACGAAGCTGTGACAGCCCGGTCATGTCGCCAGCGAAACTGGTTTCCCGCAAGCAATCCTGGTTCGCGATCGTGCTGCTGCTGGCAGGAGGCGGGGCCGCGTGGGCGACGCCGCCGCCATCGGCCGCTCCATCGGCAGGTGCGACGAATGCTCCGTTGCTCTGGCGCGTACAGGCCCCGCGCGGCCCGGCAAATGCCGCCGGCGTGGCGCTTGAAATCCTGCCGGGTCCAACCGTCAACATTGGCGGCAAGGTGTCATTCGGCGTAACCGCCAGGAAGCCGGGCTATCTGATGCTGGTGGATGTTGATGCGGAAGGGCGGATGTCCCAGATCTTCCCGACTGCCGAGCTATTGGCGCAGTCGGTCGGACCCGACATGAATCTTGTCAAGCCTGGCGTCCAATTCATCGTTCCGACCCCGGCGGCACAGCAACGTGGATTTGAATATGTCGTCGCGCCGCCGGCCGGGTCCGCCGTCATCGTTGCGATCCTGAGCGAGCGACGCGTGCAATTGCTCGATCTGCCGGACATTCAGCGCAAGCTTCAGGGGCCGGCCGACACGTTGAGCTATCTGTCGGATTGGACCAGTCAGCTGCGGATACCGGACAGCGGCGGCGGAAGACTATTGCCGAACAATTGGTCGTTCGACATCAAATCATACTCCATCAAGTAGGTCAGCGATCGCATTGCTCAGGCTGCCCGGGCGGTCGAGGAGACCGTCCCGCGCGATCATGTGGTGAATATCCTTGTGGCGGAGGCTGCTGTTCGGCTTCTTGCATGCAGGGCCCTGCGGTTTGGCTCCGTTGCCCCCGGGCATGAGGCCCGATCTCGAGCGCGCCGCCGTGGCCGTCCTAGTTGCAGACCTCAACATTGCCGGTACCGCCGCCGGGACCTCCGCCGCCACGGTAATCGAGATGACATCCGCGACGGACCGGGCGGCATAGATAAGCATCACACACGATCTGGCCGCTGCCACCCGAGGGTCTCGCAGTCGCCTGTCGTCGGGGAGTGTCGGCTTGCGGCTCGGGCCTCTCACGGACCGGACGATCGGCGCGCGACGGCCGCTCATCCGTGTTGCGCTTCGCCACCGGCTTTTTCCCGCGCCGCTTCTCGCATTCGTTATCCTCGTTCAGGAACGAGCCCTCGGCGCAGGTGATCTTGCGGCACTGGTCGCCGTCGGCCTTGTAGCCATGTTCGCAGATCAGCGGGCAAACCCGGGCCGGCTTCAGCTTGATCGCATCGAGCGCATCGAGGCTTGCAAGCTTGACGTCAAATTTGGTTCCGGCGTGCCGGTTGAACAAGGTCAGGGAGCGACGCGAGGCCGCGTTCCACTCACCGTCGATGGAGCCTGTGAAACAACCAACCCGGCTCAATTCGCTCTGCACCGATTTGGCAAGATCCTCCTGCGGCGGCGCCGTGTTCAGGGCGGCAACCTTCGCGCCCTCGCTATTCTGCGATGGGGTAGCGGTTGCAATATTATCCGGCTTGGCGCTGTCGGGCGCGGGTCCGTTCGCGGAAAGCATGGCGACCGTTGAGGTTTGGGATGCGGTCCGCTTCCGTTCAGCCTCGGCAGCTTGGTCCTGCGCCGCCTGCTTTGTTCTTTCTGCCGCGATACGGGCATCCTCCGCGGCCTTGAATTCTGCGGCCGCCTTTTCCTGCTCCGCTCGCTGGGCACCTTCGGACGCAAGCCGAGCCTTCTGCTGCTCCGCTTCCTGCGCTTTCCGGGTGGCGGTAACGCGTGCGTCCTCCGCGTCGATCTGATTGAGCTGAAGCTTGGCCAGATTTGAGTAATAGCCGTCGGGGTGCTGGGCGAGGAACGCGCTCATAGCGGCCTTGTTACCCAGTTGCAGGGCCAATTCGTAGTCGCGACGAATCTCCGACGAGGCGTTAGCCGGCGGCGGCGCCGGCTCTTCTGCCTTTGGCACGAGGGCAACGTCCTCACCGCCCAGTGAGCCGTAAACATAAGGCTCCTGTCGGTTGCCGGTCGCTTGCAAGACATCATCGCGGACGAAGCCGAAAGCCCTGCGCAGGTCCAGTCCAGGCTTTGCGATATATTTCACCAGCGCTGTCGCGTAGGGACTGTTCGTGCTGTTGCCGTCGAGCGCGGTCAGTCCGGCCTTCGCCGCAAACGCGATCAGCGTATTGGATACGGCGGGTTCTACCCGGGCGAGCCCGCGGCTGATCGCGCGCGAAGCGACGGTTCGTTTCATCGTGTCGGCGAATGGATTGTTGCGGCAGGCGTCAACGATCACGACGCGGAGCTGTTTGGCGGGCTCGATGGCCAGCAGGACGCGATCGAGCGAGAAGGCCTCGTCATAGATATCAGTGTCGCGTTCAAGCCTGGCATCCGTCGGAATAAGGTAATTCGTCCCGTCGATCTCGATTCCGTGACCTGCATAGTAGACGATCGCGATGTCTGCATCGCGAGCTTGATCGGCGAAATCCCTCAGTGCCCGCCGCATGTCGCTCGAGGTCAGGTTCAGCCGAGACTCCACCAAATCGAACCCGGCGCCCTTCAAGGTCGCGGCGATAGCGGTGGCATCATTGGCAGGATTCGGAAGTAGTGGCGCATTTTGATAGTTCGAATTGCCGACCACCAAAGCCACTCGCTTCGTTGCCCAGGCTGGCTGAGACGCCAGGAGAACCGAAGCAGCAAGAACAACAAGAACTCGGAGGAGCGTGTAGCGCATGGCGAACGTCCAAAAATCGGCTCGAAACAACGGCAGCTTTATCGAAGGTGGCCGCGCGCAAACTCCACTGCGTCAAGCGTTACGGGCGCCGGCATACCTCCGTAGAGAACAAACTTGAGTCCAATCCATTCCTGATGTTGTCGTCCGGGGCAGAGAGATTGTTCAAGGATACACCGAAGCGTGTAGGGCCGGTGGTGCACGGCCGAACAAATGCCGATTGACCTGTAAGATATTGAAATATCTGTCTTTTATCGTTAGCGCCGGAATGGCTGGCAGTGCCGGCATCCGCCTGGGCTTCGCCAAGCGAAGTTCCATCTCTCGATAGTGATCTCGGAATTGAACTCGCATGCTCAAGCGATGCTCGTGCCGGATCGTCAGCGTGTGACGGCCGCGTTGTTAGTCTCGGTGGCGTCGACAAGGTTCAGCCCGGTCGTCTCGGCCGTTTGTCGCAGCCTCGGGCCTCTTCCATAGGAGCGCGAACTGCGTCTATCTGGAAGCAACGCCGATCCGTTCGAGCTGAGACGTGCGAGTCCCGAAAGAATCGAAATCTGCGTCCTCGGGATCCGGACGTCGACGTGTGGACGCCCACCGCAGGTGTCGTCGAAATCTCTGGAGACGCACATGTCTATTCCACTGAAAATCTACATTACGCCATTTGCCGAGAAAGGTGTCGCCGAGCCGCAAAAATGGAGTGGCGAGGCCGCCAAGAAGGCACTGGATGTGGTCAATAAGATCTGGGCGAAGGCCAAGATCGCGTTCGTGATCAATGATTACGTGGAAGATAAACCGCTCGATATGGCGAAGAGCGCGCGCAACAATGATCAGCGCGTGCTGGATGTTCTCAGTTTCCGGCATGCTCCCGACAATGCGGTCCACATCTATCTCGTCAATCCGATAGTCAATCTCTCGGCTGGTGGCGGCTCGTATCTTCATAGCGATCCCGAGCCGGCAAGCTTTGTCCAATGGTATGGCAATGACTTTGCCAACGGACGCGCGTGGGCCCATGAACTTGGGCATTTGATGAGTCTCGACCACGTCGACGTAGATTACGCCGATGAGAAGCAGGCCGCCCTGCGCAGCAACTTGATGACGAAGGGATTGAGCGTGGGAAGCGATTTGACCGGTCAGCAGATAAGCACGGCCAAAGGTTCAAAACTGGTGAAGCGATTTGGCGGCTGACCTCGGAACTTCCTGCTGCCGCCTTCCATGAAACGGTTTACAGCCGGCCCGATCGCTCGTTCGCCCGCCAACCGCCGGAGAGACGCCATGCCCAAGGTCGACCTTGCAAACGTGCCGGAGCGCAAGGGGACCGGCTATCCGGCGGAGTTCGCGGCGCCGTGCGCCGAGCGGGTGCGGCAACGTCTCGGTGATGCCGGCGGGCTCGCCGACTTCGGTGTCAACCTGATGCGGCTGCCGCCCGGCAACTGGTCGAGCCAGCGCCACTGGCATTCGGATGAGGACGAGTTCGTCTATGTGCTCGCGGGCGAGGTGGTTCTGGTGGAGGACGGCGGCGAGACGGTGCTGCGGGCCGGCGATTGCGCGGCGTTTCCGAAGAACTCCGGCAACGGGCATCATCTGATCAACAGGTCGCAGATGACGGCGACCTATCTCGAGGTCGGCTCGCGCTCGCGCGCCGACGTCATCACCTGCTCCGACATCGACATGATGAGCCCGAGCTCCGACGGCCGCTTCCTGCACAAGGACGGCACGCCGTACGAATAGCCCCACCTGTCGCGCCGCGCACGAATCGGGCGTTGCGGATTGGCCGGCGAAGGACCAATGTTCCGGCGAGGAGCTTTGGTCGCCTCCATGGCGGAATGGTATTTTATCTGGGTCGATGGTCCGCGCGGACCCGAGCCGCAGAAATGGTCGTCGGATGCGCTGTGGGGCCAGCTAGCGCGTCAGGACGTGATCGTGCGTTTTCCCCTGACCGATCGCGAGGCCGAATTGTCGCTCGACCAGCTCGCAAGGCTGCACCCGGTGCCGCAGTGAGCTGCGCCGCAGTTTCCGTCGACGTTCGATCCGCCGGGTTGAACGTCAGACCGAAAGATCGAAGCCGGGCGTCGCGACCTCGGTCAGGAACGAGGCGACGAACATCTTGCCCAGCACGTGCTTGGCCGCCGGCGTGCCGGCCTTGAGCCGGCCGGCGCGTGTGGCCTCTGCGAGCTCGGCGAGCGTCGGTGCGGCAAGGCTCGTATCGGGTATGGTGCGCGGCGCCGTCGCGGATGCGCTGAGCAGCACGCCGGCATAGTAGAGCCGGGTGAGCGCGCGGACATGTGCGAACCGTGCGCGGAGCGGCTCGTCGAGCGGGCGGCCGAGCCAGGCACGATGCAAGATGCTTTCCAGCTCCGGCGTCCGCGCCAGGCTATCGCCGACAATCGCAAGATCGACCAGCGGATCGGTGCGATAGAACGGATTCCCAGTCGATCATCCAGAGCCTGTTGCCGTCGAACAGGATGTTGGCGGGGAGCGAGTCGTTGTGGCTCGACACCGAGTTGGCCTCATCCCAGGCATAGGCCGCGCGGATGCGCGCGAGGTGCGCGTTGCAGCGCTCAAGCACGCCGGGCGCGAACAGGCCGGTGCGGCCGACATGGGCCCAGAGCCGGGCCACGATGTCGGGGTAGCGCACGAAAGCGGGAAAGGTCGGCGTCGCCTGCAGGCGCGCCAGCAATTCGCCGAGCGCCTTCGCCAGCGCCGGCAGGCCGCCGGGATAGCGGCCGAGCGGCTGCCGCTGCACAAAATCCATCACCGCGACGCGCGAGGCCTCGTCGACATGATGGAGTCGCGGCGCGATGCCGGCCTCGGCGGCGATCCTGAGCGACACATACTGAAACGGATTGCGCAGCGGGTTCGGCATTCCTTCGAATTCGGAGCAAATCATTCTCGCCGCCTGCATCGATCCGGAACAATTGCGCCGACGTTGCGCCGCCCGAGACCGAACTGACCGCGTCGATCGCCGCGGTGCCGATCACCTGACGCAGTGCGGCATGTGCTGCGTCGCGCTGTGCCGGCGGAAGTTTATCGAGCACTCATGCGCAGGAAGTTAGCATGGCCGCTATGCGTGCCCAAAATCGCGTTGATGCAGCGTTCGCGATCTATTGCTGGCAGCGCACGACGAAGCATGAAACAATGCTACAAAAATCATGTTGGGAGAGAACTTGATGTCGTTCGAGCGGGAGTTGCATTGCGCCGTTGCGTGCCGATCATGGATCGCGTTGCCATTATTCTGCCTGATCAGCACGTTCGGAGTGGTGCATAACGCCGCCGCGAACGAGTCCTTGCAGATTGTGGACGCGCGCGTGCCGGCGGTCGACAAAGCGGGCGGGGACCTACCGTTGACGATGACGATCAAGAACGAGGCCGACAGCGCCGATGCGCTGCTTCGTGTCCGCTGCCCGGTTGCGAATTTTTCCGAGCGTCATACTGTGGATCGCGGCGAAGGCGCACCGGCGATGCGCTCGATATCCAATATACCAGTGCCGGCAAAGGCAATGCTCGAGCTGAAGCGTGACGGTTATCACGTCATGCTGCTGCAGATGCGTCAGGCGCTCACGCCGGGCGAGACCTTCAAATGCGCGATCGTTTTTCAGAAAGCAGGCACCATCGAGACGGAGGTACAGGTCCAGAAGTGACCTCACACAAGTGACCCAACAAGACGGCGGGTGGTGCACAGCCATGCGCCGGGACTCAAGGCTTCTCGCGTGATCGCCCGTGTGTGACGGGCGGTTCGATCAATGAAGAATGCTAGATCCGGAGGAAATGAACTCATGACAAGGTTGAATTGGGTAAAGTCGCATATCCTCGCCGCGGCAGTAGCATCCGCAGCGACCTTCGCGGGCTCTTTCGCGCTCGCCGACGATGTCGGCCAGGACCGTCTGCTCAATGCTGACAAGGAAGCAGGCAACTGGCTGCACCACCACAAGAACTATTCGGCGACGCGCTTCTCGTCGCTGGCCGATATCAACAAGGACAACGTCAAGAACCTCAAGGTCGCCTGGACCATGCATCTCGGCGGCGTCGAGGGCGGCGGAATCTGGTCGCATGGCGGCCTGGAGGGGACGCCGATCGTCGAGAACGGCTTCATGTACGTCACCGACGGCTGGGGTTCGGTCTACAAGATCGATGCGCATGGCGGCAAAGGCGTGCTGCTCTGGAAGATGGATCCGAAGACCGACCATGACTGGGCCGGCGCAGTCGCCTGCTGCGGCGTCGACAACCGCGGCGTCGCATTGTGGGGCAACCTCGTCGTCTCGCACACGCTCGACGGCCGCCTGATCGCGACCAACAAGGAGACCGGGCAGGTCGCCTGGCAGCGCCAGGTCGCCGATCCCGACAAGGGCGAGGTGATCACCGGCGCACCGCTGATCGTCAAGGACATGGCGATCACGGGCGTGGCCGGCGCCGAATACGGCATTCGCGGCTGGATCGCGGCGACCGACCTGAAGAGCCAGAAGGAAGTGTGGCGCACCCACACGATCCCGGGCAAGGACGAGGCGGGTCACGAGACCTGGAAGGACGACAAGGACGCCAAGGCGAGCGGCGGCGGATCGACCTGGGTCACCGGCAGCTTTGACCCCTCGACCAACACCATCGTCTGGGGCGTCGGCAATCCCGGACCGGACTGGGACAACGAGTATCGGCCCGGCGACAACCTCTACACCGACTCCTCGCTTGGTCTCGATGCCGACACCGGCAAGATCAAGTGGCACTACCAGCACACGCCGAACGATCCCTACGACTATGACAGCGTGGCGGAGAACGTGCTGGTCGACGTCCCCGGTCCGAACAACACGACGCAGAAGCTCGCGCTCGAGGCCGACCGCAACGGCTTTGCCTACGCGATCGACCGCAACAGCGGCAAGTTCATCTGGGGTCTGCCGTTCGTCAAGAAGGTGACCTGGACCAAGGGTCTCGACCCCGAATCCGGCAAGCCGGTGGAGTATGATCCGAAGCAGGGCGTGCAGCGCTACAACGCGGCGGTGACGCCAAGCCGCACCAACAAGGTGACGGACATCTGCCCCGGCAACATGGGCGGCAAGAACTGGCCGCCGACCGCGTATAATCCGAACCTGAAGCTCTGGTACATCCCGGTGATCGAGAGCTGCAACCGGATCACGGTCGAGGAGACGACGCCGGACAAGTTGAAGAAGCGCGAGTTCTTCACGGGCGGCGGACCGAGCCAGCCGGTCAAGATCACCGGCAGCGTCACCGCGATCGACGTCACCACCGGCAAGGTGGCAGGGAAGGCGGAGACCGAATTCCCGAACCTCGGCGGCATCCTGGCGACGCCCGACCTCGTGTTCTCCGGACAGCCGTCCGGCGAGGTGATCGCCTATGACGCGAAATCGCTGCAGCAGCTCTGGCAGTTCAACACCGGCGGCGGCGTCAATGCGCCTCCGATGACGTTCTCGGTGGACGGCAAGCAGTATGTCGCGATCCTGGTCGGCCTCGGTGGTGCCTGGGACAAGTGGTTCATCGATGCCACGCCTGAGCTGAAGCGGATGCAGCCAGGCTCGATGCTCTACGTGTTCGCCCTTTGACGTCGCAGCGCGGGAGGCCTCTCACCGAGGCCTCCCGCGTCGATTTGGCTGAGAAAGACAAGAAACAAGACGAATGAAAAAAATATCGCTGGTTGGCGCGTGGCTCGGCTGCGCGCTGGTGATGGGATTTATCGGTACCGCGCAAGCGCAGTCGGCGAGCGATCCGACCGATGCGGGCAAGGCGGTGTTCAAGCGCGGCAATTGCGTCGGCTGCCACAAATGGCACGGCAATGGCGGCGGCGGCTATGGCGGCGACGCGCTGTCGCTGCGCAAGACCGAGCTGACCCGCGAGCAGATCATCGAGACCGTGACGTGCGGGCGGCCGGGCACCGGCATGCCGTTCTTCGTCCGCGGCTCCTACGACACCACGAAATGCTACGAGATGACCCGGCAGGACGTCGCGGACCGCATGCCGCCCGAAGCGAATGTGTTCCTGCGGCCGAACGAGATCGAGGCCGTCGCCGATTACGTGCTTGCCCGCGTCAAGGGCAAGGGCGAGCCGACCTACGATGAATGCATCGCGTTCTTCGGCGATGGCTCGCGGGTCTGCAACATCTACAAGGAGGCCGGCCACGCCGCCGCGCCGTCCGATCAGAGCGAGAAGGCAAAGCCATGAGCAAGCAAGGATCGGCAATCCGTGGCTTGGCCTTCGCTGTCACCGTCACGGCAGCGGTGCCGGCGATGGCGACCGCGGGAGACCTGCGCGACATCAGCGTCGGAATGGCGATCAGCAGCGTGCCGGACGCGGGCTACATCAACCTGACTTGCGTCGGCGAGAAGACCCACAGATTGGCTGACTGGGCGCAATGGCAGGCTTGCCAAGCCGGACGGGATCAGCTGCGCGGCATCCGCTTCGAGTACGATCGCGAGAGTGGGCGGGAAGGCACCATGGTCGGCGGCCATCCCGCGATCCTCACCGTCATGATCGACAAGGACGCCAAGATCGCGGCGCTGATGATCGAGACCGATCCGAAGGCGCGGCTCTATCTGCGCAAGAAGGCCTTCCTGCTCGGCCTGCAGGCGAGGTCGCGCTATGGCGAGGACGGCTGGACCTGTTCCAAGGCACAGCCGGGCGCCGACAAGCAGGAGGTCGGCGGCGTATTTGTCGACGAGAAATGCACCAAGACGATCGACGGCCGCACGGTCGAGATCGAGCGCCATCTCTACCGCGAGCCGAACAAGGAGCTCAAGGACATGACCGACGAGACCCGCATCACGATCCGCCGCGCCGGGTCCTGAGCTGCAAACTGAAATAGCCAAATTTCAGCTGCCTAACTGATCTAAAATGACTCTCTTTCTTTTCGTCATGGCCGGGCTTGTCCCGGCCATCCACGTCTTTTCTTACGCGATTACAGCGAAGACGTGGATGCCCGGCACAAGGCCGGGCATGACGGAGCTAGTCTAATGCCGCGCCAGCAGCACCACGACGATCAGGGCCAGGATCGCGCATAGCACCTTCCAGAAGGTCACGGGATCGCGGTCGTGCAGCGATTTGCGGGTGGTGACGGCGGGGCCGGCCCAGGTCGCGCCGTTTTCCAGTTCGTGCGCGAACTCGATGGCGTCGCCAAAACGTTGCGCGGGGTCGACGCTGAGCGCCTTGCCGATCACCGCGTCGAGCCAGGCCGGCAGGTCCGGCCGGTAGCGCGATAGCGGCGCCGGCTTGCCGAAGCGAGGCCGCGAGAACGGTTCGATCTCGCCGAACGGATAGTTCGCGGTGAACATGCGATAGACCGTGACGCCGAGCGCGAACAGGTCGGAGGCCTCGTCACCGGCCTTGCCGCCGAACAGTTCGGGCGCCATGTAGCTCGCGGTGCCCGGAATGTCCTCGGCGGGAAAATCCTCCAGCAGCGGCACCCGCGCGACGCCGAGGTCGACAAGGCGCAACCCGCCGTCCTTCAGCAAGATCACGTTGTCCGGCTTGATGTCGCGATGGATGATGCCGGCGCGGTGCAGCGCGGTGACCGCGCGCACCAGCTTGGTTGCGATCGCGATGCCGTCGGTGAGCGACAGCCGCGGCGCGCGGCCAAGCCGCTGCTCCAGTGTTTCGCCCTGGTAGAGCGGCATCGCCGAATAGAGCCTGGTCTGCCGCTCCGCTGGCACCTCGATGATTTCGCCGATCCAGAGGCTGCGCACACGCGCGGCGACCCAGGCCTCGCGCACGAAGGCGAGGCGGTAGGAGCCTTCGCTCGCGACCCGCGGATGTGGAAACTTCAGCACCACTTCGCGGCCGGCGCGCTTGTCGATCGCCTTGAACAGGCGGCTGTAGCGCCCGTCGGACAAGACGTCGCCGAGGCTGAAATCGTCGATCGTATCGCCGGTCACCGGCAAATCGAGGATCGGCAGCGTCGCGATCGCGTGGGTGAGATCGTCGCGGTCCGCCGGCGGCAGGTCGACGACGTCGAGCACCAGTGCGGTCGTGTTGTCGCTGCTGCCGGCCGCGAGGGCGGCGTCGACGATGCTGCGCGCGGACTCGTCAGGCGGCGTGCGTTCCTCCAGCAATTGCTGGAGGCGCAAATCGCCGAGCGCGCCGTGAACCCCGTCGCTGCAGATCAGCAGGCGATCATGTTGCCGGAGCCCGAGGGACGTGTAGTCGAAGCGGGCGAACTCCTCGAAACCGATGGCGCGGCTCAGCATGTGGGCGAGGTCACCGCGGCCGGCGATATGGTCCTGCGTCAGGCGTTCCAGGCGGCCGTCGCTCAGGCGATAGGCACGGGTGTCGCCGATATGGATCACATGGCATTGCCGCCGTGACAGGATGATCGAGGAGAACGCGCAGGCCATGCCGCTGCGCGCGGCATCGACGCGGCCCTGGCCGTAGATCCAGCTGTTGGCGGCTTCCAGCGCCCGCGCGGCGCGGCGGCGGACACCGAGCGTCTCGGGCAACGAATAATAGGCGTCGATGAAGCTGCGGACCGCAACCTCCGCGGCCTCGCGCCCGCCCTTGTGGCCGCCGACGCCGTCGGCGACCGCGGCGACCACATCGCGATGCAGCGTGCCCGGCTGGCCCAAGCAGGCCGCGACATAATCCTCATTGGCGGCGCGCTTGCCGGTCTCGCTGGCAAAGCCGACGCGCACCCCCAAGTCCCGTTGCGAACCGTTCGCCACGTCCGGGTCCCGTCATGTTGCGGAGCGGAGTCCTCAGACGCGCGCTCCCGATACCGCGCCCCAGGTGGTGCGCCAGCGAACCTTGACCATGGCAAGTCCGATGAAGCCAAGCAACGCCAGCCCGCCGAAGAACAGGAAGCCGGCGCCGAAGCCGCCGGTCATGCCCTTGGCGGCGCCGAGCGTCTGGGCGAGGAAGAAGCCGCCGACGCCGCCGGCGCAACCGACCAGCCCGGTCATCAGGCCGATCTCGTGACGGAAGCGCAGCGGGATCAGCTGGAATACCGCGCCGTTGCCCATGCCGAGCGCCAGCACGCCGATCGAGAACAGCAGCACCGAGATCCAGGCGATGCGCGGCAGTTCGGTCAACGCCCAACCGGCCTGCGTCGGCGCCGTCGGGCCCTCCGGCATGAAGGCAATGACGAGATAGGCCGCGACCACGACACCGAACAGGATCGACAGCGAACGAATGCCGCCGATCCGGTCGGCGATCATGCCGCCGACGGGACGGAATCCCGAGCCGAACGCGACGATCAGCGCGACCAGCATGCCCGCCGCGACGCCGGAGACATGATACTGCACGGTGAAATAGAGCGGCAGCGCGTTGGCGAGGCCGACGAAGCCGCCGAAGGTGATGAAGTAGAAGAACATGAACCAGCGGCTGTCGGAATCCTTCAGCAGTGCGCCGTAGGCATGCAGCGAGACCTTCTTGCGCTCGCCCGGCGCGTCCTTGGCTGCGACCGCGTAATAGGCGAGCACCATCAGCATCGGGATAAGCAGGCAGCCGAACACGGCCTGCCAGCCCCAATGCTCGGCAATGGTCGGCGCGAGCAGCGTGTCGAGCACGACGCCCATATTGCCGGCACCGGCAATCCCCATCACCACGCCCTGATATTGCGGCGGATACCAGCGGCTCGCCTGGGGCAGGGCGACGGCGAACGAGGCGCCGCCGACGCCGAGCGCAAGCCCGAACAGCTCGATCGCGAGCTTGCTGGTCAGCCCGAAGTGCCACACCGCAGCAGTCGCGGCGATCACGACGAGCTGGGCGATGATGCCGGTGCGCTTGGCGCCGATGATGTCGGCGAGAATGCCCATCGGCACGCGCAGCAGCGCGCCGGCCAGCACGGGAATGGCGACCAGGGTGAACTTCTCGTTCACGGCCAGATTCATGTCTCGCGCGATGTAGACGATCAGCGGTCCGAGCGCGACCCACGCCATGAAACTGATGTCGAAGTACAGGAACGCGGCAAGCAGTGTCGGCCAGTGACCTGCCTTCTTGAACTCGGCTAGCTTCATCGCAAGCATCTCGCGTTGATGCGGCGGAGGCAGCCGCGAAAGCGCGGCCATCTCAGGCGCAGACAAGTGGAATGTTGGTGAATGGGAGTGCGCTCGTCGTTGAGACGCACTCCGTCAACAGCTGTGGTCAGCAATTACCGTGCCATCGATTAGGTCGTGTCGCTTTGCCGTGCAGTCGCAAGACGTTGCCGCGCAATCGCGAACAGCGTTCCGCCGCCGCGCGTGGCGTGGCGTGCGGCAAGTGCCGCCGCGCAGACGTGCACGCTGGTGCTTTTTTGTGCGATGCGCCAAGTCCCTGCGATCGCGCATCAAATGCGATTTCGCGATCGCATCGCGGCCGGCGATGCTGTGATGCACAAGAGATCATCGGCGTGGCTAAAATTTCGGCCGGCTGTCGGCGCGGCGCGCGGACCGGTGGATTTTGATCGGCCGGAAACCTTTTGATTTTGCAGCCGGATTAGCCCGCCACGAGTTGGCACGCGTTTTGAATATCAATCAATAACGGAACATCGGTCGTCATCGAAGACGGTCTGCGCCCGCGGCTGGGCTTCCTACAACTCCAAACCTTTATCGGTGCCCATCAACGACGCACGCCGCGTCGCTGCGCAGCGCCGTCGGAATTGAAAGGCAGACCATGCTCGACAAAGTGACCAAGCAGAAGCTCGTGGTGATCGGCAACGGGATGGCCGGCATCCGGACGGTCGAGGCGCTGCTGGAGCGCGCGCCCGATCTCTACGACATCACGGTGTTCGGCTCCGAGCCCTACGGCAATTACAACCGCATCCTGCTGTCGCCGGTGCTCGCCGGCGAGAAGACCGTCGACGACATCATGCTCAACACCGTCGACTGGTACGAGGACAACAACATCACGCTGCGCAAGGGCGAGACGATCACCATGATCGATCGCCGGACCTGCGAAGTCGTCACCGAGGCCGGCGAGCGGGTGCCCTATGACCGCCTCTTGATCGCGACGGGCTCAAACCCGATCATGCTGCCGCTGCCGGGCAAGGACCTGCCGGGCGTGATCGGCTTCCGCGACATCTATGACGTCGATCGCATGATCAAGGCCTCGACCGACTATCGCAACGCGGTGGTGATCGGCGGCGGCCTGTTGGGCCTCGAGGCCGCCAATGGGCTGATGAAGCGCGGCATGAACGTCACGGTCGTGCATCTGCTCGACACGCTGATGGAGCGTCAGCTCGATCCGGTGGCCGGCGGCCTGTTGCGCAAGTCGCTGGAAGAGCGCGGCATGGTGTTCAAGATGCCGGCGCAGACCCAGGCCATCCTGGGCGAGGACCGCGTCACCGGCGTGCGGTTCGGCGACGGCACCGAGCTGCCGGCCGATCTCGTGGTGATGGCGGTCGGCATCCGTCCGAATTTTGAGCTCGCCAAGAAGGCCGGGCTCTACTGCGAGCGCGGCATCGTCGTTTCCGACACCATGCAGACCTATGACGGCCGCATCTACGCGGTCGGCGAGTGCGTGCAGCACCGCCGCCAGACCTACGGTCTCGTCGCGCCGCTGTTCGACCAGGCCAAGGTCTGCGCCAACCACCTCGCGATGAAGGGGTTTGCCACCTATGACGGCTCGGTCACCTCGACCAAGCTGAAGGTCACCGGCATCGACCTGTTCTCCGCCGGCGACTTCGCGCCGGGGCCGGACAAGGAGGAGATCGTGCTGCAGGACGCCAACCGCGGCGTCTACAAGCGCATCATCCTGAAGGACAAGAAGATCGTCGGCGCCGTGCTCTATGGCGACACCATCGACGGCCCCTGGTACTTCCAGCACCTGCGTGACGGCACCGACGTCTCGCATATGCGCGAGCGCCTGGTGTTCGGCGCCGCCAATCTCGGCGATGGCGGCGTCAGCGGCCAGAGCTCGGTTGCCGCGATGAGCGACGAGACCGAGATCTGCGGCTGCAACGGCGTCTGCAAAGGTGCCATCGTCAAGGCGATCAGCGAGAAGAAGCTGTTCACGCTCGACGACGTCCGCGCCCATACCAAGGCATCGTCGTCCTGCGGCTCCTGCACCGGCCTTGTCGAGCAGGTGCTGGCGTTCACGCTCGGCGGCGACTATTCGGCGGCGCCGAAGGTCAAGCCGCTGTGCAAATGCACCGATCACAGCCACGACGACGTTCGCCGCGTGATCGTCGAGCAGCAGCTCAAGACCATTCCCGCGGTCATGCGCTTCATGGAGTGGAAGACCCTGAACGGCTGCCACTCCTGCCGTCCGGCGCTGAATTACTATCTGCTCGCGACCTGGCCCGGCGAATATCGCGACGACCAGCAGTCGCGCTTCATCAACGAGCGCGTCCACGCCAACATCCAGAAGGACGGCACCTATTCGGTCGTGCCGCGGATGTGGGGCGGCGTCACGACGCCGAGCGAGCTGCGCGCGATCGCCGACGTCGCCGAGAAGTTCAACATCCCGACGGTGAAGGTCACCGGCGGCCAGCGCATCGACCTGCTCGGCGTCAAGAAGGAGGACCTGCCGGCGGTGTGGGCCGACCTCAACGACGCCGGCATGGTGTCGGGCCACGCCTACGCCAAGGGCCTGCGCACGGTGAAGACCTGCGTCGGCTCCGAATGGTGTCGCTTCGGCACCCAGGATTCCACCGGCCTCGGCGTCAAGCTCGAGAAGTTCATGTGGGGCTCGTGGACGCCGGCCAAGGTCAAGCTCGGCGTCTCCGGCTGCCCGCGCAACTGCGCGGAAGCGACCTGCAAGGACGTCGGCGTGGTCTGCGTCGATTCCGGTTACGAGATCCATTTCGCCGGTGCCGCCGGACTGCACATCAAGGGCACCGAGTTCCTGACCAAGGTCGAGACCGAGGACGAATGCCTCGAGGTGATCGTGGCGCTGACCCAGTTCTACCGCGAGGAGGGCTGGTATCTCGAGCGCATGTACAAATGGTGCGACCGCGTCGGTCTCGAGCAGATCAGGAAGCGGGTGATCGACGACGTTGCGAACCGCAAGGCGCTGTTCGCCCGCTTTGCCTATTCGCAGCAGTTCGCGCAGACCGATCCGTGGGCCGAGCGTGCCAGCCGCGGCGTCGATCGCAACGAGTTCGCGCCTCTCGCCGAATTGGAGCTCGCATGACCCAGTGGATCGAAATCGGCGCATTGACCGACATTCCGCGGCTCGGCTCGCGCGTGGTGCGCACGCCGGGCGGTAACATCGCGGTGTTCCGGACCGAGAGCGACGAGGTGTTCGCGCTCGACGACCGCTGCCCGCACAAGGGCGGGCCGCTGTCGCAGGGCATCGTGCACAACAAGCGCGTGACCTGTCCGCTGCATAACTTCGTCATCGAGCTGGCGAGCGGGCAGGCGGTCGCGCCCGACGAAGGCTGCACGTATACCCACCCGGCCAAGGTCGAGAACGGCGTTGTCTGGCTGTCGGTGCGGCAGGCGGCGGCGGTGAGCTGAGCGGTCAGGCAATGTCCGTCAAGACCACGTGTCCCTATTGCGGTGTCGGCTGTGGCGTCATCGTGTCGAAAGACGCGGCGGGCGCCGTCCAGGTCGAGGGCGACAAGCAGCATCCGGCCAATTTCGGCCGGCTCTGCAGCAAGGGCTCGGCGCTCGCCGAGACCATCGATCTCGATGGGCGTCTGCTCGAGCCGATGGTGGACGGCGCGCCGGCGGCGTGGGACGACGCGCTCGATCGTGTCGCCGATGGCTTTAGCAGGATCATCAGGGAGCACGGGCCCGACGCGGTCGCGTTCTATGTTTCCGGCCAACTGCTGACCGAGGACTATTACGTCATCAACAAGCTCACCAAGGGCTTCGTCGGCACCGCCAATATCGACACCAATTCGCGGCTGTGCATGGCCTCCAGCGTCGCGGGGCACAAGCGCGCGTTCGGCAGCGACACCGTGCCGGGCTGCTATGAGGATCTCGAGCAGGCGGACTTACTCGTGCTGGTGGGCTCCAACGCCGCCTGGTGCCATCCGATCCTGCACCAGCGCATGCTGGCGGCGAAGGAGAAGAATCCGGCCTGCAAGATCGTGGTGATCGATCCGCGCCGCACCGCGACCTGCGAGGGCGCCGATCTGCATCTGCCGCTGCGCTCGGGCAGCGATTCCGTGCTGTTCAACGGCCTGTTCGCCTTTCTCGCCGGCAGCAACGCGGTCGACCGCGGCTTTGTCGGCAATTGCACGACGGGTGTGGTCGACGCGCTGAAGCAGGTCGGCGGCCAGACCGTGGCGCAGACCGCGGCGACCTGCGGCCTGACCGAAGGCGCGGTCGGGCTGTTCTTCGACTGGTTCACGCGCACCGAGCGCGTCGTCACGCTGTATTCGCAAGGCATCAACCAGTCGTCGAGCGGCGTCGACAAGGTCAACGCCATCATCAATTGCCATCTCTTGACTGGACGCATCGGCCGTCCCGGCATGGGGCCGTTCTCGCTGACCGGCCAGCCCAACGCGATGGGCGGCCGCGAGGTCGGCGGGCTCGCCAACCAGCTCGCCGCGCATATGGAGATCGAGAATCCCGCGCATCGCGAGCTGGTGCAGCGGTTCTGGCGTGCGCCAGTGATCGCGGAGAAGGCCGGGCTGAAAGCGGTCGACATGTTCGACGCGATCGCCGACGGCCGCATCAAGGCGGTGTGGATCATCTCGACCAATCCGGTGGTGAGCCTGCCGGATGCCGATCGCGCGCGCGCCGCGCTCGACGCCTGCGAGCTCGTCGTGGTGACGGATTGCATGCGCGACACCGACACCACGCGCCATGCCGACGTGCTGCTGCCGGCACTGGCGTGGGGCGAGAAGGACGGCACCGTCACCAATTCTGAGCGCCGGATCTCGCGGCAGCGGCCGTTTCTCGCAGCGCCGGGCGAGGCGCGCGCCGACTGGCGCATCATCTGCGACGTCGCCGCCCGGATGGGATATTCCGGCTTCGATTATGCCTCGGTGGCCGAGGTGTTCCGCGAGCACGCCGAACTGTCCGGCTTCGAGAATAGCGGCCGGCGCGATTTCGACATCTCGGCGCTGGCGGCGCTGGACGATACCGCCTATGACGCGCTGGCGCCGGTGCAGTGGCCGGTGACGTCGGACCATCCGGCCGGCACGTCGCGGATGTTCGAGAGCCAGCAATTCTTCACGCCGGACCGCAAGGCGCGCTTCGTACCGGTGGCGCCGCGCGCGGCGCGCCACGCCACCAGCCGCGACTTTCCCCTGGTGCTCAACACCGGCCGCGTGCGCGATCAGTGGCACACCATGACCCGGACCGGCAAAACCGGCCGGCTGCTGGCGCATGTGTTCGAGCCCTATGCCGAGTTTCACCCCGAGGATGCGCGGCAGGCCGGGCTGCAAAACGAGGGATTGGTGCTGCTGACCAGCAGCTGGGGCGAGATGATCGCGCGCGTCGTGGTCAGCGCCGACCAGCGCCGCGGCTGCGTGTTCGTGCCGATGCACTGGAACGCGGAGTTCGCCGGCGAGGGGCGCGTCAACGCGCTGGTCAATCCGGCGACAGATCCAGTGTCCGGCCAGCCGGAGTCCAAGCACACGCCGGTCAAGGCCGATCCCTATACGCCGAAATGGCACGCCTTCATCCTGAGCCGCGACGCGATCAGGCGTCCGGCAAGCGGCTATTGGGTTTACGGCAAGGCCGGTGATTGCACGCGGCTGGAGCTCGCGCTCGACACTCGCCCGGAGAGCTGGCGCGACTGGGCGAGGGCGCAGCTCGGCCTCGACGGTGTCGAGATCGAGTGGATCGCCTATCGCGATCCCGCGGCGGGACGCTTTCGCTACGCGGCGGTGCGCGACGGCGGGCTCGAGGGCTGCGTGTTCATCGCGCCCGATCACGCGCTGCCGTCGCGCGCCTGGCTGACCGGGCTGTTCGCCGAGCAGCAATTGTCGGCCAATGCGCGGATGTCGCTGCTCGCGGGAAGGCCGTTCGGCGCGGGCGAGGATGTCGGCCCGATCGTCTGCTCCTGTTTCAGCGTCGGACGGCACCAGATCACCGCCGAGATCAAAAAGGGCGCCGACAGCGTCGATGCGATCGGCCGCTGTCTGAAGGCCGGCACCAATTGCGGCGGCTGCAAGCCCGAGATCGGCAAGCTGATCGGCGCCACCGCGCAGCCGCGGCAGGCGATCGCGTCGTAGGTCGCCGCGCCAGGGCCCAGCCGAGAAATGCGCGATTCAAGATTGTTGCGGCGCAAATTGACCGTGAGCCCTATTTCTACGGCCGCAATTTCCTGATGTGATCTTCAATATTGCGAGCCAGTTTGCGGTTACCCCTGCTGAGGCGCGCCGTGCCGATCACCATCATGTCGTGACCAAAGCCATAGAACAGGAAGGACATTACATGCCTTCACGCCGTCATCTTCTGACCGGCGCCGTCGCGACCGGTGTCGCGCTGTCAATGCAACGCGCCACTGTAGCAGTCGCGCAGCAAAAACGAGTGATCGTCGATTCGCAGGTTCACCTGTGGCCGGCAAGCACTCCGGAGAGACCCTGGCTCCCCGGTGCCAAGCCGCAGCTCCCGGAGCCCTTCACCATCGAGCGAGTCATTCCACTGATGGACGAGGCTGGCGTCGATCGCGTTGTCATCGTTCCGCCAGTGTCGCTTGAAGGTGAGCGCATCGATTATGCCCAGGAGGCAGTCAGACGGTACCCGGGCCGCTTCGCCATCATGGCGCGTGTCGCCCTCGACAAGCCCGACCGCGCGGCACGGCTTGCGACTTGGCGCGACCAGCCCGGCGTACTGGGCGTGAGGTTGAACGTCGGCCCCGGCGAAGCGGCGTGGCTGACAGACGGAACCGCGGACTGGTTCTGGCCGGCGGCGGAGAAGGCCCGCCTGCCGGTGATGTTTCTCACTGAGGGGCAGACGTCGCTGTTCGCCCGCATCGCCGAGCGGCACCCGCAACTTACGCTCATCATCGATCACATGGGCGTCGGCGCGGGACTTCGCCCTCGTCCCGGCTCATCGGAAAACAACATGGTGCCGGAGGCTATCGTCCAGGCGGCCGCGCTCGCAAAATATGCGAATGTATCGGTGAAGTTGTCGTCGGTCCCGCTGATTTCGACTGAGCGATATCCATTCCGCGACGTGATCCCGCACATCCACCGCCTGTTCGACGCCTACGGCCCGGAGCGCTGCCACTGGGGGACCGATCTAACCAACTCATTCGCCCGGGCCACTTACCGGCAGCGCGTGACGCAATTCACCGAGGAGCTTCCGTTCCTCAGCGATAGCGACAAGGACTGGATCATGGGCCGCGCGATCCTGGCGCGGCTTCGCTGGACGTCGTCCTAGCAGCCGCGGCAGATGCTCTTCAGCTTGCTGTTGAGCAGGCGGTCCTCTTCGTCGGAGGCCGCCTTGGTGTAGGGGTCGTTGCCGTGGCGCTTGTCGTCGGCAAAACTGCCGGCGCCAGTGGCGCCGCCCACGTGCATGCCGTGCATCGCGTGCCCGCCGCCATGGCCGTGGCCGCCGCGCGCGTCCACCGCCGGCATCGCGACCGCAAGCAGCGTCAGCAGCAGCCCGACTGTCGTGATCGTCCGCATGTTTTCCTCCTCGTCGCGGCAAAATACCGCTGACGCTGAGGCAAATCGGTGTCGGTCATCTTCACAATTTCGCGTGGCGGCAATCGGAGCCGCACCGCTCTGGCCCGCGATCCGGGCCGGCCGGTTCCGGCCAAATACCGCCGGTGCGCCGCACATAGGCCGCCCGGGGATGGCTTCATGCCGACAATGCAGTGCTCGTCACACCAAAATGGTGTATCGGCAGGCTTGAGCGCGCGCGGGCAGCGGCCCGGTGCGACCACAATCAAGATATCGCAAGATTTGGAGGAAGGTTCATGTCGGCTCTGCCACTCTCGGGCATCAAGATTCTCGACCTGACGCGGGTGCTCGCGGGCCCGCTGTCGGCCCAGATGCTGGCGGATCTCGGCGCCGAGGTGATCAAGATCGAGCGGCCCGGCGGCGGCGACGACGCCCGCGCCTTCGGCCCGCCCTATCTCACCGATCCCGAAGGCAAGCAGAACAACAACAACTCGTTCTACCTCTGCGCCAACCGCAACAAGAAGTCGGTCACCGTCAACATCGCCAAGCCGGAAGGGCAGGCGATCATCCGCGAGCTCGCCAAGACGGCCGACGTGATGATGGAGAACTACAAGGTCGGCGACCTCAAGCGTTACGGTCTCGACTACGAGACCATCAAGCAGCTCAACCCCGGTATCATCTATTGCTCGGTGACAGGTTTCGGCCAGACCGGACCTTACGCGCCGCGCGCGGGCTATGATGCGATCCTGCAGGCGATGGGCGGCCTGATGAGCGTCACCGGCCATATCGACGGCGAGCCCGGCGAGGGCCCGATGAAGGTCGGCCCCTCGATCGTCGACTACATGACCGGCATGAACACCTCGATCGGCATCCTCTCGGCGCTCTACCATCGCGACGCCAACAACGGGGAAGGACAGCATATCGACGTCTGCCTGTTCGACACGGTGATCGCATCGCTGTCGCACTGGCTGCAGATCTACCTCGTCAATGGCAAGACCCCGCCGCGCCGCGGCACCTGGGGCAATGGCGGCATGCCGGCCGGCGTGTTCCGCTGCACTGATGGCGAGCTGATGCTGGTGGTCGGCAATGACGGCCAGTTCCAGCGCACCTGCGCCGTGCTCGGCGAGCCCGAGCTCGCGAACGACAAGCGCTTCGTCAAGAACAACGACCGCGTCGTGCACGGCAAGGAGATCATGGCGATCTTCGCCGGGCTGTTCCTGAAGCATCCGGTGGCCTACTGGCTGGAGAAGCTCGAGGAGGCCGGCGTGCCGTCGGGCCCGATCAACAATTTCGAGCAGGTGTTCAGCGATCCGCACGTGCAGTCGCGCGGCATGCGGGTCAAGGTCGACCATCCCTTCGAGCCGAACCTGTCGCTGATCCGCAACGCGCTGACCTTCTCGGGCACGCCGATCACCGAATACCGCGCCCCGCCGCTGTTGGGGGCCGACACCAAGGAGATCCTGGCGACCATCGGCTATGACGACGCCAAGGTCGAGGGACTGAAGGCGCAGGGGATTCTGTAGGCACTGACTTCGAGGCCGCGGGCGGTGGAGTTTCTCCGTCATCCTGAGGTGCGAGCTCTTGCGAGCCTCGAAGGATGAACGGCCCCGCTGGTGGCCGTCGACCCTTCGAGACGCGCGCAAGGGCGCGCTCCTCAGGGGTGACGGGACCAGGGTCGTCATTCCGCAACAACACTTCGACCAGCATCGAAGCATCATTGACATCCGCCTGCTAGGTTGGCGCCCTCGATCCTCATCGAAGGTGCCAATCATGAAACGTGAAGTGGTCCGCGTCGAACCGATCTCGAGTTGGCTGGAGCGCTGGAAGGCGCCGGCATCGCCGGTGACCCGGGCCGGCAACATGGTGTTCGTCTCCGGCCTGCCGCCGTTCGATCCCGCGACCGGCGAGTTCGCCGCCGGCGCGTCGATCGAGCGGCAAAGCGAGCTGGTCATGGAGCAGCTCAAGCAATGCCTCGAGGCGGCCGGCGCCACGCTCGACAATGTGATGAAGTGCAACGTGTTCTGCACTTCGGCAAAGCACTTCACAACCTTCAATGCAGTCTATGCAAGGTACTTCCCGCACCAGCCGCCGGCGCGGATCTTCGTCTGCATCCCGGAATGGACCGGGCCGTTCGACCTCGAGATCGACTGCATCGCGATGGTGTAAGGGCAGAGCGCCGCAGCGGCGCCCTCGCTTCACAAATCCTGCCGCGTCAGCCGCCCGTGCATCGCGACCGGTCGCGGCGCCGGCTTGCTCGGCACGTCGCCCATCGTCAGCGCCATCACCGAGACCGTGACCACGCGATCGATGATGCCGCGGACGTCGTCCAGATCGCATTTGCCTTCCGACAGCCGCAGCAGGCGTTCCTTCTCGCGGATGGTGTGGTGCGCCATCGCGAGCGCGAAGTGCAGGCCCCAATAGAGCTCGGTGTCGCTGCTGGCCGGCATCGCGCGGCGCATCGCCGCGGCGAACTTGCGCAGGTGATCGACCTCGCGATTCTTGATGCGGCGGATCGGCGGCACGGATTCGATCGAGGCGCGGATCATGAACCGCGCCGCGGTCGAGCCCTCGCGATCCGGCCCGAGGCAGCCGCGCAGGGTGGGGCCGACGAGGGCGCGCATGATGTCCTCGATCGCGGCGCGGCCGCCGCCTTTTTCCTCCGCCGCCCGCAGTTCGTTGAGGCGCTCGCGGTTGGTCTGGATGCTGCGGGTGACGAACAGCTCCGCGATCAATTCGTCCTTGGAGCCGAAATGATAGTTCACCGCCGCGAGGTTGACGTTCGCTTCCGCGACGATGTCGCGCAGCGTGACGTCGCCGAAGCCGCGGTCGGCATAGAGCCGCTCGGCGGCGGCGAGAATGGCGGATCGGGTCTGGTCGCTGGCCATGGCTGAGAGCCTCCGGTCATTCCGGGGCGATGCGCAGCATCGAACCCGGAATCTCGCTCCACAATTTCCGGATTCCGGGTTCAGCCCTGCGGGCTGCCCCGGAATGACGAACGCAAGGTTGCATTTCAAACATTTGTATGAAACTATCGTTTGAACGGTCGGAAATGTCAATCCGCAGATCGCGGGGCAGCATTCTGGCACACCGCCGCCGCCCTTTCGCGAACGCCCTTGCGAGCCGCGGAGGCGGGGTCAACAATGTCGGCAAATGGCTACGGCCCAGGTCATCGGCCCAGGTCAGCGGCCCAAGTCTAGGAAACGAGGAGCGTCCCATGGATTTCACGATGTCGCCCAAACAGAAGGAGTGGCTGGAGCGCGTTCAGGCCTTCATGAAAACGCACGTTCGGCCCGCCGTGCCGATCTACGACAAGCAGGATGCCGAGGGCCCGCGCTGGAAGGTGATCCCGATCCTCGAGGATCTGAAGAAGAAGGCGAAGGCCGAAGGCCTCTGGAACATGTTCATGCCGCCGTCCTCGCATGAGGACGATGAATTCCACGGCGCGGGATTGACCAATCTCGAATACGCGCTGCTGTCGGAAGAGATGGGTCGCATCTCCTGGGCTTCGGAAGTGTTCAACTGCTCCGCTCCCGATACCGGCAACATGGAAGTGTTCATCCGCTACGGCACCAAGGAGCAGAAGCGCAAATGGCTGCGCCCGCTGATGGACGGCGAGATCCGCTCCGCCTTCCTGATGACCGAGCCGGCGGTCGCTTCGTCCGACGCCACCAACATCGAGACTCGGATCGAGAAGGACGGCGATCACTACGTCATCAACGGCCGCAAATGGTGGTCGTCGGGCGTCGGCGATCCTCGTTGCAAGATCGCGATCCTGATGGGCAAGACCGACTTCAACGCCGCCAAGCATCAGCAGCAGTCGCAGATCCTGGTGCCGCTCGATACCCCCGGCATCAAGGTCGAGAAGATGCTGCCGGTGTTCGGCTTCGACGATGCGCCGCACGGCCACGCCCAGGTGCTGCTCGAGAACGTCCGCGTGCCGAAGGAAAACATCCTGCTCGGCGAAGGCCGCGGCTTCGAGATCGCCCAGGGCCGTCTCGGTCCGGGCCGCATCCATCACTGCATGCGCACCATCGGCCAGGCCGAGGAGGCGCTGGAGAAGATGGTGAAGCGGCTCGCCTCGCGCACCGCGTTCGGCAAGAAGATCATCGAGCATTCGGTCTGGGAGCAGCGCATCGGCGATGCCCGCACCGACATCGAGATGAACCGTCTGCTCTGCCTCAAGGCCGCCGACATGATGGACAAGGTCGGCAACAAGACCGCGCAGGCCGAGATCGCGATGATCAAGGTCGCAGCTCCCAACATGGCGCTGAAGATCATCGACCAGGCGATTCAGGCCTTTGGCGGCGGCGGCGTCTCCGACGACGCAGGCCTCGCCCGCGCCTATGCCCACATCCGCACGCTCCGTCTCGCCGACGGTCCGGACGAGGTGCACAATCGCGCCATTGCCAGACTTGAACTTCGGAAGTATGCAAACACGTCGCACTGAGCATGATGCGGAACGCATGGCGTTCGCGCGCACATCGTGCTCAGAATGAAAAAGAGAGATCAGGCTGGCGTGCCAGCCTGATTGAGGGAGCGCCCCGACGCGCTCCTTGAAAAATCGAGTTGAGGGAGCGTCATCGTGGCGGACGGCGTCAGGAAAGACGAAGAATTTTCCGGCACAAGGGAAGTCGAGGAGCGCCATCGTATCAACGAGGCCAGTCTCGACGCCTGGATGAGGGAACACGTCGAAGGCTATCAGGGCCCGCTCACGGTCCTGCAGTTCAAGGGTGGCCAGTCCAACCCGACCTACAAGCTCGAGACCCCCGGCCGCAACTACGTGATGCGGCGCAAGCCGTTCGGTAAATTGTTGCCGTCGGCGCATGCGGTCGATCGCGAGTTCCGCGTGATCGCGGCGCTTGGCAAGCAGAATTTCCCGGTCGCGAAAGCCTACGCCCTGTGCACCGACGATGCGGTGATCGGCTCGGCCTTCTACATCATGTCGATGGAAGAGGGGCGGGTGTTCTGGGATCCGACGCTGCCGAGCCAGGAGCCCGACGCGCGCCGAAAGATCTTCGCCAGCAAGATCGAGACGCTGGCCAAGCTTCATCTGTTCAATCCCGAGACGATCGGCCTCGGCGATTTCGGCAAGCCCGGCAATTATTTTGCGCGGCAGGTCGATCGCTGGACCAAGCAGTACCGCGCCTCCGAAACCCAGCACATTCCCGAATTCGAGAAGCTCGCCGAGTGGCTGCCGAAAACCGTTCCGGAGCAGAAGCGCGTCTCGATCGTTCATGGCGACTATCGCCTCGACAACATGATCTTCCACGCCACCGAGCCGCGGGTGCAGGCGGTGCTGGACTGGGAATTGTCGACGCTCGGCGATCCCATGGCCGACTTCACCTACCTGTTGATGCAGTGGACCATGCCGGGCCTCGTCAATGCCGATCTCAAGGCATTGAACATTCCGAGCCAGGATGAAGCGGCGCAGATCTATTGCGACGTGACCGGCATCCCGGTGCCGGACCTGAACTGGTATTTCTCCTACAATCTGTTCCGCCTTGCCGGCATCACGCAGGGCATCGCGGGCCGGGTTCGCGACGGCACCGCGGCGAATGCCAAGGCCCTCGAGTCGGCCAAGCGCACCGTGCCGCTGTCGCAGGCGTCATGGGAATACGCGCAGAAGGCCGGCGCAACCTGATTCAGGAAAGCGGCGCGATCCCGCAGGGTTCGCGCCGCCTTGCGTCCGCTTCACCTCGCCCCGCCTGCGGGGAGAGGTAGGATCGCATCGCCAGATGCGATCCGCGTGAGGGGAGTCTCCGCAAACACATTTGTCGCCGTTGATGCGGCGCCGCCGCTGCAAGGTGCGGCATGTTTCCGCATTGTAGCCATCTGTGACTTGAGTTCGCGCTGCCGCTTTGGCAAGTCAGTCCGGTCAACGCCCGCCCTGGTCCTGATCGGACATCTTCATTTTGACCCTTTCCTCCAATCTTCGCGGCAGCCTGTTCATGGCTGCGGCCATGGCCAGCTTCACGGTCAACGACACCATCACCAAGGCGGTGTCGGCGGAGCTCAACATCGGCGAGATCCTGCTGGTGCGCGGCCTGGTTGCGATGGTGCTGGTCGCGGCGCTCGCCTGGTACCGTGACGCGCTGCGCAGTTTCAGCGTGCTGCTGATCTGGCCGGTCGGGCTGCGCGTCCTTGGCGAGATCGGCGGCACGCTAACCTATCTCTCCGCGATCGCGCAGATCCCGCTCGCCAACGCCTCGGCGATCTTCCAGGCGCTGCCGCTGGTCATCACGCTCGGTGCGGCGCTGGTGTTCGGCGAGCCGGTCGGCTGGCGGCGCTGGCTTGCGATCGCGGCCGGCTTCATCGGCGTGCTTGTCATCGTTCGGCCCGGTGCGGAAGGCTTTAGCCAGGCTGCGCTCTTGGCGCTGGCGTCGGTCGGCTTCTGCGCGGTGCGCGATCTCGCCACCCGCCGTATCCCGAAAGAGCTGCCGACCGTGTTCATCACGCTGCTCACCACCGTGACCGTGACGACGGCGGGTGCTGTCGTCCTTGTCCCGCTCGGCGGCTGGCGGCCGCCGTCCGGCACCGCGCTCGGCCTGCTCATATTGGCCGCGGTCCTGATCCTGATCGGTTATCAGTGCATCATCGTGTCGCTGCGCACCGGCGACATCTCGGCGGTGGCGCCGTTCCGCTATACCGCGCTGCCGTGGGCGATGCTGACAGGCTATCTCGCCTTCGGCCACAAGCCCGATGGTCCAATGCTCGCGGGCGCCGCGATCATCGTGGCCTCCGGCCTCTATGCCTTCTACCGCGAGCGCAAGCGCGACAAGCTCCGTCCGGCCGCGACCGGACCGGGCCTGCCGCCGGATGGGCTGTGAGGCATCCGTGATCCTACGCAATCATTTGCAAATCACTTCGCGCAATGCGCGATCAGCCGTGCGACGAATGCGCCGCACGCCTCGAGCTGCGACATCTCGACGAACTCATCCGGCGTATGCGCCTGTGCGATCGAGCCGGGGCCGACCACAACGGACGGCACGTCCGCCATGCTGACGAACAGGCTGGCCTCGGTGCCGAAGGCAACCTTGGCGTGGTCGTTGCGGCCGGCAAATTGCTTGGCGAGCGTGACGATCGCGGCGTCCGCCGCGGTGTCGAGTGCGGGGTAGTCGAGGATCTCCTCGAAGTCGATGCCGCAGTCCGGATGCCGCTTGCGCATGTCAGGCTCGATCTCGGCCTTGGCCCAGGCGATGATCGCGTCCGTCACCTCTCTCGACTCGGTGATGCCGATGCCGCGGCACTCGAATTCCACCACGCATTGGTCCGGCACGATGTTCAGCGCGGCGCCGCCATGCACGATGCTGGTGAGCAGGGTCGAGTGCGGGACATCGTAGAGGCTGTCTCGCTCGGCATCCGCCGCCAGCAGCACGGCGCGACGGCGGATTTCGGCGATCAGGTCGGCGGCATATTCGATGGCGTTGACGCCGTCGGGCGCGATCGAGGAATGGCGGGCGAGCCCGCGGAACGTGGCGCGCACGCCATGCTTGCCCTTGTGACCGATGATCACCTGCATCTGGGTCGGCTCGCCGACGAAACAGCCGAGCGGCTTGATCGGCTTGCGCGCGACCTCGCGCAGCATCGGACGCACGCCGACGCAACCGATCTCCTCGTCATAGGAGATCGCAAGATTGATCGGCGTCTTCAGATCGGCCGCGAGCATCTCGGGAACCATCGCGAGGCAGACGGCGACAAAGCCCTTCATGTCGGTGGTGCCGCGGCCGTACAGCCGGCCGTCGCGCTCGATGAGCTCGAACGGGTTGTGGCTCCAGTCCTGTCCCACAACCGGCACGACATCGGTATGCCCCGACAGCACCAGTCCGGCCTTGTCCTCGGGGCCGACCGTGACCCACAACGAGGACTTCTGCCCGGTTTCATCGACGATGCGCTGTCCCGTGAGGCCAAGCGAGGCGAGGTAGCGCTCGATGTAGTCGATCAGGGGCAGATTGCTGCGGTCGCTGACGGTGTCGAAGGCGACGAGGTCGGCCAAGAGCTTGCGGATGCGGTCGGGACGTTGATTTTGCATTGCCTGTTCGTTTGCGAGGGGATTGTGCGAGGAATGACGAGTGTGCGGGCGATCCTACCAGCGAAGTATAACAGCTGGTGGGCCTGCCGAGGCCAAGCAATATTCGGACCGTTGCCAGCGGTTATTGGAGGTCCAGGCGTGTAGATGGGTAGAGCGAAGCGAAACCCATCAAACATATCCGCGCGGCGCGGTGAGATGATGGGTTTCGTGGAGCTATCAGTCGCGCGCGTTGCGCGGACCTAGCGCGGACGAAAGGCAAGACTCGGACGATTTATGTCGCGAGAATGCGAAGCTGTTCCCCATTCTCGGCTGTCATCGCCCGGCTCGGACCGGGCGATTCAGTACGCCGCGGCCTCTCGGCTCAAGCACAGACGTCTCTGGAGTACTGGATCACCCGCATGCGTATGCGCAGGTGATGACACCGCATTGTTTGGCACTTGAATGCGAACCATCTCCAGCGTCGTCCCGGCGAAGGCCGGGACCCATTACCCCAAATGCCAATGAATGCGCGACGCTGGGGCAACAGCCTTCTTCAACTACTCGACCCTGTGGTTATGGGTCCCGGCCTTCGCCCATAGGCGCTAAGATAGTTTGATCATAGTCTGATAGTGGCGCTTATGTCTGGGTGGCTCGCGTAGATGTCGCCGGAGAGCGTGACTGGCTCTGCAGAGTAGAGCGATTGCGGGCTGTGGAATGATCGCTTGCCGTAGCGAAGCGACGAGCTGGCGCAGCAGACGCCACGTCACTGGGTGGGTCAGGCGGCGTCGGGCAAGCGGGGAGAGTCTTCGAGTTCGTCGACGAGCGGCTCGAGCAATAGAATGATCAGCAGATGAGCGAGGATATGGGGTCTGGCGGACCGCTCGTCGGTTCCGGGAGGTCCCTTCAGGCCAATCAGGCTTTTCAGCCGCTTGAAGCCGAGCTCAATGCGCCATCGCAGCCGATAGAGGGCGAGGATATCTGCAGTCGTGAAGTCCTCTGGCCTGAGTGAGGTCACCAGGATCACCCAATCTGCGGCGTCAAGTGTTTGCCTGGAGAGCTGATGACCTCCCTTTTGTGCAGTCCGGCGCGCCTTGCGTCGCGCAGCCGCAGCAGCTTGCGCCGGCTTCTTCGCGGCAACCAGACGCACTGCGAGCGGCGGCGCACCTGACTTGCGCTTTATCCAAATCGGCCGATCGATCAGGCCACGCGCCGAGGCGTTGCGCAGTTCGGCAGTGAGGTCAACAAGATTACCTTCGGCATCGAGCCAGCGCGCGCTCTTCCAGCCGGCCCGGATCACGAAGTCTGCATCGGCATCGACGAGATGCGCCATGCGCTCCGGTTGCAGATAGGCGCGATCGGCAAGACGGATCTCACCGGCAACCGCCGGTATCCGATCCAGCGTCTCGCCCGCTCGCTGATCGGTCAGCTCGAAGTGACCAAAGCGCTCCTGCGGAAGATCGAACGCGCTATGGATACGCCACACTGCGTTCTTGTTCCTGCCGCTCGTCCCAGCCTTGGGGACCGTCGTGGCGTCAACAATACGGATCAGACGACCGCGGCTCGCCTTCGGCGCCGCGTCGGCAAGCGCCTGCTCGACCAAGATTGCCAGCCAATCTCCGCACTGACGTAAGCGATACAACAGAGCCACGTTGGAGATATCGACAAGCCCAACCGACGTGGCCCATGCCGCCGTCAACCGCAGCCCTTTCTCACCAAGGCAATAAGCCAAGATCAGGCGCAGCAAGTCGACCGCATTGCTGATCTCCCGCGGACGGACAAACGCCTTCGTCTTGCGCGCGCTAATGTTCAGAGCCTCGGCTCCGCCAAGTCGGGCGACAACGCGCGCCCAATCTTTGTTCACAAGCGATTCGTGTGCCATTCCATCTTGGAATCACAAACGAATCCAAGGCGCAAATCCTATTTTAGCGCCTATGGGCCTTCGCCGGGACGACGGTCGTGAATGTGGAGCCATCGGGGCCGCAGCCGGGATAACCACTGGAGACTGCCCTCGCTAGATCGGCTTGCCCGTATAGGGCATCGATGCGGTGAGGCCGCCGTCGACCGGGATGGCCTGGCCGTTGACGTAGGACGCATCATCGCTTGCCAGGAACAATCCCATCGCGGCGAGCTCGTGCGGCTGGCCGGCGCGCTTGAGCGGATTGAGCTGGCCGATCTTGTCGGCGGTGCCGCGCTCCTTGGCGCGATCGAACACCGGTTTGGTCATGCCGGTTTCAATCAGGCCCGGGCACACCGCATTGATGCGCACGCCGGTGCCGGAGAGCGAGTAGGCGGTGGTCTGCACCAGGCTGATGACGCCGGCCTTGCTCGCGCCGTAGGGATGTCCGCTGGCACCCGACTTCAGGCCCGCGACGGAGGCGGTGCAGACGATCGAGCCGGAGCCTTGCTTCGTCATATGCGGAATCGAATGCTTGATCGCGAGGAACGGGCCGATCAGATTGACGCGCAGCACTTCCTGCCAATGTTCGACGGTCTGGTCGGCGAGCGGGACGAGGCCGCCGCTGACGCCGGCATTGGCCCAGATCGCATCGAGCTTGCCATACTTCGAAACCGCCTTCTCGATGAAGGCCTTCACGTCGCTCTCCGAGCCGGCATCGGCGGTGACGGCCTCGACAGTGCCGCCGGCATCGCGCACCAGCTTGGCGGTCTCGTTGACGCCCTCGGTGCGATCGACCGCGATCAGCTTGGCGCCTTCCCTGGTGAACAGCAGCGAGGCGGCGCGGCCGATGCCGCTGCCTGCGCCGGTGATGATGACGGATTTGCCTTCGAGGCGGCCCATGGGTTTCTCCCTGTTCACGTGATTAGTTCGGGTGGTCCTTGGCGCGTCTGCCGCGCGACGGAATTCAAACAAAATTTCAAACGTCCGAAGCACTTGAGACGATGTGCGGCGTGACGTACAGCGAGACGGGACACTATTGAAGGGCTCATCCGATGTCCAATCCAGACAAGCCTGACGTGACGGTGACGCGGTGGTGGTGGGTTCGCCACGCGCCGGTGCGCAGCGACGGCGGCAACATCTACGGACAGGAGGATATCGACTGCGACACCGGCGATGTCGAAGTGTTCGAGGCGGTCGCCAAGATGCTGCCGCGCGATGCGGTCTGGTATTCGAGCAATTTGAAACGCACGCACAAGACCGCGGACGCGATCTGGGCTGCCGGGTTTCCAAAACCGGAAAGCATGACGCAGGAACGCGACTTCGCCGAGCAGCATCTCGGCCAATGGCAGGGCATGAACCGCGCCGCGTTTCTCGCCAGCCGTCCGCCGGGTACGGCCTGGTTCGCCGACGTCAACGATCCCGCGCCCGGCGGCGAGAGCTACATGGATCTCTACACTCGCGTCTGCCGCACCATTGTGCGGATCACCGCGGCGGAAGCGGGCAGGAATATCATCGCCGTCGGCCATGGCGGCGTGATCAAGGCTGCGGTCGGGCTGGCGCTCGGCGGCCAGCCGGACAGGGGGCTGTCGTTCGATATCGATAATGTCTCGGTGACGCGGCTCGATCACATCGCAAGCGCAGGCCTGTCGACCTGGCGCTTGCCGATGGTGAACCAGCAGCCGTGGATTGCCGATCCGCGCCACGCCGCTATGCATCAGCCGTCCGGGCCTGAAGTCAGGCCGGCGAGCAAGCTTGCGTGATTGCTGCTATCGCAACCCCACGACGCTGCTTAAGCTCACCGCAGAATTCAAACACCGTAACATCAGGGAGAGAAACATGACCTTGTTCGACATGAAGGGAAAAGTCGCCGTCATCACCGGCTCGACGCGCGGCATCGGACGCGCGATCGCCGAGCGCATGGCCGAGCACGGCGCCAAGGTCGTGATCTCCTCGCGCAAGGCTGACGTCTGCGAGCAGGTGGCGAAGGAGATCAACGACAGCTACGGCAAGGGCACCGCGGTTGCGATCGCGGCCAACATCTCGTCGAAGGAAAACCTGCAGAACCTGGTCGACGAGAGCAACCGCGCCTTCGGCAAGATCGACGTGCTGGTCTGCAACGCGGCGTCCAATCCTTACTACGGTCCGCTCGCCGGCATCTCCGACGATCAGTTCCGCAAGATTCTCGACAACAACATCGTCGCCAACAACTGGCTGATCTCGATGGTGGTGCCGCAGATGATCGAGCGCACGGACGGCTCGATCATCATCGTGTCCTCGATCGGCGGCCTGAAGGGCTCGACCATCCTCGGCGCCTACGCGATCTCCAAGGCTGCCGACATGCAGCTCGCGCGCAACCTCGCCTGCGAATATGGCAAGCACAATATCCGCGTGAACTGCATCGCGCCGGGCCTGATCAAGACCGACTTTGCGAAAGCGCTGTGGGACAATCCGGACAATCTGAAGGCCTCGACCGCGCGCTCGCCGCTGCTGCGGATCGGCGTGCCGGACGAGATCGCTGGCGCCGCCGTGATGATGGGCTCGCGGGCCGGCGACTTCATGACCGGCCAGACCATCGTGATCGACGGCGGCGCGACGATCAGCTGAGCATCACTCGTCATTCCGGGGCAGCCCGCAGGGCTGAACCCGGAATCTCGATGTTGTTGCGCGAGATTCCCCGATGCGCGATTGCGCATCTTAGGTTCGCGCCCCGGAATGACGGACTACTCCACCGCCGCGTACACCCCGTTGCGCACCAGCGAGCGGGTATATTCGCGCTGGCCCGGGCCCTGCATCATGAAGACCGCGATCAGGTCTTCGCTCGGATCGATCCAGAAGAACGTGCCGGCCATGCCGCTCCAGAAGTACTGGCCGACCGAGCCGGAGAACGGCGCGATGCCCTGCTGCATGCGCACGGCGAAGCCGAGGCCAAAACTGTGGCCGGGCGACACCAGCGTGCCCTGGATCTTCACGCCGCCGCCGAGGTGATCGGAGGCCATGAATTCGAGCGTCTTGCGGCCGATGATCCTGGTACCGTCGAGCGAGCCGCCGTTCAGCAGCATCTGCGCGAAGCGGGCATAATCCATCGTGGTCGAAACCAGGCCGCCGCCGCCGGATTCCATCGCCGGCTTCTCCAGCATGTTGAACAGCTGCACCTTGTCGTTGGTCCAGGGATCGTTGGCAAAGGCCTCGGCGAGGCGGCCGGCATTGGCTTCCCCGGTGTGGAAGGCGGTCTCGGTCATCTGCAGCGGCGAGAGGATGTGCTCAGTGAGGTACGCGCCGAGCGTCTTGCCGCTGACGACCTCGATGATGCGGCCGAGTATGTCGGTGGAGCGGCTGTAGTTCCACTCGGCGCCGGGCTGGCAAACCAGCGGCATGCCGGCGAGCATGGTGGCGTGCTCGGCATTGGTGATCTTGCGGCTGCGCAGCCGCGACTGCTGGTAGAGCTGCTGCACCGGGCCGTTGCCGGTGTGGTCATAAGTAAGCCCAGACGTGTGGCGAAGCAGGTCCTGGATCGTCATCTGCCGCTGCACGGGTACCAGCTCGAGCTTGCCGTTGTTCTCGACGCCGACCTTGGTCTCGGCGAATTCGGGGATGAACCTCGCCACGGGGTCGTTGAGCAGGAAGTGGCCGTCCTCCAGCAGCTGCATGATGCCGATCGAGACGATCGGCTTGGTCATCGAGAAGATGCGGAAGATCGTGTCATGCGCCATCGGCGCCGAGGCGGTCGGGCTTTGCCGGCCGATCGCGTCGAACCAGCCGATCTGGCCGCGCCGCGCCACCAGCACCGTCACGCCGGGCACGGTTCCCTTGTCGACCTCGCGGCGGAAGGTGTCGGACATCGCCTGCAGCCGCACGCTCGACAGCCCGATCGATTCGGGCTTGGCGAGGGGAAGGGACGGGGTGGTCGGGCTGGCGGCGTGCTTGGTGGCGGTTTGAGCGTTCATGGTCTCTCCCTGGTTCTTGATTCTTGCGGCGAGGTGCCGACACGGGGTGATCGCCGAAGTCTGGCGCAGAAGTTTTGCAATGAACAGAAGCTTCACCGCTTCGCCCTTGCAAACCGGCCATGCCCTGTGCTTGAAACGGCGCGAACCGGCGGCGACGCGGGTTCCCTGCAGGAGTGTAGCTCAATTGGTAGAGCACCGGTCTCCAAAACCGGGGGTCGCAGGTTCGAGCCCTGCCACTCCTGCCAGCCTTTTCCCAATCATTTGAATGCCTTGGCCGAGGTCCCGGACCCCGGCCATAATCCTGTTCGCCTACTTGATGAGCGGGCAGCCGCCGTCCTTCAGCGGCCGGAACGCCTGGTCGCCGGGCACTTCGGCGAGCACCTTGTAGTAATCCCACGGCGCCTTCGATTCCTCGGGCTTCTTGACCTCGAACAGGAACATCGAGTGCACCATGCGGCCGTCCTCGCGCACCACGCCGTTGTCAGTGAAGGCGTCGCGGACCGGGGTCGCGCGCATCTTGGCCAGCACCGGCCTGGTCTCCTTGGTGCCGGCGGCCTTCACCGCGTTGAGGTAGTGCAGGGTGGCGCTGTAGGTCGCGGCCTGGTTCATCGTCGGCATCCGCTTCATGCGCTCGAAGAAGCGCTTGCCGAAGGCGCGGGTGCGGTCGTTGAGATCCCAGTAGTAGGCCTCGGTGATGATCAGGCCCTGCGCGAGCTTGAGCCCGAGGCTGTGGATATCCGAGATGAACATCACGATGCCGGCGAGGTTCTGCCCGCCCGCGACGATGCCGAATTCGGAGGCCTGCTTGATGGTGTTGATGGTGTCGGCGCCGCCATTGGCCATGCCGATGATCTTGGCCTTCGAGGCCTGCGCCTGCAGCAGAAAGGACGAGAAGTCCGGCGTGTTGAGCGGATGCCGCGCGCTGCCGAGCACCTTGCCGCCGGCGGCGCGGACCACGTCGCCGGTGTCGCGTTCGATCGAATGGCCGAACAGATAGTCGGCGGTGATGAAGAACCAGGTATCGCCGCCGTTCTTCACGATCGCGCTGCCGACGGTGTGGGCGTTGGCGTAGGTGTCGTAAGTCCAGTGCAGCGTGTAGGGCGAGCAGGACTTGCCGGTGATGTCGGAGCTCGCCGCATCCGTCACGATCATGATCTTCTCGAACTGCTTCGACATCTCCATGCCGGCGAGCGCGGTCGCCGAGGTCGGCATGTCGATGATCATGTCGACATTCTCGGCCTCGTACCATTTGCGGGTGATGGTGGCGGCGACGTCGGCCTTGTTGAGGGCGTCGGCGGTGACGAGCTCGATCGGCTTGCCGAACATCGACCCGCCGAACTCCTCGATCGCCATCTTGGTGGCCTCGACATTGCCGGCGCCGCCGATGTCCGAATAGACCGACTGGAAATCCGTGAGCACGCCGATCTTGAGCGGCGCCTGCTGGGCGAGCGCCGGCCCTGCCAGCACAGCCGCGATCAGGCCGGCGGCGGACAGACTCTGACGATGGATTTCATGATGGTGTGCCTCCCCGAGGTGTTCTTGTCAGTTTGTCCGACAAAGCTAGATTTGCCCGGTTCCGGTGTCAATTCCGACCGCTCGGGTGCGACAATCAGGCCGAATATTGCCCGTTTGACGCCCCAAGGGCCTTCGCCTATCTTTTGTCCGACAAACGACAATCGGGGTCCGGGGGAGCTGAAGATGCCCACCACGCCGCTGTTCCGGCGTATCGATGTCGCGCCGGCCTATCAGAAGGTCGCCGACGCGATCGAACGCGAGATCATCAACGGGCGGATCAAGCCGGGCGAGCCGATCGGCACCGAGCAGCAGCTGGTTGCGCAGTTCGGCGTCAACCGCTCGACGGTGCGCGAGGGCATTCGCGTGCTCGAGGAGGGCGGGCTGATCCGCCGCGATTCCAGCCGCCGGCTGCAGGCCTGCCTGCCGCGCTACAACAAGCTCGCGACGCGACTGTCCCGCGCGCTGATTCTGCACGAGGTGACGTTCCGCGAATTGTTCGAGACCTCGATGACGCTGGAGGTCGCGAGCGTCGAGGGCGCGGTGGAGCGCGCGACCGAGGAGAACATCGCCGAGCTCGCCGGCAATCTCGAGCGCAGCGCAGCTGTCGTCGGCAATCCCGCTGCGCTTGCCGAGCTCGATGCGGAATTCCATGCGCTGATGGCCAAGGCCTCGCAGAACCGCGTGCTGCAGCTGGCGCGCGAGCCCGCCGCGCAACTGTTCTTTCCGACCACCGAGATGATCGTGGGCGGCGTGCCTGAGGGCGGCGCGCGGCTGGTCGAGGCGCACCATCATCTGCTCGACGCGATCAAGCGGCGCGACAAGGAGGCCGGCGTGCTGTGGACGCGGCGGCACCTGCAGGACTGGCGGCGCGGTTTCGAGAAGATCGCCTCGCTCGATCGCTCGGTCGAGCACACCTACATGGAACACGCTTACGCCGCCCGGCAATAGCGACGGCGCGGCCAAGACAAGACGAAAACAACGACAACAAGCACATTCAGGAGGGACAAATGAGCGGAGACATCGCAGCAACCATCCAGCGCGCCCGCGGGCACAGCATCGGCGATCTGCTGCGCCGGTCGGCGAAGCGCTACCCCGGCAAGACCGCGCTGATCTGCGGCGAGGTGAGCTGGAGCTTTGCGGAGATGGACGCGATCTGCAATCGGCTCGGCCGCGGCTTGCTCGCGCTCGGCGTTGCGAAGGGCGATCGCGTCGCGGTGCTGTCGCGCAACTCGCACGGCTTCGCCGCGCTACGCTTTGCGGTGGCCCGGATCGGCGCCATCCTGGTGCCGATCAACTTCATGCTCAATCCGGACGAGATCAATTTCATCCTCGCCAATTCCGGCGCCAAGCTGCTCGCGGTCGGCCCCGATTTCGTGAAGACGGCGCACGCTGCGGCCGCCAAGGGCTCGGCGGTCGAGACCCTGGTCTGGCTGCCCGGCGAGGATCCGGCCACCGCGCCCAACGGCATCACGACGTTCGACAGCCTGTTGCACGGCGACGCGTCGGCGCCGGAGGCATCGGTGGACAGCCGAGATCCCGCGCAGGTCATCTACACCAGCGGCACCGAGTCGCTGCCGAAGGGCGCGATCCTCACCCACGAAGCCGTCATGTGGCAGTATGTCAGCTGCATCATCGACGGCGGCATGGTGACCGACGACACGGTGCTGCACGCGCTGCCGCTCTATCACTGCGCGCAGCTCGACGTTTTCCTCGGGCCCGCGATCTATCTCGGCGCCACCAGCCTCATTACCGGCAAGCCGGTGCCCGACAATGTCCTGGCGCTGATCGCGGCCCACAAGATCAATTCGTTCTTCGCGCCGCCGACGATCTGGATCGCGATGCTGCGCTCGGGCGCGTTCGACCGCACCGACCTGTCGACCCTGCGCAAGGGCTATTACGGCGCCTCGATCATGCCGGTCGAGGTGCTGCTCGAATTGCAGCGCCGGCTGCCCGAGGTGAAGTTCTGGAATTTCTACGGCCAGACCGAGATCGCGCCGCTCGCGACCGTGCTTTCGCCGGAGGACCAGCTGCCGAAGGCGGGCTCGGCCGGCAAGCCCGCGATCAATGTCGAGACGCGGGTGGTCAGGCCCGATATGACCGACGTCGAGGTCGCGGAGGTCGGCGAGATCGTGCACCGCTCGCCGCATCTGTTGTCCGGCTATTACAACGATCCGGTCAAGACCGCGGCCGCGTTCGCCGGCGGCTGGTTTCATTCCGGCGACCTCGCGACCGTCGATGCCGACGGCTACGTCACCGTCGTCGATCGGGTGAAGGACATGATCAAGAGCGGCGGCGAGAATGTCGCGAGCCGCGAGGTCGAGGAGATGATCTACCGGCTGCCTTCGGTGTCGGAGGTCGCGGTGGTCGGGCTGCCAGATCCGCGCTGGATCGAGGCGGTGACCGCGATCGTCGTGGTCAAGGCCGGCGCGAGCCTCGAGGCCGAGGCGGTCATCAAGCATTGCGCGGCGTCGATGGCCCATTTCAAGGTGCCGAAGCAGGTCATCTTCGTGGATGCCTTGCCGAAGAATCCGAGCGGCAAGCTGCTCAAGCGCGAGCTGCGCCAGCGCTATGTCGGTGGCGCCACGCTCGATCAGGCGGTGCAGAAGAGCTTCGCCGGCTAGGCTGTCTATTGGCCAGCTGTCGCCGGCGCGTTGTCCGACCATTCCGGCGGCAAGCCAAGCTTGCCGGCGGCCATTCCGACCAGGCCGGGACTGCGGCCGAACGCCTCGCAGGCCGCGTATTTCGGCTTGCCGCCGAACGTTGCGCCAATCTTGTCGAACGATGGCGGCTCCGGCGCCTTTCCGAATGGCGTCGCGCCGGTGACGACGAGCTTGCTGAAGTCGTCGCTGAAGGAAGGGGCGAGATCGTAGGCGTCACCGGCGCTCGAGACCATCGGTGAGTTGGTGAACGAATTCGCCCCGCGGGCCCAGATCATCGCCGCCTGCTGGCGGCTGACCTGATCGCGCACCTCGGCTTCGACGGTCAAGCTGCCAAGCCCGACCGGCAACCGCGGCACCGGCACCGGCACGCCTGCGCCGAACGCGCTCGGCAGGAAGCTGACCACCTTGGAAGTGCCCGCCGCGACCTCGTCGGTGGGCGCCGCCTGGGTGACAAGCGCGTGCACGGACAAATCCGCAGGCTGATCGGGACGAACGACCTGAAGGCGCTCGCTCAGGCCGACGCACAGCGAACGATCGATCGCGTTGGCCACCAGGTGCCGCTGCTCCTGGGACAGCGTCGGCGACGCTGCCTGCGAGAAGGTCGTCGGGACGATCCGCACCGTCTTCGCAGCGAGGACCTCGTCCTTGTTGACGCGAACCAGCGATTTCGCCAGCACTCCGTCGGACGGCGTGAGATTGTCGTAGGATGCCAATGACCCGCCCCGCGTCATCGGTGCGCTGGCACAGCCCGACAACAACGCCACCAGAACCGCAGCGCCCGGCAGAAATTCGATTCTCATGTACCCCTCGAACGACCGCTCATCCCACGAACGATCGAAGGTCACGATAGAGCAGGGCCGCCGGGGTCGGGATTAAGAGATATTAAGTCAGATGTAGCTCGCGAAACCGCGCGACCTATTTGAGCCACATTTGGCCGTGCAGGCTTAACAAAACGCTATATTTGCGCACTGCGCATCCGGGGCCGAGGCCTCTAAAATGCCGTGATGCAAATCCTGGAATACGACCTCGTGGCTTTCCCCGTCACCAACGCACGCATCCTCTGCGTCGAGGACGATGCCGATATCGCGCGCATGCTGGCCGAGGTGCTTGAGGACAACGGCTTCCGACCGGTGCTGGTCGGCTCGGCCGTGGAGATGGATGCGCTGCAAGCGCGAGAGCTTTGATCTCGTCGTACTCGACGTGATGCTGCCGGGCGAGGATGGGCTGAGCATCTGCCGGCGCCTGCGCATGTCGTCTTCGATTCCGATCATCATGCTCACCGCGCGGGGCGAGGACATCGACCGCATCCTCGGCCTCGAGCTCGGTGCCGATGACTACGTCACCAAGCCGTTCAATTCGCGCGAACTGGTCGCCCGCATCCGGGCGCTGCTGCGCCGCGTCGAGAGCGGCGCCACGTCGCGGTCACGGCCGCGTCCGCTGACCTTTGCCGGATGGCGCACCAACCCCACCACCCGTGAGCTGCATGACCCCGCGGGCGTCCGGATCACGCTGACCGGCGCCGAGTTCGATCTGCTGCTGGCGTTCTGCCGCATCCTGGGCAGGTGCTGTCACGCGAGCAATTGATCGAGCAGGCCTTCGGCGGCCTGATCGCCTCAGTCGAGCGCAGCGTCGACGTTCATATCAGCCGCATCAGGCAGAAGATCGAACCGGATCCGAAGGACCGCTCGATGATCAAGACGGTGCGGCTCGGCGGCTACCTCTTCACGCCTGCGGTCGAGCAGATATGATGGGATGGGCGCAGCGGCTGATGCCGCGCAGCGTCGCTGCGCAACTCATGAGCCTCTTCGCGCTCTCGGAACTGATCGGCATCACGCTCGCGGCGGTGACCATCATTTTCATTCGATTCTCCCTCGATCACCGACACGCAGAAGTTTCTTGCCGGGCGGGTCGCGGAGATCACGCAGCTTGTGCGTTCCACGAAGACGCCGGCAGACGCGGATGAACTGCCGGCCGCAGCCAGGCGCGGCGGTCTCGACGTCAGGCGCGTCGCCTTGGGCGAACTGGTGCCTCGAACAGCCGCAGAGACGCGGTCGTTTTCCATGCGAGCGTTCCGGCAAGTGGCTGCCGAGCCCCGAATTGAATTGATGGAGGATCTGCGCCATCCCGCAGGCTCGTCGTCACAGGTGATCGTGAGACTCGACGATGGCCACGCGCTGATGGCCGACGTTGCGGTCAAAGGCGGCCTTTGGTCCACTTTGCTCCGCCCGCTGGCCGGGGGCACGATCATCGTGCTGATCTCGATGCTGCTGCTGTCGGTCTATGCGGTGCGTTGGGTGATCGCGCCGCTGGCCGATGTCGCGCGTGCCGCGACCTCGTTCGGCCGCTCGCCGCGGGCTCCCGAGGTGTTGCGCCGGCGCGGTCCGCTCGAGATCGCCGGTCGCCGACGCGCTGAACGACATGCGCACACGTATCGCAGCGCTGCTCGACGACCGCACCCGCATGCTCGCCGCCATCAGTCATGACCTGCGGACGCCGCTGACCCGGCTCAGGCTGCGCACCGAGCGCGTCGGCGACGACACCCTGCGCCCGGCGATGCTGGGCGATATCGCCAAGATGACGCGCATGATCAACGAGACCCTGGAGTATCTGCGCGAGGATGCCCGCTCGGAGGCGGCGTCGTTCATCGACCTGCCGAGCTTCCTGCAGACCATCTGTTCGGACTTCGCCGACATGGGCCACGCGGTATCCTATGCCGGGCCGGCGCGTCTGCCTTATGCCTGCCGGCCCCGCGCGCTGTCGCGCGCCGCCACCAAAATCGTGGAGAATGCGGTCAAGCACGGCAGCAAGGTCGCGGTGACGCTTCGCCCCATGGAGGCTGGCCACATCGAGATCGAGGTGGCGGATGACGGTCCGGGCATCCCACCTGCGCTGCACGACAAGGTGTTCGAGCCCTTCTTCAAGGCCGACAGCGCCCGGCAGGAGGGGGGCTTCGGGCTGGGACTATCGATCGCGCAGGATATCGCCAAGCGCCATGGCGGCAGCATCGCGTTGAGCCTGCGGGAGCCGAGCGGACTGCTCGTATCGATGCTGCTGCCGCCAAAACCCGGCCTGGCCTAGAGGGGCGAGACGAACGACGCTGATCCCGCCAGGACGCCAGGGGATCGCAGGGCGCCGGCTAAGCCCTTGATTTGGAGAGACCAATGCCCGATTTGCCCGAACCGGGCGGGAGCCGGACCCGACCCCGCCGACCTTGACGTTTGGCCGGTCTCGCAGTAGATACTCGCCACTCGCAGCCGGCCCGCTTTGATGGCGGATATCCGGCGCGGCCTAATTCCCCGAACATTCGAGCTCGTTTATCGGCTCAACCTTCCAAACGAGGGCTGGGTCCGCAAGGTCGGCTGTTCGGATTCCTTGAAACGTTGCAATCGTCCGGAGACGGACGCGGATCTCACGATGGCTTTCAGCCCGTTCAAATTCCTGCAGGAAGTGCGCTCGGAGACCGCCAAGGTCACCTGGCCGACGCGCCGCGAGACGACCATCACCACCATCATGGTGTTCGTGATGGTGGCGCTGGCCTCAGTCTTCTTCTTCGCCGCAGATCAGATCATCCGCTATCTGATTACCCTGATACTGGGCATCCACTGATGAGCATGGGAACTCAATTGATGGACAAGCGCTGGTACATCGTCCACGCCTATTCGAACTTCGAGAAGAAGGTTCAGGAATCGATCCGCGAGCAGGCCAAGCAGCGTGGGCTGGAAGAACTGTTCGAGCAGATTCTAGTGCCGACCGAGAAGGTCACAGAGGTGCGCCGCGGCCGCAAGATCGACGCCGAGCGCAAGTTCTTCCCGGGCTATGTACTGGTGAAGATGAAGCTGACCGACGAGGCGTTCCATCTGATCAAGAACACCCCGAAGGTGACCGGCTTCCTCGGCGCGGAAAACAAGCCGATGCCGATCTCGGAAGCGGAGGCGATGCGGATCCTGCACCAGGTGCAGGAGGGCGTGGAGCGTCCGAAGGCGTCGGTGTCGTTCGAGATCGGGGAGAACGTACGCGTGGCCGACGGCCCGTTCGCTTCGTTCTCCGGCGTGGTGGAAGAAATCGACGAGGCGCGCTCGCGCGTCAAGGTCGCGGTGTCGATCTTCGGCCGCGCGACGCCCGTGGAACTGGAATTCGGTCAGGTCGAAAAGGTGGTCTGACCGGACGGCGCGGGGTATCTGCCTCGCGTCAAGTCGAGAGGCCGTGGGAGGGAGGAGGCGGTCGCCAGCCCCTTCAACCGAACCACGGAACCTGAAACCGCCGGCACGTCCGGCACAACAGGAGTGATAAATGGCAAAGAAAGTGACCGGATACCTGAAGCTTCAGGTCCCGGCCGGTGCGGCGAATCCTTCGCCCCCGATCGGCCCCGCGCTTGGTCAGCGCGGTCTCAACATCATGGAGTTCTGCAAGGCGTTCAACGCGCAGACCCAGAAGGAAGAGAAGAACACCCCGATCCCGGTGATCATCACCATCTATGCGGACCGGTCCTTCACCTTCGAGATGAAGACCCCTCCGATGTCCTACTTCCTCAAGCAGGCCGCCAAGATCCAGTCCGGATCGAAGGCGCCGGGCCGTGACAAGGCCGGCCAGGTGACCAAGGCGCAAGTGCGCGAGATCGCCGAGAAGAAGATGAAGGACTTGAATTGCGACACCATCGAATCGGCCATGAAGATGGTCGAGGGCTCTGCCCGTTCGATGGGTCTGGAAGTTGCGGGGTAACGGGCCATGTCAATCGGAAAGCGTTTGAAGAAGGCCCGCGAGGGCGTCGATCGCGAGAAGCTCTATCCGCTCGCGGATGCCATCAAGATGGTCAAGGAGCGCGCCAAGTCGAAGTTCGACGAGACGATCGAGATCGCGATCAATCTCGGCGTCGACCCGCGCCACGCCGACCAGATGGTCCGCGGCGTCGTCAACCTGCCGAACGGAACCGGCCGTACGCTTCGTGTCGGCGTGTTCGCGCGCGGCGCCAAGGCTGAGGAAGCCAAGGCCGCCGGTGCTGACGTCGTCGGTGCGGAAGACCTGGTCGAGAAGGTGCAGGGCGGCGCGATCGATTTCGATCGTTGTATCGCCACGCCCGACATGATGCCCCTGGTCGGCCGCCTCGGTAAGGTGCTCGGTCCGCGCGGCATGATGCCGAACCCGAAGATCGGCACCGTGACCATGGACGTCACCAACGCCGTGAAGGGCGCCAAGGGCGGCTCGGTCGAGTTCCGCGTCGAGAAGGCCGGCATCGTGCAGGCCGGCATCGGCAAGGCCTCGTTCTCCGAGGACAAGCTGGTCGAGAACGTCAAGGCGCTTGCGGACGCGGTCTCCAAGGCGAAGCCGGCGGGTTCCAAGGGCACCTACATCCAGCGCGTGGCGGTTTCCTCCACCATGGGCCCGGGCGTGAAGGTCGAGCCGGGCACGATCCTCGGCTGAGGTCTCTGGCCGTGACGAGATAAAGAGGGGCGGGACCGGGCAACCGGTTCCGCCCTTTGTTTTGCCAAAGCGTTTTCGAGCGAAGTGGCTACCGGTTCGCGTGAAAAAAACGCGCCAAGACAAGATCTGAAGCCTCTCGCAAGAAAGAACAACAATGCCCGATAAGGTCCTGGTCTATTCACGCTTTCCCAAGGCCCAGCTGATCCGCTTCGGCGAGCGCTATGAGCTGCTGAATGCGGCGGGCAAACGATTGGACGAAGCGTTCCCGGCGGCCGAGCTCGCCGATATCCGCGCCATGATCACCGCGGGCGGCACCGCGCTCGGCGCGGAGGCCATCGACATGCTGCCGAAGCTCGGCGCGATCGTCTGCTACGGCACCGGCTATGACGGCGTCGATCTCGCCGCTGCCGCCAGGCGCGGCATCGCGGTCGGCCACAGCCCGGGGGCCAATGCGGCCTCCGTCGCCGACACGGCGGTGACCTTGATGCTGGCGTCGGTGCGGCGGTTGCTGGTGGCTGACAATTACGTGCGGAGCGGCGACTGGGCCGGTGCAAAGCCGTCGCCGATGATGCGGCCGCAGGCCGGCATGCGCGGCCGCAAGGTCGGCGTCTACGGCATGGGCGAGATCGGCCGCAAGATCGCCGCCCGCGTCGCGGCCTTCGAGACCGAGGTCGGCTATTTCAGCCGCTCGAAGCACGACGTGCCCTATCAATCCTTTCCGACGCTGGAAGCGCTCGCCGATTGGTGCAGCGTGCTGCTGGTGGCCGTCCGCGCCGGCGCCGAGACCGAGCATGCGGTCAATGCCGACATCCTGCGCCGGCTCGGCAGCGACGGGTTCGTCGTCAACATCGCGCGCGGCTCGGTCATCGACGAGAAGGCGCTGGTCGCAGCGTTGACCGACGGCGTGATCGCCGGTGCCGGCCTCGACGTGTTCGCGAGGGAGCCGCATGCGCCCGATGCGCTGACGGCGTTGCCGAACGTGGTGCTGTCGCCGCATCTCGGCGGCCACACGCTGGAATCGCACGTCGCCATGCAGGATTGCGTGCTGGCCAATCTCGATGCGTTCTTTGCCGGCAAGCCGCTCGCCTATCCGGTGGCGACGGCGGCCTGACCGGAGCTTCAGCTCCGGCGCGGCGCGTGGCGCAGCTTGTCCGGGTTGCGGACGATGTAGATCGCCGCGATCCGGCCGGTCTCGCCGTCGATCGCCATGCTCAGTGTGTGGTCGACTTCGCCATCGAGGAAGATCAGCGCGCCCGCGCTGCCATTGACCATCATCGGTTCGACGCGAACCTCGCTGCCGGCGTTCTTGCCGGCGATACCGATGATGAAGCGGACGATCTTCTCTGCCCCCTTGATCGGCTTCAGCGCCGCCAGCTTGCGGCCGCCGCCGTCGGTGATCGCGATGGCATCCTCGCGCAGCAGGTTGGCGAGGGCGGAGACGTCGCCGCTGGCCGCGGCCTTGCAGAATGCCGTCAGCAGCCGTGCGTGGCCTTCGGGCGGCTCGGCGGGAACAGGGCGGTTGTCGCGGACCGATCGGCGGGCGCGCGCGGCGAGCTGCCGGCAGGCCGCCTCGCTGCGCTCGAGGGTGCGGGCGACTTCCGCGAACGGCCGGTCGAACACGTCGTGCAGCAGGAACGCGGCGCGCTCGAGCGGCGTCAGGGCGTCGAGCGCCAGCATCAGCGCGAAGGAGAGATCGTCGGCGAGTTCGGTCGCCGCCTCGGCCGACAGCGCCTCGTCGAACACCGGCTCGGGCAACCAGGCACCGACATAGACCTCGCGCTGGGCGCGGGCGCTCTTCAGCCGGTCAAGACAAAGCCGGGTCACCACCGTGACGAGGAACGCCTCGGGATTGCGAACGTCGTCGACCGCGGCGAACCGCAGCCAGGCGTCCTGGACCACATCGTCGGCATCGCCGCGGCTACCGAGCATGCGATAGGCAAGCCCGGTCAGCCGCGCCCGATACGGCGCCAGCGGGTCGCGCTCAGGCAGCCTGCTTGATGACATCGATCTGATGGCCGGCCACGGTCACGCGGCGACACTCCCTGGCATATCCCAGCGCCAGCTTCATCATGGGGAATATCCGGCCGATTTGTAGGGCCATGGCGAGCTCGATCACGCCTTTTTCGCCCCAGCGCGCGCGAACGGCGTCGCGGCAGGCGTCATCGTCGGTCGAGCGCTGCACGATGGCGTCGGCGAAGTGGAAGCCGAGCGCGGTGTCGGCGGTCATGGCGGCAACGTCACGACGGAGCACGGCGGTGACCTGCTGTTCCGCCATTCCCGCTCCGATCGCCATGTCCACGACCAGTTGCGCACAGGGACCGCAATCTTCCGCCAGCGCGCCGGTCAGCTTGGCGGCATAGAAGGCCTCAACCGGCGCGACCGCGCGGTAGGCGGCGGCCTTCATCGCGCCGGCGAATTTGAAGAACGCGGCGGGCGATTCCTTCAGCATGATCTCGAGATAGGTGGTGTCGTAGCCGTAGCGCCTGGAATAGGCGCGCAGCATGCGGCGCGCGATGAAGCTACGCATGTCGTTCTCCTTGATTTGGCAGGGCGGAATAGAGGGCGAGCGCCGCCGGCAGGACGACCGCCACCAGATCGGATGCGGCATGGTGGTCGTGGCCGCCGGCGATCATCACGAGATGCAGCAGGCCGTGGCCGGCCAGGAACGCGGCGCCCGCGACCGCTGCCGGCCACCAGGCCGGCCACAAGGCTCGCGCCGCCAGGCCGAGCCCGGCCGCGATGAAGGCAATGCCGACGTCCTGGACCAAATGAGGGTTGAACGGACCGGTATCGGCGGCGCGGGGCACGAGCGACCACCAGAGGGAACCGGCCGACAGCATCACCAGCCCATTGGCGAGGTTGAAGAGGGCGAGAATTCCTGCAATCCATCGTTTCATGCGAGCCTCCAGCGCCCAGACGAGCGACGGCATTGGAGCGTGACGCCTCGGGGAAGAAATTTTTCGCTGGGCCGGGCAGATCGCCGAACTGGTCTGAAATTTGCTCTTGGCAAGTAGGGCAGGACGGGCTACATAGCGCCTTCCGGGCGTGCTGGCACTTGCTGGCATGTCCGTGCTCGCAATCCGAAAACCTGTGATGATAGGAGATCATTCCTTTCCGCATGCCCGCAAGGATGCTCGAAAGGAAGGAGACCCATCGCCTTCAGAGGAATGAGAGCAGGGGCCTTCAGCGTGCTGAAGTGCCTCGATCCTGTCCAAGACTGCAGGCGCCCGCGAGAACTTCGTGTTTTCAACGGCTTAATCGCATGGCCTGCATAGACGGGTGAAGACCGGATTTTGCACTCCACGTCGCGATCAGTTCGCGGCCGGGAGGCTGGTTTGGTTCGAACCTCGACAGCCCATGGCCGCAAGGCTCTGGGAGGGCAGGCTTCTAGATGTCGTCTTGCCCGGCATGTCCGAAGGGTCTTGCGCCCCAAGGATCAGGTTTAGGGCGGGACGATGGGTGCAACCCGGCGGTCCTGCCTTCGCGGAAAGGCCGCCAACCGGAAAGAGCTTGCTGTGGAACGAGCGGCAAAAAAAGAGTCGGTCGAACAACTTAACGAGGTCTTCAAGACCACGTCGGTTGCGATCGTTGCTCACTATTCCGGCCTCACCGTGGCCCAGATGCAGAAGCTGCGCATGCAGATGAAGCAGGCGGGCGCGTCGGTGAAGGTCTCGAAGAACCGTCTCGCCAAAATTGCTCTTGAAGGCACTGACGTCGCTGCCATCGGCTCCCTGCTGAAGGGACCGACCGTGATCGCTACTTCGAACGATCCGGTTGCGGCGCCAAAGGTTGCCATCGAATTCGCCAAGGCGAACGAGAAGTTCGTCATCCTCGGCGGCTCGATGGGTAAAACCGTCCTGAATGTCGACAGCGTGAAGGCGCTTGCCTCACTGCCGTCGCTCGACGAACTGCGCGGCAAGATCGTTGGCCTCCTCGTGGCGCCGGCGACCAAGCTTGCTCAGCTCTCCAACGCGCCCGCGGCCAAGCTCGCACGCGTCATTCAGGCTCATGCCTCAAAGGGCGAAGCGGCCTGACCCTTCGCTAATCTCAAACCTGGTTCGAACCAAACGTTTAAGGAACTGAACAATGGCTGACTTGCAGAAAATCGTCGACGACCTCTCGAGCCTCACCGTGCTCGAAGCGGCCGAACTCGCCAAGCTCCTCGAAGAAAAGTGGGGCGTGTCCGCCGCTGCCGCCGTTGCGGTTGCCGGCCCGGCTGCTGGTGGTGGCGGTGCCGCTGCTCCGGCTGAAGAGAAGACCGACTTCACCGTCGTGCTGGCTGGGGCCGGCGACAAGAAGATCGAAGTCATCAAGGAAGTCCGCGCCATCACCGGCCTGGGCCTGAAGGAAGCCAAGGACCTCGTCGAAGGCGCTCCGAAGCCCGTCAAGGAAGGCGTCAACAAGGAAGAAGCCGACAAGATCAAGGCCCAGCTCGAGAAGGCTGGCGCCAAGGTCGAGCTCAAGTAATGCGCGATCCGGGAGCGCCGCAGGGCGCTCCCGGGCCATGCAAACGGCGTGCGACAGGTTGTCGCGTGGCGCGCCGGACACAAAAAAGTGTGGGGATCCGTGGACTTAACCCTCGAATCTCCTTTATTGCCATCCCATATCGGGTTGGCAGCGGAAAAACACGGTAGGCGGCGGGGACGGCAGGGTCCTCGGCGGAAGCCGTTGGGAGACAGTCAGATTTCGGGCTTTTTCAGTCCGTAAAGCGGAGCGTTTGGACGAGCGGGTGCAGTGATGCGCCCCGCGCGTTGTTTTGCGTTTTGGAGGTGGTCGGGGCCGGGACGGGGATTTAATTCCTGACTTTGCGCTTCGTTCCTTCGAGACGATTCGAAATTCAACCCGGGGCCGATGGCAGTCGCTCCCGGAAGGTTCGCCCCACAAAGGCGACGAAAATGAGAGGCCACGATGGCGCAGCAGACATTCACCGGTCGCAAACGCGTACGCAAGTTTTTCGGTCACATCAAGGAAGTCGCCGAGATGCCGAACCTCATCGAGGTTCAGAAGGCGTCCTATGACCAGTTCCTGATGGTCGACGAGCCGACCGGCGGTCGGCTCGACGAGGGCCTGCAGGCGGTGTTCCGCTCGGTGTTCCCGATCTCGGATTTCTCCGGCACCTCGATGCTCGAATTCGTCCGCTACGAGTTCGAACAGCCGAAATATGACGTCGACGAGTGCCGCCAGCGCGGCATGACCTTCGCTGCGCCGCTCAAGGTGACGCTGCGCCTCATCGTGTTCGATATCGACGAGGAAACCGGCGCCAAGTCGGTGAAGGACATCAAGGAGCAGGACGTCTACATGGGCGATATCCCGCTCATGACGATGAACGGCACCTTCGTCGTCAACGGCACCGAGCGCGTCATCGTCTCGCAGATGCACCGTTCGCCGGGCGTGTTCTTCGACCACGACAAGGGCAAGACCCATTCGTCCGGCAAGCTGCTGTTTGCCGCGCGCGTGATTCCGTATCGCGGTTCCTGGCTCGACATCGAGTTCGACGCCAAGGACATCGTGTTCGCGCGCATCGACCGCCGCCGCAAGCTGCCCGTGACCTCGCTGATGTACGCGCTCGGTCTCGACGGCGAGCAGATCCTGTCGACCTTCTACAAGAAGATCACCTACAAGCGGACCAAGGACGGATGGCGCGTGCCGTTCGATGCCAACCGCTTCCGCGGCTATTCGACCGTCAACGACCTGATCGACGCCGACACCGGCAAGGTGGTGCTCGAGGCCGGCAAGAAGCTGACCGTGCGCCAGGCGCGCCAGCTTCAGGAGAAGGGCCTGAAGGCGCTGCGCATGTCGGACGAGGAGCTCGTCGGCAACTATCTCGCCGAGGATCTCGTCAACCCAAAGACCGGTGAGATCTACGCCGAAGCCGGCGAGGAGATCACCGAGAAGTCGCTCAAGGTGCTGAACGAGCAGGGTTACAAGGACCTGCCGCTGCTCGACATCGACCACGTCAATGTCGGCGCCTACATCCGCAACACGCTGTCTGCCGACAAGAACATGACGCGCGAGGACGCGCTGTTCGACATCTACCGCGTGATGCGTCCGGGCGAGCCGCCGACGCTGGATTCGGCGCAGGCGATGTTCCAGTCGCTGTTCTTCGACGCCGAGCGCTACGACCTCTCCGCGGTCGGCCGCGTCAAGATGAACATGCGCCTCGAGCTCGATGCGCCCGATACCCATCGCACGCTGCGCAAGGAAGACATCCTGGCGGTCATCAAGACGCTGGTCGACCTGCGCGACGGCAAGGGCGAGATCGACGACATCGACCACCTTGGCAACCGCCGGGTGCGCTCGGTCGGCGAGCTCATGGAGAACCAGTACCGGATCGGCCTGCTCCGCATGGAGCGCGCGATCAAGGAGCGCATGTCGAGCGTCGATATCGACACCGTGATGCCGCAGGACCTGATCAACGCCAAGCCCGCGGCTGCCGCGGTGCGCGAGTTCTTCGGCTCCTCGCAGCTGTCGCAGTTCATGGACCAGACCAACCCGCTGTCGGAGATCACCCACAAGCGGCGCCTGTCGGCGCTTGGCCCGGGCGGCCTGACCCGCGAGCGCGCCGGCTTCGAAGTCCGCGACGTGCATCCGACGCATTACGGCCGCATCTGCCCGATCGAGACGCCGGAAGGTCCGAACATCGGCCTGATCAACTCGCTGGCGACGTTCGCGCGCGTCAACAAGTACGGCTTTGTCGAGACGCCCTATCGCAAGATCAAGGACGGCCGGGTCACCGACGAGGTGATCTATCTGTCGGCGATGGAAGAGGGCCGCTACCGCGTCGCGCAGGCCAACGTGCCGCTCGATGCCAAGGGCCGCTTCACCGACGACCTCGTGGTCTGCCGTCACGCCGGCGAAGTGCTGCCGGTGACGCCGGACAAGGTCGACTACATGGACGTGTCGCCGAAGCAGCTGGTTTCGGTCGCCGCGGCGCTGATCCCGTTCCTCGAGAACGACGACGCCAACCGCGCGCTGATGGGCTCGAACATGCAGCGCCAGGCGGTGCCGCTGGTTCGCGCCGAGGCGCCGTTCGTCGGCACCGGCATGGAAGGCGTGGTCGCCCGTGACTCGGGCGCGGCGATTGCCGCGCGCCGCTCCGGCGTGATCGACCAGATCGACGCCACCCGCGTCGTGATCCGCGCCACCGAGGATCTCGATCCGACCAAGTCGGGCGTCGATATCTACCGGCTGATGAAGTACCAGCGCTCCAACCAGTCGACCTGCATCAACCAGCGTCCGCTGGTGAAGGTCGGCGACATCGTCAAGAAGGGCGACATCATCGCCGACGGTCCGTCGACCGATCTCGGCGAGCTCGCGCTCGGCCGCAACGTGCTGGTCGCGTTCATGCCGTGGAACGGCTACAACTTCGAAGACTCGATCCTGCTCTCCGAGCGGATCGTGAAGGACGACGTCTTCACCTCGATTCACATCGAAGAGTTCGAGGTGATGGCCCGCGACACCAAGCTCGGTCCTGAGGAAATCACCCGCGACATCCCGAACGTCTCGGAAGAAGCGCTGAAGAACCTCGACGAAGCCGGTATCGTCTACATCGGTGCGGAAGTCCGCGCCGGCGACATCCTGGTCGGCAAGATCACGCCGAAGGGCGAGAGCCCGATGACGCCGGAAGAGAAGCTGCTGCGCGCCATCTTCGGCGAGAAGGCCTCCGACGTCCGCGACACCTCGCTGCGCGTGCCTCCGGGCGTGCAGGGCACCATCGTGGAAGTCCGCGTGTTCAACCGCCACGGCGTCGACAAGGACGAGCGTGCGCTGGCGATCGAGCGCGAGGAGATCGAGCGTCTGGCCAAGGACCGCGACGACGAGCAGGCGATCCTGGACCGCAACGTCTACAACCGCCTCGCCGAGCTGCTGGAGAACCGCCAGGGCATCGCCGGCCCGAAGGGCTTCAAGAAGGATACCAAGATCACCCGCGCGGTGCTCGACGAGTATCCGAAGTCGCAGTGGTGGCTGTTCGCCTCGCCGAACGACAAGCTGATGGCCGAGATCGAGGCCATGCGGAAGCAGTACGACGAGTCGAAGAAGGGCCTCGAGCAGCGCTTCCTCGACAAGGTCGAGAAGCTGCAGCGTGGCGACGAGCTGCCGCCCGGCGTGATGAAGATGGTCAAGGTCTTCGTCGCGGTGAAGCGCAAGATCCAGCCCGGCGACAAGATGGCCGGCCGTCACGGCAACAAGGGTGTGGTGTCGAAGATCGTGCCGATCGAGGACATGCCGTTCCTCGAGGACGGAACGCACGCCGACATCGTGCTCAATCCGCTCGGCGTGCCTTCGCGCATGAACGTCGGTCAGATCCTTGAGACCCATCTCGGTTGGGCCTGCGCCGGCCTCGGCAAGCGCATCGGGCAGACCATCGACGCCTATTATCACAAGCAGGATCTCAAGCCGCTGCGCGAGACCCTGAAGAAGATCTACGGCGAGGATGAAACCATCAAGTCGCTGAACGACAACGAGCTGGTCGAACTCGGCCGCAATCTGAGCCACGGCGTGCCGATCGCAACGCCGGTGTTCGACGGCGCCAAGGAAGCCGACATCGAGGAGATGCTGAAGCTCGCGGGCTTCGACGCCTCCGGCCAGTCGACCGTTTATGACGGCCGTACCGGCGATCAGTTCGATCGTAAGGTGACGATGGGCTACATCTACATGCTCAAGCTGCACCATCTCGTGGACGACAAGATCCACGCGCGTTCGATCGGTCCGTACTCGCTCGTCACCCAGCAGCCGCTGGGCGGCAAGGCGCAGTTCGGCGGCCAGCGCTTCGGCGAAATGGAGGTCTGGGCGCTGGAAGCCTACGGCGCCGCCTACACGCTGCAGGAGATGCTGACCGTGAAGTCGGACGACGTCGCCGGCCGTACCAAGGTGTACGAGGCGATCGTGCGCGGCGACGACACCTTCGAGGCCGGTATTCCGGAATCGTTCAACGTGCTGGTCAAGGAAATGCGCTCGCTCGGCCTCAACGTCGACCTGCACAATTCCAAGGTGGGACCGGCGTCGACGTCGGAAGCGGCCGAGTAACGCTGTGATCATGCCCGGCGCCAAACGCGCCGGGCCTTCGCACTCCGCTCGGACGTTGGGCGGGGCGCGCGCTGAATAAAAGTTTCGAATTTGCTGCCGGTGACGATCGGCACGCGAGGAGAAGACCATGAATCAAGAGATTATGAATCTTTTCAATCCGACGACCCCGGCCCAGGTCTTCGACCAGATCCGGATTTCGATCGCGTCTCCGGAGAAGATTCTGTCCTGGTCCTACGGCGAGATCAAGAAGCCGGAGACCATCAACTACCGCACCTTCAAGCCGGAGCGTGACGGCCTGTTCTGCGCGCGCATCTTCGGGCCGATCAAGGACTACGAGTGCTTGTGCGGCAAGTACAAGCGGATGAAGTACAAGGGCATCATCTGCGAGAAGTGCTCGGTCGAGGTGACGCTGTCGCGCGTCCGGCGCGAGCGCATGGGCCATATCGAGCTGGCGGCGCCGGTCGCCCACATCTGGTTCCTGAAGTCGCTGCCCTCGCGCATCGGCCTCCTGCTCGACATGACGCTGAAGGATCTCGAGCGGATCCTGTACTTCGAATACTACGTCGTGCTCGAGCCGGGTCTCACCGCGCTGAAGGACCGTCAGCTGCTGTCGGAAGACGAGTATCTGAAGGCGCAGGACGAGTACGGCCAGGATTCCTTCACCGCCATGATCGGCGCGGAGGCGATCCGCGAGCTGCTCAAGGGGCTCGAGCTCGAGAAGCTCGAGGCGACGCTGCGTGCCGACATGGCGGAGACCGACTCCGACATCAAGCACAAGAAGCTCGCCAAGCGTCTGAAGATCGTCGAGGCATTCCGCGTTTCCGGCAACAAGCCGGAATGGATGATCATGACGGTCGTGCCGGTGATTCCGCCGGACCTGCGTCCGCTGGTGCCGCTCGACGGTGGCCGGTTTGCGACCTCGGACCTCAACGACCTGTACCGCCGCGTCATCAACCGCAACAACCGCCTGAAGCGGCTGATGGAGCTGCGTGCGCCCGACATCATCATCCGCAACGAAAAGCGCATGCTGCAGGAGGCCGTCGACGCACTGTTCGACAACGGCCGCCGCGGCCGCGTCATCACCGGCGCCAACAAGCGTCCGCTGAAGTCGCTCGCCGACATGCTGAAGGGCAAGCAGGGCCGGTTCCGCCAGAACCTGCTCGGCAAGCGCGTCGACTATTCCGGCCGTTCGGTGATCGTGGTCGGTCCCGAGCTGCGCCTGCATCAGTGCGGCCTGCCGAAGAAGATGGCGCTCGAGCTGTTCAAGCCGTTCATCTACTCGCGGCTCGACGCCAAGGGTCTGTCCACCACGGTGAAGCAGGCCAAGAAGCTGGTCGAGAAGGAGCGTCCGGAGGTCTGGGATATCCTCGACGAGGTGATCCGCGAGCATCCGGTGCTGCTCAACCGCGCGCCGACGCTGCATCGCCTGGGCATCCAGGCGTTCGAGCCGGTGCTGATCGAGGGCAAGGCGATCCAGCTGCATCCGCTGGTCTGCGCCGCCTTCAACGCCGACTTCGACGGCGACCAGATGGCCGTGCACGTTCCGCTGTCGCTCGAAGCGCAGCTGGAAGCGCGCGTCCTGATGATGTCGACCAACAACATCCTGCATCCGGCGAACGGCCAGCCGATCATCGTGCCGTCGCAGGACATCGTGCTCGGCCTCTACTACGTCTCGATTATGCGCGAAGGCCTGCCCGGCGAGGGCAAGATCTTCGGCGACATGGCCGAGCTCGAGCACGCCCTGCATTCGAAGGTCATCCACCTCCACACCAAGATCAAGTACCGGTGGGAAGGCCTCGACGAGGAAGGCAAGCACTCCAAGCGCTGGATCGAAACCACCGCGGGCCGCGTCATGCTCGGCAACCTGCTGCCGAAGAACCCGAAGATCTCGTACGACATCATCAACAAGCTGATGACCAAGCGCGAGATCTCCGGCGTGATCGATCAGGTCTACCGGCACTGCGGTCAGAAGGAGACGGTGATCTTCTGCGACCGAATCATGGCGCTCGGCTTCTACAACGCCTTCAAGGCGGGCATCTCGTTCGGCAAGGACGACATGGTCGTGCCGGCGTCGAAGTGGAAGATCGTCGATCAGACCCGTACGCTGGCGAAGGATTTCGAGCAGCAGTACAATGACGGCCTGATCACCCACGGCGAGAAGTACAACAAGGTCGTCGACGCCTGGTCGAAGGCCGGTGAAGAAGTCGCCAAGGCGATGATGAAGGAGATCTCGTCCACCAAGAAGACGGCGGCGGGCGCGGATGCCGACATCAACTCGATCTACATGATGGCGCACTCCGGTGCGCGTGGTTCGCCGGCCCAGATGCGCCAGCTCGCCGGCATGCGCGGCCTGATGGCCAAGCCGTCGGGCGAGATCATCGAGACGCCGATCATTTCCAACTTCAAGGAAGGTCTGTCGGTGCTCGAGTACTTCAACTCGACCCACGGCGCCCGCAAGGGCCTCGCGGACACCGCGTTGAAGACCGCGAACTCGGGCTACCTGACCCGCCGTCTGGTCGACGTCGCGCAGGACTGCATCATCACGCAGACCGACTGCGGCACCACGCTCGGCATCAAGATGCGCGCCATCGTCGACGCCGGCACCGTGGTCGCCTCGCTCGGCTCGCGCATCCTGGGCCGCGTGGCCTGCGATGACGTGCGCGATCCCGCCACCAACGAGGTCGTCATCAAGCGTGACACCTTGATGGAGGAGAGCCACGTCGACGCGATCCAGCAGGCCGGCATCCAGGAAGTGAAGATCCGCTCGGCGCTGACCTGCGAGCTGATCAACGGCATCTGCGCCAAGTGCTACGGCCGCGACCTGGCCCGCGGCACCCCGGTCAACCACGGTGAGGCCGTCGGCGTCATCGCGGCACAATCGATCGGTGAGCCCGGCACGCAGCTGACGATGCGCACGTTCCACATCGGCGGCGCCGCCCAGCTCAACGAGCAGTCGTTCGTCGAATCGAACTTCGACGGCAAGATCGTGATCAAGAACAAGGCGATCGCCCGCAACAGCGAAGGCAGCCTGATCGCGATGGTGCGCAACATGGTCGTTGCGATCGTCGATGCCGACGGCACCGAGCGTGCGACCCACCGTATTCAGTACGGTTCGAAGATGCACGTCGACGAAGGCGATATGGTCAAGCGCGGCCAGCGCATCGCCGAGTGGGATCCCTATACCCGCCCGGTGCTGAGCGAGGTCGAGGGCACGATCGGTTTCGAGGATCTGGTCGAGGGACAGTCGATCTCGGAAACGCTCGACGAGTCGACCGGTATCGCCAAGCGCGTGGTCATCGACTGGCGCACGACGCGCGGCGGTTCGGACCTGCGTCCGGCCATCGTGGTCAAGGGCAAGGACGGCAAGGTGATGAAGCTCGCGCGTGGCGGCGATGCCCGCTACATGCTGTCGGTCGACGCCATTCTGTCGGTCGACACCGGCGGGAAGGTGATGCCGGGCGACATCCTGGCGCGTATCTCGACCGAGAGCGCCAAGACGCGTGACATCACCGGCGGTCTGCCGCGGGTGGCGGAACTGTTCGAGGCTCGCAAGCCGAAGGATGCGGCGATCATCGCGGAGACCGCGGGAACGATCCGCTTCGGCCGCGACTACAAGAACAAGCGCCGCATCTCGATCGAGCCGATGGACAAGACCGAGGAGCCGCGCGAGTACCTGATCCCGAAGGGCAAGCACATCCACCTTCAGGACGGCGACATCGTCGAAAAGGGCGATTTCATCGTCGAAGGCAATCCGGCGCCGCACGACATCCTGGCGATCAAGGGCATCGAGGAGCTCGCTGCCTATCTGGTCAACGAAATCCAGGAGGTCTACCGGTTGCAGGGCGTGCTCATCAACGACAAGCACATCGAGGTGATTGTCCGTCAGATGCTGCAGAAGGTCGAGGTCACCGATCAGGGCGACACCGACATGATCTCGGGCGAGCAGGTCGACAAGATCGAGTTCGACGCGCTCAACACCAAGGCCAAGGAGGAGGGCAAGAAGCCCGCCACGGGTACGCCGGTTCTGCTCGGCATCACCAAGGCGAGCCTGCAGACCCGCTCCTTCTTCTCGGCGGCGTCGTTCCAGGAGACCACGCGCGTGCTCACCGAAGCTGCCGTCAACGGCAAGGTGGACCCGCTCGAGGGCCTCAAGGAGAACGTCATTGTCGGCCGCCTGATCCCGGCCGGCACCGGCGCCTCGATGGCGCGGATCCGCGAGGTCGCGGTCAAGCGCGACAAGCTGATCCTCGACGAGCGCGAGAAGCAGCAGGCGGCGATCGTGCCGACGGCTCCGGAAGCGGAGCCGCTGGCGCTGCCGCCCGCCGAATAGGCATCCGCAAGACTACGGGTATGGCGAGAAGGCCGGCGTTTAGCCGGCCTTTTTGCTGCTTTCTTTGCTTGCTGCGGTGCAGGGACGCAGTTTGTTCATCTTTCCTTCAGGCAAAAAAGTGCCTTTGCTGGGATGACTTAGACCGGCTGTTTGGCTCGCGCCGGAGACGACGGAATCCATATGCTCGACTTGGCTATCGTAGGCGGCGGCCCCGGGGGGCTGATGAGCGCCTGGTATTTGAAGCGCAAACTCGGCGACCTCTGCCGCGTTACCATCTTCGAGGCGTCGAACCGCCTCGGCGGCAAGATCGTCACGCGCAAATTCGACACCGCGCCCGCGATGTATGAGGCCGGCGTCGCCGAGATCTATGATTACTCGATGACGGGGCCGGACCCGCTGCGCGAGCTGATCCAGCATTTCGGCCTGCAGACGATCCCGATGGACGCCGAGCAGGTGCAGCTCGACGGCGAGTTGCTTGCCGACGTTCCCGGCATGCGCCGCAAATACGGGGCGAAGACCGCGGCCGCGATCGAGGCGTTCCGCAAGCGCTGCAGCGACCTGGTGTCGCCGATCGAATATTACGAGGGCGTCGGCGCCCACGACAACGAACACCCGTGGGCCTACAAGACCGCCGAGCAGGTCCTCGACGAGGAGGTCGAGGACGCGACCGCCAAGCGTTTCTTCAAGGTGATGGCGCGTTCCGACATCGCGACCGAGAGCCACAACACCAACGGCCTCAACGCGCTGAAGAACTACGTGATGGACGTCGACGGCTATATCGGCCTGTATTCGATCCAGAACGGCAACGAGCAGCTGATCGATTGTCTACGCTCGGAAGTCAGCGCCGACATCCAGCTCAACCATCGTGTGCTCAAGGTCGGCAAGACCGCTGGCGGCCGCTACCAGCTCAACATGATGAACGGCAAGGGGCCGGAGACGCGCGACTTCGATCTCGTGCTGGTCTGCCTGCCGCACTCCTGGCTCGCGACCATGCGCTGGGACGGCGAACAGCTGCGCAAGTCGATGGTCAAGCACGTCGCCTATTTCGACCGGCCCGCGCATTATCTGCGGGTCTCGATCCTGTTCGACGAGCCGTTCTGGGGCGAGAAGATCCCGGGCGCCTGGTTCATGTCGGAAGCGTTCGGCGGCTGCTGCGTCTACAATGAGGGCGCGCGCCACGATGTCGGCAAGCACGGCGTGCTGAACTGGCTGATCGCGGGCTCGGATGCGCTGGCCTTCGCCAATCTCAGCGACCAGGAGCTGATCGATGCCGCGTTGAAGTCGCTGCCGGCCTCGCTCGGCGATGCGCGCGAGCATTTCCTGGAAGGCAAGATCCATCGCTGGCTGTCGTCGGTCAATGCGCTGCCGGGCGGCCTGCCGGTGCGCGACGTCATGACCAACCACCGGCCCGAGCCGAAGGAGCATCCCGGCATCGTGGTGGTCGGCGACTATCTGTTCGATTCGACGCTGAATGGACTGCTGGATTCCTCCGATGCCGCGACCGACATCATCGTCACCGAGATGATGCGGCTGCGCCGTACCCGCGCGCAGGACGAGAGCTCGCTGTCCGACAAGATCGACCGCAGCTATTTCGACAATTATCGCGGCGTCGGCCCCTACAGCGAGGTCTGGCGCAACTTCACCGACCCGGCCTATCTGACGGACCTGATCAAGACGGTCTGGGGCAGGGCGAAGGGCTACAAGCTGCTGATCGCCGGCTCCGCCAGCGGCGAACTGGTCGGCGCGCTGCGCGAACGTGGCATCGATGCCTGGGGCATCGAGAACAACCGCTACATCCACGGCAAGACGCCGAAGGCGCTCAAGAAGTACAACAAGCTCGGCTCGATCGCCGACATGCCGTTCAAGGCCAACGAGTTCGACTTCGTGTTCGAGACCTCGCTGTGCCATCTCGGCGAGAAGCAGGTCGTGCGCGGGGTGCGCGAGCTCAACCGCGTGGTCAAGACCGGCGTCGTGTTCGCGTCGGTGACCTCCGACATGGCGGCGGCAGTGATCGATCGCTACGACCTGCTGCGCGGGGTGAAGAAGCTCGGCACCTGGTGGGAGTGGTCGGAATTGTTCTTCGGCAACGGCTTCGATCTGTCGATGCACCGCCGCGACTGCACCGATGCGCTGTGGACATTGACGCTGGCCGCCAACAAGGGGCCAGGGCAGTGGTACGCCGACTCCGACAGCCTGCGCTATTCCTTCTTCGACAAGGTCGAAGCCGACCTCGACGACTAGCGGGACCGACCGGAAGCTTTTGCCGCGAGCCGACCGGCCTCGTGTCAACCAGCTGTCAAACGGCGGCAATGCTTTGCTCCGCGAATCCGCGCGAGCGCGCCGCGACGCGTCGGCCGTTCCAAACGCTTTGCCGAATTCGTCGTGATCGCATAGGATTACGGGCGCAGTGTTATCAGCTGCGGTTTCGATTTGCGGTCATGCCGGCCGTGGAGCATCGGTTGGTTTCATGGCGCCAAGACCTCCTGCATCAGACGATCCGACGAGAGCGGCGGCCGACGATCCCGAGCTGAAGAAGAAGCCCGCGTCCGGTCCGCCCGCGGCGGCCGCCTCCACGAAGCCGTCCGCGGCGCCGGCTGACGACGAAGAGGAAGACGACGCGGACGACGAGTTCGAGCTCGATGACGACGATGATGACGAGGACCTCGTCGTCTTCACCGCCAAGGAAGCCGCCGGCGCGCTCTCCACGATCTTTGGCTTCGTCAGGCCGATCCTGGCGAACTACAGGAAGCCGTTCGCCTGCGTCGCCTTCGGCGTGCTGGTCGAGACGTTGTTCAACGTCATCATGCCGCTCAGCCTGAAATTCCTGATCGACGACGCGCTCGGCGAGGAGGATTTCGGGGCCCTCTACAAGATCCTCGGCGTGCTCGCGGTTGCCGGCATCGTCACCTCGATCATCGCGGTCTGGTACGAGCGCTGGGATGCGCGGCTGGGCGCCGGCATCATCGCCGACGTGCGGACGCGGCTGTTCGACCATGTCCAGAACCTGCCGTCGGCCTATTTCGCGCGCACCAAGCGCGGCGAGATCCTGTCGCGCTTCTCGATCGATCTGTCGGCGTTCGAGGGCTCGGTCAAGACCTTCGCCAACAGCGCGGCGCTGCCGGGCCTCGAGCTGGTCGCAGGCATCATCCTGATGCTGTTCCTGAACTGGCAGCTTGCCGTGGTCGCCTTGCTGGTGTTTCCGATCACCCTGATCGGGCCGCGCATCCTGACGCCGAAGGCGGTGCAAGCCAATTACGAGCAGAAGCAGAACGAGGCCGCGCTGCTCGGAACCGTGCAGGAGAACGTCGCCGCGCAGGCGGTGGTGAAGGCGTTCAATCTGCAGCGCCGGGCGCTCGGCTGGTTCACGATGCGCAACCGCGACGTCCGGGCCAAGGCCGCGTCAGCCATGTTCCTGTCGACCATGGTGGAGCGCACCGTCACCATCGCGGTGCTGCTGCTCCACCTCGTGGTGCTGGCGATCGGCGCCTATCTCGCCACCAAGGGGCAGATCACCGTCGGCACCTTCGTGACCTTCGAGAGTGCGTTCTGGGAGGTGTCGTACAACATCGCCCATCTGATGCATTTCATCCCGGTGTCGATCCAGTCGGCGGCGGCGGTGCGGCACATCCAGGAACTGCTCGACGAGCCGACCCGCGGCGCCGACCGTCCCGGCGCGCCGGATCTGCCGCGCATCACCAACGACATCTCCTTCGATCGCGTCACCTTCCAGTATGAGGGGGCACAGACGCCGGTGCTCGACAATCTCAGCCTCAAGCTCAATGCCGGCAAGAGCATTGCGATCGTCGGTCCCAGCGGCTCGGGCAAGAGCACGCTGATCAACCTGATCCTGCGGCTCTACGTGCCGGACGAGGGCCGCGTCGCCGTCGACGGCGTCGATATCCGCCGGGTGACGCGCGAGTCGCTGCGGGCCAACATGGCGGTCGTGTTCCAGGAGAACATGCTGTTCAACATGTCGATCCGCGAGAACATCCGGCTCGGCAAGGAAGGCGCGACCGACGCGGAGGTCGAGGACGCTGCCCGCAAGGCCGAGATCCATCGCTACATCATGAGCCTGCCGCAGCGCTACGACACGCCGGTCGGCGAGCGCGGCGATACCTTGTCGGGCGGCCAGCGCCAGCGCATCGCGATCGCGCGCGCGATCATCCGTAACCCGTCCGTGCTGCTGCTCGACGAGGCGACTTCGGCGCTCGACCAGACCACGGAGGCTGCGATCAATCGCACGCTGCTCAAGGTCGCCGAGGGCCGCACCATGATCTGGTCGACGCATCGCCTGACTTCGGTGGTCGAGATGGACGAGATCATCGTGATCTCCGGCGGCAGGGCGATCGAACGCGGCTCGCACGAGGAGCTGCTGGCCCGCAATGGCGTCTATCGCAAGCTGTGGGACGACCAGGGACATCTGAATCACGACGAGGACGCCGACGACGCGGATGATGACGATGATGACGATGATGATGAGGAGGACGAAGACGAGGATGAGGAGGCGTGAGGCCCGCGTCGCGGGCGATGGTCGAGCGCCAGATTTTTCGTTACGCCCGGTCCGCGGCGTGCGGACGTTGCCGGAAGTGGTTGGCCGGCTGCGTCGTTGACGCCGCCGCCGCAGGGTTGTGCAGCCGGCGCAGCCAGCCGCGGCCGAGATAGCCGAAAAAGCGCGCCCAGCGCTGGGCCTGCCACGAGGGCCCGCTGCCGACCGACACCTCGCGGAAGCTGAATGCCTTGGCGTTCGACCAGGCGTCGCAGGCGGTCTTGACCGGATCGTCGTAGAACGCGGTGATCTTCTCCTCGCCCATGCCGTCGGTCGACAGCCAGGCCGGGATGTGGACGTTGCAGAGCTGGGTGACGTCGGTGAACACCTTGTCGGTACCGGTGCCGGTGACGGGGCAGGTGCTGGCGAAGGCATCACCGACCAGCACCACGCCGGCCTGCCGATAGCCGGTGCTGACAAAGATGTCGGCGGGCCTGATCTTGATATCGCCGGCGATGTCGAACTCGCCGGTGAGCCGGCGCAGCCGCGGCAGCGCGGCGTTCAGCGTCTCCACCGGATTGCGCCGCATCGCCCGCAGCCAGGGATCGTCGGCCTTGCGATAGGTGAAGAGGTTGGCGCGCATCCGGCTTCCGATCGGAAACAGCGTGATGTAGGGGATGCGATCGCTCGGCCGCTCCGAGAAGTAGGTCATGGCCGCGAACGGGAAGGCGGGGCGGCCGACGGGGACGAAATCGAAGCCGAGCGAGATCGAATGGCAGAAGCTCGTGACCAGCCGCTCGATGCCGAGCATCCGGCGCAACCCGACGTTCAGGCCGTTGGCAAGCACCACAAGGCGCGCCGAGATCTCCTCGCCATTGGCAAGCACGAGCCGCTGCCGCTCGGAACTGGTCGCGACATTGATCACCTTGTCGCAGATGAATTCCGCCGGCCCGGCGATTTCGTTCCGAATCGCCGCAATCAGCGCGTCGTACATGATGCCGTATTGCCGGCTCGGCTGCCGGTCGAGCAACCGGCCGAATCGCGCGATCCAGTTCTCGCCGTCCAGCGTCGCCGAGCGGAGCACCGACTCGGCGAGGCCGGTCTTGGCGAATCGCTCGAGCTGGAGGTCGCCGCCGATCTTTTCGACACGGAAATCGAACGGGTAGACCCGGTGGGGGTCGATCAGGATCGTCGGTATCCCGGCACGGCCGAGCATGGCGGTTGCGGTCGAGCCCGCAAGACCGCCGCCGATGATCGCGATGTCGGTGTACCGCATGAGAATTCCGTGGCTGTGACCCCGATTTTTGCGCTGCGAATGGCAAATAAAGGCTTAGTTTCGAAGTTTGCCTTCGGGACTAACTTGGGGAGAGTTGTTTCTATTCATATTTTACCCGGATGTAATATGATTCCGCGCGCGCCCGAAGATTCGGATGAAGTGCGCGGGAGGTCGGTCGGCCGTCACATTTCGCCTTGCGCCGAACCTCGGTGAAATGCGAAATCCGCAAGTGCCAGAGGCGTTTCTTTGCTTGTCGTTTTGCTTGACTTCACTATCTCTCGATTATACAAGGCGCCCACTTAACGACAGGCGGTGAGCTACGCCAGCGTCGGAACGGAACACCCGAAGGTCCTTTTTGAGGAGCCGGACGGGCACCAACCTCGACGAATGCCGCTCAAACGCTGTCGATGATAGCTAGGCAATGCCAGGACGATATTAGTTCTCTTGAGCACGTCCTCTTGAGAGTGAATTCGGATGCATGACCTCGGTGGCGGACCGAACAGCGAACGCTGAACGGTTCGGGATCGCGGTCCTCTGTGGCGTCGATGCGCTTTCCGCTCAGCGATGAGTGGTTGGCGCGATTTCGCTTTGCGCGGTTGATTGTTCCGTGTCGAGCGGGCCGTGCGGGACGGCTAGTCCTGAGAAGAAATTTGCGGAGCCATTCAAGGTTTTCGCGCGAACTAAAGGGTGAAGGCTGCATGCCGACGATCAACCAGCTGATCGCAAATCCGCGTGAAGTGCAGAAGTCGCGTAAGAAGGTGCCGGCGCTGCAGCAGTCGCCGCAGAAGCGCGGCGTGTGCACGCGCGTCTACACCACGACCCCGAAGAAGCCGAACTCGGCGCTTCGTAAGGTCGCCAAGGTGCGCCTGACCAACGGCTTCGAGGTGATCGGCTACATCCCGGGTGAGGGCCATAATCTGCAGGAGCACTCGGTGGTCATGATCCGCGGCGGCCGCGTCAAGGACTTGCCCGGTGTGCGCTACCACATCCTCCGCGGCGTGCTGGATACCCAGGGCGTCAAGAACCGTAAGCAGCGTCGTTCGAAGTACGGCGCGAAGCGTCCGAAGTAAGCGGGAACCGATCAGATGTCGCGTCGCCATTCTGCCGAGAAGCGTGAAGTTCTTCCGGATCCGAAGTTCGGGAACATCATCATTACGAAGTTCATGAACTCGGTGATGTACGCCGGGAAGAAGTCGGTTGCCGAAAACATCGTCTACGGTGCGCTCGGCATGATCGAGGCCAAGACCAAGCAGAACCCGCTCGGCGTGTTCGAGCAGGCGCTCGAGAACGTGATGCCGACCATCGAGGTTCGTTCCCGCCGCGTCGGCGGCGCGACCTACCAGGTTCCGGTCGAAGTCCGTTCGGTGCGCCGTCAGGCGCTCGGCATCCGCTGGCTGATCTCGGCCGCCCGCGAGCGCAACGAGAAGACCATGACGGAGCGTCTCTCGGCTGAGCTGCTCGACGCCTCGAACAATCGCGGCAACGCCGTCAAGAAGCGGGAAGACGTGCACCGGATGGCGGAAGCCAACCGCGCGTTCTCGCACTATCGCTGGTAAGGCGAACAACGGAATTTAAGGAACAGTCTCATGCCCCGCCAACATGCCATCGAGGACTACCGCAACTTCGGTATCATGGCGCATATCGACGCCGGCAAGACCACGACCACCGAGCGTATCCTGTATTACACCGGCAAGAGCCACAAGATCGGCGAAGTGCACGAAGGTGCCGCGACGATGGACTGGATGGAGCAGGAGCAGGAGCGTGGCATCACGATCACCTCGGCTGCGACTACCGCGTTCTGGAACGGCAAGCGCCTGAACATCATCGACACCCCCGGCCACGTCGACTTCACCATCGAGGTCGAGCGTTCGCTGCGCGTGCTCGACGGCGCCGTTTGCGTTCTCGACTCCAACCAGGGCGTCGAGCCGCAGACCGAGACCGTCTGGCGCCAGGGCGACAAGTACAAGGTTCCGCGCATCGTCTTCGCCAACAAGATGGACAAGACCGGCGCCGACTTCTTCAAGTGCCTGTCCGACATCGTCGACCGCCTCGGCGCCAAGCCGATCGCGATCCAGCTGCCGATCGGTGCCGAGAACAACTTCAAGGGTCTCGTCGACCTCGTGAAGATGAAGGGCGTCATCTGGAACGATGAATCGCTCGGCGCCAAGTTCGACTATGTCGACATTCCGGAAGATCTGGTCGAGCAGGCCAAGGAATATCGCGAGAAGATGGTGGAAGCCGCCGTCGAGCTCGACGACGACGCTTTGGCTGCCTTCCTCGACGGCAAGGAGCCGGACGAGGCGACCCTGAAGCGCCTGATCCGCAAGGCCGTGCTGACCGGCGCGTTCTATCCCGTGCTGTGCGGCTCCGCGTTCAAGAACAAGGGCGTGCAGCCGCTGCTCGACGCCGTCGTCGACTATCTGCCGTCGCCGATCGACGTGCCCGCGATCAAGGGCACCGACGATGAGGGCAACGAAGTCGTGCGCAAGGCGGACGACAAGGAGCCGCTGGCGCTGCTCGCGTTCAAGATCATGGACGACCCCTTCGTCGGCACCATCACCTTCTGCCGCATCTATTCCGGCATCCTGCAGTCGGGCACCGGCGTGGTGAACTCGACCCGCGAGAAGAAAGAGCGTATCGGCCGCATGCTGCTGATGCATGCGAACAACCGCGAAGACATCAAGGAAGCCTATGCCGGCGACATCGTCGCGCTGGCTGGCCTGAAGGAAGCGCGCACCGGTGACACGCTGTGCGATCCCGACAAGCCGGTGATCCTCGAGAAGATGGAATTCCCGGAGCCGGTGATCGAGATCGCGATCGAGCCGAAGTCGAAGGCCGACCAGGAAAAGCTCGGCGTGGCGCTTGCCAAGCTCGCCGCGGAAGATCCGTCGTTCCGCGTGTCGACCGACCAGGAGTCCGGCCAGACCATTCTCAAGGGCATGGGCGAACTGCATCTCGACATCAAGGTCGACATTCTCAAGCGCACCTACAAGGTCGACGCCAACATCGGCGCGCCGCAGGTGGCGTTCCGCGAGCGCGTGACCAAGAAGGCCGAAGTCAAGTACACCCACAAGAAGCAGACCGGCGGTACCGGTCAGTTCGCCGAAGTGTCGATCGTCGTCGAGCCGAACGAGCCCGGCAAGGGCTATGAGTTCGAATCGAAGATCGTCGGCGGCGCGGTGCCGAAGGAATACATCCCCGGCGTCGAAAAGGGCCTCAACAGCGTGATGGGCTCCGGTGTCGTTGCCGGCTTCCCGGTGGTGGACGTCAAGGTGCAGCTGGTCGACGGCAAGTATCACGACGTCGACTCGTCGGCACTGGCGTTCGAAATCGCATCGCGGGCTGCGTTCCGCGAAGCGTTGACGAAGGGCAAGTCCGTTCTGCTCGAGCCGATCATGAAGGTCGAGGTGGTGACCCCGGAAGACTACACCGGTTCGGTCATCGGCGACCTGAATTCCCGGCGTGGCCAGATCCAGGGCCAAGACATGCGCGGCAACGCCAACGTCATCAACGCGATGGTGCCGCTCATGAACATGTTCGGTTACGTGAACAACCTGCGCTCGATGAGCCAGGGTCGCGCGACCTTCACCATGCAGTTCGATCACTACGCCGAAGCTCCGGCGAACGTGTCGGCTGAAGTCCAGAAGAAGTTTGCCTGATTGTCGTTGATGGCAGTCAACGATTGAACGGAGAGTCAAATGGCCAAAGCTAAATTCGAACGTAACAAGCCCCACTGCAACATCGGCACCATCGGTCACGTCGACCATGGCAAGACCTCGCTGACCGCAGCGATCACCAAGGTGCTCGCAGAAACCGGCGGCGCGACGTTCACCGCGTACGACCAGATCGACAAGGCGCCGGAAGAGAAGGCCCGCGGCATCACGATCTCGACCGCTCACGTCGAGTACGAGACGACCAACCGCCACTACGCCCACGTCGACTGCCCCGGCCACGCCGACTACGTGAAGAACATGATCACCGGTGCCGCCCAGATGGACGGCGCGATCCTGGTCGTGTCGGCTGCTGACGGCCCGATGCCGCAGACCCGCGAGCACATCCTGCTCGCCCGCCAGGTCGGCGTGCCCGCGCTCGTCGTGTTCCTCAACAAGTGCGACATGGTCGACGATCCGGAGCTGCTCGAGCTCGTCGAGCTCGAAGTCCGCGAGCTGCTCTCGAAGTACGAATTCCCGGGCGACAAGATCCCGATCATCAAGGGCTCGGCGCTCGCCGCCCTTGAAGACAAGGACAAGAAGCTCGGCCACGACGCCATCCTCGAGCTGATGCGCAACGTCGACGAGTACATCCCGCAGCCGGAGCGTCCGATCGACCAGCCGTTCCTGATGCCGGTTGAAGACGTGTTCTCGATCTCGGGCCGCGGCACCGTCGTCACCGGCCGTGTCGAGCGCGGAGTGATCAAGGTCGGCGAGGAAATCGAAATCGTCGGTATCCGCGACACCCAGAAGACCATCGTCACCGGCGTCGAAATGTTCCGCAAGCTGCTCGATCAGGGCCAGGCCGGCGACAACATCGGTGCGCTGCTCCGCGGCACCAAGCGCGAGGAAGTCGAGCGTGGCCAGGTGCTGTGCAAGCCCGGTTCGGTCAAGCCGCACACCAAGTTCAAGGCTGAGGCTTACATCCTCACCAAGGAAGAGGGCGGTCGCCACACCCCGTTCTTCACCAACTACCGTCCGCAGTTCTACTTCCGCACCACCGACGTGACCGGTGTCGTGCACCTGCCGGAAGGCACCGAGATGGTGATGCCGGGCGACAACATCGCGATGGAAGTGCACCTGATCGTGCCGATCGCGATGGAAGAGAAGCTGCGCTTCGCGATCCGCGAAGGCGGCCGCACCGTCGGCGCCGGCGTCGTCGCCGCGATCATCGAGTAACTACGCGAATAGGGAATGGCGAGTAGCGAGTGGGTCACTCCATTCGCTATTCGCTACTCGCCACTCACTAAAGAAAGAATACGGCAATGAACGGCCAAAATATTCGCATCCGTCTCAAGGCGTTCGACCATCGAATCCTCGATACGTCGACCCGCGAGATCGTGAACACGGCGAAGCGCACCGGTGCGCAGGTTCGCGGACCGATTCCGCTGCCGACCCGCATCGAGAAGTTCACCGTCAACCGTTCGCCGCACGTTGACAAGAAGAGCCGCGAGCAATTCGAGATGCGCACCCACAAGCGCCTCCTCGACATTGTCGACCCGACCCCGCAGACCGTCGATGCGCTGATGAAGCTCGACTTGGCCGCCGGTGTCGACGTCGAGATCAAGCTCTAAGGTTTTGGATTTTTACGTCCGCCGCTTGCGGACAGAAAGACAGGAAGCACGCCGATGCGCTCCGGAGTGATCGCACAAAAGGTCGGGATGACGCGGGTCTTTACGGAGACCGGCGAGCATATCCCTGTGACCGTGCTGAAGTTGGGCAACTGCCAGGTGCTGGGCCACCGCACGACCGAGAAGAACGGCTATGTCGCTCTTCAGCTCGGCTCGGGCGCCCGCAAGACCGTGTACATGCCCAAGGCCGAACGTGGCCAGTTCGCGGTCTCCAAGGTCGAGCCGAAGCGCAAGGTCGCCGAGTTCCGCGTGTCCGAGGACGCGCTGATCCCGGTCGGCGCGGAAATCCAGGCGGACCATTTCGTGGTCGGCCAGTTCGTCGACGTGACCGGTACCTCGATCGGTAAGGGCTTCGCCGGCGGCATGAAGCGCTGGAATTTCGGCGGTCTGCGCGCCACCCACGGTGTGTCGATCTCGCACCGTTCGATCGGTTCGACCGGTGGCCGTCAGGACCCCGGCAAGACCTTCAAGAACAAGAAGATGCCCGGTCACATGGGCGTCGACCGCATCACCACGCTCAATCTGCGCGTGGTTTCGACCGACGTCGAGCGCGGCCTGATCCTCGTCGAAGGCGCCGTTCCCGGCTCCAAGGGCGGCTGGATCTCGGTGCGCGACGCGGTCAAGAAGCCGCTGCCGAAGGACGCCCCGAAGCCCGGCAAGTTCAAGGTTGCAGGTGGCGAAGCTGCCGAGGCTGTGGCCGAGAAGGAGGGCGTGTGAGATGGAATTGAAAGTCACGACCCTTGAAGGCAAGGACGCCGGATCCGTCGAGCTCTCGGACGCGATCTTCGGTCTCGAGCCGCGCGCCGACATCATCCAGCGCTGCGTGCAGTGGCAGCTGAACAAGCGTCAGGCCGGCACCCACAAGGCCAAGGGCCGCGCCGAGATCTGGCGCACCGGCAAGAAGATGTACAAGCAGAAGGGCACCGGCGGCGCCCGTCACGGCTCGGCCCGCGTGCCGCAGTTCCGCGGCGGTGGCCGTGCGTTCGGTCCGGTCGTTCGCTCCCATGCGACCGACCTTCCGAAGAAGGTGCGCGCGCTCGCGCTCAAGCATGCGCTCTCGGCCAAGGCCAAGGACGGCGGGCTGATCGTGATCGACAATGCGCAGCTCGAGGCCGCCAAGACCAAGGCGCTGCTCGGCCACTTCTCCGGCCTCGGACTGACCAACGCGCTGATCATCGACGGCGCCGAGCTGAACGCCGGTTTCGCGACCGCGGCCCGGAACATTCCGAACATCGACGTGCTGCCGATCCAGGGCATCAACGTCTACGACATTCTCCGCCGCCAGAAGCTGGTGCTGACCAAGGCTGCGGTTGATGCGCTGGAGGCGCGCTTCAAATGAAGAACATCGATCCGCGCCACTACGACGTCATCATCTCTCCCGTCGTGACGGAAAAGGCGACGCTCGCCTCCGAGCACAACAAGGTGATGTTCAAGGTCGCAGGCAAGGCGACCAAGCCGCAGATCAAGGAAGCGGTCGAGAAGCTGTTCGACGTCAAGGTGAAGAGCGTCAACACTCTCGTTCGCAAGGGCAAGACCAAGGTGTTCCGCGGCAATCTCGGCTCGCAGTCGGACACCAAGCGCGCGATCGTGACCCTGGAAGAGGGCCACCGCATCGACGTGACTACCGGACTATAAGGCGCAACGACGATGGCATTGAAAACCTACAATCCCACGACGCCGGGCCAGCGCCAGCTGGTCATGGTCGATCGTTCGGCGCTCTACAAGGGCAAGCCGGTGAAGACCCTGACCGAGGGCAAGCTCGGCAACGGCGGTCGCAACAACACCGGTCGCATCACCGTGCGTTTCCGCGGCGGCGGCCACAAGAAGGCCTACCGCACCGTCGACTTCCGCCGCGACAAGGTGGACATGCCGGCGGTCGTGGAGCGGCTCGAGTATGATCCGAACCGCACCGCGTTCATCGCGCTGATCAAGTATCAGGACGGTGAGCTGGCCTACATCCTGGCGCCGCAGCGCCTGGCGGCAGGCGACACCGTCGTCGCCGGCAACTATGTCGACGTCAAGCCGGGCAACGTCATGCCGCTCGGCAACATGCCGGTCGGCACGATCGTGCACAACATCGAGCTGAAGATCGGCAAGGGCGGTCAGCTGGCGCGCTCCGCCGGCACCTACGCCCAGATCGTCGGCCGCGACCAGGACTACGTGATCGTCCGCCTGAACTCGGGCGAGCAGCGTCTGGTGCACGGCCGTTGCCGCGGCACGATCGGCGCGGTCTCCAACCCGGATCACATGAACATCTCGATCGGCAAGGCCGGTCGTACCCGCTGGCTCGGCTGGCGTCCGCACAACCGCGGCGTCGTCATGAACCCGATCGATCACCCGCACGGCGGTGGTGAAGGTCGTACCTCGGGCGGTCGCCACCCGGTTACTCCGTGGGGCAAGCCGACCAAGGGCAAGAAGACCCGCACCAACAAGTCGACCAACAAATTCATTCTCCTCAGCCGCCACAAGCGGAAGAAGTAAGGAACGCCGGACATGGTTCGTTCAGTCTGGAAAGGCCCGTTCGTCGAGGGTTCTCTGCTCAAGAAGGCAGATGCCGCGCGCTCGTCCGGCCGTCACGACGTCATCAAGATCTGGAGCCGCCGCTCGACCATCCTGCCGCAGTTCGTCGGCCTGACGTTCGGCGTCTATAACGGCCACAAGCACGTGCCGGTGGCAATCAACGAGGAAATGGTGGGTCACAAGTTCGGCGAGTTCTCGCCGACCCGGACCTTCCACGGCCATTCGGGCGACAAGAAAGCCAAGAAGGCTTGAGGATTAACCGATGAGCAAACCAAAGCGCGAACGTAGCCTCGCGGACAATGAGGCCAAGGCCGTCGCCCGCATGCTGCGCGTCAGCCCGCAGAAGCTCAACCTGGTGGCGCAGCTGATCCGCGGCCGCAAGGCGTCCGCTGCGCTCGCCGACCTGCAGTTCTCGCGCAAGCGGATCGCGGTCGATGTCAAGAAGTGCCTGGAATCGGCGATCGCGAACGCCGAGAACAACCATGACCTCGAGGTAGACGATCTGGTCGTCGCCGAGGCGCATGTCGGCAATGGCATCGTGATGAAGCGTTTTGCTCCGCGCGGCCGTGGCCGTTCGGGCCGTGTGTTCAAACCGTTCTCGCACCTGACCATCGTGGTTCGTCAGGTCGAGGCCGAGGCAAGCGCCTAAGAAGGGCGCAGGAGAAGACGATGGGTCAAAAGATCAATCCAATCGGGCTGCGTCTCGGCATCAACCGGACCTGGGACTCCCGTTGGTTCGCCGGCAAGCAGGAATACGGCAAGCTGCTGCACGAGGACGTCAAGATCCGCGAGATCCTGCACAAGGAGCTCAAGCAGGCGGCCGTCGCCCGCATCGTGATCGAGCGTCCGCACAAGAAGTGCCGCGTGACGATCCATTCGGCCCGTCCGGGCGTCGTGATCGGCAAGAAGGGCGCCGACATCGACAAGCTGCGCAAGAAGGTTGCCGACATCACCTCGTCGGACGTCGTGATCAACATCGTCGAAATCCGCAAGCCTGAGCTCGACGCGACCCTGGTCGCTGAATCGATCGCCCAGCAGCTCGAGCGCCGCGTCGCGTTCCGCCGCGCCATGAAGCGCGCCGTGCAGTCGGCGATGCGTCTCGGTGCCGGTGGCATCCGCATCAACTGCTCGGGCCGTCTCGGCGGCGCCGAAATCGCGCGCATGGAGTGGTACCGCGAAGGTCGCGTGCCGCTGCACACGCTGCGCGCCGACGTCGACTACGGCGTTGCCACCGCGTTCACGACCTTCGGCACCTGCGGCGTCAAGGTCTGGATCTTCAAGGGCGAGATCCTCGAGCACGATCCGATGGCCCAGGACAAGAAGATGGCCGAAGGCGACAGCACGCCGCGTTCGCGCCGCGACGCCGCTTGAGGCAAAGCAGGAATTTGAGGGCTTAAAGCCATGATGCAACCTAAGAAAACGAAGTTCCGGAAGGCGCATAAGGGCCGTATCCACGGCGTTGCGACCTCTGGCGCGACGTTGGCGTTCGGCCAGTTCGGCCTGAAGGCGATGGAGCCTGAGCGCGTCACCGCCCGTCAGATCGAAGCCGCCCGCCGCGCGCTGACCCGTCACATGAAGCGCGCCGGCCGCGTCTGGATCCGCGTGTTCCCGGACGTGCCGGTGTCGAAGAAGCCCGCCGAAGTCCGCATGGGCTCCGGCAAGGGTGCCCCGGAATTGTGGGTGGTCCGGATCAAGCCGGGCCGCGTGATGTTCGAGATCGACGGCGTGCCGGTGCAGACCGCGAAGGAAGCGCTGTCGCTCGCCGCCGCCAAGCTGCCGATCAAGACGCGCTTCGTTGCGCGCATTGCGGAGTAATCGCCATGGCCGAGATGAAAGTTGAAGACATTCGCGCGATGAGCGACGACCAGCGGGAAGACGCGATCCTGAATTTGAAGAAGGAACGCTTCAACCTGCGTTTCCAGCGCGCCACCGGGCAGCTGGAGAACACCTCGCGGATGCGGGAAGCCCGCCGCGATATCGCTCGTATCAAGACCATCGCTGCCCAGCAGCGCGCGAAGAAGAAGTAAGGGGCCAGCTATGCCGAAACGTACTCTGCAGGGCGTGGTCGTCAGCGACAAGCAAGCCAAGACCATCGTGGTGCGCGTCGATCGCCGCTTCACCCACCCGATCTACAAGAAGACGATCCGCCGTTCCAAGAACTACCACGCGCACGACGAGAACAACCAGTTCAAGCCGGGCGACATGGTCTGGATCGAGGAATCGAAGCCGATCTCGAAGCTGAAGCGCTGGACCGTGGTCCGGGGCGAACACAAGAAAACGGCCTGATTACTTCGGCCTGGCCGAGGGAATTCAGGGAAATTTTGAGCGCGCTGAAGCGCAGAAAGAGGACGAGGTGCATCAATGATTCAGATGCAGACCAACCTCGACGTGGCCGATAATTCAGGCGCACGCCGTGTCATGTGCATCAAGGTTCTTGGAGGTTCCAAGCGCCGCTATGCCACCGTGGGCGACGTTATCGTTGTGTCGATCAAGGAAGCCATTCCGCGTGGCAAGGTGAAGAAGGGCGACGTGATGAAGGCCGTCGTGGTCCGGGTCCGCAAGGACATCCGCCGCGCCGACGGTTCGGTCATCCGCTTCGACCGCAACGCCGCCGTGCTGATCAACAATCAGTCCGAGCCGGTCGGCACCCGTATCTTCGGGCCGGTGCCGCGCGAGCTGCGCGCCAAGAACCACATGAAGATCATTTCGCTCGCGCCGGAGGTGCTGTGATGGCTGCCAAGATCCGCAAGGGCGACAAGGTGATGGTGCTCACCGGCCGCGACAAGGGTCGCACCGGCGAGGTGTTCGAGGTGCGTCCGGACGAGAACAAGGCTCTCGTTCGCGGCATCAACATGGTGAAGCGTCACCAGAAGCAGACCCAGACCCAGGAAGGCGGCATCATCTCCAAGGAGATGCCGATCGACCTTTCGAACATTGCGTATGTCGGCAAGGACGGAAAGCCGACCCGCATCGGGTTCAAGATTCAGGCCGATGGCAAGAAGGTTCGTGTTGCCAAGAGCTCGGGAGCAGAGATCGATGGCTGATACAGCTTACACGCCGCGTCTGCGCGCGGAGTATGACAAGAAGATCCGCGGCATGATGACCGAGAAGTTCGGTTATGCCAACGTGATGCAGGTGCCGCGCCTCGACAAGGTCGTGCTCAACATGGGCGTGGGCGACTCCGTCAACGATCGCAAGAAGGCCGAGACCGCCGCCGCCGAGCTGACCCAGATCGCCGGCCAGAAGGCGATCGTGACCTATTCGCGGATCGCGATCGCGACCTTCAAGCTGCGTGAGAACCAGCCGATCGGCTGCAAGGTCACGCTGCGCAAGACCCACATGTACGAGTTCATCGACCGCCTGGTGAACGTGGCGCTGCCCCGCGTCCGCGACTTCCGCGGCCTGAACCCGAAGAGCTTCGACGGCCGTGGCAACTATTCGCTCGGCATCAAGGAGCACATCATTTTCCCCGAGATCGACTTCGACAAGGTCTCGGAAGCGCGTGGCATGGACATCACGGTCTGCACCACCGCCAAGACCGACGACGAGGCGCGTGCCTTGTTGACCGCTTTCAATTTCCCGTTCCGGCAGTGAGTAGCTGAGCCAAAGCCACTCAAACGCGGATACCCAGGAGCCAAGCATGGCAAAGAAGAGTTCAGTCGAGAAGAACAACCGGCGCAAGCGGATGGCGAAGAACGCCGGCCCGCGCCGCGAGAAGCTGAAGGCGATCATCGCCGACAAGACCAAGCCGATGGAAGAGCGCTTCGCGGCGACGCTGAAGCTCGCCGAGATGCCGCGCAACTCGTCGTCGACGCGCATCCGCAACCGTTGCGAGCTGACCGGGCGTCCGCGCTCGAACTATCGCAAGAACAAGCTCTCGCGCATCGCGCTGCGTGAACTCGGCTCCAAGGGCCTGGTTCCCGGCCTCGTGAAGTCGAGCTGGTAAGGGAGGGTCGGAACAATGTCTACGCACGATCCGATCAGCGATCTCATCACCCGCATCCGCAACGCGCAGATGCGCTCCAAGTCCAAGGTCTCGAGCCCCGGCTCGAAGATGCGCGCCAACGTGCTCGAGGTGCTGAAGTCCGAGGGTTACATCCGCGGCTACGCCAGCGTCGAGCATGCCTCGGGCCGCAGCGAGCTCGAGATCGAGCTGAAGTATTTCGACGGCGAGCCCGTCATCCGCGAGATCGAGCGGGTGTCGAAGCCGGGCCGCCGCGTTTACGCCTCGGTGAAGAACCTGCCGCGCGTGAACAACGGTCTCGGCATTTCGGTGTTGTCGACGCCGAAGGGAATCATGGCTGACCACCAGGCGCGCGACGCCAACGTGGGCGGCGAAGTTCTCTTCACGGTGTTCTGAGGAAGGATTTTACGATGTCACGTATCGGCAAAAGGCCGGTGGCGATCCCGTCGGGTGTGACGGCAAGCGTCGAGGGCCAGACCGTGAAGGTGAAGGGGCCGAAGGGCCAGCTTCAGTTCGTCGTGCATGACGACGTCGAGGTGAAGTTCGAGAACGGCCAGGTCAAGGTCGCTCCGCGGGTCAAGACCAACCGCGCGCAGGCGATGTACGGCACCGCGCGCGCGCAGGTCGCCAACCTCGTCGAGGGCGTCACCAAGGGCTTCGAGAAGAAGCTCGAGATCACCGGCGTCGGCTACCGCGCCGCGATGCAGGGCAAGAACCTGCAGCTCGCGCTCGGCTACAGCCACGACGTGGTGTACGCGATCCCGGAAGGCATCACCATCGCGGTGCCGAAGCCGACCGAGATCACGATCACCGGCAACGATCCGCAGCGCGTCGGCCAGGTCGCCGCCGAGATCCGCGCCTACCGTCCGCCGGAGCCCTACAAGGGCAAGGGCGTGAAGTACGCCAACGAATTCATCTTCCGCAAGGAAGGCAAGAAGAAGTAACGGAGCCGGTCATGTCACTCAAGGTTACGAATGCCCGGCGCAAGCAGCGCGTGCGCCTTGCGCTTCGCCGCTCGGCAGGCGGCCGTCCGCGGCTGTCGGTGTTCCGCTCGTCCAAGCACATCTACGCCCAGGTCATCGACGACCAGAAGGGCGAGACGCTCGCCTCCGCCTCGTCGCTGGAGAAGACCATGCGCGACGCCGGCAAGACCGGCGCCGACATCGATGCGGCGAAGGCGGTCGGCAAGTTGCTCGCCGAGCGCGCGGCGCAGAAGGGTGTCAAGGAAGTCGTGTTCGATCGCGGCGCCTACATCTATCACGGGCGCGTCAAGGCGCTCGCGGATGCGGCGCGCGAAGGCGGATTGAGCTTCTAAACTTTACGAACGATGACGAGGAAAGAGGCGCAAGGCCTCCTAGAGATTGGAAAACACCATGGCAGGTGAACGCGAACGCGGCGGACGCGAACGGAGCAGGGAGCGCGAGGAGCGCGACAGCGAGTTCGTCGACAAGCTCGTCCACATCAATCGCGTGGCGAAAGTCGTCAAGGGCGGCAAGCGCTTCGGCTTTGCGGCGCTGGTCGTGATTGGCGACCAGAAGGGCCGGGTCGGGTTCGGCCACGGCAAGGCGCGCGAAGTTCCGGAAGCGATCCGCAAGGCGACCGAATCGGCGAAGCGCAACCTGACGCGCGTCGCGCTTCGCGAAGGCCGCACGCTGCATCACGACATCGCCGGCCGTCACGGCGCCGGCCGCGTCTACCTGCGTGCCGCTCCGGCCGGTACCGGCATCATCGCCGGCGGCCCGATGCGCGCGGTGTTCGAGACGCTCGGCATCCAGGACGTGGTGGCGAAGTCGATCGGCTCGTCGAATCCCTACAACATGGTTCGCGCGACGTTCGACGCGCTGAAGCATCAGGATTCGCCGCGCTCGGTGGCGGCACGCCGCAACATCAAGGTCTCCACCCTGCAGTCGCGCCGCGTCGGCGGCGACGCCGAAGTGGTGGCGGAATAACAACGCGCGCTTCTCGAAGCGCTATTCGGAGTTACTGTCATGGCCAAGGCCAGCAAGACCATCAAGGTCGAGCAGATCGGCAGCGCAATCCGCCGCCATCACTCGCAGCGTTCGACGCTGATCGGCCTCAAGCTCAACAAGATCGGCCGGGTTGCCGAGCTGCAGGATACCCCTGAAGTTCGCGGCATGATCAGCAAGGTTCAGCATCTCGTCCGCGTCGTCGGCGAGTAAGCAGAGATAAGGAGAAGGGCGATGAAGCTCAGCGATATCGCCGACAACGCCGGCTCGCGCAAGAAGCGCATGCGTGTCGGCCGTGGCATCGGTTCCGGCAAGGGCAAGACCTCGGGCCGCGGCGGCAAGGGCCAGACCGCGCGTTCGGGCGTCCGCATCAAGGGTTTCGAAGGCGGCCAGATGCCGATGCATCGCCGTCTGCCGAAGCGCGGCTTCAACAACATCTTCCGGCTCGACTTCGCCGAGATCAATCTCGACCGTCTGCAGGAAGCGATCGACAACAAGCTGGTCGATGCGAGCGCGACGGTGAACGCCGAATCGCTGGTCAAGGCCGGCGTGCTGCGCCGCGCCAAGGACGGCCTGCGGCTGCTCGGCCGCGGCGAGATCAAGACCAAGCTGACCATCGAGGTGCACGGCGCTTCCAAGTCGGCCATTGCCGCGGTCGAGAAGGCCGGCGGCTCGGTCAAGATCCTGGCCCCCGCCAAGGAAGAAGGCGAGGCGGCGTAACATCTGCGTCATTGCCCGCGACGCGCGGGCAATCCGCAGATCGAATGATGGACTTATCGAGGCCGAGCACCAGATAATGTCCGGTGTCTGCCGGCGCCCGGGGAATTGATCTCTTTGGGGGCGCCGGCGAATGGGGCTCCGGGAGAAAGCCGAAACATGGTCTCAGCAGCCGAACAACTTGCCGCCAACCTCAATTTCGGACAGCTGGCGAAAGCCGACGAGCTGAAGAAGCGCATCTGGTTCACCCTGGGTGCGCTGCTTGTTTATCGGCTCGGCACCTACATCCCGCTGCCCGGCATCGATCCCAACATCTGGGAGCAGGTGTTCCGCAGCCAGTCCGGCGGCATCCTCGGCATGTTCAACATGTTCGCCGGCGGCGGCATCCACCGCATGGCGATCTTCGCGCTGAATATCATGCCGTACATCTCGGCATCGATCATCGTGCAGCTGCTGACCACCGTGTCGCCGCAGCTCGAGGCGCTCAAGAAGGAAGGCGAGGCGGGCCGCAAGACGCTGAACCAGTACACCCGCTATCTGACGGTGATCTTGGCGCTGTTCCAGTCCTACGGCATCGCGATCGGCCTCGAAGGTGCCGGCAATGTCGTCAGCGACCCCGGCATGTTCTTCCGGATCTCGACCGCGATCACGCTGACCGGCGGCACCATGTTCCTGATGTGGCTCGGCGAGCAGATCACCTCGCGCGGCATCGGCAACGGTATCTCGCTGATCATCCTGGCCGGCATCGTCGCCGAGCTGCCGTCGGCGCTCGCCAACATGCTGGAACTGGGCCGCCAGGGTGCGATGTCGACCGGGCTGATCCTGATCGTCATCGTGATGGCGGTCGCCGTGATCGCCTTCATCGTGTTCATGGAGCGCGCGCAGCGCCGGCTTTTGATCCAGTACCCGAAGCGCCAGGTCGGCAACAAGATGTTCGAGGGCCAGTCCTCGCATCTGCCGCTCAAGCTCAACACCTCGGGCGTGATTCCGCCGATCTTCGCCTCGTCGCTGCTACTGCTGCCGACCACGGTGGCGAACTTCAACGCCGGCAAGGGGCCGGAATGGTTCCAGTGGATCACGACCCAGCTCAGCCACGGCCGGCCGCTGTTCCTGTTCATGTATCTCGCGCTGATCGTGTTCTTCGCGTTCTTCTACACCGCGATCGTGTTCAATCCGACCGAGACCGCGGACAATCTGAAGAAGCATGGCGGCTTCATCCCGGGCATCCGGCCCGGCGAGCGCACCGCCGAGTACATCGACTATGTGCTGTCGCGCATCACGGTGCTCGGCGCGGTCTATCTCGCGATCGTCTGCCTGATTCCTGAAATTCTGATTTCCTACGCATCGGTCCCGTTCTACTTTGGCGGCACCTCGCTGTTGATCGTCGTCAGCGTGACGATGGATACGGTGTCGCAGGTGCAGGGCTATCTGCTCGCTCATCAGTATGAGGGGTTGATCAGGAAGTCGAAGCTCAGGGGAGGCCGCCGCCGCTGATCGCGGCTCGGCTTCGAACTCAAAACACAGGTGTGCGAACGTCGCCCACCTAGCCGGGGGGCGAAACAGATATGAGATTGATCCTTTTGGGGCCGCCGGGCTCGGGCAAGGGAACCCAGGCGCAGCGGCTGGTGCACAAGCACGGCATCGTCCAGCTCTCGACCGGTGAGATGCTGCGCGCTGCGGTCGCCGCGGGCACGCCGGTCGGCCTACAGGCCAAGGAGATCATGGCCAATGGCGGCCTGGTTCCAGACGAGGTCGTGGTGGGAATCATCGCCGACCGGATCGAGGAGCCCGATGCCAAGAAGGGGTTCATTCTCGACGGCTTCCCGCGCACTGTGCCGCAGGCCGAGGCGCTCGACGATCTGCTCCGGAAAAAGCACCTCAAGCTCGACGCGGTGGTTGAGCTCCGCGTCAACGAGAGCGCGCTGCTCGCCCGCGTTGAGAAGCGTGCCGAGGAAACCCGCGCGCGCGGCGAGGAAGTCCGCCTCGACGACACGCCGGAAGTGCTGACCAAGCGCCTGGCGCAGTACCGTTCGCTGACGGAGCCGCTGATTCACTATTATTCGGAGCGGCGGAAGCTCCTGACGGTCGATGGCATGATGACCATCGAGCACGTCACCCGCGAGATCAACCGGATCCTGACCGCACTCGGCGCGCTGGAACCGAAGGATCACGAGGATCACGCCCCGAAGGCGGCTAAAAAGGCCGCCAAGGCGGCCATGAAGGCCAGCAAGAAGCCGGCCCGGAAGGCAGCTAAACCAGCCCAAAAGGCCGCCAAATCGGCCCGGAAGGCTGCCAAGGCGCCCTCCAAGGCCAAAGCGGCCAAGAAAACCGTGAAGAAAGCCGCGAAGAAGGCGGTAAAGAAGGCCGCCCGCGCCGCCAAAGCCCGCAAGGGAGCAAAGACCGCCAAAAAGGTGGCAAAAAAGCTCACGAAAAAGCGAGCTAAACGCTAGGAGCGGTTGACGAAACCGACATGAATCCTTTAATAAGCTCCGCATCCAAGTTGGATAGTTTGATGACGATGCCGGGCCCCGAAGGACATGAGGGGAGGGCGTCGTGTTCGCGTTTGTGGACACAAGCCCGAGAGAGCAAGCACTTGAGAAGCCCGTATCCGTGATGGATCGGCGACAGGAGAGAAGTCCGTGGCCCGTATTGCCGGCGTCAACATTCCCACCAACAAGCGCGTCCTGATCGCGCTTCAGTACATCCATGGCATCGGCCAGAAGAACGCGGCCGACATCATCGAGAAGGTCAAGATCCCGCTGGACCGTCGCGTCAACCAGTTGACCGACCAGGAAGTCCTGCAGATCCGCGAAGTGATCGACCGCGACTACCTGGTCGAGGGCGACCTCCGTCGCGAGGTCGGCATCAACATCAAGCGGCTGATGGACCTCGGCTGCTACCGCGGCCTGCGTCATCGCCGCGGTCTGCCGGTGCGCGGCCAGCGCACCCACACCAATGCGCGCACGCGCAAGGGGCCGGCCAAGGCGATCGCCGGCAAGAAGAAATAAGTTTTGCGAATTGCTAGTGGGGAGTAGCGAATGGAAATTCGCTACTCGCCATTTGCGTTTTGAGGTGTAGCCGCTGGCACTACGGCGGCGTCGAGATCACAGGAAAGGTTTGAAATGGGCAAGGAAGCCACCCGCGTACGCCGCCGCGAACGCAAGAACATCGCCTCCGGCATCGCGCACGTGAATTCGTCGTTCAACAACACGACCATCACCATCACCGACGCGCAGGGCAACACCATTGCCTGGTCGTCGGCCGGCACCATGGGCTTCAAGGGCTCGCGCAAGTCGACCCCCTATGCCGCGCAGGTCGCGGCCGAAGACGTCTCCAAGAAGGCGCAGGAACACGGCATGCGCACGCTGGAGGTTGAAGTGGCCGGCCCGGGTTCGGGCCGTGAGTCGGCGCTCCGTGCGCTGCAGGCTGCGGGCTTCACCGTCACCTCGATCCGCGACGTGACCACCATCCCGCACAATGGCTGCCGTCCGCGCAAGCGTCGGCGCGTTTGATCTGTAAGTCGTGGGCGGCCTCTGGCCGCCCTGCGATGATTTTTGGAATTGACCGCGCGGACTGATCCGCGATCTCCAACGCCGGGTTCGGCCATTCGATTTGGCCCTGTGACCGGCAAATGGGTGAAACAGTGACGATCCAGAAAAATTGGCAAGAACTCATTCGACCGAACAAGCTGCAGGTGACGCCGGGCTCGGACGCGAGCCGGTTCGCCACCGTGGTCGCCGAACCGCTCGAGCGTGGCTTCGGCCAGACGCTCGGCAACGCGCTGCGCCGCATCCTGTTGTCCTCGCTGCAGGGCGCGGCGGTGCAGTCGGTGCATATCGACGGCGTGTTGCACGAGTTCTCCTCGATCGCCGGTGTCCGTGAAGACGTCACCGACATCGTCCTCAACATCAAGGACATCTCGATCAAGATGCAGGGCGAAGGCCCGAAGCGCATGGTCGTGAAGAAGCAGGGCCCGGGCGCCGTCACCGCCGGCGACATCCAGACCGTCGGCGATGTCACGGTGCTCAACCCCGACCTGCAGCTCTGCACGCTGGACGACGGCGCCGAGATCCGCATGGAGTTCACGGTCACGACCGGCAAGGGCTATGTCGCCGCCGAGCGCAACCGTCCCGAGGATGCTCCGATCGGCCTGATCCCGGTCGACAGCCTGTTCTCGCCGGTCCGCAAGGTGTCCTACAAGGTCGAGAACACCCGCGAGGGCCAGATCCTCGACTACGACAAGCTGACCATGACGATCGAGACCAACGGCGCGATCACGCCGGAGGACGCGGTGGCCTACGCCGCGCGCATCCTGCAGGATCAGCTCAACGTGTTCGTCAACTTCGAAGAGCCGCGCAAGGAAGTCACGCAGGAGATCATCCCCGATCTCGCGTTCAACCCGGCGTTCCTCAAGAAGGTCGACGAGCTCGAGCTGTCGGTGCGTTCGGCAAACTGCCTGAAGAACGACAACATCGTCTACATCGGCGACCTCGTGCAGAAGTCGGAAGCGGAAATGCTCCGCACCCCGAACTTCGGCCGCAAGTCGCTGAACGAGATCAAGGAAGTGCTGGCCCAGATGGGTCTGCACCTCGGCATGGAAGTGCCGGGCTGGCCGCCGGAGAACATCGACGAGCTCGCCAAGCGCTTCGAGGATCACTACTGATCCGATTCCACCGTCGTGGCCGGAAAACTTCCGGCCACGATTTTTTACGCAGCATGATCCCGGAAAAGCGCGGAGCGGTTTTCCGGCGAGGATCATGCTCAAACGAGATAGCAAAAGCGCGCTAAGGCGCTTTTGCGGGCGAACGCAGGATGCCCACCTGCAAAACTTGTCGCTGAACCACCGCGGCAGAATTGAAGAAGGAATAAGTCAATGCGTCACGGCAAGGTTCATCGGAAGCTCAACCGCACCGCCGAGCACCGGCGTGCGATGTTCGCCAACATGGCGGCCGCGTTGATCAAGCACGAGCAGATCGTCACCACGCTGCCGAAGGCCAAGGAGCTGCGGCCGATCGTCGAGAAGCTCGTCACCCTCGGCAAGAAGGGCGGCCTCGCCCTGCGCCGCCAGGCGATTTCGGAGCTGCGCGACGTCGACCAGGTCAAGAAGCTGTTCGACACGCTGGCGACCCGCTACAAGGACCGCCAGGGCGGCTACACCCGCATCATCAAGGCCGGCTTCCGCTACGGCGACAACGCGGCGATGGCCGTGATCGAGTTCGTCGACCGCGACGTCGACGCCAAGGGCCAGGACTCCGGTCCGGCGCAGGACAAGGAAGCCGAGGCGGCGTAAGCCCCGCTTCGAGCCAGGTTTTGAAAGCGGCGCCTTCGGGCGCCGTTTTTATTTGGTGGCCACGCTCCATCCCCGTCGTCCTGGCGAAAGCCAGGACCCATTACCCCAAATCTAAATTGTTGCGCGACGCTGGGGCTCAAATCCTTCTCATAATCACCTGCGGTGGTAATGGGTCCCCTGGCTTTCGCCAGGACGACGAGGTGTGTTCTGCTTCCTCACGCATCGGTGAGATGCAATTGCGGCGCTGCATGCCGCGCCCGATATGTCCGTCGACATCAATGGAGATGACAGATGAAAATCGACCTTTCCGGAAAGACTGCGCTGGTGACCGGCTCGACCGCGGGCATTGGCAATGCCATCGCAAGGGGGCTGGCCGAGACCGGCGCCGAGGTCGTCGTCAACGGCCGCGGTCAGGCCAAGGTCGATGCCGCGATTGCCGCGATCACGAAGGCAGTACCGGACGCAAAGCTCCGCGGCATTGCCGCCGACGTCTCGACCGCGGCGGGCTGCAAGGCGCTGCTCGCGGCGCTGCCGGACGTCGACATCCTCGTCAACAATGCCGGCATCTTCGAGCCGAAGCCGTTCTTCGACATTCCCGACGAGGACTGGAGCCGCTTCTACGAGGTCAATGTGATGTCGGGCGTGCGGCTGTCGCGCGGCTACATGCAGGGCATGCTGAAGCGCAACTGGGGCCGCATCGTCTTCATCTCCTCCGAGTCCGGCCTCAACATTCCGATCGAGATGATCCATTACGGCATGACCAAGACCGCGCAGCTTGCGATCGCGCGCGGGCTCGCCGAGCTGACCAAAGGCACCGCCGTGACCGTCAACTCGGTGCTGCCCGGACCGACCATGTCCGAAGGCGTCGAGACCTTCGTCAAGGATCTCGCCAAGCAGAACGGCCAATCGGTCGAGGAGGCGGCCTCCAACTTCGTCAAGCAGCACCGGCCGACCTCGCTGCTGCAGCGCTTTGCCAGCACCGAGGAGATCGCCAATCTCGTGGTCTATGTCTGCTCCAGGCAGGCATCGGCGACCAACGGCGCCGCGTTGCGCGCCGAAGGCGGCATCGTCAACACCATCGCATGAGGCCGCATGCCGGCCTATGTGATCTCCGAGGTCGAGATGCGCGACGCCGCGGCGTTCGAGGCCTATCGGACGCTGGCGGCGAACACCATCGCACAATTTGGCGGGCGCTACGTCGTGCGCGGCGGCACGGTCGAGGTGGTGGAGGGCGGTCCACCACCGAACGCGATCGTCATCGTCGAATTTCCGACCATGGCGCGCCTGCGCGAATGGTATGCGTCACCGGAATATGCCGAAGCGTTGAAGCTTCGCGCAACCGCGCTGGAGCGACGCCTGCTGTTCGTCGAGGGCGTGCCGGCGATCTAGAGCTTTTCCCGTTCCGATGGAATCGGAACGGGGCTCTAGATTCTTGTTTTGACGCGTTTTCTTCACGCGGACCGGTATCCACTTCGCTCGAAAACGCTCTAGCTATCCCTTCGCGCCGTCCAGGAATTCGCTGAAGCCTGCGGGACGGTAGGGACCGAAGCAAACCTGCTCCAGCACGCCAATTCCGGTCTGGCCGCCCTGGCGGGCGCGGACCACCTGCTGGACGTGCACATTCTCGCGGGCCAGCGGGTCGAGCGTCGATGGATCGAACGACTCGCCGCCGATCTCGAGCTCGCCCTTCCACATGCCCTGGCCCCACTGCGGATGGCCGTAGCCGAGCCCCTTCATCTGGAATTTGAGGATCGGGTCGAGCGCGATGGTCGTGGTGTGGCCGTCGATATCGACGAGGTCGATTTCAGCCGACTGCGCGAGCCGGGTGTGCGGCACGTATTTGACGCGATGCTGCGCGGTCGCCATGCGGCGGTCGAGGCCGTCGACCACGCCGGGAATCTCGGCCTCGCATCGGTAGAGCGGCGCGGTGATGCCCTCGCGGACCAGCGCCTCGCCCTGCGTCCCGTCGAAGAAGATCGTGTGCGAGATGTGGTCGTCCCAGACCAGCGGCGCCCAGAGGAAGAACACGCTCGGCGGCGGCATCGGCGCGCCTCCGACGTCGCGTTCGCCGACATTGCGCACGCCCCAGGAGCGATCCTTGGTGCCGTAGCAGGTGCGATCGTCGACCTTGATCCCGCCGTCGGGGTGGCTGATGACGCCGCTCCAGCGGCCGAACTGGTCGAACCGGGTCGAATCCATCGCGCGGCGGTCGCCCGACCAAAGCGTCTGGCGCGCTTCCTGGATCGCGGCGGTGCGCGCGGAGAAGGTCAGGTCGCAGGCGAGGCCCGTCGCATTGTCGTCGAGCACGACCCGGGTCCGCAGCATCGGCTCGAGCACTTCGAGCCTGAACGGACCGACCTGCATCTCGGTGCGCTCGAGCGGGGCGCGCCGCGAACCGTAAAAGCAGTGCTGCCGTCCGCCGCGCTCCACGACGCTGAAGGCGCAATCGAGGATCTTGCGGTGCGGGTAGATCGCAATGCCGATCCCGAAATAATACGCGGCGTCGGCGGTGTAGCCGTTGAACCAGGTCCGGTCATAGACATTGCGGTCGCTGGTCGAGGGAACCGCGATCGGCTCCGGCGTCTGGTGGATGGGGAAGTCGTCCAGTTTGTTGAGCACGCCGATCCCTTTCGATGTCCTGACGGGTTGTATCCACTTCGCTCGAAAGCGCGTCAGTCCTGCCAGTATGAAAAGCTGTCGTGGTCCAGGGCTTGCGCGCAGGCGCCGCGGGTCATTTTCAGGAACAGCGCGTCGCCTCGCTCGGAGCGCTGGACGCTGAGCGCGGAGACGACGCCCATCATGATGCCGTGCAGCGTGTAGCGCCGGTAATCCCGCCAGCAACGATCCCAGTCATAGTCCCGCACGCCGCGCCGGATCAGTTCCGAATGATAGAACCGCACCAGGTCGGCTTCATGAAGCCGCCGTTCGATCGGGTCGATGCCGGCCGAGAGGAAATAGGCGACGTCGACGATTGCCGGGCCCACTGTCAGCGTCTGCCAGTCCAGCGTCGCCATCGGATGGGTATTGCCGCGGACGTCGAACAGCATGTTGTCGAGCCGGAAATCTGCGTGCTGGAGCGTTCGCGGCGCCGATCGATCGGACTGGTAGCGCAATAGCGCGTCCGGAAGCCGGTCGATCAGATCAAGGAATTCCGGCTCGATCACGCCGCGATATCGCTCCTTGTAGTGACCGATGATGCCGGGCAGCACCGAGCGAAGGTCTCTGCGCCGGCTTGCGGCCATCACGAAGCATTGCACCGCATCGAGGCTCGGGTCATTCCATCGCGGCGCATGCAACGCCGCGGCCTCGGTCATGGCGATCTGGCTGTCGGCGATCGAGCATCCGGCGAGCTGATCGCCCGGACGTGCGGGCGCGAGGTCCTCCAGGATCAGGGTGAAGTCGTCGGTCGCCGGATCGATTTCGGCAAGAATCGGCCGCGGGGTGTGAATGGCGACGGTCGCCGCCAGTTCGCGATAGAACGCGACCTCGCGGACGTAAAGCGTGTGCGCGGAACCGGAGCGGCGGCTGTCGGGATCTGCGGCCGGGAATTTGCCGACGACGCTCAAAGGAGCGTTCGGCTCGTCGCCGTCATAGGTCAGACGAAATCGATAGCTGTCGCCGACGAGGCCATTGCCGACCGGCTTGCAGGCGAGATCGACGACCCTGACCTGGTCGATCACACCGGCTTCGCGCAGCGCCCGCGTCATCCACTCCGGATCGATCCGCGACGGATCGGCCGTGAGCAAACTCATCGGTTTCCTCCCATGCCCGTGGGCGTCACCACCGCTCCGGCCGCGTCCTGCGCGGCCGGATTGAGGACGGGGTGATCGTTGCGCAAATCATACAGGCGCTGGCGGCTTTGGCAAAAACCACCCGCCGGCCTGTGGGGATATCATGCCCGGGATGTTGCCCGGGCATGAGGAAGCGGACGTGAGGAGCCTTACCAGCCCTCGAGCACGATCTTGCCGCGTGACTTGCCGCTTTCCAGCAGAGCGTGGGCGCGCTTGAGGTTGGCGGCGTTGATGGTACCGAAGGTCTGGTCGAGCGTGCTGCGCAGCACGCCCTTGTCGATCAGGTCGGCGACATCGTTGAGCAGATGGTGCTGCGCGATCATGTCGGGTGTCTGGAACGAGGAGCGCGTGAACATCGATTCCCAGTGCACCGAGACCGCCTTGCCCTTGAACGCGGCGACGTTGAATTCCGGCGGATCGTCGATCAGGCCGAACTTGCCCTGCGGCGCGATGAAGTCGGCGATCGACTTGTAGTGCTGGTCGGTGAAGGTGAGGCTGGCGACGAGGCCGACCGGCGGCAGCCTCAAGCTCTCGATCTGCTCCTTCATCGGCTGCGAGTGGTCGATCACCGCATGGGCGCCGAGATCGCGGCACCACTTTTGCGACTCCGGCCGCGTTGCGGTCGCAACCACGGTCAGTCCGGTGAGGCGGCGCGCAAGCTGGATCAGGATCGAGCCGACACCGCCGGCGCCGCCGATGATCAGAAGCGTGCGCGGATCGAGGCTCTTGCCCGGCACCGCGCCGAGCCGGTCGAACAGCAGCTCCCACGCGGTGATCGAGGTCAGGGGCAGGGCGGCGGCCTGCGCGAAGGACAGCGACGCCGGCTTGTTGCCGACGATGCGTTCATCGACCAGATGAAATTCCGAATTGGTGCCCTGGCGCAGGATCGAGCCCGCGTAAAACACCTCGTCGCCGGGCTTGAAGAGCGAGACGTCGGGCCCGACCGCGTCGACCACGCCGGCCGCGTCGAAGCCGAGGATCTTGTATCCGCCGTCGGTCGGCGCCGCGCGCTTGCGCACCTTGTAGTCGACCGGATTGGCCGAGATGGCCTTCACCGCGACGCGGATGTCGCGCCCCTTCGGCTCGGGCTTGGCGATCTCGAAATCGACGAGCGAATCCGCCGCCTCGATCGGCAGCGATTTTTGGTATCCGACGGCCTTCATGCCTGGTCTCCGTGGTGGGCGATTGCCTGCCGATTAACTGTCGCGCTGGCGTCCATTTGGCAAGTACTGTAAAAACAGGGAACTAGTCCCTGTTTGTATACTATTGGGAAAATACTGCATGAAACGGAAGAATTTCGCGCGCCGGCCGGGCTGCGCGGTCGAGGCGGCGCTCGACCTGATCGACGGCAAATGGAAGGGCGTGATCCTGTATCATTTGCAGGCCGGCACCCAGCGCTTCGGCGAGTTGCGGCGGCGCATGCCCGGCATCACCCAGCGCATGCTGACCAAGCAGCTGCGTGCGCTCGAGGACGATGGCCTCGTGATCCGCAAGGTCTATGCCGAAGTGCCGCCGCGGGTCGAATACACGCTTTCCGAACTCGGCGAGAGCCTGCGCCCGGTGATCGGTATTCTGAAAGCCTGGGGCGAGGGCCATCAGGAGCGGCTGTCCTGCGCGCCGGCGCCGGAGGTCATTGTGAAGAAGTCGAAGCGCGCGGCCTGAAAGCATGTTCGCGCGACGCGCTCCGCTTCACCTCGCCCTGCGTGCGCAGGGGTGTCCGGGGAATGATTCACTGTGTCGCGGTGCATGCTCGGCAGGACCGAGGCAAATCGGTCTTTTCTGGTTGTCGAGACACAGAGGGCCGAGCATGCGATATCGCGGTAGCATTTTTGGAAGGCTGCTTGAACCGATCAATCGACGGCAGTTTCAGACGGTTGTGGATCGTCTGGACGGGGATGCCTACGACAAGTCGTTCAGGAGCTGGGATCATCTGGTGGCGCTGATCTATGCCCAGCTTAGCGGCAACAGCAGTCTGCGCGGGGTAGTGACTGGCTTCAACGCCAATTCGCAGCATCACTATCACTTGGGAACCGGCAAGCTGTCGCGCTCGACGTTGTCCGATGCCAATGCCCGCCGTCCGATCGGCATTTTCGCGCAAACCTTTGCGGCGCTGTCGGCGATGGCGCGTCGCCAGCTGCGGAGTGAAGGCATGGAGATGGTGCGTCTGATCGACGCCAGTCCGATCCCGCTCGGCAAGGTCTGCAGTTGGGCGACGTGGAACGGCCGCATCCGCGGCATGAAGCTGCATGTCGTCTACGACCCAAGGAGCGATGTCCCGACCTGCGTCGAGATGACGGCCGCGAACGTCAATGACATCGAGATCGGCCGACAGACCCCAATCCAGCCCGCCACCACCTATGTGTTTGACAAGGGCTATTGCCGTTTCGACTGGTGGCAGAAGATCAATGATAGCAAGGCTTTCTTCGTTACCCGGGCGAAGACGAGCATCCGTCTTCGCTCGCTCAGGCATCGCGCCATCCGCAAGCGTAACGGGGATGGCTTCGAAATCCTTGCCGATGACGAGGTGAAGCTCACCAGCAAGGGCGATTCGCGCCTTCCAATCCCGCTCCGCCGCATCAAGATCAGACGCGAGAAAGGCGGCAAGATCACACTCCTGACCAACGACCTTGCCCGTAGCGCCGTCGAGATCGCCGCCCTCTACAAGAGCCGATGGCAAATCGAGCTGCTGTTCCGCTGGATCAAGCAGCATCTCGATATTCGCAAGTTCCTCGGCGCCAACGACAACGCGATCCGCCTTCAGGTGCTCGCTGCGATGATTGCCTACCTGCTGCTGCGCATCGCCGCTCACTCCAACTGCATCAAAATGCTCCCGCTCAGGTTCGCCGAACTCGTCGGCCAGCTCCTGCTCACGCGTCGATCCCTCGCTGCCATCGACAAACCTCCGCCCATCAACCCCAGCCGTCGGAAATCAACCATCTCACCTGACCAGATGGAGCTCCGCTATGCCTGAATTTCCCCGGACACCCCTGCTGCGTGCGGGGAGAGGCATAGGCCGCCTACGGCGGCCGTTCTCAAGAACGCCGAAGCGGTGCTTCGGCTATGACGCATCGTCAGATGCGTTCCGGGTGAGGGGGAGCCTCAGCAAGCGCAGCTGCTGCCGAATACGCGGAGAGGGCCCCTCACCCCAACCTTCTCCCCGTAAGAACGGGGAGAGGGAGCGCGGCGCCGTCCTGGTCAATATTCGACCGATCTCATTCAGCTAGAAACGCGTGAACCAAACGCTCGATGAAAACGGCCGGAGCGATGCCCCGGCCGTCTATGAGTTGGTCTCAGCTCCGATCAGATCAGAACGCAACCTGCGTACGCAGCGCGACCGCGTCGAACTTCGAGCCGACGTCCGCAGCCGAGGTCGCCGAGGCCTGCTTGGCGATATCGCCGTGCAGATAGTTCAGCATGAAGCGGACATTGTTGTTGACGTACCAGTTCAGCGCGGCGGTGTAGACGGTCTGCCGTCCACCCGCGATGCCGACCGCCTGCGCGATCTGATCGTTGAGGTCCATCGTGCTGACGCGGCCGGCGATTTCCCAGGCGCCCCAGCCGCCGCCCGCGAGCGAGAACGGATCATGCGGCTTGATCCCGCTATAGGAGGCCGTCGCCGGGTTGTAGGCGTGGTTCTCGCCGGTCAGCACATAGCCGACCTGCGCGTAACCGCCGTCGAACTTCAGGCTCGGCGCGCCGAACGGCGGCAGTCCGGTGTTCGCGGAGCGATCGACATTGAACCAGTAATATTCGCCCTGCGCGATGAACGGGCCATAGGTCGCCGCCGCCTCGACGCCGTAGACCTGCGCGCCGGAGACGTTGGCGATCGCACCGGTCGAGATCAGCGTGGTCGGATCGATGCGCAGCTCGGGCCGGTCGCTGAGCGTGAGCGTCTGCGCCTGCGTGAGCTGGTTGCGTGGCGGCTGCACCAGCCATTCCGCATCGGCGCCAATGTGCACCGAATAATTCTTGCCGCTGATCGGATTGCCGGCGACGCGGATGACCCCGCCATACTGCTCGGACGTGCCGGCCGGCGAGGCGGAGGACGCGGAGTGGATGGCGCCCGACGTCGGTCCGGTGACATAGCCGCCGATCCAGAACTGGTCGTTCCACCAGCGGGTGCCGGCGGCCGAACGGAAGTCACCGGCGGCGATGTTCTGTGCGATGATGCCGACCGAGGCGCGCTCCATGAACAGGATGTCGTTGGAGCTGGTCGCTTCGTCGAGTGTCCACGGCACGTCCATGATGCCGCCTTCGATCGCCATCTTGCCGCCGAACGGCTTGAAGCCGGTGTAGCTCAGATACGCGTTCTCGATGCCCGAGGTGCCGCCGCCGGGCAGCGATCCCGGCGCCGCGCCGCCGAAGCCGTCGGACGAGCCGCCGAAATCGTAGATCAGTGAGTAATTCCAGTCACCGAAGAACTTGCCGACGATGCCGATGCGCGCGCGGCGGACGTTCTCGCCGCTGTCGAGCTTCTGCGGTGAGGTGCCTGCGGTGTTCGGGCGATAGTCGTAGCCGCCGACATCCCAGTGCACGCGGCTCGTGATCGCAACGCAGTTCTGTTCGTCCGCGGTGCAGATCGTCGGCCGGTTGTTCGGCATCGTCACCACGACGCCGGACGGCGCGACCGGGCCCTTCACCGGGATCGCGGCGTTGGCGCTCGCCACCCGCGCGGCCTTGGCATCCGCCGCCTTCGCATTGGCGTTTGCGCTGGCTGCGCTTGCGGTATTGGCGTTGGTCTGCTTCTGCAGTTTGTCGAGCTTCTGCTCGAGCATCTTCAGCTGCTGCTTCAGCAGCGCGATCTCCGCATCGCTGCCGCCTCCGGCCGATTGCGAATAGGCCGGCGAGGCGGCAAGCGCCCCTGCCAGGCCTATGGCGATTGCACTGACTTTTGTTGCACCCATTGTGCACCCCTGTTGTGTTTGAATTCCCCACTCACTCACTGAACGGTCCTAGGAGCGTATCGTGACTGACGCACGACAGTGCTTCCGGGCATCGCAGTTCCGCTTGTGGTCCGCAGGCAACAAGCGGAGCGGCGCAGTGAGATGACAGCCATCATAGAAGCTTGGCGGCGCGCTTCAACGCGGCCGCTGCGGGTTGTGCACCGGTACGGCGGGGGGCCAGTTATCCGGCCGGGCGCCCTTCAATTGCCCGGCGAACACGCCTATATTCCGGCGTTTCCACGAGAGGTGAGAATGCTCCGACCTGTCCGCTTTGCTGCCGTATCCGCTCTGTGCACGTTGGCCTTCATGGGGAATCTTTCCGCAGCCGCGGCCCAGGACCGCCGCGTGCCGTCCTCGCAGGCCGAGCTGCAATTGTCCTATGCGCCGATCGTGCAGCGGGTGCAGCCGGCGGTGGTCAATGTTTACGCCGCCAAGACCGTGCAAAACCGCAATCCATTTCTGGATGACCCGATTTTTCGCCGCTTCTTCGGCGTGCCGGGACAGCAGCCCGAGCAGATGCAGCGCTCGCTCGGCTCCGGCGTGATGGTCGACGGCTCCGGCCTCGTAGTCACAAACAATCACGTGATCGAGGGCGCCGATCAGGTGAAGGTCTCGCTCGCCGACAAGCGCGAATACGAGGCCGAGATCGTGCTGAAGGACAGCCGTACCGACCTCGCGGTGCTGCGCCTGAAGGACACCAACAAGGAGAAGTTCGCGACCCTCGACTTCGCCAATTCCGACCAACTGCAGGTCGGTGACGTCGTGCTCGCGATCGGCAATCCGTTCGGCGTCGGCCAGACCGTGACGCACGGCATCATCTCGGCCCTGGCGCGCACTCAAGTCGGGATCACGGATTATCAATTCTTCATTCAGACCGACGCCGCGATCAATCCCGGCAATTCCGGCGGCGCGCTGGTCGACATGACCGGCCGGCTCGCCGGCATCAACACTGCGATCTTCTCGCGCTCCGGCGGCTCGCAGGGCATCGGCTTTGCGATCCCCGCCAACATGGTGCGCGTCGTGGTGGCCTCCGCCAAGAGCGGCGGCAAGAATGTGAAGCGGCCATGGCTCGGCGCGCGGCTGCAGGCGGTGACGCCGGAGATTGCCGAGACGCTTGGGCTGAAGCTGCCGTCTGGCGCGCTGGTCGCCAACGTCGCGCCGAACAGCCCGGCGGCGAAGGCCGGACTGAAGCTCTCCGACCTGATCGTCGGGATCGACGGCACGCCGATCGACGATCCCAACGCGTTCGACTACCGCTTCGCGACCCGTCCGCTCGGCGGCAACGCGGAGATCGAGGTGCAGCGCGCCGGCAAGCCGGTGAAGCTCACCATACCGCTGGAGACCGCGCCCGACACCAACCGCGACGAGATCGTGCTGACCGCGCGCTCGCCGTTCCAGGGCGCGAGGGTCGCCAACATCTCGCCGGCGCTGGCCGACGAACTGCATCTCGACGCCGGTGCCGAGGGCGTGGTGGTGACTGATCTCGCCGGTGACGGCACCGCGGCCAATGTCGGCTTCCAGAAGGGTGACATCATCCTCGCGGTCAACAACGAGAAGATCGTGCGGACCAGCGACCTCGAGAAGGCATCGAAGACGGGGACGCGGGTCTGGCGCATCACGCTGGTGCGCGGCGGCCAGCAGATCAACGTGACGCTCGGCGGATGAGCCCCAAGCAACCGCGAGAGGCCGGCAACCTCTTTGCTGCGGCGGGGATGGAGCAGGACGCGCCGCACCCGCTGCCGGACCGGCTGCGTCCGCGCACGCTGGCCGATGTCGTCGGCCAGGATCACATCCTCGGCCCTGACGGCGCGCTGACGCGGATGCTGGAAACGCGCACGCTGGGCTCGCTGGTGTTCTGGGGGCCGCCCGGCACCGGCAAGACCACGGTGGCGCGGCTTCTGGCCGACGCCACCGAGCTGCATTTCGAGCAGATCTCCGCGGTGTTCTCCGGCGTCGCCGATCTCAAGAAGGCGTTCGATGCCGCGCGTGCACGCCGCGAGACCGGCAAGGGCACGCTCCTGTTCGTCGACGAGGTGCATCGTTTCAACCGCGCGCAGCAGGATTCCTTCCTGCCCGTGATGGAGGACGGCACGGTGGTGCTGGTCGGCGCCACCACGGAGAACCCGTCCTTCGAGCTCAACGCGGCGTTGCTGTCGCGCGCCCGCGTGCTGGTGTTTCACTCGCTCGATACGGCGGCGATCGAGAAACTGTTCGCCAATGCCGAGAAGATCGAGGGCAAGCCGCTGCCGCTCGATGCCGAAGCCCGCGCCGTGCTGGTGCGGATGGCCGATGGCGATGGCCGCGCCTCGCTGACATTGGCCGAAGAGGTCTGGCGCGCCGCCCGCAAGGGCGAGGTGTTCAACGCCGAGCAGTTGCAGGCCATCCTGCAACGCCGGGCGCCGATCTACGACAAATCGGCCGACGGCCATTACAATCTGATCTCGGCGCTGCACAAGTCAGTGCGCGGCTCCGATCCGGATGCGGCGCTGTATTATCTGGCGCGCATGTTCGATGCCGGCGAGGATCCGCTGTTCCTGGCGCGGCGCGTGGTGCGCATGGCGGTCGAGGACATCGGCCTTGCCGATCCGCAGGCGCTGGCGGTCTGCAACGCCGCCAAGGATGCTTACGACTTCCTCGGCTCGCCGGAGGGTGAGCTCGCGATCGCGCAGGCCGTGGTCTATCTCGCCACCGCGCCGAAATCGAACGCGGTCTACACCGCGTTCGGCGCGGCGATGCAGACCGCGAAGCAGGGCGGCTCGCTGCTGCCGCCCAAGCACATTTTGAATTCGCCGACCAAGCTGATGAAGTCGGAGGGCTACGGCTCCGGCTATCAATATGATCACGACATGCCGGACGCATTCTCCGGCCAGGACTATTTCCCGGAAGCGCTGGGCCGCCAGACCTTCTACGATCCGCCCGACCGCGGCTTCGAACGCGAGATCCGCAAGCGGCTGGATTACTGGCAGCGGCTGCGCAAGGAACGGGGCGGGAGCTAGAGCAAGACGAGATTGGGCCGCGGCCGCGAATAACGCACGTTCCCGTTTCCACCTGCGGCGTGGAAGCGTCAGTTGCGGAGGCTCGCCAATGCCATATGCAACACCTTCAGGCGAGGAATACTTACGTAACTTCGGAATATTAGAAATATATTCCTGATTTGCCCGACGTGTCAAGTTGCTTGGTGCCAGTTGCTTGGTGCCACGCCGATCGCCGCCGGCTCCTTTGCATTTGTTTTCGATATTTTGCCAGCGCCCGCTGCGACGGCCCATAACCTCATATTGCGCTGGCGCGTCACTTGACGCTCTTCACGAACTCCAAAATCTCGTCCGTCAGCCGCGTGTCCGGCGTGTTGATCGCATAGACCTCCGACATGTGGCTGTGCTGCGGCAGCATGAAGCTGCGGGCGCAGCCGCTCGGCCGCTTGCAGTTGGCCTGCTTCATGAGCTCGAACTGCTCGACGAAGCGCGGCGGATCGAGCTCCGCCGCCGTGATCAGGAACGGGATTGGGCTCGCGACCAGCCCTTGCAGCGAGGAGCGTTCGGCATAGCGCGAGGGGTCGGAGCCGTAATAGGCGAGCTCGGCGTCGCCGGCCGGCGAGGCCGTCAGATCATAGATGCCCGACACCATGATCGCGCCGGCAAGTCCGCCGCCCTTCACCTTGTGGAATTCGCCATGGGAGACATAGCTCGCGACATGGATCGCGCCGGCCGATTGGCCCATCAGGAAGATGCGCCTCGGCTCGCCGCCGCGGGAGGCGATGTTTTCCGCAACCCACTGCACGATCGCACCCATGTCCTCCGGGCCTGCCGGCCACGGAAAGGCCGGCGCGAGGCGATAGGTGGCATTGACGCCAACGAAGCCGTTCTTGACCGCCCACAGCATGATGTTGTCGTAGAACGGGCTGCCGGGCGCGCGCTTGTTGCCCGCGACGAAGCCCCCGCCATGGATGTAGATCAGCACGGGTCGTGCGGGCGCCGCCGTCTCCGGCGTGAACACGTCGAGCAGATGCCGGTCGGCGGGGCCGTATTTGAGGTCGCGCTCGACCTTGACGCCCTGATAGGGCTCCTTCTGTTGCAGCGGCGCGTAGAGTGCAGCGGTCTTGGGCGGGTCGATGACGCGGCCGAGTTCCAGGAGCTTCCAGGCCAGATCTTCCGGCATCGCGGCTTCGGGCATCGGACTTTGCTGGGCGAGCGCAGGGTCCGTGAGCATCAGGGCCGCCGCCAAAGCCGATATCGCCAGTCTCATTCCAGGGCCCCCGTCGATTGTCGTATGCGGCCGAACATGGCCGATGTTGCACCGGATTCACACCGATTTCGCCGTGACGATTCGCGGCATTTGCGCTAGGCACAATGCAGGTCTGGAGCCGAAAAATCACCATGAGCCGCCGCATCAAGAGAACTACATCGCCGGGCGACCGCGCCAAAGGGCGCGACAAGGGCCGCGACCGGGACCGCGCCGGCGATCGCGGCAAGGATCGTGGTAAGGATCGTGGCAAGAGCGGATCGGCGCAGCGCACCCGCAAGCCGGACGATCGCAAGTTCGGTGAGCGCAAGTCTGGAGAGCGTCCGTTCGCGCATCGTGCGGCCGGAAAGCCGCCGCGCTTTGCCGAGTCGCGTCGCGACCGGCAGGAGCGGGCTGAGCCCGCCGCTACGAAGCCCGCGGCCGAGCAGCCGCTGCCGACCAAGGTACAGACCGTCGTCGTCACCGCCGACGAGAACGGCATGCGCGTCGACCGTTTCCTCGAGGCACGCTTTCCCGGCCTGTCGTTCTCCCACATCCAGCGCATCGTCCGGAAGGGCGAACTCAGGGTCAACGGCAAGCGCGCCGATTCCAAGGACCGGCTGGAGGAGGGCCAGAGCGTGCGCATCCCGCCGTTGCGGCTCGATACGCCGAAGACATCAGGCACGCTCTCCGAGGCCGAGGCGAAGACGCTGCAGGCGCTGAAGGACATGACGCTGTACGAGGACGACGACGTGCTGGTGCTGAACAAGCCGGCCGGTCTCGCCGTGCAGGGCGGCTCCGGCATGACGCGCCATGTCGACCAGATGCTCGAGGTGATGCGCGACGCCAAGGGGCAGAAGCCGCGGCTGGTGCATCGGCTCGACCGGGAGACCTCCGGCTGCCTTCTGGTCGCCAAGACGCGTTTCGCTGCCACGCACCTCACCGGCGCATTCCGCCATCGCTCCGCGCGCAAGATCTACTGGGCGCTGGTCGCCGGCGTGCCGAAGCCGAAGCAGGGCCGCATCTCGACCTATCTCGCCAAGGAGGAGAGCGAGGAGGACAGCATCATGCGGATCGCCGAGCATGGTGACGAGGGCGCGAGCCACGCCGTGACCTATTATGCCGTGGTCGAGACCTCGGCGACCAAGCTCGCCTGGGTCTCGCTCAAGCCGGTGACCGGCCGCACCCATCAATTGCGCGCCCACATGGCGCATATCGATCATGCCATCGTCGGTGATCCGAAATATTTCAACAAGGAGAACTGGCAGCTGCCCGGCGGCTTGCAGAACCGGCTGCATCTGCTCGCCCGCCGTATCGTGATTCCGCACCCGAGGGGCGGCGTGATCGATGCCACCGCGCCGCTGCCGCCGCACATGCTGCAATCCTGGAATCTGCTCGGGCTCGAGGCCGATCGGTTCGACCCGATAGAGAACGCGCCCGAGGAGTGACGGACGGGGCGCGGCCTCCAATATCCGTCGCGGACAGCAACAACGATCAAACGGCTCCGCGCTTTGCGGCTATCTTCGCGCGCCGGCTTTTTGCCGGCCTGCAACGGAGACTCTCCATGATCGGCACCTGGCTGCGCGTCATGCTTTTCCTGATCAGCTCAGCTGTCGCCGCGGTGACGGCACAGGCCGAGACCATCGTGCTCCGCGGCGGCACGCTCTACGCATCGGCCGATGCGCAAGCGCTGCCGGATGCGGTGATCGTGGTGACCGACGGCGTCATCAGCGCGGTCGGCAAGTCCGGCGACATCCAGGTGCCGCCGGATGCCCGCGTGATCGATTGCAGCGGCAAGACCATCGTCGCCGGCTTCTGGAACAGCCATGTCCATTTCACGCAGAAAGTCTGGCGCAACGCCGGCGCAGCGCCGGCCGCGGCGCTGACGCAGCACATGCAGGAGATGCTGACGCGCTGGGGTTTTACCACGGTCTGGGATCTCGGCTCCGATCCGAGCGACACGTTGCCGCTGCGCAAGCGCATCGTCGTGGGCGAAGTCGCCGGCCCCAACATCCTGCTCGCCGGCAACATCTTCCCGAAGGGCGGGCACCCCGTCTACATCCCGCGTGAAGTGCAGCTTCCTGAAGTCGCAACGCCGGAGGAAGCCACGAAATGGGCACGCGACTGGCTCGGCATGGGTGAGGACGGCATCAAGCTGTTCACCGGGGCGTTCATGGGCGACAAGCCCGTTGTCAACATGGACCCTGCAATCGCCAAAGCGGCTGTCGACGTCGCGCATGCGCAGGGCAGGCCGGTGTTCGCACATCCGCAGAACAAGGTCGGCGTCGAAACGGTGATCGAGTCCGGCGTCGACGTGCTCGCGCACACCACGCCCGGCGAACCCAGCTACACCGCGGATCAGCTGGCGCGGTTCAAGGCACAGGGGACTGCGCTCGTTCCCACACTGTCGCTGTTCACCACCGTGGTGCTCGATCCGAACGTCACCAACCGTCTGGTGGCCTCGACCGTCAACCAGCTCAAGCAGTTTTCGGAGAATGGCGGCACGGTACTGTTCGGCACCGATGTCGGTTTCACCACGCTGTACGACACCACGCAGGAATTTCAGCTGATGCACCGCGTGTTGTCGGAGCGGCAGGTGCTGGCCACGCTGACGACCAATCCGGCGCGGTTCTTCAAGGCCACGAAGAAGGGACGGGTGGAGCGGGGCTTCGACGCCGATCTCGTGGTGCTCGACGGCGATCCGCTCGGCGACGTCGGCAATCTTGCGAAAGTGAGCAGCACCATCCGTGCCGGTCACGTGATCTACCAGAAGCCGTGACGAGGGTGGGGAACTCGCATTTTCGGGGACAGTATTGACGCTTGGTGCGTTCACTTGAACCGTTGCTGCCGCGTCACGACATATAGGCTATGAAGCGATCCCTGATTGTTGCCGGCATTCTGCTCTGGGCCATCGGCGCGGCAAGCGCGCAAATCCTTGCGCCCGGCCGCTCGACGTGGGATCCCCCGGTCCCTCAGCCTCCGCCTCCGCCGCGGATCGAGGTGCCGGCGATCCCCAGGATGGACGCGCCGACGCAGCCGAGCCTGCGTTCGCGGCCGCGCAGCTCGTTCGGCGACCGCGTCAGCCGGTGCCTCGACGAGGCCGCCGCCGCCGGCCTGAACCAGGCCGAGCGTGCCGCCTATTCGCGATCCTGCGCCAACCACCGCGATTAGGGCAGGGCGTTGTCTGCTAGGCTAGACAAGTCTTGCTGACGCATGGACGGAATTGTCGTCGCGCCGGCGCGAGTACGAACAGGCAAGCGGCATCGGCCGGCGGAGCCGCGGCGATCCGGTTCAAGGCTGTCGACCGTGCGAATCTGTCTGGCTATCCAAACGGACCGCTTTGATTTCGTCTCATGATCTTGAGCGTGAGCAGGGCCGCCCCGAGCACAAGAAGCAAGACACCGACGACAGTTGTGCTTGTCGATTCGAATGTCACACCGACTGCTGTCAGCAAGCAGCCGACAACGATAGCAATAAGCCCACCAAGCTTCTTTACCAACAGAAGCTGTCCGTCGCTTGCGCGCGCCACCATGATCAACCTCACTCTGTAAGTGATGCGGTCATTCCACCGTCGCCGCGGGCCGGTGTTGCTTGGACAAGCGGCGGGCTCACATCCGCACACGATGATCGTACTCTCGCGTGCCAATGATGGAAATCGCTCGTTGCTGCCATGATGACTTCTCTTTTGATTCAATTGCGCCGCGGGCGATTGGACAATCTTGCTTACCTAGCCGCGCCGAAACGTCGCATGACTATATCGAATGTGCATCGCGCAACGGCGCTGCGATTCCGCGATACGCAATGCGTTCAGCGCATTTGTCGTAAAGTGTTCTGGACCAACGCAAGCATTGCAAAGGCTGTGGGAGTGGATCGTTGACTCCGTGGTTTTTTGGGCGCCTACTTCTGGTTGCCGACTAGAAGACCTGAAGCAATAAGGTCGAAATCCGGAAGGACAGCCAATGCGGCCGCCTTCGATCGCGGAACAAGCGGAGCGGCCCTACATCTCGACCGGGCACTTGCCCGAACCCGAGATGGTGCAGGAGCTCGTGTCTCAAGCGCATCAGCGCTTCAAGTCGAACAGCGAAGGGACCAATTCGCAGGTTTATCCGGCCCTGGCCAGAGTGCCGAGTGAACTGTTCGGCGTCTGTGTGGCCGGTACCAGCGGGCGTGTCTACGGCGCGGGCGATGTCGAATACGAATTCTCGATCATGAGTGTATCGAAGCCATTCGTATTCGCATTGGTGTGCGAGGCCATCGGCCCTGAAGAGGCTCGTGCAAAACTGGGCGCGAACGCGACCGGGCTGCCGTTCAATTCACTGGCGGCGATCGAGCATGGAGCCGGGCGCACCAACCCCATGGTGAACGCAGGCGCGATCGCGACCACAAGCCTTGTGCCGGGCTCGAGCGCTGACGAGCAATGGCGGTTCATCCATGACGGTCTCTCGCGCTTCGCGGGCCGCAAGCTTTCGCTCAACGAGGAAGTCTACGCATCGGCATCCAAGACCAATTTTCGCAATCGAAGCATCGCGCGGTTGCTGGAGAGCTACGACCGGATCTATTGCGACGCCAGGCAGGCGACCGATCTCTACACCCGGCAGTGTTCGCTGAATGTGAGCGCCAGGGATCTCGCCGTGATGGGTGCGACGCTGGCCGACGGCGGGGTGAACCCCGTGACCCGGCAGCGGGTGGTCGATGCGGCCGTGTGCCACTATGCGTTGGCGGTCATGGTCACTGCTGGACTGTACGAGACGTCGGGCGACTGGCTGTACGACATCGGTCTGCCCGGCAAAAGCGGCATTGGTGGAGGCATCGTCGCGGTGTCTCCGGGAAAGGGTGGTTTCGGCACTTTCGGGCCGCCACTGGATGCGGCCGGCAACAGCGTGCGAGGGCAGCTCGCCGCGAAGTTCCTGTCGCAAAGACTGGGCATGGATCTGTTCGTGTCCCAACCGGACGAGTGAACAAGAGGCACTGAAGATCGGTCGAGCCGTGGCCCGATCGATCGCAACGTCGGGCAGGTTGGAGGACGCGATGGCAACGCAAGCAATCTCGATCGGCGACATTCATCAGGAAGAGCGCGCATCATGGGTGCCCATGGTCGCGATTGCGTTCGGCCAGATGATCATGTCGTTCAACGTCGCGTCGTTGCCGGTTGCGATGGGGGGAATGGTGGCCAGCTTCGGCGTGCCGCCGACCACGGTCGCGACTGGAATCGTGGCGTACTCGATGCTTGTCGCCGGGTTCGTGATGCTTGGCGCCAAGCTCGCCCAAAGGTTCGGGGCGGTGCAGGTATTTCGCGGTGCCGTCGTGCTTTTCCTGATAGCGCAGATTGCGATGACGTTCAGCCCTACGGCCTCCGTCATGATTTCCGCTCAGGCGCTTTGCGGCGCTGCGGGCGCGGTGATCGTGCCCTCGCTCGTCGCGCTGATTGCCGAGAATTATGCCGGACGCCAGCAGGCGACGGCCCTTGGCGCGTTGGGCTCGGCGCGGGCTGCCGCCGGCGTGCTGGCATTCGTCGTCGGCGGGTTGCTCGGCACCTATATCGGCTGGCGCCCCGCGTTTGGAGTTATCATCGTTGCCTCGGCGATCGCTTTCGCTCTGAGTTTCAGCCTGCGGCCGGACCGCGGTCGCGCGGATGTCCAGATCGACCTGATCGGGGTCGCTCTTGCCGCGAGCGCGATCATCTTCATCAGCTTCGGCTTCAATAATCTGAACAGTTGGGGCGTGATCCTGGCGACCCCTAACGCGCCATTCGACTTGCTGGGCGTCTCGCCGGCACCGGTCCTGATCGTGCTTGGCATAGTGCTCGGGCAGGCATTCCTGATGTGGACGCATCGCCAGCAGGCCGCGGGGAGGACGCCTTTGCTGGCGTTGGAGGTGATCGATTCGCCGGAGGAGAGGTGTGCGGTCTACGCGCTGTTCGCGGTCGTGGCGCTCGAGGCCGCGCTGAACTTCACGGTGCCGCTCTACATCCAGATCGTGCAGGGACGTTCGCCAATCGCGACGGCGATCGCGATGATGCCGTTCAATCTGACCGTCTTTCTCTCGGCGATGCTGATCGTCAATCTCTACGACAAGCTGAGGCCCCGCCAGATCGGACGCTTCGGTTTTGGGCTCTGCACCGTTGCGTTGCTGTGGCTCGCGTTCGTCGTGCGCAACGACTGGAGCGAGATTCCCGTTCTCCTTGGCCTCGTGCTGTTCGGTATCGGCCAGGGCTCGCTGGTGACACTGCTGTTCAACGTTCTGGTCACTGCTTCGCCCAAGGCGTTGGCGGGGGATGTCGGGTCTTTGCGCGGAACCACGCAGAATCTGGCGGCTGCCGTTGGCACCGCGGTGGCCGGAGCTCTTCTGGTCGGTCTTTTGAGCACGATCGCGCTCGGCAGGATCGCGGCCAGTCCGGTGCTGACCAAGGAGCTTCAGAGCCAGGTTGATCTCGGCAACATCACTTTCGTCAGCAATGATCGGCTGCGCAGCGTACTCGAAGGCACGAGCGGTACGCCACAGCAGGTCGAGGAAGCCGTCCGGGTCAACACCGAAGCTCGCCTGCGCGCTTTGAAGATCGGGTTGCTGATCATGGCCGGCCTCGCACTGCTTGCGGTCATTCCCGCGGGACGGCTGCCGAATTATCGGCCAGGCGAAATACCGGACGACGGAGCGACCGGCGAGGGCGAGCGATCGGCCTGATCGGACGTCGGGCGCCGCGGGGCAAGAAGGTCTCTGCAATAACGAGGTGCCAGATATGGATGAACTCGACCGTCGCATCGTGCTCCGGAGAATGCTTGGCGGCGTCGCAGTCGCTGGTCTCGGAACCGGCTTGCTGATGCAGGCGGCCAAGGCGCTGCCAGTCGCCCCCCGAAGATGCCCTCGTCGCGAAGATGGATGATCCGGAGCGGCCGCTTCATATGGTCGTCGCCCGGCCACCATCGCGCCCGCGTCCTCCGCCACCGCGCCGCCGCCGCTGGACCTGTTGGTGGCACAGAGGTCGCCGCCGCTGCGGATGGCGCTGGTGAGGGCAGGCACAAGCTTCGGCAGCTCGAGTGGCCCGGTTGCGCGGCCTGGAATGCGCGACCGTGCCATGGCTGCCAGGGATCAAGGAGGACGACATGGCTACCTATGAGAACAGTTCCACGATGCTCCGCGGCCTGCCTGGCCCGCCTTTATGGGTCTGCGTTCTGCTGGGCCTCGTCATGATCGCCGCGGGCCTTCTGGTCCTGGGAGATGTCGTGCTTTTCACCGTGATCAGCGCCATCTTTATCGGCTGGACGGCCATCGTTGCCGGCGGGTTCGAAATCCTGCACGCCTTCTGGACCAAGGGCTGGGGTGGATTCGTGTGGCAGCTTGTGCTGGGGGTGCTCTACCTTGCCTGCGGAATCGTTCTGCTCAGCCAACCGGTGGCGAGCGCGCTGCTCCTGACCTATGCCCTCGGTCTCATGCTTTTGGTCTCCGGGATTGTGCGCATGCTGGTCGGCATCGGCCATTGGCAGCAGTCCGGCTGGATCATGCTCGCATCCGGGCTGTTTGGCGTTCTGGCCGGCCTCGTCATTCTGACGGGATTTCCGGCGACCGGACTGTGGGTGCTCGGGCTGCTGCTGGGGATCGATCTGCTGTCTCATGGCATCGGATGGCTGAGTTACGCTTTACAGCCTGCCGCCAGAGCGGCTCAATAAGCCGTCGATCCTCCAGGGAGCAGCAGAACTCTCATTAATCGTCTGAAATCAAGTCGGCTCCTCGCGAGATCAATGACGGTCTCGCGCGATGCGCCATCGGCGGAGAGTGGACATGTCAGGTTTGAGGAAGGGCGTGAGAGTTTCGGCGCTGGTTGCGTCGATTGTGATGAGCCTCATCGCCTTGCTGCCAGCGCAAGCTCAGCAGGATGGCGACGTGCTGTTTCAGAACGTGCGAATTTTCGATGGCAGGAATGGCGCGCTGTCCGGGCCGTCCAATGTGCTGATCCGGAACAACAAGATCGAGAAAATTTCGACTGGGCCGATCGCGGCCGACGCTCAGGTGATTGCCGGCGACGGACGGGTGCTGATGCCCGGGCTGATCGACGCGCACTGGCATGCATTGCTGGTACGCCCGACGCCGGCGGCCGTGATGGCCAGCGACATCGGTTACATCAATCTTCTTGCGGCCGCCGAGGCAACGGCCACCCTCATGCGTGGCTTCACCACCATTCGCGACATGGGCGGCCCGGCCTTTTCCCTCAAGCGCGCGATCGACGAAGGTCTCGTCGTCGGTCCTCGCATCTACCCATCCGGTGCCATGATCACCATCACCGGCGGCCATGGCGACTTCCGGCCGCTGTCCGATCTGCCCAGAACAATCGGCGGCATGCTCAGCCGCATGGAGAGGATAGGCGGCGCCATGGTCGCGGACAGCCCGGATGAAGTTCGCGTGCGCGCGCGCGAGCAGCTCATGCAAGGGGCTACGCAGGTCAAGCTCACGGCGGGCGGTGGGGTGGCGTCGCCGTTCAGCCCGCTCGATGTGTCCACGTTCACTGAACCGGAGTTGCGCGCCGCGGTCGAGGCTGCGGAGAATTGGGGTACTTATGCCGTCGTACACGCCTACACGCCGGTCGCGATCCAGCGATCGATCGCAGCGGGGGTCAAGTGTATCGAGCATGGTCATTTGATGGACGACGCGTCGGCCCGCCTGATGGCCGAGAAGGGAATTTGGCTGAGCACCCAGCCCTTCCTCGATGTGTCGGGCGCCAGCGCCCTTGGACCTGCGGAGCAGGACAAGATGCGGCAGGTTGTTGCCGGCACCGACAGGGTCTACGGCTTTGCGAAGAAGTACAAGTTGAAGACGGCATTCGGTACCGACGTCTTGTTCTCGAAAGCGCTCGCTGACCGGCAAGGCGCCATGCTGACGACCCTCACGCGATGGTACACGCCGGCTGAAGCGCTCATCATGGCGACATCGACGAATGCCGAATTGCTCAGTCTGTCCGGGCTTCGAAATCCATATCCAGGCATGCTGGGCGTGGTGGAGGAAGGCGCGTTGGCCGACCTTCTGCTGGTCGATGGCAATCCAATCGACAACATCAAGCTGATAGAGGATCCGGCGAAGAATTTCCTGGTCATCATGAAAGATGGGAAGGTCTACAAGAATCTTCTTGGTGGTGACCGGAACAGGTAGGCGGACATAGTCACAAGGCGGGCCAAGCGGCAGCGTCAAAGCATCGGCTTGTAGCCGATATGGCTGCCGACGTGGCCGGTGGAGCAGCGATCGCCGGAAGGGCAAGGGCAGCTACTACCGCCGAAACTGCGTCAGAAACGTCCGCAAGGAATCGTGCGGGCTCTCGACATCCGAAATCACCCAGCCGTCGGGACCATTGACGACGATGAAGTTGAGCGTGACGGCGCGGCCTTCATTGTCGAATGTCACCGTCACGTCGGCCTTGTCGAACTGCCGGCGCGGGATTGCGATCGAGATCGGGCCGAGCCGCCAGGTCGGGCTCTGCACCAGAAAATCGTAGGGCGCATCGTGCAGCGCGGTCCAGGCACCGCGCAGGGTGGGATCGAAGAATCGGCGAGCCGTTTCCTCGTCGCGCGGCAGGCCGTTGGAATATTCGGCGCTGCCTCGCCCATAATGAGCGTAGACGTTGCGGATCAGGGATTCCGGCGAACGGAACCCGGCACAGGCTGTGGCGGAGGCGAAAACCACCGCAACCAGCGAAAAACCCGCAAGGAATTTGCCGCGTCCCATCAGCTTTATTTGCCGTTGCCCCTGACATATCTTGCAGGGAAATCCCTATGAACGAAAGCTACCCGGCGCGATGCGCGAACTTTTCGACGATGTCCCAGAACAATCTCCGTTCGATCCGCAGGAGGCGGTGCGGCGCCACATCCGCACGCCCCAGCGCAAGCGATTCTACACCGGCGCCGGCGTCGCCGAGGCCGATGGCGGATTTTCGATCACGCTCGACGGCAAGCCGATCCGCACGCCGTCCGGCAAGCCGATCGCGGTGCCGACGCGGGCCATTGCGGACACGGTGGCGGCGGAATGGAATGCGCAGCGCGAGACCATCGATCCCATGACCATGCCGCTGACGCGGCTTGCCAACAGCGTGATCGAGGGGGTGATCGATCGCATCGACGAGGTCGCCGACGATGCGGCCAAGTTCCTCGGCAGCGACCTCTTGTTCTACCGGGCCGGCCATCCAGAGACGCTGGTGGCGCGCGAGGCCCAGCACTGGGATCCGATCCTGTTCTGGGCCGCCGACGCGCTCGGCGCCCATTTCGTGATGGCCGAGGGGGTGATGCATGTCGGCCAGCCCGAGCCTGCGATCAAGGCGGCGCGGGCGGCGTTCCCGACCGACCCATGGTCGGTCGCGGCGCTCCATGTGGTGACGACGCTGACCGGCTCGGCGCTGCTGGCGCTGGCGCTCGCCCATGGCGTCCGCGACGAGGACCAGGTCTGGGCCGCCGCCCATGTCGACGAGGACTGGAACATCGAGAAATGGGGCGTCGACGAGGAGGTCGCCGTCCGCCGCGCCGCCCGCCAGCTCGATTTCAAGGCCGCCGCCGGCGTGCTCAGGGAGCTCAAGCCGGCCGCCGGTTAACGAGGGGTTTACGGCGCCGGGCTAGCCTGCGGCACGTTCCTCGCGCAGGGCCGAGACCTCCGACATGGCACTCGCCATCAATCCCGTGCTGCCGGTGCTCGCCTCGAAGGAGGTGGACGGCGTTGCGCCGGACCTCAAGCTTGAGGCCGGCAGCGTCGTCAATGCGCAGGTGCTGAAAGTGCTGTCCGCCGATCTGGTGCGGATCGCGATCGCGAGCCTGTCGATCGACGTCCAGACCGAGGTGCCGCTGCAGCAGGGCCAGAACCTGCAGCTCGCAGTGTCGCAGACCAATGACGGCATCCGCCTGCAGCTGGTCGGGCCGGGGCCGGACACCGGCGATGCCGTACGGCTGTCGCCGGCAGCGGCCAACGCCACCGATGCCGCCCAGCCGGTCGCCACGGCACCGAAGGCTGTATTGACGCCGCTGGAGCGCGTCACCATCACCGCGACGGCGCAGACCGCGGCGGCGGTGCAGGGAAGCCAGGCGCCGCTGTTCGCCAATCTCGCCGCGGTCGCCTCGGCCAATCTGCCGCCGAAGCTGCAGGCCGCGATCGCGCAGGTGCTGGCGCAGCAGACCGGTCTCGACGAGAATTTGAGCGGCGATGCGGTCAAGACCGGCTTGCAGAAATCCGGCCTGCTGTTCGAGGCGACGGTGGCGGCGGGCATTGCGCCCGCGAGCGGCAGCGCGCCCGATCTAAAGGCCGCGCTGATCGTGCTGCGCCAGGCGCTGACCTCGCTTGGTACCGCTGATGCCGGCAGGCCCGCGTCCGCCACACCGCTCCAGCAACCGGCGCAGGCCAGCGCCGCGACGGCGCCGAGCCTCATGCCATCCGGCACGCCAGACCTCGACGTTCAGGAGATCTTGCTGCCGCAGGCCCGCCTGCCGGTCGCCGAGGATGTCACCCGCGGCACCACAGGGTTCGCAGGGGCGCTCGCGGATGCGCTCGATGCCGGCCCGTCCTCCGGCGGCGCGCTCAATCTCATTCAGCAAGCGCTGCACGAACTCGGCAACCCCGCACGGCAAGGCGCCGCGCCGAGGGAGATGCTGCCGGGCGAGGTGCCGGTACGCGGCAACACACCGCCACCGCCGTTTCACGGTGCGCTGCCGTCGGCGCAGGCCGTCGCCGAGCCGTCGATCGCCCCAAACACGCCACTCGCGACCGCCGCGCATCGCCTGCTGGAAAACACCGACGCCGCGCTGGCGCGGCAGACGCTGCTGCAGGTCGCCTCGCTGCCGGACCGCGGCGACGCTACGCGGCCGCAGCTCGACGCCATGCTGCCGCGCTGGAATTTCGAGATCCCGTTCCTGACCCCGCAGGGCACGGCGATGGCGCAGTTCGAGATTTCCCGCGACGGCGGCGGCAATGAGGTCGAAGCCGCCAAGCGGGTGTGGCGCGCGCGCTTCACGCTCGATGTCGAGCCGGCCGGCCCGGTGCACGCGCTGGTGTCGCTGAACGGCGAGCGCACCTCGGTGCGGATGTGGGCCGAGCGTCCCTCGACCGCCGCGCAACTGCGCGCCGGCGCTTCCGAGCTGAGCCGGGCGCTGACCAGGGCCGAGCTCACGCCCGGCGACATCGAGATCCGCGACGGCAGCCCGCCGCAACCCGCACCCGCCCGCGCCGGCCATTTCCTGGACCGCGCATCATGAGCGAGGCCAACAACCAGCTCGCGGTCGCGCTGCATTACGACCACGCCGGTGCGCCGCGCGTGGTGGCAAAAGGCAAGGGCGCAATCGGCGCCAAGATCATCGAGGTCGCCAAGGCCAACGACATCCCGATCGAGGAGAACGAGGTGTTGGCCGGCGCGCTCTCCAATGTCGAGCTCGGCGACGAGATTCCGGCCGAGCTCTACAAGGCCGTCGCCGAGGTGCTGGTGTTCGTGCTGCGGATGTCGGGCCGGGCGCGCTAGCGGGCGCGTTTTCGAGCGAAGCGGGCACCGGTTCGCGTGAAGAAAACGCGACAGACAAGTGAGTTCTCTTGCCATCCTTTCACCACGATGGCATCCACCATCGTCGTCAATGCGAACCTGCCCAGGACTTGTCGTGATCCATCGCCGCCATGCGCTCGGTCTGCTTGCTGCCGCTACGATCCTGCCATCGCGCAGCTTCGCCAATGTGTCCTACCAGCGCAGCGAGTTTCGCGAGGAGCTGCAAAAGCGGTTCTTCGAGCTCGGCACCGAGGGCACCTTCGTCGGCTACAAGGTCGAGGACTATCTGATCATCGCCAGCGACAAGGTCCGCTCGGGCGAGGGCAGGCTGCCGGCCTCGACCTTCAAGATCCCGAACGCGCTGATCGCGCTCGAGACGGGGGTGGTGCAGGACCCCGACAAGGACGTCTTCAAGTGGGACGGCACAACCCGCAGCATCGAGGCCTGGAACAAGGATCACACGCTGCGCTCCGCGCTCGCGGTGTCGGCCTTTCCGGTGTTCCAGGAGATCGCCCGCCGCATCGGCGAGGAGCGGATGAAGAAATATCTCGAGATCATCGACTACGGCAACCGCGACATCGGCGGCGGCATCGACCAGTTCTGGGTGACCGGCAATTTGCGGATCGATCCGGTGCAGCAGATCGATTTCCTCGACCGGCTGCGCCGCGGCGTGCTGCCGGTCGACAAGCGCAGCCAGCAGCTGGTGCGCGACATTCTCCCGGTGACGAAAGTCGGCGACGCCGTCATTCGCGCCAAGACCGGCCTCACCGACAAGGAGCACGGCTCGCTCGGCTGGCTGGTCGGCTGGGCCGAGAAGGGCAACGACATCACGGTGTTCGCGATGAACATGGACTGCAAGACGCAGGCGCAGACCGATGCGCGGATGAGCGTCACGCAGCAATGCCTCACCGATATCGTCGCGCTGTGATGACCTGATCTGCGTGTTCATCGCTGGCTGGCGCTACGTAGCTCGACTAGCATCCTCCGATAAAATCAAGCGGAGGAATCATGCATTCAGCAACAGTCTGGCTCTCGTCGCTCACGCTGGCCGCGGCCGGCGGCTGGCTCGCGGCGACGGTGTTCTCGGTGCCGGCCACCAGCAAGGAGCCGCGCTTCCCGCAGCTCACGATGGAGCAGCTCAGCGACCTGCAAAAACCGCTCGGCGAGCAGATCATGAAGGTGTCGAGCGTCGGCATCGGCGGTCCCTACAATCCGATGATCCGGAGCCCGGTGCTCGGCCAGCGGCTCTACGATCTGTTCTATTATCTGCGCTGGCAGACCTCGGTGCCGACACGGCTGAACGAGTTCGCGATCCTGATCATCGGCCGGCAGTGGCGCTCGCAGGTCGAGTGGTTCGCGCACGCGCCGCTCGCCGCCAAGGCCGGCCTGCCACCCGACGTCATCGCGGAGCTCAAGGCCGGCAACCGGCCGTCGAAGATGGCCGACGACGAGGCGGTCGTGTACGACTTCGTTACCGAGCTGACCACGACCAAGAAGGTCTCCGACGAGACCTATGCGCGGGCCAAGAAGATTTTCAACGATCAGCAGATCGTCGACCTCACCGCGGTCGCCGGCAATTACGTGATGGTGGCGATGATCCTGGCGATGGCGGAGGAGACCGTGCCGCCTGGCAAGGAGGAGCCGTTCAAGGTTGGTGAGAAGTAGGGGCGGCGCGGACTCCGTTCACCTCGCCCCGCGTGCGGGGAGAGGTCGGAACGCATCGCAGATGCGTTCCGGGTGAGGGGACTCTCCTCAGGCACAGCTATCACCGTGCAAGAGGAAGCAGCCCCTCACCCCAACCCTCTCCCCGTAAGAACGGGAGAGGGAGTAGGGCGCCGTCGCTATTGGCGCCCGATCGCTCGCTGCAAGGTCGGCATCAGCTTCGGGTCGCGGCATTGCGCGACGTTGAAGCGCATGAAGGCGGCGGCGGTCTGCGAGGCGCTGAACACGTTGCCGGGCGCCAGCACGACATTGTCCGTTAGCGCCAGCCGCGCCACGTCGGCGGAGTCGCACCCGTCGGGCAGATGGCACCACAGATAGAAGCCGCCGCGCGGCATCAGCCAGGGTGTGACGCCGATGCGCTGCAGTTTGTCGCCGACGTCGCGGCGGGCGCGGGCAAGGCGCCGGCGCAGCTCCTCGACATGCTTGCGATAGAAACCGCTCGACAGCACGCTGGCGATGATCTCGGTGGCGACCGCGCTCGGGCCGCCGAAACCGGTCGCGACCTGGAGATCGACGAGATCCTCGATCCAGTCCGCCCGCGCGGCGATGAAGCCGCAGCGCACCGATGCCGACAGCGTCTTGGAGAAGCTGCCGATCCGGATCACGCGGCTCAGGCCATCGAGCGCGGCGAGCCGCGCCGAAGGCTCCGGCTCGAAGTCCGCAAAGATGTCGTCCTCGACGATGGTGAGATCATGGGCGGTGGCGGCATTCAGCACGCGGTGCGCGGTCTGCGGCGACAGCGTCGCACCGGTCGGATTATGCAGCGCCGAGTTGGTGACATAGAGCCGCGGCCGCTCGGCGGCCAGTGTCGCCTCGAAGCTTGCGACATCGGGGCCCGATGCCGTGTAGGGCACGCTGACGATGCGAACCTGATGCGCGCGCAGCAGCGCCCGGAAATTGAAATAGCAGGGATCGTCGACCAGCACAGTGTCGCCCGGCCGCAGCAGGAAGCGGCAGACGAGGTCGATCGCCTGCGTGCCGGACGCGGTCAGCAAGAGCTGCTCGGGTGGCACCTCGAGGCCCTCGTCGGCAAACCGCGCCATCAGGATCCGACGCAGCGTGAGCGAGCCGCGTGTCGCGCCATAGTCGGAGAGCACGGCGTCGTCGGCCCGCGCGAGGCCGCGCAGCGCGCGCCGCAGCGCCTCGGTCGGCATCCACTCGGCGGGCAGCCAGCCGCAGCCGGGTTTGAGCGCGCCGGTCTCGGCATCAAGCGATTGCCGCGACACCCAGAACGGATCCACCGCGCGGTCGCGTTGCGGCTGGTCCTTGGCGAGCGCGAGCGGCGGCAGGGCCGTGGACGAGACATAGAAGCCGGAGCTGGGCCGGGCCCGGATCAGGCCCTCGGCCACCAGCCGGTCATAGGCCTCGACGACGGTGGAGGGCGAGACGCCCATGGTCGCGGCCAGGCCGCGGATCGAGGGCAGGCGGTCGTCGGCGACCAGCGCGCGGCTCGCCACCTTGGCGCGGATCGCGTTCATCACGTCGGTGGTCCGCGTCGCCTTTGGCGCATCGGATTGCTGTTGCAAGTGTATGCCTACCTTTGCCCATACAGTTTGACGATATTGTACTGATCTGTAGCTGCCTTGGCGAGCCGTCGCTGGCTATGGTCGGTGCGACATCGGACTCGGCATCACCTCGCCCCGCCTGCGGGGAGAGGTCGGAACGCATCACCAGATGCGTTCCGGGTGAGGGGGGAGTCTCCACGGGTTCGGGCGTTACCGAGTATGCGGGGCGGCCCCTCACCCCAACCCTCTAAGAGCGAGCTTCGCTCGTCTCGGCCCCGCAAGAGCGGGGCGAGGGGGCGCAGTTACGTTTTGGGAAGCAAAGTATGATGGACAAGGCTTCGATCGACGGCTGGGGCAGCGGCCTGCTCGGCGTGATTATCTTCAGCGGCTCGCTGCCGGCGACCCGCGTCGCCGTGGCAGGGTTCTCGCCGCTGTTCTTGACTTCGGCGCGGGCGGCGATCGCGGCGCTGCTCGGCGCCGCGCTGCTTGCGGCGCTGCGGCAGGCCTGGCCGCAGCGCAAGGATCTGGTGTCGCTGACCATCGTCGCACTCGGCGTCGTGATCGGCTTTCCGCTGCTCACCGCGCTCGCGCTCCAGCACATCACCTCGGCGCATTCGATCGTGTTCATCGGGCTGCTGCCGCTGTCGACCGCCGTGTTCGGCGTGCTGCGCGGCGGCGAGCGGCCGCAGCCGCTGTTCTGGCTGTTCTCCTGCATCGGCAGCGCGACGGTCGGCGCGTTCGCCTTGTCGAGCGACGGATCGGCGTCGCTGACCGGCGACCTCCTGATGGTCGCCGCCATCATCGTCTGCGGCCTCGGCTATGCCGAGGGCGCGGCGCTGTCGCGGCGGCTCGGCGGCTGGCAGGTGATCTCCTGGGCGCTGGTGCTCTCAGTGCCCGTGGTGCTCGTGATGACGATCATGACGCTGCCGCCGAGCTGGCAGGGCATCGGCGCGCCGGCCTGGCTCGGGCTCGCTTATGTCTCGATCTTCAGCATGCTGGTCGGTTTCGTGTTCTGGTATCGCGGCCTTGCGATCGGCGGCATCGCCAGCGTCGGCCAATTGCAGCTGCTGCAACCGTTCTTCGGCCTCGCGCTAGCCGGCCTGTTGCTGCACGAGCAGGTGCCGTGGTCGATGATCGTGGCGACCATGCTCGTCGTCGTCTGCGTGGTGTTCGCGCGCCGCTTTGCTTGACGTCTGTCTCTCCTCACGGTGAGGAGCGCGGAACGCGCGTCTCGAACCATGAGGCCACAGGCGGGCCTGCATCCTTCGAGACGCCAGCAATCGACGCGCACGCTGTCAATTTGACCGGCCGTGCGTGGCGTCAGGAAGCGGGCGCTAGAGCGGTTTCCAGTTGAGGTGAATCGGAACAGTCAAAGGGGATTCCCACGGGCACGCAAATCAGATTCGGTGTTGCCCGCGACAACATGCGGGGCATGCGATGGCGAAGGGATACTCCAAGGACCTCAGGGTGCGTGCGGTTGAGCTTGTTGAGTCCGGCGAAAGCGCACGTGAGGCTGCGCGCATTCTCAATCTCGGCGCTTCGACTACGATCCGATGGATGGATCGTTGGAGGAAGACCGGAAACGTTGAGGCCAAGCCCGGCACCGGGCACAGCCGCTCGCCGTTGGAGCAGCACAAGCAGTGGCTGGTCGAGCTGATCGCCGCGGAGCCGGACCTGACGCTCGAGGAGATCCGCGCGCGTCTGCGCTCTCAGAGAAAGCAAAAGGCCGGCATCGGTTCGATCTGGCGTTTCTTCGACCGTCACAGCATCACCTTCAAAAAAAACACTGCACGCCGCCGAGCAGGATCGACCTGACGTCGCTGCCGAGCGTGCCGCGCTGAAAGCCGAGCAGCCCAAGCTGCGTGCACCGCGCCTCATCTTTATCGACGAGACTGCGGTCACGACGAAGATGGTCCGGCACTATGGGCGCTCTCCTCGCGGTGAGCGCCTCGTCTCTGGCGTGCCCCATGGTCACTGGAAGACGCTGACGCTTGTCGCCGCGCTGCGCATCGATGGCCTCACGGCGCCCTATGTCATCGACGGTGCAATGGATGGGCCCTCGTTCCTGGCTTATGTCGAGCAAGTCCTGGCGCCGACCTTGCGCAAGGGCGACATCGTCTTCATGGACAACTTGCGCACTCACAAGATCGCCGGTGTCCGCGAGGCGATCGAGGCTGTCGGCGCCCGCGTGCGTTATCTGCCGGCCTACTCGCCCGACCTCAATCCAATCGAACAGGCCTTCTCCCGGTTGAAAGCTGCGCTGCGCAAAGGCGCCACCCGCACGGTCCAAGCCCTGCTCAAACTCATCGGCAAACTCGTCAAGTCGTTTGCGCCGCAGATGTGTGCCAACTACTTTAGGCATGCTGGATACACCAGATGATCCACATCATGTGGAAAATGCTCTAGGCGGGCTCTTGCGCTTTCCCGATCCGCCCGAGATGGGTGAAGCCAAAGCCCTTGGAATATTTCAGCCCGTAGCCGAGGGCGCGGTCGATCCCGATATGGGCGAGCCAGATCATCGCGATCGACAGCACCAGCGGCGCCGCGGCGGCAAAGCCCAGCGTCATCAGCGCGACCGGCGCCAGATAGCTGTGGGCGGCGTTGTAGACGATGGCGCCGACCCGCGGGCCGGCGAGATAGGCCGCGAAACTCAAATCCGGCACCAGGAACAGCAGGACATAGACCAGCCACGAGCCCTCCCATTGGGCATAGAGCACGGTCATGCCGAGGAACAGCACGAGGCCCTCCAGCCGGAGCAGGGTGCGCACCCCGCCGGTCGGTGCGCCGGTCTCGACCGTGGCCGTGCTCGTGTCGGTCATCGCCATCTCCCCAGATATCGGAAAATCCTACCGTTTTTGCGCCCGAACCCGTCCACAACCGCCTTTCCGGTTCCGAAATGGCCGTGCTAAGCCATTTCCGAACGAAGCGGACCTCGGCTCGCGCCGGGACGCGGACTGTAGCTAACACGGGCGGAAACAAATGAAAGATATCCTCGATACCCTCGAAGAGCGGCGCGCCGGCGCCAAGCTGGGCGGCGGTGAAAAGCGCATCGAGGCGCAGCACGCCCGCGGCAAGCTGACCGCCCGCGAGCGGATCGAGCTCCTGCTGGACAAGGGCTCGTTCGAGGAATTCGACATGTTCGTCGAGCACCGCTCGATCGAATTCGGCATGGAGAAGACCAGGATCCCCGGCGACGGTGTCGTCACCGGTTGGGGCACGGTCAACGGCCGCAAGACGTTCGTCTTTGCCAAGGATTTTACGGTGTTCGGCGGCTCGCTTTCCGAAACCCACGCGCTGAAAATCACGAAACTGCAGGACATGGCGATGAAGGCGAGGGCGCCGATCATCGGCCTCTATGACGCCGGCGGCGCGCGTATCCAGGAGGGCGTCGCGGCGCTGGCGGGCTATTCCTATGTGTTCCGCCGCAACGTGCAGGCCTCGGGCGTGATCCCGCAGATCTCCGTCATCATGGGCCCCTGCGCCGGCGGCGACGTCTATTCGCCCGCGATGACCGACTTCATCTTCATGGTGAAGAACACCAGCTACATGTTCGTCACCGGCCCCGACGTGGTGAAGACCGTCACCAACGAGGTGGTGACCGCCGAGGAACTCGGCGGCGCCTCGGTGCATGCCACGCGCTCCTCGATCGCCGACGGCGCGTTCGAGAACGACGTCGACGCGCTGCTGCAGATGCGCCGCCTGATCGACTTCCTGCCCTCGAACAACAGCGACGGCGTGCCGGAATGGCCGAGCTTCGACGATATCGGGCGGGTCGACATGTCGCTGGACACGCTGATCCCCGACAATCCGAACAAGCCCTACGACATGAAGGAATTGATCCTCAAGGTCGTCGACGAGGGCGACTTCTTCGAGATCTCGGAGACCTTTGCGAAAAACATCGTCACCGGCTTCGGCCGCATCGCCGGCCGCACCGTCGGCTTCGTCGCCAACCAACCGATGGTGCTGGCGGGCGTGCTCGACAGCGACGCCTCGCGCAAAGCGGCGCGCTTCGTGCGGTTCTGCGACGCCTTCAACATCCCGATCGTCACCTTCGTCGACGTGCCGGGCTTCCTGCCGGGCACGAGCCAAGAATATGGCGGCCTGATCAAGCACGGCGCAAAGCTGCTGTTCGCCTATTCGCAGTGCACGGTGCCGCTCGTCACCATCATCACTCGCAAGGCCTATGGCGGCGCCTTCGACGTCATGGCCTCAAAGGAAATCGGCGCCGACATGAACTACGCTTGGCCGACCGCCCAGATCGCCGTGATGGGCGCCAAGGGCGCGGTGGAGATCATCTTCCGCTCTGACATCGGCGACCCCGACAAGATCGCCGCCCGCACCAAGGAATACGAAGACCGCTTCCTGTCGCCCTTCATCGCCGCCGAACGCGGCTACATCGACGACGTCATCATGCCGCATTCGACCCGCCGCCGCATCGCGCGGGCGCTGGCGATGCTGAAGGACAAGAAGGTGGAGATCCCCGCGAAGAAGCACGACAATCTGCCGTTGTGAGGAGAGCGTAGGGTGGGTTAGCGCAAAGCGTAACCCACGACCTTCGCATGCGCGTCTCCCTTTGTTGCTCTTGTTGTCGTCATTCCGGGGCGCGCGTGAGCGCGAACCCGGAATCTCGAGGTTCCAGGGGCGTACGATCCGTGGCGGGTTGCGGCTTCCGCCTTCGCTCACTGCGCTACGCGCGCGGACCCGGTCGCGTAACCGGCCCTGCGAACAGAGAGCTGAGCTCAGCCCCATTCCAACCCTTTACGCTGAAAGGGGCGGACAGTCCGTCACGGCAGGCAGGAGAAACCGGTTGAGGATGGCGTTTGAGATGGCATCGTGGTCGAAGGCGTTCACGACGACCACCAGATCGAGCCCGGGCACGATGAAAAGGCGTTGGCCACCGCTGCCGTACGCGGCGATCCAGATCAGGTCGTGACCGTTCAGCAAGGAACGGCCAAGCCACCAGTGATAACCATAGTAGACGGCCACGTGCCCTCCGGCGTTAACCCGCGGCTTGGTCGACTCGGCGATCCACGCGGCGGGCAGGACCTGTCTGCCGTTCCAGCGTCCATCATTCGCGACGAGTTGGCCAAGCTTGGCGACGTCGCGCGGCCGTAGCCGCAATCCGGCAAAGGCCGCGAGTTCGGCACTGCCGGTAAAGCTGACCACTCGACATCAGTGATGCCGAGCGGTTCGAACAGCTTGTCTCTGGCAAAAGCATCGATCCGTTGGCCGACGCTCTTGGCAAGGGCCGCAGCCAGGAGGCTGGTGGCGCCGCCGCTATAGTTGAACGATACGCCGGGCGGGAGCGCCATCCGCTGTTGCAGAACATAGCGGTAGGGATCTTTCGCTTCGAGCAGATGCCGTTCGTTGTTCGCCTGACTGTTCCAGCCGCGCGCTTCATCCCACCGTAGACCGTGCGACATGGTGAGCAGGTGCCGGAACGTGATGCGAGCGTTCCTCGTCGTACGAAGATCGGCGTATTCGGGGAAGTAGTCGATAACACGGGAATCTAGCGGCGGAAATTGTCCCTCGCTGATCGCCAAGCCGATCAGAAGTGAGGTTACGCTCTTCGAGATGGAGCGGATGTCGTGCTTCGTTTCCGCCGAAAATTGAACCGGTGCCGACCACTCCATCCACCGCCGCTCCCGGCCGGCGAAATAGCGCTCGAACACAAGCTTGCCGCGCCGCACGATGACAACGGCGTGAACTTTGCACTTGGGCCATTGTTTGAGAAACGCGTCGAGTCCGGAGAGGCTTTCGGCATCGAAGCCGACCTCGGCGGGAGCCGCAACGACCCATCCGTCGTCGAGCGTTGAACAGGCTAACATTTGATTTGAGTCCGAATCGGATGACCAAGAGCTAGCGCGCGCCTGAAGCGTAGCGATTTCTTGCGAAAATGAACACGGCGGGTTACGGCTTCCGCCTGACCCGCCCTACAGGTCCGAACCCGATGACCGAAGACCAGCCGACCGACGAGATCTCCGAGATCGAGGCGCAGATCGAGGAGCTTGCCGAGAGCGCCGAGCGCTCCCGGCGGATCATTCTCGGCTCGAAGGTCGCGATCGCAGGCGGGTTCGCGTTGCTGGCCGTCGCGTTGCTCGGGCTGCTGGGCGCCGGTCAGACTGCGGCACTCGGATCGATCGCACTGGTGCTCGGCGGTATCGTGTCGCTCGGCTCGAATGTCAGCACGTTGCGGCAGACCGAGGCAGCGATCAGCACCGCCGAGGCGCGCCGCGCGCGGCTGATCGGCAATATCGACCTGCGGCTGGTTCACGACGCGCCGCTGAAGCTGATGTGAGGCGCGGCGGGCGCGCAAAGCGGCGCCGCAAACTCAGTGTCGTGCTGACGAAAGCCAGGACTCATTATCCCAAGTCTCAATTGTTGCGCGACGCTGGGGCCGCGATCCCGTTCATCACCGAAATGCGGTGGTAATGGGTCCCGGCTTTCGCCGGGACGACAGCGGAGGGAGTTACTTCGACGCCAGCGGTACGTAGTCGTATTCGCCGACGCCTTGCAGGATCAGGAACGTCAGCGACGTCGTGCCGGCGTTGGTGACGAGGTGAGGGCGGGTCGGGCGGACGGCGTAGACTTCGCCGACCTTCAGGTTCACTTCCTCCTTGGGCTCCTGCAGGAACAGCCGCATCTGGCCCTCCAGCACGTAGAAGGTGTCCGAGATGTTGCTGTGGGTGTGCCACGGCACCTTCTGGGTCGGCGAGAGTTGCAGCTCCATGATGCGGAAGCCGGGGCGGGCGGCGTGCTGGGCGCGGCGCTCGACTTCGTAGAGATGGCTGGCGTCCTTGACCGGTTGTCCTGGCTTCATGGCGGCCTCCCTGTGGTGTTGTCCCGTCGGGCGGGAAGGCGATGATGCTAGTCCCGTTCTGCCGCGCGCGGAACGGCCGGAATGGTCATGGCGGGCGCGCACGGTGCGTAGGGCGGGGCAGCCGTAACGCGCCCGGCAAGACCTCACTTCATCCCCATGCAGTTCGCATAGAATGTGGTCGTCGCCGGCCAGTCGGAAAACATCGCGCGGACGCCGACCTGTCTTGCCAGCACGTCGAGCACGGTCAACGTGTCGCCGTCGCGGTCGATCGCCGCCTTCACCGACTTGTGGTAGAACGCACCGCCTCGGTTGAGCGGCCCGTCGCGCTCCAGCGACCAGCCGATCAGATCGAGGCCGGCGGCCTTCGCTGCCCTGGCGTAAGCCGACGGGACGATCTCGCCCTTGTCGTTCAGCGCCAGCATCGCGAAGATCGGCGGTCCCAGGATCGCGACGCCGGAGGCCTTCAATTCCTGCATCGACGGCTTCCAGGTCTCCGGCCGGTTCGGATCGAGGCCTGCTTTCTCGTAGCGGTCCTCGAGGTAGAGCGCCTGGCCGGCAAAGTCGGGTTCGGTCTTCACCCAATAGAGGATGTCCTTGAGGCTGAAGCTCTGTGGGAACACGTCGCTCGGCGGAATGCCGGCGGCCTTGTAGGCGGCGAGCATCTGGGTCGCATATGTCTCCTGGGTGTAGTCGCCGTCGAACGGCATCGCCACTTCCGGCGCCTTCAGCTCGGGCGTGAATTTTGCGCCGAGACTCCTGATCAAGGCGATGCTCTCGTCATGGCTCATCAGCGTGCCGGAATTGGCGTAGAGGTCGGTGCGCCAGCGCGGCGTGCCGCTCTGGTACTCCTCGGGCGTCCTCGCATCCGGATTGAAGCCGTCCATTTTCGCGGTGAGCCGCTTGAATTCGGCGAGCGTGATGTCGCTGGTGCAGCATTTCGCCGAGGCCTTCCTGCCGGCGGCCGGATCGGCCGGGCTGAAGGGTTGCGTGCATTTTGCGGTGAGATCCGGCACCGTCAGGATGTTGGTCGTGGTGTGCAGGTCGCATTGCGAGTGCCGGCACACCAACTGGCGGTCCCTGGTGAAGGTGACGTCGCATTCGATCACGCCGGCGCCCATCCGTGCGGCGGCGAGATAGGATTCGCGGCTATGCTCGGGAAATTGCAGCGCGGCGCCGCGATGGCCGATCGAAAAATCAGTCTTGTGGAACGGCCCGGTGCATTGGCTGAGCTGCTGCTTCAGGGGCCCGTCCTTCATCCTGTCGACCAGATAGAACGGGCGCGGCCCGAGCTGCGCCTCGCGCGGCAGCGCGATCTCCCCGGCGGCGACGGGAAGCGCGGCGCCGAGGGCGAGCAGGAACGAGAGCAGCGCGGTGCGGTGACGGGCAAGCATGGGTGATCCCCCTGATCGGGCATTGTCAGCAGGCCGACATATCACGGAGCATATGCCGGCCGCTCGTGCGAAATGAAACCATGGAGGAAAACCAATGCCCGCAGCCTATTTCGTCGTCCGCGCCACCGTCACGGACGCCGCCCGGCGTGCCGCCTTCGACGCCTGGTATTCGCGCGAGCATCTGCCGGACGCGATGAAATCGTTCGGCGCCGAACGCGCCTGGCGATGCTGGAGCCTGAGCGATCCCTCGCTGCACCAGGCGACCTATCAGTTCGCCGACGAGAAGGCGCTCGCGCGCGCGGTGAGCAGCGAGGACATGAAGCGGCTGGTCGCCGACTTCAACCGTGACTGGCCGGAGGTGACGCGCACGCGCGATCTCCTGGTGCTGGCGGAGGAGGCGACGGCGGCATGATGGCTGCGTGACGTCACGACGTCGACAACCCTCGAGTTCCATGAAACGTGAACGCGCGGTTCAGCGAGCGTTCAGCTCGCGAGGCAAAAACTCGCCGCCGCAGTTGGTCCAACTCAGCAACAAAGGGAAACGCTCATGGAACGCCGGGATTTTCTGAAGATGGCCTTCGGTGTCGCCGCCGGAGCCGCCACCTTCGCAGCGACGGCGCAGGCGGCGCCGCTCGCGCCGCTTCCCCTCAACCGGGATGCACGCGCACCAGCGGCTGGCGATGCGCATCCCGCCGTCACCACCGGTGACGAGGTCGGCCGCATGAAGCCCGAGCAAGTTCGCTGGCATCATCGCCACTGGGGTTGGCGTCACCGGTACTGGCACCGCAGGCATTGGGGCTGGCGCCGCCACCATTGGCGCCGTCATCACTGGCGCCGCTGGTGATATCGACTCCATGACGAAAAGAAAAACCCCGCGCCAGGCGGGGTTTTGTTAGTTCGGAATCTGCCGCGATCAGATCGGGCGGCAACGGCCGTAGCGCCAGACAAAGCCGTACGGGCAGGCGCGGACACGCGGCGCCACCACGACGGGGCGCTCGACCACGACCGGCGGGCGCACGACAACGGCGCCCGGCGCGACGACGACGCCGCGATTCCTGACGCAGCCGCCATAGGGGCCACGGTGCCAGCCGGGGCCGCAGCCACCGGCCGCATCAGCGGCGCTGATGCCGGCGAATGCGGTCGTCAGCAGAACTGCTGCAGCAAAAAGATACTTCATGTCTTCTCCTTTTTTATTTTGGGCCGCGCTGCGGCACCGCAACAAGCTTTCGTCTACCGATTCGCCCGGCCGGATCATTGCAGAAGGCGTGCCCGATGTCGCCGACCATAATGTTGCGGCCTGAATGCGACATGAATGTTGCAGCTCAAAGCTGCGTCAGCACGCCGCAAGCCGGCTCAGCATCAGTTCGAAATATTTCGCGGACGCGGGCAGCCGCGCGCACATGGCGAGCGTACGAAAATACATCGGAAGGCGAGGCAAGCGAGACCGGCGGTTCATCGACGCTTGCCCGAAGGCGCGCCGCTATTGGTCCGGGCCGAACAACGCAGCGAATCGCTTCTCGCCGTTACGCGAAAAATTGACCACGCGGCTGCCCGGCGCAGCGTCGCGCGCGGCCCATTTCAGTTCCGTGAAGCGGTCCATCATGGCAGCGCCCAGCGTGCCGGCGAGATGATGCCGCCGCTCGCTCCAGTCGAGGCAGGCCTTGCACACCGGCCGGCGCGGATGCGTCAGCGCATCGGCGTCGATCTGCAGCTCCTCGGCCATGAAGCGCTTGCCTTCGCCGGTGAGCTCGATCGCCTGCTTGCTCTGGCGGACCAGCTTCTGCCGCTTCATGCTGTCGAGCATCTGAACGCCGAGATCGCCGGCGAGATGGTCGTAGCAGATGCGGGCGCGGCGCAGCGCCGGATCCTTCGGCCCGGTGCGCACCCGCATATGGCCGGCGCGAGCGGCAATGCCCTGCAGGCCTTCCAGCACGTCGGCGACGTCGGGGTCGGAGAGGCGGTAGTAGCGGTGGCGGCCCTGCTTCTCGGGCTCGATCAGCCCGCCGGCCTCGAGCTTGGAGAGATGCGAGCTCGCCGTCTGCGGCGTGATGCCGGCCTCCTGCGCCAGCTCACTCGCGGTCAGCGCCCGGCCGGTCATCAGCGCGGTCAGCATGTTGCAGCGCGCGGGATCGCCGACCAGAGCGGCGATCCGGGAGATGTCGGGTCCTGCTTTCATAGTTCGATGATAGACGAAGCATCGAGGTCGGACAAGCCGCTATTGTTCACCGTGCCGTCATTGCGAGGATTGCTTCGCTGACGCTCGCAACAACGGAAACATGACCGGAGGCCATCCATGACCGTCACCGTTTTCATCCGCTACCAGCTCGATCCATTCAAGCGCGCGATGTTCGAGGAGTATTCGCGGAACTGGCTCTCGATCATCCCGCGCTGCGGCGGCGACCTCATCGGCTACTGGATGCCGCATGAGGGAACAAACAACATCGCCTTCGCGCTGATCTCGTTCGACAGCCTTGCCGCTTATGAGGCCTATCGCGCGCGGCTGCGCCAGGACAAGGAGGGCGTCGCAAACTTCAACTTCGCGGAAGAAAACCGCTTCATCCTCGCCGAGGAACGGACATTTCTCCGCAAGGTCGAGGTATAGTCGGGCCACAACAGCAATGTGCGGGAGGCACCCATGATCGCAGTGATCTTCGAAGTCTGGCCCAAGCCTGAGCAACGGGATCTCTATTTCGACCTCGCCGCCGAGCTGAAGCCGATCCTGCAGGAGATCGACGGCTTCATCTCGGTCGAGCGGTTCGAGAGCATCACCGAGAAGGGCAAGTTCGTGTCGCTGTCATTCTTTCGCGACGAGGCTGCGGTGGAAGCCTGGCGCAACACGATCGAACATCGCCGTACCCAGGCCAAGGGCCGCGCGCGGATCTTCGAGAACTACCGGCTGCGGGTGGCAAGCGTGATCCGGGATTACGGCCTGAACGAACGCGATCAGGCGCCGAAGGACAGCCGCGCGGCGCATGAGCCGCACTAGCGGGCGGATGCGTGGGTGCCTATCTCTGCGCGGCCAATGACTCCAGGGAGCGACCAATGCCACTGCCAACTGCTGACAAACGCGCCGCCTTCAAGAAGCTGCATGAGAGCGGCTGCTTCATCATTCCGAATCCGTTCGATGTCGGCAGCGCCCGCGCCTTGCAACATCTCGGCTTCAAGGCGCTGGCGTCGACCAGCGCGGGCTTTGCATGGACCATCGCCAAGGCCGACAACCGCGTCACCGTCGATGACGTCTGCGACCACCTGACCGCGCTGTGTGCGGCGGTCGATATTCCCGTCAATGCGGATTTCGAGGGCGGCTTCGCGGTCGAGCCCGACAAGGTCGCCGCCAATGTCGCGCGCGGCGTCAAGACCGGCGTCGCCGGGCTTTCGATCGAGGACTCCACCGGAGACGCCGCCAACCCGCTGTTCGAGCACAAGCTTGCGGTGGAGCGCATCAAGGCGGCGCGCAAGGCCATCGATGCCGACAACAGCGGTGTGTTGCTCACCGGCCGCTGTGAGGCATTCCTGTGGGGCAAGAAGGACATCAATCTGGTGATCGAACGGCTGCAGGCCTATTCGGAAGCAGGAGCGGACGTCCTTTATTCGCCGGGCATCGCGACCAAGGAGGAGATTTCCGCGGTTGTGAAGGCGGTGGCGCCAAAGCCGGTCAATCTGTTGATCGGCGGCGTGTCGGAGCTGACGCTGCAATCGGTCGCCGATCTCGGCGTGCGCCGGATCAGCGTCGGTGGAGCGCTTGCTCGGATGGCCTGGACCGGCGTGATGAAGGCGGCCAAGGAGATGGCCGAGAAGGGCACCTTCACGGAATTCGCCAATGGCTATCCCGGCGGCGAGCTCAACAAGATGTTCAAGTAGACTCACACGCAAAAAAGCAGCGGGCCGCCGGAGCCCGCTGCTTCATCGCTCACGATAGCGAGCGGATTACTTGTTCTTGTCGCCGGTCGAGTCGGCCGGCGCCGCCGAGCGGTCGATTTCCTGTCCAGTCGGCTTGTTGGCCGATGGAGACGCCGGCTGCGCAGGTGCCGCGCCCGTGGTCGTGCCGGGCTGGCTGTTCGGCTTCGGCGTCACGTCGCGCATGCCCGGAGGCGGCGCGGCCGGATTGGCCGGCTGCTGCTGCGCGGTCTGCGCTGACGGCGTGGTACCCGCCTCATGCACCGAGGTATTGTTCAAGCCGTAGAACAACGCACCGAGCACCACGGCCACCGCGACGGCGAACATCGCGATCTTGGTGGTGCTGGCCGGTCCCTCCTGGAGTTCCGGGTCCGGCTGCAGCTCGTTGTCCAGGCTGTTGAAGCGCGCCTGACGGCGCATTTCGTCCTCGGTCAGGTTGGCGCGATACGGATCGTCAGGTTGATGGGTCATTGCAAAGTTCCTCCGTTAGCACCTGAAAGCTAAACGCAGAAGACAATGGCTGGCGCGCGAGGATGTTCCGCGCCAATGTTGCAACCTGTTCATGCAGGAACCGCCGATTCCTCGGGTTCCAAGCTGTTTCATGAGGCCTTTTCAATGTGGACCATGCCGCCCACCGATTCGGTGCTGCACTTGCTCTCGTTCATTGCGGTTGCGGCGCAGTCGATGACGGCGGCACTGGCGGCAGGCAGGCGCAGCATGGATTGGGCCGGCGTCTGCATGCTCGGCGCGATCACCGCGCTCGGCGGCGGCACCATCCGCGACGTGCTGCTCGGACATTATCCGCTGCTCTGGGTCGCGCACCCGATCTACCTTGCGGTCGCGGCGGCGGGCGCCTTCGCCACCATCCTGCTGGCGCGGCTCGTGCACCGGCTCAACCTCGCATTCCTGGTGCTCGATGCGATCGGACTTGTGGTGTTCACCATGGCCGGTTGCGACGTGGCCTCGCAAATCGACGTCCCGCTGCCGATCGTGATCGTCGCCGGCATGATCACCGGCTGCGCCGGCGGCGTGCTGCGCGACATCCTCTGCAACGAGGTGCCGTTGTTGTTTCGCAGCGAGCTCTACGCCAGCGTCTCCGTGGTGACGGGACTGTTCTATGTGACCGGCTCCGGGCTGCAGGTGAACACCCAGCTCTGGACCGCGCTGACCTTCGCACTCGGGCTGACGTTCCGCATGCTTGCGATCCGCTACCGATGGGAGATGCCGAAATTCGTGTTCAGCGACGAGGAGCGCTGAACGGCTCTTTCGCCGTCCGCGCCTTGGCGACCTCGTCCGCGGTGACGGCCGGCGCCGCGTTGCCCCAGGCATTGCGGATGTAGGTCGCAACGTCCGCGACCTCCTGGTCGGTGAGCTTGGGATAGGCCGGCATCGAGCCGCCGTTCGGGGCGCGCGGCGTGGTCACGGTCTGTGCGCCGTCGAGGATGATGCGCAGCGTGCTTGCTGGATTGGCCGATTGCAGGTTGGCGTTGCCGGGCAGCGGCGGATAGATCCGCGGCGCGCCGGAGCCGTCGAGCTCATGGCAGGCGATGCAGGCCCCGCGGTAGATGCGTTCGCCATTGCTCATCTGCGCCGGCGAGGGCGGGGTGACCTCCGGCTCCGGCGCGCCGGCGGGCAGGCCCTTCAGATAGACCGCAATGGCGCGTACGTCGGCGTCGCTCATCTTCGAGGTCGAATTGAGCACCACCTCGGACATCAGGGGGCCGGCATGGCTGTGCACGTTGCGGCCGCTCTGCAGATATTCGGCGATGTCAGCGACGCTCCATGATTTCAGCCCGCTGCGCGCGGCGCCATCGAGCCTTGGCGCGAACATGCCTTGCACCGTGCTGCCACCGAGCGCCTGGTCACGCCTGTCGGCGCCGAAGGCGTTCTTGGGCGTGTGGCAGGCGCCGCAATGGGCGAGGGCCTCGACGAGATAGCGTCCGCGATTCCATTCCGTACCCTTGCCCTGGTCCGGCTGGATGATGCCCGGCGTGAAGAACAGTGCGTTCCAGGCCCGCATCAGCACGCGGTAGTTCAACGGCCAGCGCAGCTCCGGCGGCGGCGCCTTGTCGTTGACCGGCGCCAGCGTCGCGAGATAGGCACGGATCGCCAGGATGTCGTCGCGGATCAGCTTCGTGAAATAGGGGTAGGGGAAGGCGGGATAATAATGCGCGCCGCTCGGCGCGACGCCGATCCGCAGCGCGCGCAGGAAATCGTCGTCGCTCCAGCCGCCGATGCCGGTATCGCGGTCGGGGGTGAGGTTCGGCGAGAACACCGCACCGAACGGCGTGTCGATCCGCTTCCCCCCGGCAAAAGGCTTTGCCGGATCGGCCGTGTGGCAGCTGGCGCAGTCGCCGGCGATCGTGAGCGCCTTGCCGCGGGCGATGACGTCGTCGGTCGGCGCGGCGGCACATTCGCGGGTCGCCAGCGCACCGCACAACAGCGCTGCGACCAGAATCGCACCCGTCGTTCGAAATCGTCGCCGCATCCGATCACCTTCCGGTCCACAAGACGCGTCACGCCATTTCGCCACGGGCCTGTCCTGCGACAGAAACCGAAACGGCCCTGCAATATTCCCGGCACGAAATTGCGATTTTTGAGCGACGGGCCTGGTCGCCCAGAATTGTGCTGCGCGGGCCGGAAAATCCGACATAGACTGGTTCTAACAAGCTCGGATGACTAGCTAAAAGCAGTCGTCGCGACCAGCGAAAAGAGGGCTAAATGGGAATCAACCAAGGGCCTATCAGCCTCGACCAGAAATACACCCAGGACACCGGCCACGTCTTCATGACCGGCATCCAGGCGCTGGTCCGCCTGCCGATGGCGCAGATCAGGCGCGACCGCGCCGCGGGCCTCAACACGGCAGGCTTCATCTCCGGCTATCGCGGTTCCCCCCTCGGCGGCTACGACCAGCAGCTGTTCGCCGCCCGCAAGCATCTCGAGCAGTACAACATCAAATTCCAGCCCGGCGTCAACGAGGACCTCGCGGCCACCGCGATCTGGGGCTCGCAGCAGCTCGTCCTGTCGCCGGGCGCCAAATATGATGGCGCGGTCGGCATCTGGTACGGCAAGGGCCCCGGCGTCGACCGCTGCGGCGACGTGTTCCGCCACGGCAATGCGGCCGGCTCCGCCAAGCATGGCGGCGTACTCTGCCTTGCCGGCGACGACCATGGCGCGAAATCCTCCACCGTCCCGCATCAGTCCGACCACGCCTTCATCTCCGCGCTGATGCCCTACCTCTACCCCTCCAGCATCCACGAAATGATCGAGATGGGCCTCCTGGGTATCGCGATGTCGCGCTACTCTGGCTGCTGGGTCGGCATGAAGGTGATCACCGAGACGGTCGAGACGACCGCCGAGATCGACCTCACCGACGAGATGACGCCGTTCGTGATCCCGACCGATTTCGAATTGCCGCCGGGCGGCCTCAACATCCGCTGGCCCGACGACCGCTTCGAGCAGGACCGCCGGTTGCAGGACTACAAGGGCTTTGCCGCGATCGCCTTCGCCCGCGCCAACAAGGTCAACCGCATCACGATGGATTCGCCGAACGCGCGCTACGGCATCATGGCCTCGGGCAAGAGCTACGAGGACATCCGCCAGGCGTTGCGCGAGCTCGGCATCACGCCCGAGATCGCCGCCAAGATCGGCATCCGCCTCTACAAGATCGGCATGCCCTGGCCGCTGGAGCCGGAAGGCGTGCGCAACTTCGCCGTCGGCCTCGAGGAGATCTTCATTGTCGAGGAGCGCCGCGAGATCGTCGAGAACCAGGTCAAGCAGGAGCTGTTCAACTGGCGCGACGACGTGCGTCCGCGCATCGTCGGCAAGATGGACGATCACGACAAGCGCTTCCTGACCTTCGCCGCCGAGCTCAGCGTGGCCTCGCTTGCGAGCTCGCTCACCGAACGGCTGCTTCGACTTAATCTCAATCCTGAAATCGCCGAGATGCTGCGCGCCAAGGCCGACTGGTTCAACGGCCGTCAGTCGACGCAGATGCAGGCGACCGCGCCTGTCAGCCGCACGCCGTATTTCTGCTCGGGCTGCCCGCACAACACCTCGACCAAGGTGCCGGAAGGCAGCCGCGCGCTGGCAGGCATCGGCTGCCACTTCATGGCACTGTGGATGAACCGGTCAACCGAGACCTTCACCCATATGGGCGGCGAGGGCGTGCCGTGGGTCGGCATCGCGCCGTTCACCAACGAGAACCACATCTTCGCCAATCTCGGCGACGGCACCTATTTCCACTCCGGCATTCTCGCGATCCGCCAGTCGATCGCTTCCAAGGCCAACATCACCTACAAGATCCTCTACAACGACGCGGTCGCCATGACCGGCGGCCAGCGCCACGACGGCGATCTCTCGCCGCAGCAGATCACCTTCCAGCTCCATGCCGAAGGCATCCGCGAGATCTATCTGGTCTCGGAGAATCCGGACGCCTATCCGGCCGACACCATCGCGCCCGGCGTCAAGCTGTATCACCGCGACGAGCTCGAGAACGTCCAGAAGATGTGCCGCGACACCAAGGGCACGTCGGCGATCGTGTTCGTGCAGACCTGTGCCGCCGAAAAGCGCCGTCGCCGCAAGCGCGGCCTGATGGAGGATCCGCAGCGCCGCGTGCTGATCAATCCCGCGGTCTGCGAAGGCTGCGGCGACTGCTCGGTGCAGTCGAACTGCATCTCGGTCGAGCCGCTGGAGACGGAGCTCGGGCGCAAGCGCACCATCAACCAGTCGACCTGCAACAAGGATTATTCCTGCGTGAAGGGCTTTTGCCCGTCCTTCGTCACGGTCGACGGCGGCAAGCTCAGGCGGCGCGCGCCGCCCGAGCTCGGCAGCATCGATAATCTGCCGGAGCCGGCCTCCAAGCCCGCGCTCGACCGGCCCTACAACATCGCGGTCGGCGGCGTCGGCGGCACCGGCGTGCTGACGATCGGCGCGCTGCTCGGCATGGCCGCCCATATCGAGGGCAAGGCCTCGATGATCCTCGACATGTCAGGTCTCGCGCAAAAGGGCGGCGCGGTGCTGAGCCACGTCCGGCTCTCCGAGCACACCGCCGACGTGACCTGCTCGCGCATCGTGACCGGAACGGCCGATCTGGTGCTTGCGGCCGACGAGGTCGTGGCGGCGTCGAAGGACACCATCACGCTGTGCGATGCGAGCCGCACCGTCGGCATCATCAACAGCCACGTGATCCCGACCGCGGACTTTATCCTGAACCGCGACTTCAACTTCCAGAGCCGCAAGGTCAACAGCGTGCTGGAGACCGAGCTGCGCAAGGACTCCGCCTTCTTCGACTTCACCAAGCCGGCCGAAGCGCTGCTCGGTGACTCCATCGCCACCAACATCATGATGATGGGCTTTGCCTATCAGCGCGGGTTGCTGCCGCTGTCGGCGGAGGCGATTCTGCAGGCGATCGAAGTCAACGGCGTCTCGATCAAGATGAACACCCAGGCGTTCCAGCTCGGGCGCCTGGCCGCCGCCGATCCGGCACGGCTGAGCGGCATGATGAAGGGCGACGACGAAATCGCGCCACCGAAATCGCTGGATGCGATGTCGCTGGATGAGATCATCACCCATCGCATGGCGTTCCTGACCGACTACCAGAATGCACGTCTGGCAAAACGCTACCGCAAGCTGCTCGACCAGGTTCGCGAGACCGCCACCAAGGGCGGCTACGGCGAGGCGCTGCCGCGCGCGGTCGCGATCAACTACGCAAAGCTGCTCGCCTACAAGGACGAGTATGAGGTGGCGCGGCTGTTCACCGACGGCCGTTTCGAGAAGCAGCTGCGCGATCAGTTTGAGGGCGAGTTCAAGTTCAACTTCAATCTGGCGCCGCCGATCCTCGGCGGCGGCCTCGACGCGCAGGGCCGGCCGAAAAAGCGCGCCTTCGGTTCGTGGATGATGTCAGCCTTCAGGGTGCTGGCGAGATTCCGCTTTCTGCGCGGCACGCCGCTCGACATCTTCGGCTACAACCCCGACCGCAAGCTGGAGCGCGATCTGATCGCGGGCTACGAGAAGGATGTCGCGACCGTGCTCGGCCTGCTGTCGCCGCTCAATCACGACATCGCGGTCGAATTGCTGGCGCTGCCCGATCGCATCCGCGGCTACGGTCCGGTGAAGGACAAGGCGATCAAGGAGGCGAAGGTTCGCTACGCGCAACTCGCCGCCGACCTCGCCAACCCGCCGTCCGCGCCGCGGCAGATGGCGGCGGAGTAGGGCGGCAGTAACTGTGTAGGGTGGGTTAGCGAAGCGTAACCCACCATCTCGTCCGCACGCGGGTGCATCGATGGGTAACGGCTTGGGCATGGACACCGGTCGGAGAATCGTCACGCAGACGCCACTCACAGAACTTTGGGACAGCAGCGGGCCGGTGAACGCGGTCCGCATTGAGCCCATAGGCGACGCAGAGATTGTTCGGCTTTTGCGTGATGGTTCGACCATCGTAGTTGCCGACGTGGGTCTTCCGCTGCGGTGGTTAGCGGCGGACGATCGCTTTGCGTTCTGGAAGGATGAAGTGAAGCATCGTCTGGCGAAACCCAACGTGGATCGCCTTCATCTCAGCGAATATCCGGCGGACTACTGCTATGCCGCATCGAAGTGGTCATGCACGTCGCGTGGCCCGGTGATCGTTCTCGAAAAGCATCACTAGCTTGGCGGCACACGCAAGGGTGGGTTACGCCTTCAGCTAACCCACCCTTGCTCTTTACCCGCAGTCTCGCCTGACGGAATATTTCCGCGCTTGCCAAGGTCGCGTCGTCGGTTCAGAAAAACGCTCGAGCGAAGAAACGCCAGCGGAGAGCGATTTGACCATCAAGGGCAAGGCCTACATTGCCGGGATCTACGAACATCCCACCCGGCACGCACCCGATAAATCAACAGCACAGCTGCACGCCGAGGTCGCCAAGGGCGCGATCGAGGATGCCGGGCTCACCAAGGACGACATCGACGGCTATTTCTGCGCCGGCGACGCGCCGGGCGGGCTGTGGCCGATGGTCGATTATCTCGGCCTCAACACCAAGAAGCTGCGTCATGTCGACTCCACCGAGACCGGTGGCTGTTCCTATCTGATCCATCTCGGCCACGCCGCCGAGGCGATCGCCGCGGGCAAATGCTCGGTCGCGCTGGTCACGCTGGCGGGCAAACCGCGCACCGGCCCGATGCCGCCGCGCGCGTCGGGCGCCGAGGCCGATTTCGAATCCGCCTACGGGGCTACCACGCACAATGCCTATGGCATGTGTGCCATGCGCCATATGCACGACTACGGCACCACCTCCGAACAGCTCGCCTGGATCAAGGTCGCCGCCTCGCATCACGCGCAATACAATCCGAATGCGATGCTGAAGGAGGTCGTCACCGTCGAGGACGTGCTGAACTCGCCGATGATCTCCGATCCGCTGCATCGCATGGATTGCTGCGTCGTCACCGACGGCGGCGGCGCGATGATCGTCACGACGCGCGAGATCGCCAAGAGCCTGAAGAAGCCGCTGGTGCGTCTGATCGGCCATGGCGAGGCGATGAAGGGCCCGCGCGGCGGCAAGGATCTCGATCTGACCTACTCCGCCGGCGTGTGGTCCGGTCCGCGTGCCTTCGAGGAGGCGGGCGTGACGCCGAAGGACATCAAATACGCCTCGATCTATGACAGCTTCACCATCACGGTGCTGATGCAGCTCGAGGATCTCGGCTTCTGCAAGAAGGGCGAGGGCGGCAAGTTCGTCGCCGACGGCAATCTGATCTCGGGCGTCGGCAAGCTGCCGTTCAACACCGATGGCGGCGGCTTGTGCAGCAACCATCCCGTCAATCGCGGCGGTATGACGAAAATCCTCGAGGCTGTGCGCCAGTTGCGCGGCGAGGCGCACCCGAAGGTGCAGGTGAAGAACTGCGACCTCGCGATCGCCCACGGCACCGGCGGTCTGCTCGGCGTTCGCCACGCCGCCTCAACCTGCATTCTGGAGCGTGCGTGATGTCTGAAGCGAAGAAGTACAATGCCCCGGTGACCAACGCGGAGACCGCGCCGTTCTGGGAGGCGGCGAAGGCGGGCAAGTTCATGATCAAGCGCTGCAACACCTGCGGCGAGGCGCATTACTTCCCGCGCGCGATCTGCCCGTTCTGCTTCTCGGACAAGACGGTGTGGGAAGAGTCGAGCGGCGAGGCCACGGTCTACACCTACAGCCTGATGCGGAAGTCGCCGACCGGTCCCTATGCGATCGCCTATGTGACGCTGAAGGAAGGTCCGTCGCTGCAGACCAACATCGTCGATTGCGATCTGGAGAAGGTGAAGATCGGCCAAAAGGTGAAGGTGGTGTGGAAGCCGACCGACGGCGCCCCGCTGCCGTTCTTCACGCCGGCCTGATTTTACCCTCTCCCCTTGTGGGAGATGGTGCCTTCGCTGAAAGCGAAGGCGGGTGAGGGGTCTCTCTCCGCGTAGAAAATCTCTCTGTGGCGCGAACCCCTCACCGAAACGAGTTTGAGACGACTGCCGGTGCTGCCCTCTCCCACAAGGGGAGAGGGCGCAGTAATGGGCACCGTGCCGTTAAGAATACATTCGGGGAGAAAACAACAATGCCGATCGTGTACGAACAGCTGATGGCCCTGAAGAATCTCGGCCAAAAATACAGCTACGCCGACCGCGACGTGATGCTCTATGCCTATGGTATCGGCCTGGCTGCCGATCCGATGGACGAGAACGAGCTCGCCTTCGTCAATGAGGGCGTGCTGACGCCGCGCCCGCTCAAGGTGGTGCCGACGTTCGCCTCGGTCGCGGCCTGGGGCGCCGGTCCCGGCGAGATGAATCTCAACCGCGTCATGGTGGTCGACGGCGAGCGCGACATCACCTTCCACAAGCCGTTCGCGACCGCCGCGCACATCACGGCCGACTCGACCGTGCTCGACGTGTTCGACAAGGGCAAGGACAAGGGCGCGGTGATCCGCCACCAGACCGTGCTGAAGGACGAGAAGGGCGACAAGCTCGCCACGCTGGTCGCCTCGCGCTTCGCCCGCGGCGATGGCGGCTTCGGCGGCCCGTCCGACGGCCAGCCCGAGCCGCACAAGGTGCCGGAGCGCGCGCCGGACAAGGTCGTCGACATCACGACGCGGCCGGACCAGGCGCTGGTCTATCGGCTGTGCGGTGACCGCAACCCGCTGCATTCCGATCCGGAGTTCGCCAGGAAGGCCGGCTTCCCGCGGCCGATCCTGCACGGCATGTGCACCTACGGCATCACCTGCCGCGGCGTGCTGCAGACCTATGCCGACTACGATCCGTCCGCCTTCAAGCAGCACGTGGCGCGGTTCTCCTCGCCGGTGTTCCCCGGTGAGACCGTGACCATGGAGCTGTGGAAGGACGGCAATGTGGTGTCGTTCGAGGCCAAGGTGAAGTCGCGCGGCGTCACCGTGATCAAGAGCGGCAAGACGGTGCTGGCGTAGCTTTCCGTCATTCCGGGATGGTCCGAAGGACCAGACCGCAGGTGCGCAATTGCGCACCGGGGAATCTCGAGATTCCGGGTTCGCGCTGCGCGCGCCCCGGAATGACGGCAATCAAGAACAAAACGGAGAAAACAACCATGAGATTACTCGACGGCAAGGTGGCGCTGATCACGGGCGCCGGCGGCGGGCTTGGTGAAGCCTATGCGAAGCTGTTTGCGCGCGAGGGCGCGGCCGTGGTGGTCAACGATCTCGGCGGCCCGCGCGACGGCTCGGGCTCCGACAAGTCGATGGCCGACAAGGTGGTCGACGCGATCAAGGCCGAGGGCGGCCGCGCCGTCGCCAACGGTGCCGACATCTCGACCTTGGCCGGCGGCCAGTCGGTGTTCGACGACGCCATCAAGCATTTCGGCCGCGCCGACATCCTGGTCAACAATGCCGGCATCTTGCTCGACGAGACCTTCCACAAGGCCAAGGAAGCGAACTGGGACAAGGTGATGAAGGTGCATCTGAAGGGCACCTTCTGCTGCACCCAGCCGGTGTTCAAATGGATGCGTGACAATGGCGGCGGCGTCATCGTCAACACGTCCTCGACCTCGGGCCTGATCGGCAATTTCGGCCAGACCAACTACGGCGCCGCCAAGGGCGGCATCTGGGGCCTGTCCAACGTGCTGGCGATTGAGGGCCGCAAGTACAACATCCGGATCTGGACCCTGGCGCCGGGCGCGCTGACCCGCATGACCGCGGACCTGCCGCGTTACAAAGAGAACCCGGGTGCGGCGCTCGGCCCGGACGGCATCGCGCCGGCCGTGCTCTATATGGTCAGCGACCTGTCCGGCGACCAGACGGGCAAGGTGCTTGGCGTCTCCGGCCCGCGCGGCGTCCGCGAGATGCGGATGATGGAAATGGAGGGCTGGACGCCGCCGTTCACGGGATGGAAGGCGGAGGACATCGTCACCCACGCCAAGGAGATCTTCTTCTCCGAGGAGGAGATCAAGAAGTCGGCGCGGCGGTTCAAGTAAGGATTGGCACCCGCGACCGCGGGACGGCTTCCCGATGCGCAATGGCGCATCGGGAAATGACGCTGTATAGAGGGCGAAACAAACGAGGCACCCATGACCAAACTCACCGCCCAGGCCGCAGGAACCTTTGCGATCGCGCCGACCCCGTTCCACGACGACGGCCGCATCGACGAGGCATCGATCGACCGGCTGACCGATTTCTACACCGAGGTCGGCTGCGACGGCGTCACCGTGCTCGGCATCCTGGGCGAGGCGCCGAAGCTCGACGCCGCGGAGGCCGAGCAGGTCGCGCTGCGCTTCGTCAAGCGCGCCAAGAAGCTCCAGGTCATCGTCGGTGTCTCGGCGCCGGGCTTTGCCACGATGCGCTCGCTGGCGAAGAAGTCGATGGATGCGGGCGCCGCCGGCGTCATGATCGCGCCGCCGCCGCATCTGCGTACCGACGACCAGATCATCGGCTATTTCAAGCAGGCGCAGGAAGCGATCGGCGACGATATTCCCTGGGTGCTGCAGGACTATCCGCTGACGCTGACCGTCGTGTTCACGCCGGCCGTGATCCGCAAGATCGTGATGGATTCGCCGTCCTGCGTGATGCTCAAGCACGAGGACTGGCCGGGCCTGGAGAAGATTTCGACCTTGCGCAACTTCCAGAAGGACGGCTCGCTGCGGCCGCTGTCGATCCTGGTCGGCAATGGCGGCCTTTTCCTCGATTTCGAGATGGAGCGCGGCGCCGACGGTGCGATGACCGGCTATGCCTTCCCCGAGCTGCTGATCGATGTCGTCAACCTGTCCAAGGCCGGCAAGCGTGATGCCGCGCATGATCTGTTCGACGCGCATCTGCCGCTGATCCGCTATGAGCAGCAGCCCGGCGTCGGCCTGACCGTGCGCAAATACGTGCTGCAGAAGCGCGGCATCATTTCCTCCAGTGCCCAGCGCAAGCCCGGTGCTGTCATCACGCCGCAGGCGAGGGCGGAGGTCGACTATCTCTTGTCCCGCGTGGCGCGCGTCGACCGCCGCGCCAATCTGCAACCGCAATCCAGTGCAGCAGGCTAATCATGACCGAGATCGTTGCCCCGCGCCTTGCGTCGACCGTGCTGCTGCTGCGTGACGGCAGCTCATCGGGCGAAATCGAAGTCTTCATGATGGTCCGCCATCACCAGATCGAGTTCAACTCGGGTGCGCTGGTGTTTCCGGGCGGCAGCGTCGACAAGAACGACAAGGAGATCGCCGCCGATCCCGCGCTCTATTCCGGCGGCGAAGGGCTCGACGGCGACGCGCTCGGCTTCCGCATCGCGGCGATCCGCGAGACCTTCGAGGAGAGCGGCATCCTGCTGGCGCGGCCGGTAGGCTCGAAAGACCTGGTCGATGCGAAGCGCGCGAACGAGATCGCGACCGCGCATCGCACGGCGCTGAACGAAGGCAAGATCAGCTTCCTCAAGGTGCTGACCGACAACGGCATGGTGCTCGCGCTCGATGCACTCGTGCCGTATGCGCACTGGATCACGCCGGAGGGCATGCCGAAGCGCTTCGACACCTGGTTCTTCCTGGCCGCCGCGCCGCCCGAGCAGCTCGGCGCCCATGACGGCAAGGAATCGACCGACTCGATCTGGGTGTCGACGCGCGAGGCGCTGGAGGGCGGCGAGAGCGGCCGCTTCAAGCTGCCGTTCCCGACCACGCGCAATTTGATCAGGCTCGGCAAGCAGCCGAACGTCGGCGCCGCGCTCGCCGACAGCAAGGGCAAGTCGATTGTCGCCGTAATGCCCGTGATGACCAAGACCGCCACCGGCCGCCAGCTCCGCATCCCCAAGGAAGCGGGGTACGATGGCGAGGTGTTCGACGTCGGGGCGCTGGGGTAGGTCCGTCGTTCTGAGAGACGTCGAGTGCGTGACTCACAGGCAGCGCTATGTCGTCCCGGCGAAGGCCGGGACCCATAACCACCGAACTGCATTGCTGCGCGACGCCGAGGCTGCAGCTTTTTCCAACAACACAACCCTGTGGTAATGGGTCCCGGCCTTCGCCGGGACGACGGGGAAGGAGAGTCGCTTCTCCACATTTCGGCTTATATCGAAATATCATCACCTCGCAGCGATGTAGCTTCCGTCTCAACCATCGAGACGGAATCCCGCCAATGACCACCGCCCCACGACAGCCGAGCATGGCCTTCGAGCTCGCCTTGCTGCTCGCGCTCGCCACCCTGTGGGGCGGCTCCTATACCTTCATCAAGCTTGGTGTCGCGACCATCCCGCCGATCACGCTATCGCGGCGCGCACCACGATCGCGGGGCTGCTGCTGCTCGTCATCATGCGGATGCGCGGCGTATCGATGCCGGCCGATCGCGCGACCTGGCGCCGCTTCATCTTTCAGGCCTGCCTCAACAGCGTGATCCCGTGGACGCTGATCGCCTGGGGCGAGCGCTTCGTCGATGCCGGGCTCGCCACCATCCTCAATTCGGCCTCGCCGATCTTCACCTTCCTGTTCACCGCCGCGATCACCCGCCATGAGGGGGCGAGCCCGCGCAAGCTGTTCGGGGTGATATCAGGCATGGCCGGCATCTGCCTGATCGTCGGCGTCGATGCGTTCCGCGATCTCGGGCAGGCGATCGTGGCCGAGGTCGCAATCGTCGCCGCCACCATCTGCTACGCCTGTGCCGCGATCTTCAGCCGCGGCTTCAAGGAGCTCGATCCGATGGCGCCGGCGGCGGGTTCGCTGCTCGCGGGCGCCGCGATCCTCGTTCCGCTCAGCCTTGTCGTCGAGCGGCCCTGGACGCTTTCGCCGTCGACGACATCGCTCACCGCATTGCTGGCGCTTGCCGTGTTCTCGACCGCGATCGCGTTCGTGATCTACTTCCGCCTGATCCAGACCCTCGGCTCGGTCGGCACCACCGCGCAAGCTTACTTGCGGGTGCCGATCGGGGTGGCGCTCAGCGTCACGGTGCTGGGCGAACGGCTGAGCCCGACGGCGTGGATCGGCCTCGCCTGCGTTGTGATCGGCGTCGCCGCGATGACGATTCCCGCACGAAGGATCGCCACAGCCTGACGTCATCGCCGCGATGACGATTCCCGGGCGAAGGATCGCCACGGCCTGACGTCATCGCCGCGATGACGATTCCTGCGCGCAAGATCGCGCCGCCTGAAGTTTCGCCCGCTGAAACCGGCGCCTTGCTGCCGCCGGCCAATGCCTGCATGCTGCCCGCAACGAGATCGCAGGGCGGGAAACGGGACGATGTTGCGGCGGATCAGCCTCATTGCCGGTGCATGCATGGCGTTGCTGGCGATGGCCGGCACGGTGCGCGCGCAGGACTTCCCGAACCGGCCGATCCGCATCGTCATTCCCTACGCACCGGGCAGCGTGGCCGACGTGTTCGCGCGCATCATGGCGCAGGACATGCAGGAGCAGTGGAAGGGGACGATCGTCGTCGAGGCTAAATCCGGCGCCAATGGCTCGATCGCGGCCGAGGAGGTCGCACGCGCCGCTCCCGACGGCTACACATGGCTATTGGTGACGACCTTCTTCACCGCAAGCCCGGCACTGAACACGCAGCTGCGCTGGGATCCGGTCAGGGACTTCGTGCCGGTCGGGCAGATCTGTCTCGCCCCGAACTTCTTCATCGTGTCGACCTCGCTGCCGGTGAAGACCGTCGCCGACTATGTCGCGCTGGCCAAGGCCAAGCCGGGCACGCTGAACTACAGCCATCCCGGCAAGGGCTCGACCGGCCATCTCGGCTTCGAGCTGTTCAAGCGGCTCGCCGGCATCGACGTCACCGCGATCGGCTATCGCGGCTATCCGCAGATGGTGCCCGATATCGCGAGCGGCCTGATCACCTCGAGCTTCCTGTCGGCCAACCAGGCGCTGGCCCAGGTGCAGTCCGGCAGCATCCGGATCATCGGGGCGATCAGCGACGGCCGCTCGAAGCATTTCCCCGACGTGCCGACCATGGCCGAGCAGGGCTTTGCCGAAGCGCAGGTGACGCCATGGTTCGGCTTCGTGGTGCCGGCAGGCACGCCGCAGCCGGTGGTCGAACGCATCAGCGCCGCGCTGGAGACGGCGCTGGCCTCCGCTGAGGTGCGGAAGAAGCTAGATGTCGCCGGTTGCGACGCCCGTAGCGCGCCGCTGAGGCAGTTCGCCGATATCATCAAGGCGGACGTTGCGCTCTGGGCCAGGGTGGTCAAGGAGGCCGGCATCCCACCGGACTGAGCCCCGCCGCCCTGTGCCGGAATCGGTCACCGGCACCCGCCCGGGGTGACGCCGGTCACACCTCCGGCGGGTTGGGCCGTGCAGCATGTTTCCCCAAAGCCCGTAATTTCCCGTATATTAAGGCGCATTGGACCCCGGCCTTGATGACATGACCGCTGAATTGCCGCCGAATTCGCAAGCGCCGCGTGCGTTCTCCCTCTCCATTGGCCAGCTCACGTTCGGCAGCTTCCTGCTGGTCCTGGCTGTGATCATCATCACATCCACCGCCAGCGTGATCGCGATCCGCCACATCGATACGACCTTCGCCGAGCTGCAGCGGCTGCAGAGTGTCGGCGACATCGCCGAGGATATCGACCGCCGCATGAACGAGCTGCGGCTCGCGGCGCGCGATTTCGTCACCGAGCCGGGCAGCCAGTCGGTCCAGGTCGCGGAGGCGGCCCAGTCGCTGAGCGAGATCCTGAAAAAGACCCGCATCAAGCTGGCGCCCGAGCAGCAGGACATGATCGACGGCGTCACCCAACGGCTGGCGACCTATCGCAACGGCATCGAGCGCATCTCGGCGCTGCTCAGCCGCCGCGCCGAGCTGGTCGCCGGGCTGCCGCCGCTGCGCGACGCCTTCGACAAGGCGGTCGCCGCGAGCAACGATGCGGCGCTGGCCAATGCGCTGTCGCAATCCCAGAGCCGGATTGCCACCGCATTGCTGGCGCACAACACGTCCGCTGCCGAGCAGGCCGCGCAGAGCATGCGGGCGATGACCATCTCCGATCCCGCGCTGCGCGGCGCCGTCGACAATTATGCCGAGGCGATCATCGCGGTCTCGGTGCGCGAGGGCCAGATCGCCGACATCGACAAGGAGGTGCTCGGCGCCGAAGGCCGGTTGATCCAGAAGGTCACCGAGCTGCTCCGCGAGCTCAGCTCTCGCCGCGGCCACGTGCTGTCGCGCGATTTTGCCCGGACGCTGGCCGAAGCAAAATGGCAGAGCATCGTGCTCGGCACGGCGGGTGTGCTGATCGGCCTGTTCGCGTCGGTGTTGGTGGTTCGCCGCACCGTCCGCCCGCTCGCCAGGATCGCGGGCTCGATCCGCAAGGTCGCCGGCGGCGAGAAGAGCGCGTTCATTCCCGGCGCCGACCTCGACAACGAGATCGGCGATATCGCGCGCGCCGCCGAAGTGTTCCGCCAGACCCTGGTCGACGCCGACAGCGCGCGCGAGGCGGCGCTGCGCGCGCTCGCCGAGCAGCGGCTCGCCGAGGAGAGCTACCACAAGCTGTTCGAGGCGTCGGTCGAGGGCATCTACGTCACGACGCCGGGCGGCGCGCTGCTCAACGCCAATCCGGCGCTGGCGCGGATGATGGGCTATGCCGCGCCGCAGGACCTGATCAAGGGCATCGACGACATCGCCACCACCGTCTACGTGGATCCGGCGGCGCGCGAGCAGTACCAGCAGCTGATGCAGCGCGACGGCACGGTGCGCGACTACGAGTACCAGGTGCGCGCGAGCGACGGCACCGTGCTATGGCTGTCCGATTCGGCGACCGTCGTCCGCAACGACGAGGGCGAAGTGATCCGCTACGAGGGCACGGTGCGCGACATCACCGACCAGAAGCGCGCCGAAGACGCGATCGCCGAAGGCCGTCGGCTGTTGCAGATGGTCATCGACACCGTGCCCGCCGTCATCAACGTCAAGGACCGCGACCTGCGCTACGTGCTGATGAACCGCTACATGGCGGGAATCTTCGGCATCGAGCCGCAGGACGCGATCGGCCAGACCACCGGCGAGCTGATGTCGCGCTATGGCGCGGCGAAGACCGATGAGAACGACAAGCGCGTTCTGTCGGCGCGGCGCGAGCTCGGCTTCTATGAAGAGGAGTACAAGGACGTCGCCGGCAACATGCGGCAATGGCTGGTCAACAAGCTGCCGATCCTCGACGCGCAAGGCGATATCGAGAACATCGTCACGGTCGCGCTCGACATCGGCGAGCGCAAGCGCTCCGAGCAGGAGATGCGCAAGGCGAGGGATTCCGCGGAGGCCGCGTTGCGTAATCTGCGGGAAACCCAGAATTCGCTGATCGAGGCCGAAAAGCTCGCCGCGCTCGGCCGCCTGGTGGCCGGCGTCGCCCATGAGGTCAACAATCCCGTCGGCATCAGCCTGACGGTGGCGTCCGCGCTGGAGCGCAAGACCGCGAATTTCGCCACCCAGGTCGAGCGCGGCGACCTGCGCCGCTCCAGCCTCAACGATTTCCTGAACACGGCGCGCGATGCCTCATCGCAACTCGTCGCCAATCTCAACCGCGCCGCGGAGCTGATCCAGTCGTTCAAGCAGGTCGCCGCCGACCGCAACTATTCGGACCAGCGCACCTTCGACCTCGGCGATCTCACCGAGCAGGTGGTGATGAGTCTGAGGCCCGGCCTGCGCAAGCACAATCTGACGCTCAATGTCGATTGTGAGCCGAACCTGATCATGAATTCCTATCCGGGACCGTATGGCCAGGTGCTGACCAATCTGTTCCTCAACGCGGTCGCGCATGCGTTCCCGGACGGCAAGGCCGGCGAGGTCGAGATCCAGGTCCACGCCGCCGGCGGCGACAATGTCGAGGTGATCTTCGCCGACAATGGCTGCGGCATGAGCCTCGACGTGCGCCGCCGCGCCTTCGATCCGTTCTTCACGACGCGGCGCGATCAGGGCGGCACCGGGCTCGGCCTGCACATCGTCTACAGCATCGTCACCACGCGGCTCGGCGGCCGGCTCTCGCTGGATTCCGCGCCGGGCAACGGCACACGCATCCAGATGATCCTGCCGCGCGTCGCGCCGCTGGAGCAGGCCGCGGAGTAGCGCGAAGCGTAGTGGCCAACCACGCGTTTGCTCTCGATCCGTCATCCCCGCGCAAAGGCGAAGCCCTTGCGCGGGGGTGACGGATCTAGCAGCGAGTTTCAAACCGCTAATTGATATCCGCGAGCTTGTGCAGCGTGGCGCCGAAGATCAGGCTCGCCTTGCCGACCAGCGCGGTCCCGCTCATGGTGCCGCGGGTGTCGGTGAAGGTGCCGGAGACGCCGATGCCGACGGGCGCGGGCCCGCCGAACAGCGGGTTGTCGGTGTCGCGCGGCGTCGTGTGGCGTTGCACAAGGATTTCGCCCTTGAAGGCATCGCCCTTCACCGTGTAGCTGCCGGTGTAGTAAAGATAGGCGTCGCCGCCCAGTATCTGGCCATCGCGGAAGAGAATGACGCCGCTGCCCTTGCCGACGCGACCGTCCAGCAGGGTGACGTGAATTGAGTAAAGTCCATTCTTCATGACGTCCCGATTGCTGGCCGCCACGCTCACGGCAAGCCAGTTGGTTTTTTATGCCAAAGCGAGCAACCTCGTGCAATGCGGCAGGTTGATTCCCGGGTGTCCCGCGTTCGGGTGACCCTCGGTTCCTGCCAGGCAGTGTGACGGCGCAATGACAGCGGACCGTACGCGCGAATCAAAGTGGCCCGCGAAATGCATAGCTCTGGTTGCACTGGCCGGTGAGTGCTGGAGCAAACACATGTCTGACTGGATTGAATCCGGCGGCCATTGGGCACGCCCCCGCAGGCTCAATGGAACTTCGGCCCGTTATGCGGGCCACATGATCGCATCCCTCGTGCTGATAACGCTGGTGTTGGTCGCGGCCATGCGAATCGCGCAGGCGCGCGATCCCGACGGCCGCTACGCCAATTCGCCGCTGAAGGAGTGGTTCGACGGCCTGCGCAGCGGCAAAGGGCCGTGCTGTTCGGATGCCGACGGCACAGCGGTCAGCGATGTCGACTGGGAATCCAAGGACGGGCACTATCGTGTGCGCCTCGACGGGGCGTGGATCGATGTCCCCGACGAGGCCGTGGTCACCGAGCCCAACCGGGTCGGTCGCGCCATGGTCTGGCCGATTCCCAGCTACATGGGCGTGACGATCCGCTGCTTCATGCCTGGCAGCATGACTTAGCGCCGCACGCGTGGCTCAGACGTATTTTTGGTCGCGCTCGAGCAGTTCGATCGAGATGCCCTGCGGGCCGCGGATGAAGCAGATCCGCACGCCCGGACGGATCGTGGTTGGCTCCTTGGAGAATTCGACGCCCTTGGCCTTGATCTCGGCCGCGACCGCGTCGATGTCCTTCACCGTGAGCCCGAAATGGTCGAGCCCCTGATAGGGCGTCACCGGCGCGGCGTTGACGCCGTCGCCCTGGGTCACCTCCGCAATGAACACCTTGGCGCCGCCGAGCTGGACGTCGATGCGGCCGGGGCCGCGGATGATCTCGCCGCCGAGAATGTCGCGCAGCCAGGTCGCGGTGGCCTCGGGATCGGGACTGCGCAGGTGGACGTGGTCCCAGGTGACGACAGGCATCGCGATCTCCTTGTTGTTGTCGTGCCGCTGTTCGGTGCGCGGCACTCGCTCTCGGGCGGCGCAAATCTAGCGAGCGGTTCGCTGGGATACCATCCCTCGTTATGCCTGCCCAAGATTGTCGTCCGGGAATGAAACCATTGCGGCCGTCAGCGATTGTTTTTGCGTGGCCGCTCGACCTGCGGCCGTCCCGGAAGCCGCGCGGTGCGGCTTCCTCTCTGTGTGGGGGCGGCCCGATCAGGCTGCCAGGGTGAGGGCACGACGATGCGGATCGGCTTGGCGTCGTTTCGGAGGTTGGCCGCCGGACGTCTCGGTGAAGGGGGCTTCTACGCCAGCCTGCTGCTGCCGCTGATTGCGCTCGCCGGGATCGCCGCATGGTTCATGCTCCCCGAGCCGAGCGACGCCGGGGACCAGGACGTCTGGCCGGTGTCGTCCATGATCCGCACCGCGCAGAATGCCCCGACCGGCGAGCAACCAGCCCAAATCACAAATCAGACCAGGGATGCGCTTGCCGCACCGGCGGACGAGCCGACCACCGTCGGTGTGGCCATCGCTCCACAGGGGGCAGAGGAGGCCAAGCCGTCCGGGCCCGGCGCTGAAAGGTCGCCGCTGGATAAGCTGCGGATCGCCTCGCAATCGTGGCGGCGCGGCGGGCTAGGTTCGAAGGCGCTGGTCACCCTGACGCTGCGCAATGCCAATGATTTCGCCGTCAAGGATATCGAGATCGCCTGCGCCTTCATCCGCCGGGACGGTCGGCCGCTGACCGAGCGCAAGCGGCTGATCTCCGACACCATCGCCATGAAGAGCCGCAAGACTTACTCGCAAATGTTGGTCGGGTTCGTCAACGTGAACGCAAACAAGGCGAAATGTTCGGTCGTGACGGCGAGCCGCCTCTAATTCCCGGCATCTCGAAAAAGTGACCGCGAATTGACTTGTCGGGTGAACCGTAACGGCCGGACAGGAACTAACTAATAAACCAGCCGTTAGCGAACGACCCGGGAGCGCGGACAGCGTCCGGGTGATCATGCGCAGACGATGAAATCGCCCGCGCGATGACTGATGTCGTCGCGCCGAGATGAACCGCGCCCTGCTGCGCGGGGGGGAGCTACCAAAATGCCTGTGGCGCGTTATTTCCTGTTCGTTGGTGGAGTGCTGCTCGCGCTGCTCTTCGTCGTCAATGCCATCGTGCCGCAGGAGGCCGTGGTCGCCGGCCAGAACCAGGGATTGTCGTCGCCGGGCGTCGACAAGACCATGGTGCGCATCAAGTCGACCCAGAAATTGCCCGAGCGGGTGGTCTACGACACCAATTTGCCGACCATTGTTCCGGCGCAGGTCAACGCGGTCGCCGCGGCTATCCCGTCGGCTACGGGCGATGCGTCGGCGCAAGCCCGCGTCCGCAATACGTTCGCCCAGTTCATTCCGCCGGAGAAGGCTGATGCGCAGAAGGTCGCGGCTGAGGCAAAATCGGCTGAACAACCGGCGCAGGCCCAGCCTCAGGCGCCGAAGAAGCGCAAGGTCGCGCGCTACCATGCCCATCCCCAGCAGCCGATGCGGCTGGCACAGCCCGGCATGTATCAGCCCTACCGCGTCGCGCAGCAGCAGCGCATGGGCTTCTTCGGCGGCTTCGGCACCTGGTAAGAAAGGGCTGCCGCAGCCGGCAATCAATCCGCCGCCGCAAACACTTGCGGCGGCTTTTTCATGTCCGCGATCAGGCGGGTGGCCGGATCCGGGACGGCGTCCGAGCGGCGCTCGCTACCTTTAGCGCGGCAGGCGCGGAATCTTGTCCGCGAAGCCGTTGTAGCAGGTCAGCCGCTCGTCCTCTTCCTTCACGAAGCGGCAATCGTTGACGCCCTTGGCCGGGGCAGCCTTCGGCTTCGGCTGCGGCTTGAAAATCTCGTCGTAGCAGATCAGCCGCTCCTTGGTGGCGTCGTCGATGTCCTGACAGGCCTGAAGCTTCTGAGCGACCGATTGAGGCTTGCCGGGCGCGGCAGGCTTCTCGCCCTTCTTGGCGGCCGACTTCTTGCCGACCTGGACCAGCGGCTTGTCGCCGACCATCGGCTGCGAGGTCGCCGCCGCCGGCTTGTCTGCGTCGGCGGGGGCCGGCGTGGTGCCCTGGGCAAGCGCGGCAGCCGGGCAGAAGAGCGCCAGCGCGAGGATGATATGTCTCATGTCGAAAATGTCCGAAATGGCGTGATGACCGGAAGGATGGCGCCGGGGATCGGAAAAGCCCGGCAAGCGCCGAGACTTAACGCAAGTCTTGCCCGAATCCTACCCCCAGAGGTGACCCGCCCGGCACCGATCCACCGGCAAAAGTGAGGGCAATTCGTCGCCGTTCGACCCGCGGGAGAGCGTGAATTGCCTTTACCCGGCGGGGCGGCTATGACCACGCCATCTGCGCGACTGGCGCTTGGATGGACCACCATCGGGGAGCGCAGAGACTGAACGCCGCGCGCCTGGGCACCGCTTCGAAACGGAGGTGCCATGACGGCGAACATTCTCGATGGGCATGCACATGCCCAAATTGTCATCGACAAGATTGCTGGCGAACTCGACCGGCTGCCCCGCGCGCCGGGGCTTGCGGTCGTGCTGGTCGGTTGCGACCCGGCGAGCCAGATCTATGTGCAGAGCAAGGTCAGGATGGCCGAGCGGCTCGGCCTGCGCGGCGAGGTCGCACGCCTGCCGGATGATGCCAGCGAGTCCGATCTGCTTGCCGGAGTAGAGGCGCTCAATGCGCGCGACGATATCGACGGCATCCTGGTGCAGCTGCCGTTGCCGGCGCATATCGACGCCTTGCGCGTGATGGCGGCGGTCTATCCCGCCAAGGATGTCGACGGCCTGCACGCCCTGAACGCCGGCCGGCTGTTTCACGGCGATGACGCGCTGGTGCCGTGCACGCCGCTCGGCTGTCTCCGGCTGATCAAGTCGGTCCGATCAGACCTCACCGGCGCCCATGCCGTGGTGATCGGCAGCTCCAACATCGTCGGCAAGCCGATGGCCGCGTTGCTGCTGCAGGAGCACGCGACCGTGACGCAGACCCATATCCACACCCGCGGCATCGGCAGGATCTGCCGCGAGGCCGACATCCTGGTGAGTGCGGTGGGCAAGGCCGGCCTCGTGCGCGGCGACTGGATCAAGCCCCAGGCCATCGTCATCGACGTCGGCACCACGCGCGTCGAGAAGCCGGACGGCGGCTACGCGGTGTGCGGCGACGTCTCGTTCGACGAGGCGGTGCAGGTCGCCGGCGCCATCACGCCGGTGCCGCGCGGCGTCGGCCCGATGACGATCGCCTGCCTGATGGAGAACACGCTGAAGGCCGCAAAGGCGAGGGCGGCCCGGCTGCAATAGCGCGGGATGCCCGTGGCGATATGCGAGCGGCGGGTGTCGCTCGCGTATCGCGCGCGAAGTTCATGACGTCCGGGGTAATGGAAAGCCCGCACCATTCGTCTATCGTCGCGCGACAGATGGAGGCGCGCGATGCTGTATGCGGAAGATCTCACCGAGGGCCAGACGTTCAAGCTTGGCAGCTACACGATCGGCGAGGCCGAGATCCTGGAGTTCGCCGGCAAATATGATCCGGTGCCAATCCATGCCGATCCCGTCGCGGCTGCGGCAGGCCCGTTCGGCGGACTGATCGCAAGCGGCTTCAACACCATTGCGATCTATCAGCGGCTCGTCGTGGAGGCGATCTGGACCAAGGTGGCGGGGATCGTCGGGCGGAGCTTCGAGATCCGCCTGCCGAGCCCAGTTCGGCCCGGCGCCACGCTCACCGGCCAATCCCAGATCCAGAAGATCACCATCAGGCCGGAGCGGCGCGACGCTGTCGTGATCTTCAAGACGGAGCTGGTCAACGACGAGCAGCGCCCGGTTCTTGTCCTCGTGCTCGACGCGCTGATCCGCATGCGGCCGGCGGAGCAGGGGCCGGCATAGGCGCGGCCTGAGGGGCATCCCGAAGTCATCCGCCTCGGACGGCCGTCAGCGCCTCTACGTGTTCCCCGCACGCGACCTTGTCGTCGCGCAATGTTGCGGCAATTATGACAAGCCGGCGGCAGAACGGCAGCGCATCAATGACGTCATCATCGACGAGGTCGTGCTGCCCGGTATTTGCTTCGTCGATGCGCCGAACGCATTCGACCCAGACGGATGTGCCGCCGTGAAACGCAGCAAGCAGACGAACGGAGAGATCGAAGCCAGGCGGCGCAAGGCCGAGGAATGGCTCCGCATGCAGACCCGACGCGCCGCTGAACGGCAACGGCTTCGCGACTACAAGATTGCGCTGGCGCGCGACGAGGTTGCCGTCGATACGACGCGGCTTGCGCCCTCGAACAGCTATTCGACCCCCGACTTCGTGCTGCGCGGAACCTATCGACCCGAGCCTTTCGTCTGCAAGGACTGCGGTGTTGCCGAGGTCTGGACGCCGTTGCAGCAGAAATGGTGGTACGAGACCGCCAAGGGCGACGTGTTCACCAAGGCGGTGCGCTGCCGGGCCTGCCGCACCAGGGAGCGCGCGCGCAAATCCGCCGCACGCCGCGTGCATCTGGAAGGACTCGCAAGGAAGAAGCCTCCCGTCTCGTAGCGATGGGCGTGACTTCAGGGTCGCACTTCACATCTGATGCGCGGGGAACCGCTGCGCAGGCGGTCAATGCGTCGCGCGTGCGGAACGTTTCGTTGCCTGATTGGTTCGAGACCTTGAAGCCCCCGATGTGGGGTGCGGGCGGGGAGGAACCAGCCAAGGAAACTTGTCAAGGAAACCATCGCGGCCGGAACCAACGAGAAGGAGCAGCGGATGAAACTCAATTCCACGCAAGTCAAGCAGACCATGACGCAACTGAATGCCCAGGTGCTTCCGGACGATCACCCGGCCGTGGCGCAACTGAACAGCGTGTTCGGTGAGCACACATTCTTCGTCGACACCAGCGGGCTCAAGGTGCTTGAACCGGCCCAGACCACCGACATGCCGGGGCAGACCGGCGAAGTCGTCAGTCTCGCCGAGTGGAGTGATCCGGAGCTGACCTCGCTTCGGCCGCACGAGCCCGAGCCGACCGGCGTGCTCATCGCGCTTGAACCCAGCAAGCACTGAAGCGTTCCAGCGCGAAGTGAATACCGGTTCGCGCAACCAAAACGCCATCAAGCAAGGGGATTGAGAGCATGATCCGATTCAATCGGATCATGCTCTTTGTGCTGCATCGTGCGACACCGCGATCGGCCGTCCTGATGGCGACAGCCCCGACGTCGCATCAAGAGGTGCCGAAAGTCACATGGCAAATCAGCGCCGCCTGCGTATGCATCGGTTTGAGATGGGTATCCAGGCGGTGAGGGGCAGATGGGGATCGTGCGGCGCTGGAGCCCTGACGAGGACGAGAAGCTCAGAGAACTCGCCAGGGCCGGCAAGAACGCTCTCGAGATCAGTAACGAACTGACCCGCAGCGCTTCGGCCGTGCGCCGGCGCGCCGAGGTCCTGTCGGTCCTGATCATGGCAAAGGCGTTTCGCGCGCGCCCCTCGCATGTCGCCACCCATCTCGAGCGGGTCGCGATCGACGCGATCCGCAACCGCCGTCCGTTTCCCGCGGGCGTCGGCCCGAGCACCATTGCCGGAATGATCGAGAAGGGCTGGATCGTCCCGGAGATGGGGCGCAGATACAACGTGACCGATGCCGGCGTGGAGGCGGTGCGGCGGAAGATTCCGAGCGGCTGAAGGGAATGCCGGCTGCACGCCGGGCGCGCCATGCCGAAGCGGCTCGCTCTTCCGGTGGGGGAAGGCGGACTATTCGCGAGCGAACGCAAGATTTCGCGCCCGAGACGGATGTCCCATCCGTTCAATCATCGGGTCGCGACGACCTGCGGCCTCTCTGTGTCCTCTTCAGCCCACCGATCTGATTGCGCCGATGCTCAACGCCCAGCCAGCCCAAACCGACCGATACCAAGCCGACCGATACCAGCGTTTCGCCGATCTCGCTGTCACCGTCGGTGACGCGATCAATGCGATCGCCGGGTTGAATCCGGCTCAGCGTACAGACGTGGACTTCCTCGAACGCGAATTTATCCCTGCAATGGGGCTCAATGACGAACTGCTTCATGAGCAGCCGCCGGAGCTGGCGCCGAACTTCGGCAAGGGCCTCCACCTCTGGCAATATCCGAACCAGCTTGCGCCATATCTCGCCTGGCTTGCGCGCAATGCGTCCGGCATCTCCTCATACATGGAGATCGGCTGCCGCTGGGGCGGCATGTTCATCCTGGTTACGGAGTGGCTCAGGAACAGCGGCGCCGACCTCAAGACCGTGATTGCACTCGATCCGATCGCGCCGACGCCCTTTATCTCGACTTATTTCGATCTGCTGCAGCAGCAGGCCGCTATCGAGCCGATCTACATGCAGGATTTTTCGACCTCGCCGCTGGTCGGTGCGCATGTCGACCGGCTGAAGCCCGACTTCGTCTTTATCGACGGCGATCACAGCCTGCGCGGTGCGCTACAGGATCATCTGCTGGTGCGTTCCCACGCCCGCATCATCGTGCATCATGACATCCATTCCCAAGCCTGTCCGGATACCACGCTGCTCTGGAAGGCGCTGAAGCAGTTGGAAGCACCAAGCTTCGATACGTTCGAATTCACCAGCCAGTATCCGTCGGTGAATGGCTCATTCCTCGGCATCGGCGCCATGAAGCGGCGATCGGCCCAGATGTAGGACCGGTAGCCGGGCAATCGCCGCGATCACGAGCTCGCGGGCCGATCGCGGAGGTTCAGCTTGCTCTTGTCGCCGCCGGCCCAGGCCAGGGTCTTCGGGTCCATCACGCGGAACCAGAGCGGCGGGATCGCCGCCAGCCCGAACATGCCGGTGTAGCCGTTCGGCAGCCGCGGGATGTCGTCGAAATCGCGCAGCGACTGGTAGGGGCGCATCGGGTTGGCGTGGTGGTCGGAGTGACGTTGCAGGTGGAACGTCATCAGGTTCGAGACGATGTGGTTGGTATTCCATGAGTGGCGCGGCTCGACCGCCTGGTAGCGGCCGTTCGGCAGCTTCTCGCGTAGCAGCCCGTAGTGCTCGACATAATTGGCCTGGGTCAGCGCGTACCAGCCGAGGAAATGGTGCGCGACGATGAACGGCGCGACCTTCCAGCCGAACAGCGCGATCAGGACGGCCGCGACGACGAGCGTCAGCGCAAAGCCCTGCAGGATCTCGTTGTTGATCGACCAGACCGGCTCGCCGCGGCGGGTCAGCCGTTCGGCCTCGTTGCGCCAGCCGCGCTTGAACGCACCCGGCAGCTCGCGCGTTGCGAACGCATAGATCGATTCACCGAAGCGCGCGCTGGCGGGGTCTTCGGGCGTTGCGACCCAGGTGTGATGGCCGCGATTGTGCTCGACGCGGAAATGCGCGTAGCCGACCGCGCAGTTGGCGAGCATGCCGAACAGGATGTTGAGCCTGTCAGGCTTGTGGCCGAGCTCGTGCCCGATCAGGAGCGCGCCGCCATTGATGGTGCCGACGCCGAGCAGCAAGGCGACATAGGACCACCACGGCAGATCCTGGGTGCCGAAGAAGGCGATCAGCGCGACGTAGTTGATCCAGGGAAATACCACGGTGATGCGCGCGAGCCGCAGGTAATAGGGATCGGCCTCCATCGCGGCGACCACTTCCGCCGGCGGATTGTGGGTGTCTTCGCCGAACACGACGTCGAGCAACGGGATCAGGATGAAGATGAAGACGAAGGGGATCAGCGTCACCAGCGGATTGTGTGTCCGCAGGAACAGCCAGTAGGACAACAGCGGGATCAGCGGCGGAATGAACGAGAGCATCCAGAGATAGCGTTTGCCGTCCCGGTAGGTGATCGTTTCGCCAGCAGCATTGGTGCCCGTGAAGATCATCGCATTCCCTCCAGCATCTCTTGCGAGGCGGCGTTCGCCATTGTTGGGCCAAGCATGCCGCCAGGCGGGCCTGCGCCGCCAGTTCACAACAGGCCAATTTTGTGGCATTTTGCGCCAAGCTTGTTCGGCCGGACGTTCGCGAGGGGGAGGTCGCCGACGCCATGCACGGATCGGAATCCGATGCCCTTCGCACGCCGGTCTCCGCGGTCTATGCGCGGGCCCTGGTGCGGGCATTTGGCCAGACGCGAGGCGATCGCGACGAGCTGCTGAAGGGCACCGGAATTCGGCTCGAGGCGCTCGACCAGCCCGGCGCTCACATGCCGGTATCCTCGCTGGTGGTGCTGGCGGCCAACATCACCCGCCGGCATGGCGAGCTGTGGCCGTTGTCGGCCGCGGCGGTGTGGTCGACATCGCTGCAAGGCGCGCTCGATGTCGCGACCAGGACGGCGCCGACCATCGCGGATGCGTTGGCGACCGGCGCGCGCTTCGGGTCGACCCGCGCGCCCTTCGTCCGCAACCGGCTGCGCAAGACAGCGCGCGCGATCCAGATCGAAATCTCTCCCGCCGTCGCGATGGACGAAGCGCTGTGGCACGCCGTGGCGCTGGCGGTCAGCCTCAACGTGCACGCCGTGTACGAGCAGCTGCTCGAGGATGCGATCGGTGAGGCGACACTGCAATTTCCCTGGTCGCCGCCTGCGGGCGCGGAGCGGCTGCTCGAGCATTATTCCTGCGCGGTGAAGTTCAACGCCGCCGCCTTCATCTTCGAGGTGCCGAAAGCGCTCGGCGCACGGCCGTCGCCGTTTGCCGATCCGCAATTGCACGCCAAGGCCATTGAAGCGCTCGAGGCGATCGAAAATCCGCAGCCCGACACCGCGGCGCTGGCGGGGATCGTCGAGCGCCTGATCGCGGCGCGCCTGCCGCAGCGCCTCGCCGAGGAGGAGGCCGCGCGCCTCGTCGGCACTTCGCGGCGAACGCTGGTGCGGCGGCTCGCCGAGACCGGCTGCGCCTTCCGCCCGCTGCTCGACGGCGTGCTACGCGAGCGCGCGAGGATCATGCTCGCGGCAGGCACCCAATCGCGCGACCAAATGGCGGCCGCGCTCGGCTATACCGACGCGACGAGCTTCAGCCGGGCGTGCCGGCGGTGGTTCGGAGAGAAGGGCGGGCGGGATTAGGGCGCGGTCGATGGCTCGCGCAAGCCCACAGACCCTGGTGGACGATACGCAGACTTAAGCGATGCCGATCCCGTCAATGCGTATGCAGGGCGTCGTAGGCGTGCGCAAAAAACACAGCGGCGCTGAGGAGCAGCAGCGCGACAATGGTCGCTTCCATCATGACACTTCCCCATTATTGTTTGGGAGAAGTGGTACCGGTCAAATGTTTCCGCCCGGTTTCGTCCGCTGATGAAAATGGTTTCGTGGCAGGATCGCTGCAACAATCGGCTGCCGGATCGAGCTCGCGCGGTGCTCGGATCGCTCGGCATCGATACTGTGACGCCGACCTAAAAGCTACGCCGCCGGGCCCGAAATGGTTTGTCCCGGCGGCGCCCTGTCATTCCCAGCGCTAGGGCCCTGAAATTCCCAGTGTCATTTCCTTAGCAGATCCGCGGAGAGACGGCTGTTGCCGAACTCACACAAGCTTCTAAGAGAGGAGCCGACGCCAGGGCCTACACGTCAGCTCCTCCGAAACGTGACCGTGCTGCGTCCCCAACGGTCCCGTCCCTCTGAGAAGCCTGCGCCGATCTAGTTGCCGATTTGCTAACCGTCCCTCTCGTCGGCAGGGCGGCCGATACCATCACTCCAATTCTGATATCGTTTTTCGGCGAGCCTGGCCGGGAGGTAATCCCTATTCGTGCTATTGGCGGCAGGAACGAGCGGTGGTTTTGGAAGTAGTGTCTTCCGGCTCCCGGCTCTCATACCCCCAACCCGGCTGGGAGCCACAGGGGCGGCCTCGGCGCGCTGCGTCGGGGTCGTTCTCATCTTGCAGCATCGCTTCAGAAGAGACGCAACGCGAAAACGCTCACTCAGAACGAAATGAGCGCGGCTTAAATTATTGATCTATCGGCAAAATCGCTGGCGCGCTCGGAGAGATTCGAACTCCCGACCCTCGGAATCGAAATCCGATGCTCTATCCAGCTGAGCTACGAGCGCGTAGCGGGTCGATTATCAGACTTGGGCGGGGAGGGCCAGCAGGCAGGCACGGAGCGCGGCACCCAGCGGTGCCGGCACGTCCCGCCGTCTCCCTTATAGCCGTCAGAAGCAGGGATGCCGGCGGTGGTCCTGGCCGATATAGGCGGCCGCGCTCTGGTAGCACTTGTTGCGCGGGGAGCCGTCGTAATAGGCGAAGCTGCCGGCAGTCGGGCCGGGGCCGTAATTGTGCAGATAGCTGATGTGGTAGGGCAGGCCCCAATGGGCGTGGTGGTGATGCCGGTGGTGGCGCGGATGGGCCGTGAGGTCGGCCGCAGCCGCCGGGGTCAGGGCCATCACGGCCAGAGCGAGGGCGGCGAAAAGCTTGGTCTTGGTCATGGGCGGCCTCCGGTCATTTACGGGAATCGGCATTGTGGGCCGCCCCGGGGTCCATTTAACCCGGAATCGGGGCCAAAAGCTGCGGGAAATCAGCCACAGCGCGCCAAATTTTGCCTTTTTGCGGATGCTTAACGGATTGCCAACACAGTCCGGCCAGAGTCTTGCGGTCAGGTCCCCCCGGGCCCGGCCTTTCCCGCGGTTTCGAACGATCCATGCGCATCACGCCCCTTGTCGCCTTGCTGCTCTCGGTTCTGGCCGCGACGCCCGCGCGGGCGGTGCTGCACATCACGCGCGACCATGGCGGCTATGTCGAGGAGTACAAGGCTAAGTACAAGCAGATCCGCGAGCGCCGCGAGCGCGTCGTGATCGACGGCATCTGCAACTCGGCCTGCACGCTGGTGTTCGGCATCGTGCCGCTGAACAAGATCTGCGTTACGCCGCGGGCCAGCATCGGCTTCCACCAGGCCTATTACGACAAGGCCTTCACCTTCGGCATCAAGGTCACCAGCCTCGAGGGCACCTCCGACCTGATGTCCTACTACCCCGATACGGTGAAGGACTGGATCCGCCGCAATGGCGGGCTCACCACCGAGATGAAGAAGATCAAGAACGGGATCGATCTCTGGAAGATCGTCGATCCCTGTCCGGAAGAGTGGTAGGCGCGGACGCGCTCGCGCTTCGAACCTCCTTCCTCAGGTCCTTGTTCTAGGTCTTCGGGCTTCAAGTCTTCGGGTTTCAGGTCTTGGGCCTGACGTCGCCATCCGACACCAGCAGCACGGACGCCTTCGACTTGCCGAGCACGGCCGCTGCGATGCTGCCGAAATTCAGGCTGTCGCCCTGGATGCGGTCGACGCCGATCACGACGAGGTCGGCCCGGCTTGACGCGATTTCCTGCAGGATCGCGACCTCAGGTGCGGTGTTGGCACGTAGCCGCGTCGTTACGTTGATGTCGTAGCGCGCCGCGGTCGCCGCGATGTCCTTCAGGATGGCTTCCTCATGCGCTAGCGACATGCTGGGGCTGGTGCGGCGGGCGCCCTTGTCGCGTGTGGTCGAGACGTAGACCACCTGCAGCGGCTCGCTCGAAAGGCGCGCCAGCGCGATCGCGACCTCGGCGCCGCGCCGCGAGACGTTGCTGCCCGAGACCGGCACCAGGATCTTCCGCGCATTCGCCGTCGGCTCCTTCTCGTGCACGCCCTTGGCGGCCGCGATCGCCAGCGGGCCGTCGAAGTCGGAGGTCAGGTCGTCGAGCCGCCGGTCGAAGCCGCCGTCGGGACCGGCGGCCGCGTCCATGCCGACCACCAGCAGGTCGAAACCTTTTTTGGCTTCCTCGGCGATCGCCTCCGCCGCCGTCTCCTCGCGGGCGCGGCTGATGACGTCGACATTGCCGCCGCCGTCGGCATCTGCTTCGGCGCTCGCCTTGGCCGCGTTGATGACAGCCGCCTCGGGGCTCTCCTCATCGGCACGGTTCTTCTCCTGCAGGTTGGCGTTGGCGCCGACATGCAGCACCGTGATCGGCAGACCGCGCCCGCCGGCGAGATGCGCGGCGAATGTCGCATTGCTGCTCTCGTCGACCGCGAGCAGCAGCCGCTCGAGATTGGCGACGAAGCCGCGCTGCTCATATTCCTCGCGCTCCAGCCGCTCCTTCTCGTCCCGGCCGAGCGGCAGCCGCGCCAGCGCGCTGCGCAGCATCGGCGGCATCGCCATCGTGGTCAGGATCGCCATGGTCACGATTATCGAGAACATGGTCTGGCTCAGCACCCCCATCGACAGGCCGATGGTGGCGATGATCACCTCGGTCGAGCCGCGCGCATTCATGCCGCTCGCCAGCGCATAGGACTCCTGCCGGGTCAGCCCGCCGAGCGCACCGCCGACAAAGGCGCCGCCGAACTTGCCGATGCTCACAATCAGCACCAGCGCCGCGGTCAGCCCCAGCACCGACGGATCCTTCAGCACCGTGAGGTCGGCGCTGAGGCCGGCAAGCCCGAAGAATACCGGCAAGAACAGGCTCGAGATCAGCCCGCGCAGCCGCTCGTCGGTCTGCCGGGTCAGGATCGGGGATTCCCCGACCAGCACGCCGGCGATGAAGGCGCCGAGCACGGTGTGCACGCCGATCAGATGCGTGATCATCGCCATCCCGCTCATCAACAGCAGGATCACGGTGATCACCGCCGCCGAAGAGACCAGATTGTCGTTGGCCCAGCGGATCAGCCGGAACACCAGCCGCCGGCCGATCGTGAAGCTGACCGCGAGGAAGGCGAGGGTGCCGAACTGCGCCTGCGCGACCGAGAGGATGTCGAGGCTGCCGCGCGAGGCAAGGCTGAAGATGACAGCGATGATGATCCAGCCGAGGGTGTCCCCCAGCGGGATCACCATGGCATCTCCGATTTCCAATTCCGGCGCGGCTCGGCCGGCTTGCCGCATGCGGTCAACGCCCGGGTTCCGAAAGCGATCCCCTGGGTCAGATTTTGGAACAGAGGCACCGGCGGTTCGTTTTGCTCAGGATGCGTTCATCCTGGTGATGCGAATGTCTCCATGAGCGAGCCTGACCGCCGGAGCGGCTGTGGCTCAGCTCGCGCGAACGGGAGGCTGCAATGGCAACCAGATCCAATCTTTCGAAGGCTGAACTCGCGCGTAGCGTTGCCGGCGCTACATCGGCATTGGTGCTTAGTGCGCTCGTCCTGTTCGTCGCCGCGCATCACTTGAGCGGCGGGTAGGAAGGCGGCGCGTGCCGCGCTGATCCATCAAAGCAGGAAGGTCCCGATCAGGAGGCCGGCCGCAAATGCCCAAAGCCCGAGGGTGCAGGCCGATATGACCCGGACGAGATTGCGCAAATCCACGTCCTGCCAGCTGCTATGGGACCGATACGTCAATTGCAGGCACCCCCTGCGGTGGCCGCCTTTGCTTCGCTTTTGCGCTTCGCTTTTGCTTCCTGGGCCGACAGCCTGTTCCCGATAGGTGCCGAAATGAAGGCAACCGGTGGTGGCACCCGATCACGCATTTGCGAGCCGCCGCCTAGCGCGCGATGAGATCGGGTGCCGTCGTCATCGCGTTCTAGCTCGTTGTTTGAGCGTGATTTTTTCGAAAAATCGCTGCGCACTTTCCCGGATCACGCTCGGGCGTGCGGTATTGTCTTGCTGTCTGTGGGGGCGCCCGCGGCCGGTCAGGCGGCCCGGCGCTTGCGGGTACGTGCCGCCTTTTTCGCCGAGCGCGACCGCTCCGCCGCGGGGCGGCTCGCGGCCGCCTTGCCGCCGAGCTTGCCGCCCTTGCGCGACGGGGAATGATCCTCGCGCGTGCCGCGGCCGGAGCCGCTCTTCTTGCCGCCGTGGGTCTCCTTGTTGACGGTCGCCCATGCGCGCCGCTCGGCCTCGCGATCCGGAACGCCACGCGTCTCGTAGCCTTCCTCGATGTGCTCGGCCTGCCGTTTCTGCTTGTCGGTATAGCTCGACTTGTCGCCTCTGGGCATCGCGCTCTCCTGTCTATTTTGATCGAGACGTCCGCCGGACTTCGGCCGTGTCGTCGTTCGGCTCGACGACCTCGAATCTGGACCGGCTGAAGCGGCCCAATCCGCTGAGCTCGTAATAGCCGTCACGTTCGATATCCTTTGTCACCTCGTAGACGCGTCCGAGCGAGAGCGTCTCCCGCTGCAACGTGTTGTCGACGCAGCGAACGTGAAAAATCTTGCCGGTTTCGGCCATGCGCTCATCCTGAATTGTTGGTCTGGTTCGGCGTTACTTATCGCGCAACGTCACGATCGCAACCGGCAACCCTGCCGCGGGCCGATCACGAAATTTCGTTCGGTAACTTCCATTCGGGCGCCGGTTCGAACACTTCGCTGTCGCCGGGAATTCGCTTCATGTGATAGCCGGCCGGCAGCACCTGGCCCGGCGCTTCATCCGCCACCGGAACGTCGAAGATCAGTCCGCAGATCAGCGCATGTTCCCACGCTTGCTTCTCCGTCGGAAAAGCCTTGTCGATCTGTCTGTCGCGATCGAACAGCGCGTAGGGCATCTGGCATCCTCGCTGCATTGGCTTGGCGTAGGCGGCTCGCTTGTCGTTCGCCCGATATGTCGAAAACGTCCGTTGCCGACCGGTGTTCCTAAATTCGCCCGCCAGCCGCGAACGCCGAGCCGCTCCCTTGCATGATATCGCTGAGATATTTCGCCGGTGGCTTGCCGAGCGCCTTCTTGAACATGGTGATGAAGGCTGTGACGGATTCATAACCGAGCTCGGACGAGACCTGCTGAACGCTCGCGCCGGCGGAGAGTTCGCGCAACGCGACGATCAAATGCAGTTGCTGACGCCAGCGTCCGAATGTCAGGCCGGTTTCCCTCAGGATGAGACGCGCGAGACTGGTCTCGCTCAGCGCCACGCGTTCGGCCCATTCAGCGATCGTGCGGCGATCGGCCGGATCGTCGGCGAGCGCTGCCGCGATCCGTCGCAAGCGTGGCTCGGGCGAGATCGGCAGATGCAGCTGCTGCAGCGGCATGCGCGGCAATTCGCTCAGCAGCAATTGCGCAACGAGGGTTTCAGTGCCGTGGTCCTGCTGCATACGGTCGGAAAGCGCGATGATCAGCTCTCGCAGCAAGGGTGAGATCGACAATGTGCAGCAGCGGTCGGGCAGGTCGGCCGCACCGGGCTCGATGAAGACGAAGAAGACGTGCATTGGCGGTTGCGATATTGGTGTGGCCCGTGCCGCCGGGAAGCCAGACGCCGCAATGCGGCGGCACCATCCACAACCCGTTCGGAACGCGGCACATCACGCCGCCGCCGAGCGCGAAGACGAGCTGTCCCTTCCGGTGTGCATGCTCGGCTGCCTCGACCTTGTTTTCGGTGACGTCGAGGCGCACGGCGATGGCCGTTGCCGCGACGTCATCCGGATCAAGGTCCGGCCAGGGATAGCGAAGTTGAAAGCCCATAACGGAGCTGGAAACCCGTCGAGTGACCGAATTTAGCGATCGATAGAATAGATATGTAAATTCTTCCGACAGCCAAGTCGATAGCTTGGCGCAGATGGGCAGGAGCATGCGATGACGATGATAGCGCCGATGCGCACGCTGGGCGGGCAGGGGCTGTTGTTGATGGGGATCCTGCTGATCGCCTCCACGCTCCGCGCGCCCATTACCGGCGTCGCGCCGATGCTCGGCATGATCGGTGAGACCATCGGGATCAGCGCGGCCGAGGCCGGAATCCTGACGACGCTGCCCTTGCTGGCGTTCGCCGCGATCTCACCGGTTGCAGCTGTGCTCGGGCGCGAATGGGGCATCGAGCGGTCGCTGTTCGGTGCGCTGCTTGTCATCGCGGCCGGGATCGCGCTGCGCTCGTCCGGTCCGGTCTGGGCGCTGTTCGCGGGCACCGCCACCATTGGTGCCGGAATCGCCGTTGGAAATGTGCTGCTGCCGAGCCTGCTCAAGCGGGACTTTCCGACTCGCATCGCCAGCCTGACCGGCGCTTACGCGATCACGTCCGCATTGGCCCAGGCGCTCGCATCTGTCGTGGCCATGCAGCTCTCGCAATTGCCGGGATCGAACTGGCATCTCTCGCTTGCGAGCACGCTGATCTTTCCGTTGGTGGCGCTGATAGCCTGGGCACCCCAGCTGGGCACGCACGCGGCCCCGACGGTCGAGCCGGCCTCGCCGCCGCATCGCGGGCGCATCTGGCACTCGCTGCTCGCCTGGCAGGTGACCGGCTTCCTCGGCCCGACCTCTTTGGTGTTCTACATCATCGTCGGATGGCTGCCCGCCATCCTCGTGCAGGCAGGTTACGCGGCGGCGACGGCGGGTACGCTGCACGGTGTGCTGCAATTGGCGACCGCGCTTCCCGGCCTGATCCTCGGGCCGATGGTCCGGCGCATGAAGGACCAGCGCGGGATTGCGATCGCCGTGTCGCTTGCGACCTGCCTCTCGCTGCTGGGATTGTGGCAGTGTCCGTCGCTCGCAATGCTGTGGGTCGCGCTGTTCGGCTTCGGGGCGGGTGCAGCCTTCATCCTCGGCTTGACATTCGTCAGCTTGCGTACCTCGCACAGCCATCAGGCGGCAGCGCTGTCGGGCATGGCGCAGTGCCTGGGCTATTCGCTCGCCGCCGCGGGCCCGCCGCTCGCCGGACTTGCCCATGATGCGACCGGAAGCTGGGAGGTTGCGCTCGCATGCTGCGTCGTCGCGACGGTGTTGATGGCAGTCCTGGGCCGATCAGCCGGCCGTGCGGCGACAATCTGATTGTCGTTCGATGCGGAAATATCGCGAGCCAGATCCCACTCGCCACAAGGCGCGGCGGCGGGCGGTCGGTTGTCTGCGCCGCAGGCGCGCGCTACAGAAGGCGGGAAGCTTCGCAAGCAAGAGCCAAGGGAAAAGTATCGTTGAGGACATCTGCCAGCACGCGCATCGTGATCGGATCGACGCTCTTTGCCTTGGCGTCGAGCGCATTCCTTTTTCTGGTTCCTCCGAGTCCGATCGACAGGAACCTGCTGCGTGGCGCCTTCCGTGTTTACAAGGGATATGCGTATCTCATCCCCGTCAAATACGTGGACGGCACGCTCGAGACTGCCCGATTGTACGAAGACGACCGGCTGCTCGGCCCCGCGAACACCGCCCAGCAAGAGATCATCGACAAGGGTGCCGGCCGCTTCGCATTCTACCGGGACACCTGGAATTACTTTGACCCGGCCTTGATGTTCTCGACAAGCGACAACACCGACCCGAATACCAACGGCAGGAAGTATCACCTGAGATGACGAACTGACCTGCGCTGTGTCCGGCTGTCGTCACGTCGTGCGTATCACGCCCAGTTCCTTCGACCGTTGGAGAAGAGCCGGCCGGTAAGGCGGGGAGGGATCGTCGTCGTCAGGGATGGCGCAATGGCCGAACTCCTGCTGGATGCGCTGGATCTCCATGACCCGATCGTTCAACCGCTGCAGATGCTCAAGCGATGTTGCCTTCCAGTAGCGGAAGGTGTCGAGCGTAATCGGCACGAAGGCGGTGCCGAACAGCGTTGGATCGGGCACGATGGTCCGCCCGAGCAGCAGGTAGCGGTCCTGACCGACGATGACGAGGGTGGCATACGGCCGCCCTTCACTTACCCTGAGGCCCTTCAACGAAAGTTCGCACAGCTTGCTGAAATAGGGTTCCTCGCGCCAGCGGTCGGGATCATCGAGGTCGACCTGCACATTCAGCGCGTCGAGCCCGAAATGCGGCACCATGCCCGTGGTCTCGGGAAACCAATCATCATCGAGGTGGCCTTGCAGCCAGGCACAGCTGAATGAGCGGCACTGCCGGGGACGCTCGTGGTAGATCTCGCATCCGCCGCCCGCCAGGATGTGGCTGCAGACCGTATTCACCGGCTTGCTGAGATCGGTCACCTCAAGCACCTTGCAGCAGAGGGTGCATGATCCACATTGTCTGACCGTCGGAGCCACGGGAAAGCCGAGGGCCCACGAGCCCTGCCGTTCGCGGAGGAGCAGCTTCTGCTTCTCCAGCGTGCTCAGTGCACGCTCGACCTTGAGACGCGACAATCTGGTCACGCCGATAATATCTTTCGTCGTCGTCGCGCCGCTCTCGACCGCCCGAACGACGACCAACGCCACTTGATCCATTGTTTTTCTTCTTGTCCGGCTCGTGGCCGGCTCTTCTTGTGCAGTGTTTTTGGCCGCCGGTATTCGGCGACGGTATATTCCAGTGCAATCCGGAACGTGCCGCGACCGACGGCTGCGAGATTCTGCCGAAGCGTATCGGTGAGGGCGACGTGTCGCATCCGATAAACGCGCATGGCATCCCTGAGGACAAATCGTCGTGATTGGCAGCGCGTGCGGCCGGCGCTTCGCGTGAGAGGACTGGCGAGGTCCGCGAGCTCGCGAGCCTCTGTCACCGCGGCAAGTCGACCCGACGGGCAACTCAGTGAAAACCTGTCAAACCACTGACCGCGCAACACAGCCAGTGTCGTCCCTGCCTAGTGCGCAATTGCGCACGGGAGCAGGGACCCATAACCACAAATGCTGATTGTTGCGCGATGCTGATACGACGAGTCCCGTTCACAACAACCGCCGCGGAGTATGGGTCCCTGCTTTCGCACTAGCGTGTCTACACGGTTTTGGGGCGCGACAGATTGACTCGGTGCAGCAAGAAGTGGCGTCTCTGCAGCATGTTGTATGATTCTCTCACTGGCGCTTTGATTCGAAGGAGCGCCAGCGATGCAGCCGGATTTGTCTTTGGGTGAGTTCGGGGACGTTCGTCTCGACAAAAGGGGGCGACGCTTCTCCGGGCTATGCTTTGCACGCGCAGCGTCTGCTTGCGCCAGATGGCCCGGGGCGATTGGGCTGCCAATATGGCGTTCTGGCGGTTTGTGAACAACCCCCAAGTCACGATCGATAAATTGATTGAGGGCTGGAGCGCGCAGACGCGGACTGCGGTCAGCGGGCGTCATGTGCTGGCGATCCAGGATACGAGCGAGGTCAAGTTCCAGACCCAGGCGGGACGGCGGCGCGGGCTGGGCAAAGTCGGCAAGGGCAATGCTCGCGGCGTGCTGTTGCATGCGATGATGGCGGTGGATGCCGACAGCGGGGTCTGTCTTGGCCTTACTGGCGGCAACGTTTGGACGCGCAAAGGCAAGGTAAAAATCCCGCATGAGCGGCGCGCCTTGGCCGACAAGGAGTCGGCGCGCTGGGTGACGGCCGCCGAGCAAGGCCGCGACGTCCTGGCAGATGCCCGCATGATCACCGTCGTCAACGACCGCGAGGGGGATTTCTTTGCTCACTGGGCGCTGACGCCAGCTGAGAATGTCCATCTTCTGTCGCGTGCCATGCACGACCATGCGCTGGTCGATGGCGACACACTTTATCAGGCGGTCGAGCGGAGCCGCTTCTGCGACAACGCGGTGATCGATCTGCCGCAGCGAATGGATCGGCGCGGCCGGCAGGCCCATCTCTCGATGCGCTTCGGAACCGTCGTGCTCAAGCGGCCGCAGAGGCCCGGCGTCACCGACTTGGCGGAGGGCATCAAACTCAGCTTCGTAGAAGTGGTCGAGTTGCATCCGCCGAGAGGTGCGGAGCCCATTCGCTGGCTGCTCCTGACCACTCATCCGGTCGCCACCGTTAAAGACGCCTGGCAGATCGTCTCCTGGTACCGCCAGCGCTGGATCATTGAGCAACTCTTTCGCTCGCTGAAGAGCCAGGGTTTGCGCATCGAGGATAGTCAGATCGAGAGCGCCGAAGGCCTGATCAAGCTCGTGGCGGTCGCCACCAGAGCGGCATGTATCGTCATTCAACTCGTTCAGGCCCGCAACAGTGGCGAAGAATTGCCGGCTGAATTTGTCTTCACCGCAGAAGAGATCGAGACGCTCAGGGCCATCAACAAAACCATGAAAGGTCGCACCGAGCTTCAGAAAAACCACCATCGCCCCAACACTCTTGCTTGGGCGGCATGGATCATCGCAAAACTCGGCGGATGGACCGGCTACGCCTCCCACCGTCCACCTGGACCAATCACCTTCCACACCGGAATGGCCCGCTTCCAAATCCTCGCAAATGGCCCGACAAACGTGTAGATGCACTAGTGCTTTCGCAGGGACGACGCCAGGAAAGAGCCGTGAGCTCTCATTCTCCTTCTTTCCGGCGTCATGCGCGGGTGATGCCACCGCGTGTTGGTCATCTTGAATTGCGACTCATCCCCACTGTCGTGCCTGCTTGCGCCGGGAAGAAAGTGTGCTTGCGGAAACAGGCGCGGCACCCCACAAAATTCGCGATTGCTGGTTGCTTCATCTTCAGGCAATGACGGTCTGCAATGAACAAGAGCTTCGAGGAAACTGCCGCTCGTCTGGCGCCGGCGATCTTTGTCGTGCTGTGGAGCACCGGATTCATCGGCACCAAATACGTCATCAACAATGCGGAGCCGCTGACCTATCTGGCGATCCGGATGGCGTTCGTGGTGGTGGTGATGGCGGTCATCGCCGCGATCGCGCGGCCGAACTGGCCGGACCGGACTGGTATTTTCCACAGCGCGGTCGCCGGCATCCTAGTGCACGGCTTCTATCTCGGCGGCACCGCGATTGCGATCGCGCATTCGGTTCCGGCGGGGCTCTCGGCCTTGATCCCGGGCCTACAGCCGATCCTGACCTCGACCATTGCCAACCGCTGGCTGGGCGAGCGCGTCACGCCGCTGCAATGGGGCGGACTGGTGCTCGGCCTCGCCGGCGTCGTCTTGATCCTGCACAACCGGCCGATGACGAGCGAGGCGGGGTGGGGCTGGCTCGCCTCCGGCGTCTCGCTGATCAGCATCACCTTGGGCACGCTCTATCAACGGCGCTATTGCAACCGGATCGACTGGCGCGCCGGCAATCTGGTGCAGTACATAGCGGTGACGATCTTCTTCGGTATCGGCGCCTTCGTGTTCGAGACCAATGTGGTGCATTGGACCGGCGAGTTCGTGCTGGCGCTGGCCTGGCTCGTGTTCGCGCTGTCGATCGGTTCGATCGGGCTGTTGTACTGGCTGATCCGTCACCATGCCGCGACCTCGGTCGCGAGCCTGTTCTATCTGGTGCCGGCGGTGACCGCGCTGATGGCCTACGTCCTGTTCGACGAGCGGCTGGATCATGTCGCCATTGCCGGCATGGCCGCCTGCGCCGCGGCGGTGCTGCTGGTCAATCGCCGCGCTTAGTCTTTGCGACGGATCTTCGCGTAAGCTGCAAGCGCGCGTTCGCGCCCCTGCTTGTGATCAACGATCGGCGGCGGGTACGTCTTGCCGAGTTCGATGCCGGCGCTCGCCAGCTCGATCGGTGTCGCTGTCCAGGGCTGATGGATCAGCTCGTTGGAGAGCTGCGCGAGCTCCGGCACCCAGCGCCTGACATAGCCGCCGTCGGGATCGAATTTCTTGCCCTGCAGGACCGGATTGAAGACGCGGAAATAGGGCGCGGCGTCAGCGCCGCAGCCCGCGACCCATTGCCAGTTGGCGGGATTGGAGCCGGCATCGGCATCGACCAGCGTATCCCAGAACCATTGTTCGCCTGTGCGCCAGTCGATCAAGAGGTGCTTGACCAGGAACGAGGCCGCCACCATTCGCACCCGGTTGTGCATCACGCCGCTGTGCCAGAGCTCGCGCATGCCGGCATCGACGATCGGATAGCCGGTGAGTCCGCGTTGCCACGCCTCCAGGGCGAGAGCGTTGCGCCTCCACCGAAAGGCATCGAACAGCTCCTGCAAGTTCCGATCCGCCATATCGGGGACGTCGAACAGCAGATGGCGGCAGAATTCGCGCCAGCCGAGCTCGCTAAGGAACTTGTCGATGTCGCCGGCAAGGCGCGAGTCTTCCGCGGCGGCGAAGCGGGCCGCGTGAAAGACCTGCCGCGGGCTGATCTCGCCGAAGCGCAGATGCGGCGACAGGCGCGAGGTGCCGTCGCGGTCGGGCCGATCGCGGTCGTCGGTGTAACCGCTGATCCCCTCATCGAGGAATCGCTTCAGCCGCGCCTGCGCCGCGGCTTCACCCGGTGTCCAGGTCTCGCGCAGGCCGCCGGCCCAATCCGGCCGTGTCGGTTCGAGACCCCAGTCATCGAGGGCGTCGCTCGCGATGCCGCCGATGGATGTGAGTCTCTTCGGCGCCGGCAATGGCCTTGGCGGATCGCCGAGGCCTTGGACGCGCCGCCAGAACGGCGTGAACACGCGCAAGGCCCGGTTGTCCTTGTTGCGGAGCGCCTTCGGTTCGACGAGCAGATCGCCGCGGAAAATTTGCGAGTCGATGCTGTCACTTGCGAGCGCGGCTTCGACTTCTCTGGCAACGGCCTGATGCGGAGCCTGCGCGATGTCGTTCCAGAATACGGCGCGTGCGCCGATTTCGCGCGCCAACGTGGCGATCACCGACGCGGCCGGTCCGGTGCGCAGCACCAGCGATCCGCCTGCCATGGTGAGGCTCTTGCCAAGTGCGCGCAACGACTGCGCCAGCCACCAGCGCGTCGCACCCCCGAGCCGACGTACGGCCGGCGGCATCAATGCACGGCTCTCTTCGTCGCGCACATAGAGGCCGACGACCGGCGCGCCGCTTGCCGCCGCCTCATGCAACGCCGGGTGATCCGACAGCCGCAGATCGTCACGAAACCAGACGATGATCGTCTGTGCGCGGGTCACCCGGACGCAGTGAGCCTGCCGCTACTTCGGCTGCGGCACGATGCGGATGTAAGGCTTCGGCGCCTTCCAGCCCTGCGGGTAGATCGTCTTGGCTTCGTCGTCGCTGACCGAGCCCGCGATGATCACGTCCTCGCCCTGCTTCCAGTCGGCAGGGGTGGCGACGCGGTGCTTGGCGGTCATCTGCAGCGAGTCGATCGAGCGCAGGATCTCCTGGAAATTCCGGCCGGTGGTCATCGGATAGACCATCACCAGCTTGATCTTCTTGTCCGGTCCGATCACGAACACGTTGCGGACGGTCTGGTTGTCGGCGGCGGTGCGGGTGAGGGGATCGCCCGAGGTCGAGGCCGGCAGCATGTCGTAGAGCTTTGACACGTTGAAATCGGTGTCGCCGATCATCGGATAGTTCGGCGCCGCGCCCTGGGTTTCCTTGATGTCGTCGGACCATTTGGCGTGGCGGTCCACCGGGTCGACCGACAAGCCCATCAGCTTGACGCCGCGCTTGTCGAACTCAGGCTTCAGGCGGGCGAGCGCACCGAGCTCGGTGGTGCAGACCGGGGTGAAGTCCTTGGGATGGGAGAACAAAAGCGCCCAGCTGTTGCCGATCCAGTCATGGAACTTAATCTTTCCTTCGGTCGTCTCGGCTTCGAAGTCGGGGGCGACGGCGCCAATCTGAAGTGCCATGATTTTACCTCATCTCTTTGAAGTTGCGATTGAATTTGTATTTGAGGCTGTCTGTTCCAGTATAGGACGGGATAAGGCTTAAGTGAACGGGTTCTGAAAAAAGGTGAAACATTTCTCCTTGAGGGTGGAATTCCAAGCAACTTGTTTTGATCTGGATCCCTGCGGCGAAATATCAGCTGCGGCACAAAGGCTTGGAAATGCCCAGATAATGCCGCTTATCGCAGTCATCACGCCGGCCCTGGCTGCTATAGGACTGAACCGTGACGACGTTTAAAGCGACCAAATAGCAACCATCTAAAAATCTCGGAACGCAAGTTCCGAATCATTAACCACTCGTTTACGCCCGCATGGAAAAGCTGGCCTGAGATAGGAATTGAAAGCTCCCACAATGTCTACCCCAAGTACCAAGACCGCTGAGCCTCTCAGCGGTGCGTTGCATCCGTCCTGCCGCAAGACTGCCGCCCATGCGCTCACCATCGTGCGCGACGGCGTGATCACCGGCGAAGGCCCGACCACCAAGGGCCGCATCCATTTCTCCCGGTCTCTCGATGCCGATGACGCTGCCTGGTGCGCGCGCATCCTGACGGCGGCCGCGGTCGAGCATCAGCCGATCAGCCGGGCCGAGATCGAGGCGCTGTTCGCGATCAACGAGGCCGCCGCCGAGCGCAGCGATGGCGGCCGGTTCGACGATCTGCTCGCCAAGGCGATCGCCCACCATGCCGCCTCCGAGTCCGGCCTGCCGGTGCCGCCGCGCACGGTGGCGCTGTCGCCCGACACTGAGATCGATCGCTGGGCGCCGAGGCAGGGCGCCAAGATGGACACCAAGGTCCTGGAGTGGATCGCGGGCCAGATGCGCGGTCAGCGCCGCACCGGCCGCGCGCTGGCGGCGATGGTAGCGACGCTGGTCGGCGCGACCGCGCTGCCGCTCGCGGCGCAGCTCCCCAACGTGTTCGACATCGGGATGATGTAAGCCATCATCCCGCGTAACTGGAATTCGACGAAAACGGCGGGGATTACTTCCCCGCCGTTTTCTGTTTGCCGCCGGTTTCCTCGAGTCCGAGCGTCCGCCCCGGAAACCCGGCGACGTCGAAATAGCGGGTCGAGAGCACTCGCTGGAATTTCAACACGGTGCGCAGGCCGTTGGCCGACGGCTTCTTCGACATGATGGTGCCCTCGACCATCTTCGGCACGATGCCGTTCGGCAGCGCCTCCGACATCACTCGGCCGATCAGCCCGCCATTGTTCGGCGCGCGCAGGCCGAGCAACTGGGCGGCGGTCATGCCGACATCGGCGTTGCTGACCGGTAGCGGATCGACATAGCCCGCCTTGAAGTCGGGGCCGATCGCCGCGGTGAAGTTGAAGGTGTCGCCGCGGCTGAAGCTGCCATGCATGCCCTGGCCCTGGCGCAGCACGGTGTCGGCGATCTGCACCGAGCAGTTGGTCGGGATCTCGCAACCGCTCGACCAGGAGCGGAAATTGACCACGATCGACGGGTTCGGCGTCACCGCCTTGCCCTTCAGATTGAGGTTCGACATCGGGAGCGTGCCGGGGAAGGTGCCGAGCTTGTCGTCGACAAACAGGCCGCTGACATAGTCCTGCTCGAGCAGCGCCTTGATGACGCGGTCGGCGAGCTTCTTGTCGCGGTTCGGCAGATAGATCAGGTCCGAGCCGCCATTGGTCGCGATCACGGCATCGGGCTTGGCCGGATCCTGGCCGAGCACGCCGTTGCCGGCCTTCGGGTGTGCGTTGTGGGCGACCTTGGCGTTCTTGTCGTTGGGGTCGAACAGCGGCAGGTCCAGCGCCCTGGCGAGGTCGATCGCCAGAAAGCCCATCGGCAGGAAATCCTTCGGCGTGTCGCTGTAGGCGATCTTGGCCGAGGGGCTGGTCTTGCTCTCCTTCGAGATCGTCGAGAACCCGTGGTCGGAGGAGATCATGATGTTGGTGTCGGCGGAAAGGCCGAGCTCGTCGAGCGCCTTGCGCAGCTGCGCGAGGTTGTTGTCGGCGTTCTTGATGCCCGCCATCGAGGTCGGGCCGTTGATGCCGGGGGTGATGGTGTTGAGGCTGTCGCCGGTGTTGTGCTGGCTGCCGTCCGGATCGCGCGACCAGAACACCAGCACGAACGGCTTGTTGCGCGCCTTGAACATCGGCAGCACCACCTTGGTCGCGACGTCGGCCATGTAGGCCTGCTGCGCCACGTTGGCGACCGTGGTGCCGGGCGTCTTGGCATCGCCCGCCTTGGCGTTGTCGCCGCGGCTCGGGGTGGCGAGCGGAAGACCGGCCTTGGTCAGCGCGTCCTTCATCTCGTCGGAGAGCGGCACGCCGGTCTTGCCGCCGGTGGAATCGTCGACCACGATCGTGTTCTTGCCGCGATCGGTGTGGTCGAACAGCAGGGTCGGGCCGACCTTGCCGATGGCGGCGGTGCTGAAACCCTGGCCGCGGGCCATCTTCAGCAGCGTCTCCTCGTTGAGGTAGTCGCCGTTGAAGTGATCGTCGACATCGGCGAGCACCGCGTCGTTCTCGATGAAGGGGACCACGGTGTCGCCCGCCGGCGCCGAGGTGTAGCCGGTATAGATCGTGTTGGAGAAGGTGCCGGTGTCGCCGAGATAATGGCCGGTCGACAGCGCCGAGCTGTTTGCCATCGTGAAGGTCGGGAACAGCGAGTGCGAATTCTTGAAGTTGACGCCCTTGTCGCGGATTTCCGCCATCGCAGGCGCCGTCTGCGGCGTCACGATGCCGCCACGCAGGCCGTCCGGAACGAACAGGATGAGGTTGCGGGGCTTGGCGTTCTGCGCCGAGGCGGCGCCCGCCGAAAGCGCGATCATGCTCGCGGACAGTAAGGTAATGGCACGACGCATATTGCTGTTCCCCCTGATGAAGCCCCGCGGCAGCCCGCCGCAGCCTTCGTTTAGTTTTGCCATATGACAGAAATGTTACAGCGCTTGCTCGGCGCTGTAACGGCCGGATTTTTCCCGCAGGACGCCGGTCAACACACCGTCATTCCGCAGGCTGAATCGCGGTTCTCTCATTGCGCGCAGCGCTGCCGGCATGCCCGTACCGGGCATAGAGCGCCGGCAGCACGGCGAGCGTCAGCAGGGTCGCGCTGATCAGGCCGCCGATCACGACGGTGGCGAGCGGCTTCTGCACCTCAGCACCGGTGCCGGTGGCGAACGCCATCGGCACGAAGCCGAGCGAGGCCACTAAGGCGGTCATCACCACGGGGCGGAAGCGGGTGAGGGCGCCTCGCTCGATGGCTTCCCGCATCGGCACGCCGCGCTCGCGCAACTGCCGGATGAAGCTCAGCATCACGAGCCCGTTCAGCACCGCAACGCCCGACAGCGCGATGAAGCCGACCGCCGCTGAGATCGAGAACGGCATGCCGCGCAGCCAAAGTGCGGCGATGCCGCCGGTGAGCGCCAGCGGCACCGCGCTGAACACCAGCAGGGCATCGCGGGCCGAGCCCATCGCCGCCAGCAGCAACAGGAAGATCATCGCAAAACACGCCGGCACCACGACGGCCAGGCGCTGGCGCGCCGCGGCGAGGTTCTCGGATTGGCCGCCCCAGGTCATCCAATAGCCCGGCGGCAGCTGCACCGATTGCGTGACTCTTGCCTGGGCTTCCTCGACCACCGAGCCGAGATCGCGGCCGCGAACATTGGCTGTCACCACGATGCGGCGCTTGCCGTTCTCGCGGCTGATCTGGTTCGGCCCCTCGGTGAAGGAGAACTGGGCGACGCGGTTGAGCGGCAGGCTCTGCACCGGCGAGCTCGGCGTCGCCTTCGGCAATGCGACCGGCAAATTGCTCAGCGCCTCGAGATCGGAGCGCACGCTCTCCGGCAATCGCACCACGATGTCGAAGCTGCGATCGCCTTCGTACACAACACCGGCATCCTGACCGCCGACCGCGGCACCGATCACGTCCTGCACGGCCGAAACGCTGAGGCCGCGCCGGGCGATCGCCGCCTTATCGACCTTGATCTCGAGCACGGGCAGGCCGCCGGCCTGTTCGACCTTGACGTCGGTCGCGCCGCGCACGCTGCGCAGCGCTGATGCAATCTGGTTGGCGGCTTTCTGCATCGGCCCGAACTCGTCACCGAACACCTTGACCGCGATGTCGCCGCGAACGCCGGCGAGCAGCTCGTTGAAGCGCATCTGGATCGGCTGGGTGAACTCATAGACGTTGCCGGGCAGCCGGCCGACCGCCTTCGAGATGTCCTCGATCAGTTGTTCCTTGGTCAGCGATGGGTCCGGCCACTGCTCGCGCGGTTTCAGGATGATGAAGGTGTCGGACGCGTTCGGCGGCATCGGATCGCTCGCCACCTCTGCGGTGCCGGTCTTGGAGAAGACGAACGACACCTGCGGAAAGCGGCTGACGGCCTTCTCGACCGACAGCTGCATCGCCTGCGACTGTGACAGCGCCGTACTCGGAATCCTGAGCGCGTGCATGGCGATGTTCTTCTCGTCGAGCGAGGGGATGAACTCCTGGCCGAGGCGGAAGAACCCGAACATGGCGGTTGCGAACAGCACGACCGCCACCGCGATGACCGGCACAGGCGTTGCAACCGCGCGCCGGAGCAGCGGGCTGTAGCAGCGCTTCAGGGCGGCAACGAGCCGGTTTTCCTGCTCCTGCACGCGGCCGGTGATGCCGATCGCGATCAGCGCCGGAACCAGCGTCAGCGACAGCACGAAGGCGGCCGCAAGCGCAAGGATCACGGTCAGCGCCATCGGCTCGAACATCTTGCCTTCGACGCCGGTGAAGGTCAGCAGCGGCACATAGACCAGGAGGATGATGGCCTGGCCGTAGAGGCTCGGCTGCACCATTTCCACAGCGGAGGCCCGCACCGTCGCCAGCCGTTCATCGCGCGTCAGCACGCGGCCGAGAGCATGCTGCTTCTCGGCGAGGTGACGCAGGCTGTTTTCGGTGATGATCACGGCGCCGTCGACGATCAGGCCGAAATCCAGCGCGCCAAGGCTCATCAGATTGGCGCTGATCCGGCCCTGCCACATGCCGATGGCGGTCATCAGCATCGCGACCGGGATCACCAGCGCCGTGATCAATGCCGCGCGGAAATTGCCGAGCAGCACGAACAGCACGGCGATCACAAGCAATGCGCCTTCGCTGAGGTTGCGCGCTACGGTGCCGATCGTTGCATCAACCAGCTGGGTCCGATCCAGCACCGTCTTGACCTCGATGCCGGCCGGCAGGGATGGCATGATTGTCCGCAGTTTGGCGTCGACCGCGGCCGACACGGTGCGGCTGTTGGCGCCGATCAGCATCAGCGCGGTGCCGACCACGACCTCGCGGCCGTTCTCGCTGGCGCTGCCGGTGCGCGTCTCACCGCCGATCGAAAGCGTGGCGAGGTCGCGGATCCGAACCGGGACGCCGCCGCGGGTGGTGACGACGACGGCGCCGAGCTCGTCAATGTTCTCGAGCCGGCCGCCGGAGCGCACGACGAAGCCTTCGCCGTTGCGCTCGATATAGCGCGCACCGCGGCTGACATTGTTGGTCTCGATCGCCTTGGCGACGTCGGCGAAGGTGAGGCCGAGCGCGATCAGTTTCGCCGCATCGGGATGGACCTGATACTGCTTGAGGTATCCACCGATCGTATCGACGCCGGCGACACCAGGCACCATCTTGATCTGCGGCTTGATGATCCAGTCCTGCACGGTGCGCAGATAGGCATCCTTCTCGACCTCGCTCTGCAGCAGCTGGCCGTCCGCCGTCAGGAAGCGGCCGTCGCTTTGCAGGCCCGGCGCGCCGTCGGTCTGCACCTTTTGGCCGGAGTAATGGACGGTCCACATGTAGATTTCGCCGAGGCCGGTCGAGGTCGGGCCGATCCGCGGCTCGATGCCTTGCGGCAGGCGCGCGCGGACTTCGGTCAGACGCTCGCCAACCTGCTGGCGGGCAAAATAGATGTCGGTGGCCTCGCTGAACACTGCCGTGATCTGCGAGAAGCCGTTACGGGAGAGCGAGCGCGTGCTCTCGAGGCCGGGCGCGCCGGCCAGGGCCGTCTCGATCGGGAAGGTGATCTGCTTCTCGATTTCGGCCGGCGACAGCGCCGGGGCCACGGTGTTGATCTGGACCTGCTTGTTGGTGATGTCGGGCACCGCGTCGATCGGCAGCTTCGTCAATGCAAGGCCGCCGAGGACCATCAGGATCGCCGTCAATGTGACGACCACCCAGCGCCGCCGGATCGCAAGACCGATGATGCGCTCAATCATGGTCGTGCTCCGCCTCGTCCTTCTCGAACTCCGCCTTCAGCGTGAAGGTGTTCTGCACCGCGATGGTCTCGCCGGCCGCGAGGCCGGCAACGATCTCGATATCGTCGTCGTCCTCGCGGCCGGTCCGCACCGATCTCGCCTCGAAGCCGTCGGCATCGCGCACGAACACGGTCGGCGTTCCCTTGATGGTTTGAAGCGCCTTCTTCGAGACGATCACGGTCGACGGCGCGCCTGACAGCGGGACCTCCGCGGTGACAAAGGTGCCCGGCTTCCAGCGGTGGTCCTTGTTGGGCATGGTCGCGATCACGCGCGCGTTGCGGGTCTCGCGGTCGAGCAGGGGGCTGACGAAGATCACACCGGCATTGGCTTCATCTTCGGTGCCGATGGCGCGGATTTTCACCGAAACACCTTCGCGGACCGCGCCGATGTCTTCGGGTGAGACCGCGAGGTCGACCCAGATGTCGTCGAGATTGACGATGACATAGAGCTCGCTCTCCTGGCCCTCGCGCCCAATCAATCCGCCGAGATCGACGCGCCGTTCGGACACCCGGCCGCTGATCGGCGCGCGCAAGAACTGCGTCCGCAGGCTCTCCGGGGGCTGGTTCGGCAGGTCGGCGATCTCGCTTTCCGAGAGACCAAGCGCAAACAGCTTCTGCCGGGCGCCGTCGAGCTTGATCTGGGCATCGTTCGCGGTCAGCCGCGTGCGCAGGAACTCGTTTTCCGACACAATGCGGGTCTCCACCAGCGTCTTCTGCCGCGCGTAGAGGGTCTGCTGCAAATCGTTGGTGAGCCGTGCGGCGAGGTATTCGCTCTTGGCGTCGGCCACCTCGCGGCTTTCGATCGCGGCGACGATCTCGCCCTTCTCGACGACGTCGCCGAGACGCTTGCGCAGTTCTGTGACCGTCGCAAGCACGCGCACCGAGACCCGGCCGATATGATCCGCATCGGGGATCAGCGATCCCGGCGCGAGGAAATGCCGCTTCAGCATGCCGCCGCTGGCTTGCGCGAACGTGATGCCGGCTTCGCGAACCTGGTCTTCGCTCAGCTCGATATGCCCGGGGGCCTCGTGCCGGGCCTCGGTCTTTGCGTCTGTCGTCGCAGTCTCCTGCGTCGCGGCCGGGAACCTGACCGGCCAGCCGATCCATCCGGCCGCCACAACGACCAGTGCAATGCCGGCGGCCACGCCGGCGAAAAATAGAACAACCCGTTTCATATGCGCCTCTCCGCAGCGCAGGCCGATGGCCCTGCGCTGTCGCGACATCGATCTGTGCGGAAGGGTGCGCGCTGCCGAATGGCAGCAGCGCACGGCCGGTCACGTCGACCGGATCAGGCGCGGGGTGGCTTGAAGGGCGAGCGGCGATCGGCCGAAGCCGGCAGCCCGATGTTGGTGTCGCCGTAGCTGTGCGGCGCATAGGCGATCGGGAACGCGGCCTCCTGCGGAGCCACGGAGGCGACGTGCGTCAGGCAATGGTCGCTGTGAGGCGAGGCGGGATGCGCCGGAGCCTTGCCGCCGGCGTCGTTGATCGACTGCGCGATCGAGAAGCCGGGAGCCGCGTCGGCATCGCCGTCGGAGGTCCAGCCGTGGAAGAACGACAGCACCAGCGCAAGCGAAATCAGTCCCGCAAGCAGGCTGCGCCAGCGGCGCGATCCCGTTGCGTGAGGAGAAGACTGAATCATGGTGCGCGAAGCGTCCATGGGGCCTACTTAGCGCCGTGCCCGCGCGCATTCAAGTTCCGGTCCGCGACAGATTGGCCGCGGATACTATAACGTTACGCGCGGTCTGCGGTTCGGCGCAGCAGCCATCGGCGCGCCGCGACGACCGCCCAGATCGCTTCGACGAGGCCGAACGGCCAGGCGCCCTGCAGGAAACCGTAGGCCGAGCCGAGCGCGCAGGAGACAGCGAAGGCCAGGATGAACCAGGGGCTGCGATCTTCGGCCGCATAGCAGACGAGCATCATGGTCACGGCGAATAACCCGAACAGCGTCAGCGCATCCATTCCGCAGCAGAACTCCTGTTGTAACACTGTTGATATCTGAGCATGCTTGGGATGGAATATCCATCCAGCGCCGCCGCTCTGAAAGGACTGCCCCATGAAGCGCATGCATGTTCACGTCGCGGTCAAGGACATCCCGCAATCGGTCGGCTTCTACTCGGCGCTGTTTGGGGCCGAGCCGACGGTCGTGAAATCAGACTATGCCAAATGGATGCTCGACGATCCCCGCGTCAACTTCGCGATATCGAGCCGTGGCCGCGAACCGGGCCTCGATCATCTTGGCATTCAGGTCGAGAGCGCTGAAGAGCTCGGCGAGGTGTACGGACGGCTGCGCAAGGCAGGCGGCGAGGTCATCGAGCAGGGCCAGACGGTGTGCTGTTATGCCAAGTCGGAGAAGTCGTGGATCGACGATCCCGCGGGAATCGCGTGGGAGACGTTCCACACGACCGGTGAGAGCATCGTCTATGGCGACGGCACCGGCGAGCGGACCGCGCGTATCGCGCACGAGAAGCAGGAAGACAAACAGAGCGCGTGTTGCGCCCCACAGCCCAAGGCCGCGCCGCCCGGGGCTTCGGCTTGCTGCAGCCAGTGAGCACGGAGCGGCCGAGGGGCCAGTTGCGCGCGAGTCCACGCTGGCCTTAACCCTCCGATAACTGATTTTCCTAACCACCCCTTGGGTTGTGTTCCCGTACAAGGGCACCCACAGGGGCAGGAAAATGTCGGTTGTCTCAACGAGCAGCGTGCCGGAATACCGGCGGCTGTCGATCAAGGGTGTGTTGCGCACCAGCAGGATGGGCGCGATCCAGTGGCTCGTCTTGAGCGCCGCGCTGCTGGTGCTCGCCATCACGCTTGGCACCGGCTATCTCGCGCTGCAGTTTCGCGAGCGCGCGCTGGAGATGTCCGAGCGCGAGCTCAACAACACTGCGCTGCTGCTGTCGCGGCATTTCGATCAGCAGCTTACAGATCTCCAGCATGTCCACGACGACATCGTGAATTACCTGCGGGCCGAGCAGGTCGAGACCGCCGATCAGTTCGAAAAGAACATGTCGCTCCTGAGCGCGCACGAGATGCTGCGCACGCGGCTGGCGGCGCTGCCGCATGTCGGCGGGCTCAATCTGTTCAACGCCAAGGGATGGCTGATCAACTCATCCGAGATGTGGCCGGTGCCCGACATCAGCGTTGCGGACCGGCGCTATTTCCAGGAGTTCACTTCGGGACGGCCAACGTCTCCTGTCATCGTCGAGCCCGCAATGAGCAAGGTGACCGGCAACTGGACCACGATCTTTGCGCGCAAGATCACCGGGCGCAACGGCGAGATCATCGGCTTCGCGAGCCGCGGCGTCGAGCCAAGCCATTTCGAGGATTTCGTCGCCTCGCTGGCGCTGAGCGGCGACACCGTGATTTCGATGATCCACCGCGACGGCACCATCATCGCACGCTATCCGCAGGATGCCGGCGTGATCGGTCGCAACATCATCAATCTGCCGGTGTTTCAGAAGGTCATCAGCTTTGGCGGCAACACCTCGGGACGGTTCGTTGGCGCTTCAGGCGAGGAGAACGTCGGTGCGGTCAGATCGCTGTCGCATTTTCCAATCCTGATCCTCGCTACCACGAAAACATCGAGCGCGCTGGAGGACTGGCGCACTCAGACCAAACTGCAATTTTGCGCAGCCGTGTTGGCGGTACTGATCATCAGCTTCGCGGTCTTCCTGATCGTCCGCCAGCTGCAGCGGCAGCACGATGCGGCAAGCCGCAGGCTGTCCGAGAAGAGCCAGCACCTCGACACCGCCATCAACACCATGACGCAGGGGCTGCTGCTGTTCGACGCCTCGGCGCGGCTCGTGATCTGCAACCAGCAATATATCGACATGTTCGGCCTCTCGCCTGATGTCGCGAGGCCGGGCTGCCATCTGCGCGAGCTGATCCTGCATCGCCAGGCGATCGGCTCGTTTGTCGGCGACGTCGACGAGTACTGCGCCCGCTTCACCAACCCGAGGGGCGATGAGGTTCGGGACTCCGTGATCATGACGCCTGACGGTCGCAGCATCCGCCTGATCTATAAGCGTGCGCCCGACGGCGGCTGGGCCACCACTCTCGAGGACGTCACCGACGGGCGGCGTGCGCAGGCGCGGATCGAGTATCTCGCGCATTACGACGCGCTCACCAATCTGCCGAACCGGACGCTGTTCCAGCGCCACGCGGAAGGGCTGCTGCTCGAGGCCGCCACGCGCGAGTTCGCCATCCATTACATCGATATCGACGAGTTCAAGCGGATCAACGACACGCTAGGCCATCTGATCGGCGATGAGTTTCTCCGGCGCGTCGCCGAGAAGTTGCGCCAGTCGGTCGGGTCGAACGACTTCATCGCGCGGCTCGGCGGCGACGAGTTCGCAATCGTCCAGCACGACGTCACCTCGGACGACGACGTCGGCGACCTGGTCGCACGCATCTATCAGTCGCTGCGCACGCCGTTCGACTGCCTCGGCCACCATTTGTCGAGCGACGCCAGCATCGGCATTGCGATCGCCCCGCGCCACGGCTCCGATCTGTTCCGCCTGCTCAAATGTGCCGACCTTGCGATGTACGCCGCCAAGGCGGCGGGCCGCAGGACCCATCGCTTCTTCGATCCGGCGATGGAGGCGCAGGCCAATCTGCGCCGCGCGCTGGAGGCCGATTTGCGTATCGCGCTGGCCGAGGGCGGCTTCGAGCTGCACTACCAGCCGCTGGTCGACCTGCGCAGCGACGAGGTGACCGGCTGCGAGGCGTTGCTGCGCTGGCGGCATCCCGTGCGCGGCATGATCTCGCCGGCGGAGTTCATACCGGTTGCCGAGGAGACCGGGCTGATCGAGGAGATCGGGCAGTGGGTGCTGCGCACCGCCTGCACCGAGGCGGCAGCCTGGCCGGCGCATGTGCGCGTCGCGGTCAACGTCTCGCCGATCCAGTTCAAGTCGGAGACGCTGGCGCTGAAGGTTGCGAATGCACTTGCCGAGAGCGGGCTCGATCCGCGCCGGCTCGAGCTCGAGATCACCGAGGCGGTGCTGATCGCCGACGACGATGCGGCGCTGGTCACGCTCGGCCAGCTCCGCGCGCTCGGTGTCCACATCGCGCTCGACGATTTCGGCACCGGATACTCATCGCTGCAATATCTGCAACGCTTCCCGTTCGACAAGATCAAGATCGACCGCAGCTTCGTCAAGGAAGTGACCCGCAACAGCGGCTCGGCCTCGATCATCCGCGCCGTGGTCTCGATCGCAGCCGACCGCAACATGATCACCACCGCCGAGGGCGTCGAGACCGATCAGCAGCGCGACACCGTGCAGATGCTCGGCTGCACGCAGATGCAGGGCTACCTGTTCAGCAGGCCGGTTCCTGCGCGGGACCTGCGGACGCTGCTCGCGGCCGATTGCGTCGCCGCCTGAGCGCCTGCCGATCCGGCCCCTCAGGAACAATCGTCGCCGTCTCCGATTGAGACTGGAAGCTCTTGAGAGGCGAGGCGGTCCATGAAAAGCAAGCTCGTGTCCGATGCGCCCAGCGCGCAGGTTCACGTCGTCGTGCTCGATAGCGGCGAGGAAGCGTTCGGCGCGCTGACGAAGTTCGCCAATGATGCGAAGGTGACGGCGGCATCGCTCACCGCGATCGGCGCGTTCGAGCGGGCAACCGTCGGCTGGTTCGATTTCGCATCCAAGAGCTATCGGAAGATCGAGATCAACGAGCAATGCGAGGTGCTGTGCGCGATCGGCGATATCGCGACCGGCGACGACGGCAAGGCCAGCCTGCATATTCACATCGTGCTCGGACTGTCGGATGGATCGACGCGCGGCGGCCATCTGCTTGCCGGCATCGTTCGGCCGACACTGGAGGTTGTGGTCACCGAAGCCCCCGCCAGGCTTCGCCGGCGGAAGCGGCCCGAGCTCGGCATTGCCCTGATCGATCCAGCCGCGACCGCCTGACGCTTTCCTCCGAAAAGTTCCTAAAAATCGACCTGCCGACGCCGAGGCGCGGAACCGAACCCGTGGAACCGCGTTCCCTTGCGGGGCTCGACCGGCAGGCGATCAATGAAAACCGCAGCAACGTCCGCGGCCATGCTGCTATTTGCCTCGTGCATGGCAAACGCAGAGAGTGGCCTTGCGTCCTATTATCGTGGCATCGGCAGGAGTGGCGAGATGACCTGCGCGCATCGCAAGCGGCCATTCGGCAGCATGATCACCGTCTCGTATCTGGGAAAATCGATCCGGTGCCGCGTCAACGACCGGGGCCCGTTCGTTCGTGGACGGATCATCGATGTGTCGACCACGGCGGCCCGCGCGCTCGGCATCCTTCAGCTCGGCGTCGCGCATGTCGTGATCCAGTAGAGCGCGGCCGGCGGCAGGATCAGGGCCTGGAAGCAGTCGCCCGCTGTTCGGCGATCGCCTTGCGGAGCGTCCGTGACAGCGCCTCGACCGAATAGGGTTTCTGGATCAGCTCGAAGCCGCTGTGCGCGTTCTCGGCGAGCACGTTGCTGTAGCCGCTGGTCAGCACCACCGGCAGTCCAGGAAAGCGATCGCGGATGATTCCGGCGAGCTCGACGCCGTTCATGCCCGGCATGATCACGTCGGAGAACACCAAGTCGGCGGCGAACTCGTTCTCCGAGAGGATCGAGAGCGCGGCATTGGCATTGGCCGCGCGCTTGACCGAATAGCCGAGATCCTCGAGCAGCTCGGTGGAGAACTGGCCGACATCGTCGTTGTCCTCCACCACGAGGACGCGATAGCCGCGGCCGATCGAAGCCTGCTCGGTGCCCGCGCTGGCGGCGACCTTGGCGTCCGCCGGGCGCATCGCGTGCGGCAGATAGATGGTGAAGGTCGCACCGTGCCCGGGCGTAGAGGTGACCTCGATGTCTCCATCGGATTGCTTGACGAAGCCGAAGGCCTGGCTCAATCCGAGACCCGTTCCCTTGCCGACCTCCTTGGTCGTGAAGAACGGCTCGAAGATCGCGTCGAGGTTTTCCGGCGAGATGCCGGTGCCGGTGTCCTGGATCGAGACCGTGACGAAATCGCCGCTGCGCGAGGCCTGGGCGCGCAGGGCAGGGATATTCTTGACCTTCCGGACGCCGATCGTCAGCTGGCCTTCGCCGCTCATGGCATCGCGGGCGTTGACCGCGAGATTGAGTAGCGCGGTCTCGAACTGGCCGATGTCGGCGATCGCAAAGCAGTCGGGATCCTCGATCCTGACCTCGATGTGGATCCGCGCGCCGACCAGCGGGCGGATCAGCTGCGTCACGCTGTCGACCTGCGTGCCGACATTGAACACTTCCGGATTGAGCGGTTGCCTGCGCGCAAATGCCAATAGCTGGGCGGTGAGCTTGGAGGCCCGCTCCACGGTCTCGGAGATCGCATCGATATAGCGGCGGCGCCGGTCATCCGGTAGATCGCGGCGGCGCAGGAAGTCGGTCGCGGAGCGGATGATGGTGAGCAGGTTGTTGAAATCGTGCGCGACGCCGCCGGTGAGTTGGCCGACGGCTTCCATCTTCTGCGATTGCCGCAGGGCTTCCTCGCCGCGGCGCCGTTCGGTGATATCGACGGCCTCCGGAACGGCGCCGACGATGGTGCCGTGCTGGTCCTGCAGCGGCCGCATCGCGAAATCGAAATAGCGCTCGCCGATCGGCAGGCGCAGCTGCATCTCGATCTTGACTTCCTCGCCGCGCATCACGGTCGCGAAGGCATTCTGGATCACGCGCGGCATGCCCTCGGTCGCGGCGAACCACGGCGTGTCCCAGAACGGCTTGCCGACGACGTCGGCGGCATCGGTACAGATGCCGGCCAGCGCCGTCTGGTTGGTGTAGAGCAGGCCGCCATCGCGGTTGAGCAGCATCTGGTATTGATGGCTGGTTTCCAGGATCGCGCGCGTCTGCGCTTCGCGGGATTCGAGCTGCGCGGTGCGCTCCAGGATGCGCCGCTCCAGCGACTCGTTGAGCTTGCGCAGCTCGATCTCGGCTTCCTTGGCCGCCGTGATGTCGTGGGCGACGCCGATGAAGCCGATGTGCTTGCCGTTCGGGTCCCAGCGCGGCTGCGATTCCGAGCGCAGCCAGCGCCAATCGCCTGCGGCGTTCCGATAGCGGGCCTCGAGCACGAATGGCTTCAGCGAGAGCTCGCCGGTGATCTGCTCCTGCAGGATTTGCGGCAGGTCATCCGGATGCAGCGCCTTGCGCCAGTCGAACACGATCGCTTCCTCAAACGGCAGTCCAAGGAAGTCGAGATAGGCCTGGTTGGCAAAGGAGCGGGTGCGGTCGAGCTTGGTCACCCAGATCGGCACCGGCGCGCTGTCGGCGATCAGGCGGAAGCGCTCTTCGCTCTCGCGCAGGGTCTCCTGTGCCAGCATCTGATCGGTGACGTCGAGATCGGCGCCGACCAGCCGCAGCGCACGGCCGCTGCGGTCGCGCTCGATCTTGGCGACGACGCGGATCCAGCGGCTCTCGCCGTCGTTCGGGCGGATGATGCGGTATTCGGCCGTGTAGTCTTCGCCGCCGGCCTTGAGCACGCCGAACAGGTGCCGGATCGTGCGCTCGCGATCCTCGGGGTGGATGCGCGCGACCCAGTTCTCATAGGTCTCGTTGACCTCTTCGGGTGGCAACCCATGCACCAGGAGATATTCGGGAGAGCGGCGGTTGCGCACGCCGTCGCGGAAATCGATCTCGAGTCCGCCGACCCGCGCGATGCGCTGGATCCGCGCCAGCTCCGCCTCGCGCTCCTGGAGCTCGCGATGGGCGCGATCGCGTTCGCGCGCGATCTCCTCAAGATGCTGCCGCAGCCGTTCGGCTGCCGCAGCTTCGGGAAGCACATCAGCGGGATCGGATGGGGTCATACGCGCCGGCAACCTCTCGGTGCAGTCTCACACAGGACGCGGCGGCTTTGCCAGCTTGATTTACGGCAATCGTTAGGCTGAGTCATTCCGGGGCGATGCGAAGCGTCGAACCCGGAATCTCGAGATTCCGGGTTCGCTTCGCGCCCCGGAATGACGATGCAATCCACGAGCTCTTCATTTGCTCTTGGGCGGCCGGCAATTATAGGCCCGGCGGAACCCGGCGGCCTGTGCATCTTCCTCGGAGCAGAACCAGCGATCCGGATTGCCGAGGCCCGGGTAACCGCGGCACGCCTGCAGGTGGTAGATGCCGACATTGCCGGTGACGCGGGCGCGCACGGCGTATTTGCCCTTGATGTTGCAGCTGGCCGGCATCGGCAGGTCGTCGGGGAAGAGCACATTGCGGATCTGCGTGTCACGGTCGGCGGGGCAGGCGTTGCCGAGCAGGGCGCCATCCTTCCTGGCCGTACGAAAATCGCGCGGCGCCACGAAGCAGCCCTTCCAGAGCCCGGCGCGATTGTCCTTGGCGGTGGCTTCATCCGGCTTGAATCGGCCAGTGGCCGACCCCTCGACATTGAGAGCATAGCCCTTCTGGACCAGCACCTGGCTGAGGCTGGTCGGGTCGCCCTCGATCTTGCAGACGCCGAGGCGGCGCTTCTTGAAGGTCGGATCGACGCCGATATCGTCGCAATGAATTGGCTTGCCGCCGATCAGCCTGGTCAGCTGGTCGCGCGCCTCGATCCCGCAAGTCCAGGCGTCGGCGTGCTCGTCGATGCAGAGCTGATCGACCGCCGGCGCGTCGATGCCGTCGAGCCGATAGGTCGTGTTGCCGAGCTGAACGGTGCCGGCGTCCTTGATGACCGCAGTGGCCGTGGGGCCTGCGGTTGCAGTCGGGCTGGTGGTTGCAGACAGGAAGGCCAGGAGAAGCGTCGTGGCGACCGGATTTCGAAACCGCATTTTCTCAACTTCAGATCTTTGGCGGGCAGCCGAACTTCTAGCACAAGCCGGTACGATCCAACCAAGGACTGTTCGCGAGCGGGGCGTGCGAACCGTCACATCCCGATCGGCATTCCGTGGCGCAGAACGGCCGGACATTGCCATTGAAGGGATGCGCATGGGCGAGTTTCGTTATCAACGTCCTCCGCCGAAATCATCACCGGCATTTGGAGCCTGCAATGCCTCGCGCGCTGGCGGCGGAAGAGAAAGACGGCCCAGGAGGCCGCGCCCGATCAAAGATCCAATTGACTTGATGAGAACAAAATAGGAACATGATGCACCACCTGAATCCCGGATACCCCATGATGTCTGCACGGCCCGAATCTGACGACGATGACGGGCTGGAAGCCGCTGTCGATCAGGCCATTTCCGCCTGCGGCGGGAATTTGCGCGCCACCATCCGGGCGCTGATCGTGGCCAATGAATTCCTGGAGAACGAGGTCAGCGAGCTGATGAAGGCCGTCGCGAAGGCTCATTCACGTGGCCGCTTCAAGACCTATTCGGGCTGAAATACCGATCGGGCTACCGCCGAGGACTGACCAGGGACTGGCCGGGCAGCGGGCAGGGTCTGCATTAGACCGTTGCCTCCGGGGCAATTTGCTGTACCAACGGAGTGATTACGCCCAATCGCCCGTGCCAGATTGCGCGGGGAGGAATCCTGCCAAATGGACAATTCGAAGTCCGAAAAAGCCCAAGCAAGAAGAGCATGTTCAAACGAATCCTGATCGCCAACCGCGGCGAGATCGCCTGCCGGGTCATCAAGACTGCGCGCCGTATGGGGATTGAGACGGTCGCCGTCTATTCCGAGGCCGACCGCGACGCGCTGCATGTCGAGATGGCCGATGAGGCCGTGCTGATCGGACCGCCCGCCGCGGCCGAGAGCTATCTTTTGATCGACAAGATCGTCGAGGCCTGCCGCAAGACCGGCGCGCAGGCGGTGCATCCCGGTTACGGCTTCCTGTCCGAGCGCGAGGCGTTTCCGCGCGCGCTGGAGGCCGCCGGCATCGTCTTCATCGGTCCGAACCCCGGCGCCATCGCCGCGATGGGCGACAAGATCGAATCCAAGAAGGCCGCGGCGAAGGCGAAGGTTTCGACCGTGCCGGGTCATCTCGGGGTCATCGAGGACGACAAGCACGCCGTCCAGATCGCCGACGAGATCGGCTACCCCGTGATGATCAAGGCCTCCGCCGGCGGCGGCGGCAAGGGCATGCGCATCGCGCATTCGAAGGCGGAGGTCGCCGAAGGCTTCAACCTCGCCAAGGCCGAGGCGAAGTCGTCGTTCGGCGACGACCGCGTCTTCATCGAGAAATTCATCGTCGATCCCCGGCACATCGAGATCCAGGTGCTCGGCGACAAGCATGGCAATGTGATCTATCTCGGCGAGCGCGAGTGCTCGATCCAGCGCCGCAACCAGAAGGTCATCGAGGAGGCGCCGTCGCCGCTGCTCGACGAGACCACCCGCCGCAAGATGGGCGAGCAGGCCGTCGCGCTGGCGAAGGCCGTGAACTACGATTCGGCCGGCACCGTGGAATTCGTCGCCGGCCAGGACAAGAGCTTCTACTTCCTGGAGATGAACACCCGCCTGCAGGTCGAGCATCCCGTCACCGAATTGATCACCGGCATCGATCTCGTCGAGCAGATGATCCGCGTCGCCGCCGGCGAGAAGCTCGCGATCGCGCAGAAGGACGTGACGCTGACCGGCTGGGCGGTGGAATCCCGCGTCTATGCCGAGGATCCGTTCCGCAACTTCCTGCCGTCGATCGGGCGCCTGGTGAAATACCGTCCGCCGGCCGAGGCCAGCCATGACGGCATCACGATCCGCAACGACACCGGCGTGCAGGAAGGCGGCGAGATTTCGATCCATTACGATCCGATGATCGCCAAGCTCGTCACCCACGCCCCGTCGCGCGCCGCGGCGATCGAGGCGCAGGCGACCGCGCTCGACGCCTTCTATGTCGACGGCATCCGGCACAACATTCCGTTCCTGTCGGCCTTGATGAACCATCCGCGCTGGCGCGAGGGCCGGCTGTCGACCGGCTTCATTGCGGAAGAGTTCCCCAAGGGATTTTCGGCGCACGCACCCGAGGGCGAGTTCGCGCGGCGGCTGGCTGCGGTCGGCGCCGCCATCGACCACGTGCTGGGCGAGCGCAAGCGGCAGATCTCCGGCCAGATGGGCGGCCGCGTGGTGCTGCGCGAGCGCCGCCGCGCGGTGTGGCTCGACCGCGCCGAGATCGCGCTCGATGTCGCCCGCGAGGGTGACGCCATCGCGGTGCGCTTCATTGCCGCCGACGGGCTCCCTGGCAATCCGCACAATCTGGTGTCGGGCTGGGTGCCGGGCGATCCGGTTTGGCAGGGCACCATCGACGGCAACTTCGTCGCCGTGCAGGTGCGGGCGATCAACAACGGCTTCCGCCTCGCGCATCAGGGTTTTGAGATCCCGGTCTATGTTTTCACCGAGACCGAGGCGACCTCGGCGCGGTTGATGCCGGTGGTCTCGGCCGCCGACACCGGCAAGAAGTTGCTGTGCCCGATGCCTGGTCTCGTGGTGTCGATCGCGGTGACCGAGGGGCAGGAGATCAAGGCCGGCGAGACCCTGGCGGTGGTCGAAGCCATGAAGATGCAGAACGTGCTGCGCGCCGAGCGTGACGGCACGGTCAAGAAGATCCACGCCGCCGCCGGCGCCACGCTCGCGGTCGACGCGCTGATCCTGGAGTTCGCTTAGCACCGTCATTGCGAGCGCCAGCGAAGCAATCCATCTAGCCTCATATGATGAGAGATGGATTGCTTCGTCGCTTTGCTCCTCGCAATGACGTGGATGGAGACACATCATGGCCTTCCGCAAACGCCGCGAAGCCCTGCGATCGATTCTCACCGGATCGACCTGCATCCGCCCGGGCTCGGTCTATGACGCGACCTCGATCCGGATTGCGGAAGATCTCGGCTTCGAGCTCGGCATGTTCGGCGGCTCGGTGGCGTCGCTCGCCGTGCTCGGCGATCCCGATATTGCGCTGATCACGCTGACCGAATTCGCCGAGCAGATACGCCGCATGTCGCGTGCGTCGACGCTGCCGGTGCTGGTCGATGCCGACCACGGTTACGGCAACGCGCTCAATGTCCGCCGCACGGTCCAGGAGGTGGAGGCCGCCGGCGCGGCCGGCCTCACCATCGAGGACACGCTGCTGCCGCAGGTGTTCGGCCAGGCCAAGACCCAGCTGATCTCGCTGGAGGAAGGCGTCGGCAAGATGAAGGCGGCGCTTGACGGCCGCAGCGATCCGTCGCTCGTCATCCTGGGCCGGACCGGTGCCGTCTCGATCACCGGTCTCGACGATGCGATCGCACGCGCCAGGGCCTATGAGGCGGTCGGCGTCGATGGCTTGTTCTTCACCGGCATCAAATCGCGTGGCGAGTTGGAGGCGCTCTCGGCCGCGACGACGCTGCCGATCGTGCTCGGCGGCGCGCCGGAGGAGATGACCGCGCTCGACTATCTGGCAAGCCGGCGCGTCAGGATCGCGCTGCAAGGCCACGCGCCATTCGCGGCCGCAACCCAGGCCGTCTACGAGACGCTGAAGGCGCTGCGCGAAGGCACCTCGCCGAAGAACCTCAAGGGCATTGCCTCGTCCGAACTGACCGGCCGCGTCATGCGCGAGGCGGAGACCAAGGCGCGCAGCGGCGAGTTCCTCGGTCTGAAGAAATGAGCGGCGTGATCCGCCACGTCACCATCAGCGGCCGCGTCCAGGGTGTCGGCTATCGCGCCTGGGTCGACGAGCAGGCAAACGCACGCGGCCTCGAAGGCTGGGTCCGCAACCGCCGCGACGGTAGCGTCGAGGCGGTATTCGCCGGTCCCGACGACGTCGTCACTGAAATGATCACGGCATGTGGCCGCGGTCCGTTCTCGGCGCGCGTCGCTGCCGTGCACGCCGGATCTGGCAATTCCGATCTTTTGAACCAGCGCCGGGCAGGGGAGCGGTTCTCGGTCCTGCCCACGATCTGAAGCGAGTCGTTACGCGACCGCTGAGATCACCAGCGCCTGAATCCGGCCTTCGATCGCGCCGCTGCCGAAGCGGCGCGCAACGGCCGATGCGGCATGCTCGGTCGCCGCATCAAGGCCGATACCGCCGCGCGCCTCGATCTCGCCACGCAACGGTGATCCCTGGCAAAAGCCGATCGCAGGATCATGAGGCGCATTGGCCCGGCTTTGCAGCCGAACGTCGTCGATTTCGATCTTGCTGAAGCCCGCGACTGCAAGGTCGGCCCGGATCGGGTCGGCCGCGTAGTGGCCATAAGGCGTGCGCGCCAGGAAGCGCGGCGGATCGGCCGGAAAGACCTCCGCCAATGCCTGGGTCACCACGTCGGCAAACTCGTTGTCTTCGATGCGACCCCACATGCTGAACAGGAAACGGCCGCCCGGCTTCAGCACGCGGCGCGCCTCCGAATAACCCTTGGGCTTGTCGGGGAAGAACATCGCGCCGAATTGGCAGGCGACGACGTCGAAGCTCGCATTGTCGAACGGCAGGTTCAGTGCATCGGCTTGCCGCCAGGTGATTGCGGTCCCGCTCGGCATCTGTGACTTCGCTCGTTCGAGCATCGGCTCATTCAGGTCGGTCGCCACGATCCTGGTGTCGCTGCCGAGCGCGGACGACAGCGCGCGGGTGACGGCGCCGGTGCCGGCTGCCGTCTCAAGCAGGTCGCGCGGGCCAAGAGCCTTGGCGCGTTGCGCCAGATCGCGTGCGTAGGGTTCGAAAATCATCGGCACGAGGAGCCGGTCGTAAAGCTCTGGAATGGATCCAACGAACTCCTTGTCGGACGCTGGCATGCGCAATCTCCCTTGCGGCCGCGACGCCGGCAACCCGGCGCACGGCCCATCATCCACGCGGATCAGCTTGGACGAAGAGCTCGGGGGCCACAAAGGAAAACTCCTCACCTCCGATGCACGGCATTCGCCGAGGCGCCGGATAGGTCAGGAGACCTGCCATGTCTCGTGCGCCGTCGTGGACAGCACCGGCCAGCCTTGACTTCTGCTCCGAACCGTCTGATATTTCTGTTATGACAGAAATAACCGCCAAGAAAAAACTTCCCGCCGTCGTCGAGCGCTTCATCCTGCATTGGGGCGACATGGGCGACGAATGGGGCGTCAACCGTTCGGTCAGCCAGATCCACGGGTTGCTCTACCTTGCCGAAGCGCCGATGACGGCGGAAGACATCGCCGACACCCTCGGCATGGCGCGCTCCAACGTTTCCAACTCGATCAAGGAGCTGTTGTCCTGGGGATTGATCCGGCGGGTGCCGATCCTTGGCGACCGCCGCGACCACTTCGAGGCCGAGACCGACATCTGGGAGGTCGCGGCCAGGATCGCGGCGGGGCGCAAGGAGCGCGAGATCGATCCCGCGCTTGTAGCGCTGCGCGCCTGCGTCTCCGACGCGGCCGACGATCCCGCGATCAGCCCGCTCGCCAGCAAGCGGCTGAAGGAGATGCTGACATTCACCGAGCTGGTCGACCGTTGGTACACGCAGATGCTGAACGTGCCGCGGCCGCGCCTGGTCGCGTTGATCAAGCTCGGCGAGAAGATCGTGAGTTTCCTGCCCACGGGCAGGGCCAAATAAAGGCGGCGGCGTAACGGGAGCGTGCGATGGCGTCAGCAAGGATATCCACCTTAAAGACAGCGCCGGCTTCCGATATAAAGCTGCTCGACGACCACCGCTTCCGCGCATTGCTGTCGGACGAGGATTGGGGCCGCCTGCCGGTTGCGATCTGGCGGCGTTTCTCGAAACGGTTCGAGGACGGCAACACCGTCGTCTATGTCGGCGAGGTCGAGGAAGCCGCGTGCAGCCGCATCGGCTGGTGGCTGGCGCAGGCCGCGCGGCTGATCGGCGGACCGTTCCCGACCGGCACCGAAACGCGCGTGCCGATGATCGTCACCGTCACCGAGGACGCGGCAAGCGGCGGCCAGGTCTGGACCCGCATCTGCGCGCGCCGCGACGGCTTCCCGCAGGTGATTCATTCCGCCAAGCGCTTTGCCGGTTCGACCGGGCTCGAGGAATATGTCGGCTTCGGCGTCAGCATGGCGCTGCGGATCGCGGTCGAGCACGAGGCGCTGGTGTTTCGCAGCGTCGGCTATTCGCTGCAACTCGGCCCGTTTCGCCGGCCGCTGCCCGAATGGCTCACGCCGGGCGATCTCACCGTGACCCATTCCGATCTCGGCTGCGGTGACTTCCGCTTCACGCTGGAGATCATCCACCCGCGTTTCGGCAGGCTGATCCGTCAGTCCGCCGTGTTCAGGGAGGCCACGCCATGACGCCGCTGCTTTGGACACTTGTCGCCATCCAGATTGCGATGGGCGCATTCGATACGTTCTATCACCACGAATTCACCGAGCGGCTGGCCTGGCGTCCCTCGCAGCGCCACGAGCTGCAGCTGCACAGCGTGCGCAACATGCTCTATGCTCTGCTGTTCCTCGTGCTCGGCTGGCTGCAAGTGCACGGCATCCTTGCGATCGCGATCATGGCCGTCCTCGTCGTCGAGGTCGTCATCACCTTGATGGATTTCGTCGAGGAGGATCTGAGCCGAAAGCTGCCGCCGAGCGAGCGGATCAATCACACGCTGCTGGCGATCAATTACGGCGCCATCCTCGTGCTGCTGGTGCCGGTCCTGATCGGCTGGGCGATGCTGCCGACCGCCGTCGCGCCGGCCTATGCGGGTCCGTTAAGTCTGTTCGCGACGACTGCGGCCTTCGGCGTCGCGCTGTTCGGCGCGCGCGACTTTGCCGCGACGAGGCGCCTCGGACGGTTGGCCAGCGTGCCGGCCGCGACGCTGGTCGAGAAATTGCCGGCGCGGCAGACCGTGCTGGTCACCGGCGCTACCGGCTTCATCGGCAGCCGCCTGGTCGCGAGCCTCACCGCATCCGGCCATCAGGTGATTGCGTTGATCCGAAATCCGGCAAAGGCCGACATGCTGCCGCCGCCGGTGACGCTGGTCACGAGCCTCGACCAATTGCCCGCCGACTACGGGATCGACGCCATCGTCAATCTCGCGGGCGAGCCGATCGGCAACGGCCTCTGGACCGAGGCCAAGCGCCGCAAGATCATCGCCTCACGTATCGACATGACGTCTGACGTGATCAAGCTGATCGCGCGCCTCGAACGCAAGCCGTCGGTGCTCGTGAGCGGCTCCGCGATCGGCTGGTACGGGCTCTGGCAGGACCAGGTGCTGACGGAGTCGGCGAAATCCCACGCCTGCTTCAGTCACGAATTGTGCGAGGCCTGGGAGAATGCGGCGAAGCCGGCCGCGGATCACGGCGTGCGCGTGGCATATTTGCGCATCGGTCTCGTGGTCGGCATCGATGGCGGCTTCATCACGCGGATGCTGACGCCGTTCGAGTTCGGCCTCGGCGGCCCGCTCGGCTCGGGCAAGCAGTGGATGTCGTGGATCGAACGCGACGACCTCGTGCGCCTGATCGCGCATGTGATTGCGAGACCTGAACTGTCCGGTCCTGTCAACGCGACCGCGCCGATCCCGGTGACCAACATGAAATTCACCGAGGAGCTCGGACGCCGTCTGCACCGGCCGGCGATCTTCCGCGTGCCGGCGGCGCTGCTCCGCGCCGTTGGCGGCGATTTCGCCGACGAGCTCTTGCTCGGCGGCCAGCGCGTGCTGCCGAACAAGGCGCTGAGCAACGGCTTTGTGTTCCGACACGAAACCTTGCGCAGCGCGTTCGATGCGATCCTGTGAGGAGGCCTCGATGTGCAGCACCTGTTCCCGTGCATTCGGAGGTTGGCTTGCGGGCTGTGGCGCGGCGACTGCGGTGATTTCCGCCGTCGGTCAGACCATTGTGATGATGACGTCGCACGGCGATGTCGCGCGGCTGATCTACGGCATCGTCGTGATGCTGCTTCCGTCGGCCGCGATCTTCGTCATCACTTGTCTGCTCACAGCAATTCCCACGGCGATCGTCGTCTGGTTCACCGAGGAGTTCCATATCCGAACCGCGGGATTTTTCGCCTGCGCAGGCGCGGCGATCGGTGCGTTGAGCATCACTGTCCTTCTACGATCCCCGGCTGTCTGGACATCCGGACTGGTTTGCCTGTTCGTCGTGGCCGGGTTTGTCGCCGGCCTGACCTACTGGTTCGTCATGTGCGAACTGGCGGCAGGCGAAGACTCGATGTGAACCGCTACGATGTTCAACCTATGCCGCAGACGCCACGCTCCGAAACGTCGCGGCCAGCGTCCTGAGTGCCGCGAGCTTGGCGGGATCGCTGACTTTCGAATGCAGCATCACCTTCGACGTGCCGAGCCGCGGCAGCTTGTGGGCAGGGCCGATATCGACCAGGCCCGGCGGCGCGATGCGGCGGACGAGGGGCGCGACGGCAAGCCCTGCAAGCGCGGCCGCCACCACCGCGGTGACGCCGCCGCCGACGAAGCTTTCGGTCCAGGCGATGCCGGCCTTGTCAAGCGCGCGCACGGCGAGGGCGCGCACGCCGCAAGGCGGCGCCAGGGTCGCGAGCGGCAGCGCATCGCCGCGCGGCCAGACGAAGCGTTTGGCGGCGAACCAGCCGAATTCGTCCTCGGTCAGCTTCTCGCCGCCGCGCCGGCTGCCTTCCTGGCGCACGATCACGGCGTCGAGCTCGCCGCCATCATAAGCGTCGAGCATTTCGCGCGAGAAGCCGATGGTCACGGAGAGGGCAAGCTGGGAGGCCATCGCGTGCAGCCGCTCCAGCAGCGGCACCAGCTCCGGGCCCGCGGCGTGATCGCTGATCCCGAGCGTGAGTTGCTGCCGCGCCGGTTTCTCGCCGGCCAGCGCGCGATCATGCACCTCGATCAGCGCGCGGGCGTGCTGCAGGAAGGCCGCGCCGTCGGCGGTCAGCCGCACCGCGCGCGGCGAGCGCTCGACCAGCCGCTTGCCCAGCACCGTTTCGAGCCGCTGCAACTTCATGCTGATCGCCGCTTGCGTGGTGCCAAGCGCCTCGGCGGCGCGGGTGAAGCCTTGCAGCTCGGCGACGAGGAGGAAGGCCTGCACGGTGTCGATATCGAGCGTGGTAGTCATGATCAAGGATTATTATCATTGCTATCAATCTAGATAAGATACCAACATGATGCGCGAAGGTCTAGCTAGAGGAGGCGCAATTGACCCGCGCCAACCGAATTCAAGGAGACCGATCATGCCGCTCATCACCGTCACCTACGCGACCTCGCGCGAGAGGCCGTCGCTGAAGTCCGACATCGCCGCCGCCGTGTCGGACCTGACCGCACGGATTCTGCACAAGGATCCGAAGGTCACCGCTGTTATCGTGAAGTCGGCTGATGCCGGCAACTGGTTCGCAGGCGGCAAGTCGCTCGCCGAGCAGGGGCTTGCGAGCTACTGGCTCGACATCCACGTCACCGAGGGCACTAACACCAAGGACGAGAAGGCGGCCTATCTCGCGGCGCTGTTCAAGCGGATGGGCGAATTGCTCGGGCCGCTGCATACCGAGAGCTACGCCCATGTCGACGAGGTGAAGGGCGACGCCTACGGCTTCGGCGGCCTTACCCAGGAGCGCCGCTACATCGCCGGCAAGCTCGAGGTCGCGCCGCAGAAGGCGGCGTGAAGCCTATGACGTCGCTTCCGGCAGGCGCGCTGCGGTGTCGCCGAACACCTCGGCAAATGCCTGCCGGAGCGCGATGTCGACATCGGCCATCGTGACCGGCAGTCCGAGATCGAGCAGCGAGGTGACGCCGTAGCGCGGATCGACCACGCCGCAGGGCACGATGGCCTGGAAGTGCGCAAGATCAGGCTCGACATTGATCGCGATGCCGTGGAAGGAGACCCAGCGGCGCAGCCGCACGCCGATCGCGGCGATCTTGTCCTCATGGCCCGGTCCCTTGTCCGGGCGCCGGACCCAGACCCCGACGCGGTCCTCGCGGCGCTCGCCGCGGACGTTGAAGGCGGCCAGCGTGCGGATGATCCATTCCTCCAGCGAAGCGACATAGGCGCGCACATCGGGCCGGCGCCGCTTGAGGTCGAGCATCACATAGGCGACGCGCTGGCCCGGGCCGTGATAGGTGACCTGGCCGCCGCGGCCGCTCTGGAAGGTCGGAAAGCGCGGCGCGAGCAAATCGTCGGCCTTGCCGCTGGTGCCGGAGGTATAGAGCGGCGGGTGCTCCAGCAGCCATACCAGTTCGGGGGCCGCGCCCGTCGCGATCTTCACTACCCGCTCGTCCATTGCGGCGAGCGAATCGAGGTAGGGCACCGCGCGGTCGGAAATCCGCCATTCGACCGCTTCGCCGCCCGAAGGGCGCGCAAAGGTCGTCAAATCGAGGCTTTGGCGGTCGTTAACCATTAGCTAACCCTAACGTGGTCAGGTGAACCCACAATCTAGTTCCCGTTCGGCGGTTCAGAAGTGCCCACCCTCGATAAAGTCAGCGTTGATCTCATGGTGGTCCTCGGCACCACCACGATGCCGATTCACCAGGTCATGCGGCTATCCCGCGGTGCCATCATCGAACTGGATGCCACCGAGGCCGACGAGGTCAAGATCCTCGCCAACAACCTGCCGGTGGCCAGCGGGGTGGTCCTGGTCGACCGCAACCGGATTGCGGTCGAGGTCAAGCAAATGCTGCCGAAATCTCCCGGGGTTCGCAGTTAATTCCCGCATTAATCGCCTTGTCCCTGCATCCGTGATTTGTTACATGGCCCCGTCGATCCGGCGGTGCCTTCGGGGTTCCATCCGGTATCCCAAGCGCTCGTGGCGGAATTGGTAGACGCGCTGCCTTGAGGTGGCAGTGGGTAACACCGTGGGGGTTCGAGTCCCTCCGAGCGCACCACACCTCAGCTGATCCTTGAAATCGCTGGACTTTTCGGAGCGTGGCCGCTCGCCGGCTATGCCGGCCCGTGCCTCCGGGGGCAGGTCCGACGAGTGCAGGCGGGTGACGTGGAGGTGCAGGTCGATGCGGTCATGTAACACCGGTCAGGTAGATTCGCGGATGCATGGCCTTACCGGTTTGGTGTTGCCGACCGAAGCCGACCGCTTTCCCCCAATCGCGCGGCTGCAAGCTTGCCTTACCGGAGCGCCTGATGATCTTTGCGAGCTACGCCTACCGTGTGGTCTCCAACTTCGTGTTCCTGGGGCTGGTCTATTTCACGCTGAACCTTCTGGAGAAGTACGAGCAGCGCGCGACGGTCGCAATTCTGGTCCTGGTCTATGCGGCGATGCACGCTTTTCCGGCCTGCGCTCGTTCTATTTCTTCCAGCGCATCGAGCGCCTGGAGGGCGAGACGCGACGGCTCGCCGCGGCGGCCGGCGAGGGGCCAAATGCTGTCGCCTCGCGCAGGCAGATCGTCGCCGATGTCACCGTGCTCAGGCATGCCGGCGAGATCAAATCCTATATCGATATCTTGTTCCTGGCGCTGGTGATCCTGCTCTGCGTCGCCAAGATCGTGGCCAGCTAGATCACGTCAATCAGGCACGCGCTTGCCGGCCGCCGCCGCCTCGGCGCGCGGCGTGCGCTTCTTCACATTATTGGCGACGTGGACTGACGCGTTGTCGGCAGCCGGCGGCGCGACATGCAAGGGCGCGCCGTGGCCTCGGCCGTGCGCCGGGGCGGGCCCCTGATGCGCAGCCTGCTTCGGATGCCTGGCCTGGCGCGCGGAGAACGCCTGCGCGCGCGATACGCCAACGCCAATTGTCGCACGCTGCACGAGGCGGCGATTGGCCGTCGATCGGGCTGCGAGCAGGGTCAGGTCGAGCGCTTCGGGAACGCGGAACACGTCGGGCGCCGGGACCGGCAATGTCGGGACGGATGCGAACCGCGCAAGCTGGGGCTGCGGCCACAGCGTGCGGACGGGCATCGCGACCCGGGTGCGCTGTGCGTGGTCGAGGATGTCGGCATCGCGCCAATCCATGTCGGCAAGCACCGGGGCAGGCAGCGTCCGCGTCGCGGTGAAGACGAAGTTCGGAATCCTGGGCCAGCGCGTGGTCGCCACCGTCTCGGTCGGCGGATGCAGGTACCATTGCTGCGGCTGGGTCGGCGTCGCCGGGCGATCGGGCGTTGCGGGCACGACATGAACGATCCGGTAGCCGCGCTCCTTCAGCGTGTTGAGGATGCGCGGCAGCGCCGCAACGGTGCGCGGCTGGATGTCGTGCAGCAGCAAGATGCCCTTGCGCTTGGCTTCGATCCGCTGGATCGCGAGGTCATAGACCCGCTGCGGCGAGATGTGGCGCCAGTCGTCCGCGGGGAAGTCGGCGCTCCAGACCTGGATGCCCTGGGACGCCAGATAGGCCTCCGGGATCTCGGCGCGCATCAGGCCGGGAATCCGGAAGAACGGCGCGAGCTTGCTCTTGTCGCCATTGAGGGCTGCGAGCGTCGAGGCAATGCCGTCGTCGACCTCCTGCCGCACCTTCTCGAGCGACATCTTGTTCATCGTCAGCGGATGGTTCTGGCTGTGCGTGCCGACGGTATGTCCGGCCGCGATCAGCTTGCGCACGCCCTCCGGATTGAACCGGGCCTGGGAGCCGATGGTGAAGAAGGTCGCCTTGACGCATTGGCTGGCGAGAATGGCCAGCACCTGGTTGCTATATTTAGGTAGCGGCCCGTCGTCGAAGGTCAGTACCACTTCGTGATCGGCGAGCGGCAAGGTCTCCGGGTACTGCATGGTGCCGATCCGGGGATGCTCCTTGGGATCGACGACGAGGGTCCGCGAGGTGCCGAGTGCGTTGGGGTTAGGGCAGTCTGCGGCGAGGGCGGCGTACGGCGTCATCAAGCCGCAGCCCAGCAGCGCTGCGCGGACCACGGTCCGCGACCGCTTCCGGATCATCACCAGGACGTTTGCAATCATCGAATCTCGGCCGCATTCCAAACGCACTGACGAATCCTTAGGTGCGGCGCCATGAATGCCGCCTTAACGGTCTGTAATCCACCTAGCGTCCCGGGTTCAATGTGTCCGGTCGGACACGGTTTTCAGCGCCGCCGGGACGATGTGGACGACGTGGTATTTATGCTCCTGCAGGTACCTCAAGAAGGCGGGCAGCATCTCGGCTGTCCGCATTTGCGGGTCATGCAGCAGTATAATTCCCTTGCGGTGGCCTTCGAGCCGCCCGGTGAGCAGCTTGAGTTCCTCCTCGGGGGTCATCTTGTTCCAATCGCTGGCCCAGAAATCGGCTCCGAACACCGCGATACCGCGCTTTTCCAGATGGTCCAGCAGGGCGGGTGTCGATTCGAAATAGGGGAACCTGAAGAATGGCGTGCTCGGGACCGTGCTTGCGGTGCCGCGCAGGGCCTTCTGGACCGCTTCGATCCCCCGGTTGATGTTCGCCTCGGCCTGATCCAGCGGGAGCTTGTTGAGATGCGGATGGTCCCAGCTGTGATAGCCGATGCTGTGGCCGAGGCGCGCGATCTTGCGGACCATATCGGGATGATCGGCCGCGTTGCGGCCGACCATGAAGAAGGTTGCCTGCACGCATTCGGCCGCCAGCGCCGTCAGCACCTTGTCGGTGACCCCCGGCGTCGGTCCGTCGTCGAAGGTCAGCACGACCTCGCCATCCCTGAGCGGCAGGGTCTGCGGAAAGCTCTTCAGCCCGACGCGCGGATAGGTCGCGGGGTCGACCTCGAGTACACGTGAGGTGCCGAGCGCGTCCTTGCGCTGGCATTCGGCGGCGTGCGCCGAGCCGAACAGTGCAACAGGCGCGAGCGCGACCAGCGCCGCGAAAGCCTTCCGGAGCGGTCGCGGTGCGCTCGACATCTTTCTCATTGCACTGGGCCCCACCGATTAGGTAATCCGTTCCGCACTCATCCAACCAGTTTTTCCCCTCCTGTCAAACCGGCGAAACACGGCATGGCCGAGAATTTCGACGTTGCCGAACCCGCCGAGGCCGATCCGCTGGCCCGGATGCCGATGCGGGACGAGGAGGGCGAGCTCCGCGGCGAATTCGTCGCGGCGATCACCCGGGCCATCCACGCCGCCGACCGGCCGTTGCTGTGCGAGGTAGTGGCGGAACTGCACGAGGCCGATCTCGGCGACCTGATCGTGGCGCTGGAGCCGGTCGACCGCGTCACCCTGGTCGAGATCACCGGCACCGATTTCGACTTCTCGGCGCTCAACGAGGTCGACGAGACGGTCCGCGAGGAGATCCTAGAGGAACTCGAGCCGGAGACGGTTGCCGAGGGCGTCCGCGAGCTCGAATCCGACGACGCCGTCGAGCTCCTGGAGAGCCTCGACGAGGAGGACCAGGAAGAGATCCTGGAAAAGCTGCCGGCGGCCGAGCGCGAGGACATCGAGCGGAGCCTGCTGTACCCGGAGAATTCCGCCGGCCGGCGGATGCAGACCGAGTTCATCGCGGTGCCGCCGGATTGGAATGTCGGGCAGGCGATCGACTATATGCGCGACACGCCGGATCTGCCGGATCGCTTCTATGAAATATATGTGGTCGATGCCGACAAGCACCTGCTGGGCGTGGTGCCGCTCGACGTGCTGCTGCGCACGCGCCGCCCGGTTCCGATCAAGGACCTGATCGACGAGGACCGCCGCCGGGTCTCCGCGCTGGAGGACCAGGAAGAGGTCGCGCGGATGTTCGGCAAGTACAACCTGGTCGCAGCTCCCGTGGTCGACACCATCGACCGGCTGGTCGGCGTGATCACCATCGACGACGTCGTCGACGTGATCGAGGAGGAGGCAGACGAAGACTTGAAGGCGCTCGGCGGCGTCACCAGCGACGAAGAGCTGTCCGACACGGTGTGGACCATCGCCCGCGGTCGCTTCAACTGGCTCTTGGTCAATCTCGCCACCGCGTTCCTGGCCTCGTCGGTGCTCGGTCTGTTCGAGGGCCAGCTCGAGAAGATGGTGGCGCTTGCGGTGCTGGCGCCGATCGTGGCGAGCCAGGGCGGCAATGCCGCGACCCAGACCATGACGGTCGCGGTGCGCGCGCTCGCCACCCGTGAGCTCGGCCCGTACAACGCGATGCGGGTGGTGCTACGCGAGACCATGGTCGGGCTCGTCAACGGCATCGCCTTTGCCGTCATCACCGGCGTCGCCGCGGTGGCCTGGTTCAAGATCCCCGGCCTCGGCATCGTGATCGGGCTTGCGATCATCTGCAACCTGGTCGCCGGCGCGCTCGGCGGCATCCTGATCCCGATGGTGCTGGAACGGGTGCGGGCTGACCCCGCGGTCGCCTCCGGCACCTTCGTCACCACCGTCACCGACGTGGTCGGCTTCTTCTCCTTCCTCGGCATCGCCACGCTGTGGTTCGGCCTCAAGTAACGCGCTCGCGGGCAGGGCGGCGCATGGTCCGGGCGCGAGCCGCGCCGGGCCGCTTATCGTTAATCCGAACTTAACGCGCTTCATCGATGATGCCGCTATCTCCAAGCGGCCATCACGGGGGCCATCATGCAGCGGTTGCGGCTCAAGGCGGACGGACGGATCGTCGAATTGCGCGACGGGCAGGAAATCCCGCTCGTGCCCGCACATCCCGACCAGGCGGCGATGCAGCCTGCGGCAGCGCAGCCGGCCGTACGCGATCTGCGCCGCCGGGCCCAGCTCACCCAGCTCGAATTCGCCGCCAAGCTCGGCGTGCCGGTGGAAACCATCCGCAACTGGGAGCAGGGCAAGCGCGCGCCGCGTGGACCCGCCCGCGCGCTGCTCGCCGTGATCGCCCATTCGCCGGAGACGGTGTTCGCCGCGCTGTCGAGCGAGCCGACGGCGGCTTGAGCGGGTAGGGCGCGCTCTATCATCGCTGCAATCTCGGTGTCGTCCCTGCCTAGTGCGCAATTGCGCACGGGAGCAGGGACCCATACTCCGCGGCCCGTGTTGTGAACGGGACTCGTTCGTTCGACCGTCCCGCAACAATGCCGATCTGTGGTTATGGGTCCCTGCTTTCGCAGGGACGACAGCGAGCGTGTTGCGCGAGCTGTGAATCAAGCTTCCGCGTCCTCGCGACATGATCTGCCCGAGCTTTGCTTTGTGTTCCGCCCTCTCTTGAACAGAGGGCGCAGGGAAAGCCGGGTGCCGATCGCACCCATGGGCCCCGAGCAAAAGGTAGAAAGCTCGGGGGTAGGACCACAGGTGTAACCGGAAACAACCCGGCTTTCCCTGCGCGATGGGTTACGGCTTATACGTGCTCTCCCCGGCGAGACTGGGCTTTTTTGTCGCCGCCCTCGCAAACGCTTGCGCACTTTGCGAGAGGACACCTGCCGCTAGGGCGTCAGGCCTGCACGATTTCGCCGTCCGCATCATGCGCACTCGTCAGTTGCGCTTGCCGCGTCCACCGCATCTCACCGCAACACCCGTGACGATGCGCAGCGCCCCTCGATCGGGTGAGACGCGTTATTCATACACTGAGTTGCGCTTCGGATAAAGCGAAATATTTTTGCTTCGGAGGCTTGACCTGTCGGGCAACTCAGTGATCGGCAATTTCCGGGCAGTCTTGCCGCGAGCGCCAATCCGCGTGACACGTCTGGCCATATCAGACGTTCAAGCATCCATCACCCGCAGCACGGCTGTTTGGCTTTCGGTGCGCAGCAGAACTGCTGGTCCTGGAGCCATCGGTCGCGCGGCTTGCAGCTCGACGGACGCGCCGAGAGATAGACGCGGATCGCCGCGTCGCCGGCATCCATGCGTTCGGCGCGATAGATCTGCATCGGCCGAACACCGTCGCTCACCTCGAACGTCAGCCGGGCTTGCGGGTCGAAGCCGACGGCCTCGTCGACCTTGCGGATGATCGCAAGAAATTTTCCGGCCGGCATGTGACCGCGGTTTTCCTCCTCGATGTCCCAGAGCTGAATGAAGGTCTCGCTCCAGCTCTCCGGGCTCGCGCCGCAATCGAGCGCCCTGAACGAACCGGTCTTGACTTCGGTCACGTGGTAGCTGGGGCGGACGTCCCGGCCGTCGTAGCTGAAGATCAGCGGTTTCTCCTTGTGCGCCTCAAGGCCGGAAAGGAGGGCCGCGGATGACAGCTCTTCCACCGGAAGCAGGGCGCCGACGATCGAACGGGTATTGGCAAGCGTGTCCATGGCTGTTATCCTCATTTCAACGATTGTTGAATTGTAGGATTATCGAAAGATGGAGGAGCGTCAAGCCCGAACCGCCTTCGCCGCGTTGTCGCAGGAAACGCGGCTGCGGATCGTGCGGCTGCTGGTCCAGGCGGGTCCCGAGGGGATGGCCGCGGGGGCGATTGCGGAGGCGGTCGAGGTGTCGCCATCCAACGTGTCGTTCCATCTGAAGGACCTCGAGCACGCCGGCATGATCGTGCCGCGCCGCGAGGCGCGCTCGATCATCTACTCGGCGGATTTCACCGGTTTGCGTGACCTCATCGCCTTCCTGATGAAGGATTGCTGCGCGGGCCACCCGGAGATCTGCGCGCCGGCGCTCGCCGCCGCCCAGTGCAAGCCTTCCACCAGCAAGAAGAAGGCGCGTGCGTGATGCGCGATTTCGATCTGCCACGGCGCCTTGTGGCGGAATGTCTCGGCACGTTGCTTCTGGTCGCGACCGTCGTCGGCTCCGGCATCATGGCAGAAACCCTGACCAAGGACGTGGCCCTGGCGCTGCTCGGCAATACGCTGCCGACCGGTGCCATCCTGGTGGTGCTGATCACGATCCTTGGACCGATATCCGGCGCGCATTTCAATCCGGCGGTGACGCTAGTGTTCACGCTCAAGGGCGAGCTCCGCCCGCCGCACGCCGCGCAGTACGTCGCGGCGCAGGTGCTCGGGGGAGTCCTGGGTGCGATGATCGCGCATGCCATGTTCGGCCTGCCGCTCCTGGAGTTCTCCGCCAAGGCGAGGACCGGGTTCCCGCAGTGGTTTGCGGAATTCGTTGCCGCGTTCGGACTGGTTGCAACGATCATCGGTGGCGTGCGGTTTCGCGAGGCCGCTATCCCATGGCTGGTCGGGCTCTACATCACCGCCGCCTACTGGTTCACCGCCTCCACGTCTTTCGCCAACCCAGCCGTTGCCATCGCGCGATCATTCACCGATACGTTTTCCGGTATCCGCGCGCAGGACCTGCCGGGATTCATCGTCGCCGAGATTCTGGGGGCGATGGCCGCGCTGGCGCTGATGACGTGGCTCCTGCGGCAGAGCGAAACGAAGATGGAAGCAATCCGATGACGATCACGATTTACCACAATCCCGCTTGCGGGACGTCGCGCAACGCGCTGGCCATGATCCGCCAAAGCGGGGAGGAGCCGGAGATCGTCGAGTATCTCAAGACGCCGCCCGCGCGCGACACGCTGGTCTCCCTGATCAAGGCCATGGGCATGACGCCTCGCGCGCTGCTCCGCGAGAAAGGCACGCCTTATGCAGCGCTCGACCTTGCCAATCCGAAATGGAGCGACGACGAGTTGATCGATTTCATGATCGCGCATCCGATCCTGATCAATCGGCCGATCGTGGTCTCGCCGAACGGCGTGAAACTGTGCCGGCCGTCCGAGGCTTTGCTTGAACTTCTCGCCACTGACATTGGCCAATTCGTCAAGGAGGACGGAGAAGTGGTCCCGCCCAGGACGCCGGGTGCGCGCGCCGGATGAGCCGCCGTGCAGACAACGTCCTGATCGTTGCGCTCGGGACCACGCAAACCCTTGCCTGGGCGTCGAGCTATTATCTGCCCGCCATCCTCGCGGATCCGATCGCGCGGGACCTCGGTATCTCGACGAACTGGCTGTTCGCCGCGTTCTCGATGGCGCTCGTGATCTCCGGGCTGCTCGGCCCGCGCGTCGGCCGCCAGATCGACCGGATGGGCGGACGCGAAGTGCTCTGCGCGTCCAACCTCATCCTGGCGTCGGGGCTGATCCTGCTCGGGCTGTCGCAGGGCGGCGTGCTGATGGCGGTGAGCTGGCTATTGCTCGGCGTCGGCATGGGCCTTGGCCTGTATGATGCCGCCTTCGCGGCGCTCGGGCGCATTTACGGCAACGCCGCCCGTCGCTCCATCACCGGCATTACATTGATCGCGGGCTTTGCCAGCACGATCGGCTGGCCGCTGAGCGCGTGGGGGCTCGCAACCATCGGCTGGCGCTGGACCTGTTTCGGCTGGGCTGCGGCGCACATCCTGATCTGTTTGCCGCTCAACGGCCTCCTGATCCCCAAGCTGAAACGGGAGCATCGGATCGCGGCCGACACGCCGAAGCCGCACATTGCCATCGACCGCGCCATGGTGTTGCTCGCCTTTGCCTTCGCCGCCGCCTGGAGCGTGACGTCGGCGATGGCGGTTCATCTGCCGCGAATTCTGGAGTCGCTCGGTGCGACGCAGGCGCAGGCGATCGCGGCGGGCGCACTGATCGGCCCGGCGCAGGTGGCGGCACGCATTGTCGAAGCGAGCCTGCTGAAGCGCTTCCATCCGCTCTGGTCAGCGCGCCTGGCCTGCATCACACATCCCTTGGGCGCCTGCGTCATCGGCCTGTTCGGCGGTGGCTTCGCGGGGGTGTTCGCGCTGTTGCACGGTGCCGGAAACGGCATCCTGACCATCGCGCGCGGCACGCTGCCGCTGGCGATATTCGGTCCGAAGGATTACGGCTACCGCCTGGGACTGCTCGGCGCGCCGTCGCGACTGTCTCAAGCCCTCGCGCCCCTCATATTCGGATTCCTGATCTCGCCGCTCGGTGGCTACACGCTTGCGGTCACATCGGCTCTGAGCTTGGCCGCGCTGCTGGCGCTGTTCGCGCTCAAGGCCGGGCCGAAGACCCCCTCGCGGTAGCATCACGCCCCTTCATCCGCCGGACCGTGTCGATGAACGCCTTGATGATCGGGGAATGGCCGCGTCCGCTGTGATGCGCGATGCTGTACTGGGTCTTGATGGTGCGGTCGCTGATCTCCAGCGCGCGCAGATTGGGATGCGGCACGAATTCGAAGTCGGCGACGACGCTAATGCCCAGGCCGCGCTCGACCGCCTTCCACACACCCTCGCGGCTCTCGATCTCGAACACCGGTTCGATCCTGATGCCCTCGGCCTGCATCGTCGCCTCGAACGCGCGCCGCGTGGTCGAGCCGCGCTCGCGCAGCACGATGGGCTGGTCGGCCAGCTCGCGCAGCCTGACCGATTTGCGCTTGAACCAGGGATGGTCGCGGTTGACGAACACGATCACGCGGTGCGTGCGGTAGGGGATCATGGTGACGCGCGGATCCTCCGGCACCTCCGCCAGGATCGCGACGTCGGCCTCGAAGTCGACGATGTGGCGGAAGGTGCGTTCGGAATTGCCGAGCAGGGTCGAGATCTGCACCTCCGGATGATCGCGCTTGAACGCCGCGATGATCTCGGTGGCATGAAACGGCCCGACGGTCGCGACCCGCAGATGGCCCTTGGTCGCCTTGCCGTGCGCGGCCAGGAGGTCGTGAGCCTCGTCGCAGAACGTCATGATGCCGCGGGTGATCTCGAACAGCGCGGCGCCGGCCTCGGTGAGCTCGGTATGCCGCGGCTTCCGAATCAAAAGCTCGACGCCGTAGCTCTCCTCCAGCTCCTTGACCTGGATGGTCAATGTCGGCTGGCCGACGTTGAGCACGCGCGAGGCCGCGGTGAAGCCGCCATGGGTGGCGACCGCGTGGAAGGCGCGAAGCTGGCTGAACACTATTGACATAATCAATAGAACGCATCCGTAGAATGAATTTGTCAATAGCAGCCGGCGCCGTACCTTCGCGCCAAACGGAGGACGCGCGGATGGACTGGACTTATTCCAACCCGGTGAGGATCGAATTCGGAGCCGACAGCTTCGACAAGCTGCCGGGGCTGATCGGCAAGCGCGCCTACGCGCTCGTGACCTATGGCGAGCCGATCTTCGACGAGCTCGAGCGGCGGCTGCGCGCCGCGGCGGGACCGTCTGTCCTGACCATTCGCGACGTCGCGCCCAATCCGGACTACCGCCTGCTTACCGAGCAGACCGCGCGCTTTGCCGGGCTCGCGAGGCAGCCCGAGGTGATCGTCGCGCTCGGCGGCGGCTCGGTGATCGACTCCGCCAAGGTGTTCGCGGCCGCCGGCGGCGACTTCGCGACCGTCAAAACCTATCTGGAGACGCAGCAGGGCGCCGAGCGCCTCGCGGCGATCCCGATCATCGCGGTGCCGACCACCGCGGGCACCGGCAGCGAGGTGACCTGCTGGGGCACGGTGTGGGACGAGGCCAACGGCAAGAAATACTCGCTGGCGCGTCCGTCGCTTTATCCGACCCACGCGGTGATCGATCCGTGCCTGATGCTCGGCAAGCCGCAGCTTCTGACCGTCAGCACCGGGCTCGACGCGCTGTCGCATGCGCTGGAGAGCATCTGGAACGTCAACAACAATCCGGTGTCGGCCAACCACGCGGTGGCCGCGGCACGCAGCATCCTCGAGGTGCTGCCGAAGCTCGCCAACGACCTCGGCAATCTCGAACTGCGCAGCCGCATGGCGCAGGCGGCATTGTTCGCAGGCCTTGCGTTCTCCAACACCAAGACCGCGATCGCGCATTCGCTGTCCTATCCGATTACGCTGCGGCACGGCGTCCAGCACGGCATCGCCTGCTCGTTCTCGCTGCCGATGGTGCTGCGCAGCGTCAAAGGGGCGGGCGGGCTCTGCGAGGACAGCTTGAGGCAGATCTTCGGCGCCGACCTGGCCCGCGCGGCCGACGATCTCGAGGACTTCATGGCGCGGCTCGGCATCTCCTGCAATCCGGCCGCCTACAGGATCGAGCGCGCCGAATGGCACGCGCTGATCGCGGACTCGCTGGAGGGCGAGCGCGGCCGCAACTTCTTAGGGTCGAAGGAACGGCTGATCGAGGCAGCGCAGACGCAGCGGATGCCGAGCGCGGCGAACGCGTGACGACGGCGCAGTGACGAGGAGAGGCATCATGCAAGACAATCGTAAAACCATCACCGTGAACGGGCGCGATTACGAGGCGCCGACGCGGCCAACCGTCGTGATTTGCCTCGACGGTTCGGAGCCCGGCTATATCGAGCGGGCGATCGAGGCCGGCGTCGCGCCGACCTTCGCGCGCTTCATGAAGGAGGGCGCGCACGTCCATGCCGCCAGCGTGATCCCGAGCTTCACCAATCCGAACAACCTCTCGATCATCACCGGACGTCCGCCCGCGGTGCACGGCATCGCCGGCAACTACTTCTACGACACGGCGAACAACGCCGAAGTCATGATGAACGATCCGAAGTTCCTGCGCGCACCGACCATTCTCGCCGGTGTCCACGACGCCGGCTACAAGGTTGCCGCCGTCACCGCCAAGGACAAGCTGCGCACCTTGCTTGCGTACGGTCTGGACTATTCCAGCGGCCGCGCCATCGCCTTCTCGTCCGAGAAGGCCGACCAGGCCACCAGGGCGGCGAACGGCATCGATGATGTGCTCGATTTCGTCGGCCTGCCGCTGCCCGAGGTCTACTCGGCCGATCTGTCGCGCTTCGTGTTCGCGGCCGGCGTCAAGCTGGTCGAGCGTTACCGTCCCGATCTGATGTACCTGTCGACCACCGACTACATCCAGCACAAGGTCGGGCTCGGCACCAAGATCGCCAACGACTTCTACGCGATGATCGACGGCTATCTTGCGAAGCTGGATGCGCTCGGCTGCAACATCGTGGCGACCGCCGACCACGGCATGAACGACAAGTTCCTGCCCGACGGCAAGCCCGACGTGATCTACCTCCAGGACGTCATGGACGACTGGACCGGTACGGGCGCCGCACGCGTGATCCTGCCGATCACCGATCCCTATGTCGCCCATCACGGCTCGCTCGGCTCGTTCGCGACCATCTACACACCGGAGGGCGCCAACGTCGATACGCTGCTGTCGCGGCTGCGTGCGACCGGCGGCATCGAGGTCGCGCTGACGCGCAACGAGGCTTGCGCGAGGTTCGAGCTGCCGCCGGACCGGATCGGCGACATCGTCGTGATCTCCACCAGGCACAAGGTGCTCGGCACCAGCGAGGCGCGTCACGATCTCTCAGGCCTGACCGAGCCGCTGCGCTCGCATGGCGGGCTCACCGAGGAGCGGGTGCCGCTGATCGCCAACCGCAGGATCGCGCTGCCCGCCGGTCACGCCCTGCGCAATTTCGACGCCTTCGACGTCGCGCTCAACCGCATCCAGTGACGCATTCGGACCCCAAGGACAGTGCCATGAACATCCAGAGCCCGGCCGTTCGCCATGAGCAGATGCGGATCGCAGGCAGCCTCGTCGACACCGACGAGCATGTCGAGGTTTTCAGTCCCTACACCAACAAGGTGGTGGGCACGGTGCCGGCGGCGCGGCCGGAGCATGTGCGCAGCGCCTTCGCCAAGGCGGCCGCGTTCAAGCCGAAGCTGACGCGCTACGAGCGCCAGCGCATCCTGCTGCGCACCGCCGAGATCCTGGCCGGGCGCAAGGAGGAATTCGCGCGGCTCATCACCGCCGAGTCCGGCCTGTGCTGGAAGGATTCGCTCTACGAGGCGGGCCGCGCCTACGACGTCTATTCCTTTGCCGGCCAGCTCGCGATCAAGGATGACGGCGAGACGTTCTCCTGCGACATCAGCCCGCAGGGCAAGGCGCGCAAGATCTTCACGACGCGCACGCCGCTGCTCGGCGCAATCTCGGCGATCACGCCGTTCAACCATCCGCTTAACATGGTGAGCCACAAGATCGCGCCGGCGATCGCGACCAACAACCGCGTGGTGCTGAAGCCGACCGAGCTGACGCCTTTGACCGCGCTCGCGCTCGCCGACGTGCTGTACGAAGCCGGGCTGCCGCCGGAGATGCTGTCGGTGGTGACCGGCAATCCGCATTCGATGGGCGATGCGATGATCACCGATCCGGACGCCGATCTCGTGACCTTCACCGGCTCGGTCAGGGTCGGCAAGCACATCGCCGCCAAGGCGGGCTACAAGCGGCTGGTGCTCGAGCTCGGTGGCAACGATCCGCTGATCGTGATGGAGGACGCCGACCTCGACAAGGCGGCCGAGCTCGCGGTCACCGGCGCCACCAAGAATTCCGGCCAGCGCTGCACGGCCGTGAAACGTATCCTCTGCGTCGAGGCGGTCGCCGACGATTTCGCCGCGCTGGTGCTGACGAAGGCACGCAAGCTGAAATGCGGCGACCCGATGGACCCGACGGTCGACGTCGGCACCGTGATCCATGAGGGCGCGGCGAAGGAATTCGAGCGCCGCGTCAATGCCGCCGTCGCCGACGGCGCCGAGCTGCTGCACGGCAACACTCGCGACGGCGCGCTCTATCCGCCAACCGTGGTCGACCGGATTCCCTACACCAGCGAGCTGGTGATGCAGGAGACGTTCGGGCCTGTGATCCCGATCATCCGCGTGCCCAACGACATCGACAGCGTGATCCGGATCTCGAACGCGACCGCGTTCGGCCTGTCATCCGGCGTCTGCACCAACCGGCTCGACTACATCACGCGGTTCGTCAATGAGCTCGACGTCGGCACCGTCAACATCTGGGAAGTGCCGGGCTACCGGATCGAGATGTCGCCGTTCGGCGGGATCAAGGATTCCGGCCTTGGCTACAAGGAAGGCGTGCAGGAGGCGATCAAGAGCTTCACCAACGTCAAGACCTATTCGCTGCCCTGGCCGGTCTAGAGCAGCGCGTTCGACGAGGGCCGCACGCGGACAACAAGAACAACGCGGCGGCCGACTGCGATCAACCAAACAAAGGGGAGGCCTCAATGTCGATCACGTTCAGTCCGTCGGGCGTCGGCTCGGTCGGAGTCCAGAATCCGGAGCTTGCGACATCGTTCCGCCGCGCGCAGTGGCGGATGCTGTTCGCGGCGATGTTCTGCTATCTGTTCTTCTACACCGGGCGGCAAACCTTCGGCTTCGCCATTCCCGGCATCCAGGCCGAGTTCGGCGTCACCAAGGAGGCGCTGGGCTGGGCCAGCGCGGCGCTGCTCTGGTGCTACGCGGTCGGGCAGGCGATCAACGGCAATCTCGGCGACAAGTTCGGCGGCCGGCGCGTGATGAGCGCCGGCGCGATCCTCTCCTTCATCATGAACTGGGCCACCAGCCTCTCGACCGGGATCGTCAGCCTCACCGCGTTCTGGGGCATCAACGGCTATTTCCAGTCGATGGGATGGGCGCCGGGCAGCCGGCTGCTGTCGAACTGGTGGGGCCGCCACGAGCGCGGCACGGTCTACGGGCTCTATACATTCGCGGCGGGGCTTGCCTCGGTGCTGTCGTTCGTCACCTCGCTGGTCGTGGTCGGCTACTTCCAGCTCGACTGGCGCTGGATCTTCCGCATCCCGGTGGTGCTGCTGCTGCTCGGCGGCATCGCGTTCTACCTGATCGCGCGCGAGAAGCCCGAGGACATGGGCTTTGCCTCGCCGCATGACGAGGCCGACGATGTCGCCTCTGCGGAAACTGCGGTCAGCGCCGATGAGGGCTCGCTGGCGCGCTACAAGGCGGTGCTGTCGAACTGGCGTCTTTTGGTCGCCGGCGTCGCGATCGGCTTCCAGAACGCGGCGCGTTACGGCCTCTTGGTGTGGGTGCCCGTGCACTTCCTCGGCAGCAACTGGGCCAAGGCCGGCGCCGCCTCGGTGATCGATCCGCGCTGGATCAGCATCGCGCTGCCGGTCGGCATGGCGGTCGGCGCGTTCAGCAATGGCTGGGTCTCCGACAAGGTGTTCGGCTCGCGCCGTTACCTCGCCATCGTGCTCTACATGGCGCTCGCCGCGGTCACCTCGCTGTGCATGTACGCGATCCCGACCTCGGACGTCGTTCTCGGGATGACTGTGCTGTTCCTGTGCGGGTTCTTCACCTACGGCCCGCAATCCTCGTTCTGGGCGCTGTGCCCGGATCTGGTCGGCCACAAACGGGCAGGGACCGCGACCGGGGTGATGAACTTCTTCGCCTATCTGTTCGCAGGTCTCGGCGAGCCGATGATCGGCCACTTCATGGACAAGCATAACCAGACGTCGCTGGTGTTCCTGGTGGTCGCTGTCTGCGCGACCTCCAGCGCGGTGGTGGCGGCCTTCATCCGTCGCTAGCTCACTCACTGCGTCCCGGGCAACGGCCCCGGGGGCGCCGCTGTCCGTGCCTACGTAGCCCGGATGAGCGAAGCGATATCCGGGGCTGGTTTTGTCCCCGCATGTCGCTTCGCTCATGCGGGCTACGCTCCTTTTTGCAGTGAGCAGAGCACCGCGGCGGGCGATTGTTGCAGCGGCGACGCCGGGCCAATTCCCTGCAATCGCCTGCCTCGCGCGGCTGACCTGACGCCCAATTCCTGATCATCGGCTGCTCAATTGAAGCGCAAGATTGATAAAATATCGACTTATATCAATGAGATATATTAAATTGCATGCAGAATACAAAATGTGCTTGTCGGTTTGGCCGCCTTGAAGCAGACTTCGCGCAGGGCAGGAGAGGCCAGCGACCGTCAAGGACGAGGGGCGCGGCAGGGCAAAACAATCTGTCGGGAGGAGCAAGCAATGAGCGATCAGGTGTCCACCATCGCAATGGCAGATGCGGCAAAGCCTTCGGGCGTGCGCTGGAAGATTTTCCTGCTGATGCTGTTCCTGATCTCGATCAACTATATCGATCGCGCCTCGCTCTCGGTCGCGATGCCGGTCATCGCCAAGGAGTTCGATATCGATCCGGCGATGCAGGGCCTGATCCTGAGCTCGTTCTTCTGGACCTATGCGCTGATGCAGGTGCCGGGCGGCATGCTCGCCGATCGCTTCAAGCCGCGCATCGTGATCGCGCTCGCGACGCTGTTCTGGGGCTTCTTCCAGGCGCTGGCGGCGCTGTCGACCAGCTGGATGTTGCTGCTGCTGACCCGGCTCGGGCTCGGCGCGTCGGAAGCGCCGATCTATCCGGCCGGCGGCAAGCTCAACGCGATCTGGATGACGCAGACCGAGCGCGGCCGCGGCGCCACCTTGCTGGACGGCGGCGCACCGCTTGGTGCGGCGCTCGGCTCGATCGTGATCGCCTGGTTGATGGCGGCGTTCAGCTCCTGGCGCGTCGCCTTCGTCATCGCCGGCGTCGGCACCATGCTGTGCGGGCTGTGGGCCTGGTACTACATCCGCAACGTGCCGCGCGAGCATCCGTCGGTCAATGAAGCCGAGGCGCGCTATCTCGAGGAGGCGCACGCGATCGAGGATGCGGCGACGCCGCCGTCTTCGGGCGCAAGCTGGATGGCGTATTTCCGGTTTCGCTCGGTGTGGTGCATGTGCCTCGGCTGGATGTTCTTCAACACCACGTTCTACGGGCTGCTGACCTGGATGCCGACCTACCTGTTCAAGGTGCACGGCTTCGACATCAAGGCGCTGGGCGGCGCGTCCTTCATCATCTTCTTCGCAGGCTTCGTCGGCGAACTGGTCGGCGGCTGGATCGGCGATAACTGGCGGGAGCGGGGAGGGTCGCCCAACACCGTGTTCCGCACGCTGTTCGGCATCGCGGCGATCATGGCGACGGTGTCGATCTTCCTCGTCGCCTACGTCACCAACGCGGTTGCGGTCGTGGTGCTGCTGTCGACGACGCTGTTCTTCCTGCGCTGGTGCGGCATGTACTGGGCGATTCCGTCGGCGCTGGCGGGCCGCGGCAAGTCCGGCTTCCTCGGCGGCTGCATGAATCTCGGCGGCAACATCGCCGGCATCACGACGCCGCTGATCGTCGGCTTCATCGTGCAGGCCACCGGCTCCTATTTCCTGGCCCTGATGTATTTCGCCGCCGCGGGCATTGCGCTGTTGATCTGCTCGACCCTGATCGATTACAGCCGCAAGCTCCCGGTCTAAAACGGATGCGGCCGAATCCGCCAAGGATTCGGCCGCTTGATGAGGCTCACCAATGACACGTCCCGTCCGGCTCGGCATGCTGACGCCGTCGTCGAATACCGCGCTTGAGCCGATCACCTGCGCGATGCTATCGGGCGTCGACGACGTCTCGGCGCATTTCTCGCGCTTCAAGGTGACCGAGATCGCGCTGTCGGAGCAGGCGCTGCGCCAGTTCGACGCCAGCGAGATTCTTCGCGCGGCCGAGCTGCTGGCGCATGCCAAGGTCGACGTCATCGCCTGGAATGGCACCTCGGCAAGCTGGCTCGGTTTCGACCGCGACGAGAGCCTGTGCGAAGAGATCACGGCGGCAACGGGTATCAAGGCCTGTACCACGGTGCTGGCCTATCGCGACGTGTTGCGGCGGATCGGCGCCAGCCGCATCGGGCTGGTGACGCCGTATCGCAAGGACGTGCAGGAGCGGATCGTCGCCAACTGGAATTCGCAGGGGCTGCACTGTTTTGCCGAGCGGCATCTTTCGCTGCAGGACAATTTCTCCTTTGCCGAGGTCAGCGAGGCCGAGGTCGCGCGGCTGATCGAGGAGGTGGTGCGCGAGGGCTGCGATGCCGCCGTCGTGCTCTGTACCAACATGCGCGGCGCCGGCGCGGCCGAGCGGCTGGAGCGCGGATTTGGCGTCCCGGTGCTGGATTCGATTGCGGTGACACTGTGGGCATGCCTTGCCGCGGCCGGCTGCGATCCGTCGCGCGTGCAGGGCTGGGGCAGCCTGTTCTCGAACCCCGATCTGCGCGCGGCCGCCGCGATCCACGTGGGAGGGCGCGATCTCCAATCATGACAGTGAAGGCAAGCGGTGACTGAACCCAAGGCGACCAGACGTAACAAGGAACCCAAGCGCGCGATGACCGCGCTGCAACGGCGCCGTCTGCGCGTGCCGCGGGTTGGGCTGCACGAGCAGGCGGCGACGCGGCTGCGCACCATGATCGTGCGCGGCGAGCTGGCGCCGGGGCAATCGCTGGGGGAGGCGGACCTCTCCGACGCGCTCGGCGTCTCGCGCACGCCGCTGCGCGAGGCGCTGAAGCAATTGGCGAGCGAGGGCCTGGTCGAGCTGCGGCTCAACCACAGCGCCGTGGTGGCGCCGTTCCGCCGTGCCGAACTCGCCGAACTGTTCGAGGCCGTCAGCGGCATCGAACGCTGCGCCGCCGAGCTCGCCGCGCTGCGCATGGAGCCGGACGACTTCGAACGGCTCGCGGCGCTGCAGGACAAGATCGAATGGCATCACGGCCGCGGCGAGCTGCGCGATTATTTTCAAGTTAATCAGCAGATCCATTCGGCGATCGTCGGCTTCGCCCGCAATGCCGTGTTGAAGGCGACGCACGAGGCGCTGCTGGCGCGGGCCGAGCGGGCGCGCTTCTTCGCGCTGTCGGTGCTCGGCCGCTGGGATGAATCGGTGCAAGAGCATCAGGAGATTTTGTCGGCGCTGAAGGCGCGTGATGCGGCCCGGGCCGGGCAGATACTGGCCCACCACGTGCGCCGCACCGGCGAGATCGTCGCCGAGACGCTGGGTGCCAAGGCAATGAACGACAAGGCGGACGACGCCGCGGCACCGGAGGCACCGGCAAGGCCACGCGGCCGCAAGACGAGGGACGTTGCGCCATGAAGATCCTGCTGCTCAATCCCAACACGACGGCTGATGTGACGGATCTGCTCCATGCCGCCGGCAGCAAGGCGGCGTCGGCCGGCACCGAGCTCGTGCCGCTCACCGCCGCGCGCGGCGTGCCTTATATCGCCACCCGCGCCGAGGCCCAGATCGGCGGTGCGATCGCGCTGGAGATGCTGGCCGAAGCCGGCCCCGGCGTCGATGCCGCTGTCATCGCGGCGTTCGGCGATCCCGGCCTGTTCGGCGCGCGTGAGCTGTTCGCCTTCCCCGTCGTGGGATTGGCCGAAGCTGCGATGCTCACGGCCTGCATGCTCGGCCGCCGGTTTGGTATCGTCACCTTCGCCGGCGCGCTGGCGCCCTGGTACGAGGAATGCGTCGCCATGCACGGGCTGAGCTCGCGCTGCGCCGGCATTCGCACGCTTGACGGTCATTTCCAGTCGATCTCGGAGGTGCAGGCCGAGAAGGAGGAGCTGCTGGTCGCGCTCGCCAACCGTGCGGTCGATCAGGACAACGCCGACGTCGTCATTCTGTCGGGCGCACCGCTTGCCGGACTCGCGGCAAAAGTCCGCGACCGCATTCCGGTGCCGGTGGTCGATCCGGTCGCGGCGGCGGTGCGGCAGGCGGAGACGCTCGCCGTGCTCAAGCCGCGCAAGGCGGTGGCCGGCACCTTCCGCCGTCCCGATCCGAAGCCGACGCGCGGGCTGGCCGAGCCACTCGCCGCAATCATCGAACACCGCTCACCGAAGGAGGGAACAAACTGATGTCCTTCGACACCATTATCCGCGGCGGCATCGTGGTGACCGCGGCCGACACCTTCGCCTGCGACGTCGGTATCCGCGGCGGCAAGATCACGGCGCTCGGCCATGATCTCGGCGATGCAGCCACGATCATCGACGCCACCGACCGCCTGGTGCTGCCCGGCGGCATCGACAGCCATGTCCACTTCGCCCAGCCGTCCGGCGACGGCATCGCAATGGCCGACGGTTTTGCCAGCGGCACGCGATCGGCGGCCTTCGGCGGCAACACCACCGTGCTGCCGTTCTGTCTGCAGGAGAAGGGCCAGACCCTGCGCGAGGCGCTGAAGCATTACCATTCGCTGGCCGAAGGCGAGTGCCATGTCGACGTCGCCTTCCATCTCATCCTCACCGATCCGACCGAGCATGTGCTGGGCCAGGAGCTGCCGGCCCTGGTCGAGGACGGCTACACCTCGCTCAAGGTCTTCATGACCTATGAGGGCCTCGCGCTGTCGGACCGGGAGTTGCTCGAGACCATGTCGGTCGCGCGCGAGACGGGCGCCATGCTGATGGTGCATGCGGAGAATTTCGACGCCATCCGCTTCCTGACCGACCAGCTCGAACGGACCGGTAACACCGCGCCGCGCTTCCATGCGACCTCGCGGCCGATCCCGGTCGAGCGCGAGGCCACCCATCGCGCGATCTCGCTGTCCGAGCTCGTCGACGTGCCGATCATGATCGTGCATGTCTCGAACCGCGAGGCGATGGACGAAATCCGGCGCGCGCAGCAAAGGGGCTTGCGGGTCATGGGCGAGACCTGTCCGCAATACCTCATGCTGACCGAAAAGGATCTCGATCAGCTCAACATGGAAGGCGCAAAATACGTCTGCTCGCCCCCGCCGCGCGACGTCGCCAGCCAGCAGGCCTGCTGGGAAGGTCTGCAGCAGAAGGTGTTTTCGGTGTTCTCGTCGGACCATTGTCCGTTCCGTTACGACGACCCGCAGGGCAAGCTTGCGCCGAAGGGACGTACCAGCTTCCGCTGGGTGCCAAACGGAATCCCGGGCGTGGCGACGCGGCTGCCGATCCTGTTCTCCGAAGGCGTGGTGAAGGGGCGGATCGACCTCAACAGCTTCGTCGCCTTCAGCGCCACCAACCATGCCAAGATCTACGGCCTCTATCCGCGCAAGGGTACAATCGCGGTCGGCTCGGATGCCGACATCGCGCTGTGGGACCCGAAGCGCAAGGTGACGATCCGTCACGAGTTGATCCACGACGGCGCGGACTACACGCCCTATGAGGGGCTCGAGGTCACGGGCTGGCCGGTGCTGACCATGGTGCGCGGCAAGGTCGTCGTCGATAACGGTACGCTCATTGGCGGCAAGGACCACGGCACCTATCTGCCCCGCGCCAAGCCGCCGAAGGCCGCGACCATTCCGTAACGCGACCAAATCCGTAACAAGCAAAGAGAGAAGGCAGGAGATCAACATGCCCTATGCTGTGACAGACGACGGAGTGCGGCTCTATTTTGAGGAGACCGGATCGGGGCATCCGGTGATCCTGGTTCACGAGTTCGCCGGCGACTTGCGCAGCTACGAGCCGCAGATGCGGCACTTCGGCAAGCGCTTCCGGACCATCGCCTACAATGCGCGCGGCTTTCCGCCGTCGGATGTGCCGGAGCAGGTCTCGTCCTATTCGCAGGCGCGTGCCGCCGACGATATCCTGGCGGTGCTCGATCATATCGGCGCGCCGAAGGCGCATATCGTCGGTCTGTCGATGGGCGGCTTTGCGACGCTGCATTTCGGATTGCGTCACCCTGATCGGGCGCTGTCGCTATGCATCGGTGGCTGCGGCTACGGCGCCGAGCTCGATAAGCGCGAGACGTTTCGCGCCGAGGCCGACGTGATCGCGGGCATGATCCGCAAGGAGGGCATGCCGACCTTCGCCGAGCGCTACGCCTACGGGCCGACCCGCGTGCAGTACGAGAACAAGGACCCGCGCGGCCATGCCGAGTTCAAGGCCATGCTGGCCGAGCATTCGGCGGTGGGATCGGCCAACACCCAGCAGGGCGTACAGAAGGAGCGCCCTTCGCTCTACACGCTGGTCGACGAGATGAAGCGGATCAAGGTGCCGACGCTGATCATCACCGGCGACGAGGATTGGCCTTGCCTGCTGCCGGGCATCCTGATGAAGCAGAGCATCCCGTCGGCCGCGCTCGCGGTGATGCCGAACTGCGGCCACGCCATCAACATCGAGGAGCCCGACGAATACAACCGGGTCGTCGGCGAATTCCTGGCGCAGGTCGAGAGCGGCCGCTGGCCGCAGCGCGATCCGCGCGCGGTCAGTGCTTCGATCACTGGAATGAAGGGGTAGGCTTCACGCCGAGTTGAATCGCGGCCTTCATCCGCCACCAGACCAAGCATCCGCGCTTTTCGGGACACATCCCCGGAAGGCGCGGATTTTTTTCGGGCGTGAGCAAGCCGCGACAGCCGGCGGTGCACAACCTGTTCGCATGATTGCTGACTGCTGCAGTCATCTCCAACGCGATCCGTTCAATTCCATGTCTTGTGACCGAAACCGCGTCCACAGATAGCCGATCGCGTGAGACGGAAGAGGAGGGCGTCTGTCATGCGCGCAAAGATTGGTCCCCCGATATCTGCAACCGATGCGGACATGAGCGCGCATCATCGTTCGTCGCATTCATTCGACCGACACAGCGCTGTCATCGGTGGTGGATAACTTGTCGCAGGTCGACGTCATAAATCCTTAAAAATAAAAAGGGGCACTACGGTGAAAACCAAATTTCTTTCGACGGTCGGAGTCTGTCTGGTTGCTGCCGCTGCGGTGATGTGCAGCGCCGCCGCTCAGGACGACAACAAGGGCAATAACGGCCACGATCATCATCCGCACGACATCCACACCCAAACGCCGATCAAGCATCTCGTCGTCATCTTCAACGAGAACCGCTCGTTCGATCACTACTTCGCAACCTACCCGGTTGCGACCAACCCGACCGGCTCGATTCCGTTCACGGCGAAGCCGCATACGCCGAAGGTCAACAATCTCGCCAGCGCCAATCTGTTGACCAATAACCCGAACACCAATCCGGCCAACGGCACCGGCGCAACCAATCCGTTCCGCCTCGACCGCACCCAGGCCAACACCAAGTCGCAGAACCACGCCTACACGCCCGAGCAGCAGGCAGTCGACAACGGCAAGGAAGACCTGTTTCCGAAATTCACCGGTCGCGGCACCGCCGGCGGCGTCGGCGCGTTCGGTACCAACGGGCAGGTGATGGGCTATTTCGACGGCAACACCGTCACCGCGTTCTGGAATTATGCCCAGAACTTCGCGATGAGCGACAACAGCTGGACCGACACCTTTGGTCCGTCGACGCCCGGCGCGCTCGAGGTGATCTCCGGCCAGACCAACGGCGCGCAGAACATCGTCGGCTCATCATCTTCGATCGCCGACGGCCAGGGCGGCCTGACGCTGATCGGTGATACCGACCCAGCCTACGATGCCTGCTCTAGCACGACCAGCCAGGTCCTGATGACCAGCAAGAACATCGGCGACCTGCTCAATGCCGAGCAGATTAGCTGGGGCAGCTTCATGGGCGGCTTCGACCTGACGCTCAAGAACAGCAACGGCACCACCAACTGCGGCCGCAGCACGTTCTCGAGCAACGTCAACGGCACCGTCGTGGACTACATCCCGCACCACGCCTGGTTCCAGTACTACAAGTCGACCGCCAACCCGAGCCATGCGCGGCCGAGCTCGGTGAATGCGGTCGGACACACCTATGTGCCCGGCAGCAAGACGCTCGATCCGGCCAATCACGCCTACGATCTCGAGGACTTCTATGCTTCGGTGAAGGCCGGCAACTTCCCGGCCGTCTCCTACATCAAGATGCCGGCCTATCAGGACGGTCATCCCGGCAACTCCGATCCGCTCGATGAGCAGGCCGGCAATGTCGAGCTGATCAACTTCCTGCAGAAGCAGAAGGAGTGGGGCGAGACCGCCGTCATCATCACCTATGACGACTCCGACGGCTGGTACGACCACCAGTACCTTGCACCGATCAGCGCCTCGTATGATCCCACCGCCGACCAGGTCAACGGTCCCGGCCAGTGCGGTCGCGGTATCGGCAGGCAGACGCCGCCGAACGGCCTCAACGGCCAGCCGGTAAACGGCCGCTGCGGTCCCGGTACGCGTGTCCCGTTCCTGGTGATCTCGCCCTTCGCCAAGCGGAATTACGTCAGCCACACCCGCATCTCGCAGGCCTCCGTCGTTCGCTTCATCGAGGACAACTGGCTGCACGGCCAGCGTCTCAGCGGCGGCTCGTTCGACGACAGCGTCGAATCGATCGCCGACATGTTCGACTTCGAGCGCGGCCACGGCCAGGACCACGAGTACCGGCAGGACACGCTGTTTCTCGATCCGACCGCCGGCACCGTCATCGTCAGCGCGCCGGACGATCACCATCACCACTAACGCCCTTCGGTTCTGATCCAATCAGAACCGAGGCTCTGCCCTTGACGCGTTCTGCTCGCGCGAACTGGTCTCCAGTTCGCGCGAAAACGCTTAACGACACTGGATCTGATATGAATGGCCGCACCTTGTGGCTTCTCGGCGCCGGCCTGCTGTGCATGGCCGGCGCCGTTGCGGCCGTCGAGACGCAGGGACTTCCGGGGACCAATCCGAACCCGGTGCAGCTCAGGCGTCCGCCTGTTGCTCCGCTGTCCGCCATGGCGCAGCTCGGCCAGAAGATTTTTTTCGACGCGTCGCTGTCCTCGTCGGGCGCATTGTCATGCGCGTCCTGTCACAGTCCGGACCACGCTTACGGGCCACCCAATGATGGGCCGGTGATGCTCGGCGGGCCCGCGCAATCCCGGCAAGGGACACGCGCCGTGCCGGGCCTGACCTATCTCGAGCGGCAGCCGAATTTCAGCATCGGGCCGGAAAAGGACGAAGACGACAATGTCGTCGACTTCGCGCAACTGGCCGCGCTCGGCCAGCAGGCTCCGCGCGCCAAGAAGGTCGCGACCGGGACTGCCGCGTCGGCGGTCAACATCGTGCCGCAGGGCGGACTGTTCTGGGACGGCCGCGCCGATACGCTGCAGGACCAGGCGATCTTCCCGCTGCTTGATCCCAACGAGATGGACGGCGGCAGCACCGAAATCGTGGCGCAGAAGCTGCGCCAGGCAAGCTACGCGCCGCGCTTCGCCGAGCTGTTCGGCGCCGGTGTCTTCGACAATACGCGGCTGCTGGTCGCGGAGGCGATGTTTGCCGTCGCGCGCTATCAGGTTGAGGAGCCGAGCTTCCATCCCTACACCAGCAAGTTCGACTACTGGCTGGAGGGCAGGGCGCGATTGAACGAGAGCGAATTGCGCGGCCTGCAATTGTTCAACGATCCGGACAAGGCCAATTGCGGCGGCTGCCATACGTCGCAGCCCACCCGGGACGGTCTGCCGCCGCTGTTCACCGATCACCAATATGAGGCGCTCGGTGCGCCGCGCAACGCCGCGCTCGCCGGCAACCGCGATCCCGACCATTTCGATCTCGGGGTCTGCGGTCCCTACCGCACCGACATTGCCGAGCAGACGCAATATTGCGGGATGTTTCTGACGCCGACCTTGCGCAACGCGGCAACGCGTCGCGTGTTCTTTCACAATGGCGTCTTCATCAGCCTCGAGCAGGTGCTCGACTTCTATAACTTCCGCGATACCAATCCGGAGAAGGTCTTTCCGCGCGGCGCCGACGGCACGGTGCGCAAGTACGATGACCTGCCGGAAAAATATCATGGCAATGTCGACGTCAGCGATCCGCCGTTCGAGCGCCATCTCGGCGACACGCCGGCGATGACGGCGCAGGACGAGGCCGACATTATCGCCTTCCTGAAGACGCTAACCGACGGCTACCAGCCGGAGCGGTGAGACGTCGCGACGTTCCATCGCGGAACCGAACCGCGAGTTGGCAGGGCTTCGTCATGCGCGCATAATGGGCGCATGAATGTCGTCGAAGGCAACGGTGCCAGAATCGCGGGCTCGGCACATGGGAGCTGCGCGGGCGGACCTGCGCACGCATCGTCGAGCAGGCGTTGCGGCTCGGCTATCGCCACATCGACACCGCCCAGATCTATGACAATGAGCGCGAAGTCGGCGAGGGGCTGCGTGCCTCCGGCATCAAGCGCGACGACGTGTTCGTCACCACCAAGGTCTGGACCACGCATTTCATGGCCAAGGATCTCGAGCGGTCGGCGAAGGAGAGCCTGGCGCGGCTGCGCTCGACCGAGGTCGATCTGTTGCTGCTGCACTGGCCCAATGCACAGGTGCCGCTTGCCGAGACGCTCGGCGCGCTGGCGCGGGTCAGGCAGGCGGGCCTGGCGCGGCATATCGGCGTCTCCAACTTCAAAGTGGCGCTGATCAAGGAGGCGGTGGCGGCATGTCCCGAACCGCTCGCCTGCGACCAGGTCGAGTACCATCCTTATCTCGACCAGGCCGATGTGATCGAGGCCTGTCGACGCCACGGCATGGCGTTCGTTGCCTACAGCCCGATCGCGAAGGGACGGGTCAAGGGCGACCGCGCGCTCGCGCGGATCGGCGACCGCTATCGCAAGACCGCGGCCCAGGTCAGCCTGCGCTGGCTGGTGCAGCAGAATGTCTCCGCGATCCCGCGCACCTCGAAGCTCGAGCGCCTTCAGGAGAACATCGACATCTTCGATTTCGAGCTGTCGGTTGACGACATGCGCGAGATCTCGGCGATCGGGAGCGCTGACGCGCGATGATGGGCCCGCGACGCATGGGGTCTTTGCCTGAGCATCAAGTCTTGGAAAGCATCAAGTTTTGGAAAAATGGCTGGGTCCTGATCCGGATCATGCTAATGCCCCGCTGGCCGATTGCGGCTTTGGACCGAATGGGGATTGAGGCAGGCGGGTTCCGGCCGGTATTGTAGCCCGGCGGGGAGAGACGTCACTGATGTGATCGAGTGGGATGAAGTTTCGGCCAAACGCGGATCTGATGGCGTCGGTGTTCGTGCACCTGATGCTGCTCGCGCTGATTTTCCTTTATTCGGAGGTCCATCAATTCGATCCCGTCGCCGCTGACACGGTGCCGGTCGAGATCGTGACGCCGCAGGAGGTCGCCAAGTCCGAGGTCGAGACCAAGCCCGAACCGGCACCGAGCCCGTCGCCAACGCCCGAGTTGCAGTTGCCGTCGCTCGATAAGCCGGTGGATTCGGCCAAGCCCGAACCATCGGCACAGGCGCCCGCGCCGCAGCAGAACGCGCAACAGCAACCGCCGCAGAAGCAGGCGACGCCGCCGGCGCCCAAGCCCAGCCCGGCGCCGCAACGTGCCGCGGCCGAGCCGCTGCCCACGCCGGCACAGCAAACGCCACCGATGCCCCAGCCAACGGCGCAGCAACAGGCGGCAGCGTCGCCGCCTGCCTATGCGCAGCCCGAGCCTGATCTTTCGGTCAAATACAACGTCATGCTCGGCCTGCCGCCGGATATCTCCGTGAAACCGCCAGCCAGCGCGCCGTCCGGCCTCGGACCCGGCAAGGACAATTTCGACGCGGCCGCCACCGAGCAGGCCGATGTCGGCTCGAGCGTGGTTGCCGAATTCCGCCGTCACCTGAAGACCTGCCTGAAGCTCCCGCCGACGCTGAGCGCGGGCGACGACGTGAAGATCAAGCTCAGGGTGTTCATGAAGCCTGACGGCAAGCTCGCCGCGTCACCCTTGCTGATCGAAGCCACCGCCTCGGAAAAGGGGCCGCTGTTGCTGAAGAGCGCGACCGATGCGCTGCAGGCCTGCCAGCCCTATGCGATGCTGCCGCGGGATCGCTATGGGGAATGGAAGGTGCTCGACCTCGATTTCAGCCCGCGCGATTTCGCGTCGTAGACCAGGGACGAGCGGCGTACTCGGCCTCGCCCCGCGTGCGGGGAGAGGCCGGATTGCATCGCCAGATGCAATCCGGGTGAGGGGGAGTCTCCGCGAACGCGTCTCTCTCCGTCGATGCGGAAACAGCCCCTCACCCCAACCCTCTCCCCGTAAGAACGGGGAGAGGGAGCGCAGCACGGCCTCGACCATCGCGTCAGCTTCCCATCGCCTGCCAGGCATTCGAGGCGAACTGCCGGCGCCAGATCACGATCACGACGGCGGCTGTCGTGACGAACAGCACCCAGGGGCTGACGAACCAGCCGAGATAGCCGAGGGCGAAGAAAAACGCGCGCTGGCCGCGGTTGAAGTGCCGGCCCGCCGTCTCGAACAGCCGCGTGGTGCGGATCACATGGGCCTCGGCCTCCGGCGTATCGCGCTGGTCGGCCGGCGGCATCGCGCCGAACAGGATCGCCACATAGTTGAACAGGCGATAGGCCCAGGCGAATTTGAAGAAGGTGTAGATGAAGATCAGGATCAGCCCGATGCACTTGACCTCCCACAAAGCGGGCGAGGGCGTGAGGTTGACCGGCAGCGCGCCGAGCACAGCGAGCGCGTCATTGGTGGCACGCAAGAGCGCCAGCCCGCCGCCGATGGCGATCAGGCTGGTGGAGGCAAAGAACGCGGTGCCGTTCTGCAGGCTCGCCATGATCTGCATGTCGACCATCCGTGCGTCGCGGTTGAGCAGATTCCGCACCCAGATCTCGCGATAGACGTGCATCCGCGCCGACAGGCTGTCGCGTCCATACGCGGTGTGCTCCAGCGTGATGGCGTAGACCAGCCATTCCAGCGCAAAGAAGCCGACGGCCAGGATGTCGGTCCAATAGCCGGTCATGTTGCCTTCCTTCGTGAGCGCGCGGCTGACTGTCCGCGCCGGGCCGCATCCGCGTCATGTACAGGTTGAACGCGTGCAATGCACTATGGCAAACTACCGAGGCAACAGGATTCCCGGACATGCTCAAGCTCGTCATCGGCAACAAGAACTATTCGTCATGGTCGATGCGGCCCTGGCTGGCGTTGCGCGCCAACAACATCCCGTTCGAAGAGGTCTTCATTCCGCTCTACACGGACCAGGCCGACAAGGACCGCATCCTATCTTTCAGCAAGGCCGGCAAGGTGCCGACGCTGATCGATGGCGACGTCACGGTGTGGGATTCGCTGGCGATCATCGAATATCTCGCCGAGAGATTTCCCGAGGCGAAGCTCTGGCCTGCGGATCGTGCCGCGCGCGCGCATGCCCGCGCGATCTCGGCGGAGATGCATTCCGGTTTCATGCCGCTGCGCAACGAATGCGGCATGAACCTGCACCGGCCGATCCGCGCTGTCGCGCTGTCGGATGATGCGCGCGCCAACGTGGCGCGGATCCAGGATATCTGGGCCGAGTGCCATGCGCGCTACGGCAAGCAGGGTCCGTTCCTGTTCGGCGCATTCTCTGCCGCCGATGCGATGTACGCGCCCGTGGTGCATCGCTTCTGCACCTACGCGATCCCGGTGAAGGCCGAGGCGCAGCACTATGTCGATGCCATGATGCAGCTTCCGGCATTCCAGGAATGGACCCGCGACGGCGTTGCCGAGACGCTGCGGATCGCCCGATTCGAGGATGTCTGACGGTTGCTGCGCTTCCGAATTGTGACAGCGGTCGCAAAGATCGCGGCTTGACGCCGCGGGGCCGAAGGCGTCGAATCCCGAAAGGCTGGTTTTGCAAGTCGTGAAAGGACTTAGACCATGGGCATTCTCGATTCCCTGGAGAATTCGCCGGAGCTGAAAGGCATGCTTGGCCAGCTTGGCGCGGCGGTGATCCCCGTCGTGCTCGGCGAGGTCCTGGGCAATGGCGGGCAGGGCGGCTTGTCCGCGATCGTCGCCAAGCTCGAGCAGGCCGGGCTTGGCGAGCAGGTCAGATCCTGGATCGGTACCGGTCAGAACCTGCCGATCACCGCTGAGCAGCTCCAGCAGGTGCTCGGCAGCGACACGGTCAAGCAGCTCGCCGCCAGGTTCAACATTCCGGTGGACCAGCTGTCCAAGGTGCTCGCCCAGCAACTTCCGGCTGCGGTCGACGGCGCGAGCCCGGGCGGCAAGCTGCCGCAGACCGCTTGAGCCGGTGGAATCAGGGTTCCAACCGGGCTCGGTGGGCAATTTCCGGCTGGCACGCAAATTGCTGCTTATCGCCCTGAAAAACCTGCAAAATCACACCTTCGCTATGCCCCAATCTTGCTGGATTTGGGGAGGTGCGATGTGCTAGCTTGCCGCAGGGTTCTCAAAATGCCGGCCTGAGCTATCGGGACTGTCAGCTCAGCCAGCAATCTCTAAGAAAATGGAGAGGGCGTTGAAGCATAAGTACTCGATTGGCGAGACCGTCTATTTCACGGCCAGCAACGTGGCGCGCCCCGCCGCGAGCGGCACCTATCAAGTGATCCGTCTGCTGCCGACCGACGGTGACGATTGCCAATATCGCATCAAGAGCTCGACCGAAGCTTTCGAACGGGTGGCCAAGGAGAGTCAGCTCGCGCTGTCCTGAAGGAGTGTTGTGCGCAAGCCGGCGGCTGGAGCGGGTTCCGCGCCGCCGCCGTCAAAAGGCCCTGTTCGCAGACCCATTGTGCTGAAGGTTGGACGTCGGGGTGGCGGCGTTCGCCGTCGCCGATTGTGCTTACGCTGCGTTGAGGGACATCGCGCATGAACTGGGCTTCCTCGCTGGATCAGATCTGGCGCTCACCGACCTTCCCGATGTGGCTGACGCTGGCCGCTGCGGGGTTCTTTGGGATCGTCGTTCTGGTCACGCTGCTGCGTGCGGAAAAATCCGTCGCCAACGGCGCGCTGACCGTGATCACGCTGCTGTCGATCGCGGTTGCGGTCGCCGCGACGATCCGTGGCTTCGGCTCGGGCGGGCAGGCGGTGCCGGCCGAGACACGGACGGCGCAACTGGCCAGCCAGACGGTGCCGGCGCTGGCCTGCGTCGACGACCTCGCCGGAGACGCCGTTCTCAACGCCTGCGAGAAGGTGCTGTTCGGTTCATCGGATACGGCGGCGGCGGCGGTCAGCTACGCGGCGGCGCAGGTCTCGCGCCTGACCGCGCTGGGCGACCTCGCGACCGCCGAGCGCAATTCGACCACCGAGTTGCAGGCGCTGCGCCGCGCCATCGAGCATGACCGCTACGGCCTGGTCGCCTATGCGCTGATGGCGCGCGACCACTGCACGCCGACCGCGTGCCCCGCGTTCCGCTCGCTCGGCGACAACCATCAGATCATCGCCAACATGAACGAGCGGACCTACGAGAACCTGATCACGCGCTACGCAGGGTCGTGGAACGCGCCGGCCGGCGCCCAGGCATCGGCTGCCTCCGGCCTGGTCGCGGCGCTGCCGCAGTCGTTGCCCACCGGCAAGCCGACCAATGCGGAGTTTCCGAGCTCAGCGAACACGCCGCCGGTCAGCATCATGACGCCCGAGCCGGCAAAGCCGGCCGCCGCCGCACCAGCGCCGGCCGCGCGCGCTGCCGCCGCGCCGCCCGCCGCAGCCCCGAAGCGTCCGCCGGCGGCGAAGCGCCCGGTCCAGATCGCGCCGGCCCCGGCCGCGCCGGCGTCGCCTCCTGCCGCCGCCAGCGCACCGGCGGCTGCGAACGAGCAATGAGCGTGATGACGGCGGCTTGAGCCGCCGTCGTTGCGCCGTTCCGGCTTCGTTTGGCTCGAAAAGCGCTCTAGTCCCGATATCCACCGCCGCGGAGAGCGCTCCCTTTTCAAAGCGCTCGCCGGCCGCTACATCCGGCGCATGCCGCTTCATCTCATCAAGCTCGCCGTCGGTTGCGACTCCGTCAAGGAACTCAAGGGCTGGGTTGCCGAACGGATGGCGACCGCGAAGAAAAAGAGCCTGCCGCTCCGTCACGTCCACATCACGCGGATGACGCCGAAGCGCGAGGAGGAGATCCTTGCCGGCGGCTCGCTCTATTGGGTGATCCGCGGCGAGATCGCCGCGCGCGAGAAGATCATCGCCATCGAGCCGTTCCGCGACAAGGACGGCATCGGACGCTGCCGGCTGGTGATGCAGCCCAAGGTGATCGCGGTCTCGCCGCGGCCGATGCGGCCGTTCCAGGGCTGGCGCTACCTGACCGCAGACTCCGCGCCGGCCGATCTCACCAAGTCGAGCGCCGCCAGCGTGGCATCGATGCCCGAGCCGATGCGCCGCGAGTTGCGCGACCTCGGCTTGCTGTAAGCAATCGGGTTGCTCTGAGCAATCGAACGGCAGTGATCCGGGATCACTGGGTCACGAGATGCAGCCGAGCCCATTCTGAGGCCGGGACCTCGACATAACGGCCACCTGCCCTGTCGGCGGTGACGTCGAACAGTTCATGGCCGATCCCCATCTCGCTGAGATATCTCCGGAACTGATCGGTGAAGATTGTGGTAACGCTTTCGCGGTGCTCGGCAGAGACGTTGGGTGCGAGCCGGTCGTAGATCTGCATCCTTGCGGTCAGGATGACGCGGTTGCCGGGCGGCAGGTTACGATGCACGCCGCCCGCAAGCATCAATACACATGCAAGCTCGCAGGGCACACCGGAGAGCTTTTCCTTCGCATCCAGCGGGCCGCCAGGCCGCTTCAGTGCAAAGCATTCCTCCTCGGGTTTTCCGTTGCATGCCTCGACCTCGGTTGCCGCCACCGCCGCATCGATGCCGCGACCGCGCAGGATGCGACCGAGGCTGGCAGCGACGGTGAGGTCGGAGCCCGGTTTGACATTGATCACCACCGGCAGCTTGCGTCCGTTCTGCCGGTCGAGGATCGCCAGCAGGCGCTTGTAGGTGTCCCATTGCACCGCGCCTTCGGCCGCGATCCAGTCCGAGCAGCCGGGGCCGCAGGCATCAGGCGCACCATGCGCGACGTAGAAGATCATGGCGCCGGGCGCCGAATTGACGCCGCCGACCGGCGGCCGGGTCTGTGCCTGCGCCCCAGCCGCGGCCAGCAGCGCGATGCCAAGAACAATGCCTTGCCTGAAGTAATGGTTCATTCCGATCGCCCTCGAAAGGCGCGATCATCCATGCGTCGCGAGCGTGGCGCAAGCACCCGGCCGCACAGATGAGGCCGAGCCCTCATTACAGGCTCGCATCCTCTCTGCGCATGAACCGTTTCACACTTTTCCGGTCCGGTCTCAGACCGCGATATTGTCGATCAGGCGCGTGCTGCCGAGCTTTGCCGCCACCAGCATCCGCATCGGGCCGTCCTTCAGCGAGCCGATCGGCGCCAGGGAGGCGGCGTGGCGCACTTCGAGATAATCGAGCACGAAGCCGGCCCTGGTGATCGCCGCGGCGCCGTCAGCCATTGCGGTCGCGGTATCCTCGCCGGCGCGCAGGCGGCCGGCCGTTTGCTTCATCACCCGGTGAAGCTCAGGGGCGGCGCGCCGTTCCTCCGGCGAGAGGTAGACGTTGCGTGACGACATCGCGAGACCGTCGCGCTCGCGCACCGTTTTGGATCCGATCACCTTGACCCCGAGGTCGAGGTCCGCGGCCATCTGGGTGACGACCCGGAGCTGCTGAAAGTCCTTCTCGCCAAAGATCGCGACGTCGGGCCGGACCTGGGTGAACAGCTTGCCGACCACGGTGGCGACGCCGCCGAAGAAATGCGGCCGGAAGCGATCCTCGAGCCCGGCGGTGGCCGGCCCCTCCGGCACGATCCTGGTGGCGAAGCCGTCCGGGTACATCGCCTTCACCTCGGGATGCCAGATCAGGTCGACGCCCTCGGCGGCGAGCTTGGCGACGTCGGCTTTCCAGGTGCGCGGATAGGAGCCGAAATCTTCGGTCGGCGCGAACTGGGTCGGGTTGACGAAGATCGAGACGACGACCCGCTTGGTGCGGCGCTTGGCGAGCCGCACCAGCGACACATGGCCGTCATGGAGCGCTCCCATGGTTGGGACCAGCGCGACGGTTGCCTTCTTGACGCGCAGCGTGTCGACGGCGCGACGAAGGGCGGGGACGGTACGGACGACGGTGGGATTTCTCGGCATCTGGTCTCGGCTCGTGGGGCAATCCGGGTGGGAACGAATCTGGGCGGGACGGGTTGGCGTTCGGCAGGTCACGCAGCTTACCAAGTCCGAACCACGATCGGCAAACCGGCCGATAAGCCTTACACGATCTCGAACGTGCGCGGATCAAAGCCGCCGATCGACGCAGCAGTGTTGCTTGATCGATTCATCAGCACGGCCGCAATCGATTTCCTGTCGCAGCGATGCATTTCACTTGACCGCAGCGGCGCTCGCTTTGAAGATCATTGCGGGGATTTGAATCATGTTGGTGCAGGCTCGTCAGGGTCAATCCGGCTCCGCACATGTCATCGTGCTGGGCAACGAGAAGGGTGGATCGGGAAAGTCGACCACCGCCCTGCATATCGCCGTCGCGCTGCTGAGGGCCGGGCAACGCGTCGCCAGCATCGATCTCGACTGCCGCCAGCAGAGCTTCACCCGCTACATCAGCAATCGCCAGGCCTGGGCGCGACGCACCGGGCTCGACCTCGAGCTCCCGGCACACCACTGCATCAAGTACGGCGAGACGATGCAGATCGAGGAGAACGAGAACGCGGAATTCCAGCAGTTCATGGCCGCTGTGAGCGCGGTGGAACGCGCCTGTGATTTCATCGTCATCGATACCCCGGGCGCGGACAGCTACCTGATGCGGCTCGCGCATTCGATGGCCGACACTTTGGTAACCCCGATCAACGACAGCTTCCTCGATTTCGACGTGCTCGGCACCGTCGATCCCGCGACCTATGCGGTGACCGGCGAGAGCCATTATGCGGAGATGGTGCGCGACACCAGACGCAAGCGCCGCCGCCTCGATGGCGCCTCGACCGACTGGATCGTGGTGCGCAACCGGCTGTCGATGCTCGGCTCGCGCAACAAGCAGCTGGTGGCCGACGGCTTGAAACAGCTGTCGCTGCGGCTCGGGTTCCGTGCGGTCGACGGCTTTGCCGAGCGGGTGGTCTATCGCGAATTCTTCCCGCGCGGGCTGACGGCGCTCGACGACATCGACGAGGCGACGCTCGGCACCCGCCCGAGCCTCGGTCACGTCACCGCCCGCGAGGAGGTGATGAGCCTGCTGCGCCAGCTCAAGCTGCCGCTCGACGAGCGCGGCCGCCGCAGGGCCGCCAACCGGGCCGAATGGTTCAGCCAGGTCGACAAGCCGCTGGAAGTCGACGACATCATCGGCGGCTAGACCGCCGGGCACTCCTTCTGGCAGGTTCCAGGGCGTCGGGCGTCCAGGAAGTGACTATCGTCACTTCCTGGCCCGTCCAGAAGCACGGTAGTCTTGCGGGGTTTTCGGCCACTCCGTCGCCAATATGCCGGAACAAAGCTGGCCAGATCCGGTTTTCCCAAGCCAGCCGCGTTTCCGCTCCCCGTCGGTTGGTCTTGAGGTATTATCGTGCCGCAGAACCATGGCGCCAGAAGCGAATGCACAAAGGTTGTGTGCACCGCACAATGAACGTGCTGCGAAGTCCCAACTTTTAGACTTCCTGTCACGGCGCTGTGACATATATTCTCAAAAGGAGGCCGAAGAGTCTCCGGCCAAGAATAGCCCTGAAAAGGCGGGCACCTCGAGGACGTCATGAAGCGTGGAATTCTCGTTCTGCTTTCTCTCTCCGTGGTGATCACGGCGGCCTATTTTACCGCGAGCAAGTGGGCGATCCGTCATGAAACTCTCATGTTCAAGGACCCGACGCGCGATGAGCGGCCGGTCGCGGTCGACGTTGCCGTGCGCTTCGACAAGGAGATGCAGGCCGACGCTGGCATGATCACGCTGCCGGTTGCGATCCTCAATCATGGCAATACCGTCAAATTCACCGAATATTCCTTCCTCGCGAACGTGTTCGCGGCGCGCGGCTATCTGACCATCAGCATTCAGAACGACCTGCCGTCGGACGGGCCGATGGTGACCAAGGTCGGTGAGCTCTATGTCGGCCGCCTGCCGCAGTACCAGCGCGGCATCACCAACATCAAGTTCGCGATCGAGGAGATGAAGAAGCGCAAGCCGAACGCGGACTACAGCAAGCTGACGATGGTCGGCCATTCCAATGGCGGCGATATCGCGATGTATTTCGCCAAGCAATATCCGGACGAGATCAAGAAGGTGGTGACGCTGGACAATCTGCGCGTGCCGTTCATGACCGACGGCAAGTTCAAGATCCTGTCGTTCCGTTCGCATGACTCGCAGTTCAAGCCGGATCCGGGCGTCGTTCCCGATGCCGACGAATGCGAGAAGGCCGGCATCACCGTGGTGAACACCAACTTCCAGCACAACGACATGCGTGACACCGGGCCCGAGAAGGCCAAGGACTCGATCCAGGCCATGCTCGATAAATTCCTCGCCGATACCGACAGCGCTGTCGCGCCGGTCGACACCAGGAATGCGCCGCCGAAGATTCTGGAGCCCGGTCCCGTCTCGCTTTACGTGCCGGTCGAGAAACCTCAGACCTTGACCGATAAGCTCAAGAAGTCGCTCTCGCTGACCAAGACCGAGACGAAGAAGGATCCGTCGGTCACGAATTGACCGGGCGGCTCGCGGTCCAGGCTGGCCTCTCACGTTGACCAATCCACTGCCGCGGCCCACATAGTGTTTGCTGTACGAGGCAAGCGCTGATGGCCGGCAAGACGATCAAACCGACATCCGGAAGCGATGTACGCCCGGCCCATGCGCCTGGCGTGCCGGCATCCAGCGCGAACGACATCGCGGCATTCGTCGCCAAGGCGCGGGCGATGTCGCCGCATCGCGCCGGCGCCCACGGCAGGCTGGTGTTCGCGCTCGACGCCACGATGAGCCGGCAGCCGACATGGGACATGGCGTGCACGCTGCAGGCGGACATGTTCCGCGAGGCCGGCGCGCTCGGCAGTCTCGATATCCGCCTCGTCTATTATCGCGGCTTCAATGAATGCCGTGCGTCGGGCTGGATCTCCGACAGCGCGCAGCTCGCGCGGCTGATGAGCAAGATCGATTGCCAGGGCGGCAACACCCAGATCGGCAAGGTGCTGTCCGAGACGCGTCGCGAAGCGGTCGAGGCAGGGGTGCGCGCCTTGGTGTTCGTCGGCGACGCGATGGAGGAGAGCGCCGACGATCTCTGCGCCAAAGCCGGTGAGCTCGGCCTGCTCAAGGTGCCGGTCTTCATGTTCCAGGAGGGCAGGGATGCGACCGCCGAGCTGACGTTTCGCGAGATCGCGCGGCTGACCGGCGGGGCATGGTGCAGGTTCGATCCCGGCGCGGCCGCGCAGCTCCGCGAATTGCTGCGTGCCGCCGCAGCCTATGCCGCCGGCGGCCGCGAGGCGCTGCTGCAGCTGGCCAAGACCGCGAGCGGTGCGGCGAAGCTGATCGGCCAGATGAAATAGCGCCGCGTCGCGTCAGGCTCCGCCTGACGCCGGTGAGACGAAGCTTCGCATGCTTTTTGCCGCCGGGCCGCCTATATTCCGGATATGCCAACCCTGATCGCCGGCGTCGTCGCCGTTGTCGTCCTTTATTCCGCGCTGCAGATGTTTCGTGCGGCCAATCCCGCCGTGCTTGCGCGCGCGATCAAGATCGGTGGCGGGGTGCTCGCGCTGGCGGTCGCGGCCTTTACCGGCGTGCGGGGCGAACTGGCGGTGGCAATTCCGCTCGGCATTTTCGGCGCCGGACTGCTCGGCTGGTCGCCGTTCGGAAGCACCGGATTTCCCAATCTCGGCGGTATGTTCGGCGGTTCGCGCAGCCAGGGACAAAGCTCGCGGGTGCGCTCGCAATATCTCGATATGACCCTCGATCACGGCAGCGGCGTGCTCAGGGGCCAGATCGTGGCCGGACCGCAGGCCGGCCGCATGCTCGATGAGTTCGACCTGTCGCAGCTATTGGCGTTGGTCCCGAGCTTCGACGCCGAGAGCGTCGCGCTACTTGAAAGCTATCTGGACCGCCGCTTTCCCGCCTGGCGTCAGGACGCACAGGGCGACCGGGCACGGGGGCAGGGCCGTGCGGCGTCGGGCGGCAAAATGACGAACGAGGAGGCCTATCAGATCCTTGGCCTGCAGCCGGGAGCGTCGCGCGACGACATCAGCCGGGCTCACCGAACCCTGATGAAGAAACTCCATCCCGACCAGGGGGGCTCGACGTACCTCGCGGCCCGTGTGAACGAGGCCAAGGACACTCTGCTTCGCACGCATCTCTAACTCCGGCTACGCTACCAACGCCACAGCCGAGAGCTGCCTTCCGTTTCTGATTGATGCCCCGTCTGGCCCGCCGCTGTCCGGCGTGGCCGATCGCTCTTTCGGGAAAACTTAACCGTAAAATCTTGACGAGAAGTTTCATGGTTGCGCCGCTCGCGGACGGCCGGCTGTTTTCGCGGCGGCAAAAGCAAAACGGCCGGCGCTTGCGGCGCCGGCCGTTCGAAATCAGCAGATGCTGACGATCAGTTGCGAACGGTGATGCAGGAGATCTCAGCGCGCTTCAGCGTCTTGCAAGCCGCCTCGGCCTGATCGCGCTCGAGGCCGGCAAAACGGGCGCGATAGAGCTTGCGATTATCCTTGGCGACCACCTCGGTAAACGGGTCCGCCTTGCTGAGCAGGCCGCGGGCCGAGCTGCGCGCCAGGTCGATGCGCTTGTTGGCTTCGCCCTCGGACTCCAGCGCGCCAACCTGGATGATCCAGCCGGTATGCGCGGCGCTCGGCTTTGCTGAGCTGGTCGGCGGAGCGGCCTGCACGCTGCGGGTTGCGGGCTCGATCGACGCAACGGCCTGTGGCGCCGGGGTAGCGGGTGCATGGACGGCCGAGGCCGGCAGCACGCCGAGGATGCCATTGCCGGTGCCGAAATTGGCCGGCTGCGGCGGCATTTCCGGCCTCGAGGTCTCGGCGGCCCGCGCCATCATCGCATTGGAGGTCTCGGGGACCTCGCCGCGCGAGGGGATCGTGTTGGTGATCGGAGGCGCGGACTGCGCCGGGCCGGCCGCGGCGAGCTTGATCTGGCCGGCTTTGACCTGCACCGTCTTCACCTTGACCGGCTTCATCGGTTCAGCCGAGCCGGGGATCGCGGCGATCGGCTGGGTCTGGATCACGCCTGAGGTCAGCGGCGCCGGCTCGGGCTTGGCCTGCGGCTCCGGCTTGGCCGGAAGCGGCGGCAGCGCGGCGGCGGCGGCCGCCATCAGCGAGGGCTTGCTGGCCGGGCGCGGCGCCTGGATCGCGGCAGCTGCAGCGGCGGGCTCCGATGCCGCGACGGGCGAGGTGTCCGGCGCGCGCGCATTATCCGCGTCGGCGACCTCCACATTGGCGTCGGCCGGATTGCGTTCGGTGATCGCTGCGGCAGTGCGGGTGGTCGCGGCCTTCCCGACGTTCTCGGCGAGCAGGTTGCGCATGATGGCGTCACGCGAGCCGCCGCTGCGGCCGCCAAGCACCACGCCGACCAGGAAGCGATTGCCGCGGCGCATCGAGGTCACGAGGTTGAAGCCGGACGCGCGGGTGTAGCCGGTCTTGATACCGTCAACGCCCTCGACGTTGCCGAGCAGATGATTGTGGTTGCGGATCGATTGGCCGCGGAAGTTAAACACCGAGGTCGAGAAGTAGCGGTAGTAGCGCGGGAAGCGGTCCTGGATCGCGCGGCCGAGAGTCGATTGATCGCGCGCCGTCGTCACCTGCTCATCGTTGGGCAGGCCGGAGGCGTTGCGATAAACGGTCCGGCTCATGCCGAGCGCACGGGCCTTGCGGGTCATCATCCGGGCGAAATCGTCTTCGCTGCCGCCGATCGCCTCGGCGATCACGACCGCGGCGTCATTGGCCGAGCGGGTGACCAGGCCCTTGATGGCGTCTTCGACCTTGATGGTCGAGCCGGGCCGCAGGCCGAGCTTGGTCGGGTCCTGTTCGGAGGCGTGCTCGGACACCGGCATTTCGGTGTCGAGCTTCATCTTCCCGGAATCGAGGCGCTCGAACAGCAGATAGAGCGTCATGATCTTGGTCAGCGAGGCCGGGTGGCGCAAGCCGTCGGGACTGGTGGCGGTGAGCACCGAACCGGTGTTGCCGTCGACGATGATCGACGCGAATTGCGGGCTGTAGCTCTCGCGCGCTTCCTGGCTGTGGTGGTGACGGGCGTAGTGGCGCCGGTGACGGCGCGCCTCGGCGCTATCACTCGTGATCAGGATCGCCGTCGTGACGGTAACGAGCCCAAGAACGCCAACTCGCAGCGCCCGCGAGGAGGCCAAGGTTGTTCGAAGCATCTACTTCCCCGTCCCAATTTCTATCTAGATCACTGGCTCGTGAGGCGAAATTGTGCCCGGCGGCCATCGATCCTTGCCTGCGCAACAAACCACTTCGGGCAGAACCATCGGCCGAGGTGGCGGCTCAGGTCGCTCTTCTAGCTAAGGTGTTGTTCACAAACAGCTTTCGAGGCTGTCTGTCGGAAGGCGAACAAAGTCCGGGAATCAGGTTAGGCGGACCGAGTTTCCAAAAGATTAAGCAACCGTTGCGTAGTCCCCGGGGTTTATCGCGAATGCCGGAGATTCGGGGTTGTGGGATTGTGCGATGCACAATATTCGTTGACTCTATTGTGCGATGCGATATGGCTATCGGCGTCAGGGGGCCGGGAGCTTCCCGGCAATGGGAATTTGCGCCTTCAAGTCTGGGAAAAGGAATTCCATCCATGGTCAAGATCGAAGACATTCAGAACTACGGCAAAGAGCATTTCGAGTCGGTCACCGCGTCGGCGAACAACCTGCAGAGCGGCGTTCAGGCCATCGCCACCGCCTATGGCGACTATGCCAAGAAGTCCTTTGAGGACACCAAGTCGTTCGTCGAGAAGCTGTCGGGCGTGAAGTCGCTGGACAAGGCGCTCGAGGCGCAGACCGAGTACCTGCGCTCGTCCTACGAGACCTTCGTTGCGGAATCGCAGAAGATCGCCGGCCTGTACAGCGACTGCGCCAAGCAGACCTTCAAGCCCTATGAGGGTCTGGTCTCCAAGTTCGCGCCCGCCGCTCAGTAAGCGTTGCCGTCCAAGACAAACGAAAAGCCCGGCCGTTTGGCCGGGCTTTTTTGTTGGTGTGCCGAGCATGTTCGACAGCTTGGAGGTGGAAGTCCTTTACCCAGCCTGATGGCGGCGAAGGGTTAGCGAAGCGCAAGGGCGTCATCGCGAGGTGGGGTCTGAAGGAAGCGTGGAGCAAACCTGCGGCCCGATGGACAAAAACCGGATAACGAGGCCTACCCAACCGGACGAGCGAGCCAATGATCGCAAAGTCCACAGTCATCAAGGGTTGGGGTGGTAAATCCGGCGGGCGTGCAGGGAAGGCGGTCGAACTTACCTCGGGAGATCTTCGGCGTGTCCGGGCGACCGGACTGAGCGGGCCGCAAGGTCCGTGATCGCGACGGAGAAGTCAGCAGACGGCATAGTAGGCGGAACGAGTTTCGCTGAAGGCCCGAACGCTGGAAAGACGTTTGGATGTGGAAGCCTCGAGCCGGCCATGCGGCTGAAATCCAGGTCACTGGCCTTTGGAGCGGCGGGAAAGGGTGAAGCCCGGACGGCGCCGCTCAAAGGGGCCGAAGCCGACACGACGGAGACCACTATCTGAGCCTCTGGCGCGGACGCAAAACAAACCGTTCGCGCTTAATCCGGTGAACCGCCGTATACGGACCCGTATGTACGGTGGTGTGGGAGGGGAGAGTCGCGAGACTCCCCCTATCCCGATTGCCTCAAGCGGGCGACTATTTGGCCAGCCGCAGCTTGCTGAGGGCCGTTCCGATCGTGTTGAACGTCGTCAGGATCTGGGTCGAGCTGGTGAGCATGAAGAATTTGTCGGGCGTGCTGGCGCAGTTCTTCAGGACGGTCGAGGTCGGATCGGCGGGCGAGTGCGTGTTCACCTGGATCGTGTAGATCGTGTACAGCGGTTGGCCGCTGGAGTCCTTCGCGGCCTGCAGATTCTGGCACAGCAGGGCCTGCCTGGCGTCGATCGGGTTGCCGGAGGCCTGCGTGCGGCCGTCGCCGTATTCGGGCCAGCGGTCCTCGGTGTTCAGACCGTCGGACAAGAGAATGATGACCCGGTTGTAGGTGGTGTTGGAGTCCTCCGCCGGCGTGTTCAACGGGCCGCCCACCAGTAGCGACTGCCATGCCCACGCCAGGCCGACCGCCTGGTTGGTGCCGCCGGTCGGCTGCATCGCGTTGACCGCATTTTTGAGCGCGGTCCAGTTGTAGCTCAACGGAATGATCGGCTCGAGCTGCGGCGAGGAGTTGCTGCTGCAGTAGGAGTAGCCGTTCTCAAAGAGCTCGTTGGCCGGGAAAAGCGTGGTGACGTCGGATGACGCCGGCAGCACGCCGGTTGCATCATTCGGCTGGGTGCGGTCGGCGATGCAGCCCGTCCAGTTGCCGATCGGGTTGGTGGACGCTTGCCGCCAGTCGTTTTTCACGGTGGGGATCTGGTTGGTCGAGGTCCATTGATTGTTGGTCCATCCGACGACGGCGCTGACCCGGGGCTGGCCCTGATTGTCGGCCGTGTCGTTGGGGCCGGGCTGCGTCCAGTCGTGGGTATACAGCTTGCCGGTGCATTGATAGACGCCGCCGGAGGTGCCGCAACTGCAGCCGGAGACATCGTTACCCGACGAATTCTTCGGACAGCTGCACGACGTCGAGCCGCTGCAGAACACGCCGGTGCCGACCTGCGTGCTCACCCAGCAGCCATTGTAGCGCGTGTAGGAGTTCGCATCGACGCTGGGGCAGATGTAGCCTGAATAGGTCCCGCTCGAGGGGATGTAGTTCGCGCTGCCCGTATTTGTCGGGCTCTTCTGGCAGGTGAAGCCGCCGTTGTTGTTGGTCCACGGGCATCGCGCACCGGGTCCGACCGCGTGCCAGTTCATCGGCAGGCTTGCCTGCATGGTGCCGTTGGCGGGCTGCGTGGTCGGGGGATTGAGCCAGTCGGTCCAGTCGATCCAGCTCTGACCGACATTGCTGGTGCCGACATTGACGACCTTCTCGAACGGAATGACGGAGATATAGACGTCACCATTGTTCTTGCTCAGCGCGCTGAGCTGGTCGATCAGCCCGCCGGTTCCGGCCACCGCGTTGCGCAGCGCGGTGATCTTGTTGTCGTCCGACATCGATCCCGTGTTGTCGAGGGCGAGGGCGACGCGCATCTTGACGTTGCCCCAGGTGGTGGTCGTCGAGCTCTTGAAACCCAGCGTCGGAAAACCGGCCAGCTGCATGAAATCGGATTTGATGTGGCCGGATCCGCCCAGCAGGATGGTGGCCGCCGCGCTCGAGGTCGGGGTGGTGTAGTTCGCCGTGACGGAAATGCCCTGGCCGTCCTTATTGGTGTAAAGCGCGGTGAAATAGGTCTGCGCCTTGCTCGGGATATCCGCAGCCGTGATGTTGCCCATGGTCAGATCCTTGGACAGCATCAGCGCGGTCGAATCGAGGGCTGCCTGCATCGCGGAGCGGGCGTTGTTGGCGCGGGTATAGTCGATCGCGGCTCCCACGAAAGCGAGGAGCGGCAGCATTGCGAAGGTGAAGATCACCGCGACATTGCCGTTATTTGCCCTGGAAAACCGGCGAGCAACCGCGCAGACGCGATCGGAAATGGCTGAACCAAGCATGGCACTCTCGTCGAAATGGATTGCGGTGGCATCTCGACCGGCGCCGCTAAACAGATGGTGAATCGGGCGCGGGAAACCCGGCAGGGCGGCGCGGGGGAGGCTCAAAAGCCGGGCAAAAGCGCTCGCTATCCTCAATGACGTCTAAATTGGCCGCCCGACTCCTTTGTCAAATCGGGCAGAAATGATTAACCTTCCGAGGGTTGCCGCGCCCGGAATCGGACCGGTGGGCCGCGCCGGGTCTGCGCTTGCGGCTGGGCCTCGCGAGGCCCATATTCGGGAAGTCGATCCGGCCGCCGGATCGGACCGGGAGCGGCAATCTGGAAAGCATTGCTGGGGGTTCCGCGATCAGTCTTGCGGCAATCGCGACCACCATCCAATTGCCATCCGGTTTCCCGCCATCCGGTTTCCCTTGGGGAATTCGAACGCCTGAGCCATGTTGCGATCCACGTTGACAGTCCCGATTTCCGAGCCGGTTTCGTCGATGCCGGCGGTGGCCGCCGCGCCGGCGCCGAAAATGAACAATGATGACAACCGCAATGGGACGGGCAACGGCCCCTCGACCTCGGTCATCACCAAGGTCAAGCCGAAGACCAAGCGTCCGAACCTGTACCGAGTCCTGATCCTGAACGACGACTACACGCCGATGGAGTTCGTCGTTCACGTGCTGGAACGATTCTTCAACAAGGACGCCGAGGCGGCGACCAAGATCATGCTGCACGTTCATCACCACGGGATCGGCGAGTGCGGCGTTTTTACCTACGAGATCGCCGAGACCAAGGTGACGCAAGTCATGGACTTCGCGCGCAAGCACCAGCATCCACTGCAGTGCGTGATGGAAAAGAAATAGGTCGCTGGAACGACTGACCCGCCGCGAGGCGCGGAACGGGTCTTGCATCGCGGTTTTTGATGGTGGTGAACGGCGTTCCCGTACGATCACGGGCGTCGCCGCGCGACGCCCCGATGCCCCGAATTTAGAAGAAAACCATCATCGCGGGACCGGTCTTTCGCCACGATCCGTCGTAACTATATCAAAGGCGATCACGAAGGTTGTTATTGCCTGACCCGGTAATGGCGATCATGATGGCAGGGGGCCATAGAGGACGCGAATGCCAACTTTTTCCCAAAGCCTTGAACAGTCGCTGCACCGTGCATTGGCGATCGCAAACGAGCGTCACCATCAATACGCGACGCTCGAACATCTGCTGCTGTCGCTGATCGATGACTCGGATGCGGCGGCTGTGATGCGGGCCTGCAGCGTCGATCTCGACAAGCTCAGGACCAGCCTCGTTAATTATCTCGAGACCGAATTCGAAAACCTGGTGACTGACGGCGCCGATGACGCGAAGCCGACCGCCGGGTTCCAGCGCGTGATCCAGCGCGCGGTGATTCACGTCCAGTCGTCCGGTCGCGAGGAAGTGACCGGCGCCAACGTCCTGATCGCGATCTTCGCCGAGCGCGAGAGCCACGCCGCGTACTTCCTGCAGGAGCAGGACATGACGCGCTACGACGCCGTCAACTACATCAGCCACGGCATCGCCAAGCGGCCCGGCGTGTCCGAGGCGCGGCCGGTGCGCGGCGTCGACGAGGAAACCGAGACCAAGGGCAACGAGGACGCCAAGAAGAAGGGCGAGGCGCTCGAGACCTATTGCGTCAACCTCAACAAGAAGGCGCGCGACGGCAAGATCGATCCGGTGATCGGCCGCAATGCCGAGATCAATCGTGCGATCCAGGTGCTGTGCCGCCGCCAGAAGAACAACCCGCTGTTCGTCGGCGAAGCCGGCGTCGGCAAGACCGCGATTGCCGAAGGCCTCGCCAAGCGCATCGTCGACAGCGATGTGCCGGAAGTGCTGGCGGCCGCGACCGTGTTCTCGCTCGACATGGGCACGCTGCTTGCGGGCACCCGCTATCGCGGTGATTTCGAGGAGCGGCTCAAGCAGGTCCTGAAGGAGCTGGAGGCGCATCCGAACGCCATCCTGTTCATCGACGAGATCCACACCGTGATCGGCGCCGGCGCCACCTCCGGCGGCGCGATGGATGCGTCCAATCTGCTGAAGCCCGCGCTGGCTTCGGGCACGATCCGCTGCATGGGCTCGACCACCTACAAGGAATACCGTCAGCACTTCGAGAAGGACCGCGCGCTGGTGCGGCGCTTCCAGAAGATCGACGTCAACGAGCCGACGGTGGAAGACGCAATCGCGATCCTCAAGGGCCTGAAGCCCTATTTCGAGGATTACCATCGGCTGAAATACACCAACGAGGCGATCGAGGCTGCGGTGCAGCTGTCGTCGCGCTACATCCACGACCGCAAGCTGCCCGACAAGGCGATCGACGTGATCGACGAGTCCGGCGCGGCGCAGATGCTGGTCGCCGAGAGCAAGCGCAAGAAGACGATCGGCATCAAGGAGATCGAGACCACGATCGCGACCATGGCGCGGATCCCGCCGAAGAGCGTGTCGAAGGACGATGCCGAGGTGCTGAAGCATCTCGAGCAGACCCTGAAGCGCACGGTGTTCGGCCAGGACAAGGCGATCGAGTCGCTGGCGGCGTCGATCAAGCTGGCGCGAGCCGGCCTGCGCGAGCCGGAGAAGCCGATCGGCAGCTATTTGTTCTCGGGTCCGACCGGCGTCGGCAAGACCGAGGTGGCCAAGCAACTGGCGGCGTCGCTCGGTGTCGAGCTGCTGCGCTTCGACATGTCCGAATATATGGAGCGGCACACCGTGTCGCGCCTGATCGGCGCGCCTCCCGGCTATGTCGGTTTCGACCAGGGCGGCCTGCTCACCGATGGCGTGGACCAGCATCCGCATTGCGTCGTGCTGCTCGACGAAATCGAGAAGGCGCATCCGGATCTCTACAACGTGCTGCTGCAGATCATGGATCATGGCCGGCTCACCGACCACAACGGCAAGCAGGTCAACTTCCGCAACGTGATCCTGATCATGACCACGAATGCCGGCGCGGCCGATCTTGCGCGGCAGGCCTTCGGCTTCACCCGCTCGAAGCGGGAAGGCGACGATCACGAAGCGATCAATCGCCAGTTCGCGCCGGAGTTCCGCAACCGGCTGGATGCGATCGTCTCGTTCGCGCACCTCAATGCCGAGGTGATCGGCATGGTGGTCGAGAAGTTCGTGCTGCAGCTCGAGGCGCAACTCGCCGACCGCGACGTCACGATCGAGCTGTCCGAGCCTGCAAAGGCCTGGCTGATCGAGCACGGCTATGACGAGCAGATGGGCGCACGTCCGATGGCGCGCATCATCCAGGAGCACATCAAGAAGCCGCTCGCGGATGAGGTGCTGTTCGGTCAGCTCAAGGGCGGCGGACATGTCCGCGTCATCCTGGTCAAGGACGAGGCGACCGCCAAGGACAAGATCGGCTTCGAATATGTCGAGGGCCCGGTCACGCCGAAGCCCGAGAACCTGCCGCCGCGCAAGCGCAAGCCGCCGAAGGGCGGTCCCAACGGCGGCGGAGGCGGCACCAAGGGGCCGGCCTCAAAGGGACCGATGGTCAAGGTCTGAGGCGCGAGCGAACAACCAAACGAAAAGGCCGGCTGAACAGCCGGCCTTTTTGTTTCTGGCGGTGGGAGGCGCGTCTCCGCGCCGTCACTCGCCCTTCAGCCGCTGGCCCTCCTGGACCCGCACCCGGTCGGCGCCGCGGCTGCCGGCCGAGGACAGCCGGAGCGTGCTGAGCACAGCTCCCACGACGGCAAAGCCGACGCCGACCATCAGCGAGATCCGGGTGCCGTCAGCCGGATAGCGCGCCAGCAGCAGCGCCACCAAAGCGGCGCCGATGGTCTGTCCGAGCAGGCGCGCGGTCCCTAACATGCCGCTGGCGCCGCCCGAGCGCTCGCGCGGGGCGGCGGCGATCATGGTGCGGTTGTTAGGGGTCTGGAACAGGCCGAAGCCGGCACCGGCGAGCGCCATGCGCCAGATCACGTCGACCGGCGTCGCGTTGGCCGGCATCAAGGCCAGCGTGCCCAATCCCGTCGCGAACAGCAGCAGGCCGATGCCGCCGAGCAGGCCGGCCGGATAGCGTTCCACCAGCCAGCCCGCGAGCGGGGCGGCGAACGCGACCGCGATCGGCCACGGCGTGATCAACAGGCCGATCTGAACCGCCGAATATCCGAAATGGTTTTCCAGATAGAACGGCATCGCGACAAAGGCTAGCATCTGGCCGCAGAACGAGGCGATCGAGGTGCCGATCGAGAGTGCGAAGATCGGAATCCGCAGCAGGTCGACGGGCAGCAGCGGCGAGGGCAGATGCTGCTGCCGCCGGTACAGCAAATGCGAGGCGACCGCGGCGACCGCGAACTCCAATGCGCAGAGATACAGCGACCCGCCATGGCCGGCGCTGTCGATCGCGCTGATGCCGAACCCGAACGCGATGGCGCTCATCGCGGCGCTCTGCCAGTCGAAGGCGTGAACCGCCGGCCTGGTGTGCGGCAGGAAGCACCAACCCAGCGCCAGCGTGACAATGCCGAGCGGGACATTGATTGCGAACAGATACGGCCAGGTCCCCACCGCCAGGATGAACGAGGCGATGGTCGGACCGACCGCGGCAGAGATCGCGACCACCAGCGCGTTGACGCCGATGCCGCGGCCGAGCAGCGAATGCGGATAGATGAAGCGGACCAGCGCGGTGTTGACGCTGAGGATTCCGGCAGCGCCAAACCCCTGCAGGATGCGGGCGACCGTCAGAAGCGGCAGCGTATGCGACAGCGCGCAGAACAGCGAGGCCAGCGTGAACAGCAACAGCCCCGCCAGATAGACGCGGCGATAGCCGATGATTTCGCCGAGCGAGGCCAGCGGCAGCAGCGAGATCGTGATCGCCAATTGATAGCCGTTGACGATCCAGATCGAGAACGCGGGGCTCGCGTTCAGATCCCGGGCAATGGTCGGCAGCGCAACGTTGGCGATCGAGCCGTCGACGACGGCCATCACGAGGCCGAGCGCGATCGTGAGAATGGCCCAATTGCGCTGCGGCTGCGGCAGCCCGTCGGGATGCTCTGTCATCGCGGACGACATGTCGTGGAGTGGCTCTCGGTTCCGGCGTTGCGGGGATTACCGCATGCTGGATTAGCCCGGCCTTTGCAACCCCGAATGCCGGATGCCGGCCGCGAACGAAACGAGGGCTCCGAGCCGAGATGGCTCAGCCCTGGCCGAGCAATTCATTGATGCGCCGCTGCAGCTGCCGCTTCTTGATCTCGCTGCGGCGGACCCGTTCGTCGAGATCGCTGACCGGCGTGTCGGAGGTCATGATCCGGAAGGCGAGGCCGACCTTGTTAGCCTGGCGCCAGATCAGGCGGGCCAGGAACGAGCGGCCCTTGCGTGCGACGCTGAGATTCATCTCTTCGGGCAAGTGCGCGGCATCGCTAAATTCAACGCAGGCACCGCCTTCGCTGATGTTGCGGACGACGCAATCCATCGTCGAGCCGCGTTCATCGATCTCCGCAACCGCACCATAGAACACCTTCTCGCGTACGCTCTGGCGCCGGTCCTGCACGGGAAATCCTCCAAATGAACGGCACGACTGTACCGGTCCGCCCCAGCGAAAAGAAGGGCGCCGGGGGAACCGTTGCAGTTAGCGTAAATATTTGCATCCGTGAGGGCGCGGATTCCCGGCTATTTTGCGCCGCAACAGACCTATGGCTTCCCTCGAAGCTTTAGTTCGGCAGCCGGCTTTGCCGCCAGTCGCGCGGCGACAGGCCGTAATGGTCGCGGAACACGCGGCCGAAATGCGAGAGATCGTTAAAGCCCCAGGCGAATGCAATCTCGCCGATGTGGCGATGCGCGTGCGCCGGTGAGGCGAGGTCGCGCTTGCAGCGCTCCAGCCGCTGCGCCAGCACGAAGCGCTGGAACGAGGTGTCCTCGTCGGCCAAAAGGCTGTTGACGTAGCGCGGCGAGATGCCGAGCGCGGCGGCGGTCTCGGTGAGGTTGAGCTCGGGGTTCGGCAGATGCGCAAGCACATGCGCCTTCAGGCGGTAGAGCAGCGCGGAGCGGTGGGTCGAGGCGGGCAGCGCGGTGCCGCCGAGTCGCTCGCTCATTGCCATCGCCAGCAGGTCGGCGGCCTGGTCGGCGAGGCGGATCGCGTTGTCAGGATCGAGCTTGTCGGCGATCTCGGAGAGCCCCGCGATGAACTGCCAGGCGAGCCGCTGCACGGGACGATCCGATGTGAACGTGGTCGCAGTTAAGCCCTGGGTGCCGGCAAAGCGCCGGTGCAGGATGGCGCGCGGCACCTGGAAGATGGTCTGCGTGAAGTCGGCGTTGAAGCGCAATTCATAGGGCCGGGTGGTGTCGTAGAATGCGAACTCGCCCGGCTGGATCACGGTCTCGCGGCCGTCCTGCAGCACGGCGCCCGCGCCACTCCGGCCGAGGGCGAACAGAACAAAATCCTCGCTGGCGCGTGCGATCCGCGACGGCGTGCGCAGCACCCGTTGCTGGCTCGACGAGACAACGGAGCATTTCACCGCGCCCAGCTGCGCGCTGGTGATGGCGCCGTGGAAGGCGGTGCCGAGGTCCGACTTGCAGTCGAGCTGCACGAACACGTCGCAGACGATGTCCTGCCAGAGCGCAAGGCGCCGATGGGTGGGCGCGTCTTCCGTGGTGAACAGGGCCGGCATGATTTCCTCCCCTCACGAGTGCAAACGCTGGCCACGCAAACAAAGCAAGCTTCATACCGGGGACGGCCGGGGAATCTCCTCCGCAGTCGAATTTTCCTTCCGTCCCGGTCGAACGGCGTGCCCGGTCTCGGGGCAGCATGATGTCAGAGGCCGCCATGGCCGATCAAGCACGAACCGGCCGCAAGCGTCGGCCGCGAGGAGGACATCATGGGCATCGAACATCCGAAATACCGCGTTGCGGTGGTGCAGGCCGCACCTGCCTGGCTCGACCTCGACGCCTCCATCGCCAAGTCCATCGCGCTGATCGAGGAGGCCGCCGCCAAAGGGGCGAAGCTGATCGCGTTCCCCGAGGCGTTCATCCCCGGCTATCCCTGGTACATCTGGCTGGACTCGCCGGCCTGGGCGATCGGGCGCGGTTTCGTGCAGCGCTATTTCGACAACTCGCTGAGCTACGACAGCCCGCAGGCCGAGAAGCTGCGGCTCGCGGTCAAGAAGGCCGGCATGACCGCGGTGCTCGGCCTGTCCGAGCGCGACGGCGGCAGCCTCTATCTCGCGCAATGGTTGATCGGGCCCGACGGTGAGACCATTGCGAAGCGGCGCAAGCTGCGGCCGACCCACGCCGAGCGCACCGTCTATGGCGAGGGTGACGGCAGCGACCTTGCGGTGCATGACCGTCCCGGCATCGGCCGGCTCGGCGCGCTGTGCTGCTGGGAGCATCTGCAGCCGCTGTCGAAATACGCGATGTACGCCCAGAACGAGCAGGTCCATGTCGCGGCCTGGCCGAGCTTCTCGCTGTACGATCCGTTCGCGCCGGCGCTCGGCTGGGAGGTCAACAACGCGGCCTCGCGGGTCTATGCGGTCGAAGGCTCGTGCTTCGTGCTGGCGCCCTGCGCCACGGTCTCGCAGGCGATGGTCGACGAGATGTGCGACCGCGACGACAAGCACGCGCTGCTGCATGTCGGCGGCGGACATGCCGCGATCTACGGGCCGGACGGCAGCTCGATCGCCGAGAAGCTGCCGCCCGAGCAGGAGGGCCTGCTGCTCGCCGATATCGATCTCGGCGCGATCGGGATCGCCAAGAACGCCGCCGATCCGGCAGGGCACTATTCGCGCCCCGATGTCACGCGTCTGCTGCTGAACAAGAAGCCTTCGAAGCGCGTCGAGCATTTCGCGCTTCCGCTCGACAGCCTTGAGGAGATCGACGCGGCCGCGAGCTGAAAGCACGACATCCAACGGGAGGCGACTGCCATGGAATCCGCCATTCCATCTCATTTGCAGACAGTCCGATCGCGTCATCGGCGTGTGCCCGACGATTACGCGCCGCCTTATCCATCCTTCGTCGCGCGCCACAAGCCCGCGGTCACGCGCGTGATCATGGCCTATTTCGGCGTGCAATATCGCGGTGAGAGGAGCGCGGCGGCGACCGACGCGCTGGCGCAGATCGCCACGCGCTTTGCCAGAGAAAACAGTCCGACGCATTGGGACCGCGCGCAATATGTTGACCAGGCCGGCTTCACCAACGTCGTCTCGGTCGCCTATTGGGACGACGCCGGGCGTTTCGACGCCTGGTTCGACGGCGCGCGCGAGGCCTGGACCGGCAGCGGCGCCAGCGACGGCGTCGGCCGCTTCATCGAGGTGCTGCGGCCGCATGTTGCGCGCTACGAGACGCTGTTCTCGTCGCTGGGCCGTCCGGAGGGTGTCGCGGTGCTCGTCGACGGCATGAGCGGAGAGGTGCAGGAGCATGCTTATTGGGGCGGCATGCGCGACCGTATCCCGCTGTCGCAGACCGACGCGATGACGCCGGGCGGCGAGCCGCGCGTGATCCGCGACGGCGCACGCATCCGTGTGGTCGCGCATGACAATCTCTGCCTGATCCGTTCCGGACAGGATTGGAGCGATACCGAGGCAGCGGAACGCAAGATGTATCTCGACGATGTCGAGCCGGTGCTGCGCGAGGGCATGGATTTCCTGCGCGACGACGGTGTGCCGATCGGCTGCTATGCCAACCGCTATATGCGCGTTGTCGATGCGGAGGGCAGGCCGACCGAAAAGTCTTACGGCCAGAGCTGGTGGAAGAGCCTTGCGGCACTCGAGCGCTGGGCGGAATCGCACCCGACCCATGTCAGGATTTTTGGCGCGGCGATGAAGTATCTCTCGACCTTGGGGCCGAACGCCAAGCTCAGGCTGTATCACGAGGTCACGGTGGCAGGCGCCGACGAGCAGTTCTTCGAATATCTCGGCTGCCATGAACGGACCGGCATGCTCACCGCCGTACAGGTCGCCCGAGCGACGACGCCTTGAGTTGGCAAAGTGCTCGTATCTAGCGTCGAGCCTTACGCAACGCGCTCGCGCAGGCCCTTGGCGACTTCCTTCTGCGCGTCGAACTCGCGGCGCAGGCGGGCCAGCTCCTCGGCGCTGAGCGCATCGGCGTTGCTGTAGTCGCGCTTCCAGGAAGCATCCTCGCTCCAGCGCAGCGGTGACTGCACGGTGGTCTGCGGACCGGGCGCCTGCTCAAGCACGCGCACCGCCAGCTCCAGCGTGAACGCCTGCGAGGCGACGTCCTGCGGCTTGCCGGCGGAATTGCCGAGCGGGAAATCGGAGAACAGGAAACGCGGCACCGCGGCATGCTCGACGATATCCTTGGCGCAGCCCATCACGACCGTGGAAATCCCGTTGGCCTCGAGATGCCGCGCCACCAGGCTGACGGTCTGGTGGCAGACCGGGCAGTTCGGCACCAGCACCGCGGCGTCGACCTTGTCGTCACGGCAACGCTTGAGGATTTCGGGCGCGTCGGTCTCGATGGTGACGCGGTGGCTGCGGTTGGTCGGGGCGCCGAAGAAGCGCGGCGCGACGTCGCCGATCGTGCCGGCCGCGGCGAGGCGCTTCAGTTGTGCCAGCGGGAACCAGGTGCCGTTGTCGGTCGCCGTGGTGTGGGTGCGGTCATAGGCGATGTGCGAAATCCGCAGATCGTGCTGCTTTGACGTGTCGCCGTCATAGACCGCATAGAACTTGGCCCCGCCGTTGTATTTCGCGCCGGGACCCTGGTCGCCCCGTGCCGGATCGAACGGCGCCGCGGTCGTGATGATGGCGACCCGGGACTGGTTCAGCGGCTTCTTCAGGGGCTGGAACGGGGCGGAGGTGTAATGCGCCCAGCGGTAGGGGGTGGTGTAGCCGATAGCCGCGTAATAATCGCGGGTTCGCTTCATATAGCCGATCGGGGCGTCGTCATCGGGGGCAAAGCCGAGTTGATCGTCGGATGCTGCGGCCATTTGCGCTCCCTTTTGCGCGCCATCATTTCAGTCCATAGCTAGACCACGAGCTTGCGGTGTCAAGCCGCGCCCGCACGGGAACAGAATTGCCATGCGAACCGGTCGTTGCGCCGCATTGGTCATGCTTGTGCTGCTGGTGCCGCCGGCCCGCGTCGGCGCGGAGGACGCTCCGGCCGCGGCCCCGGCGCCGCCGCCTGGCGCCGAGCAGCCGGCAGCGCCGCCCCCGGACAAGCCCGCTGAGCAGCCCGCGGCCGCGCCGGCGGAGCCGCCTGCGCCACCGCCGGGAGAGCAGGCCGCACCATCGGCCGACAAACCTGCCGCGTCCCCGGCGGATACGCCCGCAGCGCCGGCCGAGAAGCCCGCGGCGGCGACCGACAAGCCCGCGGACGATGTGCGCGAGAGCGACACCCGCGAGGCGATGTGCCTGATGATCGAGTCGGCGGCGCGGGCCAACGATCTGCCGCTCGAATTCTTCGCGCGCGTGATCTGGCAGGAGAGCCGCTTCCAGGCCGATGCGGTTGGTCCGATGACGCGCAACGGCCAGCGCGCGCAGGGCATCGCGCAATTCATGCCGGGCACGGCAAACGAGCGCGGGTTGCTCGATCCGTTCAATCCGGTGCAGGCGCTGCCGAAGTCGGCCGAATTCCTCAGCGAGCTGCGCAACCAGTTCGGCAATCTCGGCCTCGCGGCCGCGGCCTACAATGCCGGCCCGCGCCGGATCCAGGATTGGCTCGCCGGCTCCGGCTACATGCCGCAGGAGACGCGCAATTACGTCTCCGCGATCACCGGCTCCAGCGTCGACGACTGGGCCGCTGCCGGGCGCAACGGCAAGATGCCGCAGCGCGCGCCGACCACGAGCTGCCGCGAGCTGATGGCGCTGCTCAAGCGCGCGCCGAATCCGTTCGTCGCTGGGCTCGAGCAGCACATCACGCTGTCGGCCGCCAAGGTCTGGGGCGTGCAGCTTGCCGCCGGCTTCAGCCGCGACAAGGCGCTCGCGATGTATGCCCGCGCCATCAAGCGCCTTGCCAACGTGATCGGCGATCAGGATCCGAGTTTGCTGAGCTCACGGCTTCGCACCCGCGGCAGCGCGACCTTCTACCAGGTGCGCATCGGCGCCGACACGCGTCCCGAGGCCGACGGCCTGTGCAACCGCATCCGCAAGGCGGGCGGGGCGTGCTTCGTGCTGAAGAACAGGGCGTGATTGCGTGGATCGGTAGCCCGGATGAAGCGAAGCGCAATCCGGGACAGCTCTCGCCGGTTGCAAGAGCGGCCCCGGATTTCGCTGGCGCTTCATCCGGGCTACCAAGGCGCATACCCGCCCTGTGCCGTCTCTTGCTTGACCCTGCGTTGTCAGCGCCCTAAGCCGCCGCGATTGCAAACCATCCGGTTCCCCGTGGCGCTTCCTCCGCTCGATTCTCCGCAATGGCACACCTCGTTCCGCGCCTTCCTGTGGGGCGCACGGTCGATCGGCGCGACCGTGCTGACCCTGGTGCTGTTTGCGACCTATCTCGGCATCGGCGCGCTGGCGCATGATTCCGGCTTCTCGCTGGGCTGGACCCTGGCGAGCACGGCGTTCGTCTGGGCTGGCCCTGCGCAGATCATCGTGATCACGACACTCGGCTCCGGCGCCACCGTGCTGCAATCGGCGATCGCGGTCACCGTCAGCGCGATCCGCCTGTTTCCGATGGTGGTGTCGGTGTTGCCGATGATGCGGACCGAACAGACCAAGCGCCGGCATCTGATCCTGGTGGCGCATCTCACCGCCGTGACGCTGTGGGTCGAATGCTTCCGCTTCCTGCCGCAGGTGCCGCGCAACCGGCGGATCGCCTTCATCCACGGGCTCGGCTGCGGGCTGGTCACGGTCTGCCTGATCGCCAACACGATCGGCTACATGCTCGCGGCCAACCTCACGCCGCTGTTCGCCGCCGGCATGCTGATGCTGACGCCGCTCGCCTTCCTGTTCTCCACGGCGCGCAACTGCCGCGAGCTCGCCGATGTCATCGCGCTGGTGCTCGGCCTATTGCTGTTCCCGCTGGCGGCGATGCTGAACAGCGGCGTCGACATCCTGGTCAGCGGCGTCGTCGCCGGCACCATCGCCTATGCCGTGCACCGCGCGAGGGCAGGCATCGTCGGGGCGCGCGCATGAGCGGTTTCATCGGCGAATGGCACGCGCTGGCGATCCTGTTCGTCGCGGGCGTCATCCCCAACCAGATCTGGCGCATGCTCGGCCTGTGGTTCGGCGGCGGCATCGACGAGAACTCCGAACTGTTGGTCTGGGTGAGGGCGGTCGCCACCGCGATCCTCGCCGGTATCATCGCGCAGATCGTGGTGCAACCGCCGGGCGCGCTCGCCAGCGTGCCGGACTGGCTGCGCTACGGCGCCGTCGCCGCCGGCTTTGTCGTGTTCATGCTGGCGAGGAAATCGATCTTCGCCGGCGTGATCGCAGGCGAAGTCGTCATGATCGCTGGCAAATACTGGCTCGCCTGATTGCGGCGTCCGCATTATCCGCTAGTCTCGCTCCCCAAGAACAAGACAACGGGGAAACGGCATGCAGCGGCGCGCATCATCGCTAATCATTGTTGCTCTGACGGCGTTGCTGGTGGCGACGCTGCCGGCGCGTGCCGCGGATTATCCGACGCGACCGATCAAGCTCGTGGTGCCCTATGCCGCGGGCGGGCCGACCGACGTGCTCGGCCGCATCGTCGGCGAATATCTCGGGCGCGATCTCAAACAGGTGGTCGTGGTCGAGAACAAGGCCGGTGCGCAGGGCGCGATCGGCGCCGAGGCCGTGGCGCGCTCCGATCCTGACGGCTACACGCTGTTCGTGACGGCCGCCTCGATCTTCGTGCTCAATCCGATGCTCTACAAGAAGCTGCCCTACGATCCGGCCAGGGATTTTCGCCTGCTGTCCGTCATCACGGACGCGCCGATGATCATGGAGGTGCACCCGTCGGTGCCGGCGAGGACGATCGCGGAGTTCGTCGCTTACGCGAAGAAGAATCCCGGAAAACTCAATTTCGGATCGGCGGGCACCGGCGGCACGGTTCATCTCGCCGGCGAGATGTTCAAGCAGATGGCCGGCGTCGAGATGACCCACGTGCCGTACAAGGGCGCAGGACCCGCGCTGACCGATCTGCTGTCCGGCAACATCCAGCTGATGTTCGACACGCTCGGCACCGCGCTGCCGCCGGTCAAATCGGGCATGCTGCGGCCGCTCGGCGTCAGCTCGACGGAGCGCATCCCCGATTTGCCCGATCTGCCGACGATCGCCGAGAGCGGCTATCCCGATTATGCGGTCAGCGTCTGGTATGGTATCGCAGCGCCGTCGAGGGTGCCTGACGACATCGCCGACAAGATCAAGGCGAGCCTCGACCGGGCCTTGAACGACGAAGCGTTCCGCGCTTCGCTGCTCAAGATCGGTTTCCCGCCGCTGCGCGCGAAGAGCCAGGCCGAGATCGACAAGTTCGTGAATACCGATCGCGCGCGATGGGCGGGCGTGGTCAAGGCGCTGAACATATCGCTGGATTGAGACATGGTACGTGAAATGGAACTGCGCCAGGGCGAGGTCGCCGTCGACATGCCGACGGCGCGCGATGCCGCGCTTGTCTTCATCGGCCGCATCCGCACGCCCTGGACCTCGCGGCTGGCGACGCCGCGGCAGGGGCGGCATGACGGACCGGTGTGCCGGCTCGAGATTTTCGAGCCCTGGGTCGCCGCGATCAAGGGCGTCGATTTCTATTCAAATCTCGAGGTGCTGTACTGGCTGCACCAGTCGCGCCGCGACATCGTGCTGCAAAGCCCGAAGAACAACGGCAACACCCGCGGCACCTTCTCGCTGCGCTCGCCGGTGCGCCCCAATCCGATCGGCACCGCGATCGTCAAGCTGGTCGGCGTCGAGCGCAACGTCATTTTGGTGCGCGGCCTCGACTGCCTCGACGAAACGCCGCTGATCGACGTCAAGCCCGACCGTTGCGAGTTCACCCCGCTCGCCCCGCCGCAGGCCGGGGACTTCGAGACGGAGTAGAATCTCTCAACCGTCTCCGGGGCGATGCGAAGCATCGAACCCGGAATCTCGAGATTCCGGGTTCGCGCTCCGCGCGCCCCGGAATGACAGCGGTGGAATTACTTCAACGCTGCGATCAGCTTCGCCGCGCTGGCCTCCAGCACCTTGCCGTCTTCCTTGTGGCTCGCGGGCGGCAGCAGTGCGACGCCGTCCTTGCGTGGCATGACGTGCATGTGCAGATGGAAGACGACCTGGCCACCGGCCGGCTCGTTGAATTGCTGCACCGTGATGCCGTCGGCTTCGAACGCCTTCATCGCGGCGGCGGCGATCTTGTGCGAGGCGCGCGCGACATGGGCGTAGTCGTCGGGCTTGATGTCGAGGATGTTGCGGGCAGGGGCCTTCGGGATCACGAGCGTGTGCCCCGGCGAGCGCGGCATGATGTCGAGGAACGCGAACACGTGCTCGTCCTCATAGACCTTGTAGCAGGGCAGCTCGCCGCGCAGGATCTTCGCGAAGATGTTGTTGTTGTCGTAGGCGGCGGGCATGGCGGCGGCTCCTCGATGATGCTGATTTATTGCCTAGGTGGCGGCGGAGACGTCAAGCGTCGTCGTCGACCGTCTTGCGGAACGGGCCGGCCTCGGTGAGCTCGCGGCCGACCTCGGCGACATAGTCGCGCTCGCGCTTGAGGTAATCGGCGATCGCACGGCGCAGCCCGGGATCGGCGATGAAATGCGCCGAATAGGTGGTCTGCGGCAGGTAGCCGCGCGCCAGCTTGTGCTCGCCCTGCGCGCCGGCCTCGACCACCTTGAGGCCGCGCTGAACCGCGAAATCGATCGCCTGGTAGTAGCAGACCTCGAAATGCAGGAACGGGTGGTGCTCGATCGCGCCCCAGTTGCGGCCGAACAGCGTGTCGGAGCCGATGAAGTTGATCGCACCGGCGATCCAGCGGCCGTTGCGCTTGGCCATCACCAGCAGCACGTCCCGGCTCATCGTCTGGCCGATCAGCGAGAAGAATTCTCGGGTCAGATAAGGCCGGCCCCATTTGCGCGAGCCGGTCTCCATGTAAAATTCGAAGAACGCATCCCAGGCGTCCTCGGTGATGTCTGAGCCGGTCAGCCAGTGGATGGTGATCCCGGCGGCGACCGCCTCGCGGCGCTCGCGCTTGATGCCCTTGCGATGGCGGGAGTTCAGCGAACCGAGAAAGTCGTCGAAGGTCTTGTAGCCGTCATTGTGCCAGTGGAACTGCTGGTCGGTCCGCTGCAGGAAACCGTGGGCGCCGAGGAACCTGGCCTCGTCCTCGCGGGCGAACGTCACATGCACGGAGGACGCCTCGGTGGCGTTGCAGAGCGCCCGGAGGCCCCGCGCCAGCGCCGAGCCGATCACCTCGCGGTCGACGCCGTCGCGGATCAACAGCCGCGGCCCGGTCGCGGGCGTGAAGGGGACGGACACCTGCAGCTTCGGGTAATAGCTGCCGCCGGCGCGGTGATAGGCCTCGGCCCAGCCGCGGTCGAACACGTATTCGCCCTGCGAATGCGATTTCAGATAGCAGGGCACGACGCCGACGATCCGGCCATCGAGCTTTGCGATCAGATGCCGCGGACCCCAGCCGGTCCGCGCGCAGGCCGAATTGGAGGCTTCGGCGGCAGCAAAAAAGGCATGGGAAACGAATGGGTTATAGCCCGAACTTGCGGCGGTCTGGCAATCCTTTGCGGAACCGGGCGAGGCAAGCGTGTCGAGGTGATGGATGCTGTCCGCATCCGCCTTGGGATTGGCGCAGGCGTCCCATTCGGCGGCCGGAATGCCGCCGATGTCGGCTACAGCTTCTAAGGTGATTTCAGAAGACGCCATCGAGAATGAAGACCGGTGCCTCGTTTGAGCATGATCTTTCCGGAACAGCTGCCTCCACTTCCGGATCATGCCCCGCATTGCGCCATCGCCGATGACGACCAACCCTCGCCAACATCGTGCGTCGCAGCGACGAGTTCAAGACTGCAAGGGCATGTCTCGGACATGTCAGGTTCCCGGCACGAACCCCTCGAAAATCATCTGGTCGGCGTAGCGCGCCGCGCGCTCGCGCTGTTCCACCGTCCGCACGGTCCAGGCCAGCAGCGCACAGCCGAACACGTTGCGGGCGATCCACGGCTCCGGTGCCGGCAGCTGGTTGACCCAATAGGCGACGAAATGCGGCTCGGTCGTAAAGCCGTGCCGCAGGTATAGCATGCTGTCGCGCTGTGCTGGCGTCAGCTTGTCCCAATGGCCGTCGTCATAGGTGCGCTGGGCGGTGATGCCGCGCGGCAGGTTCGGCATGATCTCGCGCAGCGCCAGCACCTGGTCGGGATCGAAGGACATGCCGACCACCGGGCCGGAATAGGACGCCAGCACCTCGGCCATCCGCCGCACCAGCTTGCGGTCGCCGTCGAAATGGCTCTTCACCTCGACCACCAGCGGCACGCGGCCGGCGACCAGCGCGCAGAGATCGCCGAGCGTCATCATCTGCTCGGCGGTGTCCTTGAACTTGACGGCCTTCAGCTCGGCCGCCGTCCTGGTTGCCAGCAGCCCCGCCCCCTCGGTGAGGCGGCCGAGCGCATCGTCGTGATGCACCATGGCCTCGCCGTCGGCGGTGAGCTGGATATCGCACTCGATGGCGAAGTTGCCGGCTACCGCGGCGGTGGCCGCGGCCGGCATGTTCTCGATGATGCCGCGTGCGGCATCGTGCAGGCCGCGATGGGCAACCGGCCGTTTCGTCAGCCAATCAGGAGCGCGCATCGATCAGGCGACTTCGAACACGCCTTCGACTTCGACCGCAGCGTCCGCGGGCAGCGAGGCGACGCCCACGGTGGTACGGGCATGGCGGCCCTTGTCGCCGAACGCCTCGACCATCAGGTCGGAGGCGCCGTTCAGCACCTTCGGCCCGTCAAAGAAGTCGGGCGCCGAATTGATGAATCCGCCGAGCCGCACCACGCGCACGACCTTGTCGAGGTCGCCGAGCGCGGCCTTGATCTGGGCCAGCAGATTGATTGCGCAGCCGCGCGCGGCAGCGGCGCCCTGTTCGAGCGTGACGCCGGCGCCGAGCTTGCCCTTGGCGATCAGCTTGCCCTCGGCGTTGAAGCAGACCTGGCCGGACACGAACAGCAGGTTTCCGCTGCGGACGAAGGGGACATAGTTTGCGACCGGGGAGGTCGGCTCCGGAAGTGTGATGCCCTGTGACGCCAGTTTTTGTTCGACGGTACCCGCCATTTTTGGTCCCCCAATTGGATTGCACGAAGCCTGAAACGCGGTCAGGGCCAAGTTTGTTTCGATTGTTTCGCGCATCGTGCCGCCGGTTGCAAGCGACGGTAAGGTGAGGACAACGCGGCCATGACGTGCCGAATCGCACGGAAAGCTGCCGAAAATGACGGCAATTTCGCTGCATACATTGCCATTTTGTCAGACTTGCCCCAGTTGCGGCGCAATACCACCGTCACTATTGTGGCGAATCCCTGCCTCCTTGAGGAAACCACATGACCCTGCCGTTCCGGACTCCGTCGCGTGCCCTGGTGTTTGCGATCGCCGTTGCCGCAGGATCCGGCCTGGTTCAGGGGCCCGCGGTCGCTGCGGCAAGCGGGCCGTTTCTCGCGCATCAGGCGCTCTACGACCTCAGCCTGGTGAAATCGCGCGGCTCCAACTCGGTCAGCGATGCGCGCGGGCGCATCCTCTACAATTTCTCCGGCAACTCCTGCGAAGGCTACACCTCCGAATTCCGCCAGGTGTCCGAGCTCGACAGCGGCGAGGGCAAGGTGACGCTGTCCGATCTTCGCTCCACGTCCTGGGAGGACGCGTCGGGCAAAAGCTACCGCTTCAAGATCGACACGCGGATGAACGACAGCGAATCGTCGCCGGTCGACGGCATCGCCGAGCGGGTCGGCGATCATATCACCGTGAAGCTGACCCAGCCGGTGAAGAAGACGTTCAATATCGACGGCAAGATCGTGTTCCCGACCGAGCAGATCCAGCACATCATCGCTGCCGCCCGCGACGGCAAGTCGGTGCTCGAGCAGACCGTCTATGACGGCTCCGACAACGGCGAGAAGATCTACAACACGCTGACCGTGATCGGCCGGCCGATCACAGGCGACCGCGCGCCGTCATCGCCCGATCCGTCGACGGCGAGCAATGCGATGAAGGCCATGACGCGCTGGCCGGTGACGGTGAGCTATTACGACAGCGACGCGCGCGCGAAGGACGGCGAGCAGACGCCGGTCTACGCGATGTCGTTCGAGCTGTACGAGAACGGCGTCTCCCGTGCGCTGGTGCTGGACTACAACGATTTCGTGATCTCGGGCGCGCTGGACAAGTTCGACGTCAGGGATTCCAAGCCCTGCAAGTGAGGGCTGGCTATCGCCACCCACTCAGCGTCGTCCCGGGCAAGCGAAGCGGGACCCATCACCACAGGGGTGAGTTGTTGAAGGGGGCTGTGGCCCCAGCGTCGCACAACAATCACCTTCGGTGGATGGGTCCCGGCTTTCGTCGGGACGACGGCGGAGCAAGCCCGAGCACTCCACGACACCGCACTGGCCGGAACCGTCCGACACGAGTACGCTTCCCAAAACGCACGTGTCAGGGAGGCACCTCATGAGCGAGCTCAACCACCTTCGCCCCAGCGGCCTGCATCACAATCCGGCTTACTCCCACGTCGTCGTCGCCTCCGGCGCGCGCACGATCTACATTTCGGGACAGGTCTCCGTCGACGAGGAGGGCCGCGTGGTCGGCGCCGGCGATCTCGCCGCGCAGACGACGCAGGTGATGCAGAACCTCGGCATGGCGCTGAAGGCCGCCGGAGCCAGCTATTCCAATATCGTGAAGATCACGACCTTCGTCGTCGGCTACAAGCCGGAGCTCCGTCCCATCATCGGCAAGGCACGTTCGGCGTTCTTTGAGGGCATGGAGCCGCCGGCCTCTACGCTGGTCGGCGTCACCGCGCTCGCGGCGCCGGAATGGCTGATTGAGATCGAGGCGGTTGCGGTCGCGGATTGAGAAGGGCATCGTGACGCTGAGTACCGTCACCCTGAGGAGCGCGCATCGCGCGCGTCTCGAAGGGCGACGGCCCGAGGCTTTCCGGTCATCCTTCAAGGCTCGCTCCGCTCGCGCCTCCAGCGACAAAGGCGAGGCCTTTGCGCGGGGATGACGTCAACGATGAATTACTCCCCCTCGCTCTTCTGCGGCCCCTCATAGGCAATGCCCCTGATCACGGCGGCATTGCCGAATTTCCTGCGCAGATTGTCCATCGCGCGTTCGGCGTGCGCCGAGCGGCGGTCGAGCATGTCGGAATCGTTGGCCTGCGCGCCCGGGCGCAGCGCGCTGACGCCGGTGCCCATCAGGCGGAAGGCGGTGCCGTCGACTTCCTTCGCGAGCATCTCGCGCGACACCGCAAAGATCTTGGCGGCAAGCTGGGTCGGGGTCTGGATCGATTGCGAACGGGTACGCTGGCGGAAGTCCGCGGTCTTCAGCTTCAGCGTGATGGTACAGCCCGAGAGCTCGCTGGTCTTCAGCCGCGCCGAGACTTTCTCGGACAGTTTCCAGAGCAGTCTTTCCAGCGTTGCGAAGTCGCGGATGTCGGTCTCGAAGGTGGTCTCGCTCGAGATCGTCTTGGCGCCGCGATCGGCCACCACGCTGCGGTCGTCGATGCCGCGCGCGAGCCGCCACAGCCGGCGGCCTTCGCTCGCAAACTGCTTCATCAATTCGTTCTCGTCGGCGCGCTGCAGGTCGGCGATGATGCGGAAGCCGCGCTGCACCAGCTTCTCCTGGGTCGCAGGGCCGACGCCGTAGATGAAGCCGACCGGTTTGCTGGCGAGCATCTCGCGCGCCTCGTCCTGGTCGAGCGCGGCAAAGCCCCTCGGCTTGTCGAGGTCGGAGGCGATCTTGGCGAGGAACTTGTTGCAGGACAGCCCGACCGACACCGTGATGCCGATGTCGCGCTCGACATCGCGGGCGAATTTGGCGAGCACCTTGGCCGGGATCATGCCGTGGACGCGCTGCGTGCCGGCGAGATCGAGGAAGGCTTCGTCGATCGACAGCGGCTCGACCAGCGGCGTCAGCGCCTGCATCGCCTGCCGCACCTCGCGCCCGACCCGGACATACTTCGCCATGTCCGGCGGAATTACGGTCGCATCCGGGCAGAGTTCCAGCGCCTTGAACATCGGCATCGCCGAGCGGACGCCATAGGTGCGGGCGATGTAACAGGCGGCCGACACGACGCCGCGCTTGCCGCCGCCGATGATGACCGGGCGGTCGGCGATCTCGGGATTGTCGCGCTTCTCGACGGTGGCATAGAACGCGTCGCAGTCGATGTGCGCCAGCGCCAGCGCGGGCAGGGCGCGATGACGCACCAGCCGCGGCGAGCCGCAATGGCTGCATCGCTTCACCTTGATATCGAGGTCGCCGAGGCAGTCTCGGCAGAAACTGAGGGGGCCGTCGGAAGCTGCCGCTGCCGTCGTCACGGCACGTCGCGCTCCCATTTCGGGTCGCCCAGCGCCTGATGGGCGGCGGCGATATTGGTCGGGTGCAGTTCCGAGGCCCTGGCAAACGCCTTCACGGTGGCGTCGTCGCGCATCACGAAATCGAGCACGCTCGCAAGAAATTGAGGGTTGGACGCGGCGTTCCGCAGCGTCTCTGGACCGATTCCGGTTTCAGCCAGGAACAGGCCCAGCCGCTCGGGATCGCCGGCAATGAAGCCGAGCGCCTGAATCGCAACGATTTCAGCAACTTCCCGGGGGTTGTGAACAGGCTTTTTCAACGCGCCGGTTTGCCTTTCCGTTAACTTATGGTCTCTATTGAGAGGCCCATCATGCCCGAGTCTTCCTCATGTGTTCAAGCAACGGAAACCACGCTGCGGAAGTTGGACTTCGGGTTAACGGGTTAGAGCGATTCTGGCGCTAGTTTGAATTCACATTTTCGACGCGCCCCGAGCGCGGTGCGTGAGGTACCGCAGCCGGGCCCGTCTCCTGGGTTTGGGAGGGACGGGATGGCCAAAACCGTCCTGATCGTGGAGGACAACGAGCTCAACATGAAGCTCTTTCGCGATCTGTTGGAAGCGCACGGCTATCAGACTTCGGGCACCAGCAATGGCTTCGAAGCGCTCGACCTTGTCCGCAAGCTGCGCCCCGACCTCATCCTGATGGACATCCAGCTACCCCAGGTTTCCGGCCTGGAGGTCACGCGCTGGATCAAGGACGATCCCGATCTGCGCGCAATTCCGGTGGTCGCGGTCACCGCCTTCGCCATGAAGGGCGACGAAGAACGTATCCGCGAGGGCGGCTGCGAAGCCTATTTGTCCAAGCCGATCTCGGTCGGCAAATTTATTGAGACTGTCCGACGCTTTATCGGATAGGGGAGTTGTGGTGCAATGTCCGCGCGTATCCTCGTGGTCGATGACGTTCCGGCGAACGTCAAGTTGTTGGAAGCCCGTCTGTCAGCCGAATATTTCGATGTGTTGACTGCCTCCAACGGGACCGAGGCACTGGAAATTTGCGCACGCGCCGAATGCGACATCATCCTGCTCGATGTCATGATGCCCGACATGGACGGCTTCGAGGTCTGCCGCCGGCTGAAGTCGAATCCGGCGACCCATTTCATTCCGGTCGTCATCGTCACCGCGCTCGACAGCCCGGCCGATCGCGTGCGCGGCCTTGAAGCCGGCGCCGATGACTTCCTGACCAAGCCGGTGTCCGACGTCGTGCTGATCGCGCGCGTGCGCTCGCTGACGCGGCTGAAGATGATGACCGATGAGCTGCGCATGCGCGCCATCACCTCGCTCGAGATCGGCATGCAGGCGCCCGAGCGCAGCGCGATCGCCGACAAGGGCACCGGCGGCCGCATTCTCCTCGTCGACGACCGGCCGTCGTCCTACGAGAAGCTGGCGCCGATCCTCTCGGCCGAACACACCGTCGACGTCGAGATCAATCCGTCGGAAGCCTTGTTCCACGCCGCCGAGGGCAATTACGACTTGCTGATCGTGTCGCTCAGCCTCGACAATTATGACGGCCTGCGGCTGTGCAGCCAGGCCCGCTCGCTGGAGCGCACGCGCCAGGTCCCGATCCTCGCCATCTCGGATGCCGACAACAACACGCGGCTCATGCGCGGGCTCGAGATCGGCGTCAACGACTATCTGCTGCGTCCGGTCGACAAGAACGAGCTCTTGGCGCGTGCGCGCACGCAGATCCGCCGCCGCCGCTACACCGATCATCTGCGCGACAATGTGCAGAACTCGATCGAGATGGCGATCACGGATGCGCTGACCGGTCTCAATAACCGACGCTACATGGAAAGCCACCTCGCGACGCTGGCGGAGCAGGCCTCGATCCGCGGCAAGCCGCTGGCGCTGATGATCCTCGACATCGACTACTTCAAGGCGATCAACGACACCTACGGCCACGATGCCGGCGACGACGTGCTGCGCGAATTCGCCGTCCGCATCCGCAAGTCGATCCGCGGCATTGATCTGGCCTGCCGCTATGGCGGCGAGGAGTTCGTCATCGTGATGCCCGAGACCGACCTGCATGTCGCCGGCATGGTCGCCGAGCGGCTGCGCCGCTCGATCGCGGGCGAGCCCTTCACCGTCGACAAGGGCGGCAAGCGGATCACCGTCACGATCTCGATCGGTCTCACCACGCTGGAGCGCAAGGGCGAGCAGGTCACCGATGTGCTCAAGCGCGCCGACACCGCGCTCTATCGCGCCAAGCACGACGGCCGCAACCGCGTGGTGTCTGCGGCAGCGTAGCGCGATCTCGCAGCCCGGATGCAGCGAAGCGCAATCCGGGGTATCGCGCCGCTTGCACCAGCTTCCCGGATTTCGCTGCGCTCCATCCGGGCTACGAAGTGCCCTTAGCGGCCGCGTCTCACCGCGTCATAGGCCATCCGCTTGAACTCGAACGAGAACGGATGGACGAACGCCATCTGGCGCTGCGCCATCATGACGCCGGCGATGCCCGTTTTGGGCGAAATCCACCACTGCGTGCCTGCGACACACCGCCCCAATAGAGTTCGCCGGCGGCGTCGGGATGATCGATCGAGGAGGGGTTGAGGATCAGTCCGCCGGTAAGACCATAGGTCTTGCCGGGCTGCTCGCCCATCATCGCGAAGCGGATCCATTGGCCCGGCGTGAGCTGGTTGGTCATCGCCTCTGCGATCGTCTCCGGCTTCAGCAGCGTCGGCCCGCCGGGCAAGAGGCTGCGGATCAGCGCGACCATGTCATGCAGCGTCGAGACGAGGCCGCCGCCGCCATTGAAGCGCGGCACCGGGCGCAGATAGGCGCCAGGATAGGGCGCGTTGTCGGTGCGCGTCAGCCCGGGCTTCATCGGGTCCATCAGATCGGCGCCGGCGTAATAGGCGACGAGCCGGTTGTGATCCTTCTCCGGAACATGGAAGCCGGTGTCGACCATGCCGAGCGGATCGAGGATCCGCGCCTTGACGAACTTGTCGAACGGCTGGCCGCTCACCACCTCGACCAGCCGTGCGACCACGTCGATGGCAACGGAATATTCCCACGACGAGCCGGGATGGAACACCAGCGGCAGATCGGACAGACCGTCGACCATGTCGGCGAGCGTCGTCATCGGATTGAGGATCTTGCGCTCGTTGTAGGCCTTGAAGATCGGTGTGCCCGGATCGAACAGGCCGTAGCTGAGGCCGGCCGAGTGGCTCAGCAGATGGCGAATGGTGATCGACCGCTGCGCCGGTTCGGTGTCGTCGATCGACGTCGCGCCCGGCCGCAGCACCTTGCGGTTTCTGAGTTGCGGGATGAAGGTCTCGATCGGATCGTCGAGCCGGAAGCGGCCTTCCTCGACCAGCAGCAGCGCCGCGCAGGAGGTGATCAGCTTGGTGTTGGAGAAGACGCGGAAGATGTGATCGGTGCGTAGCGGAATCTGCGCTTCCTTGTCGGCCCATCCGACGCAGCCCGTGTCAGCGATGTCGCGCCCGACCAGAACCGTCCAGGAGACGCCGGACAGGAGATCGTTGTCGATGTAGCGCTGCATGGCCGCGCGCGCCGGCGCGAAATCATAGCCGATGGCCGTCACCTTCAGATCTTCCATGGTCGTTTCCCCTGTTGTGCCGCAAGTCTTCTAAGTAGCAGGTCTTCGCGCGGTCGCGGCCAATCTCGCGGGACGGAATATCCAGCCGGGAATGCCGTGGCCTGCGGTCGGTGTTAACAACCAAACCTGACTTCCGCACGCAACCGGATTTATCCGGCGCGTTTCTTGCCGGCGGGGGCGGGGCTGCCGACCTTGACGCCTGCATTTGCCAGCAACACGCGTGCGGCTTCCTTGGCCGCGCGCGCCATCGCCGGATCGTCGCGCACCAGATCCTGCGCGATCGAGCCATCGACCAGCAGCGTGAGCTGGGTCGCAAGTCCCTCGGCATCGGCGACGCCGAGCCGCCGCAGCAGATCGCGAAACCAGAGCCGGCGGCTTTCCTTGAAGGCGATTGCGATGTTCCTGAAGGTGCGATCCTCGTCCTCCGGCCCGAGCTCGGCCACCGCGTTCACGAACGGGCAGCCGCGAAAGTCCTTCGCCGAGAAGCGCCGCTCCAGCGAATCGAAGGTTGCGAGAATCTGCTCGGCCGGCGGCTTGTCGGAGGGACGCGGCTGCACGAAGCGGCGTTGCAGATAGGCTTCTATCAGCGCGTCCTTCGACGGGAAGTGGTTGTAGAGCGTGCGCTTGCTGATGCCGATCTCGGCCGCGATGGTGTCGACGCCGATGGCGCGAATGCCCTGCAGGTAGAAGAGCTTGTCGGCGGTCTCGAGGATCCGCTCCTTCATGGTCTGTTTGGGAGGCGGGTAAGCCATGCGCCAGCCGTGATCCTCTTCGCTTGACAGTCAGCCTCCTGTATAGCCTAAGTACACAGGTCTGTGTAACCAAAACATGCATGAATCGCAGGCCATGGCACGCGTGCCGTGCCGTTATGGGAGAATAAGAACAATGCCCCTGTTGCAGGTCCTGCGTCCCACCCTTCCCATCCTGATCGGCGCCTCCATCATGCTCACGCTGAGCATGGGGCTGCGGCAGAGCCTCGGCATCTTCATGCAGCCGCTGACGCACGACATCGGCATCTCGATATCCCACTTCACGCTGGCGCTCGCGGTGCAGAACCTCGCCTGGGGTTTTCTGCAGCCGGTCGCCGGCGCGATGACGGTGCGTTACGGCTTTCGCCCGATCATGGTGGTCGGCGCGCTGGCCTACATCGCGGGCCTCGTGCTGATGACGACGGCGCATGGGCTCGTTGCCATCATGATCGGCGCCGGTGTCCTGATCGGCCTTTCGCTCGCCTGCACCGCGAATGCGATCGCGATGTCGGTCTCGGCGCGCGCGGTGCCGGAGACGGTACGCTCGACAGTGCTCGGCATGGTCTCCGCCGCGGGCTCGCTCGGCGCGCTGCTGTCGGCGCCGATCGGCCAGATGCTCAATGAGGGTTTCGGTTGGCGCGTCGGACTTGCCGGCTTTGTCATTCTCTCGATCTTCATGATCCCGGCGGCGTTGTACGCCGGGCGCGTCGACAAGATTCCGCTGCCGAAGCCCGCTGGCGACGACATCGGCAACGCCACCGCGGCGACGGCGGCGAAGACCGCGTTCGGCAACGCAGCCTTCGTGGTGATGACCTGCGCCTACATGGTCTGCGGCATGCAGCTCGTCTTCCTCACCACGCATCTGCCGTCGTATCTCGCGATCTGCGGGCTCGATCCGATGCTGAGCGCGCAGACGCTCGGCATGATCGGCGGCTTCAATGTGCTGGGCTCGCTGTTCTTCGGCTGGGCCGGCCAGCGCTGGAACAAGCTGGCGCTGCTCGGCGCGATCTACATCCTGCGCTCGCTGGCGCTCGCCTGGTACTTCATGCTGCCGGCAACGCCCGGCTCGACGCTGCTGTTCGGTGCGATCATGGGCTTCCTCTGGATGGGTGTCGGTCCGCTGGTCGCGGGCGCGGTGGCCGAGATGTTCGGCTTGCGCTGGCAGGCGATGATCCAGGGCCTCGCCTTCATGAGCCACCAGGTCGGCAGCTTCCTCGGCGCTTACGGAGGAGGGCTGATCTACGACTCGCTCGGCTCCTACACCATGGCCTGGCGCATCGGCGTCGCGCTGGGCCTTGCCGGCGGCATCATCCAGCTCGCCTTCGCGCTGATCCGGCCGGCGCAGCCGCCGCTGCTGAAGGCCGCTTAGCAGAATCCCTGCGAAGCTGGCGGCTGCTCCTTGCGAGGGCAGTCGCCAGATTCTGCCTAGTTTTTGACCGGCCACTTGCCGCAAGAGCGTGCAATGGAGCGCGATGCTGTTCCGGCCGCGGATCGAAGCGATAGCTTTTTCAACGTGTTACGCGGCGCGCAGTGGTGGCACGAATCTTGTTTCAATTTGGCTAGAAATCGTGCCGGAAACCCTCGCTGAGGGTTCCGGCCTGGGGACTTTGGGAAGGGCTGGCCGCGATGGGGCTAGTCGCCGTCATTCTCCAGCCATCCGCGCACCACGGCCTTTGCCGCGCCGCCGAGCAGGAGGCCCTTGTGCCCTGCGTCGGGCCTGATGCCGCTGCGACTTCGCTGCATCCCGCCACCCGCACCGCGGCACTTCGAGACATCCCGATAACCGGACGCGCGCTGTCCTTCGGCGCTCACGCTGCGAACGCGCCGCGCCCATTCCGAACGCCAGCATTTCTCTTGTGATGGGAGGTCGATGATGGAGTCTGCGACACACACGCGCCAGAAGCTCGTGAGAATCGTGGTTGCCTTGTTGGGCGTGGCGTTCCTTTGCCTGCTGTTCGGCGATCTCGCGCTGGCCGAGGATGCGGCGGCGCCGCCTGCCTGTGGCGGCAAGATTCTCGAGAAGTGCACGCCGAATTCCGGCGACACCGCCTGGATGCTCACGTCAGTCGCGCTCGTCCTGATGATGACGATCCCGGGGCTCGGCCTGTTCTATGGCGGCATGGTGCGCAAGAAGAATGTCGGCGATACCGTGATGACCAGCTTCGCGGTCACCTGCCTGGTCACGATCCTGTTTGCCGTCCTTACCTACAGTCTGGCGTTTCGTGCCGGCACGCCGTTCATCGGCGGCCTCGATCGCCTGTTCCTCAAGGACATCCTGAGCGACATCGGCAAGGGAGGCATCGGCAATCCCAATCCGCTCGCTGCGACGATCCCCGAGTCCGTTTACATCTGCTTCCAGATGACGTTCGCCATCATCACGCCGGCGCTGATTGCCGGCGCGTTTGCCGAGCGGATGAAGTTCTCCGCGATGCTCTGGTTCATCGGGCTGTGGGCGATCTTCGTCTATGCGCCGATCGCGCACTGGGTCTGGGGCCCTGACGGCATATTCTCGGCCGGCAACGACGCTGCGTATGTCAAGGTTCTCGATTTCGCCGGCGGCACCGTTGTGCACATCAACGCCGGCGTCGCGGGCCTGATGTGCGCCATCATGCTCGGCAAGCGCGTCGAGACGGGGCCGGCGCACAATATGGTGCTGACCTTCATTGGCGCCTCGCTGTTGTGGGTCGGCTGGTTCGGGTTCAACGCCGGCTCCGCTGTCACGGCCGGAATGCAGGCGGGCATGGCCATGCTGGTGACTCAGATCGCCACGGCGGTGGCGGGCTTCACCTGGATGCTGGTGGAATGGGCGTTGAAGGGCAAGCCGACCGTCGTCGGAATCTGCTCGGGTGCCGTGGCGGGCCTCGTCGCGATCACGCCGGCCTCCGGTTTCGTCGGGCCGGTCGGCGCTTTCGCGATCGGCATCGCCGCCGGCGTCTGCTGCTACTGGGGATGCACCGGCTTGAAGCGCATGTTCAGCTACGATGATGCGCTGGACTGCTTCGGTGTCCATGCCCTTGGCGGCATCGTCGGAGCGCTGCTGACCGGGGTGTTCGCGGTCGAGCAGTATGGTGGAACGGCAGGTGTTCTGGAAGGAAATCCCGGGCAGTTCCTCAATCAATGCATCGGCGTCGCGACGGTTTTCGTGTATGATGCCGTGGTGAGCCTGATCATCCTGTTCGTGATCAATCTCTTCGTCGGGCTTCGAGTGACGCGGGACATCGAGCGCGAAGGGTTGGATCTGGCACTGCACGGCGAGGTCGTGCAGTAGACTTTGGCGGCATTCCGCGCAGCCGGCGATCTTCGCCCGCTGGCGCGGATTTAAGCTGTTCGAGGTGATCCGATGAACTGGTTCTATTGGAACACAGCGTGGTCGCTGTTCTTCAGCCTCATTTGGTTCATGACGATCACACACAATCCGGATGCAGAGATCGCAGACGCGCATCTGCGTGACGAGGCGTTCAAGGGTTAGCTCCGGTAGTAACGCCACATCCTGAGGAACGTCCGGTGGATCTCGTCGGGCGTCCGGTCGAATGGCTCCAGATTGACGCGGACTACGCCACGATGGTCCATGCGCCACGGCAGGCGCATCAACAGCCGGTAGGCCGGCCGCTTGCGCCAATCGGCCACCAGCGCGCTGCCGAGCGGTCCGTTAAGCGCGATCTGCAACTCGTGAACCGTCATCGCGCGCTCAGCGATCTCGACGAGGTCGATGCGCGTGATGGCGCGCCAGCGGATCAGCCCGAAGGCCTGGATGAAGATGCCGTACTGGTTGGCCCCGATCGTCGGACGACCAGCCTCCAGCAGGGGGATGTTGTAATAGGTGAAGCCGCCCGCTGCCGCTGCCGGCGCCAGCCAATAGATCGCGCCCGTGATCCAGGTCGCGGTCAGGAAGATCGCGGCGAGGGCTGCCGTGACATAGACCGGAAAGTAGATGTCCTCGCGGCCGTAAGCGACCGAGTAGCCGCCGACGTTTCCCTCGTCCAAGGTTGCGATCATCTGAGCCCTGCGCCCGGGACTGCTCCGGGAATCATGAGGGATGACGCAAGCCTAGAAAGCAAAAACGGGGCCGCGAGGGCCCCGTTTGAAACGTCGGAAGCAGCCGATCTTACTTGATCTTGGCTTCCTTGAACTCGACGTGCTTGCGCGCGACCGGGTCGTACTTCTTCTTGACCAGCTTGTCGGTCATGGTGCGCGAATTCTTCTTGGCAACGTAATAGAAGCCGGTGTCGGCCGTCGACACGAGCTTGACCTTGATGGTGACCGCCTTGGCCATGTGCAAAACCTCGAAAATCGGGGGAATTCGGGAGCCGGCCAAATCGGCCCGCGTTTGGCCGGGAAACTAGCCAGAAACAGCCCAAAGTCAAGGATTTCTGAGCCAAGATCACCCCGATTCCGGGCCTATTACCCCTCGAAGAACTGATTTTTCGGCCGCGGCAGGCCCAAATTCTCGCGCAGGGTCCGACCTTCGTACTCAGTGCGGAAAATCCCGCGCTTTTGCAGTTCCGGCACCACCTTGTCGACGAACTCGAACAGGCCCTGCGGCAGATAGGGGAACATGATGTTGAAGCCGTCGCTGCCCCGGCCGGTCAGCCATTCCTCCATCTGGTCGGCGATGGTCTGCGGCGTGCCGACGAAGGCGAGCCCGCCATAGCCGCCGACGCGCTGCGCGAGCTGGCGCACGGTGAGCTTGTCGCGCGCCGCGACATCGACGAGGCGCTGCCGGCCGCTTTTGCTTGCATTGGTTTCGGGGATCGGCGGCAACTGTCCGTCGGGATCGAAGCCGGACGCATCGGTGCCGAGGATCACCGACAGCGAGGCGATCGCGCTGTCGTAATGCACGCGGCTGTCGAGCAGCGCGCGCTTCTCTTTTGCTTCTTCGACGCTGTCACCGACCACGACGAAGGCGCCGGGCAAGATCTTCAGATGCTCGGGATCGCGGCCGATCTTCTCCATGCGGCCCTTGATGTCGGCATAGAGCTTCTGTCCGTCGGCCAGGCTGCCGCCGCCGGTGAACACGGCTTCCGCGGTCTCGGCCGCAAGCTGCCTGCCGTCATCGGAAGCGCCGGCCTGCACGATGACAGGCCAGCCCTGCACGGGGCGGGCGATGTTCAGCGGGCCGCGCACCGAGAGATATTTGCCCTTGTGATTGAGCACATGCATCTTGTCGGGATCGACGAACAGTCCGGACTCGACGTCGCGCACGAACGCGTCATCGGCGAAGGAATCCCACAGGCCGGTGACGACGTCGTAGAACTCGCGGGCGCGCCTGTAGCGCTCGGCGTGCTCCATGTGATCGTCGAGGCCGAAATTCAGCGCCGCGTCCGGATTGGACGTGGTGACGATATTCCAGCCGGCGCGGCCGCCCGAGATGTGGTCGAGCGAGGCGAAGCGCCGCGCGACGTGATAGGGCTCGTCGAAGGTGGTCGAACCGGTCGCGATCAGGCCGATATTCTCCGTCACGGCGGCGAGCGCCGATAGCAGCGTGAACGGCTCGAACGAGGTCACGGTGTGGCTGCGCTTCAGCGCGTTGATCGGCATGTTCAGCACGGCAAGATGGTCGGCCATGAAGAAGGCGTCGAATTTGCCGGCCTCGAGCTTGCGGATCAGCGTCTTGATGTGGTCGAAGTTGAAATTGGCGTCGGGCCAGGCCCCGGGATAGCGCCAGGCACCGGTGTGAATGCTGATCGGCCGCATGAACGCGCCGAGCTTGAGTTGACGCTTCGCCATTGCCCCGTTCCGTCCTTGATGTCGTTAGCGGAACAGATAGGGAGGCGTTTCGCGGCGCGCCATCGGGAAGATTATTTTGTTTTTGGCCGCTCTCTCGACAGTGTCATTCCGGGGCATCGCGCAGCGATGAACCCGGAATCTCGCGCCGCAATCTCGGGATTCCGGGTTCGATGCTGCGCATCGCCTCGGAATGACGAGGATCATACTACACCCCCAGCACGTCCTTCTGCATCTTGCCGCCGTAGAAATGGAAGAACGGCACCGGCGCGTCGTGGTGGAGCGGGCCGGTGGCGAGACGGCGGTCGAGCTCGGCGAGCACGTTCTTGGTCATGGCATGCGCGTCGGCGAGCGGCTCGGAGCCGATCTCGACCCAGACCAGCTCGACCAGCTCGGCGTCGGCATGCACCACGCCCTCGACACGATGCGCGATGGTCGACGCGTCGGCAGTGAAGAAGCGCGTGTCGAAGCGGCGGACGCGGCCGGGCGGGGTGATCGCGCGCGCGATCAGGAACAGGCCGGACGGATCGGGCAAGAGACCCGCGTCGGCGAACGGTGCCCAGGGCCCGTCGAGCTTGTGCCGCTTCTCGACCTTGCGGCCGAGGCAGAGCCCGGTCTCTTCGCAGGCCTCGCGGATCGCGGCGTTGGCAAGCGCACGCGCGCGGCCGGGCGTGATCTTCGGGCTGCCCTTCAACAGATTGGCTTCGAGCTCCGGCGTGATCGGCGCTGCGACCGGCACGCGGTTGTCGGCCTTGTCGACGCGGCCGCCGGGGAAAACGAATTTGCCGGGCATGAACACGACCTTGTCGTGACGCTTGCCGACCAGCACCTTCGGCTTGGCGCCGGAGCGATCGATCAGGATCAGCGTCGCCGCATCCTTCGGCCGGAAATACGCATGATGGTCGGCTTCTTTTTCGCCCTGGTGGACGACAGCGGCGGGCGCGGCAGCTTCAGTCATTTCATCCCTTTCATTTCTTCTTGCGGCCCGGTTTAGCTAGACCGGCGGGATGTCGCTAGGGGGATTCTCGTCAAAGCCATGCATGCGCAGGGCCCATTGCAAGCCGATCACGGCTCCCTTCACCGGCTGCAACAGCGCCAGCGATGCGAACAGCGTGAACGGCAGATAGATCGCAAGTTGCAGCCACACCGGCGGAGAATAATTGGTCTCGATCCACAGCGCCATCGGTACCACGATATGGCCGACGATAACGATGACGAGATAGGCAGGCAGATCGTCCGCGCGATGCGGCGTGAAGTCGAGGTCGCAGACCGGGCAATGGCCGTCGCATTTGAGAAACTTGCGGAACAGTCTGCCTTTTCCGCAGCGCGGACAGCGGCAGCGGAACCCGCGCTTCATCGCGCTCCACACGTCGCGCTTCTCGGGCTCGGCCGCCTCGCGAGTCCAGACCACTGTCGGTGGTGTCACTTCCATGACTTGCCTCGCTTTGATTTGCCGGACTTCTGCTGCGCCGGCTTGCGATCCTTCTTGCGCGATTTCCGCTCCTTGTGCGCCTTCTTGCCTGATCGTTTTGGTCCCTTGTCAAATCCGGCGGCACGGCGCTCGGCCCTTACGCTGTCGCGTTTTCTGCCGCGCGGAATTGCCTGACCATCGGATAATAACTCAAATCGCAGCGCGCCGGCTATCGGCGCGGCTTCCACCAGACGCACATCGACGACGTCGCCGAGCCGATACATGGTGCCGCTGCGCGTGCCGATCAGCGCGTGGCGAGTTTCGTCGTAGTTGAAATATTCGCTGCCGATGGTGCGGATCGGGATCAGACCGTCGGCGCCGGTGTCGTCGAGCTTCACGAACAGGCCGGATCGCGTCACGCCGGAAATGCGGCCCTGGAACGAGGCGCCGACCTTATCGGCAAGGAAATGCGCGATCAGGCGGTCGGTGGTCTCACGCTCCGCCTTCATCGCGCGGCGCTCGGTGACGGAAATCTGCGCGGCGATCTCGGCGAGCGTCTCCACGGTTTCATCGGTCGGCAACGCGCCTTCGCCAAGCCCGAGCGCGCGGATCAGCGCGCGATGCACGATCAGATCGGCATAGCGGCGGATCGGCGAGGTGAAGTGCGCGTAGCGGCGCAGGTTCAAGCCGAAATGGCCGTAGTTCTCGGCGGAGTATTCCGCCTGCGCCTGCGAACGCAGCACCACCTCGTTGACCAGCGGCTCGTAGTCCTCGCCGGCAACCTGCGCCAGCACGCGGTTGAATTGCGTGGGACGCAGCGCGCCCTGCTTGGTGAAGGGCAGGTCGAGCGTCTTCAGGAATTCCTGCAGGTTGTGCACCTTCTCCTGGCTCGGCTCGTCGTGCACGCGGTAGATCAGCGGCAGCGCCTTCTTCTCCAGCATCTCGGCCGCGGCGACGTTGGCGAGGATCATGAACTCCTCGATCAGCCGGTGCGCGTCGAGCCGCTGCGGCACGATCACGCGATCGACGGTGCCGTCGGCTTTCAGCAGGATCTTGCGCTCGGGCAGATCGAGATCGAGCGGGTCGCGCTCGTTGCGTGCAAGCTTGACCAGCTCGTAGGCCGACCACAGCGGTTTGAGGACCGGATCGAGGATGGGGCCGGTGATGTCGTCGGGCCGTCCGTCGATAGCAGCCTGTGCCTGCGCGTAATGGAGCTTCGCAGCCGAGCGCATGAGCACGCGGTGGAAGGTATGCGAGCGCTTGCGGCCGTCGGCGCCGATCACCATGCGCACCGCGAGCGCGCCGCGCGGCTCGCCCGGCACCAGCGAGCAGAGATCGTTGGAGATCCGCTCGGGCAGCATCGGCACGACGCGATCAGGGAAATACACCGAGTTGCCGCGCTGCAGCGCGTCGCGGTCGAGCGCCGAGCCGGGCCGCACATAGAAGGCGACGTCGGCGATCGCGACATGGACGATGAAGCCGCCCTTGTTGTTCGGATCGGGATCGACTTCCGCATGCACCGCGTCGTCGTGATCCTTGGCATCCGGCGGATCGATGGTGACGAGCGGCACGTCACGCCAGTCCTCGCGGCCCTGCAAGGTTGCGGGCTTGGCGTCTTCAGCGTCGCGCAGCGCAGAAGTGGAGAACACCTGCGGGATATCGTGGGTGTTGATCGCGATCAGGCTGATCGCCTTCTCACTGGCGATCGAACCGAGCCGCTCCTTGACGCGGGCGGAGGCGAGGCCGTAGCCGCGGGTGCGGATCAGGTCGACGCTGACGAGATCGCCGTCTTCGGCGCCGCCGCTGTCGGCCTTGGCGATGTTGAGCTCGCGGCCGGCCTGCTTCTTGTCGACCGGGATCAGGCGCCCGCCGCCATCGGGATTGCCACGGAAGATGCCGAGGATCCGGGTGCGCCCGTGATCGATCACCTTGATGACGCGGCCGCGATAGGGTGTGCCGTCTTGCTCATCCGTGACTTCGACGCGCAGCAGCGCGCGGTCGCCGACGCCGGCGGTGGTGCCGGGCTTCGGCCGCCGCGGCGTCTCGATACGGATTTTCGGGGCGGTGCCGTTCTCGTCCGAGTCCCACTCGGCGGGCGTGGCGATCAGCTCGCCGTCGCTGTCGCGGCCGGTGATGTCGGCGAGCAGGGTCGGTGGCAGCGCCGCCGGCTCGTGGATCTTGCGGCCGCGCTTGGCAATCGTGCCGTCGTCGGCGAGCTCACGGAGGATCCGCTTCAGCTCGACGCGGTCGGCGTTCTTCAGGCCGAACTCGCGCGCGATCTCGCGGGTGCCGACCTTGCCTGGATTGGCGCGGATGAAGGCGACGATGGCGTCCCGGCCCGGAAAGCCATGGTCGGGTTTTCGTTTCACTTATCCTCGTGCCTTGCCGGCGCTTTTCTTCGCGGGCGCTTTCGCTGGTGCCGATGATTTTGCAGGCGACGTCTTGGCACCGGAGGCGACCGGCGCGCGCGCCTTGCTGGTCGCATCCGTTTTCGGCTTCGCCGCGGCTTTCTTCGACGCAGCCTTCTTGGCGGGCTTGGCGTCGGCGTCACCGTCGGCATCTTCAGCCTTTGCTGCCTTGGCCTTCGTGGCCTTGGCGGGCTTTTCCGCCTTGGCCTTCTTGGCCTTCTTGCCGCCGCCCTTGGCCGCGCGCTCGTCGATCAGCGCGATCGCCTCCGCGAGCGTGATCTGGTCGGGGGTGCGGTCGCTCGGGATCGTCGCGTTGACGCCGCCCGCCGCGACATAGGCGCCGTAGCGGCCGTTCTTCAGCGCGACCGCGCCGAGCGTCGGATGATCGCCGAGCGGCTTGCCGGGATCGGCACCGAAGCGGCGGCCGCTCGGGCCCTTCGCGATCTTCTCCGCGATCAGCGTGACGGCACGGTTCAACCCGATGTCGAAGACCTCGTCGCCGGCCTCGAGGCTCGCATAAGTCTTCTCGTGCTTGACGAACGGCCCGAACCGGCCGAGGCCGGCGGTGATCGGCTGTCCGGTTTCCGGATGCTTCCCGATCTCGCGCGGCAGCGACAGCAGTTTCAGTGCCAGTTCGAGATCGACATCAGCCGGTGAGGTGCCCTTTGGAATGCCCGCGCGCTTCGGCTTCTCGCCTTCGGCGTAGTCCTTCTGCTCGCCGAGCTGGATGTAGGGGCCGAAGCGGCCGGCCTTCACCGTGACATCGAAGCCGGTGTCGGGATCGGTGCCGAGCACGCGGTCGGCGCTCTCGGCGCTGTCGGCCGCGAGCGGACGGGTGTAGCGGCATTCCGGATAATTCGAGCAGCCGACGAAGGCGCCGAACTTGCCGGCCTTGAGGTTGAGCCGGCCGGTGCCGCAGGTCGGGCATTGCCTGACGTCGCCGCCATCCGCGCGCGGCGGATAGATATGCGGGCCGAGCATCTCGTCGAGCGCGTCGAGCACCTCGGCGACGCGCAGGTCCTTGATGTCGTTGACCGCGCCGATGAAGCCGCGCCAGAAGTCCTGCAACACCTGCTGCCAGGCGATCTCATTGTTGGAGATGCGGTCGAGCTGCTCCTCGAGATCGGCGGTGAAGTCGTATTCGACGTAGCGCGAGAAGAAGTTCTCCAGGAACGCGACCACGACGCGGCCCTTGTCTTCGCCGTGCAGCCGCTTCTTCTCGAGCTTGACATAGCCGCGGTCCTTCAGGACCTGCAGGATCGAGGCGTAGGTCGAGGGGCGGCCGATGCCGAGCTCTTCCATCCGCTTCACCAATGATGCTTCCGAGAAGCGTGGCGGCGGCTCGGTGAAATGCTGGGTGACGGCGAGGCTCTGGCGCTTCACGGCCTCGCCCTCACTCATCGCGGGCAGGCGGCGCGAATCCTCGTCCTCCTCGTCGTCGCGGCTTTCCTGATAGAGCGCGAGGAAACCATCGAACTTGATGACCTGGCCGGAGGCGCGCAATTCCAGCACGCGGGAGCCGGCCTTGGCCTCGATGTCGACGGTGGTGCGCTCGAGCTCGGCCGACTCCATCTGGCTCGCAATGGTGCGCTTCCAGATCAATTCATAAAGCCGCGCCTGATCGGCATCGAGCCGTCGGCCGATGGTGGCCGGGCGACGCGACAGATCGGTCGGGCGGATCGCTTCGTGCGCTTCCTGCGCGTTCTTGGCCTTGGCCTGGTACTGGCGCGGGGCGTCCGGCACGTAGGCGTTGCCATAGTCCTCGCCGATCACCTTGCGCGCCTGCGTGATCGCTTCGGGTGCGATCTGCACGCCGTCGGTTCGCATATAGGTGATGAGGCCGGTGGTCTCGCCGCCGATGTCGATGCCCTCATAGAGCCGCTGCGCGATGCGCATGGTGTGCGCCGGCGCGAAACCGAGCTTGCGGCTCGCTTCCTGCTGCAGGGTCGAGGTGGTGAAAGGCGCCTGCGGATTGCGCCGCGCCGGCTTGGCCTCGACGGTCGCAACCTTGAACAGGGCCGCCTCGATCGCCTTCTTGAAATCCTCGGCTTCCGCGCCGGAGCCGATGTCGAGCCGTGCGATCTTCTTGCCGTCGGCGCCGACCAGCCGCGCCTCGAAGGCATCGCCGCGCGGCGTCAGCAACGTCGCGACCAGCGACCAGTACTCCTTCGGCACGAACTTCTCGATCTCGAGCTCGCGGTCGCAGACCAGCCGCAGCGCGACCGATTGTACGCGGCCGGCGGAGCGGGCGCCGGGCAGCTTGCGCCACAGCACGGGGGAGAGGGTGAAGCCCACCAGATAGTCCAGCGCGCGGCGCGCCATATAGGCGTCGACCAGCGCGCCATCGATCTGGCGCGGCGCCTTCATCGCCTCGGAGACGGCCTGCTTGGTGATGGCGTTGAACACCACGCGCTCGACCTTCTGGTCCTTCAGCGCGCGCTTCTCCTTCATCACCTCCAGCACGTGCCAGGAGATTGCCTCGCCCTCGCGATCGGGGTCGGTTGCGAGGATCAGACGGTCGGCACCTTTGAGCGCCTTGGCGATGTCGTTGAGCCGGCTCGCGGCCTTGGCATCGACCTCCCAGATCATCTGGAAATTGGCGTCGGGATCGACGGAACCATTCTTGGCCGGGAGGTCGCGAACATGGCCGAACGACGCCAGGACCTCGTAGGAGGACCCCAGATATTTGTTGATCGTCTTGGCCTTGGCCGGCGACTCCACAATGACGATATTCATGTCATTCCAATAGCTTACGGGAAAACTTGAAGGTGGGTTCCGCTAGACTCGCGGCCCGCCGTGTCGGGGCGAACATGGGTGCTGGGGCGGTCCCTGTCAAATCGCCAGATATTGAAGGGAGGCGCCAAGCTGTGGAGTTTCTATCCCAAGGGTTGCAAAATGCGTCCTAGAGTTGCGGCCGGCAAGGGCTTATCTCTTTATATAAAGCGTAGGAATCGGATTAGGCCTTTTGAGCAGCACAGGGGGCGGCCGGAAGCGCAAGGCGTCCGGCGGGCGGCGACCGGCGGGCGACGAGACGGCTGGGGAAGGCGGCCCCGACGACGCCCTGGTCCTGATCGCAGGCGCCGCGACCTAACTCGCCAAACTCGCCCGGCGCCACAAACTCGAAGTTCTCGACCGCCTGTTCGCGATGGCCCGCCTGGAGGCCGACGAGCAGCTGCGCTCGCGCAGCCGAAGGAAGCGGTCGTGAGGGGCGTTACGGGAAGCAGGGTCGTGTCCTGGCTTTCGCCAGGACGACGGTGGGGATGGACCGCAATTCAAGATGTCAAACAGCGCGGTGCGGCGAAACAGAAGTCGTGATTTGCGACCCTTCCTGGAGAAAGGAAGAACGCTAGCTCGCGCCACATCCACCGCCGTCGTCCCGGCGCAGGCCGGGACCTATAACCACCGGATAGTGTTGTTCAGGCGGGCTGTGGCCCCAGCGTCGTGCAACAATCAGCATCGGTGGTTATGGTCCCTGCTTTCGCACTAGCGTGTCTACACGGTTTTGGGGCGCGACAGATTGACTCGGTGCAGCAAGAAGTGGCGTCTCTGCAGCATGTTGTATGATTCTCTCACTGGCGCTTTGATTCGAAGGAGCGCCAGCGATGCAGCCGGATTTGTCTTTGGGTGAGTTCGGGGACGTTCGTCTCGACAAAAGGGGGCGACGCTTCTCCGGGCTATGCTTTGCACGCGCAGCGTCTGCTTGCGCCAGATGGCCCGGGGCGATTGGGCTGCCAATATGGCGTTCTGGCGGTTTGTGAACAACCCCCAAGTCACGATCAATAAATTGATTGAGGGCTGGAGCGCGCAGACGCGGACTGCGGTCAGCGGGCGTCATGTGCTGGCGATCCAGGATACGAGCGAGGTCAAGTTCCAGACCCAGGCGGGACGGCGGCGCGGGCTGGGCAAAGTCGGCAAGGGCAATGCTCGCGGCGTGCTGTTGCATGCGATGATGGCGGTGGATGCCGACAGCGGGGTCTGTCTTGGCCTTACTGGCGGCAACGTTTGGACGCGCAAAGGCAAGGTAAAAATCCCGCATGAGCGGCGCGCCTTGGCCGACAAGGAGTCGGCGCGCTGGGTGACGGCCGCCGAGCAAGGCCGCGACGTCCTGGCAGATGCCCGCATGATCACCGTCGTCAACGACCGCGAGGGGGATTTCTTTGCTCACTGGGCGCTGACGCCAGCTGAGAATGTCCATCTTTTGTCGCGTGCCATGCACGACCATGCGCTGGTCGATGGCGACACACTTTATCAGGCGGTCGAGCGGAGCCGCTTCTGCGACAACGCGGTGATCGATCTGCCGCAGCGAATGGATCGGCGCGGCCGGCAGGCCCATCTCTCGATGCGCTTCGGAACCGTCGTGCTCAAGCGGCCGCAGAGGCCCGGCGTCACCGACTTGGCGGAGGGCATCAAACTCAGCTTCGTAGAAGTGGTCGAGTTGCATCCGCCGAGAGGTGCGGAGCCCATTCGCTGGCTGCTCCTGACTACTCATCCGGTCGCCACCGTTAAAGACGCCTGGCAGATCGTCTCCTGGTACCGCCAGCGCTGGATCATTGAGCAACTCTTTCGCTCGCTGAAGAGCCAGGGTTTGCGCATCGAGGATAGTCAGATCGAGAGCGCCGAAGGCCTGATCAAGCTCGTGGCGGTCGCCACCAGAGCGGCATGTATCGTCATTCAACTCGTTCAGGCCCGCAACAGTGGCGAAGAATTGCCGGCTGAATTTGTCTTCACCGCAGAAGAGATCGAGACGCTCAGGGCCATCAACAAAACCATGAAAGGTCGCACCGAGCTTCAGAAAAACCACCATCGCCCCAACACTCTTGCTTGGGCGGCATGGATCATCGCAAAACTCGGCGGATGGACCGGCTACGCCTCCCACCGTCCACCTGGACCAATCACCTTCCACACCGGAATGGCCCGCTTCCAAATCCTCGCAAATGGCCCGACAAACGTGTAGATGCACTAGTGGCTCGTCACAGTGATTTTGACGGTTTGATACCGAGCCAGCTTAGGATCGGCAAGTTCTCTGGCGGCACGAGGATTTCGATGCTTCTGGGGATATCGGCTCGACGGCGAATGAGGCCGTTACGTTCGAGCGTGACGATCATCTGATGGACTGAGGGCGGGCTAACACCGAAGTGACGCTGCATGTCGGCTTCGGCGGGGGGCCGTCCGAACATGTGCGAGTAGGTATAGATGAAAGCCAGATAATGGCCCTGCTTCTCGGTAAAGCGTGCGCCTGATTTTTGACTCATGGATCGATTCGTCCGGAGCCTCCGACAGGGAGGCGAACGATGAATGTACGGTACCGGGTTGAATTGAGCCAAGCCGAGCGAGAGGAACTGACGGCGATGCTGAGCGGCGGCAAGCATGCCGCTCGCAAACTCAAGCGGGCCCAGATTTTGCTGGCGGCCGACATCGGCAGCCGCGACGAGGAGATTGTCCGGACCGTCAGAGTAAGCGCCTCCACCGTCTATCGGACCAAACGCCGCTTGGTGGAAGGCAATCTCGATCGGGCCTTGAGTGAGGAGCCGCGTCCCGGTGCGGAGCGCAAGCTGACCGGCAAGGAGGAAGCCCTGCTGGTGGCGACCGCATGCGCCAAGCCGCCCGCTGGCCGGAGGCGCTGGACGCTGGCGCTGCTGGCCGACGTGATGGTCAAGCTCACCGATCATGACAGCCTGTCGGGCGAGACCGTGCGCCGCCGGCTGGCCGATAATGACCTCAAGCCGTGGCGCAGGGACATGTGGTGCATTCCCCATGTCGATGGCGAATACGTCGCCCGCATGGAAGATGTGCTCGATCTCTACGCTGAAGCGCCTGATCCCGAGCGGCCGCTGGTCTGCTTCGACGAAACCCCCGTCCAGCTCATCGGCGAAGTGCGCCAGCCGATCCCACCCGAGCCGGGAAAGCGCGAGCGTTACGATTACGAGTACCGCCGCAACGGCACCGTCAATCTCTTTGTCGCCCTCGATCCGCATCGGGCCTGGCGTAACGTCAAAGTCACCGAACGGCGCACCGCCGTGGATTATGCTCACTGCATGCGCGAACTCGTCGATGTCCATTACCCCAAGGCCGCCTGCATCCGTGTCGTGCAGGACAATCTGTCGATCCATGCCCCCGGCGCCCTCTACCAGGCCTTTGCCCCCGCCGAGGCCCGCCGCATCCTGCGCCGCCTCGAGTTCCACTACACCCCGAAACACGCCAGTTGGCTCAATATGGTCGAGATCGAGATCGGCGTGCTCCAAGGGCAGTGTCTCGGCCGCCGGATCGACGATCCAAAACGCCTTAGAAACGAGATCGCAGCATGGGAGCGGCAGCGAAACAAAACTCGCGCCCGTATCAACTGGATGTTCACAACGGACAAAGCTCGCACCAAACTGGGGCGCGCCTATCCAGGCATACCCAAAGAGTCAAAATCACTGTGACGAGCTACTAGGTGGTGTGGACTCTAAGGATTCCCTTTTAGGCGCAAATCAGATTCAAGGCTGCTTTTGGGGAGGCCGCCTTGGGTGTGATGGACCGCTTGGTATTGAGCGACGCGACATGGGAGCGGATGGCGCCGCTGATCATCGGCCGGCCTGACCAGAAGGGTTCGACCGGACGGGACAACCGGATGTTTGTGGAGGGCGTACTTTGGATCGTGCGCACTGGCTCTCCCTGGCGTGATCTTCCGGAGGTGTTTGGAGACTGGAACAGCGTGTTTCGGCGCTTCAGTCGATGGAGCATCAAGGGGGTCTGGTGGCGCATATTCGAAGCGATGTCCGGTGATCCGGACTTCGAGTATCTGATCGTCGACTCCACCATCGTCCGGGCGCACCAGCACGCCGCTGGGGCGAAAAAAGGGGGTCTGAAGATCAGGCGATCGGTCGCTCGCGCGGTGGCCTGAGCACCAAGATACATATGGCCGTTCGCGGCCTGGGATGTCCCGTACGGTTCAAGCTCACCGCAGGTCAGAAGAGCGACGTACCGCAAGCCGCCGAATTGATCGAGGGATTACCTGCCCAGGTCGTCATGGCGGATACGGCTTATGACGCCGATCACTTGCGCCAGGCGATCGCTGCCAAAGGCGCGCTCGCCGTCATCCCCAACAACCCGTCACGTGCGCTCAAATATCCGCTGGACAAGCATCTCTATGCCCAGCGTCATCTCGTCGAATGCTGCTTCTCAAAACTCAAGCAGTTCCGCCGCGTCGCAACCCGCTTCGAAAAGACCGCCCGAAATTACCTGGCCGTCGTTACTCTCGCAGCCATCGTCTTATGGATGCGATAAATGTCCACACCACCTAGTGCTTTCGCAGGGACGACACCCAATATGGGTCGTCGTATGTGAGTCATACATCCGCATCCTCGCGACGCGAGGCGCATTCGGATAAAGCGAAATATTTTCGCGGGCGAGGATTGACAAGTTTTTGGTGAGTTGCCCGTCGTGTCGTACCAGCAACACCCGTCCTACGCACTCACGAGGCGCCGCGCGCGCTTCGCTGCAGGCCGCGGCTTCAGCGTCGTATCCGCGGCACCCAGCACGCGTCCATCCTGCGAATAGAGCGCGAGCTTCTTCACCGGCTTGCCCTTGTCGCGGTCGACCAGGATGGTCGCAATCTCGTCCGGATGCTCGTCGAATTCCTCGGTCCATTGCCGCAGCGCGACCAGGATCGGAAAGATGCCGTGGCCCTTCGGCGTCAGGACATATTCCTGATAGGCGCTGCCGTCGGAGGCGGGGACCGTCTTCAGGATGCCGCGTTCGACCAGCGTGCGCAGCCGTGTGGCAAGGATGTTCTTGGCAAGCCCGAGGCCCGCCTGGAATTCGCCGAAGCGGCGCCGGCCGAGGCTGGCGTCGCGGATGATCAGGAGCGACCACCAGTCGCCGAACACGTCGAGCGCGCGTGCGACGGGACAGCTGTCGCCTGCAAGGCTGGTTCGTTTCACCGACCGTCTCCAGGAATTTGGGCCATCACAACCTTGTGTGGTTGCAATATTAAACCGTATGCCATAGCTAAGCAACGAAGTTTAATAATGCAACCAACTGGAGGCGGACATGAGACTGGCGAACAAGACGGCGTTGATCACCGGCGGCAACAGCGGCATCGGGCTCGCGACAGCAAAGCTGTTCGTGGCGGAGGGCGCCAAGGTCGTCATCACCGGGCGCAACAAGGAGACGCTTGCGGCGGCATCCAGGGAACTCGGGCCGAACGCGCTCGCGGTGGCGGCTGATGCCACCGACGTCGCGGCGCTGGAAGCCGCGGTGAAGCAGGGCGCCGAGAAGTTCGGCAAGTATGACGTTCTGTTCGCCAATGCCGGCATTCCCGGCCAGACGCCAGTGGGCGGCACCACGCTGGCCGCATTCGAGAATGTGATCCGGACCAATCTCACCGGCGTGTTCTTCACGGTGCAGGCGGTCGCGCCGTATCTCAACGACGGCGCGTCGATCATTCTCAACGGCTCGGTGATCTCCGTGCTCGGCAATCCCGGCTACTCGGCCTATGCCGCGAGCAAGGCCGGCGTGCGCGCGATGGCGCGGGTGATGGCGTCAGAATTCTCGCCGCGCAACATCCGCGTCAACGTGGTGGCGCCGGGTGCGGTGCGCACGCCGATCTGGGGCGCGGCGATCGCAACGCCCGAGGCCGAGAAGATCTTCGAGCAGCGGATCGGCAAGACCACGCCGCTCGGTCGGATCGGCGAGCCCGATCACATTTCAAAGACCGTGCTGTTCCTGGCGTCCGACGACGCCGCGCATGTGCAGGGGCAGGAGCTGTTCATCGATGGCGGTGCAACGGCATCACCGGCGGGCGCGCCGATCTATCGCGGATAGAGCCTTTCCGTTCCGATTAAATCGGGCCGGGGCTCTGGTTTTATTCTGACGCGTTTTCTTCACGCGAACCGGTATCCACTTCGCTCGAAAACGCTCTGGTTTGTTTCTCATTGTATCGAACGGCCGGTGTGAAGCGTTTCATACCGGCCGGTTTGGCTTGCGACTATCATCGCGCGGATTGAACCTTTGACGTACTGCCCGGACTCCTGATTGGGCGGGGAGTTTTTCACCACGGAATCATTTGGAGTGCCGCCATGCCGAAAGCAGCCCGCATTTCGACGTCGATCCCGGTTTCGCCCGCATCCGAAAGTTCAGATACGACGCAGTTCGTGACGGTCGCGCTGTTCTCCGGCATCGGCCTGTTGATTTCGCTGGTCGCCGTCATCCTCGGCATACAGGGCGTCTGGTTCTGAGTTCCTCCACCTGAACGGCCTGCCGCCGCCAAGCGACGGCAGGCGCTTTGAATCACATCAGGCTGCGTTCAGGCTGCCGGCGGCCTGCAGCGCGCCCGCCACAGCCTTTTCGCGATGCTCGGGGCCGACCTGGATGCCGTCGGCGGGGATGAACTCGACATTCCTGACGCCGATGAAGCCGAACACGCCGCGCAGGTAGGTCTCGAGGTGCTCGAGCGCGGCCATCGGCGTGTCGGCGCCGTAATAGCCGCCGCGCGAGATCGCGATGATGACGCGCTTGTTGCCGGCCAATCCCTCGACGCCGCCGGTGCCATACTTGAAGGTCTTGCCCGCGACCAGGATGCGGTCGATCCAGGCCTTGAGCTGGCTCGGAATCGTGAAATTGTACATTGGCGCGCCGATCACGACGATGTCGGCGGCGAGGAACTCGTCCAGCACCGCTTGGCCGGTCGCGATGTCGTCGCGCACCGACGGATCCGGCGCCGCGCCTTGGCTGGCGGCGAGGTGCAGGCCGGAGAGGTGGGCGAGCGGGGTCTGGCTGAGGTCGCGGTAGCTGACGACGAGGCCCGGATTGGCCTGGCGCAACCGCTCGACGGCGGCGGCGGAGACCTGGCGGCTGACAGAGTGGGGGCCGAGGACTGAGGAATCGATGTGCAGAAGTTTCATGGCTGAGGCCACCTTTGGTATAGGTTTGTAACTGGCGCTATATGAGTGACCGTCTTAAATCTCCGCAAGAACGCACATTTTTGAAACCCGAGCACACCAATGGAACCCGAGCACATCGATGTAACCGCCGAAACCGGCCTGCCGCGTGGTCCCGGGACGCATCAGGACTGCCGCGGCGTGGCCTCGGTGCTGTCGCGGGTCGGCGACAAATGGAGCGTGCTGGTCATCATGCTGCTGCGCGATGGACCGCGCCGCTTCAACGAGCTGAAGAGGATGATCAACGGCATCTCGCAGCGCATGCTGACCTTGACGCTGCGCGGCCTGGAGCGCGATGGCCTGGTGACGCGCACGGTGTTTCCGACCATTCCGCCGCGGGTCGACTACGAGCTGACCGATCTCGGGCGCGGACTCGCGGTGCCTGTGATGGCGCTCGGCGAATGGGCGTTCGCGCATCTGCCGGAGATCGAGGGCGCGCGGAACGATTTCGACGCGCGGAATGGCGAAGGCTGAGTTCGGAGCCTTCGCGTTCGGACAAGCAGACCCGTCATCCTGAGAGCCTGCGTAGCAGGCGTCTCGAATGATGCACGGCCACCAGTCGGGCCGTCGATCCTTCGAGACGCGCTGCGCGCTCCTCAGGATGACGGACAGGCGTTTGCGCGAGCGAGATATTCAGCTCGTCAAATCATCGACACCAGCCCGCCGCCGTGGCGTTCGAGCCTGCCGGCGAGCTCGAGCTCGAGCAGCACGGCGCGGACAACGGCCGGCGACACGTCGGCCATCCGGATCAGATCGTCGAGGCTGATCGGGCTCGGCCCGAGCAGATCGATGATGCGGGCGCGATCGCCGCTATCAGTGGCAAAGTCCAGCGGCTCGTCGTCCTCGCGCGCGCCAAGCATCACCGGCCGCTCCATGATCGGCGTCACCGCGCTGATGACGTCGGCGGCTTCGGTGACCAAGGTGGCGCCTTGCTTGATCAGGTCGTTGGCGCCGGCGGCGCGCGGATCGATCGGCGAACCCGGCACGGCGAACACCTCGCGGCCCTGTTCGGCCGCCATCCGCGCCGTGATCAGCGAGCCCGAGCGATGCGCGGCCTCGACGATCACGACGCCGAGCGAGGCGCCCGAGATCAAACGGTTGCGACGGGGAAAGTCGCGCGCCCGCGGCACATGGCCGAGCGGCATCTCCGAGATCGCCGCGCCGCGCTCGAGCAGGGCGGCCAGCAGATCCTCGTGCTCCGGCGGATAGATCCTGTCGTGGCCGCCGGCGAGCACGGCGACCGTGCTGCTGGCAACGGTGGCGCGGTGCGCTGCCTGATCGATGCCGCGGGCGAGGCCCGAGATCACAAAGCCGGCATCGCCAAGATCGCGCGCCAGGGTGCCTGCAAATTTCAACCCGGCGCCGGAGGCATTGCGGGAGCCGACGATCGCGATCATCGGCCGCGTCAGGGTATCGCGCGCGCCGCGCACGGCAAGCAGCGGCGGCGCGTCGTCGATGGTGGCAAGCCGCGCCGGATAGTGCGCTTCCTCCGGCGCGACGAGATCGATGCCGAATTTGCGGCAGGCCGCGAGCTCGGCGGCGGCGTCGGCCTCGCTGCAGATCCGCCCGGGGCCGGAGGCGCCGCCGCGGCGCGCGAGGTCAGGCAGGCGCTCCAGCGCGTGCGCCGCATCGCCAAAATGGCGGAGCAGCGATGCAAAGGTGCGCGGGCCCGGTATTATGGCGCAAACGCCACAAGCCTACCGAAACTCCGGTTCCTAGATTCCGGGAGGGGTACCGTGAGCTAGGAGAAGCGCCGTGAGGCGGCGCGCGGCTTGGGCCGCATTCGGACTATTGACTTTAGTCAGCCCAACTCAATTCGGGCAGGATGAAATAGGTGATTTCATCCACCGGGATCATGCCCTGATCCACGTCCAGACCAAGACCCTTGGCTTGTCTGAGAAGATACCCGAAGCCAGTCATATGAGGGCCAGAATCCCTTTGGCCGGGGCTCGAATAAACGACGCAGCCATAAACTACGATGCCGAAAAGGTCTCTCTTGAAGTCAGGGGGGGCGAATCTCAGTTGGGTTCTCCCCTTAGTGACTTCGTCCGGAGTGAATCCCCGAGTTATGGGGGAATTCATGATGTTGTCACCCGGGAAAATGACGAGCCCAGACCTGTTCGCCCGCGACCTTATCCTTTCGCAGAATTCATTCTGAGCTTTGACCGCATCTCCCCCATTTGGTTCGATCATTACATGGAGCTGGGCGTCGAATGCTGGAGCCCTTCCAACGTTTATCGTCTTTCCGCTCAAGGCCAGTTGGAGGCCCCTATCGTCAAAGACGGTAAGCGCGAATTTCCCCGCACCTTTTGGTTTTGAGTGCTCTGATGCATGAGGTGTCCACTTAAATAGGTGGACACCTCATGATGAGCGACGATGGTCAGAAACTGCGTGTCAGGCTTGTTGGTCGGAACGGTCGCCGGCGCTTTGAGACGACATCGAAGGAGCGTCTTGTGGCGGCCTGCCTTGAGCCTGGCGTTTCGGTCTCGAGACTTGCACTCGAACATGGGGTCAACGCGAACCTGCTTCGGAAGTGGATCAAGAAGGACGCCGCGGCCAGGTCGGCGCCGTCGTCGTCACCCTCGGCGTTCATCCCGGTTCACCTTGAGGGGGCCGCCGAGCGGGGTTTGTCGCGGCAAGGCAGTGTGGAGGCGGTGGATTTGCCGGCGACCTGCGATGAAGTGGGTGGGTCGGAATCCAAGGGGTCTCCAGCTTTTTGTTCTCCGGCCAAAGTGAGCGCGTCGCTGCCGAATGGCGTGAAGCTCGCGCTGGAATGCGGGGATGTGGATGCATTGACGGCGATCATTGGAGCCCTGGGCCATGTTCAGACTGGGCGGTGACCTGCAGGTCTATCTGCACCGTGAGCCGATCGACTTCCGAGCTGGCATCAACAGCCTTGCGGTTCTGGTTCAGGAGACGATGGCGCTCGATCCGTTTGTGCCGGCGGTTTTTGCGTTCTGCAATCGCCGTTGCGACCGGATGAAGTTGCTGTTCTTCGACCGGTCCGGCTTTGTGCTGGTCCTGAAGCGGCTGACCGAGGACAAGTTCCGATGGCCGCGCCGCCAGGAGGCGGTCGTCCGGCTTACGACCGAGCAGTTGCACTGGATCCTCGACGGCATCGATATCGATGCGATGGTCCGTCATCCGGTGCGGCAATATCAGGTTGCCGGCTGAGCTCTTGAGTTGAGCGGTTGACGCGTCGGAACGGTTCAGATTCAAGAATCCGATGAATCGAACCGGCAATCCGAGTGTCGAGGTGCTGTTGGCGCGCATTGCCGCGCTGGAGGCGGAGAATCGTCAGCTCACGGAGCGCGTCGTCAAGCTGGAGGAAGAACTGGCGCTGGCACGCCTGCATCGTTTTGCGCCGCGCAGCGAAAAGCACGTCGACCGTCTCTTCAATGAAGCCGAGCAGGCCGCCGATGAGGATGACGCCGGCAGCGAAACGAACGATACCGCCGAACTTCCGGACACGGGTCTGCCATCGGTCGAAAGCACGACGGGAAAGAAGCGCGGCCGCAGGCCGCTGCCGGCAAACCTGCCGCGCGAGCGCGTCGAGTATGACCTGCCCGACGATCAGAAGGCGTGTCCTTGCTGCCGTGGCCAGATGCATCGCATGGGCGAGGCTGTCACCGAGCAACTTCATATCGAGGTGAAGGCGAAGGTTTTACAGAATGTGCGCTTCAAATATGCCTGCCGCCATTGCGATCGCACCGGGATCAACGCCCCTGTCGTGACCGCGCCGATGCCGACGCAGCCGTTGCCGGGCAGCGTTGCCACGGCCTCGACGCTGGCGTTCGCGCTGGTTCACAAATATGTCGACGGCACGCCGCTCTACCGCTTGGCGCAGGCCTTCGAACGCGCAGGCGTTCCTGTCAGCCGCGGCGCTTTGGGCCACTGGGTGATCGGCTCGAGCGAGAAGCATCTGCATCGCATTTATGACGCCCTGAAGCTGCGGCTCAGATCGCAGCCTCTCATCCATGGCGACGAGACGACGGTTCAGGTCCTCAAGGAGAAGGACAAAGCGGCCACCAGCACATCGTACATGTGGGCGTATCGCAGCGGCAAGGATAGTCACGAGCCGATCGTTCTTCTGGATTATCAGCCGGGCCGCGGCCAAATCCACCCGCAGGTCTTCCTCGGCGATTACCGTGGCATCGTGATGAGTGACGGCTATAGCGCATGGCGCACGCTGGAAGGGGCCACCCACATTGGATGCATGGCCCACTCCCGGCGGCGTTTTGTCGACGCCCTCAAAGCGAGAAAGAAGGGCGGCGGGCCGCCCGAGCAGGCGCTGCGGTTCTTCGAGCAGCTCTACCGGGTTGAAAGGCAGGCGCGGGACGAGAAACCGGACAGAGACGAAACGCCGGATCAATGCATCCGTCGCTTCCGCCAGCAACACAGCATTCCTGTCCTGAACGCCCTCAAGGAATGGCTCGATCAAATCGCCCCGAAGGTCCTGCCGGACAGCAAGCTTGGCGACGCCGTATCTTACACCCGGAACCAATGGGACTATCTGACGCGTTACACCGAAGATGGCAGGATGCCGATCGACAACAATCTTCTGGAGCGCGACATCAGGGTTTTTGCCACCGGCCGAAAAAGCTGGCTGTTCAGCGACACCGTCGACGGAGCCAGGGCCAGCGCCGTCGTCTACAGCCTAATGCTGACCTGCCGCGCCTCACGTGTCGAGCCGTTAACATGGCTGCGCCATGTGCTCACCGAGTTGCCTCAGCGCGTGGACAACGCCGATATCGCTGACCTGTTGCCCTTCAACTTCCCCAAAGCGGCCACTGCCTGAACGGCTCAGCATCGCCCCGATACGAAGGCCATCCGTCAAATCGCGGCCGACAACGTGCGCGGAAAATCGCGCTTACCAAAGACGAGCGGTTTTATGATTTCAAATTGAGCCTTGAGCCAAGGTCGCTGATCCATTTCCAACAAGGCCAACTGATGCTGCAAGGCTTCTGTTTGCTTCGACGATGCATCAGCAGCATTTTTAGCGATTGCGATAGACGCTCCCATATCGCGGGATTGATCGGCAGCGGTTTGGGCCAGAAGCTCAAATTGCCGTTCTCCGGCCCTCCAAAGCTTATTGGTGGCCAGCCAAAGACCAATGGTGGAAATGGCAAGAACGATAGTGAATCCTCCGACCACGCTTTTGTCGTGATGTTCAAGGAATCCGTCGAGCGCGTCGAGAGAGGCGATTACTCCCGTGTGAAAGGCGGGGCAGTATTTCTTATCATCGTGATTGGTGGCTTGCTGACCGTGCTCTGGCTTTATCAGACACAGCGATAAATCCGGCACAGGCCCCCAACTCAAAACTTCAGCAAACGCAAGATAAACGAGCGCGATTAGCGCCCAATTCCGCTTGAGCATTACCAGCCCCAAAAGTCCTAAATATCCAACGATACTACCTTTTCGGGTTATTGGGCCGCAATACACCCAAAAACTATTACCGCATTGCAATCTAACGGATTCGTGACCTAACGAAAACGATAGATTTCTTGACCTGAAGCAAAGCCTATCATATTCGTTACCTATCATATTCGTTAGGTAATGGCTGTGTCTCAACACTTCCTCCTCAGCAAAGCGGCAAAGACCCTGAGCTTGGCTCAGGTCTTCCGCATGACCGACGCGGAAGCCGAGACGGCCTTCAAGGCCATCCGTTGGGCTTTTACCGCTGGCGCTCCTGTATGCCCTTCCTGCGGCTCCGTAGAGGCTTACGAAGCCCGCCGCCCGAACGGCTCCCTGCGCTTCCGCTGTAAGGGCTGCAAGAAGGACTTCACCATCACCAGCGGTACGCTGTTCGCCAGCCACAAGCTGCCCCTGCGCGGCTATCTGGCCGCCATTGCGGTGTTCTGCAACGAGGTGAAGGGCAAGTCCGCACTCGCGCTCAGCCGGGACCTGGGGCTGTCCTACAAGTCCGCATTCGTGCTCCTGCATAAGCTCCGTGAGGCGATGGCTGAGGAAATGAAGGACCGTGTCGTCGGCGGCGAAGGCAAGACTGCGGAAGTCGATGGCGGCTACTTCGGCGGCTACGTGAAGCCCGCCAACCTGAAAGAGGATCGCATTGACCGCCGCTTTGCCCGTAACCAGAACGGCAAGCGCAAGGTTGTCGTGATCGTGCGCGAGCGCGGCGGCAACTCAGTCCCGGCCGTGTTCGGCTCCGAGAGCCAAGCCGCTGCTTTCATCAAGGCCCGCATTGCCAAGGGGACAGTAGTCAACGCCGACGAAGCCGCCTCTTGGGATGGCCTGCATGAGCGTTTCGAGATGCGCCGGATCAATCATCAGGAGGCGTACAGCCTCGACGGCGCTTGCACCAATCAGGCTGAGGAGTATTTCAGCCGCCTGCGTCGCGCGGAGATCGGTATCCACCACCACATCGCTGGCGCGTACCTGCTCCGGTATGCGCAGGAGTCCTCATGGCGTGAGGACAATCGCCGGGTCTCAAACGGGGATCAGGTGAGCCGGATTGCCGGGCTGGCCTTGAAGCGCGGTAAGTCGGTTGACTTCACCGGCTACTGGCAGCGGCACATTGAGGGGTGATTATTCGCTATGCTCAGGCTTGCCGCCTTGCACAGGACCGTCCGGCTTTTCCTTCTTTTCCTTCTCCGCAGGCTCTCCGGACCTTCTTCCGTGTACGAACGTCCCAACGACAGTGCCAAGGACACCTGCACCCAAAAGCGTGCCACCAATAGCCTTGTCGCCACAGACAACCAAAATGGTCCCGGCGACCAATAGAGCGAGCAACGCGGCGAAGCCTAGAAGCATACCGAGCCGCCGATCCGAAAATTCGTGATCGAGCGCCTTGTCGCGTCGTGTCTCGCGACGCTCTTGCGCGATTTCCGCCATTCGAATTATTCGATCGGCGGAGCCACTACAGGTCTCTTCATAGGCTTGCAGATGGCGGGGATGGGGAAGCGGCCCTCGAAAGCGCTCCGACGTAATCATCTGAGTAACGCGCTCGACTACCTGAACGCGCTGACTTCCCCCAACTATGGGGCCGATGACTTGCTCAACCTTCTCCCGAACTGCTACGGCTTCGTCAGTCCGCGATAGCGCGGAGCCTGTCGGTTCGTTTTCGTTCTGGGTCGGCTTCTGGGGCGGGGATTTGGCCATGCTCAAAATCGCGGCAGGCCGAATTCAACAAATCACCGACCTCCCGCCATGAGTCATAAGCGGAGTTGACGGTTTCGTGCAAGTTGTATGTATAATTTAAGTTGCAAATATATCGCTGCGGCGCGAAGCCAACGGCGACGCCTTCCCAGAAGGCGCGCGACTGCAACACGTCCTGAATGGCGCTGAACGTCACGTAGTGATGTGTGCTCTTGCGGGTCATAGCGCTCAGAATCGCACCGTGGGCTCGACAATGCGAGGGAAGTATTGTCGCGGGGTTAACATAGTCGCCACGGCGCAGTTCCTCTCCGAACCTGCTACCTCGTGCCTTCTATTATGCAAAATATAGGCCTTTCGCAAGGCTGCACCAGTAGGTTAGCGCGATTTAATCTGGTTGCCGCCAGCGAGAATCGAGCCCTTCTATAGGCAAAATCACTATTGAGCGACAATCTGCCACCGCGCCGGACTGGCCTCGCCAACACGCTCCACGGCCTTTCCCTCATGATTCTTGAGGCTGTGCTGGATGCCCAGCGCGATTCCCTGCACGTCGTCGCCGGTCGCGTCCTGCACGCCATGGGCAGCTAGAACGGCCTTCGCTAGGTCCGTCGTGGTCATCGGCGCGGTGGCCGTCCTGAGCACGTCCAGCGCCCGCCTGTAGAGGGTGCCGCGCTTGAACCACGGGTTGGGCTTCCGCCGCTTCACCGCGATCCGCCCCAGGTTGTAGCTGGGGTCCAGCATCTTGATGACGGCCTCAACGTGCCGCATCCGCTCGCTCAGGGCGTCATGCTGTTGCCGGTTGGCGAGTATCTGGCCGCCCAGCTCCATATGGAGCCGTTCAAGCGTGTTGATGGCCGGTCGGGTGTGAGGGTCTTTCGTCGGTCTGCCGCGCATTGCTGCATCCTATCGAATATGATAGCTAACGAATATGAACCGTTTGACCGGAAGTCAAGGCAGGTCTATCATATTTGTTAGCTCACGTAATCGATAGGAGACGCCATGGTCCTACCCAAGGCGGAAAAGGAATGGGGGGAGCGCGCGAGCGCCTTCCTGAAAGCTGAGATGAAGAAAGCCGACGTGACCTATGCCGAGTTGGCTAGGCGGCTGAAGAAGCACGGCCTCAAGGATGAAACCGAGGCTGGGATCACCATGAAGCTCAAGCGCGGATCGTTTACAGCGATCTTCTTTCTTGCGTGCGTTGCAGCGCTGGAGCTTGAACAGGTGATTTTGGAGGAGATTTGAGGCATGGCGAGGCGTGTAATCCAATTTCGGCCACGCCCTCGATTGCCGTCGCCACAGTCCCCATATCTAAGTTATGCGGCCGTCGCGGCTATATCTGCCATCGCTGGGGCCGCCTTATGCTGGGCCGTCCTGTGCCAAATCTCTTGGCATCCGCTTTTGCTATTCAAGCATATCGCGGCGTTTCCAAATTGTGCGGCTGCACGCGCCGTTGGCTTGGCTCCATCCCGCCGAGGCGAACCGGGCTATTGGTCCAAGCACGATGCCGACGATGATGGCGTTGCATGTGAGAATTTTCGTCGATTTTAGCCTTGTGGCGTTTGCGCCATAATACCGCGCGGGCCGACATTGTCGGAGCGGATCAGCCGCAGGCGGTTGAGCCGTTCGGTGTCGGTGAGTTTTGGAGGGCTGGGCGAGCGGTCATGCATACGGGGCCCAGCTTCGCCCAACCTGAGATTGTGATCACCTGCGACATTGGCGCAGCCGCGCGCGACGCGCTAAAAGCGCTTGGCAAGAAGCCGCCAAAAACCGTCAAGAAACAGGAAGTCCGCCGATGATTTCGCTTGCCGATCTCCAACGCCGCATCGCCTCCGGCGAATTGTCCACCGATGTCGCCATCACGCAGACGCGGGACGCGATCGCGGCGCAGGACAAGACTATCGGCGCCTTCGTCCGCCTCGACGAGACGGCGCGTGGGCAACAGGCCGGGCCGCTGCGTGGAATTGCAGTCGGCATCAAGGACATCATCGATACCGCTGACCTCCCGACCGAGATGGGCGCCGCGATCTATCGCGGGCATCGGCCGCGCGCCGACGCTCCGGTCGTGATGGCGCTGAAGCAGGCCGGCGCCACCATCATCGGCAAGACCACGACGACGGCATTCGCGGCGAACGATCCGACCGCAACGCTCAATCCGCACAATCACGCGCACACGCCGGGCGGCTCGTCGTCGGGCTCGGCCGCCGCGGTCGCCGCCGGGATGATCCCGCTGGCGCTCGGCACGCAGACCGGCGGCTCGGTGATCCGGCCGGCCTCGTTCTGCGGCGTCGCCGCGATCAAGCCGAGCTACCGGCTGCTGCCGACCGTCGGCGTGAAATGCTTCTCCTGGACGCTCGATACCGTCGGGCTGTTCGGCGCCGGCGTGCGCGACGTCGCGCTGGGGCTCGCTGCGATGACGAAGCGGCCCGAGCTGGTGGTGCCGTCGAAGGTTTCCGCGCCGCGCATCGGCGTCGTCACGCAGGCCTTCGCCGGCGCGCCTGAACCTTCCGGCGCGGAGGCGTTGCAGAAGGCCGCGCGTGCGGCGGAGCAGGCCGGTGCGACCGTGCGCGAACTCGCGATGCCCGAGGTCGTCGCGGAGGCGTGGCGGATCCATCCGGTGGTGCAGGAGTTCGAGGCGCATCAGTCGTTCGCCTGGGAATACGGCCAGAACTACGATGCGATGCCGCCGCTGCTGCGCGGCCGGCTCGACGAGAGCAAGGGTGGTACGCCGGCGGAATACGACGCGGCGATGGACGTCACGCTGCGCGCACGGCAGGCGCTGGCTGCTGTTCTCACCGAGGTCGACGTGCTCGTGACGCTGTCGGCACCGGGCGCGGCACCCGAGGGTTTGGCGTCGACCGGCGATCCCCGTTACAACCGGCTCTGGACCTTGTTGGGCGTGCCCTGCGTCAACGTGCCGACGCTGACCGCCGAGGGCGGATTGCCGGTCGGCGTGACCGTGATCGCGGGTTTTGGCTATGATGCCAAAGCGCTGGCGGCCGCGAGCTTTGTCGAGGACGCGCTGAAGCGGTAGGCTTGGTCATTCCGGGGCGATGCGCCGCATCGAACCCGGAATCTCGCCCCACAACTTCTGGATTCCCCGGTGCGCAATTGCGCACCTGAGGTTCATCGTTGCGCGATGCCCCGGAATGACATACGTCACTTCCGCTCGCCGATCTTGCCCTCGGTACCGGCCTGCAGGCGCTGGATGTTCTCGCGGTGCATGTAGAACAGCAGCAGCGTCAGCACGGCGAACAGCGAGGCGAGCGCGTTATGGCCGAACCACCACAGGAACAGCGGCGTCACGAACGCGGCGATCAGCGCCGACAGCGACGAGTAGCGCGTGGTGTAGGCGGTGCCGAGCCAGATCACGGCGAAGATCAGCGCCGCCGGCCAGAACAGGCCGAGCAGCACGCCGAGATAGGTCGCGACACCCTTGCCGCCGCGAAACTTGAGCCAGACCGGGAAGAGGTGGCCGAGGAAAGCCCCCAGCGCCGCCAGCATCGCCGCGTTCGGGCCGTCGATGGTGCCGGCGATGATGACGGCGACGGTGCCCTTCAACATGTCGCCGAGCAGCGTCGCCGCGGCGAGGCCCTTGCGGCCGGTGCGCAGCACATTGGTGGCGCCGATATTGCCCGAGCCGACCGTGCGCAGATCCTGCGTGCCGGCCATCCTGGTCAGCACCATGCCGAACGGGATCGAGCCCAGCAGGTAGCCGATCAGGAAGGCGAGCGGCAGCAGCCCATCAGCAGACATCGCAGTGGTTCCCTGGAGCGGTCCGGCCCGAACGGGGCAGTGCCGTCAATGAAATATTAACCATAAATCCGCACCATGGCCTTGGTAATGAGGGAGCTTATCATGGCTTCTGTTCGCAGGCGGCTGGAGCAGTTTTTCTTTGTCGTTTACGTCGCGGCCATCGTCGTTGGCACAACGATGGAAGCGATGTCGCAACTCGCGTCGCGCTAAGTTCCACCCCAGTTTCAGACGTGCTCGTAAACGGTCCGTCCGCCGACGATCGTCCGCGTCACGCGGCCCGAGAAGCGGGCGTCGTCGAACGGCGTGTTCTTGCACAGTGATTTGAGATCGTCGCGGTCGAGGACCCAGGGCGTGTCGGCGTCGATCACGATGACGTCGGCCGGCGCGCCCGCGCGCAGCGTGCCGCCGGGCAGGCCGAGCAGCTCCGCCGGCCGTGTCGACATCGCCCGGATCAGCGTCTTGAAGTCCATCTCGCCATTGTGGATCAGCCGCAGCGCCGCCGGCAGCATGGTCTGCAGGCCGACTGCGCCGCTCGCCGCTTCCGCGAACGGCAGCCGCTTGACCTCGACGTCCTGCGGATTGTGGTCGCTCATCACGACGTCGATCAGCCCGGAGGCCAGCGCCGCGACCAGCGCCTTGCGGTCCTCCTCGGTGCGCAGCGGCGGGGCCAGCTTGAGGAAGGTGCGGTAGGGGCCGATGTCGTTCTCGTTCAGCGTCACGTGATTGATCGAGACCGAGGCCGAGACATTGTGGCCGGCGTCGCGGGCGCGCTTGAGGATCTCCAGCGACTCGATCGAGGTCAGCGAGGCTGCGTGATAGCGCCCGCCGGTCAAGCCTGCGAGCCGCATGTCGCGTTCGAGCATGATCGACTCGGCCGCGGTGGGAATGCCGGCGAGGCCGAGCCTTGTGGCGAATTCGCCCTCGTTCATCACGCCTTCGCCCACCAGATTCGGATCCTCGGTGTGATGCACGATCAGCGCGTCGAAATCGCGGGCATAGGTCAGCGCACGCCGCATCACCTGGGCGTTGGTGACGCTGCGGTCGCCGTCGGTGAAGGCGACGGCGCCGGCGGCCTTGAGCAGGCCGATCTCGGTCATCTCCTGGCCCTGCATGCTCTTGGTCAGCGCCGCCATCGGATGGATGTTGACGATCGCGGTGTCGCGGGCCCGGCGCAGCACGAAGTCGACGGTCGCCGAATTGTCGATCACCGGCGAGGTGTCGGGCTGGCAGATGATGGTGGTGATGCCGCCGGCCGCGGCGGCCTGGCTGGCGGAGGCGAAAGTCTCGCGGTGGCTGGCGCCGGGCTCGCCGACAAAGGCGCGCATGTCGATCAGGCCGGGGGCCACGATCTTGCCGGCGCAATTGACGATGTCGGTGCCTTCGGGGACGCCGGCGGCGCCGATGCCGCGCTTGGCGTCACGGATCACGCCGTCGGCAATCAGGACATCGCCCGGACCGTCGAAATCGCGCGACGGATCGATGACGCGGGCGTTGGCGAGCAGGATGGGGCGGCGGTCGGTCAGCATCGGTCTCACGCGTTCGGCAGGTTGCGGGCGAGCGCTTCCAGCACCGCCATGCGCACTGCCACACCCATTTCAACTTGTTCACGGATCAGCGACTGCGCGCCGTCGGCGACGAAGGTGTCGATCTCGACACCGCGGTTCATCGGGCCGGGATGCATCACCAGCGCATCCGGCTTGGCATAGCCGAGCTTCTTCTGGTCGAGGCCGAAATAGTGGAAATACTCGCCCGACGACGGCACGAAGGAGCCGTTCATGCGCTCACGCTGCAGCCGCAGCATCATCACGATGTCGGCGCCGTTCAGCCCCTCGCGCATGTCGCGCGCGACCTCGACGCCCATCCGCTCGATGCCGGGCGGCAGCAGCGTGGAGGGGGCCACCACGCGGACGCGCGCGCCCATGGTGTTGAGCAGGAAGATGTTGGAGCGCGCCACGCGCGAATGCAGCACGTCGCCGCAGATCGCGATCGTCAGCCCCTCGAGCCGGCCCTTGTTGCGGCGGATCGTCAGGGCGTCGAGCAGCGCCTGGGTCGGGTGCTCGTGGCTGCCGTCGCCGGCGTTGATCACGGAACCGTCAACCTTGCGCGCCAGAAGCTCGACCGCGCCGGAGGCGTGGTGGCGTACCACGAGAATGTCCGGGTGCATCGCGTTCAGTGTCACCGCGGTGTCCATCAAGGTCTCGCCCTTGCGGGTCGACATCGATGACACCGACATGTTCATGACGTCGGCGCCCAGGCGTTTTCCGGCGATCTCGAACGAGGACTGGGTCCGGGTCGAGGCCTCGAAGAACAGATTGACCTGGGTACGGCCGCGCAGGCTGGCGCGCTTCTTGTCGACCTGGCGGTTGAGCTCGACATACTCCTCGGAGAGGTCGAGCAGGCCCGTGATGTCGTCAGCGGAAAGGCCCTCGATGCCCAGCAGATGCCGGTGACCGAGGACAAAAGTCGATTTCAATGATGGGGTCATTAAAGCGAGAGCTATAGGCGCGGATGGCCGGTGGGGCAAGCGCGAAGAGGGCTCGCGGGAGTTTTCCCCGAGTAAGATGTCGCCGCCTTCCCGGCGGTGCTGCCGGGGCTCGCCGCGGGACATCCGCGCCTTGCTTTTGCGGGGGTTTCCGGAACAAGACGTGGATGGCGGGGCACAGGCGGAGCGGCAGCGACGCCGTCCTCCTGACGGGCTATACCCGGCCGTGACGCCGGAGCGAGACCTCGTGAAAATTGTCGTGATCGCATGGATGGCCATCGCATTGATCCCGGGGGCGATCTCGCCTGCCTTCGCTCAGAACTTGCCCGGCGACTTCGCGTTCCTTCGCGACATCGATCCGACCATCATCCAGGACATCCGCTACGCCGGCGCGAACAATTTCATGGGGCGGCCGATCGCGGGCTATGGCGCGGCGGAATGCGTGGTGAAGCGGGAGGTCGGGCTCAGGCTCAAGGCCGTGCAACAGGAACTGGCCCGGCAAAGACTGTCGCTGAAGATGTTCGATTGCTACCGGCCGGCCCGCGCTGTCGCCGACATGGTGGCATGGTCGAAGAACGGCACCGAGACCGCCGCCGAGCGGCGCTACAACCCGGCCTTTTCGAAGGCGGACCTGTTCCGCCTCGGCTACATCGCCACCCATTCGGGCCATTCGACAGGGGCCGCGGTCGATCTCACGCTGGTCGATCTTGGCGCCGACAATTCGCGCAAGTTCGATCCGGCCAGGGACTATGCCGACTGCACCGCGCCAGCCGCCACGCGCGCTCCGGAGGGCAGCGTCGACATGGGCACCGGTTACGATTGTTCCGACCTGAAGGCCCACACCGCGACGGGCTCGATCACGCCTGCGCAGAGGCGCTGGCGCGCCATGCTGGTCGCGGCGATGGCCCGGCAAGGGTTCGCGAACTATGCCAAGGAATGGTGGCACTTTTCGCTGCCGCGGGCAGGCGGGCCGGCCTACGACTTCCCGATCGTCCGGGCGCGGTAGCGCGTTTTCGAGAAGTAAGCATCTAAAGCATGGAAGCATCCAGCGGACGTGTACTTTTCGCTGCCCCGCGTCGGCTCGCAGGCTTATGATCCTCCGATTCCATCGCGCCGCGGCTGGCCCGTGATCCCGGCCGGAAGAGGCCGGTTGTCCCGGCCGCATGCGTGCAGACCAGTTGCCGAGGAGACCATGACGCAGGCTCCGTTTGCCACCCACGACGTCTTCAACCAGTCGCCGCCGTTCGAAAATGTCGACCTGTTCACGGTGGATGCGCCGCTCGCCGCGGCGGTTGCCGCCAATGGCGGGGCGGCGGCAACGGCTGAGCTGTCGGATTTCGGCAAGCATTGGGGCTCGGACGCGATGGCGGAGCGCGGACGCATCGCCAACGAGCACACACCGAAGCTGCGCTTGTTCGATGCCAGGGGCAATCGCCGCGACGAGGTCGAGGTTCATCCGGCCTATCACGAGCTGATGGCGCACTCCGCGCATGCCGGCGTGCACAATTCGACCTGGAGCGCCGACGGCAAGCCGGCCGGCGGAGCGGCCGAGGTGGTGCGTGCGGCAAAGTTCTACATCGCTTCCCAGGTCGAGACCGGCCATCTCTGCCCGATCACGATGACGCGCGCCTCGGTCGCGGCGCTGGCCTCGCAGCCGGACATTCTGGCGAAGACGATGCCGGTGATCGGAACGCGCGCCTACGATCCCACCTTTGCGCCGTGGTGGACCAAGCGCGGCATGACCCTCGGCATGGGCATGACGGAAAAGCAGGGCGGCACGGATGTGCGCGCCAACATGACGCGCGCCGAGCGCGACGGCGGGGCCTGGCGCATCACCGGGCACAAATGGTTCATGTCGGCGCCGATGTGCGACGCCTTCCTGGTGCTGGCGCAGACCATGAATGGGCTGAGCTGCTTCTTCATGCCGCGCTTTGCGCCCGACGGCACGGTCAACGCGATCCACTTCCAGCGCCTGAAGGACAAGCTCGGCAACCGCTCCAATGCCTCGTCGGAGGTCGAATTCCACGGCGCTTATGCCGAGCTGATCGGCGAGGAGGGCAAGGGCATCCGCACCATCATCCAGATGGTGCAGCTGACGCGGCAGGACTGCGCGATCGCATCCGCCGGGCTGATGCGCTCGGGGCTGGCGCATGCGCTCCATCACGCGCGGCACCGCAGCGTGTTCCAGAAGCATCTCGCCGACCAGCCGCTGATGCAGGCGGTGCTGTCGGACATGGCGCTGCATGTCGAGGCGTCGATCGCGCTGGTGATGCGGCTCTGCCGTGCCTTCGATCGCGCGCCGGCCGATGCGGGCGAGGCCGCCTATATGCGGCTGCTGACGCCGGCGATCAAATACTGGACCTGCAAGAGCGCGCCCGGCTTCCTCTATGAGGCGATGGAGTGCCTCGGCGGCAATGGCTATGTCGAGGAAGGCATTTTGGCGCGCCATTACCGGGAGTCGCCGGTCAACGCGATTTGGGAGGGGTCCGGCAACGTGATGTGCCTCGACGTGCTGCGCGCGCTCGGCCGCGAGGCTGACGCCGCACTCGCGGTGCTGCGCGCGCTCGCCGAGGAGACCAGGGGCCTGCCCGGCGCCGCCGAGGCTGTTGCCTCGATCGGGCAGTCGTTCCGGCGGCCGGACAGCGAGCGCGTCGCGCGGCTTGCGGTCGAGCAGCTGGCGCTCCTGGCAGCAACCGCGGCGCTCAACCAGGTCTCGCCGAAAAACGCCGAACTGTTCGCGGTGACACGGCTTGCCGAACGCCACGCCGGCATGTACGGCGCGGTGGACTTATCCGATGCCAATCAGCGCGCGCTGCTGGCGCGGGCGCTGCCATGACCACATTGACCACCGTCATGCCCGGCCTTGTGCCGGGCATCCACGTCTTTGCTTCGACAGGGCAAGGAAAGACGTGGATGGCCGGGACAAGCCCGGCCATGACGAATTGATAGAGCCGAGGTTCGCTGATGGATTCTCTCACGCCGCAAGACGCGACTGCCGCGATCGAACCGCCGCCGCTCCCCCCGCGGGTCTGGAAATTCTGGGGCACCGCGCTGTGGGGCCTGTTGATCTTCGCCGCGATGTTCGTCGGCCAGGTCACGGTCATCGTCTGGCGCATCGTCGCGCAGGGCGGGGAGGTGTCGACGGCCGGCATCACCCATGTGGTCGCCGACGGCCTGACGATCTCGCTCTCGGTCCTCGCCGGCCTGCCGATGGTGTTGCTGGTGCTGTGGTTCGCGATCCGCCGGACCCGGATCCCGTTCGCCGATTACCTCGGGCTGCGCGGGACGTCGTGGAAGAACGTGATCATCGGCGTCGTCGCGCTCGTCGTGCTGGTCGGAGCCTGGGACATGGTGTCCCGCGCCGCCGGCCGCGAGGTGTCGCCGGGCTTCATGGGCGACGTGCTGAAATCGGCGCAGGAGCACAGCGCGCTGTGGCTCCTGGTGATCGCCTTCGCCGTGGCCGCGCCGCTCTGGGAGGAACTGTTCGCGCGCGGCTGGCTCTACCGCGGCTGGTCGGAATCCGCGCTCGGACCCTATGGCGCGATCCTGCTGTCGTCGATCGTCTGGACGGTGATGCACCTGCAGTACGACTGGTTCTTCCTCTGCCAGGTGCTGACGATCGGCCTCCTGTTCGGCTATTTGCGCTTCCGCACCGGATCGACCTGGCTGACCATCCTGCTGCACGGGCTGAACAATTTCGCGGCGACGATCCAGACCTGGTGGCTGGCGGGCTGAGAGTTCCCTATGCTAGGTTGAAGCTAGGCCCACCTTCGCTGCAACGTTGTTGCAGAAGAATCCCATATGTCGAACTTCGAGAATGCCAACGCGCCGGTACCGGCACCGCCGCAGCGGACCTGGGATTTCGTGGAGACGGCATTCGTCATCCTAATCGCTTACGGCGTTTTTACGCTGGTTGGAGGTTGGGCCATGACGATCATCATCGCGGCGCAAGACGGCGTAGCCAGAATGTCGCCGGCTCAATTGCGGGATTCGCCGCCCAGGGGCGATGGTACGGCGCTGGCCTTACCATCGCGAGCCCCTTGACGATCGGCGTGCTCTGGATCGCGATCCGGAAGGCTCGCCGCGGGTTCGAGGAATATCTCGCGCTCAACTGGCCGAGCCCGGCCGAAGCCATGCGCGCATTTGCAATCTTTGCCGGCATTCTGCTCGTTGAATCGGTCATCAATTCGAGTGTTGGTGGCGAGGGGGCCGCGGTGGATGACCCGGTCTTCGTGGTCAAGGGCGCGAGCGGCTAGATGATCCTGCTCATCGGTACCTGCATTGCCGGACCATCATGGAAGAGTTCCTCATTCGTGGCTTCTTGTATCGCGGCTGGTCGGAGTCGTTTCTGGGTCCGATCGGAGCGATCGTTTTGACCGCCGCCGTCTGGGCTATGACCCACACACAGTATGACGTTTATGGGAAGTTGGAGATATTCGGGATGGGATTGGCGCTGGGCTATTGCCGTTGGCGCAGCAACTCAACCTGGCCGACGGTCATGATCCATTCCGCCCTCAACACATTCATCTTTTTCGTGACAGGCCCGTATGTCCTAGGGCCCAACGGCTGCGATCACGATTGGCATGTCCGGGATCCTCTGCGGCGTGATCATCATCCGGAACCAGCGCCGGTGCGTCGCCAGCCATCGGAAGGTTGGAGGATGCCAGCGGCCCCCTCGAGTGCTATGATCTAGATCAATGAATGAGCGCGGGCCGGACTGAAACCAGGCAGCGGCGGCTGCCGTCGTGCGAGCTCTTCTCATGGCTATCTTGATCCGAGCACTCCTGGCCGGCGTCGTCGCGCTGGCGTCTCTCGGCGCCATCACGCAGCAGGTGCGCGACCAGGGCGTTACCGACACCGAAATCCGGATCGGCAATGTCATGCCGTATAGCGGCGCGCTGGAGATTTTCGGCCAGATCGGCAAGGCGGAAGCCGCCTATTTCGAGATGATCAACGAACGCGGCGGCATCAATGGCCGCAAGATCCGCTTCATGTCCTATGACGATCTGTCGGATCCCTCCAACGCCATGGATCTCACGCGAATTCTGGTCGAGACCGACAATGTGCTCTTGATGTTCGGTTCGTTCGGCACGCCGGGGAATCTGGCGGTGCGGAAGTATCTCAACGAACGCAAGATCCCCCAGCTTTTCGTTGCTTCCGGCGATCACGAGCTCAGCGAGCCGTCGCTCTATCCGTGGACCATGGGCTGGCAGCCTTCGTATCGCGAGGAAGGGCGCATCTACGCCAACTACATCCAGGCGTTCTATCCCGGCAAGAAAATCGTGGCGCTTTGGGAGAATGACCAGTTCGGGCGCGAATTGTTCAAGGGACTGGTGCAAGGGCTGGGCGACGTCGCCCACAACCTCAGGGTCGACATCGCCTATGATGTCGACGATCAGCACCTGGACGGCCACGTCTCGATCCTGAAGCAATCTGGCGCCGAGGTCTTCGTGTTTGCCGGAGTACCGGAAAATGCCGCCAAGGTGATCCGCGCGGCGGCCGACCACGGCTGGCGGCCGGTGTTCGTCGTGAACCAGATGGCGTCATCGATCGAGACGGTGCTCAAGCGGGCCGGCACGGAGAATGCGACCGGCGTCATCACCGCCGCGTTCCTGAAGGATGCGAGCGATCCGGCCTGGAGAGCGGAGCAGGGTGCCTGGTACAGCTTCCTGGACAAGTACACCAAAGCCGGCGGCAAGGATGACGCGGCTGCAGTCTACGGCTATGCCGCTGCCGAAACGATGGTCGAGGTGCTCAGGCAATGCGGCAACGACCTGTCGCGCGAGAACGTCATGAAGCAGGCTGCGGCGCTCAGGGATTATCAGGCGTCCGCCTTGCTCCCCGGCATCAAGATCAACACCGCTCAGTTCCGACCGGTCGAGCAATTGCGGTTGCTTCAGTTCGATGGCCGTAGCTGGCAGCCGATCGGGGATGTGCTCGATACGGCGTTCGCCGGTTCGACCGGGAAATAGCGGCGATCAACATAAGCCTACGAGCCGCGCGCAATTGTTGCGGGCCTTCGCTCTTGCTGAAGCGCAAGGGCGAGTTGTGGTGCTACGTCGCTGGGACCGGCGGGCCGGTCTATTGCGGGAGGGCGCGCGCCGCTCGGCGCCGACGGGGCCTCGAAAGAGACGCAACTTCGAAAGTAATGACTTGTTGCGCGGATGGCACAGGAGGCCGCGGCCAAATCAGGTACATTGATACTGTATTGAAAGACTTTTCATCACCCGGAGCATTGCGTTGGCGTCAGACGCAGTCAGTCTGGCTGATACAACAAGCGTAGCGGACGCGGCGGCTGCTACAGCGCCGTTTCGCGTAAAGATCGTGACGCGCGACGAAATCGCCGGTTGTCCCGCTTGGGAGGCCAGTTTCGTCGACCTGCGCAAGGATCACCGCTACTACGAAATCCTGGAGGATACGCTCCGTGAGCGTGTCGAGTACCGGTACTTCGCGATCATCGACTGGGCAGGCTGTCTCCATGCCGTCCAGCCGTTTTTTCTTCTCGACCAGGACGTTCTCGAAGGACTTGGAGCGCAATGGCAGCCGCTGCTGGCGCGCATCCGAGGCTTCGTTCCCGGGTTTCTCAAAATGCGAACCCTGATGGTCGGATGCTTCGCTGGTGAAGGGCATCTTGCCGGATCAAGCACGGTGCCGTCCGGCAAGATCGCCGAGATTCTTTGCGGCGAAATCGTCACGCTCGCCCGATCGTGCGGGGCGCAACTCATCGTCCTGAAGGAATTTCCTGCGCGCTACCGGCCGGTGCTGGATTGCTTTGTCCGGCGCGGCTTCGCCCGTGCGCCGAGCATGCCGATGACGGCGCTCAATATCGAGCACGACGACTTCGATGCCTACATGCAAAATGCGCTGCCGCGATCGGCACGCTGGCAGCTCCGCAAGAAATTCAAGGCAACCGACGGTGAAACCATAGCTCTTACCGTCACCGACGACGCAAGGGATGCCGTCGACGAGATCTATCCGCTCTACCTGCAGGTCTTCGATCGCTCGAAATTCCGTTTCGAGAAACTGACAGCCGACTATCTCCGCCGGCTCGGCAGCGACATGAAGGACAAGGTCCGCTTCTTCATCTGGCGCCGTGGCGGGAAGGTGATCGCCTTCAGCCTTTGCATGGTCGAAGGCGACAGTCTGTTCTGGGAGTATGTCGGGCTCGACTATGCTGTCGCACTCGACCTTCATCTTTATTACTACACCATTCGCGACATGATGAATTGGGCGATCGCCAACGGTTACAGGTGGCTTCGAAGCACGGGTCTCAGCTACGAACCGAAATTCCGGATGCGGCATGACCTCGATCCGCTCGACCTCTATGTGCGGCTTCGCTCTCCGCTTCCGAACGCGATCTTCAGGCTCCTGTTGCCCTGGATCGTACCGGCCCGCTATGACAAGACCTTGCGCAAATTCGCGAACTATCGCGAAGTCTGGTAGCGACCGATTGCGCGGCGATATTCAAGGCCGATCGGGTACGCCTTCTAAAGCCCCACCGCGGCAATCACGATCGGCATCGTGATCGCGGCCAGAATTGTCTGCAGCGTGATGATCTGGGCGAGCAGCGGCGCGTCGCCGCCCATCTGGCGCGCCAGCACATAGGCTGACGGCGAGGTCGGCACCGCGGCGCAGGCCGCGACGATGGCGAGATTGGAGCCGGTGACGCCGAACCACATCGCGAGCGCGACGGTCAGCACCGGCATCAGCACGAGTTTGAGCACCAATGCCGCGCTGGCGGCGAGGCTGGGCCGGAAGATGCCTTCCAGATGCAGCCCGGCCCCGGTGACGAGCAGGCCGATCGCCAGCGACGAGCCGCCGAGCGCGTCGGCGACGTCATACCAGATCTGTGGCAGCGGGATGTGCGCGACATTGATGACGAGCCCGATGACGCAGGCCCAGATCAGCGGGTTCTGCACGACAGTCATCACGATGGCGCCGGTCGAACGCTTCTCGGACGAGGCATATTTCGCCAGCACGGCGACGCTGAACACATTGACGAGCGGGATGATCGCGACCATCGCGACCGAAGCCAGGGCAAGGCCTGTGCTGCCATAGAGATTGCGCGACACCGAAAGCGCGACATAGGTCTGCCAACGGGTCGCGCCCTGGAAGATCGAGGTGAAGGCAGGGCCGTCGACGCCAGCGCGCGCCAGCGGGCCGCGCAGCGCGAGGCAGAATAGCGACATCACCAGCGCCGCGAGCAGCAGCGCGCCGCCGACGCCCGCGACCGGCACCGTGGTAAGGTCGGCCTTCACCAGGGTCTGCACCAGGAGCACCGGGAACAGCACGTAATAGGTCAGCCGCTCCAGCCCTTGCCATTGCGTATCGAGCGGCATCAGCGTGCGCTTGAGGACGAAGCCGAGCACGATCAAGAGGAACACCGGCAGCAGCGCCGCGATCACCACGGCCATGGTCAGCGCTCCCCGCGCAGCTTCGCGAGCCGGTCCAGCGCACCCTGCAGGATGAAGATCGCGGCGTGCTCGTCGATCACCTCGGCGCGCCGGGCGCGGCTGACGTCCATCCCGATCAGCTCGCGCTCGACCGCCGCAGTCGAGAGCCGCTCGTCCCACAGTCCGATCGCAAGCGCGGTGAGGCCGGCGAGGTTGCGGGCGAAGGCCCGGGTCGATTGCGCGCGCGGCCCCTCGCTGCCGTCCATGTTGATCGGCAGGCCGAGCACGAAGCCGACGGCATTGCGTTCGGCGGCGATCGCGAGCAGCCGCGCCGCATCGACCTTGAACTGCTTGCGCTGAATGGTCTCGACGCCGGTCGCCAGCCGCCGGTCCGGATCGGAGGCGGCAACCCCGATGGTCTTGGTGCCGAGGTCGAGGCCGACAAGCGCGCCGCGCTCGGGCCAGTGCGGCGCGGCTTCGATCAGGGGAAGGATGGGGGCGGGCATGGCGCTAGCGCTTAGCACGCAGCCGCGCGCCGAGGCAAAGCCCGGCACTGCCGTGGCGTCCATGCGAAAAAGCCGGTCAGGCGGCGATCACCCGCTCGTCGCCACCGAGGCACGCGGCCAACCCCTGCAACGCGCTGTACTGATGCGCGGTGCGGCGCTGGATGAACAGCGTCTCGACATGCGCATGCTGCGGATTGAGCTTGTGGATGTTGATGTCGCGCTGGACATGGTCGCGCTCGACGACGGCGCGCGGCAGCAGGGTGACGCCCATGTCGGCGGCGACGCAGCCGATCATGCCGTCGAGCGTGCCGAACTCGAACCGGACGGCCGACGGCCAGCCGAACTCGGTAAACACCTGTTCGAGACGCTGCCGGTAAGTGCAGCCGGTGCGGAACACCAGCGCGGTCGGGCCCGACTCCGGCGTGCCGGCGCGCAAGGCGGCCAGCGATTTCCAGCGCTGCGCGGTGACGAGCACCAGTTCCTCGGTGAAGGCTGATGTTGCTGACAGTTCGGCATGCTCGATCGGACCGGCAACAAAGGCGCCGTCGAGCGAGCCGTCGAGCACGGCGGCAACGAGGTCGGCGGTCGGCGCGGTGCGCAAGGTCAGGCGCACCGCCGGATAGCGGCGATGAAACTCGGCGAGCAGCGTTGGCAGCCGCACCGCGGCGGTGGTTTCCATCGAGCCGATCGACAGCGGACCCTTCGGCTCGCCATCGTCGCGCGCGGCGAGCACGGCTTCGCGCGACAGCGCCGCCATGCGCTGCGCATAGGGCAACAGGCGGCGGCCGGCGCCGGTCAGCGACATGCCGCGGCTGTGACGTTCAAAGAGCGCGGTGCCGATCTCGGCCTCCAGCGCCTTGATGCGCTGGGTGACGTTGGACTGCACGGTGTTGAGCTCGTCAGCGGCCTTGGTGATGCCGCCGAGGCGGGCGACCGTGGAAAAGGTGAGCAGGTCGGTCAATTCCATCTGGGACCACCGTTTCAAATCAGAGATGGGAGCGTTCTCTAGTATTCATTTTCACAGAATGTTAGCCCGACCTAGTCTGGTTGTCCACAAACCCCGGAGGAACGCCATGTCGATCGACACGCCGCTGACTGCGCTTTTGGGAATCCGACAACCGATCTTGCTCGCACCGATGGATGTGGTCGCGGGCGCGAGGCTCGTGACTGCGGTCAGCGCCGCCGGCGGCCTTGGCATTCTCGGCGGGGGCTATGGCGACCGGCCTTGGCTCGAGCAGGAGACGGCGAAGCTCCGGAAATCGACGACCCCGTTCGGCATCGGCTTCATCACCTGGAGCATGGCGAAGCAGCCGGAGGTGTTGGACGTCGCGCTTGCAGCACAACCGCGCGCGATCATGCTGTCGTTCGGTGATCCGAAGCCGTTCGGACCGCGGATCAAGCAAGCCGGTGCGCGCCTCATTTGCCAGGTGCAGGACGAAGAGATGGCGCAGGACGCACTGGATGCCGGCGCCGACGTCCTCGTCGCGCAGGGGACCGAGGCCGGCGGTCATGGCGCGTCGCGAACCACTCTTGATGTCGTGCCGGCGATCGTTGATCTCGCCGCGGGGCGTGTCCCGGTGGTTGCCGCCGGCGGCATCGCGGACGGCCGCGGTCTTGCCGCCATGCTGATGCTCGGCGCCTCCGGTGTGCTGCTCGGCACACGATTCTACGCGAGCCAGGAAGCCGAGATTGCTGACGAAGCGAAGCGGCGGGTCTGTGCCGCCAAGAGCGGTGAGACGGTGCGTGGCATCGTCTTCGATCTGTCACGCAACAATGTCTGGCCGGCTCCGTTCAACGGGCGCTGTCTCGTCAACGATCATGTCCAGCGCTGGACGGGACGTGAGGTCGAATTGCTCCAGAATGTGAAGAAGGTTGTCGCCGACTATGCGGAGGCCAAGGCGCGCGGCGATTTCGACGTCGCCGCCGTCATCGCGGGCGAAGCGGTTGGGCTGATCCACGACGTTCCGCCGGCGGCCGAGATTGTCGACAGGATCACGTTGGAGGCCGAACAGATTCTGCGTGGACGTCGCAACTCCGTGCTCAACCCTGCGCAGGCGCCGGCTCCTGCCTGAAAAGGCGTGAATCGGAACGCGCATCGCATAAGAGACTTGAATCCGTAGCGATCGGTGATAGTTCCGCTCGCTGGCTTTCGTATCGAACCGACCCTCTCCCTTTTTGCGGAGAGGGTTCAAAACCAACAACAACCAGTTCAAGAGCAAGAAGAATGTGGCCTGATCGACGTCTAACTGATCTCTTCAAAACCGAATTCCCGATCGTACTGGCGCCGATGGCGGGCGTGATGGATGCGGAGCTTGTCATCGCAGCCGCAGAGGGTGGCGCACTCGGCTCATTGCCATGCGCGATGCTATCGGCCGAGAAGACACGCGAGCAGGTCAATATCATCCGTCAGCGCATTTCGGCGCCCGTCAACATGAACTTCTTCTGCCACACGCCGGTCGAGACCGATCGCGCGCATGAAGCGACATGGCGGCAGCTGCTCGCGCCTTACTATCACGAGCTCGGCCTCGATCCGGATGCGCCGATCAACGCGGCGAACCGCGCGCCGTTCGACGCGGCGTTTTGCGCCGTGGTCGAGGAGCTGAAGCCCGAGGTGGTCAGCTTCCATTTCGGCCTGCCGGAGCCGAAGCTGTTGCAGCGGGTGAAGGCGGCCGGTGCGATCGTGATGTCGTCGGCGACCACGGTGAAGGAGGCGATCTGGCTGGAAGAGAACGGCGCCGATGTCGTCATCGCGCAGGGCGCCGACGCCGGCGGCCATCGCGCCATGTTCCTGACCGAGAATATTTCCGAGCAGCCCGGGACGTTCTCGCTGTTGCCGCAGGTGGTCGATGCGGTGAAGGTGCCGGTGGTCGCGGCCGGCGGTATCGCTGACGGGCGCGGGATCGCGGCGGCATTCGCGCTCGGCGCCGCGGCCGTTCAGATCGGCTCGGCCTATCTGCGCTGCCCGGAATCCAAGGTAACCCCGCAGGGCCGTGTCGCGCTGGCGCAAGCGAGCGACGAATCGACCGTCATCACCAATGTGATGACCGGACGCCCGGCGCGCGGCGTCGCCAACCGCGTGATGCGCGAGGTCGGGCCGATCTCGCCGGACGCGCCGGCGTTTCCACACGCCGCGACCGCGCTCGGACCACTGAAGGCGGCTGCCGAGAAACAGGGCAAGGTCGATTTCACCAATCTATGGGCCGGGCAGGCAGTGCGGATGGGCAAGGAGATGCCGGCCGCCGAATTGACCCGCGCGCTCGCCGGCGCCGCGCTGGCGCGGATGGCGGCTCTGTCTCAGGCCTGACGCGCGGCCTCGTTCAGACCAGGCAGGCCACGTAGAGGATCGCGACCCCCAGCGCCGTGCCGATCGACCAGAGGGCGGGGTCCCAGCCCTCCGGGGGGAGGCTGCCGTTGAGCATTGACATGACGCGCTCCGAACTTTTCTGTTTGGTGGAGTAGGCGCCGTGAATGTTTCGGGACGACTTCGCGGTGGCCGCGAACTGGTTTCGTCGTGCGTTTCGCAGCCGGAATGCGTGGCAGGGTGTCTTGCCCGGTCGCCGGATGGGCGCAAAGCCCCGTTGGGCGGGCAAATTCGCGCGGTTGCGGCGCAAAACCGGCCTCTGCTATACGGCAGGCTGACCTTTCAGCCCCGAGGCCCTATATAATGTCCGTAGACGCCACGACCGTCCGCCGCATCGCGCATCTGGCGCGGATCGCGGTCAGCGACGCCGAAGTTCCCCATCTCCAGGGCGAGCTGAACGCGATGCTGGCCTTTGTGGAGCAGCTGTCGGAAGTGAATATCGACGGCGTCGAGCCGATGACCTCGGTGACGCCGATGGAGATGAAGAAGCGCGCCGACGTGGTCAATGACGGCGAGATCGCCGACGTCATTGTCCGCAACGCGCCCGACACCGTGAACGACTTCTTTCTGGTGCCGAAGGTGGTCGAGTAACGCAAGCATCGCGTTTTCGAGCGAAGTGGATACCGGTTCGCGTGAAGAAAACGCGTCAAACAAAAGCGACAAAGCTCAATGTGTCTGCTGTGCGACGATGAGAAGGCCTACAAGGCCTATATGGACTTCCTCGATGCCATGGAGCGCAAGGGGAAGGTCGCCGATCCCAACGCGGCGATGGACGCCGTGCTCGACCATCTCGAGGCGCTTGACGCCGCCCGCGCCAAGGAAAATGCCAAAGCCCGGCATGACGACCCCGCCAACGACAAGACCCTGTCTCCGTTCTTCTGCAGCCCGATCAATAAATGACTGATTTGACATCGCTGACGATCGCCGAGGCCCGTGAGGGCCTGGCGAGCAAGTCTTTCACCGCCCGCGAACTGACCGATGCGCATCTCGCCGCGATCGAAGCCGCGCGCGTGCTCAACGCCTATGTGCTCGAGACGCCCGACCGCGCCCGCGAGATGGCCAAGGCCGCCGACGCGAAAATTGCAAAAGGCGAGGGCGGACCGCTCGCCGGCATCCCGCTCGGCATCAAGGACCTGTTCGCGACCCGCGACATCAGGACCACTGCGTGCTCGAATATCCTCGGCAATTTCATTCCGCCCTACGAGTCGACGGTGACCTCGCAGTTGTGGCGCGACGGTGCAGTGCTGCTCGGCAAACTCAACAATGACGAATTCGCGATGGGCTCGTCGAACGAGACCTCGTGCTTCGGCCCGGTCACCAACCCGTGGCGGCGCGAGGGCTCCAACACCACGCTGGTGCCGGGCGGCTCGTCCGGCGGCTCGGCTTCGGCGGTGGCGGCTGCTCTCTGCATGGGCGCGACCGCGACCGACACCGGCGGCTCGATCCGCCAGCCCGCCGCGTTCACCGCAACCGTCGGCATCAAGCCGACCTATGGCCGCTGCTCGCGCTGGGGCATCGTCGCGTTTGCATCCTCGCTCGACCAGGCCGGCCCGATCGCGCGCTCGACGCGCGATGCCGCGATCCTGATGCGCTCGATGGCGGGGCACGATCCCAAGGACACCACGTCGGTCGACATCGCCGTGCCGGACTACGAGGCCGCGATCGGCAAGTCCGTGAAGGGCATGAAGATCGGCATCCCCAGGGAGTATCGGCTCGACGGCATGCCGGCCGAGATCGAGAAGCTCTGGAGCGAGGGCGCGCAGTGGCTGAAGGCCGCGGGTGCCGAGCTCGTCGAGGTGTCGCTGCCGCACACCAAATACGCACTGCCTGCCTATTACATCGTGGCGCCGGCGGAGGCTTCGTCGAACCTCGCGCGTTACGACGGCGTGCGCTACGGGCTGCGCGAACCGGGCAGGAACATCATCGAGATGTACGAGAACACCCGCGCCGATGGTTTTGGCGACGAGGTGCGCCGCCGCGTGCTGATCGGCACCTATGTGCTGTCGGCCGGTTACTACGATGCCTATTATCTGCGTGCGCAAAAGGTCCGGACGCTGATCAAGAAGGACTTCGAGGACTGCTTCGCCAAGGGTGTCAACGCAATCCTGACGCCGGCGACGCCGTCGGCGGCGTTCGGCATCGGCGAGAAGGGCGGCGCCGATCCGGTCGAGATGTATCTCAACGACATCTTCACGGTGACCGTGAACATGGCGGGCCTGCCGGGCATCGCCGTGCCCGCCGGCAAGGACACGCAAGGTCTGCCGCTCGGCCTGCAGTTGATCGGCCGTCCGTTCGACGAAGAGACGCTGTTCTCGCTCGGCGAGGTGATCGAGCAGGCGGCCGGCCGGTTCACGGCCCCTAGATGGTGGTGAGCGATGGCGGATTTCCGCGCCAGTCTCGCTGACACCGCGCCCGATGCGGCGCTGTCGCCGCCGCTCGCCGCGTTGTGGTGGGCAAAGAAGGGCGATTGGGACCAGGCGCACCGCATCGTGCAGGATGAGGGCGACGCCAATTCGGCCTGGGTGCATGCCCATCTGCATCGCGTCGAAGGCGATCTCGGCAATGCCGGCTACTGGTATCGCCAGGCCGGCCAGCCGGCCGCAAAGGACACGCTCGAGGCCGAGTGGGAGCGGATCGTAGCCACGCTGCTGGCGCAGCGCGGCTAAAGGACGCCGGTGCGGAGGCACCGCGAGCATTAACCTTGTTTCGGCCGCCATGCCGCCGCCCAGATTGGCCGTGATAGGCTAATGGAACCGGGCGGGGGCCAGCGGCAAAAGAGAGTATTCGTGCGTGGGTCGGGCATAGGGGGATGGCTGTCAGCAATGCTGGCGGCCGTGGTGGCGGCGGGCCTTGCCGGCTGCGCCTCCGTCTACAATCTGCCCGGTAATGTGCCGCTCGGCGCCGCGCTCGCCGACAACAGCAGCGCTCGCGACATTCCGGCCTACGAAGATGATCTGCTGCTCGCGCTGTCGTTCTCCGGCGGCGGCACCCGCGCGGCGGCGTTTTCCTTCGGCGTGCTGGAGGAGCTTGACCACACGCGTTCGAGTGCGGCGGGCACCAAGACGCTGCTCGACCGCGTCGACTTCGTCTCCGGCGTCTCCGGCGGATCGGTCACCGCCGCCTATTTCGGATTGAAGCGCCGCGCGGCGCTCGACGATTTTCGCCAGCGCTTCCTGCTGCGCAACGCCGAGGAGGGACTGAAGACCCGGATCTCGCTCGGCAATATCGGGCGCGCGCTCGGCGGCGGCGTCAACGACAGCCAGTTCACCGACTGGCTCGATCAGAATTTGTTCGACGGCGCGCGGTTCGACGCACTGGCCGACGATCGCCGGCCGCGGGTCTGGATCAACGCGTCTGATATCTACAACCGCACGCCGTTCGTGTTCGGCAAGACGTCGTTCGATGCCTTGTGCAGCGACATCAGATCGTATCGTGTCGCCGAAGCGGTGGCGGCATCCGCCGCGGTGCCGCTGGCATTCGCCCCGATCGTGCTGCAAACCTATCCCGGCGGTTGCGCCGCGCCACTGCCGGCCTGGCTCGAGCGGGTGCGCAACGATCCGAACGCACAGCCGTTGCTGCGCGCCTATGCCGAGGCCCAGGCGCATTACCGCGACGGCTCGATGCGTTACGTCAAGCTGCTCGATGGCGGCCTCGTCGACAATTACGGCCTGTCGGGGCTGAGCATCGGCTTGCTCGCCGCGGAACGTCCGTACGAGCCGCTGAACGAGCGGCAGGCAGCCAAGCTGAAGCGCATCCTGTTCCTGGTGGTCGACGCCGGCCGCGGCATCTCCGGCGACTTCGTGCAGACGCTCGAAGGGCCGAGTGGCGTCGAACTGGTGTCCGCGGCCGCCGACACCGCGATCGATGCCAGCGTGCGCTCCAGCTACGCCGCCTTCACGGCGCTTGCCGAGGACTGGTCCGGCAAGCTGAAGCGCTGGCGCTGCGGGTTGTCGGCGGCGGAGCGCAGCCGGCTCGGCGTCGGCGCCGGCTGGAAATGCGGTGACGTCGCGATCTATGTCGAGCGGCTCGGCTTCGACCGCCTCGGACCGGACCGCGCCGGCATCCTGAACGCCATCCCGACGCGGTTGTCGCTGCCGCCGGAGCAGGTCGACCAGCTGATCGCGGGCGGCGCCGACGCGCTGCGCTCGAGCAAGGCCTACCAGCAGTTCCGGCGCGGGCTCTGATCCCGCCGCAGGCGACGGCGGCGGGCCGCAAGAGGACAGGAAGGCGGCTTGACTGGCGCGATTGGTTGCGCGAAGCCCAATCCATCCCAGATATCCTTTATCCGGAAACCGAGATCCATGACCGCATCTGCCGCCCCGCACAAACTGATCAAGAGCGCCACCGGCGATTGGGAGGTCGTGATCGGCATGGAGATCCATGCCCAGGTCACCTCGAACGCGAAGCTGTTCTCCGGCGCATCGACCGCGTTCGGCGGCGATCCCAATTCCCATGTCTCGCTGGTCGATGCCGCGATGCCGGGCATGTTGCCCGTGATCAACGAGGAGTGCGTCCGCCAGGCGGTGCGCACCGGTCTCGGGCTGAATGCGCAGATCAACCTGCGCTCGGTGTTCGACCGCAAGAACTATTTCTATCCGGACTCGCCGCAGGGCTACCAGATCAGCCAGTACAAGTCGCCGATCGTGGGCGAGGGTGAGGTGTCGCTCGAGCTCGACGGCGGCCGCAGCGTCACGATCGGGATCGAGCGGCTGCACCTGGAGCAGGACGCCGGCAAGTTGCTGCACGATCAGTCGCCGACGATGTCCTATGTCGACCTCAACCGTTGCGGCGTTGCGCTGATGGAGATCGTCTCCAAGCCCGACATCCGCGACGCCGAGCAGGCCAAGGCCTACGTCACCAAGCTGCGCTCGATCCTGCGCTACCTCGGCACCTGCGACGGCGACATGGAGAAGGGCAATCTGCGCGCCGACGTCAACGTCTCGGTGCGCCGTTACGGCGAGACCGCGTTCGGCACCCGCTGCGAAATCAAGAACATGAACTCGGTCAACTTCATCGGCCAGGCAATCGAGTACGAGGCGCGGCGTCAGATCGAGATCATCGAGGACGGCGGCTCGATCGACCAGGAAACCCGGCTGTTCGACCCGAACAAGGGCGAGACCCGCTCGATGCGCTCCAAGGAAGAGGCGCACGACTACCGGTACTTCCCCGATCCCGATCTGTTGCCGCTCGAGTTCAGCCAGGCCTTCGTCGACGATCTCAAGGCGCAGCTGCCGGAACTGCCGGACGAGAAGAAGTCCCGTTTTATTACGGGCTTCGGCCTGTCGCCCTATGATGCGAGCGTGCTGGTCGCCGAGCGCGAGAGCGCGGAGTTCTACGAGACGGTGCTGTCGGGTCTTGCCGACAAGGCGCGCGACGGCAAGCTCGCCGCCAACTGGGTGATCAACGAATTGTTCGGTCGTCTCAACAAGGAAGGCGTCGAGATCGCAGCCTCGCCGGTGTCGGCGGAGCAGCTCGCCGCGATCGTCGACCTGATCGGCGAGGGAACGATTTCCGGCAAGATCGCCAAGGACTTGTTCGAGATCGTCTGGCAGGAAGGCGGCGATCCGCGCGCGCTTGTCGAGGCGCGCGGCATGAAGCAGGTCACCGACCTCGGCGCGATCGAGAAGGTGGTCGACGACATCATCGCGGCCAATCCCGACAAGGTCGAGCAAGCGAAGGCGAAGCCGCAATTGGTCGGCTGGTTCGTCGGTCAGGTGATGAAGTCGTCGGGCGGCAAGGCGAACCCGCAGGCGGTCAACGACCTCTTGAAGTCGAAGCTCGGCATCTGAACAACAGGACAATGATGTTGTCCTTGGCGCATGATCCAGCCGGATCATGCTCCCTTGCATGCTCCTTTGCCGTCACCTTCGGTGTCGTCGCGCGCGCGTGAACGTGGCGTGATCCTGCCTCACACCCTCCGTTCGTGGCGCGCCGGCGCCACCGGCGCCGAATCGCAGAAGCCGCGATTCGTTCGCAAATCCGGTTCGGATGACCTCAAACGAGGCAAAAGCCGTCTTTCCCACGAAAATTTTTTCGTTGCCAAAAATTACGACTCGGCGTCGGCGACGTGCCGCTTTTCGTCTTCGCTCGCGACTCAGCGCAACGACGATCTCGCGTCGATCGCTTCAATGCGAATTCAAGAAAAGCCTACAACAGAAGGCATTTCCTGCAACGTTGACAAATGCCGATGTCGGCGGCTGTTGCACTTCTTGCATCGTCGCGTGAATGAAGTGTCGATTTGAACGGCGGCGCGCGCGGTGCGCGTTGCCACCGCTGCGTCAACACTTCCTTAAGCGGGACACTGTTTTTTTCGGTCTGTTGGTGTATTCGGGAAGTAGTGCATATCGATTCCCGAGTGCACGCAGCGAAGTAGAGCCATCTCACATACTGGAGGGCAACATGGCTAAGAAGGCAAAGAAGGCGAAGAAGGCGAAGAAGGCGAAGAGCGCAGTGAAGAAGACTGCGAAGAAGACCCGCAAGGTCGCCAAGAAGAAGTAAGCCTCTCGCCTCGAGAGGATTGCCGGCGGCTTGACGCCGGCACGTCGCGAGAGCCAGCGGACGGACTGCTGAGAGGCACATCCCACCCCCAAGGCTCTGGCTGACGAAAGAGGGTGTCGGCGAGACATCAGGTCAAACGGCTGGATCGAATTTCGGAGAGGGCAACCTTCCCAAAACCGGTCCGGCAGAAGAAACAGAGATTTCTTCGTTCGGTGCGGAGCCCGCTTGGTTCCGCAATTTCACCGGCGAGAATGCCGAGCTGAAATCTGGTCCTGACGTGTTCGCCGACCCCCTCGTTCCGGCGGCCCGCGCAGTCCGCGCCCGGCAGCCACTTTCCCCATCCATCCCCGTTCCGGATCGACGTTGGGCCTGACGGCCTCGCGTTGCTTTTCTCTGTGCACCCGACCGCACGCCGCTCCGCGGCTCGTCCATGGTCGCGCCGTCCCTCCGTCAATTTCGAACTGATTACCTGGTGGGACCCGCCGGCGCCCGCGGCCAATGTCCGCCATGGTTATCGTTGTCCCAAACACCAGGGTAAACCGGCGTTCACGAATGCAAGGAAGTGCCTGCGGCACAGGCACTTCTGCGATTCCTCGATGCGCCCTCGGCGACGCCGATTTACATCCCGTTCATCGCGATACTTAAACCGCTCTTCAAATTTGATGGGCCATGATCATCCCAACAAGCCGGCAAACGGCACGCGGTGATCCCGAGGATCAGCGCGGGGCATGATCAAGAGATCAGCCCGGGCATGATCAAAGATCAGCCAGGGAATGACAGGGTAGTTTCAACAGTGGACGGGGGCCGCGCTCGGGGGAGGGCGGCCAACAACAAAAAGGGGAATGAGAATGTTTCAGGGGGTCATCGATCAGGAAAGCGCTGTCCCGGTTGCCGCAACGGCGATCCAGGACGTGCTGTTCGAACGTGGCATGTATTGGGCGAGCGGCCGCTCCGGTGTGGTCAACCTCGTCGCGGCGCACAAATGGTTCAACCTGGCGGCGCTCAAGGGACGTACTGACGCGATCGCGCACCGCCGCGAAGTCGCCGAGCAGATGTCCGATGTCGAGATCGCGGCCGCCCAGCGTGAAGCCCGCGCCTGGATGACGACGCACTAAGCCAACCGATGTCGATGGGAGCCTCGGCTCCCTCGCTCCACCTAGAACCAGTATCGCGCCGCGTAGACCACCGTCATCAGCGCTCCGGCCACGATGACGAACTGCCGGACGATGTGGCCGGGAAGGATCCGGATCAGGAAGCCTCCGGCATAGCCGCCGATCATGGCGCCGAGCAGCATCGCCAAGGTCTCTGGCCATCGCACCGCTCCCTGCAAGATAAAGATCAATGTGGCAGCGAGCGACACGCACGTCGCGAGCAGGTTCTTCAACGCCTTGATCGCCCTGATGTCGCCGGGCTCGGTGATCGACAGCACCGCGGTCAGGATGACGCCGAGACCGGCGCCGAAGAAGCCTCCATAGATGCACGACAATCCCAGGACAGCACCGCTCGCGCTGGTCGAGGGCAAGGCCGCGGCCTTGTGGCGCTCGACGGTCCATCCCTGGATCTGCGGCGCGAAGCCGAACAACAGCGTTGCAAATGCGATCAAGGCCGGCACCGGCAGCAGGAACAGCCGCTCGGGAAGCAGCAACAGCACGCCGGCGCCGACCGCGCCGCCCACCGTGGCGATCACGACGAAGCTGATCGTGCGCCGCGTCGGCGGCGGCAGCTTGCCGCGATCGGCGAGCGCCGCGATCAAATGCCCCGGCGAGATCGCCACCGCATTCGACGCGTTGGCGATGACGGCCGGCAGGCCCGCCGCGAGCATCGCCGGAAAGGTGATGAGTGTGGCGCCGCCCGCCAGTGCATTGATGATCCCTCCGGCGACCCCGGCCGCCAGCAGCAGAAGACTTGTCTGGGTATCCATCCTTCACCCTCTTGAGGGTGAGCAGGCTAGCGGGCGGCGCGCCAATCGGTCTGGAACGTCTGTGACGTCACTTCAGCCGCGCCAGTAGACGCCCGGCGTCGTGCCAAAGGTGCGGCGGAACAGCCGGGTGAGGTGGCTCTGGTCAGAAAAGCCCGCATCGGCCGCGGCTGCTGCGATCGGCTCGCCGGCGCGCAGCAATTGCCGGGCAAGATTGAGGCGGGCCAGCCGGCGGAAGGTATGCGGCGGGATGCCGAGCTCGCGGCTGACCATGCGGCTGAAGCCTTCGCGGCTTCGCCCGAAGCCGGCGGCAATCGCTCCGATCGGCGCGACGCTCTCGGTCAGCGTGATGCCGAGCTTCGTCTTGTCGGTGCACCCGGCGGGGTGGGACGGCGCGCACGACAGGATGTCGTCGGCGATCTCGCTGACGTGCCCAGGCGAGATCTCGTCGACGTTCCGCCAACGCTGCCCGAACCGGATGATCCGCACCGATGAGCAGACGCGGCCGGCAGGAACGTAGGCGTTCAGGCAGGCCGTTTCCTCGTCCGACATCGTCATCGGCGCATGCAGCATTCCGGCCGGAATCAGCGCGGCATGGCCGGCGGGCACGGTGACGGTCGCGCCGCCGATGCGAAAGGCGCGCGACCCTGACAGCACCAGCACGATCTGGTTCTCGTCATGGAAGTGCGGCTTGAGGCCAAGCGAGCCGGCGCCGCGCCACGATGCCAGCTCAACGATGTCTTCCCTGTCGGCTCGCCGATAAGTCCAGGCATTGGTCATGGCGAGGCGAGCGATCACGGAGGTCTCGAAACGATGGGGCGGTGATCTCCGAGCGTAGCACGGGGGTCACCGACCGTCATGAGGGCCTCACGCCTGCTCAACCGAGGCGATCGGCGAGGCCGTTCGCATGGTCGCCATTGCAATGAGGGCGGCGACGAGGTTGGCGGCCGCGCTGATCGCCACCGGAATGAAGTAGCTGTGGCTGATATCGTAGGCGAAGCCGGCGGCGCTCGGGCCCAGCAGCGTGCCAACCGCGACGCTGGTGTAGAGGATGCCGATGATGCCGCCGACATTGCGGCCGCCGAAATGGTCGGTGACGACAGCGGGCAGGATCGCGACCCAGCCGCCATAGAACAGGCCGAACAGCAGCGCGAAGACCGTGAGCGACCAGAAGGTGCCGGCGATCGCCCAGATCGCCAGCGAGACGGCCATGCCGAGATACATCGCGACCAGGAATGCATCGCGGCCGACGCGGTCGGCGATGCCGCCGAGGAAGAACCGTCCGGCCGTGCTGCCGACCCCGATCATCCCGAGCAACAGTACGGCCAGCGTCGGCGCCACCTGATGATCGACCGCAAGCGGCACGAGGTGCACGAACGGCACGAACACCCCGAACGCGCTGATCAGGCAGGCGGCATAGAGCCCGGCGAAGCGGGCGGTCCGCACCGCGCCGCGGATCGAGACGCCCTGGCGGAGCGGCGCGCCCGAAACCGTCTCGAGCGGATCGCCGTCCGGTCCGGTGCCGTACCGGCGCGGATCGTCCGCGATCAGCAGCGATGCACCGATCCCGGCGACGGCGGCGACAACGCCCAGCACGACATAGGCATCGCGCCAGCCGAGGCTCGTGATCAGCCAGGTCGCGAGCGGCGGCATCACCAGCGTGCCGACCCCGATCCCGCTGACCGCGAGGCCCGACGCAAAACCGCGCCGGCTGACGAACCAGCGCTGCACGGCGCCCAAGGTCGGCACGTAGGCGCAACCGACACCGGCGCCGATCCCGATGCTGTAGGCGGCATAGACCTGGAGGATGGTCTGCGCCTGTCCCGCCAGCACCATGCCGAGACCGACCAGCGCCATTCCGAGGCCAGCGAGCCTGCGTGCGCCCCAGCGATCGGCAAGCGGACCGGAGATCATCCCCAGGCCGAAATACAGGAAGCCAGCGAAGGAGAACACCAGCGATACCGAGCCGCGCGAGGCGCCGAACTCCCGCTGCAGGGACTCGACGAAGGACGAGAATGTGTAGGCGCTGCCGAAGCCGATCAGCGTCACGACGAAGGCTGCTGCGACGACGTACCAGCCGTAGAACGGTCTGGCTCGTTGATAATCGGCGTGCATGACGGCATTCCTCATGATCGTTCTCCCTGTGCCGCATGACCACCGGCCTTGCTCGGCGGGTAGAGCAGCATCTGCGTGCAGCGAAACAGCGCGATGGTCTTGCCTGTCGCCTCGCTGCGGATCTCGGCGTCCCACACCTGGGTGGAGCGCCCGGCGTGAACGAGGCGCGCCTCGCAGCTCATGCCGCCTTCGCGCGCGGCGCCGATGAAGTTGGTCTTCAACTCTCCGGTGGCGAAGCCGATGGCGCCGTCCGGCAACGACGCGAGGCAGCCGAACCCGCATGCGGTATCGGCCAATGCGACGATGCTTGCGCCGTGCAGCAGCCCGTGCGGCGAGAAGTGTTTTGCGGCAATCTCGAAGCGGCGGCGGATGTGGCCGCGTCCGGCTTCGAGCCACTGAAAGTCCAGCAGGCCGGGCAGGCTGCCGGCTTGCGACGCGTTGATGCGCTCGACGAGCGGGCCGGTCTGGCCGCCGGCAGCGATCTCGCGGAGGCCGAGCTTGCTTGCGACCTCGGTCATGGCTTGGCTCCATCAAGAAAACGGAGCCGTCGGGAGCGGCAAAGAAGGTTAGAAAATCTAAGTTCCATGATTTCGACTTTCTCTGCGTTGACGCGGCTTTCAGCATCGGATTAAGCTGATAAGGCGCCCGGGACGCCGAGTTGGCAAACCAGATTTGCTGGGCAATTCAGATTAGAAAATCTAAATCATGGAAAGCCGGCTTCCACCCCTGAACGCGCTCAAGGCGTTTGAATCCGCTGCTCGCCATCTCTCGGTGAAGCTCGCGGCCGAGGAGCTATGCGTGACGCCGGGCGCGGTCAGTCAGATGCTCAAGACGCTCGAAGCCGATCTCGGCGTGAAGCTGTTCGAGCGGGTTCCGCGCGGCATCTATCTCACCGACGCCGGCCGCGACTATCTGCCGTCGATCCGCAACGCGTTTCGCCAGATCGCGGATGCCTCGCGCCGCGTCGCGGCATCGGTCGATGTCGGTACGCTCACGGTGAGCGTCACGCCGTTCTTTGCGTCGGCCTGGCTGGTGCCCCGCATGGCCTCGTTCCAGGATGCGCATCCCGAGATCGATCTGCAGATCGTCACCAGCAACACAGTGGTCGATTTCTCGCGCAGCGGCGTTGACGTCGCGGTGCGCCACGGCCTTGGCCGCTATCCGGGGCTGCGCAGCGACCGCGTCGTCACCGTGGAGATGGTGGCGGTGGCATCGCCGTCGCTGGTTGAGCGACTTGGCCGGCCGGCATCTCCGGGCGAACTCGCGGGCTGGCCGCAGGTGCATGACGCCGATCGCAAGGGGTGGAGCCTGTGGTTTCAGGCCAACGGCATCGCGGAGGTTCGCACGCCGCGCGGACCCTCGTTCGATGACAGCGGCCTTCTGCTGAAGGCCGTGCTGACGGGGCAGGGCGCGGGCCTGCTGCCGGCCGCGATGGTCGCAAATGAGATCGCGAGCGGCGAACTGGTCCAGCTGCTCGAGACCGCGCATCTGGAGGAGTTCGCCTACTATCTCGTCTGTCCCGACAACCGGCAGTCGCTTCCGAAGATCGCGGCGTTCAGGGAATGGATCCTGGGACCGGAGGCTCAGTCGGCGGCGGAGCACTAAAGCGCGACGAAATTATGCCAGGCCGAGCAACGGACTCTGCTTCACCTCGCCCCGTGTGCGGGGAGAGGCCGGATCGCATGGAGCGAAGCGCAATGCGATCCGGGTGAGGGGGAATCTCCGCGAGTCTAACTCGAAGTTGTTTTGCGGATGCAGCCCCTCACCCCAACCCTCTCCCCGTAAGAACGGGCAGAGGGAGCACAGCGGCAGTGGACGGCTCACCGATAGAACGCGTTGGGCGGCACGCCAAAATGCTTGCGGAACATCGCGCTGAAGGCGCTCTGGCTGGCATAGCCGGCATCGAGCGCGACATCGATCACGCGGGCGCCGCGCGCGAGGCGTTCGAGCGCGAACAGCAGGCGGGCCTGCTGACGCCATTCGCCGAACGTCATGCCGGTTTCCCTGGCGAACAGACGATGGATGGTCTTCGACGTCAGCTTCAGCCGGCGCGCCCATTGCTCCGCCGTGGAGCCATCGTCCGGGTGGGCCACCAGCGCGGCGCAGATCCGCGCGAGCCTTTCGTCGCGCGGCATCGGCAAGTGCAGCGGCAGCACATCGACTTCGCGCAGCTGGTCGAGCAGCACGCGCATCAGGCGCTCATCGGAGGTCGCGGGCGCATAGTCCAGCGGGACGCGCATCGCGGCGACGAACAATTCGCGCAGCAGCGGCGAGACCGCGAACACGCAGCTGGCCCCCGGCAGATCGGGAGCCGCGTCGGCGTCCACGAACACGGTGCGGATCTTGACCGCGCCGCACATCCGGACCTCGTGCGCGAGATCGGCCACCAGCCACACCGCACGGTTGGGCGGCACCACCCAGGTGCCTTCAGCGCAGCGAACGACCATCACGCCTTCGATCGCATAGAGCAGCTGGCCGCGCGGATGCGCGTGCAGGCCGGTCGACGCGCCGCTCGGATAGTCGATCTCCATCGCCGCCATCGGCCGCGCCGTGGCGTGATAGTCGAGGTGCCGTGTGGTCAGCTCGTCCAACACGTCTTCATCTCGCATGTCCCAATCTCACTAGGTGAGGTCATTCTAGCGTGAGACGGACGTTAGCGCGACAGGTAGTTGCTGGAGCGTCCTTCACCAACGCGCTGCCGGGTCATGTTCAAGCAGAAAGTCGCACTTCTCTATCCCTTCGTTGCCATCGTGCTGTGGGCGGGCAACGTCATCGTCTCTCGCCTCTCGGCGCACACGATCGGTCCGCAGGCGATCACCTTCTATCGCCTGCTGGTCGCGATGCTCTTGATGTCTCCGTTTGTGGCGCGCGGCGCCTGGCGCAATCGCCGTGCGATCTGGCCGCATCTCGGTCCGCTCGCGATCCTCGGCTTCCTTGCGATGTGCCTGTTCCAGAGCCTGTCGTATCTGGCGGCCGAAACCGCCACCGCGACCAACATGGCTGTCTTCACCGCGCTGACGCCGCTGTTGACGGTCGCCCTCAGTGCCGCGCTGCTCGGCGAACCGCCGACGCTTGGCATGATCTGGGGCGCACCGCTGTCATTTGCGGGCCTCGTCTACCTCGTCAGCGGCGGCGACTTGTCGTCGCTGTTGCAGAACGGCGTGCATGCGGGCGACGCGCTGATGCTGCTGGCCGCGATCGCCTATGCGCTGTACGGCGTGCTGCTGAAACGCTGGAATCTGCCGATCACTGGATGGCAATCCACCTACATGCAGGCGCTGTGCGCGCTGGCCGTGATGTTTCCCGCGTTCCTCGCGACGCCGGCGCCGCTGCGTCAGGTCAACGCCGAGACTTTGCCGCTGATCGTGTATGCCGGTGCGCTCGCGTCGGTGGTGCTGCCGTTCCTCTGGATCCGCGGCGTCGCGCAGCTCGGCCCGAACCGCTGCGCGATCTTCATGAATCTCTTGCCGGTGCTGACCGCTGTGGCCGCGATCGTGATGCTCGGCGAGCCGGTCAGGCCATTCCACGTCGTCGGCGGCGGCCTCGCGCTGCTCGGTGTCGCCTGCGCGCAGGCCTTGCCGCGGCCGCTAAAGACCGCGATCGGTGCGCGATAACGAAGTGACGGATCGCCGATCTCGCTGTTTTGATCGCATGTGAGAAGCCAGGGCAGAATACAGCGCTACGCTCGGCGATCACCTGTTCGGTGAAACGGAGTGATCGCGATGCGTGTTGTCTTGCGTGTTTGCTTGCCTATTTCCTTGGCCTTGGCGTTGCCGCTTGCGATGCTGTGGAGCTCGGTTGCCGGCGCCGCAACGGCGCATCATCGTCGCGTGCGACAGCACCTCATCATCCGTCCAAGTGAACAGGTCGTGTCTCCGGACCGGTACGTATATCCGGGCTTTGGCCCGATCCCGCCCGGCGAGAACCGAAACCTCGATCCATCCACCCGCGGCAGCGGCTGACGTCGTCGCCGCCGCACTGATGCTTCATCGCATCGATCGCTCTGCCCGCGTGCAAGGAGCTGGTCAAAGACCGAGCTATGCTGCGTCGGTCACCAGCTTGTGCTGAGATCTCTCGGCGACGCGCTTTTCGAGCGTGGCAATCGTTCCCTTGAGATTGGCGTGCCGCTCATTGAGCGACCTTGCCAAAATCGGATACCTCGCGTCCGATCGGTCATAAATTCCCACGCGCGCTTCTTCGGTCGCGATGTCGGCTTCGATCTGCCGGCAGGCCAGGACGAGATCGGACAGCATCTTGCTGACCGTCGACTCGCGTCCGCCACGTCCGCCAGCTGTCTCAAAACGATGATGCATGTTCATTTGCGTGCTCCGAATGTCTGAGTTCGGCACACCGAGAACAGCTGGCGCCGAACTATTCACGGATACATCGCAAGTTCCCTGCCAGTTGGGGGTCCGTAAGAATACTGTCGGGGCGGTGCGGCGCGGCGTGTGCCGCCGGCTGGCGACAGTCTGATGGCTCGGACTAGTCTCGCCGCCACGCCGGAACGCAAGCACCCAGCGTGATGCGCTTGTAGTCTCGCGCGGCGTCCTGATCTCCTGCCTGTTCGGCAAACCTGACCGCTGCTTCCATGTCTTGAGCGGCGGACGCGCTGTCGCAGAATTGGCTGCGAATTTCAGCCCGGTATCGATATGCCCTGTAGTTCATCGGGTTGTACTGAAGCGCAAGGTTGTAGCTGCTTTGCTCCTCAGTGGCGCCTCGGCGCGCTTCATCCGACTGACTGCCGAAATTGGTTTGGCGATTGAGCGCCTGGAGTGTCCCGAGCTCCGTGTAACGCAGAGACATCGCACCGAGACTGGCAGGAAGTGCGTCACCCGACGAAGAAGGTTGCCTCGCCGAGGTACGTTCAATTTCGATCTTCTTGTACTTGATTGCGTTGCCGTAGTCCCGCAAGCCTTGGAAGGTGCTCGATATTTCGCCGGTGATCGACGCAAGATAAGCGGTCGAGAGGCGTCGATCGCTCAGCAGGTTGAGACACGCCCGTATCTTTGCCTGCGCAGGCAAGACGTCGCGGCATTCCTTGTCAACCACACGCCACTCGTCCCGCGAATGCAGCGTCGGCGCCGTCTGCGCAGCAGGCAGAAGGAGAACCAGCGCGAAACAGATCGCTGACCTGAGACCGCGACTTGGGCCATCCATCTATTTCTTCGCCTTCAGCTCGAGCTCGACCGGCCGACGGATTCTTCGCGCGGGCGCCTTGATCATTTGATGCCAAATAATCAAGCCGAGGGAAAGCTGACGCGGTTCATGGATGGGCCTAAAAGTGGGGCCGTTCGTGACTGGGAAAGACCGAACGGCCCCAGCCGGCCCGTAGTGCCAAAATGGAAGAAATAGGCCGGCGCTCCAGTTACGGAGTCGCCGGACAAATGGTTTCACCAGAGCCAATTGACGTCGCTACCGTACGTCCCCAATGCGGCTGCTTGCTATGAACGGGCGGGGTCGGCTTGACGGCAGGTCGTCAGGACAAACGCTGCCTTGCTACATTGCCACTCGCTGCCAAGCGCAGCGCTCGAGACCGGCCGCGGGGCAGCAGCGATCGCCAGCACAACAACCATGCAAGCCAGCGAAGTTGCGACCACGAGCCTGCCTGCCTTGGATGAGAAGCGCTGCCGTAACCAGGGACCCAAGTCGGCGGATCGGCGAAGCTGGGCGTTACGCAGAACCTGGTCGGTATCCTGGAAGTGGATGCCACTGTCTTGCTGCATGGCTTTACCCCGGAAATGTTCAGGTGAAATAAACAATGCGGGGATGGTGGGCGCGGTTTGTTGCGTGCTCGCTTCGCGGAGCCGGGAATGATGTTTCATTCACGCGGAGGTGACAACCGGTCCAGGCCAGGGGCCGATGCCGGCATTCCTCCAGGACGACCCTCTTAGGACCGCCGCTCAAGAGTGAGTAAAGGGCTGCTTTTTCTGCGGCTTATGGACAATACCGGGCGAACAAGAGAACTGGAAAATACTTTCGAAGTCACAGTCAGCGGTCGCACGCCAATACCGTTTTGGATGTGGGCGATTGCCTCGGCGGTCCCCCATTTCGGATGGAGCAACGGCGAAGGCGCCATCAAAGGTGCGGCGCTCGCCGTGTTGTTCGCTGGCCTGCTCGATAGGCCGCTTCCGGATCGTCTGCCCGGCTGGGCAACCGACTGGATCTGATCGAATCCCCAAAAAGTACGCCGCCGGTCTCAAAAATACACGCCCGGCGGCGTTTCCTTCCTGAACTGGGACACTGAAATCCCCAGCACGGTCCAGAGTGCAGGCACTATGCCATCGCGGTTCGCGCCGGGGCAGCTAAGTACCCATGTCGCGTCGCTGGATTGCTTGACCTAGATCAAACCCCACGACCGAAAAACAGCCTCGCATGCGCTCCTCCTGTAATTTCAATGGAGGGTAGCATGGCAGTAGTCGTGCAGTACGTGGTCAAGCCGAATCCAGGCGGTGACCTCGCAGGAATACTCGAATTGGCAAAGGAGAGTGCCGCGCTTTGGCGCAAGCATGGTGGCAAACCAAGGTTCTGGTCTGTCGCCGTCGGTGAAGCCGGCAATTTCGTTTTCTCAGTAAATTTTGAGACGTTTTCGGCTTATGGCGCGGCGGTTGACAAGCTGAACGCCGATCCAGCTTTCCAGACCTGGCAAGCGAAGAGATTGAAAGCGGGCTTGACCACTCTTGTGCGCGCGAACATGGCAATCGAGATTGAACTTTAAGGGAGCGCCGTGCAGCACGCCAAAAGTACGCCGCCGGGCTCGAAATGGCATTGTCCCGGCGGCGTTTCTTTATCCAGCCTTGGTCATATTTGCAGTAACGGTCGAACTGATCGCCGTCTCAAGTTTCGGAAAATCGGCGCGATTCTGAGAGATGAATTTGACCATGCTCTCGCACGAGGTTGTCACCATGTCTTAGGCACGACCTGTTACCCATGTCTCCGGGCTGGACAAATAGTTGGCTGGCGGAGACGGAGGGATTCGAACCCTCGATAGGCCTTTACAAGCCTATAACGGTTTAGCAAACCGCCGCCTTCAGCCACTCGGCCACGTCTCCAATGGCGCCGATATGCCCGAGAGGGCGCTGAGCCGCAAGCGGCAGATTCAGATTGCGCCAAGGTGATTTGAGGGCAGCTCGGCCGCCGGCCGTCCCCAAGCCTTTATAAACCGCGCCGATCGGCTCGTATCGGAGCGCGCGGTTGCTTAAAATGCAAGATATAACAATAGATTAGCTGGATCTTTGGTCGAGGCTGGAAGCTGCGGTCGCCCAGCCTGTTGAAAACCGGTTGCGCCGGCTCATTCCACGCTGGCGCCGCGTCGCAAATCGGCCTCGATCTGCAATTTGGTGCCGCCGCCGAACCGGGCGCGATAGACCTGCAGGTTTTCCATGATCCGCTGGACGTAGTTCCGCGTCTCCGAGAACGGAATCAGCTCGACCCAGTCGACCGCGTCGACCTTGGGATCGCGCGGATCGCCATAGCGCTCGATCCACTTCCGCACGCTGCCGCGGCCGGCATTGTAGGCGGCGAAGGTCAGGATGTAGGAGCCGCGATAGTCCTCGAGCAGGCCGCCGAGCTCGGCGGCGCCGAGCATCGCGTTGTAGACCGGATCGGTCTTCATCCGGTTGAGGTCGAAGCCGATGCCGGCGCGCTTGCAGACGTAACGTCCGGCGTCCGGCGTCACCTGCATCAGGCCGTAGGCCTGGGCCGGTGACACCACCGCAGGATTGAACGCGCTCTCCTGGCGCGCGATCGCGTAGACGACGCTTTGCTCGACCTCCGGCCCGACCTGGCGGAACGAGGGGATGCCGTTCACCGGATAGGCGTAATGGTCGAACGGCAGTCCGCGGTTGAGCGCGGCCTTGCCCATCAGCAGCATCCCGCGGGCATCGCCGTGGCGCGCGGTGAGCTCGCCGAGGCCGGCAAGGGCTTCCGGATCGCCATTGTCGCCCATGTCGCCGAAGATCGGGATCGCGAGCTCGCGCGCGTCGATTTCGTAGAGCAGCGCCACCGCGCGTACGATCTCCAGCCGCTCGGCGCCGCGGCCGCGCGGCGCGCTGTTCAGCTCGATCTGCGGCAGGCCGAGCTTGGCGCGCGCGAGCTGGCCGTAATAGCTGGTGGACTGCTCGGCCGCGCGTCCGTAGGCGGCGCGCGCCTCCTGGCCGCGGCCGGCGGCTTCCGCGGCGCGGCCCTGCCAATAGCCGGCACGCGCCAGCGCGGTCGGATTAACGCTGCCGACGCCGATCCGCGCGAAATGCTGGGCGGCGAGGGCGGGATCGTTGAGGAAGCGCAGCGCGATCCAGCCCGAGGTGAATTCCTGCTCGGTCTTGTAGATGTCGCGGGCCGGCAGCGCCGCGTCGCGCGCGATCAGATAGGCGGTACGAAACTCGTTGGTGTCGATCATCTTGCGCGCCAGCAGCCGGCGCTCGATCCACCATTCGTCGACATTGTACAGGCGGGAAGCTTCCTTCGGTGCGCTCAGCATCAGCCGCGCGGCCTCGGAGAATTTCTCCTCGCGGCGGAGCAACTGGATCCTGGCGAACAAGTAGCCGGTGTCGCCGGAGAGTTCGCTCGGCACGGCTTCCAGCAGCGCGCGCAGGTTCGAACCCTTGCGGGTGGCGGCGATGCGTGCCTTCGCGAGCGCCACGTAGCCGGAGCCAAGGCGTTTGGCTTCGCGCATGCCGGCGGCCTCGTTGTCGGTGCCGTACAGCATGGTGTCCATGCGTGCCTTGTGGTCGCCGGCAGTCAGGAAGGAGCCGAACAGCTCGAGCGCGGTGTTTTCGGTGTCCTCGCTCATCCCGTCGTTGCGCCAGGCCTCGCGGACCAGGCGCTCGGCATTGCCGCGGTCGCCGCGTCCGATCATCACCTTGGCGAGCGCGAGCCGGCCCTTGGCCGAGACCGGCGATTCATTCTGGAACCAGGCCCAGACCGCGGAGTCGTCGCGGCGGTCGTCCCACAACGAGGCCTCGATGCGACGACGCAGGAAGGTCTGCGACGGCCAGCTCGGATTGGCATCGAGGAAGGCGCGGTAGCGCTCGACCGAGGCGCCGTTGTCCTCGCTGCGCAGGATCAGCCATTCGGCAAGCTTGCGCGCGACCGGATCTGAGATCGAGGCCTCGGCCTCGGTGGCGTCCGCCGGCTTGCGCTTGCGCAGCAGCTCGACGACGCTTGCAAGCGCTTCCTTGTCCGACTGCGACGTCGAGGATGTCGCGGCCACGGCCGCAGGCAGCACCGGCTTGCGCGCGATCGGCGCGGCATGCTGGCGGGTTGCCGGAACCAGTGCGGGCGCGGGCACCGACCTGTTCGATACAGTTCCCGTTGCAGCCGGAGCGGCGGGCTTGGCCGCGGTGGTCTTGGATGTGTTGGTCTTGGACGTGGTGCCCTTGGATTCCGTGGGCTTCGGAGCCGTTGCCTTGTGAGCTTCGGTCTTGGCGGGAGCGGCCTTGGCTCCGTCTGTCTTGACCGCGCCGGACTTGGACGACGTTGTCTTGTGAGCCTCGGTCTTGTGAGTGTCAGTCTTTTCAGCGTTGGTCTTGGCAGCGTCAGTCTTGGCGGCGCCGGGTTTGATTGCCGCTGGCTTTGAAGCCGCCGCCTTCGGAGCCGTGGACTTCGGCGTGGTCTTGGAGGCGGCGCCCTTGGAAGCCGCGTCTTGGGCAGCCGGCTTCGCGGTTGGAGCATCCTCGGCGGCCCAGGCATCGGCCGTGATGGCGGCAAGGCCGACAACGAGCGCCAGGCTCGTCGCCAGCGCCGTCGACCGCAATGTGCCTGCACGAACGGAACGGATCACAGAAGTCCTCTGCGGCCCCGAATCATCTGGTCGTTTGGGCCATGGGTTCTTATTTGATTGAAAACGTACACAAAATACTAAGAAGCCTGCCGGTGCGGCTGTTTGCGCCAGCACAACGGCAAAATCGCGGCTGGAAACGATTTCGCGCGCCGCAGATTACCGCTGGGAATAGGTACGGTACGGCCCTTTCGCCTGTCCGCCAGACCCGATATGAATTGCCTTTCATGGCGTTTCGCAACAACCGGGTGCCGGTCGCACGGACGTGAAGCGCGCCAACAACGAAGGTCCGTCGACCTAGCCTTTAGCCTGAAGCGTTTGGAGGAAGTCCATGGCAGCCAAGACAAAATTCCGGGGATCATTCACTGCCTTGGTGACGCCCTTCAAAAACGGCTTGGTGGACGAAGCCGCCTTCCGCGGCCTTGTGAACTGGCAGATCGCCGAGGGCACCCACGGCCTGGTGCCGGTCGGCACCACCGGCGAGAGCCCGACGCTGAGCCACGACGAGCATAAGCGGGTGGTCGAGTGGTGCATCGAGGAGGCCAAGGGCCGGGTGCCCGTGATCGCCGGCGCCGGTTCGAATTCGACCAAGGAGGCGATCGAACTCGCCGAGCACGCCGAGAAGGCCGGCGCCACCGCGGTGCTGGTCGTGACGCCGTACTACAACAAGCCGACGCAGGAAGGCATGTATCAGCACTTCAAGGCGATCAACGATGCGATCGGCATTCCGATCATCATCTACAACATCCCGCCGCGCTCGGTGATCGACATGTCGGTCGACACCATGAAGCGGCTGTTCGAGCTGAAGAACATCGCCGGCGTCAAGGACGCCACCGCGAGCATGGTGCGGGTCTCGCAGCAGCGCGCCGCGATGGGCGAGGATTTCAACCAGCTCTCCGGCGAGGACGCCACCATCATCGGCTACATGGCCCATGGCGGCCACGGCTGCATCTCGGTGACCTCGAACGTCGCGCCGCGGCTGTGCTCGGAGTTCCAGACCGCCTGGCAGAAGGGCGACGTCACCACGGCACTGAAGATCCATGACAAGCTGATGCCGCTGCACACCAACCTGTTCATCGAGAGCAATCCGGCGCCGGTGAAATACGCGATGTCGCTGCTCGGCAAGCTCGACGAGAAGCTGCGCCTGCCGATGGTGCCGGTCACCGAAGCGACCCGCCAGGCGGTCCGCAGCGCCATGGTCCATGCCGGCCTGATCAACTGAGCCGGACCGCGACCGCCGTGAACAGTGCCGTGCGCAATGTCGAGCAGAAGGGGATGGGCATGCTGAAGGAATTCCGCGAATTCGCCATGAAGGGCAATGTCGTCGACCTCGCCGTCGCCGTCATCATCGGTGCAGCCTTCGGCGCGATCGTCACCTCGCTGGTCGGCGACATCATCATGCCGATCATCGGCGCGATCACGGGCGGACTCGACTTCTCCAACTATTTCACCGGGCTTTCCAAGGCCGTGAACGCGACCAACCTCGCCGACGCCAAGAAGCAGGGCGCGGTGCTGGCCTGGGGCAGCTTCCTGACGCTGACGCTCAATTTCCTGATCGTCGCTTTCGTGCTGTTCATGGTCGTCCGCTTCATGAATCAGTTCAAACGCAAGGATGAGGCCAAGCCCGCCGAACCGCCGAAGCCGTCCGACGAAGTCGTGCTACTGACGGAAATCCGCGACCTCCTCAAGAAGAGCTAAAGTGGCCGAGAAGAACGAACGCCCGATCAAGGTTGTTGCCGAAAACCGAAAGGCCCGCTTCAACTACGCAATCGAGGACACGATCGAGGCCGGCATTTCGCTGACCGGCACCGAGGTGAAATCAATCCGCAACGGCAAGAGCACGATCGCGGAATCCTATGCGGATTCCAAGAACGGCGAGATCTGGCTGATCAACGCCAATATTCCTGAATATCTGCAGGCCAACCGCTTCAACCACGAGCCGAAGCGGCCGCGGAAGCTGCTGCTGCATCGCAAGCAGATCAACAAGCTGCTCGGAGCGGTCGACCGCGAGGGCATGACGCTCATTCCGCTGAAGCTGTATTTCAACGAGCGCGGCCGTGCCAAACTGCTGCTTGCGGTCGCCAAGGGCAAGAAGCTGCACGACAAGCGCGAGACCGAGAAGAAGCGCGACTGGAGCCGCGAGAAGGGCCGCCTGATGCGGGCGCGGGGATAGCGTTCAAGTCGTCATTGCGAGGAGCGAAGCGACGAAGCAATCCATCTGTCCAGTGCGCGTCTCTATGGATTGCTTCGCTTCGCTCGCAATGACGACCGAGGGAGATTTGGGTCATGAGCCAATCGAGCCTTACTGACGTCGACTGGAGCAAGATTCCGGCGCCGACGGATGACGGCGGCGCGGGGCATCTGACCGGCATGACGATCCCGCCGGTCAGGCTGCGTGCCACCGACGACACCGCGGTGGCGCTGTCGGCGCTCAAGGGCCGCACCGTGGTGTTCGCCTATCCGCGAACCGGCGAGCCCGGCAAGATCGGGCTGGTCGACGATTGGGATATGATCCCCGGCGCCCGCGGCTGCACCCCGCAGACCTGCGCATTCCGTGATCTGTTCGCCGAGCTGAAGGCGGCCGGTGCCGCCCAGGTGTTCGGGCTGTCGACGCAAAGCAACGCTTACCAGACCGAGATGGCCTCGCGCCTGCATCTGCCGTTCCCGGTGCTGTCCGACGAAGCGCTGGAACTGACGCACACGTTGAAGTTGCCGACGATGTCGGTGGCGGGCCTGACGCTGATCAAGCGGCTCGCGCTGGTGATCGACGACGCGCGCATCACGCATGTGTTCTATCCGGTGTTCCCGCCCGACCGGAACGCCGGAGATGTGCTGGAATGGCTGAAGGCCAATCCGCGGTCGGACTAGCTAGACTAGAGCAATACGAAGTTATGGGGCCGTCGCAGGTCGCGCTGCCAGAATATCGAAAACAACCCCATGCAAAGTAGCCGGCGGCGGCCGGCGTTCACCCAGGCAACTTGACACGTCGGGCAATTCAGGGGTATTTTCTATTATTCCGAAGTCGCGCGAGCGTCCAGCATTTGCATGCTTTGGATAGCGGTTCGCAAAGCGGATACCGGAAGGGGCGCTAGCCGAGCTCCTTGCGCACGGTCGCGAAGACCTTGCGGAACATATCGGTCGTCAACACGCCCGTGTTCGTGTTGTAGCGCGAGCAGTGGTAGCTGTCGTAGAGCTTGAATTTGCCCGCACTATGCACGGCACCGTGCACAAAGGGCGCGGCAGCCAAACGAACATCCAGTGCCTTGAGAGTCGATTCGTGGGCGATTCGCCCGAGCAGCACGATCGCGCGCAGCTTCGGCATCGCGGCGATGGTGGCGCGGAGGAATTGCCGGCAGGTGTTGATCTCGGCCGGCAGCGGCTTGTTCTGCGGCGGCACGCAGCGCACCGCATTGCTGATCCGGGCGTCGACCAGCTTCAGGCCGTCGTCCGGCCGCGCCTGATAGACGCCGCTGGCAAAACCATATTCGAGCAAGGTCGCGTAGAGCAGATCACCGGCGTAGTCGCCGGTGAAGGGACGGCCGGTGCGGTTGGCGCCCTGCAGGCCCGGCGCGAGCCCCACGATCAACAACCGCGCATTCGGATCGCCGAACGATTCCACCGGCGAGTTGAACCAGTCCGGATGCAGTGCGCGCGCCTGCGCGCGGAAGTCGGCCAGCCTGACACAAAGCTGACAGTTGCTGTCGGGGCGCGTAGCAGCAGCGACGAGATTACTCGTCGAAATCGTCATCGGCTCCCCGTGGGGCCATGGTGGTCGCGCGCTGCAGGAATTGCGGGGAGTGGTGGCGCGGTTCGCGCGGGGCCGGGCGTTCGGACGGATCACGGCCAAGCTTGGATTGCAACTCGACGAGGTCGGTGAAGACGTCGGCCTGGCGGCGCAGCTCGTCAGCGATCATCGGCGGCTGGCTGGCGATGGTGGAGATGACCGTGACGCGAACGCCGCGGCGCTGCACTGCTTCCACCAGCGAACGGAAGTCGCCATCGCCGGAAAACAGAATCATCTGGTCGATGTGCTCGGCGAGTTCCATGGCATCGACGGCGAGCTCGATGTCCATGTTGCCCTTCACCTTGCGGCGGCCGCTGGCGTCGATGAATTCCTTGGTCGCCTTGGTGACGACGGTGTAGCCGTTGTAATCGAGCCAGTCGATCAACGGGCGGATCGACGAATACTCCTGATCCTCGATGATCGCCGTGTAGTAGAACGCACGGAGCAGGGTGCCGCGACTCTGGAACTCCTTGAGGAGGCGCTTGTAGTCGATGTCGAAGCCCAGCGTCTTTGCGGTGGCGTAAAGATTCGCTCCGTCGATGAAGAGCGCGATCTTGTTGGAAACAGGTGACGACATCAAAGTGTTCTCGCGTGGTTGTTAGTGTTCTTAGCGCGGCGGTGATCAACCGCGCGCAATTTCCGGCGTTGCTGCCTAAAGTTCTGTGAATCTTTCCCCACGACAGTCACCACCGCAATTATGGTGAGGCGAGGGCAAAAAGCCTAGATCCTTGACATTGCAATGAAGAGATTTACTCGCCTGGGACAGCAACCTGGCCATGTCGTCAGACGCTCCGGCCCTTCTGGCCCCCGTCAGACCGGGTTATCAGAGCCTGTTCGGAAGGCAAATCACAAATTTTACCTTGCGAAACCGGGGCTAGGCCTATAACTAACCCTCATAACCTACATGTTCGGTCCCTTTTACCACGGAGCGCCTCGAGATGGCTCGCGTCACCGTCGAAGATTGCATTGACAAGGTCGACAATCGTTTCGACCTCGTCCTGTTGGCCGCGCATCGCGCCCGGATGATCTCCTCGGGGTCGCAACTCACGGTTGATCGCGACAACGACAAGAATCCGGTCGTCTCGCTGCGCGAGATTGCCGATTCGACGATCTCGCCGGAAGACCTGAAAGAGGAACTCGTTCACTCCCTGCAGAAGTTCGTCGAGGTCGACGAGCCCGAGCCCGACACCGTGCCGCTGATCGGTTCCGCCGGTGCCAGCGTCGACGCCGACGACACCGAGGTGGCGGTCGAGCGGATGACCGAGGAAGAGCTGCTGAAGGGCCTCGAGGGTCTGGCGCCCCCGGAGGAGCAGCCCGAGGAAGACGAGTAAGCTCGCCGTCGTTTCGAACAGATTTGCCGAAGGCCCGGACATTGCTCCGGGCCTTTGCTTTTGTTGACAATTTTGCTGTTACGGTGCGTCCTACGCGGACGCGGGAAATTGAATGGTTCCAGGGCCCGCGCGGGGTGCTGCTTCATTGGAAAGCGCACTAGATTGAGGAAAGGTGGGACGTTCCGGTCCCGCGCGAGAGGCAGCGAGTTCATGGCGTATCGACGCCGCAGTTCCATCCAGATGCAAGCTGCAACCGAAACGGTCGCGGTGGCGCCGACGTCGTCCACGGCGGAGAGGCCGGCCAAGCCGCGGACGCGAATGATGCGACAATATGACCTTGTCGAGCGCGTCCGCTCCTACAACCCCGACACCAACGAAGACCTGCTCAACCGCGCCTATGTCTACGCCATGAAGGCGCACGGCACGCAGACCCGTGCTTCCGGCGATCCCTATTTCTCGCATCCGCTCGAGGTCGCCGCGATCCTCACCAACCTCAAGCTCGACGACGCCACGATCGTGGCGGCGCTGCTGCACGACACGATCGAGGACACCGAGGCGACGCGGGCCGAGATCGACAATGTGTTCGGCCACGAGATTGGCGCACTGGTCGAAGGCCTGACCAAGCTGAAGCGGCTGGAACTGGTATCGCGCGAGGCCAAGCAGGCCGAGAATTTGCGCAAGCTGCTGCTTGCGATCGCCGACGACGTCCGCGTGCTGCTGATCAAGCTCGCCGACCGGCTGCACAACATGCGCACGCTGGAATTCGTGCCGCCGGCCTCGCGCCGCCGCATCGCCGAGGAGACGCTGGATATCTATGCGCCGCTGGCCGGTCGCATGGGTATGCACGAGATGCGCGAGGAACTCGAGGACCTTTCGTTCTTCGTGCTCGATCCAGAGGCCTATGCGGTGGTCAAGCAGCGGCTCGACTCGCTGGCCGAGCGCAACCGCAATTTGATCGGCGAGATCGAAACCCAGCTCTCCAAGAACCTGCAGAAGAACGGCATCACCGCGCGGGTATTCGGCCGCCGCAAGCAGCCGTTTTCGATCTGGACCAAGATGGAGCGCAAGTCGGTCGGCTTCGAGCAGCTGTCCGATATCTACGGCTTCCGCATCATCCTCGACGATGTCGGCGCCTGCTACCGCGCGCTCGGCATCGTCCACACCACCTGGCCGGTGGTGCCGGGCCGCTTCAAGGACTACATCTCGACCCCGAAGCAGAACGACTACCGCTCGATCCACACCACGGTGATCGGGCCGGGCAAGCAGCGCGTCGAGCTGCAGATCCGCACCGAGGACATGAACCAGATCGCCGAGTTCGGTATCGCCGCGCATGCCTTCTACAAGGAGGGCGCGGGCTCGCCGCACGAGCGGCTGAAGCACGAGTCCAACGCCTTCGCCTGGCTGCGCCACACCATCGGCATCCTCTCGGAAAGCGCCAATCCGGAAGAATTCCTCGAGCACACCAAGCTCGAGCTGTTCCACGACCAGGTGTTCTGCTTCACGCCGAAGGGCAAGCTGATCGCGCTGCCGCGCAACGCCAACGTGATCGATTTCGCCTATGCCGTTCACACCGGTGTCGGCAACAGCGCGGTCGGCTGCAAGATCAACGGCAAGTTCGCGCCGCTGTCCTCCGAGCTGCAGAACGGCGACGAGGTCGAGGTGCTGACCTCGAAGGCACAGTCGGCGCCGCCGTCGGCCTGGGAGGCGCTCGCCCGCACCGGCAAGGCGCGGGCTGCGATCCGCCGTGCCACCCGCGACGCGGTGCGCGACCAGTATGCCGGCCTCGGCCGCCGCATCGTCGACCGCCTGTTTGCCCGTGCCAAGATCGAATACGCCGACGACAAGCTGAAGGGTGCGTTGCCGCGGCTCGCGCGCGGCTCGATCGAGGACGTAATGGCTTCGGTCGGGCGCGGCGAGATCAAGGCCTCCGACGTCGCACGCGCGATGTATCCCGATTACAAGGAAGAGCGGCTGGTGCGCTACGGTGCCAAGAAGGGTCTCGCCGCCAAGCTGAAGACGCAGAACCCGCCGCACCCGGCGCGCGCAACCTCGGTGATCCCGGTGCGCGGCATCAATTCCGACCTGCCGGTGAAGTTCGCGCCGAACGGCGGTGCGGTGCCGGGCGACCGGATCGTCGGCATCGTCACGCCGGGCGAGGGGATCACGATCTATCCGATCCAGTCGCCGGCGCTGAAAGATTTCGAGGAGGAGCCGGAGCGCTGGCTCGACGTGCGCTGGGATATCGACGAGACCATGCCGCAGCGCTTCCCGGCCCGTATCCTGGTCCACAATGTCAACGAGCCCGGCAGCCTCGCCCAGATCGCGACCGTGATCGCCGAGCACGACGGCAATATCGACAACATCCACATGTCGCGCCAATCGCCCGATTTCACGGAGCTGACCATCGATCTTGAGGTCTATGACCTCAAGCATCTCAGCGCTATCATCGCCCAGTTGCGCGCCAAGGCCGTCGTCGCTCGGGTCGAGCGCGTCAATGGGTAACGTCTCGTCGTTGCCGGGCTTGACCCGGCAACCCATCTTTCCAAAAGGATGGATGCGCGGGTCAAGCCCGCACATGACGGGCTAGATTGCAGGTCAAAGAGATGTCCAAAACTCCGCCGCTGCGTCTCGGTATCAATGTTGATCACGTCGCCACCCTTCGCAACGCCCGGGGCGGAGCGCGGCCCGATCCGGTGCGGCTGGCGCTTGCCGCGATCGCGGCCGGCGCCGACGGCATCACCGCGCATTTGCGCGAGGATCGCCGCCACATCCGCGATGAGGACATGGCGCGGCTCAAGGCCGAGATCTCCAAGCCGCTGAATTTCGAGATGGCGGCGACCGACGACATGCTGCGGATCTCGCTCGCCACCAAGCCGCACGCGGTTTGCCTGGTGCCGGAACGGCGCCAGGAGCTCACCACCGAAGGCGGCCTCGACGTGGTCGGCCAGCACAACGCACTGGCGCCGTTCATCGCGCGGCTGGGTGACGCCGGCATCCGCGTCTCGCTGTTCATTGCCGCCGATCCCAGGCAGATCGAGATGGCCGCGAAGCTGAAGGCGCCCGTGATCGAGATCCACACCGGCGGCTGGTGCGACGCTGTGGTCGACGGCCACCAGGACAAGGCGGAGGCCGAATGGAAGCGCATCGTCGCCGGTGCCAGGCTGGCGCAGGCGGCCGGGCTCGAGGTCCATGCCGGCCACGGGCTCGACTATGATACCGCGGAGACGATTTCCGCGCTGCCCGAAATCCGGGAGTTGAACATCGGTTATTTCATGATGGGCGAGGCACTGTTCGTCGGCATCGCCGGGACGGTGCGTGAGATGCGTGCGGCGATGGACCGCGGCCGCGCCAGGGCGCAGGGTGGCGTCAGCGCATGATCATCGGCATCGGCTCCGACCTGATCGACATCACCCGGGTGGCCAAGGTGATCGAGCGCCATGGCGAGCGATTCCTCGATCGCATCTTCACCGACGCCGAGCGCGCCAAGGCGATGCGCCGTGCCAACAACGAGAAGATGGTGGTCGCAACCTACGCCAAGCGCTTTGCCGCCAAGGAAGCTTGCTCCAAGGCGCTCGGCACCGGTATCCGGCGCGGGGTGTGGTGGAAGGACATGGGCGTCGTGAACCTGCCGGGCGGGCGGCCGTCGATGCGGCTGACCGGCGGGGCGCTGGCCCGGCTGCAGGAACTGACGCCCGAGGGCATGCAGGCGCAGATCGACCTTTCGATCACCGACGATTGGCCGTTGGCCCAGGCCTTCGTCATAATTTCGGCGGTTGCCCCCGCCAGATGATCCCGCGGTGCCGGATTCTGCCGGAAAACTTCAGCAAACTAAAAAATCATTGATATTTCAATGAATTGCGAAGTTTTGAGGCGGCGATTGATTGCGCCCCTGCGAACAACCGTCTAAAACGCCGCAGGGTTATATCGAGCGAGACGCTGATTCCGGGTTTAGGCCGGAATTTGCCCTCAAGATCAGAATCAAGGCCATTTTCCTCACGCGAAGGCCGAACGCTTCGCGCGAAGAGAACGTTCTGCCACCGCGTGGACATCAGTCCACGGGAATTGAGAAAGCAATGAGCGTGACCACCGGGACCAAATCTGAAAGCGGCTTGGGCGAGACCATCCGCGTCGTCATCCATGCTCTTCTGATCGCGCTCGTCATCCGCACCTTCCTGTTCCAGCCGTTCAACATCCCCTCCGGGTCGATGAAGGCGACGCTCCTGGTCGGCGACTACCTGTTCGTCTCGAAATATTCCTATGGCTACAGCCACTATTCGATCCCGTTCTCGCCGAACATTTTCTCGGGCCGCATCTTCGGCTCGGAGCCGAACCGCGGCGACATCGTGGTGTTTCGCCTGCCGCGGGATGACTCCACCGACTACATCAAGCGCGTCATCGGGCTGCCCGGCGACCGCATCGAGGTGAAGAGCGGGCTGCTCTACATCAACGATGAGCCGATCAAGCGGGAGCGGCTGAGCGATTTCGTCGGCGAGGATCCCTGCGGCTCGGCGGATGCGACCGCCCGCGTCAAGCGCTGGAAGGAGACGCTGCCGAACGGCGTCAGCTATGAGACGCTGGACTGCACCGACAACAGCTACATGGACAACACCATCGTCTACACCGTTCCGCCCGGGCATTTCTTCATGATGGGCGACAACCGCGACAACTCCACCGACAGCCGCTTCCTGTCGCAGGTCGGCTACGTGCCGTTCGAGAACATCATCGGGCGAGCCCAGATGATCTTCTTCTCGATCGCCGAGGGCGAGCAGGCCTGGATGATCTGGCGCTGGCCGCTTGCCGTGCGGTGGAATCGCCTATTCTCTATCGTGCGATGAACGACGATACCGCATCCATCAACGATCCAGCGCCGACCGGCGAGCCGAGCCAGACGCCTGCCGCCGACGGCACAGCCGCGCCGAAGAAGCGGCGCAGCAAGGCGGCCAAGGCCGCTGAGGAGAAGGCCGCGATCGCCGGCACCGAGGCGCGGATCGGGTACACGTTCCAGGATCCCGCGCTGCTGACCACCGCGTTCACCCACGTCTCCGCGCTGAAGCCCGCCACCCGCAACCGCGCCGACAGCTACCAGCGGCTGGAGTTCCTCGGCGACCACGTGCTCGGGCTGATCGTGTCGGACATGCTGTTCCGGTCGTTCCCCAAGGCCGACGAGGGCGAATTGTCGAAGCGGCTCGCCGACCTCGTGCGCAAGGAGAGCTGCGCCGACGTCGCCAAGGCGCTCGGGCTGCTCGAGGACATCAAGCTCGGCATGGTGAAGGCGGTCGAGGGCGCCCGGCTGCGCAAGTCCGTGCTCGGCGATATCTGCGAAGCGGTGATCGGGGCGATCTTCCTCGACGGCGGCTACGAGGCTGCGCGCCAGTTCGTCGAGCGCAACTGGACCGAACGGATGCACAAGCTGCGCCGGCCGCTGCGCGATCCCAAGACCGTGTTGCAGGAATGGGCCCAGGGCAAGGGGCTGCCGACGCCGGTCTATCGCGAGGTCGAACGCACCGGTCCGCATCACGATCCACAATTCCGCGTTGCGGTCGACCTGCCGGGCCTGGCCTCCGCCGAGGGCCTCGGTGGCAACAAGCGCGCGGCCGAGAAGGCGGCGGCATCCGCGATGATCGAGCGCGAAGGCGTCGGCACCAATGACTGACGAGGCCAAAGGGCAAGGGGACGCGACGCGCTGTGGCTTCGTCGCGCTGATCGGTGCGCCCAATGTCGGCAAGTCGACGCTGGTCAACGCGCTGGTGGGCTCTAAGGTCACGATCGTCTCGCGCAAGGTGCAGACCACGCGCGCGCTGATCCGCGGCATCGTGATCGAAGGCAACGCGCAGATCATCCTGGTCGACACGCCCGGCATCTTCGCGCCGCGGCGCCGGCTTGACCGCGCCATGGTATCGACCGCCTGGAGCGGCGCGCACGACGCCGATCTCGTCTGCGTGCTGCTCGATGCGAAGTCGGGCCTCGACGAAGAGGCCAACGCGATCCTGGCCAAGCTCGAAACCGTCGCGCATCCGAAGATCCTGGTGCTGAACAAGGTCGATCTCGTGCAGCGCGAAAAGCTGCTGGCGCTGGCGCAGGCCGCCAACGAGCGGATGCGCTTCGAGCACACCTTCATGATTTCGGCGCTGTCCGGCGACGGCGTTGCCGATTTGCGCCAGACGCTCGCCAAGCTGGTGCCCGCGGGGCCCTTCCTCTATCCCGAGGACCAGATGTCGGATGCGCCGATGCGGCATCTGGCGGCCGAGATCACGCGCGAGAAGATCTACAGCCATCTGCATCAGGAACTGCCGTACCAGTCGACGGTCGAGACCGACAGCTGGACCGACCGCAAGGACAAGTCGATCCGCATCGAGCAGACGATTTTTGTCGAGCGCGAGAGCCAGCGCAAGATCGTGCTCGGCAAGGGCGGCGCCACCATCAAGTCGATCGGCGCGCAGGCGCGTGCCGAGATCGCCGAGATCATGGGCGTCCCCGTGCATCTGTTCCTGTTCGTCAAGGTGCGCGAGAACTGGGGTGACGATCCCGACCGCTACAAGGAAATGGGACTGGAATTCCCCAAGGAATAAGAGTCGACGCTTGCATGAACGTGCCCAGAAATGTGCTGTGGTTTGAGGTTCTGCTCTATCTGTCGCTGACGCTGGATGCGCTGTCGGTGGCGTTTCAGGACCGCACGCCGACCGTCCTGAAGACCGAGCAGGTGATCATGGGTGAGACCCTGACGGCCGGCTGCATGATCCTGCTCCTGATGTATTTCGTCCGGCTTGCCGCGCAGCACCGCAAGAACTGGCCGCGCTGGGCGCTGCTCGCGGTGCTCGTCTTGTCGTTGATGTCCCTGGTGCAGGTCATCGGCGCAAGGGGCATGGAGATCGACAGCGCCATCGAGGTGGTGTCATGCATTCTGACCACGGCCGGGCTGTATTATTCCTTCACCGGCGACGCGCGGGGCTGGTTCAACGCGTAGCGAATGACGCGTGCGGAAAGCTGCGTTCATCCGCGGAATCCTGCTAGACTCCGCACATGGAATGGACCGACGAAGGCATCGTGCTGGGCGTGCGGCGGCATGGCGAATCCTCCGCCATCGTCGAGCTGTTGACGCGCGAGCACGGCCGCCATCTCGGCCTGGTGCGCGGCGGCGCCAGCTCGCGGATGCGGCCGCTGCTGCAGCCCGGCAACAGCGTCACCGCGGTGTGGCGGGCGCGGCTCGACGAGCATCTCGGCATGTATGCGCTGGAAGGCACGCGACTGCGCGCTGCGACGCTGCTCGGCTCGTCGCATGCGGTCTATGGTGTCACGCATCTGGCGGCGCTGGCCCGGCTGCTGCCCGAGCGCGATCCGCATGAGGACATCTACGAGATGCTGGAGGGGACGCTCGACGATTTCGAGGACGCAGGCGTTGCCGCCGTGCATCTGATCCGGTTCGAGCTCGCGATGCTGACCGAGCTCGGCTTCGGGCTCGACCTGGAAAACTGCGCGGCCACCGGGGAGACCACCGACCTGATCTATGTGTCGCCGAAATCCGGCGGCGCGGTGTCGCGCGCCGCCGGCGAGCCATGGCGCGACCGGCTGTTGCCGCTGCCGGCGTTCCTGCGCGAAGGCGAGGGCGGCGCCAACAGCTGGTCGGACCAGGACCTGCTCGACGGCTTCCAGATCACCGGCCTGTTCCTGCTCCGCCACGTGCTGGAGCCCCGCGGCCAGGGCCATTCCGACGCCCGCGACGGATTTATCAACGCCGTGACGCGGCGGCGGGGCCGGAGCGCGGTTCCGTAAGGCCGATTCGGGCCTTAAATTCCCGCTGATTCGCGGCTTGCCCGATTCAGCGCTAAGGTTTAACGCCTCCCCATGGGAAAACGACAGATACCGCCGGAAGAGCCGGCCGAAATTCACGAGGTGCCGCTGCGTGATGCGCTCGAGGAGCGCTATCTCGCCTATGCGCTCTCGACCATCATGCATCGCGCGCTGCCGGACGCCCGCGACGGGTTGAAGCCGGTGCATCGGCGCATCCTCTACGGCATGGACCTGCTCGGGCTCGACCCGCGCGCCGCGTTCAAGAAGTCGGCCAAGATCGTCGGCGACGTGATGGGCTCGTTCCATCCTCACGGCGACCAGGCGATCTACGACGCCATGGTGCGCCTGGCGCAGGATTTCTCCTCGCGCTACCCGCTGGTCGACGGCCAGGGCAATTTCGGCAATATCGACGGCGACAACCCGGCCGCCTACCGCTACACCGAAGCGCGCATGACCGAGGTCGCGCGCCTCTTGCTCGAAGGCATCGACGAGGACGGCGTCGAGTTTCGTCTCAACTATGACGGCCAGTCGAAAGAGCCGGTGGTGCTGCCGGGCGGCTTCCCGAACCTGCTCGCCAACGGCGCGCAGGGCATCGCGGTCGGCATGGCGACCTCGATTCCGCCGCACAACGCCGCCGAGCTCTGCGACGCCGCGCTGCATCTGATCGAGAAGCCCGACGCCAAGTCGAAGGCGCTGCTGAAATGGGTCAAGGGCCCGGACTTCCCGACCGGCGGCATCGTGGTCGATTCCAAGGAAGCGATCGTCGAGGCCTACACCACGGGGCGCGGCTCGTTCCGCACCCGTTCGCGCTGGACCCAGGAGGAAGGCGCCCGCGGCACCTGGGTGGTCGTCGTCACCGAGATCCCGTGGCTGGTGCAGAAGTCGCGGATCGTCGAGAAGATCGCCGAGCTCATCAACGAGAAGAAGCTGCCACTGGTCGCCGACGTCCGCGACGAGTCGGCCGAGGACGTCCGGCTCGTGATCGAGCCGAAATCGCGCACCGTCGATCCGGCGCTGATGATGGAGTCGCTGTTCCGGCTGACCGAGCTGGAAAGCAAGATCTCGCTGAACCTCAACGTGCTGATCAAGGGCCGCATCCCCAAGGTGGTCGGCCTTGCCGAGTGCCTGCGTGAATGGCTCGACCACCTGCGCGACGTGCTGGTCCGGCGGACCAAATTCCGCAAGACCCAGATCGAGCACCGCCTGGAAGTGCTGGGCGGCCACCTCGTCGCCTATCTGAACCTCGACAAGGTGATCAAGATCATCCGGACCGAGGACGAGCCGAAGCCGGTCTTGATGAAGACCTTCAAGCTCACGGAGATCCAGGCCGATGCCATCCTCAACATGCGCCTGCGCAATCTGCGCCGCCTGGAGGAGATGGAGATCCGCACCGAGGACAAAGATCTTCGCAAGGAGCTGAAGGGCATCGAGGGCCTGCTCGGTTCCGAGACGGAGCAATGGGCCAAGGTCAGCGATCAGGTGCGCAAGGTCCGCGATATCTTCGGGCCGAAGACGCCGCTCGGCAAGCGCCGCACCACCTTCGCCGATGCGCCCGAGCATGACCTCGCCGCGATCGAGGAAGCGCTGGTCGAGCGCGAGCCGTGCACCGTCGTGATCTCAGAGAAGGGCTGGGTACGGACGCTGAAGGGCCATGTCGAGGACCTCTCGGGGCTTGCCTTCAAGACCGACGACAAGCTCGAGCACTCGTTCTTTGCCGAGACCACCTCGAAGCTGTTGCTGTTCGCGACCAACGGCAAGTTCTACTCGCTCGACGTGGCAAAGCTGCCGGGCGGCCGCGGCCATGGCGAGCCGATCCGCATGTTCATCGACCTCGAGCAGGACGCCGCGATCATCTCGCTGTTCGTCAACAAGGGCGAGCGCAAGTTCCTGATCGCGAGCAGCGAGGGGCAGGGTTTTGTCGTCAAGGAAGAGGACTGCGTCGGCAACACCCGCAAGGGCAAGCAGGTGCTCAATGTCGAGATGCCGAACGAGGCCCGCGCGATCACGACCGTGAACGGCGACACCGTTGCGGTGATCGGCACCAACCACAAGATGGTGCTGTTCGGCCTCGACCAGGTGCCGGAGATGGCGCGCGGCCGCGGCGTGCGCCTGCAGAAATACACCAGCGCGTCGCTGTCTGACGTTGCGGTGTTCGACGCCAAGGCCGGCTTGAGCTGGAAGGATTCCGCCGGCCGCGAGCACAGCATGACCATGAAGGAACTGGCCGACTGGCGCGGCAACCGCGCCGACGCCGGCCGGCTCGCCCACGGCCTGCCGAAGTCGAATAAGTTCAATCGCGGCGTGGAGTAACGGTGTTGTAGCCCGGATGAAGCGAAGCGAAATCCGGGAGCTCGCGCCGGATCACCAGTGATCCCGGATTGCGCTGCGCTCCATCCGGGCTACGGGGGCTCAGTGCGCGGTGTGATAGTATCCACATTTCACCGCGCTATAACCGTCGCCGACGACATCGGGCGACGGTTGCCATGGCGCACAATCACGACCACGACCACAGCGGTCATTCTCACGGACATGCCGGGCATTCCCATGCCGGGCACAGCCACGCGCCCGACAGTTTCGGCACGGCCTTTGCGGTCGGCGCGTCGCTGAACACCGCTTTCGTCGTCGCGGAGCTGATCTTCGGCTATTCCGCCAACTCGTTGGCGCTGGTCTCCGACGCGGTTCACAATCTCTCCGACGTCATCGCGCTGCTGTTGGCCTGGGGCGGGGCATGGCTCGCCGGCAGGCGGCCGACCGATACTCACACCTATGGCTACCGTCGCGCCTCGATCCTGGCGGCGCTGTTCAATGCCGGGTTGCTCCTGATCGCGGTCGGCGGCATCGCGGTCGAGGCGATCAATCGCTTGCGCGAGCCGGCGGAGGTCGCAAGCTGGACCGTGGTCTGGGTCGCGGCGCTCGGCATCCTGATCAATGGCGGCACCGCGCTGCTGTTCATGCGCGGCCGCGACAGCGACCTCAATGTCCGCGGCGCCTATCTGCACATGGCGGCGGATGCCGGTGTCTCGCTCGGCGTCGTGATCGCCGCGCTCCTGATCATGGCGACCGGCTGGCAGTGGCTCGATCCGGCGATCAGCCTGGTGATCGCCGTGATGGTGCTGCTGAGTGGCTGGGAGCTCGCCCACGACAGCGTCAACCTCGCGCTCGACGCGGTGCCGAGGGGGATCGATCTCAAGCAGGTGCGGGATTATCTCATCGCGCTCGAAGGCGTCACCGAGGTGCACGACCTGCACATCTGGGCGATGAGCACCAGCGAGACCGCGCTGACCGCGCATCTGGTGCGGCCCGGCGGACACGACGATGTCTTCCTGCATCACGTCTGCGCCGAGCTCTCGGAGCGGTTCAGCATCCACCACGCGACACTGCAGGTCGAGATCAGCAGCGAGACCTGCCGGCTGGCGCCGGCGGAAATGGTCTAGCCGACGCGGCCGCCACGCACTCGCATTCAATTGATCGATCGACCCATGTCCACGGCTTCCACGGGCGGCGACGAGACGGCACATTGCGACCGCGCGAATGGCTGGCGTAATCAACGGAGGGCGACGTGAAGAAGGCAATCGGTCTTGCAATGTTGTTCTTCGCCGTGGGCGCGCTGCCGCATGCGCATGCCGAGCCGGCGAAAGCAGGCGTCGAGAAGCTCTACATCCTCAACTGCGGTGAAGGCGTTGCAGGTGACATTTCACGCTGGTCGCCCGGCGTCAACGAAGGCAAGTCGATGGACTTCGTCGACAATTGCTACCTGATCAAGCATGCCCAGGGCTGGTTCCTGTGGGACACCGGGATTCCCGACGCGGTGGCGGCGATGCCGGACGGCCTTGCGCCGGCTGATCCGAAGGCGATCACCTGGCGGCGGCCGAAGACGCTCGCCGCGCAGCTCGACCAGCTCGGCGTCAAGCCGACGGACATCAAGGCGATCGCCGTGTCGCACACCCATCCCGATCACATCGGCAATGTCGAGCTGTTCCCGGCGGCGATGCTGTATGTGCAGAAGGCGGAATATGAATGGCCCGGCACCAACAACGCGCCGCGCTTCAAGCCTGAGCATCCCGTGACGAAGCTGGAAGGCGACCGCGACGTATTCGGCGACGGCAGCGTCACCATCCTGTCGACGCCGGGCCATACGCCCGGCCACCAGTCGCTGCTGGTGAAGCTGCCGAACACAGGTGCGATCGTGCTGACCGGCGATGCCGTTCACTTCAGGGATAATTGGGACAATCGGCGCGCGCCGAGCATGAACGCCAGCAAGGAGCAGACGCTGGCCTCGATGCAGAAGATCGCCGATACGCTGACGAAAGAGAAGGCGCAGCTCTGGATCAACCACGACAAGGCGCAGCGCGACGGGCTGAAGCTGTCGCCGGAATTCTACGACTGAGCCGCCGTGGCGGTGTTCGCTTTCGACCAGTTTCGAAAAATCTGCGCGGTCTCCTCGTCCATCGGAAAGAAGCTCTCGATGCGCAGCTCCTGCAGCGTGACGTCCTGCGGCGTCCCCAGCGTCGCGATCGTGGTGAACAGCTGCAGGCTGACGTCGCCCTTGCGGAACAGCATCGGCAGCACCGGTCCGGATGCGGGACTTGCCGGCGCGGCCAACGCGGCCTCGACACCGTCATAGGCCAGCAGGCGCTTGAGCAATTCCGCCGTCGCAGTGGTGCCGTCGGCGGCGGCATCGGCCTCGACGCTGCGGACGAAGTAGCCGGCAACCTCGGTCCAGTTGGTGAGATAGGGGCGCAACACACCGGGCGCGACCAGCGCATCGGCGAGGTTGACCGCCGTGCCTGGCGCCAGCGGCCCGACCAGGAATTCCACCAGTTGGCTTGCGCCTGCATTGGCGAGCAGCAGATTCCAGTGCCGGTCGACCACGACCGCCGGGAAGGGCTCCTGCTGTGCCAGGATGAAATCGAGCGCGTAGCGGATCTGGGCGAGCTCCGGCGCGGCGAGGTCGGTTTGCCGCCAGACCGGCGCGAAGCCGGCCGCCACCAAGAGCGCGTTCTGCTGGCGCAACGGCACGTCGAGCGCCGCGGCAAGCCGGATCACCATGTCGCGGCTCGGCGCGGCGCGGCCGAGCTCGAGAAAGCTGAGATGGCGCTGGGAGATATCCGCGCGCCCGGCGAGCTCGAGTTGCGAGTGCCCCTTGCGCTGCCGCCACCAGCGCAGGCTGGCCGAAAAATCGCGCTGCTGCGACATGAATACCTGTGAAGTAGTTGCCGGAATGATCTCGCCGGGCAAGATGCCACAAGCGAACCGAAAACGCATGGGGATCGGGATGGGCGAGTGGATCGGCGTTGCGATTGCACTGGTCTCGAGCTGCCTCGGCGGCACCGCCGCGGCGATCACCCGTTACCTGGCGGGCAATGCCGACCCGATCACGCTGGCGATCCTGCGCTGGGTGATCGGCTTTCTCTGTGTGCTGCCCGCCGCGGTCCTGCTCGGGGCGAAGTGGCCGCGGCGTGACGACTTGCCGGCGGTCGCGGCGCTCGGCGTCGCCTTCTTCGGCGTGTTCTTCGTGCTTTATAATCTCGCGATGTCCTACACGACGGCGGCGCGCGCCAGCCTGGCGCTGGCGACCTTGCCGCTCTCGACGATGGTGGTCGGCGCCTTGCTCGGCTTCGAGCCGCTGACGATGCGCAAATCGATCGGGGTCTCGATCGCGGTGCTCGGCGCGGCGGCGGCGCTGGCATCCGGGCTGGCGGCGGCGCCAGTGGGCGCATGGCGCGGCGAACTGAGCATGGCCGCCGCAGTGCTCTGCATGGCCTTCTACAACGTGCTGTCGCGGCCGTTCATCCGCCGCTCCAGCGCGCTCGGCTTCCTTGCCGTCGGCATGGGCGCCGGCGCGGCCGCGCTGGTGGCGGTGGGATCGTTCACCGGCAGCCTGGCGACGCTGCGCGAGTTCGGCACGTCGCAATGGATCGCGGGGCTCTATCTCGGCATAGCCGGCGGCGCGCTGGCTTTCATCCTGTGGGTGCTGGCGCTCGAGCGGGCCTCGCCGACCCGCGTCGCCAACACCATGACGGTCAATCCGATCGCCGCCGCGCTGCTTGCGAAGCAATTGGTCGGCGAGCCGATCACGGCCAATCTGGTCGTCGGCCTGATCGCGGTCTTCGCCGGGATCTGGATCGCGACGTCGGAAACCAAATCGGTCTGATCAGCCGCGCGGCGCGGCAGGCGCGGCCGCCGGCGGGGCAGGCGAGTGCGTCGGCTTCAGCGTGCCGGCGTAGAACGACAGGACGAACACCAGGATAAGGCCGACAAGATAGACCCCATAGGATTGCGGCGGGGTGATCGCCCATTGCATGAGGCGTCGGATCGGGTTTGGCGGGCCAGCGTCGTTGTCCATGCGCTGTTGTGCGCGAAGGCCCGGACAAAAGGAAGCGGAATCGGCGCCATTCGGCGGCCGTGTTCCGCGCGAAATGGTGAGGCGGGCGGCCTTGCAATGCCGCATTGGCGTTCGCATCTGTCACGCGACGACCAACCCTTCCTCCCGCACCAATTGCCCGGCATAATCCAGCTTATGGAACTGACGCCCCGTTTGCGCCTCATGAATTGGCTGGTCCGCCAGGGTTTGACGGGCCTGCCGGAAAACGACCTGCTGCGCGGTTTCTGCGAGCGCTGCCGGGCCGCGGGCATGCCGCTGTCGCGGGCGATCGTCTTCATCGATACGCTGCATCCGATCTTCGAGGGACGCGGTTTCCGCTGGAACGACGGCGAGAGCAACGAGGCCGACATCTTCGAATACGGCTCGACCAGCACCGGCGAGGCCAGCCAGACCTGGCGGCGGTCGGCCTTCTATCACATGCTCGAAAACGGCCATGACGAGATAGTGATCGATCTCGCCGACACCTCGCACGATTTCTCGATGATCGGCGAGCTGGCGGAGAAGGGCCACAAGCATTTCGCCGCCTTCGTGCATCGCTTCGGCGAGGCCGGCACGATCGGCGAGATGGACTGCTTCTACTCCTACTACACCACCCGCCGCTCGGACGGGTTCGACGAGAACCATATGGCGGCGCTGCGCGACCTGGTGCCGGTGCTCGGGCTCGCGATCAAATCGGCTGCCCAGGTCGAGATCGCCCGCACGCTGGGGCGGGTCTATCTCGGCCGGGACACCGCGGAGCAGGTGCTGCGTGGACGCATGCAGCGCGGCATCACCGAGAAGATCAAGGCCGTGCTGTGGTACTCCGACGTGCGCGGCTCGACCGCGATCAGCGAGCGGATCGGCCCGGACGAGATCATTCCGTTCCTCAACGATTATGCGCAGGCCTCGATCGATGCGATCCACGACGCAGGCGGCGAGGTGCTGAAGCTGATCGGCGACGGCGTGCTGGCGATGTTCACCGGCGAGAACGTGGCAGGCGCCAAGCGGGCCGCGCTGCGGGCCGAGCACAGATTCCGGCATAACATCCGCGTGCTGAACGACCGCCGCGAGAACGAGGGCCGGCCGACCACCACGGCCTATGTCGGGCTCCATGTCGGCCAGGTCTTCTACGGCAATATCGGCAGCGAGGACCGGCTGGATTTCACGGTGGTCGGACCGGCCGTCAACGAGGTCAGCCGGATCGCCTCGATGTGCGCCTCGGTCGATCGGGAGCTGTTGACCTCGACCGATTTCCGCACCGGGCTCGACGCCGCCGGCCGCAACTATCTGGTCTCCACCGGCCGCTTCGTGCTGCGCGGCATCGGCCATGCGCAGGATCTCTACACGCTGGATCCGGCGATTGCCGCCGACGAGGTCGTCGGCGGCAAATACGAGCGGTACTTGGCGAGCTAGGGTCTCTCCACCGTCGTTGCGAGCGCAGCGAAGCAATCCATTCCTCCACAGGTGGCGACATGGATTGCTTCGCTGCGCTCGCAATGACGGCTGAGAAGACCCGGGATCAGCACCGCGCGGGTTCGCCGACCATGTCGGGCTGCCGCGTCAGCGCCACCGCGGGCGACATCAGGATCACCAGCGCCTGGGCGGCGAAGATCGCGGCCGCGAGATAGAGGCAGGCTTCGGCGCCGTAGAGGCCGCCGACGATGGCGCCGAGCGCGGAGCCGAGCGGGCGCGCGCCGTAACTCATGATGTTGATCGCCGAGACGCGCCCGAGCAGCGAGGGCGGCGTCACCGACTGCCGCAGCGTGGTGGTCGAGATCACCCACAGGATCGGCCCGACGCCGAGCAGGAAGAAGCTGAGGCCGGCGAGCAGCGGCGTCGCAAACCAGGTCGTCAGCGCCATCACGGCCGCGGCGACGAAGCCGGTAACCGGGCCGAGCCCGATCACGGTGCCGAACGCCAGCCGCTTCATCACGCGGGTCGCGAACAGCGCACCGACCACCATGCCGACGCCGTACATCGCAAGCGTGGTGCCGACGCCGGTGGCGCTGAGCCCGAGATGGCGCACCGCATAGGGCACGAACACGGCGAGCAGCAGGAACGACGCGGTGTTGAAGATGAACTGGGTGATGAACACCGGCCGCAGCAAGGCGTGGTGCATTACGAAGGCGGCGCCTTCCTTGATGTCCTGCAACGGATGGCGCCGCGGGGCAGGCTGCCGCGCCGGCTCGTAGATGCCGGCGAGCAGCACGACCGCGATGGCCGACAATGCCGCGGCGAAGCCGAATGCGGGCGCGGCACCGACCCAGCCGACCAGCACGCCGCCGAGCGCGGGGCCGCTGGCGAACGCGACGGTACGCGCGAGCTCGATGCGGGCGTTCGCCGCCGGCAATTGCTGTGACGTCACCAGCGAGGGGACCAGCGCCGGCGCAGCGACGCTATAGGCGACCGTGCCGCAGACCGCGATGAAGCCGAGCAAAGCGAGCAGCGGCAGCGTCATCGCGCCCAGCCACAGCAACAGCAGGATCGCGGCAAGCGCGGCCGCGCGCAGCGCTTCGGAGCCCGCCATCACCCAGCGCCGCGACACGCGGTCGGCGAGCAGGCCGGCGGGAATCGCAAACAGGATGAAGGGCAGCGTCAGTGCGGTCTGCAACAGGCCGGTCTGGCCTTCGCCGACGCCGAGCAGCAGCACGGCGACGATGGGCGCAGCCGCAAGCGCAACCTGTTCGGCGGATTGCGCGGCGAGATTGGACCAGGCCAGGCGGTTGAAGGTGGCTGGCAGGCGAGGCGTATCGGCGGACATGACGGAATCCTTGATCATTCGACTGCCCGGTAGTGTGTGGTTGGAAGAGGCCCGATCCCACCCGTTTCCCGATAACGCCAAAAGCAGAAGCCCGCTGAAGGGGATCGGCGGGCTCTTCCAGAGTCAGACTTGGCTGAAAGCTGTCACTGCGGTTTGGGAGCAGGCGCCAGTTGGCCCGTAATGGTGCCGACCAGCGCGGTTGGCGCGCTTTCGATGCCCACCGTCGGTGTTTCGGTGACCTCGGCCTTGCGCTGCGCCAGCGCGCTGGTCAGGCTGGTGAGTGCGTCGGAGCCGGCGGGGAAGCCGGCCTCCGAGAGGATCTTGTCGATCATCGGCTTGAATGCGGAGACCGACAGCAGCTGCGCGGCGAGCCCGTCGCCGAGCCCGAGGCCGCCATTGCCGTTGGCGTGGCCGTTGGCGCCGCCGCGACCGAGCATGCTGCCGGTGTCGAAGATCCGGATGTCGGAAATCTTCTCGATCGGCTTCACCGCCTCGGCGAGCGCGCTCGGGATCACGTTGATCCGCGCGAGGTTGAGATCGTAGGCGATCATGTCGGCGCTCAGCTTGTTGCGCGCCTCCGCCTTCATCGTCGCGACCTCGGCTTCGGCCTGGCCGAGCGCCTTGACGCCGGCAGCGCGGGTGGTGGCAGCCGCCGCATCGGCCTTGGCGAGCACGTTGGTGGCTTCCGCCTTGTTGGCGGCGGCCTGGCGTTCCGCCTCGGCCATCACCGTGATCGGCATCGCGTCAGTCTCGGCCGCCTTGCGCGCCGCGATCACGTTGATGATCTTGTCGCGCTCGGCGATCTCGGTGGCGCGGGCGGTGGTGACCTTTTCCTCGGCGGCGATCGCAACGGCACGCGCGGTCTCGGCGATGGTCTGGGCCTCCGACTGCTCCTTGCTCTTGGCCGCGACCGCGATCGCGCTTTCCTGCGCGACGATCTGAAGGTCGCGCTCCATCTCGGTGTTGCGGCGCTTGACCGCGAGATCGGCCTCGATCTTGCGCGTGTCGCGGGCCTGGTTGGCCTCGGTCTGCTTGTTGGCGACCGCGAGCTCCTGCTGGATGCGGTATTCGGCCTCGTTCTGCAGCGCGGTCTGTTCGACCTGCGCCGTCTGCGCGCGCATCGCGGCGGTCTTGTTGGCGATGTCGCGCTGCTGGGCGAGCTCGGCCTCGCGCTTGGTGCTTTCGATCGTCAGCGTGGTCTGCCGCGCCACCAGATCCTGCTGGGCGATGTTGACCTCGGTGGTGCGGACGATCTGGTTGCGCTCCTGCTCACGCTCCTTGGTGATCTTGGTCAGCGTGGTGAGACCATGCGCATCGAAGAAATTGCTCGGGTTGAAGTGCTTGATGTCGCTCTGGTCGAGCTTCGTCAGCGACACCGATTCAAGCTCGAGACCGTTGTTCTGGATGTCGGCGCCGACCGCGTCCTGCACCGCCTTGACGAAGGTGGCGCGCTGCTCCTGCAATTCCTCGAGGTTCATGGTCGCGGCGACCGAGCGCAGGCCGTCGACGAACTTGGCCTCGACCAGCTCGCGCAGCTCGGCCGCGTCATTGGTGCGGTTGCCGAGGGTCTGCGCCGCGAGCGCGATCGACGACGCGTCGGGTTTGACGCGCAGATAGAACTCGGCGCCGATATCGACGCGCATGCGGTCCTTGGTGATCAGCGAGTCCGGGCCGCCGCGCGCGACCTCGAGCCGTAGCGTTTTCAAGTTCACCGCGGCGGTGGAGTGGAAGATCGGCAGCACGAGCGAGCCGCCGTCGAGCACCACCTTCTGGCCGCCGAGGCCGGTGCGGACATAGGCCTCATCGCGCGTCGAGCGCTTGTAGAGCTTTGCGAACAGGAGACCGATAACGAGGATGACGATGACGCCAATAACGACGGGTACAGCAAGTTCCCACATGTGTTATGCCCTGTTGGAAGATCGTTGTTGTTCGACGAGGTCGGCTGGAGCGGCAATCGCGATGAAGCCCTTGGCATCGCGATCGACCAGCAGCACGCTGGCGCCGACCGGCAATGCCTCGGACTCCGCGCTGGCACGCGCCGACACGGTGTGCCAGTTGCCGAAGACATCCTTGAGACGGACCCGGCCGGGCAGGCCCTGATCGAGCGGGCCGACCGACACGGTTGCGACCTTGCCGACAAAGTCGCTGTCGTTGACCGCATAGCTCTCGTCGCGCGGAATGACGCGGGCGAGGCCGCGGCTGGTATTTCTGATCACGGGGATGCTGCCTGCGGCAGCAACCACCGCGGCAAGCGAGACCGGGATGGCGGTGCCTGCGGCATGCGCCAGTCCCTGAAGCAGGAAGCCTCCGATCGAGAAGATGCCGAGGATCAGGATGATCAGGATCAGGAGGGGAAGCCGTCCGGCGTTGATCCAGAGAAACAGGCCACTGAGAGCATTGTGGCTCTCGGCCTCGACCGCGAAATCCTTGCCGATCAATTCGCTGATCGAAAGTCCGATCATGGTGCTGAGCAGTTCGATACCGCCAAGTGCCACCATGATCGCGGCCGCGACCGCGAAGGGCCGCACGTCGGGGGCGAGCAGAATGTCGCCAACTGCACTCATTTTTCTGACTTGATCCTTTCAAGCCGCGCCGCGATTTCCTTTTCGCGATGCAGGCGATCGAGTTCGTCAAGCTCCTTGTCGCCGAGCACGCTGGAGGCGGGAACACCGGTGACCCGGGCGATCGCCGCCATGGCGCGCTCAGCACTCCATGTATTGGTCGTCGATGGGCCCCGGCTGGTTTCGTCCTGGGCCTCGCGGATCAGGCTTTGTTCGAGATCGGCCAAGCGCGTCTCCGCCTCGCGGCGCGCGCCGAGCATGGCCTGCAGCGCCTTGGTCTGCTCGTCGATTTCGAGTTCGATGAAATCCATCGCGCGTTCCAGCGCGATCACCTGCGACTCCAGATCAATTTGCCGTGCAACGCCGGCGCGCGCGAGATCCTCGCGATTTTCCGCAAGTGCGAGACGAATCTTTTCGTTCAGATTGGTCGTTTCGGTATCCAGTTCTTCGCGCCGCTTCTTCAGGCGGAATTCTTCGGCGCGCGACTTGCCGAGCGCGTAGCGCGCTTCGTCGGCGCCGGCGTCGATCTCGCGGATCGCCTGTTTGACCAGCGCGACCTTGTTGTTGTTCTCGACATTGTCGATGGTCTGGCTCGCGATGGCGGCAAGAAGCCGGCCCATGCGCGCAAGGATGCCTTCGTGAAGCATGGTCTTCTCCTCCGGTTGTGCTGATTTCGATTTGACGGCGATGTGGATTTCGTAGCCGCGTCCATCCGAGATCAAATGCGCCGGGAAGGGGCTTTCCCAGCCTGAGACATATCCCGGCACATCGAACGGCACCAAGACGCGTCCGCTAACAGTGCTAATGGTCAGTGAAGTTGGGCCCTTGATCGCAAACAACTTGTCGTCGAGCGGTATCCGGCGGACGGCGGCGCCTGCGATGTAATTGGCACGGTCGCGCAGGCCGAGCGTCACCAGCCGTGCGGGGAGGCCGGTCTCCTTGCGGATCTTCTCGTAGGCCTGGGCGTGCAGCGAGACGAGGTTGGCGCCGACGGGGGCGACCTCGGCGAGGATCGCCATCATCCGGTCATAGGCCGCAAAGGTCGCCTCGATCGCCTCGATGCCTGAAGGGTCAGGGGCGAGGGCGTAACGCAGGGTTGCGGTGGGCGTCTCGACGGGCAGCTTAATCATGCATCTAACGTAAAGCACTTCCTCAGTGCTTTACAAGAAGGGCGGTTGGTATCATTTTCGTGAGCCTAGATGCAGTTGCAAATGAGTTGCAATAACGGGACAGATCGGCCATCCTTGTCGGATGGATGCTCGGACCCCTGAACTGTCTTCCGTTTCGGTTCCCAATGCCGTGCCAAGTGGCTGGCGGGGCGATGCCGGACATGTGCGCAGCCTGCCTGAGGTGAACGCGACCGTCGCGGTGCCGTCAGGCGGCCTGTGGTGGCGGCGGCTGCTGGCCTTCGCCGGGCCGGGCTATCTGGTTTCGGTCGGCTATATGGACCCCGGCAACTGGGCCACCGACCTCGCGGGCGGATCGAAGTTTGGCTACACGTTGCTGTCGGTCATCCTGCTCTCCAACCTGATGGCGATCCTGCTGCAGGCGCTTGCCGCGCGGCTTGGCATCGCCACCGACCGCGACCTGGCGCAGGCCTGCCGCGCGACCTACTCGCGCCCGGTGAATTTGCTGCTGTGGCTCGCCTGCGAGGCCGCGATCATCGCCTGCGACCTCGCCGAGGTGATCGGCACCGCGATCGCGCTCAAGCTGCTGTTCGGCATTCCCCTGATCGGCGGCGCGCTGCTGGCGGCGCTGGATGCGTTCCTGCTGCTGCTCCTGATGAATCGCGGCTTCCGCTTCCTCGAGGCCTTCGTCATCGCGCTCTTGATCGTCATCGCGGTCTGCTTCGTCGTCCAGATCGCGGCCGCCGCGCCGCCGGTGGCCGCCGTGCTCGGCGGCTTCATCCCGTCGCGCGAGATCGTCACCAATCCGGAGATGCTGTACATCGCGATCGGCATCATCGGCGCCACCGTGATGCCGCATAATCTCTATCTGCACTCCTCGATCGTGCAGACCCGCGCCTACCCGCGCACCGAGGAGGGACGGCGCGACGCGATCAAATGGGCGACCACCGATTCCACCATCGCGCTGATGCTGGCGCTGTTCGTCAATGCCGCGATCCTGGTGCTGGCGGCCGCGACCTTTCACAAGAGCGGCCATTCCGATGTCGCCGAGATCGACCAGGCGTTCGAACTGCTGTCGCCGCTGCTCGGCCTCGGCATCGCCTCGACGCTGTTTGCCGTGGCGCTGCTCGCCTCCGGCCTCAACTCGACGGTGACGGCGACGCTGGCCGGCCAGATCGTGATGCAGGGCTTCCTCGACCTCAAGCTGCCCGACTGGCTGCAGCGGCTGGTGACCCGCGGCATCGCGATCGTCCCTGTCATCGTGGTCGCCGCGCTCTATGGCGAGAGCGGCACGGCGCAGCTGCTGGTGTTCAGCCAGGTCGTGCTGTCGATGCAGCTGCCGTTCGCGGTGATCCCGCTGGTGCGGTTCGTGTCCGACAAACGCAAGATGGGCGCGTTCGCGATCTCACGCCCCGTCGCGGTGGCGGCGTGGATCGTCGCAGGGTTGATCGTGATCCTGAACGTGAAGCTGCTGATCGATACGTTCTTCGGCAGCTAGTCCTGCGGCTCGGCGAGCACCTCGCCTGATGCGTCGACGCGCAGCCAGCCCGACGGCGCGAGCCGCTGCTGCGGCAGGAAGCGGCCCTTGTAGTCCATCTTCTTGGAGCCCTCGATCCAGTACCCGAGATAGACGTAAGGAAGGCCCTGCCGGCGGGCGCGGGCGATGTGGTCGAGGATCATGAAGGTACCGAGCGAGCGGGCCTCCAGCCCGGGCTCGAAGAACGAATAAACCATCGACAGCCCGTCGCTGAGCACGTCGGTCAGCGCCACCGCCATCAGCTCGTCGCCGCGGCCGGTGATGGCGCTGTCGCCATTGCGCTTGCGGTACTCGATGATCCGGGTCTCGACATGGCTGTCCTCGACCATCATGGCGTAGTCGAGCACGGTCATGTCGGCCATCCCGCCATTGCGGTGGCGGCGGTCGAGATAGGCGCGGAAGACCGAATATTGCTCCGAGGTCGGCACCGCGGTGCGCTGCTCGCCGATGATGTCGGCGTTGCGGGCCAGCACCTTGCGGAAGTTGCGGGAGGGGCGGAATTCGTTGGCGATCACCCGGACCGAGACGCAGGCCCGGCACTGGTCGCAGGCTGGGCGGTAGGCGATCGACTGGCTGCGGCGGAAGCCGCCATGGGTCAGCAAGTCGTTGAGATCGCCCGCTTTGTCGCCGACCAGGTGCGTGAAAACCTTCCGCTCATGTCGGCCCGGCAAATACGGGCAAGGCGAGGGCGCCGTCAAATAGAACTGGGGAGTATCACGCGAATGCTGGGTCACGTCAGATCGTCGGGCTCCACAAACAATACAGGCAGCCGAGTGAGCATCGCCCCCCTGAGGCTAACGGTCAATTGGTTTAGGCGGGCCTAATAGGAGGTCCGCGCGGCCGGGGCGACGGGGGTCCGGACCGAGCTGTTGATAATGACGGTTCCGAGGACGATGTCGTGCAGCAGCCGGCGGCGGCCGTTGAGCAGCCCGATCAGGAGCACTAGCGGCGACAGGAACGAGATCGTCACCCAGAACAGCACCGCATGGGTGGCGCCGAGCACGAAATAGCCGCGCGCACCGTACCAGGTCCGCAGTTCCAGATCCATCATGCGCATGCCGATGGTGGCCGAGTGCTGCCCGCCGATCGAGGCGCCGTAGTAGACGATCGCCCAGACGATCGAGGCCGGCGAGACCAGCCAGAACAGCGCCCAGCCGAGACCGAGCGTGACGAGGCCGAACACCGCGATGAAAATCACCGCCAGGATCACCGGCACCGACAGCACGAACAGGTCGATCAGGAACGCAAAGACACGTCGCGTCAGCACGCCGCGGAACAGGTCCGGCTGCATCATTGGGTCGAACGCATGCGGAGGAACGCCGCCGTCGTTGCGCCAGGCCTCGTTGCGCCAGGTGCCGCCGTCATTGCCGTAAGACATGACCAACCTCCGATGAAAGTCCCGCGCAGGACATGGGAACAGGAGGCGCATTCGCCAAGCCTGCGCGAACATTAACTAGCCGAAATAATCCGGCGATTCGGGGGCTGGATTGAGCGGTTCTACCTTCACGCCGTCATTGCGAGCGGAGCGAAGCGATCCACTTGTCGCAATAACGGGCGGCGGCCGTCAGCTCTCCGCCTTGATCTTTTCGGCGGCCTTCGGCGCGAAATAGGTGAGGATGCCGTCGGCGCCGGCGCGCTTGAAGCCGACCAGGCTCTCCATCATCGCGCGCTCGCCGTCGATCCAGCCATTGGCGGCGGCGCCCGCGATCATCGCGTACTCGCCGGACACCTGGTACACGAAGGTCGGCATCGCGAAATGGTCCTTCACGCGGCGGACGATGTCGAGATAGGGCATGCCCGGCTTCACCATCACCATGTCGGCGCCCTCGGCGATGTCGAGCTCGACCTCGCGCAGCGCCTCGTCGGAATTGGCGCTGTCCATCTGGTAGGTGCGCTTGTCGCCGGTCAGCGTCTTGGCCGAGCCGATCGCGTCGCGGAACGGGCCGTAGAAGGCGGAGGCGTATTTCGCCGCATAGGACATGATCTGCACGTCGCCGAAGCCGTTGTCGTCGAGCGCCTCGCGGATCGCGCCGATCCGGCCGTCCATCATGTCCGACGGCGCGATCACGTCGCAGCCGGCCTCGGCCTGGGTCAGCGCCTGCTTCACCAGCACCGCGACTGTCTCGTCGTTGAGGATCCTGCCGTCCTCGATCAGCCCGTCATGGCCATGGCTGGTGAAGGGATCGAGCGCGACGTCGCAGAGCACGCCGATGTCGGGAAACTCCTTCTTGATCGCGCGCACCGCCTGGCAGACCAGATTGTCGGGGTTGAGCGCCTCCGAGCCCTGCTCGTCGCGCAGCGACGGCTCGGTGAACGGGAAAAGCGCGATGCAGGGAATGTTGAGCCTTGCCGCGCGCTCGGCGTCGCGGACGATCTGGTCGACGGTGAGCCGGTCGACGCCGGGCATCGAGGCCACCGGCGTGCGGGTGTTGTGGCCATCGACCACGAACATCGGCCAGATCAGGTCATTGCTGGTCAGCACGTTCTCGCGCACCAGGCGTCGGGCCCATTCCGACTTGCGGTTGCGCCGCATCCGGATCGTGAGGTCGAGCGAGGGGGAGGCGAGGGCATCGCTCTGCCGCCGGGGCGCATCACGCAGTTCAATCGGGCGCCCGAATTTGATCGCCATGTCTTCTTCTCCTCGACGGACGGCATTCTGGACCTGATAAGGTCTGGACCTGATATAAGTCCGTTTCTAGCACCTGTCAGGGCCGCCGTCATTGCGCCGCTATTGCATCCGTGGCGCCCTTGATTTGCCGCAACGGCAATTGATTTTGCGTCCCCGGCGGGCCAAGACTGCGCCCATGAACCCCATTTTGCAGCCGCTCTGCGGCGATTCGGATGTCTGACACCTCTGCACGCGATCAGGCGCGGGACAATGCCATCTCGGTGAGCGCGATCTCGTCCGACCGGATCGAGCCGGACGACAATGCGTGGACGCGGCGCCTCGTCATCTTCCTGCGCATCATGGCCGTCGTCTCGGTCGCCAAGGGCCTCTATCACTGGGCCCAGGTGACCGGCTTCGTCGGCGGCGAGGAGGAGGCCTTCGAGAACCAGTCGATGGCCTGGCAGACCGCCACGATCTATTTCGCCGTCATCGAGCTCGTCGCCGCCGTCGGGCTCTGGCTCGCGACGCCCTGGGGCGCCGTGGTGTGGCTGACCACCGTGGTGTCGATGGCGGTCATCGAGCTGATGTTTCCCGGCATCTATGGCGGCAGTCTCACCGTGGTCGGGCTCGAGGCGCTGATGCTCGCCGCCTATCTCGCGCTGGCCTGGATGTCGGCGCGCGAACGCCCGCCATAGGCCGGCGTGCAGCGATGGCCTGATGCACTGTTGCCCCGTGGCGACAGCGCCACGAATAGCCGGCCGCGGCCGGCAATATTTGCCAGCCGTGCGCGCAACGAGAAGACAGCTCTGCTGGTTCTGATAGGTGGGTGCCGACAGATCGCATCCGTTTGAGACACTCCCTTGCGGGACCGTCTCTACGGGACCTGCCGTCGGGGCCCATTTCACCGGACCTCGGCGCGTGTGCCGGCCGGCTTTGCGCGGGCCGACGGCGGAACCGGTCTGGCCCCCACAACAGATCGGCACCGCTGCGCGCATCGCGTGCACGTCCCGCCGCTGCACTCCGATAAAATTTTCAAAGAATTTTCCGGTAACCGATCGGTCACCGTAAAGGGTTCCCTCATACCCGTTACGCCACCGTTTCGAATTCAGACGATGCTGTTTCCGAATGTGACAGGGCAGGCAGACGAAGCGTGAACAAGGGTCCGCCACCGTCAATGAAAAGTTGCGAAAAGCCTTTGATCCATGGGCTTAATCCACGATTCACTGTCTTAAATTCATGATCTCTTTATTCTCTTATTTAAGCGGATATTCAAACGGCCCCCTTACGTTGGACCTATCAGGCGGGACACAAGTTTCGTCGAATAAAGTCGATAAAAACGACAAACAGGGGAAGTGTCATGATGAAAGCCGTTGCGACAACGGCGGCGGATGCCGCTGATCGCGCTACCGGTCAAGCTCCGGTGCAGCCGCTCTATCTCGAAGCCCTGACTTTGGTGGAGCGGCTGCATCGCCGGCTCCTCGACGTCATCAAGGACGAATTCGATCGTCGTGGCCGCGCCGACATCAACTCGGTGCAGGCGCTGCTCCTGTACAACATCGGCGACAAGGAGTTGACCGCCGGCGAGCTGCGCACCCGCGGCTACTATCTCGGCTCCAACGTCTCCTACAATCTGAAGAAGCTCGTCGAGCTCGGCTTCCTCGATCATCAGCGCTCGCGCGTCGATCGCCGCTCGGTCCGCATCCGGCTGACCCCGCAGGGCCAGGAGGTCCGCAAGATCGTCGACGCACTCTATCAGAAGCACGTCAAGACGGTGGAGCAGGTCGGCGGCATCTCGAACGAGGAGTTCGCGAGCCTCAACAAGTCGCTGCATCGCCTCGAGCGGTTCTGGACCGACCAGATCCTGTATCGCCTCTGAGCCTTCCCGTTTTCGCCTGATGGCCAAGCCGGCCGCGCGAGAAGACCGGCAGCCTTCCTTCAGTCCAGCCTTGCTCCGGTCCAACCTTGCTCCAGTCAACGCATCGGTCATGCCCGGCCGATGCGTTTTTCATGCTGCACCTGCGAAAATAAATGGGCCCCGGCGAGGAACCAAGGCGTTCCCTGCGGCTTATCCGTTAGCCAACGGAGAGGCAGGGATATGTTGCTCGAACGCGGGATTGAGGTGCTGAATGTCGAGGTCGTCGGTGACGCCTACGCGATCGCCTCGAACTATCTGCGCAAATCCGGCGCCATCCCCGACAATTTCGCCACCAATGAGCGCCTGCTCGGCATCATCGTGAAGCTGTTCCAGCGTGGTGAGATGAATCGCCTCCGCCTCGCCAACAAGGCGATCGCGAAGTTCGAGGCCGAGACGCTGGTGGTCGCCTGAGCGTCAACCCGGAGACTTCAATGGAAGCCGCTATCGATCGGATCATGCAGACGTATGATCTGCTGCTCAACCGCACGCCCGCTGCGAGCGAGGAAGCGCGGGCGAAGGTGACAGAGTACGTGCAGACGCTGTTCGACGCCGGCGAGCGCGATCCGCATCGGTTGACGGTGTGCGGGCTGACCTATCTGCGCCAGCTCGACGGTAGTACCGACCACGTGAAGGCCGGCTATACCGGGCTGTAGCGGCGCGCCTGGCTTCGCGGTCTGATTCCGCGTCGTCGGCAAGGCTTCCTCGGCGGCGATTTGCTTTGCTCGCAACGACGCGATGACGGTGCAGGTTCCTCGCGCACGATCGTCGTCCTGAAAGCAGGACCTATAACCACCGCATTTGGCGATGAGCGGGATCGCGGCCCCAGCGTCGCGCAACAATAGTGATTTGGGGTAATGGGTCCTGGCTTTCGCCAGGACGACACTGAGTTTGTCGCAACTCAAAACTGAAATGGAGCAACCGAAACCGCCAACTTTCCGTCGCTCGATTTCTGCACGGTGAATTCGACTTCCTTGGAAGCCTTGATGTCGCCCACGGAAACCGAGATGCCGCCGCTGCATTGCAATGTTCGCTTGTCCTCACTTGCCGAGGTCGTGACGATCTTTTCACCGAGGAGGTATTGTGGATTTGCGTTTTCCGCGGTGGGCTTCGCCGTCGATTCCCTGGCGGCGAAATTGACAAGCGGATTGCGGTGATCGTTGGAGATGGTCTGGAGCACGGCCTTCCGGGTTTCGATTGAATCGCACTCGAGTTGATCGCCGCAACCACCCAGAACAACCAGAACCGGAAACCCTAAAAACCAAAGCAGTCGTGACGGCATGCCGATTGACTTGTGTGGGATGGATTGGTTTCCGACAACCGACCCAACGGAGCATGGTTCCTGCGCTCGCGCTCGGCGCGGCCGCTCCGGCTGCGGCTTGCGATCTTGCTAACCGGCCGGCCACTATCGAAGGGAACGCTAATCTTGCCGCTCCGTTGGTCCTCGATTGCTTGCGAGGACCCGATCATGCGCGCAACCGTCCTATTCGCTGTCCTGGCGTTCGTCCTGGCGTTCGGCGTTGCAGGACTGGCAAGTGTGAGCCCAGCCAGCGCCCGGGATTATCGCTGGTGCGTGCAGGGGCGCGGCGTCGGCTATCCCGGCGATTGCATGTACCAAACCCGCGCCCAGTGTCTCGCGTCAGCTTCCGGAAGGAACGTGACCTGCGGGATCAATCCTCGTGCCGCATATGGGCAGCAGCGGCGGGGATATCGCGACCGCTATTGATTGTCGCGCCTATGGCGCGCGCGAGGCGGTTGGGGAAGGGCGCACCCTAAGGGTGATGCGGTTAGCCGGGGCCGCTTTTTGAGCCTGCCGTTTTGAAACCTCTCCTGCCCTATGGAATCTCTCCTGCCCTATGGATAGGTGTGGCCTTTCTGAGCAACGCGCACAGCCAGTGGCGTGCGGGGAAGATCCCCAAACTCGGACGAGTCGTAGTCTCGGCCTTCAGGTGTCACGATGTGGATGTCGTAACACTGCGACCGTGAAAGCTCTTTTGCCTTGCGTAGAGCCGCTTCGGCCGTGCCACGACGGTGCACGATCTCTCCAAACTTGCACCTAGCTTTTACGGTGAAGCTCATCTTTCTTCTTTTTCTTGTTTCGTTTGACGACCTCGGCCTGAGCCCGGAACGCTTGGGCGAGGCTCTTCATTTGCTCGGCCGCGAATTCGTCAGCCGTCCGCACCGCCGCCTGCTCGGCGGTCTTGGCCTGTTTCTTCAGGTCCTTGGCCATGCCCATGCCCTGTAACGTCCATGCCGTTTCGCCAGTTCCATCCGTCTGATCTCATTGACGCGAAGCTGGCAGGAACTTTTTAGGCTTCCCGGGCTTTTTGATTTTGCTTTCGGGGCAGCCAAACGTCAGCGTTGGAGAGAGGAGCCATGAAGCGACGACGCCGGGTTAGGCAGATTTTCCCTCTTGAAAAACGCCTTGCCCAAGAAGCCGAACGGCTACGTCAACGGGCCAAGAACCTTCCTCCCTGTCGAGAGCGAGAGACCCTGTTGAGGCAGGCGCGGCATGACGAAACCACCGCCAATTTGGCGGCGTGGCTACTGTCTCAAGGTCCGCGGGCACCCATCTAGGAGGACGCTCAATGCATACAAACCACCACCATATCGACGGTGTGGAGATTGCCTTTGTCAGCGCTGCGACCGTGTCGCTTGTGGCTCTCATCGCCTCCATGGCCTGGCTTTTGCTAGGGTGAAATTCCGAACCAGGGCTCCGATCCGAGACCTTCGATCGGGATCGTTAGGCGGAACCCATGGAATGAAAGATCTCCAGCGTGACCAATGAGCCAAAGACTGCGCCGGTCACAGCGAGGAAGACAGCGAAATAGTAGATCCGATACATAAGGCAACCTCTCCCGGATGCGTACCAAGCCTCCGGATAACGGACGCGTCCTTTGATGGTTCGAAGGCACGCGGGGTGGCTTTGCGACCTTCGCGCGAGGCGAGCGGCGGGCATCACGAGCGGATTTGCTCTCCCGCCGCCATGAATCGCTCACGCCGCGCGTGACGACCGATCGGAATCGTCGAGCAACCGGCCTAGTATCCGGCGTTCTTCCTCGATCCTCCGTCGATAGCGTTCGCGCTCTTGTTCCGAGGTCGCGCTATCCAGCAGGAATTGATAGTGACCGATGACTTTTTCGCTGCCTCTTATCAGCAGTTGTTGCAGCCCATTCATGGCGTGATCTCCTCGCAAGCTGCGCGATCGAACGAGGAGGGAAGGGATGGAATGTCGGCCGCGAGGCCTTGCATTGCCGTGGTTTCTTCGGACAGCCGTCTTTCGATGAATTCGCGCTCGAGGTCGGAGAGCTGGGTCTGCAGCAATCGCCGATACCGATGAATATTGTTGCGATGAGCGCGCAACTGTTCAAGCCGGTGGTCGAACAGTTCTGAGCTCCGGCGCCTTGCCTGTCCAAATCTTGACCGCCAGCGTCCCTCGAGGCGGTCGATGACCTGCTTCGGTAGCCTGATGTCTGTCATCTCGCGCTCCTATGCAGCCAGGCAGCGGTCGACGGAGCGCAGGCGGGCAGGCGCCGGCCGCCTGGCGGATGGTGCGGATCGCTGTCGAGCGCGCGAAGCGCTTCGAGGATGTCGCTGACAGGAACGGGCGCTTTGAGCCCCTTGGGTGCGCGCAAAGCGGGATTGGACGCTACAGCGCGGGCGTCCGAGGCCCAGGATGCCAGGAGAGCGCGTTTCTCGGCCAGGCTCAGGCGAGAATCCCGCACCACATCGTGCGGGACCCCATATTGGTGGTGATCGCCAATCGGCAGATGAAAGCCAATAACGTTATGAGCAGGCGCGGTCGTCGGCCGCATGGATACCTCCGTTCGAAAGACGAGTTGCTGAGAAGAGTGAGAAGACGAAGCCGCGACCTGTTCGTCGGACGCGGCTTCGCCGGTTCAATCAGGCGGCGACGTTTTCGAGCTGTCGGGGCGCCGTGTTCGATGCCGCGTTGATCGCGATGCGTCGCGGCTTCATCGCCTCCGGCACTTCGCGCGCCAGCTCGATCCTGAGAAGCCCGTTGTCGAACGCCGCGCTCTTGACCTCGACGTAGTCGGCCAAGCTGAACTGGCGCTTGAATCTGCGCGTCGAGATGCCCTGATAGATGTATTCGCGCTCGGCCTTCTCGACCTTGACGCCTTCGACAGTCAGAACGTTCTGCTCTGCCGTGACGGAAATCTCATCCGGCGCAAAACCGGCGATCGCGAGCACGATCTGATAGCTGTCTTCGGACAGCCGTTCGATGTTGTAGGGCGGGTAGTGATCTTCGCCGGCCCGGTGGGCTGCTTCGGCAAGATCAAAGAGCCGGTCGAATCCGATGGTCGACCGGAACAGGGGAGAGAAGTCGCATGTGCGCATAGCCAAATCCTCCATAGAGCAAGATGGATATGAACGGCACCGGACACGACCGGTGCCCGTCTCGCCTGGCCCCGAGGGGCGACCAGGCCCCAGCCTCCGCGTTGGGGGCTGGCGCGAAAGAAAATAAAAACCGGAGATATCGTGTCAAGAACCCGACCGAAAAATTTTTGCGGTTGATTCTCCGCGTCAGAACCGCGGCTGAAGCGGCGGCGGATCAGCGCCGCTCGAGGGAGGCCTGTTGCAGACAAGACATGCCGGTGGAAAATTAGGTCGCCGATTTACATAGGCTAATGCCGGAACCGCGGGGGCGTTGATCGATTGGACTGCCTGGCTCCAACAGCTCAGCCCCGGATCAGGCAACCGGCCCCAGCACCGGCCTCCAGTCCCCCCAAAGGTGCTGGGGCCGTTTCGTTGCGCGACCCTGGTCCGTTCCGGCGAGCTTGGATAGGGCCGCCATCACTTGCGTGAATAGCGCCCCGTCTGCTCTGAGCGAGCAGACGGGGCGTCGATGCTACTTATTCTCCGGCTTCCAAGTCGTGCTGGCGCGATCGTATTTGAAACCAGGTGCGGCCTTCAGGCTGTCCTTGGTCTCGTCGAGCGTAAGCCACCACTTGTCTTCTTTCTTTTGAGACTTGACGGCCGTGAACGGCACGATCACGTCCTTTTCGCCGGCGCCGAGGAAGCCGCCGACACCGACGACGAGACCGGTCACCTTGCCGGACTTGTCGACAAGCACGTCGTCGATCGTCCCGATCTTGGATTCCTTCGGGTCGTAGACATTCTGCTTGTAGTAATTGGTGATGGTCGAACTGTCCGCCGGAGCGGCGGGCATGGTGGTTGCGGCATGCGCGGCGGTAGCGAACGCTGCGGCCATGATGCAGCCGATAGCTAAGTACTTCATAAGTGAAACTCCTCGCCTTCAGTGAAGATGGCCGAACAGGTAGATACCGCCGCCGATGACGATGATCGCCGGCACGGCCCAAAGAATGATGACTGGCATGCGATCGCCTCCTAGGTGGTGTGGACATTTATCGCATCCATAAGACGATGGCTGCGAGAGTAACGACGGCCAGGTAATTTCGGGCGGTCTTTTCGAAGCGGGTTGCGACGCGGCGGAACTGCTTGAGTTTTGAGAAGCAGCATTCGACGAGATGACGCTGGGCATAGAGGTGCTTGTCCAGCGGATATTTGAGCGCACGTGACGGGTTGTTGGGGATGACGGCGAGCGCGCCTTTGGCAGCGATCGCCTGGCGCAAGTGATCGGCGTCATAAGCCGTATCCGCCATGACGACCTGGGCAGGTAATCCCTCGATCAATTCGGCGGCTTGCGGTACGTCGCTCTTCTGACCTGCGGTGAGCTTGAACCGTACGGGACATCCCAGGCCGCGAACGGCCATATGTATCTTGGTGCTCAGGCCACCGCGCGAGCGACCGATCGCCTGATCTTCAGACCCCCTTTTTTCGCCCCAGCGGCGTGCTGGTGCGCCCGGACGATGGTGGAGTCGACGATCAGATACTCGAAGTCCGGATCACCGGACATCGCTTCGAATATGCGCCACCAGACCCCCTTGATGCTCCATCGACTGAAGCGCCGAAACACGCTGTTCCAGTCTCCAAACACCTCCGGAAGATCACGCCAGGGAGAGCCAGTGCGCACGATCCAAAGTACGCCCTCCACAAACATCCGGTTGTCCCGTCCGGTCGAACCCTTCTGGTCAGGCCGGCCGATGATCAGCGGCGCCATCCGCTCCCATGTCGCGTCGCTCAATACCAAGCGGTCCATCACACCCAAGGCGGCCTCCCCAAAAGCAGCCTTGAATCTGATTTGCGCCTAAAAGGGAATCCTTAGAGTCCACACCACCTAGTCCGAGGTACAGACCTTGACGCTCTTCATGCCAGTCTCGGCCTCGGAGCGCGTCTTGTAGACAGTGCCTGACGGGCTGACGACGGTGGTCGTCGTGTCGACGGGCTTCTTGTCGACGATCGTGCACTTCTTCGTCTTCACATCCTGGACGACGTAGAATTCATCCGCTGCGAATGCCGGCGAGACGAAAGCGGCAAGCAAAGATGCCGCGACAATGGTCTTAAACTTCATGTTCTCTCCTCCAATAGCCGTACCAATCGGCGGAGGTGGAACGGGAGAAAATGGCGAAGGTTCCTAGAACCGAACTTGCGTTGGCGAGCCGTGCCGAATCAAAGCAAGCGAAAAATGACCGGAGATGGTGCGGCGATTTGCAGCACTGGCTAGCTGCGCCCTCCGGCTTGCCGAAGGCTGTGGCGAATGGTCGCTAGGGACACGCAGACGCGAGACCGGCGAGCGATTCCTGACCCGAAGGGACCGCGCTGTCCGAGTGGCGATGCGATCACGTGACCGGATGCAGCCGGCGATCCGCAGGCTGCTTTCCGAAAATTCAGGAGGAAGCCCCATGATCTCGTCCCACATGCGCCTGTTCGGCGCGGTCGTCGCGCTGTTGCTCGGGGCGAGCGGTCCGGCGCCCGCGCAGCAGCTCGAGCTCAAGCTGATGGCGCCGGCGGCGCCGGGCGGCGGCTGGGATCAGACCGCGCGTTCGATGCAGCAGGCGCTGGTCGCGGCCGGCATCGCGCGCAGCGTCCAAGTCACCAACGTTCCCGGCGCCGGCGGCAGCGTCGGCATCGCGCAGTTCGTCAACGGCGCCAAGGGCGACGGCAACCAGATGATGGTGAACGGCTTCGTCATGGTGGGCGCACTCGCCATGAACAAGTCGCCGGTGACGCTGGATCAGGTGACGCCGATTGCGCGCCTCACCGAGGAGACCCAGGTCATCGTGGTGCCGGCGAACTCGCCGATCAAGACGGCGCAGGATCTCGCCGCCGCGGTGAAGGCCGATATCGCCAAGGTGACCTTTGCCGGCGGCTCGGCCGGCGGTGTCGACCACGTGATGGCGGCGCTGTTCGCGGGCACGGTCGGCGCCGACGCCAAGAAGATCAACTACATTCCGTTCTCGGGTGGCGGCGAGTCGCTTGCAGCCATTCTCGGCGGCAAGGTCACGGCTGGCATTTCCGGCCTCAGCGAATATGAAGGCCAGATCAAGGCCGGCAAGTTGCGCGCGCTCGGCGTGACGTCGGCGAAGCGACTGCCGGGCGTCGATATCCCGACCTTCAAAGAGCAGGGCATCGATCTCGTGCTGGCCAATTGGCGCTCGGTGGTCGCTCCGCCCGGCATCACGCCGGAGCAGCGCAAGGTGCTGAGCGATGCGGTCGAGAAGATGGTGAAGTCCGATTCCTGGAAGGAGATCCTGAAGCAGAAGGGCTGGGATGACGCCTATCTCGGCGGCGACGCCTTCGCGGATTTCCTGAAGAAGGAGATCACGCGCGTGACCGAGGTGCTGAAGTCCGTCGGCCTCGTGAAGTCATGACGCCGGACGCGGCGTCTGAAAACCTCCGGCCGGCGCCGGCGCGCCGCGTCGATCGCGCCGGCGTGGTCATCGCGGCCGCGCTTGCCGGGCTTGCTGCGGTGCTGGTGTGGGACGCCAGCAAGCTGCCGTCGACCACGATGTACGGCATGGGGCCGGAGGCGATGCCGGTCGTCATCGCGATCGGCCTTGTCATCCTCGCGGTCGGCAATCTGATCGACGCGCTGCGCGGCAAGCTGCCGCCGCGCGAGAGCATGGATCCGAAACCGGTGTGGCTGATCATCGGGGGCCTGACGCTCCTGATCGCCATCATCGGCTTTGGCGGCGGCTTCATCCTCGCCACCTCGGCGCTGTTCGTCACCACGTCGGCGGCGTTTGGCCGCCGCGCCGTCCTGGCCGACACCGTCATCGCGCTGGTGATCACGACGCTGATTTATCTCGCGTTCGACAAGCTGTTGACGCTGAGCCTTCCCGCCGGCCCGCTGGAGCGACTGCTGTGATGGACACTTTCGCCGCGCTGGCGCACGGCATGGCGGTCGCCATGCAGCCGATGAACCTGCTCTACGCCCTGATCGGCGTGTTCCTGGGCACCGCGGTCGGCGTGTTGCCGGGCATCGGACCGGCGCTGACGGTCGCGCTGCTGCTGCCGGTGACCTACAAGCTCGATCCCGGCGGCTCGCTGATCATGTTCGCCGGCATCTATTATGGCGGCATGTATGGCGGATCGACCACCGCGATCCTGATCAATACGCCGGGCGAGAGCGCGTCGATGGCGACCGCGCTCGAGGGCAACAAGATGGCCAAGGCCGGCCGCGGCGGCCCGGCGCTGGCGACCTCGGCGATCGGCTCGTTCGTGGCCGGCACCATCGCCACCATCGGCCTCGCATTCCTCGCGCCATGGCTGGTCGATTTCGCCGTGCGCTTCGGGCCGGAGGATTACTTCGCGCTGATGTGCGTCGCCTTCGTCACGGTGTCGGCGACCTTCGGCGACTCGCCGGTCCGCGGCCTCACCAGCCTGTTCATCGGCCTCACGCTCGGGCTGGTCGGCATCGACAAGCTGACCGGTCAGGCGCGGCTTGCCTTCGGCATCCCCGAACTGCTCGACGGCGTCGAGGTGACGACGCTCGCGGTCGGCCTGTTCGCGGTCGGCGAGGCGCTCTATGTCGCCTCGCGCCGGCATCACGCCGAGGAGAAGCTCGAGCCGGTGCGCGGCTCGCTGTGGATGACGCGGGAGGACTGGCGGCGGTCGTGGAAGCCGTGGCTGCGTGGCACGCTGTTCGGTTTTCCGATCGGGGCGCTGCCGGCCGGCGGGGCGGAGATCCCGACATTCCTGTCCTATTCCACCGAGCGGCGGCTGACCAAACATCCGGAGGAGTTCGGCAAGGGAGCGATCGAAGGCGTCGCAGGGCCGGAAGCGGCGAACAACGCGTCCGCCGCCGGCACGCTGGTGCCGCTGCTGACGCTGGGGCTGCCGACCTCGGCGACCGCGGCGATGATGCTGGCGGGCTTCCAGCAATACGGCCTCAACCCGGGGCCGCTGTTGTTCGCGGAGCGGCCCGACCTGGTGTGGGGCCTGATCGCGAGCCTGTTCATCGCCAACGGCATGCTGCTGGTGCTCAATCTGCCGCTGGTCGGCCTTTGGGTGCGGCTGCTGGCGATCCCGCAGCCCTGGCTCTATGCCGGCATCCTGGTGTTCGCCACCATGGGCACGATCGCTGCGAAGCCGTCGGTCGTCGAGCTGTCGATGCTGGCGGCGTTCGGCGTCATGGGCTTTCTGATGCGCCGGTTCGACTTCCCGATCGCGCCCGTCGTGATCGGGCTGATCCTCGGGCCGATCGCCGAAAGCCAGTTGCGCCGCGCGCTGGCGATCAGCCTCGGCGATCCCATGGTGCTGCTGCAAAGCCCGATGTCGGCGACGCTGCTTGGCATAGCGCTGATCGCGCTGCTGGCGCCGTTCGTGCTCAAGGGATTGGGGCGATTCAAGGCGAACGAGGATTAGGACGCGACCAGACCGTAAAAGGCCCGCTCCGGGGCTCGCATTTCGGAGCGGGCCAGTCTGGGCACGGCAAATATCGCCGCGACGCGAAACCTAGCGTGACAAGCTGACACCACCCTGACGACAGCGAAAAAAGAGAGGCGGCCGAATGCCGCCTCTCGGTCACATGATTTTCCGTGAACTGAAAGTTCAGCTCACCATTTGTAGGCGAGGCTCGCCGTGATGCGGCGGCGATCGCCGTAGTAGCAGGAGCTGATGGTCGCGCAGCTCGCGACATAAATCTTGTCAGTGACGTTCACGACGTTGAGCGCCGCGCGCCAGTTGTTGTCCCATTCGTAATGCAAGGCGAGGTCGCCAAGCACGACCCCCGGGACGCGTGCGGTGTTCGCGGTGTCGGCGGTTGCGCGAGCAACGCGTTGAAACCTCGAGGCGATAGTTGTCTCGTCCGCGGTCCCCGCGCGGTCGGGAAGGGGAGTCACGTTCCACTCGGCGGCTGCCACAGCCGTGCTGGCCGCGCGGCGGGGGCGGCCGTCCGGCCGGCTAGCAATCCCCGCCATCCCCACCATATCTGGCATAATTGACCGGCAGGGACCGCAACCGCTTGGCCATTTTGGGGCGATGTGATAACGCTCTGAAACCAGCTTCGACCGCCACTCGTGACCGTCCGCATCCTGCCTAAAGGCTTGCGGCGGTGGAGATATTTCGCCGATGACCTCGTCCAGCAAGACCGCTTCCGCGCCCGATTCCTTCTTCACCGCGACCCTCGCCCAGGCCGATCCCGAGATCGCCGCCGCGATCAAGGGCGAGCTCGGCCGGCAGCGTCATGAGATCGAGCTGATCGCCTCCGAAAACATCGTCAGCCGCGCCGTGCTGGAGGCGCAGGGCTCGGTGATGACTAACAAATATGCGGAGGGTTATCCGGGCGCGCGCTACTACGGCGGTTGCGAGTGGGTCGACGTCGCCGAGACGCTGGCGATCGAGCGCGCCAAGAAGCTGTTCGGCGCCGGCTTCGCCAACGTCCAGCCGAACTCTGGCAGCCAGATGAACCAGGCGGCGTTTCTGGCGCTGCTGCAACCCGGCGACACCTTCATGGGCCTCGACCTCGCGGCCGGCGGCCATCTCACCCATGGTTCGCCGGTCAACATGTCAGGCAAGTGGTTCAAGGCCGCGCACTACACCGTGCGCCGCGAGGACCAGATCATCGACATGGACGAGGTGCAGAAGCTGGCCGAGCAGGTCAAGCCGAAGCTGATCATCGCCGGCGGCTCGGCCTATTCGCGCGCCTGGGACTTCAAGCGCTTCCGCGAGATCGCGGATTCCGTCGGCGCGTATCTGCTGGTCGACATGGCGCATTTCGCGGGCCTCGTGGCCGGCGGCGTGCATGCCTCGCCGGTGCCGCACGCCCACGTCACCACCACCACGACGCACAAGTCGCTGCGCGGCCCGCGCGGCGGCCTGATCCTCACCAATGACGAGACGCTGGCCAAGAAGCTGAACTCGGCGATCTTCCCGGGCCTGCAGGGCGGTCCGCTGATGCACGTCATCGCCGCCAAGGCGGTGGCGTTCGCAGAAGCGCTGCGGCCGGACTTCAAGGTCTATGCCAAGAACGTGGTCGAGAACGCCAAGGCGCTGGCGGAGACGCTGCGCGGCCATGGCCTCGACATCGTCTCGGGCGGCACCGACAACCATCTGATGCTGGTCGACCTCAGGCCGAAGGGCCTGAAGGGCAACATCTCCGAGAAGGCGCTGGTGCGCGCCGCCATCACCTGCAACAAGAACGGTATCCCGTTCGATCCCGAAAAGCCGTTCGTCACCTCCGGCCTGCGGCTCGGTACGCCGGCGGCGACCACGCGCGGCTTCGGCGTCGCCGAGTTCAAGCAGGTCGGCGGCATGATCGCGGAAGTGCTGAATGCGCTGGCGCAGTCGCCGGACGGCAAGGCGCCGCTGGTCGAGGCCGCGATCAAGGAGCGCGTCAAGGCGCTGACCGATCGCTTCCCGATCTATCAGTAAAAGGTCGTTGCTAGAGGTCCCGTCGGATGCGCTGCCCGAGCTGCAATTCTCTCGACACGCAGGTCAAGGACTCGCGTCCGACCGAGGACTCCGCGGTCATTCGCAGGCGTCGCGTCTGCATGGCCTGCAACTTCCGCTTCACGACCTTCGAGCGGGTGCAGCTGCGCGAACTGACCGTGATCAAGCGCAACGGCCGCCGCGTGCCGTTCGACCGCGACAAGCTGGTGCGCTCGCTGCAGATCTCCTTGCGCAAGCGCCCGGTGGAATCCGAGCGGGTGGAGAAGATGGTGTCCACCATCGTGCGCGAGCTCGAAAGCGGCGGCGAGGCCGAGGTCTCCTCTGAGGCGATCGGCGAGATCGTGATGGAGCATCTGCGCCAGCTCGACGACGTCGCCTATGTGCGCTTCGCCTCGGTCTACCGCAATTTCCGCGAGGCCAAGGACTTCGAGGCCGTGCTCGACGAATTGACCGGCGAAGAGGACCCGCGGCTCGCGACGCTACGCAAATGATCTTCCGCATTCTGGAAGACCAGTTCGCGCAGAAGGCCAAAGAGGCCAAGGAAGCGGCAAAGGCGGCCGATCTGCGCTTCATGCAGCTGGCGCTGGCGCTTGGCCGGCGCGGGCTCGGGCGCACCTGGCCCAATCCGGCGGTCGGCGCCGTCATCGTCAAGGACGGCGTGATCGTCGGCCGCGGCTGGACGCAAGCAGGCGGCCGGCCGCATGCCGAGGTCGAGGCACTCAGACGCGCCGGCGATGCCGCGCGCGGCGCCACGCTCTACGTGACGCTCGAACCCTGCTCGCATTTCGGCCGCTCGCCGCCCTGTGCGGACGCCGTTGTGGCGGCCGGGCTCGCCCGCGTCGTCTCGGCGATCGAGGATCCCAATCCGGAAGTCGCGGGGCAGGGGCACTCCAAGCTGCGTGCCGCGGGCATCGCGGTCGATGTCGGGCTGTGGGCGGAAGAGGCCGCGCGCGACCATGCCGGGCACTTCCGCCGCATCCGCGACAAGCGCCCGCATGTGATCCTCAAGCTCGCGGTGTCCGCCGACGACAAGATCGCTGCCAGCGGCCGTAAGCCGGTTACGATCACCGGAGAGGCCGCGCGGACGCGCGTGCATCTGCTGCGCGCGCAGAGCGATGCGATCCTGGTCGGCATCGGCACGGTCAAGGCCGACGATCCGCTCTTGACCTGCCGGCTGCCCGGCATGGCGGCGCGCTCGCCGGTGCGCCTGGTGCTGGACCGCGCGCTGCGGATCTCTGGCGACAGCCGCCTGGTGCATTCGGCGCGCGAGACGCCGCTCTGGGTGCTGAGCTCGGATATGGCGGAGGCGCCTGCCGCGGTGAAGCTAGGTGCCGCCGGCGCGCAGGTGATCCGCGTCGCCGCCGGCGCGTCCCAAGGGCTCGATCTGCCGTCCGTCCTGCATATGCTGGCGGAGAAGGGGATCTCGCGGCTGCTGGTCGAGGGCGGATCGCGCGTGGCAAATTCTTTCGTGGCAGCCGGCCTTGTCGACGAGATCTGGCTGTTGCGCGGGCCTGATGCGATCGGTGCCGACGGCGTTCCCGCGCTGGACGCAATGCCGCTCGACGCAATCACGCAGTCGCCCGCCTTCCGGCTTCGTGCTAGCGAAGCCTTGGCCAAAGATGTTTTGACTATCTACGATCGATCCTAGGTCGTCATGCCCGGGCTTGACCCGGGCATCCACGTCTTGGTCGCCAGCAGTGAAGTAAGTCGTGGATGGCCGGGTCAAGCCCGGCCATGACGAAGAGTAAGAGGTTTGTTGTGTTCACGGGAATTGTCACCGATATCGGTGAGATCACCAGCCTGAAGCAGGTGGCGCAGGGGCAGCTGCACCGGATGCGGATTGCCTGCGACTACGACCAGACCACGATCGCCGACGGCGCCTCGATCGCCTGCAATGGCGTCTGCCTCACCGTCGTCGCCTCCGGCACCGCCGATGGCAAGACCTGGTTCGATGTCGATGCCGCGGCCGAGACGCTCGGCATGACCACCGCCAAGCATTGGGGACAGGGCAGCCGGCTCAATCTCGAGCGCGCGCTCAAGATCGGCGACGAACTCGGCGGTCACATCGTGGCCGGGCATGCCGACGGCATCGCCACCATCGTCAAGCGCGACGATCTGCCCGACATGGCGCGCTTCGAGCTGCGAACCAGCCGCGAACTGGCGCGTTTCATCGCGGCGAAGGGATCGGTCACACTGGACGGCGTGTCGCTGACCGTGAACACGGTCGACCACGTCAGCTTTTCGGTGCTGATCATCCCGCACACGCTTTCCGTGACGACCCTGAGCGGCTGGAAGGCCGGCAGCGAGGTCAATATCGAGGTCGATCTGATGGCCCGCTACGCGGCGCGGCTGTCGGAGATGAAATGACGGCATAGCGGTCATTCCGGGGCGATGCGCAAGCATCGAACCCGGAATCTCGAGATTCCCCGGTGCACTATTGTGCACCTGCGGTCTGGTCCTTCGGACCATCCCGGAATGACAGTGCCTGAGGCATTCGTGCTTGGCTTCAGTCGTCGGGGCGACTACAAACTCGCGAAACGTTGACATCCAACGTTATCGGTAAATGTCAACAATATGAAATGGATACGTAGATGGCTGACGCGCGGCGCGCACCCCTGAAGGACCAGACCGACATTACCGGCGCACGCGTGCTGATCGTCGAGGCGCGGTTCTATGACGACATCCAGGACGCGCTGCTGGAAGGCGCGTTGGCCGAGATCAAGGCCGCGGGTGCGACGCACGACGTGATCACGGTGCCGGGGCGCGCTGGAGATTCCGGCGGCGATTGCGATCGCGATCGATGCGGCTGAAGCGAACGGCAAGCCGTATGACGCGGCGATCGCGCTCGGCTGCGTGGTGCGCGGCGACACCATCCATTTCGAGATCGTCTCGCAGGAGTCCTCGCGCGGATTGATGGATTTGGCCATCAGCCGGAAATTCCCGCTCGGCAACGGCATCCTCACCGTCAACACCGAGGCGCAGGCCTGGGCGCGGGCGCGCGCCAGCGAACTCAACAAGGGCGGCGACGCGGCGCGTGCGGCGCTGGCGATGCTGCGGATCAAACGCCGCCTGGCAAAGGCCTGACCATGGCAGACAACAAGAAGCCCGCGAAAGCCCCCGACAGAAAAGCCAACCGCCGCGGCGCGGCACGGCTCGCGGCGGTACAGGCGCTCTATCAGATGGACATTGGCGGCGCCGGCATCAACGACATCTTCGCCGAGTTCGAGAGCCACTGGCTCGGCAACGAGGTCGAGGGCGAGAAATATTTGCCGGCGGAAGCCGCGTTCTTCCGCGACGTGGTCTCCGGCGTGGTGCGCGACCAGGCCCGGCTCGATCCTTTGATCGACGAGGCGCTGTCGAAGGGCTGGCCGCTGAAGCGGATCGACGCTATCCTGCGCGCGGTGCTGCGGGCAGGCTCCTACGAGCTCGAGCACCGCAAAGACGTGCCGGGCCGCGTGGTGGTCTCCGAATATGTCGACGTCGCGCATGCCTTCGTTGAGAAGGACGAAACCGGCATGGTCAACGCCGTGCTCGACCAGATCGCGCGCCAGTTCCGCGGCGACGAGTTTGTGCGGAGCTAGGTGCCGCGATGCCGCCCACCTCCGTAGCCGTCACCCTGAGGTGCCGTAGCGAAGCGGAGGCCTCGAAGGGCGACGGCGTGGCGCTACGGTCGCATCGGGGCCGTGCATCCTTCGAGGCTCGCTTTGCTCGCACCTCAGGATGACGGGTTGATGACCCAAGCAAGCAAACATACCTCCGGCGAAGACTCCCTAATCGCGCGCTATTTCAAGCCGCTCGCGACCGATCCGGGTGCGTTCGGGCTCGACGACGACGCCGCCGCGCTGAGGGCGGCCGGCGAGGACATCGTGGTCACCACGGACGCCATCGTCGAGGGCGTGCATTTCCTCGGCGATGATCCGCCCGACACGCTGGCGCGCAAGGCGCTGCGGGTGAACCTCTCCGACATCGCCGCCAAGGGCGCGGTGCCGGCGGGCTTCGTGCTGACGCTGGCGCTGCGCGGCGCCGAGGAGGCCTGGCTGAAGCCGTTTGCCCGGGCGCTCGGCGAGGACGCCGCGCATTTCGGCTGCCCGCTGCTCGGCGGCGACACGGTCTCGACACCGGGGCCGCTGATGATCTCGATCACTGCGTTCGGCCGGGTGCCGCAGGGCACGATGGTGCATCGCGCGGGAGCACAGGCGGGCGACCGTGTGTTCGTCACCGGCACGATCGGAGACGCCGCGCTCGGCCTCGATGTGCTCCGGGGTGGCCCGGTCGCCGCGGCTCTGGCGGACGATGTCGTCGGGCGGGATTTTCTTGCCGCCCGTTACCGTGTTCCGCAGCCGCGGGACGCCTTGGCCACGGCCGTCCGCACCCACGCCAGCGCCGCGATGGATGTGTCCGACGGTCTTGCCGGCGATCTGACCAAGCTTTGCGCAGCCAGTGGTGTGGCGGGCGTGATCAACGTGCCGAGCATCCCGTTGTCGTCTGCAGCCGCAGGGCTGCTCGCGCGCAGGGCGATCGGTATCGAGACCTTGGTGGCCGGCGGTGATGATTACGAGCTCTTGTGCGCGGTCCCGAGCGATCATGTCGACGCGTTTCTGCGCGACGCACGGCAGGCCAAGGTCGCGGTGACCGCAATCGGCGGCCTGATCGCAGGCTTGTCGCCACCAAGCTTCCTCGACGGGCAGGGGCGGGAACTGAAGCTGAGGCGGCTGTCCTACAGCCATTTCTAGAGCGTTTTCGAGCGAAGCGGGCACCGGTTCGCGTTAAGAAAACGCGTCGGAACGGAAGCAGCTCTGGACTTCCCGCGCCGGATCGCGCCGATTTTCCTTCTAAATAGCTGCCGATATCGGCGTTTTCGGCCACGGGCGGCGTTGCACAGCGGTAACGATTTTGGCAAGGTCGCGCCCGATTTGAGGCAATCCGTTTTTGGGGAGGATTGTCCTCGCAAAATAAGCGCCTGCCGCCCCCTAGCGGCACAAGAAGGCGCGGGGGTTACATCAAGGATCTGAGGCAACATGACAGCTTTATGGTTGATTGTGCTCTGCGGGGCGCTTTCCATCGTCTACGCGATCTGGGCGACGCAGTCGGTCTTGAACGCGGATGCGGGTAATCCGCGCATGCAGGAAATCGCGGCCGCGGTGCGCGAGGGCGCACAGGCCTATCTGCGGCGGCAGTACACCACGATCGGCATGGTCGGTATCGTGATCTTCGTGGTGCTGGCCTACTTCCTGGGCCTGCCGGTGGCGATCGGCTTTGCGATCGGCGCCATCCTGTCGGGGGCTGCCGGCTTCATCGGCATGAACGTCTCGGTGCGCGCCAACGTCCGCACCGCGCAGGCGGCAACCACCTCGCTCGCCGGCGGCCTCGAACTCGCCTTCAAGGCGGGCGCGATCACCGGCATGCTGGTTGCGGGGCTCGCGCTGCTCGGCGTCACCATCTATTTCATGATCCTGGTCAAGTTCATGGGTCTGGAAGCGGGCAGCCGCACCGTGGTCGACGCCATGGTGGCGCTCGGCTTCGGCGCCTCGCTGATCTCGATCTTCGCCCGTCTCGGCGGCGGCATCTTCACCAAGGGTGCGGACGTCGGCGGCGACCTCGTCGGCAAGGTCGAGGCCGGTATCCCCGAGGACGATCCGCGTAACCCGGCCACCATCGCCGACAATGTCGGCGACAATGTCGGCGACTGCGCCGGCATGGCGGCGGACCTGTTCGAGACCTATGCGGTGACTGCGGTCGCCACCATGGTGCTCGCGGCGATCTTCTTCGCCAAGACGCCGATCCTGGTGAACATGATGACGCTGCCGCTCGCGATCGGCGGCATCTGCATCATCACCTCGATCATCGGCACCTTCTTCGTCAAGCTCGGTGCCAGCCAGTCCATCATGGGCGCCCTCTACAAGGGCCTGATCGCCACCGGCATCCTGTCGCTGGTCGGCGTCGCGCTCGTGATCAATTGGCTGGTCGGCTTCGGCAAGCTCGACGGCGTCGACTATACCGGCATGGCGCTGTTCTGGTGTGGCGTGGTCGGTCTCGTCGTCACCGGCCTGATCATCTGGATCACCGAATACTACACCGGCACCGACTATCGCCCGGTGAAGTCGATCGCCTCGGCCTCGGTCACCGGTCACGGCACCAACGTGATCCAGGGCCTCGCGGTCTCGATGGAAGCGACCGCGCTGCCCGCGATCGTGATCATCGCCGGCATCCTCGTCACCTACAGCCTTGCCGGCCTGTTCGGCATCGCGATCGCGACCGCCACCATGCTGGCGCTGGCCGGCATGATCGTCGCGCTCGACGCCTTCGGCCCGGTTACCGACAACGCCGGCGGCATCGCCGAGATGGCGGGGCTGCCCAAGGAGGTGCGCAAGTCGACCGACGCGCTCGACGCGGTCGGCAACACCACCAAGGCGGTGACCAAAGGCTACGCGATCGGCTCCGCCGGTCTCGGTGCGCTGGTGCTGTTTGCGGCCTATAATCAGGACCTCAAATTCTTCATCAGCGACTCCAATGCCCATGCCTACTTCAAGGGCGTCAACCCGGACTTCTCCCTGAACAATCCTTACGTCGTGGTCGGCCTGCTGTTCGGCGGCCTGCTGCCGTATCTGTTCGGTGCGATGGGTATGACCGCGGTCGGTCGCGCCGCCGGCGCGATCGTCGAGGAAGTGCGCCGTCAGTTCCGCGAGAAGCCCGGCATCATGCAGGGTACCGACAAGCCGGACTACGGCAAGGCGGTCGACCTGCTGACCCGGGCGGCGATCAAGGAGATGATCATCCCGTCGCTGCTGCCGGTGCTGTCGCCGATCGTGGTCTACTTCCTGATCTACGCGATCGCGGGCGGTGGCGCAGCCGGTAAGTCGGCCGCTTTCTCCGCGGTCGGCGCCATGTTGCTCGGCGTCATCGTCACCGGCCTGTTCGTCGCGATCTCGATGACCTCGGGCGGCGGCGCGTGGGACAACGCCAAGAAGTACATCGAGGACGGCCACTACGGCGGCAAGGGCTCTGACGCCCACAAGTCCGCGGTGACCGGCGATACCGTCGGCGATCCCTACAAGGATACGGCGGGCCCGGCGGTGAACCCGATGATCAAGATCACCAACATCGTGGCGCTGCTGCTGCTGGCGATCCTGGCGCACTGAGCGGCGGACACGACTGAAACGAGGCCCCGCGGTGAAAGCCGCGGGGTTTTATTTTTGAACCAGACGCGAACAACACGGAGATCAATCGATGTCGCTCTCATCCGCACGGAACTACGCGCTCCGCGCCTCCAAATCGCAGGATCAGAAGGAGGCCATCGAGCTGCTCTCGAAGGCGATCATGGAACTGGCGATGTCGATTGAAGCGACCGACGCCAAGGTCAAGAAGATCAACAAGTCTTCGTAGCGTTGGCCGCAACGTGCTCAGGAAACGTCGTGACGGCAGCTGTTACTTGACCTCCATCTGCAAGCCTTCCTTCTCGATGATCGCCGCGAACTTCTTCGTCTCGGCATCGACGAAATCGGAGAATTGCTGGGGCGTGCCGTAGTCGGCGCGCGCGCCCATGCCGGCGATGTTCTTCTTGACGTCGTCGCGCTCCAGCATCGCCTTGACTTGGCGGTTCAACTCGTCGAGCACCGGGGCGGGCGCGGTCTTCGGCAGGAACACGCCGAACCAGGACGAGACGTCGAACTTTGCCAGTTCCGGCGCGCCCTCGCGCATTGTCGGCAGGTTCGGTGCGGAATCGCTACGCTCCGGCGTGGTGACACAGAGGCCGTTGAGCTTGCCGTCCTGCACCTGCGGCAGCGACGGATAGAGATTGTCGAACAGGATCTGGATGTCGCCGGCGAGCCCGGCCTGCAATGCGGGACCGGCGCCGCGGAACGGCACGTGCGTCATCTTCAACCCGGTGAGCTGCAGGAACCAGGCACCGGTGAGGTGAGGGCTTTGTCCGGTGCCGGACGAGCCGTAGGTGAGCTTGTCCGGATTCTTCTTCAGAAAGGCGATCAATTCGGGGATCGACTTGAGACCGGTCGACGGATGCGCCGACACGATGTTCGGAATCCGGATCATGTTGGAGACCGGCTGCAACTGGTCGGCCTTGTAGGTCAGGTTGCGGAAGATGCTGTAGGCGATCGCGTTGGGGCCGGGATTGCCTATCAGGATGGTGTGGCCGTCGCCCTTGGCGCGTGTGACCTCGGATGTGCCGATGGTGCCGCCGGCGCCGGAGCGATTCTCCACCACCACCGACTGGCCCCAGAGCGGCTGCAAATGCGCCGCGAGCAGCCGCCCCATCACGTCGGTCGAGCCGCCGGCCGCCGCCGGCACGATGATGCGGACGGTCTCGGTCGGCCGCCAGTCACCGGCGCCGAGGCTCGCGCGCGGCAGGATCGCCGCGGCCGTCAATGCGGCCGTGCCCGACAATACCGTACGACGGGAAAATCTCTTGGCTGTCATGCGTTTACCCCCTGCTCAGGCTCTTGTTTGCGAGCAAACTAGGGGACCGCTTGCCCCTCGGGCAAGCGACAACTTGGCGCAGCGGCTTATGCTCTGGACTCCGGCTTGACGCGTTGTCTCACGCGAACCGGAGCCCACTTCGCTCGAAAACGCTCTAGTTGAAGCTCAGCAGCTTGAAGAGCGGTGTCAGGTAGGACATTTCCTGGCCCGACGTCGGCGTGGACCGGCTGACGAAGTCGAAGATCTTGCCGTCCTTCAGGCCGTAATTGGCCAGTCGGCGCACCTGCCGGTTCTTGTCGAAATAGACCGCGATCACGCGCTGGTCGATCACCCGCTGATTCATGAAGGCGACCGGGCGGGAGGTCCGTTGCGAGATGTAATAAAACACCTCGCCGTCCAGCGTTGCGACCGTCGAGGGCGTGCCGAGCACGATGAGCACCTGGTCCTGGCTCGCGCCGATCGGGATCTGCTCGAGCGCCCCCTCGGGCAGGATGTAGCCCTTCTGGAATTGTTCCCCGGCGCAGCCGCCGAGTGCGGCGGCGCAGACGAGGCCAATCGCCGCGACGGCGCGGAGACGCGAAAAGAACCCGCGCGCGGAAGCGGCGCGAGACTGTCGTGAAAGAATGTGGTTCATCGGCGGAACTGATCCGTCCCCTTGCATCGGCCGAGGCATTGACGTACCGGGCAGCTCAATGGATTGCAATCATGCCGAGCTCCAATGGGCGACCTCTCAACAGGCGACCCTTTGGGGACCGGCAGCCGGAACCCGTCATGCTTTGGCCGTTCAATCACTTCAGAAGACCCCGGGTGCCCGCGCGCAGCACCATTGAGACCATCTATGGCATGATCGTGACGCAGGCGCGAGAACCGTTGTTTTACCGTGACTTGGGCGTTCCGGACACGGTTAATGGCCGTTTTGACCTGCTTCTGATGCATCTGTGGCTGGTGCTGCGGCGACTGAAATCCGTCGAGGGCGGCGTCGCGCTGTCCCAGGCCCTGTTTGATCATTTCTGCATCGATATGGACGACAATCTGCGCGAAATGGGCGTCGGCGACCTCACGGTGCCGAAGCGCATGCAGGCGTTCGGTGAAGCCTTCTACGGCCGCACCGCGGCCTATGATCTGGCGCTGACCGACAGCGAGGCAGCCTTGGCCGAGTCGTTCTGCAAGAACATCCTCAACGGTCAGAACATCGACAAGGCCCGCGAGCTCGCCGCCTACGCCAAGGAGGCGATCAAAGAGCTGGCGCGCGCCGATCTCGCGGCGTTGGCCAAGGGTACCTGGCGTTTTCCGGCACCACAGCCTGCGGGGACGGCGGCATGAGCGGCGGCAGCACAGGGCAGCCCGATGCACGGCGCGACCGCGACCCCTGGCGGGTCCTGGTCAACATCGCGCAGATTCCGGAGACCGGCCTGCATCGCGAGATCGCAGCCGACGAGGCGGCGCGCAAGGCGATGGCCGAAGTTGCCGAGTTGAGGGAGGTCGTCTCCGCGCGTGCAGAGTTCGACCTGCAGCCCAAACGCGACGGCAGCTACCACGTCACCGGCAGAGTTAAGGCCAGGGTCGGGCAGACCTGCGTGGTGACGCTCGATCCGATCGAGAACGAGATCGATGAGCCGATCGATGTGGTGTTCGCGCCGCCCGAGCAGATCCCGCAAATGGCCGACCTGGTCGACGACGCCGACGACAGCGATGAGGAAACGCCGGACCCGCCGGAGCCGATCGTCGGCGGCTTCATCGATATCGGCCGGCTTGCCACCGATGCGCTGTTTCTCGGCATAGACCCGTATCCGCGCAAGGTGGATGCGGTCTTTGAACAGAAGGCTGAAGCGCCTGACCCGGAAAATCATCCTTTCGCGGCGCTGAAGGCGTTGAAGGAAAAGCCGGACGGCAAGAAGCCCAAGGGAAGTTGAGGGCGCCTGGCGCCACATTTGCGGGGATGGCTTGCCTGCAAGCTTGCGCGAGCGGTGTTCCTAGTTACTTCAAATACGTGTCACAATACATTGAAATACAATGTATTTCTGGTATGCTCCGATGTGTTGCGTGACGGTTCGGCAGCTGCCTCATTTGCGGTCAAGAGGTTGTGTCGGACCGAGGACACGCTATTGTCGCGGCCCGGCCGGGACGCGAGTTGGTGTTTCGCCGCGCGCCGTTGACGGCGGTGACTTCAAGCGCGCGGTCTTCGTCTGAAGGCTGCGGGAAAGCAGGCTTCCGGGACGTTCATGCCTCAAAAGGTTCGAATAGCGCTTGACGCCATGGGGGGCGATGTCGGCGCTTCCGTCGTCATTCCCGGCGCCGCGATCTCGTTAAGCCGTCATCCCGACAGCGAATTCCTGCTGGTCGGGGACCGGGCCCAGATCGAGCCGGAGCTCGCCAAGCATCCGGCACTGAAGGCGGTATCGAAAGTGATCCATACCGACGTCGCCGTGAAGAACGATGAGAAGCCGAGCCAGGCGCTGCGGCGGACCCGAAGGGCGTCCTCGATGTGGCTCGCGATCGACGCCGTGAAGCATGGCGAGGCCGACGTTGCGGTCTCCGCCGGCAACAGCGGCGCGCTGATGGCGATGGGCAGCCTCAATCTGCGGACGCTCCCCGGTGTCGACCGCCCGGCGCTTGCGGCGGTGTGGCCGACGCTGCGCGGCGATTCTGTCGTGCTCGACCTCGGCGCCACGATCGGCGGCGACGCCCGCCATCTGGCGACGCTGGCGGTGATGGGCAGCGCCATGGCGAGCGTGCTGTTCAACCTCGAACGGCCGACCGTCGGCCTGCTCAACATCGGGTCCGAGGAGATGAAGGGGCACGGGGAAATCCGCGAGGCGGCGGAGATGCTGCGTGCGATGAACTCGACGCAGTTCAACTATATCGGCTTCGTCGAGGGCGACGCGATCGGCAAGGGCCTCGCCGACGTCATCGTGTCGGAAGGTTTCAGCGGCAACATTGCGCTCAAGGCCGCCGAAGGAACCGCGCGCCAGATGTTCACGCTGCTGCGCGAGGCCATGTCATCTAGCTGGCTAGCGCGGATCGGCTATTTGCTGGCCCGCGGCGCGTTCCAGAAGCTGCGCGACAAGCTCGATCCCAACAAGTCGAATGGCGGCCTGCTGCTCGGCCTGAAGGGCGTCGTGGTCAAGAGCCATGGCGGCACCAACGCGGAAGGCTTTGCCTATGCGGTGGATGTTGGCTATGAGATGGCCCACTTCGATCTCCTCACCAAGATCAATCAGATGCTTAATCGCGACGGCAGTGCGCTGGTGCAGGCGCAGACCGCGCAGGAGGCTGTCTCGTGACTGCTATACGTTCGGTAGTGCTCGGCTGCGGCTCATATTTGCCGGAGCGGGTTTTGACCAATGCCGAACTGGCCACCCGGATCGACACGTCGGATGACTGGATCGTGCAGCGCACCGGCATCAGCGAGCGCCACATCGCGGCCGACGACGAATTCACCTCGCATCTGGCGATCAAGGCGGCGCAGGCCGCGCTCGCCCACGCGCAAGTCGATGCGCAGTCGATCGACCTGATCGTGCTCGCGACCTCGACGCCCGACAACACCTTTCCCGCCACCGCGGTCGCCGTCCAGCACGGGCTCGGCATCAACCATGGCGTCGCCTTCGACCTGCAGGCGGTCTGCTCCGGCTTCGTCTTCGCGCTGGCCACCGCCGATAATTTCCTGCGCGCCGGCACCCACAAGCGGGCGCTGGTGATCGGTGCCGAGACCTTCTCACGCATCCTCGACTGGAACGACCGCGGCACCTGCGTGCTGTTCGGCGACGGCGCCGGCGCGGTCGTGCTGGAGGCGCAGCAGCATTCCGGCACCACCAGCGACCCCGGCGTGTTGACGACGCATCTGCGCTCCGACGGCCGCCACAAGGCGAAGCTGTTCGTCGATGGCGGGCCCGGCTCGACCAGGACGGTCGGGTATCTCCGGATGGAGGGCCGCGAGGTGTTCAAGCACGCCGTCGGCATGATCACCGACGTGATCGTCGACGCCTTCAACGCCACCGGCTTTACCGCCGAGGACATCACCTGGTTCATCCCGCACCAGGCCAACAAGCGAATCATCGATGCGTCGGCGCACAAGCTCCATATTGCGCCGCAGAAGGTGGTCCTGACGGTCGACAAGCACGGCAACACGTCGGCGGCCTCGATCCCGCTCGCGCTGTCGGTCGCCGTGAAGGACGGGCGCGTCAAGAAGGGCGATCTGGTGCTGTTCGAGGCGATGGGCGGCGGCTTCACCTGGGGCTCGGCGCTCGTGCGCTGGTAGCGTATCGCCAAACAGTATCGACAGGTTGCCGGTATCTTTCCTGCGCCTGGGCGCTGGTCACTGTTGACCATTGCGCGCTAAGCTTTTAATTTCAGTCAAGAAATTGTTCGCCGAGAGTGCGGGGCAGGCGATGACCACGGGAACCGGAAAAACAGTTACGCGCGTCGATTTGTGTGAGGCGGTCTACCAAAAGGTGGGTCTGTCGCGCACGGAATCGTCGGCATTTGTCGAGTTGGTGCTGAAGGAGATCACCGATTGCCTGGAAAAGGGCGAGACAGTGAAGCTGTCCTCATTCGGCTCCTTCATGGTGCGCAAGAAGGGCCAGCGTATCGGCCGTAATCCGAAGACCGGCACCGAGGTGCCGATTTCGCCGCGGCGGGTGATGGTGTTCAAGCCGTCGGCGATCCTGAAGCAGCGGATCAATGGCCATGTCGTCACCAATGGCGACGGCAGCAAGGCCGACTAGAGCGTTTTCAAGCGAAGTGGATACCCGGTTCGCGTGAAGAAAGCGCGGCAAACCTAGAATCCGGAGCCCCGTTCCGATTCAATCGGAACGGAAAGGCTCCAGGCATTGAGCTCAAAGGAGCGGGCATTTGGACAAGGCGCCGGATGCGTTCCGTACCATCAGCGAGGTCGCTGATGAACTCGATATTCCCCAGCATGTGCTGAGATTCTGGGAAACGCGCTTCGCGCAGATCAAGCCGATGAAGCGCAGCGGCGGACGCCGCTATTATCGCCCCGACGACGTCGACCTGCTCAAGGGCATCCGCCGGCTGCTGTACGGCGAGGGCTACACCATCCGCGGTGTGCAGCGGATCCTGAAGGAGCACGGCATCAAATCGGTGCAGGGCATCGCCGACCAGACCGCGGCGGTCTCGTTCGGCGCGGTCGAGGAAGCCGTCGGCAACAGCATGGCCGAGCCCGACGATCTCGAGAGCGGCGACGGCCTCGATTTCGACGGCGAGGAGAGTGATGGCGACGAGAAGGGGATCGACTACCGATTCGTCGATCCCGACGAGGATCCGATCCTGTCGACCTACAAGGCGCACGCCCAGCCGGGCAAGGCGCCCGCCGCGCCGCCGGTTCGTCCCTCCGTTCCGTCAGTCGATCGGGAGCGGCTCGAACGCGTGCTGCAGGAGCTGGTCGCCTGCCGACAGATGATCGACGCGGCGATGAAGGACGGCTGAGGCAAGGAAGCCTGCCGAGGAAACCTGCCAAGGGAACCGGCCTCGGAATACAGTCTTTGAGAGCCTGCCCCGCCTTGCGCGAACGCAGGATCGCAGCTAATGGAACGGCATCGGAGCGTGGCGCAGCCCGGTTAGCGCACTAGTCTGGGAGACTAGGGGTCGGAGGTTCAAATCCTCTCGCTCCGACCATTTTTCTCAATACGATCAATGGCGATTTCAAGCGGGCGGTTGCCAACCGGCCGCCCGTTTCCATTCAGTTGTCAATTTCGTTCGTGCGACGTTCTAACTCCGCAATATGTTCTCATGGCTTCCGGGGTGCTGGCCTGTTTCCATCCCTAGTGGCCTGCTTTGATTTTTGGAGTGGCCTAGTTTGTCGTTCGTGAAGAACTGGCGCCGGCGCCCGGCTTAAGCGGTGTTTCGAGCCGGGACGGTCTCGAAGAAGGCTCGGATGATGACACGCAAGAGCTCTGCGAGCCATCGCAGCAGCAGGCCGAAGTTATAGCCGGCAGCGGCGAGAACAGCGTTGATGCGGTCGCCGAGGCGTCCCTTGAGATAATTTCTGTCCATGCGGTGCTCGGCCTTGACGTGGCCGATGACGGGCTCGACAGCCGCGCGACGCTTCATCTCGCGACGGATGGAAGCTGTGACGCGGCGGACCTGACCCGAGATCCAGACCCTGAACCGATGCGGGTGGTTGTGACCGCGATATCCTTTGTCGACGTGGATACCGCGAGCCTCCACCCCGGTGAGCTTCTCCATGTCGGCGATTACGGGACCGAGCGTGTGCCCATCGAAGGGATTGCCATGCAGCGCCTTGGCATGGAGCACGAACTGGCCGCCCTTCGGAGACGTCACAGGGGTGGCGATGCTGACCTTGCAGCCGAACTCGTAGGGCGCACGGGCTTTACCCTTGCCGATGCACTCAACCTCCGGAGCATGTAACGCATAGACCTTCGGACCGCGCTGATGCTGATCCTGGCTGCGCACCTGCTGCGCTAAACCGAGCAACGGGCCGAAGCGAGCTTCCAGCACCGTATCGCCATCAATCTTGCGGCGGATGTCGCGGATGATCCGGCCAAGCCGTGTCCGCAGGAACTTGAGCTGCCGCCGGGCGCGTTTGAACTGGTGGGCGTGGGTATAGCGGCCGGTCATGATGGCGGCGCGCTTGGCCAGGCGCAGATAGCTCTGGCGTAGCGGCACACGGTTGCGCTTGGCGAGCCCGACCAGCTTGATGATTGCTCGATGCAGGAGCCGCGCGTCGGTCGGATGCGCAACCGCCTTGGGCTGCACCGTGGTATCGACCACCACGCGCTCCAGGTCCTTCGGGCCGAGGGCGCCTGTCTTGTGCGCCACCGACAGACTTTCCTGGATAGCGCAACGAGCTGCTCCTCGCCGAGCCGCTGCCGCCAGCGCGTCATCGACGATCGATCGAACGGCAGACGGTGGCGGAAGCTCAGCTCGCCGCAGAAGTATTGGTAATAGGGATTCTCGATCCAGCGAGCGCACAGCACCTCATCTGACAGGTTGTGCATGTGCTTCAAAATGAACAGGCCGGCGACTAGCCGCGTCGGCAAGCCCGGCTGTCCCGACCCTGCTTGGCACACCGAACTGAAGCGCTCATTCAGGATGTTCCAGTCGATCAGCGCTGCCAACCGCACCAGCGGATGACCCATGTCGATGATCTGATCAAGCGCCGGAAGCAACAGGTCTTTCTGGCGATCATCCCGCGGCTTGCTCATCGCATTCCCCAATGTCGACGACGCCGTCAGGGAATCACGAATCACCCAAAAGCAAAACCTAAAACGCAAGAAAGCGAGGTCCAATACCCCGCTTTCCTGCAAAATCGAATACTACATCAAGACCAATTCTGCTTATTTCTCAAGTCAATCCGCATTCTTCACGGACGACTAGTTTGCCATTAACCCCGACGCAACCAAGGGTTAGTCGATGTTCTCGGTAGGACTACTGAACCGCGCGGTGGATGTTCTCACCATAGCAATGGTTATGGTCCGCCAAGTGTTCGCTATCCCCAGCGGAGGAGTGTTACCGGGTGTTCTCCGTGGGGGAACGAAGTTCCGCACGGAGGCAGAAAAAGAGGGTCAAATGGCGGGATTAGAGGTGCCCTTGATCTAACTCAATCGGCCGCACCTGGCCCGGCTCAACCCTCCGGGCATGAAGGAAGGCGATCGTCTGCGACAATCTGAAGGCCGGGGTCGTCAAGGCGTTGTGGTTCGAGCCGACGCTCAACCAAACCTTTGCCGCCATGGCCGAGCACTACGACACGACGATTTTGCCGACCCGCAGCCGCAAGCCGCGCGACAAGGGCAAGGTTGAAGGCGCGGTGCTGATTGTTGAGCGCTGGATTCTGGCACGGCTGCGCCATCGGCGGTTCTTCAACCTGACCGATCTCAATACTACGATCGGCGGTCTGCTGGAGGAGCTGAACCATCGGCCGATGCGCCATATCGGCAAATCCCGCCGGCAGCTGTTCGAGGAGATCGAGCGCGCTGCGTTGACGCCGCTGCCGGGCGAGCCGTTCGAATACGCCGAGTGGAAAACGGCGAAGGTCCACCCCGATTATCACGTCGAAGTCGACAAGACCTTTTACTCGGTGCCGCACCGGCTGATCGGCCGTCGGGTGGACGTCCGGCTCACCTATCGAGCCGTCGAGATCTTCCAGGATCACACGCGTGTCGCCAGCCATGTGCGCCGCTCTCAGCGCGGCGGCCATGTCACCGTGAACGAGCACATGCCCAAGGCCCATCAGCGTTATGCCAATATGACGCCGACGAGCTTGATCAAGATGGCAGCGCGGATCGGCGTCAACATCGCCACTCTGGTCGAGCGGATGATGCGTGAGCGCCCGCATCCCGAGCAGGGTTATCGCTCCGCCATGGGGATCATCGCCCTGGCACGGCGCTACGAGCGCGATCGGCTCGAAGCGGCCTGCGAGCGGGCACTCGTCATCAACGCGATCAGCTACTCCTCGGTGAGCGCGATCCTCAAATCCGGGCTCGACCGCGCGAGCCCTGCTGCCGCACCCGTCAAAGCCACCCCCTCGCACGCCAACATCCGTGGTGGGGGGCTATTATCAATGAAGGAAAGGAACATCGCGATGCTGACCCACCCGACCCTCGAGCAGATGCAGGCGCTCGGCCTTGCCGGAATGGCGGCCGCCTACCGGCAATTGGCCGAACAGGACAATGCCGCCGATCTCAGCCGCGACGAGTGGCTCGGCCTGATGCTCGATCGCGAAGCCGCCATGCGCGCCGACCGGCGCCTGACCAATCGGCTGGCCGCAGCCAAGCTGCGCTTCGTCGACGCCTGTATCGAAGACGTCGACTTCGCGTCCCGCCGCGGCCTTGACCGGCGCAACACCCTGCAGCTGGCGCAAGGCGCCTGGCTGAAAGCCCATGAGAACTTCATCATGTTGGCATGTGCCTTCGGACGCCAGGCGGCCAGGCTCGATCATTCCGTCCTTTATTTGCGTATGCCGCGCTTGTTCGAAGACCTCGCCATGGCCCGTCTCGATGGTCGCTTCCCGCGCCTCATCGACAAGCTCGCACGGGTCCAGTTGCTCATCCTCGACGACTGGGGCACCCACACCCTCAATGATCAGCAGCGCCTTGATCTCCTCGAAATCTTCGAAGAGCGCTATAGGCGCAAATCGACCTTGATTACCGCCCAGCTGCCCGTTGCCCAATGGCACGACATGATCGGCGAGCCAACCATCGCAGACGCTATCCTCGACCGGATTATCCACAACTCCCACCGCATCGCCCTCGAAGGCGACAGCATGCGAAGGAAAAAAGCCGCGCGCCCCTTGACCGACGTCGAAAACAGCGAAACGAATACCAACTGACTTCAACAACCAGGCAACCAAAAGCCAGCGCCGCCACGCTGTCCGCGATTTAGCGAAACTGCTTTCCGTCAGTTAGCGAAACCGCTGTCCCGTTTTTGCGAAATACGCACCCACGGCGCGCGCATCCAGATGTCGCGCTCCTCGTCGGTGGTCAGGATCACCGGCATCGCTTTTGGATGGATCGGCGCAACCACCTCATTCGGCTCGGTCGTCAGGAAGCCGTAGACAAGGTGTGGCCCCGGGATCGGCTTGGACTTCGTTCCTTGGCGCCGACGAGCGGCGCGCCGTGCGCCAGGAAAACAGCAAGCCGCTTCTCGAGGACATGCACGCTTGGCTGCTGCGTGAGCGCGAAACCCTCTCGCGCTCCTCCGAGGTCCTGAAGCCGATCAACTACATGCTCAGGCGCTGGGACGACTTCGCCCGCTTCCTCGACGATGGCAGGATCTGCTTGACCAACAATTGTGCCGAGCGCGCATTGAGAGGCATCGCATTGGGAAGGCGCAATTGGACCTTCGCCGGCAGCCAGCGTGGCGCCGACCGCGCCGCCATCATTCTGACGATGATCACGACCTGTCACCTCAACGACGTCGATCCCAAGGCCTGGCTTGCCGACGTCCTCGCCCGTATCGCCGATCTTCCCGCTTCGCGTCTGCACGAACTGCTGCCCTGGGAATGGAAACTCCTGCGCCAAGCCGCCGGTCAGCAGGCCGCCTGACCTTCACGCAACGCCATCATAGAGCCCGCCGCGCCCGCGCGCATGCGTCACTCAGGCGGTCTTCGTCGTATGCGTACAGGAGGCCATCATGGCTAGATCTCAACCATTGCTGAAGTGGTATCCCAGCGCGTCTCTTGGAATAAGGGCAAGATCGTTGGAGCGAAGCCGCCGCTCCGTCCTAAGCACGTCTGGTCAATTCGGACGAAGCTTCAGGTCGAGGGCCGCACCCGCGATCTAGCGTTGTTCAACATCGCCATCGACAGCAAACTTCATGGATGCGACGTAGTCGCCCTAAAGGTCGACGACGTTGCACCAAGCGGGTATACCGCCGATAGAGCGAGTGTCCAAGAAACCAGGAGATCGTCCTATCTACTGGCCGCAGAGGGCCGGACTCTAGCCTGACGACACGGCAATATGCACGCCTGCTATCGGAATGGCTGACCGGTATTGGATTGGATCCTCACCTGTTCGGAACGCATTCCCTTCGTCGCACCAAGGCGGCGCTGATCTATCGCCGTACCGGGAATTTGCGAGCCGTACAGCTTCTGCTGGGGCATACAAAAATCGAGAGCACGTCCGCTACCTCGGAATAGAGGTCGACGACGCACTTGCAATAGCAGAACAGGTGGACGTCTGAATCGACCTTGCGTAGATCGGCGGCGTGGCGGCGGCCACGTTCGACGCAGGTTCTTGTGGCAGGGACCGCATTTCGGGGCATTTGCCCAGCGCGGGCCAGCCGCGAAACACGTCCGATTTCTACGGGTATCAGTAAGGCCCGGTCTACACCTCACAGCCGACGAGTGAGTGGTTGGACGCAATGGGCGCCGATGGGCTCAAGCGGCGGTCGAAGATCACGAGAGACGAGCCGGAATCCGACCATTCGGGTTTATCTTCAGATACTCACCGCGATCCGTGCCGAAAGCTGTGGTGTTGAGCAACGCCAAGCATTGCCCCATAAGCCCTGTTGGGCCCAAACAACGGAGCCGCGCCGCCAGGCAGTTCCAGGCCCATTCTGCCTGCTGGCGTTAACTCGCAATCGTTTAGCACATCCCTATCTGGGTATTGCGCCTGAAACGAAGCCGGATTTGAATTCGCCCACGTCGGGCACTGGGCACTTGCAGAGCTTATCACGCCAATCGACATAATCGCTGCAATAATAGAAGTCCTGAATCCACTCACAGTCGTACTCCGGAACGGGTGTTGTTTTCGTGCGGAGCATTCGCGCTGGCTAGAATCGGCTGCTCTGTTGAAAGCGTTTCCTTCGAATTCTTTTTTGGACAAGAATTACGTAGGTATGCGCTTGATGAAAAGACACTCAGTGAAAAATCACGGCTGCGCGAACGGCAAATCGGTATGCTCACCGTTGCGTGACCCGCACCCGCACGCAGGCAGATGGCAAACCAGCACACGGCGAGAGGGGCTGCGCAGAGACTACGTTTAGTCTCAGGCCGGTGGTCGGACGTCGCATCAGTCATGCAAGCGTTAACGTAGTAACTTTCGTCCGCGCTTCCCACGTTAGCGTGTGCATAGTAACTCCTTTGTCGGAAGCTTCATGCGAACTCATAAGTTACTTATTGCTCTCATTCTCGCGAGCCTGATCGCGGCGCCATCGATGGCACTGGCCATGGCAGCGAGTTTCGAAACGCCACTGCGCCCGCCCGTCATCGTCGGTGCCCCTCGGTTGGTATCTCCGCGCGCGGCAGCACCGTACGTGATGGACCCCAGACGCACCACGCTCCACTGGCCAAACGCCAGCGCCAAATTTCATCGTTGATTGATGCGCAGGGCTTGAAGGATCTGCTGCGGATGCCGAACAATCAGGGCTGCCGCCCCGTCGCGAGTCGTGATTTCGAGCGTGTGTCCGATACTCGTCGCCGAACACCCGGCGATGTCCGGGTAGGGTCAGTGGACTAAACCGCTCGCGCGGTAGGACGCCGCGGCTGGCGGCACGGCCAAGACGATAGCGCAACGGGGCGTCCTGTCTTGAGATCGAGGGGTTCGACAACCTCACTCAAGACAGGAGCATCGCCATGACCGACGAGGCAATGAGCCCGTTGCGCCGGCGCATGATCGAAGACATGACGATCCGCAAGTTGGCCCCGAAGACCCAACATGACTACGTGCAAAGGGTCAAGAACTTCGCCGCATTTCTCGGGCGATCACCGGATACGGCGACCTTCGAGGACGTGCGCCGCTATCAGCTACATCTGACGGCAAGCGGCGTTGGCGCGCCGACCATCAACCAGACCCTCTCGACGCTGCGGTTCTTCTTTCGGGTCACACTCAAGCGCCACGAGATCGTCGAGCATACCCATGTCATTCACGAGCCGCGCAAGCTGCCGGTGGTACTGAGCGTGGAGGAAGTGGCACGGCTGCTCGATGCCGCACCGGGGCTCAAATACAAGGCGGCGCTGAGCGCGGCCTACGGTGCCGGGCTGCGTGCCAACGAGGTCGTCTCGCTCAAGGTCTCCGATATCGACAGCAAGCGGATGATCATCCGCGTCGAGCAGGGCAAGGGCGGCAAGGACCGCAATGTCATGCTGTCGCCCAGCCTGCTCGCGCTGCTACGGGCCTGGTGGAAGATGGCTCGGCCGCAAGGCTGGTTGTTCCCTGGCCGTGACCCGGCCCAGCCAATGACCACACGCCAGCTCAACCGTGCCTGCCACGCCGCCGCCCAGATGGCGGAGATCAACAAGCGCGTCTCGCTGCACACCTTGCGGCACAGCTTCGCCACCCACCTGCTTGAGCAGAACATCGACGTCCGCGTCATCCAGGTGCTGCTCGGCCACGCCAAGCTCGACACCACCGCGCTCTATACCCGCGTCGCCACCAAGACGATCAGCGAGGTCATGAGCCCGCTGGAGCATATCACGCTGAAGCTCAAGGAGGTCCGACCGCCCGGCTGACGGCGCTTGTGTCGCGCCCGTTGCGGATATTTTCCGCAGCCATGGCGTAGCATGGCGCAAAGCTCATGCCGGCCATGTCAGCCTCGACCAGTTGAAGGTGATGTCGGCGATCGAGCGCTGCCGCACGGTGGCGCTCGGCGGCCATGTCGCGCGCTGCGCGGACTGCGCCTACACGACGATCGCCTACAACTCCTGCCGCAACCGGCATTGCCCGAAGTGCCAAGGCGCCGCCGCAAAGGAGTGGCTCGCCGATCGCGAGGCCGAGCTGTTGCCCGTGCCGTACTACCACCTGGTGTTCACACTCCCAGGAGCGATCGCCGACATCGCCTGCCAGAACAAGGCCGTCCTCTACGACCTGCTGTTCAAGGTCTCGGCCGAGACCATGCTGACGATCGCCGCCGATCCGAAGCATCTGGGGGCCAGGATCGGCATCACCTCCGTGCTGCACACCTGGGGCTCGGCGCTGACCCATCACCCCCACGTGCACATGATCGTGCCGGGCGGCGGCATCTCGCCCGATGGTCAGCGCTGGGTGTCCTGCCGGCCCGGATTCTTCCTCCCCGTGCGCGTGCTCTCCCGCCTGTTCCGGCGATTGTTCCTTCAGAAGCTCGTCGCCGCCCATCAAGCCGGCCGCCTGAGCTTCTTTGGCGACAACAGCCAGCTCGCTGATACCCCATGCTTCGCAGTCTTCCTGGCGCCGCTGCGCAAAACCAAGTGGGTCGTCTATGCAAAGCGTCCGTTCGGTGGACCGGAGGCGGTGCTGGCCTATTTGTCGCGCTACACCCACCGGGTTGCCATCGCCAACAGCCGCTTGATCGCTTGCGACCAGCAGCGCGTCACCTTCAAATGGAAGGACTACCGCATCGAGGGCCGCGATCGATACAGGCAGATGACGCTCGCCACAGACGAGTTCATCCGCCGCTTCCTCATCCACGTGCTGCCCAAGGGCCTTCACCGCATCCGCCATTACGGCCTGTTCGCCAAAGGCGCTTGCGCCGACAACATCGCACGCGTCCGCGAGGTGCTCACCGGTGCAAAGCCTGAAGCCAATCCCACCGCGGCTGCCGTCGATGCCAACAAGCCGGCTTGCCCATGCTGCGGCGGTCGCATGATCATCATCGAGGTCTTCGAGCGCGGTTGTACGCCACGGCATCGGCCGACAGCTCCAACGAACCGCATCAGGATCGACACCTCATGACCACGTCGCTGTCCTGCAAATCTATTCGTAGTGCTCGCTGCCTCTCGGCCAGCCACGGCAGAGCGCGCTCAGATATCCACCGCCCGCCATAACGCGCTCGACAATTTGTCGAGCTCGACACCACCCGCCGCGCATTCGCCAGCCGATTCACCCTCGAACACCTCGTTGCATCGGCTCGATTCAAATCAGCCAATTCGCCCGCGGCAGTCAAATCCCCATAGCGCCTGCGGCACCGCCTACGTTTCCCTTAAGCGCGGTTTCCTTGTATGGGCTTTGTCAAGGGAGGCGTTTAAATAGGCGATAGGTCGGCGCATCTTTTCCTTCGTCAGTTTCTTTGTTCGATCTGAGGCCGTTTCTTCGTCCCGACCCGCACTTCGCTTGCGCTGGCGCGCGCAGAAGCTGTCAAGGTTGGCCGCCGCACGAATCGTACGACAGGCTCCGCCGTTGCCAGGCCACACCTTGACAGCTTCGAGCACGACGGCATCGCTTGGTGCGATCGGGATGACGATCGGAGGGGAGCCCGCTTGCGGGCGCGATCAATCGCGCCACAACCTTGTATCCGGTGGGTCCAAGGACCCCGAACCATGATGCAGTCATGCGCATCGGCAGCGAAGCTCCGAAGCGGCGGACCCATTCTCCCTTTCGGCATCGAAGCCAAGGAAACACGTCGGGACCCCGCCACCTCGAACCGTCATCGGCGACACCGTCACAGGCGGACGGAAGGCCGAAACTGTTGGGGTGTCCTTCCTCCGTTCATGATGCCGGCCGCAGAACGACGCCGTCCGGCACTACGCCCTCCCGCACGAGTCGCCACAGAGCGATCAGGAGCTTGCGCGCCAAGGCCACGATCATGGTCTTGCGCGTCCCGCGGGCATTCTCGGTACGAGTTCGAAACCACTGCGCCAAGACGCTGTCCTTCTGGAATCTGAGAAATCGCCACGCCAATTCGATCATGCCTCGTCTCACTCGGGCATTGCCGGAACGGGTCAGCCCTCTCTCCCGGCGTTTTCTGCCGCTTTCGTCAGGCGAGCCAGTGAGGCCGGCATAACGCGCTATCGCCCTTCGGTCGCGCATGCTTCGCGATAGTACCTCCTGCACCAGCATGTCGCCGGTCTCGACACCAACCCCGATTACCCGCGCCAACAGGCGCTCCATTGCGTGTGGTCCATCACTGGGCGTTTGCTTGAGACGCTCCAGGCGAGCCTCCTCGATCTGCCGTATCTGATCGCTGACGAGCCGCCGGCGCGCCATGTCGCGACGCAGCTCAGCCAGGGTGTTGGGCGGGATCGGCTCTCCTTCGGGGGTGCGCAAGCCGTCAAGGCGTTCGGCGGCTTTCTTCAGCTTGGGATTGAAGCCGCGGATGCCGAGCCGTATCAACGCTGCTTTCATTCGGTTGACGATCCGACTTTGCTCTCCGACAAGGCTCTCGCGCTCACGGGTGGGGCGCTTGGCATCTTCGTCCTTGATTGTCGGGATCGCGACCATCTTGCAGTGATCACGCTCGCCCCGCAACCAGCCGAGAAAAGAGCGTTTCAGCAGTTCGGTGTCGAGACGATCGGTCTTGGCGCGCCGGTGCTCGCGCGATACCGCTATGCTCGATGCGTGAATGACATGCGCCTCGATGTCGCGCACCCTGAGCCAGCGGGCCAGCCAGAAACCGTCACGGCCGGCCTCGAAAGCGACCGCGATGCGTTCGATGCGGTGTCCTGCCTTCCGCGCCTCTTCTCGCCAGCGATTGAGCAGCTTCAGCAAGGCGTTCTCGTCGACCTCAAGCTTCTTCGACGGCTGGCGCTCGACACCAGGCACAATCCCCGCAACGAGCCAGCTCGACAGGCTCATCTCGATCACAGCGATCAGCGTACCGTCCGGTTTGAGGGGTGTGAGGGATCGGCTCAGGTCGTTCAACTTCTGCATGGGGTGCTCCATCGGTTCACATCAGCGCCGATGAATGCCATATCCTCACCGTCCTCACCGCCGCCGCCCGCACCATAGCATCTCCCTTGCAGGCTTTCGGACGCCGGCCGCCGAATGTGCCGCGCCGTCAGTCATGCGGCCGGCATCCGAAACCCTTCACAGAAGCGGACATCAACCAGCCCTCAATCTCTGCCAAATGCGTCGAAAATGACCCATAGCGGCGGTGTGTCAATTTTCTTTCATGACTTGTTGAAGGCGACCGTCTTGTTCCTGAGGGTGCGGTCAGGTGCCATTTGGCCGGCACTGGAAGAGCAGTCCCTCAGCTTCGCCAGCGCGTCGGTGACCGTCCGGCCCAATTGTTCAATCGCTTGATCAGTGAGGATCGATTTTGCGCTTCCGAGCCGATCGACGCTGACATTCAAGTCCGTCAGCGCGTCCCTCAGTTGCACCATCTCGTGTTGAAGAGCTGGGTGTTCTCCTGCCTTGATCTCCCGAAGGGTATTGCCAAGCGTGCGGACTTCCGCCGTCAGATTTTGCAGGTTCGCCAGCACGTCTTTCGCTGGCAGATCGACCTTCGACAGCACGGCTTCAGTCATTGTTGCGACGACGTTTTCTGCAAAATGGTTGATGCGCGCAATCGCGACAAGCGCAACAATCGCGGCGACAATCACCAGGATTGCGGTCGCATTGATCAGCGCCAGCAGCAACTGCCCAGGGAGCCTCCACAACCGCGCGGAAATGCCATTGCCGCCGGGCTCAGCCATGGTTGCCTCCGGTCGTTGTCGACAGCACACGCTGCCATTGGGCAGCACGCCGCATTAGCGCTGCTTTAGCCCGCGCTTGGCTGCCATGGCCCCACGATTGGAGCTACTTCGCAGTGCCGGTTGTTGTGGTGTCTGAGCCACCACCGCGCCGCGTCTCACGTCGCTCGTGACGGCCTGTACGCCGGGTTTCCCGCCGTTCATGGCGGCCGCTGCGCCGTTCCTGACGGCGTTCCATCCCAGCAGTCTGGGCCTCGGCATCAGAAGTCATAATGACCGGAAGCATTGTTCCCGCGCCAAACGCGGCCGCGACCAAGGTGAGAACCTTTCGGCGGGAGACACTATTTTCGCTCATGATCTGAACCTCCTGCACCTCAAGAAAGTGACAAAATTGGAGGACTGCGCCCTTTCACCCTTGATTTAAGTCAAACGATTTGCGCGTCGATCGCATCGGTTGTCATTGAGGTCGGTCAAGGTTTCGCGCGATGACGCAGCCGTAATCCATCGCCATCATCTAGCTGGTCACCAGACATAGCTGTCAAACCAACCAAACCGCGGCCGCCGCTCCGCAAAGAGTGCGTAATATGGCGGTGTGGTTCTCCCTGCATGTGCGTACTTATGGGACGGCTTGGCTGCTTTCGATTTGGGGACTGACAACTTTGGCCGCTCGATACCGGATGGCTGCATCTGGGCGAAGGCCGCTCGATTTCCCGGCGACGCCTCGGCAATCTCGACTGGGACTGGGGCTTGGGCTGGGTCAGGATCATCTTGCGCGACGTGCTCGGGAACGATGATCGGCCGGCTCGTATCGTACACGACGAGGTCGGGCAGCTTCTCCATCGAATGGATGCGAATGGCCGGGCGAACGGAGTTGGATCGCTCTGCCACCGGCGAATTCGGCAGATAGGCACCCAAGAGAATGAGGAGCGCGAGCAGCGCTCCGCCGACATGTGGAGTGCCGCCGATCTGCACGGCGATTTCACGGTCGGTCTTGTGCTGGGCCATTCTTCGCAAGATGGGGTGGAGCCACTGGAGTACTCAACGCTGGAGACTGAACATGAGTAAGCGCGAATTTCTCCGCACCTTTTGCTTTTGAGTGCTCTGATGCATGAGGTGTCCACTAAAATAGGTGGACACCTTGTGATGGCAGCGGATGATCAGAAACTGCGGGTCAGGCTTGTTGGCCGGAACGGTCGCCGGCGCTACGAGGCGGCATCGAAAGAGCGTCTTGTGGCGGCCTGCCTTGAGCCTGGCGTTTCGGTATCGAGACTTGCGCTCGAACATGGGGTCAACGCGAACCTGCTTCGGAAGTGGATCAAGAAGGACGCCGCGGCCAGGTCGGCGCCGTCGTCGTCACCCTCGGCGTTCATCCCGGTTCACCTTGAGGGGACCGCCGAGCGGGGTTTGTCGCGGCAAGGCAGTGTGGCGGCGGTGGATTTGCCGGCGACTTGCGATGAAGTGGGTGGGTCGGAATCCAAGGGGTCTCCAGCTTTTTGTTCTCCGGCCAAAGTGAGCGCGTCGCTGCCGAATGGCGTGAAGCTCGCGCTGGAATGCGGGGATGTGGATGCATTGACGGCGATCATTGGAGCCCTGGGCCATGTTCAGACTGGGCGGTGACCTGCAGGTCTATCTGCACCGTGAGCCGATCGACTTCCGAGCTGGCATCAACAGCCTTGCGGTTCTGGTTCAGGAGACGATGGCGCTCGATCCGTTTGTGCCGGCGGTTTTTGCGTTCTGCAATCGCCGTTGCGACCGGATGAAGTTGTTGTTCTTCGACCGGTCCGGCTTTGTGCTGGTCCTGAAGCGGCTGACCGAGGACAGGTTCCGATGGCCGCGCCGCCAAGCGGCGGTCGTCACGCTGACGACCGAGCAATTGCACTGGATCCTCGACGGTATCGATATCGATGCGATGGTCCGCCATCCAGTACGGCAATATCAGGTTGCCGGCTGAGCTCTCGAGTTGAGCGGTTGACGCGTCGGTACGGTTCAGATTCAAGAATCCGATGAATCGAACCGGCGATCCGAGTGTTGAAGTGCTGTTGGCGCGCATTGCTGCGCTGCAGGCGGAGAACCGTCAGCTCGCCGACCGCGTCGTCAAGCTCGAGGAAGAACTGGCGCTGGCACGCCTGCATCGTTTTGCGCCACGCAGCGAAAAGCACGTCGACCGTCTCTTCAATGAAGCCGAGCAGGCCGCCGATGAGGATGACGCCGGCAGCGAAACGAACGATACCGCCGAACTTCCGGACACGGGTCTGCCATCGGTCGAAAGCACGACGGGAAAGAAGCGCGGCCGCAGGCCGCTGCCGGCGAACCTGCCGCGTGAGCGCGTCGAGTATGACCTGCCCGACGATCAGAAGGCGTGTCCTTGCTGCCGTGGCCAGATGCATCGCATGGGCGAGGCTGTCACCGAGCAACTTCATATCGAGGTGAAGGCGAAGGTTTTACAGAATGTGCGCTTCAAATATGCCTGCCGCCATTGCGATCGCACCGGGATCAACGCCCCTGTCGTGACCGCGCCGATGCCGACGCAGCCGTTGCCGGGTAGCGTTGCCACGGCCTCGACGCTGGCGTTCGCGCTGGTTCACAAATATGTCGACGGCACGCCGCTCTACCGCCTGGCGCAGGCCTTCGAACGCGCAGGTGTTCCTGTCAGCCGCGGCGCTTTGGGCCACTGGGTGATCGGCTCGAGCGAAAAGCATCTGTATCGCATCTACGACGCCCTGAAGCTGCGGCTCAGATCACAACCTCTCATCCATGGCGACGAGACGACGGTTCAGGTCCTCAAGGAGAAGGACAAAGAGGCCACCAGCACATCGTACATGTGGGCTTATCGCAGCGGCAAGGGCAGTCGCGAGCCGATCGTTCTTCTGGATTATCAGCCGGGCCGCGGCCAAATCCACCCGCAGACCTTCCTCGGCGATTACCGTGGCATCGTGATGAGTGACGGCTATACCGCATGGCGCACGCTGGAAGGGGCCACCCACATTGGATGCATGGCCCACTCCCGGCGGCGCTTTGTCGATGCACTCAAAGCGAGAAGGAAGGGTGGCGGGCCGCCGGAACAGGCGCTCCGGTTCTTCGAACAGCTCTACCGGGTTGAAAGGCAGGTGCGGGACGAGAAACCGGAGAACGGTGAAACACAGGCCGACTGCATTCGCCGCTTCCGCCAGCAACACAGCATTCCCCGTCCTGAACGCCCTCAAGGTATGGCTCGATGACATGGCCCCGAAGGTCCTGCCTGACAGCAAGCTCGGCGACGCCGTGTCCTATACACTGAACCAGTGGGATTATCTGACGCGCTACACCGGGGACGGCAGCATGCCGATCGACAACAATCTTCTGGAACGCGACATCAGGGTTTTTGCAACTGGCCGAAAAAGCTGGCTGTTCAGCGACACCGTCGACGGAGCCAAGGCCAGTGCCGTCGTCTACAGCCTGATGCTGACCTGCCGCGCCTCACGTGTCGAGCCGTTAGCGTGGTTGCGCCACGTCCTCACCGAATTGCCTCAGCGCGCGGACGACGCCGATATTACCGACCTGCTGCCCTTCAACTTCCACAAAGCCGCAACTGCCTGAACGGCCCGGTATCGCCCGATACTGGGGCAATCCATCAAAAACCGCCAAACCGCCAGCGTCGACGTGCGGGGAAAATCGCGCTTACCAACATGACGCAGAGAATTGTCCGAAATACTGCAATTGCACTTTCGACTATCGCTTGTGCGACACTGCTCTCCATCACTTGGTCTGAGCAAGGTGGCGTTTCGGCGTCAGTCGAAAGTGCCCAGGCGCGCGTGGGCCGACCGCTGACGCCCATGAGCGTTGCGGGAGTTGCCCGTCGTCACACGCGGCGCGCCGTGTACGGATATGGGTACGGGCATCGGCACTATGGTTATGGCGCGGGAATCGCCGCGACCGCAGCTGTCGCCACGGCCGCCGCTGCCGCGCCGGCCTATTCCGGATGGGGCACAGGCGATTGGGGCAATGCCTATGCCGCCCAGACTGATCCTCACTTCGGCCAACCTTACTACCCGGCACGGGCCTATCATGGGATCAGCCCCTACTACGGCTATGCCGGATGGACGGAATACAAGGCAGCTAATGGCATCGGCTGCGAACCCGGTACGATGACGAAGATGGCTGACGGCCACATGTACGTCTGCCAGTGACGTCGGCACAACGGCACGGCAAGCGGGCGGCTCCCTGAGCCGCCCTCTTGATCTTCTGATCATCGAATTGACAGAAAAAGCCCCGGACGACGCCGGGGCTTCTAGTCTGCTGAAGATCACCAGTTGGTCAGTAACGCGCCGTAACCGGCGCGGCGTATCCACCAAAGCGGTAGTTGAAGCGCACCGTGACCATGTCCACGTCTTGGCTGATACGGTCGTTGAGTACTGCCGCAAGGCGCGGATCGGCCACGGAGAAGGAGTTATTGGCGTGTCCCATCCACAGATGGTCGTATTCAACACCGACCGACCAGTTCGGTGCGAAGCCATACTCCCAGCCGACACCCAGTGCGCCGCCCCAGCGCGTGTTATCCGCCGAGACCAGGCCGATCCCGGTTGTGTTGTCGAATATCGTTAGGCGATTGCTCGTCACGGCCGCGCCGCCCTTCACGTAGAGCAGTGACGCGTTCCATGCCCAACCGAGTTGGGCCGTGAAGAGGCCGATGCCATCGGTTTTAACCGTGGTTGAAAGCGTCGGATTGAACAGGCTGACGCGCGTGTTGCTGAGGTCGGCCCAATCACCCTGCGCTTCCAATCCGAACACAAACTGATTGGATTGCCAGCGATAGCCAATTTGCCCACCGGCGAGGCCGCCCGAACGATCACGGCAACCGCTTGCGACTGTTCCTGCGAGCGTGACGAAATCCACACAATTGTGGCTTTCACCCCAGCCGCCATTGGCACCAATGTAAAAACCGCTCCAGTTGTAGATCACGGGAAGCGGGGCCGGTGGCGGCGCCTTGACCGCCATATCGGCTGCCGACGCGGAAGTTGCCATGCCGAGCGCAATCAAACCTGCAGTACCCATCAACAGTTTCTTCATCGCATTGTCCCCTTCCGGCGTCGTTGCAATGACTGCCCGGACGACGGCCGCTAACTATGTTGCAAAGGTTGTGCTTGCATTCCCATTCCACCTGTCAGCCTAATCGATTTGGAGCCGACGACGTGTGCCAGGACTGCAACAGTTGCGGCTTTTCAGCAAACGTATGCACGCTACTGCGCGCACTATGCAGTTTGTGCCGCGCGACCGTTGGCTTGATTGGCTGGGGACCGCCAAAATCGAGCAGCTGATCTCTAGGCGGTTGACCGTGGCGGTGCCTTGACGTGAAGCCTGCTCACAAGAGCTACGATCGCCACCGCATGCATCGAGTGTCGCGCGAGCGGACAGAGTTCGGTGAAGCCCTCCCCATTGGATGGGTCGCAATCAGGCAACGACGTTGATCCTACGTCAACATCACCTGTCCTTTGCCACGCACGTTAGGTTTGCCGCGCCTGAAGCGGTCCTTCACCTTTCGGTTCGCGGAGGAGCACCATGCATCTTTCGACCAAACCAATGACAGTTGCGGGAATTGTGGCCAGCCTGACGCTGGGATTTGCAGTTGTCACACTCAGTCAAGCACCGGCGAAGGCCGTCATTTACTGCGAGTACGTCGGTTATCCGCACGGTTGCGTGGCGAGGGCCGGCGTCGTGCTCAGGCCTCGTCCGGTGGCGCGCGCTGCCGTCCGTCATAATGCCGGTGGCAATTTGAACGGAGGCGTCAATCGCGTTGGCGTGCGGCGGTATCCAAGGAGAGGGCAATTCCTCGTGACGCCGAGGGGGCAGTTTTCCACGGCGCGCGACAAGCCGGTCTGCCGGTGGATCCGGCCTATATGGATGCCGTCCCAAATCACCAGAGCCGAACATACGAATTCCAGTTGCCAATCGGAATAGAAAATCGTTTGTTTTCAGTATTATTAGAATAGGGTAGTTGCCAAAAAGGGTGAGCTAATTCAATCGGCTTCCCGCGTCTGGGAGACTAGGGGTCGGAGGTTCAAATCCTCTCGCTCCGACCATTTTTCTCAAAATTCGTTCGGTGTGGTTTGAAGCGGGCGCATCGCTCGCCGTCGGCTTGCGATTGGTTGCCAATGCTGTTCGCCAGTCGCGGAAAGCTGTGCGCGGAAGCCAACACGCTGTCGTTAATATCGAGCAAACGCTCGTTGATGAGGCAGCACCAAGCCGATCGCATCGGCGGCTGTCGTTGTCGATGAACAAGCGTTCATGGAACGTCACTGATTTCAGGCGGTTAGTTGCGGGGCGCATTTTGGAGGACAAAATGAAGCACGCAATCATCGTCCTTTCCGCGGCATGCCTGATGGCTTCCACCCCGGTTGCTTTTGCACAGGGCGTTTCGAGCAAATCACCTGGACACGAGATGCAAAAAAAGGGCTCCAAGAAGGGCAGTCCCGGCGCTTCGGGCTATGCACCCGGGCGCGAGATGCAGGCACGAGGATCGAAAGCCGGGAGCCCAGGGGCCTCTGGCTACGCCCCTGGTCAGACGACGGGGTCGGGCAGCGGGATGACCGGAGGCGGCTCGACCAAGTCCAGATAGTTACACTGCAAGGTTGGTTTATCGGGGCCCCGGCCGTCAGCGCCGGGGCTCCTTTTTCATGGCCCGTTCACGGATCGACCGCGGCTTGGCCCGTTTCATGCTTTCCATTGAGGGGCAAATGGGGGGCCAACATGATTGCTGAACACTTTCTGGTCTGGGCTGCGCTGCTGAGCGTTCTCGCCTTCCTGGCGTTCCAGTCGCCGGGGCGCGGCCACCGATAAGTCTCCGCTTCCAACGCTTCGCGAGGTGAGCGGCGCGATCGTGCCGGTTGCCAGTCGTCCCGTCCGCTGCAGAGCCGGTCGCCTCAGGCCTCGGCTTCCATCGCAACAATCAGGCAGGCCTTTTCGAGGCGGTTGGTGAGCATCGAAAGCTTGGCCGTGAACTCGGCCAGCTCAGCCTCGCTGAACTCCTCGAAAACGGTTTTCTTGAACGCCTTGTGCTGTTCGGCGAGGCCCGCGAGGTGCTTTTTGGTCTTGTCGGTCAGCGACAGCCGGACCACTCGCGCATCGGCCGGGGAGGGCGCGCGCCGCAGCAGCTCCTTCTGCTCGAGCAGCTTGGACTGCGTGGTCACGAACGACGGATCGACGTGCAGCAGCTTCGACACCACGTTGATCGGTACGCCGTCATCCTTGTCGAGATCCGAGATCGCGATGAGAATCATCCATTGCGGACCGCTGACGCCAAGCGACTTGCCCCAGAACTGACGGACGCGCTCCAGATGCGAGTTGATGGCCGAAATCTCGAGCGTGAACCGCTTGATGATGTCGAGATGTTCGATGGCGCGCTGGCGCGTCGAATCCTTCCTTGTCACTGACACAGCTTCCTCTTCCCTCGGGCGCCGACTCAGCTTTGTGCTGATTTATTTCTTGTTTTCTGCGCTGCAGTAGGTTTTTTCCCGCAAGCCGCCAACGAACGCAAGTGAACGTAAAGTAATTATGATGGTCGTGTGACGGTTGGACTATTTGGGGTGTGACAAGTTTTCTCAGGTAAGCAAAGGGCTTACAGGCAGCGTTGCCGACGAGACACAGTGTGGCCGCATTCGCATTCCTGACTTTATAAACTATTTTGATTGGCGAACTCGCCAATGCATATTGAACCCGGCGGTAGGGGAATCTCGATCGTCCCGTTGCGGTGATCGTTCAAGTCCGTCGCACACCACAGATTGATCTGAGGGTGCGGGGTTTGGGGAAAACGGTCTTGGACAATGCGGGAGGATCACGGGGCGCTCGCGGCCTCGGACTCTCCGCATATGAGCAACTTGGAGGTTTAATATGAATTTGAAGAGCCTTATCCTGGGCTCGACGGCTGCGCTGGTCGCGGTCGGCGGGGCACAGGCGGCCGATCTTCCCGTCAAGGCCAAAGCGGTCGAGTACGTGAAGGTTTGCTCGCTTTACGGTCCGGGCTTCTACTACATCCCCGGCACCGACACCTGCATCAAGCTGGGCGGCTATGTGCGTGCTGACGTCGTGGTGAACGGCAACAGCGTGTACGGCGCGAACTACAACGGCGCCAGCGGTGCCAACAACCGTTTCACGAACGGCTACACCTGGCGTTCGCGTGAAGACTTCAACATCGATACGCGCACCGCGACCGAATACGGCGTGGTCCGCACCTATTTCGATGCGGTGTTCACCTGGACCTCCGACACCTATGCCGGCCAGGGCAACGGCTCGACCGTGTACTCGGCGATCGGCTCGTCTTCCGCGCCGAACAACGCCGGTTCGGGCAACGTGGCTGCCGGTACGGTCGGCGTCTACTACGCCTTCATCCAGTTCGCCGGCTTCACGATGGGTAAGGCCGTTTCGCAGTTCGCTGCCCCCTGGAACGGTTATCCGGGCAACAACTACGACGCACTCGTCGGTGGCGTGAACACCACCAACGGCATCAACCAGTTCACCTACACCGCGCAGTTCGGCAACGGCGTGTCGCTGGCTCTGTCGGCGCAGGACCAGGTTGCCTACATGCAGGCTGGCGTGAACAACCTCGGCGTCGGTGGTGCCTACGGCTCCAGCGACTACGCCGGCACGATCGCTCCGGACTTCGTCGCTTCGCTCAAGGTCGACCAGGCTTGGGGTATCTTCCAGGCGTCGGTCGCCGCGCATGACAACCACGCTGCCTACTATGGCGGCACCGAGTTGACCGGTCATCCCGACGACAAGTGGGGTTGGGCTGGTGCGTTGGCCCTGTCGATCAAGAACATCCCGACCGGACCCGGTGACACCATCAACATCCAGGGCGTCTACACCGACGGTGCGACCCGTTACAACATCCAGGAACTGGCCAGCCAGGCCGGCGCGATCGCCATCTTCGGCGGTTCGAGCCTGCCGGGCGTCTATGGCAGCGTTGGCTTCGGTACGGCACCCGACACGGTGTTCGGCCCCGGCGGTCAGCAGCAGTCCATCAAGACCTGGGGTATGCGCGGTGCGTACACCCACAACTGGGATCCCTACTGGAACACCAGCTTGTACGGTGCGTTCGCCGCTGTTTCGTACAACGACGCGGCTAAGTCGCTCATCTGCGGCGTTGGTGGCGTCGGTGGTTCGTTCCGTGCCGCATTCGCTGGCGGCGCTGGCGTGACCGCCTGCAACCCCGACTACAACATCGCGCAGATCGGCGTGATCACCCGTTGGACCCCGGTCAAGAACCTGACCTTCTCGGCCGACGTGACCTACTCGCACCTCGATCAGAAGTATGCCGGTATCATCACGACGTCGTCGACTGCTATCGGCAAGCCGACCGCGACCTACGAGCTGAAGGATCAGGACACTGTCCAGATGCTCTTCCGCGCTCAGCGCAACTGGTAATACCGGTTGATCTGATCACGATCCAACAGAACCCCGGCAGGCAACTGCCGGGGTTTTTCTTGGTGTGCCGAGCATGTTCGACAGCTTGGAGGTGGAAGTCCTTTACCCAGCCTGATGGCGGCGAAGGGTTAGCGAAGCGCAAGGGCGTCATCGCGAGGTGGGGTCTGAAGGAAGCGTGGAGCAAACCTGCGGCCCGATGGACAAAAACCGGATAACGAGGCCTACCCAACCGGACGAGCGAGCCAATGATCGCAAAGTCCACAGTCATCAAGGGTTGGGGTGGTAAATCCGGCGGGCGTGCAGGGAAGGCGGTCGAACTTACCTCGGGAGATCTTCGGCGTGTCCGGGCGACCGGACTGAGCGGGCCGCAAGGTCCGTGATCGCGACGGAGAAGTCAGCAGACGGCATAGTAGGCGGAACGAGTTTCGCTGAAGGCCCGAACGCTGGAAAGACGTTTGGATGTGGAAGCCTCGAGCCGGCCATGCGGCTGAAATCCAGGTCACTGGCCTTTGGAGCGGCGGGAAAGGGTGAAGCCCGGACGGCGCCGCTCAAAGGGGCCGAAGCCGACACGACGGAGACCACTATCTGAGCCTCTGGCGCGGACGCAAAACAAACCGTTCGCGCTTAATCCGGTGAACCGCCGTATACGGACCCGTATGTACGGTGGTGTGGGAGGGGAGAGTCGCGAGACTCCCCCTATCCCGATGTGTGCCGAGCATGTTCGACAGCTTGGAGGTGGAAGTCCTTTACCCAGCCTGATGGCGGCGAAGGGTTAGCGAAGCGCAAGGGCGTCATCGCGAGGTGGGGTCTGAAGGAAGCGTGGAGCAAACCTGCGGCCCGATGGACAAAAACCGGATAACGAGGCCTACCCAACCGGACGAGCGAGCCAATGATCGCAAAGTCCACAGTCATCAAGGGTTGGGGTGGTAAATCCGGCGGGCGTGCAGGGAAGGCGGTCGAACTTACCTCGGGAGATCTTCGGCGTGTCCGGGCGACCGGACTGAGCGGGCCGCAAGGTCCGTGATCGCGACGGAGAAGTCAGCAGACGGCATAGTAGGCGGAACGAGTTTCGCTGAAGGCCCGAACGCTGGAAAGACGTTTGGATGTGGAAGCCTCGAGCCGGCCATGCGGGCTGAAATCCAGGTCACTGGCCTTTGGAGCGGCGGGAAAGGGTGAAGCCCGGACGGCGCCGCTCAAAGGGGCCGAAGCCGACACGACGGAGACCACTATCTGAGCCTCTGGCGCGGACGCAAAACAAACCGTTCGCGCTTAATCCGGTGAACCGCCGTATACGGACCCGTATGTACGGTGGTGTGGGAGGGGAGAGTCGCGAGACTCCCCCTATCCCGATGTGTGCCGAGCATGTTCACAGCTTGGAGGTGGAAGTCCTTTACCCAGCCTGATGGCGGCGAAGGGTTAGCGAAGCGCAAGGGCGTCATCGCGAGGTGGGGTCTGAAGGAAGCGTGGAGCAAACCTGCGGCCCGATGGACAAAAACCGGATAACGAGGCCTACCCAACCGGACGAGCGAGCCAATGATCGCAAAGTCCACAGTCATCAAGGGTTGGAGTGGTAAATCCGGCGGGCGTGCAGGGAAGGCGGTCGAACTTACCTCGGGAGATTTTCGGCGTGTCCGGGCGACCGGACTGAGCGGGCCGCAAGGTCCGTGATCGCGACGGAGAAGTCAGCAGACGGCATAGTAGGCGGAACGAGTTTCGCTGAAGGCCCGAACGCTGGAAAGACGTTTGGATGTGGAAGCCTCGAGCCGGCCATGCGGCTGAAATCCAGGTCACTGGCCTTTGGAGCGGCGGGAAAGGGTGAAGCCCGGACGGCGCCGCTCAAAGGGGCCGAAGCCGACACGACGGAGACCACTATCTGAGCCTCTGGCGCGGACGCAAAACAAACCGTTCGCGCTTAATCCGGTGAACCGCCGTATACGGACCCGTATGTACGGTGGTGTGGGAGGGGAGAGTCGCGAGACTCCCCCTATCCCGATTGTGCCGAGCATGACCGGCAGCTTGGAGGTGGAAGTCCTCTATCCAGCCTGATGACGGTGAAGGATTAGCGAAGTGCAAGGGCGTCATCGCGAGGTGGGGTCTGAAGGAAGCGTGGAGCAAAGCCGCGGCCCGATGGACAAAAACTGGATAACGAGGCCTACCCGGCCGGACGAGCGAGCACGCGATCGCGAAGTCCACGGTCATCGGGGCCGGGGTGGTAAATCCGGCGGGCGTGCGGCGAAGGCGGTCGATCTTACCTCGGGAGATCTGCGCTGCGTCTCGGCAACGAGACTGAGGTCGTCGTAAGGCGATCTGACCGCAGTGCAGAAGTCAGCAGAGGGCATAGTAGGCGGAACGAGTTTCGCCGAAGGCCTGAACGCTGGAAGTGACGAGTAGATGCAGCGATATCGCATCGGCCATGCGACTGAATTCCGGGCAGCTGGCCTCGGAACGGCGGGAAGGGGTGAAACCCTGACTGACGCTGATCAGAGGAGTCGAAGCTGGCGCGACGATTGCTGACACCCAAACTACGGCGGCAACAGAACAACTCTTGCCGCTTAATCCAGCGAACCGCCGTATACGGACCCGTATGTACGGTGGTGTGGGAGGGGAGGGGCTGCGAGGCTCCCCCCTATCCCGATTGCGAAAGATTCTAAGGAGAGCTGCGCTGCGTCAATTCGGTCCACGCGAACGACGAAGACGAGCCATGCGATTCATTCGCCGCAGACTTATTTACTTACCTGATCTACTAAACTATATACGCCACGGCCAACACATTGAATGATGGCTCTTAGCTAGCTGCTAAGCCTCCCAAACCTCCGGCAATGCCCTGCCGGAGGTTTTTGATTCAAGGCCCAGCCGGCGGCGACGATGGTGGCGCGGGTTGCCGTCGCCTTGCCGATTCGATGCCGTCAAGATTTGACGGAATCGATCCGCAGTGCATTCTCGCCATTGATGGGACGCTTCAAGAACAGCCGCCTGGCGCGCATGAGCAGCGGCCACTATTGCCTGATCCGGGATCTCGGGCTGGTGAAGGGCGGCAAGGGATTGCGGCACCATGAGGTAATCATCGATTTCTCCTGGCGCGGCCTGCTCAAGCTGGCCCTGAGCGCGGGTGCCGGCGTCCTGCGGCGGCGCGCGTCCGTGCGCATCGAGACAGCCGAATAGCGCGGGGCCGCGTCATGACGCGGCGTGGCCTGCGGCCAGGATGCGCGAGATCATCGCGTGAGGCTCACGCGCTTCGCAAACAAGTGTTCGAGTTCGGACGACGTGATCGCAACATTGTCAGAGCTTCGCCCATGACGATCGCACGCTGTGCCACGCCGCGCGCTGCGCTGTGCGCCGATTGCGATCAACGTAGTTCATCTGTGCAGGTGCTGTCGCGCTGCTTCGCTGGTTTTACCTCGGCAGCTGCGGCCGCGGTGGAAATTTCGGCCGCGATCGCCATCAGCGTTGTCGCGACCAATCTGTTCAGGATGTGCACGATCATGGTCTCCGATTGTGTCGATGTCGGATTGTTCGCAACGCGGAATGATTTCGTTACGCGGCCACCGTCTCAACCCGCTGCAGGCGGCTCACTTGCGCGTGAGGCGGCGCCGTTGCTGGGCGACAATTCGGTGATGTAAGGTGCCGCAGCCAAGCGGTTGGGGCTGCGATCCGCGCTCCGGCCGAAACAAAGAAGAACAGGGCAAGAAAAATAAGGGAAGGAACGGATCTCACATGAAGGATTTCGCCGGAAAGATTGCCGTCATCACCGGTGGCGGCACGGGCATGGGGCGCGAGCTGGCACAGCAGCTCGTTGCCGAGGGCTGCAATGTCGCGATGTGCGACGTCTCGGCCGAGGCGATGGCCGAGACCAAGCGGCTGTGCGAGGTCGAGAAGCTGCCGCAGGGCCTGCGCATCACGACCCACGTTGCCGACGTCTCGATCGAGGATCACTACAAGCGCTTCCGCGACGAGCTGATCGAGCAGCAGGCGACCGACAAGATCCACCTGCTGTTCAACAACGCCGGAATCGGTGGCGGCGGCAGCCTGTTCTCCAACACGCGCGAGCAGTGGGAGCGCACCTTCAACATCTGCTGGGGCGGCGTCTATCTCGGCGTCCGCACCTTCCTGCCGCTGTTGGTGAAGGCCGACGAGGCGCACATCGTCAACACCTCGAGCGTCAACGGCTTCTGGGCCTCGGTCGGCATGGGCGTATCGCACACCGCCTACAGCGCCGCGAAATTTGCCGTGAAGGGATTCACCGAGGCGATGATCAACGATCTCCGGCTCAACGCGCCGCATGTGAAGTGCTCGGTCGTGATGCCCGGCCACATCGGCACCTCGATCGTGTCGAACTCGCGCAAGGTGCAGAACGGCTCCGACCAGCTCAACGCCGACGAGCTCAAGCAGGCCCGTCAGCGTCTGCAGGGGCAGGGGATCGACGTCGCCAAGATGTCGGACGCCGACATCCAGCAGCTCGCGCTCGACCGTGCCCGCATCTTCCACGATGAAGCGCCGACCTCGGCGGCGGCCGCCGCCAAGGTCATCCTCGACGGTGTGAAGGCCGAACGCTGGCGCATCCTGGTCGGCGACGACGCGCATCTTCTCGACGAGCGCGTGCGCAAGGCGCCGGAACAGGCCTACTCGCCGGAGTTTTATCAGGACCTCGTGGCAGCGACCGGGTGGAAGGTCGGCTGAACGGCCGTCCCGCATCGCGTGCGGGACGGATTCACTCAAGCGCTATCCGCGCATCGCGCGTTGGCGCGATCCCGCTTGATAGGCGAGGCGGTAATGCCCTGAGCAATAGGGCATGCCGCCGAGCGGTGTGTTGCCGCAGAAGCAGAAATCATCGGCGCCCGGGGTGCTGATCGGCCAGCGGCAGCGCTGCTCGCTCAGCTCGAACAGCGAGCAGCTGTTGGCGCTGACGATCGGGGCGTCGTCGGGCTCCTGCTCGTAGACCGCCTGGAGCAACCGGAGCTGCTGCTTGGCAGTCGCCCGTTGCGCGGCGTGGGCGGCGGATTTCTTGCGCCGCGCCCGGCGTTCGTCCGGCGTCGTGCGTGTGAGGTTCAGCCGCGACAGCTTGCCGATCACCGCATTGCGGCTGACGCCGATATTGACGGCGATGTCGCGGCAGGAGAGGCCGGCTTCAAAGTAGATCTTGAGTTGGTCGACGCGCTCCGGCGTCCAGGTCTCTTGGATGGCAATCATCTGACGGTTCCACGTTCTGTGTTGAACCGCCGCGCCGGCACACGCGCCCTTAGTTCTTGAGCATGATCTGTTCGGAAAACCGGTTTCCACTTTTCCGATCATGCTCTCAGGGCGTGCGGCCGTTGTCGCGGATTGCAAGCAACCCGTCCTTGATGGCGAGCCGAATGCCTTCCTCGATCAATGTCCGTGCGACGCCCGGGACGCTCGTGCCGTGGGTGCCCTGCCTCACCAGCTTCTCGAGGTATCCGATGGTCGAGAGCGCCAGCGTGACCGGGACGCGGTCGGTTTCGGCCTTTTCCGTAGCCATGGTGAAACGCTTAACCCTGAACGCCGGTACTGAAAAGTATCTATTTAGAGTCTATTTAGGAATGCGGCAGTTCGTCAAGCCGTGGGCGGCAAGAAACAGCCAGCCGCGCCCAAGCGCGCTGGAAGCGAGTTCCAGCGCGCTTGGGCATCGAATTATTAAGATAGATGAACGTGTTAGGGCCGTAACTCGACCTTGACCGGGAACTTCTTGAGAAGCCGCTCAGCCTTCTCGGCCTTGTCCGGAGGCGCGCTCACGCTCAGGTACAGCCCGCGGGACGGATCGGTGATCGCGTCGACACTGACCTCGCCGGACAATCCTTCCAGCGCCAGCAGCTCGCGCGCGGCCTCGCCGGCGGCGATCTCGCGCAGCTTCGGCTTGAAGATCTTGCCGACCGGAGTCACCGGCATCTCCGGAATCACCGACACCACGCGCGGGCGCGCTGGCGGCTCCAGGATGTTGTCCTGCACGAAGGCGGCGAGCGCGTTCGGATCGATATGGGAGCCGGGCTGCGCCGAGACGAACAGCATCGGCACTTCGCCGGCGTAGGCGTCGGGACGTCCGACGGCTGCGGCAAGCGCCACGCCCGGAAAGGCCAGCGCGGCGTCCTCGATCGCGCGCGGATCGATGTTGTGGCCGCCGCGGATGATGACGTCCTTGGCGCGGCCCATGATGTAGACGAAGCCGTCGGCATCGATCCGGCAGATGTCGCCGGTGCGCAGCCAACCGTCGCGGAACGCCTCCTCGGTCTGCTTCTTGTCGACATAGCCGGCGAACACCTGCGGGCCCCTGGTCAGCAGTTCGCCGACCGGCGAGGGCCACGGTCCGGTGTGGAGCTTGCCGCCGTCGAGGATCGCAAGCTCGACCAGCGGATTGCGGGTGCCGACGCTCTCGGCGCGCGGCTTCACGCCGTGCACATCGTGAGTGATGGCGCCGGCGAGCTCGGTCATGCCGTAGAGCTGCTGGATGCAGGAGCCGCCCCAGGTCGCAAGATAACGCCGCTCGATCTCCGGCGGGCAGATCGAGGCGCCGGTGGCGGTGACGCGCAGGGTCGAGATGTCGCTGTCCGCGACCGGGATATCGGCGAGGGCGCCAAGTATCGTCGGCACGTTGCCGGCGATGTTGATGCGGTACTTCTCGATGATCTGCCAGAAGTGCCGGACCAGCGCCGGATCGCGCGCGCCGGCGGGACCGGGGATGACCATCGTCGTGCCGGCCGCCAGGGAATTGGCCGTGGTGCAGAAAAGGCCGCCGACATGGAACAGCGGCATCGTGATCATCGCGCGCTCGCCGCGATGGAAATCGAGCGCCATCCGCGAGGATACGGTGGAGGCGACCATCGCGCGGTTGGTGAGCCGCGCCACCTTGGGATGGCCGGTAGTGCCGCCGGTCGGGAGCATCACGGCGACGCGGTCGGCCTCGCTCATGTCCTTGGACATGCCGTAGTCGTCGCGCCAGGCGGGATCAGGCCGCAGCACCTCACCGTCGAAGGCGATGCTGCCGTCGAGCGGCACGATCACAATGTGCTTCAGGGACGGCACCTCGCGCTGCAGGCCCTCGACCCTCTCATAGAGCCCGCCTGGCATGCCCGGCGGCGGCGCCAGCAATAGCTTCGCATTGATCGCATTGAGCTGGGCGACGATCGCTTCGCGCGTGAACAGCAAATTGAGCGGCTCGGCGACGCCGCAGGCGGCTGCGCCGAAGATCGCGACGACGGTCGCGGGGCACGCCGGGAGCAGGACAGCCACCGCGTCGTCCTTGCCGATGCCGTGCTTACGGAAATAGGTTTCAGCGGCCTTGATGCAGCCCATCAAGTGATCGTTCGAGATCACGACCGGGTTGGGATCGAGCGGCGAGCGCAGATAGATCGCGGCTTCAGCGTCCGGAGCGCCCTGCGGGCCGCGGGCAATGAGGTCGAGGATGCGCGGGCATGCCGCGAGCGTCTCCTGCATTTCCCTGTCGCGCGCAGCCTCGTCGGCCGGCGAAAGCCTGTCCTTCAGCATATCCGTCCCCGTCCATTCTTGTTCGTTGGGACGGGGATTGTATCGAGCCGTGCTCGCGGAACACAAGTGCGGCCATAGCACTCAGTCATTCCGGGGCGGCTCGCCGAGCCGAACCTCAGGTGCGCGAATTGCGCACCGGGGAGTCTCGAGATTCCGGATTCGATGCTGCGCATCGCTCCGGAATGACGTGCGTGGTTACCCGTGGACCACCGATTTGGCGATCATGCAGTGGATGCCCTTGGAGCCGTTGACCGTCTGCGTCACGCGCAGGTCGGCGGCCAGGCTGCACAGCGTGTAGGCGTCCTCGCGCGACAGATTGCGCTTCTCGCCGAGCAGCACGATCATGTCGCGCAGCGCCCGCACCACGCACTGGTCGAGATCGGGATCCATCGCCATGGTCATGTAATGATCCGCGGTCTCTGCGCGCGGATAGGCGAGCTTGATATCCTTGCGCAATGTGAGGCGGAAGCGGCCGGTCAGCGCGGTCTCGATCGCGGTGACGCAGACCTCGCCGTCGCCCTGCACGCCATGGCCGTCGCCGCAGGAGAACAGCGCGCCCGGAACGAACACCGGCAGATAGAGCTTGGCGCCGGCGCCGAGCTCCTTGTTGTCGAGATTGCCGCCCATCGCGCGCGGGATCAGCGAGGAGATCCGGCCCCAGGCCGGCGGCGGCGACACGCCCATCACGCCGAAGAACGGCTTGAGCGGCAGATCGAGCCCCCAGGGCATACGGCCGACCATGCGCCCGCGATCGAGCGGGATGTTGAGGACGCGTGTTTCGTGGAAATCGTCGGGCAGGGTGCCGGACAATGGCTTGATCAGATTGTAACCCCAGTCCTGTCGCAGCTGAACGTCGAGAATATCGACCTCGAGCACGTCGCCGGGTTCGGCGCCGGCAACCGCGATCGGGCCGGTCAGAATGTGTCCGGGTACCATCCGCTCGCACTTCGCATGGATCTCGTCGAGCTCCGGCGGAACGAAGAATTTGCCGCGGTCGGGCACCACGTCCGGGCCGCCGCTGACGGTTTCGATCGTGATCTCGTCGCCGCTCGCAACGGTCAGAACCGGTTTCAGCTTGGCTTCAAAGAAGCCCCAATGGCAGGTTTCAGGGCTCGACTTCAGATGATGATAGGTCATGTGACGGCTTTTGATTGGTTTCCCAGCAGCGTATGACGCTGTAGCAGAACTTCGCAGGGGCTTCTCTTGTTTTTTGTGCTCTCCAAGACGCTCGGCATCATGCTGTTGCCGATCAACTTCCTGATCGGTATCGGCGTGATCGGCACCGTGCTGCTGTTGACGCGGTTTGCGCGCCTCGGCCGCAGGTTGATGGTGGCCGCGCTGCTGCTGCTCGCGATCTGCGGCTTCTCGCCGCTCGGCAATGTCCTGATCTCCACATTGGAGCAGCGCTTCCCGCCATGGGATGCCTCGCGCGGCGCGCCGGACGGCATCATCGTGCTCGGCGGCTCGATCGATGCCGATCTGTCGGTTGCACATGGCACGCCGGTGGTGCGCAGCGCCGCCGATCGCGTCATCGCGGCGGCGACGCTCGCGCGCAGATATCCGAATGCGCGCCTTGTGTTCACCGGCGGCAGCGCGAACCTGATCTCGAACGATGCGCGCGAAGCCGACTATGCCGCCGAGATGTTCGAGGGGCTCGGCATTGCCAGGTCGCGATTGATCATCGAGCGCCGCTCGCGCAACACGGTGGAGAACGCCGAATTCTCCAGGGCGCTGGTCGATCCCAAGCCGGGCGAGCGTTGGCTGCTCGTCACCTCGGCCTACCATATGCCGCGCTCGGTCGGGCTGTTCCGCAAGGCGGGATTCAATGTCGAGGCCTATCCGGTCGATTGGCGCGTCGGCGATGTCTTCAGCTTCGCGACGCTTGCGATCGACGGCCTGTCGCGCACTGATCTCGGCACGCGGGAGTGGGTCGGGCTTCTGGCCTATCATCTGGCCGGCAAGACCGACGATTTGTTGCCGGGACCGGCTGCACGTTGAGGCGTAGGCACTTGTCGCCTCCAACGGCCAATCCTAACATCAAATCAACAGGCGGCGCCAAGCCGCCGATCACGGGAGTTTTCGCCATGCAACAGCAGACACCGCCGGAAAAGTTCGACCTCGGCGCAATCGTCACCGATCTGAACAATCTGCTGCGGCTGAAGACCACGGTGATCGGCATCAAGATGTTCGCGCGCGCCGAGGAGATGGAGGCGATCCCGAAGATTCGCCGTCCGTCGGCGGTCCACACCACGGACCAGATCGTCAGCATGGCCTCGCGGCTCGGCTGGACCGTCGGCATCACCGGCGACGATCTGGTCGGCGCGCAATGCCGCGCCGTGATCGGGCTCGCGCCGCAGGATGAGAAATGGCTTGCCGGCGAGAATTATGTCGGCGTCTGGCACGGCACCGCCGAAGACGCGCGCAAGCGCCAGGAGGCGCTCGACGTGGTGCCTTACGGCCAGTACCAGGCGATGGCGGTGAGCCCGCTGACCAGCGGACGGCTCAACCCGCCCGACATCTGCCTCGTCTATGCGACGCCGGGACAGATGATCATCCTGATCAACGGGCTGCAATACACCGGCTACAAGAAGTTCGAGTGGGGCGTGGTCGGCGAAACCGCCTGCGCGGATTCGTGGGGGCGGGCGCTGAAGACCGGCGAGCCGAGCCTGTCGCTGCCGTGCTTCGCCGAGCGCCGCTATGGCGGCGTGCCCGACGAGGAGATGCTGATGGCGCTGCCGCCGGCCTATCTGGTGAAGGCGATCGCCGGCATGAAGCAGCTCGCCAAGAACGGTTTGCGCTACCCGATCGCGCCCTACGGCATCCAGGCCGACGTGCGCGCCGGCATGGGCGTCTCGTACAAGAAATAGCCGATTGCGTCGCCGCGCCCGCGATGACAAAAGGGCGCCCAATTCGCTGCGCAGGGAGCCTGATCCATGTCCTCGTCGAAACTCGACATCGTCGTCTACGGCGCGACCGGCTTCACCGGCCAGCTCGTCGTCGAATATCTCGCGGCGCATTATCGCGTCGGCAGCCTGAAATGGGCGATGGCCGGGCGCAGCAAGGACAAGCTCGCCTCGGTACGCGACGCGATCGGCGCGCCCGCCGACACGCCGCTGATCGTCGCCGATGCCGGCGATGCCGCCTCGCTGAAGGCGATGCTTGCGCAAACCAGGTCTGTCATCTCGACGGTCGGACCGTATCAGCTCTATGGCAACGAGCTGATCGCGGCCTGCGTGGAAAGCGGCACGGACTATTTCGATCTCTGCGGCGAGCCGATCTGGATGCGGCAGATGATCGACAAATACGAAGCCGCCGCGAAGGCCAGCGGCGCGCGCATCGTGTTCTCCTGCGGTTTCGACTCGGTGCCGTTCGAACTCGGCGCGTTCTTCGTGCAGGAGGAAGCGAGGCGCGTGTTCGGCGCGCCGGCGCCGCGCATCAAGGGCCGCGTGCGCGACATGCGCGGCACGCTGTCCGGCGGCACCGCGGCGAGCGCCAAGGCGACCTTCGATGCGGTCGCCAAGGACCTCAGCCTGGTTGCGATCCTCAACAACCCTTTCGCGCTGACGCCGGGCTTCGAGGGCCCGAAGCAGCCACGCGGCAGCAAGCCGGCCTATGAGGAGGATTTGCACTCCTGGACCGCGCCGTTCATGATGGCGCTGATCAACACGCGCAACGTGCACCGCTCCAACATGCTGATGGGCTTTCCCTACGGACGGGACTTCGTTTACGACGAGATGGTCCTGACCGGCCCGGGCGAGAAGGGCGAGGCCAACGCCAAGAAGGTGATGGCGTTGAATTCCGAGAAGACCGGCCCAAGCGCGCCGAAGCCGGGCGAGGGGCCGTCAAAGGAGGAGCGCGAGAACGGCCGCTACGATCTGCTTTATCTCGCGGTCGCGCCCGACGGCCGCATGGTCCGCGCCGGCATCAAGGGCGATCGCGATCCCGGCTACGGCTCGACCTCGAAGATGATCTCCGAATGCGCGATCTGCCTGCTGCGCGATACACCCGACGTCGCCGCCGGCTTCTGGACGCCGGGAGCGGCGATGCAGCACAAGCTGATCAAGCGCCTGATCGATCACGCCGGGCTGACGTTCGAGGTCGAGAAGTAGCTTCGCTTACCTCGCCCCGCTTGCGGGGAGAGGTCGGATCGCATCGTCAGATGCGATCCGGGTGAGGGGTACAGGTCCGTCCGATCGCATTGCTCGTGGAGAGAGCCGCTCACCCCAACCCTCTAAGAGCGAGCTTCGCTCGTCTCGACCCCGTGAAGGACGGGGAGAGGGAGAGGCGCTACGCCGCCGCGCGCGGATTATAAGCGTACATGAAGTCCATGCCCTTGGACGACACCGGCAGCAGCAGCTTCAACATGTGATCGCGGAGCCAGGCGCCGGTCGGGCTGAACTCGCGCTTGCTGTTGCCGTTGCGGCGGGCGATCGCCACGATCTTCTCGGCGCGCGGGCGCCGCTCGTGCTCGAAAGCCTGGAACGTCATGCCGAGCTCCTGGCCGTCGCGCATCAGGATGCCGAGCCGCAGCGCGTCTTCCAGCGCCAGCGATGCGCCCTGGCCGGCATGCGGGCTCGTCGCGTGCGCGGCGTCGCCGATCAACAGGGTGCGCTTGCGCGACCAAGTCGGCAGCGTCGCGACGTCGAGCGTGTCGGTGACCACGATATTCTCGGCGGCTTCGATGATCTCGGGGATCGGCGCGTGCCAGCCGGCGTGGAAATCGCGCAGATGCTGCCTGATCGCGGCCTGGCTCTGCAACCGGTAGGCCGCCGCGGTCATGCCGTGCGACGGCTGCGTGCTCCACCACATCGCGCCCGTGTCCGGATCGGGGCTGCACATCCCAAAGCCGAAGAAGCCGCTCTGCCCGAACGTGGTCGCCACCCTCTGGCCGATCGGCAGCTTCTCGATCACCGCGCGGGGCACGAATCCGCCGAAGCCGATCAGCCCGGTGTCGAACGGCGTCGGGCCGTCAGGGATCACATGGCGCCGCACCGCAGAGTGCACGCCGTCGGCGCCGATCACGAAATCACCCTCGGCGGTGGTGCCGTCGTTGAAATAGGCGATCACGGGCTGATCGCCGCGGTCCTCGATCTTCACCAGTTTCCTCTCGAAGAACACCGAGACGTTGGAGGCCCAGGCCTTGTCGATCAGCGTCTCGTTCAACGTCGCGCGGCACATGTTCACCGCGGGCTGGCCGAAGCGCTGCTGCATGTTCTGGTTGAGCGAGCCGAGCTTCTTGCCGCCCTGCGAATAGAAGTCGAAGGACTCCGCGATCGAGCCGTTGCGGATCAACTCGTCGGCGAGGCCGAGCTCCGCCAGCACGTGCATGCCGTTCGGCGCGATCTGCAGCCCGCCGCCGATCCCGGTGGAGTAGGGCCAGGCTTCATAGAGCTCGGTCTCGATTCCGGCGCGGGTCAGGAACATCGCGGTGACAGGGCCTGCGATGCCGGCGCCGATGATCAGAGCTTTACGGGGACGTGAGGTCATGCCTTGCTCCAGCATCCGTGTGGGATAGGAAAGGTCAGTTGCTAATTATCTTAGTTTATAAGATGTTAGGCGAGTAAGATATAGGAGCCGATTTGTCAAGCACGACGTCGCGCGAAGCGCTGATGCAGGAACTCGAGGAGGCGATGCGCCGGTCATCCGCGCAGGGCGTGATGTACGGCCAAGCCGTTGCAAACATGGCCGGAATCTCCAACTCCGACATGGAATGCATGGACATCCTGCACCTTGAGGGGCGTGTGACCGCGGGGCGCCTCGCCGAGGTCACCGGGCTGACCACCGGCGCGATCACCGGCGTGGTCGATCGTCTGGAGAAGGCGGGTTACGTGCGCCGCGAGCGGGACGAGAGCGACCGCCGCAAGGTCTTCATCTCGGTGGTGGAGGAAAAAGCGGCGGAGATCGGCAAGTTCTACGTGCCGATGCAGGAGGCGATGCTCAAGCTGTGGAGCAGCTACACCGACGACGAGCTGCGCTTGCTGCTGCGCTTCGCCAATGACGGCTATAAGGGCGTGCTGGAAGCGACCGGAGCATTGAAGGCGGTGATCGACATGCCGCCGGAGCAGCGCGCCAGTCTCAAGATGCCGCCGAAGACTCGTCGATGATCCGTGCCGACGTCGCGCGGTAGTGCTCGGCTGCCGCATACATGCCCCACATCGTGCCCAGCATCATCCAGAAGTGCCGCCAGTGGTCGGTATCGATGATGAAGCTCTCGCCGACGAAGCCGAGGAACGCCGAGAAGACCGCGAGATAGCCGCGCTGCCACGGCACCCGCATGTAGATGTAGCGGAAGCCGATGATCGCGGTGACGAACACCAGCGCCGGATAGCAAATCCCCGAGATCCAGCCGCCCGACATGAAGGCGTTGAGATAGGAATTGTGGGTGTCCTCGGGGAAGTAGGTGTGGAATTGCAGCGGCCCGATGCCGAACGGCAGCTCGAGCGCCATCTGGGCGCCGAGGATGTGGCGGCCGAACCGGCCGAAGCGGCCTTCGTCATAGCTCTGGTCGAAGCTCGCGCGCTGCTTGAACATGTCCGCGACCGAGCCGATCGAGAGCAGCACAGCGATCAGCGCCACGGCCAGGATCGCGGCGATCAAGGTCATCACGATGATGCGCGAGCGCTGCGCCTGCGAGCGGCTGGTGAACACCATCAGCGCCAGCATGAAGGCCGCGGTGATCACGAGGCCGCCCCAGGCGGCGCGCGAGAACGACAGCAGGATCGCGAGCGAGATGATGCCGAAGGCGATGGCGTTGCGGAGCGCCTTGCCGAAGCGGTCGGAGACCACGCTCTGCAGCGTGAACAGCGCCGGCAGGATCAGGAAGGCGCCGAGCACGTTCGGGTCCTTGAAGGTTCCGCGGGCGCGGTCATACAGCGTCAGCAGGTCGTAGCCGCCGGGCACCAGACGGAAGTAGCCGGCGATGCCGGCGAGCGAAGCGATCATCGCGCCGACGATCAGGCCGCGGCGCAGCATGTCGAGGCGGGCTTCGGTATCCTCCGACATCACCATCGCGAAGAAGATGACGGTGATGGCCATGTACCAGGAGGTCAGGATCCAGTTCACCACCTCCGGCTTGTCGAGGAACGGCACCGCACCGATGCTGTAGCCGACATTGAGCACGATCAATGTGAACAGCAGCGGCATGAACACGAGCCGCATGCGCAGGCCCGTGGCGAAGAACAGCACGCAGGCAGTCAGCGTGACGAGCTCATACGGGCTCGGCTCGATGAACACAATGGCGCCGGACGCGCCGGCCAGCCACACCAGCGCCCGCTGCAGCGCCAGCACGCCCGTTGGTGCTGATGTCAGCGAATGGGTCGTCCCGGCTGTCGCCGCATAGGCCATCGGATACTCACGCAACGCAACGGACACAGAACCTGACACCCGTTATTGCGAGGAGCGTCAGCGACGACGCAATCCACCTATCCCCTAGCGGCAGCGTGGATTGCTTCGCTGCGCTCGCAATGACGTGCGGTTTGAACCCGCCTCGATCAGTACGCGTTCTCGCTTTTCGTTAGCAGCGAGAACGGGGTCTTGAGCAGGATGTAGAGGTCGAACAGCACCGACCAGTTCTCGATGTAATAGAGGTCGTATTCGACGCGCTTCTGGATCTTCTCGTCAGTGTCGACCTCGCCGCGCCAGCCGTTGATCTGCGCCCAGCCGGTGATGCCGGGCTTGACGCGGTGGCGGGCGAAGTAGCCGTCGACCGCCTCGTCGAACAGGCGGTTCTCCAGCTTGCTCTGCACGGCGTGCGGGCGCGGGCCGACCAGCGAGAGATTGCCCTTCAGCACAACGTTGAACAGTTGCGGCAATTCGTCGAGCGAGGTTTTGCGGATGAAGCGGCCGACGCGGGTCACGCGCGGATCGTTCTTGGTCACCACCTTGGAGGCGGTGGGGTCGGCCTGATGGTGGTAGAGCGAGCGGAATTTGTAGACGTCGATCCGCTCATTGTTGAAGCCGAAGCGCTTCTGGCGGAACAGCACCGGGCCGGGGCTGTCGAGTTTCACCGCGAGCGCCACCAGTCCCAACACCGGCAGCGCCGCAACCAAGGCCAGACCGCCGACCACGCGGTCGAACAGCCATTTCAGCACCAGATCCCAGTCGGTGATCGGCGCCTCGAACATATCGAGCGTCGGCACCTTGCCGATATAGGAATAGGAACGGGGGTGGAAGCGCAGCTTGTTGGTATGGGCCGACAGGCGGATGTCGACCGGCAGCACCCACAGCTTCTTCAGCATTTCCAGGATGCGGGTCTCCGCCGAGATCGGCAGCGCGAACAGCACGAGGTCGACGCGGGTGCGGCGGGCGAATTCGACGATGTCATCGATCTTGCCGAGTTTCGGTGCGCCGGCGCAGGTGTTGGTGGCGCGATCGTCATTGCGGTCGTCGAACACGCCGAGCAGATGGATGTCGGAATCATCCTCGGCGTTCAGCGCCTCGATCAGCTGCTCGCCATTGTGGTCTGCTCCGACGATGATGGTGCGGCGGTCGAGCCGGCCGTCATGCGCCCAGGCGCGCACCATCGATCGCAGCAGCAGCCGTTCGGCGATCAGCACCGCAAGGCCGACGCAGAAGAACGACGACAGCCAGACCCGCGAGACCTCGCCGCCGAGCTTGACCAGGAAGGAGATGCCGATGAACAGCAGGAACACGACGGCCCACGACGAGATCATGCGCGTCATCTGGCGAAGCTGGCCGCGGAAGATCTGCACCTGGTAGATATCGGCGGCCTGGAAGCAGACCACGGCGGCAGCCGACATGCCGAGGATCGATGCGATGTACCCCCAGTGAATACTGCCGCCGGCGAGCGGCCTGACATAGGCGAGATAGAGCCCGACGCCGACCAGGCTGAGCAGCACGAAGTCGGCGAGGCGAACCACGCCGGCGATCACAACCGGCGAGTAGGCGCCGCGAACCTTCTGGTTGGTAACGGCGAGCGCGGCCGGCGAGAGGCGCCGGCGCCGTTCGATCTGCGGCTGAGCGGCCGTCGCAGACGCAGCGGCATCCAGCATCGAGCGTGCGTTAAACGGTTCCACGAGTCCACGTCCATTCCTGCGCATGCAGATGGGCATCCGCGCGCAGCACGAAAATTCCCCCGGGCGTGACTTAAGGGGACAAATCGGAAGAAACGGTTACGTGTGCAAGAAGTGGTTAACGTTTGGCAAATGCGTCGCGATAGCCGGCCAGTACCCCCTCGACCATCGCGCTTTGCGAGAAATGTTCCGAAATCCGCTCGCGCAATCGCTCGGCGCGCGCCGCGGTCGCGGCGGGATCGTCGAGCGCGGCCTTGATCGCGTCGGCCATCGCTCCAGCATTGCTCGGCGCGAACAGGGCGTCGGTGTGGGTATCGAAGATCTCCGGGATGCCGCCGACATCGGCGGCGATCATCGGAACGCCGGCCGCGCCCGCCTCGATCACTACATAGGGCATCGAATCGCCGCGCGAGGGCACCACGAGCAGGCTGCCCTTCGAAAAGCCATAGCGCGCCTTGACGTGACCGATGAAGCGGACGGCCTCGCCGAGCGACAGCCGCTTCACCTGCTCCTTGAGGCGCTCGAATTCCTCGCCGTCGCCGCCGAGCGTCAACGTCACCGGCTTGCCCTCGGCGCGCAGCTTCGCCACCGCGTCGATCAGCAGATCGGCGCCCTTGATGCGCCGGAACTCGCCGACATAGGCCACGTCGGTGGCATCGTCGGCGCGGGGGACCGGTTCGAACTCCTCCGCGGTGACGCCGTTGAACACGCAGCGCACGAGGCCTGCCGGCTTGCCGACGGTGCGCTGATAGGTGTCGCGGGCAAACGCGCTCTCGAACAGGAACAGGTCGGTGCTGTTCATCAGGGTGCGCTCGAGCTGGCTGTAGAAGCGGCCCTTCCAGGTGTCGAGCGGGTAGTGCAGCGAGCCGCCATGCGGCGTGTAGACCCGGATCACCTTGCCCGACCGCCGCCGCAGCCGGACATAGGCGCCGGCCTTGGCGCCATGCCCGTGGACGACATCGGGTTTCAGCTTGCGGATCAGGCCGGCGATGTGGGCCCAGACCATGAAGTCGGCGAAGCGCGGCTCACGGCGTATCGCGACGCGGTGGACGCCGAGCTTGAGCCGCGGCTCGATCTCGGCAAGCGCCGCGTCGGCCCGCGCGCCGCCGGTCAAACTGTCGGCGACGATGCCGACATGATGGCCGCGTTCGATCTGGCCGTTGGCGACGTCGAGGATGTGACGAATGATGCCGCCGACCGGGGCACGCACCACGTGCAGGATGCGGAGGGGCGGTTGCTGATTTTGATCCTGCGCCATCGATCAGAACCAGCGCTCGCCGACGAACACGGTGTCGCCGGGGCCGATCGGCGTGCCCAGGGGAGCGACGAAGCGGCCGGCGCCGGATGCATTGGTGTGGGTGACGGTAACCTCGTCGCGCCTGGCGCGCGGCGAGAAGCCGCCGGCGATCGCGATCGCGCTTTCGACCGTCATGTTGGGCACATAGGGATATTGGCCGGGGGCCTGGACTTCGCCGAGGATGAAGAACGGCCGGTAGGCCTCGATCTCGACTGCGACCGACGGCTCGCGGATGAAGCCGTTGCGCAGCCGCGCGGTGATCTCGGCGGCAAGCCCGGCGGGCGTCCGGCCGCGCGCCGGCACCGAGCCGATCAGCGGCATGGTGATCGCGCCCGCGGCGTCGATCGCATAGGCGTTGGTCAGCCCTTCCTGGCCATAGACCACAACGCGGAGCTTGTCGCCGGGGCCGAGATTATAGCCCTCGCGCGTCGGTGCGGGATCGGCATAGGCCACGGGCGCAGCATACGCCATCGGTTCGAGACCGGGGTCACCGGCAAGCGGCGACGTTCGGCCAATGCAGCCCGACAGCGCGAGCGCAGCGACCAGACAAATAAGGGGAGCGCGCAGATCGCGCATGCAAGGAATCCCGCGACAATATCGGCTCCGATTAACGGCACCCATGGTTAACAAAGAATGACGGGGCGGGTGGTGGCGGCCATGCCCGTCAACCCCACCGATTAACCCAGCGGCAACCTTAATGGACTGTAATCGCCCCATTGAGATGGAGTCGCGGTGTCCGCGGGGGTTCGTTATGCGTTTTGCATTCTGGCGTAGAGGCAAGGATAAGGCCGTCGTGCAACGGGCGTTGCCGAAGTCTGCGCCCGTTGCCGACGAAGCTGTCGTGAAGCCGGCTGCGCCCAAGCCTGATCCCGACAAGCCTGCTCCTGACAAGCCGGCCCGTCCGGCGGAGGCGGCCGATCTTGACCTGCACGTGCTCGGCCGCGCGCTGGCGCGCAAGCGCGGCTGGATCATCGTGCCGACGGTGCTGGTGTTCGCGTTGTCGCTTGCCGCGGTCAACGTCGTGACGCCGCGCTACAAGTCGGAAGCGCGAATCCTGATCGACAATCGCGAGAACGCCTTCCTGCGTCCGAACGGCGAGCGCGACCTGGAGCGCACCTCGCTCGACGCCGAGGCGGTGACGAGCCAGGTGCAGCTGTTGCTGTCGCGCGATCTCGCGCGCGACATCATCAAGAAGAACAAGCTGGCCGAACGTCCGGAGTTCGATCCGGTGCTGCGGGGCTTTTCGCCGCTGAAGTCGCTGCTGGCGCTGTTCGGCATCGGCCGTGACCCGTTCAGCCTGACGCCGGAAGAGCGGGTGCTTGATTCCTATTACGAGCGCTTCCAGGCTTTTGCGGTCGACAAGTCGCGCGTCATGGTAATCGAGTTCCAGTCCGAGGATCCCGAGCTTGCGGCGCGCGTCGCCAACTCGATCGCGGACGGCTATCTCGTGCTGCAGCAGGCCGCGCGGCAGGACCAGGCCAAATCCGCCAGCACATGGCTGCTCGGCGAGATCGACAAGCTGCGCACCAAGGTCGCAGAGGCGGATTCGCGCGTCGAGGAATTCCGCTCGAAGTCGAGCCTGTTCGTCGGCACCAACAACATCCCGCTGTCGAACCAGCAGATGGGTGAGCTGAACACGCAGCTCAACAATGCCCGCGCGCTGAAGGCGGATGCCGAGACCAAGGCACGGCTGATCCGGGAGATGCTTCAGGTCGGCAAGCCGATCGAGGCGTCGGAGGTGCTCAATTCCGAGCTGATCCGCCGGCTGGCCGAACAGCGCGGCACGCTGCGCGCGCAGCTTGCCGAGCAGTCGTCGACGCTGCTCGACAACCATCCGCGCATCAAGGAATTGAAGGCGCAGATCGCCGATCTCGACCGGCAATTGCGCGAAGAAGCCGGCAAGGTTTCGCGCTCGCTGGACAATGACGCCCGCGTCGCCGATGGCCGAGTCATGGCGTTGCAGGCGAGCCTGGACCAGTCGAAGAGGCAGGCGTCGTCTAGCAATAGCCAGGACGTGCAACTGCGCGGGCTGGAGCGCGAAGCCAAGGCGCAGCGCGACCTGCTGGAGGCCTATCTCGCCAAGTACCGCGAGGCGACGGCGCGCGAGAACATCGAGGCCGCGCCGACCGACGGTCGCATCATCTCGCGCGCCTCGGTTTCGAATACGCCGGCCTATCCGAAGAAGCTGCCGATCGTGCTGATCGCGACGCTGGCGACGCTGCTGCTGTCATCCGGCATCATCATCACCGGCGAGCTGCTGCGCATCTCCGCGCCCGGTGCGGTTGGCCGCGCCTTCGCGCCGGCGGCTGCCGTGATCAGGCGCCGCGAGCCGGTCATGGATGCCGCAACCGTGGACCAGCCCGCGCCGGCGCTGCCCCCTGAACCCGCGCTCGCATCGCCGGTCGCGCCGAAGCCGGCCGTGGAGCCCGAACTGCCGCTGGAGCCTGCGGCTGCCTATGAACCTCCGCCGCAGCCTGAGTCCGCCCAGACTGCCGACGAGATCGATGAGCTCGCCGAGCGCCTTGTCGCCGCCGGTCCCGCCGCCCACAAGGTCACCGTGCTCGGCCCGGCCGCGGCTGATAGCGTTACGTTGACCGCCCTGACGCTGGCGCGTCTGATGGCGCGCCAGGCCAAGGTTGTCGTCGTCGATCTCGTCGCGTCCTCGCCGGTGCTGACGTCGGCGACCGTCGATCCGGCGGCGCCCGGCCTTGCCGAGCTGATGCAGGGCGAGGCGACCTTCGCGCAGATCATCACCAAGGACCGGCAGTCGCGTGTTCAGATCGTCAGCGCCGGGCGTCCGGGCTTCGATCGCTCGCATCTGCAATCCCCGCGGCTCGCCCTTGCGATCGATGCGCTGCTCAGGGTCTACGACCACGTGCTGCTCGACGCCGGTTCGGCCCTCGACCTGCCGGCCGAACTGCTGACCGCGAAGGCGCAGGCGGTCGTCGTGCCCGACGCCACCATGGCGCAGGATGCCCGCCACTCGATGGTCGAGCAACTCAGGGCGGTCGGCTTCGCCGAAGTGACGATGCTGAGCAAGCCCTGCGCGGCGTCGGAAGCGGCTGTGAGGGGCCCGCGGGTGGTGGCTGCCTGAGCGCCACCGTCAGCCCGTCGGGGTAAATCCGGTCGCCCGCACGATCCCTTTCCAGCGATCGGATTCGGTGGCGAGCAGTTGCGCAAAGTCATTCATCGCGATTGCGTCGACGTCGACCGACAGTTTGGCCATGCCGGACTTGACCTCGTCGCTGCGCAATGACGCCTGGATCGCGCCGTTGAGTTGCGCGACGATTGCCGCGGGCGTCTTCGCCGGCAGGAAGATGCCGAACCAGGTCACGTCCTGAAGCCCGGGGTAACCGGCTTCCGCCACCGTCGGCACATCGGGGAGGGATTTGAGACGGCTGGGACCGGTCGTCGCCAGAGCGCGAAGCTGTCCGGACTGGACCTGACCCAGCAGGCTGTCGATCGGCATCACCGCCGACGCGATCTCGCCCTTCAGGAGATCCTGGACCGCCCCTCTGCCTTGATAGGGCACGTGGAGATAGTCGAAGCCCGCGGTTCGGCCGAGCATCGCACCGATGAAATGCAGGGTGGTGCCAACGCCCGGCGTGCCGTAGGTCGCCTGTGTCGGGTTGGCGCGGCACCAGGCGACGAAGTCGGCGAGGCTCCTGACATCGTTCGGGACTTTCGGGCCGATCGCCAGCAGCGTCGCGAATGAGCCGACGGTCGATACCGGCGTGAAGTCCTGCGGTGTGTATGCGAGCGCATTGTAGGTGTGTGGAAACAGCGCGATGAACCCAAGCGGCGCGAGCAGCATGACCGATCCATCGGCCTCGGCGTTCTTTACCGCCTCGATCGCAATCCGGCCGCTCGCGCCGGGCCGGGTCTCAACGACGATGGAGTCGGCATAGTCCTTCATCTGCCCGGCAACGAGCCTTGCGACGGCGTCGGGCAATCCGGGCGTGTAGCCGGTCAGGATATGGGCGGTCTTCAGGCGGGGCTGCGCGCCGACTGGCCGGACCAGGCCTGCGGCGGCGAGCGCGGCACCGGCCGCTGACGCGGTCAGGACGTCGCGACGGGTCAACATGCATGCCTCCATGGTCGTCGAGCCGCGCCGTTCGGGGCGCGACGATCTGCGTCATCGCACGCGGAGGATGCGTGAGGCGGGGATAAACGTCCAATGCTAGTGTCTGAGGCGTCCATAACCGTTTTGGTAAGGATCGCTGATGCAGGACATCGAGCGTGCCCGACGCCGGATCAAGCTGCGCGACCTGCACATCCTGCTCGTTATCGCGCAGCGCGGCAGCATGGCGAAGGCTGCCGCGGAGCTCGCGGTGTCGCAGCCGGCGATTTCGCGGGCGGTCAGCGACATGGAGCACGCGCTCGGCCTTCGGCTATTCGATCGTTGCCGTAACGGCATCGAACTGACGGCCTATGGCCATGCTCTGGTGCGACGCGGGGTCTCGATCTTCGACGAGCTTACCCAGGGCTTGCAGGAGCTCGAGTTTCTGGCCGATCCGAGCATCGGAGAGTTGCGCATCGGCAGCACGGAGAGCATCGCAGCGGGCTTGCTTCCGGTGGCGATCGACCGCTTCACGCGGCAGCATCCCGGCATCCGCATCAATGTCGCGCAGACCGTTCTCAGCGATCTGCGCTACCGCGAACTGCGCGAGCGCAACATCGATCTGTTGCTTGGATGGACGCCGACGCCGTTTGACGAGACGGACCTGGCGGTCGAGCCCTTGCTCGATGATCGGCGCGTCGTGGTCGCGGGAAGGCGAAGCAAATGGGCGCGCGCGTCCAGGCTCGAATTGGCCGACCTCGCACACGAGCGCTGGGTGCTGCCTCCGCCGGACACCTTTCCGGGCGCCGCGGTGGCGGAGACGTTTCGCGAATTCGGAATGCAGATGCCAAGCGCGCCGATCACGACGCTGTCGCTTCATTTGTGCTGCCGGCTCGCCGCGACCGGCCGCTTCATCACCGTGCTGCCGGGCTCGGTCGCGCGGTTTGCCGGCGGTGATCTCGGGCTGAAGGAGCTTCCGGTTCAGCTTCCGCGAGCGGCCGCCGTCTCGGCCGCGATCGTCACGTTGAAAGGCCGCACCTTGGGGCCGACCGCCGAGATCTTCATCGCGTGCATCCGTGAGATCGCCAAGGCGGCCGCAAGCAAGGCGGCCGCCGGCAGGTGACAGGCATTACCGGCGCCGTTCCCATCCCATCCGGTGGAGGCGCCCGATGCCTAGTGCGCCATCATCGGCTCGCGCGCGGTTCGCTCGAGCACCGGATCGATCCGCAGCCTGATCGTGACCAGCGCGCCGATCAGTCCCATCACGGCGAGCAGCAGCAGCCCTGCCGTAAAGCTGCCCGTCAGGTCCTTCAGATAGCCGACGGCGAATGGGCCGGCGAAGCCTGACAGGTTGCCGAGCGAGTTGATCGCGGCAATGCCTGCCGCCGCCGAGGCGCCGGTCAGGATACCTGCCGGCATCGGCCAGAACATCGGCGGCACCGCCGACACGCCGATCTGCGCAAGGCAGAGCAGGGCGACGATCAGCACCGGATTCGACACCAGCCCGGCAAGGCCGATACCGACGGCGGCGAGCGTCAGCGCGCCGGCGACATGGTATCGCCGCTCGCCGGTCTTGTCGGAATGGCGGCCGAGCAGCACCATGCCGACCGCGCCGAACACGAAGGGCAGGGCCGCGATCAAGCCGGTCTGGGTGTCGGTGACGCCAAACGCCTTGATGATGGTGGGCAGGAAGAATGCGACGCCGTAGCTTGCCGCGTTGAGGCAGAAATACACGAAGGCGCAGGCAAGGACCCGCGAGTCGGTGAGCGACTGCAGGACGGAAATATGCTCCACGGCCTCGGTTTGCTGCCGCTCGCGCTCAAGCGTGGTCTGAATCCACTTGACCTCGTCGGGCTGCAGCCAGCTTGCCTGGCGCGGAAAATCCGGCAGGAAGGTCAGGACAGCGAAGCCGACCAGGACCGACGGCAATGCCTCGCAGACGAACAGCCACTGCCATCCGGTCAGGCCGGCGCCCGACAGGTTGAGCAGCAATCCCGAGATCGGCGCCCCGATGATGCTCGAGATCGGGATCGCCAGCATGAACAGGCTGATGACGCGCGCGCGGTACACCGACGGGAACCAGAGCGTCAAATAGAAGATGATGCCCGGGAAGAAGCCGGCTTCGCAGGCGCCGAGCAGGAGGCGCAGGAAGTAGAAGATCCATTCGCTCGACAGGCCGCTCGCCGCGGACATCTGCGGGATGAAGGCAAATGCGGCCGAGACGATGCCCCAGCTGATCATGATGCGGGCGATCCACCGCCGCGCACCGAACCGCTCCAGCAGGATGTTGGAGGGCACCTCGAAGAAGAAGTAGCCGATGAAGAACAGCCCGGCGCCGAGCCCGTAGGCGGCCTCGCTGAGGCCGAGCGCCGCGTTCATATGCAGCTTGGCGAAGCCGACATTGACGCGATCGAGATAGGCCACGAAGTAACACAGGATGAGGAACGGAATCAGCCGTCGCATCATCTTTCCGATCGCGCGCTTCTCGACATCGTCGCTCATCGTTCCCATCCCTTCCTGTTTTTCGATTCGGCAGACGATCACTGCGCTGTTCGGGGCGGCACCTGGCGCACCCGCAGCGGTTCGTCGCGTTGCTCTTGCAAGTCTTCTTCATTGTTGTGTAATCGACTGCCGCGTGACTAATGGCATTTGGGAATGGAGCCACGGCGAAACTGTCATGATGCACCGCGGTATAAACGCGGGAACCCTGGAGCGTTTTCCGGCGAAGTGGCTGCTCGCTCGCGTCAAGAAAACGCCTCAAAGCAGAATCTGGAGCCCCGTTCCGGCTTAATCGGAACGGAAAGGGCCCTTGCCGGGCAGGATGGTGGCGGGCCGTGATCAGTAATCTGAAACTGCGCCAGCTGCGCTTGCTGGTCGCTCTCGACAATGAGCGCAAGTTGCAGCTCGCCGCCGAGCGGTTGAACATCACCCAATCGGCGGCATCGAAGATGCTTGCCGAAATCGAGGCGCTGGCGCGGGTTCCCTTGTTCGAGCGCACGGCGCGCGGCGTCGAACCGACGGCCTATGGATCGATCCTGATCCGTGGCGGCAAGAGCGTGCTGGCCGATCTCGACCAGGTCACCGACGAGTTCGCGGGCTACAAATCCGGTGAGCTCGGCACCGTCTCCGTTGGAACAGTCGCCAAGCCGAGCATCGACCTCGTCGTCGACGTGATCCAGTATCTCGGCGAAAAGCTGAATCGGGTGAACATCTCGCTCGATGTCAGCACCAGCCCGCCATTGATCACGCGACTGCTGGCGCTCGAGTTCGATTTCGTCATCGCCAGGATTCCCGCCGGCATCGACCCCCGGCAATTCGACTATTACGAGATCGGCGCGGAGGAGGCGGTGCTGCTCGTTCGCGCGGAGCATCCGTTGGCCGGCCGCGAGACGGTCGAGCTGGAGGACATGGCCGACCAGCAATGGATCTGCCAGCCGCGCGAATCCTTCATGCGCCAGGCACTCGAGAGGCTGTTCATGAGCCGCGGCGTGACGCCGCCGCGCCGGGTCATCAACACCGAGTCGTTTTTCGCATCGGTCGGAATTGCCGCGGGCATCGACGCGATCGTGCCGGTCCCCATGCTGGTGTTCGATCTGGTCGATCCGCAGCGGTTCAAGGTGCTGCGCCTGCGCGACAGGCTGTTGTTGGAGAATTACGGCCTGATCAAGTTGCGCAAGCGTGCGCTGTCACCCGCTGCGGCACTCTTGTTCGACGCGATGAAACGGCTCGGCGTACCGAATGGCGGCGCAGAGCAGGGCGACGCGGCGCGCTGAACACTCAGCGGAACATGCTGCGCAGGTTCTGGGCAATCTCGAACAGCGCCGGATTTTGCTTCACAGCGCGCTTGGCGCGATTGATGGCCGACAGCGCGCTGGCCGCCGGCTTGCCGCGCAAGCTGAGCGGAACGAAGCTGTCGACGACGGCTTCATCGTCCTTGCAGAACAGCCGCTTGTACTCGTCCGAGCCGATGCCGAGATCCAGAGCGCGGTAGTTCAGGCCGGCATGGCGATCGATGATATCGCGCATCAGGATCAGGCCGGGGCTGAACTTGGAATTGGCCGACATCGTGTAGGTGTTGAACATCATCGAGAAGCGATGACCGTCGGACACGCCGGCGAAGATCGCGATCACTTCCTCGTCGCACTCCAGCGCGTGGATGTCGATCGCGTAGCCGTTGCCGTCGGCGCGCGGCGCGAGGCAGGCGGCACGAATGAACTGCTCGATGCCCGGCTCGGCGAACACGTTCGGCAGCTTCTGCTCGGCCATGCGCTGCGGCTTGACGCGGAAGAACCAGTCGAGCAGGCGGCAGACATCGGCGCTCTCGCTCGCGACGTAATAGCGGTAGCCGGGCAGCGCCTGCAGCTTGCGCTCCTTGCCCTTGAGGCGGCGGCGGAACGAGTTGCTGATCAGCGCCGCCGGTGCCGCGCTAGGCTCGATCGCCAGCACCGGACAGTCGTTGACCGAAGCCTGGCGCGGCAGCAGCGCCAGCGGATTCGGCAGGTCCCGCCAGCGCAGCGGCTGCTGGCAGAGCACGAGCGCATCGGCGCGGGAGCGTTCGGCGATCGATCCGATCAAAGCCGCGATGTCGGCTTCCGTCGCGTTGGCGGCGAAATCCTTCTCGCACAGCGCCATGTTGAAGGTCGTATGCTTGCCGCCCATGAAGCTCGCGCAGTTCGCGCCGAGGCGGGACTCGATTGCGAGCGGCAGCAGCAGCAGCGGCCGGCGTTCGCTGTCATGAGCGACGACGATGAAGGGCCGCAGGTCCTCGCGCTCGCCGACTTGGCGTTGCCAGCTGGCGAGGAAATCGAACCGCTGATAGGGCGTGTAGCTGTGCTGCGACGTCTCGAAGCCGCGCCAGGTCGCTTCGGCCGCGGTGAGATCATGAAAGATGTCGACGCCGGCGACGCGGATCGCGTTCGGCCACGCCCGCGTCTCGGCCGTCTGGCCTTCGATTGCCGCCGCCATGGTCATCTCGGAACCCGAAATTTTAGGGTATTAATTTACAGTTCTCGGCTGGGGCCGACCTTCGCAGGGAAATGTCAACAAAGAGTAAGAACAATGCCGCGGCGGTGTGCGGGAACCGCCTGACAAGGACGGGGATCTTGGCGCCGGACAGCGGGATTTTACGACGGGCCGGAATGGAGCTCGCGTATTTCAGTGGCGCCTTCAAGCTGCGGGAACGCGAGAGCGGCGGCGCCGGGGTGATCCTGCGCTTCGCCCGCGTTCGTCCCGCGCGACGCGGCCGGTTTCAGCCGCTGAAGTCCCAGGAGATCACGCCGGCTTTCCTCGATCGCACGATCCGTGGGTTGAAGCGCTGGCGGTATGACATCGTCAGGATCGATGAGGCTTGCCGCCGCGCGGTGACCTTGCCGGAGCGCCGGCGCTTTGCCTGCCTGACCTTTGACGGCGCCAGCAAGGACATCGTCACCCATGCCTGGCCGGTGCTCGCCAGGCACGGCGTTCCCTTCGCGCTGTATCTGCCGACGGCCTTTCCCGATGGCGTCGGCGTGGCGTGGTGGCTGGTGCTGGAGGAAATCATCGCGCGCGAAAACCGCATCAGCATGATGATCGACGGCCGGGAGCGGCACTTCGCGATTTCAAATCTCTCGGACAAATACGAGCTGTTCGATTTCCTGTCCGGCTGGCTGCGCAAGCTGCCGCCGTCGGACCTGTCCTACGCGCTGAACGATCTCGCCAGGCGCTATTCGGCCGACGCAGCCCAATTGTCACGCAATGCGTCACTCGACTGGCAGGATCTGGCGAAGCTTGCCGCCGATCCGAACGTGACGTTCGGCAGCGCGACCGTGAACTATCCGGCGCTGTCGAGCCTCAGGGATGCCGACGCGCAGCGCGAGATGGCGATGGGCAAGGCGGTGGCCGAGAGCGCGCTTGGGCGGCAGGTCAGACATTTCGCATTCCCGTTCGGGGACCGCGATGCGTTCGGCCGTCCGCATGTCGTGATGGCCGAAGAGGCCGGCTTTGCCAGCGCGGTGTCGACCATACCAGGGGTCATCGAGGCGCAGGGGCGCACCAACCTTCACGCCCTGCCGCGCATCGCATGGGACGGCCGCGTGCGCTCGCTGCGGATGATGCGGGTACTGCTGTCGGGCGTGATGTTCGCGCCGGTGCGGCCGACGCGCAGCGCGCGCGACCAGGACGTTACTTAGGCGCGATCGGGCCGCGACATCCAGGCGACGATCGGCATCGCCGGCAGCACCCAGCCGAGGCCAGCGACGACGTAGAAGATCGCCTGCAGCAGCCCCGAATTGGCAAGCCACGGCGTCTGCGCGACCGTCATGCCAAGCAGCGACCACACCACCACCAGGATCAGCAGGAAGATGGTTCCGAGCAGTTTGCGGGTGCGTATGGCCATGGCGGATATTTGCAACTCGTGATCCAGGGCGGTTTCGAGCGAAGCGGGCACCGGTTCGCGCAAAGAAAACGCGTCAAAACAACGTTCTGGAGCTTGCTTCCGACTTGATCGGAAACGAGGCTCCGGACGGCGGCTTGCGCCGCGGGCGCGGCGGACTATAAGGGGCCCGAAAATCCAATCAAGTCAGGGCGAAATGGCCGGTATTTCCGCAAAGACATCGCAGCTTCGCGCCGTCAGGGTATGGCTGGTCGCGGTGGCCGCCCTGATCGCCCTGATGGTCTTGGTCGGCGGCGCCACGCGGCTGACCGAGTCCGGCCTGTCGATCGTCGAATGGAAGCCGGTGACCGGTACGCTGCCGCCGCTGACCGAGGCGCAGTGGACCCAAGCCTTCGAGGGCTACAAGAGGATCCCGCAATATCGCGAGCTCAACGCCGGGATGACGCTCGAGCAATTCAAGACGATCTTCTGGTGGGAGTGGAGCCACCGGCTGCTTGGCCGCGTGATCGGCGCGGCCTATCTGCTGCCGTTCCTGTATTTCCTGTGGCGCGGCGCGGTGAGCGGCGAACTCGGCCGGCGATTGTGGGTGATTTTCGGCCTCGGCGCGCTGCAGGGCGGCGTCGGCTGGTGGATGGTCGCGTCCGGCCTCTCTGAACGCATCGAGGTATCGCAGTATCGGCTGGCGACGCATCTTGTGCTGGCGCTTCTGATCTTCGCGGCGATCGTCTGGACGCTGCGGCGCCTGACCGACCGCCCAAGCGTGATCGCGCCGCTCAGGCTGAAGCTCACGAGCGCGGTGCTGCTCGTGCTGACCTTCGTGCAGCTCTATTTCGGCGCGCTGGTCGCGGGGCTGCGCGCGGGCAGGGTTTATAATACTTGGCCCGACATCGACGGCGGCTTCATTCCGTCGGCTGACCGGCTTTGGTTCGAGACACCGTGGTGGCGCAATCTGTTCGACAACACGCTGACGGTGCAGTTCGAACATCGCATGACCGCCTATCTGCTGTTCGCGCTGGCGATCGCACATGCGATCGATGCCATGCGCGCGCGCGCCGGCGGCGCGGTGATCGCCGGCGCCTGGTGGCTGGTGGCGGCGATCACGCTGCAGGCGACGCTCGGCATCCTGACGCTGCTGCATCAGGTGCCGATCGATCTGGCGCTGACGCACCAGGCCGTCGCCATCGTCGTGCTGACGCTCGCGGTGCTGCAGGCCGAGCGCTTCGCCGCGCGCCGGACCGAGCGGGATCAGCCGACCCTCGTTGCGGTCGGCCAGCCCGGTTGATCGATCAACCTCTTTGATCGATCAGGACAGATAGTCGAGCCCGATATCGAGCGCGGCCGAGCTGTGGGTCACCCAGCCGACCGAGATCAGGTCGACGCCGGTTGCGGCAATCGCTGCGGCCGTCGCCGCGGTGATGCGGCCGGAGGCTTCGGTGATCGCCTTGCCGCGCGCCATGTCGACCGCCTGGCTGAGCTGCTCGGTCGTCATGTTGTCGAGCAGCACCGCGTCGACGCCGAGCGTCAGCGCCTCCTCGAGCTGCGACAGCGTGTCGACCTCGACCTCGATCTTGACGAGATGGCCGGTATTGGCCTTGGCGCGCTCGATCGCGGTGCGGATGCCGCCGGCGAGCGCGATGTGGTTGTCCTTGATCAGCACCGCGTCATCCAGCCCGAAGCGATGATTGCCGCCGCCGCCGGCGCGCACCGCATATTTCTCCAGCGCACGCAGTCCCGGCGTGGTCTTGCGGGTGCAGACGATCTGCGCGCGGGTGCCCGCCACGGCCTTGACCAGCGTAGCCGTTGCGGTGGCGACACCGCTCAGATGGCAGAGGAAGTTGAGCGCGGTCCGCTCGGCGGTGAGCAGGCTGCGGGCCGGGCCGTCGATGATCGAGATGACCTGGTCGGGTTCGACCGCGCTGCCGTCGGGCCGTTCGGCGCGCAGCGTGATGGCCGGCGACACCGTCTGGAAGGCTGACCGCGCGACATCGAGCCCGGCGATCACGCCGGGCTGCCGCGCCCGCATCACCAGCCGCGCCTGCTGGCCGGCCAGCACGATGGCGTCTGCGGTGATATCGCCGGCGCGGCCGAGATCCTCGCGCAAGGCGGTCTGCACGATCGGCTCATAGATCAGCGGCAGCAGGGGGGTGAGGGTCATGACAGGGCACTCCTGGCAAATGGCGTGGATTCGACGATGTCGCGCGCGGCGGCGAGTGCATCGGCGCGGGTAAGGGACGACGGAACGGCCGACGCAGCAATGTGCGGGAAATCGGTGCGGAAGTGGCCGCCGCGGCTTTCCTCACGCCGGATGGCGGCAACCGCGACCATCAATCCGACCAATGCTGCGTCGGACGCCGCACTGTGACCGCATGCGAGTGGATAGAGACTGCGGATCGCGCGGGCGATCCCGTCGCGATCGCGCAGGACGCCGAGTCCCTGGGTGAGGATCGGTCGCACGGCGGAGGGATCGGAAGCCTGTGGCATCGCATCGTCGCGCAGCATGGCGCGCGGGCCCGCACTTACGCTTTCGATGCTCTCCGCGACCCAGCGCGCGCAGACGATCGCTTCCATCAGCGAGTTGCTGGCGAGGCGGTTGGCGCCGTGCAACCCGGTGCGCGCGGCCTCGCCGCAGGCCCACAGGCCCTGCACCGTGCTGCGGCCATAGCCATCAACCGCGATGCCGCCCATATGGTAGTGAACCGCCGGCCGGATCGGGATCGGATCATGGGCGGGGTCGATGCCGGCCATCTTGCAGAACGCGCTGATCACGGGATAGCGCTGCGCAAACTCCGCGCCCGGATGTTGGCGCGCGTCGAGGAAGGTGCGATGCCCCGCGGCACGGTGGTGCCACACGGCGCGCGCCACGATGTCGCGTGGCGCAAGCTCGGCGCCGGGCTGATCGGCCATGAAGCGCTCGCCGGTCTCGTCGATCAACACCGCGCCATCGCCACGGATCGCCTCGGTCAGCAGCGGCATCGGGCGCGACGGCCCGTCGAACGCGGTCGGATGAAGCTGGACGAACTCGATGTCCGACAGTTTCGCGCCGGCCTGTGCGGCAAGTGCGAGCCCCTGGCCGAAACACCCGCCGGGATTGGTGCTGTCGGCGAACAGCCCACCGATGCCGCCGGTCGCGATCACCACGCGATTGGTCGTGATCGTCAGCGCGCCGCTTGCGTTGGCTGCAAGCACGCCCCTGACCGCATTGTCCTCGACCAGCAGCCGGCGCGCCTCGACGCCTTCCAGCAGCGTGATCGATGGTGTGCGCCGGACCGCCGCGATCAGCGCGCGCATGATCTCGCGTCCGGTACCGTCGCCGGTGGCGTGCACGATGCGGTTGCGGCGGTGTGCGGCCTCGAGCCCGAGGCGCCAGCTGCCGTCGGCGTGCCGGTCGAAGGCGACGCCGAGCCTCGCCAGCTGCTCGACGGCGGCGGGCGCGGCGTGGACGATCCGGCTCGCGGCGGCCGCGTCGCAAAGGCCGGCGCCGGCCGCGAGCGTATCGGCGAGATGCAGGGCAGGGCTGTCATCTGCGCCGACCGGCGCCGCAAGGCCGCCCTGAGCCCACATGCTGGAAGCTTCCGCGCCGAGCGGCGACTTCGACAGCAGCACGACCGGCTCGGGGGCGAGCTGAAGCGCGGTCATCAGCCCGGCGGCACCGCCGCCGATGATCACCGGGCGGCCGTTGAGATCGGAGATATCGGTGCTCATATCGCCAGCATCCTTTCGACGCTCTTGCGCGCGCGATCAGCGATCGCGGAGTCGATGGTGACCTCGTGCTGGTTGGTCTCCAGCGCGTGACGGATGTTCTTCAGCGTGATCCGCTTCATGTGCGGACAGAGATTGCAGGGGCGGACGAAGTCGACACCGGGATTTAGCGCGGCGATGTTGTCGCTCATCGAGCATTCCGTCAGCAGCACGACGCGCGGCGGACGTTTGGTCTCGACGAACGACTGGATCGCAGCCGTCGACCCGGCAAAGTCCGCTTCGGCGACCACCTCGGGCGGGCATTCCGGATGCGCCAGGATGGTGACATCGGGATGATCCTCGCGCAGGTGACGCACGTCATCGGCGGTGAACAACTCGTGCACCTCGCAGTGGCCCTTCCAGGCGATGATCTTCTTGCTGGTCTGCTTGGCGATGTTCTGCGCCAGATATTCATCCGGGAGCATGATGACGCGCTCGGCGCCGAGCGATTCAACCACCTTCAGCGCATTGCCCGACGTGCAGCAGATGTCGGACTCGGCCTTCACCGCGGTCGAGGTGTTGACATAGGCGACGACCGGTGCGTCCGGGTAGCGCGCGCGCATCAGCCGCACGTCCTGCGCGGTGATGGAATCCGCCAGCGAGCAACCGGCCTTGAGGTCGGGGATCAGCACGGTCTTGGCCGGATTGAGTAGCTTCGCGGTCTCGGCCATGAAGTGCACGCCCGCGAGCACGATGACATCGGCATCGACCTTGGTTGCTTCGCGCGCGAGCAACAGGCTGTCGCCGACGATATCGGCGACGCCGTGGAAGATCTCCGGCGTCTGGTAATTATGCGCCAGTACCACCGCGTTGCGGCGGCGTTTCAGCGCGAGGATCGCATCGACGTCCTCGGCGAACGTGGCCCATTCGAACGGCGGGATGACGCGTTTGACGCGCTCATAAAGCGGCGCGGTGCGGGTGAGCAGATCGGTATCGAGCGCAACCATTTATACTCTCCGTGAGCATAAGATGGCTTATACTTATCCTGAGCATAAGGCGTGTCAAGTGCGCGAAAGCGGGAGCTTGGTGCCGGCGACGGCCCGTTCGGCCAGCACGGCATGGCGGAAGCGGAATAGCTTGGCCGGCCGGCCGACGGTATCGGCGGCCATTGCGCCAGTCTCTTCAACGAGTTCCTGCTGCTCGATCAGCCGGCGGAAGTTCTGCTTGTGGACCAGCCGGCCTGCGAGCGCCTCAACACTGCGTTGCAGTTGCAGCAGGGTGAACTCGGCCGGCATCAGCTCGAATACCACCGGACGGTATTTGATCTTGGCGCGCAGCCGCGCGATCCCGGTCGCGAGAATGCGGCGATGATCCGCCGTCATCGGCTTGCCCGGCACGACCGGCGCCTCGCGGCCATGCGCGCGCCCGGCTTCCGGGATCAGCGAAGCCTCATAGAGCAGCTCATAGCGTTGCAGCACCAGCTCTTCGTTCCAGTCGCGATCGTCGAGACCGAAGGTGATGGCGCAACGCTGCCAGCGCTCGCGCTGCAGCGTCGGTGACGGCGCCGCCTTCGCCCACGTTTTCAGCTTCGGCGCGATCGTCTTCGCCAGGAAGGCCGGCGCGCCGGCGCGATGATCCTCCCAGGGGAAGTAGTCGTACCAGCCGGACCAGTGCGCCTCGAAGCCTTCGCCGACCCGATCCTCGCGGGTCAGGCCGAGATAGCTGATCGAGACGCTGTGCGGCCCCTTGGCATCGCCGGAGCGGCCGCGGTCGGCAAAGGTGTAGAGCTGCTCGACATAGCCGAGCGGGTGGCCGGTCTGCGCTTCGACCCAGGCCCGCAGCGCGGTCTGCAGCGAGCGATGAGTGAACTCGAACGGGCCGCTCGGCAGCGCGGAGCCGCCGGCGATGGTCATGATCTTGGGCGTGCCCTCGGTGACGGCGACCAGCACCGCGACGAGATCGGCGGTCACCGCGTTCCCCGAAGCCGGTGCGCTGGATTTCTGCGGCGATCTGGCCACCCGATCGGTCCGCGCTAGCAGTAGTCGTAGACGCCACAGGCGTAGGGCAGGCGGTCCCAATAGGTCACATAGGCACCGCCGTAGTACGGGCCGAAATAGTTGTAGGAGTGCCAGTTGCCGTAATAGCCGGGCAGCGACGACGACCCCGGCAGCAGCGGCTCGCCGGGCACGAACGGGATATACGGCTCGGAATTGAGCGGGATCACCACGGGCTGCTCGACGACCACGAGCTGGCGTCCGCGCCGGACATAGGTCGGCGATGTGATGGTGGTGCGGTAGGCGTAATGCCGGTGCGGTAGGCCCGCCGGCAGCTGGCGCGCGGCCTTGACGGTCGCGCTCTTGGCGACGGCCGGGCCGTCGGCGGCGTCAGCAGGCGGGATCGCAAACAATGCGATCGCGAGCGGCAATGTCCAGCGCAGCATCAATGGTCTCCCGAATCATCCGGAGCCTATCACTGCCACTTTAAGCCGGATTGAACGTTAACGAGAGGCCCGTCGGTATTAAGCGTTAACGGGATGTCCGTCTCCATGGGCAAGCTTCCGGAGTGATGCGGCGCACCGCTCCGGAACAATTGCGGGATCAGGCGCGCAGGGCCTGGTCGAGGTCGGCGATCAGGTCCTCCTTATCCTCGATGCCGATCGAAAGCCGCACCACCTCGGGCGCCGCGCCCGACCTCACCTTGGCGGCGTCGTCGAGCTGGCTGTGGGTGGTGGAGGCCGGATGGATCACCAGCGAGCGGGTGTCGCCGACATTGGCGAGATGCGAAAACAGCTTCAGGTTCGACACCAGATTGACGCCGGCGTCATAGCCGCCCTTAAGGCTAAACGTGAACACCGCCCCGGCTCCCTTCGGCGCATATTTGCGCTGCAAGGCGTTGTACCTGTCGCCGGGCAGGCCGGCATAGTTCACTGCTGAGACCGCGGGGTGGGTGGAGAGGAATTCCGCCACCGCCTTGGCGTTGTCGCAGTGCTTCTGCATGCGCAGCGGCAGCGTCTCGATGCCGGTCAGGATCATGAAGGCGTTGAACGGCGACAGCGCGGGGCCGAGGTCGCGCAGACCGAGCACGCGGCAGGCGATCGCGAAGGCGAAGTTGCCGAAGGTCTCCTGGATCCGGATGCCGTGATATTCCGGGCGCGGCTCGCTCAGCATCGGATATTTGTTGTCCTTCGACCAGTCGAAGGTGCCGGCATCGACGATGATGCCGCCGAGTGAGTTGCCGTGACCGCCGAGGAACTTGGTCAGGGAGTGCACGACGATGTCGGCGCCGTGGTCGATCGGCTTGATCAGATAGGGCGAGGCCAGTGTGTTGTCGACGATCAGCGGCACGCCGGCCTTGCGCGCAACGGCCGCGATCGCCTCGATATCGGTGATGCTGCCGGCCGGGTTGGCGATCGACTCGATGAAGATCGCCTTGGTGTGCGGCGTCACCGCGCGCTCGAAGCTTTCGATCTCATCGGGGTCGGCCCAGGCCACATTCCAGCCAAACGCCTTGAAGGCGTGGGTGAACTGGTTGATCGAGCCGCCATAGAGCTTGCGTGCCGCGATGATCTCATCGCCGGGCTTCAACAGCTGCTGCAGCACGACGACCTGCGCCGCGTGACCGGAAGCGACGGCGAGCGCCGCGGTGCCGCCTTCGAGGGCTGCGACACGTTCCTCGAGCACGGCATTGGTCGGGTTGCCGATGCGGGTATAGATGTTGCCGAAAGCCTGCAGGCCGAACAGCGAGGCCGCGTGGTCGGCATCGTTGAAGACAAATGACGTGGTCTGGTAGATCGGTGTCGCCCGCGCGCCAGTGGTGGGATCAGGCTGCGCGCCGGCGTGCACGGCGAGGGTGGAAAATCCCGGAAGGCGATCGGTCATTCTTTAGTATCCTGTTGTGGCCTGGTCGAAACGCGCGGCATGCTGATGGCGACGGCGCCCGCCGTCAAGCGAGTTGGGCGCATCGCCAGTTTTTGGAGGGGCATCCCGCGCTATACCGGATGATCGCAGCGATTATTCCGCCGCGATGTCAGGTCGTCTCGGTCTTGTTCTTTGCCGCGCGGTCGGACGCCGCGGTCTGTCCGCCGCCGAAGCTCGTGCGATTGAGCGACAGCCGCATGCCCTGCGTCGGGATCGGCGCACGCTTGGAACTCAGCGTGCGCGAGTTGACGCCCATCCACGAGATCTCCGACGACAGCCGGCCATACTCGATCTTCGGGCAGCGGTTCATCACCACTTTGAGGCCCGCGGCTTCCGCCTTCTCGGCCGCGGCGTCGTCGCGTGCGCCAAGCTGCATCCAGATCACCTTCGGCGGCGTCGACAATTTCAGCGCCTCCTCGACCACGGGCATGATGTGGCTTGAATTGCGGAAGATGTCGATCATGTCGATCGGCCGATCGATATCCGCAAGCGAGGCGACGAACGGCTTGCCCATCAGCGTCTTGCCGACATGGCCGGGGTTGACCGGGATCATGTCGTAGCCGCGCTGCGCCAGATATTTGAACGCGAAATAGCTCGGCCGCACATTGACCGGCGAGGCGCCGACCATCGCGATGGTCTTGACGTTGTTCAGAATGCTGCGGATGTAATTGTCGTCGTAGGCGTCGTGATTCATTTTTCTTCCGGGTTTGTCATTCCGGGGCTCGCGCAGCGAGAACCCGGAATCTCGAGATTCCGGGTCTGGTGCTAATGCACCATCCCGGAATGACGACCTCAGGTCGTCACTTGTCCTGCCACTTCGGATCGCGCTTCTCGATGAAGGCACCGATGCCTTCCTCGGCGTCGCGCGCCATCATGTTTTCGGTCATCACCTCGGCGGCGAAGCGATAGGCATCGGCGAGGTTCATCTCGGCCTGGCGATAGAACGCTTCCTTGCCGAGCTTGACGGTGTAGGCCGATTTCAGCGCGACCTTCTCGGCCAGCGCGATCGCGGCGTCGCGTTCGGTGCCAGCGGATACCACGCGGTTGACGAGGCCGATGCTCTGCGCCGTTGCCGCCGAGACCGGCTCTCCGGTCAGCAGCATCTCCATGGCCTGTTTGCGCGGCACGTTGCGCGACAGCGCCACCATCGGCGTCGAGCAGAACAGCCCGATGTCGACGCCCGGCGTCGCGAACGCCGCCGCTTCGGAGGCGACCGCGAGGTCGCAACTTGCGACGAGCTGGCAGCCGGCCGCGGTGGCGATGCCCTGGATGGATGCGACCACCGGCTTCGGCAGGCGCACGATGGCCTGCATCATCGCGCTGCAGGCGTTCATGATTTGCGCGAAATAGGCGCGGCCGCGGTCGGCATCGCTACGGCGCGCGGTAAGCTCCTTGAGGTCGTGGCCGGCGCAGAACGCCGGGCCTTTGGCGGCGAGCACGACGGCGCGGATGCGCTTGTCGCCGCCGACATCGTTCAGGGCGGCGTGCAGCTCGGCGATCAGGCCCTCGGAGAGGCTGTTGCGCGCTCCGGGGCGATTGAGCGTCAGTAGCGCGATACTGCCGACGGTCTCGCGCAGCAGGATCGGCTGGTGTTGCGGCGCTTCGGCGCGGGCGGCTTGGGCGGACATGCTGAAATTCCACTTTGGTCTCTGTGACAACTTAATGTAACAGGCAGGCTGAAGCGAGGGCAGGGACGGCATGGCGACTGCGAAAATGAGCGTGGCTGACGTGGAGGAGTTCCTGCGGAGGGAATTCCCGCAGGCGTTCGTCCACGACGATGTCCGGATCGAAAGCGCCGACGGCGAGACGGCCCTGCTGCGCCAGCGCTTCAGCGAGCGCATGCTGCGGCCTGGCGGTACGGTGTCCGGGCCGACCCTGATGGGCCTGGCGGATTTCGCGATGTACGTGGTGCTGCTGTCGGCGATCGGGCCGGTTGGCCTTGCCGTGACCACCAACCTCAACATCAACTTCCTGCGCAAGGGTCAGCCGGGGCAGGACGTACTTGCGGTGGCGAGGCTGCTCAAGCTCGGCAAGCGGCTCGCGGTCGGCGAGGTCAACCTGCTGTCCGGCTCGTCTCCCGATCCCATCGCCCATGTCACGGCGACCTATTCCATTCCAAATCAATAGGCTTTTCTACGGTATTATTGCACCATAATTGCAAGCCATTGTTTTTTCTGATGTAATTTGAGCGCGTGGGCGTTGACGCGCGATTGCGGCTTCTCTAGAAAGCTGCCAGTTCGGCGCATACGGCGCCGATTTCTTTTTCACGGATTTCACACATGAGCACGTTCTCGGCCAAGCCCGCCGAAGTGACGAAGAAGTGGGTCGTGATCGACGCCAAGGGTCTGGTCGTCGGTCGTCTCGCCACGCTCGTCGCGATGCGCCTGCGCGGCAAACACCTGCCCACCTACACCCCGCATGTCGATTGCGGCGACAACGTCATCATCGTCAACGCCGCGCATGTGGTGCTGACCGGTCGCAAGCGCGACCAGAAGACTTACTACAAGCACACCGGCTTCATCGGTGGCATCAAGGAGCGCACCGCGAAGCAGATCCTCGAGGGCCGCTTCCCGGAGCGCGTCGTCGAGAAGGCGATCGAGCGCATGATCCCGCGCGGTCCGCTCGGCCGTATGCAGATGGGCAATCTGCGCGTCTATCCGGGTGCCGATCATCCGCATGAAGCGCAGAGCCCCGAGAAGGTCGATATCGCTTCCCTGAATCGCAAGAACACGAGGGCCGCATAATGTCCGATACGTTGCAGTCCCTCGACCAGCTCTCGCAGGTCAAGCCGGCCGCTCCCGACGCGCCGAAATACGTCAAGAAGGTCGACAAGTACAACCGCGCCTACGCCACCGGCAAGCGCAAGGACGCGGTCGCCCGCGTCTGGGTCAAGCCGGGCTCCGGCAAGATCTCGGTCAACACCCGCGAGTTCGAAGTCTACTTCGCCCGCCCGGTGCTGCGCATGATGATCCAGCAGCCGCTGGTCGCTGCCGCCCGTAACGGCCAGTATGACGTGATCTGCACCGTCGCCGGCGGCGGTCTCTCCGGCCAGGCCGGTGCTGTCCGCCACGGCATCTCGAAGGCGCTCACCAACTTCGAGCCAGAGCTGCGCGGCGTCCTCAAGAAGGGCGGCTTCCTGACCCGCGACAGCCGCTCGGTCGAGCGCAAGAAGTACGGCAAGGCGAAGGCCCGCAAGTCCTTCCAGTTCTCGAAGCGCTAATTCGAGTTCTAAAATTCGCGGCAATTGCCGCGGGCATCGAGTTGCAGAGGGCGCCGCGAGGCGCCCTTTTTGCTGCGTCCGACCGGCGATGCTTCGGCGCGAATTAGCGCAGTTTTTCATGAAAACTTGCGTGTGCGTGCAAACGAAATTGGAACTCGCACCTTCTAGCTTGCGGGCTCGCAATGGCGCTGCATCACCGTATTCATTTGCGCCTGCGAACGTTGCATCACACCGGGCTGGGGTGAGTTTATGTCGTTCGATCCATCGACACTTTATTTGTTCGCCACCATGGTCGCGGGCATGCTCGGCGCCATGCTGTGGTTGTTCGGCAGGCAGGAGAACATTTCCGCGCTGAAATGGTGGGGCACCGCCTATCTGCTCGGCGCGGCCTCGGTCGCGGTCTGGACGGTCGGTAGTTCGACGCTCGATCCGATGGTTCTGCTGGGCCTCAATGCGATCGGCTTCGCCGCCTGCGGCCTGGTCTGGAATGCCGCGCGCATTTTCCACGGCCGCAAGGCCAATTTGCTGGGCCTCGTGCTCGGCCCGATCGCATGGATCGGGGCGGTGACGACGGTTGAGGATCCCGCGATGCGCCTGACGATCGGTGCCGGGATCGTCGCGATCTACGCCGCGCTGACCGCATCAGAACTGTGGAGCGAGCGCCGCCGCGCGATGCAACGGCGCTGGCTTGCGATCGTCATCCCGGTCGCGCACGGTTGCGTCCTGATGCTGCCGATCCTGGTCGGCGACCTGCTGCGATTGAACGGCCAGAATTTCGTCTCCAGCTTTTGGGTCACGCTGTTTTCGATCGAACTCGTGCTGTACGCGATCGGCACGGTGTTCGTGATCTTCATGATGGTGTCGGACCGCGCGGTGGCCGTGCACAAGACGGCCGCGTCGATCGACCCCCTGAGCGGCATGCTCAACCGCCGCGGCTTCACCGAGGCCTGCGCGCGGGTGATCGAGCGCGAGTCCATTGCCGGCCGGCCGGTCACCGTGATGATCTTCGACATCGATCACTTCAAGTCAATCAACGACCGCTTCGGCCATCCCGCGGGTGACGAGATCCTGAAGCTGTTCTCCGCTGTCGTGGTCAACAGCCTCAGGATCAGCGATCTGTCGGGCCGGATCGGCGGCGAGGAATTCGCGGCGCTGCTGCCGTGCTCGCTGGAGGAGGGTGTGCTGGTCGCCGAGCGCGTGCGCGAAGCCTTCGAGAACAGCAACATCACCTGCGAGGAAGGCGCGGTCGACACCACGGTCAGCATCGGCGTCGCAGGCGGTCCCGCCGGCACCGAGCTCGAGGTGCTGTTGGCCTCGGCCGACACCGCGCTCTACCAGGCCAAGCGCGGCGGCCGCAACCGCGTCGAGGCAGCGGAGGAATTGCCGCTCTCGCTGGAGAACTGGCGGCGCAAGACCGCGGGCCTGCCGGCTTCGGCGCGGCAAAAGCCGGCGAGCGTCCGGGCATGAGTGCGGTAACGAGTGGTTAACCATTCGATCCCATGCTTTCGGGCATGGAGTCGATCCGCACCCGCAATCCGCAGTCAGCCCTGATGTCGCTCGAAGCCGACGCGGTTTCGGCGCGCAGCGGTTTCGCCTGCCTGTTCTCGGACTCGCATGAATACGAGACCGCGCTGATCGCCGAACGGCGCGCGCAGGGGCGATACCAGCCGCCGAAGAGTCGCTGGCCGATGGTGATGCTGGCCGGCGTGATGCTGATGGTCGCGGGAACGGTGCTGCTGCTCTCCTGACGTGCGGTCACGCGGCCCGCGCCGGATCCTCCGTCTTGAAGTGGTCGATCATCACCTTGGCGATCGCCATCAGCGGCAGCGCCAGCGCCAGCCCCCAGATGCCGAACACGACGCCGAGCAGGATCTGGAACGCGAACAGCGTGGCCGGCGGGATGTCGAGCGCCTGGCGCTGGATGATCGGCGTCAGCACGTAGCTTTCCAGCGCGTGGACGCCGAGGAACAGGATGAAGGCCGACAGCGCCGCGATCCATCCGGTCGCAAGGCTCGCGAGCACCACGATCAGCCCGCCGAGGATCGCGCCGACCGTCGGAATGAAGGCGAGCAGGCCGGCCTGGATGCCGAGGATGAACGAGCTCGGAATGCCGATGATGGCAAGCCCGATCCAGGTGACGAGGAATACCGCCGTCATCGTGATGATCTGCGCGATCAGCCAGCGCTCCAGTGTCTCGCCGATGCGGTCGACGATGATGGTCGCCTGCGCGCGGTACTTGACCGGCGCGATGAACAACAGCCCGGCGCGGTAGATGCTGGGCTGGGCCGCGAAGGCGAGCCCGAGAAACAGCACGATGAAGAAGTTGCCGACGACGCTGACGGTGCCGAGTAGCACCTTCAGCGTCTGGCTGATGATGGCGCCGCCGCTTGAGGCCAGCGCGCCGGCGCCGGGGATGCCATGGGACTGCGACGATGGGGGCGTCGTTGTCGTCGTCGTCACGGCGGTGCCTTCGCCCTTTGCCTCGCCCGCGGCATTGGTGAAATCGAGATAGCTGGTGTCGACCCCGTGCTGTTCGAGGAAGTCCTTGACGCTGCCGAGCTGCGATTTGATCGTGTTGCTCAGCACCGTGGCCTGCTGCGCGATCGTGGTGCCGCCGAGGAACACGATGCCCGACAGCAGCCCGGCCATCGCCAGGCAGACGATCGCAAGCCGCAACGCGTGGGGCAGCTTGGTCAGCCGGCCGAGCAGGGTGGTCATGGCATTGAGGGCGACCCCGAGCAGCATGCCGGCGAACAGCAGGAACAAGGTCGCGGCAAAATGCCAGGCGAAGGTCAGCAGGGCAGCGAACAGCACCACGCCGATGCCGCCGACGGCGATCGCCCATGCCAAGTCGTTGCGGGCCTGCAGGCGATTGTCAGCCGAGTCTGTCACGGGTGATTCCCCCTTCGCGACGGTGTTTCGCGCAGTCTTTGGCGAAAACCCCGCCGGGATCAAGCTGGCGGGGCCGTGCCGGTTCGCCGCTGACGGGGTGCGGGGCCGGGCGCGATCGGTGGGCATCTGGCCGGCGTTGGGTCCCGAGGGGCGCGAATCTGTGCAGGACTGCAAGCCCCCCTGTGCAGATATAGACAGTTGATCCGGCGGGAACTCGAAGGCATGATCGTCTCCGCAACGTCGCAAACTTAGAAGAATCATTGCGCGAGACTTCAATAATGAGACGGCCCGTGGTCGGCGTGATCGGAAACGCCCATCGCATCGAAAATCGTTTCACAGTCCAGACGGTCGGGGAGCGCAACCTTCGCGCGGTTGCCGAGGTGTCGGGCGCGGTGCCGCTGATGTTCGCCGGCAGCCCCGAAATCACCGAGGTCAGTGCCTTGCTCGACGTGGTCGACGGCGTGGTGCTGACCGGGGCCCGCGCCAATGTTCATCCGACCCGCTTCAATACCGAACCTTGCGCCGCCCACGAGCCCTACGACATCCACCGCGACGACGTTGCGCTGGCGCTGTCGGAAGCCTGCGTCGCGCGCGGTGTGCCGATCTTCGGTATCTGCCGCGGCCTGCAGGAGATGAACGTCGCCTTCGGCGGCTCGCTGCATCCGGAGATCCGCGAGATTCCGGGCCGCATGAACCACCGGATGCCGCGGCTGGAGAACGGCGAGATCCATCCTGACCCGACCGTTGTGTTCGCCGACCGTCATGACGTCGCGCTGACGCCGGGCGGCGCGTTCGCAAAAATCCTCGGCCGGGAGACCATTCGAGTCAATTCGCTGCACGGCCAGGGCATCCTCGAGCCCGGCAAGCGCGTCGTGATCGAGGGCATCGCCGAGGACGGCACCATCGAGGCGATCCGCATCGCCGATGCGCCGGGTTTTGCGCTGGGTGTGCAGTGGCACGCCGAATACGATCCGCAGCGCAATCCGATCAACCGCGCCCTGTTCGAAGCCTTCGGCGACGCGCTGCGCGAACGGCGGCGGGCGGCGTAGGACGGTTTCACCGCCACCGTCCCTGCGCGTTAATCACGACGTCGTCTCCGAAAAACGCGCTGTCGTCCCTACGAAGGCAGGGACCATGCTCCGCGGCGGTTGTTGTGGAGGGGGACTCGTCGTTGCGGCACTGCTCAACAAGGACCGTCGGTGGTTATGGGTCCCTGCTTTCGCACTAGGGCATTTACACATCTCTTCGAGGCTAGAAAACCGACTCATCATCAAGGGGTTAGCTACTAGGCGAGAGCCGAAATCGGCGGGCGCAACCCTAGGACCGATCGACATTCATTGCATCCAGATCATTGCGGCAGCGAGATGGATGAAGCCGGTAAAGTTGTCAGATCGCCTGTCATAACGGGTTGCCAAGCGTCGGAAGTGTTTGAGCTGGCAAAAGCAGCGCTCGATGCGGTTGCGCTGTTTGTATGCGTCGGCGTCGTGCGGAATGATGATCCTGCGGGTGCGGTTTGACGGGATCACCGCCGTTGCGCCGATTTCCGCGATGATCGCACGCAGGGCGTTGCTGTCATAGGCCTTGTCGGCGAGCACGGCATCGCCGCTTTGGCCGTGGAGCAGTGCCGGCGCCTGGGTGATGTCATTAACTTGCCCAGCCGTGACGATGAAGCGGAGCGGACGGCCGAGCGCATCAGCCAGCATGTGGATCTTGGTGGTCAGTCCACCTCGGGAACGCCCCAGCGCCTGATCTTTGGCCCCCCTTTTCCGCTCGTCGCCTGCTGGTGGGCGCGAACGATGGTGCTGTCGATCATCAGATACTGGTTGTCGCGATCGGCGGTCAGAGCAGCGAACACGCACTCCCAGACGCCGGCATGGCACCAGCGGCTGAAGCGCTGATGCACCGTTTTCCACTTGCCGTACCGTTCCGGCAGGTCGCTCCAGTGTGCGCCCGATCGCAAAACCCACAAACATCCGTTGACGAACAGTCGATTGTCCGCAGCCGTACGTCCCGGGTCGCCAGCTTTCCCCGGCAGCAGTGGCGCAATCCTCGCCCATTGCGCCTCCGTCAGCTCATATCGTTTCGCCGCCACCATCTGCTCCGTGTCTCGAATCACGGAACTCTATGAATCAGCGATCAAACCGCTTGGGAATCCTGAATGTCGATCGGTCCTAGTGCTTTCGCAGGGACGACACCAAAGGTGTGGCGTCGCCTGTCCGTCGGGTCGGTTTGTCGAACCTCGGTTCGGGAAGCCATGAAAGACGCGGGGCTTTCCTTGGCCAATCGATGGGAGCCGAGCGGCAGGCGAGTAGATCGTTCCTAGAACTCAGGACGTCACGAAAGCAAAGTGTGTTGTCCCCGCAACGTCACAAGAGTTCCGTTGAGCATCGCACCTGTTGGGACTTCACTGTGTGGCAAATTCCCCGTTTAATAAAGGCGGACCTGAGGCAAAGATTTTACCACCAAGACGTTCATTTAAGATCAGGTTCAAGAGGCCGCTGACCAGCGCCAGCGGCCTCTTCGTGTTGCTTCATTGATCGCAAAGTGCAGGTACCGGCCGTTGCCGCGTCGACGGCACGCAGGAAGCAGCACGTCACGGCATTAGCGCACTGACCATGGCCATGCCGGCGGTTGCGGTTTGCTGGTGGCGTGCGGCCGCGTCGGGGTTGGCGCCGGTTTGCGCGCCTGGGCAACATCGGTCGACGGCCGCGGACGCGGCAGTGGTATTTCTGGGGCTACCGTTGGCTGTTCGGGGCTTACCTTTGGCTGTTCGGGGCTCACCTTCGGCTCTGCGGCGTTCGCAATGACACCGGCCAGCTGGTCCTGGCTTGCGTTGAGCCGCTCGGTGACCGTCTCGCTCTCGCGCGCCATCTGATCCTGGGTCGCCTTGATCTGGTCGATGATATCTTTGCTGCGTGCCATTTCTGCTTGGCTCGCCTCGAGTTGGCTTGCGACATTTTTATGGTCGCGGACCAATTGTTCTTGCCTCACCTCAAGCTGTTCGACCGCCTGCCTCAAGGCCGCGAGATCGCGCGCCATCGGTTGAAGCTGCTGCGCCAAGTCGGAAGAAAGTGCGGCGGCAGTCGGCGCAACGTCTTTCGGCGCGGCGTCTTTCGGCGGGGTTTGCGCAGGAGGTGAGGAGTGGCCAGGGGAGGCCACCATCGCCGTATCGCTGGGTGACGACCACCACCAAGCAGCGCCACCTATGCATGCTGCCAGCACGGAACCGACAATGGCCAGGTGGCGCCAATCCGCCAATCGATGAACCGCTTCTAGCGGCGCGTGAAACGCTTTCTTGCCGGTCGGCGGGCCGGAAGGGCTGACTCCTGCTTCGCGCGCGAGGTTCGAAAGCTGCTCTTCCAAGCTCACGAGCCGCCCTTCCGCGACCCTGTCATTCAGCATGGAATCCATTTTGTGCTCCGTAGCAAATGCAAAGTCACCCGCCTTGAGAGCAGATCCGCTCTTCGGCGCGCTAACATTCAACGGGACCCAGATCGGTATTTGCAGCTTAAGCCTACGAGGGATGAGGATGCGGCCTGCACGTCACATCGTCTCTCTTTTGTAAGCTCATCCTTCCTGAACTGTCCCGACGATTTTGGCCGAGATATTGTTCGTCCGCAATCGGGAACACCGCTTGCCACGGGGCGCTCGAGCTCGTGGATCGAGGTCCTGTTCGGCCGCCTCACGATGCGTCTCGCAGCCGAGGCACGTTACTTCGAGGTGTCGTAAGTCGGCGTTGAGAGCGTCGCCAAGCGCCGGCGAGGGCTGGGCTGGACCCAGAAACGTGGGAGTGGTCCATGTTTGGCGAGCGACCATGTCGGCATCCCGCCTGGCGCGTTCGGCCGACGGCTGACCACGGCGCCAAACATGCATCCCTCCTGCAAATTCTCGGTATGTTGAGTTGTGCTGCCGGCGAGATGTACCGCTGGTCGACAGGTCGCAGCTATTCTTCCGGTATTGCGCGTGCGCCGGAATCGGCCTTCCTCCGTACTAATACGGATACGAAAGTGGCGGATTGCGGCGCCGGACTCGGCTAAGCAACAGGGATATTTGATCCGGCGCCGACGACCCTTTCCGAATACTGCTTTTCCTTTTCCATTTTCGGGTGCAGCCGACACGAGGGGTTGGTCGGGATGAATTTGTCGGGCCGTCTGGCGATGGGGATGTTGTTTCCCGTCGCCGCGCTCCTGCTCGCGCTGGGCTTCATCCATGGCGTAACCTGGCCGGGCGTTCTGCTCGCGGGTGGCGCGGTTGCGGTGGTATTGATGACGGCTGAGGTGATTGCGAGATCGCTGTCCAGGACGCCCGCCCAGCTGGTGCGGGCGGCGGAGGCGTTGTCGCGCGGCCAGCAGGTCTCGCTCGGCTCAAGCGATGACGGCGAGACCGCTCAGCTCGCGGCGACGCTTGCCGAATTGTCGGCGCAGCTGGGCAGCAGGCAGCACCTGCTGGAGAAGACCGTCGAGAGCATCCGCGATCCGGTGGTGGTCGCCGACGAGCACGGGATGATCGTGATCGTCAACGCCGCGGCGCGACGGCTGTACAGTGTCGAACCCGGTTTTGATACCCTGACCGGCGTTCGCACCTTCCAGAACTATTATGCCGACGGCACCACCGTGATGCCGATCCCGGACACGCCGATGGCGCGTGCGCTGCGCGGCGATGACGTCGACGATTTCGAGCTGATCGTCAAACCGCAACCGCCGCAACCGGCCGTCTTCCTTGTCGTCAACGCGCGGCCGCTGCGCGACGATACCGGCAATCTGCGGGGCGCGGTCGCCGTACTGCACGACGTCACCGCGCAGCGTCGGGCACACCAGGCGCTGGTCGAGAGCGAGCAGATGGCGCAAGCCATCGTCAGGACCGCGCTCGACGCCTTCGTCCAGACCGACCAGGACGGCGTCATTCTCGACTGGAGCCCGCAGGCCGAGGTGCTGACCGGCTGGACGCGCTCCGAGGCGGTCGGTTATCGGGTGGTCGAACTGGTGTTTCCGGAGGAGCTGCGCCTCGCGCACCGGCAGCGGATCACCCGCTTCCTGCAGGAGACCGCGGCCGGCGCCATGGGCATGCGCTATGAAACGGCGTGCCTGCACCGCGACGGTCACCGGTTCTATGTCGAGGTGTCCCTCAACGCGCTGCGCCGCGGTGACGGCTGGATCATCAATTCCTTTGTCAGGGACGTCAGCCAGCGCCGGATCGCCGAGGAGCAGTTGATCCAGGCGCAGAAGTCGGAATCGCTGGGGCGGCTGACTGGCGGCATCGCGCACGACTTCAACAACATGCTGACCGTGATCACCGGCACGATCGAGATCCTCGCCGACGGCGTCAAGGACAACCCGCAACTCGCCGCAATCGCCAAGCTGATCAGCGATGCCGCCGATCGCGGCGCGCAGCTCACCTCGAGCCTCCTGGCATTCGCGCGCAAGCAACCGCTGCAGCCCGGCGAGACCGACGTCAACGACCTGGTCGGCGAGGTGGCCCGGCTGCTGTCGCAGACGCTCGGCTCGCAGACCGAGATCAGGACGGAGCTCAGCCGCGACGCCTGGCTCGCCTTCGTCGACCGCAGCCAGCTTGGTGCTGCGCTGGTCAATCTCGCCATCAATGCGCGCGATGCCATGCCTGACGGTGGCACGCTGAGCTTTGCGACCCGCAACATCCAGCTCGGGATTCCCGACGCCGTGGCGTGCGGCGTCGAGCGCGCCGGCGATCATCTCGTGATCGAGGTGACCGATACCGGCACCGGCATTTCGCCGACGCATCTGGAGAAGATCTTCGATCCGTTCTTTTCCACCAAGGAGGTCGGGCAGGGCGCCGGGCTCGGGCTCAGCATGGTGTTCGGCTTCGTCAAACAAAGCGGCGGCGGGATCGAGGTCAAGAGCGAGCAGGGGCGCGGCACCATCTTCAGGATCTATCTGCCGAAGGCCGACGGCACCGCACAGCGTGCGGCGGAGAAGGACGATCTGCCCGTCAGGGGCGGCGACGAGACGATCCTGTGCGTGGAGGACGACCCTACGATCCGAGACTATGTCACGGGCCAGCTCGAAAGCCTCGGCTACAACGTGCTGGTCGCTGCGAACGCGGACGCCGCGCTCGAGATCGTCAAACGCGGCACCGCGTTCGACCTTCTGTTCACCGATATCGTGATGCCCGGCAGCATGAACGGCCGGCAATTGGCGGAGACGCTGATGGCCGGGCGCCCGGCACTGCGGGTGCTGTTCACCTCGGGTTACAGCGACGGCGTGCTGCCCGCACAGCAGGGGCGTGGCGGTCACGGCATTCCGCTGCTGACCAAGCCCTATCGGCGCGGCGAGCTGGCGCGGATGCTGCGGCGCTGCCTTGATCTTCAGGTCGACTTTCAGGGCGATCCGGTTCCGCAGCCTTATTCCGTGCAGCCCGATCTCGAACGCTTCCTGCGCGAGAATCCGCCCGCGAAGACGTAGCCGCGGCGTGACTTGGATGCCAACGGGTCCGCAAGCGCGGCCCGATGATAAACTGCGCGAAACCCATCATCCCTGATGCGGCCGCTATTTGATGGGTTTCGCTTCGCTCTACCCATCCTACGCGCTAAGCTCCCGCGACAAAGGCGCGGCCGGTCAACGGCCCGATTTCAGGGAGTATGGAATGCAGGACCGCAAATGGTCGAGGCGCGACTGGCTCAAGGTGACGGCGGCCACCCGCCGCTGGCATGGTATTCGCGGAGCCGCTGCGCGCGGCGGCGCCGCCGGCGGAAGCCGTGACGCCGGAGCTGATCGCAGCCGCCAAGAAGGAAGGCAAGATCTCGTTCTACAGCGCGCTGGAGCTGAACACGGCCGAGCGTCTCGCGCGTGACTTCGAGCAGAAATATCCCGGGATCAGCGTCCGCGTCGAGCGCTCGGGCGCGGAACGCATCTTCCAGCGCATCGCACAGGAGCAGGGCAGCGGCATCAACGCCGTCGACGTCGCCAATTCCACAGATCCCGCGCATTACCTCGACTGGAAGAAGAACGACTGGCTCGCGGCCTATGTGCCGGAGGACGTCGCCAGGCATTTTCCGGCCGACCAGATCGATCCCGACGGCACCTCGGCGACATCCTGCGCCTGGTTCGAGGTAATCGGCTACAACACCGAGCAGGTGAAGCGCGAGGAGGCGCCGAAGAGCTACGCCGACCTGCTCGATCCCAAGTGGCGCGGCAAAATCGTCAAGGGCCACCCGAGCTATTCCGGCGCGATCATGACCGCGACCTTCGTGCTGGCACGCGACCTCGGCTGGCCGTATCTGGAGAAGCTGTCGCAGCAGCGCGTGATGCAGGTGCAGTCGGCGGCCGATCCGCCGAAGAAGATTCTGCTCGGCGAGCGCGCGGTGATGGCCGACGGTAACGACTACAACCTCGTGCTGGCCAAGGATCAGGGCAAGCCGGTCGAGGTGGTCTATCCGGCCGAGGGCGCGCCGCTGATCATCGTCCCGAGCGGCATCTTCAAGAACGCGCCGAACCCGAATGCGGCGCGGCTGTTCCAGAGCTACTTCTTCAGCGCCGAGACGCAGCAGATGCTGGCCGACGAATTCGCGCACCGCTCGTTCCACGCCAAGGTGAAGGAGAAGGCCGGTCACGTGCCGCTCGACAAACTGAAAATGCTCAAGGCCGATCCGGCCCAGGTGCAGGTGCAGTCGGAGGAGATCAAGGCGAGGTACGCGAAGCTGTTCCGGGTGTAGGTCAAGCTCCGTAGGATGGGTAGAGCGAAGCGAAACCCATCGCTTGTGCAGGGGGCGAGATGATGGGTTTCGCTGCGCTCTACCCATCCTACAGATCCAAGGCTACTAGCGTCATTGCGAGCGAAGCGAAGCAATCCATCTTTCCGGATACGCGGAGAGGTGGATTGCTTCGCCGCTTCAGCGCAAAATTGCTTTGCAACTTTGTCGCGAACTCCTCGCAATGACGCGGATAACGCTCGGACCGCCGGGCGGCGCAGTGAGGGGCTGCGGTCGGCTAACCTCCCACTTCCGCGCTGAGCATCGGCCCGAACAGCTCCCATCGCTCGCCCTTGAGTCGTCTGAGCTGCATCTGCTTGATCGGCGCGAAATCGATCGGGCTGGTGTTCATTGTGATGCCGGGCAGCAAGTTGGTGGTGCGGAAGGCCTTCAGGTTGGCGGCCTGCTTCATGACGTTGGCGCGCGTGAGATCGTCGCCGCACTGCTTAAGCACCTGAACCAGCGTCTGAGCCGCATTGTACCCTGTCATAATCAGGCTGTCGGCCCGATTGCCTTCGGGGAAATATTTGGAGAGATACTCGTCGAACGCCTTCATGCCGGGATCGTCCTTCCATTGCGGATCGAGCGGATCCATCAGGTAGGCCACCGAAATGATGCCTTGTGCGTTCTCGAAGCCGGCAGGCTGGATCACGGCGCCGAGCGAGGAACCTACCGAGTTGAGGATGTGCAGCGGTTTCCAGCCGATCTCGGCCGCCTTCTTGATGGCCTGCGCCGCGAATTTCGGTGTGGCGATGTCGACGAATACGTCGGCATTCATCGATTTCATCTTGACGATGTGCGTGTCGATCGTCGGCTCGGCCACCTCATACGCATCCTCGATTACGATCATCGACGCCGCCTTGTCGCCGAGGCCGTCCTTCAGGCCCTTGAGATAGTCCTTTCCATAATCGTCGTTCTGGTAGAGGACCGCGATCCTGCCGCCCGGCTTTTCCTTCAGGATGTGCTTGGCGTAGATCCGTCCCTCGCTCTGATAGCTGGGCTGCCAGCCCATGGTCCATGGGAAGTTTTGCGGATCGTTCCACTTGGTGGCACCGGTCTGAATGAACAGCTGCGGCACCTTCTTCACGTTCATGTATTTCTGAATCGCGCCGTTGGATGCCGTGCCGAGAGAGGCGAAGATCAGCAAGACCTCGTCGCCTTCGACCAGCTTGCGCGCCTGCTCGACCGTCTTCGGCGGACTGTAGCTGTCGTCATAGGAGATGAAGTTGATCTTGCGGCCATTGATGCCGCCCTCGGCGTTGATCTTGCGGAAATAGGCCGCCTGGGCCCGGCCGCTGGTGCCGTAGGCGGATGCCGGCCCGCTATACGGCATGATGTTGCCGATCTTGATTTCAGTATCGGTTGCGCCGATATCGTATTTCTTCTGGGCAAATGCGCTGCCAGCACAGACAGCGAGAATAGTGATGGCGGTCGAAAGCGCCGCCATTCGTCGAGCGACGAAAGACATCTCGTTTCTCCCCATGCAGAAAATGATTGCGTGTTTTATCGGAGGCCGCTTTCGGGTCCTTGCCGGCAGTGAACACCCGAGCCCAGGCGTTGTCGATCCCGGAAACACAACCTTGTGTGCGGTTCGCATCACGTCATCAGGTTCGTCAGCGTTGCTGACCGTAGTCTTCCGGCGCTTCCCGCGATCAGGCCGCGCGCATCGATCGTTGCGCGCGATAGGCCTGCGGCGATGTCAGCGTGAGCTTGCGGAAGGCCTTTCGAAAGCTGCTCTCGTCCTCATAGCCGGTGGCGCGGGCGATCGCCTTGATCGGCTGCGCCGTTGTTTCCAATAGCGTGCGGGCGTGCTCGACGCGGCGGCGCATGATGAAGGCCTGCGGCGGCTCGTGGGTCAGTTCGCGGAAGCGGCGGTTCAGTGTGCTTTCGCTGAGGCCGAGCGCATGCGCGAGGCCGCGCACCGTGATCGGGGTCTTGCCGGTGCGGCGCACTAGCATGTCCGCCTTGATCAGCAGCGGGTCCTGGCCGAGCATGTAGCCGAGCGGCATGAAGATCGCCTGGGTGCGCTGCGCGGTGTCGATCACCGCATAGTCGGCGCAAACCTTTGCGACCTCCGCGCCTTCGACGAGCTCGATCAGCCGCAGCAACAGATCGACCCACGACATCGGGCCAGCGGCGCAGACCAGGCGATCGGCCTGCGTGATCACGGCATCACCGGCGAGATCAACCTTGGGATGGCGGCGACGCAGCTCGCACTGCAGCCACCACGTGATGGTGGCGCAGCGACCGTCGAGCAGGCCGGCATTGGCGAGCAGCAGCACGCCGCTGCAGAATGCGCCGATCAGCCGGCCGCTGGCATGCTGCTGGCGCAGCCAGGCGCCGGCACGGTCATATTGCGGTTGCAGGCGCTCGGCGGTGAGATGATCGACCAGGCTGCCCGGCACGATGATCGCGTCGCACGCCGTCCGCCTGCCCACCGTACCATCGACGGCGAGCAACTTGCCGCCGCCGGCGCGCACCGCCTTGCCGTCGAGCGAGAGCGTCTGCCAGCTGAAGCGCGCCTTGCCGCCGCGCAGCTGCATCACGTGGTTGGCGAGGGTGAGGATGTCGGCGATGCCGGCGACCGCCGATTGCATGCAGCCTTCCAGCGCGAGGATCGCAAGCTTCATGGGACCTCCGGAATTTGCCGTCATGCTAGCCGATCAGCGCGATCGGGCGGTGGCAGATATTGCCCGATCTCTGTCCGATCGGCCACCGCCTGATTTGACCGTGCCGGTCCATCTTCGCTGCGTTGTCACACCCTCAGCAATGGAGAGAGACCATGCCTTACGTCACCATTTCCACCGTCCGCGGCATCTTCGATGTCGCGCAGAAGCAGGCGCTGCTGGAGCGCGTCACCGACCTCATGGTCGAGATCGAGGCGCAGGGTAACCCGGACTTCCGCCGCAACGTCTGGGTCAAGATCGAGGAGGGCGAGCCGGCGAGCTGGTCGCTCGGCGGCATGATTCCGACGCCGGACATGATCGCCGGCACCTTCGGCGCGCTCGACGCCGACGGACGGCGGCTCGCCAAGGCGAAGGTGTAACTGCCCTGCGTAGGATGGGTAGAGCGAAGCGAAACCCATCATCTCAAGGCTTGCACCGGTGCGATGGGTTTCGCTGCGCTCTACCCATCCTACGCACCGTTCTCACCCAAAACAAAAGGCGCTTCCGGTGGAAGCGCCTTTCGCATGTCGTCGGTGCCGCAAGATTTACAGCGAGTAGTACATCTCGAATTCCACCGGGTGCGGGGTCATTTCGAAACGCGCGACCTCGGTCATCTTCAGCTCGATATAGGCGTCGATGAAGTCGTCGTCGAACACGCCGCCGTTCTTGAGGAACGCGCGGTCCTTGTCGAGGCTCTCGAGCGCCTCGCGGAGCGAGCCGCAGACGGTCGGGATCTGCTTCAGCTCTTCCTTCGGCAGATCGTAGAGGTCCTTGTCCATCGCCGGACCCGGATCGATCTTGTTCTTGATGCCGTCAAGACCGGCCATCAGCATCGCGGCGAAGCCGAGATAGGGGTTGGCCATCGGGTCGGGGAAACGCACCTCGACGCGCTTGGCCTTCGGGTTCGCGGTGTAGGGGATGCGGCAGGCCGCCGAGCGGTTGCGCGCGGAATAGGCGAGCAGCACGGGGGCTTCATAGCCCGGCACCAGACGCTTGTAGGAGTTGGTCGACGGGTTGGTGAAGGCGTTGATCGCCTTGGCGTGCTTGATGACGCCGCCGATGTAGTGCAGGCAGGTCTCCGACAGGTCGGCGTATTTGTTGCCGGCGAAGGTCGGCTTGCCGTCCTTCCAGATGGACTGATGCACGTGCATGCCCGAGCCGTTGTCGCCGTAGACCGGCTTTGGCATGAAGGTGGCGGTCTTGCCGTAGATGTGGGCGACCTGGTGGATGCAGTACTTGTAGATCTGCATATGGTCGGCCATCAGCGTCAGCGTGTCGAACTTCATGCCGAGCTCGTGCTGGGCCGAGGCCACCTCGTGGTGATGCTTTTCGACCTTGACGCCCATCTTGGCCATCGCGCCGAGCATCTCGGAGCGCATGTCCTGCACCGAGTCCTGCGGCGGCACCGGGAAGTAGCCGGCCTTGGTGCGGATGCGGTGGCCGAGGTTGCCGCCCTCATATTCGGTCGCCGAGTTGATCGGCAGCTCGGAGGAGTCGAGGCGGAAGCCGGTGTTGTAGGGCTCGGCCGAATAGCGCACGTCGTCGAACACGAAGAACTCGGCCTCGGGGCCGACGAACACGGTGTCGCCCACGCCCATCGACTTCACCATCGCCTCGGCCTTCTTGGCGATGCCGCGGGGGTCGCGGTTGTAGGGCTCGCCGGTGGTCGGCTCGAGCACGTCGCAGGTGATGACCATGGTGGTCTCGGCGAAGAACGGGTCGATCGTCGCGGTGACCGGGTCGGGCATCAGGCACATGTCGGATTCATTGATCGCCTTCCAGCCGGCGATCGACGAGCCGTCGAACATCGTTCCCTCGGCGAAGATGTCATCGTCGATCATGCTGACGTCGAAGGTGACGTGCTGCCACTTGCCGCGCGGATCGGTGAAGCGCAGGTCGACGTATTTGACGTCGTTGTCCTTGATCGATTTCAGGACGTCTTTGGCGGTCTTCATGAATACCCCTTATGGATGTGCGGGTCGGTTTCCAGCGGAGAGCGACGTTATTCCCGCTTTTGGCGAGTTCGTGTGACTACACAAACGAAATCAGGCTGCCGAAGCAGCCTTTTTTCTCTTTTGCCGTCGGAAAATCCGGATAGCACCGCCCTTAAATAGCGTCCAGCCCGGATTCGCCGGTCCGGATGCGGATGGCTTCCTCGATGTTGGAGACGAAGATCTTGCCGTCGCCGATCCGGCCAGTCTGCGCCGCGCGGCGGATCGCGTCGATCGCCTTCTCGACCAGGTCGTCGCCGATCACGATCTCGATCTTCACCTTGGGCAGGAAGTCGACGATGTATTCCGCACCGCGATAGAGTTCGGCATGGCCCTTCTGGCGGCCAAATCCCTTGGCCTCGGTGACGGTGATGCCTTGCAGTCCGACTTCCTGGAGCGCTTCTTTCACCTCGTCGAGCTTGAAGGGCTTGATGATGGCTTCAATCTTCTTCACTGAGCGCCTCCCGGGCATTGCAGATTGCAGGGTCGAGTTCGATGCGCGTGGGGCGCAGTCTGGTTGGTCTTAAGGCTTCCGGCCGGTGGCCGGAAACACGCGCAATGGTCCGCATGAAGCGGCCTTGCGCGCGGCTTCCTCAAAAGCAGGGTCTATGCCAAGTTGTTAAAGTCCCCGATTTCAGAATGTTATCAGCCTTTTAACAGGCAATCGGCTGATATCGAACCACATGGGCTATGATATCCAAGCCTAACAAATAGGCAAATAGACCAATCCGTATGCAGTCGGCCAGTAGAAACCCCGCGAACGTCACAGGAATTGCCTCTCGAAAAGGCGAAGCGATTGAGGATTCGGCATGGACGTTCTGACCACGACCGAGATGGAGCGCGCTGACCGGCTGACCATCGCAGCCGGAACGCCGGGCTTCGCGCTGATGATGAGCGCGGGCCAGGCCGTCGCGGAAGCCGCGATGGACCTGGTCGAGGAGGGGCCGATCGTGGTGGTCGCCGGCCGCGGCAACAATGGCGGCGACGGCTTTGTCGCTGCCGCCGAGCTTGCCGCGCGCGGCCGCGAGGTCTCGGTGATCCTGCTCTGCGAGCGCGACAGCCTGCAGGGCGACGCGGCGCTGGCGGCGAAGGGCTGGAAATATCCGGTGCTGCCGTTCAACCCGCAGGCGCTCGGCAAGCCGGCGCTGATCGTCGACGCGCTGTTCGGTGCCGGCCTCAACCGGCCGGTAAAGGGCGATCCGCTGGAGATGATCGCGGCGATCAATGCCAACGGTACGCCGGTGCTGGCGGTCGACCTGCCGAGCGGCATCAACGGCACATCGGGCGCGGTGATGGGAGCGGCCGTGCAGGCCACCGAGACCGTCACCTTCTTCCGCAAGAAGCCCGCGCATCTGTTGCTGCCGGGCCGGATGTATTGCGGCCGGGTGCGCGTCGCCGACATCGGTATCGCCGCGCTGGTGCTCGACGAGATCAAGCCGCTGACCGCGGAGAATGCGCCGGAGGCCTGGCGATGGTCGTTTCCGGTACCGCGGATCGACGGCCACAAATACGCGCGGGGGCACGCCGTCGTGGTGTCGGGCGATCTCGCCTCGACCGGGGCGGCACGGCTCGCCGCGCGCGCCGTGCTGCGCGCCGGCGCCGGCCTCGTGACGCTGGCCTCGCCGCGTGATGCGCTTGCCGTCAACGCTGCGGCGCTGACCGCGGTGATGGTGCGCGCGGTCGACAACCCGATCCAGTTCGCCGAGCTGCTTGGCGACAAGCGCCTCAATGCCTGCGTAATCGGTCCGGGCGCCGGGGTCAGCGCGCGGACCCGTGACTTCGTCCACACCGCGCTGTCGGCGCAGCGGCATCTGGTGCTCGACGCCGACGCGCTGACCAGCTTTGCCGGCGCGCCGGACCGGCTGTTCGAGGCGATCAAGGCTAGCGCCGGTCAGCAGGTGGTGCTGACGCCGCATGAGGGCGAGTTTCCGCGGCTGTTCAGCGATATTTCCAACAAGCATCCCGGCCGCTCCAAGCTCGAGCGCGTGCGCGCGGCGGCCGAGCGCTCCGGCGCGGTGGTGCTGCTGAAAGGCGCCGACACGGTGATCGCGTCTCCCGACGGCCGCGCCACCGTCGCCGCCAATGCGCCGCCCTGGCTCGCCACCGCCGGCGCCGGCGACGTGCTGTCGGGCATCATCGCGGGTTTCCTGGCGCAGGGCGCCGCGGCCTTCGAGGCCGCCAGCATCGGCGTCTGGATGCACGGCGAGAGCGCGAGCGAGGCGGGCCCCGGCCTGATCGCCGAAGATCTCACCGAAGTGCTGCCCGCCGTGTTCCGCCGCCTCTATGACGAGTTCGGGATTGAGTATTAGGCGGCTGGTGCTGGCCGACATGGATGTCGCCGCGCGCGCGCATCGCGCGGCATTCGATCAGGCGCTGCCGTGGCTCGCCGGCCTGCACACGCCCGACGGCATTGATCGGATGATCTGAACAACTGGTTAGATATTTGCGTTTCTGCGATCGGTCGAGCTGGCCTATACGATTCGAAACCGTCGCCTCTCGCCCGGAACAGTCAGATGAACGCACCGACCAGCCTGCTTTCGACCGCTTCACGGACCGCCGCCGCTCCGGCTCACGGGAGCGTCGACCCCGCGTCCTATCGCGCGGCGATGCGCCACCACGCCGGCGCGGTGACGATCCTGTCGGCGGGCGGGCCGGGCGACAGGACGGGGATGACGGCGACGTCGGTCTGTTCGCTGTCGGACGCGCCGCCGCGGCTGATCGCCTGCGTCAACCGCTCGGCGAGCGCGCATGGCCTGATCCGGCGCACCGCTGCGTTCGGCGTCAACATGCTGCACGCCGACCAGGCCGAGCTGGCCAATGTGTTCGCCGGCCGCCGCGGCATCGAGCGGGACGATCGCTTTTCCGGCGCCGACGGCTGGCTGTCGCTGGCCACGGGCGCGCCGATCCTTAAGGATGCGCTGATCGGGCTCGACTGCGAGCTGATCGACGAGCATGCGCACGACACGCATTCGATCTTCGTCGGCGCGGTCCGCGCGATGCATCTGCGTGAGGGGGAGACGCCGCTGATCTATTTTGGTGGCGCGTTCTGCGGGTTGGCCCGGCGGACCTAAGGGCGCGGCTTGAGGAATTTGTGAATCACTGATGTCAGCGCGCCGGCAGCCGGCGAGAACGATTGTCCGCGCAACGAGACGATGCAGACGGTGCGCTCCAGCGTCGGATTGACGATCGGTAGCGCCTGCATCGTCTTCCTGACCGGCCGCGGCAAGGCGACCTTCGGCAGGATGCCGACGCCGAGACCGGCGCCGGCCAGCGCGGCCAGCGTGTAGCTGTGCTCGACCTCGAACTTGATCTTCATCTGCAGATTGCGCGTGGCGAGCGCGCGCTCCAGCATCGAGCGCAGCGCCGCCGATTTTGAGTTGAGCAGGATCGGATAGGCGGACAGTTCGGTTAGGTCGACAGCGCTGCGCTTGCGAAACGGAAACGCTCTTGTCGCCAGCGCATAGATCGGGTCGTTGAACAGCGGCGCGAACTGAAACTCGGTCGAGCCGTCCGTCTCCGGCCCGATGCCGAAATCCGCCTCGCGCCGGCGCAGGCAGTCCAGCATGTCCTCGGCCGCAAGCTCGCGCAGATTGATGTTGATGCCGGGATAGCTCGCCTGGAAGGCGTGCAGCGCCTGCGGCAGAATGGTCGCGGCAATGGTCGGGACGCAGGCCAGCGACAGCGTGCCGCGCTGGATGTCGATGACCTCACGGATCTCGCGCAGGCCGTTCTCCCATTCGCCGAGCGCGCGCCGCGCATGCGTCAGCAGTTGCAGTCCCTCCGCGGTCAGCTCGACGCGCCGCGTCGTGCGATGAAACAGCGCGGCGCCGACCTGATCCTCCAGCAGCTTGATCTGCATGCTGACCGCGGATTGCGAGCGGTTGAGCTGCTCGGAGGCCTGGCGAAAGCTCTTGTTCTCCGCGACCGCGATGAACATGTGCAGCAGCTTGAAATTGATCTGCGACATCGTTTTGCCCTGCAGACGATTGTCCCGGAGAACTGAACAGTTCTTAAGATAATCTCGTTAGAAAGATCAGTGTCGGACATCTAGCATGATTGTTGTTGGCCGCGGGAGACGATCCTGCGGCGCGATGCAGAAAAGATGCTCCAATGTCCTTCACCGTCACCAAGCCGCGCACGCGCCGCGTCCAGCGTTCCGAACTCGCGGTTCCCGCGACCTCGACCCATTTCTTCGAACGCGCAGCGAGTAGCGCGGCCGATTTCATCTTCCTGGATCTGGAGGACGCGGTTGCGCCGCCGCGAAAGCCCGAGGCGCGCGAGATCGCGATCGAGGCGCTGAACCGGATCGACTGGGGCAACAAGACGCTGGCGGTGCGCATCAATGGCCTCGATACCGAATGGGCGCATCGCGACATCATCGAGATCGTCAGCCGCGCGCCGCGCCTCGACCTCGTCATGGTGCCGAAGGTCGGCACCGCGTTCGACGTCCGTTTCGTCGACGCGCTGCTGGCGGGGCTCGAGCGCGAGTTCCCGCGCGCAAGGCCGCTGGGCATCGAGATCCTGATCGAGACCACGCTTGGACTCGCCAATGTCGAGGACATCGTGCAGGCGTCGGAACGGCTGGAAGCGGTCATCTTCGGCATCGGCGATTACTCGATCGACCTGCGTACCTGCGGCGAGATCATCGGCGCCTCCGATCCGCGCTATGCCGTGCTCACCGATGCGGACGAGGGAGGCGCGCGCCGGATGCACTGGAACGACCAGTGGCACTTCGCGCTCGCCCGCATCGCCAATGCCTGCCGCGCCCACGGCCTGCGTGCCATCGACGGCCCCTATGCCAATTTCGGCGATGCCGCAGGCTTTCGCGCCAGTGCGGCGCGGGCGGCCGCGCTCGGCTTCGAGGGCAAATGGGCGATCCATCCCTCGCAGCTCGAAACCGCCAACGAGGTGTTCTCGCCGACCGCACGCGAGATCGGCTGGGCGCGCGAGATCACGGCCAAGATCCAGTCCGCCAGCGCCGGCGGCGACGGTGCCTACGGGCAGGACGGCGTGTTGATCGATCTTGCGGTGCTCAAGCGCGCGCAGGCGATCATCGACCGCCATGACGCAATTCAGGCGGCGGGCAGGCAAGGAGCGCGCGATGTCGCATGAGCCACCGCTGTCCGGAATTCGCGTGCTCGACATCGCGACCTTCGTGGCGGCGCCGTTCTGCGGGACGGTGCTGTCCGATTTCGGCGCCGAGGTGATCAAGATCGAGCAGCCGGGCACAGGCGATCCCTTGCGCCGGTTCGGCACGCCGAGCGAATGCGGCGACACCTATGTCTGGCTCAGCGAGGCCCGCAACAAGAAGTCGGTGACGCTCGATCTGCGCAGCGAGCGGGGCGCGGCGCTGTTTCGCGAGCTGGTCCGCCAATCCGACGTGGTGCTGGAGAACTTCCGGCCGGGCACGCTGGAGAAATGGGGGCTCGGCTTCGAGGCATTGCGCGAGATCAACCCAAAACTCGTGATGCTGCGCATCAGCGCCTATGGGCAGGACGGCCCTTTGCGTGACAAGCCGGGCTTTGCCCGGATCGCGCACGGCTTCAGCGGGCTCGCTTATCTTGCCGGCGAGGCGGGACGGGCGCCGGTGATGCCGGGATCGACCTCGCTCGCCGATTACATTTCCGGGCTATGGGGCGCGCTCGGCGTGCTGCTGGCGCTGCGCCATGCCGAAGCCACCGGACACGGGCAGGTGGTCGATATCGGGCTCTATGAATCGGTGTTTCGGCTGCTCGACGAGATGGCGACTGTGTTCGCCAAGACCGGCTTCGTCCGCGAACGCCTCGGTGCCGATACCGTCAATGTCGTGCCGCACAGCCATTACCAGACCGCCGACGGCAAATGGGTGGCGCTGGCCTGTTCGAGTGACAAGATGTTCGAGCGCCTGGCGCAGGCGATGCGGCGGCCGGATCTCGCGACCGACCCGCGCTATGCGGCCATGGCCGGCCGCCTGGCGCGGCGCGAGGAGGTCAACGGGATGGTCGCCGACTGGATCGGCTCCATGCCGCTGGAGACGGCGCTTGCCGAATGCGAGCGCTACGACGTGCCCTGCGGGCCGATCTACAGCATCAGTGACATCTTCGCCGACCCGCAATACCGCGCCCGCGGCAACATCGCTGAGGTGCCCTCGCGCGCCGGGCCGATTGCGGTGCCGAGCGCGATCCCAAAAATGTCGCGCACGCCGCCGCAGTTCAAGCATGCCGGCGTCGCGCTCGGCGCGCACACCGACGAAGTCCTGACCTCACTTGCCGGCGCAACCGCGGCGGCGCTCGCCGCGCTGCGCAGCGACGGGGTGATCTGACATGCCCCAATTCTCCCGCGGCCACGAAGGAACCACGCCATGACCAGGCAGATGAAATTGATCGGCTTCCTGCAGGCCCAGAATTGCTCGAACTATCCCGCCTCCTGGCGCCATCCGGACTCGAAGCCGAACTGGTTCTCGCGCGACTATTATCAGGAGATCGGGCGCACGCTGGAGCACGGCAAGTTTCATCTCGCCTTCTTCGACGACCGGCTCGCGATCCCCGATCGCTTCGGCGACGATTTCCGTGAGACCATCCGCCACGGCGTGCGCGCGGCGAAGCTCGATCCCGTCTCGGTTGCGCTCACGATGGGATTGGCGACCGAGCGGCTTGGCATCGGCGTGACCTATTCGACCACCTATTACGAGCCGTTCCACGTCGCGCGGGTGTTCGCGACGATGGACCTGCTGCTGAACGGCCGCGCCGCCTGGAACGTGGTGACCTCGCTGAACGACTCCGAGGCGGCGAATTTCGGTGCCTCGCAGCATCTCAGCCACGATCTGCGCTACGACCGCGCGGACGAGTTCATGGAGGTCGTGCTCGGCCACTGGAACAGCTGGGAGGACGGCGCCGTCAGCTTCGACCGCGAGAGCGGGCTGTTCGCCGACCCGGCCAAGGTGCACCGGCTCGACCATCACGGGCAGTTCTTCCGCTCGCGCGGCCCGTTCACGGTGCCGCGCTCGCCGCAGGGCCATCCGGTGATCATTCAGGCCGGCCAGAGCGGCCGCGGCAAGACCTTCGCGGCGCGCTGGGGCGAATTGATCTTCGTGATCTATCCCAATCTCGACATCGCGAAGAAGCAGTATGCCGACTTGAAGGGGACGCTCGCCAAGACGGGCAGGGACATCAGCATCGCGCCGGCGGTCTATCCGGTCGTCGCCGAGACCCAGGCCGAGGCCGAGGACAAGTTCGCGGCGATCAACCGGCTCGCCAAGCCGATCGATGCGCTGACGCTGTTGTCGGAGGTGTTGAACTACGATTTCGCGGCCAAGCCGATGGACGAGCCGTTCACGTCGGATGAGCTGGCCTCGATCAGCGGGCTGCAAGCAATCCGCGACCGCGTGATGAATCTCAGCGGCAAGCCCAATCCGACACCGCGGGACTTCGTGCAGTTCAGCGGGCGCGGGACGCTCGCTGAACTACCGACCTTCGTCGGCTCGCCCAAGGCGGTCGCCGATCAGATGGAGCGCTGGTTCTGCGAAGGCGGCTGCGACGGCTTTGTCGTCGCCGCCACCCATGTGCCCGGAACCTACCAGGACTTCGTGCGCCTCGTCGTGCCCGAGCTGCAACGGCGCGGCCTGTTCCAGCGCGAGTATCAGGGCGACACGTTGCGCGAGAACCTCGGCCTGCCGCGGCCGCAAGCCATGCATGCGAGCGCAGACGAGGAGGCGCGCGTCTCGACCGGATAGCGCGGGCACAAAAATCGGCGCGGACAACGATCAAAACAAAATCAAAATCAGGGAGGCTGAAGTGACCAAGGGCGTTAACGCGGGGGGCCGGCTCGACAGATTGCCGATCTCAAGGTTTCACTACCGGATCTTCGCGCTGATCGGAGCCGGGCTGTTCGTCGACGGCTTCGAGATCTTCCTCGCCGGCAGCATTCTCGGCGCACTGGTTCAGTCCGGCTATTCGGACCTCGCGCAGAATGCGCGCTTCATCTCGGCGACCTTTGTAGGGATGCTGATCGGTGCCTGGCTGGCGGGCGTCGCCGGCGACCGCTTCGGCCGCAAGTTCGCCTATCAGGCCAACCTCCTGATCTTCGGCCTCAGCGCGCTGGCGGCAACGCTCGCGCCGTCGATGAGCTGGCTGATCGGGGCCCGCTTCGTGATGGGCCTCGGGCTCGGCGCCGAGATCGTCGTCGGCTATGTCGTGCTCAGCGAATTCATCCCGCCGCAGCAGCGCGGCCGCTGGGGCGCGGCGCTCGCGACCTGCACCAATGGTGCGCTGTTCGTCGCGACGCTGGTCGGCTGGGTCGTCATTCCGCACCTCGGCTGGCGCTGGATGTTTGCGCTGTGCGGCATTGGCGCGATGATCGTCTGGTTCCTGCGGCGCTCGCTGCCGGAATCGCCACGTTGGCTCGAGACGCAGGGCAAGAACGCCGAGGCGGAGGCGGTGCTGGCGGCGATCGAGCAGGAGGTCGGCAAGGGTAGGACCCTGCCGACCCCGGCCTATCAGCCGGCGCCGGTACAGCCGGACGTTCGCTTTACGCGCCTGTTCTCGCGCGCACTGATCGCGCGGACCATCGTCGGCTGCCTGATCCTGATCGGGCTCAACACCGCGGTCTACGGCTTCATCGCCTGGATCCCGACCTTCTTCGTCAAGCAGGGCATCAACCTGTCGTCATCGCTCGGCTACACCATGCTGATGACGCTCGGCAGCCCGCTCGGCACGCTGTCGGGCATGTGGATCGGCGAGAAGATCGACCGCAAGCCGTCGCTGATCGTGCTGTCGCTCGCCGCGGCCGGGCTCGGGCTGATCTATCCGATGTTCATCAACCCGGTCGCCTTCGTCGTGATCGGCTTCCTGCTCGTGTTCACGGTGGCGGTGATGCTGGCGCTGGCCTGGGGGCTTTACATCCCCGAACTGTTCCCGACCGAGCTCAGGATGCGCGGATCCGGCATCTGCAACACCGCCGGTCGCCTGATGTCGATCGTGACGCCGTTCATCGTGGTCGAGCTGTTCACCAGGTTCGGCGTCACCGGCGTCGTCTCTGTGGTGGCCGGGCTCCTGGTGGTGCAGGCGATCGCGGTTGCGGTGCTCGGCATCGAGACCCGCAAGCGTCCGCTGGAGGCATTGCGGCCGGAGGCGATGGACAGCGAAGCGTCATCGGCGCAGGCGCGCGGCAAGCTGCAACCGAGCACCGGCGGGATTGCCGGAGGCGGGGAGTAGGCGTCGGGCCAAAGGCCCCGGTCGAAAACGGCCGCGTTACAGCGCCCGCACTGTGCTCAGATGCGGGCGCTCGACGCTGACCTCAGGTCGATTTCATTCCGCTGCGGAAATCAGCGCGGTTTGGCTCACCCGCGTCTCGCCCTTGAGATTGTCGACGGTGACGTGTGTGTCGTACCAGGTCAGCCGCGGCCGGACTCCGAACCGTCCGGTGAGCTCGACGATCTTGGCCTCGGTAAACCATGCCTCGGCCGCCTCTCGGCTCTCCCAGAGATAGACGCCGCCGGTACCGGCCTCTCCATTGAGATAGTCTTTGCGGATCAGCCCCTTTGTTGCGAGCTTTCGGTAAATGGGGGCGGTGCCCATGCCACCCCTGATGGCCTGTTCTTCAGTTCGTTTCGGAAGGTCGAATTGAACGACGACGATACACTGTGCCATCCCTGTTCTCCGATCTGAGCCACATGGTGCCAGATTCGCTCGGCGGCACGCCGATCAACTCCGACACTACAGGATTTATCCGACGCTTGTCCCGAATTGACGGGTTCCGTTTCGCGATTTCGATGCGAATTGATGTGATCGCCATGGGCTCGACGACATCAGGCCGTTGGGTAGGCCAGAAGGTGGGCGGGGCGCTGCTGTTGACCTCATGTCGCGTTTTAACGAGACTGTTGCTGGACGCCCCGCGATGGCGGGGCTAGGGCCCTCAACATTCTCTCGGATCCTCCAGAAACCTCTCGTGAGTGGCAGGCAGAACAATTTCCTCGCTCAGGCGCTGCAACAAGGCGCCTTGGCGTTGCGGGCGCAGCAGTTTGCTCAGGCCGAGCAGATTGCGACGAACCTCCTGAAATCAAACCGCACGGACAGACACGCCGCGCTTCTTCTGGCGCATGCCCTGATGGGGCAGAACCGGGGCGGCGAGGCGATCGCAACGCTCGAGCGGGTTGCGCGTCGCACCGACGATGGAGAGGTCGAGACTTTGCTCGGCGCGCTGATGTGCGGCGCGGGCCGCGTCGCCGACGGCATCGCACAGCTTCGGCGCACGGCGGCACGCCGCCCGCCATATTTTCCGTCCTTTCAGGAACTCGCCGGGCAGCTTGCCAAGGCCGGTCAACACGACGAAGCGATCAGCACGATCGAGGCCGGTCTCGCGCTGGCCCCTGAGAGCGCCGACCTGAAGCTCGCTCTCGGGCGCCTGTTGCAGGAGACCAATGACGTCGCGCGGGCTGCAAGCGTCCTGACGGCGGCACGTGATGCTGCGCCGGGACGCCCCGACATTCTCAACCAGCTCGGGCGGGTCCTGATCCTCCGTGGCGACTACGCCGCAGCCGCGGATGCGTTCCGCCGCGTGCTCGCGCAATACCCGGATGATCGCTCAACCCGCGCCCACCTCGCCACCTGCCTTTTCGAGCAGGGGGAGCGCGATGCTGCCGAGGCAGCGCTGCGCTCGGTGATGCGCGGTCAGCCCCAGCTGTTTGGACGCGCGGCATTCGTCATGGCCTCGGGATCTCATGGCCGCTTCTTCTTCTCCCAGAGCGCCGCTGCGAAGTTCCTCGGCGGGGACTGAGATTGCGCGCGGCGGACGGCATTCCGCCATGCCTTACGCCCTGAAGTTTCTCCGGTAGAGGTTCGGCTGCCGTCTGAGCTCGGTGCGGAGTTCGCCGACCCGCTTGGCGTCTTCCGCGGTGAACGGCGATGCCTGCGCGGTCCAGTCGTCTCGCTTGACGGGAATACATTGCGCGATCGGAGTCCCCTTGGGGAGGACGCCTCTGAAATTCCTATCGTGCCAGTACGCCGGAAAGTGCACCCAATTGTCGGCATAGAGGTCGGAATTGACCAGGCCGCTGAGTGTGGTGAATGGCAGATCGAAGCGGTTGACGGGATGGGTGAAGTAGATCGCGTAGCCTTCCGGGGCTTCGACGGTCCACAAATTGTGGAATTTGAGAAAGAAGCGGCCCTCTTCAAACAGCGGAGTGCCGGTGACCTGACCCGGGTCGTGGAAGCCGATCGGTGAGCGTGGGAATTCCGGCGTGCCTCCCGGCGGCAGGTCCTGGTCCCAGGTGATTTCGCCGTCCTCGACTTTGAGATCGCAAACCAGCGGCAGCAAGAACCCGCAGGTCATCGCATCCACGAACGGCGGGCAGCGCTTGATGGTGTCCTCGTCGTGCAGGTTGATCGAGGAGAAGGCCGTTGCCGGCATCGCCCTGAGCCAGTCGGGAACGCCCTGCGCCGCCGGTATGGGGGCCGGTATCAGTCCGTCAAGCTCCGTCGGGCAACGGAATTTGAGCGTCAGCTTGCTATTGGTCGACATTGGGCGCTCCGATTTCGGATCGACCTACATGAATGCGTCGCAAAGGTGAAGCGTGCGCTCACCGGCCAGGATCGCCGCTAGCTGACGAGATGCTTCGCGACCGCCGGCTCGTTCCATTCGATGCCGAGCCCGGGACCCTTGGCGGTCACCGCGCCGTCGACGATTTCGGCGGGCGTTGTGAGGATCGCGCCGGCGAAGTCGAGGAACTCGAGCCAGTGCGCGGTCGGCGTCACCGCGAGCAGATGCGCGCTGACTTCCGCGAACAGATGGCTCGACATCGGGATCGAGGCGGCGTCGGCTTGTCCCGCGACTTGCATCCAGCCGGTGACGCCGCCGACCTTCATCACGTCGGGCATGATGAAGTCGGATGCGCCGGCCGCGATCGCTTCGGCAAAGCCGCGCGGAAACCACCAGTTCTCGCCGGCCTGGATCGGCGTCGGCGAGGTCTCGCGGACTTTTGCGTGGCCGGACAGGCTCTCCTGCGGCACCGGCTCCTCGATCCAGTGCAAATCGTAGGGCGCAAGGCGGGCGATGCGGCGGGTCGCCTCCGCCGGATCGAGCGACTGGTTGAAGTCGATCATCAACGCGATGTCGGGGCCGAGCAGGGCGCGCACGCCCTTCACGACGCGCTCGTCATTGGCGGCATCACCGTCGCCGCCTTTGATTTTTATACCGCGAAAACCCTGGTCGAGCGAGCAGCGCAGCGCGCGCTCATCGGCGACGGGATCGACCACGCCGTAGCTGTCATAGGCCTTGATCGGCTTCGCCGAGCCGCCAAGCAGTTCGACCAGCGGCCGGCCGGCGAGCTGGCCGAGCACATCCCAATAGGCCATGTCGAGTCCGGATACCGCCATGCCGACCAGGCCCTGCCAGCCGAGCAGCCGAAACTTGGCGTCCATTGCCTTGATCAGGTCGAACGGCGCGACCGGCTTGCCGATGAGCTCGCGGCCGATCTCCTCGATCAGATAGGCAAGAGGTTTAAGCGTGAGCTTGCTGTAGGCGAAGATGTAGGTGCGGCCGGTAACGCCTTGGTCAGTCTCGACATCGATCAGAACCAGCGGGCCGGAATCTATCACGCCGAAGGCGTTCTTCACAGGGCGCTTGAGCGGCACCACGACGCTTCGCGCCTTGACTGCGCGGATCGCTGCAACTGTCTGGCTCATGGACGTTTCCTCTTCTTGTTATTGGACACTGTACCATCGGACGAGCCGCGGCGCGGCCCAGTCGGTCGCGACCTGCTCGATCAGATAGCGGCCCGGATATTCGGCGAGGAAGGCGATGCGCTGGGTCTGGCCCGGCTCGATCGCGAGCGTGTCGAGCCAGAACGGCTTCCAGCCGTCGTCGAGCCGGTCGAGCAGACGGAAGTGATGGCCGTGCAGATGAAAGACGCTGGCGATCGGGCCGCGGTTGGTCAGCGCCAGCACCACCGGCCGGCCGGCTTTGGCCTGAAAGGCCGGCGCGGCCGATGGCTTGAAGTCCGCCGGGCGGAACCATTCGGTCGGCGTACCGAGAGTTAGCTCGAACCTTGCGGCGCTCTTGAGATCGAGCTGGGCGGGCATGTCGTTGCCGGGCAGCGGTGGAGCCGGCGGGAACGGCGCCGGGCGGACCGGCGGATCGTTCGAGACGGCCAGCTTGCCGACCGGGCGGGCCTGCTTGCCATCGTGCAGCAGGATCGGAAAGCTGGTTCCGGCCGGTCCGGCCGCGTCGACGAAGACATCGGTACGGCCGCCGGGAGCCAGTACCAGCGCACCGTTGCGGGCCGGAAACGGTTCGGCCGGCTGGCCGTCGATGGCCATCACACGGACATCGAGGTTCTCCAGCTTGATCGCTAGCACGCTGCGTTGGCTGCCGTTGATGAAGCGGAGTCTGAGGCGGGCATTGGCCGGTGCCGAGATGTCGTATGAGGTTTTGCCGTTAATCGTATGAATTTGCGTCGAATCTTTTGGATCATTGCCGGCCGGGATTGCGCTTCCGTCCGGCCGCAAGCGCCACTCCTCGATCAGCAGGACCTCGTCGCGGTCGACCGCGACCGGCGAGGTGCCGGTCACGATCAGCGACCGCGGCCGTGCCGGCGCCGTGCTGCCATCGCCGATCAGCGGCTCGCACAGAAAGGTGCCGGCATGCCGAAGCGGCAGCTGGAAGCTATCCTTTGCCCCGGCGGCAAGCAGCGCCCGGGAGGCCAGTGGCTCCGCCGCCGCGACGCCGTCGAGCCCGCGGCAATCCAGCGCGGCCGCGACCGGCAGGTCATTGCCAAAGGTGACGTCAAGGACCTCGCCGCGCTTGAAGCGGAGGTCGCCGCTGCCGAGTGACCAGACCGGTGTCTCCGGTCCGCCAGGACCCGGTCCGTCCGGACGAAGCGAGATGCGGTCAGGTTTGGCCTGGAGCGCGACCGCGATCCGGCCCTGCGCCGCGACGGTGGCCGGCAGAGCGGGGCAAAGCGCCGCGGCGCCGAGGGCGGCGATCAGATCGCGCCGGGTGAGGGAAAATTCGGGACTTGCGGGAGGACTTGCCATCCGGCCGATGCGGACCATTTTCAAGTGTACCTGTCCAGTCGCGATCGGTCGCAGGGTGGGCTCAACAGCGGCCATTTTTTTGCTGCGAACCGGTGGGCGCATGTTATAAGCCCGGCCGCCCGCGGCATCGCGGCCGGACTGGGATGCTTTTCGCGCGGGCGTGGCGGAACTGGTAGACGCGCTGGATTTAGGTTCCAGTGACGAAAGTTGTGGGGGTTCGAGTCCCTCCGCCCGCACCAAGCGCTTACAGCGTTTGCATGACGAATTCTTGGAGAACCTTTGGCCCCGATGGGGTGAGGGGTCGCCGAACCCACAGACGTTAGGCCGCAAGGCCCATCGTCGAACAGATTGAACACTGCCACGGCCGCTCGGGCCGCGGCAAAAGCGGAAGAAGATTGATACCATGCAGGTCACCGAGACCCTCAACGAGGGATTGAAGCACGAATTCAAGATCAGCGTCCCGGCATCCGATCTCGATGCCAAGGCGGACGCCAAGCTGGTCGACCTCAAGGACAAGGTCCGTCTCAACGGCTTCCGTCCCGGCAAGGTGCCGGTGGCACATCTGAAGAAGATCTACGGCCGCTCGGTGATGGCCGAGACCATCGACCAGACCATCAGCGATACCAACCGGCAGATCTTCGAGGATCGCGGCTTCCGCCTCGCCGGCGAGCCGAAGATCACGATGCCGACCGAGAAGGACCAGGTCGAGGAATTGCTGTCGGGCAAGACCGACCTGACCTACACCGTCGCGATCGAGGTCGTGCCGCCGATCCAGCTCGCCGATTTCAAGTCGTTCTCGGTCGAGAAGCCGGTCGTCGAAGTCTCCGACGCCGATGTCGACGATGCCATCAAGCGGATCGCGGAAGGCAGCCGCCCGTACAATGCCAAGACCGAGGGCGTGGCGGAGAAGGGCGACCGCGTCACCATCAGCTTCAAGGGCACCATCAACGGTGAAGCCTTCGACGGCGGCACCGGCGAGGGCATCCAGGTCGTGATCGGCGCCGGCCAGTTCATCCCGGGCTTCGAGGAGCAGCTGATCGGCATCGGCACCAATGAGACCCGCACGCTGAAGGTCTCGTTCCCGAAGAACTATCTGAACGAGAAGCTCGCCGGCCAGCCGGCCGAGTTCGAGACCACCGCGACGCTGATCGAGGCGCCCGGTGAGACCACGATCGACGACGAGTTCGCCAAGACGCTGGGCCTGGAGTCGCTCGACAAGCTGAAGGAGGCCGCCCGCGAGCGCCTGACGGCCGAGTTCGCCGGCGCCACCCGCCAGAAGGTCAAGCGCGCGCTGCTCGACCGGCTCGACGACAGCCACAAATTCGAGGCGCCGCCGTCGCTTGTCGCCGAAGAGTTCAATCTGATGTGGAACTCGATCAAGGCGGAGATGGACTCGTCCGGCAAGACCTTCGCCGACGAGAACACCACTGAGGAAGCGGCAAAGGAGGAGTACCACAAGATCGCCGACCGCCGCGTCCGCCTCGGCCTCGTGCTGTCGGAGATCGGCGAGAAGAACAAGATCACCGTGACCGACGACGAGGTGTCGCGCGCCGTGATCGAGCGCGCGCGCCAGATGCCCGGCCGCGAAAAGGAAGTTTGGGACTACTACCGCAGCAACGCCCAGGCGTTGGCCCAGCTCCGCGCCCCGATTTACGAGGACAAGGTTGTCGACTTCGTCCTGGAGCTCGCCAATGTGACCGAGAAGAAGGTCACCAAGGAGGAGCTGTTCAAGGATGAAGACGCCGAGAAAACTGCCGCTTAATTTCGGCACCTCGCGTTAATGATGAACCGCGAAAGCGCGCCTCGCGACGGGTCCCGTCGCTAGGCGCGAAGACGCGAATCAGCTTGAACTTCTGCGACCTGCCCAGGTGGCTAGTGCGGCGAGTTGACGGCCTTGTCGGCCGGAAATTGGCCCATATCTGGGTTAAGCCTTGAGGCAGTAGTCTTGAGCCAAGTAGTCTTGAGCAAAGTTCTGCATCACCCCTAACCCTTGGGTTCTTTCATGCGCGATCCCGTTGAAACCTACATGAACCTCGTGCCGATGGTCGTCGAGCAGACCAATCGCGGCGAACGCGCCTACGACATTTTCTCGCGCCTGCTGAAAGAGCGCATCATCTTCGTCACCGGTCCGGTGGAAGACGGCATGTCGACGCTGATCGTCGCGCAGTTGCTGTTCCTCGAGGCCGAGAATCCGAAGAAGGAAATCTCGATGTACATCAACTCGCCGGGTGGCGTGGTGACGTCGGGTCTTGCGATCTACGACACGATGCAGTTCATCCGTCCGCCGGTATCGACGCTGTGCACCGGGCAGGCGGCCTCGATGGGCTCGCTGCTGCTGGCTGCGGGCGAGAAGGACATGCGCTTCACGCTGCCGAATTCCCGCATCATGGTGCACCAACCCTCCGGCGGCTTCCAGGGTCAGGCCACCGACATCATGCTGCACGCGCAGGAGATCCTGAATCTCAAGAAGCGCCTCAACGAAATCTACGTGAAGCATACCGGTCAGACCTACAAGGCGATCGAGGACGCGCTGGAGCGCGACAAGTTCCTCACCGCCGAGGACGCCAAGGCGTTCGGCCTCGTCGACAAGGTCATCGACAAGCGTCCGGACGATCCGGCCGCCGCGAAGGCGGCCTGATCTGGGCAGGCATCTCGAGGCGTCGGTGTGATCTCCACATTGACGCCTCACATAACCGGCAAAAGCAGGGTGCTGGACCCGCCGGCGGGTGCATGCGCACAGCGGAAAGTTCCGCTTTCGTGCTCATATACCGACGTGGTAATCCCGCAACGTTCCGTGGATTTCGACGCGTATTCCACGTGCGATCGTTGAAAATCACGGTATTGTCACGGTCTTGAGCCGGCCATCCGATTAGCGAATTCTTGATAGTCGGGTGCCAGCATGGTTGGCTGTGATGCATCGGCTATGATCGCGGAGATTCGAATAAACCGTGATCCACACGGTCAGTATTGCGTAAGGGTCTTTTTTGGTACGGAATTTGCTCTATCTACCCAACAGCCCGGTTGTGTGCCGGATTGGGTCGATCTGGCAAACAAGATCGAACGGCGGACGGAGATAATGAATGAGTAAGGTCGGCACGAGCGACGCCAAGAACACGCTATATTGCTCGTTCTGCGGCAAGAGCCAGCATGAAGTTCGCAAGCTGATTGCCGGACCGACTGTCTTCATTTGCGACGAGTGTGTCGAACTGTGCATGGACATCATTCGCGAGGAGAACAAGTCCTCGCTGGTGAAGTCGCGCGACGGCATCCCGACGCCGAAGGAAATCTGCAAGGTCCTGGACGACTACGTGATCGGCCAGAGCCATGCCAAGAAGGTGCTGTCGGTCGCCGTCCACAACCACTACAAGCGGCTCAACCATCAGACCAAGCACAACGACGTCGAACTGGCGAAGTCGAACATTTTGCTGATCGGTCCGACCGGTTCGGGCAAGACGCTGCTCGCGCAGACGCTGGCCCGCATCCTCGACGTGCCCTTCACCATGGCTGACGCGACGACGCTGACTGAAGCCGGCTATGTCGGCGAGGACGTCGAGAACATCATCCTGAAGCTGCTGCAGGCCGCCGACTACAACGTCGAGCGTGCGCAGCGCGGCATCGTCTATATCGACGAAATCGACAAGATCAGCCGCAAATCGGACAACCCCTCGATCACCCGCGATGTGTCGGGCGAGGGCGTCCAGCAGGCGCTGCTGAAGATCATGGAAGGCACTGTGGCTTCGGTCCCGCCGCAGGGCGGCCGCAAGCATCCGCAGCAGGAGTTCCTGCAGGTAGATACCACCAATATCCTGTTCATCTGCGGCGGTGCGTTCTCGGGCCTCGAGAAGATCATCTCCGCGCGCGGCCGCTCGACCTCGATCGGCTTCGCGGCGCAGGTGCTCGCGCCGGAGGACCGCCGCACCGGCGAGATCTTCCGTCACGTCGAGCCGGAAGATCTGCTGAAGTACGGCCTGATCCCGGAATTCGTCGGCCGTCTGCCCGTCGTTGCGACGCTGGAGGACCTCGACGAGACCTCGCTGAAGAAGATCCTGACCGATCCGAAGAACGCGCTGGTGAAGCAGTACCAGCGGCTGTTCGAGATGGAGAACATCGAGCTGACCTTCGCCGACGAGGCGCTTGGCGCGGTCGCCCGCAAGGCGATCGAGCGGAAGACCGGCGCGCGCGGCCTGCGGTCGATCCTGGAGAGCATCCTGCTCGAAACCATGTTCGATCTCCCGGGCCTGGAAGGCGTCGAGGAAGTCGTGATCTCGCGCGAGGTCGTCGAGGGAACGGCGCGTCCACTCTACATCTACGCGGATCGTTCCGACCGCGCCGTCGAGAGCAGCGCGAGCGCCTAAACGGCGCTCGTCCCGACCCGCCAAAAATGCACGGCTGCCGGACGCTCCGGCGGCCGCCGTGGCGCAGCAGCGGCGCCCTTACGGCGTGGCAGCAAATGCTTGTTTAGCCTATATTTCCCGACACTTCTGAGACTTGACACCCCCCCGCCTGATAGCCACCTAATGCTATCGGTGAGGGATCTCATCCGTTGAGATTCGTCGCTTCACGATGCGGAATAAGCGGCTGCCGACGGCATTCTCATTCCGCATCACCAAGGCACCTTGTGGCGGTTGCGCAAGCAGGCGGACTGCGTGCAAGGGGGCACAACAAAAGGATTAGGCCATGACGACCTCAAAACCCCGGCCAACGATCGTCCACGGCGAAAGCCACTCCTATCCGGTGCTGCCGCTCCGCGACATCGTCGTCTTCCCGCACATGATCGTGCCGCTCTTCGTCGGCCGCGAGAAATCGATCCGCGCGCTCGAAGAGGTGATGAAGAACGACGCGCTGATCATGCTCGCGACGCAGAAGAACGCGTCCGATGACGATCCGGCACCCGATTCAATTTACGAGACCGGTACACTCGCCAGCGTCCTGCAGCTCCTGAAACTGCCCGACGGCACCGTCAAGGTGCTGGTCGAGGGCCTCGAGCGCGCGCGCGTCGAGAAGTATTCCGACCGCAGCGAATATTATGAGGCGACCGCGGTCGCGCTCGCCGACACTGACGCCAACTCGGTCGAAGCCGAGGCGCTGGCGCGGTCGGTCGTGTCCGACTTCGAAAGCTATGTGAAGCTGAACAAGAAGATATCCGCCGAAGTCGTCGGCGTGGTTCAGGCGATCACCGATTTCGCCAAGCTCGGCGATACCGTTGCCTCGCATCTCGCGGTCAAGATTGCCGATCGGCAAGCGATCCTGGAGACGTTGTCCGTCACGCAGCGCCTGGAGAAGGTGCTGGGCCTGATGGAGAGCGAGATCTCGGTGTTGCAGGTCGAGAAGCGCATCCGCTCGCGCGTCAAGCGCCAGATGGAGAAGACCCAGCGCGAGTATTACCTGAACGAGCAGATGAAGGCGATCCAGAAGGAGCTCGGCGACGACGAAGGTCGCGACGAGCTGGCCGATCTGGAGGAGAAGATCTCCAAGACCAAGCTGTCCAAGGAAGCGCGCGAGAAGGCCCAGCACGAGCTGAAGAAGCTGCGCCAGATGTCGCCGATGTCCGCGGAAGCGACCGTCGTGCGCAACTATCTGGATTGGCTGCTGTCGATCCCGTGGGGCAAGAAGTCCAAGGTCAAGAAGGACCTCGAGGCCGCGCAGGCGGTGCTGGACTCCGATCACTACGGACTAGAGAAGGTCAAGGACCGTATCGTCGAGTATCTCGCGGTGCAGTCGCGCGCCAACAAGCTGACCGGACCGATCCTGTGCCTAGTCGGGCCTCCCGGCGTCGGCAAGACCTCGCTCGGCAAGTCGATCGCGAAGGCCACGGGGCGCGAATTCGTGCGCGTGTCGCTCGGCGGCGTGCGTGACGAGGCCGAGATCCGCGGTCACCGCCGCACCTATATCGGCTCGATGCCCGGCAAGATCATCCAGTCGATGCGCAAGGCGAAGACCTCGAACCCGCTGTTCCTGCTGGACGAGATCGACAAGATGGGCGCCGATTTCCGCGGCGATCCGTCGTCGGCGCTGCTTGAGGTCTTGGACCCCGAGCAGAACTCGACCTTCAACGACCACTACCTGGAGGTCGACTACGACCTGTCCAACGTGATGTTCATCACGACCGCGAATACGCTGAATATTCCGGGCCCGCTGATGGACCGCATGGAGATCATCCGGATCGCCGGCTACACGGAGAACGAGAAGGTCGAGATCGCGCGCAAGCACCTGATCCCGAGCGCGCTCTCCAAGCACGGTCTGGACTCCAAGGAATGGTCGATCGACGACGCGGCCTTGCTCTTGATGATCCGCCGCTACACCCGCGAAGCGGGCGTGCGTAACCTGGAGCGTGAGCTCTCCACACTCGCCCGCAAGGCGGTGAAGGAGCTGATGATCTCCAAGAAGAAGTCGGTGAAGGTCACCGAGGCGAACATCGAAGAGTTCCTCGGCGTTCCGAAGTATCGCTTCGGCGAGATCGACGACGAGGATCAGGTCGGTATCGTCACCGGTCTGGCCTGGACCGATGTCGGCGGCGAGTTGCTCACCATTGAAGGCGTCATGATGCCCGGCAAGGGCAAGATGACCGTCACGGGCAATCTGCGCGATGTGATGAAGGAGTCGATCTCGGCGGCGGCGTCCTACGTCCGCTCGCGTGCGATCGTCTACGGCATCGAACCGCCGATGTTCGACCGCCGCGACATCCACGTTCACGTGCCGGAGGGCGCGACGCCGAAGGACGGTCCGTCTGCCGGCGTTGCGATGGCCACCGCGATCATCTCGGTCATGACCGGCATTCCGGTCCGCCACGATGTCGCGATGACCGGCGAGATCACGCTGCGTGGTCGCGTGCTGCCGATCGGCGGTCTGAAGGAGAAGCTCCTGGCCGCCGCCCGCGGCGGCATCAAGACGGTGCTGATCCCGGAGGACAACGCCAAGGATCTCACGGAGATTTCCGATGCGATCAAGGGCGGCATGGACATCATTCCGGTCTCGCGGCTGGATGAGGTCGTCGCCAAGGCGCTGGTCCGCGTGCCCGCGCCGATCGTCTGGGAAGAGGAGACGAGCAAGGTCGACGTCAAGCCCGATGCTTCCGATGAAGCGTCCGGCGGCCTGACGGCGCACTGAGCGAGCTCAGATCGACATAAGAAAACGGCGCCTTCGGGCGCCGTTTTTGTTTTCGTTGTTCGCGATCAGGTCGGGAAGGCTGCGGCTCTGTCCGCGGCGGCAAAGTGCGCCGTCTGATCGGCATGCGCCTTCGCGAAAGCCGGCCGCGCCGTGGCGCGCGCGACGTAGTCGCGACACGCGGGATATTCCGCCAGTCCGTCGAAGCGGTCGACCAGGCGCAGCACATCGGCCATGAGAATGTCGGCGACGGAGAACGGCCCGGCCAGCCATTTGCGGCCCGTCAGCACCGGCTCCATGTGCCTGAGCCGGGATTGCAGGAAGCCGTCGAAGCGTGTCCATGCCGACGTGCCGCCGCTCTCGCCCGAGAATACCAGGAGCGACCAGGGCAGGCTCGCCATCTCGACCGAGTTGAGCGCTGCGAACAGCCATTTCAAAGCCTCGTTGCGTTGGTGCGGATCGGTCGGCAGCAGCGCGTCGCTGCGCTCGCCGAGATGCAGCAGGATCGCGCCGCTCTCGAAGATCGAGATGTCGCCGTCGGTCAGCCACGGCACCTGGCCGAACGGCTGGTGCGCGAAGTGCTCGGCGCTCCGATCGCGAAATGGCACGCTCGCAACGCGATACGGCAAGCGCGCCTCTTCCAGTGCCCAGCGCACCCGGAGGTCGCGCACAAATCCCCGCGGCATCTCCGGAACCCAATCGAAGGTGGTCAGGGTCAGGTCGGCCATTGGGTATCTCCATTTGCTGGCTTCACAGGCAAAAGGACGAACGAATGGCGCGCGTTCCGACACCCCGACGGGCTTTTTCGTCGTTGCGGTACGGAACGATCGAGTTGCCGACGTGGGTACGCCGGCGCCGGAACTAGTCTTTCCTCTCGACGACGAAATTGCCGATCGCGCCGAGTGCCATCAGCACGCTGGTGCCGAGGAACACTGCGGGCATGCCGATATGGCCGCCGATGAAGCCGCCGCCGAGCGGGCCGATAACCTGGCCGGCATATTGCGCCGAGATCGAATAGCCGAGCATGCTGCCGGTGACCGCATCAGGCACGTTGTGCCGGATCACGCTCGCGATGCAGGGCAGGAGGCCGCCGAGCGCGAGCCCCATCAGGAAGCGCAGCAGGATCAACTGCCAGCCGCTGACCACGAAGGCCTGCGGGATCAACAGCAGCGCGGAGACAGCAAGGCAGATGGTGATGATCCGCCAGTGGCCGACCCGATCGGCCAGCTTGCCGAGATGCGAGGATGACAAGAGGCTGCCGAAGGCCGCCGCCGACATCACGAGGCCGGCGACGAACGTCACCTGCGGTGCTTCGACCAGTTGCGCGACATAGACCGTGATGATCGGCTCGATCGACATGTTGGCGACCATCAGCAGCAGGCCGGTTCCCCACATCGCGACGACAGGGCGCTTGTCCGGGACCAGCGACCAGCCGCCACGCGCCTTGCCGCCTTTCGCGGTCTTCGGGCGTGCTTCCTCGCGGATCAAAAAGGTCGTGCCGAGGAAGGTGAAGAAGATGACGCCGCCGATCAGGAAGAAGGTCGCGCGGATGCCGATCAGCCCCGGCAGCACGCCGCCGATCAAGGGACCGACCAGGCTGCCGGCCATGATGCCGGCCGACAGCACGCCGATCGCCCAGCCGGATCGCGCTTTCGGCGTCTGCGCCGCGACCAGCACGGTCGAACCCGACGCGTAGCCGCCGAGCAGGCCAGTCAGCAGCCGCAGGCCGACCAGCTCATAGACGTTGTGCGCCATGCCGATCAGCGACATCGCGATCGCCATGCCGAGGCTGGCGCGGATCAGCATCAGCTTACGGCCGTAGCGATCGGCGAGCCGTCCCCACAGCGGCGCCGTCAGCGCCGCGCTGAAGAAGGTCGCGCCATAGGCGACGCCCGACCATTGCACGATCGCGGCATGATCGGTCACGCCGAGCTGCTCGACATAGAGCGGCAGGAACGGCAGCAGCAGCGTCATCCCCACGATTGTCGTGAAGGAGCCGAACACGCAGACGATCAAATTGCGTTTCCAGGGGCCCGCGTCGAGCAGGGCTTCGCGATCGACTTCGATGTTCATGTCAGCGCAGCCCGATCACGGCGAAGCCGCGCGCCCGCAGGCCGCGGCGATCCTCGTTCAGCGAACGCAGCAGGCGATCACGGGTATCGGTGATGTGGTCGGCGGCTTCGCGTGCGGCGGCCTCCGGATCGTTGGCCTTGATGAAGCCGAGGATGCGCCGGTGCTCGCGCCAGGCCTGCTCGCGCGACGGCTCGGTCCACACTTCCAGCCAGCGTGCCCGCGACAGCCTCGTCATGGCGCCGGCGATCGCCTTGACGATGAAGGGATTGCCGGAGAGCCGCGCGATCTCGACATGGAAATCGGTGCCGACCCGATGCCATTCCTCGCGCGGCGCGCCGGACTGGCAGGCATCCAGCATCTCCTCGACGCCGGCGATATCGGCTGCGCTCGCCCGCGCGCAGGCGAGGCGCACCGCCGTCGTCTCCAGCGGAATCCGGAACTCGGCAAGCGCCTCCAGCTCACCGAGGTCGATCGGTGCGACAATCCAGTTGCGGCCGTCGCGGCGCACCAGCTCTTCGCCTTCGAGCCGGACCAGCGCGGCACGGATCGGCGTGCGCGATCCCTCGAACCGGCTCTCCAGCCAGCGCTCGGTCAGCCGCTCGCCGGGGCCAAGGTCGAGCGACAGGATCATCACCCGGAGCTGGTCATGGATTTGAAGCATCTGCGACATGGCGCCGTCCTTTGGCCGCCTCAGCGGGCACAGAATCTCGGTCTGGCAGGTTTCGTATCCCGATTTGGTATCCCAAACAAGGTAGCTATGGGATACCGATGTTGCTCCGTTAAGGGAGGTGGGCCGAGAGCTAGGCCCCTGGACGATGGAACCGCGCCCACGGCGGTTGCTTTGTTTGACGGAATTGGAAAGCGCTACATGCGTATCGACGGGCAATGCCATTGCGGGGCTATCACCTATCAGGCCGAGATCGACCCCGAATGCGTCTCGATCTGTCATTGCACGGACTGCCAGGCGCTGACCGGCTCGCCCTACCGCGTCACGGTGATCTGCGACGCCGAACAGGTGCGGCTGATCGGAGGTGCGCCGAAGGTCTACGGCAAGCGGGGCGATAACGGCCGAATCCGCTTCCAGCACTTTTGCGGCGATTGCGGTTCGCCGCTGTTTACGAGCGGCGAGGACGGCGGGCCCGACGACTGGGGCATCCGCTGGGGCAGCATTCGCCAGCGCGGCCAATTGAGCCCGCGACGCCAGGTCTGGTGCCGCTCCGCTGCGCCATGGATCAATGATCTCAAGGAATTGCCAGCGCACCCCAAGGACTGGAGCTGACGGATTGAGGTGTTGCGGCCTTGCGCCTCGGGGGCAGGCGAGGCTAAAGAGGCGCGCAGGTAAGGGCGGCTAGCTCAGCTGGTTAGAGCATCTCGTTTACACCGAGAGGGTCGGGAGTTCGAATCTCTCGCCGCCTACCAGCCTTCGCACCTCACGGGCTACGGCTGGGCAAGCCAGCCTGTGAGCACGAATTCATCCGCTTGTTCGGTTCGCATGGCGAAGGCTGTCGCACCGAAGCTCGAAGAGCGCAGGCGGACCGGCTGCCTGAATGTGCGGGCGTGCTTCCCCGTTTTGGATCCAGCCCTATGGCTGAAGCATCCTGATGGTCGCGATCGGCCACTTCCCGATGTGGCCCTTGATCGAGATGCGCAACCCATGAGATTCGTCGAGAAACACGCCCTCGACGGTCCCTGCGGTTCCATCGGTGAGAACCGCGGCTCGTCCGACCAGCTCGGCCTCCGCTTGCACATGCTCGCGCAGGATGACGGTGGCGCGGTGTTTCACGAGCTGCAAAGCGGCCTCTGGTTGATGAGCCCTACGGAGTAAGGCCATTGCATCGCTCTCGGTGAACGCGCGGAGAGGGCGCGATCCCGGCCGTGGAGTAGTCTCATGGGGATGGCCGGGACCGCGCTTGCTCCGCGCTGGCGTGCCGAATGTCATTCGATCCCCGATGGTGCGAAAGGTGCCGAAAGTCACGCGCTCCGATTTGATGCCGACGCTGCAGCGATGCTATTCTGTCCGCCTAACCGGGAACTTGATGCATGCGCAAACTCGCCGCGATTTTTCTTCTCACCATGATTGCCGGACCCGCATTCGCACAGTCGGATCACGTTCAGCGCTATCGCGAAGAGGTCGAGAAGTCGCCGGCCGATGCGGCCAACGAGGCGCGCCAGCAGCGCGCCTATCAGCGGGCGCTCAGTGGTGTGCCGGATCAGAAGCCGACCGATCCCTGGGGCATCGCGCGCAGCGACGGGCAGGGCGCGCCCAAGGCGAATGCCGCGAAGCCGAAACCGGCCAAGCCCACGAGCGCAGCCGCCAAATAGAGCTCCGAGCGCGGATCAGGTCGATGAAATACTACGTCTGCAAATTGACCGGACCGCGCCCGACCTTTCCTCAGGATATGGCGCCGCAGGAAGCCGCCATCATGCAGGCGCACGTCGCCTATTGCGGCGAACTGCTGCAGGCCGGCAAGGCGCTGGTGTTCGGACCGGTCGCCGATCCCGCCGGGGTCTGGGGACTCGGCGTGCTGCAGTTGCCTGACGATGCCGATCCGCAGGAGATCGTCGCCAACGATCCCGTCACCAAGGCCGATGCCGGATTCACCTATCAGCTGATGCCGATGCTGCGCGCCGCGACGCGCGAGACTTGCTAGGGCATGATCCGGAAAAGTGCGAAGCGGTATTCCGAAAAGGATCATGCCCAAGCATGAGACGACAGAAGCTTCCTAACGAGGTTTGGATCGCATGAACGCTGGCCATCCGCAGAACGCCGACCAGATTGCTTATTGGAACGGGCCGGGCGGTCAGCGCTGGGCCACACGGCAGGCCGCGCAGGATATCGTGCTGCAGCCGGTGCTCGACCTCCTGATCGATCGTGCCGCGCCGAAAGCCGGCGAACGCGTCGTCGATGTCGGCTGTGGCAGCGGCGCCTCGAGCTTCGCGCTGGCGGCCAAGGTCGCGCCCACAGGTCACGTGCTCGGCGTCGATGTCTCGGAGCCGATGCTGACGCGGGCGCGGCAGAGCGCGCCGCAGGGTTTGCCGGTCGAGTTCGCGCTGGCCGACGCGACCATCTATCCGTTTGTCAGCGAGAGCTTCGATCTGTTGGCCTCGCGCTTTGGCGTGATGTTCTTTGCCGATCCCGTGACGTCGTTCGCCAATCTGCGCAAGGCGATGAAGCCGACCGGCCGTCTCGCCTTCGTCTGCTGGCAGGAGCCGCGCGAAAATCCGTTCTTCATGACGCCGCTTGCTGCCGTCTACAAGCACGTGCCGAAACTGCCGCCGCTAGGGCCCGAGGATCCCGGCCCGTTCGCGTTCGCCTCCGAGGCCCGGGTGAGGCGGATCCTGGGCGAAGCCGGCTTCTCCGGCATTGCCATGGAGCCGTGCCGGGTTGAGCTTGATGTCGCGACCGGGCGCGGCATCGATGCCGCGATACAGGGCGCGCTCGAGATCGGGCCGGCCAGCCGCGCGCTGGAAGGGCACGCGGATGAGGTGCGCGCTGCGGCGATCGCCTCGATGCGCGAGGCGCTGGCGCCTTTCTTGAAGGGCGATGCGGTGCTGCTGCCCGGCGCGATCTGGATCGTGACCGCGCGGGCATAGAACTCTCGGGACCAAGCACTCCGTCATTGTGCGCGCGAGTAAGCAATCCATCGCGCCGCATATGTGGCAGCATGGATTGCTTCGTCGCTTCAGCGCAAAATTGCTTCGCAATTTTGCCGCCGAGCTCCTCGCAATGACGGAAGAAAAAGGAGCTGCGACTCCTACGCCCGCTCTTCCCAGATCATCGCCAGGTGCACGATGGTCTGCACGGCCTTCTCCATGTCCTGCCGGCTGACCCATTCGAGCCGCGAATGGAACGCGTGCTCGCCGGCGAAGATGTTCGGGCAGGGCAGTCCCATGAAGGACAGCCGTGAGCCGTCCGTGCCGCCGCGGATCGAGGTCTTCACCGGCGTGAGACCGGCGCGCTCGATCGCCTCGATCGCATAGGCCACGATCTGCGGGTGGCGATCGATCACATCCTTCATGTTGCGGTACTGCTGCTTGACCTCCATGCGGTAGGTCGAGCGCGGATAGCCCTTCATGACATCGTTCACGATGTCTTCCAGCAGCGCTTCCTTCTGCTTCAGGCCGGCCTCGGTGAAATCGCGCACGATGAAGTCGATCCGCGCGTTCTCCAGCGCGCCGGAGATCGCGACCGGATGCAGGAAGCCTTCCTTGCCCTCGGTGGTCTCGGGCGAGCAGCTGTCCTTCGGCAGGCGATCGACGATCGCGGCGGCGATCTTGATGGCGTGCTCCATCTTGCCCTTGGCGAATCCCGGATGGGTCGCGACGCCTTCGATGATGATGCTGGCGCCGTCGGCCGAGAAGGTCTCGTCCTCGATATGGCCAGCGGTCTCGCCATCCATGGTGTAGCCGAAATCGGCGCCAAGCTTCTTGATGTCGACCTTGTCGACGCCGCGGCCGATCTCCTCGTCCGGCGTGAACAGGATCTTGACGGTGCCGTGCTTCACCTGCGGATTGGTGATCAGGAAATGCGCGGCATCCATGATCTCGGCAAGGCCCGCCTTGTTGTCGGCGCCGAGCAGAGTGGTGCCGTCGGTGGTGATGATGTCGTTGCCGATCTGGTCGGCCAGCGCTTCGTGCTCGGCGGCGCGGATCACCTGCGAGGCATCGGCGGGCAGCACGATATCGCCACCGCGGTAGTTGTTCACGACCTGCGGTTTGACGTTCTTGCCGGTGCAGTCGGGGGAGGTGTCCATGTGCGAGCAGAAGCAGATCACCGGCACTGTCTTGTCGGTGTTGGCCGGGATCGTCGCATAGACGTATCCGTGCGGATCAAGATGCGCGTCGGATATCCCCATCGCCTGCAGCTCGGCGACCAGCAGGCGCCCGAGATTCTTCTGCTTCTCGGTGGAAGGCGTGGTGGGTGAATCCGGATCGGACTGGGTGTCGATCACGACATAGCGCAGGAAGCGCTCGGTGACGGTGTGCTTGAAGTCGAGAGCCGGTGCCAGCATGAAAACCGCGCAAAAAACTGGAGAAAGGAACAATGCGCTTTGGCGAAGTTGGTTCGCGCGAGCAAACCGCGTCAAGGCGAGTTTCGAAGGACAATCCTATAACAGAAAAGCGCCACCCGGGGCCGCGTCACGAGCCGGAATGGCGCTTTGCCTTAACGGAGAGAGTAGGCGCTAGACGGCTTCCTTCAGCTCCTTGGCGGCGCGGAAGGCGACCTTCTTGCTGGCCTTGATGTGGATCTGTTCGCCGGTCGCCGGGTTACGGCCCATGCGGGCGGCGCGCTTGCGGACCTGGAGGATGCCGAGGCCGACGATCCTGATGCGCTCGCCCTTCTTGAGGTGCTTGGTGATCCTGGTGACCATGTCGGTCAGAATCGCCTCGGCCTGCTTCTTGGACAGCTCCTGCTCCTCGGCGATGGCCGCCGCCAAATGCTTCAGCGTGATCGTCGCCGGTGTCGCTGCTTTCTTCGCCATGTCTGGCCCTCCTCGTTGCTGAATGGCTGGATTGCTGCTTTTCACGCGAATGGCGCGCCGTTCGCGTCGGGAAAATGCGTCCGGAAAAGTCCTGAAAACCGCCGGTTCCGGGAACGGGCAGCGCCGGGCCGGCCACAGGAAACCCAGACGTATCAGGCCTTATTTGATTCGGGGCTTCGCTGACTACGCCGTTTCCCCTGAAAACAGGCGACAACCCGCGTACGCGCCGCGAAAATGCCGACGCTGTGCAGGAATCCGCAACGTCCTTGACTAACCGGATGCGGGCCTTTATGCCCTCGGTCCTGCGCGGATCAATCCGACGATCGGCATCCGCGGGAGTAGCTCAGTTGGTTAGAGCGCCGCCCTGTCACGGCGGAGGCCGCGGGTTCGAGTCCCGTCTCTCGCGCCATTTATTTCAATGACTTAGCAGCGTGTTTGGCCCGAAACCATTGGTCCCTCTGGACCGGTGCCATAACGAGTTGCCTGCCCTCCTGTTCACTGCACCTGGCGAACTGCCGCGACAGCTCAGGACGCCGCGAGGCCGACAACGCTGACGGGTTGAGCGGCCTGCTCGAGCCTGACCGATAATGCCACGCGCTGTTCGGGCGTCAGCCACCACAGCAGGAACAGCAGTGCTATCCCGTTCGACAGCAGGCCTGTCGTGAGCGGCACGTTCATGATCGCCTGAACTGCGATGCCGGACGAAACCGCGATGAAGCGCAGCGACAGGTGCTTTGAGACCATCGATCCCACCGACAGGATCAGGCCGCAGACGAAAGCCGACACCGGGGCGAGCGCAAGACCGACCGATGCGATGCCCTCGGTGGCGAGGAAGGACGCGTTGAAATTGCCGTCCTGATAAATCGCTCCGAGGGTCGGGCCGAGCTCGCCGTACGGGCAGGCGGTTATGTATCGCAGGACGGTGATCTGGCAGAACCGGGTGAGTTCGCGGTGCGCAAAGAAGTCGGCGTATTGATCGAGCGCGAGTGACGGGATCGCGACGAAGCGCAGATTGATGGTGCTGAACACGATGTAGGTCTTGTCGGACACGAGGACGGCGAAAGCCAAAAGGCCGACGATCATCGGGATCAGAAATGCGAGCACCGTGGCCAGCCGCGGGTCGAACCGGCCGTACAGCCAGAACAGAAACGGCAGCCAGATCGGCAGCAACAGGACGGTCTTGTTGTTGACGACGGGATAGAAGCAAAGCGCAAGCAGCAGCACCCCGGCTGCCGGCATCCATCGGCTGCGCGATGCGAAATGCGCGAACAAATAGGGCAGGACCGCGCCGGTCATGATTCCGGTGAGATAGTTCAACAGCGCCGGGCGCACGACGGCGGTGCGGGCTGCGCCATAGGGATTGCCAAGATTGGCCCCGTAGGAGATGTCGGCCACCAGCACGGCGAAGCACGACGCCAGCAGCAGAATCGCGATGCGCTTGACGGCCGCCTCGGACAAATCGGGCCGCCAAACCGGGATATTCTGCAACATCAGAGGGATCATCGCTGCGGCCAGCGCGGCGATCATGGCCCAGCGGGCGATGGCGTGCGGATAGTCGAAGGCGCTGAAGAAGCTGAGCCAGACGAAGCCGAATACGGCTGACAGCAGCGAGAAGCCGACCAGATAACCGAAGCTGAATCGTGCCGCGACGAACGCCGGGACGAACGCGACCATGATGGTGATGCCGAGGACGGCCTGCGCGGTGATGCCGGATCGCCAGACATGCATCGCCGGGAATGCGTGCCCACAGGCGATCATCGAGGCGACGCTGAGGACGAAGAACCCGGGGATCGTGACCCCGACAACCAGGTCACCGCGCGTCAATGTCATCGGTCCGTCCGAATCCGAAAGCTGCCAGGCAGCTAGCCGGTCGGCCCTGGACGAAGCAAGTTAAGCAATATCTCGGTCTGTGTTGTTATGTTTCTGCCTGGCCATTCGTCTCCGCGATGCCCTACGAATTCACACAACGGCAACGCCCTGCCTTGATCAGGCAAAGAATGCGGCGACCGCGTTGAGGTCGGATTGTCCCGGTGCATCGCCGCGCAAATTGGCGTCGATGATGCGGCGGCAGGCGTCAACCGTGTGGGTGTCGCCCAATTCGTTGGCGGCCTCGAGGATCGACCAGACCGTGTCCAAGGGAACGTTGCTCTGCGTGGTCGCCTTCGGGTCTGACAGCATTGGCGGGGCCGCGGTTAGAATTCGAACAGGTCGCGGCCGCGCCGCGCCAAATTGTGCAGGTCCGCCACCGTGCCGCGCACCGCGTTGCAGCGGCGGCATTCTATGATGGTGTCGCCGGATGCATGCGCCGGATCGGCGACCTTGATCGCCAGGCTGCCGCAATCCGTGCAGATGATCTTGAAGCCGGTTGAAATTACTTGCTGCTGCAAATTCATTGTGGCCTGCGCCTTTGTTGACGCCGACCTTAGCCGGGCAACTTTTAAGACTGGGGTCGCGGAGCGGATTGCAATCGAACAACCGCGTTAGGGCGCGGTTAAGATTTCGCTGCGGCCGCGCGGCCCTGCAAATGCAGCGCCGGCCTGCCGAGCCCGGCCGCGGCGGCGCGCACGGCATCGCGGGCATTGACGGTGATGATGCCGGCGGCGTGGGCCCAGACCGCGAGGTCGGAGGCGCTGTCGCCGGCGTAGATGAAGCCCCCGGGAAATGTCCTTTGCAACAGGTCGGCCTTGTTGGCGCCCTTGAGATTATGTTCGCCGTCGGAGGCAAGCACCTGGTCGATCCAAGGCAGACGCGACGCCAGCTTCTGAGCGAGCAGCGCGTCGGCCGCGGTTGCCAGCACGATGCGGCGGCCGGCCGCGTTCTCGCGCTCGGCCAATGCGACGACGTCCTGGTGCAGTTCGATCCGGCTCCAGTCGATGCGCTGGCGCTGTGCGAGCCGGCGCTTCAGCGCCGCGCGGCCGCGCGTCAGCCAGGCGGCGCATGACACGACGATCAGCGGATTGCGGCGCAGGATCGAGACGAAGCTCAGATAGAGCAGGTCGCCCGTGATCAGCGTGCCGTCGAGGTCGAGCACCAGCGGCAGCGATGCCGGGAGGCCGAGCAAAGGGGGCGACCCGTCGGTGCGGGAAGCATGCTGCGGCTTCGCAATGTTGTCGCCGGCGAGGCGAGGTTCAGTCATTCGCGGCGCTCAGCCGGGTTGCGACCTTGCACACGTCGATCGCGCGCACTCCGGTCTCGGTGGTCCACAGTCGCCGTAGCCGAACCTCCTCGCAAAGGCCACACCGTCCTGGTCCGAGCTTGAGACGATCAGGACCAACAAGAAAGGCCGCCCAGGGGCGGCCGTTGTGTCTGCCGAGGCTTGAAAGCGTCTTAGCGGACCGTGGAGGTGCCCGACGAGGTGATCGCCACCGGCTTGCCAGCCTTGATGACCTGCGTGGACTGGGCAGTCTGGGTGAAATCCGCGTTGTTCCGGGCCGAAATGCCGAGCGCCGCGATCCCGATCCCCGCAATAAGGGCAACCACCACAATCTTGAGATGGGTCGCGCGGTCAGCTGAATGGATCGAGTGGTTCATGGTCGCCTCCGGGCGTCTGTGCGCCGTCTATGGCAGGTACTGGTAAGGCCCATCTGTTTCCGGATCGTTTCGTGAGTTCCGGGAAATGGTTTCGTGCCACGGGCGGATTGGTTTCACCGTGCCTTGCGTCACACTGCCGGCCGGCTAAAACTGCCCCAGGCGCGGAAATGCGCTTGGGAGAAAAACAATAATGAAAACAATGAGACTAACCCGGCGCCGGGTCCTTGGAGCCGGCTCCGCGGCACTCGCCGCCACGATGTTTGGTAAGCGCGCCGTTGCGGCGGCCGAGTTCGACTTCAAGCTCGGCGTCAACACTCCGGAAACCCATCCGCTAACAATCCGCCTGACTGAGGCCGCCAAGGCGGTCGGCGCGCAGTCGTCCGGCCGGGTCAACATCACGGTGTTCGCCAACAGCCAGCTCGGAGGCGATCCGGAGATGCTGTCGCAGGTCCGCGCCGGCGGGATCGAGCTGCTGGCCGCGCCCAGCATGACGCTGTCGACGCTGGTGCCGCTATCGGGGCTGCCCAGCATCGGTTTCGCCTTTCAGTCCTACGACCAGGTCTGGGCGGCGATGGACGGCGGCGTCGGCGACCTCGTGCGCGAGGCGATCACGAAGACCGGCGTCGTGCCGCTGAAGAAGGTCTGGGACAACGGCTTCCGTCAGATCACCTCGTCGTCGAGCCGGCAGCTCAACAGCGTCGACGATCTCAAGGGTTTCAAGATCCGCGTGCCGGTGACGGCATTGCTGACGTCGCTGTTCTCAGGGCTTGGCGCGCTGCCGTCGAGCATCTCCTACAGCGAACTCTATTCGGCGCTGCAGACCCACATCGTCGAAGGGCAGGAGAACCCGCTGGCGCAGGTCTCGACCGGCAAGCTCTACGAGGTGCAGAAATTCTGCGCGCTCTCGAACCATTGCTGGAGCGGTTACTGGATCCTCGGCAACCGCCGCGCGATGGCGGCCCTGCCGCCCGATCTGCTCGAGCTCGTCAATGCCGCGTTCGACGCCGCGGCGGTGAAGGAGCGCACCGATCTGGTCGAGATGGACCGCTCGCTGCAGGCCGAGCTGACCGAGAAGGGCATGACCTTCAACAAGCCCGATCCCGTGCAGTTCAGGGCCGCGTTGGTGAAGGCCGGCTTCTACACGCAGTGGCAGAAGACCTACGGCGCGGACGCCTGGGCGGCGCTGGAGAAATACACCGGCAAGCTGACGTGAGCGCAGCCTGACATCACGCGCCGGCTCGGCTGAGACGGGTGCTAGCTCGCGCGCGCGATGTCGGCGCGGATCGCGCGTGCCGCCAACACGAACAGCAGGGCACCGAGCGTCGTCGTGAGCGCGGCCGACAGCAGCGAGTAGCGAACCGCATCGACGCCGTAGGTGCCTTTCAGCGCGTCATTGATCATGCCGACGGCGAGGGGGCCGACGCCCTGGCCGAAGCAGGTCGCGGTCAGCAGCACGATCGCCGAGGCCAGCGCGCGCATGCTGGGTTTTGCCACCGTCTGCGCAATCGCGAAGATCGGGCCGAGATGAAAGCCGACCATGAACGAGGTCAGCGCCAGCGTCGCGACCATCAGCGTGAAGCTTTGCGTCAGCATGCACAGCGCGAACACCGGGCCGGCGAGACCGGACATGATCGCGGGCGCCCACAGCTTCCAGCGGTCGTCGCGACGGCCGATCTGCGCCACCACGAGGCCACCGATCAGCGTGCCCGCCATGCCGGCGAGACCCTTGAAGGTGCCGGCATAGGTGCCGATCTCGGCGCTGGTGAGGTGATGGATCCGCGCCAGGAACGGCGGGATCCACACCGCGGTGGCGTAGTTGGTGTAGGTCATCAGACAAGAGCCGATCAGCACGATGACGAAGCTCGGCTGCGATACCAGGAAACGCAGCGTCGGCCCCAGCGGCTCGGCCTTGAAGGTCTCGGCCATCGCGCCGTGCTTCGGCTCGGCGATCGTCAGCCACAAGACGGCGGCGAGCGCGATGCCGGGCAGGCCGGCGGTGAAGAACGCCATCCGCCAGCCATAGTGCTGGTTGACATAGCCGCCGATGAAATAGCCGAGGAAGACGCCGAGATAGGTGCCGATCGCGTAGATGCCGAGCGCGCGCGGTCGTTCGTTCTTGTCGAAGAGATCGGCGATCATCGATTGCGAGGCCGGCGTGCCCGCCGACCCCCGATGCCGACGCCGACCCGGGCCAATGCCAGCGTCGTGACGCTGGAGGCGAGGCCGCAGAGATAGGTCATCGCGCTCCAGAACGCGAAGGCGACCGCGACGATGTTGCGGCGGTTGAGGCGATCGGCCATCCGCGCGATCGGAATGCCGAGCAGCGAATAGAACAGCACGAAACCGAACCCGGCGAGCAGGCCCATCGTGGTGTCGCTGAGCGTGAACTCCTTCTTGATCGGTTCGATCAGCACGTTGAAGATGGTGCGGTCGAGGAAGTTGAGGGCGTAGATGATCGTGAGCAAGGCGAGGACGTAGCAGCGGCGCGCCGAGGGCGCGGCCGCAGCTTGCGTTGGCGCGGCCGCCTGCGGTGCGACATCGACCATCACTTCCTCCCCCGATCTTCTTTGTTGTTGTTGCTTGCGCGCGGGCCTTACGCCTCGCGGATGTAATTCCCTGCCTCGAATTCGACCGGCCTCGTGTCGGCGTCGAACGACACCCCGATCGGGTCGCGGCCGGTGGCCATGGCCTCGAGCTGGTCAGCGAGCATCCGGCGGATCATCAGGATGCCGCGGTCGCTCTGGCCAAAATGCTCTTCGGAATGGATCGTCACCGCTCCCTGGCCGACCTGGGCCTCGTAGTCGCCGGGAAATTGCTGGTGCTCGGCCTCGGTCATGTCCCACCAGAACTTGCCGTTGAACTTCGAGCGCATCCGCCCGATATCGCCCGCGTTCTTGACCCGGCCGGCGACGTAGATGCGGAACGAGGTGTCGTCGATCGGCAAGGTCCAGCCGATCGATTCGACGCGCGCGAACTGCGCGACGCGCGGATTGGGCACGACGCGGAGTGTGGGGAGGGCGGCCTCGGTGACGCGATAGAACACCTTGCCGTCGTCCTGCCTGCGGATCGAACGCACCGTGATGCCGCGCGGCGACATCTCGAACTTCACGTCGAGCATCGAGGCCATCATGTTGGTGAACTGCGGCCCTGAGAACGAGCCGTGCAGCACCGGCACATGGTAGGGGTCGGCGACGTTCTCGAAATGCTGCAGCCAGTTGGGATCACGGCAGGGCCGCCGCCGCCGATCGAGGAATCGTCGGCCTCGACGAACTCGCCGTCGTCCATGTTTTCCAGGCACTCGTAGCGCGGCAGCACCGGCCTTTTCCCGGCCGGCCCCATATAGGCGAAGATCAGGCCGTAGCGTTCCTGCACCGGATACCAGGGCTGGCGCACCTTGTCCTTGAACAGGCCGCCGTCGGGCTCGCAGGGGTGTTCGAGGCAGCGGCCCTCGGTGTCGAATTTCCAGCCGTGATAGCAGCAGCGGATACCGTCTTCCTCGACCTTGCCGTAATAGAGCGTGGTGCCGCGGTGGCAGCAGCGCGCATGTAGCAGGCCGGCCCGGCCATGCCGGTCGCGGAACAGGATCAGGTCTTCGCCAAGTGCGCGGACTTTTCTGGGGATATCGGAGGCGTCACCGGTGAGGCCGACCGGCTGCCAATACCGGCGCAACAGCTCGCCCATCGGCGTGCCGCGGCCGACCGAGGTGAGCTCGGTCCGGGTGCTCGACGGCTTCATCGCATAGGCCGTGCCGAGATCGCGGTCCCGCTGGGTGATCGTCATGTTGTCCTCCCCGCCGCTGGTCGGGCGCCGGCGGCCGATCTATCGTTGACTAAGTCAACGATAGATAGATGACAATGTCAACGATATCGTTGAGCTTGGCAGCGCGCGGCTTTGTTGGCAGAGGTTGGTGATGACCGAGAAGCTCAGGACTGAGAGGGCCTTGCCGCCGGAGGCCGTTGTCGATTCCGAACTGGCGCCGATCACCGCGATGATGTCGTCGCGGCTGATGGTGCTGGCGAACCTGCTCAGGCGCGGCGCGATGCTGCGCTACAAGCGCCTGACCGGCCTGTCCTCGGTCGAGTTCGGGCTGGTCGCCTCGCTCGGCCGGCGGCCGCCGATGAGTGTGGTGCGGCTCGCCGAGGCCGTCGGCATGGACAAGGGGCAGATCAGCCGGGCGCTCGCCGAGCTCGTGGCGCGCAAGCTGGTGGCGAAGGCGGCCAATCCGCGCGACAACCGGGAGACCCTGGTCTCTCTCACCAAGGCCGGCCTGGCAGCCCATGATGCCATCGTGGCCGGCGCGCAGGAGCGAAACCGGCACCTGCTGGAACAGCTTGCGCCGGGGGATCTTGAGCTGCTGCTCGGACACATCGATCGGCTCACCCTGACCGCCGCCGAGATGCTCGCTGCCGAGCGGGGGCTGGGCTGATATGGGGAGAGCGCAGGGCACCGGATGGCCGCCGCGGCGTTGCCCATGGAGGCAAGCGCATCCGCCTGATGAGGCCAAGAGCCCGCGGGAAGGACGGTAAAAGCGTCAAAATAGCTTGTCTTGCGCCCCCAGTTGCGCTGCGCTAAAGCCTCAAGAACAATTCCAATCAACGAATCTGCGGCATGTCCGAAACCGCAGCAAGAAGGCCTCGCCGATGACCGGCATCCTGCAGAATTATCTCCCGCTTGTGGTCTTTATCGGAGTCGCGAGCCTGATCGGTCTGGCACTCCTGATCGCGCCGTTCCTGGTCGCGTTCCAATCGCCGGACCCGGAAAAGCTGTCCGCCTATGAATGCGGATTCAACGCTTTTGACGACGCCCGCATGAAGTTCGACGTCCGGTTCTATCTGGTGGCGATCCTCTTCATCATCTTCGACCTCGAAGTGGCGTTCCTGTTCCCCTGGGCCGTGGCGTTCGGAAAGCTCGGCGCCACCGGGTTCTGGTCGATGATGGTGTTCCTGGCCGTGCTGACGGTCGGGTTTGCGTATGAATGGAAGAAAGGCGCGCTCGAATGGGATTGAGCCCCACCGCCGCAACCTCCCAGCCGGCGATTGCCAAATCTGAGATCGCCATGGCTCCGAGGGGTATCCTTGATCCGTCGACCGGTAAGCCGGTCGGCGCCAATGATCCGTTTTTCCTCGAGGTCAATCACGAGCTGTCCGACAAGGGCTTCTTCGTCGCTGCAGCCGATGACCTCATCACCTGGGCGCGCACCGGCTCCCTGATGTGGATGACCTTCGGTCTCGCCTGCTGTGCGGTCGAGATGATGCAGGTCTCGATGCCGCGCTATGACGTCGAACGCTTCGGCTTCGCACCGCGCGCCTCGCCGCGGCAGTCCGACGTGATGATCGTTGCGGGCACCCTGACCAACAAGATGGCGCCCGCGCTGCGCAAGGTCTACGACCAGATGCCGGAGCCGCGCTACGTGATCTCGATGGGCTCCTGCGCCAATGGCGGCGGCTACTATCACTACTCCTATTCGGTGGTGCGTGGCTGCGATCGCATCGTGCCGATCGACATCTACGTGCCCGGCTGCCCGCCCACGGCGGAAGCGCTGCTCTACGGTGTGCTGCTGCTGCAGAAGAAGATCCGCCGTATCGGCACTATTGAACGCTAAGGTTTCAGGTATGGACGACGGCAAGCTCGACGCCCTTGGGCAGACGATCGTGAGCGCGCTTCCGGGCGCGGCCACGGCGCACTCGGTCGCGTTCAATCAGCTCACTATCGACGTCGAGATTGGCAGAATCGTGGAGGTCGCCAGGTTTCTGCGTGACGATCCCGGCTGCCGTTTCGTCAACGTCACCGACGTGACCGCGGTCGACTATCCGAGCCGCGAGAAGCGCTTCGACGTCGTCTACCATCTGCTGTCGCCGACGCTGAACGCGCGCGTCCGTTTGCGCGGGCAGGCCGACGAGACCACGCAGGTGCCGTCGATCATCGGCGTCTTCCCGGGCGCCGACTGGTTCGAGCGCGAGACCTACGACCTCTATGGCGTGATCTTCACCGGCCATCCCGACATGCGCCGCCTGCTGACGGACTACGGCTTCGACGGCCATCCGCTGCGCAAGGATTTCCCGCTCACCGGCTTCGTCGAGGTCCGCTACGACGACCAGGAGAAGCGGGTGCTGTACGAGCCGGTCAGGCTCAACCAGGAATTCCGCAAGTTCGATTTCCTTTCGCCCTGGGAAGGCGCGGACTATCCGCTGCCCGGCGATGAGAAGGCCAAGGCGGAGCCGAAGCCATGAATGAACAGCCGCAAAACCTTCGTAACTTCACCATCAACTTTGGGCCGCAGCATCCGGCGGCGCACGGCGTGCTGCGCCTCGTGCTGGAGCTCGACGGCGAAGTCGTCGAACGCGTCGATCCGCATATCGGCCTGCTTCACCGCGGCACCGAGAAGCTGATCGAGCACAAGACCTATCTGCAGGCGATTCCCTATTTCGACCGGCTCGACTATGTCGCGCCGATGAACCAGGAGCATGCGTTCTGCCTCGCGGCGGAAAAGCTGCTCGGCATTACGGTGCCGCGCCGCGGCCAGTTGATCCGCGTGCTCTATTGCGAGATCGGCCGCATCCTGTCGCATCTGCTCAACGTCACCACCCAGGCGATGGACGTCGGCGCGCTGACCCCGCCGCTGTGGGGCTTCGAAGAGCGCGAGAAGCTGATGGTGTTCTATGAGCGCGCCTCGGGCTCGCGCATGCACGCGGCGTTCTTCCGCGTCGGCGGCGTGCATCAGGACCTGCCGCCGAAGCTGATCGACGACATCGAGGCGTGGTGCGATCCGTTCCTCAAGGTCGTCGACGACCTCGATCGGCTGCTCACCGGCAACCGCATCTTCAAGCAGCGCAACGTCGATATCGGCGTGGTGCCGCTCAAGGAAGCCTGGGAGTGGGGCTTCTCCGGCGTGATGGTGCGCGGCTCGGGCGCGGCCTGGGACCTGCGCAAGTCGCAGCCCTACGAGTGCTACGCCGAGATGGATTTCGACATTCCGATCGGAAAGAACGGCGACTGCTACGACCGCTATCTGATCCGCATGGAAGAGATGCGCCAGTCGGTGCGCATCATGAAGCAGTGCATCCAGAAGCTCAAGGCACCCGACGGGCAGGGCCCGGTCGTGGTCGAGGACAACAAGATCGCGCCGCCGCGCCGCGGTGAGATGAAGCGCTCGATGGAAGCGCTGATCCATCACTTCAAGCTCTACACCGAAGGCGTGCACGTGCCGGCCGGCGAAATCTATGCCGCGGTCGAGGCGCCGAAGGGCGAGTTCGGCGTCTACCTCGTCGCCGACGGCTCCAACAAGCCCTACAAGTGCAAGATCCGCGCGCCGGGCTTCGCCCATCTGCAGGCGATGGATCACATCTGCAGGGGCCATCTGCTGGCCGACGTTTCCGCCATCCTGGGCTCGCTGGACATCGTGTTCGGCGAAGTCGACCGGTGACGATGTCCGCATCCGAACCGCGCGCAATGAGAGTTTGATCGATGTCCGTCCGCCGCCTTGCCCCGAAGGAATTGCAGCCCGCGAGCTTCACGTTCACGGACGAGAATCTTGCCTGGGCCAAGAAGCAGATCGAGAAATATCCGCCGGGACGGCAGGCTTCGGCCGCGATCGCGATCCTGTGGCGCGTGCAGGAGCAGCATGACGGCTGGGTCTCGGAAGCCGCGATCCGCGCTGTCGCCGACCTGCTCGAGATGCCGCATATCCGCATGCTCGAGATCGCGACGTTCTACACCATGTTCCAGCTCTCGCCGGTCGGCAAGAAGGCGCATGTGCAGGTGTGCGGCACCACGCCGTGCCGGCTGCGCGGCGCCGCCGACCTGATCGAGGTCTGCCAGCACCGCATCCATCACGATCCCTTCCAGCTGTCGAAGGACGGCAACTTCTCCTGGGAAGAAGTCGAGTGCTTAGGGGCCTGCGTGAACGCGCCGATGGTGCTGATCTGGAAGGACACCTATGAGGACCTGACCAAGGAAAGCTTCGGCAAGGTCCTCGACGGCTTTGCCGCCGGCAATCCGCCGAAGCCGGGCCCGCAGGTCGACCGTCAGTTCTCGGCGCCCGCGGGCGGGCCGACGACGCTGAAGGAAACCACCTGATGCGGAGCTTTCAGGTGCTAGCAGATGAGACGGGAAGGGGCGCTGCGATGAAGGCTTGGCGCACGATCGCCCTGCATACCGTTGTCGCGGCGGGCTTCATGTTCCTGCTGCAACGCTACGGCCTGAGCGCCACGCTGGAATCCAGCCTGTTGTGGGCCATCGTGTTCGGCGGCTGCGCTGCCGGGCTCGCTTATTCGCAAGCCAATCGGTGATGTTCGGAAAGTTTTGAGCATGCTCGACGACAAGGACCGCATCTTCAAGAACCTCTACGGCCTGCATGATTGGGGCCTCGAGGGCGCGCGCCGCAGAGGCGCCTGGGATGGCACCAAAGGGATCATCGACAAGGGGCGCGACTGGATCATCAACGAGATGAAGGCGTCGGGTCTGCGTGGCCGCGGCGGCGCCGGCTTCCCGACCGGCATGAAGTGGTCCTTCATGCCGAAGGAATCCAAGGACGGCCGTCCGAGCTATCTCGTCGTCAACGCCGATGAGTCGGAGCCCGGCACCTGCAAGGACCGCGAGATCATGCGGCACGATCCGCATCTTTTGGTCGAGGGCTGCCTGCTCGCGAGCTTCGCGATGGGCGCGCATGCCTGCTACGTCTATATCCGCGGCGAGTTCATCCGCGAACGCGAGCGGCTGCAGGCGGCGATCGACCAGGCCTATGAGGCCAAGCTGGTCGGCAAGGACAATATCAACGGCTGGCCGTTCGACATCTATGTCGCGCACGGCGCCGGCGCCTATATCTGCGGCGAGGAGACCGCGCTGCTCGAGAGCCTCGAGGGCAAGAAGGGCCAGCCGCGGCTGAAGCCGCCGTTCCCGGCCAATGTCGGCCTCTATGGCTGCCCGACCACCGTCAACAACGTCGAGTCGATCGCGGTCGCGCCGGACATCCTGCGCCGCGGCGCCGCCTGGTTCGCCGGCATCGGCCGGCCGAACAATGTCGGCACCAAGCTGTTCTGCATCTCCGGCCACGTCGAACGGCCCTGCAACGTCGAAGAGGCGATGGGGATCTTCCGTTCCGCGAGCTGATCGAGAAGCATTGCGGCGGCATCCGCGGCGGCTGGGGCAATCTGAAGGCCGTGATCCCCGGCGGTTCGTCGGTGCGCATGGTGCCGGCCGAGCAGATCATCGACACGCCGATGGATTTCGACAGCCTGAGCAAGCTGCGCTCGGGCCTCGGCACCGCGGCGGTGATCGTGATGGACAAGTCGACCGACCTGATCCGGGCGATCGCGCGCATCTCCTATTTCTACAAGCATGAGAGCTGCGGCCAGTGCACGCCGTGCCGCGAGGGCACGGGGTGGATGTGGCGCGTCCTGACCCGGATGGCCGACGGCCGTGCCCACAAGCGCGAGATCGACATGCTGCTCGAGGTCACCAAGCAGGTCGAGGGCCACACTATCTGCGCGCTCGGCGACGCCGCCGCCTGGCCGATCCAGGGCCTGATCGCGCATTTCCGTCACGAGATCGAAGAGCGCATCGACCAATATTCGCACAAGGCCGATCTCGACGATCAGGGCATTCGCGATCCCATGCACATGGTAGCCGCGGAGTAATGTTGGTGATGACGCAACAGGCCGCATGGTGGCAGAAGTACGGGACGCTTGCGCAGATGGCGCAGGCGACCGTGGCGCTGCTCGGCTTTGTTGCAATCCTGCTGCAGATCAACGAAATCCGTACCTCGAACCGTGCTTCCAGCGCGCGTTCGGCGTTTCTCGGCTACACCGATCTCGCATTCCAGAATCCGAAATTCGCTCAGCCGGACTACGAGACCATCAAGGCCGCCGGTCGCGAAGAGCGGTCCCAATATGAGAGTTTTGTCTCGTATTTCCTCTATGCCTGCGAGGAGACCTTTGCCGCCTTCGCGGATAAGCGCGAATGGCAGGCATCGTGTGACTACGACCTGAAACCGCATCTGCCGTTCCTCTGCGAGAAGAACCAGGCGCAGCCTGCCTATCTCGCGACCTACGGCGCCGACACCCAGCAATGGGTGAAGACCTCATTGAAAACCGCGAGCGTCGCACCGCCCGACTGCAAGCTCGGAAAGACTTGAGACAGACATGAGCAAGATCATCGTCGATGGCAAAGAGATCGATGTGCCGCCGGAGTACACGCTGCTGCAGGCATGCGAGGCGGCCGGCGCAGAGATTCCGCGCTTCTGCTATCACGAGCGGCTGTCGATCGCCGGCAATTGCCGGATGTGCCTGGTCGAGGTGAAGGGCGGCCCGAAGCCGGTCGCGAGCTGCGCCTGGGCCGTGCGCGACTGCCGGCCGGGCCCGAAGGGCGAGCCGCCGGAAATCTCGACCCGTTCGCCGATGGTGAAGAAGGCGCGCGAAGGCGTGATGGAGTTCCTGCTGATCAACCATCCGCTGGACTGCCCGATCTGCGACCAGGGCGGCGAGTGCGATCTGCAGGACCAGGCGATGGGCTACGGCGTCGACACCAGCCGTTTCGCCGAGAACAAGCGCGCGGTCGAGGACAAGTATCTCGGCGCGCTGGTCAAGACCTCGATGAACCGCTGCATCCAGTGCACGCGCTGCGTCCGCTTCTCCGCCGAAGTCTGCGGCGCGCCGGAAATGGGCGCGACTGGCCGCGGCGAGGACATGGAGATCACCACCTATCTCGAGCAGGCGCTGAGCTCGGAGCTGCAGGGCAACCTGGTCGATATCTGCCCGGTCGGCGCGCTGACCTCGAAGCCCTACGCCTTCGCGGCGCGGCCCTGGGAGCTCGGCAAGACCCAGTCGGTCGACGTCATGGACGGCGTGGGATCTGCGATCCGCGTCGACACCCGCGGCCGCGAGGTGATGCGCATCCTGCCGCGCATCAACGAGGCGGTGAACGAGGAGTGGATCTCCGACAAGACCCGCCACATCGTCGACGGCCTGCGTACGCAGCGCCTCGACCGGCCCTATGTGCGCGAGAACGGCCAGCTCCGGCCGGCGACCTGGCAGGAAGCCTTCGCCGCCATCGCCGCCAAGGCCAGCCGCAGCGACGGCAAGCGGATCGGCGCGATCGCCGGCGATCTGGCCGCGGTCGACGAAATGTATGCGCTGAAGGAAATGCTCGCGAAGTTCGGCTCGGTCAATCTCGCCGTGCAGGGCGGCGATGCGTTCGACGCCAAGGCCGGCCGCGGCTCCTACATCTTCAATCCGACCATTGCCGGCATCGACCAGGCCGACGCGATCCTGATCATCGGCTCGCATCCGCGCAAGGAAGCCGCGGTGCTGAACGCGCGGATCCGCAAGCGCTGGCGCACCGGCGGGCTCAAGGTCGGCATGATCGGCGCCAAGGCCGATTTCACCTATGACCACGACTATCTCGGCGCGGGCACCGATACGCTGGCCGATCTCGCGGCGGGCAAGCACTCCTTTGCCGACGTCTTGAAGAAGGCGCAGCACCCAATCATCCTGGTCGGCGCCGGCGCCTACACCAGGCATGACGGGGCGGCCGTGCTGGCGCAGGCCGCCAAGCTCGCAGTCGACGTCGGCGCGCTGAAGGACGGCTGGAACGGCTTTGCAGTGTTGCAGGATACCGCCTCGCGCGCCGGCGCGCTCGATATCGGCTTCTCGCCGGCGGCTGGTGGCCTGACCTCAGCGCAGATGACGACCTTCGGCACGCTCGACGTGCTGTTCCTGCTTGGCGCCGACGAGATCAAGGTGCCGGACGGTACCTTCGTGGTCTATATCGGCACCCATGGCGACCAGGGCGCGCATCGCGCCGACGTCATCCTGCCGGGCGCGGCCTATACCGAGAAGTCCGGCATCTACGTCAACACCGAAGGCCGGGCGCAGATCGCCAACCGCGCCGCATTCCCGCCGGGCGAGGCCCGCGAGGACTGGGCGATCATCCGCGCGCTGTCCGACGTGCTCGGCAAGAAGCTGCCGTTCGACTCGCTGCAGGCGCTGCGTCAGGCTATGTTCAAGGCCTACCCGCATCTGATGCGGCTCGACCAGATCGAGGCCGGCAAGCCCGACGACGTCAAGGCGCTGGCAGGCAAGGGCGGCAGCGTCGACAAGGCGGCATTCAAGCCGACCGTCGAGGACTTCTATCTGACCAACCCGATCGCGCGGGCCTCTGCCGTGATGGCGGAGTGCTCGCGGCTGGCGTCGGGCCGAATGCTGACGGCAGCGGAGTGAGCGTGACCTGATGGCTGAATTCTTCGCAAGCTCGTTCTGGACCGGCTTCCTCTGGCCGCTGATCATCATGGTCGCGGAGAGCCTGTTGCTGCTGGTCGTGCTCCTGATCGCGATCGCCTACATCCTGCTCGCCGACCGCAAGATCTGGGCGGCGGTGCAGATCCGCCGCGGCCCCAACGTGGTCGGGCCGTTCGGATTGCTGCAATCCTTCGCCGACCTCCTGAAATTCGTGCTGAAGGAGCCGGTGATTCCGTCCGGCTCCAACAAGGGCGTGTTCCTGCTCGCGCCGCTGGTGTCGTGCATCCTGGCGCTGGCCGCCTGGGCGGTGATCCCGTTCGATCTCGGCTGGGTGATCTCCGACATCAATGTCGGCGTTCTCTACATCTTCGCGATCTCGTCGCTGTCGATCTACGGCATCATCATGGCCGGCTGGTCGTCGAACTCGAAATATCCGTTCCTGGCCGCGCTGCGCTCGGCGGCGCAGATGGTGTCCTACGAGGTCTCGATCGGCTTCGTCATCATCACCGTGCTGCTCTGCGTCGGCTCGCTGAACCTGTCGGCTGTGGTCGAGGCGCAGAACACCCGCGGGCTTGCGCACCTGATCGGCCTGCCGCAGCTCACCATCCTGAACTGGTATGTGTGGCCGCTGTTCCCGATGTTCGTCGTGTTCTACGTCTCGGCGCTGGCCGAAACCAATCGTCCGCCGTTCGATCTGGTCGAGGCCGAATCCGAGTTGGTCGCCGGCTTCATGACCGAATACGGCTCGACCCCGTATCTTTTGTTCATGCTCGGCGAGTATGTCGCGATCACCACGATGTGCGCGCTGGCGTCGATCCTGTTCCTGGGCGGCTGGCTGCCGCCGGTCAATCTGCCGCCGTTCACCTGGATTCCGGGCATCGTCTGGTTCGCCCTGAAGGTGTTCTTCATGTTCTTCATGTTCGCGATGGCGAAGGCGATCGTGCCGCGCTACCGCTACGATCAACTGATGCGGCTCGGCTGGAAGGTGTTCCTGCCGCTGTCGCTGGCGATGGTGGTGATCGTGGCCGGCGTGCTGCAGTTCGCCGGCATCGCGCCGAAGTGAGGCCGTCATGAGTGTCAATGTCAACGCAACAGCCCGCTCGCTTCTGCTGTCGGAATTCGTCTCGGCGTTCTTCCTCGCGATGCGCTATTTCTTCCAGCCGAAGCCGACGCTGAACTATCCCTTCGAGAAGGGCCCGATCTCGCCGCGCTTCCGCGGCGAGCACGCGCTGCGCCGCTATCCGAACGGCGAGGAACGCTGCATCGCCTGCAAGCTGTGCGAGGCGATCTGCCCGGCGCAGGCGATCACGATCGAGGCCGGCCCGCGCCGCAACGACGGCACCCGCCGCACGGTGCGGTACGACATCGACATGGTGAAGTGCATCTATTGCGGCCTGTGCCAGGAGGCATGCCCGGTGGACGCCATCGTCGAGGGACCGAATTTCGAATTCGCGACCGAGACCCGCGAGGAACTGTACTATGACAAGGCCAAGCTGCTCGCCAATGGCGACCGCTGGGAGCGCGAGATCGCGAAGTCGATCGCGCTCGACGCGCCGTACCGGTGAGGTGAGGGCATGATCCTTCCGGCGCTGTTCTTCTACCTGTTTGCTGCGGCCTGCGTGGCCTCGGCGGTCATGGTGATTGTCTCGCGCAATCCCGTGCACTCCGTGCTGTTCCTGATCCTGGCCTTCGTCAACGCGGCCGGTCTGTTCATCCTGATGGGCGCCGAGTTCCTCGGGATGATGCTGATCGTGGTCTATGTCGGCGCGGTCGCGGTGCTGTTCCTGTTCGTGATCATGATGCTCGACGTCGACTTCGTCGAGCTACGCGAGGGCTTCATCCAGTATCTGCCGATTGGCATCGTGATCGGCGGCATCTTCATGTTCGAGCTGCTGCTCGTCGTCGGCGCCTGGGTGATCAACCCGGCCGTGACCAAGACGATCACCGCGGCGATCCCGACCAATGTCAGCAACACCGAGGCGCTCGGCCTCGTGCTCTATACGAAGTACATCCATTACTTCCAGCTCGCCGGCATGGTGCTGCTGGTCGCGATGATCGGCGCCATCGTGCTGACGCTGCGCCACAAGGCCAAGGTCAAGCGGCAGAACATCAACGTGCAGAACGCGCGCACGCCCGAGATGGCGATGGCGATGCGCAAGGTGGCGTCGGGGCAGGGCCTGCAGGATGCCGACGCGGCGGAGTGGGTGAAATGACGATCGGGCTCGGACACTATCTCGCGGTCGCCGCGATCCTGTTCACGCTCGGGATCCTCGGCATCTTCCTCAACCGCAAGAACATCATCGTCATCCTGATGTCGATCGAGCTGATCCTGCTGTCGGTCAACATCAACCTGGTGGCGTTCTCGACCTTCCTCGGCGACATCGTCGGCCAGGTGTTCGCGCTCTTGGTGCTGACGGTGGCCGCCGCCGAGGCTGCGATCGGTCTCGCCGTGCTGGTGGTGTATTTCCGCAACCGCGGTTCGATCGCGGTTGAAGACGTCAATCTGATGAAGGGCTAGGCGCAGTTATGGTTCAGGCAATCGTATTCCTGCCTCTGCTGGGCGCCATCCTCGCAGGCATTATCTCGCTGGTCGGTGCCCATGCGCGCTGCCCGAGCGGCGATACCGTCGACCATCACGACGATGCGCATGGCGACGCCCATGCCTTCGCGGCCCATGACGATCACGGCCATGATGACCATGGCCATGACGATCACCATGTCTCCGAGCCGGCGGCCGCCGGCTCGCGCCTTGCCGAGCTGATCACCACGGGCCTCTTGTTCGTGTCGGCGGCGCTGTCGTGGTTCACGCTGGTCGATGTCGGCTTCATGCACCATGACGCGCGCGTCGTGCTGCTGCCCTGGATCAACTCGGGCGACCTGCAGGTGGCCTGGACGCTGCGGGTCGACACCCTGACCGCGGTGATGCTGGTCGTGGTCAACACGGTGTCCGCGCTCGTCCACCTCTATTCCATCGGCTACATGGACGAGGATCCGAACCGGCCGCGCTTCTTCGGCTATCTCTCGCTGTTCACCTTCGCGATGTTGATGCTGGTGACGTCGGACAACCTCGTTCAGCTGTTCTTCGGCTGGGAGGGCGTCGGCCTCGCGAGCTACTTGCTGATCGGGTTCTGGTACCAGAAGCCGTCGGCCAATGCCGCGGCGATCAAGGCCTTCGTGGTCAACCGCGTCGGCGACTTCGGCTTCGCGCTCGGCATCTTCGCGATCTACGCGCTGGTCGGCTCGACCGATTTCGAGACCATCTTCCATGCCGCGCCCGGTCTGACCGGCAAGACCATCAACTTCTTCGGCTGGCAGGCCGACGCGCTGACCTTGACCTGCCTGTTGCTGTTCATGGGCGCGATGGGCAAGTCGGCCCAGTTCCTGCTGCACACCTGGTTGCCGGACGCGATGGAAGGTCCGACCCCGGTGTCGGCACTGATCCATGCCGCGACCATGGTCACCGCCGGCGTGTTCATGGTGGCGCGGCTGTCGCCGCTGTTCGAGCTGTCGCCGACCGCGCAGGCGGTGGTGATGTTCTTCGGCGCGACCACGGCGTTCTTCGCCGCCACGATCGGCCTCGTGCAGAACGACATCAAGCGCATCGTCGCGTATTCGACCTGTTCGCAGCTCGGCTACATGTTCGTGGCGATGGGAGCGGGGGCCTATTCGGTCGGCATGTTCCATTTGTTCACGCACGCCTTCTTCAAGGCGCTGCTGTTCTTAGGGTCAGGCTCGGTGATCTACGCGATGCATCACGAGCAGGACATCCGCAACATGGGCGGCCTGTGGCGCAAGATCCCGTACACCTTCGCGGTGATGTGCATTGGCACCCTGGCGCTGACCGGCTTCCCGCTGTTCGCCGGCTACTTCTCCAAGGACGCGATCATCGAGGCGGCCTATGCGGCGCATAATCCGTTCGCGACCTACGCCTATCTCTTGACCATCGTGGCCGCCGGCCTGACCTCGTTCTACTCCTGGCGCCTGATCTTCAAGACGTTCTTCGGCGAGCCGCACGACCAGAAGCACTACGACGCGGCGCATGAGAGCCCGGTGTGGATGCTGGTGCCGATCGGCGTGCTCGCCGCCGGCTCGATCCTGGCGGGCCTGCCGTTCAAGGAGCTGTTCGTCAACCCGCACGGCGTGGAAGAGTTCTTCCGCGAGTCCGTGAAGATGAACCCGCACATCCTCGAGGACATGGAGCACATGCCGGGCTGGCTTGCGCCGCTGCCCACCGTGATGATGGCGCTCGGCCTGTTCATCTCGTATCTGTTCTACATCCGCAGGCCGTACCTACCGGTCGAGCTCGCGCAGCAGCAGCCGATGCTGTACCAGTTCCTGCTCAACAAATGGTACTTCGACGAGCTGTACGACTGGATCTTCGTGCGCCCGGCGAAGTGGCTCGGCTACACGCTGTGGAAGAAGGGCGACGGCTTCATCATCGACGGCTTCGGTCCCGATGGCGTCTCCGCCCGCGTGCTCGACGTCACCCGCAACGTCGTGAAATTGCAGACCGGCTACCTCTATCACTACGCATTCGCGATGCTGATCGGGGCCGCCGGATTGATCACCTGGTTCATGTTCGGCTTGGGAGGCCAGTAGATGACAACCTGGCCCATCCTTTCGGTCACGACCTTCCTGCCGGCGGTCGGTGCGATCCTGGTCTATCTGCTGGCGCGGGGCGGTGACGAGACCGCGAGCCGCACGGCGCGCTGGATCGCGCTGTGGACCACGCTGATCACCTTCGCGATCTCGCTGATCCTGGTGGCGCGCTTCGATCCGGCCTCGACCGACTTCCAGTTTGTCGAGAAGGCGTCCTGGCTCGCCACCGGCATCACCTATCACATGGGCGTCGACGGCATCTCGCTGCCGCTGATCATCCTGACCACCGCGATCATGCCGCTCTGCATCATCGCGAGCTGGAAGTCGGTGACGCAGCGCGTCGGCGAATACATGATGGCGTTCCTGATCCTGGAAACGCTGATGGTCGGCACCTTCTCGGCGCTCGACCTCGTGCTGTTCTATTTGTTCTTCGAGGGCGGCCTGATCCCGATGTTCCTGATCATCGGCGTCTGGGGCGGCCCGCGCCGGGTCTATGCGTCGTTCAAGTTCTTCCTCTACACCTTCCTCGGCTCGGTCCTGATGCTGCTCGCCATCATGGCGCTGTACTGGAACGCCGGCACGACCGACATCCCGACCCTGATGCACACCGCGGTGCCGCGGTCGATGCAGACCTGGGCATGGCTGGCCTTCTTCGCCTCGTTCGCGGTGAAGATGCCGATGTGGCCGGTGCACACCTGGCTGCCCGACGCGCACGTCGAGGCGCCGACGGCGGGCTCGGTGATCCTGGCCGCGATCCTGCTGAAGATGGGCGGCTACGGCTTCCTGCGCTTCTCGCTGCCGATGTTTCCGCTGGCCTCGCACGACTTCGCGCCGTTCGTGTTCGTGCTGTCCGTCATTGCCATCATCTACACCTCGCTGGTGGCGATGATGCAGGAGGACATGAAGAAGCTGATCGCGTATTCGTCCGTCGCGCATATGGGCTTCGTCACCATGGGCATCTTCGCGGTGACCACGCAGGGCGTCGCCGGCGGCATGTTCCAGATGGTCTCGCACGGCATCGTCTCCGGCGCGCTGTTCCTTTGCGTCGGCGTCGTCTACGACCGCATGCACACCCGCGAGATCGCGGCCTATGGCGGTCTCGTCAACCGGATGCCGCTCTACGCGCTGACCTTCATGGTCTTCACCATGGCCAATGTCGGTCTGCCGGGCACCAGCGGATTCGTCGGCGAGTTCATGACGCTGCTCGGCACCTTCAAGATCTCGCTGCCGACGGCGTTCTTCGCCACCACCGGCGTGATCCTGTCGGCCTGCTACGCGCTCTGGCTCTACCGCAAGGTGGTGTTCGGGGCGCTGGTCAAGCCGTCGCTGATGTCGATCAAGGATCTCACCTTCCGCGAATGCGTGACGCTGTTCCCGCTGATCGCACTGACCATCCTGTTCGGCGTCTATCCGAAGCCGGTGCTCGACATGTCGGCGGCCTCGGTGCAGCAGCTCGTCAACAATTACCAAACCGCCGTGACTGCCGTGAAGGCAGCCGCGCTGACCGTCCAGTAAGGCCCTCGTCATGAGCTTTTCCAGTGCAGGTTATCAGTTGCAGCCGGTGCTGCCGGAGCTGGTGCTCGCGGTCGGCGCCATGGTGCTGTTGATGATCGGAGCCTATCGCGGGCAGGGGACGACGCGGCTCGTCACGGCGCTGGCGATCTGTCTCCTGGTGCTGACCGGCGTGCTGGAGCTTTGGTTGCCGGCCGGCAAGCTCGTGACCTTCGGCGGCAGCTTCATCGTCGATGATTTCGTGCGCTTCCTGAAGGTCCTCGCGCTGATCGCCTCGGCGGCAACCCTGATCCTGTCGACGGAGTACCTGTCACAGCCGTCGAGCCGCAACTTCGAGTTCTCGATCCTGGTGCTGCTGTCGACGCTCGGCATGATGGTGCTGATCTCGGCCGGCGACCTGATCTCGCTCTATCTCGGCCTCGAGCTGATGAGCCTTGCGCTCTACGTCGTCGCCGCCAGCCAGCGCGACAACGCCAAGTCGAGCGAGGCGGGCCTGAAGTATTTCGTGCTCGGGGCGCTGTCGTCGGGCATGCTGCTCTACGGCGCCTCGCTGATCTACGGCTTCACCGGCACCGTCAGCTTCGCCGGCATCGCGGCCGCCGCGACGACCGGCAGCATCGGCATCGTGTTCGGCCTGGTGTTCCTGCTCGCCGGCCTCTGCTTCAAGGTGTCGGCGGTGCCGTTCCACATGTGGACGCCCGACGTCTATGAGGGCGCGCCGACGCCGGTGACGGCGTTCTTCGCGTCCGCCCCGAAGGTCGCGGCGCTCGCGGTGTTCACCCGCGCGACGCTGACCGCGTTCCCGGGCATCGTCACCCAGTGGCAGCAGATCCTGGTGTTCGTGGCGATCGCCTCGATGGCGCTGGGCTCATTCGCGGCGATCGGCCAGACCAACATCAAGCGGCTGATGGCCTATTCCTCGATCGGCCATATGGGCTTTGCGCTGGTCGGCCTCGCCTCCGGCACGGTCGAGGGCGCCCAGGGCGTCCTGATCTACATCACGATCTACGTCGCGATGACGCTCGGTTCCTTCAGCATCATCCTGGCGATGAAGCGCAACGGCCAGGCGCTGGAGCAGATCAGCGATTTCGCCGGGCTGTCCCGCACCAACCCGTTGCTCGCCTTCATCTTCGCGATGCTGCTGTTCTCGCTGGCCGGCGTGCCGCCGCTCGCCGGGTTCTTCGGCAAATGGTACGTGTTCGTCGCCGCGATCAAGGCCAATCTGTTCACGCTCGCCGTGATCGGCGTGCTGACCAGCGTGGTGGGTGCGTTCTACTATCTGTCGATCGTCAAGGTGATGTATTTCGACCAGCCGCTCGGCAAGCTCGACCCGGTCCGCGTCGAGCTGCGCACCGTGCTGGCGGTCGCCGGCATCTTCAATATCTTCTACTTCGCCTATCCGGGCCCGCTGGTGAGTGTGGCCACGGCGGCGGCAAAATCGCTATTTTGAAGCGTGCAGTTCCGAAATCGGGATGCTGGCTTTCGGAACCAATCATGCGCATAACGCTGACATGACCTTCACGCTCGGGCCCCGGGCCATAGCGGCGGGCTATCGGCTCGCCGCCTTCGATCAGATCGGCTCGACCAATGCCGAGGCGATGCTGCGCGCCCGCGGCGGCGAGCGGGGGCCGATGTGGTTCGTGACGCCCGAACAGACCGCGGGCCGCGGGCGGCGGCAGCGGGTCTGGGTCGCGCCGCGCGGCAATCTCGCCAGCACGATCCTCGAGGTGACGGACGTCCAGCCGGCAGTCGCCGCTACCCTCGGCTTCGCCGCCGGGCTGTCGCTCGAAGCTGCGCTGCGGAAGGTCAGCATCGAGGCGGCGCTGCGGCTCGGGCCGGACAGCCCGAAGTTCACCCTGAAATGGCCGAACGACGTGCTGGCCAACGGCAGGAAGCTCTCGGGCATCCTGCTTGAGGCCGAAGCCATCGGGAGCCGGCTGGCGGTCGTCGTCGGCATCGGCACCAATGTCGTCGCAGCACCAGAGGGGACGCCGACGCCGGCCGTATCGCTCGCGGCGCTCGGCATCCAGATCGGGGCGGAGGAGCTGTTTGCCGCGCTGTCGGACGCCTGGGTCGAGTTTCGCGGCATCTGGGACGAGGGCCGCGGCTTCCCCGAGATCCGCCGGCTGTGGCTGGAGCGCGCGGCCGGGCTCGGCGAGAAGGTCGCGGTCCAGACCGGCTCGGCGACCCTTGAGGGCACGTTCGACACCATCGATGATACCGGCTGCCTGATCGTCCGCACTGCTGATGGCGAGCGCCTGCCCGTGACCGCCGGCGAGGTCTATTTCGGCTCCGCAGCCTCGGTGAGGGCGAACTGATGGCGCGTCCGGACGAGCTCAGCTTTGCGCCGCTCGGCGGCGTCGGCGAGATCGGCATGAACCTGTCGATCTACGGCCTCGGCAACCGCCACCAGCGGTCCTTCCTCGCGGTCGATCTCGGCGTCTCCTTCGGCGACGAGGAGCATCTGCCGGGCATCGACCTGATCATGCCCGACGTCCGCTTCCTCGAGAAGGAGCGCAACAATCTGGTGGGCCTCGTGCTGACGCACGCCCATGAGGATCATTTCGGTGCCATTATCGATCTTTGGCCGAAGCTCGGCTGCAAGATCTACGCGACGCAATTCAGCGCGGCGCTGTTCGAGGCCAAATGCGCCGCCGAGCGCAACCCGCCAAAAATCCCGGTCACGGTGATCCCGTCGGGCGGGCGAGTCGATATCGGTCCGTTCAATGTCGAGTTCATCCCGGTCGCGCATTCGATTCCGGAATCGCACGCGCTGGCGATCAAGTCCGATCTCGGCACCGTGCTGCATACCGGCGACTGGAAGATCGATCCGACCCCGATCATCGGCCAGCCGACCGACGAGCGGCGGCTGCGCGAGCTCGGCGATGAAGGCGTGCTGGCGCTGGTCGGCGATTCCACCAATGCGGTGCGCGACGGGCGCTCGCCGTCGGAGACCGAGGTCGCCGCCACAATCAAGAAGCTGGTCAAGGCGGCCAAGGGCCGGGTCGCGGTCACGACCTTCGCCTCCAATGTCGCCCGGGTGCGGGCGGTGGCGGACGCCGCCAACGCCGCCGACCGCGAGGTCGTCGTGGTCGGCCGTGCCATGGAGCGCGTGGTGCAGGTGGCGCGCGAATGCGGCTATCTCGATGGCTCGCATAAATTCCGCAGCGCCGACTATTACGGCCATTTCCCGGCCGACAAGGTGCTGGCGCTGTGCACCGGCAGCCAGGGCGAGCCGCGTGCGGCGCTGGCGCGGATCGCCAATGACGACCATCCGCAGGTCACCCTGAACAAGGGCGACACCGTGATCTTCTCCTCCCGCACCATTCCCGGCAACGAGAAGGCGGTCGGCTCGATCATCAACAACCTCGTCATGCAGGGCGTCGAGATCATCACCGACCGCGAGCATCTGGTGCACGTCTCCGGCCACCCGCGCCGCGACGAGCTGCGCGACATGATCTCCTGGGTGCGGCCGCAACTGCTGATCCCCGTCCATGGCGAGGCGCTGCATCTCGCCGAACACGCCAAGCTGGCGCGCGCCGCCGGCGTGCCCAAGGTCCTGACCTGCCGCAACGGCGACCTCGTCAAGCTCGGGCCCGGCGAGCCCGGCATCATCGGCGAGGTGCCGGCGGGGCGGCTCTACAAGGACGGAACCATCCTGGAGGACGCCAAGTCGCGCGCTGTGGTGGAGCGGCGGCGGATGGGCTTTGCCGGCTGCGCCTTCGTCGCCATCGCCATGACCGAGCAGGGCGAGCTCGTCGACGATCCCGAGGTTGATCTGGTCGGCATGCCGGAGAACAATGCGGCGGGCGAACTGCTCGACGACATCGTGTTCGATGTGGTGGTATCGACGATCGAGGGCCTGCCGAAGCCGCGGCGGCGCGATCCGGACGCGCTGGGGGAATCGGTGCGGCGCGCGGTGCGGGCGGCGCTGAACGAGCAATGGGGCAAGAAGCCGATCTGCGTCGTGCACGTTCTGACGGTTTGAGCCTAAGCATGATCCGGAAGAGTGCAAAGCGATTTTCCGAAAAGATCATGCTCAACTAAAGGGAGAGAGAGATGCTGGGCCGGCTCAATCACGTCGCGATCGCGGTCAAGGACGCCAAGCAGGCCGCGAAGATCTACGGCACTGCCTTCAATGCCGAGATTTCCGATGCGGTGCCGCTGCCGGAACACGGCGTGATTACCGTGTTCGTGACGCTGCCGAACACCAAGATCGAGTTCATCGAGCCGCTGGGCGAGACCTCGCCGATCGCGAAATTCGTCGAGCGCAATGCCGACGGCGGCATCCACCATGTCTGCTACGACGTGCCCGACATCATCGCGGCCCGTGACCGCATGATCGCCGAGGGTGCGCGGGTGCTGGGCGACGGCCAGCCGAAGATCGGCGCGCATGGCAAGCCGGTGCTGTTCTTCCACCCGAAGGACTTTTCCGGCGCCCTGGTCGAGATCGAACAGGCCTGAGGCCGCATGGCTTACCAGATCTCCACCGGACTTGCGATCTACTTCGTGCTTTGGTGGCTCGTGCTGTTCCTGACGCTGCCGTTCGGCGTGCGCAGCCAGCACGAGGACAATGTCGGCGCGCCCGGCACCGACCCCGGCGCGCCGATCCTGGCGCGGATGGGCCGCAAGCTGCTGTGGACCACGCTGATTTCCGCCGTGATCTTCGCGATCGCGATGTGGGCCTATCATTCCGGCTATCTCTCGATCGAGCGGCTGTCGAAGCTGATGGGAATGCCGTTCTGATACGCAGAAGTAGCCCGCATGAGCGAAGCGACATGCGGGATCACTTTCCCGGGTATCGCGGAGCCTGTCATCGGGCGCGCGTTCGCGCGACCCGTTGGCTCACCCGGGCTACGTACCGATGGGGATGCTGTTTTAGAAACTGATGCCAATGGAGTGGGGATCAACCTCGCCCTGGCAATGCGGAGGAGGCGACCACGATGAACCTGCAGTCCCAGCCGGGCTCCGGGCCGAGCGCATATCGAATCCTGCGGGAAGCCGATCTGCGGGCTTATCTCGCGGGACTGCCCGCCATCGTCGCGCAGCTCGGCGGCGCGCCGGCGGACTGGTCGATCAGCGAGGTCGGCGACGGCAATCTCAATCTCGTCTTCATCGTCAAGGGCGGAAGCGGCGGCCTCGCGGTCAAGCAGGCGCTGCCGTATGTGCGCCTCGTCGGCGAGAGCTGGCCGCTGCCGCTGTCGCGGGCGCATTACGAGCACATGGCGCTGGTGCACCAGGCGCGGCTGGCGCCGATGCTCGTGCCGGCGGTGCTGCATCATGATGCGCCGCTCGCGCTCACCGCGATGGAGCTGCTCGAGCCGCACATCATCATGCGCAAGGGCCTGATCGAGGCCACGTGGTACCCGCGCTTTGTCGAGGATATCTCAACCTTCCTGGCGCAAACGCTGTTCTTCACGTGCGACCTTGCGTTGTCGGCCGCGGAGAAGAAGCAGGGCATCGCCGATTTCGCCGGCAACCACGCGCTCTGCAAGATCACAGAAGACCTGATCTTCACCGATCCCTACCGCATCGCCGAGCAGAACCGCTGGACTGCGCCGTATCTCGACGCCACGGCGGCGGCGTTCCGCGAGGACCTCGACCTGCATGTCGCGATCTCCAGGCTGAAGCTGAAATTCATGGCGAGCCCGCAGGCGCTGCTGCACGGCGATCTGCATACCGGCTCGATCATGGTTACAGACAGCGAGACCAGGGTAATCGATCCCGAGTTCGCCTTCTACGGCCCGATGGGCTTCGACATCGGCGCCGTCATCGGCAACCTCCTGATGGCCTATCTGGCCTCCGCCGGCCACGAGCGCACGCCGGGCGAGCGCGCCTCGTTCGAGGCCTGGCTACTCGCGACCATGGAGGGCGTCTGGAGCGAGTTTTCCCGAAAGTTCCTGGCGCTGTGGCGCAGCGAGGCGAACGGCGACGGCTATCCGGTGTCGCTGTTTACCGGCGAGGCAGGTGCCGCGCGGTTGGAGGCAGAACGGCAGGCGTACATGGCGCGGCTGTTCGAGGACACCGTCGGCTTCGCCGCGGCCAAGACCATCCGGCGCATCCTTGGTCTCGCGCACAACATCGACTTCGAGTGGATCGCCGACGAGAAGCAGCGCGCGATCTGCGAGGCGCGGGCCCTCAAGCTCGCCCGCAATATGATGCTGGGGGCGCCGTCCTACACGACGATCGGCGCGGTCACCTACGCCGCCCGCGAGCTGCGCCACTGGCAGCCGGATTTTGCGAGGTAGCCGGGAAGCGTAGGATGGGTGGAGCGAAGCGGTACCCATCATTCTGACAGCGCGATAAGAGTTGATGGGTTTCGCTTCGCTCTACTCGTCCTACGCAGCGCGGCTTTCCCTGCGCCCTCTTCAACGCGAGGGCGGAACGAACAGCAAGCTCGGACAAATCATGTCGCGAGAATGCGGATGTTTGACTCACAAGCGATACACACTCGGCGTCGTCCCGGCGAAGGCCGGGACCCATAACCACCAACGATCATTGTTGAGCGACGCTGGAATGACGAGTTCCTTCAACAATACCCGCCGCGGCGTATGGGTCCGTGCTTTCGCAGGGACGACGAATGGAGAGAGCTGTGTGCTCAGCTCCCTTCATCCTTAATCCGCCGCCTGTTCCCGCAGCCGCTGCGCGTACACGTTGATGATCAGCGCCGCGAGCAGGATCAACCCGCGGATCAGGATCTTCAGGAAGCTGTCGATATTGACGTGGTCGAGGCCGTTGTTGAGAACGCCGAGCACGAACAGGCCGACGATGGTGTTGCCGATGCCGCCGCGGCCGCCGAACAGGCTGGTGCCGCCGACCACCACGGCCGCGATCGAATCCAGCAGATAGGTATCGAACTCGTTCTGCTGGGCGCTGCCGAAATGGGCGACGCCGAGCATGCCGCCGATCCCCGAGCACACCGCCGAGATCACCATCACACTGCCGAGGATGAGCTTGACGTTGAGGCCGGCAAATTCCGCGGCCTCGCGGTTGCCGCCGACCATGTAGACGTAGCGGCCGAACCGTGTGTAGGTCAGCACCAGGTGGCCGCCGAGCAGCATCACCGCGGCGACGATCACAATCCAGGGGATGCCGCCGATCGAGCCGGAGCCGAGCGTCGTGATCAGGTCCGGCACCTTGTAGGCGATCTGGCCGCGCACCAGCAGCGCCGAGACGCCGGCCGCAATCTGCATCATGGCGAGCGTCATGATGAAGGAGGGGATGCCGATCATGGTCAACCCCAGCGCGTTGACGAGGCCGAGCAGCGCGCACAGCGCCAGCGCCAGCAGGATCGCGACGATGCCCGGCATCGGGACATTGGCGATGTTGACGTAGGATTCCTGCAGCGTGAAGTACGCCACCGCAATGCCGGTGACGTTGGCGATGCTGGCGATCGACAGGTCGATCTCGGCGCACAGGATCACGAAGGTGAGGCCGACGGCGATGATGCCGGTGACCGACACTTGCGTGAGGATGTTGCCGACATTGTCGATGGTGGCAAACGACGGGCTCGCGATCGCGAAGAAGGCGCTGAGGAAGATCAGCGTCAGGAACGGCGCAATGTTGCGCATCTGCGAGCGCACGAAGGGCGCCAGCCCGCGCGACCGCTGGTGATCCGCTCGCGCCGTGGCGCCGTCACTGCTTGCCATCATGTCTCTCCATCAAGCGCGATGAGGTGGTCATCGCGCTTTCTCTGTTTGTTTGAGCATCGGAAAACCGCTTCGCACTTTTCCGGATCATGCTCTAGGCCGCCTCCAGCAGCCGGTCCTTGCTGACCGCTTCGCCCGCGAATTCGCGCACCACCGCGCCGCGCTTCAGCACCAGGATCCGGTCGGCCAGCGACAGCACCGTCTCCGGCTCGGTCGACAGCACGATGATCGCCAGCCCCTTGGCGCGGAGATCGCGCACGATGTTGATCACGTCGTTCTTGGCGCCGACATCCATGCCGCGGGTCGGCTCGCACAGCACCAGGACGCGCGGCGGATAGGCTAGCCATTTCGCCAGCGCCACCTTCTGCTGATTGCCGCCGGACAGCATGCCGAGATCGAGGCCGACCACCGGCGGCCGGATCTGCAGTTGCTCGACCTGGCGCTGGGCGATCGCACGCTCGCGCACCGGCTTGAGCAGCAGCGCCGAGATCCGTTCGAGGATGCTGATCGAGATGTTCTTGTAGACCGGTTCCTGGTGGAACAGCATGGCGCGCCGGCTTTCCGGCACCAGGGCGACGCCGGCCCGTCGCGCCGCCGCGGTGCTGCGAAACGTCTTCGTGGCGCCGTCGACCGCAAGCGTTCCGCCGTCGGGTCGCAGCTTGCCGAACAGGATGCGCGACAGCTCCAGCTGCCCGCAGCCCATGAAGCCGTAGATACCGAGCACTTCGCCGGAGCGGGCCTCGAACGAGACGTCCCGCAGGCTGCGGCGCAGCGAGAGCTGATCGACCTTCAGCACCGCCGCGCCTCCGCTCGATTGCGGGAGCATCATGTCATCGGTGTAGCTGTGTTCCAGCGCCTCGCCGCCGCGGCCGATCATGGCCTCGATCAGGGCGCCCTTGGTGGTGTCCGCGGACGCGGTCTCCGCGATCTTCCGCCCGTTGCGGAACACCGTCACCACGTCGGAGACCCGCAAAATGTCCTCGATGAAGTGCGAGATGAAGACGATGCTGGTGCCTTCGTCGCGCAGCCTGTGCAGCGTCGCAAAGAGGCGTTCGACCTCGGGCGGAGAGAGGGCGGAGGTCGGCTCGTCCAGGATGATGATGCGTGCGCCGGAAAACAGCACGCGAGCGATCTCGATCAGCTGCTGCAGGCCGATCGGCAAATCGCCGAGCCGCGTCATCGGGTTGACGTCGATGCCAAACCGGGCCAGCTGCTCGCCGGCCTCGCGCGCCATCCGCCGCCATTGCACGAAGCCGAGGCGGTTGGTCGGCTGGTTGCCGAGGAACACATTCTCAGCGACCGTGAGATCAGGCGCGACGCTGAGCTCCTGATGCACCATGCCGATGCCGGCGGCGTGCGCGTCACGGGTGGAGCGGAAGCGGGTCTCCTTGCCGTCCAGCATGAAGCGGCCGGAGAACTCCGGATGCACGCCGGCGATGATCTTCATCAGCGTACTTTTTCCGGCGCCGTTCTCGCCGACGAGACCATGGATCTCGCCGGCGTGCAGCGCGAAGTCGATCCCACGAAGGGCTTCGACGCCGCCGAAGGCCTTCGTGATCTGGTGCAATTCGAGGATCGCCGAGCGTCCCTGCGTCATGAGGCCCGCTCAGATCAGGAAATGATCCTCCATCCATTGCATGCCGGCGGCGTTGGCCTTGGTCACGACGGGACCGTCGGTCACGACATTCTTCGGAATGCCATGGCCGCTCTTTTCGCCGCCGACCACGGCGGCGACGCCCGCGACGATCGCGCCGCCATGGATGCGGCAGGACGGATTGCGGACGGTCGCGAACATGCGGCCTTCGCTGACCGCCTGAATCGCCGGCGGCATGGCGTCGACACCGCCAATCAGGATGTTGGTGCGGTTGCGCGCCTTCATGATGTTGTAGGCGGCGAGCGCCATGTCGTCATTGTGGAAGAAGGCGGCGTCGATCTGCGAGTATTTGGTCAGATAGGTTTCCCAGAGCCGGGCGGTCTTCGAGACGTCCCAGTCGGCGGGCTGGGTATCCAGCACCTCGATGTTCGGGAACTGCTTGATGACCGAGTTGAAGCCCTTGGCGCGGCCCTGCGCGCCGGTATGGCCGAGCGCGCCCTGGGTCATGATGACCTTGCCCTTGCCGCCGATCGCGTTGCACAGCGCCTGCGTTACGGAGGCGCCCATGAACTCGTTGTCAGGTGCGAGGAACGAGTGGACGTTAATTTGATCGAGAGGAGCAATAAGCGTGTCCATGTCGATCACGGGGGTCCCGGCGTCGATCATCTTCTGCACCGGCTGGGTCAGCGTGCCGATGCCGAACGCCTGGATCGCGACGAAGTCCCATTTCTGCGACGCCATGTTGTCGATCGCGGCGCGCTGCTTGACGGCATCGAGCTGGCCGTCGAACCAGGTCACCTCGACGTTGAACAGCTTGCCCCAGAACTCGGCGGCCTGCTTGCCTTGCGCGCACCACGTCGCCTGCAGTCCGGCATTGGAGAACGCCGCCTTCAGCGGCTTTTCCGAGCGTCCCGTTTCGGCGGCGAGCGCCGACGTCGTCATGCCCATTCCGCCGAACAGGCCGGCCGCAGCTCCACCTGCCGCCGCCATCTGCAGAAGGTCGCGCCGCGTCGTCGACGCCTTGTCCATCCCCTTGTCGGTCCCTGGCATTGCTTGCTCCCTCTTCGTTTTTCTGACCGTCGGCGTCAGTTGCACGCGCCGCGGATAAAGCGAGTGTGTCACAATCGGAACGGTGACGCTACGGCCTCTCGTCCACGAGATGTTTCTGCTGCAGCACGATGGCTTCGATGTCGCCGAGCAGCTTGTGCCACGCAGCATCGATCTCCGCAGACCATTGCTCGCCGAGAATGTCGCGCAGCGTATCGGCGATCACCGCGAAGAACGCGACGAACAGTTCGCGCGGCGTGCCGTAGGCGTCGTGCGAGAACACTTCCGATTCGATCAGGCGAAAATGTCCGCGGCGCTCGCCCGCGAAATCGAGGATGGCTTCGATCGTCAGCTGCAGCATCGAGCCTTTCACCGGCTCGCTGCCTTCGGTGCGAAACATCGCCTGCGTCTCGGGATGTTCGCGAAACAGGCGGCGATAGACTGACGGTGTCAGATCATCGCAAGCCGCTGCTGCGAGTTCAAAGCTGCGTTCGATCGGATTCAATGATGGAGCCATAGCGGATTGCGATCATCACATAAAAAAAGAGCAGGGCTCAAAGCCCTGCTCCAAAAATTGTGTCGACCCTATTTGCCCCAAAAATTCGATTTGATCTTGATTGATGGGGTGACGCTGCTTGTGCGCGTCGGGCTCCTCCCGAGACTTGGACCACCAGGACACACCTCGCGGCTGGCCTGAGCCCGAATTGGTAGACTATCTTTCCAGGCTTGTCATCATTTTCGGCAACGATTGTTCAATTTTCGAGCAATTTGCGAAATGATTGGGATGGCGCCACCGGCGGTTGTGACGGGAGATATAAAACACGTGGCAGGGTAAGGGGATACGACTGATTTCGGAGTTGCCGTGACGCAAGTGCCACGCTCGGTTATTTCCGTCGGCTGGAAGAAACCGGACGCATCGGCGATCTCGACTTCCGGCGCCCATGGTGGTTAGTTCCGTGGCGGATGGATTTGCGATGCGCCGGCGGCTGAAGAATTTTCTGCCCATCGTCTTGGTTGCCCTGCTGGTGCAGATTCTTGCACCGATCGGGGCCTGCTGGGCGGCGAGCCTTGCCGCGTCCGATCCGCTCGCGGCCGCCACCATCTGCCACGGCGATGCCGGCTCCGGAGCGGGGCAGGGTGACCAGACCAGTCACGACGCCCATGACGGCTGCTGCTCGGCCTGCAGCGTGCTGCAGACCGGTGCGCCGGTTGATAGCCCGCAAGTTGTGGCCCAGGCCGTCGAACGCCTGCCGAACCCGATCGCCTGGCTTGATTTCGCCTCCGAGCTCGATCGTTCGCGCGCCGGCCTCTCGGCGCAAGCCCGCGCGCCGCCGCTGTTTTCCTGACGACCTTGTCGCTGCCGGTGCGTCCCGCGCCAGCAAGTGCCCTTGAGCAAGCCGGCCGGAGCGCCGGTGTCAGGATTCATCCATGTTTCGCTATCATCCGCTGGAGGCGGCAAGCGTGCTCGCGCTGGGCGCGACGCTTTGCGCATTGCCGTCCGCTGCCGAAGCCCAGGCGCCCAGCACAGAGCTACCCTCCGTCACCGTCGAGGCGCCCCGGACGGCGGTGCGCGCCAAGCCGGCGGCGCAGAAGCCGCGCGTTCGTGCCGCGTCCGTGCGGCGGCCGCCGAAGCCGGCGACAGCGCCAGCCGTGACGGCGGCCCCAGCGGACGGCGCGAGGCCGGGGGAGACGCTTGCCGCGACCCGCGACGGTTTGAACCGGGCGCCGACAGGCCAAACGCAGACCACCATCGACCGCAGCCAGTTCGACAACCGACCGGCGTTCTCCGTCGCCGATGTGCTGCGCGACAGTCCGGGCATCTCGATCAAGCAGGGCAACGGCCCGCGTGATTTCGGCATCTCGATCCGCGGGTCGAATGCGCGGAACGGCTTCGGCATCCGCAACCTCGTCATCTTCGACGACGGTTTCCCGGTGACCCAGCCGGACGGCCTGTCGCGCAGCGACCTGATCGATCCGCATGCCTATGGCGCCATCGACGTGGTCCGCGGGCCGTCATCGGCGCTCTACGGCAATTATGCGACCGGCGGCGCGCTGAATTTCAGGACCCGGCCGGGCGGCAAGATCGACGGCGTCGAGTATGGCGTCGACGGCGGCAGCTTCGGTTACCTCAACAACTATCTCGCGGCGGGCAAGAAGGTCGGCAATTTCGAGGCCTCGCTGTTCGCGAGCGACGCGCGCGGCGACGGCTACATCGGCAACAGCTGGTTCAACACACAGACCGTTAATTTCCTCGGCACGCTGCAGGTCACGCCGGACGACCGCTTCACGGTGAAGCTGATCAACAACGACCTGACGACGCGCCTGCCGATCCGCTCCTCGCTCAACCAGTTCTACCAGAACCCGTTCCAGCAGGGCTGCACGACCGGCGCGACGGCCGCGCCGGGATGCGCCACCGTGACGTTGTTCAACAACGGATTCAACGCGGCGGCCGGGACCGACAGGGAGACCGCGGTTCAGGCCGGTCTCGGGCGCGACGACCGCCGTACCATCGTCGGCGGCCGCTGGGAGCACGACTTCGACAACCAGACCACCTGGCGCAACCAGTTCGTCTTCGACGACCGCAATATCAATCAACCGACGGGATCGACCAGCGCGATCGGCGACTTCCCGTCGTACAACTACATGAGCGACGTCGTCAGACGCGGCGATATTTTTGGGCTGGATTCGACGACCTATTTCGGCGGCTTCTACAATACGCTCACCGCGTCGAGCGACACCCGCAATGTAATGCCGGGCGGAAATGCGACGCTCGGAAGCCTGTCGAGCAATTTGTTCAGCACGACGACAAATTACGGTGTTCGCGCACGCGAGGAATTGAAGCTCACGTCTGCGCTGACGGCCGTTGCCGGCATTGGCTGGGAGGCCACCAGTCTGACGGGCCGGAACACCGCCTACAGCTACGCCGGCGCGGCCGGAACCACGACCACGGCGATCACGACGGCGGACCGGCAATTCCAGAATACCGCGCCCGAGCTCGCATTGCTGTACCGGCTGAGCAGCGAGTGGCAAGTCCGTGGACGAGTGGCAACCGGATACGGCACGCCGCAGGTCAGCAATTTGTTCGTCCTGCCGAGTGGCGCCTCGGGCAACAACACCCAGCTGCGGACGCAAAAGAATCTCGGTTACGATGTCGGTGCCGACTGGACACCGAACAACGCGCTCAAGCTCAGCGTCACGGGCTTCTACGAGTTATTCAAGGACGAGCTCGTTTCTCAGGCCACGCCGCTTGCGGGCATCTCCTACACGTTCAACGCGCCGCGATCGGAGCATCGCGGCGTCGAGCTGGCCGCCGACTGGAAATTCCTGCCGGGCTGGCGGTTCTCGGCGGCCTACACTTATCTCGACGAGGTCTACACGGAATACGTCGAGAACATCACGAACGGCGCGGTGTTCAGCTTCAATCGCGCCGGCAACAAGATTCCCGGCATTTCGCCGAACGAGCTCACGGCGCGGTTGGGCTACGACCAGCTGTCGGGTCAGTTTCAGGGATTTGGCGGGTTCGTCGAAGTGCAGTGGAAGGACAGCTTCTACATGGACAACGCCAACCTCTTGAAGGCGCCGGGCTATGAGCTGGTCAACCTCAATCTGCACTACAAGACCGATCTCGTCTCCGATTATTTCAAGGCGCTGAACCTCTACATCGAGGTGAGGAACGTCTTCGACCGGACCTACGTGGCGTCGGCGAACAACATCTCAAATTCGGTGACCGCGGCAGGCATTCAAAATCCCGCGAGCGTACTAGCGAACTCAACCAACTCGATCTATGCCGGATCGCCGCGCGCCTTCGTGGCGGGCATGAAGATTGCGTTCAAATGAGGAGCGCATCGATGACCTATCGCAAACCGGTCGCCCTGACGCTGCTTGCAACGCTCGTACTCGCGGCCTTGCCGAACCTTACCGTCGCACAGATGAGCCATCAGCACGCGTCCGAAGCGGCCTGCGAAGAGACGGCCCTGCGCTGCGCGACCAAGGTCACGCCCGCCTTTGGCCGGGATGGGACATTGTGGCTGGTGTGGATGGCCGGCGGCCAGATCTCCGTCGCGAGCTCAAAAGACCAGGGCAAGAGCTTTTCCACACCGGTGCAGGTCACACGGGAGCGGCTCAGTCTCGATTGGGGACCGGATGCGCGGCCGAAGCTTGCGATCGATGCCAAGGGCAACATCGCTGTGGCCTTCTCGATCTTCCGCGATCAGAATTTCAACGGCCAGGTGCTGACCACGCGATCGACCGATGGCGGGCGCAGCTTCGATGCGCCGAAGCCGATCACCACGAACAATGAGAGCCAACGGTTCGAGGCGATCGGTTTCGATCCTGCGGGGGCGATGTTTGCCGCGTGGCTCGACAAGCGCAACCGCGTGCCGGCGCAGCAGCGCGGCCAGAAATATGACGGTGCCGGATTGTTTTTCGCGTCATCGGGAGATGGCGGAGCAACCTATTCCGACGCGCGGCTCGTCGCCGACAACACCTGCGAGTGCTGCCGCCTCGCGCTGGCGTTCGATGGTGCGGGCCATCCTGTGGTCGTGTTCCGGAACATCTTTGAAGGCGGCGTGCGCGACCATGCGGTCGTGACGTTCTCCGACCTGGCTACGCCCGGCGAGATACATCGGGTGAGCCGCGACGACTGGCAGATCGCGGCCTGTCCGCATCACGGTCCGAGCCTGACCATATCGCCCGAAGGAACCTACAATGTGACGTGGTACACCAACGGCAAGGCGCGCAAGGGATTGTTCTATGCGCGCTCGCGCGACGGCGGCAAAACCTTCTCCGATCCGCTTCCGGTCGGTCAGCCGAACCGCAGCCCATCCCGGCCGCAGATTATCGCGGGGCCGCAGGGGCTTGTCATGGCCTGGAAGGAATTCGACGGGCAGAAGACGACAATCGACCTCATGACGTCGCACGACGATGGGGCGACATGGTCGAAGCCGACGGTGATCGCGGACACCGCCGACAGTTCCGACCATCCGCTGCTCGTCTCGGACAGTCGGCAGACCTATCTGTCGTGGATGACGAAGGCCGACGGCTACCATTTTCAAGCGATCGAGGGCGAACCATGAAGCGTCATCTGCTGGCTGCGCTGATCCTGCTCGCGACGCTGCCGTCCGCACTGGCGGCGGGAGAGGGCGCGCCAAAGCCGTTCGAACGCGGCAGCTGGCAAAAGCTGCTGCATGCGCATGCCGGTCATCCGACCCTGGTGCATTTCTGGGGAGTGACCTGCGGACCATGCAAGGTCGAGCTGCCGGAGCTCGGCCAGTTCATGAAGGATCATCCCGGAATCGATATCGTCACGATCAGCGCGGATCTGGTTCCCAACCTTCCGGAAGCGACGCGATCGATGCTGGATCGCGCCGGCCTCGGCGCGGCCGAAAACTGGATCTTCGACGACGGCTTTGCCGAGCGGTTGAGATTTGAGATCGATCCGGCCTGGCAAGGCGATATCCCGCGAACCATGCTGATTTCCCGGGATGGAACGATCACGACGATCGAAGGGTCGGCCGAAATCGCCGATCTGAACAAATGGTCCATCGCCCAGTCGGCAGCAACCCGATGACACTTGAATTTCAACTTGAAAGGAAATCCGTCGCCATGAAGACGCTCTCCCGCATCCTTGCCCTCGCAGCGCTGACCGCTGCACTCGCGTCGACGTCCGCGCGCGCGGAGGACGTCAAGGCCGGCGATCTCGTGATCACGCAGGCCTGGACGCGCGCAACACCGAACGGTGCCAAGATCGGCGGCGGCTACCTGACGATCGAGAACAAGGGGACGACGCCCGACCGGCTGGTGTCAGGCACCGGCGATGTTGCCGGCAAGATCGAAGTCCACGAGATGTCGATGGACAATGGCGTGATGAAGATGCGTGCGCTCGACAAGGGCCTCACCATCGAGCCCGGCAGGACCGTGAAGCTCGCGCCGGGCGGCTATCACCTGATGATGTTCGACCTGAAGAATCCGCTGAAGCAGGGCGACAAGGTGCCGGTCACGCTCGAGTTCGAAAAGGCCGGCAAGGTCTCGGTCTCGCTGGACGTGCAGGCCGTCGGCGCGCAGGGGCCGGGCGGCGGTCATTCCGGTCATGGCGACCATTCCGGTCACATGGACATGAAGAAGATGTGAGGCAGCCATGCGATCACAGACGTTCGTCGTTGCCACGGCGGCGCTGCTCGCAGCGCAGCCGGCGATCGCGCATATCACACTCGAAGGAAAGCAGGCGGCGGTCGGATCGTATTACAAGGCGGTGTTCGCCGTGCCGCATGGCTGCGCGGGCTCGGCGACAATCAAGATCCGGGTGCAGATTCCGGAGGGCGTGATCGGAGTTAAGCCGATGCCGAAGGCGGGCTGGACTCTCGATGCGGTCACCGGCAAATACGCCGCCCAATACGACTATCACGGCGCCAAGCTTTCCGAGGGCGTCAAGGAAGTCGCCTGGAGCGGTGGCAAGCTTGCGGACCAGAACTACGACGAGTTCGTGATGCAGACGTTTCTCACCGATACCTTGAAGCCCAACACCACGTTGTACTTTCCGGTCGTGCAGGAGTGCGAGCAGGGCGTCAGCCGCTGGATCGATACCCCAGCCGACGGGCAGGGCGGCGGGCACGACCATGGCAGCAAGACACCGGCGCCCGGCGTCAATCTGCTGCCGAAGTCGTAAGTGATGCGGTTGGTCGCAAACCTCGCAGCGCTGCTCGTGGCGCTGTGTCTTGCGACCTCAGCCCATGCGCATGCCGTCCTGATCGGCGCCGAACCGGCCGACGGCAGTGTGGTGGCTGAAGCACCCAAGACGTTGGTGCTCCGCTTCAACGAAGCGGTGGCGCCGACGGCGGTCAGCCTGCTCGACGCTGCGGGCAAGCCGCGCGACGTCGCGATCCGCGCCGTCGACCAGTCGGTGATGGTGACACTGCCGGCGGGCCTGCCGCAGGGCACGCAGGTGGTCAGCTATCGCGTGGTGTCGCAGGATGGCCATCCGGTCGCGGGCTCGCTGCTGTTTTCGATCGGCGTCGTCACCGGCTCGGCGGCGCCGTCAAGCGACGGCGTGCTCGATGTGTTGATCTGGCTGGCGCGGCTCGGGCTCTATCTGGGCCTGTTTGCCGGCGTCGGCGGCGTGTTCTTTGCGGCCTGGATCGGGCAGGGCCCGGCCGGCGAACGGCTGATCATGTGGTCGCTGAAGATCGGCCTTGTCGGCGCGATCGCGTCGCTTGGCTTGCAGGGTGTCGACCTCTTGAACCTGCCGCTCTCGGGCATCGTGACGTGGGCGGCATGGGCCAGCGCCGCCGCTACCAGCCTGTTTCCCGCGCTGCTGCTCGCGATCGCCGCGATGCTGATCGCGGCGATCGCCTGGCGCAGCCCGTCGTTCGGTGCAGCTTTCACCCGCACCGCGATCGCAATGATCTGTGTCGGGCTGTCGTTTGCGGTCAGCGGCCACGCCGCCACCGCTTCGCCGCAATGGCTGACGCGAGCCGCGCTGTTCATCCATGGCGTGGGCGTGGCGTTCTGGATGGGCGCGCTCGCGCCGCTGGCGGTGCTTGCCTGGCAGCGCAAGGATTCGCTGCTGCGGGTGCTGCGGCATTTTTCGACGATCGCGGTGCCGGTCGTCGCGTTGATCGCCTTGTCGGGCCTGGCGCTCGCGATCGTCCAGCTCGACAGTTTTCACGCGCTGATCGACACCGGGTACGGCAACATCCTGGTTGCGAAACTGGTGCTGGTGGTGTTGTTGCTCGGGCTCGCTGCGCTGAACCGGTTGGTGTTCACGCCGGCCATCGCGCGCGAGTTTCATCGGACACGGCCGCTGCAGCGCTCGATCGCGCTGGAATTCGTGCTGATGATCGCCATTCTCGGCCTCGTTGCACTCTGGCGCTTCACGCCGCCGCCGCGCGTGCTGGCGATGTCGGCCGATGTTCCGCTCGCGGTCCACATTCACACCGATGCCGCGATGTTCCAGGTGCTGATCGCGCCGGGCAAGGTCGGGCAAAATGACTTCGTGCTGCAGCTGATGAACGGCGATGCCAGCCCGTTCACGGCCAAGGAGGCGACGCTGACGCTGAGCTTGCCCGAGCGCGGCATCGAACCGATGGAACGCGCCGCCGCGCGCGGTGCCGATGGCTATTGGCACGTGCGCAAGGTGCCGTTGCCGGTGCCGGGCCGCTGGCACATGCAGATCGACGCCTTGGTGACCGATTTCAAGAAAGTGACGCTGGAAGACGATTTCGAGGTCAGGTAAAGCCGCGGTCGGCGCGCTGGGCACTTCGATGGTACGCAATTCGTTCAAATGGCCGAAAATCGCCTGATTTGAAGGGTTTTTCTTATTTGGCGGCCTTGTGTTTTCACAGCCGATCCGGTTTCACTGCAGCTCTTCCCACGCTTTCCTGATTCCCGAGTAACGCCATGCGATTGTCGCGGTTTTTCCTGCCCATCCTGAAAGAAAACCCGAAAGAGGCGGAGATCGTCTCGCATCGGCTGATGCTGCGCGCGGGTATGATGCGGCAGGAGGCTGCCGGCATTTATGCCTGGCTGCCGCTCGGTTTCCGGGTGCTGAAGAAGATCGAGCAGATCGTTCGCGAGGAACAGGACCGCGCCGGCGCGCTCGAGCTCTTGATGCCGACGCTGCAGCTCGCCGATCTCTGGCGCGAAAGCGGCCGCTACGACGCCTATGGCCCGGAGATGCTGCGCATCCTCGATCGTCACAAGCGCGAGCTGTTGTACGGGCCGACCAACGAGGAAATGATCACGGAGATTTTCCGCTCCTACATCAAGTCCTACAAGAACCTGCCGCTCAACCTCTACCACATCCAGTGGAAATTCCGCGATGAGCAGCGTCCGCGCTTCGGCGTGATGCGCGGCCGCGAGTTCCTGATGAAGGACGCCTATTCGTTCGACCTTGACGAGGCCGGCGCGCGGCGCTCCTACAACAAGATGTTCGTGGCCTATTTGCGCACCTTTGCGCGGATGGGCCTCAAGGCGATCCCGATGCGGGCCGAGACCGGCCCGATCGGCGGCGACCTCAGCCACGAATTCATCGTGCTCGCGGAGACCGGCGAGTCCGGCGTCTACATCAACCGCGATGTGCTGGACCTGCCGGTGCCGGGCGCGGACGTCGATTATGACGGTGATCTGACGCCGATCATCAAGCAGTGGACTTCGGTCTACGCCGCGACCGAGGACGTCCACGAGGCTGCGCGCTTCGAACAGGAAGTGCCTGAGGCAAAGCGGCTGAACACGCGCGGCATCGAGGTCGGCCAGATCTTCTATTTCGGCACCAAATATTCCGAGACCATGAAGGCGATGGTGGCCGGTCCCGACGGCGTCGACGTGCCGATCCATGGCGGCTCCTACGGCGTCGGCGTGTCGCGTCTGGTCGGCGCGATCATCGAAGCGTGTCACGATGACGCCGGCATCAAATGGCCCGAGGCCGTCGCGCCGTTCCGCGCCGCGATCCTCAATCTCAAGCAGGGCGATGCCGCGGTCGATGGCGCCTGCGAGCAGCTTTATCGCGAGCTCTCGGCGAAGGGCGTCGACGTGCTCTACGACGACACCGACCAGCGTGCCGGCGCCAAGTTCGCCGCGGCCGATCTGATCGGCATCCCGTGGCAGATTCTGGTCGGACCCAAGGGGCTTGCGGACGGCAAGGTCGAAGTGAAGCGTCGCAGCGACGGCTCACGCGACAACATGAGCCCCGCCGACGTGGTCGCGAAGCTCGCGGGTTAAAGTTTATTCACGCCGCGCTGATCGGCGGGGTAATCCGGCCACATTTGGCCCGAATCATGGGATTATCGACAGATGGATGAGACCATGAGCGAGCCAGTCCGTACCCCGCCCTTTGCGCCATTCGAATGGCTGCTGTCCGGACGCTATCTGCGCGCGCGCCGCAAGGAAGGGTTCATTTCGGTCATCGCCGGCTTTTCGTTCCTCGGCATCATGCTCGGCGTCGCCACGCTGATCGTGGTGATGGCGGTCATGAACGGCTTCCGCAAGGAGTTGCTGGACAAGATCCTCGGCCTCAACGGACATATTCTGGTGCAGCCGCTGGAATCGCCGCTGACCGACTGGAAGGATGTCGCCGACCGCATCAGTCAGGTGCAGGGCATCCGCCTCGCCGCGCCGGTGGTCGACGGGCAGGGGCTCGGTTCATCGCCGTTCAACGCCGCCGGCGTCTTCATCCGCGGCATCCGCGCCGACGATCTCAACAACCTCACCTCGATCGCCAAGAACATCAAACAAGGCTCGCTCGAGGGCTTTGATGAGGGGCAGGGCGTCGCGATCGGTCGCCGCCTCGCCGACCAGCTTTCGCTGCATGCCGGCGACATGATCACGCTGGTCTCGCCGAAGGGCGCGGTGACGCCGATGGGCACCACGCCGCGCATCAAGCCCTACAAGATCACTGCGGTGTTCGAGATCGGCATGTCGGAATATGATTCGACCTTCGTGTTCATGCCGCTGACCGAGGCGCAGGCCTATTTCAACCGCAACAACGACGTGTCCTCGATCGAGGTGTTCACCACCAATCCGGACAAGATCGAAACCTATCGCAAGTTGGTGACCGAGGCGGCCGGCCGGCCGGTGTTCCTGGTCGACTGGCGGCAGCGCAATTCGACCTTCTTCAACGCGCTTCAGGTCGAACGCAACGTGATGTTCCTGATCCTGACCATGATCGTGCTGGTCGCGGCGCTCAACATCGTCTCGGGACTGATCATGCTGGTGAAGGACAAGGGCCAGGACATCGCGATCCTGCGGACCATGGGCGCCTCGCAGGGTTCGATCATGCGGATATTCCTGATCACCGGCGCATCGATCGGCGTCGTCGGCACGCTGGTCGGTCTGCTGGTCGGCTTGCTGATCTGCTTCAACATCGAAACCATCAGGCAGTTCCTGTCGTGGCTCACCAACACGGAATTGTTCGATCCCACACTGTATTTCCTGTCGAAGCTGCCTGCTGAAATCGATTTTGGCGAGACGCTCGCCGTCGTGATCATGGCGCTGACGCTGTCCTTCCTTGCGACGCTCTACCCGTCGTGGCGCGCCGCGCGCCTCGATCCGGTCGACGCGCTCCGGTACGAATAAGGAGCGCACATGGCGGAGGGGGCGGAAGACACACCGGTCGTCTATCTTCATGACATCAAGCGGGAATACCGGCAGGGCGAAGCGACGCTGACCGTCCTGAACGGCGCCAATCTCGCGCTGTGGCCCGGTCAATCGGTGGCGCTGGTGGCGCCGTCGGGATCCGGCAAGTCGACATTGCTGCACATCGCGGGCCTGCTGGAGACCCCCGATGACGGCGAAGTCTATGTCGCGGGCACGCCGACCTCGCAGATGTCCGACGTCGACCGCACCCAGATTCGCCGTTCCGATATCGGCTTCGTCTATCAATCGCACCGGCTGCTGCCGGAGTTCTCGGCGCTCGAGAACGTCATGCTGCCGCAGATGATTCGCGGCCTCAAACGCTCCGAAACCGTGAAACGGTCGACCGAGATTCTCTCCTATCTCGGGCTCGGCGATCGCATCACCCATCGCCCGGCCGAGCTCTCGGGCGGCGAGCAGCAGCGTGTCGCGATCGCGCGCGCGGTTGCCAACGCGCCCCGGGTACTGTTCGCGGACGAGCCGACCGGCAATCTCGATCCCGGCACGGCCGACCACGTCTTCAACGCGCTGATGCAACTCGTGAAGGCGACCCGGGTCGCGATGCTGATCGCGACTCACAATCTGGATCTCGCCGCGCGAATGGATCGCCGGGTGTCGCTGTCGAACGGACAGGTTGTCGAGCTCGAATAGTGCGCCGTCGCGTGAACTGGCTAGCGGTGCGCGTGAAGAAGCCGCGCTAAGACGAGAGAATCCGGAGCCTTTTTCCGTGTCGCTTCGATCGGAACAAAATACTTCTGGCTCTCAATAAGCGGGGCGAGGCCGTCTGCCGGATGCTCTCGGCTGCCTGTCGATCGGCGGCCCGGCATAATAGGGGTTGTTCATGCAGATCGCCGCGAGGCCGGACGCCGAAGCCTGGCACTGCGCGATCGAAGTGTAGCCGCAGTCGGTATCCTCACCGCCCCATCGGTAGTTGGTTTTGCAGACCGGCGAGGTCGAATCGTATTTCTGGGCGCTGGCCGGCGCGGCTGCCAAGGCCAGGAGTGTCGGCAAGAGTGCCAGAATCAGACTGCGCATCAGAAATCTCCTCGTCGGCGCCGGCAATGCTGATGCCGAGCGCGCGCGAATAGGCACCTGTGCGCAGCGCCGGATCAACTCACATTCCCGCGCCGGGTTGCCGGACCGAGCGTATCAGTGGATGAACAGGTCGAAGAAATTGCCCTCACGGGGGTCCCGCGGGGACACGTGAAGATACGAGCGCGGGTCGTTGTCGCCGGCATAATAGGGGTTGGCGATGCAGTTCTGCCCGATGCCCGAAGCGGTGGCCAGGCACGCCTCATACGATGGATAGGAGCAGTTGCTCAGGCCGGGATAGCGGTCGCCTTGAATGCAGAACGGGTAACGCACGCCGACGGCATGCGCGGGCGCAGTCCCCAGCGTTGCAAGTGCAGCCACCGATGCCGCAGCAGCAAGAATCATCGTCCGCATCTGCATTCCTTTTGCTGCGAAGATTCGACCCTGGCGACGATCCAAATCGGACAAGCCGGTTCCGGTCAACGATCTTGCGCCCAGCTGCGCACGCAGATCCGAATTGTGAAGATTGTGCGGCAATTATGTGGCAAAAACTCCAGGAAGTGCCCGTAATACAGTATTAACTTCAAATTTGAGCGAAGTCGTTTGGCCCTGCCTGTTGCCGCGAAGTTACAGCAATTCCGCCGGGGGCTGCTATGACGGTGTCTCGCGGCCTTGGGGGCCTGTAGAAAAAGTTGGAACGGGAAAATGAAAAAGATTTTGCTTGTCACCGCCAGCATGCTCGCGCTCAGCGCGACTGCTGCCTCCGCGGCTGACCTCGCGGCTCGCCCTTACACCAAGGCTCCGCCGCCCATGGTTGCCGCTGTTTATGATTGGACTGGCTTCTACATCGGTATCAACGGTGGTTGGGGCCAGAGCCACGACAACCGTTCGGTCGACGGCTTCGGCGGCGTCGGAAGCTTCGACGCCAACGGCGGCACCGTCGGTGGCCAGATCGGCTACCGCTGGCAGGCCGGCGGCTGGGTGTTCGGTCTGGAAGCTCAGGGCAACTGGGCTGACTTCTCCGGCAGCACCGGCAATCTGGTCGTCCCGGGCGGCATCGTTCGCTCGAAGACCGACGCGTTCGGCCTGTTCACCGGTCAGATCGGCTACGCCTGGAACAACGTCCTGCTGTACGCCAAGGGTGGTGCTGCGGTCACCGATCGCAACTTCCAGTTCCTGAACGCGGCCGGCAATCTGGCGTCCGAGACCGGCTTCGACACCCGTTGGAGCCCGACGGTCGGTGTTGGCCTCGAATTCGCCTTCTCGCAGGGCTGGTCGCTCGGCGTCGAGTACAACCACATCTTCGAAGACACCCATGGCGCGACCTTCGTGACCCCGGCTGGTGTTGCCGTGACCGGCTTCCACACCGGTGGCGACACCGACATGGTCCTCGGCCGTCTGAACTACAAGTTCGGTGGCCCGGTCATCGCGAAGTACTGATCGCTCGCTTAATTCAAGCGGCATCGAAAACCCCGGGCTTCGGCCCGGGGTTTTTTGTTGGCCTGGCGGCGCCGCCGATCGGCCAGGAGCAGGGGACAGGCTTTGCCGTCCGCTCCGGGATTCGGGTCGGGTTTGATTGGGCGGGGCTTTCCAACCGAACAGTTAACGCCGCATATTCGCGGCATGACGGACCTGCAGCTGACTTCCCAACTGACGTGCCCGTCCTGCGGCCATGTCTCCATCGAGACGATGCCGACCGACGCCTGCCGGTTCTTCTATGATTGCAAGGGCTGCGGCACTCGCCTGAAACCGAAAGCAGGAGATTGCTGCGTTTTTTGCTCATACGGAACGGTCCCTTGCCCTCCCAGGCAGGCTGGGAATTGCTGCGGTAACTAGCTCCCCGGAGGCTCAAGACGAGTTCGCCATCCGGATCACTGTCGGCGGCGAGACGTCGGCCGCTCAGGAATTAACCACAGGGGTCACTTCTCGAACTGGGTCGCCGGCATTGCTTGACTCCTAGAACAAAAAAGGAACAATGTTCTGCATACGTTCCGGTTCAGGGAGAGCGGCCATGTTGAAGATTTTCGTGCAAGAAGCTGCAGCGCTGGCATCGATCACGCTGTTCGTCGGGATGATCGCGGTGTGGGCCCAGCTGATCACCCAATTCTGAAAATGCGCCCGCGGGGACAGGGGCATCGCCGGCGGCATGGTCTGCCCCTGGGGAAAAGCAGGAGGACTTGCCGCCACGCCGCGTTCGGCGTGGACTTGGCAGGGGTCAGGCCCCACCATGGGATTGCGAGTCGGGTCTGACACTTTCGAGTTCCGGCCCTGGCGCTCGCTCCATCCCTGACGCAAGAGCTTCCGTAAGCAGTCATGCCGAATGCCGGATTCGTTCACCTTCACGTTCATTCCGCCTATTCGCTGCTGAAGGGCTCGATCAAGATCGCCAAGCTGGGCGAGCTCGCGAAGGCCGACCGCCAGCCGGCGCTGGCGCTGACCGATACCGACAACATGTTCGGCGCGCTGGAATTCTCCGACAAGATGGCCGGCTACGGCATCCAGCCGATCGTCGGCTGCGAGCTGGCGGTGGATTTCGGCGACGTCGATCCGAATACGCGCAGCATCCTTGCGACGACGGGCCCGGCGCGAATCGTGCTGCTGGCGGCGCGCGAGCGCGGCTACCGCAGCCTGATGCGGCTGAACTCGCGGGCGTTCCTGGAGACGCCGGTCAACCAGACCCCGCACATCAAGTTCGATTGGCTCACCGACGACGCCGAAGACCTGATCGCGCTGACCGGCGGCCCGGACGGGCCGATCGCGCTGGCGCTGCGGGCAGAACAGGCGGCGCTGGCGACCACCCGCTGCGAGCGCCTCGCCAGTCTGTTCGGCGATCGCCTCTACATCGAATTGCAGCGCCACGGCGCCGACAAGGAACGCCGCACCGAGGGCGGCCTGATCGATCTCGCCTACAGCAAGGGCCTGCCGCTGGTCGCGACCAACGAGCCGTATTTCGCCAGCAATGACGACTACGAATCGCATGACGCGCTGCTCTGCATCGCCGGCGGCCATCTGATTGCCGAGACCAACCGCGAGCAACTGACCCCGGATCACCGCTTCAAGACCCGCGCGGAAATGGCGGTGCTGTTCGCCGACATCCCGGAGGCGCTGGCCTCGACGGTGGAGATCGCCGAGCGCTGCTCGTTCCGGCCGAAGACCCGCAAGCCGATCCTGCCGTTCTTCACGGTGGGTGCCGCCGCCAGCGCCGATGCCGCCGCCGACGAGGCCGCCGAGTTGAAGCGCCAGGCCGAGGAGGGGCTCGCGAATCGCCTGCGGGTGCACGGTCTCTCGCCGGGAATGACCGAAGAGGACTACAGCAAGCGGCTTGCCTTCGAGCTCGACGTCATCACCCGCATGAAATACGCGGGCTACTTCCTGATCGTCTCCGACTTCATCAAATGGGCGAAGGCGCAGGGCATTCCGGTCGGGCCGGGCCGCGGCTCCGGCGCCGGCTCGCTGGTCGCCTGGGTGCTGACCATCACCGACCTCGATCCGATGCGGTTTGCGCTGCTGTTCGAGCGCTTCCTCAATCCCGAACGCGTCTCGATGCCGGACTTCGACATCGACTTCTGCCAGGACCGCCGCGGCGAGGTGATCCAGTACGTGCAGGAGCGCTACGGCCGCGACCAGGTGGCGCAGATCATCACCTTCGGTACGCTGCAGGCGCGCGGCGTGCTGCGCGACGTCGGGCGCGTGCTGCAGATGCCCTATGGGCAGGTGGACAAGCTGACCAAGCTGGTGCCGCAGAATCCCGCAGCGCCGGTGACGCTGGCGCAGGCGATCGAGGGCGAGCCGAAGCTGCAGGCGTTCCGCGACGAGGATCCGGTGGTCGCGCGTGCGTTCGACATCGCGCAGCGTCTCGAAGGCCTGACGCGCCATGCCTCGACGCATGCCGCCGGCATCGTGATCGGCGACCGGCCGCTGAGCGAGCTGGTGCCGCTCTACCGCGATCCGAAATCCGACATGCCGGTCACCCAGTTCAACATGAAATGGGTCGAGCCGGCGGGCCTCGTGAAATTCGACTTCCTCGGCCTGAAGACGCTGACCGTGCTGGACGTCGCGGTGAAGCTGCTCAAGCAGCGCAACGTCCATGTCGATCTCGCGACGCTGCCGATCGACGATGCGCCGAGCTATCAGATGCTGGCGCGGGGCGATGTCGTCGGCGTGTTCCAGGTGGAAAGCCAGGGCATGCGGCGCGCGCTGATCGACATGCGGCCGGACCGCTTCGAGGACATCATCGCGCTGGTGGCGCTGTATCGCCCGGGCCCGATGGCGAACATCCCGACCTATTGCGCGCGCAAGCACGGCGACGAGGAATCGGAATATCTGCATCCGATCCTGGAGCCGATCCTGAAGGAGACCTTCGGCGTCATCATCTATCAGGAACAGGTGATGCAGATCGCGCAGCAGATGGCGGGCTACTCGCTCGGCCAGGCCGACCTGCTGCGCCGCGCGATGGGCAAGAAGATCCGCGCCGAGATGGACAAGCAGCGCGACATCTTCGTCGACGGTGCGATGAAGAACGGCGTGGCGAAGGGCCAGGCCGAGACGATTTTCGAGCTGCTCGCCAAGTTCGCCGACTACGGCTTCAACAAGAGCCACGCGGCGGCCTATGCGCTGGTGTCGTACCACACCGCCTATATGAAGGCGCACTACCCGGTCGAGTTTTTGGCGGCGTCGATGACGCTCGAACTCAACAACACCGACAAGCTGTCCGAATTCCGCTCCGAGGCGCAGCGGCTCGGCATCAAGGTCGAGGCGCCCAACATCAATCGCTCCGGCGCGACCTTCGAGGTCAGCGACAACACGATCTACTACGCGCTGGCGGCGCTGAAGGGCGTCGGCATCCAGGCGGTCGAGCAGATCATCGAGGAGCGCAACAAGAAGGGCGCCTTCACCTCGCTCGCCGATTTCGCCGCGCGGGTGAGCCCGCGCGCCGTCAACAAGCGGATCATCGAGAGCCTTGCGGCGGCCGGCGCCTTCGACACGCTGGAGCCGAACCGCGCGCGCGTCTTCGCCGGCGCCGATGCGATCCTCGCCGCCTGCCAGCGCAGCCATGAGGCGGCGACCTCGGGCCAGAACGACATGTTCGGCGGCGCGGCGGATGCGCCGAGCATCATGCTGCCGCAGATCGAGCCGTGGCTGCCCGCCGACCGGCTGCGGCGCGAATACGACGCCATCGGCTTTTTCCTGTCGGGCCATCCGCTCGACGACTACGCCACCGCGCTGAAGCGGCTGCGCGTGCAGTCCTGGGCGGAGTTCTCGCGCGCGGTGAAGACCGGCGCCACCGCCGGCAAGGTCGCGGCAACCGTCGTGTCCCGCATGGAGCGCCGCACCAAGACCGGCAACAAGATGGGCATCATGGGCCTGTCGGACCCGACCGGCCATTTCGAAGCGGTGCTCTTCTCGGAAGGCCTTGCGCAATACCGCGACGTGCTCGAACCGGGAGCGGCCGTGCTGTTGCAGCTCGGCGCCGAGCTGCAGGGCGAGGACGTGCGGGCGAGGGTGCTGCACGCCGAGCCGCTGGATCACGCCGCGGCCAAGACGCAGAAGGGCCTGCGGATCTTCGTGCGCGACACCAAGCCGCTGGAGTCGATCGCCCGCCGGCTCAACATGCCGGAAGCCGCGCCTGCCCCGGGCGGCGCCGCAAAGGCACCGGCCGTGAAGCCGGCCGCCGCGCCGCCACCGGCGGCGGGGGCCGATGGCGACGTCTCGCTGGTGATGATGCTGGACCTCGAAACCGAGGTGGAGATGAAGCTGCCCGGCCGCTACAAGGTCTCGCCGCAGATCGCCGGCGCGATCAAGGCGGTGGCGGGCGTGGTCGACGTGCAGACCCTGTAAACTGGGGACTCCGGACGCCAAACAGGGCCGTTTCGGCACGAATTGGGCCCGGCCGGCCGGTGTAACCGGCCGTATTTCCTTGCTTCTGGCGCAAATCGCGCTATATAGCGCGCCATCTCACACGGAAACATGGCTCTCAAGGCCGTCCGGTGGCAACCGGGCCATTCAGGCGCGTTTGCTCACACGTTTCCGGAGGAACCAACCGGAGAATTATCACTATGTCGCTACCCGATTTTTCTATGCGTCAGTTGCTTGAAGCTGGCGTTCACTTTGGCCACCAGGCCCACCGCTGGAATCCGAAGATGCAGGATTACATCTTCGGCGCCCGCAACAACATCCACATCATCGACCTCGCGCAGACCGTGCCGATGCTGCACCGTGCCCTGCAGGCGGTCAGCGATACCGTCGCCAAGGGCGGCCGCATCCTGTTCGTCGGCACCAAGCGCTCGGCCCAGGACGGCGTTGCCGACGCTGCCAAGCGTTCGGCGCAGTACTTCGTCAACTCGCGCTGGCTCGGCGGCACGCTGACCAACTGGAAGACGATCTCGGCCTCGATCAAGCGCCTGCGTCATCTCGACGACGTGCTGTCGTCGGGCGAAGCCAACTCCTACACCAAGAAGGAGCGGCTGACGCTGCAGCGCGAGCGCGACAAGCTCGACCGTTCGCTCGGCGGCATCAAGGACATGGGCGGCCTTCCCGACATGATCTTCGTGATCGACACCAACAAGGAAGACATCGCGATCCAGGAAGCCCAGCGGCTCAACATCCCGGTCGCGGCGATCGTCGACACCAATTCGGACCCGAAGGGCATCACCTATGTGGTGCCGGGCAATGACGACGCCGGCCGCGCGATCTCGCTGTATTGCGATCTCGTGGCGCGCGCCGCCATCGATGGCATCTCGCGCGCTCAGGGTGATTCCGGAATCGACATCGGTGCGTCGGCGACGCCCGTGCAGGAAGACCTTCCGGCGGCTGCGCCGTCCGGCTTCCAGGGCCTCGCCGGCCCGCGCGGCACCGCCGACAACCTCAAGAAGCTCACCGGCGTGTCCGGTGCGATCGAGAAGAAGCTCAACGACCTCGGCATCTTCCACTACTGGCAGCTCGCCGAGCTCGACCACGACACCGCGCACAAGATCGGCGAAGAAGTCGGTCTGCCGAGCCGTGCCGACGCCTGGGTCGCCCAGGCCAAGACGCTCGCCGAAGCGGAATAAAGGCTACGCGGCGTGGCCGGGTCTCGCCCGGCCGCCGCTTCTATTCCACGAACAACGATCTCCCTGTCGCAGATAGCGGCGCCATCGGGCGCCGCGGTTTCTGTACAGGCAAGAAGGACATTGAACGATGGCAACGATCACAGCAGCGATGGTCAAGGAGCTCCGCGAGTCGACTGGCGCGGGCATGATGGATTGCAAGGCGGCGCTGACCGAGAACAACGGCGACATGCAGGAAGCGCAGGACTGGCTGCGCAAGAAGGGCCTCTCCAAGGCCGCCAAGAAGGCCGGCCGCGTCGCGGCCGAGGGCCTGATCGGCGCGCTGACCTCCGGCACCAAGGGCGTGCTGGTCGAGGTCAACTCGGAGACCGACTTCGTTGCGCGCAATGAGCAGTTCCAGGGCCTCGTCAAGATGATCGCCCAGGTCGCGCTGCACAACGGCGCTGACGTCGAGAAGATCAAGGCGGCCAAGGTCGGCGACGTCACCGTCGAGACCGCGATCTCCGACGCGATCGCGACCATCGGTGAGAACATGACGCTGCGCCGCGCCGCTTCGCTCGAGGTGAGCAAGGGCGTGGTGTCGAGCTATGTCCACAACGCGGTTGTCGAGGGCGCCGGCAAGATCGGCGTGATCGTGGCGCTGGAGTCCGCCGGCAAGACCGACGAGCTCGCGGTGCTCGGCCGCCAGCTCGCCATGCACGTCGCGGCGGCCAAGCCGCTGGCGCTCGACCCGGCCGGGCTCGATCCGGAGACCGTCAAGCGCGAGAAGGACGTGCTGGCCGACAAGTACCGCCAGCAGGGCAAGCCGGAGAACGTCATCGAGAAGATCGTCGATTCCGGCCTGAAGACCTACTACAAGGAGGTCTGCCTGCTCGATCAGGCCTTCATCCACGATAGCGGCAAGTCGGTTGCCCAGGCGGTGAAGGAAGCTGAGGGTAAGGTCGGCGGGCCGATCAAAATCGCTGGCTTTGTGAACTATGCTCTCGGTGAGGGAATCGAGAAGCAGGAAAGTGACTTCGCCGCCGAAGTCGCGGCCGCCAGCGGCAAGAAGTAACCGCTGACACCAGGGCGTCCGGCGCTCTGCGCCGGAAGCCTGCCTGCGCGGGATAAGAAAGCGATTGCATCATGGCTGAGCCGATCTATCGTCGCGTGGTGATCAAGCTGTCCGGCGAATATCTGGCCGGCTCCCACGGGTTCGGTATCGATCAACCGACGGTCGATCGCATCGCCGACGACCTGATCGCAGCCCGCAAGCTCGGTATCGAGGTCGCCGTCGTGATCGGCGGCGGCAACATCGTCCGTGGCGTCGAGGTGTCCTCGCGCGGTGTCTCCCGGCCGACCGGCGACACCATGGGTATGCTTGCCACCATGATGAACTGCCTCGCGCTGGAGGCGGCGATCGAGCGCAAGGGAACCCCGGCGCGGACCTTGTCGGCATTCGTGATGCCGGAGATTTCCGAGCTGTTCACCCGTAGTGCAACGCACAAATATCTCGCCGAGGGACGCATCGTCCTGCTCGGCGGCGGAACCGGCAACCCGTTCTTCACGACCGACACCACCGCCGTGCTCCGCGCGGCCGAAATCGGTGCGCAGGCGGTGCTGAAGGCCACCAATGTCGACGGCGTCTACAGCGCCGATCCGAAGAAGGACCCCAAAGCCAAGCGCTTCGACCGCCTAACCCATTCGCAGGCGATCGAGGGCGGCTACAAGGTCATGGACGCGACCGCTTTCGCACTTGCCCGCGAGACGTCGCTGCCTATCATCGTGTTCTCTATCGCGGAGCCCGGTTCGATCGGTGCGATTCTGCGCGGTACCGGACACGGCACCGTCGTCGCCGGCTGATTGCCGCGCCTCCGGGTCCAGATTTTGGACCCGAGGGCGTCGACAGCCGGTTTCTAGTGAAAGGGAGAAACGTCATGGCCGCAGCTGGTTTTGACATCAACGACGTGAAGCGCCGCATGCAGGGCGCCACGCAATCGCTCAAGCACGAGCTCGGCGGCCTGCGCACCGGCCGTGCCGCGGCCTCTATGTTGGAGCCGGTCCAGGTCGAGGCTTACGGCTCGCATATGCCGCTCAACCAGGTTGCCACCATCAGCGTGCCCGAGCCGCGCCTGCTCTCGGTGCAGGTCTGGGACAAGACGATGGTCAAGGCCGTGGAGAAGGCAATCGTCGACTCCAACCTCGGCCTGTCGCCGGCGACCGAAGGACAGGTGCTGCGCTTGCGGATTCCCGAACTCAATGAGGAGCGCCGCAAGGAGCTCGTCAAGGTCGCGCACAAATACGCGGAAGCGGCCAAGGTCGCGGTACGCCACGTGCGCCGCGACGGCCTCGACGTGATCAAGAAGCTCGAGAAGAATCACGAGATCTCCGAGGACGATCAGGAGCGCCTGTCGAACGAGGTGCAGAAGGCGACCGACGGCGTGATCGCCGAAGTCGATCAGCTGCTTGCCGCCAAGGAAAAGGAAATCCTGACGGTCTGAAGGCGCTACGGGAACGAGCCGATGTCGAACGCCGCCGCCCCAGCAGCTGACGGACCGGATCGCTCCGGCAGTCCGTTGCATGTGGCCATCATCATGGACGGCAACGGGCGCTGGGCCGCTTCGCGCGGCTTGCCGCGCGTCGAGGGCCATCGCCGCGGCGTCGAAGCGCTGCGCCGCGTGGTGCGTGCGGCCCATGAACTCGGCATCGTCTATCTCACCATTTTTTCTTTCAGCTCGGAAAACTGGTCGCGGCCCGCGAGCGAGATCGGCGATCTGTTCGGCCTGTTGCGCCGCTTCATCCGCAACGATCTGGCGACGCTGCATCGTGACGGGGTGCGGGTGCGCGTGATCGGCGAGCGTGACGGGCTTGACGCCGACATCTGCGCGCTGCTCAACGAGGCAGAGGAGCTGACGAAGAACAACGTCAAGCTCAGCCTTGTGGTCGCCTTCAACTATGGTTCGCGGGCGGAGATCGCCGCCGCGGCGCGGCGCCTTGCGCGCGAGGTCGCCGAAGGCAAGCGCGACGCCAACTCCATCGATGCCGACACGCTCGGGCAATATCTCGATGCGCCCGACATTCCGGATCCGGATCTGATTATCCGCACCAGCGGCGAGCAGCGTCTGTCCAACTTCCTGATGTGGCAGGCCGCCTATAGCGAACTCGTGTTCGTGCCGATTCACTGGCCGGATTTCGACAAGGCGGCGCTCGAAGGCGCGATTGCGGAATACGGCAAGCGCGAGCGCCGGTTCGGCGGGCTCGCTGCGAAAACCGGATCGTGACCGAGGGCGAGGCCGCGCCGGCGGCAGCAAACGAGCAGGGGTCGCGCAATCTCGCGATGCGCGTGATTGCGGCGCTGGTGCTGGCGCCGGTTGCGATCGCGCTGGCCTATATGGGCGGCGTCGCCTGGTCGCTCCTCGTGACATTGGCGGCGGCCGGATTGTTCGCGGAATGGCTTGTTGTCACCGGACTCGGACGCGAGCTCCGTGTCGTGGTGCCCGGCGTGGTCGCGTTGCTGCTCGCCGGACTATGCCTGATGGCCGGCCGTATCGATGCGGCCCTGATCGTGCTCGCCGCCGGTGCGGTTGTTGTGGCACTGACGTCCGGCGCGCGGCGCAACTGGGCCATTGCGGGACTGCTCTATGCGGCAGGGGCCGAGATCGCATCGGTCCTGCTGCGCCTCGACACGGCGAAGGGCTTTGCCGCGCTGATGTTCGTGTTGCTGATCGTGTGGGTCACCGATATCGGCGGCTACTTCGCGGGCCGCAGTATCGGCCGGGCCGAAGCTCTGGGTGCGGGTCAGCCCGAAGAAGACATGGGCGGGCGCGGTTGGCGGCTTCGGGGCGAGCCTGCTGGTCGCGGCCGGCTTTGCCGCCTTTGAGATCGGCTCGACCGGTCCGCTCTTGATGCTCGGCGCCGTGTTGTCGGTGGTCTCGCAACTTGGCGATCTCTTCGAATCCGCGGTGAAGCGGCGGTTCGGCGTAAAGGATTCGAGTCACATCATTCCCGGTCATGGCGGCCTCCTGGACCGCCTGGACGGATTTGTTGCGGCCGTCATTGTGGCGGCGATTTTCGGCTTTCTCCGTGGTGGCGCCGATGGCGTCGGGCGCGGTCTTATGGTTTGGTGATGAGATGAGCGCAGTTCCGTTGCGTAACAACAAGGCCGCGGCGGCATCCGCCCTGCGGACTGTAACCGTCCTCGGTGCCACCGGCTCGATCGGCGACAGCACGATGGATCTGCTGCGCGGCGCGCGCGACCGCTACCGGGTCGAGGCGCTGACCGCGAACAGCAATGTCGAGGGCCTCGCCAAGCTGGCCAAGGAATTCGGCGCGCGGTTCGCCGCCATTGCCGATCCGGCGAAGCTTTCGGAGCTGAAGGACGCGCTGGCCGGAACCCGGACCGAATGCGGGGCCGGGGAGAGCGCGATCACCGAAGCGGCCGCGCGGCCGGCCGATTGGGTGATGGCGGCGGTCAGCGGCGCGGCCGGGCTGAAGCCCGCACTTGCCGCGGTCGATCGTGGCGCCACCGTCGCGCTGGCCAACAAGGAATGTTTGGTCTGCGCCGGCGATATCTTCATGGAGCGGGCGAGGAAGGCCGGCGCCTGCATCCTGCCGGCGGACTCCGAGCACAATGCGCTATTCCAGGCGCTGGCTTCCGGCAACCGCGAGGAACTGACGCGGGTGATCATCACCGCGTCCGGCGGCCCGTTCCGTACCTGGGCGCCCGCCGACATCGAGCAGGCGACGCTGGAACAGGCGCTGAAGCATCCGAATTGGAGCATGGGGCAGAAGATCACGATCGATTCCGCCTCGATGATGAACAAGGGTCTCGAGGTGATCGAGGCGTCCTATCTGTTCGCTTTGACGCCCGACGAAATCGACGTGCTGGTGCACCCGCAGTCGATCATCCACGGCATGGTCGAGTTCTCCGATCGCTCGGTGGTCGCCCAACTCGGCACGCCCGATATGCGGATCCCGATCGCGCATTGCCTCGGCTGGCCCGACCGCGTCGTCGGCCCGTCCGCCAAGCTCGACCTCGCCAAGATCGGACAGCTCACCTTTGAGGCGCCGGATTTTGAGCGCTTCCCGGGGCTGCGGCTGGCCTACGAGGCGTTGCGGATGGGGCACGGCACGACGACGGTCTACAACGCTGCGAACGAGATCGCGGTCGCCGCGTTTATCGCCGGCAAGATCAAGTTCGGCGCGATCGCCCGGCTGGTCGAGGCGACGATGAACGATTGGATCAAGTCAGGGAACCAGCCACCACTGCACTCGGCGGATGATGCGATTTCCGTTGACCATATCGCGCGAAATAAAGCTGCCGCCCTATTGCCTCAAATTGCCTTAAAGGCAACCTAGAGGGTTGGGGACGGAGCCTTTGGCTCTTGTCGAGGGAAAATCGAATGCCCGAGTATTTTATTCATAGTATCAATGCGTTGAGTCATGGGCTTCTCGGTACCATCGTTCCCTTCCTCTTCGTCCTGACCATCGTCGTCTTCTTCCATGAGCTCGGCCACTTCCTGGTCGCGCGCTGGGCCGGCGTGAAGGTGTTGACGTTCTCGCTGGGCTTCGGCCCGGAGCTCGCCGGCTTCAACGACCGGCATGGCACGCGCTGGAAGATCTCGGCGATTCCGCTCGGCGGTTACGTCAAATTCTTCGGCGACGACAGCGAGGCTTCGACGCCGTCCACCGAGACGCTCGCCGCCATGACGGCGGAAGAGCGTGAAGGCAGCTTCCATCACAAATCGGTCGGAAAGCGCACCGCCATCGTTGCGGCCGGCCCGGTGGCGAACTTCATTCTCGGCGCCCTGATTTTCGCGGGCATGGCGCTCTACTACGGCAAGCCGAGCACGATTGCCCGGGTCGACGGCCTAGTGGCCGAAAGCGTCGCCGCGAACGCCGGCTTCAAGGTCGGCGATGTCGTCGTGGATATCGACGGCAGCGCGATCCAGAGCTTCGCCGACATGCAGCGGATTGTAGCTTCGAATGCTGGTTCAGAGCTTGGATTCAAGGTGAAGCGCGATGGTGCGATTGTCGCGCTCAAGGCGACGCCGGCGCTCCGGGAGGTCAAGGACCCCTTCGGCAATGCCCACCGAATCGGCGTGCTCGGAATCGAGCACAAGGCTCAGGTCGGCGAAGCGACCAGCGCCTCGGTCGGCGTGCTGGAGGCCCTCAAGATCGGCGTCGAGCAGGTTTGGTACATCATTTCCAGCACGTTCAAGTTCCTGGGGTCGCTGTTCGTTGGAACCGGCAATCCGGCCGAGGTGAGCGGCGTCATTGGAATCGCGAAGCTGTCGGGGCAGGCCGCGAGCGCCGGGTTCCAGTTCGTGATCAACCTTTGCGCCATCCTGTCGGTCTCGATCGGCCTGCTGAACCTGTTTCCGATCCCGCTTTTGGATGGCGGACACCTGCTTTTCTACAGCGCGGAGGCGCTGCGGGGACGCCCGCTCTCGGAGCGGACGCAGGAGGTGGGTTTCCGAATCGGGCTGGGTCTGGTCCTGATGCTGATGGTGTTTGCGACGTATAACGACATCCTCAGGATCGCCGGGTCCTGAAACGGGCTTTTTTGTGGCGTTGCCAATGGGCAACGTCTTGGAACGAAAATGGAAATGTTCAGCTCTAGTAAGTTTGCCCCCTTGGCAAATTTGGTTACAAGCTGAGCGGCAGGTTGGGAATCTGTCGGGTCGTTGGGGAACGATCTGGCATCGTTAAGATAAGGGCGCATTGCGCATGATGTTTGGAATGCGAGTGAGGGGGGGGCTGTTCGCCGCCTTGGTCATGTTCGCCGCGCCGGTGGTTGCCACCTTGGCGACCGTAGCTGTGTCTGTGCCTGCGTCGGCGCAGACCGTCGATTCGATCACGGTGGAGGGGAACCGCCGTGTCGAGCTTGAAACCATCCGCTCCTACTTCCATCCCGGACCGGGCGGTCGGCTGGCCCAGGCCCAGATCGACGACGGTCTGAAGGCGCTGATCGAGACCGGCCTGTTTCAGGACGTCCATATCGACCAACGGGGCGGGCGCCTCGTCGTGGTCGTGGTCGAGAACCCGGTGATCGGCCGCGTTGCCTTCGAGGGCAACAAGAAGATCAAGGACGAGCAGCTCACCGCTGAAGTTCAGTCCAAGCCGCGCGGCACGTTCTCGCGCCCGATGGTCCAGTCGGACGCCCTGCGCATCGCCGAAATCTACCGTCGGTCCGGCCGCTATGACGTGCGGGTCAATCCGCAGATCATCGAGCAGCCGAACAACCGCGTCGACCTGATCTTCGAGGTCAATGAAGGCGTGAAGACCGGCGTCCGGTCGATCGAGTTCATCGGCAACAGCGCCTATTCGGCGTCCCGTCTGCGCGACGTCATCAAGACCCGCGAATCGAACATCCTGAGCTTCCTCGGCGGCAACGACGTCTACGATCCCGACCGGGTCGAGGCCGATCGCGACCTGCTGCGTCGCTTCTATCTCAAGAACGGCTATGCCGACGTCCAGGTCGTGGCCGCGCTGACCGAATACGATCCCGAGAAGAAGGGCTTCCTGGTTACCTTCAAGATCGAGGAAGGCCAGCAGTACCGCGTCGCGTCGGTCAACTATACGTCGTCGATCGCAACGCTCGACCCGAACGCGCTGCGCACCTACTCGCGCGTCAATGTCGGCTCGCTCTACAACGCCGAGGCGCTGGAGAAGTCGGTCGAGGAGATGCAGATCGAGGCATCGCGCCGCGGCTACGCATTCGCGGTGGTCCGGCCGCGCGGTGATCGCAACTTCGACAATCACACGGTGTCGATCACCTTCGCGATCGACGAAGGTCCGCGCACCTATATCGAGCGCATCAACATCCGCGGCAACAGCCGTACCCGCGACTACGTGATCCGCCGCGAGTTCGATATCTCGGAAGGCGACGCCTACAACCGTGCGCTGGTCGACCGCGCCGAGCGCCGGCTGAAGAACCTCGACTTCTTCAAGACGGTGAAGATCACCACCGAGCCGGGCTCCTCCAGCGATCGCGTCATCCTGATCGTCGATCTCGAGGAGAAATCGACCGGCGACTTCTCGGTGTCGGGCGGCTACTCGACCACCGACGGCGCGCTGGCCGAAGTCAGCGTCTCCGAACGCAACCTGCTCGGCCGCGGCCTGTACGCGAAGGCGTCGGTGACCTACGGCCAGTATGCCCGCGGCTACTCGCTGTCGTTCGTCGAGCCCTATCTGCTCGACTACCGCGTCGCGCTCGGCCTCGACCTCTATCAGCGCCAGCAGCTGTCCAACAGCTACATCGCCTACGGCACCAAGACGCTGGGCTTCAGCCCGCGGCTCGGCTTCAGCCTGCGGGAAGATCTGTCGCTGCAGCTGCGCTACTCGATCTACCAGCAGGAAATCACCCTGCCGTCGACGCTGAACAACTGTAACAACGTGCCGACCCTGCCGGATGGAACGCCCAACCCCGCGTTCAATCCGAGCCCGGCCTATGCGAACCTGAACGGGATCAGCCTGGTGTCGACCAATGGTCTCGGCTGCTTCTTTGACGGCGAAGCCTCGCTGCCGGTCCGCAAGGAGCTGGCGGGCGGCAAGACCCTCACATCGGCGCTGGGTTACACGCTCAACTACAACACGCTCGACAACAACAAGAACCCGACCGACGGTCTGATCGTCGACTTCAAGCAGGACTTCGCCGGTGTTGGCGGTGACGTCAGCTACATCAAGACCGCGATCGACGCGAAGTACTACACCCCGCTGGTCTCCGACATCGTCGGCGTGATCCACGCCCAGGGCGGCATCCTGAACAAGCTCGGGACCTCGGATCTGCGCATGCTCGATCACTTCCAGATGGGCCCGAACCTGGTCCGCGGCTTCGCGCCGAACGGTATCGGTCCGCGTGACATCAACCCGTACGGCACCATGGATGCCATCGGCGGCACCAAGTACTGGGGCGTGTCGGCGGAACTGCAGATGCCGTTCTGGTTCCTGCCGAAGGAAGTCGGGCTCAAGGGCGCGGTCTATGCCGACGCCGGCGGGCTGTACGACTACCAGGGCCCGACCTCGTGGGCGGCGACCGGCGAAGTCAACGTGCCTGGCTGTGTCAGGCCGACGAACAATCCGCCGTCTCCGGGTACGTGCCTTGGCCTGAGCTACGACGACAGCAAGGTTGTCCGCACCTCGGTCGGTGTCGGCCTGATCTGGCAGTCACCGTTCGGCCCGCTGCGCTTCGACTACGCGGTGCCGCTGACCAAGGGTGCGTTTGACCGCACGCAAGAATTCCGGTTTGGCGGCGGTACGACGTTCTAAGACCGATTGCCAACCGGACTGCGACGGATGGAATGGCGCAGCCGATCTTCTACAAGAGTCCTCCTTCGTCATCGCTGGCTGAAATAGCCGCGCTGACGAAGGCGCAACTGGTCGACCCCGAAAGGGGCGCGCTTCAGATCAGGGGGCTGGCCTCGCTCGACGAGGCCGGTCCGATGCATCTCGCCTTTTTCGACAATCTGAAATACGCCGACCAGCTTGCCGCGACCAAGGCCGGGGCGTGTCTGGTCAGCCCGCGCTTCGAGGCGCAGGTGCCGAAGGGCACGGCCGTGCTGCGGGCGGCGAAGCCGTTCCAGGTGTTCGTCGAGCTCGCCCGCGAATGGCACGCCGATGCCCTGCGGCCGCAATCCTGGTTCGACACCGAGGGGATCGCGCCGTCGGCGATCATCGATCCCACCGCGCGCCTCGAGGACGGCGTCATCGTCGATCCGCTGGTCGTGATCGGCCCGCGGGTCGAGATCGGCTCGGGCACCATCATCGGCGCCGGCGCGGTGATCGGGGCCGATGTCAAGATCGGCCGCGACTGCAATGTCGGCGCCAAGACCACCATTCAGTTCGCGCTGATCGGCAACAACGTCCTGATCCATCCCGGCTGCAATATCGGCCAGGACGGCTACGGCTTCATCTTCTTCGGGCCGGCCGGCCATGTGAAGGTGCCGCAGACCGGCCGCGTGGTGATCCAGAACAATGTCGAGGTCGGCGCCGCCTCGACCATCGACCGCGGTTCCCTGCGCGACACCGTGATCGGCGAGGGCACCAAAATCGACAATCAGGTCCAGATCGGCCACAATGTGACGATCGGCCGGCACTGCCTGCTGGCGGCCCAGATCGGGCTCGCCGGCAGCCTGACCATCGGCGACAATGTCGCGCTCGGCGCCAAGGTGGGCATCAACAACCACCTCAAGATCGGCGACGGCGCCCAGGTGACGGCGATGAGCGCGGTCAAGGACGATATCCCGGCCAACGGTCGGTGGGGCGGGCATTTCGCCAAGCCGACCAAGCAGTGGTTCAGGGAAATTATCGCAGTGGAGCGTCTGGTGCGCGACAACGAAGCCAAAGGTGAGGGGCAGGAGTGATGGAGGAGGCACCGGTCAAATTCGAGCTGGTGGATATCAACGATATCCTGAAGACGCTTCCGCATCGCTTTCCGATGTTGCTGATCGACCGGGTGATCAAGATCCGCACCGACTACAGCGGCATCGGCATCAAGAACGTCACCTTCAACGAGCCGCCGTTCCAGGGTCACTTCCCGGATCGCCCGGTCTACCCCGGCGTGATGATGATCGAGGCGATGGCCCAGACCGCCGGCGTCATCGGCATCAAGTCGGTCGAGGGCACCGAGAAGCCGCGCGCGGTGTATTTCCTCACCATCGACAAGTGCAAGTTCCGGAAGCCGGTGATGCCCGGCGACACCATCGAGTATCACATGCGCTCGCTCGGCCGGCGCAAGACGATGTGGTGGTTTCACGGCGATGCCAAGGTCAACGGTCAGGTCGTCGCCGAAGCCGATGTCGGTGCGATGCTGACGGATTAGGCCGCGCCGGTCTCACGACGTGGTGCAGGTGTAGCGGCCGTCCGCGCCCGCGATCCGCAGGACGCGATTGAGGAAGATGCCCATCGACGGTGCGTTCATCAGCGCGTCGTAGGTTTCGGCAGGGACGCCGCAATAATGCTGGTAGCTGCCTCTGACCGCCACCAGCAGCGCGCGTTGATCCGTGCTGTAGCAGACCCGCTGGACGATCGTGCTGCGGTTGATGTCGTGGCATTCGAAGCTCGAGAGATCGACCGCCGTGCTGTTGCCGAGATCGACCGTCTCCGGGCCGATTGGCGCAGAGAGCAGGCTGAGGATCAGCGCGGCGGCCCGGACCATGGTTCGGTTGCGACCTTCTCTTGCAACAGGCCGTCATCATACGTCACTGGACAGGGCGGGCAAAGTCGCGCTAACGACCGCCCCAATCGATAGGCTGGCGCCTCGATAGCACCTTGGCGCCATTAACGAATTCCGGACCGAAATTTCATGAGCATGATCGACCCGACTGCGCGGATTGCCGATGGCGCTGTGATCGGGGCCGGCACCGAGATCGGTCCGTACTGCATCGTCGGCCCCAACGTCGTGCTCGGTGAGAACTGCAAGCTGATCGCGCATGTCACGATCAGCGGGCATACCAGGATCGGCGCCGGCTGCATCATCTCGCCGTTCGCAGCGCTCGGCGGGCCGCCGCAGGATCTCAGCTATCGCGGCGAGCCGACCCGCCTCGAAGTCGGCGAAGCCTGCACGATCCGCGAGGGCGTGACGATGAATGTCGGCACGGTCAAGGGCGGCGGGCTCACGCGCGTCGGCGATCGCGGCTTCTTCATGAACAACAGCCATGTCGGCCATGACTGCATGGTCGGCAATGGCGTGATCTTCGCGACGTCGGCGACGCTCGGCGGCCACTGCGAGATCGGCGACTTCGTCTATATCGGCGGCCTGTCGGCTGTGCACCAGTTCACCCGCGTCGGCTCGCAGGTGATGATCGGCGGCGTCTGCGGCGTGCGCGGCGACATCATCCCGTTCGGCCTCGCCAACGGTCAGTACGCGGTTCTCGAAGGACTCAACATCATCGGCATGCGGCGCCGCCAGTTCACCAAGGCGCGGCTGGCGACGGTGCGCGCGTTCTATCAAAAGCTGTTCCACGGTCCCGGCATCTTCGCCGAGCGGCTCGCCTCGGTGCAGCCGCTGGCGGGCGAGGATCCGGCGATTGCGGAAATCCTGGCCTTCATCGAGGGCGGCAAGCTGCGCCCGCTCTGCCTTCCCGCCGATACCAATTGAGCAGGGGATGGCCGCCAGCATGACGTCAGCGGCTCCCTCGCTTTCCTCGCCGGTCGGCGTCATCGCCGGCGGCGGCGCCATGCCGTTCGCGGTCGCCGACTCCCTGGTTGCGCGCGGCATCACGCCAGTGCTGTTCGCGCTGCGCGGCGCCTGCGATCCGGCGCGCGCGCAGCGGTTTCGTCACCGCTGGATCTCGGTCGGCCAGCTCGGGCGGGCGACCCGGCTGTTCCGCGACGAAGGCTGCCGCGATCTGATCTTCATCGGCACCCTGGTGCGGCCCGCGCTGTCGGAGATCCGGCTCGACTGGGGCACGCTGCGCCTGCTCGGCCACGTCGTGCGCGCATTTCGCGGCGGCGACGATCATTTGCTGTCGAGCGTTGGCCGCATCCTCGAGCAGCAGGGCTTCCGCATGGTCGGGATCAAGGATGTCGCGCCCGATCTCTTGATGCCGGAGGGTGCCGTGACGCTCGCGGCGCCCGACGGCACGGCACTCGCCGACATCGCGCGCGGACGTGGTGTGCTCGACGCGCTCGGCCCGTTCGACATCGGTCAGGCGGCCGTGGTGATCGACGGTCATGTGGTGGCGGTCGAGGATATCGAGGGCACCGACGGGCTGCTCGCGCGCGTCGCGCGGCTGCGCGCCGAGGGCCGCATTCGCGCCAAGGCCGGCCGCGGCGTGCTGGTGAAGGCGCCGAAGAGCCGGCAGGATCTGCGCTTTGATCTGCCGACCATCGGCCCGCGGACGGTCGAGGGCGCGGCAGCAGCCGGTATCGCCGGCATCGCCGTGATCGCCGGCAATACGCTGGCCGCCGAGCCGCAGGCCCTGGTCGAGGCCGCCGACGCCAAGGGGCTGTTTGTCATCGGGCTGGCGGGCTGATGCAGGAGCGCAGCCCCAGCACCACTCGCAAGATCTTCCTCATCGCGACCGAGGAATCCGGCGACCGCCTCGGCGCGGCACTGATGCAGGTGCTGCGCCAGCGGCTCGGCGATGCCGTGCAGTTTTCCGGCGTCGGCGGCCGGGCGATGACTGCTCAGGGAATCGTCCCGCTGTTTCCGATCGAAGAGCTCTCGATCATGGGCTTTGCCGCCGTCGTGAAGCAATTGCCGAGAATCCTGCGATTGATCCGGCGCACCGCCGATGCCGTGTTCGCCGACGCGCCTGACATGCTCGTCATCATCGACAGCCCCGATTTCACCCACCGCGTCGCCCGTCGTGTCCGCGCCCGCAATCCGAACATTCCGATCGTCGACTACGTGTCGCCGTCGGTCTGGGCCTGGCGGCCGGGCAGGGCGCGCGCGATGCGGGGCTATGTCGACCACGTGCTCGCGCTGCTGCCGTTCGAGCCGGAGGAATATCGCAAGCTGCAGGGACCGCCGTGCAGCTATGTCGGCCACCCCCTGACCGAGCAGCTCGCCACGCTGCGCCCGAACGAGGACGAGCAGAAGCGGCGCGATGCGCAGCCTCCGGTGCTGCTGGTATTGCCCGGAAGCCGGCGCAGCGAGATCAGGCATCATCTGGCGCTGTTCGGCACCGCGCTCGGCCAGCTCAACAAGCAAACGCCGTTCGAGCTCGTGCTTCCCACCATGCCGCATCTCGAGGCGATGGTGCGCGAGGGCGTCGCGTCGTGGCCGGTGGTGCCGCGGCTCGCGATCGGCGAGACCGAGAAGCGCGCCGCGTTCCGTGTCGCCCGCGCTGCGCTCGCGAAGTCGGGCACGGTGACGCTGGAGCTCGCGCTGTCAGGGATTCCCATGGTGACGGCCTATCGCGTCGGCGCCGCCGAGGCGTTCATCCTGCGCCGCGCGATCCGGGTGTCCTCGGTGATCCTCGCCAATCTCGTGATCGGCAGCGATATCATTCCCGAGTTCCTGCAGGAGGACTGCACGCCGGACAAGCTCGCGGCGGCGCTGGGCGACGTGCTTGCGGATTCGCCCGATCGTCTGCGGCAGCTCGTGGGGTTCGCGACGATGGACGGGAAGATGTCGACCGGCGACCAGCCGCCGAGCGTCCGCGCCGCCGACATCGTGCTGGCGGAAATGGGCCGCCGTTCGGCCTAGCCAATCGATCGTGTCCTCGTTCAGTTCAGTGGCGACATCCCGCCGCAAGGATCTCGCTTGCGCTGAATATTTAGACCGTCCTAATATTAGCAATAGCTAATATTAGGACGGAGCATGCCATGAAGATCGACCCGGTCGCCTATCTCGGAGCCGTCATTCGCGAAGTCGCCTTCCGGGAACGCGACGGCAAGCCGGCCCGGGCGGTGATCGCGACCCGCAGCTACGACACCGACATTGCCGATCTCTGGGATGTGCTGACCAACCCCGAACGCATTCCGCGCTGGTTCCTGCCGATCTCGGGTGACCTGAGGCTTGGCGGCCGCTATCAGTTCCAGGGCCATGCGGGCGGCGAGATCACGACGTGTGAGCCACCGCGCCGGCTTGCCGTCACGTGGGAGTCCATGGGCACGGTCAGCTGGGTTAGCGTCACGCTGGCCGAGAATGGCCCGGACGCCACGCGCCTGGAATTGGAACACCTCTCGGTGATCGAGGGCGACTTCTGGGACCGCTACGGGGCCGGTGCGGTCGGCGTCGGCTGGGATCTCGCGCTCCTAGGGCTCGCGCTCTATCTGGCCATGCCGCCCGGCGAGGAATTCGACCGCGCCGCCGCGTCCGCCTGGCCAGCCACCGGCGACGGCAAGGAATTCATCCGCCGCGCCAGCGAGGACTGGTGCAGGGCCTCGATCGCGGCGGGCACCGAGGAGGCTGCGGCGCGCAGATCGGCCGCAAACACCACGGCGGCCTATTGCGGCGAGCCGGAGCCGGGGAGCGGAGGCTAGAGCATGATCCGGAAAAGTGTGAAGCGGTTTTCCCTCGCGACAAACGCGAAGCGTTTGCGCGGAGATCATGCTCAAACGAAGAGCTAAAGCGGGATGACGATGCAGTCTCATCGCGCTTTAGCGACCTTGCACGCCTTCGACATCCTCGGCGATCCCGTCCGCCGGCGCATCCTGGAACTGCTTGCGACCGGCGAGCACAGTTCGGGCGACGTCGTTGCGGTCGTGCAGCGCGAGTTCGGCATCACCCAGTCGGCGGTGTCGCAGCAGCTGCGGATCTTGCGGGACGCCGGTTTCGCGTCGGTGCGTGCCGAGGGCACGCGCCGCATCTATGCGGTCGAGTCGGCGCGGCTGCGCGAGGTCGACGACTGGCTCGACCGGTTCAGGGCGTTCTGGCTGCCGCGCCTTGACGCGATCGCGACCGAAGTCGCGCGGGGCAAACGAAAACGGCGCCATCAGGAATGATGGCGCCGTCCCGGATTCTCTTCAGCGATGCAGCTTACTTGCGCCTGTCGATCTGCACATAGTCGCGGCGTGCGACGCCGGTGTAGAGCTGGCGCGGACGGCCGATCTTCTGCTGCGGGTCCTCGATCATCTCGCTCCACTGGCTGATCCAGCCGACGGTGCGGGCGACCGCGAACAACACGGTGAACATCGAGACCGGGAAGCCCATCGCCTTCAGCGTGATGCCCGAATAGAAGTCGACGTTCGGGTAGAGCTTGCGATCGATGAAGTAGGGATCGCTGAGCGCGATCTTCTCGAGCTCCATCGCGACCTTGAGCATCGGATCGTCGCCGTGGCCGGTCTCCTTCAGCACCGCGTGACACATCTTCTGCATGATCTTGGCGCGCGGATCGTAGTTCTTGTAGACGCGGTGGCCGAAGCCCATCAGGCGAACTTCGCTGTTCTTGTCCTTCACCTTGGCGATGAAGTCCGGAATGTTTTCGACCTTGCCGATGCCGTAGAGCATGTTGAGCGCGGCCTCGTTGGCGCCGCCATGCGCCGGGCCCCACAGGCAGGCGATGCCTGCCGCGATGCAGGCGAACGGGTTGGCGCCCGACGAGCCGGCGATGCGTACCGTCGAGGTCGAGGCGTTCTGCTCGTGGTCGGCGTGCAGGATGAAGATCTTGTCGAGCGCGTCGGCGAGCACCGGGTTGATCTTGTAGTCCTCGCAGGGCACCGCGAAGCACATGTTGAGGAAGTTCTCGGCAAACGAGAGCGAGTTCTTCGGATACACGAAGGGCTGGCCGACCGTGTACTTGTAGGCCATCGCCGCCAGCGTCGGCACCTTCGCGATCATCCGCATCGAGGCGATCATGCGCTGACGCGGATCGTTGATGTCGGTGGAGTCGTGATAGAACGCGGCGAGCGCGCCGACGGCGGCGACCATGATCGCCATCGGATGAGCGTCGCGGCGGAAGCCCTGGAAGAACCGCGCCATCTGCTCATGCACCATCGTGTGATGGATCACGCGATGGTCGAAGTCCTTCTTCTGCGCCGGGGTCGGAAGATCCCCGTACAGCAGCAGGTAGCAGGTCTCGAGGAAGTCGCCGTGCTCGGCGAGCTGCTCTATCGGATAGCCACGGTACTCGAGCACGCCGGCGTCGCCGTCGATGTAGGTGATCTTCGACTGGCAGCTGCCGGTCGAGGTGAAGCCGGGGTCGTAGGTGAACACCCCGGCCTGGCCGTAGAGCTTGGCGATGTCGATGACATCAGGCCCAACCGTGCCGCTCAGGATCGGGAAATCGTAGTTCTTGTTGCCGATGGTGAGTGTGGCTGTCTTGCTGGATTTTGCGTCCATCGTGATATCCCCGATGAATTCGTTGCGAAAACCGACCTTGCCCAGTCGCTAAATTGCGGCCCATGGCGGGGCGGAACGGCTTGTGGAGAAAGCGTCCGGAATTGGGTAGCTCATTGCCATGTGCGCTGCAAGATGGACCCTGGAGGGGGTCCATGCAGGATCACGCCGCCTGATCGGCGAGACGGGCAAGGCACTCCTGGCGTCCCAGCACGGCCAGCACGTCGAATATGCCCGGCGACGTCGTGCGTCCCGTCAGTGCCACCCGAAGCGGCTGGGCGACGGCGCCGAGTTTCAGGTTGTTCTGCTCGGCGAAATTCCGCATCGCGGTCTCGGTGGTTTCCGCTGTCCAGTCGTTGACGGCTTCCAGCGCGGTGCGCAGGCGGCCGATCATCGCACGCGTTTCCGGCGTCAGCAGCGCCACAGCTTTCGGATCGAGCGCGAGCGGACGATCGGCGAAGATGAAGTAGGCGCCCGAGATCAGCTCGATCAGCGTCTTGGCGCGCTCCTTCAGGCTCGGCATCGCCCGCAGCAATTGCGCGCGGGTGGTGTCGTTGAGCTTGGCCTTCAGCGCGGCGCCCTCGGGAACATAATCCAACACGCTCTCGAACTGGGTCACGAGGGATTGATCGTCGCTCTGCCGGATATAGTGACCGTTGAGGTTCTCCAGCTTGGCGAAATCGAACCGTGCCGCAGAACGGCCGATGCCCGAGAGGTCGAACGCGTCGATCATCTCCTGGGTCGAGAAGATCTCCTGATCGCCATGGCTCCAGCCGAGCCGGACGAGGTAGTTGCGCAAGGCGGCCGGCAGGTAGCCGAGCGCGCGGTAGGCGTCGACGCCGAGCGCGCCATGGCGCTTCGACAGTTTCGAGCCGTCGGGACCGTGGATCAGCGGAATGTGGGACATGCTCGGCAGTTCCCACTCCAGCGCGTCGTAGATCTGCTTCTGACGCGCGGCGTTGATCAGGTGGTCGTCGCCACGGATGATGTGAGTGACGCCCATATCGTGGTCGTCGACCACGACCGCGAGCATGTAGGTCGGGGTGCCGTCGCCGCGCAGCAGGACGAGGTCGTCGAGGTTCTCGTTCTGCCAGACCACGCGGCCCTGCACCTGGTCCTCGATCACGGTTTCGCCGGTCTGCGGCGCCTTGAGGCGGATGGTCGGCTTGATGCCGTCGGGCGCCGTGGCCGGATCGCGGTCGCGCCACATGCCGTCATAGAGGCGGGTGCGGCCCTCGGCGCGCGCCTTCTCGCGCATCGCGGTGAGCTCTTCCGGCGAGGCATAGCAGTAATAGGCGCGCCCGGCGGCGAGCAGGCTCTCGGCGACCTCGCGATGGCGGGCAGCGCGGCTGAACTGGTAGATGACCTCGCCGTCCCAATCGAGCTCGAGCCACTTCAGGCCGTCCAGGATGGCGTCGATCGCCTCCTTGGTCGAGCGCTCACGGTCGGTGTCCTCGATCCGGAGCAGCATCTTGCCGCCGAGCTTCCTGGCATAGAGCCAGTTGAACAGCGCGGTGCGGGCACCTCCGATATGGAGGAAGCCGGTCGGTGAGGGGGCGAAGCGGGTAACGACGGGTTTGGTCATGATCGAGCGAGACGTATGCTGAGACGGCGGTGGTGTATATCAGGAACCGGACATAACTAAACCCCCGGCTGACCTTTTGCCCACCAAACCAGGCCTCAAACCAGACTTGAAACCAGGCTTGGCCGGACGGCACGAATTTGGCAGAAGGTTGAGCTGACTCCTCCAGGGAACCCTTTGATGACGACTGACACGACGGCAGAGGCAGGGCGCGACTTCATCCGCGACATCGTCCAGGCCGATCTCTCCTCCCACAAGCACAACCGGATCGTGACCCGTTTCCCGCCGGAGCCGAACGGCTACCTGCATATCGGCCACGCCAAGTCGATTGCCCTGAATTTCGGCATCGCGCAGGAGTTCGGCGGCCAGTGCAATTTGCGCTTCGACGACACCAATCCGACCAAGGAGGAGCAGGAGTACATCGACTCCATCCAGGCCGACGTCCATTGGCTCGGCTACGACTGGGGAGCCAACCTGTTCTATGCGTCGGACTATTTCGAGCGCCTGTACGATTGGGCCGAGGGCCTGATCAAGGCCGGCTATGCCTATGTCGACGATCAGTCCCAGGAGGAGATCCGCACTTCCCGCGGCACGCTGACCGAGCCCGGCAAGAACTCGCCGTTCCGCGACCGCTCGGTCGAGGAGAACCTCGACCTGTTCCGCCGCATGAAGGCCGGGGAGTTCTCGAATGGCGCCCGCGTGCTGCGCGCCAAGATCGACATGGCCGCGGGCAACATCAACCTGCGCGACCCGGTGCTCTACCGCATCTTGCACGCCCATCATCCGCGCACCGGCGACAAATGGTCGATCTATCCGAGCTACGATTACGCGCACGGCCAGTCGGACGCGATCGAGGGCATCACCCATTCGATCTGTACGCTGGAGTTCGAGGATCACCGCCCGCTCTATGAGTGGCTGCTCGACAAGCTGCCGGTGCCTTCGAAGCCGCGCCAGTACGAAATGGCACGGCTCAACCTGACCTATACGCTGCTGTCCAAGCGCGTGCTGACCCAGCTCGTCCGTGACGGCCATGTCTCGGGCTGGGACGATCCGCGCATGCCGACCATTGCCGGCTTGAAGCGGCGCGGCGTGCCGCCGGCCGCTGTGCGCGAATTCATCAAGCGCATCGGCGTCGCCAAGGCCAACAGCGTGGTCGATGTCGGGATGCTCGAATTCTGCATCCGCGAGGAGCTGAACCGCACGGCGCTGCGCCGGATGGCGGTGCTGCGGCCGCTCAAGGTGGTGATCGAGAATTATCCGGAAGGGCAGGTCGAGGAGATCGAGGCGATCAACCATCCCGACAATCCGGAAGCCGGCACCCGCAAGATCGCGTTCGGCCGCGAGCTCTATATCGAGCGCGACGACTTCATGGAGAATCCGCCGAAGAAGTTCTACCGCCTCTCGCCCGGCAACGAGGTGCGGCTGCGCTATGCCTACTTCATCAAATGCACCGGCGTGGTGAAGAACGACGCCGGCGAGATCGTCGAACTCCGCGCGACCTACGATCCCCTAACCAAGGGCGGCAACGCGCCCGACGGCCGCAAGGTCAAGGCGACGATGCACTGGTTGCCGGCGGCGCAGTCGAAGCCGGCGGAGGTCCGTATCTACAACCAGCTGTTCGCCAATCCGAGCCCGAACGCGGCCGATTTCGCCGCCGACCTCAATCCGCAGTCGCTCGAAGTGCTGAAGGATGCGCGCGTCGAGCCGGCGATCGCCGAGAGTAATTCGCCCGATCCGGTGCAGTTCGAGCGGCAGGGCTATTTCGTGCGCGATGCGGATTCGACGCCGGACCGGCTGGTGTTCAACCGCACCATCGGCCTGCGCGACACCTTCGCCAAGGAAGTCGGCGGCAAGGGCTAGCCGAGAGGAAGCGCGTCCCGAGCGGACAAGCGGACGGGGGATCGATGCCTGATGAATCCGACGAGATCGTCTCCGCCATCATCGCCAGATGGTCGGCGGGTTTCAGCAGGCTCGATGCGAATGCGTTAAGCGCGCTCTATTCGAAGAGCGCGTTCTTCTTCGGCTCGAACCCGACGCTGTATCGCGGCCGCGACGGCGTCAAAGCCTACTTTGACGGTCTGCCGCGCTGGCGCGCGCCGCGCGTTCAATTCAGCGATGTCAGGGCAGAGCGGGTCAACGCCGATCTCGTCAACATGGCGGGCATCGCGTCATTCTTCCTCGACGGCGATGCGCCCTCGCTCGCCGTCAAGATCACCTGGGTGATCGCGCGCGAGGACGGCGACTGGAAGATCGTCTGCCACCACGTCTCGTCGCAGACGCCGCTGATCTAGGCTCAGCGCTGGAGCTGACGCAAAAAGTCGAGGGCCGGCGGGCCCTCGTAGTCAGGGAGAGTGCGCGGGGCCGGGCGCCTCGCGGCTGCACCCAACTCGCAGGCTATCCGGATCGCGCTGCATTGCGAGGAGGGACCAAGGTCGTAGGCTGCGGAGCGCGGCTTCCGGGCGCCCGGACGGTCGTCGGCTTGCGGATCAGCAGCGGCAACACATCGCAGGTCGGACAGATGCTTTTTTGCCCGCGCCGCACCATGTCTTCGGAAGAAGGAGGTGAGGATCATGCGCATTCAACACTGGCAGGATGCTGCCAGCCTGTTGGTAGGCGCCTGGCTGGTCGCATCGCCGTTTGCACTGGGCTTTTCCGGGGCAGCTCTCTGGATCTCCATCGCGCTCGGATTGGGCGTCGTGCTGTTCGCCCTGGAGGCATTCATCATTCCGTCCTATCTGGAGGAATGGGGCGAGATGCTGATGGGGTTGGCTCTGGTGGTGGCACCCTGGACGTTCGGCTACCAGCAGGGATCGGTCACGACGAGCAGCGTGCTCGCCGGCGTCGCGGTGATCGTGCTCGCGTGCTGGGAGCTGACGATGGATCGTGATTTCGCCACCTGGTGGCACGATCGCTGGCATCACCGAGCTGGCTGAGAGGAAGCTGACTGAGACGTTGGCCTGACCGCCAACCAAAGGCGGCCGGAGCGGGGATTTGCGTGGCGCGGGATCCCCTCTGCCGCCCGATGCAGGTTCTGCAGAGACATCTCGCCAGAGACGGCGGGTGTGGGACGATTCAGAAGCGTCGTCCCGCACTCGCTGGACGGCGGCCATGGCGCCTGCTGCAGGGTGAGAGCGCTTTCGAGCGACGTGGATAGCGGCTCGCGTAAGGAAAACGCATCGAGACAAGATTCTAGAGTCCCGTTCCGATCCCGTCGGAACGGAGCTGTAGTCGCCCGTCAGCAAGGTGACTCCGTCACGATGCGGCTTTCGCCTCGATCTGCTCCCAAATTCTGGTCTTGCGTGTCTCGGGCATGATGAAAACGGCGATCACGAAGCACACCGCGGGAACGACAATCGGGTAGATCAGCGCATAGCCGATGCTGCCGGTCGCCGCGAAGGCGGCTGATGTGATGAACGGCACCAATCCGCCGCCCCAACCATTGCCGATATGATACGGCACCGAGACCGAGGTGTACCTGATCCTGGCCGGGAAAAACTCCGCCAGGAACGCGCCGACCGGCCCGTACACCATCCCGACATAGCAGACGAGGATGAAGATGATGAAGACGGCGACCGGATAGTTGATGTGTCCCGGCTGCGTGACCATGCCGAGCCACAGATACAGCGGATAGTAGGTGATCGCGGCAAGCAGCATTCCTCCGAGGATCACGGACTTGCGGCCGATCTGATCCGACAGCCAACCAAAGAAGATCAGGCTCGGCGTTGCGATCAACAATGCGGCTCCCACGATGTAGGCCGAGGTAACCGCATCGACCTTGGAGACCTGCTGCAGGAAGTACAGTGCCCAGAATTGACCACTGTACCAGACCACGCCCTGTCCAATCAGGACGACGATAGCGATCAGGATGTACTTGATGTTGGCGCTGAGGAAGGCTTCCCGCCAGGGATTCCTGGTCATCTGTCCCTGTGCCTTGATCTCCTGGAAAATCGGCGTCTCCTGGAGCTGCAGGCGGATGTAGATGGCGATGGCCACCAGCACGAACGAGACCAGGAACGGTACGCGCCACGCCCATTCGTCAAAGGCCTGATTGCCGGCCCAGGTTCGGGTCAGAACGATCACCGCCAGCGACACCACGATCCCGAGCGTCGGCGAGGTTTGTAGCCAGCCCGTGTAGTAGCCGCGGCTGTCGTCCGGAACATGCTCGGCGACGTAGGTGATGGCGCCGCCATATTCGCCGCCCAGGCAGAGACCCTGGATCATCCGCAAGCCGAACAGAACGAATGCGGCCGTCAGGCCGATCGACTGATAAGTTGGGATCAGTCCGATCGCTCCCGTTCCCAGGCCCATTCCGCTCAGCGTAATGAGGAATGTATATTTGCGGCCGACCCGATCGCCCATCCATCCGAACAGGAAGGCCCCCAGCGGGCGGATCAGGAATCCCGCAGTGAACAGCGCGATCGTGCTCAGCAGGGCTGCGACGGGGTGGGATTGCTCAAAGAACTTGACCGAAAGAACGGCGGCCAGGCTGCCAAAAATATAAAAGTCGTACCATTCAATGATGTTTCCCACTGACGCAGCGACAATCACGCGGCGAAAATCGCTTGGTACTTGAATTGCCATGTGCTGCTCCTCTCAAATGCAAACGCTACTCCTCGCGTTTTTCAGCGATCTATCCGCTCGCGGAGTGCGCGTGGTGCACGGCGTTACAGGCGAGATTTGCGCGTTCGTCCGCAACGCCTGATCTCAGGGGAGTTGTGGCCACCTGAGAGGAGCTCCAGCGGCCTTCAAGTGCCGCGAGCCGTCACTGCCTCATCTCCGTCTCTTCGGGAGCGGAGGCATCAGGACAGTCTATTCCTAATGTGATCGGTATCTTAGTGAGACTTTCGGCTCGATCGATTTGACGCAGGCGGCAGCCGTGGCCCGGCGCGAGCTAGGCAAGGCGCAGGACGATCCAGATACCCGGGCGTTCCCGGTCCGTATTCTGCATCCGTTCCGCTAGTGGCTCGTCACAGTGATTTTGACGGTTTGATACCGAGCCAGCTTAGGATCGGCAAGTTCTCTGGCGGCACGAGGATTTCGATGCTTCTGGGGATATCGGCTCGACGGCGAATGAGGCCGTTACGTTCGAGCGTGACGATCATCTGATGGACTGAGGGCGGGCTAACACCGAAGTGACGCTGCATGTCGGCTTCGGCGGGGGGCCGTCCGAACATGTGCGAGTAGGTATAGATGAAAGCCAGATAATGGCCCTGCTTCTCGGTAAAGCGTGCGCCTGATTTTTGACTCATGGATCGATTCGTCCGGAGCCTCCGACAGGGAGGCGAACGATGAATGTACGGTACCGGGTTGAATTGAGCCAAGCCGAGCGAGAGGAACTGACGGCGATGCTGAGCGGCGGCAAGCATGCCGCTCGCAAACTCAAGCGGGCCCAGATTTTGCTGGCGGCCGACATCGGCAGCCGCGACGAGGAGATTGTCCGGACCGTCAGAGTAAGCGCCTCCACCGTCTATCGGACCAAACGCCGCTTGGTGGAAGGCAATCTCGATCGGGCCTTGAGTGAGGAGCCGCGTCCCGGTGCGGAGCGCAAGCTGACCGGCAAGGAGGAAGCCCTGCTGGTGGCGACCGCATGCGCCAAGCCGCCCGCTGGCCGGAGGCGCTGGACGCTGGCGCTGCTGGCCGACGTGATGGTCAAGCTCACCGATCATGACAGCCTGTCGGGCGAGACCGTGCGCCGCCGGCTGGCCGATAATGACCTCAAGCCGTGGCGCAGGGACATGTGGTGCATTCCCCATGTCGATGGCGAATACGTCGCCCGCATGGAAGATGTGCTCGATCTCTACGCTGAAGCGCCTGATCCCGAGCGGCCGCTGGTCTGCTTCGACGAAACCCCCGTCCAGCTCATCGGCGAAGTGCGCCAGCCGATCCCACCCGAGCCGGGAAAGCGCGAGCGTTACGATTACGAGTACCGCCGCAACGGCACCGTCAATCTCTTTGTCGCCCTCGATCCGCATCGGGCCTGGCGTAACGTCAAAGTCACCGAACGGCGCACCGCCGTGGATTATGCTCACTGCATGCGCGAACTCGTCGATGTCCATTACCCCAAGGCCGCCTGCATCCGTGTCGTGCAGGACAATCTGTCGATCCATGCCCCCGGCGCCCTCTACCAGGCCTTTGCCCCCGCCGAGGCCCGCCGCATCCTGCGCCGCCTCGAGTTCCACTACACCCCGAAACACGCCAGTTGGCTCAATATGGTCGAGATCGAGATCGGCGTGCTCCAAGGGCAGTGTCTCGGCCGCCGGATCGACGATCCAAAACGCCTTAGAAACGAGATCGCAGCATGGGAGCGGCAGCGAAACAAAACTCGCGCCCGTATCAACTGGATGTTCACAACGGACAAAGCTCGCACCAAACTGGGGCGCGCCTATCCAGGCATACCCAAAGAGTCAAAATCACTGTGACGAGCTACTAGTCGGGTGACGGGGCGATCCGCTAGCCTGCCGCCCGGCAGGGATCGCAAGCGGAATGGCGGAGCAGGGCACGACGCCGGGCGGCAAACGCGGCTACGCGGGGACGTGGCCGCCGCGCACGGCTGCGCCGGTCGGCGGCTTTCTCCCGGCGCGCGCCGGCATCTGGAAGCCTCTCGTCGAGACATTGCGGCAATGGGCGCGCGCCGAGGCCGGCGCTGGCCGCCTGTTGCCCTGGGTGCCGGTGGCGTTCGGCACCGGCATCGCGTTCTATTTCGCGGCCGAGCACGAGCCGGTGCTGTCGGTCGCGGCCACCGTCGCAATCCTGCTCTGCCTGCTGGCGCTGCTGCTGCGGCGGCGCAGCGTGTTTCCCGTCATCGCGCTGCTGGCCGCGGTGGCCGCGGGCTTTGCGACGGCGACCTGGAAGACGGCGCGCGTCGCTCACACGGTGCTGGCGCGGCCGATGTTCTCGGTGGCGCTGACCGGCTTCGTCGAGACGCGCGACATCCGCGAGAAGACCGATCGTTTCGTGCTGCGTGTTGGTTTCGATGGAGAGCCCGCGCGACATGACGAAGCTCGATCGGGTCCGGCTCTCGGTGAAGAAGGGCACCGCGCCCGATGTCGGCAGCTTCGTTGAATTGAAGGCACGGCTGATGCCGCCGCTCGGGCCACAGCGCCCGGGCTCCTATGATTTCGGCCGCGACCTGTATTTCCAGGGCATCGGCGCCTCCGGCTTCGTGATGGGCGCCGTCAAGACCAGGGAGCCGCCTGCGACCGGCGGCTTTGCGCTGCGCTACGCCGCCTTCATGCAGGGCCTGCGCGACACCATCGACGCGCGGATTCGCACCACGCTCGACGGCGACCAGCGCGCGATCGCGACCGCCTTGCTCACCGGCCGGCGCGATGCGATCTCGTCGCCGGTCAACGATGCGATGTTCATCTCGGGACTCGGCCACGTGCTGTCGATCTCCGGCTACCACATGGCCGTGGTCGCCGGCGTCGTGTTTTTCGCGGTGCGCGCGCTGCTCGCGCTGTTTCCGGCGCTGACGGCGGCGCATCCGATCAAGAAATGGGCGGCGGCGGCCGCGCTGGTCGCCGCCGCATTCTATCTTCTGCTGTCGGGCGCGGAGGTCGCGACCCAGCGGTCATTCTTCATGACCGCCGTGGTGCTGCTCGCCGTGATCGTCGACCGCCGGGCCATCACCTTTCGCACGCTGGCGGTGGCAGCGCTGATCGTGCTCGCGATCGCGCCGGAGGCGCTGGTGCATTCCAGTTTCCAGATGTCGTTCGCCGCGACGCTCGGGCTGGTGGCGCTGGTGCAGATCGGGCTGCCGAACCTGCTGGCGTCGCCCGACCATTCGGCGACCCCGCGCGTCGCGCTGTGGGGCGGGCGCGAGCTCACGATGCTGATGCTGGCCTCGCTGGTGGCGGGGCTGGCGACGACGCCCTATGCCGCATTCCATTTCCACCGCGTGACGCCCTACGGGCTGCTCGCCAACCTCGCGGCGATGCCGGTGGTCTCGGCGGTCGTGATGCCGGCCGGCCTGCTGGGGCTCGTCGCCATGCCGTTCGGCTTCGACGGCGTGTTCTGGGCGATCATGGGTCTTGGCATCGACTGGATGATCCTGGTGACGCAATGGGGCGCCGCACTCCCGGGCGCGGTCGGCCGCATGGCGGCGTTCGGCATCGGGCCGCTGATCGCAGCGAGCGCCGGCATCATCCTGCTCGGGCTGCTGCGCACGCCGCTGCGCTGGTCAGGTGCGGTGCTGCTGCTGGTGGCCTCGGTCTGGGCGCTCAGGGTGCCGCAGCCGGACGTGCTGATCTCGGGCGACGGCCGCAATGTCGCGGTGCGTGGCGGTGATGGACGGCTGCATCTAATGCACAGCGCCAAGGATGCATTTTTGGTCAAGGAGTGGCTGGCGGCGGACGCCGACGCGCGCACCGCCACCGATGCGTCGCTCGGCGAGGGCGTCTCCTGCGATGCCAGCGGCTGCGTGACCCAGGGACCCGGCGGCGCCTTCGTCGCGCCGGCGACCCGGCCGGAGGCCCTAGTGGACGACTGCGAGCGCGCAGGCCTGATCGTGACGGCGCGGCCGGCGCCGCAGGGCTGCGCGGCATCGGTGATCGATGCCGAGCGGCTGCGCCGCCACGGCGCGCTGGTGCTGCGACGGAGCAGGGACGGCTACGTCGTCGATGCGGTCAAGCCCGGCGGGATCGACCGGCCGTGGTCGCCGGCGGTTCCCGGCGACGGCGAGAGCGAGACGACGCTACGCGCCCCCGCGCCGCGGCCTGCGGTGGATGCGACGCCGGCCGAGACCGATCTGCAGGGCGATGATTAGCCGTGGTCCGGCAAGGGCGCGCTCGGCAGCTCGAACAGGCCGAGATGGTATTCGTCGGAGTCGGGGCCGGCGTCGGGCTTCTTGACGAGAGTGAAGGAAGCCTCGGGAAATTGCTCCCAGACTTTCAGGTCGTCGGCCGTTACCGTCAGCCAACCGAACCGGAACATGTAGCGGCCCGGTTCCGTGACGCGTCCAGCCTTTTGCCATGTGACCTTATCGACCACCGCGCACGTCCTCCGTACCCGATGATGCGCCAAGGTGCCGGCCGACGCAAATCTCCTTCTGCGCCCCGGAAGCGGGAGTCCGGGGTCGCCCGAAATTGCTTAGGTCATCCGCCGCCGAACAGCTCATTCCACGGCGACGATGCGCTCAACCCAAAAACAGCGTTGCGAATGCGGAAGGCCGCCGCTCCACAACCTTCGGCTTCTGCTCGACCGGCGGATGCAGCGCCGGCAATTGCAGCACGCTGACGCGCTGTCCCTCGACCAGCTGGGTCACCAGCACATGGCTGCCGTCGGGGAATTCGACCGCATCATGATGCCGATCGGGCACGTCGGGCTCGACTTCGTTGAATACGCCGACGCGATAGTTCAGCGTCTTGGTCCAGATCCAGCGGCTGTCGTAGCGAACGTTCTCGGCGAAAGCGAGCTCGGTGCCCGGCAGCATGCAGACCGCGACAGTGGGGTCATTCTCCGAAGCAAAGCCGCGGGTCGACGTGCCGCGGAACGTCGTCGTGATCAGCGTCTCTCCGACAATGGCGGGGCGCGATGCCACGGCGTGCAGACTATAGTCACACATCGGATGGCTCCTCATTTCGAGGTAGCGACCCCTGCCTCTCCTTGAGGCATTAGGGCCTCTACCAGAGTGGACGATAGCGAACGAGCGTCTGCTCGTTTCTGGGCGATTGTACGACTGGTCCGAGATCGCTCCGATCACAAACACGCGACGCTGCGCGAGAGGTATCGGAGCGCATCGGGCAGGCCGTACGCTACACTATCATGCAAGGAACGATCCGACGTGTTGCTCGTTCCCGGCCGCCGCAAGTATTTGCAATTCAGTATTTGCGATAAAGGCCGATCAGCTTGCCCTGGATGCGGACCCGGTTCGGCGGCAGGATGCGCACTTCATAGGCGGTGTTGGCCGGCTCGAGCGCGATCGATGCGCCGCGGCGGCGGAAGCGCTTCAGGGTCGCTTCCTCCTCGTCGATCAGCGCCACCACGATGTCGCCGGTATTGGCGACGTCGTTGCGCTGGATCAGCGCCATGTCGCCGTCGAGGATGCCGGCATCGACCATCGAGTCGCCGCGTACCTCGAGCGCGTAGTGCTCGCCGGCGCCGAGCATGTCGGGCGGCACGCTGATGGTGTGGCTGCGGGTCTGCAGCGCCTCGATCGGCGTACCGGCGGCGATCCGGCCCATCACGGGGACCGCGACCGGACGGTTGCCGTCGTCCTCGGCAATCGGCGGCGTGCTGGCGCGCCGGCCGAGGGTGCCTTCGATGACGCTGGGCGTGAAGCCGCGGCGACCGTTGCCGCCGCCGGCCGAGAGTTCGGGCAGCTTGATGACCTCGATGGCGCGGGCGCGGTTCGGCAGACGGCGGATGAAGCCGCGCTCCTCCAGCGCAGTGATCAGGCGGTGGATACCGGACTTCGAGCGCAGGTCGAGCGCATCCTTCATCTCGTCGAAGGAGGGCGGTACGCCGGCCTCTTTCAGACGTTCATTGATGAAACGCAGTAGTTCGTACTGTTTGCGCGTGAGCATCTCGAGTATTCCCCCGGTTGATAGCGTCGTTCGATTCCGAGACTCTTCTGGTGGGGCCTGCAGGCCGGGCCTGACCTCAGGAGCATGTGCTCGATGCACCTGCTTCCATGCAGCTTCCCGAATGTAGACACCAGCACTCGAAACAAATCATGAACGGACACTATATGTTCGATATGTGTTCCGCAACCACTTAATTTCCGGTGAACGTGTCGGGCAACGCACAATCGGCGGGGCGCGAAAACCCTATTCGGGCAGTGTCAGGATCTCGCATTCGCTGCCTTCGACGGCCGCCGCCGCGAACGGCGGGCGCACGAGAAGTGCCCGTGCCGCAGCGAGATTCCCGAGCAACGACGAGTCCTGCTGCGTCACCGGCGTTGCGATCAACGTGCCGTCCTCGCGCGCTTCGAGCCGTGCACGCAGATAGTCCTCGCGCTGGTCGTTGGCGGCGAGGTCGCGGCCGAGCAGGGCGCTCGTGCGGCGATGATGAATCACTTTCCGGCCGCTCAGCGCCCGAATCAACGGCACCAGGAACAGGAAGGCGCAGACATAGGACGACACCGGATTGCCGGGCAGGCCGATCACCCTCATCGCGCCGAGCCGGCCATGCATCATCGGCTTGCCGGGCCGCATCGCAATCCGCCAGAACGTCATGTCGACGCCCTCGGCTTCCAGCGACCGCTTGACGAGATCGTGGTCGCCGACCGAGGCGCCGCCTGTCGTGATCAGGACATCGGCACCGGCCTCGCGCGCCCGGCGGATGCCCGCCGTGGTCGCCTCCACCGTGTCGGCGGCAACGCCGAGGTCGACGGTCTCGGCGCCCTCGGCGCGCGCCAGCGCCCGCAGCGCGTAGCCGTTGGAATAGACGATCTGGCCGGGGCCGGGCTGCGAGCCCGGCATCACCAGCTCGTCGCCGGTCGCCAGCACCGCGACCTTCGGGCGGCGGCGCACCGCAAGTCCCGGATAGTTCATGGCGGCCGCCAGCGACAGCGCGCGGTCGGACAGGCGGCTGCCGCCGACGAGCAGCACCTCGCCCTCACGGAAGTCGACCCCAGCCGGGCGGATGTGCCGCCCGACGCTGGCGGCCTCCGTGATCGTGATGTGGTCGCCGTCGACGGCGGTGTCCTCCTGGATGATCACCGCGTCGGCGCCATTGGGGATCACGCCGCCGGTGAAGATCCGCACCGCCTCGCCGGCGCCGACCGTCCGGTCGAACGGCCGGCCGGCGGCGACTTCGCCGATCACCTTGAGCCGGGCCTTTAGATCAGCCGCATCGGCGGCGCGCACCGCATAGCCGTCCATCGCCGACATCGGCTGCGGCGGCTGGGTGCGGAGCGCCGCGAGGTCGTGCGCAAGCGTGCGGTGGTAGGCGGCATCGAGCGCGACCATCTCCTCCGGCAGCGGTTCGGCGCCGGCGAGGACGGCGGACAGGGCATCGGCAACCGGCATCAGGGCCACGCTCAGAGTTCCTCAATTCCTAATCTTCAAATTCCAAGTGCGGTCAAAGCCCTTGCCACGTCATCCGTCGATGTCACGTGGATAGCATAAAGGCCGCGGGCCCGCGCACCTTCGATATTGGCGGCCAGGTCGTCGAAAAACAGGATCCGCGACGCCGGCACGCCGATGGCTTTTACCACATGATCATAGGCCTCGGCGTCGGGTTTGCGGAAGCCGATGCTCGAGGACAGGAAGACGTTGCGGAAATGGCTGAGCAGCTCGGCATGGGTGACCGAGAAATGCGCGACATGGGCCGGATTGGTGTTGGAGAAGGCGTAGAGCGGCATCCGCTTGGCGGCCGCCGCGAGCAGCGGGGCGATGCCCGGCATCTCGCCGGTGAAGATCGCGTTCCAGCCTTCGAGGAACTGGGCGTCCGTGATGTTGATGCCGAGCGTCCGGCGCAGATTCTCGAAGAAAGCCGCGTCGTCGATCCGGCCGATCTCATGATGCTTGAAACTGTCGTCGACGACAAAGCGCGTGGCGAGCTCGGCGGGCGCACACCCGGCATGCTGCGCCCAGTGCGCCATCACCTTGTCAAAGTTGATGTCGAGCACGACGCGGCCGATATCGAACAGCAGCACGTCGACGGAGTTGGGAGTGAATTGCGAGGTCATTGCATGAAACCGTGTACGAGAATTGCGGGCAGGCGGCAATGTCCTCGATTTCAGTGACCGGTGTGTGGATTGTACGTGGCGTTGCATTCATCGCGAGACTGTTCCCGCGCACACCACCGTCGTCCCGGCGAAGGCCGGGACCCACAACCACCGCATTTGATCAGGAACGGGATCGTGGCCCCAGCGTCGCACAACAATTGAGATTTGGGGTAATGGCTCCCGGCCTTCGCCGGGACGACGGCGGGTGTCGTCGCTTGTGCTTCAAACATCCGTATTCTCGCGACATGATCTGTCCGAGCCTTGCTCTTTTCACCCTATATTTTTGCTACGGGGCTTGGCTTGCCGCGTCGGCCAGTGGCACGCACGCACTAGCTTTCAGCGCACCAAGCGACTTGATGCTTGCCGGCGGCTTGACGCCCGCCGGGCGTAGCTCTCACAGCCTGGATAGCGCCAGGCCGAGGTAACCGATCAGCGCACCGGTGCTGAGAATGATGACGACGAGCGCCTGTTCCGAGCGTGCTTGCAAGGTTTTCCGGGTCACGGCGTTGGACGCTCCGTCTTCGAGATCATGCGGTCCAACGAACAGCATCAATTTCCGTTCCGGTCCTTCCCCCGGGAACCTTCACGACCTGCCGAGCTACGCGACGAATGCGGAACAGGAACGCGGCTCGGCTGCCTATGAGGGCGGCGCGATCCCCGGAACGGGGAAGGCGCGGCACATCTCGACGCTGTTCGACCTCAGTCGCTTGACGACCGCTGCATCTCCCTTCGACCGGAGGGATTCCGCAATGAGTTCGGCGATGAGGCGCATTTCGGGCTCGCCCATGCCGCGCGTGGTCGCCGCCGGCGTCCCGAGGCGAATGCCGCTCGGCTTGAGCGGCGGATGCGGATCGTCGGGAATGATCTGCTTGTTTGCGGTGATCCCAACGGCGTCGAGGATGTTCTCGGCCGCGCTGCCGTCCACGCCGACGCTGGCCACGGTATCCACGACCATCATGTGATTGTCGGTTCCGCCGGTGATCAACGTCATGCCGCGTTCCATCAACGCTTCGGCCAGGACCTTCGCGTTGCGCATGACCAGCCTTGCATAGGCATGAAAATCGGACGTCGAAGCCTTCTTCAGCGTGACCGCGGTTCCGGCCACAACGTTCATGTGCGGACCTCCCTGCAATCCCGGGAACACCGACGCGTCTATCTTGCCGGCGAACTCCCGGCGACAAAGAACGATGCCGCCACGCGGCCCGCGAAGCGTCTTGTGCGATGTCGTCGTCATCACGTCGAAACCCGCATCGAGCGGATTGCGCAAGGCGTTGCCGGCGATCAGGCCGCCGTAATGGCTGACGTCGGCCATGGTCAGTGCACCCACTTCATCGGCGATGCTCTTGAAGGACGCATAATCCAGATCGCGCGGATAAGAGCTGTAGCCGCACAGCACCAGCTTCGGGCGGACGTGCCGGGCCATGGCGCGGAGCTCATCGAAATCGATGGCGCCGCCGTTTGACGGCTGCGTCTTGTAGCGGGCGAAGTTGAAGAGCCGCCCCATGTGCGACACCGGCGCGCCATGAGTGAGATGGCCGCCGTGTGAAAGGTCCATCGCCAAGATCGTATCGCCGGGCTGCAGCAGGCCGAGATACACGGCCTGGTTCATTGGCGACCCGGACAGAGGCTGAACGTTGGCATGTTCGGCGCGGAACAGCGCGCAAGCGCGCTGGCGGGCAAGGTTCTCCATCTGGTCGGTGAATTCCTGGCCGCCGTAATAGCGACGTCCCGGATAGCCCTCGGAATACTTGTTGGTGAACACCGATCCGAGCAGCTCGAGCACCTCGGGATAGGTGTAGTTCTCCGACGGAATCAGCTCGACGCCGTCTTGCTGGCGGCGCTCTTCGCCCTCGAGCGCAAGGGCAACTTCCGAATCGTTGAGATGGAGTTCATTGCGGAATGACGGCATGGTGCGGGCTCCCTAAGACGCTGGATCATCAGCTGAACGGGTTGCCCAGGCGAACGGCGTTGAAACCCTTCGCGCTTCACCGTGGTCAATTCCACGTAAGCTCGCCAGTCGCGCGAGGGACGAATGAGCCTGCGAGGCTCATCGCGAGCAGAAGGCTATCCAATCCCCGGCGGGCTCGCAAGGGTTGGTTGCTGGCGCCGCCGCGGGCCCAGCGTTGGGCGAGATCGAACATCTGGCGACAGCCACGGCAATGGCGACCAAACCGAGGGACGTCCGGCTTACCCAATGAACCGATGTCCCGATGATCAATGCCGTCTTCGGCTGAGGGCCAATAAGGTGCATGACCATCCGTCACTTGCGGGCCGTCAGGCTTGCGGGGTGGCTGACCGTGTGGCTGTGGCACCCGCGAATCTATTCCTTGACGAAGATATGAGACTTTATCTTCCACTGCCCGTCGGGTTGGCGTTCAAGCAGTCTCACGGTGCTGCCAGAAATTGGCGCCGCCTTCTCATTTATTACTAGCGTGGCCGTGAAATGCGAGGTGGTGTAGGCGTATTTTCCCATGGGCAACACATCGAGCAGCTCAACCTTGTGATCTCTGACGCTTCTTCCCCGCCCGGCAAAGAAATTACGGATTGCCAAAGGGCCGGTGACTGGCTGCGCACCAGGCGGCATCAATCTGGCGTCAGCGGCATACAACGGTAACAGGGCATCGAAGTCTGCGTTGTTGATGGCGGCATCCCATTTGGCAGCCGCCGAGGAAAGTTCGTCGGCAGGTGGGGCTGCCCCTGCGGGACTGACGCAAGTACAAGTAAAGATCAACAACAGGGTGCATGAAAGAAGAGAAGGGCGGCTCATCTTTGCCTCCTTTAGCTGAGATGCTTAGCGCGGGAGCGCATTCGCAAACGCTATAGCCGAGGCAAGCAGAACCACTAGTGGCTCGTCACAGTGATTTTGACGGTTTGATACCGAGCCAGCTTAGGATCGGCAAGTTCTCTGGCGGCACGAGGATTTCGATGCTTCTGGGGATATCGGCTCGACGGCGAATGAGGCCGTTACGTTCGAGCGTGACGATCATCTGATGGACTGAGGGCGGGCTAACACCGAAGTGACGCTGCATGTCGGCTTCGGCGGGGGGCCGTCCGAACATGTGCGAGTAGGTATAGATGAAAGCCAGATAATGGCCCTGCTTCTCGGTAAAGCGTGCGCCTGATTTTTGACTCATGGATCGATTCGTCCGGAGCCTCCGACAGGGAGGCGAACGATGAATGTACGGTACCGGGTTGAATTGAGCCAAGCCGAGCGAGAGGAACTGACGGCGATGCTGAGCGGCGGCAAGCATGCCGCTCGCAAACTCAAGCGGGCCCAGATTTTGCTGGCGGCCGACATCGGCAGCCGCGACGAGGAGATTGTCCGGACCGTCAGAGTAAGCGCCTCCACCGTCTATCGGACCAAACGCCGCTTGGTGGAAGGCAATCTCGATCGGGCCTTGAGTGAGGAGCCGCGTCCCGGTGCGGAGCGCAAGCTGACCGGCAAGGAGGAAGCCCTGCTGGTGGCGACCGCATGCGCCAAGCCGCCCGCTGGCCGGAGGCGCTGGACGCTGGCGCTGCTGGCCGACGTGATGGTCAAGCTCACCGATCATGACAGCCTGTCGGGCGAGACCGTGCGCCGCCGGCTGGCCGATAATGACCTCAAGCCGTGGCGCAGGGACATGTGGTGCATTCCCCATGTCGATGGCGAATACGTCGCCCGCATGGAAGATGTGCTCGATCTCTACGCTGAAGCGCCTGATCCCGAGCGGCCGCTGGTCTGCTTCGACGAAACCCCCGTCCAGCTCATCGGCGAAGTGCGCCAGCCGATCCCACCCGAGCCGGGAAAGCGCGAGCGTTACGATTACGAGTACCGCCGCAACGGCACCGTCAATCTCTTTGTCGCCCTCGATCCGCATCGGGCCTGGCGTAACGTCAAAGTCACCGAACGGCGCACCGCCGTGGATTATGCTCACTGCATGCGCGAACTCGTCGATGTCCATTACCCCAAGGCCGCCTGCATCCGTGTCGTGCAGGACAATCTGTCGATCCATGCCCCCGGCGCCCTCTACCAGGCCTTTGCCCCCGCCGAGGCCCGCCGCATCCTGCGCCGCCTCGAGTTCCACTACACCCCGAAACACGCCAGTTGGCTCAATATGGTCGAGATCGAGATCGGCGTGCTCCAAGGGCAGTGTCTCGGCCGCCGGATCGACGATCCAAAACGCCTTAGAAACGAGATCGCAGCATGGGAGCGGCAGCGAAACAAAACTCGCGCCCGTATCAACTGGATGTTCACAACGGACAAAGCTCGCACCAAACTGGGGCGCGCCTATCCAGGCATACCCAAAGAGTCAAAATCACTGTGACGAGCTACTAGTCCAGAAAGTGGACTGGATATCCTCAACTGGCTGAGACTCGATCTGCGGCCGCCGGCGCCTCATCGGCATATTTGCTGCGTGGGAACCAAGTCCGCATGCTGTTCACAAGATGCCTGGGACCGTCGATCTCGATTTTGCCGAGCTCACACGCCCGTAGCAGCGGCATCTCTTCTACGAAAATCTGCACGAGCGTCAGCAGACTCGCATAGAGGCTGATATCGACCTTGAAGCCGGGGTCATCCCAGCAAAGATCGGCTTCCTCCTTCTTCACAACAAACCACCAGCGCTTTGGCCGAGCGTCCGCAATCTCGATGTACAGAACGAAGTCGCATGGAATGTGCCTTAGATCGAACGAACGGCGCATATTCCACATGAGCCGGCCCGCGTGAAGTTCGTTGGGTGTGAGCTGGCTGCGAGCCCATTTGTGGCCCCAATAGCCCATTGCATCGATAATTGGCCTGGCTTCCCTGGCTGCCTGGGTTGGATGGTACTCCCAATGCCCGTTATCGCCTGATCTGCGTGAGATTAGCCCGGCTTCTTCTAGCGTTTGCAGGCGCTTGGAGAGGAGGGTCGGCGACATCTGCGGGATGCCGCGGCGAAGCTGGTTGAAGTGGTGGGACCCCAGCAACAGTTCGCGGAGCAGGAGCGGGGTCCACCGCTCCGTGAGAATTTCCGCAGCTTTGGCTACGGGGCAAAATGATCCATAGCCTTTCATGACGAGAACTTTAGCATCACGAGGGCCACCAAGGTAGTCCAGGTTCTGAACTATGTCCCAGACGAGCCAGCATCGAGGCTGTCCTGGAGGTCTGTTACGCGATTTTCTCGAGACTCGGCCATTCGACGATGCCGGCTCGATGTTCGGTTTGCCCGGAGGCAGATGCGGCTCGATTTGCCAGTACGCGGCCTGGCTGGTGCCACCGCGGGCTCAGCGTTCGCCGAGATCGATCTGCGTGAGGATGCCTTGCCGCAGCGCGAGGCGGACCAACTCGATATCGGTGCCGACGCCGAGCTTGTCCTTGATCAGGGAATGCAGGTTCGCGACCGTCTTGGGGCTGAGGTGCAGTGCCTCGGCGATCTCCTCGGTGGTGTTTTCCGCGAGCAGCATCCGCAGCACCTCGAATTCCCGCGCGGTCAGGAGGTCGGCCGCCTTGGTCTCGCCGGCAAGGTGGCTGAGCGCGAGCTCGTGGTCGATATCCGGGCTGATCGCGATCTTGCCCGACAGCGCATCCATCACGGCGTGCACCAGCGTCTCCGGCGGGCTGGTCTTGGTGACATAGCCGCTCGCGCCGGCGCGGATCGCCTGCACGGCAAAGGCCGCGTTCTGGTGCATGGTGAACACCAGGATTTTTGCGCGCCTGTCCCACTGCCGGAGGCGGCGAATGGCCTCGATGCCGCCGATGCCGGGCATCGACAGGTCCATGATGACGAGGTCGGGCCCGGTCTCCTTGTAGAGGCGGTAGGCCTCGACACCGTCGGAGGCTTCGGCGACGACGCAGAGGCCCGGCTGCTTCTGCAGCATCGCCCGGTAGCCCTCCCGGACGACGGCGTGGTCGTCGACCAGCATGATGGTGCGCGCCGCGTGGCTCATGCCGCGCGCTCCACCGGTGCGGCCTCTCGGCTGGCCGCGACGGGAACGATGACGCGGAGCGAGGAGCCGCTGGGCTGTCCGGTCTCGAAGCTGAGCCGCCCGCCCAGCGCGGCGACCCGCTCGCGCATGCCGAGCAGGCCGAGGCCGGACCTGAGCTGGGGATCGCCTTGCGGATCGCCGGGCTGGCCGTCATCGTCGATCGCGAGCACGATCGCGCTGTCGCCGCCGCCAGGCGGCGCCTCGCGCATCTCAAGCCGCAGCATGACGCGCGTGGCGCCGGCATGCTTGGCGGCGTTGGTGAGCGCCTCCTGCACGATGCGGTAGAGATTGGCGCTGACGGAGGCGACAAGGCGCTCGAACGATCCCGATATGGTGATCTCGAACCGTGGCTGTCCGCGGCTGCGGCCGTTCCAGCCGGCGACCAGGCCCTCGAGGCTGGCCGCAAGTCCGAGTTCGTCGACATCGGGCGGGCGGAGCCGGAAGAGGGCGCCGCGCAACGTCTCCATCATGTCGGTCGCGGTCCGCGCGATGCCGTCGCATTCGGCGAGCAAAGGCGGGCAATCCGCGGCCGCGGTTTGGCGCGCCGAGGCGGCGAGCGCACGGATTGCGGCCAGCGACTGCCCGAACTCGTCATGCAGCTCACGCGCGAGGTGCCGGCGCTCCTCGTCCTGCACCAGGATCAGTTTCTGCGTCAGCGCGTTGCGGTCGGAGAGCGCGGCGGCGAGGCGCTCGGCGAGCTGGTTGAAGACATCGCCGATCGCCGACAGTTCGGCGAGATCGAACGGCGGCAGGCGCGCGGCGAGGTCGCCTGCGGCGATCCGCTCGAGCCCGTCGCGGATCTGCCGCGTCGGACGCAGCGCGCGCGCCAGCGCCGCATAGACCAGGGCGCAGAGCAGCAGCGGCAGCGCGATCATGAACACCGCCATCAGCCGGCCGGCATCGTGCCAGGCCTCGGCGGTCGGCACCGCCGGATCGATCCAGGCCACGGCCTCGCCGATGGCATTGCCGCGCGAAACCACCTGCCGCACCACCTCGCGGCAGGGATCGAACAGGCGGCGATAGAGCGCCGCGAAGGCCAGCGGCGGCGCGGCCGTGTCAGTCTGCGCGCCGCCGCAGAAGCGCTGGCTGATCTCGCCGCTATTGCTGCGAAAGGCGAGGCACAGTCCCGGCGTCATGACCGAGGCGGCAACGCTGTCGAGATCGGGAAATTCGGAGCGCGCATTGTTCAGCCACTGGATCTTGCTCTGCTGCAGCTCCAGCGTCTTGGCGGCGACATCGGCAACGGCCGCGATCCGCCCGCGCACCGAGCGGTCGGCCTCGATCAGGAAATAGCCGGAGATGACGGCAAAGCAGAGCGTCGAGACGATCGCCACGCGCAACGTCAACCGCAGTTTCAGATCGCTTCCGGACCAATTCCACATTGGCGTATCCTCAAGATCGAAGGCGGACTTCGGCGCGCGATCGCGGGCAGGGTCGTCACGCACATTAAACGGCAGAACGGAGGCGCCGAGAAGCGCTGCCATAGCCGTTCTTCGGGCGCGGACCATCGTCGTGAAATTTTCCCGGCACCGGGCGGGAGGCACTCCGCTGCGGCGCGGAGGCCAGTTGGCCCAGGATGCGACCGACCCGCCCGCGCCAGCAGCTGAAAGGCCCAATCATGCACCAGTCGCGCCTCGTCTTGCTCGCCCTCGCGTTGACCGGCCTTCTGGCCAGACCTTGTCCGCCGCGCGCCGAGACCGGCACGGTGCCGGCATCTCACCTTGGCGTCAGCATCGATGATTTCAGCTACGTCGACACCTCGGGCGAGGTGATCGACCAGACCGCCGTGCACCAGAAGCGGCTCGACGCGTTCATGCGCGCGCTGCGCGCCGACGTCGCCGCGGAGCCGCGCTATCGCCTGGTGCCAGCAGCGGCGTCCGCAGGCGAGGCCCGGATCAAGGTGGTCGGCGGCGTGCAGAAGATGAGCACGCTGGTGCAGTGGGCCAAGGTGGCGGTCGTCGATGTCGAAGGGAGCCGCGTGCTGTACGAAAAGCTCTACACGTTTCGCGGCGACAATGACGACGCATGGGACCATGCGCGGATGTTCGTGTCGCGCGAGGTGCTCGGCGTGCTCGCGGCCGTGTTGCCGCCGGCACAGACCGCCACGGCTGCGCCGATCGGGCTTGCGGTGTTCGAGTTCGAGCTTGAGGACACCTCCGCGGCGCCGGCATCCGGCCTTGCCGACGCCGATGCGGCCTACCTCGCCGATGTGACCAAGGGCGTGCGTGACCGGCTTGCGCAGTCGGGCCGCTACCGCCTGGTCGATACCGGCGGCGCGACCGCCGAGCCCGTCAAGGCGCGTGCGCTGCGCGACTGCGACGGCTGCGAGGCCGCGATCGCGCAACAGCTCGGCGCAGATCAATCGCTGATCGGCGTGATCAGGCGGGTCAGCCGGACCGAATACACGATCGGCTTCCAGCTGCGCGACGCCCGCAGCGGCGCGGTCGTCTCACGCGGCGACAGCGGCCTGCGGATGGGCGCCGATTATTCCTGGACCCGTGGCGCGGTCCGCCTGGTCGGCGATCGCCTGCTCGAAGGTGGGGCGCAGCGCTAGGGATGCTTCGCGGCTGCGGCTGCAACTCTGGCAGGCGGACCATAGCAAAGTGCGATAGCTGCTAGACACACCGTCATCTGGCTCCGGGCTCATGGGTGCGCTATCACCGCCGCCTGATCACCGCACAGGAGCCGCCGATGCGTTTGCCCGCCATCTTCTTCGCCCTCACGCTCGCCGCAAGCCCCGCGGCGGCCGAGGAGCTGTCGGGCACGCTGCAGAAGATCAAGGAGACGAAGAAGGTCACGCTCGGCTTTCAGGAGGCTTCCGTTCCCTTCAGCTATCTCGACGACAATCAGCGGCCGATCGGCTTTGCGCTCGACATCTGCCTGAAGATCGTCGATGCCGTGAAGAAGGAGCTCGGCGTATCTGACATCGCCGTCGACTACCTCCCGGTGACCTCGTCGAACCGCATTCCGCTGATGGTCAACGGCACGATCGATCTGCATTGCTCGGCGACCACCAACAGCGCGGACCGCCAGAAGCAGGTGACCTTCACCAACACGCACTTTCTCAGCGCGACACGGTTTGCCGCCAAGAAATCCGCTGGCATCAACACGATCGACGACCTCAAGGGCAAGTCCGTCACCGCCGTTGCGGGCTCGGTGAACCTCACGCAGCTCATCAAGGTCAACACCGAACGCAAGCTCGGCATCAACGTTCTCCCGGCCAAGGACCAGGCCGAGGCGTTTTTGATGCTGGAGACCGATCGCGCCCAGGCCTACGCGCTCGACGATGTCCAGCTTGCGGTTGCGATCGCGCGGTCGAAGCAGCCTTCGCTCTACATGATCAGCGAGGAGGCGTTCTCGAAGGCAGAGCCGTTCGGCATCATGCTGCGCAGGGAGGACACCCCGTTCAAGGTGCTCGCCGACCGCGCCACGGCGGAACTCTACAAGAGCCCCGAGATCGAGGTCATGTACAGGAAGTGGCTGGAAGCGCCGACCCCGCCGAAAGGTATCAATTACAACGTCCCGATGTCGCCGGCGCTGCGCCACGCGTTCGCCCATCCGAGTTCGAGCTTCGATCCCGACGTGTACGAGGTCGGCAAGTAGCGTCACTTGCGGGTGTGCCAGCGCAAATCGATTGTGGTTCTCGGAAGCCGCTGCGCTCACCCCCGCGCCGAGCGGCAGTCCGGGTGCACCTCCAATGATTTACGGCCCCAGCGTGACGGCTGGGGCCGCAGGAGGTGGTGTGTGCCTCTGGGGCAATGAATCAGAGGACAACCACCGAACCGCACATCGATGACAATGTTCCAACAGGCTGCGGCCGGCCGTGCCATGCTGCCACTGAGAAGCTTGCAGACCGCGCCAGGACCGTACCATCATGACGTCGGCCGGCCCGAATCGAATGCGGGCCTGGTGGACGTCTCCAGCGTCGGCCTTCGGCCCCAAAGGGTGCCGGGGTCACATTCCGTTTGCAGCTAATTTTTTCCGTTATGCCGATTGTTCTGCGGAGCCGACATTGAACCACGATGCATTGGCCAAGCTCACCGTCACCATCATTGTCCTGGTCGCGTTGCTGGTATGGCGCGTTGCCGACCAGAAGAAGTCGATTGAATGCGGCGCAAATTGCCCAACCGACCTCTCTGCGAGCCGGAAGGCCGCCCAATAATATCTGAGCGACTCGATCCCGGTTCACGGCCGCCTGGTCAGCATGGCGCGTAGCCTAGCGCTTTGCGGGTGGGCCGCTCTTGTTGCCTGGTTGTCCCTTGATGTTCGACGAATCCTGTTCCTGGACATGCAGGTTCTGCGAGTTCGAGCCGACCGTGCCTTGCTTGGCGGGCGGCCCGCTCTTGTTGCCCGGCGCGCCGGCGATTCCGGTTCCGGAACTTTGAGCGCTCGGGGACGTCGTGGCGTTTGGGGAACCGGCGGCCGTGTCGGGGCGCCCCGGAGGCGTTGCGGCCGCGCCGGGCCTGTCCTGATCGCCGACATAGCCGGATTCACCGGAGTTGCGGGTCTTGGCACCCTTGTCGGCCTCGTTTTGCAGGTTCTGGGCAACCGCGTGTTGCGCCAGTATCGGGCTGGTTGCCATGGCACCGGCGATGAGCAGTGCGATTGTGCGGGTTCTCATGAGTGTCCCTCCTCTGGGTTGCCGGGGACAACACGTATCGCGATCATCATTTCCTATGCGCGCGAAAAATCGCCGCGAGGGAACAAGCATCGCGAACGTGCCGCGGCCGGCTACAGCGATCCGTTTGAGTGGTCGCACCGCGCCTCTATCGGCCATCGTGCGGCGCGTATATCGTCCGCGCCAAACACAAGATCGGTCCCGGCACGCCGGGTAACGACGCATAATGAGGAAGCGATGTCCGACATGCTGCTGTTTTCGCCAATGACCATCCGCGGCGTCACGCTGAAGAACCGCATCGTGGTGCCGCCGATGCACCAATATTCCGCCGAGAAGGGCTTTCCGACCGACTGGCATCTGATGAATGCCGGCAAGTTCGCCGCCGGCGGCGCCGGTCTCGTGATCGTCGAATCGACCAAGGTCGGGCGGCGCGGCTGCGGCACGATCGGCGATCTCGGCATCTGGGACGACAAGTTCATCGCGCCGCTCAGTCGCCTCGTCGGCTTCATCAAGCAGCAGAACGCGGTCGCCGGCATCCAGCTCGGTCATTCCGGCCGCAAGGCGCGCGCAAGCCGGCCCTGGGAGGGGGATCGTCCGCTCGAACGCACCGCCGAGATCGAGGACTGGGATGCCTGGACGCCGGTGGCGCCGAGCGCGATCGCCCATAGCGAGCGCTGGCCGGTGCCGCGCGCGCTGGATACGCACGAGGTGAAGGACCTCGTCGCAGCCTGGGGGCAGGCGGCACGGCGCGCCCATGCGGCAGGGTTCGAGGTGCTGGAACTGCACGGCGCCCATGGCTATCTCGTGCACGAATTCCTCTCCGGGCGCTCCAACCAGCGCAGCGACGAATATGGCGGCTCGGAAGCCAACCGGATGCGCTTCCTGATCGAGGTCACCGAGGCGGTGCGGGCGCACTGGCCGGATCACAAGCCGCTGTTCGTGCGGCTGTCGGTCGAGGACAACGCCGGCTGGGGCCCGGAGCAGAGCGCGCGGCTCGCCAGGATCCTGAAAGCGAAGGGGGTCGACGTGATCGATTGCTCATCGGGCGGAATCAGCGAGATGGCGCCGATCCTGGGCAAGGAGATCAAATACAACTATCAGGTGCCGCTCGCGGAATATGTCCGCGCCCATGCCGATATCATGACCATGGCGGTCGGCCTGATCATCCACGGAGACCAGGCCGAACAAATCCTGCGTGATAAACAAGCAGATTTGATCGCGGTCGGCCGGGAAATCCTCAATAACCCGAACTGGCCGATGGACGCCGCGCTCAAGCTCGGCGTCGAGGGGCCGTTCCGCAATGTTCCTCCGCAGTTCGGCTACTGGCTGGGCACGCGGGCCAAGCGCGGATTCGGCACCCAGCCGTCGACCTGGCAGAACGGGTTGCGGGAGACTGGGCCAAAGGCCGACGAAAGGCTGACAGGGGGCTGACAAGAGGCCGATCCGGGCACCGTGACAGGACCGTAATGGTCCGGTGACAAGGCGGCCTTGATCCGACCAAAAAGCCGTTGTGTGGTGCCCCGCGTCGGGGTGGGGCCGAATGTTGCGAAACGTTGCCGGCCGTTAGCGAAGGGATCACGGATAATGCGCAAACATGTTGGCTTCTTGCTCGGGACGGTCGCGGGCGCGTGTCTCACCCTGCTCGTGGCCTCGCCGCAGGGCGCGCATCTGTTCGCCGTCGCCAACGCCGCCGCGCATTCCGACAACAGCAACACCTATTCGCAGCTCAATCTGTTCGGCGAGGTGTTCGAGAAGGTCAAGACCGACTACGTCGAGAAGCCCGAGGACGCCAAGCTCGTCGAGGGCGCGATCAACGGCATGATCTCCTCGCTCGATCCGCACTCCCGCTACATGAACGAGAAGGGCTGGGCGGAGATGCAGGAGACCACGCATGGCGAGTTCGGCGGGCTCGGCATCGAGGTCACCATGGAGGACGGCTTCGTCAAGGTGGTGGCGCCGATCGACGACACGCCGGCCTCGCGCGCCGGCATCATGTCGGGCGACGTGATCACGTCGATCGACGACGACCAGATCCAGGGCATGACGCTCGACCAGGCCGTCAACAAGATGAAGGGCGCGCCCAACAGCTCGATCCGGCTGAAGATCATCCGCAAGGATGCCGACAAGCCGATCGAGGTCTCGATTATGCGCGAGATCATCCGCGTCCGCCCGGTGAAGTATCACGTCGAGGGCGGCGACATCGGCTATATCAGGATCACCTCGTTCAACGAGCAGACCACCGAGGGTCTGCGCAAGGCGATCGGCGATATCCAGAAGCAGATCCCGCAGGACAAGCTCACAGGCTACGTCGTCGACCTCCGCAACAATCCCGGCGGCCTGCTCGACCAGGCGGTCTCGGTGACCTCGACCTTGATGCAGCGCGGCGAGGTGGTCTCGACCCGCGGCCGCAATCCCGAGGAAACCCAGCGCTTCACCGCGCATGGCGGCGACATGACCAAGGGCAAGCCGCTCGTCGTCTTGATCAACGGCGGTTCGGCCTCGGCCTCCGAGATCGTCGCCGGCGCGCTGCATGACCACAAGCGCGCGACCCTGATCGGCACCCGCTCGTTCGGCAAGGGCTCGGTGCAGACCATCATTCCGCTCGGCACCGGCAATGGCGCGCTGGCGCTGACCACGGCGCGCTATTTCACGCCGTCGGGCCATTCGATCCAGGCACTCGGCATCAAGCCCGACATCGAGGTGCTGCAGGACGTGCCGGACGAATTCAAGACCCGCTCGGAGATCAAGGGCGAGGCCTCGATGCGCGGCCATCTCTCCGCCGAGGGCGCCGAGCAGACCGGCTCGCAATCCTACGTCCCGCCGGACGAGAAGAACGACAAGGCGCTGGCCGCGGCGTTCAACCAGCTGCGCGGCGTCACCGTCAACGCCGATGCCAAGAACGCCGACACCAAGGCCGCGCAGAAGCGGCCGGTGCCGAACTAGAACCTGTAGCCCGGATAGCTCCATCCGGGCTACGCAGCTGCCAAAATATCGAAAACAACCCCATGCAAAGGAGCCGGTGGGGGCTGGCGCTCGACCAGGCAATTTGACACGTCGGGCAATTACAGGGTAAATTTCCAAAATTCCGAAATCGTGCGGGCGCGTCCCTCGGGCTCCGACTTCCGAGCAGCCTTACGCCGCGCCGGCGACCGGCTTGCGTCGCCGCGCCGTGCTCGCGCCCGCAGCGGGGCCGCGGCGATGCCCGGCCAGCAGCTCGCGGATCTGGGCAGCGGGCTTTGGCGGGCTGAACAGATAGCCCTGCATCTCCGAGCAGCCGAGCTCGCGCAGCAATTGCTGTTGCTGCGCGGTCTCGACGCCTTCCGCCGTCGTCGTCATGCTGCGCTCGGCGGCGATGTTGACGACGGCCTCGACGATGCCGGCCGAGCCTTGCGGATCGGCGATGTCGGTGACGAAGCAGCGGTCGATCTTGATCTTGTCGAACGGGAATCGCTTCAGGTAGCTCAGCGACGAATAGCCGGTGCCGAAATCGTCGAGCGCGATCCTGATCCCGATGGCGCGCAGCTGGTGCAGCGCGGCCAACGCGCTCTCGTCGTCGCGGATCAGCACCGCCTCGGTGATCTCGAGCTCGAGCCGGCTCGCTGACAGCCCCGACGATGCAAGCGCCGCGATCACCTTGAGCGCCAGCGTGCCGCTGCGGAACTGCACCGGCGAGACGTTGACGGCGAGCCTGACGTGGTCGGGCCAGTTCACGGCTTCCTTGCAGGCCGTCATCAGTACCCACTCGCCGAGCTGGTTGATCAGGCCGGTCTCTTCCGCAATCGGCACGAATTCGGCCGGCGAGATCATGCCGCGCTGTGGATGACGCCAGCGCACCAGCGCCTCGCAGCCGGTGATCTCGTTGCTGCGCAGGTCGACGCAGGGCTGGTAATGCACTTCGAGCCCGCTGCCGGCGGCGATCGTCTGCCGCAACTCCATCTCGAGCTCGCGGCGGGCGCGGGCGTCGGCATCCATCGCCGGCTCGAAGAAGCGGAAGACGCGCCGGCCGGCCGACTTCGCCGCATACATCGCAAGATCGGCGTTCTTCATGATCTGGTCGAGATCGGTGCCGTCCTTCGGCGCCAGTGCGATGCCGATGCTGGCGTCGGTCGTGACCTGGTGGCCGAGGCATTGATAGGGCGCGCGGATCACCTCGTAGATGCGCGCGACGAGGTCGGCGACCTCGGCCTCGCTCTTCACCCCGGTCTGCACGATCGCGAACTCGTCGCCGCCGAGGCGAGCGACGAAATCGCCGTCGCCGATCACGCCGCTCAGCGTCCGCGCCACGGACTTGAGAAGCTCGTCGCCGACCATGTGGCCGAGCGAGTCGTTGACGCCCTTGAATTCGTCGATGTCGATATAGAGCACCGCAAGCTGGCTGTCGGGCGTGACATGCGGCAGCTCGCGCCTGATCTCCTCGTGGAACAGCGCGCGGTTCGGCAGGTCGGTGAGCGCATCGTAGTGGGCGAGATGCGTGATGCGCTCTTCGGCGCGGCGGCGCTCGGTGACGTCCTCATGGGTCGCAAGCCAGCCGCCGTCGGCCAGCGGCTCGTTGACGACCTGGATCGAGCGCCCGTCGGGCGTCGTGATCACCATGGTGTTGCGGATGTCGACGTCGCGCAGCACGAGATTGACGTAGCGCTCGACGTCGCCCTGGAACGAGCCGGTCCGGTGACGATGCACGATGACGTCGCGGAAGCTGCAGCCGGGCTTGATGATGTCGGCCGACAACCCGTACATCTCGATATAGCGCCTGTTGCAGATCACCAGGCACTGCGCGGCGTCGAACAGCAACAGGCCCTGCGTCATGTTGTTGACGGCGGTGTCGAGCCGCAGCTTCTCCAGCGTCAGGCGCTGCTGCTGGGCGCGATGCTGCTGCACCAGCTTGCGCACCACCAGCGTCAGCAGGATCGCGATCGCCAGCACCGAGATGCTGGTCACCGCGATCAGGATGCCGATCTGCTCGCGCCAGTTGGCGAGCGCCGCCTCGGTGGTGCTCGTCGCGACGACGACGATCGGGAATTTGGTCAGTGCCCGCGACGACACCAGGCGGTCCTTGCCGTCGACCGGGCTGGCGAGCCGCGTCGTGCTCTGCGGCAGCTCGAAAACCTGCTGCTGATTGACTGGACCGTTGCGGAAATTCCTCCCGATCAGCTCTTCGACATGGGGATAGCGTGCCAGCAGCGTGCCGTCGCGATGATGCATCGAGATCGCGGCGCCGTCGCCGAGCGCCACGGTGGAGAAGAACTTCTCGAAGGCCGCCGGCTCGATGCCGCGGCCGACCACGCCGAGGAATTCCCCGTGCGGACCGGTGACCTTGCGGACGATAACGGTGGTCCAGTTTCCGGTGATGCGGCTCACCACCGGCGCGACCTGCATGTCGGGCGAATAGGGGCTCGACTTGAAGATCTGGAAGTAGGGGCGGTCGGCAATGCTTGCCTGCGGCAGCGGCCAGGCGCCCGAGCTGTTGATCAGAACGCCGTCGGCGTCGAACACGTTGAGGCTGCCGACATTGGACAGCGCGTCCATCTTGGATTTGAGCATCGCATGGATGTCGGCGGCCGACATCCGGCGCCTGTAGTTCTCCGGCGTCGCGATTGCATTGTCGCGCATGAACGTGATCAGGTCGCGCTGGACGACTTCGAGATCGTCGAGCTGCTGGTCGAAATGCCGCGCCAGCAGCAGTACGGTGTTCTCGAGCTCACGCTCGCTGTTGTGCAGGGCGCGATCGCGGAAATTCTCCGCCATCAGCGTAGCGCCGATCGCGATCGCGGCCATCAGCACGGCGCCGCCGAGGATCAGCCAGCGGATCGGACCGCTGCCGATCACCGATTTGATGTTGAACGTGGCGCTGCCGTTTGGAGTCATTTGCCGCAATCGCTTCCAGGTGTTTCACCCGGAAGTAGGTCTCGTGCACCCCCGGCCCGCGAAAGTCGTATCCAATCGAAATGGAGCGCGGGTTAGCGAGATTGGTTAATGAAACCTTGCGGGCATTGGCGACAGTGCGTACCGGCGATCACGCGCCGGCGCGATAGTGCCCCGATTTGCCGCCGATCTTCTCGACGAGGTGGATGCCCTCGATGCGGATGCCGCGGTCGACCGCCTTGACCATGTCGTAGATCGTCAGGCATGCGACCGAGACTGCGGTCAGCGCCTCCATCTCGACGCCGGTCGGCCCCGTCACCTTGACGCTGGCGCGGACGATGCAGCCGGGCAGCTTGCGGTCGGGTGTGATGTCGATCGTGACCTTGGTCAGCGCCAGCGGATGGCAGAGCGGGATCAATTCCGAGGTCCGCTTCGCCGCCATGATGCCGGCGATCCGCGCCGTCGCCAGCACGTCGCCCTTCTTGGCCTGGCCGGTTTCGATCAGCGCCAGCGTCGCCTTGCTCATCACGACGCGGCCTTCGGCGACCGCGGTCCGCTCGGTCGCGGGCTTGGCCGAGACGTCGACCATCCGAGCCTCGCCCTTGGCGTCGATATGGGTGAGGGCGGTGCCGGAGCCGGAAGGCTCGGCCTTGGTCTTGCCCTTGCTGTTCCGCGCCATTGCGTCAGCGCGTTGCGGTGGCGCGCGGGGCGGCCTGCCGCGTCAGCAAGGCGCGGGTCGCCGCGGTGACGTCCTGCTGGCGCATCAGGCTTTCACCGACCAGGAAAGTCGACATCCCGACCCGTTCGAGCCGGGCGAGATCGCCAGGCGTGAAGATGCCGCTCTCGCCGACCATCAGGCGGTCGGGCGGGATCAGCGGTGCCAGCGCCTCGCTGGTCGCGAGCGTGGTCTCGAAGGTGCGCAGATTGCGGTTGTTGACGCCGATCATCGGCGAGCGAAGTTTCAAGGCACGGTCAAGCTCGGCGCGGTCGTGAATCTCGACCAGTACGTCCATGCCGTAGCCGAGCGCGGCGTCCTCGATCTCCCTGGCCGCCGCGTCGTCGAGCGCGGCCATGATGATCAGGATGCAGTCGGCGCCATGGGCGCGCGCCTCCGCCACCTGGTAGGTGTCGAACATGAAATCCTTGCGCAGCACCGGCAGGCTGGTCGCCGCGCGGGCCGCAACCATGAAGTCGAGATGGCCCTGGAACGAGGGCGCGTCGGTCAGCACCGACAGGCACGCCGCGCCGCCGGCCTCGTAGGCCTTTGCGAGCACGGGCGGATCGAAGTCGGCCCGGATCAATCCTTTCGAGGGCGAGGCCTTCTTCACTTCCGCGATTAGCGCGTAGTCGCCGCGCGTATGCTTGTCCTTGAGGGCGCGGACGAAGCCGCGAGGAGCCGAGGCCGATCTGGCCTCCGCCTCGATCTCGGCGAGCGGATGGGCGCGCTTCGCGGCGGCGATCTCCTCGCGCTTGTAGGCCTCGATCTTGGTCAGGATGTCCGACATCGCTTAGCGCCTTGCTTAACCGTTCGAAACCGCGACCAGATGCTTCAGCCGCGCGGCGGCAGCGCCGCTGTCGAGCGACTGGGCACCGATCGCGACGCCTTCCTTGAGGTCCTTGGCGCGGCCGGCCACGATCAGCGCGGCGGCGGCGTTGAGCAGGGCGACGTCGCGATAGGCGCTCGGCTTGCCCTGCAGCACGCTGGAGAGCGCGATCGCATTTGCATCGGCGTCACCGCCCTTCAGCGCCTCGCCGCCGACGCGGCCAAGGCCGGCATCCTCGGGCGTGACCTCTGATGTCCTGATCTCGCCGTTCTCGAGCGTCGCAACGAAGGTCGGGCCGGTGAGGGTGATCTCGTCGAGGCCATCGGAGCCATGCACGACCCATACCTTGTCCGAACCGAGGTTCTTCAGCACCTGCGCCAGCGGCTGCACCCATTGCCGCGAGAACACGCCGACCATCTGCCGCTTGACGCCGGCCGGGTTCGATAGCGGCCCGAGCAGGTTGAAAATGGTGCGGGTAGCGAGCTCGACCCGGGTCGGACCGACATTCTTCATCGCCGGATGATGCGCGGGCGCGAACATGAAGCCGATGCCGGCTTCCTTGACGCAGCGCCCGACTTGTGCGGGCGTCAAATCGAGCTTGACGCCGAGCGAGGCCAGCACGTCGGCGGCGCCCGAGCGCGACGACAATGCGCGGTTGCCGTGCTTCGCCACGGGCACGCCAGCGCCGGCCACGATGAAGGCCGCGCAGGTCGAGACGTTGACCGAGCCGGAGCCGTCGCCGCCGGTGCCGACGATGTCGACGGCCTCCGCCGGCGCCGTGACCGGCAGCATCTTGCCGCGCATCGCGGTGACGGCGCCGGTGATCTCCTCGACGGTCTCGCCGCGCACCCGCAGTGCCATCAATAGCCCGCCCATCTGCGAGGGCGTGGCTTCGCCCGACATCATGCTGTCGAAGGCGGACGCCGCCTCTTCACGCGTCAGCGTGGCGCCGGTGGCGACTTTTCCGATGATCGATTTCAGGTCGTCCATTCGCTGGCTCAGGGTCTGTTGTTGGAGCTTGATCGCCGCGCAGCGCGTCGTCGCGCTGTCCCGATCATGCTCAATTATTTGCGCCTGTCACCTGTGCGAAGGCTGCCTGGTTGATGGTCACACCGATATCGGACTCGATCTTCGTGACATATTGCGCGACCTGCTCGTCGCTCAGCGACCGCCGCAGCGCCTCGGTGAGCTGCTTGGCCGCGTCCGACGCGAAGTCGACCGGCGGCACCGTCACGTTGGTGACGCGGAAGACCACCCACTGGCTGCCGCCGGCGACGGAGGTCTGTCCATCGCCGTCCTTGGCGGTCCGGAATGCCGCCGCAATCACGCCGGCCGGCACGGCAGGCAGCGAGGCCTCGCGGTTGAAATTCGCCGCGGTTTCGACCTTGACGCCGGCAGCGGCGGCTTCGTCGGCGAGCTTGGCGCCGCTGTCGAGCTTCTGGACGATCTCGGTCGCCTTGGCACGCAGCTTGGTGGAGATCTGGTCTTCGCGCCACTTGGCCTCGACCTGATCGCGAACCTCGTCGAGGCTGCGCTCGCGCGACGGCGTGATGCCGAGCACGTCGTACCAGACATAGCCGCCGTTGAACTGGATCGGGTCGTTGTCGACGCCAACGTCGCTGTTGAAGGCCTGCGACACCACGTCGAGGCCGCGCGGGATGTTGGTCGCGACCTGGCCGTTCGGCAGCCGTCCGGAGCGATCGACCGCGTCGATGGTGATCGGCGTCAGCTTCAGTTTCTGTGCGGCTTCGACGACGCTGGCGCCGCCGCCGCGCTCGTCTTCCATCTTGTCGCGCAGGTCGGCGACCTTGGTGCGGGCGCGCTCGGAGGCGATCTCGTTCTTCACCTGCTGGGCGAGGCTCTCATAGCTCGGGGTCGCGCCGGGCTCGACCTTGCCGACCTTGACCAGCGCGACACCGAAGCGGCCCTGCACCGGCTGGCTGACTTCGCCTGCGGGCAGGGAGAAGGCGGCATCGGCGACGGCAGGGTCGAGGATCGCCGACTTCGCGACCAGGCCGAGATTGACGTCGGCCAGATTGAGGTTGCGCTCCTTGGCGATGTCGTCGAACGACGCGCCCGACGCGATCCGCCCGCGCGCGGCCTGCGCCTCGCCGGCGTCCGGAAACACGATCTGCGAGACCTCGCGCTTCTCCGGCGTGCTGAGCCGGTCCTTGCGCTCCTCGAAGATCTTCCTGGCGTCCTCGTCCGACACCGTTTCCCACTTGCCGATTTCCTCCGGCGTGATGGCGACGAAGGAGATCTTGCGGTATTCGGGCGCGCGGAACTGGGCCTTGTGGTCCTCGAAATAGGCGGCGAGCGCCTCGGGCGAGGGCGGATCGATGGTTCCGGCCTGCGCGGCGCCGAGCGTGATGTAGTCGATCGAACGCTGCTCGTTCTGGAACCGGGTCAGCGCCTCGACCAGAGATTTCGGCGGCTCGATCCCGGACGAGATAGTGCCGGCGATCTGGCGCCTGAGGCCAACGCGGCGCTGCTCGGCGATGTAGCGACCTTCGGTATAGCCATAGTTGCGGATCACGGCCTGGAAACGCTGCGGGTCGAACTGGTTGTTGAGGCCCTTGAAGTTCGGATCGTTGTAGATCGCGCGCAGCACCTCGGCGTCGGACAAATTGAGGCCCATGCGGCGTGCTTCCTCGTCCATCGCGGCTTCCGCAAGCGTCTGCTGCAGCACCTGGCGGTCAATGCCGAAGGCGCGCGCCTGGTCCGGCGTCAGCGGGCGGCCGAACTGGCGGCCTAGCTGCTGCAGGCGGTCGGTATAGATCTGGCGGAACTGCTCGGCCGAAATCTCGGTCCCGCCCACCTTGGCGAAGGTCGACTGGCCAAACCCCTTGAAAATGTCGGCAATGCCCCAAATTCCGAAACTGACGATCAAAACGCCCATCACCACGGCCATAATCGTCTTGCCGAGCCAGTTTGATGAGGCTTTCCGCATTCCTCGAAGCATGGGTCCAACTTGTTTTACAGGAGGGGAACCGGGTCGTGCCCAATGGGGAGCCGAAAGTCGAGGCTTTTGTCCCGCAGCAGGGCGTCACCGGGTTGAAAACCCATCATAAAGTGGCCGAAGCGCCCCCGCAACCTTGGCCGCGCGGGCGGAAGCGTCGCACGGTGTGCGCGAAGCCGCGCTCTGGAAGTCGCCGCCCGGCTCTGGTAGCGCAGGGACACGCTCGAACGATGGGAAATCCGACATGACCGACGCCATCCGGCCGCTGATCGCCGGCAACTGGAAAATGAACGGCCTGAAATCCTCTTTTGCCGAGTTCGACGCGATGCTGGCGGGCGCCGGAGATGTCGCCGGGAAGGCTGATCTCCTGGTCTGTCCGCCCGCGACATTGGTCGGGGCGTTCGCTGACAAGGCGCGCGGCTCGAAGGTCGCGGTCGGCGCCCAGGATTGCCATCCCAAGGCATCGGGCGCCCACACCGGCGATCTCTCGGCGGAGATGTTCAAAGACCTCGGCGCGGTCGCGATCATCGTCGGCCATTCCGAGCGGCGCGCCGACCACGGCGAGACCGACGCCTTGATTCGGCAGAAGGCGGGGGCCGCCTGGCGCGCCGGGCTGACCGCGATCGTCTGCATCGGCGAGACACGCGAGCAGCGCGACGCCGGCAAGACGCTCGATGTCTGCGGCACCCAGCTTGCGGGCTCGCTGCCCGACGGCTCGACCGCGGCCAACCTGGTGGTGGCCTATGAGCCGGTCTGGGCGATCGGCACCGGCCTGACCCCGACGGCCAAGGATGTCGAGGAAGTTCACAGGTTTATCCGAGGTCAGCTCACCGATCGCTTCAAGGGCGAGGGAAACAGGATCAGGATCCTCTACGGCGGCTCGGTCAAGCCGTCGAATGCGGTCGAGCTGATGGCCGTCGCCAATGTCAACGGCGCCCTGGTCGGCGGCGCCAGCCTCAAGGCGTCGGACTTTTTGGCGATCGCTGCGGGGTGTTAGGGCTGCCCCTTTCGCACCGAGCTCTCACACCGTCATCATGAAGGAGGCCGCAACGCGGCCGTCTCGAAGGATCGACGGCCCAGCTGGTGGCCGTCGACCCTTCGAGACGCGCGGAGCCTGTCATCGGGCCGCGCTTTGCGCGGACCCGTTGGCGCTCCTCAGGGTGACGGGATGGGCAGTGTTGCGCAGACAGTTGCCATCGGCATCTCTGCTTGGCTACGGATTCAGGCCGCCGCCGCGCCGATCCGCTTCCAGTAGATCATCGTGCCGGTGAGGCCGCCATTCGGCTTCAGCGCGTAGTCCGGGATGAGGCCGGTGAGCTGAAATCCCAGTCTTTCATAGAGTGGCGCAGCGCCATCCTCTGCGGCGGTGTCGAGCACCAGCAGCGTGCGGCCGTGCGCGATCGCAAGCTGCTCGGCCGTGCGCATCAATTCCGTCGCGACGCCGCGATGGCGATGGGCGACGCGTGTCATCATCTTTGCAATTTCCGCCCGATGCGGCTGGTTGGGCGGCAGCTTGAGCAGAAGCGTCACGGTGCCGATCAGATCATTGTCGGTGAATGCGCCGAGCACGATGCGCTCGCCGCGCGCGGCGGCGCCGAGCGAGTCCTGCCAGAATGCATCGGCGTCGTCCGGCGACAGCGGATGCATGAAGCTCACCGAGCCGCCGCTGGCGACGGTCTCGATCAACAATTCGCTGAGCGCGCTGCGAATCCCGGGCTCATCGGCGAGTGGCTTGATCGAAAACTGCGGCATGCATCAGCTCCGGGCCAGGGCGACCACATAGGTGCAGGAGGCGTTGGTCTCGTTGGCGAAGGTCGTCTCTGCCGGCGGGCCGAATCCGAGGCAATCACCGGCGCCGAGCAAATGGCGTGCGCCGCCTTCGGTGATGACGAGGCTGCCGCTGAGCACCCAGACCAGTTGGCGGATATGCGCGTAGGAGGAGGCGGGCAGGGTCACGGTCTGCTTCAGCGGCAGCTCGACCCGCACCAGTTCGACCGGATGGTCGGGACGGCTGAACACCTGGCGGCGTAGATAGCCGGTTTCCGGATCGCGCCAGACCGGTTGCGCGGCGGCGCGCGACAGCCGTTCGCCCTGGCCTTCGGCGCGCAACATCAGGCCGGCCAGGGTGAGATCGAAAGCCGAGGCGAGGCGCACCAGCACGACCGCGGTCGGGCTGACCTCGGCGCGCTCGATCTTGCTGATCGTGGCCTTCGAGACGCCAGCGCGTTCGGCGAGGTCGGCCAGCGACCAGCCCCGGCCATCGCGCTCGAGCCTGATCCGCTGCGCCAGGCGCTGGCTCAGATCTTCTACTAAAGTATCCATTTGTCTACTATAGTAGAAATTGCCGGTTCCCGGCAAGGCCCGGCCGGGCCGCCATCGGCGCCGCTTGTGATCATCGACAGTGCGACTATCTCGGGGGTGACAATGCCCGGTGCAATCGTGTAACAGGGCGCGACTTCACGAAAACCGTAGAGCCGATAGCGCCGTTTGTCTGGCCGCTTGGCGGCTTGTGACGAAGGCTTGCGATGCAGACTGTCGTTATCATTGTCCACCTCATGATTGTCGCCGTCATGATCGGCGCCGTGCTGTTGCAGAAATCCGAAGGCGGTGGCCTTGGCATGGGTGGCGGCGCCGGCTTCATGTCGAGCCGCGGCACCGCCAATTTGCTGACGCGGACTACGGCGATCCTCGCGGTGGGCTTCTTCATCACCAGCCTGTTCCTGTCCTGGTACGCAGGCTACGACCGCAAGCCGAGCTCGATCGTCGGCACCGGCGCGCCGGCGCAGACGCAGCCGGCCGGCGGCACGCCGATGAACGCGCCGACCTCGGGCGGCATCCTCGATTCGCTGAAGAAGGCCGACGAGCAGCAGGGGCAGCAGGCCCCGAGCGGCCCGCAGGCGCCACGGTCGCAATAAAGCGGGGTGGCCATGCAGGATGCCCCGCTGGCATCCTGCATCAGAAACCCCCATCAATGCTCTGAAATCGCTTCCAGTTTGATGCAACCCACAGCCCGGCGAATTGTTTGCCGGGAACAGCCGATTCGTTTTGCGAATCGCCGGAGTCGGATTAAAGGTAAAGTCCCATGGCGCGGTACATATTCATCACCGGCGGCGTGGTCTCCTCGCTCGGCAAGGGTCTGGCTTCAGCGGCGCTCGGCGCTCTGCTGCAGGCCAGGGGCTACAAAGTCCGCCTTCGCAAGCTCGATCCCTATCTCAACCTCGATCCCGGAACGATGTCGCCGTATCAGCACGGCGAAGTGTTCGTGACCGACGACGGCGCCGAGACCGATCTCGATCTCGGCCATTACGAGCGCTTCACCGGTCGTCCGGCCACCAAGGCCGACAACATCACGACCGGGCGAATCTACCAGGACATCATCACCAAGGAGCGCCGCGGCGATTATCTCGGCGCCACCATCCAGGTGGTTCCGCACGTCACCAACGCGATCAAGGAATTCGTGCTGTCGGGTAACGACGAGTTCGATTTCGTGCTGGTCGAGATCGGCGGTACCGTCGGCGACATCGAGGGCCTGCCGTTCTTCGAGGCGATCCGCCAGCTCAAGAACGAGCTGCCGCGCGATCACGCGGTCTACATTCACCTGACGCTTCTGCCGTACATTCCAAGTGCCGGCGAACTCAAGACAAAGCCGACGCAGCACTCGGTGAAGGAGCTGCGCTCGATCGGCATCCAGCCGGACATCCTGCTGTGCCGCACCGATCGCGAAATTCCCAAGGAGGAGCGGCGCAAGCTCGGCCTGTTCTGCAACGTGCGCGAGAGCGCCGTGATCGAGGCGCGCGACGTCGACAACATTTACGCCGTGCCGGAGGCCTATCACGCCGCCGGCCTCGACGATGAGGTGCTGGCCGCGTTCGGCATCACCGCGAAGATTCCGCCGGCGCTGCAGAGCTGGCACGTCATCAACGAGCGCGTCCGCAATCCGGAAGGTGCGGTGACGATCGCCATCGTCGGCAAATACACCGGCATGAAGGACGCCTACAAATCGCTGATCGAGGCGCTGTCGCACGGTGGCATCGCCAACAAGGTGAAGGTCAATCTCGATTGGATCGAGAGCGAGGTGTTCGAGAACGAGGACCCGGCGCCGTTCCTCGAGCACGTCAACGGCATCCTGGTGCCCGGCGGCTTCGGCCAGCGCGGCGCCGAGGGCAAGATCCGCGCGGCGCAGTTCGCGCGCGAGCGTGACGTGCCGTATTTCGGCATCTGCTTCGGCATGCAGATGGCGGTGATCGAGGCGGCGCGCAATCTGGTCGGCATCGAGGACGCCAACTCGACCGAGTTCGGCCCGACCAAGGAGCCGCTGGTCGGCCTGATGACGGAATGGCTGCGCGGCAACGAGCTCGAGAAGCGCTCGCAGAGCGGCGATCTCGGCGGCACGATGCGGCTCGGGGCCTATCCCGCGGCGCTCAACCGCGGCAGCCGCGTCTCGCAGGTCTATGGCGGCGCGACCGAGATCTCCGAGCGGCACCGCCATCGCTACGAGGTCAACACCGCCTACAAGGACCGCCTCGAGCAGCACGGCCTGCGCTTCTCCGGCATGTCGCCCGATGGCGTGCTGCCGGAGATCGTGGAGTACGAGGACCATCCCTGGTTCATCGGCGTCCAGTTCCATCCCGAGCTGAAATCGCGGCCCTTTGAACCGCATCCCCTCTTCGCGTCGTTCATCGAGGCGGCAGCCAAGCAGAGCCGGCTGGTTTAACTGAGCGGCCGTCAGCTGCGCCGCTACACGGCGCAGTCCTCGCTGGTCCGGCGTTCCTTCTTGATCGGTGAAACGTTTGCACCAGCCGCCGGCGTGCCGTCGCGCGTCATCAGCTTGTATTGCGGGCGTCGCGTCAGCCGGTAGACCGCGGCCGGCGGCACGTTGAGGATGGCGCGATCGACCAGCGTGGCGCGCAGGCCGAGCCGGTCGAGGATCGGCCGCGGCACCGGACAGCGCATGCCGTAGGTGAATTGATAGAACGCGCCGCCGGGACGTAGATAGCTGAACGCGCCGCCGACGATCGAGATGACCTTGCGCGGCGACATGTTGAGCAGCGGCAGTCCGCTGACGACGGCGCCGACCGGCGCGCCATCGTAGAGCCGCTCCGAGGCGAGGCGCGCCGCGTCCATCCACAGCACGCGCGCGCCGGGAAAGCGCAGCTGCAACAGCCGCATGAAATCCGAGCCGTATTCGATCAGCGTAAGATCCTGCTGGCGCACGCCGCGCTTCAACAGCTGATAGGTGAACGCGCCCGTGCCCGGACCGAGCTCGAGCACCGGGCCGGTGTCGGCGCTGATGTCGCGCGTGATCAGTTCGGCGAGCGCGGCGCCCGACGGCGCGATGGCGCCGACGCGGCCAGGGGCCGCCATCCACGCCGTGAAGAAAGACAGCAGATCATGTGACATTGGGATTCCCAGCAAAGTGTCGCGGCGCTTCGACTCAGATGCGAAGCGTGACGCCTTGTTTGCGGGAGCTGCATTGCGAGAACATTGCGCGAGAGCGCCGTTCCGATTGAATCGGAACGGGGCTCTCGACCCTAGTTTTGACGCGTTTCCTTCACGCGAACCGGTGCCCATCCCGCATCGAGTGCGGGACAGGCTTCGCTCGAAAACGCTTTGGCATCACGACGCGAACGGCGCCGGCGGTAACGTGAGGCGGAAGCACGCGCCGCCCTTCGGACCGTCGAGCACGGAGACGTGACCGCCGTGCAGCCTTGCGATCTCGCGCACCATGTTGAGGCCGAGTCCGGCGCCGCGGTCGAGCGGCGCGAGCCGATAGAACGGATCGAAGATCCGGGTGCGCTGGTCCTGGGGAATGCCGTCGCCTTCATCCGATACGTCGATGGTCGCGGCACTGCCGACATGGATGGTGATGGTGCCCGCGGCGGCCGCCATGCTGGATGGCGTTCTGCACCAGATTGGTGAGCGCGCGCTCCAGCGCGGCGCGATCGCCCAAGATCTCGACGCGATCGGTTGCGGTATCGAGCGACAGCTCGTAGCCGGCCGCGATCGCGAGCGGCGCGAGGTCGGCCGCGACATTGCGGGCGACCGCGACGAGATCAACGCGGACGAACGGATTGCGGCACTGGTCGAAGCGCTGGATGTCGAGCAGTTGCTCGGCCAATGTCGCAAGCCGCGCCGAATCCTCGAGCAGGCGGGTTTTCTCCGGACCTGGCGGCAGCGACTCCAGCCGCGTGTTGAGGATCGCGATCGGCGTGCGCAATTCATGCGCCGCGTCGGCGACGAATCGCTGGTGCCGGGAATAGCCATCGTCGAGCCGTTTCAGCGCATCGTTGATGGCGGTCACCAGCGGCGCTACCTCGAGCGGCAGATGGTCCGCCGACAGTCGGCTGCCGCGCTGGCGGAAATCGATCCGGCGCGCTTCGTCGGCGGTGGTATCGAGACCGGCGAAGGCGCGCTTCACCACCATCGGCGTCGCGATGAAGGTGGCGCATGCCATCAGGAAAAGGCCGGGCAGGGCAATGGCGAGGAATGCCAGCGTCGTGGCGAGCGCGGTCTTGACGCTCGACATTGGCCCTTGCGTCGCTGTGAGCACCTGCACGGGGCCGGCGTCGGAATTGACGCGCTTCAGCCGCGCCGGCGGCTTGCGCGGATCATCCTCGAACATCTGCCAGCCGAGCCGCGCCTGGCTGATCTGGTCGAGTGCGTCACCGATCCTGGCAAATTCCGGCGGCACCGCGCCTTCCGTCAGCGAACGGCCATGCCGGTCGCGCACCAGGAACCAGAGGTCGGGCGTGTCGTCACGAAGCTTTTGCAGTTCGGCCGTCGGGCGCAAAATCAACTCGCCCTTGCCGTCGCGTGCGACCGCGCCCTGCACGATGGAAATCACATGATCCTCATCGCGTGGAACGATCAGGAAGCCGGTGGCACACAACGCGCTGATCAGGCAAACGATCAGCATGGCAAGCAGCAGCGCCTGGAGCGTCACCAGCCGCCAGCTCAGTTGCGAGCGCAGGCAATAGTGCTCGGCCTGTTCGCTCATGACGTTTGCTTCAAGAGATAGCCGACGCCGCGGATGCTGTGGATCTCGACGCCGGCGTTGGCGTCGGCAAGCTTGCGCCTGAGACGCGAGACGTGCGCATCGAGCGCGTTGGACTGGATCTCGTCCTCGAAATTGTAGACGGCTTCCTCCAGCGTCGCGCGCAGCACGGTGCGGCCCATGCGGCGCAGCAGCGTCTCCAGCACCAGCAGCTCGCGCCGCGGCAGCTCAAGTGGGCAGCCGTCGACACTGGCCTCGCGATGGCCGCAATCGAACGCCACGCGGCCGGCCCTGATGATCTCGAGCTGCAGGCCGGCGGGGCGGCGCAGCACGGCGCGCAGCCGCGCCATCAGCTCCTCGACCGCGAACGGCTTGGCCAGATAGTCGTCGGCGCCGCTGTCGAGGCCCGTGATGCGGTCGGTGAGATCGCCGCGCGCGGTCAGCACGATGATCGGCACGCCGTCGGCCTTGGCGCGCAGCTTCGGGATCAGCGTGAGGCCGTCGCCGTCCGGAAGCTGGCGGTCGAGCAGGACCGCGCCATGCACGTCGGCACAGATCGCTTCCTCGGCCTCGGCAAGGTTCGGCACGTGGTCGACCACCATGTCGTAGCCCTTCAGCGCCTGCGACAGCGCCGCCGCCATTTCGGCCTCGTCCTCAACCAGCAGTATCCGCATGTCCTTGTGGTCCAACTCCTGAAGGCAGGTTTTAGGGCAAGTAACATTGCAACAACATTGCGGAAATGGCCGCCCGTCGCGAGCAGGGGTGCCATGTTGTCACCCCCTCAAGACAGTCCGGAAGGCGCTGGCTATAACCGCCCGCACACCAATCTGGGAGGACTGCCAATGATCTACGAGACCCGCGTCTATCGCTGCCTGCCGGGACGGCTGCCGGCGCTGCTCAAGCGCTTCGAGACCATCACGCTGAAGCTCTGGGACAAGCATGGCATCAGGCAGGCCGGCTTCTTCACGACGCTGGTCGGGGAATCCAACCAGGAGCTGACCTATCTGCTGGCCTGGGAATCGCTCGCCGAGCGCGAGAAGAAGTGGACCGCGTTCCAGACCGATCCGGAGTGGATCACCGCGCGCGCCAAGACCGAGGAGGACGGCCAGATCGTCCTCAACATCGTCAACCAGCTTCTGGTGCCGACGGCGTTTTCGTCGGTCAAGTGACGCCCGCTGCGGCCATGTTCCCGTCATTGCAAGCGAAGCAATCCATTGGCACCACATATGCGGAGCGATCGATTGCTGCGTCGCTTCAGCGCAAAATTGCTTCGCAATTTTGTCGCGAGCTCCTCGCAATGACGGGGAGGCATCTTTTCTCGGTCCCTTGGGGAGGGAAAGTTGCAGCGACGCTATTGCGGGCAGCCCGAGGTCTGATCGCCCTGGGTCACCATCGGCTTGCCGTTGATGAAGACGCCGTGGCTGCCGGAGGTCGTCTTGCCGCCGCAATGCGTGCGATCGCCCATGACCACCGCCGGCTTGCCGTTGATCAGGACGTTGGGCACGCCCTCGACGAGCGGGCCGCCATTGCTGGTGGTATCGCCGCTGCGCGCCGCCGGCTTGCCATTGACGGTGACGCCGGTGGCTCCGCTGGTGACGACCCCGGGCTGGGTGCTGGTCTGGCCATAGGCGAGGCCCGACATCGCCGACATGGCGGCGACGGCTCCGATCATCAGCGGGATGCGCATGGCTTCCTCATGGGAATCTGTTCCGCGCCAGTTTATAGGCGCTGTTTGGGCGGGATTGTGTTAGCACGGCGCACCCACGGCGTCAGCGCAACCCCCTCATCGTGCGGGATGGCTTGATCCGTCCCGCGCGGGACTGCATGGTCGCCGGCAAAAGGATGCAGCATTTTGACCAATCAGGTTTCCGCGCAAGCCGCCGCGCCGATCGTTGCCGTCGGATCGGCCAAATTCGGCAATGCCTTGCCGATTTCGATCATCGCCGGTCCGTGCCAGCTCGAGAGCCGCGCGCATGCGCTTGAGGTGGCGTCCGCGCTGAAGGAGATCGCGGTCCGGCTCAAGGTCGGTCTGGTGTACAAGACCTCGTTCGACAAGGCGAACCGCACCAGCGCGACCGCGGCGCGCGGCATCGGATTGGCGCAGGCGCTGCCGATCTTCGCCGAGATCCGGTCTTCGCTCGGGCTGCCGGTGCTGACCGACGTGCATGAGGCGACCCAGTGCGCCGACGTGGCGCAGGCGGTCGACGTGCTGCAGATCCCGGCCTTCCTGTGCCGGCAGACCGATCTGTTGCTGGCTGCGGCCGCGACCGGCAAGGTCGTCAATGTCAAGAAGGGCCAGTTCCTGGCGCCGTGGGACATGGCAAATGTGGTCAGCAAGATCACCGGCGCCGGCAACGCCAATGTGCTGGTCACCGAGCGCGGTGCATCGTTCGGCTACAACACGCTGGTCTCGGACATGCGCGCGCTGCCGATCTTGTCGCGCACCACCGGCGCGCCTGTGATCTTCGACGCCACCCATTCGGTGCAGCAGCCGGGCGGCAAGGGCACCTCGTCGGGCGGCGAGCGTGAATTCGTGCCGGTGCTGGCGCGGGCCGCGGTCGCGGTCGGCGTCGCCGGCGTGTTCATCGAGACTCATCCCGATCCGGATCATGCGCCGTCGGACGGCCCCAACATGGTGCCGCTCCGCGACTTCGAGGCCCTCGTCAAGCGGCTGATGCAGTTCGACGCGCTCGCGAAGACGGCGGCCTGACCGGCGGACAACGACATGACCGCAACCAGCGGCATGCCGCCGGCCCTCAACGTGATCACGCTGGCGACCTTCGCGGCGAGCCTGTCGGTGCGTGCGCTTGATCCGGTGCTGCCGCATGTCGCTGATGACTTCGGCGTCAGCATAGCGACCGCCGCGAGCTTCGCCGCGGTGTTCGCCTTCACCTTTGCCGCGGTGCAGCCGGCGATCGGCGCCGCTGCCGATTTGTTCGGCAAGGCGCGGCTGATGACGATCTGCCTCGGACTGCTCGGCGTTGCCAACATCCTCGGCGCGCTCTCGACCTCGTTTCCGATGCTGTTCGTGACCCGCATCCTCTCCGGCATCGGCTCGGGCGGCGTGTTTCCGGTGGCGCTGTCGCTGACCAGCGATCTGGTTGGCCCGGACAAGCGGCAGCTCGCGATCGGGCGAACCCTGGCGGGCTCGATGACCGGCAATCTGCTCGGTGCGACGGCATCCGGCCTGATCGGCGACTTCCTCGGCTGGCGCGGCGTGCTCGCGGTGCTCGGCGGCCTCGTGATTATCGTCGCGCTGGCGGTTGCAGCCGGCTTCCGCGGCGCTGCGCTGAACCGTCCGCCGCGCACCAGCCTGAAGGCGCTGCGCCACGGCTATCGTACCATCTTCACCAATCCGAACGCCCGCATCTGCTATTCGGCAGTCTTCATCGAAGGCTGCTGCGTGCTCGGGCTGTTTCCCTTCATCGCCTCGTTCCTGTTCGAGCTCGGCGAGACCTCGCTGTCGATCGCCGGCATCGTGATCGCGGGATTTGCGATCGGCGGATTGCTCTACACGCTGACGGTATCGCGCCTGCTGCCGTGGATCGGGGTGAGGGGGATGATGATCGTTGGCGCGACACTGGTTGCGATTCAACTGGTCGGGGTCGCCTTCGGGCCGCACTGGAAGCTGCAGATGGCGGGCCTCCTGGTGATGGGCCTCGGCTTCTACATGATCCACGGCTGCCTGCAGGTGTTCGCCAGCGAGCTGTCGGTCGAGGCGCGCGCCACCGCGCTGTCGCTGCACTCGTTCTTCTTTTTCATGGGCCAGACCGTCGGCCCGATCGCCTATGGCTTCGGCCTGCAACACGTCGGCAAGACCGCGACGTTGGTGTCAGCCGCCGCCGTGATGGTCGTGCTCGGCTTTATCTGCGCGCGGTTTCTGCGTCAGACCAGGCCCGCCGATGCGCAGATAACCTAGGCGTCCACGGGCTCACCGGCGGTGGCAGACACAACATGCAGGGAAGCGGGGTGCAGCGTCAGGATGACGCATTCGCGGCAGCGTTCGGACGACCGCGCATGGCATGAGGATTGCTTATTTCTCGCCATTTGAGGTGAGAGCGTGGACGTCCAGACTGGCTGGCCTATTCGAGGGAATGCGGACGTCAGGACAACGGGATATGGCACCGAGCCTCCACTTCAGCGTTTTCTGGCCTCCTGCCACCAAGAATTCAAATCGGACAATTCCGGCGCGCTCGCCGACTACATTCCGGAGCTGAAACGGGCCAACCCGGCGCATTTCGGCATCAGCCTCGTCACCATCGATGGCCATGTCTACGAAGTCGGCGACAGCGCCGCTCCTTTCACCATCCAGTCCGTTTCGAAGGCGTTCGTGTTTGCGCTGGCCCTCGATCTCGTCGGCGAAGCGCGCGTCGCGTCGGCGATCGGCGTCGAGCCGAGCGGTGAGGCATTCAACTCGATCCGGCTGACCAACGACAACAAGCCGTTCAATCCGATGGTCAACGCCGGCGCGATTGCCTGCTCCGGGCTGATCCACGAGGTCGATGGCCGCGCCGCATTCGAGCGCATCCGGGACAAGCTCGGCCAGTTTGCCGGCCGCGAACTCGACGTCGACGACGCGGTCCATGCGTCGGAGACGGCGACCGGCAACCGCAATCGCGCGATCGCCTGGCTGCTGCGCAACTACCTCGTGCTACAGGACGGCGTCGATGCCGTGCTCGATATCTATTTCCGGCAATGCGCAATTCTCGTCACCGCGCGCGACCTCGCGGTGATGGCCGCAACGCTCGCCAATCGCGGCGTCAATCCGGTCACCGGCGTCCAGGTGGTGACGCCGCATGTCGTCGCGCGCACGCTGTCGGTGATGACGAGCTCGGGCATGTACGACTATGCCGGCGAGTGGATCTATCGCGTCGGAATGCCCGCCAAGAGTGGGGTCGGCGGCGGCATCGTCGCAGCGCTCCCGTCGCAATTGGGGCTCGGCACCTTTTCGCCGCTGCTCGATGGGCACTTCAACAGCGTGCGAGGCCTGAAGGTTTGTGAGGCGCTGTCGGCGCGATTTGATCTGCATATGCTCAACCGCAGCGGCGACGTCCGCACCTGCATCATCGCCGACTACGACATCTTCGGCATCACCTCCCGCCGCAGCCGCCAGCCGCACGAACAGCAGATCCTCGATGACCGCCACAGCGACACCCGCGTCATCGAGCTGGTGGGGGCGCTCAACTTCGCGTCGATCGACTACGTCACTCGCCGGCTGTCCAGCGAGCCGCCCGGCGCGCCGCTGCTGATCCTAGATTTCCACCGCGTGCCCGACATCACGGCAGCCGGCGCCCAGCTGCTGGCTGAGAAAATCGCCACGCTCGGAAATTCCGGTGTCACCACGATCATCTCCGGTGTCGAGACGACGTCGTCGGTCTGGGCCACGATCCGCGCGCAGATCGAAGAGCCGAAGCGGTTGCGGCATTTTCCGCTGCTCGACGACGCCGTTGAATGGGCCGAGGATCAACTGATCTACCGCTATGGCGGCTTCACCGAGACCAAGGAGACCGCCCATCTCGGCGAGCAGGCGCTGTTGGCCGATCTCGCGCCCGAGGAGATCGCTGCGCTCGCCGAACTCTCGACGCCGCGCCGCTACGACGCCGGCCAGCGCATCGTCGTGGCCGGCGAGCCGGCCAATTCGTTGTTCTTCCTGCAAAGCGGGATGGTGAGCGTGAAGCTGCCGAGCGGCGTGCGGCTTGCCTCGCTCGGGCCGGGGATGGAGTTCGGCGAGATGGCGATCATCGAGAGCCACCGCAGCGCCGACGTCTGGGCGGACACGCCGGTCAAATGTCTCGAGCTACCGATCGACAGCTTTGCCGATTATCGTCAACTCCACCCGCAGATTTCGATGAAGATCATGCGCAATCTTTCCGCACTGCTGGCGCGCCGCCTCATCCTCGCCAATGCCAAGGTCGATCTGCTGAGCGCCTATTGAGACGCCGGATCAGCCCCGGCCTCGATAGGGCGCGACGCCCTGATCGGGAACCCAGATGCCCTTCGGCAGCCGGCCGGTCTGGAAGAACACGTCGATCGGAATGCCGCCGCGCGGATACCAGTAACCGCCGATCCGCAGCCATTTCGGCTTGATTTCCCCGACGATGCGCTTCCCGATCATGACGGTGCAATCCTCGTGGAAGGCGCCGTGATTGCGGAAGCTCGCCGCATAGAGTTTCAGCGACTTAGATTCCAGGAGCCACCGGCCCGGCACATAGTCGAGCACCAGATGGGCGAAGTCCGGCTGGCCGGTGATCGGGCAGACCGAGGTGAATTCCGGGATAGCGAAGCGCACCAGATAATCCGTGCCGGCCTGCGGATTGGGGACGCGGTCGAGCACCGCCTTGTCCGGGCTATCCGGCCAAGCGACGGCACGGCCGAGTTGCAGGGTTTTCTTCGCCATGGGCCTCATCCTTGTGGGAGCGGCCGAAATGAACGGAAGCGGGCGGTTCGTCAACCGTCCGCGTGCGGGGGCAGGGTGCTACGCGGGCGCCGCCGTCTGGATCAGGACCAAGCGGTCTTGGCCGGATTCACAGCCCCAGACCTCGCCGGGCCGGCCATCGAGTTGCCGGACATTCGCGCCGGCGCGGTCGCTCGGAAAGGCGTTGAAGGTCGCGCCCACCGGATCGAAGCGCATGATCGCGTTGGCCGAGAAATCGGTGAGCCAGACCTTGTCCTTGTCGTCGACATAGACGGCATAGGTCCGTGGATTGCTGCCGGGCAGCTTCCAGGCCCTCCACGTCCCGTCGGCGGGATCGTGCACCGACACGTTGCCGCTGTTCCATTCGCTGACCCAGATCCGCCCCCGCGAATCCGACCACACCCATCGCGCGCCCTGTTTCGGCGTCGGCGGTTGGACCACGCTGGCGTTGCCGGTCGCAGGGTCAATCCGTGCGATATAGCTGCCGGCAAGCGAGGCGTACCAGATGTCGCCGTTTGGGGTCACGGTGATGCCGTAGGGGCCGACGCCGCGCGGTGCCTCGAACACCTTCATCTCACCGGATTTCGGATCGAGCCGGCCGTAGAAGCCGGACTGGCCGGTGAACCAGTAGACGCCGCGCTTGTCGAACACGCCGGTATTGAGATTGGCGTCAGCGGCTTTCTCAGGCAGGCGGAACAGCGTCACCTTGTGGTCGCCGGGGTCGACGCGGGCGATCGCATTCTGCCCGCCCTCGGTTACCCATGGCGCGCCGTCGGGGCCGATCGTGACGCCGTGCGGGGCCGCACCCTTGCCGAGGCTGACCAGCTTGAACGCACTGTCGCGCGGATTGAGCCGGCCCAGCGCACCGCTGCGCTGGCCCGTGAACCAGACGGTGCCATCGGGCGCCGGCGTGACATCGTGCAGGCCGGTCCCGGCGTCGACGTTGAAATATTTCACCCGGAACGGCGTCTGGGCATCCTGCGCCTGCGCTCTCTTGGTCAAAATCGCGGCAGTGGTGGAGGCGAGAAACTGGCGACGGTTCATTGCGTTATCCCGGCTTCGTGAAACAATGGGCCAGCACGCGAAGGTAATCCCCGACAGCATAAACCCACCACATTGCACCGTCAGACGGGCCGGGCGGGCGGGCCGTTCACATTTGCTTGCGCGCCGTGTATGACGCGGCGCATCAGCCAACCCCATATCGAGAAAGAGCACGTCATGACTGACATCGTCGACATCATCGGCCGCGAAATCCTTGATAGCCGCGGCAACCCCACGGTCGAGGTCGATGTGGTGCTGGAGGATGGGTCGATCGGTCGCGCGGCGGTGCCGTCGGGCGCCTCCACCGGCGCGCATGAGGCGGTGGAACTGCGCGACGGCAACAAGGCGCGCTATCTCGGCAAGGGCGTCGAGAAGGCGGTCGCCGCCATCAACGGTGAGATCTTCGAGGCGCTCAGCGACCAGGCGGTCGAGGAGCAGGTCGCGATCGACCAGATCATGATCGAGCTCGACGGGACGCCGAACAAGAGCCGGCTCGGGGCCAACGCCATCCTCGGCGTCTCGCTGGCCTGCGCCAAGGCCGCCGCCGAATCCTTCGACATGCCGCTGTATCGTTATGTCGGCGGCACCTCGGCGCGGACGCTCCCGGTGCCGATGATGAACATCATCAATGGCGGCGTGCATGCCGACAACCCGATCGACTTCCAGGAATTCATGATCCTGCCGGTCGGCGCCACGTCGTTCGCCGAGGCGCTACGTTGCGGTTCGGAAATTTTCCACACGCTGCGCGGCGAACTGAAGAAGGCCGGCCACAACACCAATGTCGGCGACGAGGGCGGCTTCGCGCCGAACCTGCCGTCGGCCGACGCCGCGCTCGAGTTCGTGATGAATGCGATCGGCAAGGCCGGCTACAAGGCGGGCGACGACGTCGTGCTCGGCCTCGACTGCGCCTCGACCGAATTCTTCAAGGAAGGCTCCTACGTCTATGGCGGCGAGAACAAGACCCGCTCGCGCTCCGAGCAGGTGAAGTATCTCGCCGATCTCGTCAGCCGCTATCCGATCGTCACCATCGAGGACGGTATGTCGGAGGACGACATGGACGGCTGGAAGGAACTGACGGATGCGATCGGCAAGAAGTGCCAGCTGGTCGGCGACGATCTGTTCGTCACCAACGTCACCCGGCTTGCCGACGGCATCAAGAACGGCCGCGCCAATTCGATCCTGGTCAAGGTCAACCAGATCGGCACGCTGACCGAGACGCTTGCGGCGATCGAGATGGCCTACAAGGCCGGCTACACCGCCGTGATGTCGCACCGCTCCGGCGAGACCGAGGACTCCACGATCGCCGATCTCGCGGTCGCCACCAATTGCGGGCAGATCAAGACCGGCTCGCTGGCGCGCTCCGACCGCACCGCCAAATACAATCAGCTGCTCCGCATCGAGCAGCAGCTCGGCACCCAGGCGAAATACGCGGGCAGGGCGGCCTTGAAGGCCTTGGCGTAGCGCCCCAGCTTGAACGTGATCCAACAAAACTCAAAAGGGAGGTCGGGATGAGCGACGGCAAGAGCGGTCTGCAGCTGCGTTCGCTGCTCAAGAAGAATGGCGAGCTCGAGATATCGCTGGTCAATGTCCCGACCCCCGAGCCCGGCCCCGACGAGGTCGTTGTCCGGGTCGAGGCGACCCCGATCAATCCCTCCGATCTCGGTCTGTTGATCGGCCCGGCCGACATGTCGGCCGCCAAGGTCTCCGGCAGCCAGGAATTGCCAGTGGTGACCGCGCGCGTGCCGGAAGCTGCGTTGCCGGGCCTCGCGGCACGGCTCGATGAGTCCATGCCGGTCGGCAATGAAGGCGCCGGCGTCGTGATCAGGACCGGTTCATCGGATGCGGCGAAAGCGCTGATGGGCCGGACGGTCGCGATGATCGGTGGCGCGATGTATGCGCAATACCGGACGCTGCGCGCCAACGAATGCCTGCCGCTGCCCGACGGCACCACGCCGGCGGAAGGCGCGTCCTGCTTCGTCAATCCGCTGACCGCGCTCGGCATGACCGAGACGATGCGGCGCGAGGGGCACAAGGCGCTGGTGCACACCGCGGCAGCGTCCAATCTCGGCCAGATGCTCAACAAGATCTGTCTCAAGGACGGCATCGGCCTCGTCAACATCGTGCGCAACAAGGAGCAGGCCGACATCCTGCACAAGATCGGCGCCAAACATGTCGTCGATTCCTCCGCGCCCGATTTCATGGACAAGCTCACCGGCGCGCTGGTCGAAACCGGCGCCACCATCGCCTTCGATGCGATCGGCGGCGGCAAGCTCGCGGGCCAGATCCTGGTCGCGATGGAGACCGCGATCAACAAGACCGCCAAGGCCTACAGCCGCTACGGCTCGAATGTGCACAAGCAGGTCTATGTCTATGGCAGCCTCGACACCCGCTCGATCGAATTGCCGCGCGGCTTCGGCATGGCCTGGGGCGTCGGCGGCTGGCTGCTGTTCCCATTCCTGATGAAGATCGGTCCGGAGGCCGGCAACAAGCTGCGCCAGCGCGTGGTGGCCGAACTGAAGACGACTTTCGCCAGTCACTACACCAAGGTGGTCTCGTTGCAGGAGACCCTGCAACTCGACAACATCGCCGTCTACAACAAGCGCGCGACCGGCGAGAAATTCCTGATCAACCCGAACAAGGGCTGAGGATCGAAACGCAGGGGCCGTCCCGATGGGGCGGCCTTTTGCTTTGCATAGACCAATTCCGCGAAACGCTGCGTTTCCGGAATTGGACGATCCATGCACTTGCATCTTTCTTGGTGCGCCGGTAGGTGAGGGGCACCAGTTTCACGCGCAATCCGAGGGGAATTTGCTATGGCCTATAACATCGTCACCATCGTCGGCAGCATCCGCAAACAGAGCTTCTCGCTCAAGATCGCCAATGCGCTGGCCAAGCTTGCACCGGCGTCGCTGAAGCTCGATGTGACGACGCTTCAGGAAATTTCCTTCTTCAACCAGGACCTCGAGGCCGCGCCGCCGGCGGACTGGCTTGCCTTCCGCGAGAAGCTGCAGAAGTCGAACGGCGTGCTGTTCGTGACCCCCGAATACAACCGCTCGATCCCGGGCGTGCTGAAGAACGCCATCGACGTCGCCTCGCGGCCCTACGGCAAGAGCTCGTTCATCGGCAAGCCGGTCGGCATCATCGGCAATTCGCCCGGACCGCTCGGCGGCGTCAGCGCGGTGAAGCACCTGCAGAACATCCTGCCCGGCATTTCCGGCCCGATCCTCGGTCAGCCGGAAGCCTATCTCAACGGCGTCGGCGATGCCTTCGACGACAACGGCGAACTGACCAAGGAGTCGCTCAAGGGTGTGCTGCAGCAGTATCTCGACGCCTTCGCGGCCTTTATCGAAAAGCAGAACCGCTGAGCAAGAGTCCCGTTCCGATCGAATCGGAACGGGCTCTGAACTTGCTTTGACGCGTTGTCTTCACGCGAACCGGCATCCACTTCGCTCGAAAACGCTCTGGTTCAGCGTTCGTTAACCCCATGGCCGCATGCTCGCGGCCATGGTTTCCCGCACACGCCTCAAATCGATTCTGACCGGGCTCGCCCTCTATACGCTGGCGGCGCTGATGGTCGGCTATTTCGGCGTCAACGCCTACACCGGCAAATACGGCTTGAACGCGCGGCAGGAGCTCGATCAGGAGATCATCGCGCTGACCTCCGAGCTGGCGCGGCTGAAGAAGGAGCGGGCCGAGGGCGAGCAGCGGGTGTCGCTGCTGCGGTCGGACCGGGTCGATCCCGACATGCTGGACGAGCGTGCGCGCTTCCAGCTCGACTACGCCAATCCGCGTGACCTCGTTCGGATCAACAAGTAACTGACGACGCGTTCTCAAATTTCAAAATCATTCGCGCGCTATCACAAAAATGTCGCGCTGCGCTGCAGTGCGGCATAGCAAAATTCCATCGGGCGAACGCAATCCTTCCAAGGCGATTTGAGTTGGGTTAGAGAGGGTTCTCCGACTTCTCTCACCCGGAATTGCCATGGCCGCACCCAAGAAAAGCGTCGCAAAAGAATCAGGGCAGGAGAAGGCCGGCTCTCCCCCCGAATTCACCAAGGAGCAGGAGCTCAAGGCACTGCGGGACATGCTCCTGATCCGGCGCTTCGAGGAGAAGGCCGGTCAACTCTACGGCATGGGTGCGATCGGCGGTTTCTGCCATCTCTATATCGGCCAGGAAGCGGTCGTGGTCGGCATGCAGATGGCGCTGAAGCCGGGCGACGAGGTCATAACCGGCTACCGGGACCACGGCCACATGCTGGCCTGCGACATGGAAGCCAAGGGCGTGATGGCCGAATTGACCGGACGCCGCGGCGGCTATTCCCGCGGCAAGGGCGGTTCCATGCACATGTTCAGCAAGGAGAAGCACTTTTATGGCGGTCACGGAATCGTGGGCGCGCAGGTCTCGCTCGGCACCGGCCTTGCGTTCGCCAACCGCTATCGCGGCAACGATAACGTCAGCGTGACCTATTTCGGCGACGGCGCGGCCAACCAGGGCCAGGTCTATGAGAGCTTCAACATGGCGGAGCTGTGGAAGCTGCCGGTGATCTACGTGATCGAAAACAATCGCTATGCGATGGGCACCTCGGTGTCGCGCGCATCGGCCCAGCAGGATTTCTCCAAGCGCGGCGCCTCCTTCAACATTCCGGGCAAGCAGGTCGACGGCATGGACGTGCGCGCCGTCAAGGCCGCCGCCGATGAGGCCGTGGCCTGGTGCCGCGGCGGCAACGGTCCGATGATTCTCGAGATGCAGACCTACCGCTACCGCGGCCACTCGATGTCCGATCCGGCCAAGTACCGCACGCGCGAGGAGGTCGAGAAGGTGCGTCACGACCAGGACCCGATCGAGCAGGTGCGCAACCGCTTGCTGGCCTCGGGCGCCAGCGAGCAGGACCTGAAGGCGATCGACGCCCAGGTGCGCGAGATCGTCAACGAGGCCGCAGACTTCGCGCAGCACGATCCGGAGCCGGATCCGGCCGAGCTCTACACCGACATCTACCGCTGACCCCACCCGCGCAGACGAATTTCAAGACCGATTTCGGGAGCCGATATGCCCATTCAAGTGCTGATGCCTGCGCTGTCGCCCACCATGGAGAAGGGCAACCTCGCCAAATGGCTGAAAAAGGAAGGCGAGACCATCAAGTCCGGTGACGTCATCGCCGAGATCGAGACCGACAAGGCGACGATGGAGGTCGAGGCAACCGACGAGGGCACGCTCGGCAAGATCCTGATTCCGGAAGGCACCGCGGACGTTGCGGTGAACACGCCGATCGCCACCATTCTCGTCGACGGCGAAAGCGCCGCCGACCTCGCCAAGGCGCCGGCGGCTCCAGCGCCGCAGCCGAAGGCCGCCGAAGCCGCGCCTGCCGAAGCCAAGGCGGAAACGCCGCAGCCCGCGGCGAAGGCACCAGCCGCGCCCGCGACCGAGTCACTGCCTGATCCGGAAATCCCTGCGGGGACCGAGATGGTCACGCAGACCATTCGCGAGGCGCTGCGCGATGCGATGGCCGAGGAGATGCGCCGCGACGGCGATGTCTTCATCATGGGCGAGGAGGTCGCGGAATATCAGGGCGCCTACAAGGTGACGCAGGGCCTGTTGCAGGAATTCGGCGCCCGCCGCGTGATCGACACGCCGATCACCGAGCACGGCTTTGCCGGCGTCGGCGTCGGCGCGGCGATGGCGGGCCTGAAGCCGATCGTCGAGTTCATGACCTTCAACTTCGCCATGCAGGCGATCGACCAGATCATCAACTCCGCCGCCAAGACGCTCTATATGTCCGGCGGCCAGATGGGATGCTCGATCGTGTTCCGCGGCCCGAACGGCGCCGCCGCGCGCGTCGCCGCGCAGCACAGCCAGGACTATGCGGCGTGGTACTCGCAGATCCCGGGCCTCAAGGTGATCGCGCCGTATTCGGCCGCCGATTACAAGGGCCTGCTCAAGGCCGCGATCCGCGATCCCAATCCGGTGATCTTCCTCGAGAACGAGGTGCTGTACGGCCACACCGGCGAGGTGCCGAAGCTGGCTGATTTCGTGGTGCCGATCGGCAAGGCGCGGATTGCCCGCGCCGGCAAGGACGTCACCATCGTCTCCTGGGCGATGGGCATGTCCTATGCGCTGAAGGCTGCCGACGAACTCGCCAAGGAAGGTATCGAGGCCGAGGTCGTCGATCTCCGCACCATCCGTCCGATGGATACCGAGACCATCATCAACTCGGTGAAGAAGACCGGCCGCGCGGTGACGGTCGAGGAGGGCTGGCAGCAGAGCGGCGTCGGCTCTGAGGTCGCCGCGCGCATCATGGAGCATGCCTTCGACTATCTCGACGCGCCGGTGGCGCGCGTCTCCGGCAAGGACGTGCCGATGCCCTATGCCGCCAACCTCGAAAAGCTCGCTCTGCCCTCCGTCGCCGAGGTGGTCGCCGCCGCCAAGGCCGTATCCTACCGGTAACGCCGATGGCCGGTCCCAAGGAGCAGCCGCTGCCGCCTGACGTGATGGGCCGCGACGACGCCATCGAGGTGCTGCGCGCCTTCGTCGTCGATGGCGGCCTGTCGATCGCGTTCCAGCGCGCTTTCGAGGAGCCGGACATGTGGGGGCTCATGCTGGTCGACATCGCCCGCCACGCGGCGCGCGCCTATGCGCGCGAGAGTGAATACACCGAGGACGAGGCGCTCGCGCGCATCGTCGAGATGTTCGAAGCCGAAATCGCCCGGCCGACCGACATGGGCCAAACCAAACCGCGGTCGCAACAAGGTCACTGACAATGCCGATCAATATTCTCATGCCCGCGCTGTCGCCGACGATGGAAAAGGGCAACCTCGCCAAGTGGCTCAAGAAAGAGGGCGACAAGGTCAAGTCCGGCGACGTGATCGCGGAGATCGAGACCGACAAGGCGACGATGGAAGTCGAGGCGGTCGACGAAGGCACGATCGCCAGGATCCTGGTGCCCGAGGGCACCCAGGACGTGCCGGTCAACGACGTCATCGCGGTCATGGCCGGCGACGGCGAGGATGTGAAGGCGGCGGCCAGCGCCGGAGCGGGCGCCGCACCTGTCGCGAAACCCGCCGAGGCGCCGAAGCCCGCCGCCCAGGCCGCGCCGGCGGCGGCTCCCGCACCGGCGGCGGCGCCTGCGCCGAAGCCGGCCGCAGCGCCAGCGCCGGCAGCGGCGCCTCAGGCTGCTGCACCGGCCGCGCAGGCTAACGGCCACGCCCGGGTGTTCTCATCGCCCCTGGCGCGCCGGCTGGCAAAGGAAGCCGGCATCGATCTTACCCGCATCACCGGCACCGGCCCGCATGGCCGGGTCATCGCGCGCGACGTCGACGAGGCCAAGTCCGGCAAGGGCCTGAAGGCGCCGGCGGCAGCGCCCGCCGCGGGACCGAGCATCGCGCCGTCAATGTCGGACAAGCAGATCCTCGCGCTGTTCGAGCCGGGCTCCTACGAGGTGGTGCCGCATGACGGCATGCGCCGCACCATCGCGCAGCGTCTCACCGCCTCGGTGCAGAACGTCCCGCACTTCTACCTCACCATCGACTGCGACATCGGCCAGCTGCTCGCCGCGCGCGAGGAGATCAACGCCGCAGCGCCGAAGGACAAGGAGAAGAAGCCGCTCTACAAGATCTCGGTCAACGACTTCGTCATCAAGGCGATGGCGGTCGCGCTGCAGAAGATTCCGAACTGCAACGTCAGCTGGACCGAAGGCGGCATGCTCAAGCACGAGCATTCCGACGTCGGCGTCGCGGTGGCGATGCCGGGCGGCCTGATCACGCCGATCATCCGCAAGGCCGAGACCAAGACACTCTCGACCATCTCCAACGAGATGAAGGATTTCGCCGCCCGCGCCCGCGCCCGCAAGCTGAAGCCGGAGGAATATCAGGGCGGCACCACCGCGGTCTCCAACCTCGGCATGTACGGCATCAACCACTTCACCGCCGTGATCAACCCGCCGCATGCCTCGATCCTCGCGGTTGGCACCTCGGAGGAACGTCCGGTGGTGCGCGGCGGCAAGATCGAGATCGCGCACATGATGAGCGTGACGTTGTCGTGCGATCACCGTGCGATCGACGGCGCGCTCGGCGCCGAGCTGATCGGTGCCTTCAAGCAGCTGATCGAAAACCCTGTGATGATGATGGTGTGACGGGCATCCGCCATGTACGCGATCGTCGGTCCGTACGTCCTGCTCGCCGCTATCGCCGTCGCGTTGCTCGTCGCGGTCAACCGCGACCTGATATCGACGATCCAGTTCAGGATCATGATGATCGGCGCCGCGGTGCTGGCGCTGGCGTGGTCCGCGTTCCTCGGTGCGGTATGGCGGGAGTACGGATGAATGGCCAGCATGGCTCGCACGCGCTGGCCCTGGATCTCGCTGTTGCTGTCGGCCGCACTGGTGCTCAATCCGGTCGGATTGGATTTTCTACACTCCGCGTTCTTCGCCGGCGAGCAGCTGGCGCGGAACATCGCCCAGCCGATCGTGCTGACGGCCCTGGCCATCATGGCCCTGGTGATCGGACTCGAATGGCTGGTCAGGTCATTGATTGCAAGAAGCCGCGCCCGCGGCGTCACACGTTGAGTTGAACGGGAGCCGCCATGGCCGACACATCCTTTGACGTCATCATCATCGGCTCCGGCCCCGGCGGCTACGTGACCGCGATCCGCGCCGCGCAGCTCGGCCTCAAGACCGCGATTGTCGAGAAATCCTATCTCGGCGGCATCTGCCTGAACTGGGGCTGCATCCCGACCAAGGCGCTGCTGCGCTCCGCCGAGATCTATCACTACATGCAGCACGCCAAGGATTACGGGCTGTCGGCCGACAACGTCTCGTTCGATCCGAAGGCGGTGGTGCAGCGCTCGCGCGGCGTCTCGAAGCGCCTCAATGACGGCGTCGGCTTCCTGATGAAGAAGAACAAGGTCACGGTGATCTGGGGCGACGCCACGATCGACGCGCCCGGCAAGATCACGGTGAAGAAGTCGGCGGTCGAGGCGCCGAAGGGCGCCAGCGGGGAGGGCACCTATCAGGCCAAGCACATCATCGTGGCGACCGGCGCGCGGCCGCGCGTGCTGCCCGGGCTCGAGCCCGACAAGAAGCTGATCTGGACCTATTTCGAGGCGATGGTGCCGGAGCGGATGCCCAAATCGCTGCTGGTGGTCGGCTCCGGCGCGATCGGCATCGAGTTCGCCTCGTTCTTCCACACCATGGGCGCCGACGTCACCGTGGTCGAGGTGCTGCCGCAGATTCTCCCGGTCGAGGATGCGGAAATCGCAGGGCTCGCCCGCAAGCGGTTTGAGAAGATGGGGATCAAGATACTCACCTCGACCAAGGTGACAAAGCTCGAGAAGAAGGCCGACAGCGTGGTTGCGACCATCGACGACGGCAAGGAGAAGCCGCAAGCGGTGGAGTTCGAGCGCGTGATTTCGGCGGTCGGCGTGGTCGGCAATATCGAGAATCTCGGGCTGGAGAAGCTTGGCGTCAAAACCGATCGCGGCTGCATCGTGATCGACGGCCTCGGCAAGACCAACGTTCCCGGCATCTATGCGATCGGCGACGTCGCGGGACCGCCGATGCTCGCGCACAAGGCCGAGCATGAGGGCGTGATCTGCATCGAGGCGATCAAGGGCCTGCATCCGCATCCGATGGACAAGCTGATGATCCCGGGCTGCACCTACTGCAACCCGCAGGTCGCCTCCGTCGGCCTCACCGAGGCCAAGGCCAAGGAAGACGGCCGCGAGATCCGGGTCGGCCGCTTCCCGTTCGTCGGCAACGGCAAGGCGATCGCGCTCGGCGAGGACCAGGGCCTCGTCAAGGTGATCTTCGATAAGAAGACCGGCCAGCTGCTCGGCGCCCACATGATCGGCGCCGAGGTCACCGAGCTGATCCAGGGCTACGTCGTGGCGATGAATCTGGAGACCACGGAAGAGGAACTGATGCACACCGTGTTCCCGCATCCGACCTTGTCGGAGATGATGAAGGAAGCGGTGCTCGACGCCTATGGGCGCGTGCTGAATATCTGAGGCCGCGGACGGCGGCCACGGTCCCGTCATCCTGAGGAGCGCGGAGCGCATCCCGAAGGATGCACGGCCCGGAGCGAGCAGCGGGGCTCGTCGCCCTTCGAGACGGCCGCTGCGCGGCCTCCTCAGGGTGACGGGTCCGACAAAACGAATTCGCAAAGAAAAAAGAAAGAGCGCATCTCGTGAAAGACAACGACAACCTCACCATCGAACGCCCGACTTTCGTCACCCATCTCGAATGCGCGATGGAGGGCGATCATTATCCCGCCGACCAGGTGCACAACCTCTCCAAGGCCGGCAAGCCGCTGCTGGTGCGCTATGACCTTGCCGGGGTGAAGAAGGCGCTGACGAAGGACGCCCTGGCGCAGCGTCCCGCCGATTTGTGGCGCTACCGCGAGCTGCTGCCGGTGCGCAAATGCAAAGATATCGTCAGCCTCGGCGAGGTCACGACACCGCTGATCCGGCTGCCGCGGCTCGGCGCCAAGCTTGGCGGCGGCGAGATCATTGTGAAAGATGAAGGCCGGCTGCCGACCGGCTCGTTCAAGGCACGCGGCCTGGTGATGGCGGTGTCGATGGGCAAGGCGCTCGGCATCAAGCACATGGCGATGCCGACCAACGGCAATGCCGGCGCGGCGCTGGCGGCCTATGCGACCTCCTGCGGCATCAAGACCACGATCTTCTGCCCGGCCGATACGCCGGAGGTGAATGTCAGCGAGATCGAGCTGCAGGGCGCCACCGTCTATCGCGTCAACGGCTATATCGATGACTGCGGCAAGATCGTCGGCGAGGGCAAGGCGAAGGTCGGCTGGTTCGATACCTCGACCCTGAAGGAGCCGTACCGGATCGAGGGCAAGAAGACGATGGGGCTTGAACTTGCCGAGCAGCTCGGCTGGGACGTGCCCGACGTGATCTTCTACCCGACCGGCGGCGGCACCGGCCTGATCGGCATGTGGAAGGCGTTCGACGAGCTCGAGAAGATCGGCTTCATCGGAAGCAAGCGCCCGCGCATGGTCGCGGTGCAGGCCTCCGGCTGCGCGCCGATGGTGCGGGCCTATGCGGCCGGCACCGAGCACGCCGCGCGCTGGGAGGACGCCCACACCATCGCCTCGGGCATCCGCGTGCCGCAGGCGATCGGCGACTTCCTCATCCTGCGCGCGGTGCGCGAGAGCAAGGGCTTTGCGATCGCCGTCGATGACGACAAGATCAGCGCCGCCCTCAATGAGGTCGCGCGCGAGGAGGGGCTGCTGCTGTGCCCCGAGGGCGCCGCGACCTATGCCGCCTACAAGGAGAGCCTCGCCGACGGCCGTGTCAGCAAGACCGACCGCGTGATGCTGTTCAACTGCGCCAGCGGCCTGAAATACCCCCTGCCGCCGATCACCCGCACGCTCGACCGGCACAAGCCGATCGACTTCTCGCAGTTCTGACGCCTCATCCGAAGGGCCATCTTGTCGAAAGGTGGCCCTTCAAAAATAATTGGAAACAAGAAAATTGAGGGAGAGCGTGATGCGGAAGCTGGTTCTGGCCGTATTGGCGATGTTCGCGTTGACGGGGACCGTTTCCGCGGAAACCTATCCCGCGCACCCGATCACCATCGTGGTGCCGTTTGCTGCCGGCGGCCCCTCGGATGCGATGGCGCGCATCCTCGGCGAACGAATGAAGCAGTCGCTCGGTGAGGTGCTGCTGATCGAGAACGTGACTGGAGCGGGCGGCTCGATCGGCGTTGGCCGCGCGGTGCGCTCGGCGCCCGACGGCTATACCATCTCGTTCGGTCATCTCGGCACCCATGTCGCCAACGGCGCGATCTACAAGCTCGGCTACGACCTCGTCACCGATCTCGAGCCGGTGGTGCTGCTGCCGAGCAACCCGATGATCATCGTCAGCAAGAACGCCGTGCCGGCGAAATCGCTGAAGGAGTTGCTGGAGTGGCTGAAGTCGCGGCCGGCGCCGCCGACCGCGGGCACCGCCGGCGCCGGCAGCGGCAGCCATATCGCCGGGCTCTATTTCGAGAACGTCTCCGGCATCAAGCTGCAATATGTACCGTATCGCGGCACCGGCCCAGCGCTGAACGACCTCGTCGCCGGCCAGATCGACATCATCGTCGACCAGACCTCGAACTCGATCAACCAGGTCCGTGCCGGCAATATCCGCGCCTATGCGGTCACCGATTCCAAGCGGGTCGCGAATGCGCCTGACGTTCCGACGGTCGACGAGGCCGGCCTGCCGGGCTTCCACATGACGCTGTGGTCCGGCCTCTGGGTGCCGAAGGGTACCCCGAAGGAGATCGTGGCCAAGCTCAACGCCGCTGCGGTCCAGGCGATGGCCGATCCGGCCGTGCAGAAGCAGCTCGAGAATTTGGGCTTGCAGATGCCGCCGAAGGATCAGCTCACGCCGGATGCGCTCGGTGCCTGGCAGAAGGCGGAAATCGCCAAATGGTGGCCGATGATCAAGGCCGCCAACGTGAAGGTGGATTGAAACTTGTCATCCCGGCCGCGCGCAATTGCGCGCTAGGCCGGGACGACGTTATTGCGACGGCATTGCCTCAGCCGGCGCCGCGTTGCTCTCCTGTGTCACGACGCGCTCGCCGTTCTTGGCCACCGCCGTGCCGGCATCCTCGAACCGCGCCTGGTAGACCGCGAAATTCTCCATCACGCGCTGCACGTAGTTGCGCGTCTCGGAGATCGGGATCCGCTCCACCCAGTCGACCGGATCGACCTTGGGATCGCGCGGGTCGCCATAGGCCTTGACCCAGTCGCGGACGCGGCCGCGACCGGCGTTGTAGCCGGCAAAGGTCATGATGTGGCAGTTGCGATATTCCGACAGCAACGCGCTGAGCTCGGCTGCGCCCATCTGGGTGTTGTAGACGGGATCGGACACCATCCGGCTCCAGTCATAGCTGACGCCGAAGCGCTTGGCGGTGTCACGGCCGGCTTCCGGCGTCACCTGCATCAGGCCGACGGCGTTGGCCGCCGACTTGTCGCGCTGGTCGAACGCGCTTTCGGTACGCGCGATCGAGTAGGTCATGCTGCGCCCGATATCGGGCGCGATCGGCGTGTGCTTGGGAATGCCGATCACCGGGAAGGCGTAATGGTCGAAGGCAAAGCCGCGCGCGAGCGCGATCTTGCCGATCTGCAGCATGGCGCGGGCATCGTTGCGGCGGCCGGTCAGCTCGCCGAGCGCTTCGAGCATCCCGACATCGGTGCTTTCCTCGGCGAGGTCGGCGGCGAAATAGAGCACGACGTCGGGCTCGCCGATCGCATAGAGCATATCGGCGGCGCGGACCCGCTCGTCGGTCGCCATGCTGCCGGCGCTGGCAGCCGGCGAGGGCGCGCGCAGCTCGACGCCACCATCACGGCCGAGCTTGGCCAGCGCGAGCTGACCGTAATAGGCCGTCGGGTAGCGCGCGGCGGCCTGGTAGTCGGCCCGCATCGCCGCGGAATTTCCGAGTGCCTCGGCGGCGCGGCCGCGCCAATAGGCGGCGCGCGCCAGCACGGTCGGGTTGGTCTGGCCCTCGTCGATATGCGCGAAGTGCGCCGCGGCGGTCTTGGCGTCGTTGAGATAACGCAGCGCGATCCAGCCGCGCATGAAGTGCATGTCGGAGCGGTAATAAGGATTGTCCGGCGCCGCCGCGGGCCGGATCACGTCATAGGCCGCCTGGTACTCGCCCTGGTCGAGCAGCTTGCGGGAGAGGATGCGGCGCTCGCGCCACCACTGGTCGGTGTCCTGCTGCGCCATCGTCTCGGGCTCAGCCGCGATCGTCACGCGCGCGGCTTCGTCGACCTTGTTCTTCGCAAGCAGCCACTGAATTCGGCACAGCGTGTAACCGAGATCGCGGCGGGCATCGGCCGGCACATCGTTGAGCGTGTCCTCTGCCTTGCTGGATTGTCCGCGGACCGCGCTGCAGGCTTTCACGATCGCCAGATCGTCGCTGCCGAGCCGCTGCGCCGCGCGCCTCGCGCCGGCGAGATCCTTGGCGCCGATCAGCTTGTCCATGCGCGCGCGATGGTCGTCGCGCGTCAGCAGGTCCTTGAACGCATCATAGGCGTCGCTCTCGGAGCGATCGGACAGCTCCTCCGAGCGCCAGGCGTCGCGGACCAGCCGGGTGGCGCCGTCGCGGTCGCCTTCGGCCAGCAGCGTGCGGGCGAGCGCGAACTTGCCCTTGGCGCTGATCGGCTGATCGAGGGTGAAGCCGTGCACCGTGGCCGGATCGCTGCGCTCCTGCCAGATCCGCGCTTCGGCGCGCTTGCGCAACAGCGTGACGCTAGGCCAATCCGGATTGGCCGTCACGAATGCCGCATAACGGCTGAACGGCGCGCTCGATTCCGAGTGGCGCAGCAGATACCACTCGACGAGTTTTCGCCCGACCGGGTCGGTGATCCTGGCCTGGATATCGGTCGCGTCGCTGGTCTTGCCTCTGCGCGCGGCGAGGATCGCGTCCCTGATCGTGGCGAGATCGCCCAACAATTGCGGCTCGGCGGGTTTCTCCGGCTCGGGCGCCTTCTCAGCGGATTTGGAAGGATCGGATTTGGCCTTCGCGGATTTACGTTTGTCGGCGCCGTGTCTGGCGTGCCGCCGCTGGCCGGAGGCACTCTCGCGCGCGGCCTTGCCGCCATGCGCCTTCTTGTCCCCGTGGCCGCTCTTGGCCTGGTGCTGGTGATGCGGCTTGGCGGTCGCCTGGACCGGAAGCAGCGCGAGCGCGGCGGCGGTGGCGAAGCACGCCAGCGGACGTAGGCAACGGTTCATTCCCTGGTCCCCCCTGAGAAACCATGAGGCACAACAGAACGCGTCATACGGCGGCACAACCGCCGCAGATTATCACTACCCTCGATTCTCGAGTCTTAATGCAGCTGCAACTCAACAGGGAAAACGCGGCAAAATATGGAATATGGCGTGTGGAACCCGCGGGAACCGGGGTTTTCACGGACGAAAATGGCGGGCAGCACCGTGCTTTGACCGGTTCCGCGTGAGTTGTATCGTCGTCGCGAGCGCACGTGGGGGCTGCCGATGTCACTGCCACATCACTTTTCTTGAGCCGGTGCGTCATGACGGCTCGCCTCAGAACGATCCTCGACGGCGGCCGCTATTTCGAAGGCCCGCGATGGCATCGCGGGCGGCTCTGGTTCGTCGATTGCATGGCGCGGGCGCTTCTGAGCATCAGCTCGTCGGGCGAGTTGCAGGAGCATGCTGCGCTGACCGACGACACGCCGTGTGGTCTCGGCGTCCTGCCTGATGGCGACATCGTCGTGCTGACGATGTTCAGGAAGCGGCTGCTGCGGTTTTCCGATGGAGCGCTGTCGCTCTATGCCGATCTCTCCGAGGTCGCGACCGGCACGATCGACGACATGATCATCGACGGGCAGGGACGCGCCTATGTCGGCGATCTCGGCTTCAACCTGCCGCCGCCGGAGCGCCGCGGTGCGGTCGGCCGGATCATCCTCGTGACGGCCGATGGCAGTGCGCGCGTCGTTGCTGAAGGCTTGCGGTTTCCCAACGGCATTGCCGTCTCCTCCGACCATCGCCGACTCGTCGTTGCCGAAATGGATGGCGCCGGTCTCGCCGAATACGACATCGCGCCGGACGGCGGCCTGAGCCTGCGCGGGCGGTTCGGCAGCATCAACGATCCCGACGGCATCTGCCTCGATGCCGACGGGGCGACCTGGGTCGCGTCCTTCACGGAAGATGCTTTTGTCCGGATCGATCGCACCGGTGTGGAGCGTAAGCGCATCACGGTGTCCGGCCGCCGCGCGCTTGCCTGCGCGCTCGGAGGCGCGGACCGCAGGACGCTGTTCTGCCTGAGCGCGGAGACGTCCTACGAGGAGCTACGCAAGGGCAGGTCCGCGTCGCGGATCGATGTGGTCGAGGTCGACTCGCCGGGTGATGGCTATCCCTGACCCGAACGCAGGCGCGTCTCACTTCTTCTTTTTCTTCTCTTTCCTCTTCAGGATATCGGCCTGACTCCTGAAGGCGCGGGCGAGGGAGCGCATCTGGTTGGCGACAAGTGCGTCGGCCGTCGTCAATGCAACTCGCTCCGCGGTCTGCGCCTGCCTGCGAGTTGCCTTGGCCATTTTCATGAAGGAATCGCGTCGCGTCGCTCTGGTTCCTGCACCGGCCACGGCGGCTTGAAGCCATCTCGCGGCCTTGAGTTTCGTTCTTGTTTCGTTCATATTGGCGCGCTCCGGGGGAGTGCTGCCATGGACGCCGAGCGAGACCGCGAAATCATCAGGCTGTGGAACGAGCTCCGCCGGCTGCAGCGCGAGGGGCGTCCGACGGCGGTGCTGGTCCGCCGGATCGAGAGGGCGCTCGCGGAACGCGAGCAGGAGGCTGCCTGAAACTACGGTCTGCCGCGTCCTCGCTGCGCGCAAGCGGTCTAGCGCCCGCCGTCCGGCCCCATGATCAGATTCGGCAGCCAGGTCGATATCTCCGGAAAGAAGCAGAGCAACAGCACTGCGAACATCATCAGCAGCACGAATGGCAGCGTGCCCCAGATCACCTCGCTCAAGGGGATGTCGGGCGCGACGTTGCGGATGACGAAGATGTTGAGGCCGACCGGCGGATGGATCAGGCCCATCTCCATCACGATCGTCATGACGACGCCGAACCAGATGATATCGAACTCGGCCGCCCGCAGTGGCGGCAGGATGATCGGCGCGGTCATTAGGATGATCGAGACCGGCGGCAGGAAGAAGCCGAGCACGATCACCATCACGAGGATCGCAAACAACAGCTCCCAGCGCGGCAGGTGCATGGCGACGATCGCTTCCGCGGCCGACTGCGAGATGTGCAGGTAGCTCATCACATAGGAGTAGAGCAATGACATGCCGATGATCAGCATCAGCATGGTGGACTCGCGGATGGTCGATTTCAGGATCGGCGACAGGTCGCTGGGCGTCCACACGCTGTAGATCACGGCGATCAGCCCGAGCGCCAGGAGGCCGCCGAGGCCGGCGGTTTCCGATGGCGTGGCGTAGCCGCCATAGAGCGCGATCATCACGCCGGTCAGCAGCAGCACGAACGGGATCACGCGCGGCAGCGCGCTGAAGCGCTCGGCCATGGTGAATTCGTCATGCTGCAGGATCGCCGCGTCCTTGCCGGTCGCGTCATAGACGGCGCGGGCCATGGCGTATTCCTTGCGGAAGCGGAACACCGCGTAGAAACCGAACAGCGTCACCAGCAGCAGGCCGGGGCCGATGCCGGCGAGAAACAGCCGTCCCAGCGATTTCTCGGCTGCGACGGCGAACAGGATCATCGTGATCGAGGGCGGCAGCAGGATGCCGAGCGTGCCGCCGGCGGCGATGATGCCCGCGGCAAAGCCGCCGGAATAGCCGCGCTTGCGCATCTCCGGGATGCCGGCCGAACCGATCGCCGAGCAGGTCGCCGGCGAGGAGCCGGCCATCGCCGCGAACAGGGCGCAGGCGAACACGTTGGCGACGCCGAGGCCGCCGGGCACGCGGTGCAGCCAGGCGTGCAGCGCCGAATAGAGGTCCTGGCCGGCTCGCGATTTGCCGATCGCCGCGCCCTTCAGGATGAACAGCGGGATCGACAGCAGCGTGATCGAGGCCATCTCCTCGTAGACGTTCTGCGTCACCGTATCGAGCGAGGCCGCCGGCATGAAGATCGCCATGAACACGACCGCGACGGCACCGAGCGCGAACGCGATCGGCATACCGGAGAACATCGCAAACAGGGTGGCAAGTCCGTAGGAGATACCAATACCAAACACGGTCATCGGCGCGCGCCACCCGTCAGTGGAATGATGATTTGCAGGAGGATTTGCACGCAGAGCAGCGTCATGCCCAGCGCCATCAGCACGTAGGGGATGGCGAGCGGCGGCGACCACATCGAGTTGGACACCTGGCCGTCGACATAGGCTTCATGCGCCAGGGTCCAGGATTTCCAGGCGAAGAAGGCGCAGAACGCGAAGCTCGCGACGTCGACCAGCCACAGCCGGATGGCGTTGGCGCGCGCCGAGAGCAGCCCGACGAACGCCTCGATGCTGACATGGCCGCGCTGGCTCTGCACATAGGCCGAGGTCATGAAGGTGGCGCCGACCAGGAGGAAGACGGCCGCCTCGTCCTGCCAGTAGTTCGGGCTGTGGAACAGGGCGCGGCCGAGCACGCTGTAGCTCAGGATCACGCAGGCCGCGACCAGAGCGAGCGCGGCGAACACCACGATGATGTTGTTGCAGATGGACAGCGCGCGCCCAAGCAAGGCCACGGGCGTGTTGCCCGCGGCGATGCTTGCGGTTTCGGCCTGATCCGCGACCGGACCATGCATCATGCGGCGACGTCGCTAGCGAGCTTCAGCAGGTTGGCGGCGGTGGCGGTCTTGGCGCCGTAGTCCTTCCACGCGGTGTCGCGCGCGATGTCGCGCCACTTGCCGACAATGGTTGCATCGAGCGCGCTGACCTTGGCGCCGGCCTTCTCATAGACCTTGGCGACTTCGGTATCGTCGTCCTGCGCCCCCTTGCGGCCAAACGCCTCGAGCTCGGTGCCGACGGCAAGGATGATGTCCTGCTGGTTTTTCGGCAGCTTGTCGAAGATCGCCTTCGACATCATCAACGGCTCCAGCATGAACCAGTAGGAGGCGCCGGCGCCCGAGGTCAGCGACTTCGCGACCTCCTCGAGGCGGAACGAGATCAGGCTGGTGGAGGAGGTGATGCCGGCGTCGCAGGCGCCGGTCTGCATCGCGGCGTAGAGCTCGTTGGACGGCACCGACAGCACGGCGGCGCCGGCGGTCTGCAGCACCATGTCCATCTCGCGCGAGCCGCCGCGCACCTTGAGGCCCTTGGCATCTTCAGGCGCCACGATCGCCTTGGAGCGGCTGGCGACGCCGCCGGCCTGCCAGACCCAGGAGATCAGCAGAATGCCCTTGTCGGCGAGGAAGTCGCTCAAGGCCTTGCCGACCGGCTCCTTCTTCCAGCGCAGGCCCTGGTCGTAGGTGGTGACGAGGCCCGGCATCAGGCCGATATTGGTCTCCGGCAATTCGCCGCCGGCATAGGGCATCGGATACAGGCTGAGGTCGAGCGCGCCCTTGCGCATCGCCGAGAACTGCGCGTTGGTCTTGATCAGCGACGAGTTCGGATAGACCTCGGCGGTCAAATCGCCGCCCGAGCGCTTGGCGACCTCGGCCGCGAACATCCTGCACAGCCGGTCGCGGAAGTCGCCCTTGTCGATGGTGCCGCCGGGGAACTGGTGCGAGATCTTCAGCGTGGTCGCGGCATGCGCGGTCCCGATGCCCATCCGCAGGACGGCGGGTGCGGCGAGGGCGGAAGCGAGGACGTGGCGGCGTGTGAGCATTGTTCTCCCCTGAGAGCTTCTTGAGTGGCTGTTAGGCCGGCGCGGAGCTTTAGTTTAGCCGGTCTTCGCGTGAATATTCTCTAGTCTGATAGTTCGAGGCGCCCTGATAGTGCGAGCCGATACGCGGCTGCAAGTCCTGACGTTCAAGTCCTGACGTTCAAGCCTTGCCGTTGTTGCGATGCACACTGATGCGCGGTGACGCCGCGTCGTCACGCAACCGTCGCGCGACCAGCCGCCGGGCGACCGCAGCCGTGCTGCTTCAAGAATTCGTTATTGGAGGTAACGACGGCCGGCGCAAGTGCGTCGAGTAGAGAGCGGCAAGTCGTCGCGCTCACATTCGACCACACAAGGGATCATCACCATGACCACCAAGACCCGCCTCGGCCTTTCCGCCGCGCTGCTCTCGTTCAGCCTGGCGCTGGCGCCCGCCGCCTTCGCTCAGGACAAGATGGGCAAGGATGACGCGATGAAAAAGGAAGACTCGATGTCCAAGGATGCCATGAAGAAGGACGGTGGCATGATGAAGAAGGACGACGCCATGAAGAAGGACGGCGGCGCGATGATGAAGAAAGACGACGGCATGAAGAAGAACTGACTGCCGTCATCGCCCGCTATCCGCAGGCCCGCCGCTCTGGCGGGCCTGGTTGCGCCTTAGCGCTTCTTCTTGCCGCGCTCCTTGCGTGCCGCGTAGCGGGCATCGCGCTTGGCCTTCTGCTCGGCGAGCAGCGCCTCCTCGCGGGCGGCTTCCTCTTCCTTCTCGCGGGCAATGCGGGCGGCCTCGGCGGCGGCGGCCTCTTCCTCGCGGCGCTTCTGCTCGGCCTTTTCGGCCTCACGGGCCTCCTTGGCCTTGGTGCGGCGTTCGGCGATCGCCGCGCGCTCCTCGGCACGTGCCTTCACAGCGGGATCGTCAGCTCCCGGCTGGGCGCGAAACTTGTTGAGGAGGTTTTGCCGCGCCTGCAGGGCCGCTTTCTGGCGGTCGGCAAAACCCGGTTCCTTGAAGCCACTCATAGAGGAAGCCTTGCTGCTTTCTGTTCGGGTGATGGATGGGGTTGGTTCGGCGTTTCAATAAGTGAATGGCGACGAAATTGCCAGTGGTGAACGGAGGGCTGTGGAGCAAGGGAGATATGAGCCAGCGTCAAGCAGCCATCGTTCGCCCCGCGGACGCGTGGTGAGTGGCTGGTCACCAAGGGCTGTTGAACAAGGGCTGTTGAAAAGTTCAGCCGCGCTGGAGGTGCTCGCGTCGTCCGTTACCCAGGACTTTGGCGACCGTCTCGGCGGTCATCGCGCTCCGGTCCGAGGCGCGCTGGGCTTCCAGCCTGTCGCGCGCCCTTTCGACGATCAGTAGGCTGATCAGCCGCTGCCTGCTGCTCTCATCGACAGCCTCCGAGAGCAACTGCCTGTAACGCTGATAGTCATACGTCGTCGCTTCTTGTTCGCTCATCGGCACGCCCCGCACACGCGCTCCACTTCAGCGAGTAGTCTTTCGCGAGTCGCCCCTGGCGCGCAACGGAATTGCGGTGCCGACGGCCGCGGCCGTGCATTTCGTTGTGCGACTGTTGCAGAATTGATCCCACGCAACCATGCAAAGGGTCATGATGCGGACCATGGCAACCGGGAACCGAAGCGGGCATGAGCGAATCCGACGACGGAGGCAGCAGAAGGGGCGCGCTGATCGGACTGCTGGTCGCGGCGGTCATGCTCGCGGTCGGCCTCTGGCTCGCGCATGACCTGACGGCGGCGAGCAAGATGCAGGACTGCCTGATGTCGGGCCGGACCAACTGTAATGTGATCGAGCCGGCGCGCTGACCCCGTCTTGCGGCAGTGCAATATCGATCCCACATCAACCCCAAAGACTCGGGCTGAACTGTTTGATCCCGGTTGTGATTCCGATCGCACGCGGACAGGCGGGCTGCCTCGACTCCTGGAGATCGGCGGGAACCAAGGCCATGATGTCCAAGCTGTGGTCCGGAAAGGGCGCGGCGCTGGCTGCCGCAGGCGCGGCGGGTGCCGTTTTGGTGGCGTATCTATCCCTGACACTGGCGTCGCCCGAGCCGGTGTCCAATGCGGCGCTCGGGCCGGAATGGCAATGCAGCCGGGTTGCTTTCGTGCTGACCACCTGCACCAGGGGGACCGAGGCTGAGGCCAAGCCGCAGGGCGAGGTCAGAGCGATCCCGGTGCGGGCGAAGGACGATTGTCCGCCAGAACTCTAGGTGGTGTGGACTCTAAGGATTCCCTTTTGAGAGCAAATCAGATTCAAGGCTTCTTTTTGGGAGGCGGCCTTGGGTGTGATGGAGCGTTTGGTGTTGAGCGACGCGGCCTGGGAGCGCATGGCGCCGCTGATCATAGGCCGGCCCGATCAGAAGGGCTCGACCGGGCGGGACAACCGGATGTTCGTGGAAGGTGTGCTTTGGATCGTGCGTACGGGCTCTCCTTGGCGTGATCTTCCGGAGGCTTTTGGAGATTGGAACAGCGTGTTCCGGCGGTTCAGTCGATGGAGCCGCAAGGGTGTCTGGTGCCGCATCTTCGAGGCGATGTCCGAGGATCCGGACTTCGAATATCTGATCGTCGATTCCACCATTGTCCGGGCGCATCAGCACGCCGCCGGGGCGAAAAAAGGGGGTCTGAAGATCAAGCGATCGGGCGCTCGCGCGGCGGCCTGAGCACGAAGATACATATGGCCGTACGCGGCTTGGGATGCCCCGTGCGGTTCACGCTCACCGCGGGCCAGAAGGGCGATGCACCACAAGCCGCTGCATTAATCGAGGGGCTGCCCGCCGAGGTCGTCATCGCCGATACGGCTTATGACGCCGATCGTTTGCGCCAAGACATCGCCGCCAAAAAGGCGCTCGCCGTCATCCCCAACAACCCCTCGCGAGCCCTCAAATATCCGCTCGACAAACATCTCTATGCCCAGCGCCATCTCGTGGAATGCTGCTTCAGCAAGCTCAAGCAGTTCCGACGCGTCGCAACCCGCTTCGAAAAGACCGCCCGGAATTACCGGGCCGTCGTCACTCTCGCTGCCATCGTCCTATGGCTGCGATAAGTGTCCACACCACCTAGCGGCCGTATTTCAAGTCATTTCTTGGTGGTACTGCGCGGCTTGATCGACAGGCCGAGGCGCATCGCCATCTTCTTGATCCGCTCCGGCGAGCGGCCGGTCGCCTTGACGACCTCCTCCAGCGACTTCGAGGAGCGTGCCAGTTCCATCAGTCGTCGGTCCTCCTTGAACGACCACCGCGGCTTTCGGGCCATCTTGTTGGTTTCCTTGTGCATTGCTGGGCAACAAAGCCGCCAGGCGGGGTCGCCTGACGGCCTTGCCGGTGTGGGCCCGGACCTTGGGGAAATGTCCGGTGGATAAGCAATACTGCTTCCGAATAAGGCCGCAATTGAAACCGGAATTTAACCTAACCCATCAAGGTTACTTGCAACGTTACTCGGATACGGCGTGGCAGGAGGCCTTATGCGCAAGGTCGCCATTTTGAGTGCCGCAGCATTTTTACTGTCCGGTTGCTGGTCCGACCCGGAGGTTACGGGATCGACCAACAGCTGTGCGGCCAATCTTTACAGTCAGTACAATCCCAAGGTCATGGATCAGTGCGTCAACGCCTGCATCAAATGTGACCGCGGCAACGTGACGACCTGCACGACCTCCTGCACGCTGAAGGGCGCGCGGTAATCGATCCGCGCGTCCGATGCCAGCGAGGCCTCGTGGCGTCATGCCACCGAGCCGCCTTGCGTGGCGCGATGATCGCCTTTATCGCGTCTGGCAGCGGCGCCGTCGGCGCGCGGGACACTGAGAGCGTGGAACAGGGCGCGATGAGCGGGCTTTCCTATGTCGCGGTCGACTGGGGCACCAGCAGCTTCCGGCTCTGGCTGACGGGCGCCGGTGGCAAGGTGCTCGGTGAGCGCCGCAGCGATGAAGGCATGACCGCGGCAGCCAGGACCGGCTTTGCGGCCGTGCTGCAATCGCATCTCGATGCGCTGGGTGTGCCGGCCGACCTGCCGGTCGTGATCTGCGGCATGGCGGGCGCGCGGCAGGGCTGGGTCGAGGCCGGCTATATCGATACGCCGGCGCATCTGTCGGACATCCTCAAGGGCGCTGTCGTGGTCAGCGGGCAGACGCGCGAGATCCGTATCCTGCCCGGGATCGCGCAGCGTGATGCCGCCGCGCCGGACGTCATGCGCGGCGAGGAGACCCAGCTGCTCGGGGCGCTCGGCTTGAATGCGCCGGGCGAGGCGCTCGTCTGCATGCCGGGAACGCATTCCAAATGGGTGAGGGTCCGCGGCGGAACGGTCGAACGCTTTGCGACCTTCATGACCGGAGAGCTGTTCAGCGCGGTCGCGCGCGACACCATCCTGTCGCACGCCGTCGCCGGCGCCGAGGAAGCGGTTGACGGCGATGCGTTCCGCGCGGCGGTCGCGGCGGCATTCGCGGCGCCGGCGCTAGCGGCCAATCTGCTGTTTCGCGTGCGATCGCGGCAGCTGCTGTTCGGCGGCAACGCACAGGCCGCGCGCGAGACGATCTCGGGCACGGTGATCGGCGTCGAACTCGCGGCGGGCCTTGCGGAGCGGGAGCAGGGAGCGCCGGTTACGCTGCTTGCCTCGGGCCGGTTGCAGCGGCTCTATCAGATGGCGCTCGAATGCCTTTCGATTCCGCTCAATGTTATGGATGCGGAGGAGGCGGTTCGCCGTGGCCTCGCCGGCGCGGCGGCGGCGATCTGGAAGAACTGAGGGATCAACGCATGAGTATTCCGTTTCCGCCGATGAATCGGCCGCTGGTCGCGATCCTGCGCGGCGTCAAGCCGGACGAGGTGCTGGGCATCGTCGGCGCGTTGCTCGACGCCGGCATGACCGCGATCGAGATTCCGCTGAACTCGCCAGAGCCGTTCCGCTCGATCGAGATCGCGGCGAAGCGCGCGCCGGCCGATGTTCTGATCGGCGCGGGCACGGTGCTGACTGCAGCCGACGTCGATCGCCTGCACGACGTTGGCGGCCGCCTCATGGTGTCGCCGAATGTCGATGTCGAGGTGCTGGCGCGTGCAAGGGACCACGCGATGATCACGATGCCCGGCGTGTTCTCGCCGACGGAAGCGCTGCTCGCCGCGCGCGCGGGGGCATCTAGCCTGAAATTCTTTCCGGCCAGCGTGCTCGGCGCCGCCGGCATCACCGCGATCCGCGCCGTGCTGCCGCCGGACGTGATGATCGCCGCGGTCGGCGGCGTCTCGGACCAGAATTTCGCCGAGTATGTGAAGGCAGGCATTCGCGCCTTCGGTCTCGGCAGCAGCCTTTACAAGCCGGGCATGACGGCCGCGGATATTGCGGTCAGGGCAAGGCTGACGATCGAGGCCTATGACAAGGCCGTGCAGGATACCGGCTAGGCTCGGCGCAAGCGCGCTAATCGTCCCGCCTGCCGCCGTCGATCACCCTGAACAGCGGGGCCGCCTCGCGGGGATTCTCAAGCAGCTCTTCGACCATGGCGATCGCGGCCGCGACGTATTTCCCGGTCGCGGCGTCCAGCGGCCGTTCGGCTTCGTCTGACAGCGCGAGCCTTGCGCCTTCGAGCAGCTTGCGGGTGCGGACGGCGGACTCGTCGCCGGCGGTGAGGGCGGCGCGCGCGATCGATCGCAGCACGAACAATTCGCCCTCCAGCCGCAGCAGGCGGTCGTTCAGCTTGCTCAGGACGGTGTTCAGGTTCCGCATGATGCGCTCTCCGGGCATTGGACCGTCTTCCATACACGGTCATTCCTGACGAAATTCTTGTGACGACCGCGCACCATTTGGTTGGTCGAATGGCATCTCGGATATTCTCATGCTCCCGGTGGCCCGGGCATTGCCATTTGACGAAGGCATCAATGGCCCTAATAGAATGGCTGCGGTCCGGCGCCGCCCGGGAGGCGCGTCAGCTTCACCCCATCGCAACGAGGGAATTGATATGAGGATTGCCGTCGAAACGACCGTTGCCGCGCCGATCGCGGATGTCTGGCGCGCCTATACGACGCCTGACGACATCAAGCAGTGGAACGCGGCTTCCGACGATTGGCACACGACCGCCGCGACCGTCGACCTGCGCACCGGCGGCGCCTTCTCGTCGCGAATGGAAGCCAAGGACGGCAGCATGGGGTTCGATTTCGCCGGCACCTACACCAGGGTCGAGGAGCCCCGTCTGCTCGAATATTCGTTCGGCGATCGCAGCGCGCAGGTCGCATTCACGCCGGAGAGCGGCGGCGTCAAGGTGCAGGTCAGCTTCGACAGCGAGGATACCCATTCGGTCGAGCAGCAGCGCGGCGGTTGGCAGGCGATCCTGGATAACTTCAAGCGTTACGTCGAAGCCAAGCGGCGGTCCTGATCCGGCGATCGGAGGGCGGCGTGACGTTGAAGCGACCGCGCGCGGCGATGCCGGCGAGCATCCGCCGCAAGCTCGATGCTGCCGGACTGATGCAGGCGTTCAAGACGCGCCCGCCGTATCAGCGCAACGACTATCTGCACTGGATCGGCCGCAGCGTGCGAACTGCAACACAGCGCAAGCGGATCGACCAGATGCTGGCGGAATTGAAGGCCGGTGGGGTGTATATGGGAATGGCGCATCGGCCGAGCAAACCAAAGTGAGACTCTCGCGGCGTGACCGCTGCGCGCGGTGCGTTCGCATCGCTCGCGTGATGTTTTGGTCGTGCGAATCCTCATCGAACAAAAAGGACGATCTGGGAATCGTCCATCGCGGTCCTGAAAAATATCGACGACCGATGCGCGCACTCACAATCCTCTAGCAAAACATTCTTGGATTAAGAAATTGCGAAGCGCGCTGCCGGCGCTCACGGCAAGTGGAACCTGCAATCGCACGAACGGAAAGCGATCAGTCCCTCAATCGCCGCCGGAACTTTGTTCACGCACGGAGAACTACGGAATCGTTTCGTGCGCTGAATGATAAAAACGGCGAGTGATTTCACGGCACACGGCGAACATCAAAAAAGAAAGGCCTCAGCGCGTGGGCCACGCTGAGGCCAAGTAAACACTTTGGTCGTGAGGCACCGTCGCCGGCGCCTCGATGCCTAACCTATCTTTGTTTCTGTGTTTCCAAATGGCCCATTTGGGCCATGCCGCGTGATAGCCAATTTGGGACATGCGCCGCTGGCACAAAGTGTGCAGACTTGGAGCTGTCAGGATTTTGCATCACCTTCCTGGGGCTAGGGCCAGCGCCGTCCGCATCTATTTCAAGCGGACGGCGTTGTGCATTCCGGCGGCCGCGCCGGCCATCGCCTGGCTGCGCTCAGGGTCAGCGGTCCACCGGCCGAATCTCGAGGTTCTCGATTTTCAGGGGCGGCGTTGAGGGGACGTTCCGCTCGTTCAACGGATGCAGCGTGATCGGCGTATTCGTGCCGCCGGCGAGAACGTTGACGCCGGCGCCGTCGGCATGGGCGTAGCCGCCGGCGAGATCGTCGCTTCCAAGCCACGGCACGGGCGCCATCACCTTCCAGGTCATGGCGACTTCTTGATCTCCGATCAAAACGCCGAGGTTGCGGATGGCCGCGACATAACGACTGTCCGGCGTGCTATCGACGTGCAGCACGCAATTGAGGTTGGTCACCGGACCCACCACGAACCCGGTATCGGGTCCGCCACGACACTCAAGCGTTCCGGCCTGCACCTGCTGCGCATTGGCGGCTGCGAGCGGCGCAGCGAGAACCGCCGCACCACACAGAGCAGAGGCGATCGGACGGCTTGTCACACGCATGGTGCTGGATAACGCGGATCGGCGCGCAATCGGCCCATGACCCCGCGTGCGGCCTTCGCTTGTGGTTAAGAGAGCCTTAGAGATTGGTTTGATTGCTGCCGACGGTCGACGTTCGCAAGCGACCGGCCAGGAGGACGACGATCAACCAGCGGCGATCCTTTTCATCGCCGTGCCGGCTGACACCTCGATGGTGGAGCTATCGACGTCGAACGAGCGTGCTTGATTTCCAGGCAGGAGAGGCCGCGGGCGAAGCAAGGGAATGGTCCCGGCACTGACGCCGGACCGTTCGGATCATGGCGGTGAGCCCGTCCCGAAAAATTACGCCGCCGGGCTCGAAATGCATTGTCCCGGCGGCGCCTGTTCCAATCTGGGCCCGCAATCCCAGTCATGTTTGTGTCTGCAAAACCGGCGCCAAGGTTCGAGCGCCCCCGTAATCATACGGGGACTGGGGGGCCCGCGATGGATTGGTGTTGGCTGCTTGTGCGCTGGCGAAGGTCCGATTGTCTGGGGTGATCCAAGCCGCGGCGCGAGAACGGCTGATCGCCACCGATGCTCCGCCCGGTCAGATATGATGCTCGAGCTTGCGCATCTCCTGCAGGCGAGCCAGGCAAAAATCCCGATACAATTCGTTGATGAAATCCCACATGACCGAAGCCCCTTGGTCCAACCCCCTGCACACTACGCCGGGTTTGTTTCCGGCCGGCTTCGTGGCTTCTGGAAAATGGTTTCATCGAGGAGGGAGGGTGGCGATCCCGGCAGGATTCGAACCTGCAACCCGCGGAGTAGAAATCCGCTACTCTATCCAGTTGAGCTACGGGACCGTGGCGGCCTTGTAGCACCGCCAATATGAAAAATCCGCCTTTCCGCCAAGTCCGTCCGAACCGATTTTTGTGGTCGAACGACAAAGGCGAGCAGGGCGCCCGCCCTGCGTTGGCCTGTCCAGCCTGCCGAGCCGCACGACGCTGCAGCCGGGGGCCGGTCAAAGGAATGTCGGCAATGCGATCTGCGACGTTTTCGTCCGTTCATGTCCGCGCCTTCACTCCGTCACCTTTTCGCGCACTTTTGGCCCCAACGCGGCGTTCGACCGCGGGGCGTTCAGGAGCTCCATCATGATCGGATTGGTTCGTGCCGCCACGATATGCGCCACGCTGCTGCTCGCCCTGGTGGGCGCCCAGGCCGCGGACAAGGCCTTCAAGCGCGACGATCTCGCCGATTCCGCGATCAAGCTGGAAGCCCAGATCAAGAGCGAGGCCGGCGCGGTCAACAAATCGGCCGCGACCCTGCGCACTGACGCCGACGCCGCCTTCAAGCGCAATGATTTCCGCGGCGGGCTGCAAATCCTCGGCCAGATCGCGGCGACCACGCCCGAGGACGGCGCTAACTGGCTGCGGCTCGCCAGGACGATTTTCCAGATCCGCTCGGCGAGCTCCAGCGAACAGACGTTCCTGATGGAGCGCGCCTCCACTGCCGCCTACATCGCCTATCAGCGCGCCGGCAATGCGGGCGAGGAGGCGGACGCGCTGGCCGTGCTCGGCAAAGCGCTTGCCGAGCGCAAGCTGTGGCGCCCGGCGCTGGACAGCTTGCGGCTGTCGCTCGACATGCGCGAGGTCGCCGATGTCCGCGGCCAGTATGAGAAGATGCGCGACGAGCACGGTTTCCGGCTGCTCGATTATACCGTCGATTCCGACGCGGCCTCGCCGCGGGCCTGCTTCCAGTTCTCGGAGGAACTCGCCAAGCGCGTCGACTTCGCGCCGTATCTCGCGCTCGCCGGCACCGACAAGCCGGCCTTGTCGGCGGAAGGCCAGCAGCTCTGCGTCGACGGGCTGAAGCACGGCGAGCGCTACAACATCAATCTGCGCGCCGGCCTGCCGTCGACCGTCAAGGAGACCCTGCCGAAATCGGCCGAGTTCAACATCTATGTCCGCGACCGCAAGCCGTTCGTGCGGTTCACCGGGCGGGCCTATGTGCTGCCGCGGACCGGACAGCGCGGTATCCCGGTGGTCAGCGTCAACACGCCGGCGGTCAAGGTCGACGTCTTCCGGATCGGCGACCGCAACCTGATCAACACGGTGATCGACAGCGACTTCCAGAGCACGCTGAGCCGCTACCAGCTCTCCGATCTCGGCGACCAGCGCGGCGTCAAGGTGTGGTCCGGCGAGCTTGCGACTGCGACCACGCTGAACCAGGACGTCGTCACGGCGTTTCCGGTCGACCAGGCGCTCGGCGACCTGCAACCCGGTGTCTATGTCATGACCGCCGCGGCCAAGGGGCCGGGCACCGACGACGACGGCACGCTGGCGACGCAATGGTTCATCGTCTCGGACATGGGCCTGTCGGCCTTTTCCGGCAATGACGGTATCCACGTCTTCGTCAACTCGCTGGCTTCGACCGAACCGGTCGCCAACGCCGACGTGAAGCTGGTCGCCCGCAACAATGAGATCCTGGCCACGCGCAAGACCGATGCCGCCGGCTATGTGCTGTTCGAGCAAGGCCTGGCCCGGGGCGAGGGCGGGTTGTCGCCGGCACTGCTGACTGTCATGGGCGAGAAGGCCGACTATGCCTTCTTGAGCCTGAAGACCAATGCGTTCGACCTCACCGACCGCGGCGTCGCGGGCCGGGCGATCCCGGCCGGCGCGGACGCCTTCGTCTACGCCGAGCGTGGCGTCTACCGCTCCAGCGAGACCGTCTATCTGACCGCGCTGTTGCGCGACGGGCAGGGCAATGCCCTGACCGGGACGCCGCTGACCATGGTGATCGAGCGCCCCGACGGCGTCGAATTCCGCCGCGCCGTGCTGCCCGACCAGGGCGCCGGCGGCCGGCTGCTGGCGGTGGCGTTGAACTCTGCGGTGCCGACCGGCACCTGGCGCGCCCGCGTCTTTACCGATCCGAAAGGCTCGTCGGTCGGCGAGACCACCTTCATGGTCGAGGATTACATTCCCGAACGGGTCGAATTCGATCTGACCAGCAAGGAGAAGGTGATCAAAGCTGAAGTTCCAGTGGAGCTTCAGGTCTCCGGCCATTTCCTCTACGGCGCGCCGGCCTCGGGCCTGCAGCTCGAGGGCGACATGCTGGTAGCGCCCGCGGCGAACGGCCGGCCCGGTTATGCCGGCTATCAGTTCGGCGTCGACGACGAGCAGACCGCGAGCAACGAGCGGACCCCGATCGAGGACCTGCCGGAGGCCGATGCCAACGGCGCGGCGACCTTTCCGGTGAAGCTCGAGAAGGTGCCGACCTCGACGCGGCCACAGGAGGCCCAGATCTACATCCGCATGGCGGAGACCGGCGGCCGCTCGGTGGAACGCAAGATCGTGCTGCCGGTGGCCCCTGGCGCCTCGCTGATCGGCGTCAAGCCGCTGTTCGGCGACAAGAGTGTGGCCGAGGGCGACAAGGCCGAGTTCGACGTCGTGTTCGTCGCGCCCGACGGCAAGCAGCTGCCGCGCAACGGGCTGCGCTACGAGCTGTTGAAGCTGGAGTCGCGTTACCAGTGGTACCGGCAGAATTCGTCCTGGCAGTATGAGCCGGTCAAGTCGACCCGCCGCGTCGCCGATGGCGACGTCAACCTCGCGGCCGACAAGCCGATGCGCCTGGCCTTCCAGCCGCAGCCCGGCCGCTACCGGCTCGACGTGAAATCGACCGACGCCGACGGCCCCGTCACCTCGGTGCAGTTCGACGTCGGCTGGTATTCCGACGGCAGCGCCGACACGCCCGATCTATTGGAAACCTCGATCGACAAGCCGGAATATGCCTCGGGCGACACGATGACCGTGTCGGTCAATGCGCGCACGTCAGGCAAGCTGACGGTCTATGTGCTTGGCGACCGCCTGCTGACCACCCAAAGCGTCGACGTCACGGAGGGCACCCGGCAGGTCAAGCTCCCCGTCGGCAAGGACTGGGGCACCGGCGCGTATGTCATGACGACGTTGCGCCGTCCGCTCGATGCCGCCGCCGGGCGCATGCCCGGCCGCGCGATCGGACTGAAATGGTTCGGCATCGACAAGAAAGCGCGCACGCTTGCCGTCGAACTGTCGCCGCCCGCGTTGGTGCGGCCGGGCTCGACACTGAAGATCCCGGTCAGGCTCGGCGGGCTCAATCCCGGCGAGGATGCCAAGGTGGTGCTCGCCGCGGTCGATGTCGGCATTCTCAATTTGACCAATTACAAGCCGCCGGCGCCGGACGACTACTACCTTGGCCAGCGCCGTCTGACCGCCGAGATCCGCGACCTCTACGGCCAGCTGATCGACGGCATGCAAGGTACCCGCGGCCAGATCCGCAGCGGCGGCGACTCTGCCGGCGCCGAGCTGCAGGGCTCGCCGCCAACGCAGAAGCCGCTCGCGCTCTATTCCGGCATCCTCACGGTCGGGCCTGACGGGACGGCCGAGGTGAGCTTTGATATCCCGGAATTTGCCGGCACCGCGCGGGTGATGGCGGTGGCGTGGAGCGCAACCAAGGTCGGCCGCGCCAATGTCGACGTGATCGTGCGCGATCCCGTGGTGGTGACCGCGACCTTGCCGCGCTTCCTGCTGACCGGTGACAAGGGCACCATCAGCATGGATATCGACAATGTCGAAGGTGCGGCCGGCAACTATGCCATCAGCGTCAAGGCGAGCGGCCCGATCAACGCTTCCGGCAATTCGACCACGACGGTGAAGCTTGCCGCCAAGCAGCGCTCCTCGCTGTCGCTGGGCCTCGAGGCCGGCGGCGCCGGACGTGCCGAGTTCGACGTCGACATCTCCGGGCCGAACGGGCTGACGCTGGCGCGGCATTATGCGCTCGACGTCAAGCCGGCGACCCAGGTTCTGGCGCGCCGTTCGATCCGCACGCTGGCGAAGGGCGAAAGCCTGACGCTGACCTCGGACATGTTCTCCGATCTTGTGCCGGGTACCGGCAGCGTTTCGGTCTCGGCGAGCCTGTCGACCGCGCTCGATGCCGCGAGCATTCTGAAGGCGCTCGACCGCTACCCGTATGGCTGCTCCGAGCAGATCACGAGCCGCGCGTTGCCGTTGCTCTATGTCAATGATCTCGCCGCCGGTGCCCATCTTGCGATGGACTCCACGGTCGACCAGCGCATCCGCGACGCGATCGAGCGGCTCCTCGCTCGACAGGGGTCCAACGGCTCGTTTGGCCTGTGGTCGGCGGGCGGCGACGACGCCTGGCTCGATGCCTACGTCACAGACTTCCTGACCCGGGCCCGCGAAAAGGGCTTTGCGGTGCCGGACGTGCTGTTCAAGAACGCGCTCGACCGCGTCAGGAACTCGGTGGTCAATGCCAACGAGCCGGAGAAGGACGGCGGCCGCGATCTGGCCTACGGCCTCTATGTTCTCGCGCGCAACGGCGCGGCGCCGATCGGTGATCTGCGCTATCTCGCCGACACCAAGCTGAACAATCTGGCGACCCCGATCTCCAAGGCCCAGCTTGCGGCGGCGCTGGCGCTGGTCGGCGACAAGGCGAGGGCCGAGCGGGTCTATGGTGCCGCGCTCGATGCGCTGAACCCGAAACCCGTGATCGAGTTCGGCCGGGTCGACTACGGCTCGGCGCTGCGCGATGCTGCTGCGCTGGTCTCGCTCGCTGGCGAAGGCAATGCACCGCGCACCACGCTGACCCAAGCCGTGCTGCGGGTCGAGGCGGCGCGGGGACTGTCGCCCTACACCTCGACGCAGGAAAATGCGTGGATGGTGCTGGCGGCGCGGGCGCTCGCCAAGGAGACGCTGGCGCTCGACATCAACGGCCAGACGGTCAAGACCGCGGTCTATCGCAGCTACAAGGCCGAGGAGATGACCGGCCAGCCGCTCAGGATCACCAATACCGGCGATGCGCCGGTGCAGGCGGTGATCTCGGTGTCGGGCTCGCCGGTCACGCCGGAGCCGGCGGCCTCCAACGGCTTCAAGATCGAGCGCAGCTATTTCACGCTCGACGGCAAGCCGGCCGATGTCACCAAGGCGAAACAGAATGACCGCTTCGCGGTTGTCCTGAAGGTGACGGAAGCCAAACCGGAGTTCGGACACATCATGGTGGCCGACTATCTGCCGGCCGGGCTCGAGATCGACAACCCGAACTTGGTGTCATCGGGGGATTCCGGCACGCTCGCGTGGATCGAGGACGGCGTCGAGCCGAAGAACACCGAGTTCCGCGATGACCGCTTCACGGCGGCGATCGATCGGGGCGCCAACGACAAAGCGGTGTTTACGGTCGCCTATGTCGTGCGCGCGGTGTCGCCGGGCAAATATGTGCTGCCGCAGGCCTATGTCGAGGACATGTACAATCCCTCGCGCTATGGCCGCAGCGGAACCGGTGCGGTTGAGGTGAAGCCGGCGAAATGAACAAGGACGCGCGGCGCAAACTCTTCTCGTCATGGCCGGGCTTGACCCGGCCATTCATAGGCGCGTCCATGCGAACGAAGGATGTGGATGCCCGGGTCAAGCCCGGGCATGACAAGCGCAGCGGGCGGCTGGCGCTCCGCGTCGCGGCCGCAATGGCCGTCGTCCTTATTGCGATCACCGGCGCCTTCGCCGCCTGGATCGTTTCGCTCGGGCCGTTGCCGCTCGACAAGGCGCAGCAGGTCTCGACCACGGTGATCGATCGCAACGGCAAGTTGCTCCGCGCCTATGCGATGACGGACGGGCGCTGGCGGCTGCCGGTCGATGCGAAGACGTCAGTCGATCCCACCTATCTGAAGCTCTTGTTCGCCTATGAGGACAAGCGCTTCTATGAGCATCACGGCATCGATCCGCTGGCGCTGTCGCGCGCCGCATTCCAGCTTCTCACCAGCGGTCATATCGTCTCGGGCGGTTCGACGATCACGATGCAGCTGGCGCGGCTGATCGAGCCGCGCCACCAGCGCTCGGTCTACGCAAAGCTGCGGCAGATGGTGCGGGCGGTCGAACTGGAGCGGCAGCTCTCGAAGGACCAGATCCTCGATCTCTATCTTGCGCTGGCGCCGTTCGGCGGCAATCTCGAGGGCATCCGTGCCGCCTCGATCGCCTATTTCGGCAAGGAGCCGAAGCGGCTGTCGCTCGCCGAAGCCGCGCTGCTGGTGGCGCTGCCGCAATCGCCGGAGCGGCGGCGGCTCGATCGTTACCCGGACGCCGCCCACGCCGCCCGCGACCGCGTGCTCGAGCGCATGGTCGAGGATGGCGTGGTGTCGAAGGACGATGCCGCGCAGGCCACGGCGACGGCGGTGCCGAAGATGCGCAAGCAGTTTCCGATCCTGGCGCCGCATTCGTCCGATCAGGCGATCGCGACGATGAAGGATGCGCCCGTCATCAAGCTGACGCTCGACGCCGCGCTACAAAGGAACCTAGAGGCGCTGGCGCGCGACCGCGCCATCGCGCAGGGGCCTGACGTCTCGGTTGCGATCGTCGTGGTCGACAATGAGACGGGCGACGTGCTCGCGCGCGTCGGCTCGGCGGATTATTTCGATGAGCGGCGGGCCGGGCAGGTCGACATGACGCGCGCGGTGCGCTCGCCGGGCTCGACCTTGAAGCCGTTCATCTATGGCCTTGCCTTCGAAGATGGCTTTGTCCATCCCGACAGCCTGATCGAGGACCGGCCGATCCGCTTCGGCACCTACGCGCCGGAAAATTTCGACATGACGTTCCAGGGCACGGTGCCGATCCGCAAGGCGCTGCAATTGTCGCTGAACGTGCCGGCGATCGCGCTGCTCGACCGGGTCGGTGCCAGCCGGCTGTCGTCGCGGCTGAAGCAGGCCGGCACCAGTCTCGTGCTGCCGAAGGACGAGGCGCCGGGCCTTGCGATGGGTCTCGGCGGTGTCGGCATCACGTTGCAGGATCTCGCTCAGCTCTATTCCGGCCTGGCACGGCTCGGCGCCACCAAGCCGCTGCGCGAGATCATCCAGGCCAATGACGGCCGCGACACGATGCGGCTGATGGATCAGGCTGCGGCCTGGCAGGTCGGCAACGTCCTGCTCGGCACGCCGCCGCCGGAGAACGGCGTGCACAACCGGATCGCGTTCAAGACCGGTACCAGCTACGGCTATCGCGATGCTTGGTCGGTCGGCTTCGACGGCCGCGTCACGATCGGCGTCTGGGTCGGCCGTCCCGACGGCGCGCCGGTGCCGGGTTTAGTCGGCCGTACGGCCGCGGCACCCATCCTGTTCGACGCCTTTGCGCGCACCGGCAAAATCCCGGCGGCATTGCCGAAGCCGCCACGCGGCGTTCTGGTCGCCTCCAACGCGAAACTGCCGCCGCCGCTGCGCCGCTTCCGGCCGCTCGGCGAACTGGTCCGTAGCGGCAACGACCAGGCTCCGCACATCCAGTTTCCGCTGAACGGCTCGCGCATCGATGTCGATCAATCCGAGGGCGGCCGCAATGCCGCGCTGCCGGTCAAGGTTGCCGGCGGGGTGCTGCCGCTGACGGTCCTCGTGAATGGTGTCTCAGCCGGGGACATCGACAGCCGGCGCCAGCGCCTGATCGAGCCGCCCGGGCCGGGCTTTGCGCGGCTCACCGTGATCGACGCCACGGGGGCCGCGGATACCGTTGTGATCCGCGTGCAATGATCGCACGGGAAAGCGGAGCGGCACGGCCGGAAAGCGGAACAGCACAGTTGTTTGCGCTGCGGTTTCATCGTATGCGAAACCCATGGTGGATGGCCTCCAACCCCGGCGCTTCGGAGCAGGGCAACAGTCTGTAAAACCTGCGCATTCGAGCCGCAGGCTGTTCATGGCGTTCGAGTTCGCAACGGCCAGCCAATGGCGTTCGATCCTGTTCCTGACGCTGACCTGCCTGGTGCTGTTCCTGCCGGGCTTCTTCACCATCCCGCCGATCGACCGTGACGAGGTCCGCTTTGCCCAGGCGACCAAGCAGATGGTCGAGAGCGGCGATTTCGTCGACATCCGCTTCCAGGACGACGTCCGTTACAAGAAACCGGTTGGCATCTACTGGATGCAGGCGGCGGCGCTGAAGACGGTCTCCGCGCTCGGGGTGCCGCGCGCCCAGGTCCGCATCTGGGTGTACCGCCTGCCGTCCCTGATCGGCGCCATCGGCGCCGCTTTGCTGACCTATTGGACGGCGCTTGCCTTCGTGACACGGCAGGGGGCGGTGCTGGCCGCCCTGATGATGGCAAGCTGCGTGTTGCTCGGGGTCGAAGCGCGGCTCGCCAAGACCGACGCGATGCTGCTGCTGACAGTCACTGCGGCGATGGGTGCGATGGCGCGGGTCTATCTGGCGTGGCAGCGCGGCGAGGATCCCGCACACCCGTCATGGGGCCCGCCCGCGGTGTTCTGGACAGCGCTGGCGGTCGGCATCCTGCTCAAGGGGCCGCTGATCCTGATGTTCGTCGGCCTTGCGATGGCGGGGCTTGCGATTCTCGATCGATCGGCGGCCTGGTTCTGGCGCATGCGCCCGGTCTGGGGGCTGATGTGGACCCTCGTGCTGGTGCTGCCGTGGTTCGTGCTGATCTTCCTGCGCGCCGGCGAGACCTTCTTTGCCGACTCGGTCGGCGGCGACATGCTGAGCAAGCTCGGTGCGCAGGAATCCCATGGCGCGCCGCCTGGACTCTATCTGCTGCTGTTCTGGATCACGTTCTGGCCCGGTGCGCCGCTGGCCGGCATGGCGGCGCCTGCGGTCTGGCGGGCGCGGCGCGAGCCCGGTGCGCAGTTCCTGCTGGCCTGGCTGATCCCGTCCTGGATCGTGTTCGAGGCCGTGCTGACCAAGCTGCCGCATTACGTGCTGCCGCTTTATCCGGCGATCGCGATCCTGACCGTCGGCGCGCTGGAGCGGCGCGTGCTGTCGCGCTCGCCGTGGCTGTTGCGGGGCGCCGCCTGGTGGTTCGCGATCCCCGCCTTCGGTGCGGTGCTGGTGATCGTCGGCGCCATCAAGGCGATCCATCAGCCGGTGTTTCCGGCCTGGCCGTTGTTCGCCGTTGCGATGGTGTTCGGCCTGATCGCGTGGTGGTTGTTCGAGGACAGCCGCGCCGAGCGCTCGCTGCTCAATGCGGTGATTGCCGCGGCGCTGATGGCAGCCGGCACCTATGGTGTGGTGCTGCCGCGGCTTACCACCGTATTTCCGAGCCAGGAGGTCGCACGCGCCTTGCGCAACGTGACCTGCGTCGGCCCGAAGGCGGCAGCCGCCGGCTTCCACGAGCCGAGCCTCGTGTTCATGACCGACACCTCAACGCTGCTCACCGACGGATCGGGCGCCGCGGATTTCCTCGGGCAGGGCTCCTGCCGCTTCGCGCTGGTCGAACAGCGCTCGGAGCGCGCCTTCGTGCAGCGCGCCGAGGCGATCGGCCTGCGCTACAACGCGCCGGTGCGCGTCGAGGGCTACAACATCTCGCAGGGCAAGGCGGTCTCGATCGCGATCTTCCGTTCCGAAGGGACGGAATGACATGCCGGCGCCGCCAGCCATCCCGGATTCTGCCAATTATTTCGGACGATTGCTGACGCTGGTTTGGCTGTCCCTTGCCCAGCTCGTGCGGGCGCCGTCGCATTCGCGCCGCGCCGAGGCGGCGCGCCGCTCCGCGCGCCACGGACTTTTGCTCGTCGTCATCGTCGGCGCCGTGATCATCACGCTGATGTATGCGTTCGATGTCACCGAGATCAGTCTGATGCCGCCACGCGGCACGCCGGGTCTCTGGTGGGTGAAGACGCTCACCGATTTCGGCAAGGACGAGTATGTGCTGTGCGCGCTTGGCCTGCTGCTGATCGTGGTCGCGCTGGCGGCGCCTGCGCTGCGCGGCGTGCCGCGCGCCACCTTGCTTGGCTTCGGGACAAGGCTGCAATACCTGTTTCTGTCGGTCGTGCTCTCGGTCGCTGTCGGCGAATTGATCAAGTGGATCGTCGGCCGCGGGCGGCCCTTTGTCGGCGGCAAGGCCAATGCCTTCAACTTCCAGCATTTCGCCGGCACTGAGGCCTATTCGAGCTTTCCGTCGGGACATTCGATCACGGCGTTCGCGCTGGCCTTTGCCATATCCGCGGTGTGGCCGGGCGCGCGGTTCGTGATGCTGGTCTATGCGCTGGTCATCGCCGCGACCCGGCTCGTGCTGCTGGCGCATCATCCGAGCGACGTGGTGGCCGGCGCGCTGGTCGGGGTGATCGGCGCAATGGTCGTGCGCTACTGGTTCGCCGCCCGCCGCCTTGGTTTTGCCATTCATCGCGACGGCACTGTGGTGGCGCTGTCAGGACCGTCGGACGGGCGTCTCAAAAGGGTTGCGAGGAGCGCCTTCGCCCCATAAAAGCGGTCGCCCGACGGCCGGATCGGGCTGGTTCCATCGCCGACAACACCAACCACGAGTGCCGATTTGCCTGCTCCCGACCAGACGCCGGTCGCCGTTTCCATCGTCGTGCCCGTGCGCAACGAGGCGGACAACATCGCGCCGTTGATCGCCGAGATCGCGGCCGCGCTCGACGGACGCTGGGCCTACGAGGTCGTCTACGTCAATGACGGCTCGACGGATGCCACCGGCGAGCGGCTGAGCGCGGTCATGGCCGGGCGGCCCAATCTCCGGCAGCTCCGCCACGCGGTCTCGTCGGGCCAGTCGGCGGCCGTGCGCAGCGGCGTGCGCGCCGCGCGCGGCGCGATCGTGGCGACGCTCGACGGTGACGGGCAGAACAATCCCGCCTTCCTGCCGGACCTGATCGCGGCGGTCGAAAGCGGCAACGGCCGCGTCGGCCTCGCCGCGGGCCAGCGCGTCGGGCGCAAGGACACCGGCTTCAAGAAGCTGCAATCGCGCATCGCCAACACGGTGCGCGGCATCATCCTGCGCGACGGCACCCGCGACACCGGATGCGGCCTGAAGGCGTTTCCGCGCGAGGTGTTTCTGGCGATGCCTTACTTCGACGGGCTGCATCGTTTTCTTCCGGCACTGGTCCGCCGCGAGGGACTGGCGATTGCCTATGTCGACGTCGTCGACCGGCCGCGCCATTCCGGCGTGTCGAACTATGGATTTTTCGACCGGCTCTGGATCGGGATCATGGATCTCGCCGGCGTGTGGTGGCTGATCCGCCGCAAGAAGCCGACGCCGGTCGTCACTGAAGTGGTCGCTGAAGTGCCCGGTGTCACTGGTGTGCCGGGCGTGACCGAGGTGAAGTGATGCTGATTCAGTACGGTCAGGCGCTGAGCGCCTATCTCTACGACGTGTTCATCGCCAAGTTCGACTTCTGGCTGGCGTTCGGCCTGATCGCGCAATTGTTCTTCACCGCGCGCTTCCTCGTGCAGTGGATCTCCAGCGAACGCGCCGGCCAGAGCGTGGTGCCGATGGCGTTCTGGTTCTTTTCGATGGGTGGCGGCCTGATGACGCTGATCTACGGGCTTGCCAAGCGCGAGCCCGTCATCATCATCGGGCAGGGTCTCGCCACGCTGATCTACATCCGCAACATCATGCTGATCGTGAAGAACCGCGGCCGCGGGTCGAAGACACTCGATAGCTGATTGCCGTCATCGCCGGAGCGGCGAGCGGTATGCCGGGCCTTGTTCGGGAATCTCGATAGATTCCAGCATCGGGCTCAGCCCGGGATCAATTGCGACCGAATCTGAACCAAGGTCAAACATTCGCCCCAAGCGGCATGGCATCTACGGCTTGCCGTGGGCGTGGCGGCATCTCGAGACCGTGCCCCAGGGGATGAGGGGCGTTGATGACCAGCCGTGACGAAGCGACGAAAGCGGGCGGTTATCGATCGAGCGTCCGCGATATTCCGTCGCTTGACGAGCCACCGCTGACCGGCGAGCGCAAATTGCCTGACCGGCGCGCCGTCAGCCTCCGCTGGATGGCGGGGACGATTCTGATCGGATCCGCCGCCGTCGCTCTTCTGGCTGGCGCGCTTCGCGGGGCATTTGGCGATCACGCGCGATTCGCAGCCGCGCCGGTCGCGTCACTTCCGCGCTTCGCAGGACAGGTGGTTGACGAGGCGCGACGCGGCGATCGTCTCGACCGGAGGCTCGGCCCGCAGGGCAATTCCGCTGCGCTCAAGATTGAGCAGCTGAGCGATGCCGGCGCGGTCCGTCGATTTACCCGCGTGTCGGCGCGGCTCGCGGAGATCGATCTCGCGCCACACCAGGAAGCGCGGGGAGACGAAAAGGACGACGCGCGAGCGGGCTCGCAACGCGACCTGCTGTCGGAGCTGCCGGCCATCATACGGACAGGTCCAGCGCGGCGCCCGCTGCCGGGCGGCACCAGCGCCTATGCTGACGGTGAAGACGTGCCGCATCCGCCGGCTCCGATCGGCGAGGCTGTCAACGTCACCAACCTTCCGAAGTCGCCTACGTCGTCGCGTCACCGTCGACATGTCATTATCGCGAGGAGCGGCGACACGCTGTCCGCCATTCTGCGGGCGCTGGCGGCGGCCGCGGAGGACGCGCCGGCGATCCTGGCGGCTTTCCCGTCGCCTGGCGCTCTGGAGACGCTGTCCGGTGGCGAGAAAATCACGGTCGTCGAACAGGGCGAAGACGCCGGTTCGCCGCGCGGCCATGTCGCGAAGGTGTCGATCGAACGCGCCGGCTCCGATGTGTCCGCCGTCGGTCGCACCGATGGCGGCCAATACCAGCCGATCGTGCCCGAACAGCCCGACATCGCCGCGCGGAGCGAGAGCCCGCTGCGTGAGTCGATCGATACGCATTCCGTTCCGGGCGAAACGCTGCGCGACGGCCTTGACGCGCTTGCGCGCTCCAACCACGTCGACCAGGGGATCGTTGCTGAACTGATGCGGCTCTGTGGCCGCGATTTCGACCTCGGCGAGCCGCTCGGCGACGCCGATGTGGCCGAGATCATCTACGCGCCGAACGACATCGGTCAGCCGGAGTTGGTCTTCATCGATTTGACCGCGGGCGGGCAGACCCGCCGGTACTATCGCTTCACGGCGCCGGACGATGGCAGCTCCGATTTCTATGATGAGACCGGCCAGTCCATCACCAGATTCCTGTTGCGCAAGCCGGTCGTGAGCGGGCGGCTCGGCGACGGCTTTGGTTGGCGGATTCATCCGATCCTTGGCGACCGCCGTTTCCATGAGGGCGTCGATTATGCGGCGCCCTATGGTTCGCCCATCGCGGCCGCGGGCGCCGGCGTCGTCGAGACCGAAGGGTACGAACGCGGGTACGGGAAATATATCCGCGTGCGGCACGACCGCGGTTATGAGACGACCTATGCCCACGTCGCGAGCTTCCCGCCCGGGCTGAAGATTGGAGACCGCGTTCGTCAGGGCGAGACGATCGCCTTTGTCGGATCGACCGGGCTCTCGACCGGACCGCACCTCTATTACGAGGTGCGGATCAACGGCCGCAACGTCGATCCGCTTCGGATGAAGCTGTCGGGCGGCCGGCTGCTGCAAGGCGACCTGCTCGGGGCCTTCGATCGCCAGCGTGACAGCATCGACCAACTCGCTGCGGTCTCCGCGCTACCGCAGCGGCGTTCCGGCTCCGAACATCGGCCGCCGACATAGCGAGCGCAGATCGCACCACGCCATGCCGCCGCGGCGGGCCTTGCTGGGTCAGGAGCCCGGAGAGCTCGAAGCTGCGGGCGCCGCAACCTCGGTCGCTTCCATGGTGATGCTCTCGCGATCGGCGGCGGTCTCGCCGGCGGCATCGAGCACGGGATAGGCGACCGAGCAGATGTGCGAATGGATGCGGCGAAGGTCGCGCAGCACGTCGAGATGCAGCGAAGTGGTCTCGATGGTTTCGGGCCGGCCTTCGCGCAGGCGCTCCAGATGACGCTCGACGGCGGCCAATTCGGCCGCGCGCAGCGCCGCCTTCTCGGTGAGCAGCTTGCGCGCCTCGTTGGCGTCGCCCGACATGAACACGCCGAACGCGATTCGCAGCGAGTCGATCGTGCGCTTGTGGAACGCCGACAATTCCTCGGCGCCTTCGGTGGAGAATTGCAGGCGATGCTTGATCTTCTTGGTCGCGAGCTCGCTCAGGTTCTTGTCGACGATGTCGCCGATATGTTCGAGATTGATCGCGAACGCGACGATCTCCATCGCGCGCTGGCCCTCGCGCTCGTCCAGGCTGCCGCGGGTGAGTTTCGTGACGTAAAGCTTGATTGCCTCGTTCAGCCGGTCGACGGTGTTGTCCATCTTCGACACCTGGTCGACCAGGGCGCGATCGTTGGTCAGCATCGCCGCCATCACCTTGCGCAGCATGGCCTCGGTGTGATCGCCCATATGTAGCACCTCGCGCGCCGCATCGGCCAGCGCCAGTGAAGGCGTCTCCAGCGCGCTCTCGTCGAGATAGCGCGGCCGTGATGGATCGGTCTCCTGCGCTCGCTTCGGCAGCAAACGCTCAAGCAGCCGCGCCATGTGGTCGAGCACGCCGATGAACAGCAGCGCGGTCGCAACGTTGAAGGCGATGTGGAACAGCGCAGTCGCCTTGGCGAGATCGGGCTGCCAGGCGTAGATGATCTCGGTGATCGGGCGCAGGAACGGCGCCACCAGCAGGATGCCGACGACGCGGTTGACGAGATTGCCGACCGGCAGCCGGTAGCTCGCCGGATTGTCGCGCCGCGCGCCCTCCAGCAGCGGATTGATGGCACTGCCGAGGTTGGCGCCGAGCACCAGCGCAAATGCGGCATAGGGCGAGATGAACTGGGAAAAGGCCAGCGACATCACCAGCAGCACGCTGGCGACACTGGAATGGACCAGCCAGGTGACGACGGCGCCGATCAGAATGCAGAGCACGGGATCGCCGGTGATCGCGCCCAGGAACACGCGCACGCCCGGAGCATTCTCGGCGGGCGCCATCGTATCGAGCAGGATGTGCAGCGCCAGAAGCATCAGGCCGAGGCCGATCGAGACGCGGCCGAGATCCTTGATCCGGGAGCGCGGCCCGCTGCGGAACGCGACGAGGCCGACAATGAACAGGACCGGCGCGATGGCGGCGACGTTGAACGACAGCACCTGCACGATCAGCGTGGTGCCGATATTGGCGCCGAGCATGATCGCGAGCGCCGGCACCAGGCTGACGATCTCTTCGGCGGCGAAGGAACTGGTGATCAGGGCAGTCGCGGTCGAACTCTGGAGCAGGGCGGTCAGGCCGAGGCCGGCGCCAAGGGCGGTAAAGCGATTGCGCAGCGCCCGGGCGAGCAGCAGCCGCAAATCCGGTCCGAAGGCGCGCAGAATCCCGCTATGGACCATGTGCAGGCCCCACAGCAGGAGCGCCACGCCCCCCATCAGATCGAGCAGAACAATGCTTCCCATGCTTCCTGGCATCCCGGCGAATTCGAGTCGAATGAACATAGGTATCGTCTATCGACTGGCGATCAACCCCTTTTTGTTCTCATGCGACCACGGCGGGAGCGACGCAGGCTATCGAGTGAGGCGGCCTATCGGGGAGACGTCATTCGACCTGCAGCACATATCATTCAACTATTCAATCTTTGATTGATCAAAGCTCGTGTCTCCCGGCGAGGGCGCCCCCCGGTAAACGAATCTCGAACGCGACCGCTCAATTGCGATGGGTTCCGCTAGGCAGTTTCCAATCTTTCCCCGCTATGACGATAGGCCAGGAAGTTGCCCAGAAAGGCTTGGGGATCAGAATGTTTATGAATCGCCGCAAGAGCGAACGCCGCCCGTGCCGGAGCGTCGCCAAAATTCAGCTGGGCACAGGGTCGCTGCCACGCGACTGCATGATCACGGATATTTCGGCCGGCGGCGTCAAGGTGATCGCCGAATATCTGGAGATCCCGCCGGAATTCACCATCATCCTGTCGAGCGGCAGTCCGCGTCAGTGCCGGCTGGCCTGGCAAATCGGGCACGAGTTCGGCGCTCAGTTCGTCGATTGAATCTGCCATTTGGCTGCTGTCTCGCCAGGCGTCCGGCACCGCATCTGGGCCGGATGACGGCGACATGATGGCATCCTTAACCGGACCTTAGGGTTAAGCTGTGAGCATCCCGGAACCTTCGCCGTTCCGAGTCTCGCTTTATGTTTGAGAAATTCCCCCGACCCTCAGGCCGCGTGCGCCGTCTCGCGGGCACGGTATCTGCTGCGATCCTGCTGATCGGGTTGTCTGCCTGTCAAACCTCCGGCCCGTCTGACATCACCGGCTCATTGGGCGACACGGCGGAGGCCACGCCGGCCCCGGCCGATCCGCGGCGCGACATCGCGACCTACCACGAGCGCGTCCGCGCCAACCCGAAAGACACCGACGCCGCGCTGAAATACGCCCGGGCGCTGCGCGCCACCGGCCAGCGGGCCCAGGCGGTCGCCGTCATGGAGCAGGCGGTGCTGGTGCAGCCCAGCAACAAGGCGCTGCTCGCGGGTTACGGACGGGCGCTCGCCGACAACGGCAATTTCCAGCAGGCATTCGACGTGCTCGGGCGCGCGCATACCCCGGAAGATCCGGACTGGCGCATCCTGTCGGCGCAGGGCGCCGTGCTCGACCAACTCGATCGCCACGACGAGGCGCGGCAGTATTATGCGAGTGCGCTGAAGATCGTGCCTGACGATCCGTCAGTGCTCTCCAATATCGGGCTGTCCTATCTGCTGTCAAAGGACCTGCCGAAGGCCGAGGAGACGCTGCGCCGCGCGCGGGAGCGCGCCCCCGGCGACATGCGGGTGCGAACCAATCTCGCCGTCGTGGTTGGCTTGCAGGGCCGCCAGTCCGAGGCGGAAACCATCATGAAGGCCGATTTGCCGGCGGAGCAGGGCTCAGCCAACGTCGCCGCGCTGAAGCGACTGTTGGCGCGCAGGGATGCGAGCCGCACCGACGCCGAGAAGATCCCGGTCGCAGCCAGTCGCCGCGACTAGAGCGCTAGCGGGACGCTAGCCGGCGGCCCGGCGCCCGTCATTTCGGCGCGACTGCAGCTTCCTGAGGATGGGCGACAGGAACGACTCGCGGGCTTCGGCGAGATCGGGACGGCCGGTGAGGCGCTGCGCGATCTGCAGGAAAGTCCTTGTGGTGCGGTGACGCGCGGAGACTTCCGCGATCATCTGGCCGTTGTTGGCGGCTTCACCGAACAGCCTGCAGTCGAACGGGATCGCCGCGATCGGCTGGCTCTCGATGGTCTTGGCGAAATCCTTGACCTCGATCTCGGGGCGCTTCGACATGCCGACCTGGTTCAGGCAGTAGAGCGGCGGACGGTCGTTCGGACGCGCGGTCCTCAACAGGTTCATCATGTTCTTGGTGTTGCGCATGTTGGCGAGGTCGGGCTCGGCCACGATCAGGATATCGTCGGCACCGACCAGCACGCGTTTGGTCCAGGCGGTCCATTGATGCGGCACGTCGAGCACGATGCAGGACGTCGTCATGCGCATCGTATCGAAGATGGCATCGAACGCCTCGGCGCCGAAATCGTAGACCTGGTCGAGGGTGGCCGGCGCCGCCAGCAGGCTGAGATGATCGCCGCACTTTGCGAGCAGGCGTTCCATGAAGGCAGAGTCCGGACGCTCGGGCGAGAACACGGCGTTGGCGATGCCCTGCACCGGGTCCTGATTGTAGTCCAGGCCGGCCGTACCGAAGGCGAGGTCGAGATCGACGACGACCGAATCCAGCCCGAGGTCGCGTGCGATGGTCCAGGCGACATTGTGGGCAATGGTCGAGGCGCCGACGCCGCCCTTGGCGCCCGCGACCGCGATCAGGCGGCCGACCGAGACCGCTTCGGAGGCCGAGAACAGGCTGCAGATCGAGCGCACGATGTCGAGCACCTTGACCGGCCCGATGACGTAGTCGTTGACGCCGCGCCGGACCAATTCGCGATACGGCGCAGTCTCGCCGGCCGTGCCGAGCACCACGACGCGGGTGCCGGGATCGCAGACCGTGGCGAGCTCGTCGAGACCGGCGAGGAAATCATGATCCGGCTCGGTCTCGAGCATGATGACGTTGGGCGTCGGCGCCTTGTGGTAGGCGTCGATCGCCGCGGCGATGCCGCCCATATGGACCGAGAGATGAGCCTTGGCGAGCCGGCGGTCGTCGGCAGCCGCGCGTGCGTTCGCGGCGGTCGCGACGCTTGCGCAGAACGCCTGCACGGAAATCCGCGGCGCCGGCGCGATGTAATCGTTGGCGTGCTGCGGCTCGTCTTGTTGTTCGGTCATTTCGCGGCGTCGCTCAGCTTGGCTTTCTCGGCTTCGGGGTAGGCGGTCGCGGTCGACTCACCCTTGCGGTATTTATCGAACGCGATCGTACGGCGCGGCGTATAGGCTGCGGTCTCGGTTCGCGGCTGTTCGAGGTCGGACGGATTGGCGACCATCGCGGCAAGGTTACGCTGCGTGGCGCAGCCGAAATTGTCGTACTGCTTGTTCTGGTTGTAGTTCGGATTGTAGATCGAGGGACCGAGGTCGTTCGGCCACACTCCGCAGGGACCGGCGACGGCGGCCATCTTCGGATAGCTCAGCCGAATGGTCGGAAGCGCGCGCGGATCATCGAGATGGTAGGAGCGCTTGGTGATGGCATGGGCGGGTACGCCCATCGACGCCAGCAGGCCGCGGATCTCCTGATACACCGCCTGTGCCGAGCGCGAGTTCGAGCTGTCGGCCGGCACGTCGATCGCAATCGCGCCGGTGCCTTCGCGCCGCCAGGTGCGCGCCAGCCCCATGACGTCGTCGCGCTGCGCTTCGGTGAGGTTGCCGCGGGCGCGGCCGACGAAGACGACGATTGATTGCTCGCCCTCGGTCACCGCGATCGGATGCCGCTGCCGGTAGTCGTCGCCCACGGTGCCGGTGGCAAGATTGTCGCCCGTCAGATTGCAGCCGCCGAGCGCGATCGCGCTGACGACGAGGGCGCCCAACAGCGACAGCGTCCTGGCACGACCGGCTTGTGTGTTGCGTGTCATCATAGGATCCCCCAACCCCTTCAGGTCCGCGCCTCAGTCGATGATGAAGCCGAAATTGACCGGCGTGGCGCCGATCGGCTCGCTGCGGGCGGCGACGCCGTAGATGCGATTGACGCGCGCCAGCAGTGCCGACTGCGCGTCGGAAGCCGGGGCAAATCCGTCGTCGGGACGGGACAGCTCCTTCTGCGCAACGGCGCGCACCACGTAGGGCGTCACGATGACCATGAGCTCGGTCTCGTTGTTGACGAAGTCCTGGCTCCGGAAGAGCTGGCCGAGGATCGGGATCTGGTCGACGCCGGGCATGCCGTTGATGGCCTGCTTGGTCTGCTCCTGGATCAAACCGGCCATCGCGATCGAGCCGCCGGAGGGCACCTCCAGCGTGGTGTCGGCGCGGCGGGTCTTGATCGAGGGAATGGTCGTGCCGTTCTGGCCGCCGGTCAGGGCGTTCTCCATCGAGACTTCGGAGACCTCGGTCATCACCTTCAGGCTGATCCGTCCCTCGGTCAGCACCACCGGCGTGAAGTTGAGCGAGATGCCGAACTTCTTGAAGCTGACGGTCTGCACGCAATTGCCGATCGTGCCCGACGTCGTCGTCTGGCAGGTGACGCCGGTCGGAATCGGAAACTCGCCGCCCGAAATGAAGGTCGCCGACTCGCCGGAGATCGCGGTGAGGTTGGGCTCGGCCAGCGTCTTGACCACGCCCGCGCTCTCCATCGCGCGCAGCGTCGCGGTGACGGTCGGCACGCCGAGCTTGTTCAGGGCTGCGCCCGTCAGCCCGTTGTTGGGGGCGAGCGCACCGTTATTGGCGGTGAAGGCGTTGGCGTTGTTGAAGACCACCGCGGCGGTGCCGTAGTTCATGTTGGCGCTGAGGTCGACGCCGAGCTGCTTGACGACGTCCCGGCGGACTTCGGCGACGGTGACTTTCAGCATCACCTGGTCGCGGCCGCGGACCACGATGGAATTGACGACCTTGTCGGCGCTGCCGACCAGTTTGGCGGCGATGTCGCCGGCCTGCTGGGCCTCGACCGGGCTTGCCACCGTGCCGGTCAGGACGACGCTGTCGCCGACGCCCTCGATCTGGACGCCGGGCAGCATCTGCTTCAGCGCGGCGCGCATTCCGTTAAGGTCGCGCTTGATCGCGATGTCGTAGGAGGCGACCTGGTTGCCGTCGGCGTCGAAGAACACCACGTTGGTCTGGCCGACTGCCGCGCCGATGATATAGGCGCGCTGCGCCGAGCGGATCACGGCGTTGGCGATCTTGGGATCGGCGACCAGAACGTCCTTGGCCTCGCGCGGCAGGTCGACCACGACCGACTTGCCGACGCCGAGCGAGACGGAGCGCGTCTTGGCGGCGATGCTGCTCGTCACCGCGACATCCGCGTTCTTGTCGGGATCGGTCGCGCTGGCAAGGGCAGGGATCAGCATCAGCGCGGTGATCGCCGACAATGACAGCGCGCGGACCAGCGTGGTCGACGTCGCCATTTGTTTCGCACCCGTCGTCATATCGAAGCCCCCATCACTTCTGTGTCGTCAGAGAGCTCGGGATGCCGAAGCGCACCACCTTGATGCTCTCGCCCCGCTTCGGGGCATGGTCTCTGGTCTCGTCGGTCTGCTCGTTGACGTCGGCGATGCTGCGCAGCGCCAGCGCCAGCGTTCCGCTCTGCCGGGCGCGCGCCAGCGTCTCGGCCTGTTCGGGCTTGAGCTCGAGGGTCACGGTCTTGCCGACGAGGGAGTTGTTGCCGTCCTTCTCCTTCGGCGCCTGGTCGATCGCCAGCACGCGGACGTTGGACAGCAGGATTTCAGTGGTGACGATATCGCGGCCGCCTTGCTGATCGGGATTCTTGTCGCGACGCGACAGGATCACATCGACGCGGTCGTTCGGCAGAATGAAGCCGCCGGCGCCCGTCTCCGGCGAGATTTCGGTGGAGATCGCGCGCATGCCGGAGGGCAGGATCGCGGCCATGAAGCCGCTTCCGTTGGCCTTGACCAGCTTTTGCTCGCGGATCGGTTCGCCGACGATGAAGGGCGCGCGTGCGATCGAACCGATGATGTCGTTCATGGCATTGGCGTTGGCGTCGTGACGGATGAACGCGCTGCTTGCAGTTTCAGCCGGCCAGCGCTGCCACTGGATGTCTTCGGCCTTGACCGATTGACCGAGCCCGATGTCGGACTTTGCGACCAGCACTTCGACGGTCGGCAGTTGCGCGACGGGCGGCGCGACCGGCGCCGGTTTGCGATCGCCAACGCTCGCGAGATACATGGCCGCGAGGCCTGCGACGCCGGCGATGCCGAGGACCACGATGCGTGCCGTTTTCATGCGATTGTCTGAATGCCCTTCACACAGGGCAATCGCGTCCTTGCGGCACTGACAGCCCTTCCCGAGGCATCACTACGGCCGCAAAAGTATAAGGGAACTTGATGGAAGGTCCGGACAATTAAGGGATTGGTGGGGATGGTGAACGGCGAGTTATCGGCGCCGTTGCATCTCCGCAGAATCCCGGAGATCGCGCGTGCTTAAGGCGTACGACGTTGGTCGCAACGCGGCGTCAGCGCCGGTGGAGCGTGGTTAATGTCGTCTAACGTGGCAGGGCGCGAGGATCAGAGCGCGGCCTTCAACGCCGCAAATCCACGGTCGAGATCGGCCTTGAGGTCGTCGAGATTCTCGAGCCCGATATGCAGCCGCAGCGTCGGCCCGCCCGGCGACCATTTGGTCGCGGTGCGATAGTCGCTGCAGTCGAACGGGATGGCGAGGCTTTCGAAGCCGCCCCAGGAAAAGCCCATGCCGAACAAAGTGAGCGCGTTCAGCATTGCATCGACCGCGGTCTGTGGCACCGGCTTCAACACGATGCTGAACAGCCCGGAGGCGCCGGTGAAGTCGCGTTTCCAGATCGCGTGCCCGGGATCGGTGTCGAGGGCAGGGTGCAGCACGCGATCGACCTCGGGCCGCGCGCCGAGCCAGCGCGCGATCTCGAGTCCGGATCGGTGGTGCTGCGCAAGCCGCACCGATAGCGTGCGAACCCCGCGCAGCGCGAGATAGACGTCGTCGGGGCCGGCGCAGACGCCGAGCAGGCGGATCGCCTCCTGGATCAGCGGCCAGGCTTTCGCATTGGCTGCGATGGTGCCGAACATGATGTCGGAGTGGCCGCCGATATATTTGGTGCCGGCCTGCATGCTGATGTCGACGCCCTGTTCGAGCGAGCGGTGATAGAGCGGCGTCGCCCAGGTGTTGTCGTCGATCATGAGCGCGCCGCGGGCGTGCGCCACGGCCGATATCGCCCGCACGTCCGGCATCTCGAACGTCTGCGAGCCGGGCGCTTCGATCAGCACCGCGCGGGTGTTCGGCTTGAACAGCGTCTCGATGCCGGCGCCGATCAGCGGATCGAAATAGCTGGTCTCGATGCCGTAGCGCTTGAGCATGTTGTCGCAGAAATTGCGGGTCGGCCGATAGGCATTGTCGCACACCAGGAGGTGATCGCCGGTCTTGAGTACGGCGAGCAGCGTGGTGCTGATCGCCGCCAGTCCCGACGGGGCAAGGCCGACGCCAGCGCATTGCGGGCCTTCCAGCGCCATCAGCACGTCCTGCAGCGCCCGCGTGGTCGGGCTGCCGTGGCGGCCATAGGTAAATTCGGCGCGATGGGCGTGCAGGTCCTCCGCGGTCGGATAGAGCACGGTCGAGCCGTGAAACACCGGCGGATTGACAAAGCCCTTCTGGGCCTTGGTGTCGCGGCCGGCCGTGACCAGGCGGGTGGCGGCCTGTTGCGGGTGGGAGGGCTTGGAGCCGTCGGAGGAGGTCATGGAGCGCTGCCGTTAGACTTTAGACTTTTTGCCGCAGCCGTACCGCGTCGGGAAGACGGGGCCGGGCCGGGAGGTGTTACTAACAAGAGGTAGAAGACATGCGTCAACCCCTTGACCCGGCTCGTCAGTCGCTATGTGATGCGGCGCAACTACCAGTCGCCGCACGTTGAGGGGCCTGCCGCGACCTACGATCCGTTGCCTGACCGGTTTGCAGGTCAAACTGCCGGTCAAATCGGCATTTTTGCTGCAAGGGATCATTGGGATGGCCCGTGAACGCGAGGCGATCACAATGCAAACGTCCACCGGACGACCCTGAAAGGCCCCGCCCATGAAACGCGTATCCCTGGCTGTCACCCTCGCCGCTGCCGCCGCCCTGTCGGTCCAGGCCGCCTCGGCGCAAACCCTCAAGACGGTCAAGGACCGAGGCCAGCTGTCCTGCGGCGTCAGCGGCGGCCTGCCGGGCTTCTCGTCGCCGGACGACAAGGGGAACTGGACCGGCATCGACGTCGACATCTGCCGTGGCATCGCGGCGGCGATCTTCGACGATCCGTCCAAGGTCAAGTTCGTGCCGCTGTCGGCCAAGGACCGCTTCACCGCGCTGCAGTCGGGCGAGATCGATGTGCTGTCGCGCAACACCACCTGGACGCTGTCGCGCGATACTTCGCTCGGCGCCAACTTCACCGGCGTGACCTATTATGACGGGCAGGGCTTTCTGGTGAAGAAGTCGCTGAAGGTAAACTCGGCGCTGGAGCTGAACAGCGCGTCGGTCTGCGTGCAGACCGGCACCACGACCGAGCAGAACCTCGCCGACTACTTCAAGGGTAACAACATGAAGTATGAGGTGATCGCGTTCGCCGGTGCCGACGAGACCGTGAAGGCCTACGAGACCGGCCGCTGCGACGTGTTCACCTCCGACGTGTCCCAGCTCTATGCGCAGCGACTGAAGCTCGCCAACCCGTCCGACCACGTCGTGCTTCCCGAGATCATCTCCAAGGAGCCGCTCGGCCCGATGGTTCGCCATGGCGACGACCAGTGGTTCGACATCGTGAAGTGGGCGCTGTTCGCCCAGATCAATGCCGAGGAACTCGGTGTCACCCAGAAGAACGTCGACGAGATGGCCAAGTCGGACAAGCCCGACCTCAAGCGCGCCTTCGGCACCGACGGCAATCTCGGTGAGCAGCTCGGCCTGACCAAGGACTGGTTCTCCCGCATCATCAAGGCCGTCGGCAATTACGGCGAGATGTACGATCGCAACGTCGGCGTCGGATCGAAGCTGCAGATCGCACGCGGGCTCAACAATCTCTGGAACAAGGGCGGCATCCAGTACGCGCCTCCGATCCGCTGATCGGCGACGAGGCGGCTGCGGCGATGACGACCGAGCCCCGAAAACCACCGCCTCAGTTCATCTTCCGCCTGAAGCGCGTGCTCGGCGGCCAGTCCGGCTGGACTGGCCTTGCCGTGCAGATCGTGTTCGCGGCGGTGTTGGCCTGGGTCGCCTATGAGATCGTGGCCAATGCCCGCGCCAACCTGGAGACGCAGCGCATTGCCTCCGGGTTCGGGTTTCTCAAAAACAATGCGGGCTTTGATGTCAGCCTGAACCTGATCCCGTATTCGGGGTCGGACACCTATACGCGGGTGTTCTTCGTCGGCCTGCTCAACACGCTGCTGGTTGCGGGCATTGGCATCGTCTTCGCCACCATCATCGGCTTCATCATTGCGCTGTGCCGGCTGTCGCCGAACTGGCTGTTGGCGCGGCTCGGCGAGATCTATGTCGAGATCGTCCGCAATCTGCCGCTGCTGTTCCAGCTGTTATTCTGGTACCTCGCGGTGCTGGCGGCGCTGCCGGGGCCGCGCCAGAGCATCTCGCTGTTCAACGCCTTCTTCCTCTCCAATCGCGGGCTGGTGATCCCGCGGCCGATCGGCGAGCCCGGGCTCGATCCGTTTCTGATCGCGCTCGCGATTGGCGTCGCAGGCGCGCTGGCGCTGCGCGGCTACGCAAGGCGGGCGCTGTTTCAACGCGGGCAGGCGATCCGGATCTGGCCCTATGTGCTCGGCCTGTTGGCCGGATTGCCGCTGGTGACGATGCTGGTGTTCGGGCTGCCGGTGACCTTCGAGCTGCCGCAACTCAAGGGCTTCAACTTCGCCGGCGGCGCGCGGGTGATTCCGGAGCTGGTTGCGCTGGTGGTCGCGCTGTCGACCTATACGGCGGCCTTCATCGCCGAGATCGTCCGCGCCGGCATTCTGTCGGTCCATAAGGGACAGATGGAAGCCGGCTCGTCGCTCGGCCTGTCGCGCGGCACCACCTTGCGGCTGATCGTCGTGCCGCAGGCGATGCGCGTCATCGTTCCGCCGCTGACCAACCAGTACCTCAACCTGACCAAGAATTCGTCGCTGGCGGTCGCGATCGGCTATCCCGACCTGGTCTCGGTATTTGCCGGAACGACGCTGAGCCAGACCGGCCAGGCGATCGAGATCATCGCCATCACCATGGGCGTGTACCTGCTGATCTCGCTGGTCACCAGCGCGATCATGAGCGTCTATGGCTGGCGCATCAACCGGAGCCTTGGGGCATGACCGACGCCACCGCGTCATCCTTCGTCCGGCAGGATCTGGTGCCTGAACGCCGGGCGCCGGTGAAGACCACCGGCCTCGTCGGTTTCATCCGCACGCGGCTCTTGAATTCGCCGACCAACATCCTGCTGACGATCCTGGCGCTGGGGCTGCTCTGGTACACGATCGTTCCCGCGTTCAAATTCCTGCTGGTCGATGCGGTCTGGAGCGGCAAGGACCGCAATGCGTGTCTCGCCGAAACCGCCGGCCGTCAGGTCGGCGCCTGCTGGCCCTACATCCAGGCCAAGCTCACCCAGCTGATCTATGGCTTCTATCCGGAAGCCGAACGCTGGCGCGTCAACCTGACCTTCGTCCTCGCGGCCGTCCTGTTGCTGCCACTCCTTATTCCGCGCCTGCCGGCGAAGGGCCTAAATGCGAGTCTGTTCTTCTTCGCGTTCCCGGCGGTCGCCTTCTTCCTTCTGCGCGGCGGCGGACTAGCCGGCTTCGGCGTCAGTTGGGTCGCGAGCCTGTTGCAGCTGTTCGACGACAGCATCGTCAATGCCGGTCGGGCGCTGGTCAATCTCAGCCGGAGTTCGGCGATCGGGCCGCTGCTGTGGGCCGTCGGCAATATCATCGTGCTCGTCGGCAGCCTGATCGGCTGGCTGATCTTTCCGCTGACCTGGCTGCGCGAGCAGCTCCAGATGTCGATCCAGCCGCTGTGGTTCGACTTCCTGCTGACCACGGCGATCGTCTCGCTGATCCTGTTTTTCCTCGGCGGCGGCATGCGAACCGGACAACGGGCGCTGCTCGGGAGCCTGGCGAGCTTCGCCGGCATCGCGATCGTGATCAAGCTGATGGGGCTCGACCGCGGCGGACTGCCTATCGTCGACACCAGGCTGTGGGGCGGCCTCCTGGTGACGCTGGTGGTGTCGGTCACCGGCATCGTCACCTCGATGCCGATCGGGATCGCGCTGGCGCTGGGCCGCCGCTCGACCATTCCGCTGATCCGGATATTCTCGATCGCCTTCATCGAGTTCTGGCGCGGCGTGCCGCTGATCACCGTGCTGTTCTTCGCAACCTACATGCTGCCGCTGTTCCTGCCGGGCAACTTCAACGTCGACGGGCTGGTCCGCGCGCTGATCGGCATTGCGCTGTTTGCCGGCGCCTATCAGGCCGAGGTGGTGCGCGGCGGCCTTGCCGCAATCCCGCGCGGGCAGGGCGAGGCGGCGAGCGCGCTCGGCCTGTCCTGGTGGAAGACCACGTCGCTGATCGTGATGCCGCAGGCGCTGCGCCACGTCATTCCGGGTCTCGTCAACAGCTTCATCGCCCTGTTCAAGGACACCTCGCTGGTTTCGATCGTCGCACTGTTCGACCTCTTGGGATCGTTGCACGCGACGTTCTCCGATCCGACCTGGTCGACGCCGACCACGGCCTTTACCGGCTTCGCCTTCGCTGGAATGATCTACTTCGTGTTCTGCTTTGGAATGTCGCGCTACTCGCTGTTCGTCGAAAACCGGCTCAACGCTCACCGCCGCCACTGAACAAGGTCACCATGTCCACAACCCCGATCGTCAACATTTCCGCTCTCAACAAATGGTACGGCGACTTCCACGTGCTGCGCGACATCAACCTGGAGGTCGGCAAGGGCGAGCGCATCGTGATCTGCGGCCCATCCGGTTCGGGCAAGTCGACCCTGATCCGCTGCATCAACGCGCTGGAGGAATTCCAGGAGGGTGAGATCGTGGTCGACGGCATCGACCTCGGCCCGAACCTTCGCCGTGTCGACGAAGTCCGCCGCGAGGTCGGCATGGTTTTCCAGAGCTTCAACCTGTTCCCGCATCTCACCGTGCTCGACAATTGCACGCTGGCGCCGATCTGGGTGCGCAACATCCCGAAGAAGGATGCCGAGGCCACCGCGATGAAGTTCCTCGAGCGGGTCAAGATCCCGCATCAGGCCAACAAGTTTCCCGGCCAGATGTCGGGCGGTCAGCAGCAGCGCGTTGCGATCGCCCGCGCGCTGACCATGAACCCGAAGGTGATGCTGTTCGACGAGCCGACCTCGGCGCTCGACCCGGAGATGGTCAAGGAAGTGCTCGACACCATGGTCGATCTTGCCAAGGAGGGCATGACCATGCTGGTCGTGACCCACGAAATGGGCTTTGCCCGCGAGGTCGCCAACCGCGTCGTCTTCATGGACGCGGGCCAGATCATCGAATCGAACACGCCGCAGGAATTCTTCGCCAACCCGCAGCATGCGCGGTCGAAGCTGTTCCTGAGCCAGATTCTGCGGTGATTTCTGCCGTCATTGCGAGCCACCCGGTCGGCGCAAAGCGCCGCCGGATGACAGGCTCCGCGAAGCAATCCAATCCTCCGCATCGGAAGCATGGATTGCTTCGTCGCAATAGCTCCTCGCAATGACGTCTGCGGGGACGCATTCGCTCCCTAGACCAGCGGCAGCTCGATCTTGCTGCGCTTTTCCAGCCATTCCGGGACCGGCAGGTTCTTCGAGCGCATGAAGGCCGGGTTGAACAGCTTGGACTGATAGCGGTTGCCGGAGTCGCAGAGGATGGTGACGATGGTCTTGCCGGGGCCGAGCTGCTTGGCGAGCTGGATCGCGCCCGCGATGTTGACGCCGGTCGAGCCGCCGAGGCACAGGCCTTCGTGCTCCAAAAGCTCATAGATGATGGTCACCGCTTCCTCGTCGGAGATCAGGAACGCAGTGTCGACCTTCGCCGTCTCGACCACAGGCGTGACGCGTCCGAGCCCGATGCCTTCTGTGATCGAATCGCCCGGCGTCGATTTGACCTGCCCATTCTTGAACAGTTCGTACATCCCGAAGCCGTGCGGATCGGCGCAGGCGGTGACGATGGCCGGGTTCTTTTCCTTCAGGTAGCGGCTGATGCCGGCGAGCGTGCCGCCGGTGCCGACCGAGCAGATGAAGCCGTCGACCTTGCCGTCGGTCTGCTGCCAGATTTCCGGTCCGGTCGAGTCGTAATGCGCCTTGGGATTGTCGAGGTTGTTCCACTGGTCGGCAAACAGCACGCCGTTCGGTTCGGTCTTGCGCAGCTGCTCCGCGAGACGCCTGCCGAGATGTTGATAGTTGTTCGGATTGGCGAAGGGCAGCGCCGGCGCCTCGACCAGTTCGGCACCGCACAGCCGCAGCATGTCCTTCTTTTCCTGGCTCTGCGTCTCCGGAATGACGATCAGGGTGCGGTAGCCGCGCGCACTCGCCACGACAGCAAGCCCGATCCCGGTATTGCCCGCGGTCGACTCGACCACGAGGCCGCCGGGCTTCAGCGTGCCGCGCCTCTCGGCCTCCAGGATCATCCATTTGCCGGCACGATCCTTCACCGACTGGCCCGGGTTCATGAATTCGGCCTTGCCGAGAATGGTGCAGCCGGTCAGTTCGGACGCGCGTTTCAGCTTGATGAGGGGGGTGTTGCCGATCGCTTCGATGACGTCTTTGTTGAATATCATGTCGGGGAATTTCTTTGCCGGTCTGGGTCTTGCTTGGCGAACCTAGTGTGCTGATCGAAAAAGGGAAGGGCTTTTGCACTGCGGCAAAACACGGGTTCAACACGCTTGACCTCGCAAGCGCGGAGGTCACGGGCTTGGGGAGAACTCCGTTTTGTGGCGGTCGGGTCGGCCAGCAGAATCATCCTGTGGTCCGCGGTTTCGCGTGAGTTGCGCGCTCTCGGCCAATCAAGACCTGACGGCGCGGTGCGCGGTGGCGCGAGTCTGGCGCCGTGCCGGCACATCTTGCGGATTCAATGCAACAGCAGCCGAGAAATCCCCATGAAATCTTTGTAAGAATCGTGACTTCCGGCACCGGTCCGAAATGCGCGGAAATGCCGTAAAAAATAGGGAAAAGTCGGCATTCAAGGTAGCTACGAATCGCTTGCGATGCGACGCCACGCAATCGTGACGGGGCTGTCCGCCCCATTGTCCCAAGGGTAGGATGGGACAGGCAGGTTCCATTGGAAGCATACCCCCGTGAACGTCACCCAGACCATCGCTGAACGCGTCATTCGTGCGCCACGGGCGAAGTCTGGCTTCGGCGGAGAACGGGTGTGACCCAGCCGGTGTCCGTGATGGTGCCTGGAGGCCGGTTCGGCCTCGCCGCCCGCGCGCGCCGGCTCGCGGCACGTTCGCTCGTTGCGCTCGGCCTGGTCGTTGGTTCTGCCGGCTGCATTCTGACCCAGGACATCCCTGACCCAGCGCTCGACGTGCCGCAGGGCTACAAGGCCGTGCGTCTCGGCCGGCCGGGCGACGCGCTTCCGACGCTCGATTGGTGGCGGGGCTTCCGCTCCAGGGAGCTGACGCAGCTGATGGAGGAGGCGCAGACCGTCAACCTCGACATCGCCGCTGCGGTTGCGCGCTTCCGCCAGGCCGACGCGCTGGCGCGGCAGGCCGGCGCGGCGCTGCTGCCGACCCTCAATCTCAACGGATCGGAAACCTACTCGCGCACCTCCGGCTCCAGCGCCAGCGGCCTCACCAATGGCGGGCGCGAGGTGGTGAACTACAACGCCTCGCTGAGCGCCAGCTATCAGCTCGACTTCTGGGGCCAGAACCGCGACGCCGCGCAGGCGGCGGAGGAGACCGCCGTTGCCAACCGGTTCGACCGCGAGGTGGTGGCGCTGACCACGCTGGCGAGCGTCGCCAATGCTTATTTCAGCGTGCTCGCGACGCAGGACCGGCTGCGCACCGCGCAGCGCAACATCGCCAGCGCCGAGCGCATCCTCAATGCGATCAAGGAGCGCTTCAAGGCCGGCACCGGCTCCGATCTCGACGTCGCGCAGCAGGAGACCGTGCTCGCCAACCAGCGCGCGCTGGTGCCGCCGCTGCGGCAGACGCTCGACCAGAGCATCAATGCGCTCGCGGTGCTGGTGTCGCGACCGCCGGAAAGCGTGCGCGTCTCCGGCGGCTCGCTCAACGCCGTTGCGATCCCGCGCGTTACGCCGGGCCTGCCGTCTGAATTGCTGACCCAGCGTCCCGACATCCGCCGGCAGGAGGCGCAGCTTGCATCCGCCACCGCCAATGTCGGCAGCGCGCGGGCGCAGTTCTTCCCGAGCATCCAGCTGACCGGAACGGGCGGCTACCAGAGCCAGGCGCTGGTCTCGCTATTCCAGCCGCATGCCGCCTTCTTCAACCTGGTCGGCAGCATGACCCAGCCGATCTTCGACGGCGGCCGGATCCTCGGCAATTTCGAGTACACCAAGGCCAAGCAGGACGAGTTGCTGCAGACCTACCGCAAGACGGTGGTGCAGTCGTTCACCGACGTCGACAATGCGCTGGTCGCGATCCGCGAGACCACGCGCCGGCTGCAGCTGCAGCGCGACGTGCTGTCGTCGTCGCGGCGCGCCTTCGACCTCGCCGAGCAGCAGCTCAAGGCCGGCACCGCCGATATCGTAACTGTGCTAAACACGCAGCTGACCCTGTTCCAGGCGGAAGATGCCTATTCGCAGGCCCAACTGGCCCGGCTATTGGCGATCGTGAGCCTATATCAAGCATTAGGGGGCGGCTGGGAACCGAAGATGGAAAGACCGGTCGATGCTCTTTAAGCCCGACTCGACGGACGACGAGAAACGCACGGCGCCGCGCAAGCGGAGCCTTCTCTCGCGCGTGCTGGGGCGCATGGTGTCCTTGCTCATCACGCTCGTGATCCTCGGCGGGCTCGGCTATCTCGGCTGGCTCGCCTTCCAGCCCAAGCAAAATGGGGGCGGCGGGCGCGGCGCGGGCGGGCGGCCTGACCCGCCGGTGCCGGTGCTGGCGGCCACGCCGCAGGTGCATGACGTGCCGGTCTATCTCGACGGCGTCGGTTCGGTGAGGGCGCTGAATACCGTGACCGTGCGCTCGCAGGTCGACGGCAAGCTGCTCAAGGTGAATTTCGTCGAGGGCCAGGACGTCAAGAAGGACGATGTTCTGGGCGAGATCGATCCGGCGATCTATCAGGCGCAATACGACCAGGCGGTGGCCACGAAGGCCAAGGACGAAGCGCTGCTCGCCAATCAGAAGATCGATCTTGCCCGCTATGAGCAGCTCGCTGCCACCAACGCGGGCTCGAAGCAGCAGGCCGATACGCAGCGAGCGCTGGTCGCGCAGCAGCAGGCCATCATCAAGGCCGACCAGGCCCAGATCGACAATGCGCGCGCCACGCTCGGCTATACCAAGATCGTCGCGCCGATCGCGGGGCGCGCCGGCCTTCGCCAGGTCGACCAGGGCAACATCATCCACGCCGCCGATACCACGGGGCTCGTCATCCTGACCCAGCTGCAGCCGATCGCAGTATGGTTCAGCCTGCCGCAGCAGCAGATCATGCGGGTCAACGCCGCGGCCGCGAAGGGCCAACTCGCGGTCGACGTGTTCGGCAATGACGGCGTCACCGTGATCGATACCGGCAAGCTGACCGGCATCGACAACCAGGTCGATCCGACCACCGGCACGCTGAAGCTGAAGGCGGAATTCCCCAATGCCAGCTACCAGCTCTGGCCCGGCCAGTTCGTCAATGTCCGCCTCAAGGTCGAGACCCTGCCGCAGGCGATCGTGGTGCCGACCTCCGCGGTGCAGCGCGGTCCCGCCGGCACGTTCAGCTACGTGATCGGTGAGGGCGATATCGTCACCGCCAAGCCGGTCACGGTCACGCAGCAGAACGAGCATGACGCCGTGATCGCCAGCGGCCTGACCACGTCGGACCGCGTCGTGACGACCGGCTTTGCCAATCTCGCCGATGGCGCGAAGGTCGTGGTCGGCAAGGACGACGGGCCGCCGGCCGCCGATCTCGCGCCGCGCAAGCGCAGCCGCAACCCTGACGGCAAGCGCGGGGCGCAAGGCGAAGGTCAAGGCAAGGACGGTAAGAAAGACTGGCAGGGCAAGGACGGCGAGCATCGCGGCCGGCACGAGCATAGCGAAGGCGATCAGAAGGGGCAGACCGGACCGGCGCCCGCGCCGGCGGCAGGGGGCGAACAGTCGGGCGGCGCGCCGAAGGCGCAGCCATGACCGTTATCCTGACTTCGCAATGTCCGATCTTACAGCGAGCACGCAGCCATGAGCGTCTCCGAACCGTTCATCCGCCGGCCGATCGCCACCTCGCTGCTCGGCATCGCCCTGATGATCGGCGGTGCGCTCGGCTATTGGGCGCTGCCGGTCTCGGCGCTGCCGCAGGTCGACTTCCCGACCGTACAGGTGACGACGCAACTGCCCGGCGCGAGCCCCGACGTGGTTGCCTCGCTGATCACGGCGCCGCTCGAGCGGCAGCTCGGGCAGATCCCGTCGCTGTCGTCGATGAACTCGACGAGCTCGTTCGGCGTCAGCCAGATCTCGCTGCAGTTCGACCTCAACCGCGACATCGACGGCGCCACGCAGGATGTGCAGGCCGCGATCAATGCGGCCGCCGGCATCTTGCCGAAGACGCTGCCGTATCCGCCTGTCTACGCCAAGGTGAACCCGGCGGACGCGCCGGTGATGACGCTGGCGCTGACCTCGGAGACGATCTCGCTGCGGGCGATGAGCGATCTCGCCGACACCATCCTGGGTCAACGGCTGAGCCAGATTTCCGGCGTCGGCCGGGTCTCGATCCTCGGTGGATTGAAGCCGGCGGTGCGCGTGCAGGCCGATCTGGCCCGGCTCGCGGCCTACGGCATCGCGATGGAGGATCTCCGCAACGCGATCGCCGGTGCCAACGTGTCGGGGCCGAAGGGATCGCTCGACGGTGCCCAGCAGTCCTACACCATCGCCGCCAACGATCAGATCGCCGCCGCCGACGCCTACCGGCCGATCATCATCGCCTATCGCAATGGCTCGCCGGTCACGATCGGCGACGTCGCCCAGATCGTCGATGGCCTGGAGAACGACCGCACCGGCGGCTGGTACCAGGGCACGCCGGCCGTCATCATCGACATCCAGCGCCAGCCGGGCGCCAATGTCATCGACGTCGTCAAGCAGATCCGCGGCGAAATCCCGCGGCTGCAGCGCGCGGTCCCGGCCGGCGTCAAGCTGACCATCGTCTCCGACCGTACCGTGACGATCCGCGCCTCGGTGCGCGACGTGCAGTTCACGCTGATCCTGAGCGTCGTGCTTGTGACGCTGGTGGTGCTCCTGTTCCTGCGGTCGCTGCGCGCGACCCTGATCGCCGGCGTTGCGCTGCCGCTGTCGCTGATCACGAGCTTCGGCATCATGTATTTCGCGGGCTTCAGCCTCGACAATCTGTCGCTGATGGCGCTGACCATCGGAACCGGGTTTGTGGTCGACGACGCCATCGTCATGATCGAGAACATCGTTCGCCACATGGAAGACGGCGAGACGGTGATGGAGGCCTCGCTGAAGGGAGCCAGCGAGATCGGCTTCACCGTGATCTCGCTGACGGTGTCGCTGATCGCCGTGTTCATCCCGCTGCTGTTCATGTCCGGCCTGGTTGGCCGCATGTTCCGCGAATTCGCGCTCACTTTGACGATCGCGGTCGTGACCTCGGCGATCGTCTCGCTGACATTGACGCCGATGATGTGCTCGCGGCTGCTCAAGAACATCCATGAGGAGATGGCGGTCCCGGGCCTTGCCGCGGTCAGCCGTTTCATCGACCGCATGGTGGAGTTCTACCATCGGACGCTGCTCTGGGTGCTGCGGCGCCAGCGCGCGACGCTGCTGGTGACGTTCGCGACCATCGCGCTGACGCTGATCATGTATGTGCTGGCACCGAAGGGTTTTCTGCCGCTGCAGGACACCTCATCGATCACGGCGGTGACTGAGGCCGGACCCGACGTCTCGTTCGCCGAGATGCAGCGGCGGCAGAGCGCGGTCTCAAACATCATCAAGGCCGATCCTGATGTGGTCGGCGTTGTCTCGGTGATCGGTTCGGGCTCGGTCAATCCGACCACCAATGTCGGCCGTCTGGTGATGACGCTGAAGCCGCTCGACCAGCGGCGCGAGGGCGTCGTCAAGGTGATCGAGCGGCTGAAGGAGAAGATCGCGACGGTGCCCGGCATGACGGTGTACTTCCAGCCGGTGCAGGATGTGCAGATCTCGACCCAGTCGAGCCGCTCGCAATACCAGTACACGCTGACCGCGACCGACGCCGCCGAGGTCTCGCAATGGGCGCAAAAGCTCGTCGCCGAGATGCGGCGCGACCCGATCTTCCGCGATGTCTCCTCGGAGGCGCAGGAGGGCGGCCTGCGCGCGGCGCTCGACGTCAATCGCCAGCGTGCCGGCCAGCTCGGCGTCAGTCTGCAGGGCGTCACCGACACGCTGAACGATGCCTTCGCGCAGCGGCAGATATCGACGATCTACGGCCAGGCCAACCAGTACCGCGTCGTGCTCGAAGCGCTGCCGATGTATCAGCGCGACCCGTCGATTCTCGACAAGCTCTATCTGCCCGGCGCCAACGGCGCGCAGGTGCCGCTGTCGGCGGTGGCGACGCTGGTCCGGACCACGGCGCCGCTCGCGATCTCGCACCAGGCGCAATTCCCGTCGGTCTCGCTCAGCTTCAACCTGGCGCCGGGCGAGGCGCTGGGCGACGCGGTCGCGGCCGTGAAGGCGATCGAGAGCAGGATCGGAATGCCCGGCAGCATCGTCGGGATCTATTCCGGCGACGCCGCCGAATTCTCGCGCTCGCTCGCCGGCCAGCCCTGGCTGATCCTGGCGGCGATCATCACGATCTATATCGTGCTCGGCGTGCTCTATGAGAGCTATATCCATCCGATCACCATCCTCTCGACGCTGCCCTCGGCCGGCGTCGGCGCCATCCTCGCCTTGATGCTGTGCGGGCAGGACCTCTCGGTGATCGGCCTGATCGGCATCATCCTGTTGATGGGTATCGTCAAGAAGAACGCGATCATGATGATCGACTTCGCGCTGGAGGCCGAGCGTCGCCAGGGCATGTCGTCCTATGACGCCATCGTGCAGGCCTGCCTGCTGCGCTTCCGCCCGATCATGATGACGACGCTGGCGGCGTTGTTCGGCGCGCTGCCGCTCGCGATCGAAAGCGGCACCGGCGCCGAACTGCGCTTCCCGCTCGGCATCTCGATCATCGGCGGCCTGCTGCTGAGCCAGCTGCTGACGCTCTACACCACGCCGGTGATCTATCTGGCGCTCGACCGCCTCAACCGCCGGATCGAGCGGGCCGTGCCGGAGCCGGGTCCCAGCGGCCCGCCGATCGCGGGCGCCACCGAGGGCATGCAGTGATCTCGATCTCCGAGCCCTTCATCCGCAGGCCGGTGGGCACCACACTGCTTGCGATCGGGCTGTTCCTGGTCGGGATCGTCGCCTACCAGTTCCTGCCGGTGTCGTCGGTTCCGAATGTCGATTTCCCGACCATTCGGGTGTCGGCGTCCAGGCCAGGGGCCGATCCCTCCGTAATGGCCGCGACCGTCGCCGCACCGTTGGAGCGCAAGCTCGGCACCATTTCGGGCGTCGACCAGATCACCTCGACGAGCTCACTCGGCACCACCAGCATCCAGGTGCAGTTCTCGATCGGCCGCAATATCGACCGCGCCGCGCGCGACGTGCAGGCCGCGATCAACGCCTCGCTCGCCGATCTGCCGAGCGACCTGCCGTCGCTGCCCAGGTTCCGCAAGGCCAACCCGGCCGCGTCGCCGGTATTCGTGCTGGCGCTGACCTCGAAGACGATCTCGACTAGCGCGATGTACGACGTCGCCGACACGGTGCTGGCGCAGCGCATCTCGCAGGTGCCGGGAGTGGGCGAGGTGACCGTCAGCGGGGCCGACCAGCCAGCGGTGCGCATCGCGCTCAACCCGGTGTCCCTGGCGAACGCCGGGATCGCGACCGACGACGTCCGGCTCGCGATCATCAATGCCAACCCGCTGGGGCCGGTCGGCATCTTCAATGGCGGCCGGCTGAGCGAGACGCTCTCGATCAACAAGCAGATGCGCACCGCCGCCGAATTCCGCGACATTGTCATCAAAAGCTCGAACGGCAATTACGTCCGCCTCGCCGACGTCGCCGAGGTCGAGGATTCCGTGCGCAACTCGCGCTCGATCGCCTGGTTCAACAAGCAGCCGGCGGTGCTGATCCAGATCACCAAGCAGGGCGACGCCAACGTCATCGACACCGTCGACGGCGTTCGCAGGATGCTGCCGGAACTGAAGAAATGGATTCCGGCGGGCGTCGAGATCTCCACCCTGGTCGATCGCACCGGAACGATCCGCGCCAGCGTCGAGGACATGCAGTTCACGCTGCTGGCGACCGCAGTGCTTGTGATGATCGTGGTGTTCGTGTTCCTGCGCCGGGTGGTGCCGACGATCGCCGCCGGCGTGTCGGTGCCGCTGGCGCTGGCGGGCACCTGCGCCGGGATGTGGCTCGCCGGCTTCTCGATCGACAATCTGTCGCTGATGGCGCTGGCGATCTCCGTCGGCTTCGTGGTCGACGACGCCATCGTGATGATCGAGAACATGTACCGCAATCTCGAGCAGGGCATGGCGCCGTATCCGGCCGCGGTCGAAGGCGCCAAGCAGATCGGCTTCACGGTGCTGTCGATCTCGCTGTCGCTGATCGCGGCCTTCACGCCGCTGATCTTCATGGATGGCATCGTCGGGCGCCTGCTGCGCGAATTCTCGCTGACGCTGGTGTTCGCGATCGCGGTTTCGACCGTGGTGTCGCTGACCATCACACCGATGATCTGCGCGCATTACATCAGGGAGGCGACCTCCGATCATGCCACCTGGTACGATCGCGTCATCGAGGGCACGCTGTCCCGTGTCGTGGCGTTCTACGCAGCGACGCTGCGAATCGTGCTCGGCTATCCCTTCCTGACCCTGGTGGTGTTCTTCGCCACCGTCGCGCTGACGGTGACGCTCTACATCAAGACGCCGAAGGGCTATTTTCCGACCGACGACAGCGGCTTCGTGATCGGCTCGACGCGGGCGTCGGCGGATATCTCGTTCCAGGCGATGCTTCAGCTGCAGCAGCGGCTCGCCGACATCGTGATGGCCGACCCCGCTGTCGCCGGCATCGGCTCGTCAGTCGGTTCCGGCGGCGGCCCGGGCGGCGCCACCTCCAACCGCGGCATCATGTACATCAGTCTGAAGCCGCCGGAGGAGCGGGGCGGCCTGTCGACCGCCCAGGTGATCGACCGGCTGCGCCGCAACCTGTACATGGTGCCGGGCATCCGCCTGTTCATGTTCGCCGCCCAGGATATCCGAACCGGCGGCCGGCAGAGCGATTCCGACTACCAATACACGCTCGCCTCGACCGATCTCGAGCTGTTGCAGAAATGGGCGCCGATCGTGGCCAAGCGCATGGAGACGGTGGAGGGCATCACGGACGTCTCCTCCGACCGCGATCCCGGCGGGCTACAGCTCAACCTCGTGATCAACCGCAAGACCGCCTCCAGCCTCGGCGTCCGCGTGCAGGACATCGACAATGCGCTCAACAACGCCTTCTCGCAGCGGCAGATCTCGTACATCTACACCCAGCGCAACCAGTACATGGTAGTGCTCGAGATCGATCCGAAATTCCAGAGCGATCCGTCGAACCTCGAGCGCATCTACGTTGCCGGCGCCAACGACGTGCAGGTGCCGCTGTCGGCGCTGGTGCACTACCAGCGTGGATTGTCGGCGCTCGCGGTCTATCACTCCGGCGGCTTCCCCTCGACCACGGTGTCGTTCAACCTGCTGCCGGACGTGCCGCTGGAGGTCGCGACGACGAACATCCAGCAGGCGGTCGACGAGCTGCACATGCCCGAGGGCATTCGCGGCAGCTTCGACGGCAATGCCGGCGACTTCAACAAGACCAGCGGGCGGCAGCCGCTCCTGATCCTCGGCGCGCTGGTCGCGATGTATATCGTGCTCGGCGTGCTCTATGAGAGCCTGGCGCATCCGATCACGATCATCTCGACCCTGCCTTCGGCCGGCCTCGGCGCGTTGCTCGCACTGCAGGTGACGAACACGCCGCTGACCGTGATCGCCTTCGTCGGCATCATCCTCTTGATCGGCATCGTCAAGAAGAACGGCATCATGATGGTCGATTTCGCGCTCGAGGCCGAGCGGCATCAGGGCCTGTCGTCGCGGGACGCGATCTTCGAGGCCTGCCGCGCGCGCTTCCGTCCCATCCTGATGACGACGATGGCCGCGCTGTTCGCCGGCATTCCGCTGGTCATTGCGACCGGCCCGGGCACCGAGCTGCGCCGGCCGCTCGGCATCACCATCATCGGCGGCCTGTTCGTGTCGCAGATCCTGACGCTCTACACGACACCGGTGATCTATCTCTTGATCGACCGGCTGCGCCAGCGCCGCGAGCCGTCAGGCGTGCACGCACCCGCGGAATAGTTTGAATTGCACGATTGCAAGCGTATAGCGGAGCGATGTCCGAACCGACCGAAGCAAAAACCGATATTGTCGCCGAGATCGAGGGAGTGCGCGCATTGCGGCAAGCCGTTGCCGCTGTGCATCTGCGACAGCGTCACGCCGATCGAGAGCCGCATCCAGCTCCTGATCCTGATCCATCCGCAGGAGCAGGACAGGGCGCTCGGCACCGCGCGACTGTTGGAACAGCATTTCGAAAACGCCGTGGTGCGGATCGGGCTGTCCTGGCCGAGCCTGGCCAAGGCGCTCGGCCGGCCGGTACCCGATCCGTCACGCTGGGCGGCGCTCTATCTCGGCTCCGCCAAGGTCGAAGACCTCGATACCGATGCCGAGATCGTTGCGATCAACCGCAAGGGCGAGCTCGAGCCGCATCAGCGCGCCATCCTCTCCGACATCGAGGGCATCGTGCTGCTCGACGGCACCTGGAGCCAGGCCAAGGCGCTGTGGTGGCGCAATGCCTGGATGCTGAAGTGTCAGCGGGTGATTCTCGGGCCGAAACGGCCCTCGCTCTACGGCAGACTGCGGCGGGAACCGCGCCGCGACGGCCTGTCCACCATTGAGGCGGCCGCGATCCTGCTGGCGGGGCTGGAGAAGCGGCCGGATATTGCCGCAACGTTAACTAATAGTTTCGAGCGGATGCTGGCGAGATTCCGCGAAGTGCAGGCCAAAATGCCGGAATTGGCGCCAAAACCGAAGAAGCGGGACTTTCGCAGACGCCGGCGTTAGCCGTCCGGCTTGGTTGCCTATCTCGGAGAGGGCGTATATGAAGTGCGCCGCAAGGGGCCACGTGGCGGAGTGGTTACGCAACGGTCTGCAAAACCGTGTACACCAGTTCAATTCTGGTCGTGGCCTCCACTCATCTCATCAATGGCTTGCAGCCAGTCAATGAGAAGCCGCATTAGCTCGCGGCGTACCAACCTTCAGGAAACGGAATCAGCGGCCACGGCGCCTGGTTGTCATTGGCCGCGCGCGGTGGCGGCTGAATGCGGGGCGAGGGCTGAGCCACGAAATCCTCCTGAGCAATGGGCGCGATCGCCGTTCGCACGGCGTCCAGCAGCAGATCAAATTCGACTTCGCTCATCACGCTCTCCGAGGTTCGAGAGCGCCATGGTCGCAAAACAGTCTTCGGTCCGGATTGAGCGATTCGTTCGAATTTTATGAAAAGAACGATGGCGCCCGCTTTGGTTAATGAATCGTTGGTGATCCCTTCGGGAACCTAGGTCGGCATGGCCGCACCTCGTGTGAAACAAATCACAACTTTCTAAAAACTCTTGCCGGGATTCCCGGCGGTATTCATAGCCGTCAAATATCGCAGGAATTTTAGGGAGACGTGACAATGGAGGCAAGTATCGCACGGTGGGGACCAGTCGCATGCCGCACGATCCTCGGCTCCTGCTGACGCGAACGGCGTAAGCCGTATGCGCCCGTATCTATCGTTTCTGTACAGGGAATATTCCCAACGCTCGTGCCGGAGCCGTCATGCCAGACTGGCGAGGTCGTGCGGCAGCATGGTCTTGAACTGCGTCAGCGCCTGCCGCGCCTTCCTCGGTGGCAGCGTGATCGTGTGACGCACGGCGGCTGCGATCAGTGTCATGGTCAGGGCGGAAAAGGTGGCGAGAGCGGCAGTCGGCATGTCGGGCGCAATCCGCCTGATCGCGTCGGACAACAGGCCGGAGAGCACGGCCATGTCGTCCGCATCGAGCTTCTGCAGGGCGCGGTCGGCTTGCGTCGCCTGCCAGATGTCGCGCATGACAGGCTCGCGCATGAACATCTCGTAGTAGCTGTCGACGATCCTGCACAGCGCCGGGTGCAGGTCGCGCGCGGTCGTCACCGCGGCCAGATCGCGCCTGACGCAATCGCGCCCGACCGCGTTATGGCGTTCGGCCAGGGTGCCGATGATCGCGGCCTTGTCCGGGAAATATTGATAGAGCGAGCCGAATGCGACGCCGCTGCGCGCGACGACGTCGCTCATGCGGAAAGCCTCGCTGCCCTTTTCCGCCATGATCTCGGTCGCATAGGCGAGGATGCGCTCGAAGCGCTCGCGGCTGCGCTGCTGGGTCGGGGCAAGCCGCGCCAGCCCGGGCAGGGCGACTTCCACGGATGCGGCCTTTCGTCTCGACATCTTTCGCTTCCCTGCGATCGGGGTTGACGGCTCTAATACGAGAGTTTATCGCATTTCGCAAATACGAGTATATCTCGCATTTGGAGGCGGAACGATGCGCCAGATCCTGACCTCGGGCTTGCTTTGGTTTTCCGCGCTCGGCTGCGGCCTGCTCGCTGGGCTCTATTTCGCGTTCTCGGCTTTCGTCATGACCGCGCTCGGCCGCATCGATCAGGCCGCCGGCATCTCGGCGATGAACGCGATCAATGTCGATATCGTCCGCTCGCCGTTCATGCTGGTGTTCCTCGGCACCACGCTGTCCTGCGCCGTGCTGGCCGTGCTCGGCGGGCTCAGATGGCAGGAGCCGGGCGCGGTTGCGATGATTTGCGGCGGCGGCCTCTACGTGGTCGGCATGTTCGTCGTCACCGTCGTCTTCAATGTGCCGCTGAATGATCAGCTTGCGGCCTCTGACCCGGCGGGCACGTCGGCGGCGTCGGTTTGGGCGCGCTATCTGACCGACTGGACCTTCTGGAACCACGTGCGGACCATTGCATCGCTGGCCGCGACCGCGCTGTTCATCGTTGCCATCGCCGGGCGGTAGCCAACCCGTTTGCGATAGGAACTGGGCCGTGGCGCCCCTGACAGAATCGCGGGCGCGGTGCGACCGCCGCGCTGGCGGTGTTTCCAGGCGCCCGCGGGAGCGCGGCCGGGCCGGCGGGCTGGGCATGTTGCACGCCGGGCGATAGGTAAGCCCTTGTATCGCAGAGGCTTACCGTGCGCGCTAAAGTTTCGCCGGAGGGGCCATTTGGTTCTTTGCAAGGCCGAAAGGCTTTGTTATACGCTGCCCGCTCGCGAACAGATGTTCGCCTATTCCTCGGTAGCTCAGCGGTAGAGCATTCGACTGTTAATCGAATGGTCGCTGGTTCGAATCCAGCCCGGGGAGCCAGTTTGGTCTGGCCCCATCGATCCCCCAAATCGCCATCACAAGCCCGTGGTCCGCAGCGGACAGGCCGAAAACGTCGTCAAATCGACTCAATAGCCGTCGACACTTGCTCCCGCCGGGTCTTGAGAGGTGATTTTGATGGCCATTAACCTGATCGACCTGTCGATGCCGCAGCCGACGCTCGTTCCGAGCGATGCCCCCGACATCAGTGACGACGAGTGCGTCCGCCGGCTCGCGAGGGCCGTCGAGGAGCATGATTCCGAGCATCTCGATGAAGTGGCCCGCCTGATCGGCCGGCTCGCCGTCACGATCGAATAGACTGCGCCTTGGAGCGCGTTTTGGGAGCGCGTTTTGCACGCCAGCGGCGTGTTGCGTTTTGGCGGAGCTTGTTCCAAAAGATGGCCCTGTTCTAGCTTCTCCAGCGGCAATGCCGCGACTTGCAGGGTCTCCGCCAATGACCGGTTTTTCGACCGCGCGCCAGTATATGGTCGATGGTCAGGTGCGTCCGAGCGACGTGACCGATGATCGCATTCTCGATGCCATGCTGACCGTGCCGCGCGAGGTCTTCGTGCCGGCCAGCAAGCAGGCGCTGGCCTATCTCGACCTCGACCTCGATGTCGCCGAGGGCGGTGCGACGAGGCGCTGCCTGATCACGCCGGCGCTGCTCGCCCGGATGCTCCAGGCCGCCGAGATCAAGGCCACCGACCGCGTCCTCGTGGTCGGCTGCGCGACCGGCTACGCCGCCGCCGTCGTGGCGCGCTTTGCCGCAGAGGTCAGCGCGACCGAAAGCGATCCGGCCCTTGCCGCAAAGGCGACCACGGCGTTCGCCGAGCTCGGGATCCAGAATATCACGGTCAAAGCGGCCGCGGCCGCCGATGGCGATGCCGCGGGCGCCCCGTTTGACGTCATTATCCTCAATGGTGCGACGGAAATCGTCCCGACCGGGCTGTTCGGCCAACTCAAGGAGGGGGGCCGGCTGGTCGGGGTGTTCGGCCTGTTGCCGCCGCCGCGCGCCACCCTGGTGACGCACTCCCACGGGGATTTCGGCCATCGCGAGCTGTTCGACGCCTCGGCTCCCGTTTTACCCGGATTCGAGCGAGTTCCCGCCTTCGTCTTCTGACCGCGATGGCGGCGCACCGGCTGATAAAATCCCGTTCCGAATCAGAAGTGTGGCCCGTTTGCCCCATGTGAAGAGTTTCGACCGTGTTCCGTTGCGGGGTAGTTCCGTTGGGCCTAGCTGCGGACTAAGGTGAGGCGGGACTCACTTCGACTGAAGCGACCGCCGGACTGATTTGCGTGTGGGAGACGGCGACTACAATGATTGGATTTCCGGGGATGCGTGGGGTGAAGGTTGTCACCGCGGCTGCGACTGCCGTCCTTCTGTTGGCGGAGATGGGCCCTGTGCCCGCACTCGCCGATACAATCGAGGCCGCGCTGGTGCGGTCCTACCAAAACAATCCCCAGCTGAACGCGCAACGCGCGCAGGTGCGGTCAACTGACGAGAACGTTCCGCAGGCACTGTCGGGCTACCGCCCGAAAGTCGCACTGACGGCAAGCGCGGGGTATCAATACACCGATACGCTGACGACACAGGGCGGCGACGCGAACAATCTTGTCCGCACCCAAATCCATGGCGCCAACGCGCCGCGCAGCGCAGGCCTCACGGTCAACCAATCGCTGTTCAACGCGCAGACCGCGCCCAGGGTGCGCGCGGCCGAAAGCCAGGTCTCGGCGGCGCGCGAGGGCCTGCGTGTGCTCGAGCAAACCGTGATCCTGAGCGCGGCCACGATCTACATGGACTATCTCCGCGACTCCGCCATCGTCGAAGTTCAGCGCAGCAACACGCGCGTGCTGGAACAGACGCTGAAGCAGACCCAGGACCGCTTCAATGTCGGCGAAGTGACGCGGACCGACGTCGCGCAATCCGAAGCGCAGCTCGCGGCAGGTAAAACCCAGCAGCTCACCGCCGAATCGAACCTGACGACGACGCGATCGAATTTCCGCCGCATCATCGGCAACGAGCCGCAGAATCTCGCGCCGGGCTCGCCGGTCGACCGCTTCCTGCCGACGACGCTTGCGGCCGCCGTCGATCTCAGCCTGACCCAGAATCCGAACGTCACCTCGGCGATGTACGGCGTCGACGTCAACTTCCTGCAGGTCAAGGTCAGCGAGGGTGCGCTGTTCCCGTCGGTCAACCTGCAAACGTCGGTGCAGCAGCAATACGAACAGACCCTGATCAGCCAGCGCGCATTCAGCGCGGGAACGGCGGTCCAGCTGTCGGTGCCACTCTACCAGGGCGGTGCGGAATACTCGCTGATCCGCCAGTCCAAGGAATCGCTGGCGCAGCAGCGCCTCGTGCTCGAACAGACCCGCGATCAGGCGCGCGCCAACGTCGTCACCGCGTGGGGCCAGCTGGTCGCCGGCAAGTCGCAGGTGGCATCGGCACAGGCGCAGGTGACCGCGTCGGAGATCGCCCTGAACGGCGTGCGCGAAGAGGCCAAGGCCGGTCAACGCACCACGCTCGACGTGCTCAACGCGCAGCAGGCGCTCGTCAACGCGCGCAACGCGCTGGTCACCGCGCAGCACGACCGCGTCGTCGCGTCCTATAACGTGCTGAGCGCGGTTGGCCGCTTGTCGCCGCAGGTGCTCGGGCTTTCGACCAACGTCTACGATCCGAGCGTGCATTACCAGCAGGTTCGTGACAACTGGGCCGGCGTACGCACGCCCGACGGCCGCTAAACACCTTCGCATCGTCATCGCTTATCGCGTCATGTTTGTGGTTCTGAGTTAATCAGGACCACAAACAGGCGCGTTTGCTTGCATTCGATAATTGGCCTGACATACCGTTTTGTCGGGCAGCAAGGCGATTCGCGGCGCGCCGGCGTAGCGTGATGACAGGTGCGACGCCCCCTGTGAGCACGCTGCATTGGGCGACACGAAGCTTGCACAAAGCCTCGGGCGGGCTTGATCTGGGGACAAGTCGGGCGGGAGCAGTCAAAATCTCCGCCCGCATCATCGGAACCGGCGAATCCTCTCGGGCTTGATGTAAAATCGTTTCGATGTGGAGTCGGAGATGACGCAACCTGCGAAGGTCCAAGAGCCCTCGATGGAGGAGATCCTGGCGTCGATCCGTCGCATCATTGCCGACGACGAGGCGAAGCCGGCCGCGGCCGAGAAGCCTGCGGCCGCCGCTGCAGCCCCGGCGCCGAAGGTCGAGCCAGCACCAGCAGCCAAGCCCGCGATGAAGAGCCCGCCGTCCGCAGCGCCACCGGCCGCGAAGGCCGCCGCGCCGGCGCCGAAATCACCGCCGCCTGCGGCGCCGGCACCGGCGGCCAGCAACAGTCAGGACGATATCGACTCGCTGCTCGCCAGCCTCGATGAGGCGACGCCCGCAGCCGAGATCAGGCCGTCGCCGCAGCCCGCGGCCCAGCCCGAAGCCGACGTGTTCGAACTCACCGACGAGATGGCGCTGCCGGACCCGGCCGCCGCGCCGTCGTTCCGCAAGGTCGAGCCGCAGGACGACCTCGAGTTCACGGAAGCGCGGAGCCGGGCGCCGGAACCGGCCCGGGAGCCGCCGGCGATCGAGACCGCGCCCATGCAGCAGATCATCTCGGGAACCACGATGCGGGCCGTCGAGTCGGCCTTCAACTCTTTGGCCAACACCGTGCTGAGCAACAATGCGCGGACGCTCGAGGATCTGGTCAAGGAGATGCTGCGGCCGATGCTGAAGTCCTGGCTGGACGACAATCTGCCCGGGCTGGTCGAGCGGATCGTCAAGGCCGAGATCGAGCGGGTATCCCGCGGGCGCTAGCTCCGCCGCGGGCGCTAGCTCCGCCGTGGGCGCTAGCAACGCAACCGGCGCGAGGCTGACTCCCGCCGTTGGGCCTGGCGGCCCTCAATCAGCTCCCCAAATGCCCTAAACGTCGATTTGACGTACTGGTCCGGTTGACTTGGTGCGCTCCGGCGGCTTTCTAACGCTTTCCATGGTCCACAGCGCATTGTCATGATCGAGAAAAACTACCAGCCCGCCGATATCGAGCACCGGATGGCCCGGATCTGGGAGGAGAGCGGTGCGTTCAAGGCCGGCCGGCCTGAACGCAAGGACGCCGCGCCTTTTACCATTGTGATCCCGCCGCCGAACGTGACCGGCTCGCTGCACATGGGCCACGCGCTCAACAATACGCTGCAGGACATCCTGTGCCGCTTCGAGCGGATGCGCGGCCGCGACGTGCTGTGGCAGCCCGGCACTGATCACGCCGGCATCGCCACCCAGATGGTGGTCGAGCGTCAGCTGATGGAACGGCAGGAGCCGGGCCGGCGCGACATGGGCCGCGCCAAGTTCCTCGAGCGAGTCTGGCAGTGGAAGGCCGAGAGCGGCGGCACCATCGTCAACCAGCTCAAGCGTCTCGGCGCCTCCTGCGACTGGTCGCGCGAGCGCTTCACCATGGACGAGGGCCTGTCGCGCGCCGTCGTCAAGGTGTTCGTCGAGCTGCACCGCGATGGCCTGATCTACAAGGACAAGCGCCTGGTCAATTGGGACCCGAAGCTGCTCACCGCGATCTCCGATCTCGAAGTGCAGCAGGTCGAGGTCAGGGGCCATCTCTGGTACCTGCGCTACCCGATCGAGGGCCGCAGCTTCAGCCCCGAGGATCCGAAATCGTTCATCGTGGTCGCGACGACGCGCCCCGAGACGATGCTCGGCGACACCGCGGTCGCGGTGCATCCGGACGACGAGCGCTACGCCGATCTGGTCGGCCAGCACGTCATCCTGCCGCTGGTCGGCCGCAGGATTCCGATCGTCGCCGACGACTATTCCGATCCGGAGAAGGGCTCGGGCGCGGTCAAGGTGACGCCTGCGCACGACTTCAACGACTTCGAGATCGGCAAGCGTCACGGCCTGCCGCAGATCAGCGTGCTCGACCAGGAAGGCAGCCTCAGCCTGGTGGGCAACGAGGACTATCTGCGCGGCCTGCCTGTCGGCGCCGACGAGTTCGCCGCCGAGTTTGACAAGATCGAGCGCTTCGCGGCGCGCAAGAAGATCGTCGCAAGGCTGGAGGAGTTCGGCTTCCTCGAGCGGATCGAGCCCAACACCCACATGGTGCCGCATGGCGACCGCTCCGGTGTCGTGATCGAGCCGTATCTGACCGACCAGTGGTATGTCGACGCCAAGACGCTGGCGCAGCCGGCGATCGCGGCGGTGCGCTCCGGCGAAACCACGTTCGTGCCGAAGAACTGGGAAAAGACCTATTTCGAGTGGATGGAGAACATCCAGCCCTGGTGCATCTCGCGCCAGCTCTGGTGGGGCCATCAGATCCCGGCGTGGTACGGACCCGACGGCAAGGTGTTCGTCGCCGAGACCGAGGAAGAGGCGGTCGGCCACGCGCTCGGCTATTACGTCGAGCAGGAAGTCATCACGCCGGAGCAGGGCCACGACATGGCGGTCGACCCCGCCAAGCGCGAGGGCTTCATCACGCGTGACGAGGACGTGCTCGACACCTGGTTCTCGTCGGCCCTGTGGCCGTTCTCGACGCTGGGCTGGCCGGACGACACGCCGGAGGTCGCGCGCCACTACCCGACCAATACGCTGGTTACCGGCTTCGACATCATCTTCTTCTGGGTCGCCCGCATGATGATGATGGGCCTCCATTTCATGAAGGAGGCGCCGTTCTCGACCGTCTACATCCACCGCCTCGTCCGCGACGAGAAGGGCGCCAAGATGTCGAAGTCGAAGGGCAACGTCATCGACCCGCTCGGCGTGATCGACGAATACGGCGCCGACGCGCTGCGCTTCGCGCTGACCCGCGAGGCGGCCCAAGGCCATGACATCCGCCTGTCGCCGCATCTGGTCGAGACCAACCGCAATTTCGCGACCAAGTTCTGGAACGCCTGTCGGTTCGCCGAGATGAACGAGTGCGTCAAGCCGGACGGTTTCGATCCGAAGGGCGCAAAGGAGACGTTGAACCGCTGGATCGCGCACGAAACCTCGCGCGTCACCCGCGAGGTGACCGAGACGATCGAGGATCATCGCTTCAACGATGCCGCGGGCGCGATCTACCGCTTCGTCTGGAACGTGTTCTGCGACTGGTATCTTGAGCTCGCGAAACCCGTGCTGATGGGCGAGGAGGGCGCGGCCAAGGCCGAGACCCGCGCCATGATCGCCTGGACCCGCGACGAGATCCTCAAGCTGCTGCATCCGTTCATGCCCTTCATCACCGAGGAGCTGTGGGCGGTGACCGCAAAGCGCGACGGCCTGTTGGTCTTGGCGTCCTGGCCGCGCAAGTCGGGCGTGACCGGCGAGCAGCTGGCCGCGATCGCGACCGCCGGTCCGGTGGTCGATCCGATCATTCCGCCGGTGATTGCCGCGCTCGACGCCGACGAGTTCAGCGATCCCGCGGCCGAGGCCGAGATCGGCTGGGTGGTCGATCTCGTCACTGCGATGCGGTCGGTGAAGGCGGAAATGAACATCCCGCCGTCGACACTGACGCCGCTGGTGATCGCGGGCGCCTCCGACGAGACGCGGGACCGCGCGCGGCGCTGGAACGACACCATCAAGCGGCTCGCGCGATTGTCGGATATCTCGTTCGCCGATCACCCGCCGGAAGGCGCGGTGCAGCTCCTTGTCCGCGGCGAGGCGGTCGCGCTGCCGCTGAAGGGCGTGATCGATCTCGCGGCCGAACGCACGCGGCTGGAGAAGGAGCTCGGCAAGGCCGACGCCGACATCAAGCGGGTCGATGCCAAGCTCGCCAACGACAAGTTCGTCGCCAACGCGCCGGACGAGCTCGTCGAGGAAGAGAAGGAAAAGCGCGCGGCAGCAGCGGAGCGCCGCGCCAAGATTCTCGAGGCGATCGAGCGGTTGAAGAAGGCGTAATAGCTGATAACGCCGTGGTGCTCAAAACCGCTTGCTGAGGAATTTTGATCCCTTCAGCCCGTAGCGCCAGGGCAGGTCGACGGCCTTGGTGATGCCGATCCGCACCCCGGTGATGATTTCGGGGGCTTCGGTCCGCGCATGGAGCGCGATCGGGGCGCGGTCGAGTGGCAATTCGCTGTGCGCGATGGTGATGCCGAGCGCCTCGCAGAGCTTGCCGGGCCCCGAGCACAGCGCGCGCTCGTCTTCCAGCCCGCGCCGCCGGCGCATCGCCGCGAGCCCATGGGTCGGCTCGATCGCGCGGATCAGCACGGCGCTGGCCGAGCCCGCTTCCTCGCAGACGAAGTTGACGCACCAATGGATGCCGTAGGAGCGGTAGACGTAGGAGAAGCCCGGCGGGCCGAACATCACCTGGTTGCGCGGGGTCGGCCCGCGGTAGGAATGCGCCGCCGGGTCGGTGTGATGATAGGCCTCGACCTCGGTGATGATGCCGCCGGCGCCGCCGACCAGGAAGGTCGCGCCGATCAGGTCGGGGGCGACCTCGTGGACGCTGCGATCGAAGAAGGAGCGTTTCAGCGCCTTGCCGAGGCGCGGCGCGGTCGCGCTGATGGGTAGGGGTTTTTGAGCCATTTTGAGGTGGGAATCGGCATGGAACGGGCCGCAAGACTGCCAATATATGGGCAGGTCTGCTAGGGTCGCGGGGCGGGTTGCGAGCCGCGTCAACACCGATTAGCTAAGCCCTTGGTTCGGAGCATTGATCTGCCTGGATCATGCTCCCGCGACTTGCAGGCATCCATGGTCACCATCGTCGATACCATCTCCACCACTCAGCTCCGCCCGCGGCACCCCGAAAAGGTCAACCGGCCGGATGCCGTGTCGCCGCCGAAGCCGGACTGGATCCGGGTTCGTGCGCCGAACACGCGCGGCTATGCAGATACGCGCCGGATCGTGAAGGAGAACGGCCTCGTCACGGTGTGCGAGGAGGCGGGCTGCCCCAATATCGGTGAGTGCTGGGACAAGAAGCACGCCACCTTCATGATCATGGGCGACACCTGCACGCGCGCCTGCGCGTTCTGCAACGTCAAGACCGGCATGCCCGGCGCGCTCGAGGCGAGCGAGCCGGAATACGTCGCGGAGGCCACCGCCAAGCTCGGGCTCAGTCATGTCGTGGTCACTTCGGTCGACCGCGACGATCTCGCCGACGGCGGCGCCGAGCATTTTGCCGAGACCATCCGCGCCATCCGCGCGCGCTGCCCGAGCACCACGATCGAGATCCTGACACCGGACTTCCTGCGCAAGGACGGCGCGCTGGAGCGCGTGGTCGTGGCCAAGCCCGACGTCTTCAACCACAATCTGGAAACCGTGCCGTCGCGCTATCTGACGGTCCGTCCCGGCGCCCGCTATTTCCATTCCATCCGGCTGCTGCAGCGGGTCAAGGAGATGGATCCGACCATCTTTACCAAATCAGGCATCATGGTCGGACTCGGCGAGGAGCGGCACGAGGTGCTGCAGGTGATGGACGATCTGCGCTCGGCCGACGTCGATTTCCTGACCATCGGCCAGTATTTGCAGCCGACCCGCAAGCATCACGCCGTGATGCGCTACGTGACGCCGGACGAGTTCGCAGGCTACGAGCGCGTCGCCTATACCAAGGGCTTTTTGATGGTGTCGGCGAGCCCGTTGACGCGCTCGTCGCATCACGCCGGCGAGGATTTCGCCAAACTGCAGGCGGCGCGCACGGCCCGCGGCCGCTAGATTTTTGCAAACGGCGGTAGGCCGGCGCCGTCACGCGCCGTTGCTTGATCGGGCCTTGACCGAACCTTGACCGAATCTTGGACTGGACCAATGCAGCGCGTTCTGGTGATGGGATCGTCGGGATCCGGCAAGTCGACCTTTGCGCGGCGGCTGTCCGCGATGACAGGGATTCCGACCGTGTCGATCGATGCGCTGTTCTGGAAACCGGGCTGGGTCGAGTCGGGCAGGGACGAATTCGAGCGCCGCGTGACCGAAGCAGCCCAGGAGCCGCGCTGGATCATGGATGGGAACTACATGAGGCATGGTGCAGGGGAATTGCGCCGGGAGCTCTCCGACACGATCATCTGGTTCGACCTGCCGCGGTCGACCTGTATGCTCGGTATCTTCAGGCGGATCGCCGGGAGCTATGGCGAGGTCCGCCCGGAGATGGCGGAAGGCTGCCCTGAGAAGATCGATCTCGAATTCTTCCGCTACGTCTGGACCTATCGCCGGCAGCAGCGGCCGAAGCTGATCGAGTATTTTGCCGGCTTGCGGCCCGATCAATCGCTGGTCTGTTTCACCGATCGGGCGCAGGCGGATGATTATCTGAAGCGCCTCGCACTCGGGCAAAACCGTGCGAGTATCCACTGATGCCACGATTCTCAAGCAAGCGGCGGGTCCGGCACACCGCACCCCAAATGTTCGATCTGGTTGCCGACGTCGAGCGCTATCCCGAATTCGTGCCGCTATGCCAGTCGCTCAAGATCCGCCAGCGCACGCCCAAGGACGACGGCACCGAGGTCGTGGTGGCGGACATGACGGTGTCCTTCAAACTGGTGCGGGAAACCTTCACCAGCAAGGTGACGCTCGACCGGGCCAATCTGAATATCCTAGTCGAATATCTGCGCGGCCCGTTCAGCAATCTGGAGAATCGCTGGAGTTTTGAGCCGAAGTCAGAAACCGAATGCGATGTCGGCTTCTTCCTGAACTACGAATTCAAGAGCCGGATGCTGGCGATGCTGATGGGCTCGATGTTCGACGCCGCATTCTCGCGCTTTGCCGCGGCGTTCGAGAAGCGCGCGGATCAGGTCTACGGCAAGCCGCAGCTGTCGACGTAGCGAAGCCGTCTCGTCTACATCTCTGGAACGCAAATGCCCGGCACGAGGCCGGGCACGACGGATGGTGCGGGAGAGCGTTCGCCGACTTACGGGCAGGATCGCCGCACGCCGCCGGATGCGATGTAGGTGCCCGAAGCGGGGTCGTAGGTACGGAAACGCTGGGAGCAATAAGCGTCGTTGTTGGCCTTGGCCTGGCTCGCCGCAATCGCGCCGCCGATGATCGCGCCGGCCGCCAGCCCGCCGATGATCGCCGCGCCGTTACTGCCGCGATCGCGATAGTAACCACCGCGGTAGCCGTATCCGCCGCGATAGCCGTAACGCGGACCACCGTGCCAGTGACGATACTGCACATGCTCGACGGAGGTAGGCTGATCCTGCAATCGCGCGGGAGCGAGTGGTGCGGCGGACGAAGGCACAACAGTCGACAGCGTCATGGCGCCAGCGCTGATGGCGGCCACGACCAAAGTTCCCAACTTCATCATTTTCTCCTTGTTGTGGGATTTTGCTGTTGGACGAACAATCGAAACAGCAGAGTTGGAACAACATAAAGCGGCGAAGCCGCGTCAAAGTTCCATTTCAGCTAAGCGTCACCGGGCCGCAGTTGACACAAGCCCGTGTAAGGCGGGCCGTGGCGCGACTTGTTGGGCCTATCCGCGCGGCGGCCGGCGGCGTTTCGCAGCGTGGCTCCGCGGCGACCGGGCCACCCTTGGCCGCAACCGGCTGGCCGCCTCGCGACGCGGCTTGGCGGCCTGCGGCGGGCGCGCAAGCTCCATCAGCATGCGCAATGCTTCGACCACGGAGCGCTGCCGCACCGTGCTGCGGCCGATCGCGCCAAATCGCTGCTCACGATGAATGATGCGGCCGTCGCGCGCGGCGACGGCGAAATGCACCAGGCCGACCGGCTTGCCCGGTGTCGCACCGCCCGGGCCCGCGATGCCGGTGATCGAGACCGCAAGGTCGACGCCGGCCTTTTCCAGCGCGCCGATCGCCATCGCAGTCGCGGTTTCCTTGCTCACCGCGCCGAACGTTTCGAGCGTGGCCGCCTTGACGCCGAGCATGACCCGCTTGGCCTCGTTCGAATAGGTCACGAAGCCGCGGTCGATCACGTCGGAAGAGCCGGGGATGTCGGTGAGCGCACCCGCGACCAGGCCGCCGGTGCAGGATTCGGCGGTCGCGATGGTCAGCTTGCGCATCCGGCACAGGTCGAGCAGCGAGCGGGAGAGGGCACGAGCGTCGCTGCCGCCCATGTCAGGCACTCCGGCCTTTATCGTCCCAACCTTTATCGTCCCAGCCTTTATCATCCCACGGGAGACGGACCGTGGCGCTCGCGGTTGCCGCGATGCCTTCCTCGCGGCCGGTGAAGCCGAGCCGCTCGCTGGTGGTGGCCTTGACCGCCACGCGCGAGACGTGGACGCCGGAGATCTCCGCGATCTTCGCCCGCATGGTGTCGCGCAACGGCCCGATCTTCGGCCGCTCGCAGATCAGCGTCACCTCGAGATTGGCGATCCGTCCGCCACGCGCGGTGACGCGCTCGACCGCGTATTTCAGGAACTGGTCGGAGGAGGCGCCCTTCCACTTGGCGTCGCTCGGCGGGAAATGCGAGCCGATATCGCCGTCGGCCAGCGCGCCGAGGATCGCGTCGACCAGCGCATGCAGCCCGACATCGCCGTCGGAATGGGCCAGGAATCCCTTCGTGTGCGGCACGCGCACGCCGCAGATCATGACATGGTCACCGTCGCCAAAGGCATGCACGTCGTAGCCGGTGCCGGTTCTGATGTCGCCGAGCTGGCTTGCGAGCCGCGCTTCCTCGCGCACGAAGTCCTCGGGTGTGGTGAGTTTCATGTTGGCAGCATCACCTTCAAACGTCGCAACCGTCAATCCCGCCCACTCGGCAAGCGCCGCATCGTCGGTGAAATCGGAGCGGCCATCGCGCGCTGCGCGACGATGCGCCTCCAATATTACGTCGAAACGAAAAGCCTGTGGCGTCTGCGCGATCCGCAGGCGCGCGCGCTCCGGCGTCGCCTCGACGTCGCCGGCATCGCCGGTGAGCTTGATGGTGTCGGTGACGGGAATCACGGGGATCGCAGCGCCGGTCCGGCCGGCCGCGGCGATCGCGCGCGAGATCACGGCTGATGTGACGAAGGGGCGCGCGGCATCGTGGATCAGCACGATGTCCGGCTTTTCGCTTGCGAGCGCCTCGAGCCCGGCATGGACCGAGGCCTGCCGGGTCGCGCCGCCCGGCGTCGGCGGCCGATGGCGGAGGCCTGCGACGGCTTCATCGAACAGCGCGGTGTCGTCAGGATTGACCACAGGCTGCACCGCAAACACGTCCGGATGTCCGGAGAACGCCTCCATGGCGCGGTAGATCACCGTCTGTCCGCCGATCGTCCGGTATTGCTTCGGCCCGCCTGCGCCGGCGCGCAGTCCACGGCCGGCTGCGACAAGGATGGCTGCGGTACGCTCAGGCTTCGGCATTTTGAACCAGTGACAGACGAATCGGGGATGAGGGGGACGGCGAGGATCGCCGCGCACAGCCCTTAGCATGACCGCTGCGCAAAAACAGAGCGTTTGCCGATGACTGTGGGAAAAGCAGATTTTGTTGCAGTGCACCTGCACTGATGATAGGAATGTCTAAACCGTAGGCATGAGCCTTGACTGCACAAGAATTGTGCGCAGAATAGGCGACGTCAGCTGCAATGGCGTGGCTGACAGAACGACGAGACGGCTGTGACCGGCGTGCAAAGTACTCCTCGTAACCCATTGAAGATCGGCGATATTGCTGTCGCCAACCGGGTTCTCCTCGCGCCCATGTCCGGCATCACCGATGCGCCCTTCCGGCGACTCGCTGCCACTTTGGGCGCCGGCCTGGTGGTCTCCGAGATGACCGCCAGCAACGATCTGGTGAACGGCAAGCCGATGTCGAAGCTGCGTTGCGAGGCAGCCGGGGTCGGGCCGCATGTGGTCCAGCTGGCGGGCTGCGAGACCCACTGGATGGCGGAGGGCGCACGGATCGCCGAAGGCGCCGGCGCCGACGTCATCGACATCAACATGGGCTGTCCGGCCCGCCACGTGACCGGGGGCCAGTCCGGCTCGGCCCTGATGCGCGACCTCGACCACGCGGTCACGCTGATCGAGGCGACGCTGTCGGCGGTCAGGGTGCCGGTCACGCTGAAGATGCGGCTCGGCTGGGATGATCGCTCGCTCAATGCACCGGAACTGGCGCGCCGCGCCGAGGCCGCCGGCGTGCAGATGATCACCGTGCATGGCCGGACCCGCTGCCAGTTCTACAAGGGCGAGGCGAACTGGAACGCGGTGCGCGCGGTCAAGGACGCCGTCACCGTCCCGGTCGTGGTCAACGGCGATATCACCTCGTTCGACAAGGCTGTCAGTGCGCTCGAGATGTCGGGCGCCGACGCCGTCATGATCGGCCGCGGCGCGCAGGGGCAGCCCTGGCTGCCGGGACAGATCGGCCGTCGCCTCGAGACCGGGATCGCCGAGGCCGCGCCGTCGCTCGCCGAGCAGCTCAAGCACGTTCGCGCGCTCTATGACGAGGTTTGCAGCCACTATGGCCTGCGCATCGGGCTCAAGCATGCACGCAAGCATCTGGGCTGGGCGCTGGAGGCTGCTGCGGCCTATAGCTGCGCGCCGGCCGCGACCTTGAAGACCTGGCGGCAGGCGATCCTGACCGCGGAAGAGCCGTCCAGCGTGCATCGCTCGCTCGCCGACGCCTACGACGATTTTGCCTGGAGTGCTGCCGCATGACGTCAGCCATGGAATTCCGCCGGCCGGTGCCGACTGACGGGGAGGCCATCCTCAATGCGCTGCCCAATCCGGTGCTGCTGGTCGCACCCGACGGGCGGATCGTCGACGCCAATATCGCAGCCGAATCATTCTTCGAGATATCGACCCAGTTCCTGCGCCGGCAATCGCTGAAGGAACTGGTGCCGTTCGGCAGCCCGCTGCTGGCGCTGATCGAGCAGGTGCGGACGAGCGGCTCGCCGGTCAACGAATACAAGGTCGATCTCGGCACGCCGCGGATCGGCGGCGATCGCCAGGTCGATCTGCACGTCGCGCCGCTGACCGAGCGGCCCGGGCATATCGTGGTGATGCTGCAGGAGCGCACCATCGCCGACAAGATGGATCGGCAGCTCACCCACCGCAGCGCGGCGCGCTCGGTGATCGCGCTGGCGGCGATGCTCGCCCACGAGATCAAGAACCCGCTGTCGGGCATCCGCGGCGCGGCGCAGCTTTTGGAGCAGCAGGCGTCCTCCGAGGACCGGCTGCTGACACGACTGATCTGCGACGAGGCGGACCGCATCGTGACGCTGGTCGACCGCATGGAGGTGTTCGGCGACGACCGCCCGGTGGCGCGCGGTCCGGTCAACATCCATTCCGTGCTCGATCATGTGAAGCGCCTGGCGCAGTCCGGCTTTGCCCGCAATGTCCGCTTCATCGAGGACTACGATCCGTCGTTGCCGCCGGTGCTGGCCAACCAGGACCAGCTGATCCAGGTGTTCCTCAACCTCGTGAAGAACGCGGCCGAAGCGGTGGCCGATCTCGGCACCGATGCTGAGATCCAGCTCACCACTGCGTTCCGGCCAGGCGTGCGGCTGTCGGTGCCCGGCAAGAAATCGCGGGTCTCGCTGCCGCTGGAATTCTGCGTCAAGGACAACGGCTCTGGCGTGCCGGAAGACCTGCTGCCGAACCTGTTCGATCCCTTCGTCACCACCAAGCAGACCGGCAGCGGGCTCGGCCTCGCGCTGGTCGCCAAGATCGTCGGCGATCACGGCGGCATCATCGAATGCGAGTCGCAGCCGCGCAAAACCACTTTCCGCGTGCTGATGCCGATGTACAGCGCCGCCAAGCAACTCGACCAAAGCAACCGCGATGACGTTCCGGGTACGTCCTCGCCTGCCTCTCAGGATGCACGATGAGGAACACCAATGCCTGCAGGTAGCATACTTGTCGCTGACGACGACACCGCCATCCGGACCGTCCTGAACCAGGCGCTGTCGCGCGCCGGCTATGAGGTTCGCCTCACCGGCAACGCCGCCACGCTGTGGCGCTGGGTCAGCCAGGGCGAGGGCGATCTCGTCATCACCGACGTGGTGATGCCCGACGAGAACGCATTCGATCTCTTGCCGCGGATCAAGAAGATGCGGCCGAATTTGCCTGTCATCGTGATGAGCGCGCAGAACACCTTCATGACCGCGATCCGCGCCTCCGAGCGCGGCGCCTACGAATATCTGCCGAAGCCATTCGACCTGAAGGAGCTGATCACCATCGTCGGCCGCGCGCTGGCCGAGCCGAAGGAGCGGGTCTCCAGTCCCGCCGATGACGGCGAGTTCGACTCGATCCCGCTGGTCGGCCGTTCGCCGGCGATGCAGGAAATCTACCGCGTGCTGGCGCGGCTGATGCAGACCGACCTCACCGTGATGATCTCGGGCGAATCGGGCACCGGCAAGGAGCTGGTCGCGCGCGCGCTGCACGACTACGGACGGCGCCGCAACGGCCCGTTCGTCGCGGTCAACATGGCGGCGATCCCGCGCGACCTGATCGAATCGGAGCTGTTCGGCCATGAGCGCGGCGCCTTCACCGGCGCCAACACCCGCGCCTCCGGCCGCTTCGAGCAGGCCGAGGGCGGCACGCTGTTCCTCGACGAGATCGGCGACATGCCGATGGAGGCGCAGACCCGGCTGCTCCGCGTGCTGCAGCAGGGCGAGTACACCACGGTCGGCGGCCGTACCCCGATCAAGACCGACGTCCGCATCGTCGCCGCCTCCAACAAGGACCTGCGCATCCTGATCCAGCAGGGCCTGTTCCGCGAGGACCTGTTCTTCCGCCTCAACGTGGTGCCGCTGCGGCTGCCGCCGCTGCGCGAGCGCATCGAGGATCTGCCCGACCTGATCAGACACTTCTTCTCGCTCGCCGAGAAGGACGGCCTGCCGCCGAAGAAGCTCGACGCCCAGGCACTCGAGCGGCTCAAGCAGCACCGCTGGCCGGGCAACGTCCGCGAGCTGGAAAACCTCGCGCGGCGGCTCGCCGCCCTCTATCCGCAGGACGTCATCACGTCTTCCGTCATCGACGGCGAGCTGGCGCCGCCCGCGGTCACCTCGGGCAGCACGGCGACCGTCGGCGTCGACAATCTCGGCGGCGCGGTCGAGGCCTATCTGTCCTCGCACTTCTCCGGCTTCCCGAACGGCGTGCCGCCGCCGGGCCTCTACCACCGTATCCTCAAGGAGATCGAGATCCCGCTGCTGACCGCCGCGCTGGCGGCGACCCGCGGCAACCAGATCCGGGCCGCCGACCTGCTCGGGTTGAACCGCAATACGCTACGCAAGAAGATCCGCGACCTCGACATCCAAGTCTACCGGAGCGGCGGCTAGGGCTGCCAGGGCGGGGCGCAAGCCTCGCTTCAAGCTCGCTACCGTATTGAGTAGTCACAAATGGTTTTGGGGACACGGCGCCGCACCAGGGGTTTGCGCCGCGGAAATGTCGCAATTCGGCAACATTGTGATATGATTGCATCAGTTCGCAATTCCCGCGGGCGATCGCTCTCAGCTCAATTGCCGGTATGACCAGCGCAGAGACCACCGCTTCAACATTACGCGCCCCGTCGGCCGAGCAGCCCAATGCAGAGGCGCGGGGCTTCCCGCTGCGGCGCTGGCTGGCGCCGTTTGCCGTGGCCATCGCGCTGCTGTCCGCCTTCCTGACCTTCGTGGTGCTGACCGGGCTGACCCCGATCGAGCCCACGTCCGAGGTGGTCCGCTCCTTCCTGATGATCAATGCCGGCACCATCCTGCTGCTGGTCGGCATCATCGTCCGGGAAGTCTGGCAGATGGTGCAGGCGAGGCGGCGCGGCCGGGCCGCGGCGCGGCTGCATGTGCAGATTGTCGGCCTGTTCTCGGTGATCGCGGTGCTGCCCGCCGTGCTGGTGTCGATCGTCGCCAACGTCACCATCGAGCGCGGCCTCGACCGGCTGTTCTCGGGTCCCACCAAGCAGGTGATCCAGAATTCGCTGACCATCGCCAGTGCCTACATGCAGGAGCACGCCCAGCTCATCAACGGCGACACGCTGGCGATGGCCAATGACCTCGCCCATGCCCGGCCGCTCTACGACCAGGATCGCATGACGTTCCTGCAGCTGATGACGGCCGGCGCCGAGTCGCGCAATCTTCCGGTCGCGGTGCTGATGGACAAGGACGGCAAGATCGTCGCCAGCGCCGAGACCGGCGTTCGCCTGAACTACGAGGCGCCGCCGCCCGACATCCTGAAGGACATCAACGAGACCGAGCCGAAGATCTCGGTCTTTCCGGAAAACTACGTCGCCTCCGTGGTCCGCCTGCGGGCCTATGACGACATGTTCCTGTATGTGGCGCGGCTGCTCGATCCGGCGGTGGTTGCCCAGCTCAAGCAGACCCAGACCAGCGCGGCCGAATATGCCCAGCTCGAGACCCGCAGGCTCGGCATCCAGGTCGCGTTCGCGCTGATGTTCGCGGTGATCGCGCTGACCATCCTGATGGCCTCGGTGCTGATCGGGCTGAACTTCGCCAACGGGCTGGTGTCGCCGATCCGCCAGCTGATGGGTGCGGCGAGCGAGGTCTCGACCGGCAATCTCAATGTCCAGGTGCCGGTCAACAAGTCGGAAAGCGACCTCGCGCTGCTCGGCGAAATCTTCAACAAGATGACCCAGGAGCTGCGCACCCAGCGCAACGAGCTGGTCGACGCCAGCGAGACCATCGACAGCCGCCGCCGTTTCATCGAAGCGGTGCTGTCGTCGGCCTCTGCCGGCATCATCGGGGTCGACGCCTCAGGCACCATCGGCGTCCTCAACCGCTCGGCGGAGAAGCTGATCGGGCACGCCGAATCGGAGACGCTCGGCCATCCGCTCTCGGACGTGCTGCCCGAGCTCGACGAGATGATGAAAACCGCGCGCGAGGGAACGCAGCGCCTGGTGCAGGGGCAGGTCACGATCCTGCGCGACGGCCATGAGCGCAATCTGTCGGTCCGCGTCTCGGCCGAGCAGACCAGCCAGTCGCGCGACAGCTACATCATCACACTCGACGACATCACCGAGCTGGTGTCGGCGCAGCGCACCTCGGCCTGGGGCGACGTCGCCCGCCGCATCGCCCACGAGATCAAGAACCCGCTGACCCCGATCCAGCTCTCCGCCGAGCGCATCCGCCGCAAGTTCGGCAAGACCATCACCGAGGAGAAGGACAAGTCGATCTTCGAGCAGTGCACCGATACCATCGTGCGCCAGGTCGACGACATCAGGCGGATGGTCGACGAGTTCTCGCGCTTTGCGCGGATGCCGAAGCCGGTGATGGAAGGGGAGGACGTCGCCGACGTGGTGCGCCAGGCGGTGTTCCTGATGAAGGTCGCGCATCCCGATCTCGACATCGAGGCCGACATCAAGCAGTCGCCGCTGCCCGCGCAGTTCGACCGCCGGCTGATCTCGCAGGCGCTGACCAACATCATCAAGAACGCCACCGAGGCGATCGAGCAGGTGCCGCGCGAGGAACTCGGCAAGGGCCGCATCGACGTCGTGGCGCAGCGCGAGAACGACGACATCCTGATCGACGTGGTCGACAACGGCATCGGCCTGCCCAAGGTCGCCCGCGCGCGCCTGCTCGAGCCCTATGTCACGACCCGGGCGAAGGGCACCGGCCTCGGCCTGGCGATCGTCGGCCGCGTTCTGGAGGACCATGGCGGCCGCATCGAGCTCAAGGATGCCTCCGATTTCCGCGACGGCCAGCGCGGTGCCTGGATGCGGCTGCGCTTTGCCGTCACGGGACACGCGGCCAAGCCGGAGAACAAGCCCGAAAGCAAGGACCAAAAACCGGACGTCAAACCGGACAAGGCCGAACCGGAAAGTGAAAAAAATCCGCCGGAGGAGCCGACCAACGGCCCGGCACAAGCGACCAACAATGAACCAAAAATCCAAGAACCGACCCAAGAACCAATCCAAGAACCTATCCGAGATCCCGCTGATCAGGGGCCAAACAATCAAGAGCCAAATGCGCAAAAGCCAAAATTCAAAGCCGCGACGAGCGACTGACAAGGCAGGTGTAACCCATGGCAAGTGACATTCTGATTGTCGACGACGAAGCTGACATTCGCGACCTCGTTGCGGGTATTCTGGACGATGAGGGCTTTTCCACGCGCACCGCGCGCGACAGCGACTCGGCGCTCGCCGAGATCGCCAATCGCCGGCCCAATCTGGTCTTCCTCGACATCTGGCTGCAGGGCTCCAAGCTCGACGGCCTGCAGCTGCTCGAGCAGATCAAGAAGGACAATGCCGATCTGCCCGTCGTGATGATCTCGGGCCACGGCAACATCGAGACCGCGGTCGCCGCGATCAAGCGCGGTGCCTACGACTTCATCGAGAAGCCGTTCAAGTCGGACCGGCTGATCCTGGTCGCGACCCGGGCGCTGGAAACCTCGCGGCTCAAGCGCGAGGTGAAGGAGCTCAAGCAGCTGGCTCCGGCGGCGAGCGTCCTGACCGGCCGCTCGGCCTGCATGAACCAGCTGCGCCAGACCATCGACCGCGCCGCCAAGGCCAACAGCCGCATCCTGATCGTCGGTCCCTCCGGCGCCGGCAAGGAGCTTGCCGCGCGCACGCTGCACCATGCCTCCGGGCGCGCCGAGGGGCCGTTCGTGGTGATCAATGCGGCCGCGATCACGCCGGAGCGCATGGAGATCGAGCTGTTCGGCATCGAGGGATCGAACGGCGAGCAGCAGCGCAAGGCCGGCGCGCTCGAGGAGGCGCATGGCGGCACGCTGTTCATCGACGAGATCGCGGACATGCCGCGCGAGACCCAGAACAAGATTCTGCGCGTGCTGGTCGATCAGACCTTCCAGCGCCAGGGCGGCACCGGCAAAGTCCATGTCGACGTCCGCATCATCTCCTCGACCGCGCGCAATCTCGAGGAGGAGATCGCCGCAGGCCGCTTCCGCGAGGACCTCTATCATCGCCTCTCGGTGGTGCCGATCCGGGTGCCGCCGCTGTCGGAGCGACGCGAGGACATCCCCGAGCTGATCGACTATTTCATGGACCAGATCTCGGCCGCCACCGGCCTGCCGAAGCGGCAGATCGGGCAGGACGCGATGGCGGTCCTGCAGTCGCACGTCTGGCCGGGCAACGTCCGCCAGCTCCGCAACAATGTCGAGCGCGTGATGATCCTGGCCGGCGGCGGTCCGGAGGCGATCATCACCGCCGACATGCTGCCGCAGGACGTCGGCTCGATGGTGCCGGCGATGCCGACCTCCAACAATGGCGAGCACATCATGGGCCTGCCGTTGCGCGAGGCGCGCGAGGTGTTCGAGCGCGACTATCTGATCGCCCAGATCAGCCGCTTCTCCGGCAATATCTCGCGCACCGCGGAGTTCGTCGGCATGGAGCGCTCAGCGCTGCATCGCAAGCTGAAGGCGCTCGGGGTCGGCTGACCCCGGCGCGGCAGGCCGGCAGTCCGCTGGCGGCTCGAAGCGAAGCCCCGGCGGTCACCCGCCGGGGAGCCGACAGGCGGCTCTCGGGGCGGTTTGGATCGATCGGCGGGGCGAGGGCGGGGCCGGTACAACCGGGGATTTATCCACGCTCCACGAGAATATTCGTCTCTTTCCCCGCACTTTCTTAGAATTGCCACCGTGTTCCTACCGACTGCACCGCGAACAGGCTTGCCTAAAAACCGCGCGTAGCCTCTAATCCTACCGCTATGCCTGCCGGAGGGGGATCTCGTGGCAGGTGGGCAGCCGGAGGAGGCTCCGTCAGAGAGCAACAACCGGTTCAATAAAAAGAAGCACAAGCTTGCGGGACAAAAACAATGGCGGCAGACCGCGCACAAAATCTACAAGACACCTTCCTTAATCACGTTCGTAAAACCAAGACGCCACTGACGATATTTCTGGTCAACGGAGTAAAGCTGCAGGGCATTGTCACATGGTTCGACAATTTCTGCTTGCTGCTGCGGCGCGATGGTCACTCGCAGCTGGTCTACAAGCACGCGATCTCGACCATCATGCCCGGAGCTCCGATTCAGTTGTTCGAAGGTGGTGAGGACGCACCGGCTTGAGAGTGAACTGATTGGAACCCTTCAATCGTGAAGGGGGCGCCGACCGCGCACGGTCGGCGGGGGACGGCAGCACCGGGCGGGTGATCGTCATCGGCCCGTATCTGCGCACGCGCCGTGGCGACGGCGATGCGCAAACAGATTCGTCTGTCCGCGACTATGAAGCGCGGATCGAGGAAGCCGCCGGCCTCGCTGGTGCGATCGACCTCACGGTGGTGGACTCCGTGATCGCGCCGATCAGCCAGATCCGGCCCGCAACCTACCTCGGCAAGGGCAAGGTCGAGGAGATCAACGGCCTCGTCGCCAGCAACCAGGTCGAGCTCGTGGTGATGGATTGCGCGCTGTCGCCGATCCAGCAGCGCAATCTCGAGAAGGCCTGGAGCACCAAGGTGCTCGACCGCACCGGCTTGATCCTGGAAATCTTCGGCCGCCGCGCCAAGACCAAGGAAGGCGCGCTGCAGGTCGAGCTCGCCCATCTCAACTATCAGCGCAGCCGTCTGGTGCGGTCCTGGACCCATCTCGAGCGCCAGCGTGGCGGCTTCGGCTTCATGGGCGGCCCCGGCGAAACCCAGATCGAGGCCGACCGCCGCCTGATCAGCGAGCGCATCACCAAGCTCGAAGGCGAGTTGAAGAAGGTGCAGGCGACGCGGCGGCTGCATCGGGCCGGCCGCCAGCGCGTGCCGTATCGCGTGGTGGCGCTGGTCGGCTACACCAATGCCGGCAAATCGACGCTGTTCAACCGCCTGACCCGCGCCGACGTGCAGGCCGCGGACATGCTGTTTGCGACGCTCGACCCGACCCTGCGCGCGCTCAACCTGCCGCATGGCGGCAAGGCGATGCTGTCGGACACGGTCGGCTTCATCTCCAATTTGCCGACCCAGCTGGTGGCCGCGTTCCGCGCCACGCTGGAAGAGGTGCTGGAAGCCGACATCATCCTGCATGTCCGCGACATCTCCCATGAGGACGCGGAGGCGCAGGAGCGCGACGTCGAGGCGGTGTTGCGCCAGCTCGGCATCGATCCCGATGCCGACGGTGGCCAGCGCATCATCGAGGTCTGGAACAAGATCGACCGCTTCGATCCCGAGGAGCGGGACAATTTGCGCAATATCGCCGCGCGCCGTCCGCCGGAGCGGCCATGCTTCCTGGTTTCGGCCGCAACAGGCGAGGGGATCGATGCGCTGCTCGCCGCGATCGAGGATCGCCTCGCGGCCAAGCGCTCGACGCTCAATCTTTCGATCGACGCCTCCGATGGCGCCGGCATCAGCTGGCTGCACCGCAATGCCGAGGTCCTGAACAAGGTGCTGCATGGCGAGCGCTTCGACATGACGGTGCGCGTCGACGAGACCAAGCGCGACATCGTGATGAGCCGGTTCGCCGCCGTCCCCTACGAGGCGTAAGCCCTCGAATACGGGCCTTGCAATCTTCCGAAATATGACGATGCCGTGACGTTGCAGGGCGCCGATGCGCCTGCGACGCGGCGTCGCACTTTCTGTTTGAAATCCGCGCCGCCTTGGTTCATTGCGCTGCAGAACGCAAAGCCGAGGCGGATCGATGCAGGACACCAGCGAAACCATCACGAAAGAGGCGCTCGCCGGCCAGAGCGGTGACCTTGCCCATGTCCGGGCTCCCGAGATCGTCGATGCGCTCAACGCCCGGGAGCCCGCGGATGCCGCGAAGCTGCTGCGATCGCTGCCGGCCGAGAAGGCGATCGAGGTGCTTGACCTGCCCGGACTCGACAACACCTGCGAGATCCTCGCCGAGCTGCCGAAGGATACCGCGGTCTCGCTGCTGTCGGGCGTCTCCGACGACCGTGCCGCCGATATCTTCAAGGAGCTGGTCGAGCCGCTGCGCGCCACGCTGCTGAACGGGCTCAATCCGGAGACCCGCAACGTCATCTCGGGCCTGTTGGCCTATCCCGAGCGCAGCGCCGGCAGCATCATGACGACCGAGTTCGTCAGCGTGCCCTCGAGCTGGACCATCGCCGAGGTCCTGCATCACATCCGGATGGTCGAGCGCACCCGTGAGACCGTCTACTCGATCTTCGTGATCGACCCGGTCAAGAAGACGCTGATCCAGGCCGTGCCGCTGCGCCGCCTGATCTCGGGCGATCCGCACGCCAATGTGCTGACCGCGGCGCCGGCGCGGAAGCCGTTGATGATCTCGCCGGAGGCCGACCGCATGGAGGCGGCGCGGCTGATCTCGCGCTACGACCTGCTCGCCGTCGCCGTCGTCGACGGCCCCGGCCATATCCTCGGCATCGTCACGGTCGACGACGTCATCGACGCCATCGTCGAGGAATCGACCGAGGACGCCCAGAAGTTCGGCGGCATGGAAGCGATCGACGAGCCGTATTTGCGGATCGGTTTCGGCGAGATGATCAAGAAGCGCGCCGGCTGGCTGTGCGCGCTGTTCCTGTCGGAAATGCTGACCGCGACCGCAATGCAGTCGTACCAGAGCGAGCTCGAGAAGGCGATCGTCCTGACGCTCTTCATCCCGTTGATCATGAGCTCGGGCGGCAATTCCGGCTCCCAGGCAACCTCGCTGTTGATCCGCTCGCTGGCGCTGCACGAGGTGCGGCTGCGCGACTGGTGGCGTGTCGCCGTGCGGGAATTGCCGACAGGCATCGCGCTCGGCGCCATTCTCGGCCTGATCGGCGTCGTCAGGATCACGCTCTGGCAGACGCTCGGCCTGTTCGACTACGGCCCGCATTGGGTGCTCGTCGCAGCGACCGTCGGCACCGCACTGATCGGCATCGTCACCTTCGGATCGCTGTGCGGCTCGATGCTGCCCTTCATCCTCAAACGCATCGGCTTCGACCCGGCCAGCGCCTCCGCGCCATTCGTCGCGACACTGGTCGACGTCACCGGCCTCGTGATCTATTTCGGCGTCGCCGCGGTGATCCTGCGCGGGACGCTGTTGTAGGCTGAGCCTGCGCCCTCAACCTCGGTGTCGTCCCTGCGAAAGCAATGCGAAAGCAGGGACCCATGACCACCGGCCATCGTTGTTGAGTGCAGCGGAAGTTCTGCATCTTGCTCGCCTCGCTGAATCTCTGGCGATGCGTGGGATTGATACCGTCGACTATCCGTTAGATCACGCGGTATGGGTCCCGGCGTTCGCCCATAGGCGCTAAAATAGGATTTGCGCCTTGGATTCGTTTGTGATTCCAAGATGGAATGGCACACGAATCGCTTGTGAACAAAGATTGGGCGCGCGTTGTCGCCCGACTTGGCGGAGCCGAGGCTCTGAACATTAGCGCGCGCAAGACGAAGGCGTTTGTCCGTCCGCGGGAGATCAGCAATGCGGTCGACTTGCTGCGCCTGATCTTGGCTTATTGCCTTGGTGAGAAAGGGCTGCGGTTGACGGCGGCATGGGCCACGTCGGTTGGGCTTGTCGATATCTCCAACGTGGCTCTGTTGTATCGCTTACGTCAGTGCGGAGATTGGCTGGCAATCTTGGTCGAGCAGGCGCTTGCCGACGCGGCGCCGAAGGCGATCCGCGGTCGTCTGATCCGTATTGTTGACGCCACGACGGTCCCCAAGGCTGGGACGAGCGGCAGGAACAAGAACGCAGTGTGGCGTATCCATAGCGCGTTCGATCTTCCGCAGGAGCGCTTTGGTCACTTCGAGCTGACCGATCAGCGAGCGGGCGAGACGCTGGATCGGATACCGGCGGTTGCCGGTGAGATCCGTCTTGCCGATCGCGCCTATCTGCAACCGGAGCGCATGGCGCATCTCGTCGATGCCGATGCAGACTTCGTGATCCGGGCCGGCTGGAAGAGCGCGCGCTGGCTCGATGCCGAAGGTAATCTTGTTGACCTCACTGCCGAACTGCGCAACGCCTCGGCGCGTGGCCTGATCGATCGGCCGATTTGGATAAAGCGCAAGTCAGGTGCGCCGCCGCTCGCAGTGCGTCTGGTTGCCGCGAAGAAGCCGGCGCAAGCTGCTGCGGCTGCGCGACGCAAGGCGCGCCGGACTGCACAAAAGGGAGGTCATCAGCTCTCCAGGCAAACACTTGACGCCGCAGATTGGGTGATCCTGGTGACCTCACTCAGGCCAGAGGACTTCACGACTGCAGATATCCTCGCCCTCTATCGGCTGCGATGGCGCATTGAGCTCGGCTTCAAGCGGCTGAAAAGCCTGATTGGCCTGAAGGGACCTCCCGGAACCGACGAGCGGTCCGCCAGACCCCATATCCTCGCTCATCTGCTGATCATTCTATTGCTCGAGCCGCTCGTCGACGAACTCGAAGACTCTCCCCGCTTGCCCGACGCCGCCTGACCCACCCAGTGACGTGGCGTCTGCTGCGCCAGCTCGTCGCTTCGCTACGGCAAGCGATCATTCCACAGCCCGCAATCGCTCTACCCTGCAGAGCCAGTCACGCTCTCCGGCGACATCTACGCGAGCCACCCAGACATAAGCGCCACTATCAGACTATGATCAAACTATCTTAGCGCCTATGGGCGTTCGCCGGGACGACGGCGGTTTTGGCTTCATTCCACAACGCGTCCATCTCCTCCAGCGATGCCCCCTCCAGCGAACGCCCCTGCGCCGCCAGCGCCTTCTCGATATAGGCAAAGCGCCGCTCGAACTTGGCGTTGGTCGCACGCAGCGCCGCTTCCGGATCGGCGTCGACGTGGCGGGCGAGGTTGACCAGCGCGAACATCAGGTCGCCGGTTTCCTCCGCGATCTCCGCCTTGTCGTTGCGGTCGAGCGCGGCCTCGATCTCGTCGGCCTCCTCGCGGATCTTGGCGAGCACCGCGCGCGGGTCGTTCCAGTCGAAGCCGACGGTGGACGCCTTGCGCTGCAGCTCCATCGCGCGCGTCAGGGCAGGCAGGCCCGCCTTCACGCTAGCCAGCAGCGATTTGTGCGCAGTCTCTTCGGGCGGCCGCCGCGCGGCGCGCTCGGCCTTCTCCTCGGCCTTGATCCGTTCCCAGGCGCTCTTGACGCCGGCCGGCTGGATATTGCCGTCCTTGTCGGCGAAGACGTGCGGATGACGGCGGATCATCTTCCTGGTGATCGCCTCGACCACATCGCCGAACGCGAACGCGTTCTGCTCCTCGGCCATCCTGGCGTGATAGACCACCTGCAACAACAGGTCGCCGAGCTCCTCGCGCAAATCGTCGAGATCGCCGCGCGTGATCGCATCCGCAACCTCATAGGCCTCCTCGATCGTGTAGGGCGCGATGGTCTCGAAATTCTGCACGAGGTCCCATGGGCAGCCGGTCACCGGCGTGCGCAGCGCAGCCATGATCTCGATCAGGCGGGAAATGTCGCGGGATGGGGTCATGGGGCACCGGCATCAAAGAGGTATTGGCTTTATGCCAAAACACCCCTCCCGATCCCAGTAAAACACGCCGGAATCGCGACGCTGTCCACGGATTGGCCACGGCGCCGTCAGGTGCTAAATCGCGTTCCATGACCGATCAGAATGCTTCCGACACCGCGCTGGTGCTGTTTTCCGGCGGCCAGGATTCCACCACGTGCCTTGCCTGGGCCTTGTCGCGCTTTGCCCGCGTCGAGATGCTCGGCTTCACCTACGGCCAGCGCCACGCGATCGAGCTCGATTGCCGGGACCAGCTGCTGGCCGGGATCAGGCGGGTCCGGCCGGAATGGTCTGCGAAACTCGGCGACAGCCACACGCTTGATATCCCGACGCTGTCCGAGATTTCCGACACCGCGCTGACCCGCGACGTCGCGATCGAAATGGGCGCGGACGGCTTGCCGAACACCTTCGTGCCCGGCCGCAACCTCGTGTTCCTCACCTTCGCTGGGGCGCTGGCCTATCGGCGGGGGATCCGCCACATCATCGGCGGCATGTGCGAGACCGACTATTCCGGCTACCCGGATTGCCGCGACGAGACCATTAAGGCATTGCAATCCGCGCTCAATCTCGGCATGGCCAGGGATTTCGAGCTGCACACGCCGCTGATGTGGCTCGACAAGGCCGCGACCTGGCGGCTCGCGCACGAGCTCGGCGGAGCAGGGCTGGTCGACCTGATCCGCGAGCACTCGCACACCTGCTATCTCGGCGAACGCGGCGCGCAGCACGATTGGGGCTATGGCTGCGGCGAATGCCCGGCCTGCAGCCTGCGGGCCAAGGGCTGGCGGGAGTACGTCGCGCAGGGTGGCCCGTAACCGTGGACTGATGGCCCCGCAGGGCGCACGGCCAAAATATCGAAAACAACCCCATGCAAAGGAGTCGGCGGCTGCCGGCGTTCGACACGGCAACTTGACACGTCGGGCAACTCAGCGGTATTCTTCTATTATCCAGAAATCGTCCCAGGCCCGGCTCGACCGGGCGATCCGGTATGCTGCGGCTTCTCGGCTCCAGCACTCCCGTCTCTGGAATCCGTGCGCGCGGTCTCTCCCCGTCGTCGTCCCGGCGAAGGCCGGGACCCATACGCCGCGGCAGGCGTTGTGGGTGGGACTCGTCGTTCCAGCATCGCGTAACAATTTGCATTTGGGGTTATGGGTCCCGGCCTTCGCCGGGACGACGATGAGGATGAGTTCGCGATTCAAGGCGACCCACCACGCGATGACATCACCCGCGCATGCGCATGTAGGTAATCATGGCATTCGAGGCTACTCGAAATCCGCGGCCGTCAGCACGATCGGCTGGCCGTGCGGGGTGCGGTCGGCGGCGTGGTCCCAGGCGTCGCGGTAGCGGTGCAGTGTCTCATGCGTCGTGACGCCCTTGGCGGCGACGAGATGTTCGAGCGTCGCGAGCCAGTGCTGGTAATAGGTCTCGCCGGTGTCGGGATCGCCGGCGGCCTGCGCGCGCTTGATCTGGTCGGCAAGCGCCGCAGCCCATTCGGGCCAGGTGAACACGCCGCGGTCATGCAGCGTCAAGGCCATGGCGAACGCCTGCGCCTCCCACGGTGCACGGAACACCGGGCCGTCCTGGTCGCGGGGAATGCTGGACACTGCGCTGGTGGCGCGCGCGGCGGCACCTGCATCCATCACACGGCCTCCAGATACGGCTCGAACGCGTCGATCGAGACCTTGATGGTCGGATCGGAGTCCGGGCCCCACAGCTCGCGTCCGTCGAACACGACGGTGTACAGCCACTGCGGATGTTCGCCGGCGTCGTTGGCCACGGTATCGGGAAATACGTGACAGCCATGATCGCGCTCGACCACCCCGACGTGACCGCGCACGTAGCGTGGCAGCCGTGTGTGCGTCGCGGGATGGATGTTCTTCGCCCGCACCCGATCGCCGGCCTTGAATTTCGCAGGCCCCGGCGCGGCGCGGCCGAACTTGCCGCGCACCATGATGCGCTCGATGTCGGCGACGGAGAACTTGCCGTGCTTGAGCGATTTCGCCGGCGCGACGGAATGCCCGGCGGCGACGTCGTCCTTGGAGATATAGCCCTTGTCGAGCAGCAGGGCTTCCAGCCCAAGCAGCCATTTCCTGTAGTAGGAGCTCGACAGATAGACCTGCGGGGGCAGGGTCTCGCGATAGAAGCGCGAGGCGTCGATGTTGAAGGCGCCGGCTGCGCCCATCGCACGGACCATGGCGAGCACCCGGGATTCCCATTCCTCATGGAACATCGGTTCGTTCGGCTCGGGCTCGACCTTGCCGAACCCGTCCATGCCGCCCATGTCGTGGACGCCGTTCATGACGGCGCCCCCGGTTTCTTGGGAAAGCCGGTGCCGATCATGGAATCGCGCGTCACCAGCTCGGCGAGCTGGTCTTCGCTCCAGCCCTCGGTGCCTTCGGGCCGCATCGGCAGCACCAGAAAGCGCGTCTCCGCGGTCGAATCCCAGACCCGGATTTCCGTCTCCTTCGGCAGGCTGACGCCGAAATCGGCGAGCACGCCGCGCGGATCCTTGACCGCGCGCGAGCGATACGGCGAGGCCTTGTACCAGACCGGCGGCAGCCCGAGCATTTCCCAGGGATAACAGGAGCACAATGTGCAGACGACCATGTTGTGGCGGCCGGGTGTATTCTCGATCGCGACCAGATGGTCGCCGACCCGGCTGACATGGCCGAGGGTGCCGACCGCCTTGCTGGCGTCCTCGAGCAGCGCCTTCTTGAAGGCGGGATCGGTCCAGGCCTTGGCGACGACCCGGGCGCCGTTATGCGGGCCGATCTTGGTCTCATAGGCCTGCACGATGGCGTCGAGCGCGGCAGCCTCGACATAGCCCTTCTCGGTCAGGATCGATTCCAGCGCACGGACGCGCAGTTCGGTCTCCGACAGTTCGGAATGGTCGTGATCGTGGTGGTGATGATCATGTTCGCTCATGCCCACAGAATAGGCGAAACCGTCGTGCTATGTCGAGGCAGGCAGTACACAAGAATGCGAGCGGGGAGGTATGCGTGGTTGACTATGTGACGATCGAGAAAGGCCTCGGGCCGGAGGGCCGCATCGCCGTGGTGCGGTTCGACCGCGGCGACGGTATCAACGCGCTGTCGCCGGAGGCGCTGCGGCAGCTGACCGACGCGGCGCGCAGTTTCGAGGACGATAGCGAGACCTCGGTGGTGGTGCTGACCGGCGGCGCCAAATCGTTCAGCGCCGGCTTCGACCTCAAGGACGCCGAGGGGCGTTCTCGCCAGACCATGGACATGCGCACGCTGCGCCGGCACCTGAAGCTCGGGCCGCGGCTGACGCGCGCCTGGCAGGACATGGAGCAGGTCACGATCGGCGCGATCGAGGGCTTTTGCGTCGGCGGCGGCGTGGCACTCGCGGTCGCGCTGGATTTCCGCGTCATGGCGCGCGACGCGCATATGCGGGTGCCGGAAATCGCGCTCGGCATGAACATGAGCTGGCAGAGCGTGCCGCGCATGCTGCATCTGATGGGACCGGCGCGCACCAAGCAGGCGGTGATCCTGGCCGACGACCGGATCTCGGCCGAGGAGGCCTACGAGTGGGGCCTGGTGGAGCAGGTGACCGATCCTGGAAAGTCATATGACATCGCGATGGCGCTCGCGGCCAAGGTCGCTGCCCAGCCGCCGATCTCGGTCGCGACGACCAAGCTGACGGTCAACCGGCTCGCACATGCGCTCGACGATCTCGCCAGCCACATGGACCTCGACCAGTTCGCGCTGGCGAGCCTGACCGAGGATCACAAGGAAGGCGTCGCGGCCTTCCTCGGACGGCGGAAGCCGGGCTTTAAGGGGCGCTGATGCTTGTCGTTCAAGAGCCTTTCCAGGCTTCGGAATGGCGAAGGCCCTGACGCCCGGGCCGGTGCGTCAGGGCCTTTGCGGTGCGGAGACGACCCCAGCACCTTTGCGGGCCCTGGGGCCGACGCTGGGGTCATCCGCCTGCACCGTTGTCGAGACTAAGCAGGTAACGGGTATGATGCGCCCATCACAGCGTCCGCATTTGCCTATGTGAATCGCCATCCCCGTCCTCGAGCTTACTTTCGCCGCCGCGCTCTGGTGCGGGCTGCTTTCTTTACTGCGGCCGAACGAACGGCCGATCCCTTGGTTTTTGCCGCCTTGCGTGCCGCGGCCGAGCGGGCCGATGCAGAACGCCGCGAGGCCGCGCGCCGCGTTTGTTTCGACAGCGCCGTGTGCGACGCCGCGCTGCGCGGTTCCCGTTTCAGGACGTTGGACACCGCTCGCGAGACGCGCGGCCTGCGTCTGGTCTTTCGCTTGCCCTGGCCCGCCTCATAGGCGTACTCCGCGCTCTTGCGGGTGGTCGCCTTGGCTGCGCCTTTCTTGGGGGGACGGAGCGGAACGCCCGCGCGCCTCGCCTTCGACAGGCCGATTGCAATGGCCTGTTTGGAAGATCGCGCGCCGTGCTTGCCACGGCGAACCTTGCGAATTTCCTCGTGCACGAACTCGCCCGCCTGGGTGGTCGTCGACTTTCCCGCGCGCCGGTCCTGTCTGGCCTTTTGCATCGTCTTTCGTTCCGGCATTATCGTTCTCCCGTTGCCGATTTCGGTTTCCGGGACGTCAACGTCCGGCTCAAGGAAACGGTCCTTCAAGCATCGATTTAGCCCACTGCCGCAGGAGCGCCTCTCGGCGATCCTAGTGGCTCGTCACAGTGATTTTGACGGTTTGATACCGAGCCAGCTTAGGATCGGCAAGTTCTCTGGCGGCACGAGGATTTCGATGCTTCTGGGGATATCGGCTCGACGGCGAATGAGGCCGTTACGTTCGAGCGTGACGATCATCTGATGGACTGAGGGCGGGCTAACACCGAAGTGACGCTGCATGTCGGCTTCGGCGGGGGGCCGTCCGAACATGTGCGAGTAGGTATAGATGAAAGCCAGATAATGGCCCTGCTTCTCGGTAAAGCGTGCGCCTGATTTTTGACTCATGGATCGATTCGTCCGGAGCCTCCGACAGGGAGGCGAACGATGAATGTACGGTACCGGGTTGAATTGAGCCAAGCCGAGCGAGAGGAACTGACGGCGATGCTGAGCGGCGGCAAGCATGCCGCTCGCAAACTCAAGCGGGCCCAGATTTTGCTGGCGGCCGACATCGGCAGCCGCGACGAGGAGATTGTCCGGACCGTCAGAGTAAGCGCCTCCACCGTCTATCGGACCAAACGCCGCTTGGTGGAAGGCAATCTCGATCGGGCCTTGAGTGAGGAGCCGCGTCCCGGTGCGGAGCGCAAGCTGACCGGCAAGGAGGAAGCCCTGCTGGTGGCGACCGCATGCGCCAAGCCGCCCGCTGGCCGGAGGCGCTGGACGCTGGCGCTGCTGGCCGACGTGATGGTCAAGCTCACCGATCATGACAGCCTGTCGGGCGAGACCGTGCGCCGCCGGCTGGCCGATAATGACCTCAAGCCGTGGCGCAGGGACATGTGGTGCATTCCCCATGTCGATGGCGAATACGTCGCCCGCATGGAAGATGTGCTCGATCTCTACGCTGAAGCGCCTGATCCCGAGCGGCCGCTGGTCTGCTTCGACGAAACCCCCGTCCAGCTCATCGGCGAAGTGCGCCAGCCGATCCCACCCGAGCCGGGAAAGCGCGAGCGTTACGATTACGAGTACCGCCGCAACGGCACCGTCAATCTCTTTGTCGCCCTCGATCCGCATCGGGCCTGGCGTAACGTCAAAGTCACCGAACGGCGCACCGCCGTGGATTATGCTCACTGCATGCGCGAACTCGTCGATGTCCATTACCCCAAGGCCGCCTGCATCCGTGTCGTGCAGGACAATCTGTCGATCCATGCCCCCGGCGCCCTCTACCAGGCCTTTGCCCCCGCCGAGGCCCGCCGCATCCTGCGCCGCCTCGAGTTCCACTACACCCCGAAACACGCCAGTTGGCTCAATATGGTCGAGATCGAGATCGGCGTGCTCCAAGGGCAGTGTCTCGGCCGCCGGATCGACGATCCAAAACGCCTTAGAAACGAGATCGCAGCATGGGAGCGGCAGCGAAACAAAACTCGCGCCCGTATCAACTGGATGTTCACAACGGACAAAGCTCGCACCAAACTGGGGCGCGCCTATCCAGGCATACCCAAAGAGTCAAAATCACTGTGACGAGCTACTAGGTTCCCGAGATCAAGGCTGCGCAGTGGCGAGCAATCGTTGCTTCCTCGTTTGTCGCCATGACGAGCACGTCCACCGAACTGTCCGTGCCAGCAATGTGCAGCTCTGCCGCGGCGTTGGCGCATGGATCGAGCTCAACACCCAGCCATCGCAGGCGTTCGCAGACCTCGCTGCGAACCTCGCCCGCGTGCTCGCCGATACCGCCGGTGAACACCAGGCATTCCAGTCCGCCCAGCGTGCCAGCCATCGCGACGACCTGCTGCGCGATGCGGAACGTGAAGAGATCAACCGCTTCCTTCGCGGCTGGCTCCTGGCTGGCGAGCAAGACACGCATGTCGGAGGAGATGCCCGAAACGCCGAGCAGCCCCGATTGGTGATAAAGCAGCTGCTCAAGGTCGTCGACCGACATGCCGTTCTGCTGCTGGAGGTAAAGCAGAACGCCCGGATCGATCGTGCCGCAACGGGTCCCCATGACCAGGCCGTCGAGCGGCGTCAGACCCATCGTGGTGTCGATGCTCCGGCCGTTGCGCATGGCGCAGAGGCTCGCGCCATTGCCGAGATGCGCCACCACGGTGCGCTTTGCGGAAAACTCCGGCGAGATGTCGGCAAGGCGGCCTGCGACATATTCAAAGGAGAGCCCATGAAAGCCGTAGCGCCGAATGCCGGCGCGTTCGAGATGTCTCGGGATCGCAAACCGATTGACGGGCGGCGCGAGGCCATGATGGAACGACGTGTCGAAGCATGCGACCTGCATCAGTTCCGGCCGGATCGCGCTGATTGCCCGGATTGGCGTCAGGCAGCGAGGCTGATGCAACGGCGCCAGCGGGGTGAGGGCGTCGAGGACGGCAAGCACCGTCCGATTGACTTCGACCGGTCGCGAAAATTCGCGGCCGCCATGTACGACGCGATGCCCGACGGCACGCAGCCGCTGGCCAAGATGATGTTCGATCCGTGCCAGGACGTCGGCGAACAGCCGATCGGGCGACGCATCTGGTTCGGCTTGCTCCAACGCGAACGACGCGCGGCCGGCCGGGTCGGTGAAGACCAATCGCGACGCGCCCTCGTGCTCGTCGACCTGTGCCTTGCAGAGCAGCGCGGGATCGGTATGCGAAGCATCGAAAACGCCGAACTTGATGCTCGACGAGCCGGAGTTGACGACCAGAACCGCATCGGACGTCGGCATGGCTCAACCGCCCGCAGGTGTGGCGCCGCCAGTGCCGTTTGGCCAGACCCAGTCTCGAACCTCCGGCATGTCCTCGCCATGTTCGCGCACATATCGCGCATGCGCGATCAAGGCGTTCCGGTATTCTTGCTTGATCTGTGCGGCCTTGGTGGCGAGCCCCGGCACGCGCTCGATCACCTCGATCGCGAGATGATAGCGGTCTAATCCATTGAGAACGACCATGTCGAAAGGTGTGGTCGTCGTGCCTTCCTCCACAAAGCCGCGCACATGCATGTTGTCGTGATTGGCCCGGCCATAGGTGAGTCGGTGGATGAGATAAGGGTAGCCGTGGTAGGCAAAGATGACGGGGCGATCGCGCGTGAACAGGCTGTCGAAGTCGCGATCGCTGAGGCCATGAGGGTGCTGTTGCCTCGGCTGCAGCGTCATCAGGTCGACGACGTTGACCACGCGGATCTTGAGGTCGGGGAGGGCCTTGTGCAGCAGATCAACGGCGGCGAGCGTCTCCAGCGTCGGAACGTCACCCGCGCAAGCCATCACGACATCGGGCTCGCTTGTGGCATCTCCGGTTCCGGCCCACGTCCAGATGCCAATGCCGGCATCGCAATGGGTGGCGGCGTCCTGCATCGAAAGCCATTGCGCGGACGGTTGTTTGCCGGCGACGATGACATTGATCCGATCGTAGGTCTGCAGGCAGTGATCGGCGATCCATAGCAGCGTGTTGGCGTCGGGCGGGAAATAGACACGGACGATGTCGGCCTTCTTGTTGGTGACCAGATCGACAAAGCCGGGATCCTGGTGGCTGAAACCGTTGTGATCCTGTCGCCAGACATGCGACGTCAGCAGATAATTGAGCGAGGCGATCGGACGCCGCCACGCCAATTGGCGCGAGACCTTCAGCCATTTGGCGTGCTGGTTGAACATCGAATCCACGATGTGGATGAATGCTTCATAGCAGGAGAAGAAGCCGTGGCGTCCGGTCAATAGATAGCCCTCCAGCCAGCCCTGGCAGAGGTGTTCGCTGAGGACTTCCATGACGCGGCCGTCTTGAGCGAGATGGACATCGTACGGCTCGGTCGGCTCCATCCAGACCCGGTCTGTGGCTTCGAATACGGCATCCAGCCGGTTCGAGGCGGTTTCGTCAGGCCCCATGATGCGGAAATTGCCGGCATTGGCATTCAGCTTGAGGACATCGCGCAGGTATTTTCCGAGCTCGTGGGTCGCTGCGGCGACCGTCTGACCCGGATGCTTCACGTCGACGGCAAATGCGCGGTAATCCGGCAACCGGAGCTCGCGTTTCAGAAGGCCGCCATTGGCGTGCGGATTGGCGCCCATCCGGCGGTTCGCGGTCGGGGCGAGGGCCTGGAGCTCCGGGATCAGCGCACCATCCTTGTCGAACAGTTGCTCTGGATGATAGCTTCGCATCCAGTCTTCAAGCAGCCTGAGATGCGCGGGGTTGTCGCGGACTTGCGCGATCGGCACCTGGTGCGCGCGCCAAAAGCCCTCGACTTTCAGCCCGTCGACCTCCTTCGGACCGGTCCAGCCCTTCGGACTGCGCAGCACGATCATCGGCCAGCGCGGCCGCTCCGATCGTTTGCCGCCGCGCGCCTCGGTTTGGATCTTGTGAATGGCTGCAAGCGCCTCATCCAGGGCAGCGGCCATGGCGCGATGCATCGGCATCGGATTGTCGCCCTCGACGAAAAGCGGCTCATGTCCGTAGCCGCGAAACAGGTTGCGGATTTCCTCGTCGCCCATCCGCCCGAGCACCGTCGGATTGGCGATCTTGTAGCCGTTGAGATGCAGGATCGGCAGCACCGCGCCGTCACGCGCGGGATTTAAGAACTTGTTCGAGTGCCACGATGCAGCCAGCGGACCGGTTTCCGCCTCGCCATCGCCGACGACGCAGGCCACGATCAGATCGGGATTGTCGAACGCCGCGCCATAGGCGTGGACCAGCGAATAGCCGAGCTCGCCACCCTCATGAATGGAGCCGGGCGTTTCCGGTGCCGCGTGGCTTGGAATACCGCCGGGGAAGGAAAACTGCCGGAACAACTTTCGCAGACCATCCGCGTCTCGGCCGATGTCGGGATATATCTCGCTGTAGGAGCCTTCGAGATATGTGTTCGCCACCATGCCCGGACCGCCATGTCCGGGACCGCAAATGTAGATGACGTTGAGATCGAGCGCGCGAATGACACGGTTGAGATGGGCATAGACGAAATTCAGGCCCGGTGTGGTGCCCCAATGACCGAGCAGGCGGGGCTTGATGTGTTCCTTGCGCAGCGGCTCGCTAAGCAGCGGATTGTCGAGAAGATAGATCTGGCCGACCGAAAGGTAATTGGCGGCGCGCCAGTAGCGGTCGAGCAGGTCGAGATTGCCGGCGGTCGTTCTTTGTTCGATGGTTGCTTTCATGGAGCCAACTCCTCCCCAAAACTATCACAACAGCTACAGGTTGATCCGGCCGGTGATGATCGCGCTCGACTGATGGCGGGGCCGGGCGGGACGTCGGGCAGCGATAGCGGCGGCGGTTCTTGGCTGCGGTTCTTGGCTGATGCATTGCGTTCGCTGGCTCCAACCGCAGGCGCCGACCCTCGTTCCTTAGTTTGCCGCCTTGGAGCCGCGCACCCGCACACCCTAGCGGTGACGGCGACTGGTTTGTTCTTCGACATCGGCAAACAAGGCATCTCCGGGCGGGACCACCGATCTCTCATATGTAAATGCCGGAACCAGGCAGAGAGATGACAAGCGGCAGCGACTGATGTTTCGACCGCGATTCGATATCCGCCATAGTCATCCGAAGGGTGCAGTTGATGAATCTCATCGACCGCTACTTTTTCGCCGCAACGATCACTGTGACAATTGTACTCTGGCTGTACCTCGGGTTGCTGGTGGCCGGTAGCTGACGGCGCGCGCCTGGAAAATCGGGACCACCCTCCGTCTTGAATTCCCGCTCTTTGAATGGGCCATGACCGCTGTCCTAACGGTGCGCGGAACGACGCGCCTGGGAAACCCAACCGGCGGGAGAACGTTAACACCTCGATCATCCGCGAAGATCAACTGGCAGAGGTACTGCTATGCGTACGATCTTGATCGTGGAGGACGAGTATTTCATTGCCGATGACTGTGCCACGCTGGCACGACAGGCCGGCTATCACGTCGTCGGCCCGTTCGCTTCGATCGACGAAGCCCGCCCACACGCGTCCGGAGCGTCCGGCGCGCTGATCGACATCAACGTCAATGGAACCTCGTCCTACAAGTTGATCGATACCCTGCTTGCGATGGGAACACCGGTCACCCTGTATACCGGCTACGACCCCAGCGCGCTGCCCGAGAAGTATGCGCATCTCCCCGTGGTGACCAAGCCGCGCGGGTGTGCGGAGGCTCTCGGGATCTTGTGCAAGCAGATGAGCGTCGCCGAATAGCCGGCGAACTGAACGCAGATCGGTGCGCGCGCCGGGATGCGCAGCGGTGGATATGGGTCCGGCCCCCGTGCCAATGACACCAAAGAGAATGAGCGTTCGCTGCTCTTTCCACACGTCGTCCCTGCGAAAGCATGCGAAAGCAGGGACGACACCGTATGTATTGCGCTGTGATTCCCAACACAGCACTTTGTTGGCAACTTTCCTGGTCGAGGTTTGTTGTCTCCTCATCACTGGCCAAGGCTCTGCCGTAGGCGTCGGTGGCTGAGAGACCGATTGTGCTCCCGCCTGCATAACAGGGAGTACACCATGCCCATCGAGCGGCAAATCTATCGTCTTTCCAATTACCGTGATCTCAACGATACCGAGCGGATGATCCGGGTCGTCGAGCACGCGCGCAAGCTCCTCGCCGAAAGCCGCGCCAGCACGTTTCTGGGCCGCAAGACGCAGGAACCCTTCCCGCAGGCGGAAAGCCAATATGGAATCCTGAATCCTGACCTGTGTTGAGCTTTCGCACCCTGCGGAGGCGGAACCATGCTGGTTGGGGTGATTACTGTGTCACCCCCGCCAGGGAGCAGGCCATGAAGCGGCGCACCGACGCTGGCGACGACCGCGTTCGAACAATCTTCGATGTCTCATGAGATACGTTTGTCGCGCTGCCTCGGAGCAAACCCGCTGCGGACTTATCACATGACAGGGCGGCGGCAGCGATCGGGTGACATGTTTCGTCGATGATCGATCCCCTGTTCGCCCGCGCTCAGCTTGCCATCGAAGAAAGTCTCACTTTGCGCGCACAGAAGCGATCGCTCGCGGATCAGCGAGACGATCAGCTCGCCGAGTTGCGGCAATCGGTGCGTAATTCCGCGAGCACGCGCATGGAGATCAAAGCCCACCGCGACAACAGTACGTAAGGCTTTCGCTGGTGGGGGCGGGCAATATCCCTATCGGTCGGCAGGCCGACTAGCGGGCGTTGATGAAGCGTTCGAGATGCATGGAGAATTCGTAGCTCAGCGCCAATTGTCGCCAGGACCTGGCCAGCAACTCGTAATCCTTGCGCGTCCTTTCGACGCCGGACGTCGCGGCCAGACGGTCGGCCTCGTCGGCCAGTTGCCGGCATTCCGCGATCCGATCCGTTGAATCGTGCAGTGTCGTTGTCCTTCCTGAAAACGATGGGAGGATGTATCGCGCCGCCGGTTCACCCGAGATCGTGGACCGAGACAATCAGACAGTATGAGCGTCACCCGGCCTCAAGCTCCTGAGCTGCGCGACGACGAGGCGCAACTCGTTTGCCAATTGGGCGTTACGGATGCGGGTTTCCGTGACGGTTGAGAGGTCGGCGACCAGCGCGCGTTCTGCGGCCGTCTGCTCCAGCAGCTCGATACGTCTTTCGATCTCGGTCATTACACACCCCCGGTCCGATATCGTGACCGGAGTATCGTGAGGCCGTCTGCAAACCTCCGCACTAACATTTGCAAATGCTCGAGCGGATTATTCGTGTCCGGCAGCGTCATTGCCGCGCAGGATCATGCCGGCGAGCCCGTGCGCCATGGCGCGATGATCGAACGGCTTCTCCCACAACGGAACGTCCGCGAATTCGCTGCTCAGCACGATCTTGTCGTATCCCGAGGTGAACACCATCGGCACGCCGCGCGCCTGCAGCTCGCGCGCGACCGGATAGATCATCTGCTTGCGGATGTTTACATCGAGCACCGCTCCATCGATCACGCCGCCGTCTTGAAGGATACGAAGCGCATCGTCGATGTCACCGGCCGGCCCGGCGATATCGGCACCGAGCGCACGCAGCGCGCTGCGCATGTCGTCGGCAAGGAAATATTCGTCTTCGACAATCAGGACGCGCCGTCCGGTCAGGAGAGGGCGTTCGCGCAAAGGTGCAAATTCAGACATGTCGATTCGGGCCGTACCCGGTGTGATGTCGTCGCAAAATTGGAACATAAGCCGAATGCTCGCCTTGTTGTAAACAATATCGGAAAAGGCAGGTTCCATGTCCAATCGGGACATCATCGTCATCGGCGGTTCGGCTGGGGCGACTGCACCGTTGAAGGAGATTCTGGGCCGGCTGCCGGTGGATCTGCCGGCCGCGGTCTTCATCGTATTGCACATACCGTCTCACGGCATCGGCATTCTCTCCACGGTCGCGAGCGCCGCCGGCAAGCTGCCGGTCCGGCAGGCGGAAAGCGGCATGGTCATCGAAAATGGGCACGTCTATCTGGCGGCGCCGGACCACCATCTGCTGATCCAGGATGGCCACCTGATGCTCGGCCGCGGGCCACGCGAAAATCTGGTGCGGCCGGCGATCGACGCACTGTTTCGCTCGGCCGCACTGCACTATGGACCGCGCGTGATTGGCGTTGTGCTCAGCGGCCTGCTGTCCGACGGCGCGGCAGGCCTGAACGCGATCAAGCGGTGCGGTGGGGTCGCGCTGGTTCAGGAGCCCCAGGACGCGATGTCCGATGAAATGCCGCTCAGGGCATTGGAAGCGACCACCGTCGATCTCTGTATCCCGGGCGCACGGCTTGGCGATGTGCTGTCCGATCTGGTTCGGGAGCGGCCCGGCGCGATCCTGCCGATTCCGCCGGAGATCGTGCTGGAGGTGAAAATTGCGGCGGGCGAGCGCGTCGGCAGCGATACGCTGGTCGAGATTGCCGATCCGGCACCGCTGACTTGTCCGGGATGCGGTGGCGTCCTTTCCGAGCTCAAGGTCGGGCACCCGCTGCGATTTCGCTGTCAGGTCGGTCACGCCTATACGGCCGACGCGCTTGCCAAGGAGCAGGAGGGCCGGGTTGACGAGGCGCTCCGGGTCGCACTCCGCATCATCGAGGAGCGCGCCGAACTGGTGCACCGGATGGCCGAGGACGGCCGCCAGAGCGGTCGCCCGGCGGTCGCGCAAATGTATGACGCGCGCGCCGCTGAATATCGCGAATACGCCGATATGATCCGGCGAGTCATGCTACAATCGCTCGATCCGAAGCGACCGGCGCGGAAGGAACCGTGATGGCCAGCGCTGAGCATGCGAACTGGGCCGAACAGCTGCGGTCCGAACGTGCGCTGCTGGTCAAGGCGGACGTCGATATCGAGGAGGGCTGGAGGCGGCTGCGCAGCCAGCAGGATCTGCTGGATTGGCTGCAACGGGCCGGTCACGACACTGTGCAAGCCGAGCGGCTGGTCGGCTTGCTCAAGCAGACCTTGATCGAGTGGGAGCGGCATCGAACCCTGATCGTGCAGCGGGTCGCATATCTCGAGGAGCGGGTGACATCGCACTAGCGCCTGGGAGGAGGATCGGGGATGCGCCTCAGTGCCCTGAACTCCGCTCCAAGTTCGAACATGTGGTCAAACTGCTGCAGGACGCGCTGGCGCCAGAGGTTCTCGTCGATGAGGCGATGGGCTTCTGCAGTCGCCCGTTCCGCACGCCTGATCGGGGCTGTGAGCTCTCCGGATCCATCTATCGTCGGGTCGCCTTCCATCACCTAACTATGACCCTTCCGGTTTTGGAGGGCAATCGATCCCGGAGTCGAGGTTCCCGGGAGGTTGGAGAATTCCTACCTATCCCGTTGGGATAGGACTAAACTCTGCTATCAAAAGACGCGGGCGAGACGCCAGCAGGAGAATGAGAGCCGCTGCAATCATGGATGATGTTGGCCAATCCCAGAGCGGAGACGAAGAGCGCCAGTCCAAGGCGCCGCTGATCATAGGTGTGGGCGCGTCCGCCGGCACCCTCGACAGCATCGAGCGGTTCTTCTCGAAGCTAAGGCTCAATCCGGACCAGGCCGTCGTGCTCGTGTTGCAGTACCGGGATGCCATCGAGGACACCCGGTTGCGCGAAGCGTTGCAGCGATCGGAAGGCGCCCGGCTGTCCGAGATCAGCGACGGACAGCTCGTCGAGGGTGGCACGATCCATCTGTGTCCGTCCGACATGATCACCACCGTTCATGGCGACCGTTTCGCGGTCCGGCGCGCCGAGCAGGCGCGCGCCGAGCGGGCCACCATCGACAGTTTCCTGGTGTCGCTGGCGGAGGAGCGCGCCGAGGAATCGATCGGCGTGGTGCTGGCCGGCACCGGTGGCGACGGCACGCTCGGGGTCGCGACCCTGAAGGATCATGGCGGCCTGGCGATCGCCGAGCGCATCGGGGATGGCGAACCCGATCCGCACGCCGAAGGCAATTCGGCCGTCGCGATCGCGGATTTTGTGCTGCCGCCCGAGGCCATTCCCGAGCATATCGACGTCTATGCCCGCCACCTGCGCCGGCTCGAGGAGAAGCAGGGGTTCGACGAGGTGCTGGCCGCGGCGGCAACCTCGCTTGCGCGCATTGCGGATATCCTTCGCAACAAGACCGGCAACGATTTCCACGGCTACAAGCAGAACACCTTCCTGCGCCGCGTCCAGCGCCGCATGCAGGTGGTGCAGATCGACGATATCTCTGCCTATGTCGATTTCCTGAGAAACGACAAGGACGAGGCGCAACATCTGTTCAACGACCTCCTGATCGGCGTCACGGAATTCTTCCGCGACAAGAAGGAGTTCGATGTCCTGGAAACCCAGATCATTCCGAAGATATTCGAAGGGAAGGGCGTCGGCCAGCAGGTGCGTGTCTGGGTGCTTGGCTGCGCGACCGGCGAAGAGGCCTATTCGATCGGCATTCTGCTGCGCGAGCATATGGCCGGTCTCGACTCGGTGCCGCAGGTGCAGATCTTCGCGACTGACATCGACGGGCGCGCGCTCGCCGCCGCGCGCGTCGGGCGCTATCGCACCAGCATCGAGAACGATATGACGCCGGAACGGCTGGCGCGCTGGTTCGTACGCGAAGGCGACACCTACTGCGTCGTCAAGGAGCTGCGCGAGATGTGCATTTTCTCGCAGCACAACGTCATCAAGGACGCGCCGTTCTCCAAGCTCGATTTGATCTCGTGCCGCAACCTGCTGATCTATCTCAATGCCGAGCTGCAGAACCGCGTCATCCCGCTGTTCCATTTTGCGCTGCTGCCGGACCGGTACCTGTTTCTCGGCAATTCCGAGAACGTCACCCGGCATCCGAAGCTGTTCGCGCCGGTCGACCGGCGCGCACGCATCTTCAAGAAGCTCGAGACCGGGACGCGGCTGCCGCCGGAATTCCCGATCACGACGGCGGCCGGGCGAGCCGCGATCGACATACCACCGGTCCGCTCCATCGGCCCCGATGTCGGCCTCGAGCGCCGCGCCCAGCGCATCGCCGAGCGCTATGCGCCGGCCTATGTGATCACCGACGACCACTTTCACATCCTGCATTTCTCCGGCCGCACCGGCCGCTATATCGAGCCGACCGCAGGCACGGCGACCCTCGACCTGCTGCAACTCGTGCACCGCGACCTCAGACTTGAGCTGCGCACGGCGCTCAGCCGTGCCGCGGAAACCAACGAGGCCGCGCATGCCGAGCAGGTGCAACTCGGCGTCAACGGGCATCGCGTGCTGGTCGACATCACGGCCGAACCAATTCTCGACGGCCCTGCGGGTCACCGCAATTTCGTCGTGCTGTTCAAGGATGGGCCGATCCGCCCTGTGGATCGCGCCGAAACCAATCCCAACGTTCTGGTCAGGACCGAGCATGTCGAGCGGCTGGAAAGCGAGCTGCGCGCCACCCGCGAGCGGTTGCAGGCCACGATCGAGGAGCTCGAAAGCACCAATGAGGAACTGAAATCCTCCAACGAGGAGTATCAATCGCTCAATGAGGAGCTGCAATCCGCCAACGAGGAACTGGAGACCTCGCGCGAGGAATTGCAGTCGGTCAACGAGGAGCTGACGACCGTCAACGGCGAGCTGGCGCATCGCGTGCAGGAATTGACCCGCGCCACCAGCGACCTGAAGAATTTCCTCGAGAGCACGCAGATCGCGACCGTGTTCCTGGACAACGATCTGAAGGTGATGAACTTCACGCCGGCGATCACGCATTTGCTGCATCTGGTCGAGACCGATGTCGGCCGCCCGATCGCGCATATCAAGGCGCGCATCCCGATCGAGGAGCTCTACGACGATGTGCGGCGCGTGCTGCGGACGCTGGCCAGCGCCGAGCGCGAGCTGACCGCGCCCGACAGCGGCACGCGCTATATCGTGCGCATCCTGCCGTACCGCAGCATCGACAATTTCATCGCCGGCGTCGTGATCACCTTCATCGACGTCACCGCGATCACGCGGGCCGAGGAGCGGCAGCGGCTGCTACTTGCCGAGCTGCAGCATCGCGTGCGCAACACGCTCGGCGTGGTCCGCTCGATCGCGCGCCGCTCGGCCGAGACCAGCGCGAACGTCGAGGACTACGCATCGCATCTCGACGGCCGGCTCAACGCCTTCGCGCGGACCCAGTCGCTGGTGACCCGCGATCCGGAAGGCGGCGTCGACCTCGAATATCTCGTGGTCGAGGAATTGCTTGCGTACAACGCGAAGGAAGGCGAGCAACTGAAGGTCGCAGGTCCCAGGATCCGGCTCCAGCCCAAGGCCGCGGAGACCTTCGCGCTGGCACTCCACGAGCTCGCAACCAATGCCTTGAAGTATGGCGCGCTGAGCGATACGGCCGGGCGCATCGACGTCTCATGGCGCATCGATGATGCGGCCGATCCGCGGCAACTGCTGTTCGACTGGCGCGAGCGCAACGGGCCCGCGGTGGCGCCGCCGCGCCGCAGGGGATTTGGATCCGATCTCCTGGAGCGGACGCTGGCGTTCGAGTTCAAGGGCAAGAGCACGCTCGAGTTCAATCCGTCGGGACTGCACTGCACGATCGCCATACCGATGAACCCGCGAGCCATCCATACGCCGAGCATGGGGAGCTAGATGCATCCCCCGATCCTCGAGGGAAATCTGGCGCAGCCGGTGATCCGGCGGCTCAATGCCCTGCGGCAATTGTCCGAACGCGGGATCGCGTTGCTGCAACAGGCGATCCAGGAAGGGCTGCATCGGGCCCGCCCGGGCGAAGACCTCGCCACCGAGGGCGATCCGGTCGAGAGCGTCAGGATCATCCTGTCGGGCTGGCTCTGCCGCTACAAGACGCTGCCGGACGGCCGCCGCCAGATCGTCAATTTCATCCTGCCAGGCGACAGCTGCGACGCCTGCGTTTATCTGCTGTCGGTGATGGATCATTCGATCGGCGCGCTGACCCCGGTCACCTATGCCGACATCAAGCGGCCGGCGTTCGAGCAACTGCTGGCGAGCGACCGTTCGCTGGAGGAGGCGCTGTGGTGCGAAACCATGGTGAACAGCGCGATCCAGCGGGAATGGACGGTCAATATCGGACGGCGCGTGGCGCTGGAGCGGGTCGCGCATCTGTTGTGCGAACTCCATGAGCGCCTGCTGCCGGTTGGAATGATCGACGGCGATTCCTGCCTGTTCCCGGTCACGCAGATGGATCTCGCCGATGCCACCGGCCTGTCGGTGGTCCACGTCAACAGGACGCTGCAGGAGCTGCGCGGCTCCGGCCTGATCGTGCTGCGCGACCGCATGCTGACGATCAACGACCTGAAGCTGCTCAAGGACACGGCGTTGTTTTCGGCCGACTATCTGCACACCAAGCGGCGCGGCTGAGACGCGGCAAGGCGGCTCTATGCTGCTCCCCCTGAAATCGCGACGGATGCCGGTGCGGCGGGCGCGCGAGGCGCCGCAGGCGTTCGCTGATGCGATCCTTGAAATGTCGCAGCGGGACTGACGCGGAGGCGCGTCATTTTGCAGAGCGCACTGACGATCTGAACATGACAGTGATTTGTCGCGACGAAGACAGCGCGACGGTCGGCCGCGCAAGATTTGGATACGGCTGTTAACATACTTGAACTCCTCTCGCGCGGTGTCGCGCTACGATGCAGTTCGATCCACGAGGGCAGGGAGGCAATCATGCTCGATGGAGAGACGGCCGCAGTGCTTCGCGCGGTGCTCGACGAGGTCTGCGGAGGCGTGCCGCGCTCGGATACGACGAAGCGGACCAACGTCGCCTCTGGATTGCTGCAGGCCATTCGCGAGGGACGCTCGTCAATCGATGAGCTGCGCATCGCAGGCCAGGCCGCGTTGCGCACCGCCCCGAGCATGTGGCGCTAGGCGGTCTGATCGGGCAATCGCAGCGGCACGATTGTGCGTCGCACATTTGCAGACGTTAGTGCCGGAACTGACTTCGACGCGCATGCTCTCGCGAGCTGACGCGCCGACCGGCCGTCAGCGCAACCAGGAGAACCCCGTACGACCCCAGCTCTCCATCCCTGAGCTGGGGTCACTTGTGTCGAACAGGGAGTGGAGCCACAGCGATCGAGTAGAGCGTCGTGGGCTCCTCGATCTCGTCCTCCGGTCACGTCCAGCCGCCATGATGGTGAAGGAACGTTCAGGAAAGTTCCGATCCTGTTCCTGCAACATGCGCGGACGCCAGTCGTTATCACGGCGTACTAGAAAGGAGGATGCCATGACGAAGCTTACTTACGCTCTTGCCGCGGTTGCGGCACTCTCGATAGCGGCACCGACCGTTGCGAGCGCGCAGGGTGTGGGCATCTATGTCGGCGGGGACCACGGCTACTACAGCGATCGATATTATGGTGGTCCGCGCGTCGACGTATACCGGCATGACCGGGGCTGGCACCACGGCTGGTACAACCATCATCGCGACTACTACCGCGACCGCGGCTTCGTGATCCGTGGTCATGACTGGGACGACGACTAACGGTGTTGGTCGCACGTCGCGATCAGCAGATCGCGACGACCAATGAGGGCCTCGCTTCGGCGGGGCCCTTTTTATTGGCCTGCCGCATCGCGCCGGTTCGTCCGCGTAGGAACCTTGGCTTCTCCACCAGATTGTCAGGACGGGAAGGACGGAGGAGGTTTTCATGAACCAGTTGATTTATCTGGTCGGACTGATCGTGGTCATTTTGGCGATATTGTCGTTCTTCGGGCTGCGGTAGGCGCGTCATGGATAACGAGCGAGGGCTTGCCGTGTCCGCCGCCAACAGGACCGGGCTTCGGCTGCAATGGAGTCCGGTCATCGCCGGCGCGCTGGCTGCGGCGGCGCTGTCGGTGATCCTGATCGGCTTCGGCGCGGCGGTCGGGTTGGGTGTCAGTTCAAGCTCGCCGTCATGGCGCGACGCATCAGCCGCGCTCGCGTTGCTGTCGGGGCTGTATCTGATCCTGCAGGCATTGGTGAGCTTCGGCGTCGGCGGCTACATCGCCGGCCGGGCCCAGCGCGTGATCGGCGCGACGCCATCCGACGAGATCGACAGCCGCGACGGGCTTCACGGCCTGACCGCCTGGGCGCTCGCCGTCATCCTCGGTGCTACGATCGTCGCGCTGGTTGGCCTGTCAACCGCGCGTCCGGTGGTTCAGAACCGGCCATCTGCGACGGCCGCGGAGCCGCTGCTGAGCGCCGAGCTCGACCGCCTGTACCGGTCAGTGCGGCGTCCGGCCAATCTCGATATCGGCTATGAGCGGGCAGAGGCCGGTCGCATCCTGCTGACGAGCTCCAGCCGCAGTGGCGTCAGCTCCGACGATCGCAGCTATCTGATCCAGCAGGTGGCGGCCGCGACCGGTCTGCCTGCTGCGGAGGCGGAGAAACGCGTCGACAGCGTGATGGGCGATGCCAGGACCGCCATCCAGCGGTCGCGACGCAGCGCAGTGATCTTGGCTTTCTCGGTTGCGGCGGCGTTGCTGTTCGGTGCGGTCGCCGCCGTGGGCCGCGGCCGGCGCGGGTGGCCGTCACCGCGACGGCGCCGCGCTGCCGGAGTGGATGGGCGGCAGGCCGACGACGGCCGTGCCGATTGTCTGATGCAGTTGTGAATGTCCTTCAAGGGAGACGATGATGGCAACGATCTTGGTGATGGACCACTCCGGCGACACGAGACAGCAGTTCGACCCCGACAACAGTGAGCAGCTGGCCTGGGCGAATGCTCGCTTCACCCAGCTCACGTCGGACGGCTACACCGCCGCAATCCGGCAAGCGACCGGAGAGGCGAAGTTGGTCCGCGCGCTCGATCCGACCGCCGAGGAAACCCTGTTCTATCCGAGGCTGGTCGGCGGCTGACGCCAATGCTCGCCCGTCTGCGCGAGATGTCCCTGCGGTCCGTGCTCCGGCGCGCCGCCGGCACGCTGGGTGCGACGCTGGCCGCGATCTGGGATCGCTGGCAGGCCTATGAGCGAATTGAGGCGCGCGGACTTGCGCTGCTGTCCGCGTGGCTGTCACCCGAGCAGCGGGCGCAGTTCGAAAAGTATAAGCGCTTCGACGTCATCGGCTCGGACTCCGGCAAGCGATACCGGATTTGCTACGGCACCTCGACCAACGTCTATGAGATGGACGGCGGCGATCGTATCGTGCTGGGCTGGTGCTTCCGGCCCGTCGGCGCGCTGGCGGCGGGCGACGTGATGCTTGCCCAGAAGATCGCGCTCGAAACCGACGAGCGCGGGACGCTCATGGTCGCGAAGCCATTCCCGAGCTCCATGCCGCCACGCGCAAATCTCCCTCCGGTCAGTTAGCGCTCGGTTCGCGCTGTCCCGCATGGCGCAAACTGTTGCGCGTTGCCGGGGAGGAACGTCGATCTTCCCGCCGGGTTGTCGGATGCCGACTTGCAATGGACCTCGTCATGCGCGTCAACACGTCGTCTTCGCTGAGCCTGATCTTCCGCTCCTACCTTGCGGACTTGCGACAATGGATGACGCGCCTCGTGACCGGCTACGCATTTGCGTGCAGCTTCATGCTGGCGGGTGCGGTCTCGCTTCTGATCGCGACCGGGATCGGGGTTGGCGCGGCTTTCCACGCCCTTGAAATGCATTACGGCATCTGGATCGCATATGCCGCGATCGGCGGCGCCTTTGTCCTCCTCGGGATCCTGGGGCTCGTCATGGGCCGCGTGCTGCTCGCGCGTCCTGCGCCGGCCGTGCCGCGCCCGGGCCGACAGGCCGACATGCTCAAGCGCGCGATCGCAGTGCCCGTCGCCGCGCGGCTGATCGCCACCACGCGGACGGGAGCAGGGGCGAGCGTAGATCCCACCACCCGCGCACTGGCCGCCGGAGCTGCAATCATGCTTGTCGGCTGGTTTGCTGCATCGCGCGCCCGGCGTCAGCGCGATGCGATCCAGGACTAGCGATGGGTACGCTGCGCAATTGGCCGAACGACCTGATGCTCGCCGGTGCAACGGCGCTGGCGACGTTGGCGATCGCTCGCCAGCTGTCCCGATCTGAGCGGCCGTCCGCTCGGGAGCAGGGCGTCGAACCCGCGCTGGCCGAAACGCAAGATCGTGGACGGCTCGCCGACACGCCGCTCGAGATTCCGACTGCCGGCTGGAAGGACATTCTGCTGCGCACCTATCAGCAGATCGACGAGGACCGTCTGCTGGCAACCGCGGCCGGCGTCGTGTTCTATGGCCTGCTCGCGATCTTCCCGGCGATCACCGCGCTGGTCTCGAGCTACGGCCTGTTCGCCGATCCGTCCACGATCTCATCGAACCTGCAGAGCCTGGCGCTGATGCTGCCGGAAGGCTCGTTTGCGATCGTCCAGGACCAGATCGCGCGCGTGCTCGCGAAGGGGACCTCGACGCTCGGCCTGACCTTTGCCGCCGGCCTGCTGATCGCGATCTGGAGCGCCAATGCCGGCATGAAGGCGATCTTCGATGCGCTCAACGTCGTCTATGACGAGAAGGAAAAGCGCAGCTTCGTCAAACTGAATCTGATGTCCCTCTCGTTCACGATCGCCGGGCTGATTTCCATCATGCTGATGGTCGGAGCGGTGGTCGTCGTCCCGCTTCTGCTACAGCAGGTCGGACTGGGCACGACCGCCGAGCTCGTCATCCGGTTCGGACGGTGGCCGATCCTGGTGCTCCTGCTCCTCACCGCGCTCGCGGTGCTGTACCGCTATGGTCCGAGCCGAACCAGGCCGCGCTGGCAGTGGCTCAGCGTCGGCGCCGTCGCAGCGGCCGTGCTGTGGCTGGCCGGTTCGGTGCTGCTCTCCTGGTATCTGGCGAACTTCGGCGATTACAACGCGACCTATGGCTCGCTGGGGGCGGCCATCGGTCTGATGACGTGGATGTGGATGTCCGCCATCATCGTGCTGTGCGGGGCAGAGCTGAATTCAGAGATCGAGCATCAGACCATGCTCGATTCGACCGAGGGCCGCCGCAAGCCGCTCGGAGCGCGTGGCGCAACCATGGCTGACACGGTCGGCAGGGCGTCTTAGCCGGCGCAGACCCCGCAGCAGCGCACCCGGCAATGAGCATAGGAACCAACGGCATGACCCGCGCTTATGCCAAAATGGTTGAGATCAACGTGCTGGAAAAACCGATCGAGCGGATCAAGCAAACCTGCGAGCTGATGGGCATCGCGGACAGGTTCGACCGCGCGCTTCCCGAACTCGAGACCTTCCTCGAAGCCGAGATCGCGCAGGGCGAAGTCCGCGAGTCGAAGCTGACCCTTGATGGACTTTGCTACCTGCGCCAGCTGCTGGCGCAGGCGTGAGGTATCGACATGGCATTCTCTGAGGAAATGAACCGATGCGTCGAGACCTGTCTGTCCTGCTATAGGACCTGCCTCGGCACGGCCATGAACCATTGTCTCGTCACCGGCGGCAAGCATGTCGAGCCGGCGCATTTCCGATTGATGATGGCTTGTGCGGAAATGTGCCGGACGGCGGCCCATTTCATGCTGATCAACACCCCGCACCACAAGCACACCTGCCGGGAATGCGCGGAGATCTGTGGTGAATGCGCCGAGGATTGCGAGCGCGTCGGCGGCATGGACGAATGCGTGGCGATGTGCCGTGCGTGCGCGGAATCCTGCCGCAAGATGGCGGCCTGACGGCGCGAGCTCCCCGTTCGGTCAATCGGAGCTGACGTAATGGGCGCGCCAGAGCAGCGCCGTGACGATCAGGGCGATGACCCCGGCGGCAATCACGATCCACGGTACATAGTCGGCCATTGGCGCACCTGACGCTCCGCTTCGCGAGCCGGGCCTTTGCGAGCCAGGGCCGCGAAGCGGAGCCGTGTAAGTCTAGAGTTGCGCGTGTTGGGTGGTCGGGCGTGAGATCTGGCTGAGCGCCATGCCCGTACCATCGCTGGCCTGGATCAGGGCGATATCCCCGAGTGCGATGATTCCGACCAGGCGCTTGTCCCGGCTCAGCACCGGCAGGCGCCGAACCTGGATCGCACCCATGTTCTGCGCGATGTCGTCGAGCTCCTGATCCTCGAAACAATACTTCACCTCGGCCGTCATGACGTCGCCGACCCGCGAGTCGGGGCCGCGACCCATTCCGATGCCGCGAAGCGCGATGTCGCGGTCCGTGATCATGCCGACCAGGCGCTCGCTATCGGTAACCGGCAGCAGGCCGACGCCAAGCGCTGCCATCGCTTCTGCGGCATCGCGGAGCGTATCGTCGGGGGTGCACAGCTGGACGTCAGGTGTCATCGCGTCGCAAACCTTCATGATAGCCTCTCCATTTGGCTGGTTGCGTCAACGGCCTAACGATGCCGCCCGGAACGGCGTTCCTAACAAGGCGAGGCGGATGGCAATGTTGGTCCAGGTCGGATGAAGCGGCATGTCCCGCTCCGTGCCTAGGCTACGCCGGGATAGGTCGCCGACTTCAGCAGGCGTGCAGGATGTGCCGCGTTGGCCGCAAGCATGGTGGTGGTCTGCACAGTCTTGTCGTAGGGCTTTTTGAGGTCCTTGTAGTGGGTCGGGGAGGGATCCTTGCCCCGCTTCAGCGTGTAGTTCAGCGCAATGGCTTTCAACGATCGGATGGCATCGCGTCGGCTCGTCTCTTTGGCAGCCAATGCAGGCTGGAACCGTTCGTTCCTATTGCGAACGCCGCCGAGGAACGGTGGCGCCGAGTAGCGCGCAAAGCCGTTTGGCATCCGCCGGCGCTGCGCTCTTCTGGTCGTTGTCGAAATAGACATAGATGTCGCATCCCTGCCGCTTCCAGCCGCGGATGCGTTTGGCCCAGTCGGAAAGCTCGGCCGGCTTGTAGTGCCCGCGATATCGGCCGCCCGGGCCGTGGCCGCGGACGTAGACGAAATCCGCGGTCCGTTTCCACGGCGCCGGCGCGTCGTGGTGATCGGAAATGCAGAGCGCGATATTGCGATCCGCCAGCAGTTTCAGGGTATGCGGCGCGTACCAGCTGGGGTGGCGGAATTCGAACGCATAGCGCCGCCGCCGCTTCAACAGCTTCAGGAACGAGGCTAGCCGATCGGCATCGATCGTGAAGTTCGGCGGCAGCTGAAACAGGACCGGGCCGGCCTTGTTGCGCAGCAACGACAGACGCTCTTCCAGCAATTGGAGACTGTTGACCGAGTTCGCGGAGAGGCGCTTCCAGTGCGTGATGAATTTCGACGCCTTCCAGGCGAAGACGAAATCCGCATCGGTCGCATCGCGCCAGCCTGTCACCGCCTGTTCGGTCGGCGTGCGGTAGAAGACGCCGTTCAGCTCAGTCGTCGGAAACTGCGTCGCGTAGTAGTCGAGTTGCCGCTTGAGCGGCAAGCCCTTGGGAAAGAACGGACCGCGCCAGGACGAATAGTGCCAGCCGGAGGTGCCAATCAATACGCGCGCCATGCGATGGTCCAAGCGGTGGATCAAGCCTTCGCTTTAAGGCTTGGTGATCCCGTCGCGCTCGGCAAGGTCGGCTTCCCAACCGAACACCGAGCGGCCGTCGAGCGAAGGAGAACGGGCCCGCTCGTTCGCGACAAACGCCTCAAAGGAGGGGCCGGTGGCGGTTCGTTCCAATCTGCGGGCCTGATCGTCGAGCCGCTTCAGCGCCTGCATCTCCTCATCGCGGCCGAGCTTTGCCTGCTGCACGGCCGACTTCAGCACGCGGATGGTCTCGTCATAGACCTTGATCGGCACCGGGAAGGGATGACGGTCCTTGCCGCCATGGGCGAGCGAGAAGCGCGCCGGGTCGCGGAAGCGATAGGGCGTCCCGTGAACGACCTCGGCGACCATCGCGAGCGACTGCACCGTGCGGGCGCCGACGCCGGGCGTCAGCAGCAGCTCGGGAAAATCCAGCGGCCCGCGATCGGCAGCCGCGGCCAGGGTGCCGTGCAGGCGGCGGACGAACACGTCGCTCGAGCGCACGTCGTGATGCGCGGGCATGATCAGGTGGAGGAGATCCGGTTGCGCGGTCGCGCTCTCCGTCAGCTCGGCATATTCGCGCGTGATGCCGTCCGGCCCCAGCGCAGCGAGCAGATCGAGCTGCGCCTGGCGCGAGCCTTCGGCGCGGTGATCGGTGAGATTGACGATCTCGCCCTGCGTCGGGCCGTCGATCGCGCTGTGCGGCTCGTCGACGAAGCTACGCAGGCCTTCGGAGTGCCAGTGATAGCGGCGGGCCTGCCGCTTGTCGCCGTTCATGCCTTGCTGGACGACGGTCCATTTGCCGTCGTCGGTGACGAAGAAACCATGCAGGTAGAGCTCGAATCCGTCCTGCACCGCGGCGCTGTCGACCTTGGCCACCAGCCGGCTCGCGCGGGTTAGGGCGGCACCGTCGAATCCGACGCGGTCGCCGAGGGCGGACAGTTCATCGGGCGTGCGGCGCGAGTGCTTGCCGCGCCCGCCGCAGACGTGGATTCCGAGCTCGCCCTGCAGCGGCGCCAGACCTCGCTTCAGCGCACCGATGACGCTGGTGGTGATGCCGGACGAGTGCCAGTCCATGCCCATCACGGCGCCGAACGACTGGAACCAGAACGGATGCGACAGTCGCTGCAAAAAGGCATCGCGGCCGTAATGGTGGACGACGGCCTGCGTGATGATGCCACCCAGCGTCGCCATGCGCGCCGCCAGCCATGGCGGCACGCGGCCGCCATGGAGCGGAAGATCGGCGCTGCCGGTGCGTCGGGCCATCGGGCTCCCAGATGCTGAATCGGCGTCCAATCTACCAGCAAATGCGAGCATGTGTACAAAGCGGACGTCGCTTCATCGCGCGTCTGGTCAGGCGGCTTCGGCGTTGATGCCGCTGACGGCAAGCTTGGTGAGCGCTTCATCCGTCTTCTTTTCCTCGGCCAGGGTCTGGTCGATGAGCTTGACCGCATCCTTCATGCTGAGCCGGTTGGCCCAAGCCTTCAAGGTGCCGTAGCGGGCGATCTCGTAATGTTCGACCGCCTGGGCTGCCGAGAGCAGGCCCGCGTCGAGCGCCGGCGTGTCGGCATACTCCTCCATGATCTCCTTACCCTCGTCGATGATCCCCTCGATGGCGTCGCACTTCTTGCCGCGCGCCGGCTTGCCCATCAGGTCGAAGATCTGCTCGAGCCGCTCGATCTGTCCTTCGGTCTCGTCATGATGCTTCTCGAACGCCGCACGCAGATCGTCGGACTCGGCGGCCTTGGCCATCCGCGGCAACGCCTTCAGTATCTGCTTTTCCGCGTAATAAATGTCCTTGAGGGTATCGAGGAAGAGGGCGCTGAGATCCTTGTCCGGCATTGGTCGCTCCGTGTGTTGGGTGAATAGTCCGGAGTGCCAACACGAGTGCGGAAAGCAAGTTCCTATCCTTGATCGATGCGTGGCAAAGCGCCTCGTCGGCCGTCGCACATTCGAGCGGGTCACGATGGAGCTTGGTCGGATTGCGAAGTCTGGATTGCGAAGTCTTGCCGCAACGTGCCTTCGGAACGAAGCCTCGGCCGGCCCGTTGGTCGGTCTCATCGTTCAAGGGAGAACCGCAATGGATTGGAATCGTGTCGAAGGCAACTGGAAGCAGGTCAAGGGCAAGGTCAAGGAGCAGTGGGGCAAGCTCACCGATGACGATCTCGATGTGATCGACGGCAAGCAGGACCAGCTCGAGGGCCGTCTGCAGCAGCGCTACGGCTATGCCAAGGATCAAGCCGCCAAGGAAGTGAACGACTGGTACGGCCGCCAGAAATGGTGAACGGGACCGCGTTCCGGGCCCCGCTTCGGCGGGGCCTTTCGCGGCCTGGGCGGCTGAGCTTGCGTGTGACGGCATCCGGTCGGCGCGCGCAGGAGTGAGCGATGGGACAGCTTCTGAGCCCGCCAGGTCCGCGCGCGGCGCACCTTTGCATCGATATGCAGCGGCTGTTCGAGCCCGGAGCGCCCTGGGCGACGCCCTGGATGGACCGCGTGCTGCCGCGCATCATCGAGCTGGCACGGCATGCGCCTGAACGTACCGTGTTCACCCGCTTCATTCCGCCGCGCTCGAAGCACGACGCGCGAGGGATTTGGCGGGCTTATTATGAGAAATGGGAATGCGTGACCCGCGAGCGGCTCGATCCGGAGTTGATCGAGCTCGTGCCGGCGCTCGCCGCCTGTGTGCCGCCGGCCGCCATCGTCGACCGGCCGATCTACAACGCGTTCGGCAACGGACGCCTGCAAGCTCATCTGGATGCGCATGGGATCGATACGGTGATCGTGTCGGGCGGCGAGACCGACGTGTGCGTGCTCGCCACCGTGCTGGCCGCGATCGATATCGGCTACCGGGTGATCATGGCCGAGGACGCCTTGTGCAGCTCTTCCGATCAAAGCCATGACGCGCTGCTGCAGCTCTATGCCGAACGCTTCAGCATCCAGATCGAGGTGGCATCCACGGCCGATATCCTCCGGATGTGGACCCTCGACGACTGAAGCGACAGCGGGCCGAAACGAGGTACCGGTATCAGGGCAATCGGAGCAGGGGTGGCAATACCTGCTTCCTGGGGCTGAGCTGACGCTGGCGATGCGTAGCTGCGAGGCAGGCGTGCCTGGCTGATACGGCTCATCGCTCAACCGCTGGAAGGTAGGACTGGGCCGTCGATCTGTCAGACGGAGCCAAGGTTCCTGATTCTCGGCGTCACGGCGAAGGTGAGCGGAGCTATGGGATAGCTGCCGGTGATCGTAGCCACGCCCATATCCATAATTCGCATAAGGTATATTATGGAATATTTATATCTACAATTAGATCAGATATTTAGTGGGAAATCTTCGCACTGGTCCGCAAGTTGGCGCGCGTGGCGGTGTGTCCCGAACTGTCGCCAGCCGCAGCGATGCACGCGCGCGCATCTCGTCTGAAAGCCGATATTGCCGCCGCGTACGGACGCTGCAATAAGCCCCAGTTGTGCAGAGATCGCTGGTGACCCCGCGGCATCAGGTCCGTATAGGATGGCATCTCAGAACAACAACAAGCCTCTTGAGGGAGCAACCAATGAGCTTTTCACGACGCACGCTGCTGAAGGTTTCCGCCGCTTCCGCCGTCCTCGGCGGGATCGGCGCGCCCTATGTCGCGCGCGCCCAGTCGGCCGAGTTCTCTTACAAGTTCGCCAACAACCTGCCGGAGTCGCATCCGTTCGTGGCGCGCGCCCGGGAGATGGCCGCGGCGATCAAGACCGAGACCAACGGCCGTTTCGACCTGCAGGTGTTCCCGAACAGCCAGCTCGGTTCCGATACCGACATGCTGAGCCAGGTGCGCTCCGGCGGCGTCGAGTTCTTCACGCTGTCCGGCCTGATCCTGGCAACCCTGGTGCCGGCCGCCTCGATCAACGGCATCGGCTTCGCATTCCCGGACTATCCCACGGTCTGGAAGACCATGGACGGCGAGCTCGGCGCCTATGTGCGCGGCGAGATCAACAAGGCCGGCCTCGAGGTCATGGAGAAGATCTGGGACAACGGCTTCCGGCAGACCACATCGTCGACCAAGCCGATCACCGGTCCCGACGACCTCAAGGGCTTCAAGATCCGCGTGCCGGTGTCGCCGCTGTGGACCTCGATGTTCAAGGCGTTCGATGCATCGCCCGCCTCGATCAATTTCAGCGAGGTCTATTCGGCGCTGCAGACCAAGATCGTCGAAGGCCAGGAAAACCCGCTGGCGCTGATCTCGGCGGCGAAGCTCTACGAGGTGCAGAAATACTGCTCGATGACCAACCACATGTGGGACGGCTTCTGGTTCCTGATGAACCGCCGGGCCTGGGCGGCGCTGCCGGACGATATCAAGACCATCGTCGCCAAGAACGTCAACGCGGCGGCCGTCAAGGAGCGTGAGGACACCGAGAAGCTGAACGCCACCGTGAAGCAGGAGCTCACGGGCAAGGGGCTCGTGTTCAACCAGCCCGAGGTCGGGCCGTTCCGCGACAAGCTCCGCACCGCCGGCTTCTACGCCGAGTGGAAGGGCAAGTACGGCGAGAAGGCCTGGGATCTGCTCGAGAAGTCCGTCGGCAAACTGTCCTGATCGATCAAATCAAGCGGGAGGTTTGCCATGGCTCATGTCGAGATGACGCCGGCCGTGGCCGGCGAGGCGGCGTCGCAGCCCCCTCGCCGCCGCTCCGTCCTCGGTTCCATCGACGCGGCGCTCGGGATGCTGGTGGAAATCCCGGCGGCGATCCTTGTCGTCGCCGAGGTCGTGATCCTGTTCGCCGGCGTGGTGTCGCGCTACGTGCTCCATGCGCCGTTGATCTGGTCCGATGAACTGGCGTCGATCCTGTTCCTGTGGCTCGCGATGCTCGGCTCGGCGGTGGCGTTTCGCCGCGGCGAGCACATGCGGATGACGGCGCTGGTCGCAAGTGCGGGACCGCGGCTCTGGGCCTATCTCGACGTTGTCGCGACCTGCGCCGCACTGGCATTCCTGATCCTGATCGTGCGGCCGGCCTATGAATACGCCTACGAGGAGAGCTTCATCACGACGCCGGCGCTGCAGATATCCAACACCTGGCGCGCGGCGGCGCTGCCGGTCGGCACCTGCCTGATGGCGCTGTTCGCGCTGCTGCGGCTGGCGCGGGTCGGCGATTTCAGGACCTTCCTGCTGGCCGCGCTGACCGTAGCTGCGCTGATCGGGCTGTTCTGGCTCGCACAGCCGATGCTGCGGCCGCTCGGCAATCTCAACCTGATCATCTTCTTCGTCGGCGTGGTCGGCTTCTGCGTGTTCGCCGGCGTGCCGATCGGCTTTGCCTTCGGCATGGCGATCTTCGGCTATCTGGCGCTGACGACCCGAACGCCGCTGATGGTGCTGGTCGGCCGGATGGATGAGGGCATGAGCCATTTGATCCTGCTGTCGGTGCCGCTGTTCGTCTTCCTCGGTCTCCTGATCGAGATGACCGGCATGGCGCGGGCCATGGTGGCGTTCCTGGCGAGCCTGCTCGGCCATGTCCGCGGCGGCCTGCATTACGTGCTGGTCGGCGCCATGTATCTTGTCTCCGGCATCTCCGGATCGAAGGCGGCCGACATGGCCGCGGTCGCGCCCGTGCTGTTCCCGGAGATGAAGCAGCGCGGCGCCAAGCCGGGTGATCTGGTCGCCCTGCTCGCCGCCACCGGCGCGCAGACCGAAACCATTCCGCCGAGCCTCGTGCTGATCACGATCGGCTCGGTGACCGGCGTCTCGATCTCGGCGCTGTTCACCGGCGGCCTGCTGCCCGGCGTGGTGCTGGCGATCACGCTGTCGGGGCTGGTGTGGTGGCGCTACCGCGGCGAGGATCGCAGCCACGTCCAGCGCGCCACCGGCAGCGAGATCGGCAAGGCGTTGGTATTCGCCCTGCCCGCATTGGCCCTGCCCTTCGTGATCCGCTACGCCGTGGTCGAAGGCATCGCCACCGCCACCGAAGTGTCGACCATCGGCATCGTCTACGCCTTCGTCATCGGCCTCTTGATCTACCGCAAGTTCAACTGGCGGCGGCTGTTGCCGATGCTGATCGACACGGCGTGCCTGTCGGGGGCGATCCTGTTCATCATCGGCACCGCGACCGGCATGGCCTGGGGCCTGACCCAGTCCGGCTTCTCGCGGGCGCTGGCGGCGGCGATGACCGGGCTGCCGGGCGGTTCAGCGACCTTCATTGCGGTCTCGATCCTGGCCTTCGTGATCCTCGGCAGCGTGCTCGAGGGCATCCCGGCGATCGTGCTGTTCGGGCCTCTGCTGTTTCCGATCGCGCACCAGGTCGGCGTCCACGAGGTGCACTACGCCATGATCATCATCCTGGCGATGGGCATCGGGCTGTTCGCGCCGCCGTTCGGGGTCGGCTATTATGCCGCCTGCGCCATCGGGCGCGTCGATCCGGCCGAGGGTATCCGGCCGATCTGGGGTTACATGCTGGCGCTGTTGATCGGCCTGATCATCGTCGCCATCTTCCCCTGGATATCGATCGGTTTCCTGTAAAGCACCTTGCGGATGGGATAGAGCCATGAGTGCAGCTCAGAACCAGTACTCGATCGGGTTGGACAAGACGCCGGCCAACTACGTGCCGCTCTCGCCGCTGAGCTTCCTGGCGCGCTCGGCCGCCGTCTATCCCGACCATCTCAGCGCGGTCTATGAGGGCCGCAGCTTCACCTGGAAAGAGACCTACGAGCGCTGCAGGCGCTTTGCGTCCTATCTCGCGGGCCGTGGCATCGGCCATGGCGACACGGTCGCGGCGATGCTGCCGAACATCCCGGCGATGAACGAATTGCACTTCGCGGTGCCGATGACCGGCGCGGTGCTCAACGCGCTCAACATCCGCCTCGACGCGGCATCGATCGCGTTCCAGCTCGAGCATGGCGGCGCAAAGATCATTCTGGTCGATCCCGAATTCTCCGGCGTGATCGCGGAGGCCCTGACCCTGATGAAGGGCGCAAAGCCGTTCGTGATCGACGTCGATGACGCGGCCTTTGGCGGCGGCAAGCGGATCGGCGAGATCGAGTATGAGGCTGCCGTCGCGGCGGGCGATCCCGGCTTCGTGGAACGGCCGCCGGCCGACGAATGGGACGCGATCGCGCTGAGCTATACGTCGGGTACGACGGGCAATCCCAAGGGCGTCGTGACGCATCACCGCGGCGCCTATCTCAACGCCGTCAGCAACATCCTCGCCGGCAATCTCGGTCAGCATCCGGTCTATCTCTGGACGCTGCCGATGTTTCATTGCAACGGCTGGTGCTTCCCCTGGACGATCGCGGCGGCCGCCGGCGTCAATGTCTGCCTGCGCAAGGTCGACCCGGCCAAGATCTTCGAACTGATCCCGAGGCACGGCGTCACCCACATGTGCGGCGCGCCGATCGTCTACAACACGCTGATCAACGCGCCCGATGCGCCAAAGGGTGGCAAGGCAAAGCCCGTCGTCGGCCTGATCGCCGGCGCGGCGCCGCCGGTTGCGGTGCTCGAGGGTGGCGAGCGCATCGGCATCAAGCTGACCCACGTCTACGGGCTGACCGAGGTCTATGGCCCCGCCTCCGTCTGCGCCGAGCAGCCGGGCTGGGACGAGCTGTCGGCTGATGCGCGCGCGCAGCTGAAGCGGCGCCAGGGCGTGTCCTATCCGCTGCAGGAAGGCGTCACGGTGCTCGATCCCGAGACCATGCGCGAGGTGCCGCGCGACGGCGAGACCATCGGCGAGGTCATGTTCCGCGGCAACATCGTGATGAAGGGTTACCTGAAGAACGCGACGGCGACGCAGGAAGCCTTTGCCGGCGGCTGGTTTCACACCGGCGATCTCGGCGTGCTCGACGAGCACGGCTACGTCATCATCAAGGACCGCTCCAAGGACATCATAATCTCCGGCGGCGAGAACGTCTCCTCCGTCGAGGTCGAGGACATCCTCTACAAGCACCCGGCCGTGCTGTTTGCGGCAGTCGTGGCCAAGCCCGACCCGAAATGGGGTGAAGTGCCCTGCGCCTTCATCGAGCTGAAGGACGGCGCCAAGGCGACCGAGGCCGAGATCATCGCCTATTGCCGCGAGCACATGTCGGGTTTCAAGACGCCGAAATCCGTGGTGTTCGGCGTGATCCCGAAGACCTCGACCGGCAAGATCCAGAAATTCCTGCTGCGCAACCAAGTCGGATCGGCCAAGGCGATCTCGGCCTGAGCCTTCAGCCTGCCCGGTCGAGCGTCAGCCGCATGCCGTCATGGGCCGGGATGACGGCGGCCGGCAGGCTCTGCCGCAGCACCTCGTAGTCGAGGTCGGAATGCATGTTGGTGATGACCGCGCGCTTCGGCTTGAAGCGCTCGATCCACGACAGCGCGTCCGCAACGCTGAAATGGCTGGGATGCTGCGCATAGCGCAAGCCGTCGACGATCCAGAGATCGAGACCTTCGAGCGCCGGCCAGCTTTCCTGGGGGATGTCGTGCAGATCGGGCGTGTAGGCGGCGCCGCCGATGCGGTAGCCGAGCGCCGGGATCTTGCCATGATGTACCAGGAAGGCCGCGAGCTTCAGCGGACCGCCCTTCCCCTGGACCGTATGGCTCTCGCCGGCCTCGATCGAATGCCGCGTCAGGATCGGCGGATAGTCGCTGCCTTCCGGCGAGATGAAGCAATAGGAGAACCGCGCCATCATGTCCTTGGCGGTCGACTGGTTGAAGTAGACCGGGATGCGGCGGCGCTGATGCAGCACGACCGAGCGCAAATCGTCGATGCCGTGGGTCTGGTCGGCATGCTCATGCGTCAGGAACACCGCGTCGATGTGCTCGACATTGCTGTCGATCAGCTGCTCGCGCAGATCGGGCGAAGTGTCGATCACGACCCGCGTGGTGCCGTGCTCCATGGTGCGCTCGGCCATGATCGAGCAGCGGCGGCGGCGGTTCTTGGGATTGCTGGGGTCGCAGGCGCCCCAGCCGAGTGCCGGGCGCGGCACGCCGGCGGACGAGCCGCAGCCCAGAATGGTCAGTGTCAGCGTCATGCAGCAACCTTCGGCGCCGGCACCTTGGAGAACAGCCGGAAAAAGTTTTCGGTGGTCTGCCGCGAGATCTCCTCCAGGGAGACGCCGCGGGTTTCCGCGAGCACCCTGGCGACCTCGACGACATAGGACGGCTCGTTGCGCTTGCCGCGGAATTTGCCGGGCGCAAGATATGGCGCGTCGGTCTCGACCATGATGCGGTCGGCCGGCAGCTCGGCTGCCAGGGCCCGCAGCGCGTCGGACTTCTTGAAGGTCAGGATGCCCGTGAACGAGATCGACAGCCCAAGCGCGATCGCCTTCATCGCGAGTTCGCGCCCGCCGGTGTAGCAATGCAGAACCGCCTTGAACGGGCCCTTCGCGACCTCGTCCTCCAGGATGCGGCCGCAATCCTCATCGGCCTCCCTGGTATGGATGACGAGCGGCAGGCCGGTCTCGCGCGCCGCGGCGATGTGCGCGCGAAAGCCGCGCTCCTGCGCCTCGCGCGACCCGTGCTCGTAGAAATAGTCGAGCCCCGCCTCGCCGAGCGCCACGACCTTCGGATGCTTCGTCAGCTCGATCAGTTCGCTGGCCGGGATGCCGTCCTCTTCATCGGCATGATGCGGATGGGTGCCGACCGAGCAGTAGACGTCGGGAAAGCGCTCCGTGATCGCGAGCAGACCGCCGAGCCGTCTCACCCGGGTCGAGATCGTGACCATGCGGCCAATGCCGGCCGCCTCGGCGCGCCCGACGATCCCGTCGAGATCGTCGGCGAAATCAGGGAAATCGAGATGGCAATGACTGTCGACCAGCATGAATTTCGAACCGCTCACTCGGTCTTCGGTTCCACATAGCGCGGGAAGACGCCGACAGGCGCCGGCAAAACCGTACCCGGCTTGATCCGTTCGGCGACCGCGGCAAAGCTGCGCGCGTCAGCAGCGATACCGAGGCTGTCGAGCATCTTGCCGCAGGACTCCGGCATCACGGCCTGCGCCATGATCGCGATCTGGCGCACGACTTCGGCGGTGACATACAGCACCGTCTTCTGGCGCGCGGGATCAGTCTTCGCCAGCGCCCACGGCGCCTCGCCGGCAAAATAGCGGTTGGCCTCGGCGACCACGGCCCAGACCGTGTTGAGCCATTGATGGATCTGCTGCGTCGCCATCGCGGTCCGCGACGTCTCCAGCATGGCGTCGGCCTGCGCCAGAAGCGCCTTGTCGTTGTCGCTGAATTCGCCGGGCTCCGGCAGCACGCCGCCGAGTTGTTTGGCGATCATCGACAGCGAGCGCTGCGCCAGATTGCCGAAATCATTGGCGAGGTCGGCGTTGATACGCGCGACGATGGCCTCGTGGTTGTAGTTGCCGTCGTGGCCGAACGGCACTTCGCGCAGAAAGAAGTAGCGCATCTGGTCGACGCCGTACTGCTCGGCGAGATTGAAGGGGTCGACCACGTTGCCGACCGACTTCGACATCTTCTCGCCCCTGTTGAACAGGAAGCCGTGTGCATAGACCCGCTTCTGCACGGGAATGCCTGCCGACATCAGGAAGGCCGGCCAGTACACGGCGTGGAAGCGGATGATGTCCTTGCCGATGATGTGCACGTCGGCCGGCCAGTAGCGCCAATGCTTGTCGTTCTCATCGGGATAGCCGACGCCGGTGATGTAGTTGGTCAGCGCGTCGACCCAGACATACATCACGTGCTCGGGATCGTCCGGGACCTTGACGCCCCAGTCGAACGTGGTGCGCGAGATCGAGAGGTCCTTGAGCCCGCCGCGCACGAAACTCATCACCTCGTTGCGGCGCGAATCCGGGCCGATGAAATCGGGCTGACTCTCATAAAGGTGCAGCAGCTTGTCCTGGTAGGCCGACAGCTTGAAGAAATAGCTCTTCTCCTCGACCCATTCGACCGGCGTGCCCTGCGGGCCGCGGCGGACATTGTCCTCGCCGACGACGGTCTCTTCCTCGGCGTAATAGGCCTCGTCGCGCACCGAGTACCAGCCGGCATAGGTGTCGATATAGATGTCGCCATTGTCCTGCATGCGGCGCCAGATCTCTTGCACCGACTTGTGGTGAGCAGGCTCCGAGGTGCGGATGAAGCGGTCGAACGAGACGTTGAGCCGCTCGTCCATCTCTTTGAACCGCGCGGCGTTGCGGGTCGCGAGATCGAACGGCGTCATGCCCTCGCCGGCCGCGGTCTGGATCATCTTCTGTCCGTGCTCGTCGGTGCCGGTCAGGAAGAATACGTCCTTGCCGTCGAGCCGCTGGAAGCGCGCCAATGCGTCGGTCGCGATCGCCTCATAGGCGTGGCCGATATGCGGCTGCCCGTTCGGATAGGCGATCGCGGTCGTGATGTAGAAGACGTTGCCGCGGTCCGCGGCGGGCACCGGAACGGAAGCGGCCGCAGGAGCCACCGCCGCGGGTTTGGGCTGCTTCGGCGCGCGAACCTTTGCCGGTCTCTGCGCCTTCTCGGTAACGGGAGCCATCGGCAGAGCGGGCTTCTTTGCCGCCAGTGCGGCGGCTGCTGCGGCTGCTTTCTTCGGCGCAGCCTTGGTGGCCTTCGCAGCAGCCTTCTTGGCCGTGCTCTTGGCCGTCTGCTTCGCAGCCTTCTTGACGGCCTTTTTGACGACCTTCTTTGCCGCCGATTTCCTGGCGCCCTTGGCTCCGGTCTTGGATTTGGACTTGGCGGCCTTCTTCGCTTTCTTGGCGACGCGCCCGGCCTTCTTGGCTGCGCGCGCCTTCGCCGTTGCTTTGCTGGTCGCGCGAGCGGGCGATGCCTTCTTCGTCTTCTTGGCTTTTTTCGACGATTTCTTCTTAGCGGTCGCCACCACGGAATCCTTTGCAGATCGAAACGAGATTGTCGGGAGTGTTGTCAGACGGATGTGTTTTCAGCAGATGCGTTTAAGACGCGGTGTCTATCGGGTCGCATCCGCGAGCATCGAAAACACCGAGAAAACCAGCGGCTTGCGCTCCAGATTGTAGGCTTCGGTATCGCGCGCGGCGCGGACGATCTTTTCCCATACCTCCGCCAGCCGTGCAAGGCGCGGCAGATTGGCATTGGCATCGCCCGTGCGCATGCACTCGCTCATCCAGCGATCGATGCCGTCGATGAAGGCGGCGAGCGCGACGCGGTCGCTGGTGCCGAGCGCTTCGCCCAGCGAATGCAGCTCACGCGGATCGACACTCGGAAGCGTCGCGAGCAGCGCGGCCGTGCGTTGCTGCAGTTTCAGCGCATCGCCGCCGAGCAGCGACAGCGCCCGCCCGACGCTGCCTTCGGATGCTGCGGCGGCTTCCGCCAGCGCGGGATCGTCGGCTTCGATATCGGTTGCAGCCGCGGCCGCGCGCACCACATCGTCCGTCTCCAGCGGCCGCAGCAGCAATTTGCGGCAGCGGGACAGAATGGTCGGCAGCACCCGTGACGGTGCGTGGCTGACCAGGAGGAACAGCGACTGCTGTGGCGGCTCCTCGAGGATTTTCAGCAGTGCGTTCGCGGCGTTGGGATTGAGCTCGTCGACGGTATCGACAATGCAGACGCGCCAGCCGTCGACCGCAGCCGTCGAGCCGAAGAACGAGATGGTCTCGCGCGTCTCGTCGACCGTGATGACGGTCCGCATCACGCCGCGATCGTTGAGGCCGCGCTCCAGCACCAGCAGCCCGCCATGAGCGCCTGCCGCGACCTGCCGCGCCACGGGGTCGGCCGGATCGACCAGCAGCGTCGGCGCCTGCTGCACCTGGGACGATTTCGGATTGCGAAATGCCAGCACGAACCGCGCCATGCGGTAGGCCAGCGTCGCCTTGCCGATGCCCTGCGCCCCGCCGATCAGCCAGGCGTGCGGAATTCGTCCGCTGCGATAGGCATCGAGCAAGGCGGTCTCCGCCTCGCGATGCCCGAATAAATCCGGCGTTTCGCGCGGATGGCGGGCGGCGCTCTCCTGTTCGACCTTGCGCGCGCTCATGCGATGCTGTCCGCCGCAAGCGTTGCGCGCAGATGTTCGCGCAGCGCGGTCCATATCCTGGCCGTGACCGTGTCCGGATCGGCCGTAGCGTCGATCAGCACGCAGCGCTCCGGATCTTCGGCCGCGATCCGGCGGTACGCGTCACGCAAATCCTGATGGAACTTGATGCCTTCGGCTTCGAAGCGATCGGCCGTAGCGGTGCCGCGGCGCGCGGCGGCGCGTTGCAGTCCGACCTCGACCGGCACATCGAGGATGAAGGTCAGATCGGGCTTGAGATCGCCGATGGTCACGCGCTGCATGGCGTTGACGAGTTCGGGCGACACCTGCCCGAGCTGGCCCTGATAGGCACGCGTGGAATCGAAGAAGCGATCGCACAGCACCCAGATGCCCTGATTGAGCGCCGGCAGAATCACGGTGCGGACATGGTCGTCGCGCGCAGCGGCAAACAGCAGCGTCTCGGCCTCCGGCCCGAGCAGCTTGCCCATCCCCGACAGCACGAGGTGACGGATGATCTCCGCCCCCGGCGAGCCGCCCGGCTCGCGGGTCACGATCGCGCGCAGCTTGGCGGCATCGAGCCGCTCGGCAAGCTTGCGGATCTGGGTCGATTTGCCCGACCCCTCGCCGCCCTCAAAGGTGATGAAGCGACCGCGCAAGCTCGGCCGTTGGACTGCTGCTTCCGCCATGTCAGAGCTTCTCGACCCCTGCGCGGAACATGCCGATGACCAACTCCTGAGCGCCGTCGAGCGCGCGACGCATCGTCGATCCGGTGCCGACCGCGTCCGCTGCGAAGACCGGAGCCTCCATCGCGACATTGGCGCCGCGCCACACCCGCACCACCCCGATCTTCTGGCCGGCGGTGATCGGCGCCTTGACCGGGCCGCTATAGATGATGCGCGCGAGCAGCTTGTCGTTGCCGTTCTTCGACACCATCACCTTGATCGGATCGGGGCTGACGAGCTTGACCGAGCGGCTCTCGCCGCCGAACACCCGTGCGTAGCCGACCGGCTGGTTGGCCGCGATCAGGGTCCGGGTCTCGAAGCTGCGGAACCCCCATTCCAGCATCTTCTTGGCTTCGGTCGCGCGGTCCTCGGAATCCTCGAGGCCATTGACCACGACGATCAGCCGCGTGTCGTTCTGCACCGCCGAGCCGACCATGCCGTAGCCGCCTTCCTTGGTGTAGCCGGTCTTCAAGCCGTCGGCACCGGGCAACGCGTTCAGCAGCGGATTGCGGTTCTGCTGGCGGATCTTGTTCCAGGTGAATTCTTTCTCGCCGAACAGCTTGTACCGGTCCGGGTAGGTCAGGATGATGTGGCGCGCCAGCGTTGCGAGCTCCCGCACCGTCATCTTGTTGGCCGGGTCGGGCAGCCCGTTGGAATTGCCGAAGGTCGACTTGGTCATGCCGAGCTCGCGGGCGCGCTTGGTCATGACGTCGGTCGCAAAGCTATGTTCGTTGCCGGCAATGCCTTCGGCGAGCGCGATGCAGGCATCGTTGCCGCTCGGGATGATCGCGCCATGCAGGAGATCGTCGACCGAGACCTTGCTGTTGATCGCCGCGAACATCGTCGAGGTGCCGGACGGCGCCCCGCCCCGCCGCCAGGCGTTCTCGCTGATCCGGTACTCGTCCGTGAGCTTGACGTCGCCCTTCTTGATGGCGTCGAACACCACCTCGGCCGTCATCAGCTTCATCATGCTGGATGGCGCGCGGAGCTCGTCGGCGTTCTTCTCGAACAGCACGCTGCCGCTTGAGGCCTCCACCAGGATCGCGGTCGGCGCATCGCCGTCGAACCCGCCCTCTTCCTTCTTGGCGCCCTGGACACTGTTGTTGGCGGCATAGACCACTCCGCCGCAACCGATCGCCAGCGCGACCGCGGCCGCGACCAGGCCGCGCCAGCAACGCCCGGCGCGAGCTGACAACGTGCGGGGAACTGCGGTCTGGGCTGCCATCGGCGATGTCCTGAAAGACTGCGTTCTAACAGCTGGAAGTATCGCAAACAACTGAGGTTTCTGCGCTTGTGCACGGCCGGCCGGATTGCCGGTTGCGTTGAACGTCCCTATCCTTGGAACCAGCCAACGTAAGCAGAACCGGCAAACAAGGCGGAAACGCGAATGTCATCCTCCCGCACCATCTCCGCCAACGGCATCGACATGTTCGTGCGCGAGGCCGGGCAAGGCCCGCTGGTCGTGCTCTGCCATGGCTGGCCGGAACTGTCCTATTCATGGCGGCACCAGATCGCGGCGCTGGCCGCGGCAGGCTTTCGGGTCGTCGCGCCTGACATGCGCGGCTTCGGCCGCACCGGCGCGCCGGCCGAGGTTGGCGCCTACACGATCTTCGATACGGTCGGAGACATGGTGGCGCTGGTTGCCGCGCTCGGCGAGACACGCGCGATGATCGTCGGCCATGACTGGGGCGCGCCGGTGGCCTGGCACGCGGCCCTGTTCCGTCCCGACATCTTCACGAAAGTCGCCGGCCTCAGCGTGCCGCCGCCGTTCCGCGGCCGCGGTCGCCCGCTCGAGACCCTGCGCGACAGCGGCATCACCAATTTCTATTGGCAGTACTTCCAGCCGCCCGGCGTGGCCGAGGCCGAGTTCGAGCGCGACATCGCCCACACCATGCGCCTGGTGCTCGGGCGTGGCGTCTCCGATCCAAGCTCGATGTTCGTCGACGAGGCCAAGGGCTTCCTCGGCAAGCTGCCGGCCGGAATGCCGTTGCCGGCCTGGCTGACCGAGGCCGACATTGCCGAATTCGCCGAAGGCTATCAGCAATCCGGCTTCCGCGGCGGCCTCAACTGGTACCGCAATCTCGACCGCAACTGGGAGCTGACCGCGCCCTGGCAGGACGCGCAGATCCATCAGCCGTCGCTGTTCATCGCCGGCTCGAATGATTCGGTGATCACCGGGCTGATCGGCGCCAAGCGTGTCGCGGACATGGAGCGCGTGCTGCCGAACCTCAAGCAGAAGCTGATCATCGAGGGGGCCGGCCACTGGATCCAGCAAGAGCGCCCCGACGAGGTCAACGCGGCGCTGATCGCGTTTCTGAAGTGATCAGGCCAACAGCCTGATCTGTAAACGCATGGCTCAGTAGAGCCCGCGCCCGCTCAGGACTTCGGCCGGTCCGCGCGCGTCGATCGGGACATAGGCGGCCGCCGGGCTCGGGCTTGCGGCGTAGCGCGCGTCGCCCTCATAGGAGACTTCGCGCGGATTGTTCAGGGCGCGGCGGTGTGACCGGCTCGAGGCCGACATTTCCGAGGTGGCGCTCACCGAGGCGTAGTCGGCCTGGGTGTTGCCGAGGCTGTAGGGCCGCCCCTCAGGCAACGGAACGTCGCCACGGACCCGGCCCGAGGAGGACGACATCTCCGGCACGAACGGCCGTGCGGAGGCGACGCGGACCATCGACGGGGACGGCGCTGGAGTACCGGTGCGCAAGGTCGCCATCAGCTGGCGGTCGTCGGACCCCTCGAGCGGCGCCCGGCCGACATATTCGACGCGAACGCGCGCCACGCCATTGCCTTTGAATTCAAGCAGTTCTGCGGCTTTGTTCGAGACGTCTATGAGGCGATTGCCGTGGTACGGGCCGCGGTCATTGACCCGAACGACGAGCGATCGGCCATTGCTCAGATTGGTGACGCGGGCGTAGCTCGGCATCGGCAAGGTCGGATGGGCGGCGGTGAGCGAGCCCATGTCGAACACCTCGCCATTGGCGGTCAGGCGGCCATGGAAATCGTCGCCGTACCAGGACGCCATGCCCTCGGCGCGGTAGTTCTCGTTTTCCTCCGGCACATAGGTGCGGCCGGCAACAACGTACGGCTTGCCGATGCGATAGGTGCCGCCGCCTTTCGGCACGGGATCACCCAGCGCCACCACGCGCGCGCTCGACGACACCCCGTATTTGGGGTCGACCCGGCTGGCGAACTTGTTCGAAGAGGCACAATTGGCGAGGACGAGGCACGTCGCCACCGCAACGGCGCCGCGCGCCGTCCGGATCATCGAATCTGGCCGTCTAATCCCCATCTGCCCCAAGTACCATTCTGCCGGACCTGCGCCCACTCCGAGGCGTCGAAGTCCCTTGCCGTCGCTGTGCGGCCCACCTCCGCACCAGAGCGTGACGATATCGCAACCGGAACACGGCGGAAATGGGGAGAGCCGGCGGGCGGTGGCGTCTTGGTGAATGGTCTGTTGTGCCTCCTCCGTCGTTCTACTGACCTTCGCCCCCGCCAAACGCCCTCGCCTGTCCCGCGATCAGACACACTGTTGCAGCAAATCATCAGTCCGGGCGCATCTTGGATTCCAACAATTGAATCTTTTTGACTGTGCAAGCCTGCAATCGTTCTCTCCTCCGTGTGGGGCGCAAAGGAAGTTTGCGATGATCGAGACGGTTACAGCGGTGATGGGCCTGGTGAGTGCGGCGATCTTCTTGGCGCACGCCGTGGAAGGCTATCGGTACCGGGCCTGACAGTCCGTTGAAGGCGGAAAGACGCGTCACCTCTTTCCAGGAGTGAATGTTCGGAAAGCTTTAATCAATTCGGATGAGCATCGATTGAAGGCAGGTGTATCATGCGTAATCACGATTTGGTCTCCGACGGGTTTCTGACCCTGACCGCAGCAAGCCTCGTGCTGCTGTGCTCGAGCCTGCTGGCGTTCGCTTTCGGCTGAACGTTTTTGAGATTTTGCCGGTGCCCCGTGCGACGGGCATCGGTTACCCCTACTCATTCCCCGCCAAACGGGTTGCGGCAGACGCGCTGTCTTCTCCCCGCCCCACTCGTGACGCATCCTCGCCGTTTCCCGAAGAGGATGTACGGATGACCGGCCGTGTCAGGGAGGGAACGTCCGCCCTTCTCGTCAGCACAGATAGCCGGCTGCTGATGCAACTGCGCGACGACCTCCCGCATGTTACCGATCGCGGAACGATCAGCCTGTTTGGCGGACGGCGGGAGGGCGCCGAGACCTTCCTCGAATGCGTCGTTCGCGAGATCCACGAGGAGATCGGCTACTACCTGCCGCCCGAGCGTTTCGAGTTGATCGACCGCTATTCCGGTCCCGATCATGCAACGCCAAACGGCACGCTTCGCGGCGAGGTGTTCCTCGCGCGCGACGTGCCCATCGACCAATTGACGGTGATCGAAGGCCGCCTCGAGATCGTCGCCATCGACGACCTCGAACGCATCAGCGACATGCTCGCGCGCCCGGCTACGTTTGCGCTCGAGATTTTCCTGAAGCGCGAACCGATGACCTGAGCGCCGAAACCAGCGTGCGGATGTGATCGTCGATCATGGCCAACGCGACTGACGGATGAGCAAAGTTGATATCGTCAACTTGCCAGTAAGTCACCCTGTCGGCGACCTCCGGGAACCGGCGCTCGATCAGCGGACGGTGCTCGGCCTCCTTGAGCGCGATCACGAGGTCGGCGTCGTCGAAGTCGGCCAATGAACAGGGCTGCGGAAACCGCGTTGCGCCTTCCGGAACGATGCCGCTCGCGCGGAGACGATCGTCGGTGAAGACTGACATCGGCCCGACATTGTCGGGCGATCCCCGCTCGGCCGCGCCTCTGGAGGATGCGCGCCACGCCAGTTGTTCGGCTCTTGCAAGATGATTGAACAGTTCCTCTGCGTATCGACTGCGATAGTAGTTGCCGGTGCAGAGAAAGAGGACACGCTTCATGGGCGTCATGATGGCCAAGGTGGGCCCTCGCGGTCAACGGCGTTGCGAGCATGAGCCCCAGGCCCACGGACCGGCGAATGACGGGTCGGCCCGGGTTTCGCCGCCAAGTTCGCGTTGCGTTCGGCGCCGCCCTACGCTAAGGGCCTGATCCTTGATCCGGAAGGGTGGCCGAGTGGTTTAAGGCACCGGTCTTGAAAACCGGCGTGCCCGCAAGGGTACCGTGGGTTCGAATCCCACCCCTTCCGCCACCGCTTTCAATTGGGCGCTGTCCAGCCGGGCTCAGAGCTGAGACCAAAGCGGCAGCGATAGCCAACCACCAAATGGCCGCAACGGAGGTAACGGGTTGCGCGCCGCCGTATCCGGCCACCTCCCGCAGGACGTGATCCGCAGAAAGTGATCGCTCCGGCGTTGTGCGGGTGTTTCCGAATATTGCTCGGGCTGGAGCCGCGATGATAGCTCTGAGGAGCAATGCGTCGCGCACTACCTTGGGTTTTGGCCGTTACTTTTCTGATTGGTTTTGTCGCTTCCTTTGCGGAGCTGCAGAGGATGCGCAACCGTTTCGGCGAAGTGTCTCAGCACGCCTTTCACGATCATGCCGCGGTGCGCGAATTCATGATACGCGATGCGCCGGCGCCGATCGTCGTGCTTGGCGATAGCATCACCGAAATGGCTCCGCTGCCCCGGCAGCTCTGCGGACGTCCGGTCGTCAATGCCGGCGTTGGCGGTCAGACCATCGCGGAGGCAAAGCAACTCGCCCGGCGCGTGCTGCAGGACCAGGGCGCGTTCTTGCTCGTGCTCGCGGTCGGCGCCAACGACGCCGGATCGCCAACGGCGCAACGCGACTTCACCGACCTCATCGAGACCGTCAAGTCGCTCTCGACGCGGCCATTGGTGGCCATCGCCGTCGCAGCTGACGAATCGACCAACCGGGCGATCGAAGCCGCCGCAGTTGCGCGTGGCGTTCGGTTCATCGATGCGCATCTGCCGCCCGGCGCGAAAATGGCCGACGGAATTCATTTCACCGCGGCCGCCTACAAGGCTTGGGTGCCGACACTTGAGGCTGCGATCTCGGCGGAATGCACGATGTGACGCGTAGTCACGTCTGCCGCATGAACTCCGCAATCAGGCCGGCGATTTCCCCAGGCGCATCCTCGAAGCAGTAATGCCCGACGCCGGCAAGGCGCCTGACCGGCGCCGTCGGGAAGATTGCGGAAAACAGCGGCAGGAAATGCTCCGCGCGCAGCGTGCGGTCCGCCTCGCCCCAGATCGCGAGCGCAGGCTTGCTGCGGATCAAGCGGTCGGCGGCGGAATCGGGCGCCTGGAATTGATGCGCGCCGATCGCAAAGCCCTTGGCCCAGCCGATCGCACCGAGGCAGTCCGCCGGACGGGCGAAGTGCGCGCCGTAGGCGGCGAGCCAGGCGTCCGTGATGACGGCGTTGTTCTCGAATCCGTTGAGCTTCAGCGTGCTCAAAATGTTGAAGCCGAGCTGTCCGAGAACCGGCTCGAGGTCGCCGCTCGCATCGGCCTTTGCGATCCATTGAAACCACGGCGAGACCTGCGCGTTGGCGGCGACGCGATCGAACAGATCGCTCTGCCCGAACGGCGTTGGCCCGTTGGCGGAGACGATGCGGCGGATCCGGCCCGGATGCCGGGCCGCCAGCCCCATGCCGACCGGGCCGCCGAAATCATGCATGACGAGCGTGATGTCGGTGAGATCGAGCGCGCGGACCAGCGCTTCGAGATTGTCGACATGGTCCTGCAGCCAATAGCTGCGATGCGCCGGCGTCGCGCTCTTGCCAAAACCCATGTGATCCGGAACGACCACCCGGTGCGTCGCACTGAGGCCCGGCACGAGGTGGCGGAACAGATAGCCCCAGCTTGGTTCGCCGTGCAAGCAAAGCGCCACCTCGCCGTCCCGCGGACCTTCGTCGACATAATGCATCTGAAAGCCCGGTGCCGCGCTGAAATGCGGTGCGAAAGGAAAGGTGCCGTCGAACGCGGCGTCGGCTGGGATCACGGCTCTGACCTCACGTGGTTTCAATTTGAAACCATCGTGTATAGCTTGAGGTTTTACTTTGCAACCAATATATCGAACCAACGATCGGGTGGTTTTCCGGCCGCGGCACTGAGCGCCGATCATCCCCCAGGGAATGAGTGTTGAGGATCACGATGGCCAAGCGAGTGAGCCACAGGGACTCGATGTGCGGCGTCGCCCGGCCGCTGGATGCGATCGGCGACTGGTGGTCGTTGCTGATTGTCCGCGATGCGTTCGACGGGCTGCGTCGCTTCGGCGAGTTTCAGAAGAGCCTCGGGCTTGCCAAGAACATCCTCTCGGTCCGGCTCCGCAATCTTCTGGCGCACGGCATCATGGAGACGGTGCCCGCAAGCGACGGCAGCCCCTACCAGGAATATGTGCTGACCGAAAAGGGACGCGGCCTCTTTCCCCTCCTCGTTGCGCTCCGCCAGTGGGGTGAGGATTTCTTCTTTGAACCCGATGAGGCGCATGTGCTGCTGGTCGACCGCAAGAACGGGCTGCCGGTGCGACGGCTCGAATTGCGCGCGCAGGATGGACGCGTCGTTGGCGCAGAGGACACGATGGTGCGGCTGCCGCCGGCTTCACCTGAGTGAGTGAAGCAAGCGTGTCGCGCGCGCCGTCAACAGCAACTGGATGTTAACTCCCCGTGCCGCAGCATCCGCGCGTGGAGGTTCGACCAATGCAGACATTCCGGATTTCGCTGAGCGATGGGACGCGGCAATTCCACACCGCGATTCAGGCGCCGGACCCCGCTTCCGCGCGCATCAAGGCCGCCTATTTCTTCGATATCTCGAAGTGGCGGATTTTGAGCGTGTCGCTGAGTGGAGCCAGCGCCGCGGCGGCGTAGTCGCTGCGCGCCCTACGCCATCCGGTCGAGTTCGGCGGCGGCGAGCTGTGCAATCGTAAGGTCGATTTCGGCGAGCGGATCGTCATCCCCCAGAAACCATGCGGCCGACAAGCCGGTCCAGGCTACGATCCATGACAGCAGGCGCCGGCGATCCAGCCGCGCGGCTTCAACGACGATGTCGAGCCGCCGCGCAAAGCGTCCGGGTTCGGTCGCGACCGGCCGTGTCGGATCCGCAAGATCCGGATTGGTGAAGATGTTGGCGAAGTCGAAGCCGCGCTCGCCGACGAGATGCTTCGGATCGATCGCAAGCCAGCCGCGCGCGCCGAAGTCGAGCACGTTGTCATGGTGCAGGTCGCCATGCAGGACCACGATCTCACGCTGACTGCCCAGCAGAGCTTCGGCAACTTCCGCCGATCGGATCAGAATGCCGCCATGCGCCCTCGCCGCAGGCCACAACTCACGAAACCAATGCGTCAGCGGCGTCAGATCCGGCCGCGGCTTCGCTCGCTCGGCGTGAAGCCGATCAGCCGTTGCGCAGAGAATCCTGCACGCCTCGTCGTCCCGGCCGGTTCGCGCCATTTCGCTGAGCGAAGCCGATCCCGTCGCCCTCTCGAGCAGAAGGGCGTCGCCGTCACGGGCAAGAACCCGCGCCGCACCTTCGCCGTCCCACCACTCCATCACGACGGCACCGAGGCGCTCGTCCGGCTCGTGCGAGAGCTTGAGCATCGCTGGCTCCCCATGCCGGCGCACCGGCAGCAACCGTGCGGCATGCGTCACGATCGGGGCGCCGTCGGGGACAAGACTCCAGGCCAAGAGATAGGGAGCGAACATTTGGGTGGACTGACCCGAGACGAAGAAGCGAGCCTCGTGGTTCTAATCATTGCTTCCGCGCGCTGCCACGCCGGTTCCCTGCGGCGCATCGTGGCAGGGCCACGCGAACCGGTTCCCCGCTGCCCTGGCCATGTTGGCTGATGACAGCCCCCACCCATCTCGCGCTACAATGTCGCAGCCGGTGCTACGGAGGGTGTGGCGATGCCGCGAAAGGGAATTACCGGACACGACGAATGGGTGGTCACGGAGGCCCTGGCCACAGCGCTGGTGGCGCTCGAACAATTGCCGTCAAAGCATCAGCCGCGCGCGCATATGGAGGATGTCCGAAAAATCCTGACCGCCAGATGTGAGGCCGGCGCCGTCACGCTGCATCTTGCGCAGGCCAAGTGCCGGTTGTTTCCCGACACCGATCCCCTGACCATCTACGAGGAGTATGGCCTCAAGGACGGGCTCGGCTAGCGCGCGCCGCCTGCAGCGCTAGTCGCGGCTGACGCGCCAGATCGTGCCGTTGCCGTCTTCGGAGACCAGCAGTGCGCCGTCGCGCGCGACCGTCACACCGACCGGACGGCCCCAGACCTCATTGTCGCCGATGACGAAGCCGGTGACGAAATCCTCGTACTCGCCGGTCGGCACGCCGTCCTTCAGCCTGATGCGGATGACCTTGTAGCCGGTGCGCTTCGACCGATTCCACGAGCCGTGTTCGGCAGCAAAAGCATCGCCGCGATATTCCGGCGGAAAACTGCTGCCGGTGTAGAAGGTCAGGCCAAGCGACGCCGAGTGGGCCTGCAATAGCACGTCAGGGACCGTCACCTTGTCCTTCAGGTCGGGCCGCGCGCCGGCATGCGCGGGGTCTTCGTTGCCGCCGATGTAGTACCAGGGCCAGCCGTAGAACGCGCCTTCGCGGACCCGCGTCACATAGTCGGGCACGAGGTTGTCGCCGCGGCCGTCGCGCTCGTTGGTCGAGCACCACGGCGTGCCGCTTCCCGGCTGGATCGCAAGCCCGACGCAATTGCGGATCCCGGTGGCAAACAGCTTCTGGTTCTTGCCATCAGGATCGAAGGCGAGCACGGCGGCGCGATCGGTCTCGTCGCCCCAGGCCGCGCCGAGCGCATGGTCGCGGCTCCAGGCCTCGATGCCCTTCGGCGGGCGACCCAGCCCCTCGCCTGCGTTGCCGGCGGAGCCGACCGACACCAGCATCCGCTTGTCGTCCGGCGTGAACACGATATCACGCGTGGCATGGCCGTAGCCGGGCGGCAGCCGGGCGACGATCGTCTCGGGCTTTCCCGACGTCTTGAGATCGCCGTTGCGGTAGGCAAAGCGCACGACGCTGTCGGTGTTGGCGACATAGAGCCATTGCGGATTGTCACCGCTCGGAAAGAACGCGATGCCGAACGGCTGGTTCAGGCCGGTTGCGTAGACTTCATTGGTCGCAGGCCTGGTGGCGCCCTCGGCGCTGCGCAGGATACGAATGCGGCCGGAGCCGGTTTCCACCACGTAGATATCGCCATTGGGCGCGGTCCGGATGATCCGCGGGCCGCTGAGCCCGCTCGCAAACAGTTCGACCTTGAACCCTGCCGGCACCTGCGGCGTGGCCGATGCAGGTCTCGGCATGACGCGCGGAAACTTGCTGCTCGACGCCGTTGCCCCGGGCTTGGGCAAGTCCTGCGGCGTGATCAGGCGCACCGTGCCCGGCTTGTCGCGTTGCCAGTCGCCGAAGGCTTCCGCGCCTTTCAGCACGGGCTCGGCGCCCGACCGCGTGATGCTGATCGCCGCGAGGAAGACGACCGACAGACCCGCACCGACAAGACTCGTCCTGGGCATATGCTCCTCGCGCGATTTCCCTTCGGCCACGCCGTTCATAGCGTGGTTCGGCCGCTCCCGCGTTCACAATGTCGTCTGCTCTAATGTCCCTTGGGTGGCGCCGTCAGATCGACCGGTTTGATGATCAGCGCCAGCGGGATCATCACGAGGCCGATGATCGAGAGCATCCAGAACACGTCGATATAGGCGAGCAGGTCGACCTGCCGCTGCAAGGTCTGGCCGACCCAGGCGACCGCCTGGGACGCGGCGTCCGATGCGTTCGACCCCTGTGCCTCAAAGAAGCGCGTCATCGTGTCGATGGTCTGCTGATACCCGATGTCGGACGGCGCGGCATGTTCGACCAGCCGGCTCTGGTGGAATTGCTGGCGTTGCGCCAGCGCGGTCTGCGCGAGTGCGACGCCCATCGACCCGCCGATGTTGCGCGCGACGTTGATCAGCGCCGAGGCTTGGTTGGTCTTGTCCGGCGGCACGCCGTCATATGAGGCCGTCGTGACGGGGAGAAACAGGAACGGAAGGCCGGCGGAGAGAAAGATGCGTGCGAGCGCGGCATAGCCATAGGTGATGTCGCCGTTCAGTCCCGTCAGATGCCACATCGAGAATGCGACGATGCAGCCGCCGATCGCGATCAGATATTTCGGCTGAACGCGACTGACGAGATGGCCGACCACCGGCATCAAGATCAGCGTGACGACGCCGCCGGGCGACACTGCGAGCCCGGCAAGCAGCGCAGTATAGTTCAGCTCGGTCTGCAACAGCTGCGGCAGGAGCTGCGTCGACGAGATCAGCACCGCGCCGGTGCACAGCATCACCAGGAAGCACGATCCGAACTGGCGACGTCCCAGCAGGCGGAGATCGACGATCGGGTCCTTGCGCGTCAGCTCCCAGGGGATCAGCGCGATCAGGCAAATCGCAGAGGCCAGCGCGAAGCCGACGATCATGTTGGACCCGAACCAGTCCTTGCGCTGGCCTTCGTCGAGCACGAATTCGAGCGAACCGAGCCCGATCGCGACCAGTACGAAGCCGATGTAGTCGACGCGCAGGCCGTCCTTGAGGAGCTCCTTGCGCTCCTGCTCGGCGCCGAACGGCTCCTTGACCAGCGTCCCGACCAGGAACAGCGAGAGCAAGCCCATCGGCACGTTGATCAGAAAGATCCAGTGCCAGCTATAGGTATCGGTGATCCAGCCGCCGAGCGTTGGCCCGACCACGGGAGCAACCACCACCGCGACGCCGTAGATCGCGAACGCCTGGCCACGCTTGGCCGGCGGAAAGGAGTCGGCGAGGATCGCCTGCTCGCTCGTCGCCATCCCGCCGCCGCCAAGGCCCTGGATGATCCGGAACAGAACCAGCGCCTCCAGGCTCCAGGCAAGCCCGCACAGCAGGGACGCGAACGCGAAGGTGCCGACGCAGATCATGTAGAAGCGCTTGCGGCCGATCACGGTCGCGAGCCAGCCCGAGATCGACAGCACGATCGCGTTGGCGACCAGATAGCTGGTGATCACATAGGTGCTCTCGTCGATGCCGACGGCCAGGCCGCCCGCGATATGGCGCAAGGCCACGTTCGCGATCGTGGTGTCCAGCACCTCCATGAATGTCGCGATCGAGACGACGAAGGCAATCAGATAAGGATTATGTCCGCCGGCAGCCGAACGCTCCGGCGACCAGGCCGCGCCGCCGCCTGCCGCAACGTCGCTCATCGCACCCTGGTCCAGGGCACGACCGACATGCCCGGCCCGATCGGAACGTCATTCGGCCAATTGTCGATCACGATCTTCACGGGAACGCGCTGCACGACCTTGACGAAATTGCCGGTCGCGTTCTCCGCCGGCAGCAGGCTGAACGCAGTGCCCGAGCCCGGCTGAACCGAAGCCACGCGGCCAGTGAGCTTGCGCCCCGGATACGCATCGATCCTGATCTCGACCGGCTGGCCCGGGCGCATGTCCGTCAGCTGCGTTTCCTTGTAGTTGGCGGTGATCCAGACCTCGTCAGGAACGAACATCATGACGCTCTGGGCCGGCGCCACATAAGTGCCGACCGCGCCGCTCAGCTTGACGACGCGTCCGGATTGCGCTGCGACGATGCGGGTATATTGCAGGTTCAATTTGGCCTGATCGAGCTGGGCCTGCGCCTGCTCCAGCGATGCCTTGCTGCTCTTGAGCTGAGCCTCGAGCGTCTTGACGCCGAGCTCTGCGGCAGTCACTGCCGTTCTGGCGCGGCTGGCATTGGCCTGCTGGGCGTCGAGATCCGAGCGGGTCTGCTGCTGCCGCTGCACCGTGCCCGCGCCCTTTTCGACGAGGTTCTGGGCGCGCTCCGCCTCCTCCCGCGCGAACTTCAATTGCGCCTCGGCCTGTTGCTGCTGCGCCTTGGCTTCCTTGATCTGCTCCTGCTGGCTGTCGATCTGGGCCTCGACATTGGCGATATTGGCCTCTGCGACCGCGACCTGTGCGCTGGCCTGATCGACTGATATCTTGTAGTCGCGCTCGTCGATCCTCGCGAGGAGATCGCCGGCATTGACGTGCTGGTTGTCGGTGACGGGGACCTCGACGACATAGCCGCCGACCTTCGCCGCCACCGCAAAGCTGCGTGCGGCCACGAACGCGTCATCGGTCGATTCATAGTGACGCACGTTGAGCCAATAGCTCACGCCACCGATGATCGCGAGCAGGAGCAGACAGGCGCCGACTGTGGCAAGCAGCCAGTGCTCGCGCAGCCGGTCGCGCATCGATGGCTTGCGCTCGGTTTCCTGCTGTGGCGCGGATCCGCGGTCGGGTCGCGATCCTTGCTCGGGGTTGCGCTCGGGCTGCCGCGGCTTCTCCCCGGACGGCCCGCGCTCTCGGGTTTGGGCATCCAAGGCAGCACCTCAAGCCACGAATGGAGCGATCAAGCCCCGTTAACCGCAGCGTCCGGCGCTTGGTTCCTGTTCGATGGGAGGCGCTACACGGCCCTGGAACTGACCATGGGCTGGCGCTGCTCGGCCGTCGACAAATCGCGGTAGGCCGCGGGCTCTCCGGCCAGCGCCTTGAGCGGAACCGTGAGCCGGCACACCAGGCCCTCGGTGCGCCAATCGAAGTCGGCGCGGCCGCCGAGCTGGGTCTCGATGCTGGCGATGACGCTTCTCGTGCCGAAACCTCTCTGCTTCGGCTTGGTCACGGGAGGTCCGCCGGATTCCACCCAGGCCAGGATCAGCGTTTCGTCGTGCAGTTCCCAGGTGATCGCAAGCCGGCCCGACAGCACCGACAGGCTACCGTATTTGGCGGAGTTGGTGACGAGCTCATGCAGCGCCAGCGCCAAGGTCTGCGCGGTCGCGGGCTGCAACTGCACCTCTTCGCCATCGATCTGGATCTGTCCGGCTTCCGAATACGGCGCGATCTCCTCGGCGACCAGCCGCCGGATTTCGGCGCCCTGCCAGCTCGACAGCGACAGCACGGTGTGAACGCGTGCCAGCGCTGTGATGCGGCCCTCGACCGCCCGCACATAGGCGGTCACGTTCTGCGCGCGCGTCAGCCGCACGATCGATTGTGCCAGCGCGAGCGCGTTCTTGGCGCGATGGTCCACCTCGCGGGTCAACAGGCTCTGCCGCTCCTCGGCCTTCTTGCGATCGGTGATGTCGACGGTGACGCCGCTCACCCGTACCACCTTGCCGTTGCGGTCGCTGGTGGCCGCGGCTGTACCGACGCACCAGCGCACTTCGCCGTCCGGCCGCATGACGCGGAATTCGGTTTCATAGGACGTCTGGCCCTTGCCGAAGCCGGTCCAGGCTTGCCGGAGGTGCTCGACATCGTCGGGATGAAACAGCGCCTGTATATTGTCGGAGGTGAGCTTGAAGGATTTCGGGTCGACGCCGAAGATCTTGTATTGCCCCTCGTCCCACATCCAGTCGCCGTTGACCCAATCCCAGTCCCACGAGCCCATCTTGCCGGCCGCAATCGCCATGCTGCGGCGTGCCTCGCTTTCGACCAGTCGCGTGGTCGACTGCTCGAGCTCGGCGGTGCGTGCGCGCACGCGGTCCTCGAGCTCCGCGTTGAGGCGTTCGAGCTGTCGTGTCTTGCGGTAGAGCTCGGCGAACACGCGGATCTTTGCCCGCAGCACCTCGGGCACGACGGGCACCGGCACGTAATCGACCGCGCCCATCTCGTAGCCGCGGAGCCGGTCGATATCGCTGACCTGGATCGCCGAGATGAAGATCATCGCGGTCTTCTGGAAGCGCGGATGGTCGCGGATCATCGCCGCGAGCTCGAAGCCGTCGAGCTCTGGCATGCAGACGTCGACCAGGATGACCGCGACTTCGTTCTTGAGCAGGAACTCCAGCGCCTCGCGGCCCGACGACGCGGCGACCAGTGTCTCGCCGAGCTCCTTCAGGATGACCTCATAGGCCAGCAGCTTCGCCGGCTGGTCATCGACCAGAAGGATGTTTACCTTTTCGTGGTCCATCATGTTCGATCGCCGATCAGCGGTGCAGCCACATGCGGATCGCCAGCAGCAGTTGCTCGGTGTTCACGGGTTTCGCCAGATAGTCGGACGCGCCTGCCTCCAGGCATTTCTCTCGATCGCCTTTCATCGCCTTCGCGGTCAGCGCGATGATCGGCAGCCGCGCGAAGGCGGAGTTTTGCCGGATGGCGCCGATGGTCTGGTAACCGTCCATCTGCGGCATCATGATGTCCATCAGCACGATCGCAATCTTGGGATTGGATTCGACCAGCGAGATGGCCTCGTGACCGGTTGTCGCAGTCAACACCTTCATACCTCGCCGCTCCAACACGCTCGAGAGCGCGAAGATGTTGCGGGCATCGTCGTCGACCAGCAGTGCGGTCTTGCCAATAAGATCCTCATCGGAACTATTGAGCTTCTCCAGCATCCTCTGTTTTTCGACGGGCAATTCCGTGATCACACGGTGCAGGAACAATGACGTTTCGTCGAGCAGACGCTCCGGCGATTCCACGCCTTTGACGACGATGCTGCGCGCCATCGTATGCAGTTCCGCGTCTTCTTCCGCTGAAAGTTCCCGGCCCGTAAACACGACGACGGGTATATTGGACAGCGTCTCGTCCTTGCGGATCTGATCCAGCACTTCGAAACCGCTCATGTCGGGCAGGCGCAGGTCGAGCACGACGCAGTCGCACGGATTTTCGCGCATCGTCGAGAGCGCCCCTGCCCCGGTGCCGGTGGTCACGATCTCGATATCCTCGTGCCCGAGCAGTTCGGTGATGCTGAGCTGCTCCGCCGCATTGTCCTCCACGATCAGCAGGCGCTTGCGGCGTGGTCTGGCGTATTCCTTGATCTGCGACAGCGCAGCGCTGACGCCTTCCGTCGTCGTCGGCTTGTTGACGAAGGAGAACGCGCCGCGCGCCAGCGCGTGCTGCCGGTCCTCGTCGAGCGTGATGATCTGAACCGGAATGTGACGGGTCAGCGGATTGTGCTTGAGCTGGCTCAGCACCGTCCAGCCGAGCATGTCGGGCAGGAAGACGTCGAGCGACACCGCGCTCGGCTGGAACTGCTTGGCCAGATCCAGCGCTTCGGCGCCGCGGCTTGCGACCAGCACCTTGAAGCCCTTGTCGCGCGCCAGATCGATCAGCACCCGCGCGTAATGCGGATCGTCCTCGACGATCAGCAGGATGGTGTCGCCGGGCTCGAGATCGAGCCGGTCGTCCGGAAGCTGCTCGATCACACGCTCCTGCGCGCCCGAAGCCTGCAGTGCCGGCGCCGGCGCGTGCGGCATCGCGATCGGCTGAGCCTGCGGGCGCAGTGCCACCGAGGGTCCGGCATATTTCAGCGGCAGATAGAGCGTGAAGGTCGAGCCCTTGCCCGTCGCACTGCGCAGATGGATCTCGCCGCCGAGCAGACCCGCGAGCTCACGGCTGATCGCCAGTCCAAGACCGGTGCCGCCATATTTGCGGCTGGTGCCGGCGTCGGCTTGCTGGAACGCCTCGAAGATCAGCTTCTGCTTGTCCTGTGGAATGCCGATGCCGGTATCCGACACCTCGAACGCAACGACCGCAGGCGCCGCGTTGAGGATCGGATGCTCCACACTCCAGCCGCCGAGCGCGGCCGACACGGTCAGGCTGACGCCGCCTTCCGCGGTGAACTTGAACGCATTCGACAACAGGTTCTTGAGCACCTGCTGCAGCCGCTTGGAGTCGGTCACCATGCTGCGCGCAAGATTGGCGTCGACATCGATGCTGAACGAGAGATGCCGGTTCTCCGCCTCGTGCCGGAACGGCCGTCCGACGGTCTCGAGCAGGCTCGATGTCAAAATCTCCTCGGCGTCGACCGTCACCGTGCCGGACTCGATCTTGGAGAGATCGAGGATGTCGCTGATCAGGTTCAACAGGTCGGTGCCGGCGCCGTGAATGGTGCGGGCGAACTCGACCTGCTTGCCGGTCAGATTGCCGTCGGGATTTTCGGTGAGCTGCTGGCCCAGGATCAGGATCGAGTTCAGCGGTGTCCGCAACTCGTGAGACATGTTGGCGAGGAATTCGGATTTGTACTTCGAAGTCAGCGACAGCTCGGTCGCCTTTTCTTCCAGCGCGCGCCGCGCCTGCTCGATTTCCTGGTTCTTGCGCTCGACGTCGACATTGCGTTCGGCCAGCTGCTGGGCCTTCTGCTCCAGCTGATCGTTGGTCTGCTGCAATTCCTTCTGCTGGGTCTGCAACTCGCCGGCGAGCTGTTGCGACTGCTTGAGCAGCGCCTCGGTCTGCATCGTCGCCTCGATGCTGTTGAGCACGATGCCGATGCTGTCGGTCAACTGTTCGAGGAAGGTGATCTGCGAGGTCGTGAACGAGGAGATCGAGGACAGCTCGATCACCGCCTTGACCTGGTTCTCGAACTGCACCGGAAACACGACGAGGTTCTTCGGCATGATCCGCATCAAGGCCGAATTGATCGGCACCGCATCGCCGGGAATTTCGGAGACGAGGCGCTGGCGCTTGTCGAGCGCGCATTGGCCGATCAATCCCTCGCCGAACTGGACGATCTGCGGATGCGGATTGCTGCTGTCGCTGGCATAGGCCGACAACAGGCGCAACTGCGCATTCTCGGGATTGTCGACCTGGTAGATCACGCCCATATGCGCGTTGATCAGCGGCGCAAGCTCGGTCAGCAGCAGCCGGCCGACGGTCGCAAGATCGCGCTGGCCCTGCAGCATGTTGGTGAAGCGCGCCAGATTGGTCTTCAGCCAGTCTTGTTCGGTGTTGCGCTCCGTGGTCAGACGGAGGTTGCCGATCATCGTGTTGATGTTGTCCTTGAGCTCGGCGACCTCGCCGCGGACGTCGACCTGGATCGAGCGCGTCAGGTCGCCCTTGGTCACGGCGGTCGCCACTTCCGCGATCGCGCGCACCTGCGAGGTCAGGTTGGCCGCGAGCAGGTTGACGTTGCCGGTGAGATCCTTCCAGGTGCCGGCCGCCCCGGGCACGTTGGCCTGACCGCCGAGCCGTCCCTCGACGCCGACCTCGCGAGCCACGCTGGTGACCTGTTCGGCGAAGGTCGCAAGCGTCTCGGTCATGTTGTTGATGGTGTCGGCGAGCGCGGCCACCTCGCCCTTCGACTTCACCGTCAGGTTCTGCTTCAGGTCGCCGTTGGCGACCGCGGTCACCACCTTGACGATGCCGCGCACCTGCTCGGTCAGGTTGACCGCCATGACGTTGACGGTGTCGGTGAGGTCCTTCCAGGTGCCGGCAACGCCGCGCACCTCGGCCTGGCCGCCGAGCTTGCCCTCGGTGCCGACCTCGCGCGCCACGCGCGTCACCTCGCCGGCGAAGGCGTTGAGCTGGTCGACCATGGTGTTGATGGTGTTCTTGAGCTCGAGGATTTCGCCCTTCACGTCGACCGTGATCTTGCGCGACAGGTCGCCGCGCGCCACCGCGGTGGTGACTTCGGCGATGTTGCGCACCTGGGTGGTCAGGTTCGCCGCCAGCAGGTTGACGTTGTCGGTGAGGTCCTTCCAGGTGCCGCCGACGCCGGGCACCACGGCCTGGCCACCGAGCCGTCCCTCGGTGCCGACCTCGCGCGCCACGCGCGTCACTTCGGCGGCGAACGAGCGCAGCTGCTCGACCATCGTGTTCAGGGTGTCCTTGAGCAGCAGGATCTCGCCGCGCACGTCCACGGTGATCTTCTTCGACAGGTCGCCGCCGGCGATCGCGCTCGCGACCTCGGCGATGTTGCGGACCTGCGCGGTCAGGTTCGACGCCATGAAGTTGACGTTGTCGGTCAAATCCTTCCAGGTGCCGGCGACGCCGGGCACTTCGGCCTGGCCGCCGAGCTTGCCCTCGGTGCCGACCTCGCGCGCCACGCGCGTCACCTCGCCCGCAAACGCATTGAGCTGGTCCACCATCGTGTTGATGGTGTTCTTGAGCTCGAGGATTTCGCCCTTCACGTCGACGGTGATCTTGCGCGATAAGTCGCCGCGCGCCACGGCGGTGGTCACCTCCGCGATGTTGCGGACCTGCGCGGTCAGGTTGCCGGCCATCGAGTTGACGTTGTCGGTCAAGTCTTTCCAGGTGCCGGCGACGCCGGGCACGTTGGCCTGGCCGCCGAGGCTGCCGTCGGTGCCGACCTCGCGCGCCACGCGCGTCACCTCGCCCGCGAAGCGGTTGAGCTGGTCGACCATCGTGTTCAGCGTTTGCTTCAGCTGAAGGATCTCGCCGCGCACGTCGACGGTGATCTTGCGCGACAGGTCGCCGCCGGCGATCGCGGTCGCGACCTCGGCGATGTTACGCACCTGCGCCGTGAGATTGCCGGCCATCGAGTTGACGCTGTCCGTCAGGTCCTTCCAGGTGCCGGCGACGCCGGGCACCTCGGCCTGGCCGCCGAGCTTGCCGTCGGTACCGACCTCGCGCGCCACGCGAGTCACCTCGCCGGCGAAGGCGTTGAGCTGGTCCACCATCGTGTTCAGCGTTTCCTTCAGCTGAAGGATTTCGCCCGACACGTTCACCGTGATCTTCTTCGACAGGTCGCCCTTCGCCACCGCGGTCGCGACCTCAGCGATGTTGCGGACCTGCGCGGTCAGGTTCGAGGCCATCGAGTTGACGCTGTCGGTGAGATCCTTCCAGGTGCCGGCGACGCCGCGCACCTCGGCCTGGCCACCGAGCTTGCCTTCGGTGCCGACCTCGCGCGCCACGCGCGTCACTTCGCCGGCGAAGGCGTTGAGCTGATCGACCATCGTGTTGATGGTGTCCTTCAGCTCGAGGATTTCGCCGCGCACGTCCACCGTGATTTTCTTCGAGAGGTCGCCGCCAGCGACCGCGGTCGTCACGGCGGCGATGTTGCGCACCTGCGCGGTCAGGTTCGACGCCATGAAGTTGACGTTGTCGGTCAGATCCTTCCAGGTGCCGGCGACGCCGAGCACGTTGGCCTGGCCGCCGAGCTTGCCTTCGGTGCCGACCTCGCGCGCCACGCGCGTCACTTCCGACGCGAACGCGTTGAGCTGGTCCACCATGGTGTTCAGCGTTTCCTTCAGCTGAAGGATCTCGCCCGACACGTTGACCGTGATCTTCTTCGAGAGGTCGCCGCCGGCGATCGCGGTCGCGACGTCGGCGATGTTGCGGACCTGCGCAGTCAGGTTCGACGCCATGAAGTTGACGTTGTCGGTCAGGTCCTTCCAGGTGCCGGCAACGCCGGGCACCTGGGCCTGGCCGCCGAGCTTGCCCTCGGTGCCGACCTCGCGCGCCACACGCGTCACTTCCGACGCGAACGAGTTGAGCTGGTCCACCATCGTGTTGATGGTGTCCTTCAGCTCCAAAATCTCGCCGCTGACGTCGACCGTGATCTTGCGCGACAGGTCGCCGCGCGCCACGGCCGTGGTCACGTTGGCGATGTTGCGCACCTGGGCGGTCAGGTTGCCGCACATCGCGTTCACCGAGTCGGTGAGGTCCTTCCAGGTACCGGCGACGCCGGGCACGATCGCCTGGCCGCCGAGCTTGCCGTCGGTGCCGACCTCGCGCGCCACGCGCGTCACTTCGGAAGCGAACGAACGCAGCTGATCGACCATCGTGTTGATGGCTTCCTTCAGCTGCAGGATCTCGCCGCGGACGTCGACCGTGATCTTCTTGGACAGGTCGCCGTTGGCGACCGCGATCGTCACCTCGGCGATGTTGCGGACCTGGCCGGTCAGGTTGTTGGCCATCGAGTTGACGCTCTCGGTCAGGTCTTTCCAGACGCCGGTCACTTCCGGCACCTGGGCCTGGCCGCCGAGCTTGCCCTCGGTGCCGACTTCGCGCGCCACGCGCGTGACCTCCGAGGTGAACACCGAGAGCTGCTTGATCATCGTGTTGACGATGTTCGCCGACTGCAGGAATTCGCCGCGCAAAGGCCGGCCCTCGACGTCGAGCTGCACGGTCTGCAGCAGGTCGCCTTGCGCCACCGCAGCGACCGCGCGGGTGACCTCGCGGGTCGGCCACAGCAGATCGTCGATCAGCGTGTTGACCGAGCTCTCCATATCGGCCCAGGCGCCGCTGGCGAGGCCGAAATTGACGCGCTGGCGGGTCTGTCCCTCGCGGCCGACGACCTGGCCGACGCGCGCCAATTGCTGCGCCATGCGCTCGTTGGCGGCTGCGATTTCGTTGAAGGCGTCTGCGATCTTGCCGTCGATGCCGAGATAGTCGCCACGCATCCGGACCGAGAAGTCGCCGGCGCGCATCGCCTGCAGCGACTGCAGCAGGTCATGCGAGGAATCGAGGCTTCCGTTTGATTGCTGGCTGCGGCGCGTATCAGCACGGGGACGAGGCGACGAACCGAGATCGGTCATGTAATTTCCCCTACGCGCTGGCTGCGAATCCAGAGACTCGGAAAAGCCAGTGTGACCATAAGAATGACTGCCCTTGATCTATTCAAGCGGGAAAACGCCAAAACCGCAATTTGTGACGCAAACCGAGTACCTTAATCGCGATTGGAACCAAAAGTTCCGACCGTTGGCCGAACTTTTCCGAAGAACGACGGAGCCGGCCCTGATCGCCCGGTCCTCGTGCTCGCATGGAACATTGACCATCCCCGCGCGTTTCGGGCGGGGGCAGGATCGGTGATGGTTAAGAAATCAGAACAACTCAAACGGGGCATCGTCGAGAGCCGGCACGATCGTCGGCCGGTGGCTGGCGGCGTGGTCGACTACGCCATTTGCACGCTCGGCCCCGATGGCCGGGTCATCAACTGGAACAAGGGCGCCGAGCGCATCACGGGCTATCCGGCCAAGGCGATCCTCGGCAAGCACTTCTCGGTCTTCTATGCTGCCGAAGACCGCGCATCCGGCGTTCCGGCGAGAGCGCTGCAGATGGCGCGGAAGGAGAAGCACTCAGCGGCCGAAGGCTGGTCCGTCCGCAAGGACGGGTCGCAATTCTACGCCGCTGTGGTCATCGATCCGATCTACGAGAAGCGCAAGCTCGTCGGCTACACAATGGTCACCCGCGACATCACCGAGCGGCATCAGGCGCGCGCGGATCTCGAGGCCAGCGAAAGCCAGTTCCGCCTGCTGGTGAGCAATGTCACCGACTATGCGCTCTATATGCTGACGCCGGCCGGCATCGTCGCCAATTGGAACGCCGGCGGCGAGCGCATCAAGGGCTATTCGCCCGGCGAAATCATCGGCCAGCACTTCTCGCGGTTCTATACGCCGGCCGACCAGGCTGCCGGCAAGCCCGCCCATGCGCTCAAGATCGCGGAAGAGACCGGGCATTACGTGGAGGAAGGCTGGCGGGTCCGCAAGGACGGTTCGTTCTTCCGGGCGAGCGTCGTGATCGATCCGATCCGCGATACCGACGGCAGCCTGGTCGGCTTCGCCAAGATCACCCGGGATATTTCCGAGCGGCGCGACGCGCATCAGAAGCTCGAACAGGTGCAGCGTCAGCTTGCGGAATCGCAAAAGATGGATGCGCTCGGCCAACTGACCGGCGGCGTCGCGCACGACTTCAACAACCTGCTGATGATCATCTCCGGCAATCTGCACCGGATCAAGCGCGAGGTGATGAGCGAACGGGGGACGCTTGCACTCGGCGCGATCGAAACCGCATCCGAGCGTGCCGCGTCCCTGACCAGGCAGCTCCTCACCTTCGCGCGTCGGCAGAGTGTCAATCCGCAGACCATCAACGTCGCTGACAGGATCACCGCGGTGCGAGAGGTTTTGACCAGCGCGCTCGGCGGCGCGATCAAGCTGAACATGGAGATCGGACCGGATCTCTGGCCGATCTTCGTCGATCCGACGGAATTTGAGACCGCGCTGATCAACCTCGTGGTCAATGCCCGGGATGCGATGACCGGCGGCGGCACGCTGACCGTCGCGGCGCGCAATGTCCCGGAAGCCGCCCAGGTGGTCGTCAGCATTACCGACACCGGCGAAGGCATTCCAGACGATGTCATGAACAAGGTCTTTGATCCCTTCTTCACCACCAAGCCGGTCGGCAAAGGGACCGGCCTTGGGCTGTCCCAGGTTCACGGTTTCGCGCACCAGGCGGATGGCCGGGTCGAGATTACAAGCGCGCTCGGCAAGGGCACGACGGTCAGCATCTATCTCCCGCGCGGGACTGCGGCCGCAAAGCGCACGGCTACGGGGCACAGCACGCCCGGCTTGGCCACGATCCTGCTGATCGAGGACAATCCTGCCGTCGCCGATGCGAGCACGGGCCTGCTCGAACAGCTCGGCTACATCGTGCGCTGGGCCTCGAACGCGGAGGCCGCCTTGTCGGAGATCGACGCCAACGGGATCGATGTGGTGTTCAGCGACATCGTCATGCCCGGCAGGATCGATGGACTGAAGCTGGCGCGCACGATCCGGGACAGAAAGCCCGAGCTGCCGATCCTGCTGACGACAGGCTACAGCGCGAGCGCACGCGACGTGAGGTCCGACTTTCCGGTGTTGCGCAAGCCGTACCACATCCACGACCTCAGCCGCGAACTCGCAAAGTTGACGGGGCACGGCGTCGGCAGCGCGACGAGCGGGCCATCCGGCAACGCTTCGAGCGAGTTCGATGCCACCGCGCATGACGTCGTGGCAAGACCAAAGGCGAAAGCCCGCTCCTAGTGTGCTTTATGAATGCGAAGTTCGTGCGATTTCGCGGCAGCCACTTTCACGAACTTCGCATTCATAAAGCACACTAGAATCATAAGTTTGCTAGTGTGCTTTATGAATGCGAAGTTCGCTCCGAAGGTGCGGCAAATGATGCGAACTTCGGATTCGGGACACTAGCTCTAAATCGAAAGGCTAGCGTTCCGCCGGCCAGCTTCGCCGCACCAATTGCACCCGCTCGATGCGGCTGCATTGCTCGCAGCGGTACTGAAGAATATCCCTGCCCTCGCTGCCCGGATGGCTGCTCTCGAGCCGCATCGTCCTGATGCAGCTGATGCAGGAGATCAGCGTCAGCAGTGGACTGCGATCGTCATTCATCGATGCCCGCGGTGGCGCGGTCGGATCGGCGATCATGGCGCTGGGCGATGCTATGGTATTGGCTCTCACCACAAGAAAATGCAGATCCTGCGGTTCCAGTTCCTTCCTTGAAACCTGATTTGGGCCTGAGCCGGTGTTCGAGGCTCCCTTCTTTGGACAAACCCCCGGATCACACCCGGGCGTTGCTGTGACCGGGCGTAGGCTTCGCCTTGTCCTTGTCCACCTTGATCTTCGCGCCGGCGCGGTCCTCGAAGCTCCGGCTCAGCCGCTCCCGGACCGTGGGGAGACGCTCGCCGCCGCCGGCGGCTTTCCACCGGCCGACCAGTTGGACCACTTCGGCTCGCATCGCGATCAGCCGGTACGATGCTTCACTGCAATCGAGGTCACGGTTGACCTGATCCCGGATCGACGCCTCGATCAGGCTCATCTCAGCTCGCAACGTGCTGATCTTGCGCCGAATTTCATTGATCTTATTGTCCATGTCTTGTTAGAACAAAAATAGAACATATTGTCAAGTCACGATCCAGCAAGCGAGGCAAGCAATGAGCGTGGCAGCGGTAAGATATGGTGGGGTCGCGGAGCGGCTTGGTGGGCTGATGACCCGTGCCCAGGCGCTGCGGTTGAGGAGCCTTGCCGAGGAGGCCTATCAGCCGAACCAGTACGCACGCGACCTGACGTCCGAGGAAGCCGAACGGCGGATCGACGCGCTGAAGGCGGAGATCGCGCTGGCGGATTCGTTCTGACCGTCCGCGCCAGCCAGGCCGGACGTCCCCTTAAGGCTTTGATATAGCGGCGCAGCTAGGTCTGTTCCTGTTATTGCTGCTTTGTTTTATTGCTGCTTGGTCCTGGGGGAGCCTGACGTGCTGGAGTTGGAGAAGCGGTCGCCGCTTGCGTTCCCGATTACGCTGAAGGACGGGCGAACGCTCGCGACGGTCGGCGACGCCGCGGACTACCTGTCCGCGCTAAACTTGGATCAGCGCGAGCGCGGCTACTGGAAGACGGCGATCATGATGTTCAACAACGCCATGCGCGAGCCGAGCTATCTGAAGATCGCAACCATGAACCTCCGGTCCGCGCTCGTGTATGACCGCCTGGTCGATGACGTTGGCCCGTGATTGTGGTGCCGCGGCTACAGCCGAATCGGCGGTGGTTGCGTAAGGCGCTGTTCGTTATGGCCGCAAACAAGGTAACGGCGGTACACGCGACGGCCGGGTGCGCAATGCGCTTCAGCCGCACTCTCGGGCCGCCTTGGAGGGCCAATGGAACACCAAGGCGGCTCATTTTCTTTTCAAAGCAGTTTCGCGCGGACGAACAGCATCCGCAACGCGTTGGTCGCTTGCACCGTCAGCATGGCGTTACCGGCCGCTCTCTCGAGCGCAACCAATGCCTCGTCATGCAGCGAGCGGAACTCCATCCATTCGACGGCGCTGAGATTGCTGATGAAGCTATAGGCCTGGCCGACGGTCGCGAGCGTCACCGTCTCGCCGTTCAGCCGCACGTTGAACGTCGCCTTCAGCGGCGTGTCGGATTTGGATACGTCACCCATGGCGGGGTTGTGCGCCGCGCCGCGTTAATGTCAATCTAATTTCTCTGCGTCCGCCTCGGCGCGCCGGCCCCAATGAATCGCAATGTCTGTTAGCGTTTCGTGGGGGTGATTCGTGACTGATCTTGCCAACACAGCCTATCTCGATGCGCTCAATGCCGAGCAGCGCCGCGCTGTCGAGCACGGGGTCGGCAAGGATTGCATCGTCGGCGCGCCGCTGTTGGTGATCGCGGGCGCGGGGTCCGGCAAGACCAACACCCTCGCCCATCGCGTCGCGCATCTGATCGTCGCTGGCGCCGATCCGCGCCGCATCCTGTTGATGACCTTTTCGCGGCGCGCCGCCGCCGAGATGGCCGGCCGCGTCGAGCGCATTGCGCGCCGCGTGCTCGGCGATCGCGCCTCGGTCATGACCGACGCGCTGAGTTGGGCCGGCACGTTCCACGGCATCGGCGCGCGGCTGCTGCGCGAATTCGCCGAGCGTATCGGCCTCGACCCGGCCTTCACGATCCATGACCGCGAGGATTCCGCCGACCTGATCAATCTGGTCCGCCACGATCTCGGGCTCTCCGGCACCGAAAGCCGGTTCCCCACCAAGGGCACCTGCGTTGCGATCTATTCGCGCTGCGTGAACGCGGAGATGCCGATCGAGGCCGTGCTCGGCCAGTTCTTCCCGTGGTGCTCCGGTTGGGCCAGTGAATTGAAACAGCTGTTCGGGGCCTATGTCGAAGCCAAGCAGCGGCAGAACGTGCTCGATTACGACGACCTCCTGCTCTACTGGGCGCAGATGGTGACGGACAGCGCGCTGGCCAAGGAGATCGGCGGCCGTTTCGACCATGTGATGGTCGACGAATATCAGGACACCAACCGCCTGCAGTCCTCCATCCTGCTCGCGCTCAAGCCCGCGGGCCGCGGGCTCACCGTGGTCGGCGACGACGCGCAGTCGATCTATTCGTTCCGCGCCGCCACCGTGCGCAACATCCTTGACTTCCCGGCCCAGTTCAGCCCGGCCGCCGAGATCGTCACGCTCGATCGCAACTATCGCTCGACGCAGCCGATCCTGTCGGCGGCCAATGGCGTGATCTCGCTCGCCAAGGAGCGCTTCACCAAGAACCTGTGGACCGACCGGACCTCGACCCGTAAGCCGCTGCTCGTCACGATCCGCGACGAGGCCGATCAGGCCCGTTACATCGTCGAGCAGGTGCTGGCCAATCGTGAGGAAGGCACCCTGTTGAAGCACCAGGCGGTGCTGTTCCGCACCTCCTCGCACAGCGGACCGCTGGAGGTCGAACTGACCCGCCGCAACATTCCGTTCGTGAAATTCGGCGGCCTCAAATTCCTCGACGCCGCGCATGTCAAGGACATGCTGGCGCTGCTGCGCTTCGCCGCCAATCCACGCGACCGGGTTGCAGGTTTCCGCATCCTGCATCTGTTGCCCGGCGTCGGACCGGCCTCGGCGCAGCGGGTGCTCGACCGCATGACCGAGGCCGCCGATCCGATTGCTGCGCTCGTCGCGCTGCCCGCTCCGCCCCGCGCCGGTGCGGACTGGCGGCTGTTCGTGGAGGCCATCGAGAACCTTCGCTACTCGGAATGGCCCGTCGATATCGAACGCGCCCGCCTCTGGTACGAACCGCATCTCGATCGCATCCACGAGGACAGCGAGGTACGCCGCGCCGATCTCATTCAGCTCGAGCAGATCGCCGCCGGCTACCCGTCACGCGAACGTTTTCTCACCGAGCTTACGCTCGATCCACCCGATGCGACCAGCGACCAGGCTGGCGTGCCGTTGCTCGATGAGGATTATCTGATCCTGTCGACGGTCCATTCCGCCAAGGGTCAGGAATGGAAATCCGTCTATGTGCTCAATGTCGTCGACGGCTGCATGCCCTCCGACCTCGGCGCCGGCACGTCGGCCGAACTCGAGGAGGAGCGCCGCCTGCTCTACGTCGCGATGACCCGCGCCAAGGACGATCTGCATCTGCTGGTGCCGCAGCGCTTCTTCGTTCACGGCCAGGCCGCCAAGGGCGACCGCCACATGTATGCCTCGCGCACCCGCTTCATCCCGGAACGACTGCTGCCGATGTTCGAGCGGACCACCTGGCCGCGCGCCGCGGCCGCGCAGGCCTCCGCGGCCAACCGCGCGCCGCCGATCGACATCGGCGCCCGGATGCGCGGCATGTGGCGCTGACGCCGGTTCGAAGATTTTCATACGGGCTGGAACCAAGCCGCCGACCTTGCGTTGAGGCGGCGTTCGTAATCGGCAAACGACCATCCCCGACGGCTTCGGCGCGCAGTTGCACGCTGGAGCCGTCTTTTTTGCGCCGCGTCAATTCACGCGAAAGCCAATTCACGCAGGAAATAATGTGACGGGCTGGTCGAAGCCCTTCAGGGTGTAATCGGCACCGGCTGCCGTGATCATGTCGCGGGTTCGATCCCGCACGGCCGTCGTCACAGGAATCTCGCCTGACCTGGCGGCCGCCTGCGCGCGTGCCGCGCGATTGACCACCGTGCCGACTGCCGTCAGGTCGCGGTGGGCCTGGCCGAACTCACCGAAATTGGTGTCACCGCTATCCATTCCGATTCCGATGCCGATCTCGATGTCGCCGGCGCCGATCGCCCGCACCAGCGCATCGTGCCATGTCGCGAAAACTGCGCTGGATCTGACGCGCCGCGAGCAAGGCCTGCACGGCATGATCGTCGCGCCGCACCGGAAAATTGAAGATCGCGAACACGGCGTCGCCGATGGTCTTGTTGAGGATGCCGTCATAGCGCCAGATCGCGGCGGCACAGTCGTCGTAGAACGCGTCGAGCAGCGAGGTCAGCCCGTCCTGCGCGATGGTCTGCGTCAGTGTGGTGTAGCCGCGCAGATCGGCGAACAGGATGGTGGCGTCGATGGTCACGGCGCGCGCCTTCATGATCTTCGAGAAGGCCATCTCGCAGAGCGAGCATGTGTTCGGGTTCATGCGGCTCGGCCGGACGCCGAACAGACGCAACGGCGCCGCCAATGGACCGCGCAACGGGATCGGCATATGCAGGTTTTGCCAGCAGCCAAGGCAGATCGTTGCAGGTTCCGGAGTCATCGGCGGATCACCTGCTGTTCCAGCAACGAAACCCGACCGCCTTGGCACGCAGGTTCATGGGCGTCCCCAATCGAGATAGCCGCGCTCAGGCGGTTGCCACGAAACTCACTCCAATTCGCGACTTCTTACTCCAGATCACCTGGCACTCGTAGACGACCGAGGCGTCGCGGGCCATCACCAGGCGGAATCGGTGCGGGACGAAGGCCGGATTCTCGACCTCGATGGCCGCCCCCTCCGGCGAGATGTTCACGATCGTGCAATGCATGACCGAACCGCCCGACGAGACATAGCCGGGTTCATTGACCTCGGTTCGCGGATGCTTGCGCTTTTCGTCCACCCGGCTGCTCCCCGCTTCCTCCACGCAAACGTGGGCGATCGGCATTGCAGAAGTCAACGGCTTCGGCGGCTCACATCGGGCTTTCGCACCACCATTTGTGCGCAGCAGTACGCCGAACCGCTTATCGCGCGAATGCAGATGAGCCCCGCGTCGGCGCGGGCTTGTCGTTCGCGCTGGCACGAGGATAGCCTCATCCTATGGGCGATGCGCTGGCGCGACGCACGCTCCGGGGAACAATGAACAGGCGCCATGGGGAGACGCGCCATGTTCGAGATTCTCGATCGCCGGACGACTCTGACCGGCAACCAGATCAAGATCCTTGCGGCGGCCATCATCGGCGATGCGCTGGAATTCTTCGACTACTTCCTGATCGGCTTCGTGCTCGCGTTCCTGATCGGACCGTGGAAGCTCACCTTCGGCCAGTCGGCCACCGTGCTGATGAGTTCCGGCATCGGCGCCATCCTCGGCGCCTACCTCTGGGGCTGGCTCGCCGACCGGGTCGGGCGGCGTATCGTCTTCATCGGCACGGTGCTGAACTTCTCGATTGCGACCGGCCTGCTCTATTTCACACCCGATAATGGCTGGGTCTATCTGGCGATCCTGCGCTTCTTCGTCGGCACCGGCGTCGGCGGTCTTTATTGTGTCGACCTGCCGCTGGTGCAGGAGTTCATGCCCTCGCACAAGCGCGGCTGGGTCGGCGGCCTCGTCACCTGCGTGATCCCGCTCGGCGTCGGCCTCGGCGCGGTGCTCGGAGCCGTCATGGGAACCGATCAATGGCGGCTGTTGTTTGCGATCGGCGTGCTGCCGTCGGTCCTGGTGCTGCTGGTTCGGATCTGGGTCCCGGAGTCGCCGCGCTGGCTGTGCCGGCAAGGACGCTATGACGAAGCCCGCAAGTCGCTGGCCTGGGCGCTGCAGGTGCCGCCGTCGGAGCTGCCGCTGCCGAGCGCGGCCGACGCCGGTCCGATCATCACCACGAGCTGGTTCGATCTGTTCAAATATCCGCGCAGCCTGATCGTCTCCTGGCTCGGCAATGCAGGCGCGCAAACCGGCGTCTACGGCATCACGCTATGGGCGCCCGCACTGTTCGTGCTGCTGCTGAAGGTGACGCCGCAGGAAGCCGCCAAGATGATGATCCTGCTCAGCATCACCGGCTTCCTCGGCCGCATCTCGTTCTCCTGGTTCTCTGAACTGCTCGGACGGCGTGTTGCCGGCGGCCTGCTCGGCTTCGGCGCCGGCGCGCTGACGATCATTGCCGGCTACCACTACGATGCGACTTTGTTCGGCATGTCGGCGTTCTGGCTGCTGCTGGCCGCCGCCTTCTTCTTCGCCGACGGCGGCTTTGCGATCGTCGGTCCCTACGCGGCGGAAGTCTGGCCGTCGCATCTGCGTACCACGGGGATGGGGTCGGCCTATGGCTTCGGCGGCATCGGCAAGATCATCGGGCCGGTCGGGCTTGCGCTGATCGTCGGTTCGAACAACTACCTCAAGCCCGACGTGCCACTGACCCAGATCCCGACCGCCTTTGTCTATCTCGGCTGCTGGTTCCTGATGGCGGGGGCCGTCTATTTGTTCTTTGGGCTCGAGACCCGGGGCAAATCGATCGAGCAGATCGACAAGGAGCTCAACGCGACGGTCGACGTCGCGGCCTCCGCAACGATCCGGCGCGCCTGAGGGAGGCGAACATGAATGTGACTTCTGCGGACCTTACCGGCGATCGCGACGTGATCGCCCGCGCCGAGGCGATCAGGGACGCGGTGGCGGCCGCCTCCAACGATATCGAAACGACACGCCGCCTGCCGCCCGACCTGCTCGACCGGCTGCATGAGGCGCGGCTGTTCCGCCTGCTGCTGCCGCGTTCAACCGACGGGATCGAAACCGATCCCGTCACCTTCTTTCATACCATCGAGACCATCGCCAAGGCGGATGCCTCGACGGCGTGGTGCCTGAGCCAGGCCGGCGGCTGCGCGATGTCGGCGGCCTATCTCGACCTGCCGGTCGCGCAGGAAGTGTTTGCCGAGCCGCGTGCCGTGCTCGCCTGGGGCCCCGGCCCGAAGGTCAAGGCCATCGAGTGCGAGGGCGGCTACCGCGTCACCGGGGTCTGGTCGTTTGCCTCGGGCGGGCGGCACGCCACCTGGCTCGGCGCGCACTGCCCGGTCTATGCCGCGGACGGATCGCCGCGCCGGGACGCCAATGGCGAGCAGGTCGAGCGCACCATGCTGGTACGGACCGAGGACGTCGAATGGACCGACATCTGGAACACGGTCGGATTGCGCGGTACCGCCAGCGACCAGTTCGCGCTCGACGATTTCTTCGTCCGCGCGGACCATTCGATCACCCGCGAATTCGACCGCGAGTGCCGCGAGGACGGCCCGCTGTACCGGATGAGCAACCACACCTGCTACCAGATCGGCTTTGCCGGGGTCGCCTGCGGCATTGCCCGCAGCGCGCTCGACAATTTCGTCGACGTCGCCCGCAACAAGGTGCCGCGCGGCATGAAGAAGACGCTGCGGGACAATGCGGTCGTGCAGTCCGGCCTCGCCCAGGCCGAGGTCAATCTGCGCGCGGCCCGCGCCTTCCTGCTGCAGTCGATGGCCGACATCTGGAAGGATCTGGTTGCCGGCCACAGCATCACGGTGGCACAGCGCATGACGATCCGGATGGCGGCCACGCATGCCATCCACAAGGCGCGGGAGGCCGTCGATTTCGCCTACAATACCGCCGGCGCCACCGCGATCTTCGACGGCCATCCGCTGGAGCGGCGCTTCCGCGACATCCACACCGTGACGCAGCAATTGCAGGGCCGCTTCAGTCATTTCGAGACGGTCGGCGCCTGGATGCTGGGTGCCGATGCCGACCTCAGCTTCGTTTAACTCGATTCTCAAGGAGAAGAACCATGCCATTGGGCGGACTACAGCATTACACCATCGAGCCGCAGGATCTGGAGAAGACCAAGGCGTTCTATTGCGATGTGCTCGGGCTCGAGAACGGCGAACGGCCGCCGCTCGATTTCCCCGGCTACTGGCTCTATTCCGGCGGTCAGGCCACCGTCCATCTGATGGGCACCCGCAAGCCCCGCGACGGCATCGTGGTGCGCGGCACCGAGAAGAAATATGAGGACACCGGCCGCCTCGACCATATCGCCTTTGCCGCCAGCGACGTCGAAGCCGTGCGCAAGCGCCTCCAGTCGAAGAACGTCACCTTCCGTGAGCAGATCGTGCCGCGCACCGGCGACACCCAGATATTCCTCTACGATCCGGACGGCGTCGGTGTGGAGCTGAACTTCCCGAAGAGCTAAGCGCCGGCGTTTTGCGGATCGCTGATTGCCGGGCAGAGCCGTCCGAAGGACATCGTCGCTTTGCCGCGCCGATGTCCCGGTCATTGACGGCTCAATCCGCGCTGGCCTCGGGCGCTGTGGATGGTTCCCGACAAGGCCCTGACTCGGCCATCACTCGGGCGTGATCCGGTCCGTTTTTCTTCAACATTGAATGACGAATTAACCGGGCCGCGCCGCTGCGGCAGAATAGCCGGGTGCTGCGCCTTTAACCTACCCCAGGGCTTGGTGGCCCGGCTATTCGTCCCCACTTGGCCGGCGAGATTTCCTCAGTCGAGCCCGCGTTCGTGGCTCAGGCGGACCATTTCGTTGATGAAGATTTGTTTCTGCTTGTCGTCGAGGCTGGCAAACAGCGGCTCGGCGGCGTCGGCGACGCCGCGCTGATCGACCGCCCGGTCATTGAGGAACTGGGCCTCGTTGCGCATCTGCTCGATGATGTCATCCGGCGGATCGCGCTGCGCCCGCGCGATGCGCAGGTTGAGTCGGTCGGCGCCGTTGTGGCCGAGATAGTGCATCGCACTGTTGAAGCCGGCCCAATTCTTCTCCTGCTCCGGCGTCAGGTTGAGCTCCTTCTTGATCCGTTCGATGTTGGCGTCGCTGTTGGCGACGATCTGTTCGGCCGTCAACTGCGGCGCGCCGGCCTGGGTCAGCACGGTCGGCGCTTGCTTCGCGCCCTTGTCCTTTGCGGCGGCCTTGGCCGACTTGGGGGCCTTGGCGCCGGCCGCCGCGCCCTGTGCGTTCTTGCCGCTGCCGGCATTGGGGTTGTTGCCATTGTTGCCGGTCAACACCCCGGTCACGCCGGTCACCACCCCGACAACGCCGCCGATGGCTCCGCCGAGAACGCCGCCGACCGGCCCGGCAGCCTTGTTGCCCTCGCGCGCCCCCTTTTCGACGCCCTGCACGATCTGCGCATCGACCATATGAGGCACTGCGAGCAACGTGACGGTGGCGGCCCCAACCGCGGCGCACAATCTCCATTGTGCGCGCAGCTTCGCTACCGGGATGAGCATGATCGGGTCTCCGTGATCGGTGGTGGATTGCGGAATTGATGCGGGAGTAGGTTCGACAAATCCGGACTTTAGCGTTTCCGGCTTCAGCAAGTCTATCGGCCGCGCCGGGCATCAACATGGCGGAACAGAGTTCGCTGAGGCTTGACCGGAAAGCTGCGGCTCAACCGCGCACCGTCTGCGACCTTGTCTGCGTCGCCGCCCGCGTGCGTCGCAGCATGATCGCAAGACGCACGGCAAACCGCCGGCAACTGCAGTGATGCGAACGGCACTGCCTGCTATTTGACCACAACGTTAGTTCTAGTTGGCATCAGCATCTCGTTTCTCGACAGATGCCGGCAATTCTGTTCTGATCGGTTTCAACGCAATCCCGCGACGTCGCGCAAACGCGACGCACAAAAAAGAACAACGGGATTCAAAAAGTCTTTTGTCCGTCGGCTACCAGGGAGGGAATGCCATGTCACGGAAGAAGCTCTCGCGCCGAGAATTCGTCGCAGCGACAGCGCTGTCATCGGCCGCGCTGATTACAGCCCCCTACGTGCGTGGCGCCTACGCAGCCGGAAAGCTCTCGATGGGCTTCTGGGATCACTGGGTGCCCGGCGCGAACAGTGCGTCCACCGAGCTGGTCAATGAATGGGCTGCCAAGGAGAAGGTCGAGGTCCAGATCGACTACATCACCAGCCAGGGCAACAAGAACATCGTCACCATCGCCGCCGAGGCGCAGGCGAAATCCGGCCACGATATTTTCCAGATGCCGACATGGTGGCCGCAGGCCAACGCCGAGTTGCTCGAGCCGGTCAACGACATCATGGATCCGCTCCTCAAGCTGAACGGCGATGTCAACGGCACGGTGAAATATCTCGGCCAGGCCGGTGGTAAATGGCTCGGCGTTCCCGCCAGCGTCGGCAGCCAGATCAAGGGTCCCTGCTCACGCATCGACCTGATGAAGAAACACGCCAACATCGACGTGCAGGAGATGTATCCGGTCGGAAGCGAGCCGAAAGCCGATAACTGGACCCTCGATACGTTCCTCAAGGCGGCTGAAGCCTGCCACAAGGCCGGATTCCCGTTCGGTATCGGCCTCGGCGAAACCAGCGACAGCGTCGACACCGCCGGCGCGATCTTCCAGTCGTTCGGCGCGCAGCTGGTCGATGCCAAGGGCAATCTCACCGTCAAGACCGACGCGGTGCGCCAGGCCCTCGACTACTACAAGAAGCTGCTCGCCTTCCTGCCGCCCGATGTGTCGGCATGGGACGACGCTTCCAACAACAAGTGGCTGGTCGCCGGCAAGGGCGCGATGATCCTGAATCCGCCGAGCGCGTGGGCGGTCGCCAAGCGCGATGCTCCGCAAGTCGCGGAGCAGTGCTGGACGCACGGGTTCCCGGCCGGGCCGAAGGGACGCTTCGCGCCCTATCTGCCGTTCTTCTGGTCGATCTGGTCGTTCTCGAAGAACAAGGAGGCGGCCAAGAGCCTGCTGACGCACCTGTCGCAACCTGCATCGATCGAGAAAATGGTGGTCGCCAGCGGTGGCTATGACCTGCCGGCCTACGAAAAGCTCACGACCTTGAAGGTCTGGGCGGAGCAAGCGCCGCCAAAGGGGACGCTCTACCACTATCCGAACCCCTACAAGCACCAGACGCTGTCGATTGCGGCCTCGCCCGCGCCGCCCAAGATCGCGCAGCAGATCTACTTCCAGGCCACGCTGACCAAGATGTGCCTGCGGTACTACCAGGGTGAAAGCATGGAAAAGACGCTCGCCTGGGCCGAGGGCGAGTGCGAAGGCTTCATGCGAAGCTGACGACAAGCGAGGTCTCGCGCGACCGCCCGTGATGTTGGCCGCGCGAGATCCCGTCTTCACTGACCGGCCGCCGAATCGGCGTGCTGTGCAACCAACCCGCGCGAGGGAACTGCGTTATGGTTGATGTCGCATTCCAATCCAACCGTGCAGCCGCTGCCCAGACGGGACGAAGGCGCGTCGGCCTGCGCAACGCGCTGCGGCGCAAGTCGATGGCCGCGTTCCTGATGACCTTGCCGCTGATCCTCCTGATCGCGATCCTGGTGCTCTACCCGGCCCTCTACTCCTTGCACCTCGCAACACTGAACAAGGCGATGACGAAGTTCGTCGGGTTCGGCAATTTCGAGTTCCTGTTCAAGCGCGACACCTTCTGGCTGGTGGTCAAGCAATCCTGCATTTTCGCGATCTCGGCGGTGATCTTCAAAGCCCTGATCGGCTTCATCGTCGCGCATTTCGTGCACAACGTACCCGCCAACAAGCAGCGCAAGTGGCGCGGCATGCTGCTGGTGCCATGGGTGATCCCGCCGGCGATGAGCACGCTGGCGTGGCTCTGGCTGTTCGACCCCTCCTACAGCGCCTTCAACTACACGCTTTCCTTCTTCGGCATCGGGCCGATCCCGTGGACCGGCGATGCGATGTGGGCGCGCTTCTCGGTGATCCTCGTCAACGTCTGGTACGGCGCGCCATTCTTCATGATCATGTATCTGGCGGCGTTGAAATCGGTACCCGACCAGCTTTATGAGGCGGCCGCTATCGACGGCGCCAATTGGTGGCAGCGCATCTGGTACGTTACGCTGCCGATGATGCGCAACATCATCGCGATCACGACGCTGTTCTCGCTGATCGTGACCTTCGCCAATTTCGACATCGTGCGTATCCTGACCGCGGGCGGGCCGCTCGACCACACCCATATCTTCGCCACCTGGGCGTTCCGGGTCGGCATCGAGGGCAGTGATGTGCCGCTCGGCGCCAGCGTTTCGCTGTTCATGGTGCCGATCCTCGCGGTCGCGGCGATTTTCATCCTGCGCGACATCACCAAACGCGGGAACGAAGCCTGATGAGCTCGCTGACGATCGACAAGTCCGGACCGACCCGCAAGGTCAAGTACGGCAGCATGAGCCGCGACCGCGCCTGGGCGCTACGCTGGTCCTATTTCTTCCTGGTGCTGTTTGCGATCTTCTCGCTGACGCCGCCGATCTACATGCTGATCACCTCGCTGAAGAGCAGCGCCGAGATCTCGGCCGCGACCAATCCGTGGTGGGTCTATCATCCGACACTCAGCAACTACATCGAGCTGCTGACCTCGAACCAGTTCCTGCGCTTCTTCTGGAATTCGGCCTGGGTCTCGATCATCGTGGTCACCATCACGATGCTGATCAGCGTGCCGGCGGCCTTTGCGCTGGCGCGGATGAAATTCTGGGGCTCGGCGACGCTCGCGACCGGCGTGTTCCTCACCTATCTCATTCCGGACAGCCTGCTGTTCATCCCGCTGTTCAAGATGTTCGCCGTGTTCGGCGACTGGACCGGCATCCAGCTGGTCAATCGCTGGTACGTGCTGCTGTTCATCTACCCGACGCTGACGGTACCGTTCTGCACCTGGATCATGATCGGCTATTTCGCCTCGATCCCGAAGGAGCTCGACGAGGCGGCGATCATCGACGGCGCGAGCTGGTTCCAGACGCTGACCCGGATCTTCATCCCGGTCGCGCTGCCCGGCCTGATCGCGGCCACGATCTTCGCCTTCACCGTCTCCTGGGCTCAGTTCCTCTATCCGCTGGTGTTCACGACATCGACCGATCAGCTGGTGCTGCCGGTCGGCATCATCACGACCCTGATCAAGGGTGACGTCTTCAACTGGGGACAGATCATGACCGGCGCCCTGCTCGGCGCCGCGCCGCCGCTGATCATCTATGCCTTCCTGATGGACTACTACATTGCCGGCCTGACCGCCGGTGCGACAAAGGGTTGAACTTATGGCTGACGTCAGTTTGCGGAAGGTTGTGAAGCGTTACGACGAGGTCGAGGCGGTGCGCGGCATCGACCTTGATATCGCAGACCATGAGTTCGTGGTGCTGGTCGGGCCGAGCGGCTGCGGCAAGTCGACGACGCTGCGGATGATCGCCGGCCTCGAGGACATTTCCGACGGCGACATCATGATCGGCGGCGACGTCGTCAACGACGTGCCGCCGAAGGACCGCGACATCGCGATGGTGTTCCAGAACTATGCGCTCTATCCGCATATGACCGTTGCCGAGAACATGTCGTTCGGTCTGCGGCTGAAGCACTATCCCAAGGCCGAGATCAAGAGCCGGGTCACCGAGGCAGCCCGCATGCTCGACATCACCGACCTGATCGACCGCAAGCCGAAGCAGCTCTCCGGCGGCCAGCGCCAGCGCGTCGCGATGGGACGGGCAATCGTGCGCAATCCGAAGGTGTTTCTGTTCGACGAGCCGCTGTCCAACCTCGACGCCAAGCTCCGCGTGCAGATGCGGATCGAGATCAAGAAGGTGCACCAGAAGGTCCGCACCACGACCGTCTACGTCACCCACGACCAGGTCGAGGCGATGACGCTCGCCGACCGCGTCGTGGTGATGAACCACGGCAGGATCGAGCAGATCGGCACGCCCAACGAGCTCTACCACAAGCCGGCGACCCGGTTCGTCGCAAGCTTCATCGGCTCGCCCGCGATGAATTTCGTGCCCTGTCGGCTCGAGGACACCGGCGGCAAGCTCAACGTGCGGCTGACCGATCGCCTCGCTTTCTCGCTGCCGCCGGCACGCGCCGCCCGCTACCAGGCTCTCTCCCGCACCGACAAGCTGTTGCTGGGCATCCGGCCCGAGCACGTCATGGAGGCGCGGCCGCATGCCGAACCGGGCATCGAGCCGTTCGACGCGATGCTCGACGTTACCGAGCCGATGGGGATGGAGACCCTGGTCTATTTCACGCTCGAGGGCACCCAGGTCTGCGGCCGGGTCAATCCCAATGCCGGTGCGCAGGATGGCAGCCCGCTCCGATTGGCTGTGGACCTCAACAATATGCATTTGCTAAACGAGGTGACCGGCGTCGTCCTTTGACGGCGCACAAGAAACCTCAAGGGCAGGAAATGGCCACCAACAAGAAGAAGATTTTTGTCACCCAGACTTTGTCACCGGGGGCACGGGTGCTCCTCAACGAGCGGGATGACGTAGAACTCATCGAATTTCCCAACCTGATCTCCGCCAAGGACTTTCAGACCATGCTCGAGCAGCATGCGCCGGTCCATGGCGTGGCGCTCGGCGCAACCCGCTTCGGCGAAGCGGAGCTGGAGGCGTCCAAGGGCATGATGGTGGTGACCCGGATCGGTGTCGGCTATGACGCCGTCGACGTTCCGGCGCTGTCGCGCCGCAAGGTGCCGCTGATGGTCGCAGGCACGGCGAACTCGCCGTCGGTCGCCGAACAAGCTGTGTTCATGATGCTGACGCTGGCCAAGCGCGCGCAGGAAATGCACACGATGGTCAAGGACGGCACCTGGGCGAGCCGGCTCGGCGTGCTGCCGTTCGATCTCTACGGCAAGACCGTCCTGATCGTTGGCTTCGGCCGCATCGGCACCCGCACCGCCAAGCGCTGCCTCGCCATGGAAATGAACGTGCTGGTCTACGATCCCTACAAGCCCGCCAGCGAGATCACGGCTGCCGGCTGCGAGGCCGTGTCGAACCTCGAAGCGGCGCTGCCGCGGGCGGACTTCGTCACGATCCATTGCCCGAAGAATCCCGAAACCGTCGGGCTGTTCAACGCCGCGCGGATCAGGCTGATGAAGCCGACCGCCTATCTCATCAACACCGCCCGCGGCGGCATCGTCGACGAGAAGGCGCTGCACGACGCGCTGGTGTCGGGCAAGCTCGCCGGCGCTGGCCTCGACGTGTTCGAGGTCGAGCCGCCGCCGGTCGGCCAGCCCCTGCACGCTTTGCCCAACGTGATCATGGCGCCGCATGTGGCCGGCGTCACGGTCGAGGCCGTCGATCGCATGAGCGAGCAGACCGCACGCAATATTCTGAGCGTGCTGGATGGCAATCCGCTGCGCCAGAACGTGATCAACCAGGACGTCCTCGGCTGAGCTTTCAGCCTTCCTCGTTTGCGCCGCGGCCGATCCGAAAGGATCGGCCCGGCGATGCGGAGTACCCACATGGCCTTCAAGGAATTCGGCAACTACGATGCGGTCGGTCTCGCCGAGCTCGTCCGCAACAAGGACGTGACGCCGAAGGAGTTGCTCGACGAGGCGATCGCGCGCACCGCCGCCGTCGATCCCAAGATCAACGCTGTGGTCGTCAAGCATTACGACTATGCCGAGCGCCAGATCGCCAAGGGGCTGCCTGACGGTCCCTTCACCGGCGTGCCGTTCCTGCTGAAGGACCTCGATCTGCTCGAAGGCACCCGCACCACGTCGGGCGCCAGCCTGCTGAAGGACTTCGTTGCCGATCACAATGGCACGCTGGCCCAGCGCTTCGTCGACGCCGGGCTTGCGATCTTCGGCAAGAGCTCGAGCCCGGAATTCGGGCTGATGCCGACGACGGAATCCCGTCTGTTCGGCCTGACCCGCAATCCCTGGAATCTCGACCATTCCTCCGGCGGCTCGTCCGGCGGCGCTGGGGCTGCGGTCGCGGCCCGCATCCTGCCCGTCGCGCATGCCAGCGACGGCGGCGGGTCGATCCGGATCCCCGCCTCCGCCTCCGGCGTGTTCGGCATGAAGCCGACGCGCGCCCGCAACCCGGTGGGTCCCGATCGCGGCGAAGGCTGGGGCGGCTTCTCCGTCGGCCATGTGCTCAGCATCAGCGTCCGCGACAGCGCGGTGATGATGGATGCGATCCACGGTCCGGAGCCGTCGAGCCTCTACGTGGCGCCGCCGCCGGAGCGACCGTTCTCGCAGGAAGTCGGCCGCGATCCCGGCCATTTGCGCATCAGCTTCACCGACAAGTCGCCCTACGGCGATGCCATCGATCCCGAGATCGCTGCGGCGGTGCGCGACATAGCCAAGCTGCTGGCGGGCCTCGGCCATCACGTCGAGGAACGTGCGCCGCCGCTTGCGGCCGATCCCGCCGCAGTCATGACGACCATCGTCGGAGGCAACACAGCGCTGACCATCCGTCTGCTCGAGCAGCGCGTCGGGCGCACCCTGACGTCGGACGATGTCGAGCGGCTCACGCTCGCCAGCGCCCAGAATGCGACCAAGATGAACCCGGCCGACTACGTGGCCGCGCAGCTTGCAGCGTTCCAGATCTCGCGCGCGCTTGCGACCTTCTTCGAAGGTTGCGACATCTTCCTCAGCCCGACGCTGTGCGCGCCGCCGCTCCGCCTCGGCGAGCTGAACACGATGTCCGAGGACCTCGGCCACATCGCGCCGGTGCTGCGCCGCTACATGCCGGGCACCTCGATGTTCAACATGTCCGGACAGCCGGCGATGTCGGTGCCGCTGGCCTGGAACAAGGCCGGTCTGCCGCTCGGCATGATGTTCGCGGCCAAGCTCGGCGAGGAAGGGCTGCTGTTCCGCCTGGCCGGCCAGCTCGAACAGGTCCGCCCCTGGAAGGACCGGCGTCCGCCGGTTTGCGCGTAGGCCCCACCGAAGCGCCCGGGCTGACAAAGGCCAGTCAGATCAGGTAGATAGGAATGGCGTCGGCGCGATTCCGCCAACGCCGAGCCTGGGAGACCGAACCGTGAGTGACCCGACCGACAATGCGCTCGCCGCAATCGCGAGCATCCTCGATCAGACGACGACACCTCCCGAGAAGGCCAAATCGTCCGACAAGACGGCGGATAAGGAAGCCGAGCCCGCCAAGGAGCCTCCGGTCTCCATCGCGATGCCGCCGCCCCTTCCGTCGTCAGTCGAAGTCGTATCAGTCGAGACCGTGTCCATCACGACCGTGTCCGTCGAGGCCGCGCCCGCCGAGTCGTCGGCGGGCGAGCCGCCGCCGGTCGAGGCGTCCGAACCGGTCGAACAGCCCGAGGCAAGTAAAGCTGAAGCAAGTGAACCGGAGCCAACCGAACCGGAGCCGAGCCAGCCGGAAGCGGAGCCGGAGTCGATCCAGCCGCCGCCCCAACCGATCGAGGCCAATGGCTATTCCAAGTCCGGCCCAGGACCAATGGCCGCGCTGCGCTTCCGCTGGACGGTGCGCCAGGACGGCGCCCAATATTATGTCGACGAGACCGTCGGCGAGGCATCGACCCCGCTCGTCAACGGCCCGATGGAGCGGGACGCCGCGATCAAATTCGTCGACGATCGCGAGGCCCAAGCGCGGCGGCGCTTCGAGCATTTCAAGCACGAGATGCTCAGCCGCACTGCAAGCGTCGTTCAGGCGAGCAAGGACAGCAACGAGGCCTGAGACGCGATACGTGCCCTTCGGGCATCGCAATCAAATGCGGATGGAGAAGACCTCGATGTTTCGCGCGCTGGCCGGCCTCGCTCTCGCTTTGCTCCTGTCCGCCGCGCACGCGCAGCAGGCGCCGTCCCGGCTCGATGAGATCGTCAAGCGCGGCATCCTGCGCGTCGGCATGACCGGCGACTATTTGCCCTTCACCTATCTCGACAAGGAGACCAAGGCCTTCCGCGGCTTCGATGTCGACATGGCGCAGTCGCTCGGCAAGGCGCTCGGCGTCAAGGTCGAGTTCGTGCCGACATCGTGGCCGCAGATGACCAAGGATTTCGAGGCCGACGATTTCGACATCGCGATGGGCGGCGTCTCCATCACCTTCGATCGGCAGAAGAAGGGTCTGTTCTCGACGCCGATCATGCGCGAAGGCAAGACGCCGATCGCGCGCTGCGCCGACAAGGGCAAGTTTGAGACGATCGCCGAGATCGACAAACCCGGCACCCGAGTCATCGTCAATCCCGGCGGCACCAACGAGCGCTTCGCGCGCGCCCACGTGAAAACCGCCGAGATCCGCGTCTTCAACGACAACACCAAGATCTTCGACGAGATCGCCAAGGGCGACGCCGACCTGATGATGACCGATGCGTCCGAGACGCGCTATCAGCAGAAGCTGCATCCCGGCGTGCTGTGCGCCGTGCATCCCGACAAGCCGTTCGACTTCGCGGAAAAGGCCTACTGGATGCAGCGCGACGTCGCCTTGAAGGCGTTCGTCGACCAATGGCTTCACATCGCGCGCGAAGATGGCAGCTACGCGAGGATCTACGCCGCGTGGTTCGAATAGCCCGCGCCGCGCGCATAATTTGAAGCGCACGGCCTGAAACCAGACCGTAATCCAGCGATTTGAACCTAGACCGCGAGGATACGACTCATGTTCTGACCGTGATCTGGGACACGTTCAACGGGGTGGTCACCGGATAGCCTTGCGAGCGAGGCTCCCTGCACCGGAGGTCGAGATGAGAAAGCTTCTGGCGATCGCCACGCTCGTGCTGGCAAGCACGGCCGCAGCGCAGGCGCAGTACACATTCGATTACGGCGGCCGCACTATTCGCATCGATCCCGATCGCGGCACGGTTTCGATCCCCGGCGTCTACGACAATACTCCCCGCCGCACCAAACGCGCCAAAAGCGAGGACACCGAGCAGAAGCGCAAGGCTCCGAAGGAGGCCAACACGGACGCCAAGTCGGACACTAAGACGGACGCTAAGACGAATTCCCAGGCCGCGCCGCCCAGCGCGCCAGCAGCGACTGCTCCGCCTGCCGTCGATCAGGCCGCCGTCCCGCCGGCGCCTGCCGCAACGGCAGAGCCGCCCAGCACGGGCGTTGCGGCCACGCCGCCTTCAGCTACAGCCGCGACCACACCGCCGCCGCCCGCGGCGCCAGCCGTCCAGCAAACTGCGCCGGCTGCAAAGCCCACCACAGCTCCAACGGTCGGCGCCGCCTCGCCGAGCGCTCCGGTGCCCAAGCCGCTCGCCAATCCCGTGCAAGCAGCGAACTCGCCGCTCGGCGTCTGGCTCACCGAAGAGAAGGAAGGCAAAATCCGCATCGAGCAATGCGGTGGCAATCTCTGCGGGTACGCCGTCGACAAGAAATCGAACGCCAACGGCGAACAGGTGCTGGTCAACATGAAGGCGGGCAAGGACAAGTGGAGCGGCCGCATCTTCGATCCGAACAGCGGCAGCACCTACGATTCCACCATCGCGATGAGGAGCCCGGACACGCTACGCGTCCAGGGCTGTGCGTTCGGCGGCATGTTCTGCGGCGGCCAGACCTGGACGCGGGTGAATTGATTGCCTGCAAATCGTAGCCCGGATGGAGCGAAGCGTAATCCGGGATTTTCACCATGGGAGAGACCGCCCCGGATTGCGCTTCGCTCCATCCGGGCTACGGTCTCATAAAATCAAAAGCCCCGCCTGACGAGCGGGGCTTTCATCTTTCAAACTGCTACGGCTGCTCAGCGGACCTTGCCGTTGTATTCCTCGTCGGTGACGTGCTCCATCCAAGTCGAATAGACGCCATCGAGCGCCTCCTGCATGGCGATGTGGGTCATGCTGTTGTCCGGCGAGGCCCCGTGCCAGTGCTTCTCGTTCGGCGGAATCCAGACGACGTCGCCAGGGCGGATCTCCCTGATCGGGCCGCCCTTGGCCTGCACGCGCCCGATGCCGGAGATCACATACAGCGTCTGTCCGAGCGGATGGGTGTGCCAGGCGGTGCGTGCGCCGGGCTCGAACGACACGCGCGAGGCGTTCAGCCGCGCCGGCGCGGGCGCCATGTTGATCGGGTCCTGTAACACCGTGCCGGTAAAATTCTCCTTCGGCGCGCGGCGGGTCGGCCGCGAGCCGGAAACGTGGATGTCCATGTTACCTCCCTTTCTTGACGTTATTTCTTGGTCGCGGCGTAGCGCGCCTTGGTCTCGGCATTCATCGGATACAGGCCGGGCAGCTGGGCGCCATTGTTCACCTCGTTGACGATCCAGGCTTCCATCCGTTCCTGCTCCGGCCCCTCGGCCAGCACGTGATCGAGGAACGCCTGCGGGATCAGCACCGCGCCGTCCTGGTCGGCCACCACCACGTCGTTCGGGAATACGGCAACGCCGCCACAGCCGATCGGTTCGCCCCAGCCGACGAAGGTCAGACCTGCAACCGACGGCGGAGCCGCGTAGCCGTCGCACCACACCGGCAGGCCGGTGCCGAGCACGCCCTCGACGTCGCGCACCACGCCATCGGTGATCAGCGCCGTCACCCCGCGCTTGGCCATGCGGGCGCAGAGGATGTCGCCGAAAATGCCGGCATCGGTGATGCCCATGGCATCGACCACGGCGATGCAGCCCGCCGGCATCGCCTCGATCGCGGTGCGGGTCGAGATCGGCGACGACCAGGATTCCGGCGTCGCCAGATCCTCACGGGCCGGCACGAAACGCAGCGTGAAGGCCGGTCCGACCAGCCGCTTCTGCCCTGGCTTCAGCGGCTTGGTGCCGCGCATCCAGATGTTGCGCAGGCCCTTCTTGAGCAGGACGGTGGTGATGGTGGCGGTGGACACGTGCGACAGCGTCGCGATCGCTTCGGCGGACAGTGACATCTGGAAAGCTTGCTCCGATGGGAGGAAAAGACCGGCGCATGTTGCCGGGCAAAGGCCTTGCGTCAAGGGCTGCGCGAAAAAGCTGCGATCATCCAGATTTATCACTGGCATGCCGATTAATTTATTGAAGTTGCTGCATCATTTTGCACGAAGCGAATTCCGTTTTAGCTCGAAACACGCTAGCTTGATGGTTGACGAACAGCGCTTGACCCAATGGCCGACCCCTTAAGTCCTCCCCGCCTTTTGCCGAGTGGCGACAGCGCCATCACGGTGGAATTCAGCCGCACCATCGACGACGCCGCCAACCGGCGGGTGCTGGCGCTCGACCGCGTGATATCCGCCGAGCCGATCGCCGGCATCACCGAGACCGTGCCGACCTACCGGTCGCTGCTGGTGCATTACGACCCCGTGCAGATCGGCTTCGACGCGCTCGGCGCGCAACTGCTGGCTCGCGCCGCCAAGGCGCCGCCGACCGAGACCGGAACGCGGCGCTGGCGCATCCCGGTGACCTATGGCGGCGAGCACGGCATCGATCTCGAGGACGTCGCGAAGGCGCTCAAAACCACGCCCGACCAGATCGTGGCGCGCCATGTCGCCGGCGACTATCGCGTCGCCATGATCGGCTTCACGCCGGGCTGGTCCTATCTCAGCGGACTGGAGAAGTTCCTACACATGCCCCGGCGCAAAGATCCGCGGCTCCTGACCCCGGCCGGCACCATTTCGATCGGCGGCATCCAGACCGGCGTGCAGTGCCTGGCCGGCCCGAGCGGCTGGCACCTGCTCGGCCGCACCCCGGTGCGAACCTACCAATTGCATCGCGATCCGACCTTCCTGCTGGAGCCGGGCGACGCCATCACCTTCACCGCGATCGACGCCAAGACCTTTGCCGAGCAGGACCGCGCCGCCGAGGCCGGCGAGTTCGTCGCTGAACTGGTGACGCCATGAGCAAGCTCGTCGTCACCTCGATCGGCCCGGCAAGCTCGGTGCAGGACGCTGGTCGTCCGGGCTCGCAGCGCTACGGTCTCGTGCCGAGCGGCGCGATGGACCGGCTTTCGCTGGCGGCCGCCAACACGCTGGTCGGCAACGACCTGTTCGCCGCCGCGGTCGAGATCGGCCCGTTCGGCGCCAGCTTCACCGCGCGCGGGGGCGCGGTGCGCGTCGCCCTCGCCGGCGCGTCGCGCAATGCGGATATCGGCGGCCGGCCGGTCGCGTTCGACAGCTCGGCGACGCTTGCCGAAGGTGAGACGCTCACTCTCGGCTTCGCGCGCGGCGGCTCGTTCAGCTATCTCGCGATCGAGCACGGCATCGAAGGCGAGCCGATGTTCGGCAGCCTCGCCGTCAACGCCCGCGCCGGGCTCGGCAGCCCCTACCCGCGGCCGCTGCAAAGCGGCGACGAGTTGACGACGCAGGCTGCAAGCGGCGCGCCCGAGCGCCGCATCGAATTGCCGGCCGCGACCGATGCGCCGATCCGCATCCTGTTCGGCCCGCAGGACGACGAGTTCGCCGAGGACCACAAGGAGCTGTTGGTCGACAGCGAGTGGAAGATCTCGGCGACCAGCGACCGCATGGGCTATCGCCTCGAAGGTCCCGCCATCAAGCATCTCGACGGCCACAACATCGTCTCCGACGGCACCGTGAACGGCAGCATCCAGGTGCCCGGCAACGGGCAGCCGATCGTGCTGATGCCGGACCGCGGCACCAGCGGCGGCTATCCGAAGATCGCAACCGTGATCACGGCCGATTTCGGCCGCTTCGCGCAGATCTCGGCCGGCCGGCCGTTCCGCTTCAAGGCGGTGACGATGGCTGAAGCGCAGGCCGAGGCGATCAAGTTCCACGAGCTGCTGCGTTCCCTGCCCGACCGCCTCCGCGGCATTGAGGATTTTGGTCTCAACATCGAAGCGCTGCGGGATGCGAATGTCGCGGGTCAGGCCGTCAACGCCGTCGATGTGTCGACCTGGCAAGTTGCGCTACCCTGAATCTGTACAACAATAGACGGATCGATCGTCATGACTTCAACTATCGACCTCAATTGCGATCTCGGCGAAAGCTTTGGCCCCTGGGAAATGGGCAATGATGCCGCGATGATCGAGCTTGCGACCTCGGTCAACGTCGCCTGCGGCTTCCATGCCGGCGACGCCGACATCATGCGCAAGACGGTCGAGCTGGCGAAGGCGCGCGGCGTCAGCGTCGGCGCCCATCCCGGCTATCGCGACCTGCACGGCTTTGGCCGCCGCCCGATGCCGGGACTGACGTCCTCGGAGATCGAGAACCTGATCGCCTATCAGATCGGCGCTTTGCAGGCGATCGCGACCGCGGCCGGCCACAAGGTCACCCATGTGAAGGCGCATGGCGCGATTTCCAACGTCGCTTGCGAGGACGACATGACGGCACGAGCGATCGCCAATGCGATCAAGGCAGTCGATCCCAATCTCATCTTCGTGGTGCTCGCCAACTCGAAGCTGGTGCGCGCAGGTGAAGCGGCGAATCTGCGGATGGCGCATGAGGTGTTCGCCGACCGCGCCTATGAGGACGACGGCAACCTGGTGTCGCGCAAGAAGCCCGGCGCGGTGCTGCACGATCCCAAGGCGATTGCCGATCGTGTGGTGCGGATGGTGCAGGACGGCGCGGTCGTCTCGGTCACCGGCAAGGTGATCAAGATGCAGACCGATACCGTCTGCATCCATGGCGACACGCGTGGCGCCGTCGAGATTGCGCGCGGCCTGCGCGAGGCGCTGAAGCAGGCGGGCATCACCGTTGCGCCGTTCAAGACCGCGCACTAAGCCGCGAACATCGATCAAAAAAGGGCTGGCCGCCGTGCCGGCCCTTTAGATTCCGTTAAGAGTCTTCTTAAACCCAAACTTGCCGTTTGATTGTTAGGTGCAGCTTCCGAGCCTTTGATTGTCCTCTTAGGAAATTGGGTACGAAAGCATGTTCCGCACCAGCCTCTCCCTCACCATTGCCGCGGTTGCCACCGCCGCCTTCACCAGCGCGGCATCCGCCGGCTGCTACAGCTGCTATACGCCGCCGCCGCAGCCGTGCACGACCTGCTATCAGGTGCAGAGCGTGCCGCCGCAGTATCGCACGGTGCAGGAGACCGTCATGGTGGCGCCGGGCCGCGTCGTCGCGCATCGCACGCCGGCACAGTATCGCACCGTGATGGTGCCGAGGACGGTGATGGTCGCGCCCGAAGGCGTCGCCTATGAGCGCATTCCGCCGCAATACGCCACCCAGGAGCGCGTGCAGATGGTCTCGCCGGGCTATTCCTACTACGCGCCGGTTCAGCAGACCTGCAGCACCTGCGGTGGCGGCTACGGCTACGGATATGGTCGCGGTTACGGCTACTGAGCTGTCAGCATCCAGCCAACACAAAGCCGCCGCCTGAGGACATCAGACGGCGGCTTTTGAATTTTCCGAAGGACTCAGAACGGGTGGACGGACAGCGTGCCGAACACGATGGCCGCGATCACCGCAAAGGCGCTGTACAGCGCCGCCGTGTGAATTCCGGTCCCGGACTTCCGTGAAATATTACGCGCGTAAAGGTGCAGGCGGGCCTCCGCCGATAGCTCGCGCATGGTCGATCTCCAACGCCCCATTGTCGGACATATGGAATATCGTTCGCGCCCGGATTCAAGCGGGCGGCAAAAATAGCGATGCCGCCGCCTTCGGGAACTCGGTTCCGAGAGGAATATTCCTTCCCGCGCGCTCGGCCGAGAACCCTATTCGCCGCAATTCGAGGCGTCGGGAACCCGCGCCAGTCCCGCGATAACCGAAAATCTCGAAAACAACCCCATGCAAAGTAGCCGGAGGTCGATAGCCGAGGCGCTGCCGCCGCCGCGCCTGTTGCCCATCCCTGTCCCAGCAACACGACGCACCGGTTGTGCACGTGCCGCCGGAAGCGGCCGCTGCGGCGCGCTCAGGCCTTCCAGCGCCCGATCTTGAACGCCGCCAGATGGCCCGGAACGTCGCTCGGGTCGAAAGGCGGGCCGGCGAACGCCCCGATGGCGCTGGAGGCGCCGGCCGGGCGACCCGATGCCGCGTCGTAGAGATCGGGCCTGAACACGGCCATGGCGGTCTTCAGCGCTTCCGGCCGGTATGGCGCCTGGCCCCAGCGAACCATCTGCGCATAGAGCCAGGCCGCCTGCCCCGGATCAGGCCGCGCCGCCGCCTCGCGCCCGACCAGCAAATAGCGATTGCTCTCGCGCATGGTGCCGTCGGGCGAAATCTTCAGGTGGCCATCGAGCGTGCGCTGGATGACGCTGGCATCGACGCCGATCCGCTCGGGCTGCGCCAGGATGCGCGCGACCTCGGACCGGTTCTCGGGCCGCTCGATGAACTCCACGGCGCGCAGATGTGCACGCACCAGCGCCGCCACGACGCCGGGATGCTTCTCCGACCAGCTCTGCCGCACTGCCAGCACCTTTTCCACCGCGCTGAGCAGGATGTCGGAGACGAAGTGCAGGATGTGGCCGACGCCGAGATCGACCGCGATCGAATTCCAGGGGGCGCCGACGCAGAACGCATCGACATGGCCGTTGGCGAGACTGTCGACCATGTAGGGCGGCGGCAGCACCACAAGCTGAACATCCTCGTCGGGATCGACGCCGCCGGCGGCCATCCAGAACCGCAACTGGTAGTTGTGGGTCGAGAACGGGAAGGTCATGCCGAAGGTCAGCGGCTCCGCCCCGCTCTTCCGCCGCTTGGCCACCACGCGGGCGAGCGCGTGTGCGGTTGCCATCGGATCGAAGCGGTCGCCGTCGATCTCTTCCATCAGCGCGGCGTGCAGCGCCGGCGATACGGTGATGGCATTGCCGTTGAGCCCGAGGTTGAAGGGCGCCGCGATCGGCACCTTGACGTGACCGAGCCCGAGGCTCGAGGCGATCGCCACCGGCGCCAACAGATGAGCGGCGTCGAACAGGCCGATGTTGAGCTTGTCGCGGACGTTCGACCACGACACTTCCCGCACCAGCGTGACGTCGAGGCCTTCGGCCGCCGCGAATCCCTTGTCGACCGCAACGATCAGCGCGGCAGCGTCGACCAGCGGAATGAACCCGATGCGCAATGGTGTGGTCATTTCAGGAGCTCCGACGCCGTCAGGATCGATTGCGCGATCTCTCCGATTTTCTTTTTCTCGCGCATCGCGGTCGAGCGCATCAGCACGTAGGCCTCCTCCTCGGTCAGTCCCTTCACCTTCATCAGGATGCCCTTGGCGCGATCGATCACCTTGCGCTCCTCCAGCGCGTGCTTGGTGCGGTCGAGCTCGTCCTGCAATTTGGCGAAGGCATTGAAGCGGGAGACGCACAGATCGAGGATCGGCTTCATCCGCTCCTTCTTGAGACCGTCGACGATGTAGGCGGAGACGCCCGCCTCGACCGAGGCCTGGATCGAGGCGGCGTCGCTCTGGTCAACGAACATCGCGATCGGCCGGCGGACGGCGCGGCTGACCTGGAACATTTGTTCCAGCACGTCGCGACTGGGGTTCTCGAGGTCGATGACGATGATCTCGGGGTCGAGCGCATAGATTCGCGAGAGCAGGCTCTGCATCTCGCTGATATGCACGACATCCGTATACCCGGCCTCCCGCAGTCCCTCTTCCAAGATGGCCGCTCGGATCGGGCTCTCGTCGACTATGACGATCTTGGGAGACGATTCAGCGCTCATCGACAACTCTTAAGGCCCGGCAGATGCATCCATATCATGCCGGAAGCCCCGGGAAAGGGTTGTAATTCTCGGCAATTGGGACTAGCTCCTGCCCATTCATCAGGCAGATCATAGATATGCAAGAGGCCGCCGCGCCGAAAGTGAGCTTTGTGTCCTTGGGGTGCCCCAAGGCGCTGGTCGATTCCGAGCGCATCATCACCCGGCTGCGCGCGGAAGGCTATGAGCTGGCGCGCAAGCATGACGGCGCCGACATCGTCATCGTCAACACCTGCGGCTTCCTCGACAGCGCCAAGCAGGAATCGCTCGCCGCGATCGGCGAGGCCATGGCCGAGAACGGCAAGGTCATCGTCACCGGCTGCATGGGTGCCGAACCGGAGCAAATCGAGAGCGCCTATCCCGGCGTGCTCTCGATCACGGGGCCGCAGCAATATGAGAGCGTGCTGGACGCCGTGCATCGGGCGCTGCCGCCGGCGCACAACCCGCATATCGACCTGGTGCCGCCGCAGGGCGTCAAGCTGACGCCGCGGCACTACGCGTATTTGAAGATTTCCGAAGGCTGCAACAACCGCTGCAGCTTCTGCATCATCCCGAAGCTGCGCGGCGATCTGGTGTCGCGGCCGGCCAATGACGTGCTGCGCGAGGCCGAGAAGCTGGTGAAGGCCGGCGTCAAGGAATTGCTCGTCATCTCGCAGGACACCTCGGCTTATGGCGTCGACCTGAAATACGCTGAGAGCCCGTGGCAGGACCGCAGCGTCCGCGCAAAATTCTTCGATCTCGCCAAGGAGCTCGGTGAGCTCGGCGCCTGGGTGCGGCTGCAATATGTCTACCCCTACCCGCATGTCGACGAGGTCATCGGCCTGATGACCGAGGGCAAGGTGCTGCCCTATCTCGACATCCCGTTCCAGCATGCGAGCCCTGACGTGCTGCGCGCGATGAAGCGCCCGGCTGCGCAGGAGAAGACGTTGGCGCGGATCCAGAAGTGGCGCGAGCAGAGCCCCGAGCTGACGCTGCGCTCGACCTTCATCGTCGGTTTCCCCGGCGAGACCGATTCCGATTTCGCCTATCTGCTCGACTGGCTCGATGAAGCGGAAATCGATCGCCTCGGCTGCTTCAAATACGAGCCGGTTGCCGGTGCCGCGTCGAACGCGATTGGCGATGCCGTACCCGACGAGATCAAGCAGGAGCGCTGGAATGCGCTGATGGCGCGGCAGCAGAAGATCTCCGCGAGGCGCCTCAAGCGCAAGGTCGGCACCCGCCAGCAGGTCATCATCGACGAGGTTGGCCCCACGGTGGCGAAGGGCCGGTCAAAGGCCGATGCGCCCGAGATCGACGGCGCCGTCTACCTCACCAGCCGCCGCCCGCTGAAGGTCGGCGAGATCGTGACCGCCAAGATCGAGCGCTCCGACCAGTACGACCTGCACGGCAGCGTCGCCGGATTCTAGCTCCAGTCCGCTCCTTCGAGACCTCCCCGGATACCAAACGGCGTCCGTTGCTAGACGGAACTCAAGCGTCGCCGACAAATTGTTGGTCCAGGAGGAATACGATGAGCCGAGCAGATCTTTTGAGGCAGGCGGAGAACGCGGAGCGCCACGCTGACCAAGCCACCGATGAGGAAATCAAGAGCGCGCTAAAGAAGGCCGCCGATGATTATCGGCGCGAGGCCGCGCAGGAGACTGCTGTCGCGACAATCGCGTCAGAAGCTGCCGAGCGCGGCTGAAACATCACGGAAGATAGTTGCGCTGAGTACGAGGATCTGGAAGATCACGACGAGAATGCAGCAACTGATAAAATGGAACGGACGGTTCGATCGGCTTTGCCCAACGCACCCAAGCAAAGGTCTCTCGCCCCCTAGCGACAGCTTCATCAGTCATGCTCATTGCCTGCCTGGCTCCCCACAATGGCATCAAGACAAGCCAAACTAGGAAAATCGGGCAAACGAAGAGGTAGGATATAGCGTTCTCAGGCTCAAGCGGCTTACCGAACCTATCGAGCCCATGACGGATGATTTCCGAGGGAATTGGAAACTTGAGGTAGACGTACAAGGTCACGCTTATACCCACGAAGGCAAGCAATGCATTGATGATTGCCGTGCGCTTCATGAGTTGCCGAAGGACACCGGCCAACTCGTCGGGCACCCGAGGACGGGCTTGCGCATTTTGAGACATTCAGGTCGAAACCTTCGAGCTTCTGCGAACAAGGCTAGAACAGCACGCGGGCCGGTAGCAACTGCGCGGGGTTCCGCTCCGTAGGAACGCCGCTTCTTTCGGTTCGTTAACGGAACATCACCGCACGGCCAGTGGCAACTATCGGTGATGAGATCGCCCGGTTTAGCGCTCCGGCCCAACACCAGCCGGGAGCAACGCCATGACCAGCAAGCGGCGTCGTTTCAAGCAAACCCAATCACTGCAAGAACGCCTAGCCGACGAGGCCATGCGCTCGCAGGCCAAGGCACTCTCTCCGTCTGCAAAAAAGAAGCCCTGCTCAGGAGAGCCCGGCAAGGCGAGACCCCAGCCAATCTGACGGAGTGGCTGACGACCCCAGGTTCACGAGCGCCGATCTAGGCCGCGCCATGATCAACCAGCCCCAATTCGATTCCTATTCGACGGCTGCGCGCGTCTGTCTAGGAGTTGCGGTCTTTAGCGCCACGATGCTCGCTGCACTGATGACGAGCATTCTTATGTAATAGGGCCTCTCAGTTGGCCGGTCTGCAGCGAGGCTGACGTATTACCCCTATTCGCGCAATAGAAAGGGCCCCAGCTGCGAAAGCTGAGGCCAGTGTTCAGCTGGGCGTCTCAGTGCCGGTAGCGGTGCGGCACCGAACAGGGCGAACAATGCGGCCGCAAGCGCTTCGTTCCTACTCATAAAAAAGGCCCCTGCATCCGGATCATGCAGGGGCCAAGCTGGATCGCCGCACCGCTGTTCACCGAGAAGCAACGGTCGTCGTCCTAGGGCAGGAAAAAACACGAAATGAAAATCACGCGCCCTCTTGCCCGGATCATCCCAACGACATCCAGTTCCGGAAATAACTCGTGTGAATCTCGGCGAGACAAATTGCCGCTTTTTCCTGTCCCAAGCGACGGTCCCAATAGAGATGGTCGCGAATGTGCCCCGGGTCTTCGGGGGCAAGACCCGGGGCACGTTCATTCGTCTAATGCCGCTCTGCCGAGGAGCGGCGCATTGCTAACGACGCGTCGAAGGTACCGTTCCTAACGTCTTCCTTATCGCCGACCCGAGCCGGCGCTCAACTCGCTTGCGGCTATTGCCGACCTTCTTGACGGCCTTCTTCACCGATGCTGCCGACTTCCGGGTTTTCCTCGCCTCATAGCTCACCTCGTAATCCTGCCCGCCGGCGACGCGCGCACGGTCCTGCTTGCGACCGCGCGCGGTCTGCTTCCGCGCTATGCCCGTCGAATGAGGCGCTGTCCGCGCTTGACACCACCGCCCCTCTCGCTGTATGGGCCTGCGCCATGAAGCTGAACCGGACCCACCGCCGCGCCATCTGCCGTCGTCGCACCCGCGACGATGCTGGGCTGCGCCGTGTCCGACGCCATCGCTGATCCTATAAATCAGCCGAGGTTTTCGAGAAGGCCGCGCCCCCAAGCGCGGCCTTCTCGCTTTTCGGCCTGCCCTTTCCCAACACCGACCCCAGAGGAGATCGACATGACCAACGCTACCCATCCGTTCGATGCGCTGATGGACATCACCGCTCGCCCCGAGGTCGTGTTCGTACGCGGCGCCGGCTCGTATTTGTGGGACAGCAACCGCAACCGCTATCTCGATTTCGTGCAGGGCTGGGCCGTCAATCCCCTCGGCCACTCCCCGGTCATCGTGGCCGACGCGCTGGCGGCGCAGGCGAGACGGCTGCTGACGCCGAGCCCGGCGTTCTACAACGAGCAGAGCCTGAAACTGGCAAAGCTGCTGGTCGACAACAGCTGCTTCGACCAGGTGTTCTTTGCGAACTCAGGCGCGGAGGCCAATGAGGGTGCGATCAAGCTCGCGCGCAAATATGGCACGAAGTACAAGAACGGCGCGCATGAGATCATCACCTTCGAAGGCGGCTTCCACGGCCGCACGCTCGCGACCATGTCGGCCTCGGGCAAGAAGGCGTTCGAGCCCCTGTTCGAGCCGAAGGTCTCGGGCTTCCGCAAAGCCAGACTGAACGACATCGAGTCGGTGCGAAAGCTGATCACGTCGTCGACGGTCGCGGTCATGCTGGAGCCGATCCAGGGCGAGGCCGGCGTCTGGCCCGCGACGGATGAGTTCTTGCAGGAGTTGCGGGCGCTGACCCAGCAGCGCGGCCTGCTGCTCATTGTCGACGAGATCCAGACCGGCATCGGCCGGACCGGAAAGCTGTTCGGCTATCAGCACGCCGGGATCGAGCCCGACATCATGACGCTCGGCAAGGGCATCGGCGGCGGCGTGCCGCTCGCGGCCCTGCTCGCGACCGAGCATGCCTCGTGCTTCGATCACGGCGATCAGGGCGGCACCTTCAACGGCAATCCGCTGATGTGCGCCGCGGGGCTTGTCGTGCTCGATCAGATCGGAAAGCCCGATTTCCTGAAATCGGTTGTCGATGCCGGTCTTTTGCTCGAGCGCGAATTGCAGCGGCTGTCGTCGCGGCACGGACTCGGAGAGATCAGGGGGCGCGGCCTCCTGCTGGCGCTCGACCTGAAGATGCCGATCGGCGCGGCCGTGGTTGCCGAGGCGTTTGCGGCCGGCGTGCTGATCAACTCGCCGCAGCCGGACACGCTGCGCTTCATGCCGGCGCTGAACGTGACGCGGGAGGAGATTTCCCTTGTCGTCGACTGCCTGGATACGGTGCTGACCAAGGTCGGCGCGGCACGGCGGGTGGCGTAGGATCCTCCCCCCTCGTCATTGCGAGGAGCGAAGCGACGAAGCAATCCATCTTCCCGGGTGGAGAGGTGGATTGCTTCGCGGAGCCTGTCATCCGGCGGCGCTTTGCGCCGACCGGGTGGCTCGCAATGACGGCGAGAATTACGGCCGCAGGATCGCCGCGCCCGTCGTCGCCCTGCTCTCCAGGTCGATATGCGCCTTGGCGGCGTCCTTGAGCGCGTAGGCGTGGTTGATCGGCACGTGCAGCTTGCCGTTGATCACGGCGGCGAACAGCGTGTCGGCGCCTTCGAGCAATTCCTTGCGGGTGCCGACATAGTCGTTGAGCTTGGGCCGCGTCGCGAACAGCGAGCCGTGGTTATTGAGTTCGGCGAGCGGGAACGGCGGCACCGGGCCCGACGCGTTGCCGAAGGAGACGAACAGACCGCGTGGCCTGAGGCAGGACAGCGATCCCGGGAACGTGGTCTTGCCGACGCCGTCATAGACGACGTCGCAGAGCTCGCCCCGGCTGATCTGCTTGACGCGTTCGACGAAGTTCTCCTCGTTATAGAGGATGACGTGATCGCAGCCATTGGCGAGTGCGAGATCGGCCTTCGCCTTCGAGCCGACGGTACCGATGACATGCGCGCCGAGTGCCCGCGCCCATTGGCAGGCCAGCAGCCCGATGCCGCCCGCCGCGGCGTGGATCAGCACGCGATGGCCGTGCTCGACCTTGAAGGTCTTGTGCAGGAGATACCAGACCGTGAGGCCCTTCAGCATCAGCACGGCGCCCTGCTCGTAGGTGATATGGTCGGGCAGCTTGACGAGCTTGTCGGCCGGGATGACGCGCTCGGACGCGTAGCCGCCGAGATTGTAGTAGTAGGCGACGCGATCGCCGGGGTGGAAATTGGTCACGCCCGGACCCACGGCCAACACCTCGCCTGCAGCCTCATTGCCGGCAATGAACGGCAGGCCGGGCGCCTTGTAGAGGCCGGTGCGGAAATAGACGTCGATGAAGTTCAGACCGACCGCATGCTGGCGGATCCGGACCTCGCCCATCGCCGGCGCGCCCACCTCGACGTCCTCGTAGGTCAGGACTTCCGGGCCTCCCACCTGGTGCACGCGCACAGCCTTGGTCATGTCGTCGCTCCCCTCAATATCAGCGTCAAGCGAGCGAATGCCATCGCGGCCGGCTTGTCAACCAAGCGGGCCGGAACCGGCTACGGCACGATCCGGAAAAGTGCGAAGCGGCTTTCCCTCGCGACAAACGCGCAGCGTTTGCGCGGAGATCATGCCCATCAGCGCGCCGGCTTCCTGCGGTTGCGCTTGGCCATGACGTTGAACGCCTCGACGGCGGCCGAGAAGGCGATCGCGAAATAGATGTAGCCGCGCGGAATGTGGAATTTGAAGCCGTCGGCCACCAGCGCCACGCCGATCAGCACCAGGAAGGCCAGCGCCAGCATCTTGGTGGTCGGATGCTCGGCGACAAACCGCGCCACCGGTCCCGACGAGATGTACATGATGACGCAGGCGATCACGACCGCCGCGATCATGATCTCGATGTCCTGCGCCATGCCGATCGCGGTGATGATCGAATCCAGCGAGAACACCAGGTCGATGATGATGATCTGCACGATCACCCAGAAGAACGCGCTGGCGCTCGGCCTGTCATCGGCGTCCGCCTCGCGCGCCTCGACCTCGCCGTGGATCTCATGGGTCGCTTTCGCGATCAGGAACAGGCCGCCGCCGATCAGGATGATGTCGCGCCACGACAGCGCGACGTCGCTGACTGATATCACCGGTTGGGTCAGCCCGATCAGCCAGACCAGGATCGAGAGCAGCAGAATGCGGAACACCAGCGCCAGCAGCAGGCCGATCTGCCGCGCGCGCTTGGCCTGCGCCGGCGGGATCCGCGACACGATCACCGACAGGAAAATCACGTTGTCGATGCCGAGCACGATCTCGAGCGCAGTCAGGGTCAACAACGCCGCCCAGGCTTCCGGGCTGGTGATCAATTGCATCATGCTCTGAAGGCTTTCATCCGGCGGATCACGGTATCGCTGCCGATGATGTAGACGGCGATGGCGCAGAGACCGAAGGTGATCGGAGCTCCGACCACGAAATCGTTGGCGAGCGTGTACATGCCGAGCAGCGCCCATGCGCCGAGCAGCCACAGCGTCAGCCAGCGCAGCCGCACCACACGCAGCGGATGCAGCACGTGGAACGGCGCGAAGGTCAGCACGATCAGGAGCGCGACCACGATCGTCGACAGCACGGGCGGCAGATGCAGCAGGAACAGGTAGAACGCCGCCGCATTCCACAGCGCCGGGAAGCCGCGGAAATGGTTGTCATCGGCCTTCATGCGGCGGTCGGCGAAATACAGCGCGCTGGAGACCACGATGCCGATGCCGAGGATCGGCGCCGCCAGCGGCAGCAGCATGCCGCTCGCGGTGATCGCATAGGCCGGCACGAACACATAGGTGACGAAATCAACCACCAGGTCGAGCACCTCGCCCGACCAGTTCGGCTGCAGCCGCACCACGTCGAGCCGGCGCGCCAGCGGGCCGTCGATCCCGTCGATGATGAGCGCGACCCCGAGCCAGGCGAACATGTTGGCCCAGTGCTCGCGCACCGCCTCCAGCATCGCCAGCAGCGCGACCCCGGCGCCGAGCGCCGTGAAAATATGAACGGTGAATGCGGCGGTCCGCATCCGTTCTGGCAACGCATCGGGCTGGCTCGAATGCTCCATCGGCCGAGTGCTATCAGGAATCGGACCGGTTTGCATATGCGGTCTTGCGGCGTTCCGCCGCGCAAAGCGTTGGAAACTCTTGGTGGTTACCGATGGCTTGAAAATCGGGCCAAGCATGTCAAATGTCCTGATATGACCGACAGCTCGCTGGATTATGACGTTATCGTAATAGGCGGCGGTCCGGCCGGATTAACGGCTGCGATTGCCCTTGCCGACGCAGGTGCGCGGACTGCGCTGCTGGCGCGCCGCGCGCCCTATGCCGACAACCGGACCACCGCGCTGCTCGGTGCCTCGACCGATATCCTGGATCGGCTCGACGTCTGGCGGCGCTGCAGCGACCGAGCGGCGGCGCTCAAGACCATGCGCCTCGTCGACGACACCGGCCGCCTGATCCGTGCGCCCGAGGTGCGCTTTTCGTCCGATGAGATCGGCCGCGAGCAATTCGGCTTCAACATCGACAACCGCTCGCTGGTCGCGGCGCTCGAGGACCGCGCCGGCGAAATGTCCGCGCTGACGCGGTTCGACGATGAAGCCGCCTCGGTGCGGCCGGACGATGCCGTGGTTACCGTGGTGACGCGGCAGGGCCAGTCGCTTCAGGCCCGGCTCGTGGTCGGTGCCGACGGGCGCAATTCATTGTCCCGCGAGGCCGCCGGCATCGAGGTGACAAGCCGCGAGCTCGGGCAGTCCGCCCTCACCTTCAACGTCACCCACACCCGGCCGCACCACAACATCTCGACCGAGTTCCACACCGAGCACGGCCCCTGCGTGTTCGTGCCGCTCAGCGGCGTCAGAAGCAGCGTGGTCTGGGTCTCGGCGCCCAAGGAGGCCGAGCGGCTGATGGCACTCGGCGACGACGAATTGTCGCTCGCCGCCGAGCGGCAATCGCATTCGATCCTCGGCCGCATCGAGGTCCAGGGCGGCCGTCACGTGTTTCCGCTCGCGATCGAGCGGCCGCGGCAATTCGCCAAGGACCGGATCGCGCTGGTCGGGGAATCCGCCCATGTGCTGCCGCCGATCGGCGCGCAGGGCCTCAATATGGGACTGCGCGATGCCGCCGATATCGCCGAGATCACCGGTCAGGCGATCGGTCGTGGCGAAGATCCCGGCGCGCCCAATGTGCTGTCGCGCTACCAGGCGGCGCGGCGCCCCGATGTCGCCAGCCGGACCTGGGCGATCGACATCGCCAACCGGTCGCTGCTGAGCGATTTCCTCGGCATGCAGACGGCGCGCGCTGCCGGCCTGCATCTGCTCGGCGCATGCAGCCCGTTGCGGCGCCTCGCGATGCGCGAAGGCCTCGCTCCGTCGTGGCGGCGGTGAGCAAAGCGTTTTCGAGCGAAGTGGGTACCGGTTCGCGTTAAGAAAACGCGTCAAATAAGAAGCGCGCCGATCAGGGAAACACCAGCCGTCCGCTCTGGATGAACCACATCACGCTGGTCAGCGTGACCACGGAGGCGAAGGTGCCGATCAGCACCGCGACCGACGCCGGCTCGATCCAGGTGTCGTTCTGCCGCGCGATCACGAACACATTGAGCGCCGGCGGCAGCGAAGCCATCAGCACCGCTGTCGCGGCCCAAGGCTGCGCGAACGGGCCGAACAGCAGCATCAGGCCGAACGCCAGCAGCGGATGGATCAAAAGCTTGATCGCGACCACGCCCGGGACCTCCCACGGCACCCGCTCGAACGGCCGCAGCGCCACCGTGATGCCGAGCACGAACAGCGCTGTCGGCGCGGCGGCGTTTTCCAGGAACTGGATGGTGCGATCGAGCGCGACCGGGATCGGGATGTGAAACGCGGCGACCAGCGCCCCGAACACCGCCGACATGATCAGCGGGTTCTGCACGATCTGTCGCAGCACCACGCCGAGTGCGTGCAGCAGCGAGGGATGGTCGCGGTCGGTGAGCTCGATCAGCAGCGGCACGATCGAGAACAGGAAGATGCTGTCGCAGCAGAAGATCAGCGCCGTCGGCGCCGCCGCCTTGGCACCGAGCACGGCGAGCGCGAGGCCAGGCCCCATATAGCCGATATTGCCGTAGGCGCCCGACAGGCCGGCCAGCGTCGCCTCGCGCAGCGTGAGCCCGCCGATCACCTTGCCCGCGACCATCGCCAGGAAGAATGCGAGCACGGTTCCGAGCGTGGTGGCGATCAGGAATGGCGGGTTGTTCAGCTCCGCAAACGGCGTCTTGGACATGATCCCGAACAGCAGCGCCGGCAACGAAACGTAAAGCAGGAAGAAATTCATCCAGGCGAGCCCGCTCTCGGGCAAACCCTTGGCCTTGCCGCACGCGTAACCGATGAAGATCAAGCCGAAATACGGCAACGCCAGATTGAGGATATCGATCATTCTGAAAGTAGTTTCTCGGCTGGATTTCGGGTCGTTTTTGCAGGGCTGGAATCGGTAAAGCGCGGGTTAATTCGGACCTTAGCCCCTAGCATCGGCCACAATGTTGGTCTATCGACGAGCCATGATCAAAGCGCGCACCGCCAAGTTTCAGATCGGGCAGATCGTCCGTCACCGGGTGTTCTCCTTCCGGGGCGTGATTTTTGATATCGACCCGGAGTTCAACAACACCGAGGAATGGTGGCTGTCGATCCCCGAGGACATGCGGCCCCACAAGGACCAGCCGTTCTACCATTTGCTCGCGGAAAACTCGGAGACCGAGTACGTCGCCTATGTCTCGGAGCAGAACCTCTTGCCCGACGAGTCCGGCGAGCCGATCCGGCATTCGCAGGTGGCGGAGATCTTCATCAAGGACAAATCGGGCGGCTACCGTCCGCGCAATCCGTCGCTGAACTGAGGTCCGGCGGCGCTCCGGCGAATGCCACGGCGTTCGCGCTGCCACGCTCACACCCCCTCGCGCCTAGCCAAGACAACCGCGATCGCCCAGACGACAAATCCCGCCAGCGCCAGCCCCGCGCCGACGAGGCCGGTCGACGTCCAGCCATAGCCGGCTGCGACCGCCATTCCGCCGAGCCACGGACCCAGCGCATTGGCGACGTTGAAGGCGGAGTGGTTGAGCGCCGCGGCGAGGCTCTGTGCCTCGCCCGCGACGTCCATCAGGCGGGTCTGCAACACGGTGGCGAGCGCCCCGCCCAGCCCGATCAGGAACACGTCGGCGGTCAGCGTCCAGAAATTTCCGGCCGCCAGCGGATACAGCGCGAGCGTCGCCGCCGACCACAGCAGGAGCCCGCCTGCTGTTGCCATCAGCGCGCGGTCGGCGAAGCGCGGCACGATGATGTTGCCGGCGGTGAGGCCGGCGCCGAACACGCATAGCGTGACCGGCACCAGCGCGGGCGAGGTGTGGGTCACCGCCAGCATGGTCGAGGCCAGGTAGGTGTAGACCGAGAACAGCCCGCCGAAACCGATGGCGCCGATCGCCAGCGTCAGCCAGACATGCTTGCGCCCGAGTGCCGACAGTTCGCGCAGTGGGCTCGCCTTGCTGTTGGCGGCATCACGCGGGGCGAAGATCAGGACCAGGACCGCGGTCAAGAGCGCGAGGCCGGCGACGATCGCGAAGGCCCAGCGCCAGCCGATCGCCTGCCCGACCCCGTTGGCGAGCGGAACGCCGATCGTGGTCGCGATGGTGAGCCCCAGCAGCACGCGGCCGACAGCCGCCGTGCGCTTGTCTGTCGGGACCAGCGAGGCCGCGACCAGCATGGCGATGCCGAAATAGGCGCCGTGCGGCAGCCCCGCCAGGAAGCGCAGCGCCAGCATGGCGTGATAATCGGGTGCGAGCCCCGAAAGGCCGTTCATCAGCGCGAAGAAACCCATCAGCGCGATCAGCAGCGTCCGCCGCGTCATGCGCGCCGACAACACCGCGATGACCGGCGCACCGACGACGACGCCGAGCGCGTAGGCGCTGATCGCGTGGCCGGCCTGGGGCTCGCTGACGTGCAGGTCGTGGGCGAAGAACGGCAACAGGCTCATGGTCGCGAATTCGGCGATGCCGATCGCGAAGCCGCCCATCGCCAGCGCGAGATGGACGATGCCGGGATGAAACGTTCCGGGGACGTTGTCCTGGCTGACGCGAACGCCAGCATCGACCGACGCACCGCCGGTCGGCCGCTCCCGAGGCCGGGAGCGCGGTTCCCGCCGTTGCGTGCCGGCTTGCTGGGACATTGCGCGACTTCCATGACTGCGAGCGGCGGCCAGGATTCGCGGAAGAACCACGCGCGCATTCGCGCGTCGAAGGCGCTGTTCGCGCTTTCGTCTGGCCTCCCGTATCGGATTTATGATTGTGCTTCGACGCCGGACTTGTCCGGACAAGGCACCAACGATGCGCGCTCATCGCGCGACGCAATCGAAGCACCCTTCGACGACCATCGCACACGATCTGCACGATCACCAGCGCAGCAGGCTGCCAGCAGCCAGTCTGTTTCGCATGACAAAAAAGGCGCCCTTCCGGGCGCCTTTTGATCGCGATGATCTCGCGTTTACTTGAACGCGTGATTGAGGTGTTTACTTGGCCGCCGGGTTGGCCGGCGCCGGAGCCTGCGCAGAGCCACCGCCCGCGCCTTCCAGCTTCTTGCGCTGCTCTTCGGCGCGCTTCTGCAACTCTTCCTGCAGCTTCTTCGAGTTTTCCTCGAACACCTTCGGATCGGTCGGCGGGCCGTCATAGGCCTTGGCGAATTCGGTGTTGAGCGGCAGCGGCAGCGTCAGCGGCGCGCCGTTGGAATTGATCGCCTGGACCACGAGGTTCTGGCCCTTCTTCATGTTGGCGATCAGCTCGGGCGTTGCTTCATAGTCGGACATGCAGCCGTTCTGGAAGCAGATCACATAGGGCGCCTGCTGCGGCGGGTTGCCGTCGACGATGATGCGGGTGCCGTGCACGAGCTGCATGCCGAGCGGCAGCGTGACGCGCAGGATCTTCTTCGGCTCGCCTTCCGGCTCGATGATCACGGCGGCGATCACCGGCTGGCCGGACTCGATGCGGCCGTCCTTGCCGGTGAAGCAGACCTGCTTGGCGTTGGCTTCCTGGCCCTTCAGGCAGAACTTGGTCCAGGGGGCGTAGATCAGCTGGATCTGCTGATCCTGCGCCGGCGGCTGGGCGGCCGCAGCGGGCGGCTGGCCGGCGGCCGGTGCTTGGGCGGGCGCCTGGGCTGCCGGAGCCTTCGGAGCTGCCTTGGGTGCCGCCTTGGGCGCAGCCTTCGGTGCCGCAGGCGCCGGCGCTGCCGGCTGCTGGGCCCGAGCGGCAGGAACCAGGAGCGCTGCAGAGAATGCCGTCGCCGCCATCAGGGCAACAATTCGCCCATGCGGCCGGACCGGGGCGGCCAAGATACGGAAATTCATTGCGGAAAACCCTTTCTGAACGGAAGCCCGAAACCGCTGCAGGCGCCGACACATAGCCGTTTGGGCGGCTGTCTCCTAGTCAATTGAGGCGGATACGTGACAGGCGTTCCCGCCTTCGAATTGCACGCCTTCAATACAGCGGCGCGCGGAAAGATCAATGCCGACAAGCGGATTTGCGCCCATCTCGCGGCGAGTTTCAGCGGCCTGTGATAAACCTCCGGACGTGACGTTTCGCGAATCAAATCCGGCGCCTCACGCACGTGTTCCCGGGCACACTTGGCGCGCCGCATGGGCCGCCATTTGGCTGGTGTTGGGATTCCTGGGCTTGGCATTCCTGACGAGCGGGCTGGTCCCTGCGGCGGCCGCCGAGAGCCACGCGATCGCGATGCATGGTGCCCCCGCGCTGCCACCCGACTTTACCCACCTGCCCTATGCCAATCCCGACGCTCCCAAGGGCGGCCGCCTGGTCCAGGGCGTGATTGGCACCTTCGACAGCCTCAATCCCCTGATCATCAGGGGCATCGCCGTGCAGCAGGTCAGGGGCTACGGCTATGAGCGCGGTTATGTCTACGAAAGCCTGATGGCGCGCGGCAATAACGAGCCGTTCACGCTGTACGGCCTGCTCGCGCGCAGCGTCGAGACCGACGACGCCAGAAGCTACGTGACGTTCCACATCGATCCCCGCGCCCGCTTCTCGGATGGCCGGCCGGTACTGGCCGACGACGTGCTGTTCTCGCTGGCGCTGCTGCGCGACCACGGCCGTCCGATGCACCGTCAGTATTATTCGAAAGTCGCAAAGGCCGAGGCGCTCGACCCGCTCACGGTCCGGTTCGATTTCGGCGGCGTGGCGGACCGCGAATTGCCGCTGATCCTCGGCCTGATGCCGATCCTGCCGCGGCACGCCATCGACCCCGAAAAATTCGAGGAAACCACCTTGGCCCCACCGATCGGGTCCGGCCCCTACCGCGTGACGGCGGTCAAGCCCGGCGCCAGCGTCACCTTCACGCGCGACCCCAATTATTGGGGCCGCGACCTGCCCATCAACCGCGGCCTCTGGAACTTCGACGAGATCAGGCTCGATTACTACCGCGAGGCCAACGGCATGTTCGAGGCCTTCAAGCGCGGCCTGTATGATTTCCGGACCGAGACCGAGCCGTTGCGCTGGCACGACGGCTATGACTTCCCGGCGGCGCGCAACGGCGAGGTGATCCGCGACACCATCAAGATCGGCACGCCGCGGCCGTCCGAATTCCTGGTTTTCAACAGCCGGCGGCCGAAATTCGCCGACCTGCGGGTGCGTCAGGCACTGGCGATGCTGTTCGATTTCGAATGGGTCAACCGCAACTATTATTTCGGACTGTTCTCACGCGCCGGCGGTTTTTTCGCCGGATCGGATCTGTCCGCCTATGGCCGCCCCGCCGACGATCGCGAGCTCGAGCTGCTCAAGCCATATCTGTCGCACATCCAGCCCGATATCCTCGACGGCCGCTATCGTCTGCCGGTCACCGACGGGTCGGGGCGCGACCGCGGCCTCCTGCGCAGTGCGCTCGCGCTGCTCGCCGAGGCGGGCTACGCGCTCGACGGCACGGTCTTGAAGCAGCGCTCGACAGGGACGCCGCTGCGCATCGAGATCCTGGTGACGACGCGCGAGCATGAGCGGATCGCCCTCGCCTATCAGCGTGACCTGAAGCGGGCCGGCATCGAAGCCGCGGTGCGGGTGGTCGACGCGGTGCAGTTCGAGCAGCGCCGGGTCGGCTATGACTTCGACATGATCCCCATCCGCTGGGACCAGTCGCTATCGCCAGGCAACGAGCAGTGGTTCTACTGGAGCAGCCAGGCCGCCGATGTGCCGGGCACCCGAAACTACATGGGCGCCAAGGATCCCGCCATCGACGCCATGATCGCGGCGCTGCTCGCGGCGCGCGAGCCGCCGGCCTTCGTCTCGGCGGTGCGGGCGCTGGACCGGGCCCTGATGTCGGGCTTCTACGCTATCCCCCTATTTAACTTGGGAGAGCAATGGATCGCGCGCTGGAATCGGATAGAACGGCCTTCGACCACGGCGTTGACGGGCTACCTGCCGGAAACCTGGTGGCAGAAGCCCGCCGCGCAGTCCAAGTGATTTCCAAGTGATTTGCGACCCGATGCGGCATGATCTGGTCCGATCGAAGCGATGCAACCGACGTTGAACCTGTGAACCAGTCGATCACCTCGCCAACGCTCGATACCTTGTTCAAGCGCACTTTGGCGCGGCAACCCGAGGCGCTGGCGCTGGTCGACCCGCTCAACAAGCAGCGCATCACCGGACAGACCCGCAAGCGCCTGACCTATGCCCAGGCCGACCGCGCGATCTCGGCGATCGCCGCCCACTTCGTGCAGAGCGGATTGCCGGCCAACACGGTGATCGCCGTGCAGCTGCCCGGCACGGTCGAATTCGCCTTGACCGTCCTTGCCGCGCATCGGGTCGGCCTGGTGGTGGTGCCGCTGCCGCTGCTGTGGCGGCAGGCCGAGCTGACGTCTGTGCTCAACCGCACCGCGGCGCGGGCGATCGTCAGCTGCGGCCGGATCGACGGCGTCTCCTATGCCGACATCGCCATGAACGCCGCGGCCGAAGCGTTCTCGATCCGCCATGTCTGCGGCTTCGGGACCGATCTGCCCGAAGGCATGGCGTCGCTCGACCAGGCGATCCTGGAGGACTCCCGGGCCTCGCGCCCGATGATCCAGGACGGCCGCAAGCCGGCGCTGATCTCCTTCGACGTCACCAGCGAAGGTCTTCGTCCGGTGCCGCGGGCGCATTTCGGCCTGATAGCCGGCGGGCTCGCGATGTCGCTGGAGAGCGATCTGCCGCAAGGCGCCACCATCATGTCGGCGTTCGCGCCGATGTCGTTCGCCGGCATCTGCGCGTCGCTGGTGACCTGGCTGCTGTCGGGCGGAACGCTGGTGCTGCACCACCCGTTCGACGAGGAAGCGTTCGAGACCCAGTTCAACGATCACACCTGCAACACGCTGATCGCGCCGGCGCAGCTCGTACTGCGGCTCGACGAGCGCGGCCTGTCGGAGCGCCTGCCCAGCCTGCGCACCGTGATTGGCCTCTGGCGTACGCCCGAGCAGGTTGCCTCCAGCGCGCACTGGAGCTCGCGGCGGGTGACCATGACCGACGTCTATCTGTTCGGCGAGGCCGGGCTGTTCGGCGCCCGCCGCACCGCCGAGGACGGATCGCCGGCCGTGATCAAGCCGGGGCCGCACAGTGCGCCGCGCGAAGCGCCCGGCGCATCGGTCGCCGGCGAGATCCTGCTGACGCCGAAGGGCACGCTCGGCCTGCGCGGCCCGATGGTGCCGGTCGCCGCCTATGCGCCGCCGCCTCCGCCCGGCGACAGCCTGATCGCGCCGCCGCCGCGCGATTTCGTCGACACCGAATATGCCGCGCGGGTCGATCGCGCGACCGGGGCCGTCAACATCACCGCGCCGCCGTCGGGGGTGATGACGGTCGGCGGCTACCGCTTCCTCGCCCAGGAGCTGCAGGAATGGTCGCGCCGCCTCGGCCAGGGCGCGCTGCTCACCGCATTGCCGGACCGTCTCAGCGGCCACCGGCTGGCCGGACGGGCACAGGACAATGCGCGCGCCCGCGACGCTCTCACAGAACTTGGGCTTAACCCTTTGATGGTCGAAGCATTTCGCGACCGTGGCGGCGCCGGGTTGAGTTAAAATCTTATCATTGTGTTAGTCTTATCATTGTGTTGACGCCGCATTAAGCCATGCGAACTAGCATCGCAGCCGTTGCTGATCTTAAGCATTGGTTTCGAGCGTTCGAATGTCCCAGCAAGGTCCGGTCCTCATCGTATCGGCGTCGACAAAGCCGTCGTTTGCCGCAGCCCTCGATGAGACGAAACTCTTCCCGGTCGTGGTCACCGACTGGAACGAGGTCGGACGGGCCATCGAGCAGGTCAAGCCGGCCGCGATCATCGCGGCCGCCGAGGGGGTCGACTTCGTCACCCTGTCGGGCCTCGCCAAGCGCGCCGCCGCCCGTGCGCCGTATCTGCCGCTGATCGCGGTCGATCCCGCGACCACCCTGCCCGACACCGTGATTGCATTCTTCCAGAAGAAGGGTCTGCCGGATCGGCTGGTCGCCCGGCTCAACGCGTCCTTACGCGTTCGCGCGCTGCATTCTACCGTGATGCGCCGCCTGGTGCCGCCGGCACCGATCGCCCTGTCTGACATCGATCCGATCGGAGAGGCCACCGCGCTGTTGATCGGCCGCGGCGGCGCTTATCCGACGCTGTCGGTCGCGCTCGGCGAACGCGCCGGCGTGGTCGGCGCGCTCAGCATCGAGGCTGCTGCCAAGCATCTCTCGAGCCGCGATATCGACGGCATCGTGCTGGCGGAAGGCTTCACGCCGCGGGTGATGGATGCGTTCCTGACCGTGCTGACCGAGGATGTCCGCTTCCGCCCGTTGCCCGTGATCGTCGCCTCGGGCGAACTGACGCCGCGATACGAGCTGCCCAATCTCGAGATCGTCACGGCCGGGCCGACCCGCATCGCCGACATGGCGCTGCCGATGATCCGCCAGCACGCCTTCGAGGCGCGGCTCGGCCGCATGCTGAAGGCGATCGACGCCAAGGGCCTTATCGATGCCCGCACCGGCCTGCTCACCAAGGCCGCGTTCGAGCGCGACTTCGCGACCGCGGTCTACCAGACCGCCGAGCGCGGCGGCGCGCTCTCGGTGGCACGCTTCACCTTCGACAACACGCAGCCGCGCGCGCAGTTCGACGGCGCGCGGATCATCAGCCGGCTGATGCGCAAGGCCGATTTCGGTGCCGTGCATGACGAGCGCTCGCTGGTCGTGGCATTCGCCGGCACCGACCTGCGCAACGCGCAGGCGATCACGCGGCGATTGGCGAGCGTCATGCGCCACACCCAGAACGGCCGCCGCGACGCCCGCGCCGAGCCCGCCGTCAGCGTCGCAACGCTGATGCCGGGCGATTCCGCACTGTCGCTGCTGGGGCGGCTGTTCGGAGCGCCGGAGCGCGCTGCGTCGTAAGGCCCGCGGATTTTAGGGCACGGTCATCGCCGGCGTAGCATGACCGATCAAGCCGCCGCGATTTCAGTCCGGCAACAGCCCCATGCCCGCGGCAAGCAGCACGAGAGCCTCCATGATCATATGGGCGCAGAGCTGGGCGGCCATCCCCTGAACGTCCTGTGGCGGGCTGACCGTGTTGAAATCCATCGCGACGATATTCAAGCCTGAAAGGCTGCGCAGCAATTCGATCCCCTCGCGGGCTGACAGGCCTCCCCAGGCGGGCGTGCAGACGCCGGGCGCAACCGATGGATCGAACACATCCATGTCCCAGCACAGATAGACCGGCCGCGCGCCGACCACTTGGCTGAATTCCGCGACGGTCTGCGCGAAACCACGCCGCATCAGCTCCTCGATCGTGACGACGCGAAATCCGAGCGACCGCGTATGTTCGAGCACACCCGGGCAATAGGTGAAGCCGCGCACGCCGATGTGCCAGGATCGGCCGGCGTTCACCACGCCTTCCTGCGCCGCGTTGGTGAACTGCGTGGCCGCATTGTACCGATCGTCCGGCGTATACGGATATGCATCGGTATGGCTGTCGATATGCAGTGCGACGAGATCCTTGTGATACCGGGCGGCGGCGCGCATCAGCGGAAGCGAGACCGAACCGTCGCCGCCGATCCCGACCGGCACCGCGCCAAGCTCGAGAATCCGGCCAGCGGCAGCCTCGATCTTGACAAAGGCGTCTTCGATGCGTCCCGGCACCAAGGCAACATCGCCGGCATCGACTGCACCCAGCAATGACAGCACATCGACGTCGGCGAGCGACGGATGATAGCGGCGAATGAGCCGCGACTCCCGCCGGACCTCCAGGGGACCTTGCCGGGCGCCGACGCGGAACGGATGCGTGCCGCAATCGAACGGCACGCCGAGCACGGCAGCGCGGCTGCCCGGCCGCCGTAACCCCGCCGGCAATCCCATGAATGTTTCCGGACCCACGAAACCCGCCACGTCGCTCATTCTCTGTTCTCTCTTGTCAGCATGTCGAAGGCGGTCAGCGCGTGCACGCGCGACACCGTCGCCAGTTCGGCGATGTCAGCGTACTCGTCCGGCGCGCCCATGTTGTGAGGTGTCGGTCCATAGACGACCGTCGGGATTCCGGCCATGCGAAACCAACGCGCATCGGAGCCGCCGACGCGCATGTTGATCGCCGGCGCCCTGCCGATGATTTCCGTCGCCGCAGTTGCGCAGCGCGTGACGATCTCGTCACCGGGGCCGGTGTGATTGGGTTCGAAACAGCGCAACACGCGCCATGTGATCCCGGGCAGATCGAGCACCTCTCGCAACAGCGCCAAAACAGCTTCCGACGTGACGCCGACCGGCAGACGCAGGTCGATGGCCGCTCGCGCCTGGCTCGGCACCAGGTTCGGTGACGAACCGCCACTCACCGTTCCGATGTTGACTGTGACGCTCGACAGGACGTCGGCTTCGCCGGCGCCGCACAACGGTTCGGAGACAGGCCTTGCGCGGCGGATGGCATCCGCCACATTGACCGGCATCACAACCGCCAGGCTGCGCAGCTTACTCACCCTGTCCAGCGCTTCGCGCAAGCGATCGATCGCATTGATGCCGAGATGGACATGCGCGCCGTGCGCCGCGTAGCCCTCCGCCTCGATCTCGATCCAGAGGAATCCCTTCTCGCCGAAGCGCAGCACCATCGGCGAACCGGCGTCGCCAATGATCACGGCGTCTCCGCTGGCATGGGAGACCTGGTCGAGCAGGTATTTGGTGCCATACGGACCCATGCTTTCCTCGTCTCCGGCGAGCGTCAGCACCACCTCTCCCGCCCATGCCTCGCGCTGCTCGGCCAATGCGGCCATCGCGGCCATTGATGCCGCAATGCCGCCCTTCATGTCAGCCGCGCCGCGGCCGTAAAGGCGGCCGCCCACGACCTCTCCGTCGGGATTGACCGACCAACTCATCCGCTCCCCCAACGGATAGGTGTCGAGATGGCCGTTGAACACGATGCGGCGGCCGGGGGCATGGCCTTTGATCCGCGCGACGACGTTGACGATCTCGGCTGTCCCCGGATGCAGCTCAACCGCAACGCCCGGCACATGCGCCCTGAGGAGATCGGCCGCCAGCGCCGCGACGGCGCGCGTGTCGCCGTCCGGATTTGGCGACGCCACTCCGATCAGCCGCATCGCCAGCTCGACGACCTGGCTGGTCCGATCGCTCGAAACCGCGCGGCGAACTCGATCAACGTTGTGCAAGGCGCGCTTCCCATATGCGGATTGAGTGGGTGAGCGGCCAGCAGATCGCGAAATACACCACCGCGATGAAGGTGAATATTTCCAGCGGCCTGAACGTTGACGACGACAACTCCATGCCGCGCCGCGTGACCTCGCCGACCGACACCACGGACGCAAGCGAGGAATATTTGATGAGCTGGACGAAATTGGCGGCCAGCGGCGGCAGCACGCTGCGAATCGCCTGCGGGCCAACGATCCGCACAAAGCTCTGCGCGGGCGTCAGGCCGAGCACCTGTGCCGCCTCGCGGTGCCCGACCGGAACGGTCTGGATGCCCGCCCTGAAGACCTCGGAGATGAACACCGCCGAATAGAGCGAGAGACCGAGGATCGATGCGGCCAGCGCATCGATCCTCACATTGAAGACGATCGGCAGCACGTAATAGACCCATAGCAGCTGCACGAGGATTGGCGTATTGCGGACGATTTCGCCGACCGAAAGCGCGATGATGCGCGCGATGCGGAAGCGGGACATCTGCATGATCGCGATGACGAGTCCCAACAGGGTCGCCACCACGAGCGTGACAATTGAAATGAAAAGGGTCATTTCCATGCCGGAGGCAAGAAAGCCCAGATTGTTCGGGATGACGTCCCAGCGAAAGCTGTAGCTTTGCATCTGATGTCTCAGGGCGCGACGATCGGTCCGAGCTTGTTCTTCTCGGCGGCGGCCTTGAGCCGGCCGTCGAGCTTGATGGTGCGTACGAACAGGTTCACGTAGTTCAGCCAGATCTGGTCACCCTGGTTCATGACGTACGCGTAAGGCGTCACGGACAGGTTTTCCGGCGGCGCCACCGTCGTAGTCCAGTCGAACTGGGCATTCATTTTGATCGAGGCCGGATAATCGGTCATGACGACGTCGACGCGTTGCGCCATCAGCTCAGCCTGGGTCGTGGCGGGAGGTGCGACCGCGACGGTCTTGGCGTTCTTGAAGTAGGACCGCATGAAGTTCTCGACATAGCTGCCGAGCGAGACGCCGGCGTTGACGCCCGGCTTATCGATATCCGCCCAGGATGTGATCGGGCCGCCTTTGCGCACGACGGCATAGACGCCGCTCGTCAGATACGGGTCCGAGAACGCGACGGCCTGCGCACGCTTCATCGTCGCCCCGACGCCGAACATGCCGAGATCGCATTTGTTGGCCTGCAGGTCGGCGATGAAACTGCCAAAGCTGGTCTCCACATAGTCCAGCTTCACGCCCATGTCCTTGGCGAGTTCCTTGGAGAGATCGATGTCGATCCCCTCGAGCTGTCCGCTATCTGGATTGCGGAACGAAATTGAATAGTACATCGGCCAGATGCAGACCCTGAGTACCCCGCTCTTGGTGATCTCGTAGAGGCGCGACTGCGTCTGCTGGGCAGCCGCCGGCGTCAACGAGAGAAAGAGCGCGCAAACGAAGGCAAGTCGGCGCAGATTTGGCATGAGCTTCAATCTCCTGTCGTGCAGTGATCACTCGTCAAACTGATTGAGAAAGCGCTTGGCGCGCTCGGTTGTCGGCCGTTCGAAAAAGGCGGCCGGCGTGCCGTGCTCAACGATCATCCCCTCGTCCATGAACACGACATGGCTCGCCACGCGGCGGGCGAAGCCCATCTCGTGCGTCACCACGAGCATCGTCATGCCTTCGAGCGCGAGCGTGCGCATGACCTGCAGCACCTCGCGGCGAAGTTCGGGATCGAGAGCCGACGTCGGCTCGTCGAACAGGAGTATCTTCGGCTGCATGGCAAGCGCCCGGGCGATCGCGACGCGTTGTTGCTGGCCTCCGGACAGCCTGGCCGGATAGGCATCGCGCTTCGCCTCCATGCCGACCTTCTGAAGCAGCCGTTCGGCCGTGACGACCGCCTCATCCCGGCTGACCCCGCGCACGCGCATCGGGGCCTCGATGATGTTTCCCAGCACCGTCATGTGCGGCCACAGATTGAACTGCTGGAACACCATTCCGATTTCCGGCCGCACCTTGCGGGCAGCGAGCCGCACATCGGACGATGGCCGGGCCTGCGAGACCGTCGCCCCCTCCATCACGACGCGCCCGTCGGAAGGAGCCTCCAGCAGCGCCATGCATCGCAGAAGGGTCGTCTTGCCTGAGCCGCTTGGACCGATGATGCAGGTCGACTGCCCGGTGCCCAGCGCAAGATCCACGCCGTTCAGAACGGTGTGGGCGCCGAAGCGTTTGACCACCGCTTCGGCGGCCAGGACCGACGCGGCGCACGATGCGTGGCTTGTGTTCATCCCCGCAGACCCTCCAGACGACTTCATCTCGAAACATAAGCAAATATAATGCCAATGCTCGTCACGCTCAGATTGCAGTAACATTATCTGGAATTTCGCCGGCGTGATGTGCGAAAATTCCTTGTATTATTGGCGTTTCCCTTCATGCTCATACCACGAGCGACATCGAAACGATATATAGATATTGGTTATGGATCGGCGTCTTGTTGAGATTTTTCATGCTGTTATGCAGCATCGATCGGCAACCGAGGCCGCGCGTGCACTCGGGGTATCGCAGCCGGCTGTGAGTGCGGCCTTGAAACGGCTGGAGGCAGATGTCGGGTTTGCGCTGTTTCGCCGGGAGAGCCGCCATATCGTGCCTACGCCGGAGGCGCATCTGTTGCACAATGAAGCGATCCGGGCGCTCGCCGGGTTTGCCGAACTGGAGGACGCCGCTGCCGGAATCTCCGCAGGCAAGCGCGGCGTTCTGACGATCGCGAGTCCGGGACCTGGGATAGTCTGGCTTCCGGGCGTCGTCAGCCGCTTCCAGCGCGAGCGCCCGTCAACAACGATCAGGCTCCTGACCCGAAGCTCCGAGAATGTCCGGAGCCTGGTCTCGGCACGTGCATTCGACTTCGGAGTCGCCGAGCCGCCGTTCGACCGCACCAATGTCGTGTTGCGGCGCTACCGGATGTCGCTCGACTGCGTGATGCCTGCAACGCATGCACTGGCTGACCGGAAAGTCGTCACGCCCGATCTGCTCGAGCGACATGATCTGATCATCACCTCGCAGAGCCGATCGACCTATGCCGCGGTATCGCGCGCCTTCGAAGCCAGCGGTACGCCGTTTCATCCGGCGATCGAGTGTGAATTCTTTGCCGTCGCGCTCAACCTCGTCATCGATGGCGCGGGTGTCTGCCTAGTCGACGCGCTCAGCGCGTCCGAAACGCTCAGGCGAACCAGCGGAGCGAGCAAGCTCGTCGTCCGCCCCTTCGCGCCGGCGATCCACTACGAGGTCGGAGTCCTGAAGCCGACGATCGGCGAACTCAGCGTTCTCGCCGAGCAGTTCCTGAAACTGCTCGACGACCACGTTGCGCCCTATTTGATCCGATCCTGAGGGGGGCTTGCGTCGCACCGCGTGTCAAGCCGCCTTCTTGCTCTCGGCGAGATTGGCGAGCTGGCGCAGGATCTCGGTGGTGCCGGCGAGCCGCTCTTCCGGCGTATCCCACTCCTGGAAGAACACCACCTTCATGTCGGGCCGCACCTTGGCGGCCTGGCCGTGCTGGCGGATGAAGCCCACCAGCCGCTCCGGATGCGCAAAACTGTTGTCGCGGAATGCGATCACGGCGCCCTTCGGGCCGGCGTCGACCTTCCCGACATTGGCCCTTCGGCAATAGGCCTTGATCGCCGCGACCTTAAACAGATAGCGCACCTCGTCCGGCAGCACGCCGAAGCGGTCGCGCATTTCGGCGGCGAAGGCGTCGATGTCCTCGTCGGTGTCGAGATCGGCGAGCCGGCGATACAGCGACAGCCGCACGCTGAGGTCGTTGACATAGTCCTCGGGGATCAGGACCGGCATGCCGATCGTGATCTGCGGCGACCAGCGGTCCGCGGCCGGCTCGGCGACGCCGGCCTTGAGGTTGACGATCGCCTCCTCCAGCATCGACTGGTACAGCTCGAAGCCGACTTCCTTGATGTGGCCGGATTGCTCTTCGCCGAGCAGATTGCCGGCGCCGCGGATGTCGAGGTCGTGCGAGGCGAGCTGGAAGCCGGCGCCCAGCGTCTCCAGCGACTGCAGCACCTTGAGCCGCCGCTCCGCCTGCGCCGTGATCTTCTGCTGTGCCGGCAGCGTGAACAGCGCATAGGCGCGCAGCTTGGAGCGGCCGACGCGGCCACGCAGCTGGTAGAGCTGGGCGAGGCCGAACATGTCGGCGCGGTGCACGATCAACGTATTGGCGTTCGGGATGTCGAGACCGGACTCGACGATCGTGGTCGAGAGCAGGATGTCGTACTTGCCGTCGTAGAACGCGGACATGATGTCCTCGATCACGGTCGGCGGCATCTGGCCGTGGGCGACCGCGACCTTCATCTCCGGCACGTTCTTGTCGAGGAAATCCTTGACGCCGGCGAGGTCTTCGATCCGCGGCACGACGTAGAACGCCTGCCCGCCACGGTAGCGTTCGCGCAGCAGCGCCTCGCGGATCATCAGGGGATCATGCGGCGCGACGAAGGTGCGCACCGCAAGACGATCGACCGGCGGCGACGCAATGATCGAGAGCTCCCGGACGCCGGTCAGCGCCAGTTGCAGCGTGCGCGGGATCGGGGTTGCCGACAGCGTCAGCACGTGGACCTGGGCGCGCAACTGCTTCAGCCGCTCCTTGTGGCTGACGCCGAAGTGCTGCTCCTCGTCGACGATCAGGAGGCCCAGATCCTTGAACTTGATCGCCTTGCCGAGCAGCGCGTGGGTGCCGACGACGATGTCGACGCTGCCGTCGGTGAGCCCCTTCTTGACCTGGTTGAGCTCCTTGGTCGACACCAGCCGCGACGCCTGCGCCACATTGACCGGGAAACCTTTGAAGCGCTCGGTGAAAGTCCGCGAGTGCTGACGCGCCAGCAGCGTGGTCGGCACCACCACCGCGACCTGCCTGCCCTCCAGCGCCACGGCGAACGCCGCGCGCAGCGCCACTTCGGTCTTGCCGAAGCCGACGTCGCCACAAATCAGCCGGTCCATCGGACGGCCGATCTCGAGGTCCTTCAAGGTCGAGGTGATGGCCCCTAACTGATCCTCGGTCTCCTCATACGGGAAGCGCGCGCAGAACTCGTCATAGACGTGCGGCTGCAGCGGGAATTTCGGCGCCTCGTGCAGCTGCCGCTCGGCCGCGATCTTGATCAACTCGCCCGCGATCTCGCGGATCCGGTTCTTCAACTTGGCCTTGCGCGCCTGCCAGCCGCCGCCGCCGAGACGATCGAGCTCGACATTGGCGCTGTCGGAGCCGTAGCGCGACAGCAGCTCGATGTTCTCGACCGGCAGGAACAGTTTAGTCTCGGCGGCATAATGCAGTTCGAGACAGTCATGCGGTGCGCCGGAGACTTCGAGCGTCTGCAGCCCGACGAAGCGGCCGATGCCGTGCTCGACATGGACCACGAGATCGCCGGTCGCAAGGCTCGTCACCTCCGAGATGAAATTGTCGAGCTTGCGGCTCGCCTTGCGCGGCCGCACCAGGCGGTCGCCGAGAATGTCCTGCTCGCTGATGACGGCGAACTCGTCGGTCTCGAAGCCGGATTCCATGCCGAGCACCGCCAGCATGGTTTCGTTGCGCGGCGTCGCCTGCACGATCCGCCAGGTGTTGACGCTGGTCGTGTTCAGGAGCTTGTGGTCGCGCAGCATCGCGCCCATGCGGTCGCGCGAGCCCTCGCTCCACAACGCGATCACCACCTTCTTGCGCTGTGACTGCAGCGCGCCGACATGGCCGACCACGGCCTCGAACACGTTGACATTGCTGTCGGCGCGTTCGGGGGCGAAGTTGCGGCCCTGCCGCGCGCCGGCGTCGAACACGTCGGGCGTGCCTTCGGGCACCGCGAACGGCGTCAGCCGCGCCAGCGGCGCATCGCCGAGCAGCTTGGTCCATTCGGCCTCGGTCAGATAGAGCTGGTCCGGCGGCAGCGGCTTGTAGACCGCGCCGCTGCCCGGATGCTCCAGCGCCTCGCGCCGTGCGTCATAGTAGTCAACGATCTGCGAGAAGCGTTCGCGCGCTGCGTCCTCGCCCTGCGGCTCGATCGCAACCGTCGCCCCGTCGAGATAATCGAACAGCGTGTCCATCCGCTCCTGGAACAGCGGCAGCCAATGCTCCATGCCGGGGTGACGCCGTCCCTCGGAGACGGCTTCATAGAGCTGATCGTCGCGCCCCGGCGCGCCGAACGCGGCGACATAGCCCATGCGGAAACGCCGGATGGTTTCGGTGGTGAGCTGGAATTCCGACACCGGCACGAGATCGAGCCCGCGCATGTCGAGTAGCGTGCGCTGGGTCTCGGCATCGAAGGTGCGGATCGATTCCAGGCTGTCGCCGAAGAAGTCGAAGCGCACCGGCTGGTCGAGGCCGGCCGGAAACAGATCGAGGATGCCGCCGCGCACGGCATATTCGCCGGGCTCGCGCACCGTGGACGAGCGGGTGTAGCCATTGTGCTCGAGCCAGGCCACGACCGAATCCATCGGCACCACATTGCCGGGCGCAACCGACAGCGCTTGCGCTGCGACCTGATCGCGCGCCGGGACCCGCTGCACGGCCGCATTCACCGTGGTGAGCACAATCAGCGGCTTGTCGCTGCCGACCAGCCGCGACAACTTGGCCAAAGCGGTGAGCCGTTGCGCCAAAATGCCGGAATGCGGCGAGACGCGGTCGTAGGGCTGGCAGTCCCAGGCCGGAACCTGCATCACGGCGATATCGGGCGCAAAGAACTCCAGCGCGCGGGCGAGCTGCTGCATCCGCGTGCCGTCACGGCACACCACGGCAAGGCTGACCGCCGGCCGCTTCGGCTGCGCCGCGATCGCGCGCGCCAGGTCGGAGATGACGAGCCCTTCGGCGCCCTCGGCGACGTTGGCGATGGTCAGCACCCGGCCGGGCGCGAGCATCGCGGCCGGTGATTTCATCGGCTGTTTCATGCGCTGGGATCCGCGACCCGGAACGACTTGATGCGGGCAAACAGCGCGGTGGCATATTCGGACGGCAGCACCTTGTCGCCGGTCAGCGCCGCATAGAGGTCGGGATCCGGGACCTCGATCAAATGCTCGAGCTCGCTGAGCTCGTGATCGGACAGCTCGCCAATGGTCGCGTCGGCGAAGCGGCCGAGGATCAGGTCCATCTCCCGGGTGCCGCGGTGCCAGCAGCGAAACAAAAGCCGCTTGCGGCGGTCATCGAGCCCGCTGCTCGATCGTGTCGATCCCGTCATGTCCCAAAATCCATCCAACGCCAACAGCCCGGACGTGCCGGGCGGGCTTGATATAGCCATGGCGATGGCCGATGTCAGCCCTCATTCGCCGCGTTTTGGGGTTTCCCTGGGCGCATGCCGTCATTGCCGGGCTTGCGCGCCCGTCGAAGCCTTGGCGTAGACGGGACCGGCCGACATCAGCTCCAAAAAAAGACGTGGATGCCCGGCACAAGGCCGGGCATGACGGTGTGAAACGGTCTTGGATTCGTCGATGCGCCCAGCCCTGCTCAATCCGCTGTTTGCCCAGGTCACGACCCTGCAAGGGGTCGGCCCGAAGCAGGACAAGCTGCTGCGCTATCTGCTCGACCGCAGCGAGACGCCGCGGCTGGTTGACCTGCTGCTGCATCTGCCGGCGAGCGTGATCGACCGCCGCGCCCGGCCGAAGATCCGCGACGCCGCGGTCGGAACCATGGTGACGCTCGAGGTCACCGTCGACCGCCATCGCCCGCCGCCGCCGCGCAATTCGCGCGCGCCCTACCTTGTCTATGCCAGCGACGACACCGGCGACGTCGTGCTGACCTTCTTCCGTGCCCAGCCCGGCTATGTCGAGAAGCTGCTGCCGGTCGGCGAGAAGCGCTACGTCTCCGGCACGCTGGCGATGTATGACGGCATCCCGCAGATCGTGCATCCCGATCGCGTCGTCGATGAAGCGGGCTTTGCAAAACTGTCCTGCATCGATCCGGTCTATCCGCTGACCGAGGGGCTTGCGATCGGCTCGCTCCGCCGCGCCATCGCGCAGGCGCTGACCAGGCTGCCCGAGCTGCCGGAGTGGATCAGCCCCGAGGTGCTGCGCCGCTGCAACTTCCCGCCGATCAGGGAGGCGCTGACCCGCGTGCATGTGCCGGTCGAGCTGACCGATATCCTGCCCGACGGTCCGTTCTGGTCACGTCTCGCATTCGACGAGCTGCTGGCCGGCCAGCTCGCGCTGGCCCTGATCCGCGCCACGCTGCGACGCCCCAGCGGTGTGCGCAACGCCGGCGATGGTCATCTGCGCCGGAAGATCATCGATGCCGTGCCCTATGCGCTGACCAGGTCGCAGCAAGAGGCGGTCGCGGCGATCATCGCGGACCTGCAGCAGCCGGTGCGGATGCTGCGCCTCGTGCAGGGCGACGTCGGTTCCGGCAAGACCGTGGTGGCGCTGCTGGCCGCCGCCGCGGTTGCGGAAGCCGGCAGGCAGGCCGCGCTGATGGCGCCGACCGAAATCCTGGCGCGCCAGCACATCAAGACCATCGCACCGCTCGCCGAGAGCGCTGGCCTACGGGTTGCGATCCTCACCGGCCGCGAGAAAGGCAAAGAGCGCCGCGAGCTGCTGGCACAGCTCGAGGCCGGCGAGATCGATCTGTTGGTCGGCACCCACGCACTGATCCAGGACGACGTGATCTACAAGGCGCTGGCGCTTGCCGTGGTCGACGAGCAGCATCGCTTCGGCGTCCGCGAACGGCTCGCGCTGACCTCCAAGGGCGAGGCCGTCGACGTGCTGGTGCTGAGCGCCACCCCGATCCCGCGCACGCTGGTGCTCACATACTTTGGCGACATGGACGTCTCGGAGCTGCGCGAAAAGCCCGCCGGCCGCCAGCCGATCGACACCCGCGCGGTGCCGATGAGCCGGATCGAGGACGTCATGGACGGCGTCGGCCGCGCGCTCGGCGCCGGCAAGCTGGTCTACTGGATCTGCCCGCTGGTCGATGAATCCGAGGCCGAGGGCACCGAGCATCTCACCAACGCGACCGAACGTTTCGAGAGCCTGCAGAAGCGGTTCGGCGATCGCGTCGGTCTCGTGCACGGCCAGATGAAGGGCACCGAGAAGGACCGCGTGATGACGCAATTCGCCGCGCACGAGATCGGCCTCCTGGTCGCGACCACGGTGGTCGAGGTCGGCGTCGACGTGCCCGCGGCGACCATCATGGTGATCGAGAACGCCGAACGTTTCGGGCTTGCGCAGCTGCATCAATTGCGCGGGCGCATTGGCCGCGGCTCGGAGGCCTCGACCTGCCTGCTGCTCTACAAGGAGCCGCTCGGCGAGATGTCGAAGGCGCGGTTGAAAGTGATCCGCGAGACGACGGATGGATTCCGGATCGCCGAGGAGGATCTGAAGCTGCGCGGCGAAGGCGATGTGCTCGGCATCCGCCAGAGCGGCCTGCCCGGCTACCGCATCGCGCGCTCCGAAGTGCACGGCCAGCTCATCACCCAGGCCCGCGACGAGGCGCTGCGGATCATGAAGGACAACCCGAAGCTGAAGGGCGAACGCGGCGAAGCGCTGCGCGTCCTGCTCTACCTCTACGAACGCGACGAAGCCGTGCCGCTGATCGGCGCGGGGTAGCGGCCAGCCCCGTCATTGCGAGCGCTCAACCCATCGTCATTGCGAGCGCAGCGAAGCAATCCATCGTTCCGCATATGCGGAAGCGTGGATTGCTTCGTCGCTCCGCTCCTCGCAATGACGGTATATACTTGCGGCTGGGGGACATCATGAAACAACCATGCGTCTACATCTTCGCCAACAAGCGTCACGGCACCGTTTACACGGGCGTTACCGCAAATCCGCCCAAGCGTGCGTTTGAGCATCGCGAGGGATTGGTGAAGGGCTTCTCGGCCAAATATGGCTGCAAGATTCTGGTCTGGTACGAATTGCACGAAACCATGTACAATGCGATCACTCGAGAGAAGCAGATCAAGGCCGGCAGCCGCGCGAAGAAGATTGCGCTGATCGAGGCGCTGAATCCAGATTGGAACGACCTCTACGAGACGCTGATCTAGGTGTGCTCATCGCCCCTTCCCGCCGTCATTGCGAGCGTAGCGAAGCAATCCATCGGTCCGCATATGTGGAATCATGGATTGCTTCGTCGCTTCGCTCCTCGCAATGACGGGGATAGACGGGAGCTACTCCACCTTCGCCGGCGAGGGCTGAGTTGCCGGCTGCAGCGAAGCCTGGCTCGCAATGCGCGCAGCATTGGCCATGCCGGCGAGCGCCGCGGCGCGCTTCTGATCGGCGGTGCCGCCGGGCTGCACCACGCCGGCGGACATGATCAGCGTCGCGGCATCCTCGGTGCTCATTTCGATCTCGATGATCTTGCTCTTCGGCACGTAGAAGAAGAAGCCGGTGGTCGGGTTCGGCGCGCACGGCAGGAACACCGAGATGTGCTCTTCCGCTCCGGGCAGGCTAGCGGCAAGTTCGGCGCTCGGCGCCTGCGAGATCAGCACGATCGACCACATGCCGGGCGAGGGAAACTCGACGAGGCCGACGCGGCGAAAGCTCGAGCCGTTGCCGGAGAACAGCGTTTCGAACACCTGCTTGAGGCCACGATAGATCGCGCGCACCGCAGGGATGCGGCCAAGCAGCCGTTCGCCGAGATCGACCAGGGTTCGCCCGATCAGATTGGCGGTGAGGAAGCCGAGCAGCGTAAGCGCGATGACCGCGACGATCAGGCCGGAACCCGGCAGCCCGAATGGCAGATAGGTTTCCGGCCGGTAGGCCGTGGGCACGAACGGCCGGACCAGATTGTCGACCCAGTTCACGAACCACCAGGTCAGATACAGGGTGATCGCAACCGGTCCGGCCACCACGAGGCCGGTCAGGAAATAGTTGCGAAACCGCGCCATCAGCCCGCGCGGGGCATCCGGGGGCAATTCACCGGTCGAGGCGGGAGGCACTTGGTTGGAGGTCATTGCGGTTCCAGGGTCGTCGAAGCGGCCGTAGTCCACCACCCAGCTAAGCCATTCTGTCGCATTTTTGAAGGGCCGCGTGAAGCCGCGGCTTGCGACTATTCGACCGTGACCGATTTGGCCAGATTCCGCGGCTGGTCGACATCGGTGCCCATCACGACAGCGGTATGATAGGCGAGCAGCTGCACCGGAACGGCGTAGACCATCGGCGCGAAGGTCGCCCCCATGTCCGGCATCACGATCGTCACCAGCGACTGGATGGTCGCCTCCGCCGCGCCCTTGGCGTCGGTCATCAGGATGATCTTGCCGCCGCGGGCGGCGACCTCCTGCATGTTGGAGACGGTCTTCTCGAACACCTTGTCGTAGGGCGCGATCACCACGACCGGCATGTGCTCGTCGATCAGCGCGATCGGCCCGTGCTTGAGCTCGCCGGCGGCGTAGCCCTCGGCATGGATGTAGGAGATTTCCTTCAGCTTCAGTGCGCCCTCCAGCGCCAGCGGATAGCTGGTGCCGCGGCCGAGATAGAGCACGTCGCGAGACTTCGAGATCTCGCGCGCCAGCTTCTCGATCTGCACTTCAGTGGTCAGCGCTTCCGACATCAGGCGCGGAATCTCGACCAGGCCATGCACCAGCTTGGCCTCGTCGGCATCGGACAGCTCGCCGCGCGCCTTGCCGGCGGCGACCGCGAGCGAGGCCAGCACCATCAGCTGGCAGGTGAACGCCTTGGTCGAAGCGACCCCGATCTCGGGACCGGCGAGCGTCTGCAGCACGGTCTCGCTCTCGCGCGCGATCGTCGAGGTCGGCACGTTGACGACCGAGAGCGTGTGCGCACCCTGCGCCTTGGCGTAGCGCAGCGCCGCCAGCGTGTCGGCGGTCTCGCCCGATTGCGAGATGAAGATCGCAAGATCGCCCTTGCGCAGCGGTGCCTCGCGGTAGCGGAATTCGGAGGCGACATCGAGCTCGACCGGTAGCCGCGCCAGCCGCTCCAGCCAGTATTTCGCGACGAAGCCGGCATAGCTCGCGGTGCCGCAGGCGGTGACCGAGACGCGCTGGATATCCTTGAAGTCGAACGGCAGCTTCACCGGCATGGTGACGCGCTCGGTCGCCATGTCGACATAGCGCGCCAGCGTGTGCCCGACCACTTCGGGCTGCTCGTGGATCTCCTTCGCCATGAAGTGGCGGTAGTTCGCCTTGTCGACCAGCGCCGTTGCCGTCGTGTGCTTGATCGCCTCGCGGTGGACGATGGCGTTGTCCTTGTCGAAGATCGTGGCGCCCTTGCGATTCAGCACCACCCAATCGCCGTCCTCGAGATAGCTGATCGTATCGGTGAACGGCCCGAGCGCGATCGCGTCGGACCCGAGAAACATCTCGCCTTCGCCATGGCCGACCGCGAGCGGCGGGCCGTTGCGGGCGCCGATCATCAGGTCATCCTCGCCGGCGAAGATGAAGCCGAGCGCGAACGCGCCGCGCAGCTGCGACAGCACCGCCCTCACCGCCTCGATCGGCTTGACGCCGCCCTTCAGCAGATTGTCGACCAGATGCACCACGACCTCGGTGTCGGTCTCGGTCGAGAACGCCGCGCCCTTGGCCTCGAGTTCCTCGCGCAGCTCGCGGAAATTCTCTATGATGCCGTTATGCACCACGGCGACGCGCTCGGTGGCGTGCGGGTGCGCGTTGTTCTCGGTCGGCCGCCCGTGCGTGGCCCAGCGGGTGTGGCCGATGCCGGTATGGCCGCCGAGCGGCTTGGCCTCGAGCCGGGCCTCGAGATTCTTCAGCTTGCCTTCGGCGCGGCGCCGCGCCAGGCCGCCATTCTCCAGCGTGGCGACACCCGAGGAATCATAGCCGCGATATTCGAGCCGCTTGAGCGAATCCACCAATTGCTCCGCGACCGGAGCGCGTCCAAGAATGCCGACGATGCCGCACATGCGGTTCAATGTCCCCAAAAATCGCCGAAAATTTGCCAAAGCGGCGACACGGTCCCTTAACGGGAATCGCCGGCCGCAAGATACTCAATAATTATTGCCGATTGTTCGATTAGCTCATTGTTCAACCTTGGACTCTTGCGCTCAATTTAGCACCTAAGGGTTTGATAAAGCTTTAATTTTCCGTAAATTTGTGTATCATCTTTGTGCGCGATTGATCACCTCAATTCGCGGGCAACACGTCATATACACCCATTAATTATTGCGGGGAGTAACAGGGATGCCCGTCATGCACATGACGGACGCGACCGTGCGCGCGCTCGTCAAGGAACCACCGCCCCAAGGGAAACAAATCGATTATTTCGACGACCCCGCAAACGGGGGGACGAAGGGTCTGCTCCTCAAGCACAGCTACGGGGGCACCCTCGCCTGGTACCTGCTCTATTACGATAAGAAGGGCAAATCAAAACAACGCAAGCTCGGCCGATATCCAGCGCTCACACTTGCGGCGGCGCGGGTCGAGGCCCGCAAATACCTCGCCGAACTCGACAAGGACCGCGCCTACTTCGAGAAGACGCGACAGGCCGAGATCGACGCCGAGAAGGAGGCCGAGGCCAAGCTTCTCACGTTCAGGAAAGTCGTGGAAGACTACAAGCGGCGTTACGTCGAGAGGAACAAGCTCCGCACTGCAAAGGTGATGATCCAGCAAATCGATAAGCACCTGATGCCCGATTTGGGAGATCGCCCATTCGCTGAAATCAGGCGCCAAGAACTCAAGACCGTTCTAAATAAAGTCGAAGATGCTCATAGCGCGTCAATGGCCGACTCGGTGCTCGCGGTCTTCCGTTCGATAGCGGCGTTCTACACTCTCGAAGACGAGGACTACGTCTCGCCAATCGTCAAGGGAATGAAGCGCTACAAGAGGAAGAAACGCACCCGTGTGCTCGACGACGCCGAAATCAGGGCTCTGTGGAATGCTACTGCCAAGCTCGGGACTTTCGGAGCCCTCGCCCGTGTATGCTTGCTGACGGGAGCTAGGCGAACCAAGGTCCAGCTCATGAAATGGACGGACATCAAGGACGGCATTTGGCACATGGGCAAGGCCGAACTAGAGAAGCTTAACGCAGGAGTCATCAAGCTCGCGCCGATAGTCGCATCCATCATCGCGGAGCAGCCTCGCTTGGAAGGAAACCCGTATGTCTTCGTTGCGATGTACAAGCGCGGCCCGTTCAACGCATTTGGTCAGTTCCAGGGTAAATTGATGGAGCTAATGCAGAAGGAAATCCCCGGCATGCCGTCGCACTCGCTGCACGACTTGCGCCGCACGTTCCGTACTCGATTGTCGAGGCTCAAAATCGAGCCCCACGTTGCTGAGCGCTGCATGGGCCACGTCGTCGGCAACAACGTCGAGCGCGCTTACGACCTATTCGAGTTCTTCGACGAAAAGACAGCCGCGTTTGCAGCTTTAGCACTCCACGTTCAGGAGATCGTCAATCCCCCAGCAGGGAACGTCGTGAAGATGATCCGTCGAAAGCCCGTCGTTCGGGAACGACGCGAGCGAGCATGAGCGGCGGGGACGGCAGCGCCCCTCCTCTCGGAGGCTCGAAATGCATATCCCTGCTCCAGCGCGCTCTGCTGCGATCTCAGCGCGCGTTCGTAACGAGTTCTCATCATCAGGTACGTTTTTGCAGAGCAGTTCGGGCCGTTCCGTTGCCCAACGTCCCCGAGGACGATCTCTGAAGGGGCGCAGGACGCAGCAACGCCCGGTTTCTGTGCGCGTTTCCGTATCTGGAAGGGGAAGATGCGGATTGACGAGCATCGCGCTCCTGCCCGCTCCGCTGCGATTTTAGGAATATTGATCGTCTCGGGTCGTTTTGATATCCTCGCATCAGGCCACAGGAGTGGCGAAGTCCCGGGGAAGTACGGGACCTCTCGTTGATCGAGCTCGCGGTCACCAGCCCCAGCCGTCAACCCTCGTTTTCGCATTGTCGCCGTAACTGGCGAATGCGGTAGCTATGGGTTGAACATGTCAACGAAGCCACAACGTCAAGCTGCACCCCCCCGAGCAACTACCGAACGTAAGCTCCCACCTGCTGGTTCAGTACTCGTCGACCGGCATCAAGCTGCGCTGATCCTCAACATGTCCGTGATGACCGTGCGTCGGCTGGAGGCCGACGGCAAACTCGTGAGCCGCAGGCTTCGCGACGGCCGCACGTCCAAAGCGCTCTATCGCAAGGACGAGGTGTACGCGCTCGCGGGTGCTCCGATGCCCGAAAATAATCACGCCTAAAAATGCAACGACCCCGCTCAGTTGACGCTGGGCGGGGCCGCAATGTTGCGCGCAACGATCACGAACCACGCCGTCCAAGGCAAGCTCATGAATGAGCGATCATCACTAGGGAAGATCGTCGATGCTGATCTTATGGGACCTCTACAAGCGCGACAAGCCGCCAGTTCTTGCGCGCGTTTTCGCGTTCATCCACACAATCGAAGTGTTCTGGCCGTGGAATTTCGGCGCGGAATTGAAGAACGCGCTGCGCGCCGAGACGAAGCGCCAAGTCTGGGACGATCCTCTCATCATCGATGGGGTCGTCATCGGCTGGATATTGAAATTGAATGCACCGACAAAGCGCGCCGTCGAAATTCTGGACGAGATGTGGGAGGAGCGCATGTCGATCTGTCGGCTCCATGTCGCATATGATCTCGACCCGGCTCCAGGTATCAGCCGTGCGGACATCAGAGCGTTGATGACGCGTTGCACGAACCTGAATTACCGCAAAACCTCCGACAGGATCAGAAACGAAAAAGGGACGATCTACGGGATCGACACCGCGTACAGAAGAGGAAGGCTATCGAGGAATTGGGCCTATTACGATGACGAGCCGGGAGAATTGGACGGAGAGTGTGAAAAGCCGCACTTCGAAATCCGGGAGATGACGGGTGATGCCATCAAGCGCGCTGGAATATCCAGACCGCGCGATCTGTTCAACATCAAGCCACGGCCTCATTTCCAGAAACGCATCACGATACGGGACCCTGCGGAAATGGAAATCCGGCGTTGGATGCGAAAATTGAAGCGATCACGCCACTACGACATTCCCCGCAATGTCACAGGAAGATTTCAACGGCTTGGGATCACACTGGCGGATATGCGGAAGAACGCTCCCAAGAAATTCGAAAAGATGCGGCAGCTGGATGTGCTGGACATCTGCGCAGAAATGCAATGGTTGCCCGCTAAGGGACACGAGAAGGAAAAGGAATGGGGGAAATTTTGTAGATTATCACACCCGCGTCCAGTCAGGCCGTCCAAGCCGAAGATGCAGCGTGAAAGGCTCTGACTCCCTTGTCCTCTTGTCCACATGACTGGCAACACCCCGAAAGCTGTCCAAGCTTTATACCCGTTGTGCGATGGTCAACTCGTCCATACAATCGGAGCATGAGCCGACTCACTCCGATTGGAGCGCGACTTGAGATCGCGCTAGATGCTGAATACTTGCGCATGCAGAACGAGTGGTTTTTCAAATGGCACCATATCGGGAGCGAGAGCGTTGCTGAAATCGACGGCTTCGACGGTAGGATGATCCGTTTTGGGGGGCTCAGGTTCTCCGGCACCGTCCGCGACGTCTACTGGGACACGATCCAAAGATACGCACGACAGAAAGTTGGCAAGCTGTTCGATGAGCTTGAGACCCAGCTACAGGAGTATCCTGTCGATATCCGTTCTACCGCACTGAACGAAGCCCAATCGTTGATATCAGCCTTCATAGCGAAAATTCAGAGGACCGCCGTCGAAAAGGACCGCATTCTCAGGGGAGATGGGTTCAAGTTTCCCGCTCCACAAGATCTTGGGAGTTGGACTGGCGCGACGTCCACCGACATTGCGTCCCGTGCCGACATGTTGCGGCATATATATTGCGACCTGGAAATTGCAGAAGGAGGAAATAGCATGGCCCTAGCCAGTTTGCTGAGGGATAAGGTGACGCTCGTGAAAGCCGACGGCACCGTGATCCGTGAGGACATCAAAGCGCAGGTCTCAGCCGGGCAAATCATCACCTTTGATGTCGATCTGCCGCTTGAGCCCGGCGATCATTTTCTCCGATCACTACCGTCAGGGCTTGTTGAAGACTATGTGGTAGACGACCCGAATTTTATGACGGGCCTTCGCAGCATTCCGTCCAGCTTTCAGGCCAAAGTACATCGGAGCCGGGAAGCAGCCGCCCCACCGCAGCAGGTCATCCAGCAAATAACGAACCACTTCCATGGTGACAATTCACGCGTCACCTTCGGTACGGATAACAGCACCAACGTAGTCAACAACAATCTCAATCCAGCCGCAGTTGCAGGCGTTATCGAGCAAATCAAGCCGCACGTGGCCTCATTGCCCGAGCCACAACGCACGGATATCGCTGCTCCTCTGAAACTCTTGGAAGACGAAATTAGGAGCGGCACGCCCGATCCTTCAAAGATGAAGACAACCCTACAGGCGATACGTACTGTTGTGGAAGGAGCCGCCGGAAATCTCATCGCAGCTGGGATCGGCAGCATGATTGCGGGCTTGCTGAAATAGAAGCGCGCTCCTCCATGTTCTCTCGGCGAATGTCGGACCGAGTGATCGGCACTGACTCGTTGGGAGCACGCGGCATGCAACGAAATCGGGGGTAGGAGATCGTCCGGACGCCGGAACGCCGCTCCAACCGCTCGAAAACCGCAGCAATCAGCGTCCCAGAGACAGGAAATCCCCCGCGATCCGGACCCCGCCTAGTCACTCGGACGATCCACGCCTAGGATGCTGATCCCTCGAACCGAGGGAAATCCAGATGCCAGACAATCAGATCGGATACGAATTCGCAGGCCCAGGACGGAAGCGGCGTGAACGACTCGCGCTCGCGAACATCGCGCAGTCGTTCACACCGAGAACGATCAAGCCGAAGCCAACGCCAAAATCCCCATCCCAAAGGAACTCAAAAAGGGAAACGACGCGGGACATCACGGAACGGAGGCCTGAAAGCGAAAATCCGTCGCCTCACGCTCCAGACCGAAAGCTTCAAGGAAGTATGCGACGAACTGGAACGTGCAAACATCTCGGTCTCCGGCGTCACTGTTGGCGATGTCCGTTCCGAGATGCGCGAGACCGTGAAGCTCCTGATAGAGGAAGGCCTGATCGACGAACGACGGCTTGAACGCTATCAACGCGAATATCAGCGTAGTCAGAGGAAGATCAGCAAGCGGCCCTAGTCTGAACCTCGACAACCAGCAGCACGGGATCAGGATCGAATACATGTTGTCCCCTTCCCGTTTGTTGTCCGATTGTTGTGGGACCCGCGTATTCACATCTCGTTCTATTTAGTTCTGATCACCAGAAACGAGCGAGTGAGCGCCGAAATTATTTCGCCTCGCAATAGGAAAGCGTCAAAAAGACCTGCTCCCATCGGCGCTTGCACTTCGGTGTTGACAGATAAGGCGTGCATATGACGTGAATGCGCGTCCTGTAACGCGAAGTATTCGCAGACGCAGTGCAAAGAAGATGCACGGGACCCTAAAACACACCTCCAAGCCCAAACGAAAACGCAATCTAAGCGCCGTCACATCAGGGCGCCGATTGTTTGCCGAACGCATCTCGACAACGGACTCTCCCAGAGGACGACGCTTCTCCGATCTGGTGTTGCGTTACATCGAAGATTGCGGGGGCGAAGATCGCATCAGCGAGACCACGCGCAATCACATCCGGCGTATCGCCTTCCTGCAATGCGTCCTCGAAGATTGCGAAGCAGCATACGTCAAGACTGGCAGCACCACGCTGGATGAGCGGCTTGAATATCAGCGTCTATCCAACACCCAGTCTCGTCTCATGAAGAAGATCGGCCTGCTCAGCGCCACACCCGGCAAGCGTGATGATGACGATGACGACATAGACCCGCTGGAATATGCACGGCGTGGCGGCTCGCGTCATTCACACCGTGAACGCATGGGGGATTGATGGGCGCTCGTCGTCACCGTGAACGGCTTGACGACACCCACACCACCGCCACACCCCAAAGACCAGCCAGACTACGGATTGAGGATGCAACACCCCGGCTTACGTCTCCTCGGTCAGATCGTCTCACACTGCTGGATGCTATCGCGGACCCCAATGTGTTCGCGAAGTTCTTCCCTGATCCGGAAAGCTGGATAGCGTGGCGCTCGTTCATAGCAGCAGCGTTCGGCTTGCCGATGTCGGACGAGGAACTTGCGATCTATCGCCAATGCACGGGCCGAACCGATCCTCCGACCGAGCAAGCTCGTGAGTGTGTCCTCGTTATCGGCCGACGTGGGGGCAAGTCGCGCATCCTCGCATTGATCGCAGTCTGGCTGGCCTGTTTCCACGACTATCGGCAGTATCTTGTCGAGGGTGAGCTTGGCGTCGTCCAGGTACTCGCGGCAGACAAGGATCAGGCTCGCGTCATCCTCCGCTACGTCAAGGGCTTCATCAAGAAGGTCCCGATGCTCTCCCGGATGATCGAGCGCGAGACGCGGTTCGGGCTCGAACTATCCAACTCCATCTCAATCGAGATTACCACTTCAAGCTTCAAAGCAGTACGCGGTCGCTCCATAGTTGCGAGCGCCTGTGACGAAATAGCGTACTGGCAATCCGAAGACTCGGCAAATCCCGACGTAGAGGTCATTAACGCGATCCGGCCGGGAATGGCAACGATACCCAACTCCATGCTGTTGCTCGCATCGTCGCCATACGCCCGCAAAGGCGTGCTGTACAACATGCATCGGCAGCACCATGGGAAGGACAATCCGCGCATCCTTAGCTGGCAAGCTGCGACCGATGTGATGAACCGGGAGATCGACCCCGACTTCCTCGCCCAGCAATTCGAGGATGACCCTGTTTCGGCATCCGCTGAATACGGCGCGCAGTTCCGGACTGACGTCGAAGCCTTCATTGCACGTGAAGCAGTCGATGCAATCACCTCCGACGAGCGTGAGCGTCCCTACATTGCCGAGTTCAACTATCACGCGTTCGTCGATGCTGCTGGCGGATCAGGCAAGGACTCGTTCACGCTCGCAATCGGACACGTCGAGAACGGTGTCTCCGTCTTGGACGTGATCCGGGAGGCCAGGCCGCCATTCTCGCCGCGCAGCATCGTCGAGCAATATTCCACGCTGCTCAAATCCTACAGCATCAGCGAAGTGAGGGGTGACCGTTACGCTGGCGAGTGGCCGCGGGAACAGTTCCTCGAGCACGGGATCAAATATGAGCCGTCAGCGAAGCCCAAAAGCACGATCTACGGCGAGTTTCTGCCCCTGATGATGTCGAAGAAGTGCGACCTCCTCGACCATCCCAAGCTGACGATGCAGCTATGCGGGCTCGAACGCAAAACAGCACGCTCCGGCAAGGACAGCATCGACCACGCTCCCAACGGGCACGATGACGTAGTGAACGCCGTTGCAGGCGTCCTCACGTCGATGGGCGTCCGCAAATATCGCTACGTGGCTGACCTTTCATGGGTAGGAGGACCTTCGGAACGCAGCCCCGCTGCAGAGAGACTAAGCACCATCATGGCAATGAGAGGCCTTTAAACATGACTACCACTCACGACCACGAGATCATCGACCGCAATGGCAAACGTGTCACGCGGGGGCACATCGTCGAAGATGGCGACGTGATCCGCGTTCCAATCAAGCTGATGGATCACGCCGACCACGGCTTGATGGCAGCTATGGCAGCCGCGCAGTCGGCAAGGCGTGTCGAGCAGTTCGACGCAAAGATAGCCTTCCCCGGTCTGGAACTGGACCACAAGCAGGCGACGCTGCTCGATGCTGCGAAGCTCACTCCGAGTCAGCTGACATTATTCAAGGACCATCTGACTCGAAAGGGTTTCAGGCAAGCACTCGATCTCGCGAAGCGGAACGTCGTCAGCATCAAACGCACCGACGCAACGGTTGGCTACGCTCTGGCCGATCCTCAGCTACAGGCCCAGGTCGATGGACTCCCTCCGGATCAGCGCAGGGCTTTCGAGGATGCCTTCTATGGGCATCACGATAAGCAGCTGACATTCGACGAGGCAATGGCGTTAGCCAAAGGCTTCACGCCGCAGGCTGTGGCCCATCAACCGGGTTACCGCTTCGTTGATGCTGCCGCCAACACAGAACGAGAGCGGCTCCGTGAACAGCGTGATGCCGATTTGACCAATGCTTGGCGCAAGCCGCCTCCGATCATCGATCAGCAGCGATCTCAGCCGCACGACACGCGTCCGGGCACTCTAACCCACGATGAATTACTCGACCGCCGAGATAAACGCCTAGAGGAAAACTGGAAGCAGTGAACAACGAGGCCCGTCGTTTTGGCGGGCCTCACTACATAGGAAGGTGACCAAAATGTCGACTTTACCCCCACGAGTGCAGGCCAAGCTCGCAACGCTCAAGGATGCCGAGCAGCAGGCCTTGACCATCATGACGTACAATCAACGGGCTCTGTCCGACGCTGAGCGCTCGCTGATCACAGCGCCGAGCGACAGAATAGCCGTCCTGGAACGCGAGATCGTCCGGCTCCGTGCATCGCAGCCCGACTATCAGGATCGATACAGAGCACTCGCAGACCTCAATGCCAAGGTCGCACGATATCTTGCGCAATTGCCCGCCAACGTCGAGCTTGAAGATGCTCGGCCGATCAAATCGAAAACCAAGACGGACGAAAGCCATCTGCAAGCCGTGCAACGTCTGCGCGGCCGGATCATGGAGTTGATCTCCGAGCGTGGCCGTGTCGAGCGTGCATCTCCGACAAAAGCGGAAATGAAGCGACAGGCCGCGCTCTATGTTCAAAAGCTTGCTTTGGATGGAACGCCGGTCTTCGTCAGCGAGCACGACAAATTCAAGCTCTCCTTCGGAGAGAACAAGCTGATACCTCCCGAAGCAATCTTGGCATGGGTCAATCCCGAACTGCTGCAGGATCGGCTTGACGCGTTGATTGACGAGATGCCGCAGTCAGGTCGGCAGATGGATGCCGACGAACGGAAACAGCGGCTTGCCGAGCTCAAAACCGAATTGTTTGAAGCCGAGAGATACGAGTGCGCTCACCTCGATGCTGCTCGTTCGGAAGGCACCGTGATCGAGCACCGGGCAAACGTGGACATTCGGGCGTTGCTCGGGCTCGTGACATCGCGATCCAACGCGAACGCAGCATGACTCCGATCCTCGACGGCTTTGCCTCCTTGGGCCTGTCGAGTCCGAGCGGTCAGTGTCGTTGGTTCCGCGCTGACGTGGCTCGAACCGAATTCGTGGGCGTTCGCGAATTCGGAGCCCGCCATCGTCTCTCCAATCCCCAGCGTGGGCGATGGCGGGCAATCTATTCCGTTTCCGGTCGCTTTCGGTCACGACCGGATGATCGCGAAGCTTGACCCCGCGATCAGGCCCGCCGTCGTCTCGTCAACGTACCTTCCTGCGAGCGGCGGCGGGCTACTACTCCGCGTGGTCCCCTCAAATCCATTGCGGCGTTCCATCCTGCGGTCGCGGCTTCCGACGACATCGGCTGGACTTGGCACCTTAGCCACGCAGGAATGCGACGGCCCAGCGATGTGAAGAAGCTGCGAAGCTCCGCGCGCCAGTCGCAGTACTTCATGATGCTATGATCGGGGAAGAGGCCACCACGAAACGCGTGGCATCTGCGGATTTGGTCAAGCTCGCCGGAAAGCTTCATTTTCTGAAGTCTATCGCAGTGCTCCGGCCAAAGCGGATCATCGAGCGCGTCCCTTACAGCGTGCAGCCGGTTCGTGCGGGCTTGCTCTACCTTCTTGAGGAAGGCTCTGGCATCCGCTACGCCGTGTCGATTTTGGATGGCCGTCTGTAGGGACCTAGTAGCGCAAATGGTGTCATCAAGCGTGAATAGTCTTTCGCGGAACATGTGTGGCCTCCGTCACCCGATTGAGGAACGATGACGGAGTCCACATCCTCAGCGGGTTCTGAGGCAGTTCGGCGGAGTTACCGCTTGGCCGAGGATAGTTTCGCAAGGGGTCACATGGGAGTCAACGGCGCGGCGGCCATTCCTGCAGCGGCCTCGACGATCAATTGTGCGGCGCAAATAACGATTGCATCAGACCAAAGTTTGAATATGACTTCAAAGTCATGCAGCAAAGCTGAGTCGGGCAACTCAGAGGGTCAAGATGCCTCACGACGAACGAAAGCCAATCGATGCTATCGGCCAGAGGCTTCGCCACCTGCGCGAACTGTTGGGATTGACCCAACTTGATGTTGCACAACGTCTCGATGTGGGGCAAACCGTTATCTCTCGGATAGAGGGGCGATCCGATCTGCTTCTTTCAACGATCCGATCATATCTGATTGCGCTTGGCGGCACGTTAGACATGAGGGCCGTTCTGGAGACTGGGATCGTCGTGCAGCTTGACGCGATTGCAGCGACGCTGAACGAAGGTGCTCCGCTATCGGAAGAACAACTGACGTTGCCGGGTTTTCCGGCTCCGTCCGAAGGGCCGAATAGAGACGTCGTGTTCAGCATACACCCAGGGCATGCCGAGAAAATATTGAGAGGTGAAAAGACCGTAGAGCTGCGGCGCAAGTTTACCGAGGAGTTTGAGCCCGGCGGTTTGGCTATGATCTATTCAACAAGCCCCATCAAGGCGCTGACCGGCGTTGCTAAAATCCGAGATGTTCAACGTCTGAAGCTTCCAACGCTTTGGAAAGAGCACAGGGAAAAGTTCTGCGTTCGGAAGAATGATTTCGATACCTATTTTGCTGGGCTTGAACGCGGCTATGCGATCCATCTGAATGAAGCGCAGCCGCTACCACGACCAATCCATCTCGACGAATTAAGAGTTCGATGCGGCTTTGCTCCTCCCCAGTCATTCCAGTACGCATCAGCCTCGCTGCGCGGTCTAGTGAACTATGAGCGGGCACAAGGTCCTAATTGACACCAACGTCATCATTGAGCTTGAGGACCACAAAGAGGTCTCACCCATCTTTGCGCGATTTCTCCAGTTGTGCACGCAACATGGAGTCCGAGTTTTCGTTCACGAACGCGCCGTCGCCGACATAGACCGCGACAAAAACGCCGAGCGCCGAGCCGTCACGCGGAGCAAAATCCGCAAGTTCGAGGCGCTGAACGGCATCAAGTCCCCTCCTCTGGATGAGTTGGCGGCGCGCTTCGGCACTATCAACAAGCCAAACGACGAAGTTGATGTCGCCTTATTGCACGCGCTAGACCTCGGCGCTGTCGATTTCCTAGTTTCTCAAGATCAAGGCATCCACACCAGAGCACGCCGGAAAGACGTCGGGCTGGCTGATCGCGTTCTAGTCGTCGCGGATGCGCTGCAATGGCTGGAAACGACGTTTGAAGCGCTTCCAGTCAAGCTGCCGCTCATTGAGGAAGTACCGGCCCACGCAATCTCGCCTGCGGACGAAATTTTTGAGAGCCTACGGGATGGCTACGCCGATTTCGATGGGTGGTGGAAATCCAAGTGCGTCGGCCAGCATCGACCTTGTTGGGTGGTGACAATAAACAATGAGTTGGCTGGCCTGATCGTTCGCAAGCAGGAGGATCACGCGGAAGCGCAGACCAAGTACGTCGGCGATAAAATCCTCAAAATCTGTACGTTCAAGGTCAAGCCTGAATTCCGCGGAGAAAAGCTGGGCGAGTTGCTCTTGAAGCAAGCATTATGGTTCGCTCAGAAAAATCAGTTTGATTTGGTGTACGTCACGACCTTTGAAAATCAAACGTCACTGATCCGGGTGCTGGAATATTTTGGTTTCGAGAACACCAAGAAAAACGAGCGTGGCGAGCTTGTCTTTGAGAAGCCGCTGCCGCGCACGATCTTGAGCGCCACCGACGATGACGATGTGTTCGACTTGGCCCGCAAGAACTATCCGCGGTTTGTTGCGCGTCCGCCAGCAGAGGCCTTCTGCATTCCCATACAGGGGCGATATCACGACACCCTTTTCCCCGAACTGGCATTGCCCGATCAGCCGGACTTCTTCGGAACGGCTGGAACAGTCGGCGGGGCACGGACGCCCGGCAACACCATTAGAAAAGTGTACTTGTGTCGTGCGAAATCGCAGGCAGTCGGGCCAGGGTCGATCATCCTATTCTATCGATCCAACTCCCCCGGCTATTGGATTTCGCAGTCGATCACCAGTGTCGGGGTTGTTGAACGAGTCTTGCACGCTCATTCCGTGGAGGACCTTGTCCGGCTGACAGCCAAGCGGTCGGCCTACACCACTGAACAGCTTTCCGAGTTCTTCAAGATCAGCAAATCCGCTGTGAAGGTGATCGACTTCCTGCTGATGGGGCACTTCGATCCAGCTATCCCGCTAGATCAGCTCCTCAAGGACGGCGTGTTTCGGGGCTGGCCCCCTCAATCGATCACTCGTCTGGACGAGCAGCGATTTGCCAAGGTCCGTGGCCAGATGAATTTCGGCTTCGGCGTATGACGGACACTCAATAAGTACGCTATATGGAATGGCTTTATTTTTAACTAATTGTTATTGTTGGTCTTTTTTCAACTTCCCTATTGCCGATTGCGACAGTCTTAAACGGCAAGGTTGATGCGAAAGGCTGGTTAATCGGGGCTAACCATTTTGGCAAGAGCGCGTCAGCGCGGATCCGCCGGCGCGGGCCACGGTTTCGCCTCCCAGATCGTGGTCCATTCCTGACCCGCGCCGCACGCAGGCGCACTGACCTCGACGCGAACCACGACAAAGCTTTCGCGATTGGTCACGTCTAGCCGATAGACATGCCGCAGGTGTGGGCTGGGACACAGGTCCGATCCGGTTTCGGCCTGAAACAAGCCGGCCTCCTCCCTCCATGTGATGAAACCCGGAGTGTCCGTCGTACCGAAGCCGTTCAGCGCGACGTACGGAAATTCCATCGGCTTTGGTCTGCTGACGTCGGAAAGATCGAACGCGCGATGCGATCCGGTCACGGAAAGCCGACAGAACATCAGCGCGAGACGGTGCCCGGCCACTTTCATGAAGCGAACCGGCAACTTTTCGATGTCATCACTGTATTTGCAGCCGGATTGCTCGGCCGCAAGCGCGAGCATCCTTGGCACCAAGGCCGGATCGGAAATTTCAAAGTCCGTGCGTCCATTGGCAAGGCTGCTCCATTCGCGAAGCGCCTCGCGTCGTGCATTGATGCTCGCAGTTTCGTCGCCGCGCGCGACCGACACGAGCGGCGGACCGGCCGTGAGAAGACCTCCGAGCAGCACCTTGATCAATCCAGCGATCAGCCGCGCGCTCACGGTTCCCATCCCCGGCCACGCAGCCAGACCTCGCGGCACGTAACCAGCATGCCGAGCAGTCCGTTCTTGAGGAAAAACAGATAGAGCGCGAACAGCAGCACGAAGCTGGGCCGATCGTCGCCCCAGGAAACGAACTCAGGTTGGTCGTGTGTCTTCCGGGACAGCACCGCCAACTGTCCGGTCTCGGCCCATTGGTAGAGTCGTGCGGCGCTGAAGTACGTCACCAGGCTGCAAAAGACTCCAATCAGAACGGTCGCGGCATGTTTGCGCATGCCGTGTTTTGCCTTGTCGCCTCCTAAGAGCGATGAAACCGCAGACGGCAAACGTCGTTAACCGCATCAATATGTCATTAACGCCTTTCGGCGAGGCCAGCCGACGCTGGCGGTAGTCGACGCTCCCGGGACGCCCTAATGCTCCACCCGGTAGAGCCGCCATCGCTCCGGCACGCCTTTGAGCTGGTGCGCGCCGCGGTCCTTGAAGCGGATTTCGGACTTTGACATCAGGTCCTTGACCGCGCTCGAGACCAGCACTTCGCCGGCCCGCGCTTTCGCCGCGACGCGCGCGCCGATGTGAAACGCAAGCCCGATCACCTCCGCGCCACTCACCTTGTATTCGCCCGCGTGCAGTCCGACCCTGATCTCCAGCCCCAGCGTGCGCACGGACTCGCGGATCGCGGTCGCGCAACGGATCCCGGCTGCCGGCGCGCGGAACGTCGCCAGCAACCCGTCGCCCGTCGTCACGACTTCCTTCCCCCGCAAGGCCTTCAGCTCCCTGCGCACAGCGACATAGTAGTGGTTCATCACCGTCGCCCAGCGCGTGTCGCCGAGCCGCGCGGCCTTTTCGGTGGATCGGACGATATCGACATAGAGGATCGTGGCGAGCGCCTGCTTGAGCTGCGAGTCCCGGTCGGTGGTTCGCCGCCGGTTCGCGATATTTCCAGCCAGAGGCTCGTAGCGATGGCTGCGTCGCCGCGCGATGGCGGCCTTGGTGTAGTCCTGGGCGCGCTGCACCGTGCGGCAGCGAATGGTTTTTTCCTGCGGTGGAAACGTCCAGTGGACCTTTCGCCTGTCGCCCGCGCCATCAACCTGCACGGCGCCCCATTTCAGGAAAACCGTCGAGCCGGCCCGTCGAATGCACCATGCCTTCGACGTGTATCCGGAAACGTTCGACTGATGGACTCCGATGCGAAGGAATTTTGGCATGAGCGTCCGGCCGATCGAAGGAACGTTTGGCAGCCTACCCAGGGTAAAGCGTAGCCATACATTCCCGCGTTGGCAACGGTGCAGGTTTGCGGTGTCAGTAGCTCGTGATCTGTCGCCTGTTTGTAGCTCGTGAAGTGTCGTGTTTTCGGTGCTCCGGAACAAGGGGGGCGCGATGGGCACGGCATCCATTCACGAGGGTGTACGACGGATGCGGTTTTCAGATTTGCTGGATCGGACGGAGGCGAAGGAACTGACGCAGGAGGCAGCATCGGAGGTTCTTGGGATCAGTGTTCGGACGTTTCAACGCTGGGCGGAGCGCTATGAGGCGGAGGGCGACGACGGGCTTGTCGACCGCCGGCTGGGGCGTCGTTCGCCACGGCGGGCGCCGGAGGAGGAGCTGGAACGGATGCTTGCGCTGTACCGGGACAAGTACGCGGACTTCACGGTGAAGCACTTCCACGAGCAGATGCAAAAGCGGCACGACTATGTGCTGGGCTATACGGTGACGAAGCTGGCGCTGCACGCGGCGGGGCTGGTGCGGAAGGCTCCGAAGCGTTCGGCGCACCGCAAGAAGCGGCCGCGGCGGCCGCTTCGGGGCATGCTGCTGCACCAGGACGGATCGCGCCACGTTTGGATCGAAGGCCTGCCCGCGAGGGACCTGATCGTCACGATGGACGATGCGACCAGCGAGATCTACTCGATGGTGCTGGTCGAGGAAGAAGGAACGGCCTCGACCTTCCAGGCCTTGCGCGAAGTGATTGGCGAGCATGGCCTGTTCTGCGCGCTCTACACCGACCGCGGCAGCCATTATTTCCTGACCCCAAAAGCTGGCGAGAAGATCTCGAAGACGCAACAAACCCAGGTGGGACGGGCTTTGTCGCATCTTGGGATCGAGCATATCGCAGCCTATTCGCCGCAGGCGCGCGGGCGCTCCGAGCGGGTGTTCGGCACCTTGCAGGATCGGCTGCCGAAGGAGCTGCGGCTTGCCGGGATCACGACGGTTGAGGCTGCCAACGCGTGGCTGAAGGCGCATTACATCCCCCGGCACAACGCCGCGTTTGCGATCAAGCCCGAACAGGAAGGCACGGCATTCGTGGCCGATCGGCATGAGGCCTGGCGCGAGGCGCTGTGCGTGATCGAGGAGCGAACCGTCGCCAACGACAATACCGTTGCATGGAACGGTCGGCGGCTGCAGTTGCCGCAGAGCCGGCTCAGACCTCACTTCGTCAAGGCTGTGGTGCGGCTCCATGAGTATCCCGATGGCACCGTCAGCGTGTTCCTTGGACCGCATCGATTGGCGAGGTTTGCGCCTGACGGACAGCAGATCAGCCCCGACGCGCTTCAGCCTGGCGGCGTGCTCGGAGCCATCAAGGACAAGCCCTGGCGGGCGCGCAAGCGCGCGTCCTTGACCGCTCCTGCGCGCGCCGCCGTCGAGAAAGCGCGGGTCGGGACGGAGAAACGGGCTTCAAGTCGAACAAAGAAACTCACCTACAGGGCTAAAACCGCCACAACAGCCGTGGCATGATCAATCAGGGAAAGCCGTCCCCGCCTTCCGGCTCCCCTGCAAATCAGAAACGAAGGCGACAGATCACGAGCTACAAAAACACGACATCTTCACCCGCTACGGACACGGTGCAGGTTTGCGGACTATCGAGAATGCCGGACCGCGATGTCCGCGTCGGGTCCCGCACGCGGACGAAGGATCGTGTGAGGCAGCACCAGCGCTTCGTCAGCTCCGGAGGTCGCGGCCCTGCCCATTCGATGCAGCGTCGGCGTCGACCGACAGAATTGCCGCGTCTTGCACGTCCGCTATCGGCTGCTCTGGATCGCGGAATCGAGCCGGGGTCAACCGGCTGCGGTCGACCGTCACGCCGAAGATGTCGAAGCGGTTGTAGTAACCGACCACGTCGTGAAACTGTTTCGGCTCGACGCAGCGATTGAGATCGATCTCCGCGTAGGCGATCCCCTCCTCGTCCTGCAATCCATCGCCGAAGACGCTGCCGGTCGGATCGACGAAGAAGCTCGCCGCACGTGGTGTCTGGTCGATCACGTCGGCGATCGTTCGATCGCGTTCAATGAGGAAGGCGCGCAACGCCTGGTCCATGTAGCCGGCGGTGACGATCCCGAATACCTTGGCTTCGAAGCAATGGGCGCTGGCCCGGATGCGGTTGGCGGCCACGTTGTCGAAATTGCCGCCGCCTGCCGGGCGCCGGGTGGGCCACATCGGCGGCCAGCTCGAAATGTGCACCTGCTCGCCCTGCGCCATCAGCGCGAAGCGGGCCAATGGATTGGTATTCTCGCCGCAAATCAACCCGCCGATCCGGCCCTGCCGCGTCTCCGCGACTTTAAGGCCCGCACCATCCCCGGACGACCACACCAGCTTCTCATAGAAGGTCGGAACCAGCTTGCGGTGATGGATGAGAATTTCTCCGGTCTCGCCGATCAGCAGGTTCGAGTTCCACAGCCCCCCGACGCTGACGGCCGAGCGCTCGCTGATGCCGATCGAGACCGTGACGCCGAGGGCGCGTGCCTCGGCGCAGAGCCGCGCCACTTCCGGTCCGTCCGCCAGCACGGATTGCTCCGCCATGCGCACGAACAGATCGTGGTTGTCGATTGGAGGCCACAGCGCAGCCCAGACCGGAAAGGCGGGAATATAGGTTTCGGGAAACGCGATCAGCTCGGCGCCGGCCCTGGCCGCCTCGCGAATGATGGCGATCGCCTTTTCGGTGGTCGCCCAGCTGTCGAGGAAGACGGGCGCGGCGTGGACGGCAGCAGCCTTGAAACGAGGAAGCATGTCGAAAATCCCGGCTAGGACTAGGGGAGCGAAGCGGTATCATCCCTGGCTTGCCGGCGTGCATGGGAATTGTCGCAAGGTCGGTTGCGAAGGATCGGAACCGCCACGCGCTGGAACGGGAATTGCTTTGCTGACAAGGGCCGCAATTTCAACGGCCGCAACCTGGAGGCCGGTGATGTTCGACACGATCAACTGGGACGATCTGCGGGTGTTTCTCTGCGCCGCCCGCGCCGGGAATTTGAGCCAAACGGCAAAGCGGCTGCGGCTCGACCATTCCACCGTCAGCCGGCGCATCGCCCAGATGGAAGCTTCGCTCGGGGTTGCGGTGTTCGAACGCCACCGCACCGGGCTCAAGCTCAACGAAGTCGGCGAGCGGCTGTTGCGCCATGCCGAGCGGGTCGAGAGCGCGGTGATCGCGATCCGCGAGGAGGCCAGCGCCAGCGACACCCAGGAGCTCGTCGGGACCGTGCGGCTCGCCACCATGGAGGGGATCGCCTCGCTCTATCTGGCGCAACGCTTTGCCAAGCTGCGACGCACCGCGCCACAGCTCACCGTCGAACTCGTCACGTCCGCCCAGACGGTCTACGTTCATAAGCGCGAGGCCGATCTGTTCGTGTCCTTCTTCCGGCCGCCCGGTCCGGGCCTGATCTCGGAGCGCATCGGCAAGTTTCGGCTCGGGCTATTCGCGAGCCAGGACTATCTCGACCACCACGGGATGCCCGCAAGCCTGCGCGACCTGCAGGATCATTGGTTCGTGTCCTATATCGAGGACCTGATCCAGGTCGATTCGGTGCGCTGGCTCGCCGATGTCATCGAAGAGCCGAAAATCGCCTTCCACTCGAACAGCATGATCGCGCAGATGAACGCCGCGGCGGGCGGCCTCGGCATCGTGATGCTTCCGAGCTTTGCCACAAGGGACCGGCCCGACCTGATACCGGTGCTGCCGGCTCTCGCCGGCACCGTTCGCGAGGTCTGGCTCAACGTCCACAGCGACCTGCAATTCGCCCCGCGCATCCGCGCCGTCCGCGCCTTCCTGAAAAATACCCTGAAGCAGGATCCCGACATGCAGGTCACGCTGGCCGATGTCGTGCCGCAGCCGTGCACAGCAGATTGCAAAAATCCATAATTCCCTTCCGTCAGCCCCCGGCTGAAGCTCGTCCGATTGGCGCAAGCAGAGCGCGCTGAAGTTTTGAGGGGCCGATATGAACGTGGTTATTCCCGGCAATGCCGATCCGGCGCCGAACGGCGGCGCATTGGCCAAGAAGCAGGCCGAGAAGCTGGCCAAGAAACTGGCCAAGAAGCGGCTGACAGTCGCGCTCGTTCTGAGCGTTGCGATGATCGTAATCTATTTCGGCTTCATGGGACTTTTCGCGTTCGACAAGCCGCTGCTCGGCACCATTCTGATGCCCGGCCTGTCGCTTTGCATTGTGCTCGGCCCGCTCGTCATCATCTCTTCCTTCGTGCTCTGCCTGGTCTACGTGCTGTGGGCGAACCGGGTGTTCGACGCAGGCGTTCGCGAGCTTCGCTAAGGGGACAGGCAAATGGGCAGCAGCACGCTTTCGATCGGGTTCTTCTTCGCCTTCATGGCGTTGACGCTGGCGATCACCTATTGGGCTGCGCGGCGCACGCGCACCACCGAGCACTTCTTTGCCGCCGGCGGCCAGGTCACGCCGTGGCAGAACGGCTGGGCACTCGCGGGAGACTTCCTGAGCGCCGCGGCCCTGCTCGGAATTGCTGGCATCGTCACCTCGAACGGCTTCGACGGCATGATCTATTCGATCGGGTGGCTGGTCGGCTGGCCGATCATTCTGTTCCTGATCGTCGAGCCATTGCGCAATGTCGGCCGCTTCACCTTCGCCGACGTCGTGGCCTATCGCCTGCGCCAGCGTCCGGTGCGCCTCGCCGGCGCCATCGGTACACTTGCCGTGATCCTGTTCTACCTGATCGCCCAGATGGTCGCGACCGGATCGCTGATCAAGCTGCTGTTCGGCCTGCCCTACACTTGGTCGGTCGTCGTCGTCGGCAGCGTGATGCTGGTCTATGTGCTGTTCGGCGGCATGTTGGCGACGACCTGGGTGCAGGTGGTCAAGGCTGTGCTGCTGATGGGCGGTGGCATCCTGCTCGCCCTCCTCGTGTTGACCCATTTCGACATGAACCCGCTGAAGCTGTTCGCCGCGGCGTCCGAGAAATACGGCACCAAGGTGCTGCAGCCGGGATCGAAGGTGGTCTCGGGTCAATGGGATGCCATCTCGCTCGGGCTCGGACTGATGTTCGGAACCGCCGCGATGCCGCATGTGCTGATGCGGGCCTACACGGTGAAGGATTCCAAAGCCGCACGGCTGTCGATCCTCTATGCCACCGGCCTGATCGGCGTCTTTCATCTCATGGTCTTCATCATCGGCTTCGGCGCCATGGTGCTGGTCGGCGCCGAGGCGGTGGCCAAGGCCGGCGGCGGCGGCAACATGGCGGCGCCCCTGCTCGCACTCACCGTCGGCGGCAACGCGTTCTTCGGCTTCATCTGCGCGGTCGCGTTCGCGACCATGCTTGCCGTCGTCGCGGGGCTGACGCTGTCGGGCGTCGCCACGCTCTGCCACGACGTCTGGACCAATGTGATCAGGAGCGGCACCGCTTCGGAAGCCGAGCAGCTCAAGGTCGCGCGGGTCGCGACGGTTCTGATTTCCATCCTCGCCATCGGCCTGGGCATCGCGTTCGAAGGCCAGAACGTCGCGTTCATGGCGGGACTTGCGTTCTCGATCGCCTGCGCCGCCAACTTCCCTTCGCTCGTGCTCGCCATCACCTGGCGCCGCTTCACGACGCCTGCTGCCGTGGCGAGCATCCTCGTCGGCACACTGAGCTCGCTGGTGCTGATCTATCTGTCCCCGACCATCCAGGTCGACATTCTCGGCAAGCCGCTCGCCGCGGTCGAGCATCAATGGTGGTTCGTGTCGCTGCGCAATCCCGCGATCATCAGCATGCCGCTATCCTTTGCGGTCGCGATCCTGCTGTCGCTGGTGACACGGGAGAAGAACGCAAACCTCGCCTTCGACGAGATGCAGCGGCGCATCCTGCTTGGACCGGTAGAGCCGAACACCGACGAGCCGCGCCAGGCGAAGAATGCGGCATGAACCGGGTCAACCGATCGACGTTGCGATCAGCCCGTTGCGAACCCCGTCACCCGATTCGCATGTGTGACTCACAGATCGCGCAACACACTCAGTGTCGTCCCGGCGAAAGCCGGGACCCATAACCACCGACGGTTATTGCTTCACGATGCCGGAACGACGAGTCCTGTCCCCAACTTCCGCCGCGGAGCATGGGTCCCGGCTTTCGCCGGGACGACACCTTATGGTCGAGACAGGCTCGCAAATATGTCGCGAGAAGATCACTTCCCCTTCGCAGCCTTCTCCTTCAGCTTCGCCGTGCGGTAGCGCGCGGCGCCGCCTTCGCGGATGGACTGCTCGCTGCGCTCGAGCGCCATCGCATCGTCGGGAACATCCTTGGTGATCACGGAGCCCGAACCGATATAGGCGCCCTTGCCGATCGTGACCGGCGCGACCAGCGACGTATTGGTGCCGATGAAGGCGCCCTCGCCGATCAGCGTCTTGTGCTTGAGGAAGCCGTCATAGTTGCAGGTGATGGTGCCGGCGCCGAGGTTGGAATTGGCACCGACATGGGCGTCGCCGACATAGGAGAGATGGTTGACCTTGACGCCGGCCTCCAGCCTCGAACCCTTCGTCTCGACGAAATTGCCGATCTTCACGCCATCGCCGAGCGAGGTGCCGGGCCGCAGCCGCGCGTAGGGTCCGAGTTCCACCTTCTTGCCGATCGTAGCTTGCGTGATGTGCGAGAAGGAATGGATCACGGCGCCGTCGTCGATCGAGACGCCGGGTCCGATCACCACGAACGGCTCGATCGTGACGTCCTTGCCGAATTTGGTGTCGGCGGCGAGATAGACCGTCTCCGGTGCGATCAGGGTCACGCCGGCCTCGAGCGCCTGGTTGCGCAGCCGCGCCTGCATCACGGCCTCGGCCTCGGCGAGCTGCGCCTTGGTGTTGATGCCGCGCACTTCGTCTTCGCTGGTCTCGATCACGACGGCCTCCAGTCCGAGTTCCCTGACAATGCCGACGGCATCGGTCAGATAATATTCGCCCTTGGCATTGGCATTGCCGATCTTCTCGATGATCGCGAGCGCCTTCTTGCCGTCGAACGCCATCACGCCGGCATTGCACAGCGTGATCTTGCGCTCTTCGGCACTTGCATCGGCCTGCTCGCGGATCGCGACCAGCTTGCCGTTCTCGACCACCAGGCGGCCGTAGCCGGTCGGGTCGGCGGCATGGAAGCCGAGCACCGCAAGCGCCGCGCCGTCGCGCAGCGGTGCGCGCATACGGGCAAAGGTCTCGGCCGAGATCAGCGGCGTGTCGCCGAATGCGATCAGGAGGTCGTCGGCGCTGCGGGCGATCGCCTCGCGCGCCGCCAGCACCGCATGCGCGGTGCCGAGCCGCTCGCGCTGCACGAAGGTCTGTGCGTCGGGCCGCACCCGACGCACCTCGTTGGCGACCGCCTCGTGGTCCGGGCCGATCACGACCGCCAGCTGCGACCCCTCGCCGGAGGCCGCGGCGTTGAGCACATGCGCCAGCAGCGGCTGCCCGGCCACGGGGTGCAGCACCTTCGGCAGCGACGAGCGCATCCGCGTGCCCTCACCGGCCGCAAGCACCACTGTCAGGCTCGTTCGCGCAGTCATTCGCAATCCTCGATGTCGCGCGCAGTTCGCTGCGCAAAGCTGTCTTCGAGGCCGTCTTTAATTGTTTTCCCCGGCAGAAGAAACCGATTCGCCTCCGTGGCGCTCCGGATTCAAGTTCCCGGTCCATTTCCTGTTAATCTTTGCCTCGTGATTCGGCGGGCCTTGAGGAGGGCCAAGCGGGCTTTGGCCAAAGATCGCGACAATCTGGCGGCGGAATTCGACACCGAGAGCACCACCGGCTTTTTGGCCGAGGAGGATGCTCTGGATCGCCGCATGCTGTGGCGGCTCGGCTCGTGGGGCGTTGCCGCGGTCGGCGCCGTCACCGTCGCGGTGATGGCCAACCAGTCGGCGTTGACGCTGCGGCGCGACCAAGTTGCCGCAGCGGACCTCGCGCGACAGGCCCAGCAGTTGCAGACGCTGGCGAAGGAGAGCCACAACGAGACGCGCCGGCTGGCGTCTGCGATCGATACGCTCAACGGCGACCGCGATCGGCTGTATTCGCGCGTCACCACGCTGGAGCAGGGCCTCGACTCCGTGACCGGCGCGATCGTCAGGCAGCCGCCGGCACCATCGCCCTTGGCAGCGCCCGGTACCTCCCCCGCAACCGCCAGTTCGTCGCCCGCCGCCTCCGCGCCCACCGTTGCCGCCGTCGCAACGATGCCGACGGTCGCATTGGACAAGCCGGCGGCGATCGACAAGCTGCCCACAGCCGGCGACAGCAAGGCGACTGGGCCGATCGAGAAGCCGGTTGCGGCGGCCGAAAAGCCGGCAACGGCCGACAAGAAACCGGCGTCCGCGCCCGCCAAGCCGCAGGCCGCCGCGGAGAAGCCGCCAGCCTCCGACAATTCGCCGCCGAATTCCGCCACGGCCGCATCGATCGCAAGTCCAATGAGCGCCGCCGCGGCCGGCGCCGAGGATGCACCCGCTGCGCCGGCGCCGGTCGCGGACAAGTCGCTTGCCGACAAGCCGGTCCTGGCATCGCTCGATCCCGCAGCGAACAAGGCAACCGAAACGGTCAGGCCGCCGACCGCCAGCGATGTCACCGCCGCACCGATCCCTCCGCTGGTGATCACAGCGGATCCGGACGCCGAGGACGATGCGCCGCAGGCACAGATCCACCGCACCGAGTTCGGCGTCGATCTCGGCACGGCCAATTCGGTCAATGGACTGCGCGCGCTGTGGCGCGGCCTGTTGAAGTCGAAGGCCAACGCGCCGCTGGCGGCGCTGCGGCCGATCATCGTGATCAAGGAGAACAGCAACGGGCTCGGCATGCAGTTGCGCCTGGTGGCCGGACCGCTGAACGACGCCGGCACCGCAGCCAGGATCTGCGCGGGCCTCAACCTGGTGCAGCGGACCTGCGAGACGGCGATCTATGACGGCCAGCGACTGGCCCTCATCGAGCCGGCCGCCGGAGCCAAGCCGGCGCCGTCGCATCGCCGGGCCGTGCCGAAGCGCGCCGTCGCGCCGCCGCCGCAGCAGCAGCAGCCGGTCGCCGAGGACAAGAAGCCGGAGCCGACCACGATCTCCTCGATATTCCGGCGGAACAGCCAATAATCATGTGAGCCAAGGGATTGTGGCCGGATTTTCAACCGATTTCGATGCTCCGACCGAACTTGTCCCGCAACCCGATCCCGACCATAGTGCCGCGATGACAAAACCTCCGTTCCGCCTCTCCCCCTATCAGGTCCAGTTCCTGATGGTCGTGGGCTTCGTCACCGTCGGCTACGCGCTCTACGTGCGCTATCTGGCAATCGAGTTCTCTCCCGTTGCGCTGGCCTGCGACGCCGGCGCGCAGACCATGCTCTGCAAGGCTCGCGCGCTGTCGACCGTACTGTTCAAGAACTCGGTGTTCGGGATCACCGCGCTGGTAATCGCGGTGCTCAACCTGACGCGGCCGTCGATCGTGCTGCTCACTGTCGGCTTGATCGCTGCGGGGCTCGGGATCGTGCTCTACAACGTCGTGCTGTCGGGGCTCGCGATCGGGCTGTTCATCCTGGGTTTTGCGCGGCCCGCGCCCGCCACAGCGTAGCGGCGAGCAAGAGGTACATCACGCAGGTCCAGTCCGACTGCCAGTTGATCGTGCCCTCGTTGTAGATCGTGTAGCCGGCGGCGATCACCAGCAGGCCGGCGAATACGGATTCCGCGAGCGGCCGGATGCCTTCCTTCGGACGGTTGAGCATGGTCAGGAGCGCGAATGGCACCACCGCCATGGTCAGCGAGGCATACGGGAAATCGCGGTAGCGCGGATCGAAGGTAAAGCCGAGCGCGGTTTCGGCAGCAATCACCGTGGTGATGATCAGCACAATCGCCAGCGCCGCGCCGATCACGCCCTTGCCGCGATAGTCGCGCGGCCCGACCAGTTCCAGGAAGGTCGGCAGCGACCGCCCGGCGATCAGCGCGTGCGCCGTCAGCAGCGGCGCGGCAATGCCCGCTGCGAGCAGCACGCCCCAATGCAGCCAGCCGCCGACGCCGTAGCTCTCGTAATACATCTTGTCGCCGGCAATCCCGAGCAGCGCCCCCGCCGTCGTCGCCGAAATGGCGACCGCGATCCAGGCCGACGGCCGCGGCGTCCAGGGCCGGCGGCGCAGCGTCAGCCAGGCCGCGAGGAATGTGGCGACGGACAGCGCCATGCCGCCCGCCATCTGCAGCTTCCAGTCCGGATAGTTCGTGATAGCAACGCCGGGCGGATATTTCACCTGCCGCTTGACCGAATCGAACAGGCCCCAATTGCCGCCGACGGTGCCCTCGAGCTTGCGCTTCCAGGGCTGGTCGTAGGCCTCGATCAGGTTGACCCGAAAGCCCTCGCGCTTGGCGAGGTCGAGGATCTCGGACACCACCCGCGCCTGGTTGGTGCGCGACGGCAATGCGCCCTCCCGCATCCGCCCCTGGCTCGGCCAGCCGGTCTCGCCGATCAGGATCTCCTTGCCCGGGAATGTCACCGCCATCCGCTTGCGGATATCGTCGACATGCGCCGCGGCGTACTTCGCCTTGACCGGGATGTCCTCCCAATACGGCAGGATGTGAATGGTGACGAAATCGACCGCGTCATAAATCTCGCGGTTCTTCACCCAGTATTCCCAGACGTCGGCATAGGTGACGGGAAGATTGCCCGCCGCCGCCTTCACTGCGCGGATGTTGCCGGCAAGATCGGTGGCGGTCATCTCGCCGCGCAGCAGCACCTCGTTGCCGACGATCAGCGAGGTGACGACGCCGGGATACTCCTTGGCGAGCCGCACCGCGATCGCGATCTGCTGCAAATTCTTGAAGCGGTTGCTGCTGAGCCAGATGCCTTGCATCACCTTCAGCCCGACCTTGGCCGCAACGCCGGGGACCTGGTCGAGGCCGTTCTCGATCGAATAGGTGCGCACGCAGTCGGTGACCTTGGCGAGATCGGTCAGATCCTGCTCGATCTGCTCGACTGGAATCTGCGTGGTGGGATCCAGCGGCGTCTGCGCGCCGCGGAACGGCGTATAGGACACGCATTGCAGCTTTGCAGCGGGATCGATCGGCGCGCGCACGAGCGTAATCGGCGTGGCGAGCCACCACCACACGGATGCAATCACGGCGAGCGAGATCAGGAGAAGCGCCAGCGGCGTACGAAGCGAAATCGGTTCCATCCTCCGGGGGACCGTCGAATTAGCCGGTCACAGCCCATCTGCCAAGAGCGGGATTAGGTCAATACCATGGTTGTCCTGCGACAGTTTTGCGCTGGGTCGATAAAGTTGTGAGTTTGCTGGACAAAATACCAAATTCCAGTCATCAGATTTCGCCAGAGTCTCCGCCGCACTGGAGACCTATTTGGACGGCATCACGCGAGCCGTTAGGATGATCCCGCGGGGGCAGGAACATTATCGGGGAATACATGCGTCGACGGCTGCTTGAGTTGAAGAACACTACTTTGCGCCATCTTGCCGTAACGGGCCTTGTCACGGGCCTTGCGCTCCTCATTGGGGCCGGCGGCGCGTTCGCCCAGAGCGGCACGCCGAATCCGCCGGATCAGGCGAAACAGCAGCCTGGACAGCCCGACGCCAACGCAAATGCCGCACGGGAAGCCAACCAGCGCAAGGTCGAGGAGTTCGTCGAGGCCCAGCAGGCCATCAACGGCCCGGCCGGCAACCCGGAATGCGTCTGGCTCGGCCGCCGCGTCGTCCGCTTGATGTGGAACGACGACCTCGATACCGCGTTCCGCCATCTCGACCTCTACGACCGGTTCGGCTGCCCCGGCGGCCACGTCCAGGCGGCGTTCCGCTGCCTGACCCGGTTCGGCGCCCAGATCGACGACAAGGTCCGCGGCAGCCTCGACGGCCGCATCCACGCCTGCTGGATCAATCCGGGCGCGCAGCCCCAGGCCGCGGCCGCCGCCGCTGCTCCCACCCCGGCGCCGGCGACGGCCGGCACCGCCGCACCGGCACCGGCAGCCTCGCCCTCGCCTGCACCGACCCCGTCGGCGTCACCTGCGCCGGCGTCGAAATAGCCATATCCCGTGACCGGGGTCCGGCCGCGATTTTTTCGCGGCTGGAACGGCTTGCGCCCTTAAAACGCCATCGCGGCACACCAGTTGTTAAATCGGATGGCGGAGATATCTTTCCCTCCGCTGTCGTGTTGGTCGAACCCAGGGGACGGGTTCGCTTAGTCCTCAATCTCAGGCCCCGTATGGTTTAACCGCGATGCGCGCCGTCGTCGCCGTCCTGTTGCTTGTCACCGCCGCCCACGCCGCCCTGTGGGGTCTCTTCCAGGAGAAGCAGTCGGCGCCCGATTTCCGTGGCACGCTGCCGAGTCTGTCCTACGCTCCGTTCGAGTCAGGCCACACCGTCGCAGACGTTGCCGCCGACACCGAGAAGGTGCGCACCGACCTGCGAAAACTGTCCACGCTCACCAAAGCGGTCCGCCTCTATTCGTCGACGGAAGGCAACGAGCTGGTGCCGCCGGTCGCCGCCGAGTTCGGCATGAAGGTCACGGTTGGCGCGTGGATCGACAAGGACGCCAACCGCAACAACCGTGAGATCGAAGCCGCGATCAACCTGGCCAAGCGCAACAGCAACGTCATCGGCATTGTAGTCGGCAACGAAACCGTGTTCCGCGGCGAGCAGGTGCCGCTGGAAAACCTCGGCTCGGTTCCGGAGATCGGCGTGCCGCCCGAGGAGTCCGAGAGGATTCTTCGCGAGGAAGCGCAGCGTCTTCACGACGCGGAAATGCAGCCGGATGAAAACGGCAGCAGCGGCTTGAGCAAGCGCGCTGAAGCGATCAAGTGGGCAGTCGCCGAAAACAACGTGCACCGGCTGATCAAGGTGATCCAGCGGGTCAAGAAGTCGGTCAACGTCCCCGTCACGACCGGTGAAATCTGGAACATCTGGCGCGACCATCCGCAGCTCGCCAACTCGTCCGACTTCGTCGCCGCGCACGTGCTGCCCTACTGGGAAAACTTCACCGACAAGCAGGCGGTGGACCAGGCGGTCGACCGCTACAATTTGTTGCGCGACTCCTTCCCCGGCAAACGCATCCTGATTGCCGAATTCGGCTGGCCGAGCCAGGGCTACAATCTGCGCAGCGCCGTTCCCGGCCCGTTCCAGCAGGCCACCGTGCTGCGCAACTTCGTCACCCGCGCCGAAGCCATCGGCATGGACTACAACATCGTCGAGGCGATCGATCAGCCCTGGAAGTTCTTCGAAGGCGGCGTCGGACCCTACTGGGGCATCCTCAATGCCGACCGCGAGCCAAAGTTCGCCTGGACCGGTCCGGTCACCGATCCGAACTACTGGAAGATCGCGCTGGTCGCCGTCCTGGTCGGCCTGTTCATGTCGCTGCCGATCCTGCGGCTGGACCAGCCGACCGTGATGCAGGCGCTACTCTTGTCGGCGGCCGCCAACGGCGTCGGCGCCTGGGTCGCGACCGTGTTCTCGTACTGGACGACGCACTATTTCGTCTGGGGCTCGGCCTTCGCGCTCAGCCTCGGCCTGGTGCTGCTGGTTCCGCTGGTGCTGATCGCGATGGCGCGGATCGAGGAGATCGCGGCGGTGGCGTTCGGCCGCGGCCCGCGCCGGCTGATCGGCAAGAGCGCGCCGCTCGCGCCCGCCACGATCGGCGAGAACGTCAAGTTTCCGAAGGTCTCGATCCACATCCCGGCCTATTTCGAGCCGGTCGAGATGCTGAAGCAGACGCTCGATGCGGTGTCGCGGCTCGACTATCCGAACTTCGAGTGCGTCTGCATCATCAACAACACGCCCGATCCCGACTTCTGGCGGCCGATCCAGGATCACTGCCGGCTGCTCGGCGAGCGCTTCAAGTTCATCAATGCCGAGAAGGTGCAGGGCTTCAAGGCCGGTGCGCTGCGCATCGCGATGGACCGCACCGCGGCGGATGCCGAGATCATCGGCATCATCGATGCCGACTACGTCGTGCATCCGGACTGGCTGAAGGATCTCGTGCCGGCATTCGCCGATCCGCGCGTCGGTCTCGTGCAGGCGCCGCAGGAGCATCGCGACGGCGATCGCTCGCTGATGCACTACATCATGAACGGCGAATATGCCGGGTTCTTCGACATCGGCATGGTCCAGCGCAACGAGTTCAACGCCATCATCGTGCACGGCACGATGTGCCTGATCCGCCGCGCCGCGATGGACAAGGCCGGCGGCTGGTCCTCTGACACGATCTGCGAGGACACCGATCTCGGCCTCTCGATCCAGCAGCAGGGCTGGCTCACGCACTACACCAATGTGCGTTACGGCGAAGGCCTGCTGCCCGACACCTACGAGGCCTTCAAGAAGCAGCGCCATCGCTGGGCCTATGGCGGCTTCCAGATCGTCAAGAAGCACTGGCGGCGCTTCCTGCCCGGCGCCAGCCGGCTGACGCCCGATCAGCGCCGCGAGTTCTCGCTGGGCTGGCTCAACTGGCTCGGCGCCGAAAGCCTCGGCGTCGTGGTTGCGATCCTCAATCTGATCTGGGTGCCGATCGTCGCCTTCGCCGACATCGCGATCCCCGACAAGATTCTGACGCTGCCGATCATCGCCTCCTTCATCGTCTCGCTGGTGCATTTCGTCGCGCTCTACCGGCTGCGCGTGAACATCAAGGCAGGCCAGATGTTAGGGGCCATGATCGCGGCGATGAGCGTGCAGTGGACGGTGTCGCGCGCGGTGGCGCAGGGCCTGATCACCGAGCATCTTGCGTTCGCCCGCACCTCCAAGGGCGGCCTGTCGCGGATGTCGATCGAGTTCCAGGCGTTCTGGGAAGCCGTGATCGGCGTGTTGCTGCTGATCGGCGCCGTCGTGCTTGTCGTCACCAACGGCTACAAGCAGGTGCGCGAGATCTACATCTTCGCCGGCGTCCTGGTGTTGCAGAGCCTGCCATTCCTGGCGGCGGTCTCCATCGCGATCCTGGAAAATTCGCGGATCAACGAGTTCGCATTCTGGCGCAACAGCGCGATCCGCACCGCGGAACTGATCGGGTTGCGCCCGGTCAGCCTGCCCTCGGTCGCCGCCCCGTCGCAGCCGGTCGGCTCGGAAATCCGCCGCGACAACTGAGCCAACTTCAAGAAGCGGCCCTAAGCACAGGCGCAGGAACGGCAAATCCGGCGCAGCGGTGCACAATTGACCGCCCCTCGGCTATTGACCCGATGGGCCCTGCCCCCTACACAGCGCTGGCTGGAGCACGATCCGGAGCGGTTCACCGCTGGCGTCCGGATCTAATGTTCAGGTGAGTGAGCGCGTAGCTCAGGCGGTAGAGCACGTGACTTTTAATCATGGGGTCGAGGGTTCGAGTCCCTCCGCGCTCACCAAAAATTCCAGCAAATCCAATACTTTAACAGATTAGTATACTCGGTAAAAGTTCACAATCTTGGCGAAAAGTTTACAATCTACCCCTTGGGCCGCCTAGCTGAACCGTGACTGTTGAACCCGAAGTTCGACGAAACCTGCACGTTGAGCGGCATGGCTTAGGTCGTAGAGTCGGCGATCGGTCTGGCTGACTCCACACTTGGCGCCGCGCTAGAAGCGGCGGCGCAGCTAAGCGTGAAACCATCGCATTGACATGCAGCACGGACTAGCGCTCACTCCAACAGAGAATCAAGAAATCGGAGATGCTGGCGGACGAAGATCGGCCTCAGGTGCGTGAAATCTGAGAACTTGGGTTCGCGATCTCCAAAAAACGGCGAGCATCCCTCACTTGTGCCGCAGATGTCTGGGAAGGCATCGAGGATACCAGCTCCGGTCCGCTCACTGATCCTGCGCAGATGCTCGTCCGAACTTACCTGGCTCGATCGGAGCTCTGCTATCGGAACTGATCTACCGACCTCCGGTGAGAAATGAATGCCGGCGAAACTCCGGGTCGCCATCTTTCCGGGATCAAAGCGCTGATGTATCGGCAGGCCGAGCACCAAGTAGACATGCGCGCCGGCGGACTGCAGCGCCCTGATATAGTCCTCGAGGTTATCGAAAAAGGCATCCTTGCCGGCTGGGGAAGCCAGAGGAAGGTCCTTACCGTTCCGATGCACCGACATTCCTGGCTCGCTGTAGCCGCTCCATGCGCCTCCTAATACAACGGTCTGCACCGTCTCCCTCTTTACCAAAGCCATCAAATCGTCGGTCAGCGATGCGCACCGAGCGAACTTATCCTGCTGTGCAACGGCGGGAACTGGCGGACACCTAGGACCGACTACGAAGAACGTGTTCGCGTGCAGGCGTTGTTCATCGGATAGCTCTTGAACACGCGGGCCGAAGTGGAAGATCAGGCTGTCACCAGCAAGGGCGACCTTCTTATCTCCATGACCGAGATGCGCGATCTTGACCCACCCGGTGTCAATAACGTCCATCCCTGTCGTCGGATTAAATTCTGCATCCAGCTTGGCGCTGCCGATTTTTCGGATGTCTACTTCGGGAAACGCCGAGAAACGGTCAGGGAAACCGCCGGCAGCCCAGGCGATTAAGCCGCTGGCTCCGATCGCTGCCAAGCAGATAGCGGCAATCCACGTGCGCTGATGTCGCCGAACCCCAAACCGAACCGGCTGCTCGACAAATCGATATGTCATCCAAGCCAACAAAAAACTGACCGCAAGCAGCGCCAGCCCGAGCAGAGGTGTAGGCGGTTTCCCAAGGCGGAGAATGTAGGCGTAGGAAATCAGAGGCCAGTGCCAAAGATAAAGTGGATAGCTGATCAGTCCGATTCCAACAGCTGCGTGATGCGCCAACACCTTTCGGTTCAATGGGGCGTCGGGGCCGGCCAAGATTAGTGCCGCGGCTCCTGCTACGGGCAGGAGCGCATACCAGCCCGGGAAGGCGATGCCCTGCGTGAACATCACAATTGAGAAGCAAAGCGCAGCAAATCCGGCAATTGACGCCGACGACCTTGCGGCGCGCGGGAGAGCGATCGGTCCGAGCCATGCAAGCGCCGCGCCCGCCATCAGCTCCCAAAACCTCGATACAGGCAAATAGAAAGCATCAGCCTGGCTCGCCGCCGACAGAACGACGTTGATGGCGAAAGAAATCGCAAATAACGCCAGAAGTGCGCGGCCGAAATTGACCTTCCATCTGAAGGCCAGCCACAAGAACGCGGGCCAGACGAGATAGAATTGCTCTTCAATGCCTAGCGACCAAAAATGCAGCAATGGTTTCGACGTCGCCGCAGCATCGAAGTATCCGCTCTCGAGCCACAAGCCGATATTGGAAAGGAATCCGGCGCCGAGGAATACATGCTTGCCAAGTTGCGCGAGCTCAGCGGGTGTCAAGCAAATGAAGCCATATGCCAGGACAGCCGCCAAGCATACGCTAAGAGCGGGGAAGATGCGTCTAACGCGTCGCTCATAGAACGACACGATCGAGAAACGATTTTCGTTCAATTCGGCAAAAAGGATTGAGGAGATGAGATAGCCGGAGATGACAAAGAAGACGTCAACGCCAATGTAGCCGCCGGGAATGACACCAGGGAATGCATGGTAGAGGATCACCGAAAATACGGCGAACGCTCGAAGACCATCAATATCTGCACGATATTGAGTTGCATGGGATGATCTATGATCGGCCGGGTGTGTCCGCTCGACAAGCCGCCGAGACGGATCCACTACCCTTTGCAGGGCATGCGCGACGCCCAACTGCGCCCCCAGATTTATTTCAATAGATCTCTGCAGTGTTGCTGAGGTTAGTAAGTCGGCGAGGGCTGATCCGCAAGGGCGAGTTGCAGGGAACTATACTTTCGACCAATGGTAGGATGATAACGGTAGCTGTCTAGGCATACCCACGTCCGGATACTCGATCACCCGATTGAACCCGGTCGCCCGCACATAGGGCGACCCATTCGGCTCCGAGAAGCACAGCGCCACGGCGTCCCCCTCATCCGGGCTCGGCATACCCCGCTTCTTCATCTCGTCCTTGCTCTCCAGCACCAGCCGGCCGTCGCTGGTGTACTTGTAGCCGGGCCCCGTCAGGTCGGCCTGCAGGCTGTCGCTGTCCGGCAGCGAGAAGTGAGATCCTGACAGCGCTTTCTTGAGGTTCGACCACATCTCCGGCACGACGGTTTGCCGGACCACCAGAGGCCTTGCCGCTGTCATCCAGCGGCGGCGGTTCGATCGGCTTCGATCCGAAGTTGCGCTGTTCACCGCCATACCCCTGCTCCACCAACCGATCATAGGTGCCGGCGCCGAGGCCACCGACGTCGATGTTGACCTTGGCCGGCTTGTCCGCCCGCATGATGCTGGCGACCCATCCGGCGACCTGCATGGTGTCCAGGCCGTGCCGTTTCTCGATCTTCTCAATGCAGCTGCCGCGGCGCCAGGCGATGGCCGTGCTGTGCCGAACGGGTTGTCGCGGGGTTGCAGGGTTTCTGCTCCAGGTCGAAGTATCCCAAATCATCGTGCATGAAGCTGACGAGCCAAATGCCGTCATCGACTTCCTTGATGCCGAGTTGTTGGCCGGCCAGCACGGTGGCGATGTTGATCCGCTTGCGGTGCAGGCAAAGCCGCCCGACGCTTGATGGAGCACGCGAGAGCATTCGAGGCGATCCAGGCGGCCCACGCGAGCGGAACGTTCGCGCGGATGCTCCAGCCTGGGAAAGACCTGCTCGCCTGGGCGGTCCCATACATCCGGAGTACCTCATCTAGTGGGCTAAGGCCACGAGACCTTGGCGTTTCGCACGCGCCAATATCCATCGGGAATTTGCACTTCCTTCCTGGGGCTAGGCCGGCGCTACCCGCATGCATTTCAAGCGGACGGCGTCGGGTGTTCTCGCCATGCGGATGATTGACCAGGTGCCGAAAGAAGTTTGGGAGCACCCGAGGACGATCTCAAATGGAAACGGCCACGCTTCTATCGGTTCTCCGCGACCGGAACGTCAGAGTATGGGTCGAAGGGGACCGCCTGAAGTGCAGCGCCCCCGCTGGCGCGCTTGACGCAGAGTTGCGCGCGACACTGGCCGACGGAAAGCAAGAACTGCTCGCCTGGTTTCGGCAGGCGGAGACGCTGAAGAGCGGTCCGGCCGACTCCCTGCCGTTCGAGCGCGAGGACGGGACAAGAGCGCTCCTGCCGACAATTTCCAGGGAAGTTCCGTTGCCGATAATCCCGGCACGGCGTGAACGCATGAGCCGTTTCGTCAAGGAGCTCCGAAGTTGCGGTTACGACCTCGCAAGCTGTGCCGAACGTCTTGAGGTCCTTCCTCGCCTCGGCGTCAATTTCTGGCAAAGAATGCGAATGTCCTGGACTCCTCGGAAGAGCGATCCGATCGACAATCTCATTACGCTCTTCATCGATGGCCAGCAGGTGAGCGCAGACGTTATCGCGAAGCAGATTTCGTCGTTCTTTGTCGATGCGGCGCTCGAAATGAGATTGGCTGAAAAAACGGCGACGTGTTGCAGTCGAACTTCTGTTTGTTTCCATGCTATGGGAAATACCTGGTCACCGATCAGGCAGAGAAGAATACCGCAATCAACCAAGTCATTGTGGTTGTGGGGAGAGAGCTTTATGCTCGGCGGCTTTGTGAAGAGGATTCCCCGCAGGCGCGCCATTGATCTCGGAACAGGCTCCGGAGTGCACGCTATTCTGGCAAGCGACCATTCTGCGACAGTAGTGGGCGCAGACGTCAGTCCACGCGCCATCGCATTCTCCAACTTCAATGCAGCGCTAAACGAAAAGAGCAACATCGATTTTGTTGCAAGCGATCTCTTCGATTCGATCGACGGGACATGTGATCTGCTGGTATGTAATCCTCCTTACGCACCGGACACGGCCGCCAAGGCGAGCGATAATTTTTGGAGCGGTGGAATAGAAGGCACTGAGCTTCTGCGGAGGGTCGTCGAGGCTCTTCCCACGAGGTTGGATGCGGACGGAACAGCCTACATCAATGCTCTGTTTCCGAATCCTCCAGGAACGAAAATCAGGGATCATTTCGATGCTTGGCTTGAAGGCAATCTCACGGAGTGGGATGTGCTGGATCACACCTGGCCTGTGCCGGGATATCAAGATTTGTTCTCCGAGCAGCCATTCCAAGGTGATATGAGCGCGTGGCGCTTTGGCGTGGTGAGTATGCGTCGATCGCGGATTGGCCGGGGTTGGTGGAAGGAAGTCGCAGGCAATGGCCTGTTTTTTCGAGAGGACGGAAGTTGCAGCGTAATCGCTGATCACGATGCCTACGGGCCACCTGCTGGAATATCGTAGGACACGCGGAACACAGCATCACTCCCGGCAGACGTCCGCCATGGCCTCCTCGTCCAGAAGACAGGCGACAAAGCGACGGCGCTCTTCCATCACCGAACTCGCTTTCCACGGCATCCACACCTCCCGCAGAACAACAGCGGAAAGTGTACCCATGTGTCCGGTACGAGATGTCACCGATGTCTCGGGCCGCTGAAACCATTTGAGCCAAGTAGTCCCCTCCCAAACATTCGCGAAATTTCCGTGTGGCAGTGACATCGCTCTCGTGGTGTTTGGAAGCCGGCCCGGGCCCTGGCGCCGGCTCTTGTTCTTAATTTTGTGTGAACCAAGCCACACTTGTTCGGCGTGATCTTTAGTAGGTTTTCGGCGCTGGGGATTTCAGGGCCCAGAGGCTGGAAGAACAGGGCGCCGCCGGGACAACTCATTTCGGGCCCGGCGGCGTAATTTTTCGGGACGGTCAGAACTGCAATCCCAATGCTCGGACCAGACGCATTCGGACGCCAACGGCTCGTTGCTCTCCCTGTCGCAGTCATCACGTTCGGCGTCGCTTGCGTCGAGCCTGCCTGCGGTTCTCCGGACCGGTCGGAGGCGCGTGTATTCCGGCATGAGCCTTGCTCTTTAGGTGGCGCAGGAAATTTCAGTGTCCCGGTTCAGGAACAAGCTGTCGCCGGATGTGTCTTTTGGAGACGAGCAGCTGGATTCATTGGGAGGTATCGTTGAGATACGCAGCGCCCCTACAGTCAAGGTTTGTCGTTCGGAGAGGAAGCACCGACTGGATGGTTTATGATCGAGAGCTCAAGGGACCAGCGCAGTTGAAGAAAGACGGCCACTTCGCCGAGAAGCTGACGAAGGAACAGGCCGAACACATAAAGCAGGCCTTGACGGACGCCCTTGAGCCCGAGCCGTAGGCAGAGCTGGATCGAATACCCCGATCGGTGGCGACACAAACCGCGAACAGATGACATCTGTGTTACCTCGTAAGGTATATGAACAGAGTTGGGCAAAGCGAACGAGGCGCGGCGAAATGGCGGCGCATCGGTGGAGCAATTAGGCCCTTGCGGAATTCAGCTTTGGCCACGGGACGTTCTGAGCGGGCCAGCGTCGCCGTTGGGAGGGAACGATCGGGGAACAGCTCAAGGCACAACGAAAACCGCCCCCCTCACAAAGTTTACCCCCGCGCCGAGGGGGAGCGCGACGCATGACGGCGCAAGCGCGCCGTTCAGCGCACAAATTCGGAGCGAACATTCGGAACGCTGCTGGAGTTCGGCCGTCAAGATAACGGCAGTTCGCCCTGACCGCCTGTCCAGTCGATGATATCGAGCTGCATCCCTCGCTTCAGCATCTCGGCCTCGAGGCTGCCGGCATGCCGTTTCCACTCGGGCGTCGCGCGGACGCGGAATTTTGGCTCTTCGCCGGCTGCCTCGAATTCGTCGTCGGCTCTGAGCGCACCGCGGACGGCTTCGTACATCATCTTCAGGCTGGCGTCGGTGAAGGCGCCGTAGTCCATCGGTCGTCTCCCTTGGCACTGTGGGACGCAAAAAGCCGCCACGTAGTCACTCGTGGCGGCCTTCTGCTAGCGGCCCATCCAGACGGCCTGGGACGACGTTGCGTGAGTCGGGTTAATGAAACGTTGTTCGTGCGGCGCGCACTCAGATAGCGATGCGGTCGAAGTCGATGGCTATCCTGCTGTTCGGGAAAGTCCTCGTCGCCTCCGCCAGAATGTCCTCGTCCGGATAGCGGCCGGAGATGTGCGTGAGGACGAGTTGCTTGACCCCGCTCCGCGCTGCGAGCGCGGCGGCTTCGCTGGCCGTCAAATGCCCGTAGTCGCGCGCGATGGCCGCGTCGCGCTCGAGAAACGTCGCTTCGATCACCAGCACGTCGGCGTCCCTGACGTGTTCAGCCAGCCCCTCGGTTGTTTCAGCATCACCGACAATGACGAGCTTCTTTCGCCCCTGGGCCGGGCCAAGCACCTGCTCCGGATCGATGGTGCGACCATCGTCCAGCTTCGCCTGCCGCCCCTCCGCCAGCTCCCGGCGAACCGGCCCATCAGGCACGCGCAGCGCCAGAAGCCGGTCCGGGAGGAGATGCCGGCGTATCGCGCTCTGAAAGGTGAAGGCGAAGCTGTCCGTATCCCGGTGGCGGACGGGAAAGCAATCGACGGTGAATTCGCCGGCGTCGAGGACTCGCCCCTCGCTCAACGGCACCAGATCAAGCGGGATCGGCGCTCTGCCCTCGCCCCACAGGCCTGCCAGCATCCGGACGACGACATCGAGCGTGCCTGGCCCGGCATGAATCGTCATCGCATCCGAACTTTGCCGCAACCGGAGGGTCGAAAACAGCCCGGGGATGCCGAGCACATGATCGAAATGCCCGTGGGTCAGCAGCAGGTGATCAAGCCGTCGAAAGACGGCGCCGCTCCGCAGCAGCTGGCGCTGCGTTCCCTCGCCGCAATCGACCAGAATACGACTGCCGGCTGCCTCGACGAGAATGCCCGGGTGATTGCGCTCGGGAGACGGCACGCTTGCCGACGTTCCCAGAAAAGTCAGCGAGAACATCGCAGCACCTCGCCTTCCGACTGCCGACGGCGCCACGCCGCCGAGATCGCGCAATCTGATGGCAGCGTCGCCCGATGTGTTCAAGCATCTCGATGCCGACGACGGTGGACCGAAAGGTCCTGAAGCCGGCGGCTTTAGGCGCAGACCGCATCCGCGCCATCGGGATCGGTCGTCGTGACCGGTGCCCTCGTCACGCCCTCAACCGGTCACAGCCTCAAGCATCGAAACAGCTGCGCGAGCGCGGTGTTGGCGGATTGCGCGCGCCGTTCGACGATTTCGGCCGCGGCGGCGTAGTTGCGCGCCAGGATCTGGAGCGCGCGGCGGGCATCCGGCAGCGTGGATTGCTCCGCCATCTCCAGGCACTGATGCTCGAAATATCTGAGCTCCTCAAGTTCGGTCATTCGCGAATCGTCCGATCGGGTCCTTACATTTTCGAACTCAGTGCGCCAGCGCCCTAGTGAAAGTTTGGCAAGTTTGTTGCGGGGGACGCGCAATCTGGTCGGAGTGTTTCTGGACGCATGATTTGATGATCACCGCTCCGTGACCGATGCGAGGGTGAGCCGCGCGGATCGACAAGCGCGTGCAATCGTCTCACAATGCGGCGGGCTCGCTTGGCGAGCCTCGGAACACACGCGGTTGGTGCGGTATCGAATTGGCTTTGTTGGACCGATGAGGAAACGCGATTGGGCTTTCGTGGCGGCCTGTGTGGCAGGCGCGCTGCTGTTCGGCGTCTGGAGTTTCCAGATGGGTATCGCGTTTCATCGATCCCAGCACGGCGCGACCGACCTCTCCAGTTCGCACCGGCGGAGCCAGGACAGCGCGTCCGCGCACGGCCCGGCCCGGCCGAAGGCGGATGACGGCGATCAGCAGGCCGGGCAGCCGCGATAGGCGCCGCGATCGCGTTCGTCGCCGCCACATCGCGTCGGACTAGGCCCAAGCCAGGCCTGCCATGCCGGCGGCGCCATCGTCATCTGTCTTCGCATGCGTGAGCCGCCTGCGGCGCGTGCTGTCCTTGGCGCGACGGTGACGAACGCCAAACCTGTGCAGCGCCATCGGCACATGCTGCATCACGCCGCGGACGCGACCGATAGCCTGTCTGACGACCGCCACAACCGTCGCAACCCGGGTAAAGAAGCCGATCAGGAAGATCATCGAGAAGATGTCGATATAGGCCAGCACATCGCCGACCAGCATCAGCTCGGGAGGAAGCGGAATCCGGTGCCAATAGGCGCCGATCACGATCGCAACCGGGATCAGCGCGATCAGCTTCCGCAACGTCAGCCGATCGAGCAAGGCGGCGAGCTCAACGACCAGGATCTGCCACAGCCAATCGCCAAGCGCGGCCGGCTTGTCGATCGTCCAAGACTGCCACAAACGCTGCCACATCGCCGCTCCGCCTCCCCTTGCGCGCAATACCGGCGCGCTACGGCTTCGACGACGCCTCGCTGCCGCTGCCCTCGTCTGCGGCGCCCTGCGCATCAGCCGGATCGGCCGATGGAAAAATGCGCTCATAGTTCGCACGCGCCTCGCGGATCAGACGCGCACGCTCGCGTTCGGACTTCGAGATGAACCTGATGATCTCGCCCATATTCGCTCCAAGGCAGAAAAAATGATCCGACCGTCAGCTATGCAACCATCGTGCCCGACGGTCGCTTGGCCCGACCTCCTTGCACCGCTCAGCGGAACGCCCGCGGCGCCAACCGCTGCTGGCTGAAGGCAACGCGCGGATTGATGCCGCAATAGGCGTCGCGGCCCGATGCGGATGCCTGGCACTGCTGATAGGTCTGGTAGCCGCAATAGCCGGGATATCCCTCCTGCCGGCCCTGGATGCACCAGGGATACTCATAGGGATCGGCCGCAGCAGGCGACGCGGAACCGACAATCCAGCTCGTTCCGAGCGCCGCGAACGCCAGAATTGCCCAATTCGTCCTGCGCATGATCGTGTTTCCTTGCTCAATCGGCTCCCAGCCGCTGATCTAGGTACGGCGGCAGGATCTGCGAGGTTTCCGGGCACCGCCTCAAGAAGCTGTGACGATGGCTCAAAGCCCGGTCGCGGCACGGTGAGGACCGGCTGACGGGTCATCGGCCCCCGCGGCCTCCAGACCCGCTGCCCGCCGGGCCATCCCAGCGCATGTAGTTAACCGGCGCCTAATCGCAGATGCCCGGTTGAAATGTACGACTTAAGCGCGCCGCAAGGCGGCTGCCCTAGTCTCCCGCGCGGCTCAATGGACGACGACACCCGGAGAGGGCTCGTCGCACGGGGGATAATCATGCGCAGCACGCTCATTGCTTCAATGATCCTGTCACTTGCGGCCGGAGCGGCCGTTGCCGGACCACGAATGTCGGGGGCGTCCGAGGCGGCACCAAGCAGCGTCGAGAAATATCGCGGCTACGTCTTCGATCTCTCCGAGAACGCCGACCGCAAGGACGTCACCAGCATCGCCGACATGGTCCGCCGCCAGCTCGACGTCGTGGAAACCGCGGGCTTCAGCCCGAAGGTGTTGCAGTTCTTCCATCGCGTGCCGATCGTTGCGAGCGAGATGGCGTGTCTCGACGAAGGCGCGGCAGCGGCCTGCTATGGCTTGACGCCGCCGGAATGGGACCGCGGCACGACCCGCGACGTCACCATCTGGGATCACGACAAGCAGCAATGGACCAATTCGGATCCGCTCGCGCTTGCGCTCGATTCCGGCATCGGCATCATCAGGATGCGTCCGAACATGATGCGTTACGCGAAGGAGCCGGTGCTGCTGCACGAATTCCTTCACGCCTATCACGCGCGGCTGATGCCGAACGGCTTTGAGAACAAGGGCATCAAGGGCTTCCTCAGCCAGGCCAAATCGAAGGAGCTGTTCGCCAAGGAGGCCTATGCGCTGAAGAACCAGCAGGAGTTCTTCGCGGTGACGGCGAGCATCTTCCTGGCCGGCAAGGATTCCGAGCACGAACCCTATACGCGCGCCACGCTGAAGGAGAAGATGCCGGACTACTACAAGTTCCTCGTCGGCCTGTTCGGCGCCGATCCCGATGAAACCGGCGTCACGCCGGTCGCATCGGCCAACTGAGCCCGGTATCCCACAAAAAAACGAGGCCCGGTGTGCCTAGGAGACCGGGCCTCGTTTCTGATGTCCCCCGCCTCGTGGCGGATCAGGTCTTGTCGTTACGCGACCTTGTCCGCGCGATCCATCCCGGATGATTACGGGGTCAGGCGCGCGCCGGCCTCACTTGCTGTAGCTGTAGAACCCCTGCCCGGTCTTGCGGCCGAGATGGCCGGCATCGACCATCTCCTTCAGCAGCGGCGCCGGCCGGTACTTGGGGTCGTTGAAGCCGGTGTAGAACACCTCCATCACCGACAGCATCGTGTCGAGCCCGATCAGATCGGCGAGCGCGAGCGGGCCGATCGGATGATTGCAGCCGAGCTTCATGCCGGCATCGATCTCCTCGGCGGTGGCAATGCCTTCCTGCAGCGCGAAGATCGCCTCGTTGATCATCGGGCACAGGATGCGGTTCACCGCAAAGCCGGGGCTGTTCTTCGCCGTGATCGCCACCTTGCCGACCCGCTTGGCGAAGCCTTCGGCCTTGGCGACGGTGTCGTCTGAGGTCTGCAGGCCCCGGATCAATTCGAGCAGCGCCATCACCGGCACCGGATTGAAGAAATGCATCCCGATGAAGCGGTCGGGACGATCGGTCGAGGCCGCAAGGCGGGTGATCGAGATCGACGAGGTGTTGGTTGCGACCAGCGCGCTCGGCTTCAGCCCCGCACAGAGATCCTTCAGGATCTTGACCTTCAGCTCCTCGTTCTCAGTCGCGGCTTCGATCACCAGATCGCAGGCGGCGAGCTTGGCCTTGTCCGTGGTCGCATTGATGCGCCCGAGCGTCGCGTCGCGATCGGCCGCGGTCATCTTCTCCTTGGCGACCAGCCGATCGAGACTGCTCCCGACCGTCTTCAGGCCGCGCTGCACCGCCGCGTCGGAGATATCAACCATGGTCACGCCGAGGCCTGCCGCCGCGCAGACCTGCGCGATGCCGTTGCCCATGGTCCCGGCGCCGATAATGCCAACCGTCTCAATCATCGCGTTCGTCCCTCGTCGCTTGCGCGGCCGCGCGGCCGCATCGTCAAAAACGGCGGACCGGAGGGGTCCGCGGATGGCGCATGAATAGCAGTCCGGCCGCACGGCCGATACAGCGGAGGCTGGTATTCCGGTGAGGTCTATTCGGGGCGCGGCGGGACAGGCCGCCGTGGCGGAACAGCGGGCCGCGGCGGCGATAGGGTGCGCGGTGGTTCGGCCGCGCGCGACGGTTCGAGCACGCGGTTAAATCGGACGATCCACCAGGCCAGCCGCCCGTAGCTGCGGCGCAGCGCCGATCCAAATCCCTCGTCGATGTCCTGGTCACGATCCATACCCCTATCAATAACGTGCATCCTTGAAGGAACGGTGAGCGCCATCACGTGCCGCGCCGGCAATCGTTAGGAAGCTGGCAACTATTTCGCGCAAGCCTCGGTTGACGGCGTGGGCGCCGTAATCTCCCGGATTGCGTGCGAGAGACATTGCGCCGCAGCATCGCCGTGCCGGTGCGACTCGCATTTTGTTGATCGAATTTTCCGCGGCGCGCCGCGACACAAGGACATTAGACGACGAGGGCTACGCCCATGCTTTCTGAAAAATTCTTTTTGGTGCTCGAGACATTGCTCAACGGCCAGACCCATTCTGACGGAAGCCCCCGCGTGGTGAGCACCGCGCCCCACATCCCGGTCGAGCTTCCGCGCGAAGGCCAGCCGAAACGCAGCCCTTCCCGCTAGGCCGCTTGCTGGCGGCAGGTGGTCGCCAAGGCCGGGCTGGAGTTTCAGTCGCCGCGGCCACGTTGCTGCGGAATGCTGATTGCGACGTTTGCCTCCGCCAGTTGGCCCGTCGTGACGCACGAAGCCATTTGGCCGGAGTGGCCCCTCCGCTCGTGATCCAGCTCATAGTTGGTGAAGCCGAGCCACGCTACACCGCTCCGGTAACGACGTGGTGCCGCCGTGGACGATAAGACCGACAGCAAGACCGATTTCGGAAGCATCGCCGTCGCAATCTGCGTCGCCGCCTACATCGCGATCATGCTGGCCTATCTCGCCCAATACGATCTCGGACTGACCGCCGCGCGGACGCGTCATCTCTCGATGCTCGCAGCGCTGTTCCTCGCGCTGCCGGTCGCGCTGGATTTGCTGCGCACCGGGCCCAGCGACGCTCGCTGACGCGGGCACGAACACGCCTGCAGCCTTCGATCTCCCCTGCGGCAAACGCGCCTGCGCAACATTGCGCTAGGTGAAGCGACGCGAATCAGCGTTACTTTGCAACTGATCGCTTCGTGGGATTTGGCGGCATGACCCAGCCCGACGTGTTTGATCAGAAGGTTCTGGATCAGAACATTCGCGAACTGCAGGAATGGCTGCGCAAGGCCTGGCAGCAACTCGCGGACCCCTCGCTCACCGCCTTCTCCCGCCGCGAATTGCGCAACCAGATGAAGCAATGCAACGCCGACTTGCGCGTGCAACTGCAAGCCGCCTCCAAACGAATGCTGATGCAGCCCGCCTCATCGGGCAGGAGGTTCGCCAAGCCGGCGCTGCGGATCCTCGCCTAGGTGGTGTGGACTCTAAGGATTCCCTTTTAGGCGCAAATCAGATTCAAGGCTGCTTTTGGGGAGGCCGCCTTGGGTGTGATGGACCGCTTGGTATTGAGCGACGCGACATGGGAGCGGATGGCGCCGCTGATCATCGGCCGGCCTGACCAGAAGGGTTCGACCGGACGGGACAACCGGATGTTTGTGGAGGGCGTACTTTGGATCGTGCGCACTGGCTCTCCCTGGCGTGATCTTCCGGAGGTGTTTGGAGACTGGAACAGCGTGTTTCGGCGCTTCAGTCGATGGAGCATCAAGGGGGTCTGGTGGCGCATATTCGAAGCGATGTCCGGTGATCCGGACTTCGAGTATCTGATCGTCGACTCCACCATCGTCCGGGCGCACCAGCACGCCGCTGGGGCGAAAAAAGGGGGTCTGAAGATCAGGCGATCGGTCGCTCGCGCGGTGGCCTGAGCACCAAGATACATATGGCCGTTCGCGGCCTGGGATGTCCCGTACGGTTCAAGCTCACCGCAGGTCAGAAGAGCGACGTACCGCAAGCCGCCGAATTGATCGAGGGATTACCTGCCCAGGTCGTCATGGCGGATACGGCTTATGACGCCGATCACTTGCGCCAGGCGATCGCTGCCAAAGGCGCGCTCGCCGTCATCCCCAACAACCCGTCACGTGCGCTCAAATATCCGCTGGACAAGCACCTCTATGCCCAGCGTCATCTCGTCGAATGCTGCTTCTCAAAACTCAAGCAGTTCCGCCGCGTCGCAACCCGCTTCGAAAAGACCGCCCGAAATTACCTGGCCGTCGTTACTCTCGCAGCCATCGTCTTATGGATGCGATAAATGTCCACACCACCTAGGGTATGATGCCAGCGCGCCAAAATGCCGCGATCTCCTGCAGCATGCTGGCCATACGCACCCTCTGCTTGTGCAGGGACGCCCGACAAGGCACAGCAAAACCGCTCCGGTATGCCTATATTGGGCGTCGTGTAGCGGCCGACGCCGCCAATGTTTAGGGACTCCCGTGTTATATCTGGAACTTGCGATCGTGGCGGTCTTGATCGTCGTCAACGGTCTGTTGTCGATGTCGGAGCTCGCGATCGTTTCCTCGCGTCCGGGGCGTCTTGCGGCGCTGGTCGAACGAGGCGTCAGCGGTTCGCGCCGCGCCCTTGCACTGGCCTCCGATCCCGGCAAGTTCCTCTCTACGGTGCAGATCGGCATCACGCTGATCGGCGTGCTGTCGGGCGCCTTCTCGGGCGCAACGCTCGGCCAACGTTTGACGCAATGGCTGCTTGAGCTCGGCGTGTCCCCAAGTGTCGCCGACGCGGTCGGCGTCGGCCTCGTCGTCGGCGTGATCACCTATGCCTCGCTGATCGTCGGCGAGCTGGTGCCGAAGCAGATCGCATTGCGCGATCCCGAGTCGATCGCGGTCAAGGTCGCTCCGGCCATGACCATGATGGCGCGGCTGTCGCTGCCGCTGGTGTGGCTGCTCGACCGTTCCGGCAAGTTGCTGCTGTGGGTGCTCGGCCATCGCGAGGATGCACAGGACCGCGTCAGCGAGGACGAGATCAAGACGCTGGTGGTGGAGGCCGAGAACGCCGGTGTGCTCGAGCCCGGCGAAAAGGAGATGATCGCCGGCGTGATGCGGCTCGGCGATCTGCCGGTCGGCGCCGTGATGACGCCGCGCCACGAGGTCAGCCTGATCGACCTCGCCGCTCCCGCGGCCGAGATCCTGGCGACGCTGCAAAAGAGCAGTCACTCGCGCTGCGTGGTGTTCGACGGCAACCGCGACCATGCGCTCGGCATCGTGCAGGCCAAGGATGTGCTCGATGTCTACCTCGCGGGCCAGACGCCCGACATCCGCGCGCTGACGCGCGATGCGCCGATCATTCCGGAGACCGTCGACGCCCGCGACGTGGTCGCGATCCTGCGCGACTCCAGAGTGCATATCGGCCTCGTCCACGACGAGTACGGCACCTTCCAGGGTGTCGTCACCAGCGCCGACATCCTCGAGGCCATCGTCGGTGCCTTCCACACCGAGGAAGGACCGGCCGAGCCTGCCTATGTCCGGCGCGCCGACGGCTCCTATCTGATCTCCGGTTGGATGCCGGCGCTGGAATTCAGCGAGCTGCTCGGCATCACGCTGCCATCGCCGCGGCCCTACCAGACCGCGGCCGGCTTCCTGCTGCATGAATTCGGCGCGATCCCCGATGTCGGCGCGAAAACCGCCGCGCAGGGCTGGGAATTCGAGATCGTCGACCTCGACGGCCGGCGCATCGACAAGGTTTTGGCCAGCAAGCAGCCGGCGGCCTGACATTTGCCACCCGGCCGTCCTGTTGATAAGGGGCAAGACAGCGAAACAGGCCGCCGCGGTGTGCTATCGGCATAGCGGCGGCCCGAGCAATCCCCGAGTAAACCCCACGGAATAGATCCCCATGCGCATTACCCTTGTCGGTTCCCGCCATTTCGGCGTGACGACCCTGAACATGCTGCGCGAACACCACGTCACGCTGGTCAGGGTGGTCGTCCATGACGGCGAGGACCGGCTGGCGGCAGCGGCCAGGGCGGCCGGCATCGAAGTCGTTGTCCAGGCTGATCCCAAGCTGGTGACGGCCGCCGAGATCGCGCCGGACACCGACCTGATCGTGACCGCCCACAGCCATGCCCGGGTCAGCAGGGAGGCGCTTGCCGCGTCCCGGCTCGGCGGCATCGGATACCACCCGTCGCTGCTGCCGCGCCACCGTGGCATCGCCGCGGTGGAGTGGACCATCAAGGAAGGCGATCCGATCGCCGGCGGCAGCATCTATCACCTCGCCGACCGCATGGACGCCGGCGCGATCGCCGCGCAGGACTGGGTGTTCGTCAAGAAAGGCGAGACCGCCCGCGAGCTGTGGGAGCGCGCGCTGGCGCCGCTCGGTTTGCGTCTGCTCGCCCAGGTCATCGACTATGGCAAGGTCAACGGCTCGCTGCCGGCCAAGGTCCAGGATGAGCAGTTTGCGACCAAGGCGCCGAATTTGAGCCCCGGCAAACACTAACCCGAGCTAGGGTATATGAATACCTCGTTCGGAAAAGCCATGCCCAGATTTTCCGTTCCTGATCCGGAACCGAATTCACCATGATGTGTTTGAGTTCATAGGAACATTTGGGGACTCCCGCGACGCAGCAAATTTTGAACACATTGTGACAGGATAAGCCGCGTCATCACACGAAATTACAGGGATTTGATTCATGCGTTCGATCCGCATTCGCGACCTGATTTTGGTCACTTCGGTCGCTTCGGCTGCTGCCCTCACCGCTGCTCCCGTGTCCGCTCAGCAGCCTTATGACGGGCTTTGGAACGTCACCGTCGTCACCAAGACCGGCAGCTGCGAACCGTCGCAGAGCTCGACCGTGACCGTCGCTGAAGGAAAGATCTCGGCACAGGGCGCGGCGATCTCCGGCACCGTCGGCAGCGGGGGACTTGTGCGAGTCTCGATCAATGGTGCATATGCGAACGGACAACTCAGTGGCAACTCCGGATCGGGGAAGTGGAATGGGGCATCAGCTGGCGTACCATGCAGCGGCCGATGGGAAGCATCCCGTCAGTAAGATCACCAGCCTATCAAGTTTCTTTGCCATCGCGCGGCGGCCAGCATTTGCAGCCGCCGCGTTTTTCGTGACCGCACTCGCAAGTACCACGGGCCATGCCCAGTCCGGCCCGTTCGCCGGCATGGCGGGCACCTGGTCGGGCGCCGGCTCGGTCACGCTGGACGACGGCTCCAGCGAGCGCATCCGCTGCCGGGCGACGTATCACGTCGGCGGGCCCCGGATGACCATGAGCCTCACCTGCGCCAGCGACGCTTACAAGTTCAACCTAGCGGCCGATGTGCAGGCCGAAGGCAGCGTGGTCAGCGGCAATTGGAGCGAGTCCAGCCGCAATGTCAGCGGCTCGTTGCAGGGTCGCGGCGGCGGCGGCAACTTCCAGGTCGTTGCCAGCGCTCCCGGCTTCAACGCCGATATCTCGATGCGCACCACCGGCAACAAGCAGGCCGTTACCATCAGGGCTGACAGCCAGTTCCGCGGCGCCAGCATCACGCTGTCGAAGTAATCGATCCGAACTCCAACCTGAAAAGCCCTCGAGTCATCCCCGAGGGCTTTTTGTTTACGCCCCAGCGGTGCTATGCCGCAGGCACGAATGCGGTGACCTCGATCTCGACCTTGGCGCGCTGATCGACCAGCCCGTCGATATAGAGCAAGGTGGACGGCGGGAAATTGCGCCCGAGCGTCTCCTTCCACGCCGCGCCGATACCGGCGCCCGCGGCCTCATATTCGCTGCGGCTGGTCAGGTACCAGGTCAGGCGGACGATGTGCTCGGGGCCAGCACCGGCCTCATTCAACAGCTTGATGATGCGCTTCAACGCGGTGCCGACCTGGGCGGCCATCTCGGGGGCGTAGTCGCCCTTCTCGTCGCCGCCGGTCTGCCCCGCCAGCACGATCCACTTGCCGGGCGCGTCGAACGCGACACCGTGCGAGAAGCCGCGGGGTTTCGACCATTCGGCCGGTTGCAAGACGCGCATGAGCAGATCCTCCTTTTTGGCGTTCGTCATTCCGGGATGGCTCGCAGAGCCAGACCCGGAATCTCGAGATCCCGGGTTCGCCCGTTTCACGTGCGCCCCGGGATGACAGCGTAGTCGATGCTGCTTAGCAGAGATCGCGTGGGTGACGCATCACCGCGCAGACGGAATTGCGCGTTGCAAATTCATGGCAGCTCGCCGATACCGGGCACCCCTCCTCCGCCGTTCCCCGTCATGGATCGCACGCCCTCAAAGACCCGCGCAGCATTGTGGATGTCCGGCTGGCTCGCGCTGATGCTGATCGTGGCGGTGGCCGGCCGCGAGGCGACGCGCGAGGTCAACGTCTTCCAGCTGATGGCCGTGCGCGGCGTGCTCGGCTTCGCGATGCTCTATCCGCTGATCCACATGAATGGCGGGTTTGCGATCGTGAAGACGGCACGGGTGCACGTCCATATCGTGCGCAACCTGATTCATTTCTGCGCGCAGCTCGGCTGGTTCTTTGCGCTGACATTGATCCCGATCGGCCAGGTGGTCGCGATCGAGTTCACGATGCCGATCTGGACCGCGATCCTTGCTGCGAGCTTTCTCGGCGAGCGGATGACGCTGTGGAAGATCGTCGCGATGGTGCTTGGGCTGGTCGGCGTGTTCGTGATCGTGCGGCCGGCGGCCGGCGCGATCAATCCGGGCCAGCTGATCGCGCTCGCCGCGGCGGTCGGCTTCGGCATCTCGGTCGCCGTGGTCAAGTCGCTGACGCGGACCGAGCAGACGCTGACGATCATGTTCTGGATGCTGGTGGTGCAATCGCTCGCGAGCATCGGGCCTGCGCTCTATGTCTGGACCTGGCCGCCGCTCTCGACCTGGGGCTGGCTCGCCGTGATCGCGTTCTGCGGCACGTTCTCGCACTATTGCATGGCACGCGCCCTGCTCCACGCCGACGCGACTGTCGTGATCCCGATGGATTTCGTCCGCGTGCCGCTGACGGCGATCGCCGGTTGGCTGATCTATGCCGAAAGGCTCGATGTTTACACGGTGCTCGGCGCGGCCATGATCCTGGCCGGCAACCTCATGAACCTGAAACCGACCGCAAGGAAGCCGGCGCGCGCGAGGTGACGCTCGCGCCGCAGCCAGCGCGGCCGCGCCCGCCAGCCAAAGCCCGGGGATCGTCCCGGGCCTCCCGGTTTCGAAAGGTGTTACTTTCCGGCAGCCTTGCGCAGCGCCGCGTTGATGCGGTCCTGCCAGCCGGGGCCGCCCTCCTGGAAATACTCCAGCACGTCCTGATCGATCCGCAGCGTGACCTGCTCGCGGACGCCGGGGACAGCGACGGTCTTTGGCACCGCGTCCGCGACCTTGGTGGTGGCGCGCTTGAACGCCGCCTCGGCTTCGCTGCGCGCATCGTTCAGGGTTCGCGGTCGCCTCGGCTGGTCAGCCATATGCTGGATTCCTGTGTGTCAGATTCCTTCAAACAGTACCGTAGAGAGATAGCGCTCCGAGAATGACGGCACAATCGCCAGAATGGTTTTGCCGGCCGCTTCCGGCCGCTTGCCGATCTGCAAGGCGGCAGCGATCGCGGCACCCGACGAGATACCGCCGGGGATGCCTTCGTTGCGCGCCAGCTCGCGCGCGGTCTCGATCGCGGTCGCGCTATTGACCTTGACGATCTCGTCGATCACGGAGCGGTCGAGGATGTCAGGGATGAAGCCCGCGCCGATGCCCTGGATCTTGTGCGGCGTATGCTGGCCACCCGACAGCACCGGGCTCTCTTCCGGCTCCACCGCGACGACACGCAATGATGGCTTGCGCGGCTTCAGCACCTGGCCAACGCCCGTGATGGTGCCGCCGGTGCCAACGCCGGCAACGAAGTAATCGATGTTGCCGCCGGTGTCGTTCCAGATCTCCTCGGCGGTGGTGCGGCGATGGATCTCGGGATTGGCGAGGTTCTTGAACTGCTGCGGCATGACAGCGTTGGGCGTCGTGCGCACCAATTCCTCCGCGGTCGCGATCGAGCCTTTCATGCCCTGCGCGGCCGGGGTCAGCACAATCTCCGCGCCGAGAAAGGCCAGCATCCGCCGCCGTTCGATCGACATCGATTCCGGCATGACGAGCTTGAGCCGATAGCCGCGCGAGGCCGCGACATAGGCAAGCGCAATCCCGGTGTTGCCCGAGGTCGGCTCGATCAGCACGGTGTCGGCGTTGATGATGCCGGCCTTCTCCATTGCCACGATCATCGCCGCGCCGATGCGGTCTTTCACGCTGGCTGCCGGATTGAAGTATTCCAGCTTGGCGAGGATCGTCGCGTTGACGCCAGCCGCCTGCGGCAATCTGCGCAGCCGCACGATCGGCGTAGAGCCGATCGCATCGACGATGGAGTCAAAGACGCGGCCGCGTCCGGGTTGCACTGCACTCGTTGTCGACGGCGCGTCCATCAAGCGGCTCCTGTAGCGGATGTGCTGGGAATATGCGGTCTTGTCTCATTAGAAGCAGCGCACCATGGCACGCAAGTGAGAAACCGCCGCAACGCGAATTCGTTGCATCGCAAAATAGAACCTGCGCAAATAACGTAAAAGCTACGCATTTGTGTTGCGACAAGGTCAAACAAATGGGTTTATATACTTTCGTCAGGTGCAGCTCAGAACGCAAAGGAGGTCACATGCCAGCTCTCGCTGAAGTTCTGTCGACCACAGCGTCCAGGCCCGATCCGCGCGGCTGCGATTTGCCGACCTGTCCGGTGTGTGCGGACTCCATGGTGGCGGCGGAAGCCTCCGCGTACCTGTTCGACAATTTGATCAGCTATCTCTGGACCTGCGACAACTGCGGTTACGGGTTCGTTACCAAACACGCGGTGAAACCGATCGTGTGCAACTGATCACACAGCTCATCTTGGAGCGATGTCACCGCGCGCCCAACCGGCGCGCGTTTTCGTTCTGAAGTCCTCGAACGTGCCGTTCGCCACCGCATCGCGGATGCCCTGCATCAGCTGCTGGTAGTAGGCGACGTTGATTTCGGACAGCAGCATTGCCCCAAGTGTTTCGCCTGATCGAACCAGGTGATGCAGATAGGCACGCGAATAGCCACTCGCCGCCGGCCACGGGCTCTCTTCATCGAGCGGGCGCGGATCGTCGACGTGCCGGGCGTTGCGCAAATTGATCTGCCCGAAGCGGGTGAACGCCATGCCGTGGCGTCCGTTCCGTGTCGGCATCACACAGTCGAACATGTCGACGCCGCGCGCTACCGCCTCGAGGATGTCCTCCGGCGTGCCGACGCCCATCAGATAACGCGGCCGATCGACCGGGAGCGCCGGCGCGGTCTCCTCGATCATTGCCAGCATCACCGCCTGCGGCTCGCCGACCGCGAGGCCTCCGATCGCATAACCGTGAAAGCCGATGTCGGTCAGCCCGCGCGCGCTGGCGTGCCGCAGATCCGGCACGTCGCCGCCCTGCACGATGCCGAACAGCATGTAGCCGTCAGGCGCCGCCTCAAACGCGCGCTTGGAGCGTTCAGCCCAGCGCAGCGACAACTGCATCGCGCGCTCGATGTCGGCGCGCTCCGCCGGCAGCCGGACGCATTCGTCCATCTGCATGGCGATATCGGACCCGAGCAGCCGCTGCACCTCAATCGAGCGCTCCGGCGACAGCTCGACCTTGGTGCCGTCGATATGCGAGCGGAAGGTCACGGCCTTCTCGGTCACCTTACGCAGCTCCGACAGCGACATCACCTGGAAGCCGCCGGAATCCGTCAACATCGGGCCGCCCCAGCCGGTGAAGCGCTGCAGGCCGCCAAGCCCGGCAATGCGCTCGGCGCCCGGGCGCAGCATCAGGTGATAGGTGTTGCCGAGCACGATATCGGCGCCCGCATCGCGCACCTCGCGCCAATGCATGCCCTTCATCGCGCCCGCGGTGCCGACCGGCATGAAGGCGGGCGTCCGCACGAGGCCGTGCGGCGTGGTCAGGCGCCCGGTGCGGGCGGCGCCGTCGGTCGCCAGCAGCTCGAAATGATTGGGAAGAGTCATGCGGCTGCTTATTGCGTGTCGCCGGTGCCCGATCAACCCGTCGGATAGCGGCCCTCGCGCGACTTCGTGAACACGGACAACCGGCCGGACGCTTGCCTTGCATCATCAGCCCCGTTAAACAAAACGAAACAGTATCGTTTTATGATGACAATCTGGCAACCGGCTTCCCGCAGCGACGTCGATCCGCGAACGTGACTGGCAGAGATGTCTTACCCCCTAGCGTCCAGCGCGCCGGCGCCGGTCTTCGGATGACGGATGCCCGCGCGATCCGGCAAGCGATCCTGCTGTGCGGCCTCGCCTTGGCGCTTTCGGCCTGCAGCTCGCTGCCGCGGATGCCCTACACGGCCGCCGACGCCGCCAATTCGCGGGTGCTCGACCTCGACGGGCTGCGCCGCTATGCCGACGAGCCGGCGTCAAAATTCAAGCTCGAGAAGAGCGACCTCGCCCCGATCAAGACCTACCTCGCCCTCTCCGGCGGCGGCGCCGACGGGGCTTATGGCGTGGGCGTCCTCAACGGCTGGACCGCGGCCGGCAACCGCCCGGCCTTTTCGGTTGTCTCCGGCGTCAGCACCGGCGGACTGATTGCGCCCTTTGCCTTCCTTGGCCCGCGCTACGACGACACGCTGAAGGAGGTCTACACCTCGGGCATCGCGGAAAGCCTGCTGCAGGATCCGAGCCTGATGCGGGTGCTGTTCGGCTCCGGGCTGTTCGGCAACAAGCGGCTGCGCGAACTGGTGGCGCGTTACGTCGGTCAGGACATCCTGAGCGAGGTGGCGCGCGAAAACGCCAAGGGCCGAAAGCTCCTGATCGTCACCACCGATCTCGACACCCAGCGCACGGTGATCTGGGACATGGGGCGAATCGCCGCTGTCGGAACGCCCGAGGCGCTGCAGTTGTTTCGCGACGTGATGGCCGCCTCCGCCAGCATCCCGCTGGTGTTTCCGCCGATCATGATCGACGCCGAAGGCCAGGGCCGCCGGTTCCAGGAGATGCATGTCGACGGCGGCGTGACCGCGCCGGTGCTGACATTGCCGGATGCGCTGCTGTTCCGCGAGCGCGGCTGGCCCGCCAACAGCCGCATGAACATCTACATCCTCGTCAACAAGAAGCTCGAGGGCAACTTCGAGCTGGTCTCGAACTCGACGATCGAGGTCGCCTCCCGCAGCATTTCCGCGATCACGCAAGCGCAGACACGCTCCGTGATCCTCTCGACCTATGACTTCGCCCGGCGCAACCGGCTGGGTTTCCATCTGTCCTACATCGAGCGCGACTATCCGGCTCCGGAATCGCAGGGCTTCGACACCGCCTATATGCGCGCGCTGTACCAGTACGGATACGACAAGGCCGCCGCTGGGCAGGCCTGGACTGCGACGCCCCCTTAAGCGGCCTGCTCCTGGTACCGCCGAATGGACGAATCCGCACGGCGCGGGTTATAGACCGGACAGACCCGTCCGATGCACAACGAGATGAATGGGCAAATGGGATTGACGGCAACCAAGGCCAAGGCGGCCAAGCGCGGCGTGATCAAGTCACGCGGCGGCCGGCCGACGCGGGACGCTGCGATCGAGCGCGACCAGCGGCTGATCGAGGTCGCCACCCGCCTGTTCCTCGAGCGCGGCTTCGATGCGACGTCGATCGACGCGGTGGCCGAGGCCGCCCGCGTCAGCAAGCCCACGGTCTATGGTCAGTATGGCGACAAGCGGGGCCTGTTCGCCGCGGTGCTCCGCCGCGAGATCGCCCGCTGGCTTGCCCCGCTCGCCGCCGCGGCGGCCGAAGCGCAGGCCGGCGGCAACTGCGACGGTTCGGTCGAGGAACGGCTGACCGAGCTCGGACGCCAGCTATTGGTGCTGAATTGCAGCGCCGACTCCATCGCTTTCAGCCGGATCCTGACCGCGCAGGCAATTAATTTCCCCGAGGTCGCCAAGCTTGCCGTCGACGAGGGCTGGTCGAAAGCGGTGTCCACCACGGCGGATTTCTTCGACCATCTGGTCGATAAAGGCGTTCTCGATCTCGAGGACACCACAATCGCCGCCGAGACATTTCTCAACATGGTGGTCGGCCACACCCACCGGATGGCAACATTCGGAATTCCGATCGACATGAAGACCGCCGAGACCCGGATGGAAGTCTCGATCCGGCTGTTTCTCGCCGGCGCCGCCGGGCCGCAGGACCGGCTTCGCGATGCGGCCAAAGAGGCGATCAAGGAAGCGACGAAGGCGCGCCGCCCGGCCCGCTGACAGTTTTAGGATCGTTGCATCGCCTCACACGTTGTCGTGATGAGCCTTGAAGGAAACAGAACGAAACCGTATTGTTTAGTTGCAATGAGACGCGAAACCCAAGTTCAGCCCCCCAACGGTTTCGTGTCGCCTTGTCACTTCGATCGTCAGGACGGAGCTGCCGCCATCGCTCCGTCTGAACGTTCGGCGGCCGACCTCTGACTAACAAAGGTCGGCCGCACTTTCTCTGCCCGGGCGGCGGTTCGACGCGACGGATGCGACCATGACGACGGGACGATTACACGCACTGCGGCATTGGGCATTCGGCACGCGGCTGCTGGCAACCGCGCTCATTGCCCTGCCCTTCGCGACGCCGGCGCACGCGATCACGAGCTCAACGGCTGCAGCGCTTACCCCGCAGGATAACGACACCGCGCTCGATGCGCACACGGTTCGCCGCGAGCTCGACAGCTTCCAGGCGGCCCAGATCTCGCTGCGCAAGGCGATGGCGATTGCGGAGGCGCTGCATTCCGGTTCGATAACCGCCGACATCAGCTTCGACGGCGCGTCGGAGCCTGCGGTCTACCGGGTCAAGACCATGCAGCAGGACCGCATCTGGCGGCACGCCATTGACGCGGCGACCGGCGAAGTGGTGGGTGGCGAGGCCGCCGCGCCGCTGAAGTCGCTCGGCACCGAAGACCGTGACAACCTCGCCGTGCTGAGGGCGCTCCGGCATCGCCTCGCCGACGCCGTGCGGGTGGCCGAGCGCACGACCTCCGGAAAGGCGATCAGCGGTGGCCTGATGCGCGAACGCGGCAAGCTCAATTTCGTTATCGTCGTGCTCGCCGGCAGCGACCTGAAAGAGGTGATCCTCGAACCGCCCGGCGCGCGCAGGCGCTGAGGCCGGCGCGGCACTCGCCAAGTTTTCTCTCGCCAAGTTTTCGCCCAAAAGCCGTTGACGGACGCCGATCTGTCCCGCATAAGTCCGCTCCATGATCACCGCGACCAAACGCACCAGCAAAACCACCAAGCCCTCCGGGGCCTCGGGAGGCGTGCGCGCGTAGTCGGTCGAACCGCATCATCTCTACCCGAAGCCCCGCCTGATGAAGGTCCGGGGCTTTTTTGTTGCCTGAAATACAACTCGAATGGAGGACAAAGTGAGTAACGATCCCGTCGTCGCGATTGTCGGCGTCACCGGTGCCGTCGGCGCCGAATTCATCGCCACCATGGACAAGCGCGGCTTCCGCGTCGGCAAGCTGAAGGCGCTGGCGAGCGCCCGCTCGGCCGGCAAGACCATCAGCTTCCGCGGCAAGCCGATCGTGATCGAGGAACTGACCGAGCGCGCCTTCGAGGGCGTCGACATCGCGCTGTTCTCGGCCGGCAGCGGCATCTCCAGGAAGTTCGCGCCGCTTGCGGTGAAGTCCGGCGCCGTCGTGGTCGACAATTCCTCGGCGTTCCGGATGGATCCGAACGTGCCGCTGGTGATCCCCGAGATCAACGCCAACCGCATCCGCGACCACAAGGGCATTATCGCCAACCCGAACTGCGCCGCCATCACCGCGCTGGTGCCGCTGTGGCCGATCCACCAGAAGAACCGCATCAAGCGCGTGATCATCTCGACCTACCAGGCCGCGAGCGGCGCCGGCGCAGCTGCGATGGAGGAGCTCGTCGAGTCCACCCGCGCCAATCTCAACGGACAGGTCTACACCCCGAAGGTGATGCCGCACCCCTACGCCTTCAACCTGTTCAACCACAACACGGCGATCGATCCGGAGACCGGCTACAACGACGAGGAGACCAAGGTCATCAAGGAGACCCACAAGATCTTCGAGGACGAGAAGATCGCGGTCGGCGTTACCTGCGTGCGGGTGCCTGTGCTGCGCGCGCATTGCGAGTCGATCACCTTCGAATGCGAGAAGCCGATCACCGAGGACCAGGTGCGCGCGATGATGGCGCAGGCGCCGGGCGTCAAGGTCGTCGACGATCGCGCCAAGAACTACTTCCCGATGCCGATCGACGCCTCCGGCCAGGACGACGTGCTGGTCGGCCGCATCCGCAAGGATCTCAGCGACCCCAGCGGTCACTCGATCTCGATGTTCGTCGCGGCCGATCAGCTGCTCAAGGGCGCCGCCCTCAACGCGGTGCAGATCGCCGAGCTGCTGCCCGAACGCGCGATGGCGTGAATGCAAGAACCGTCATCCCCGCGCAATGGCGCAGCCATTGTCGCTGGAGGAGCCCGCGCGGCGGGCGTCTCGAAGGATGCATCGGCCCCAGTCGGGCCGTCGCCCTTCGAGGGCCGCTGAAGAAGCGGCCGCCTCAGGGTGACGGTGAAGCAACCGTGCTTGCGGAGCTAGCCTCGCGCGCGAAACAGCAAACACGCATCGCCATACGAATAGAACCGGTAGCCGTCCCTGATCGCATGCGCGTAGGCGCCCTGCATCGTCTCGAGGCCGGAGAAGGCCGAGACCAGCATGAACAGCGTCGAGCGCGGCAGATGGAAGTTGGTCAGCAAAATATCGACCGCGCGGAAGCGGTAGCCCGGCGTGATGAAGATCGAGGTTTCCGCCGCAAACGGCTCGATAGTGCCGTCGGCACTGGCGGCACTTTCCAGCAGGCGCAGCGACGTGGTGCCGATCGCGACGATCCGGCCGCCTTTTGCGCGCGCGGCATTCAAGGCGGAAGCGGTCTCGGCGGTGATGCAGCCCCACTCGGCATGCATCTTGTGCTCCGAGGTCTCCTCGGTCTTCACCGGCAGGAAGGTCCCTGCCCCGACATGCAGCGTCAGGCGGTGCAGCTCGACACCGCGGCTCTTCAGCGCGGCCTCCAAGGCCGGCGTGAAATGCAGCCCCGCCGTGGGCGCTGCGACCGCGCCCTCATTGGCGGCGAACATGGTCTGGTAGTCGCTGACGTCCTTCTCGTCAGGCGTGCGCTTGGAAGCGATGTAGGGTGGCAGCGGCGTGGCGCCGACATCGGCGATCGCCTGGTCGAGCATCGGACCATGGAACGAGAATGACAGCGTCACCTCGCCCTCCTGCCCCTTGGCCTCGACCTCTGCATCGAGATTGCCGAGCAGGCACACCCTGCCCTCATTGCCGAAGCGGATGGTGTCGCCGGGGCTGAGCTTCTTCGCCGGCTTCACCAGCGCCTGCCAGCGTGAGCCGTCGAGCCGCTTGATCAAGGTCGCCTCGATCTTCGGTTCGGTGTCGCGCCCGATGCGGCGGCCCTTGAGTTGCGCCGCGATCACCTTGGTGTCGTTGACGACGATCTGATCACCCGGCTCCAGCCACTGCGGCAGGTCGGCGATCGCGGCGTCGCGCAGCACGCCGTCCGGATGCACCACCAGCATCCGCGCGGCATCGCGCGGGCTCGCGGGGCGAAGCGCGATGCTTTCCGGGGGCAGTTCGAAGTCGAAGAGGTCGGTGCGCATGGCGGTGACTAATACTTCAGCGCCGTCATTCCGGGGCACGCGAAGCGTGAACCCGGAATCTCGAGATTCCGGGTTCGATGCTGCGCATCGCCCCGGAATGACGGAGTGTTTGACTTACGCCGCGTCGGCGGCCATGCGCGCCTTGACGATCTTGTCCGGATCCTTCACCGGCTCGCCGCGCTTGATCTTGTCGACGTTCTCCATGCCCTCGGTGACCTTGCCCCAGACGGTGTACTGGCCGTTGAGGAACGAGGCGTCGTCGAAGCAGATGAAGAACTGGCTGTCGCCGGAATCCGGATTGGCGGCGCGGGCCATCGAGGCGGTGCCGCGGACATGCGGCTCCTTGTTGAATTCGGCCTTCAGCTTCTTGCCGGAGCCGCCCATGCCGGTGCCCTGCGGGCAGCCGGTCTGCGCCATGAAGCCGTCGATCACGCGGTGGAATACGATGCCGTCGTAGAAGCCCTCGCGCACCAGCTCCTTGATCCGCGCGACGTGGCCGGGCGCGAGATCCGGGCGCATCTCGATCGTGACCGGGCCCTGGGTGGTTTCGAGGATCAGAGTATTTTCGGTAGCAGCCATGCTCGCTTCTCCTGGCTTCGGGGTGGATACTTCTTATTCCTGAACGGGATCGCGAATGGGCGGCCGGCGACTGCGCCGCCCAGGCTCTCGGTAAATGGCAACGGCGTGCAGCGTTGCAACGTCTCCATCACCGCGATCCGGTATGCAATCCGGTCGTTGTCGGTCGCCTCCTGCGATTCATAGCTGATCCTGGGATGCCCGAGGATCGCGCCCTCGCGGTTGAAGCTGACAATGACGGTGATGTCGATCGGGCCGGCCTTGTCTGCCGGCGGCGGCCGCCAGCAGCGGTGGATGGCAAGAACAACGTCCTTGATCGTATTGAGTTGCTCCGGCTCGGCCTGCACCGGTGCGGTCAGCGTCAGGCAAACCAGCGGCGCGGCGAACCAGGCGAGTGGTTTGCAGCGCGCCGCCATGCGGATCACTTGATGTCGGATGCGACCTGCACCTTCACCATCTTGTCGGGATCGGTGACGGCTCCGCCAGGAGAGCCCGCAGACGCCTTCTTCAGCTTGTCGACCACGTCCATGCCCTGCACCACCTCGCCGATCACGGTGTACTGGCCATTCAGGCTCGGCCCGTCGGCGAACATGATGAAGAACTGCGAATTGGCGCTGTCGACGCTGTCGCCGCGCCGGGCCATGCCGACGATGCCGCGCTTGAACGGGACCTGGGAGAATTCCTGCTTCAGGTTCGGATATTTCGAGCCCCCGGTGCCGTTGAAGTTCTGGCCGTCGCCGGTCTGCGCCATGAAGCCGTCCATTACGCGATGGAACGGCACGTTGTTGTAGAAGCCCTCGCGCGCCAGCTGCTTGATGCGCTCGGCATGCTTGGGCGCGATATCGGTGCGCAGCTTGATGACGATGCGGCCCTTGGTGGTGTCGATCACGATCGCATCGGCCTTGTCGGGATTGGCCGGCAGCGGCTGCGCGACCGCGGGCATGACGCAGAGCAGCGCAGCAACGAATGCAAGAATGCGGATCATGGCAACTCCGGAGCTTTAACGTTGGGGTGTGGCAGGCCGCCGGGATCAGCCGGCGAACTTGGCCTTCAGGCTAGCTGCGACTGATGACGGCACGAATGAAGAGAAGTCGCCGCCCATCTGGGCGATTTGGCGCACCAGTGTGGCGGTGATCGGGCGGACCGCAACCGACGCCGGAACGAACACGGTATGCACCTCGGGCGCCATGGCCTCGTTCATGCCGGCAAGCTGCATCTCGTAATCGAGATCGGTGCCGTCGCGCAGGCCGCGAATCATCAGCGTGGCCTTGGCCGCGCGGGCCGCCGCGACCGTGAGATTGTCATAGGTCGCGCTCTCGAAGGCGCAGCCTGCCTGCTGGGCGATGGGGCCGAACACCTCATGGACCATGGCCAGCCGTTCCTCGGTGGAAAACAGCGGCTTCTTGCCGGGATGGACGCCAATGGCGACGATCAGGCGGTCGCAGAGGAAGACGGCCTGTTTCACCACGTCCAGATGGCCGTTGGTGACGGGATCGAAGGAGCCAGGATAGATCGCGATACGGGACATGGTCCCTCCTAACCCGCCCGGCTCTCCCCGGCAAGCCGCCCGGGTTCCATTGCTTGCTCGAAACAAATTTCCAGTCGTCCAGTGAACGAGTCCTGGGATGCCAGCGTCTACGGGGGTGAATGTTTCGTCGGCCGTTGGCGGACGAAACAAAACCGGCCCGCGACGAAACCATTTCCCGCGGTGGCGAAGACACCAGGAAACTTGCTGCCGGTAGACATTGGACAACGAAACGACGGGCCCGGGCGGCCCGATCAACTGGGGACCGTCATGATCAAGGCACTTTCCGCCATCGCTGTTGCCGCGTTCATTGCCGCCGCGCTCACCGTGCTGCCGGGCTTTGCGCCGCAGGTCGAAGCCTCCACCCCGCAGCCGCTGGCCAAGAGCGACCGTCTCGACGTCCACCCGGTCGGCAAGGACTGCTCGCAGCAGGCCTGGCCGAATTTCGAGGCCGCGTGCCTGCGCAGCGCCGGCAACAAGACAGTGGTTCGTGAAGCCCGCCTGGTCACCGCCGACCGTACCCCGTAGCCCGTAGTCGAGCGACGTCCCTCGTCAGCCTGGCGTAAGGTCAGGCCGTCACACAAAACCCAATGGTAATTTGCGACGTCCCGTCGCAGACTATCGTCTAAGGCGCCCGGCCGGATGACCCGGCGCGCGCAAGACACCGGGGGATTGCCGTGACGAGTACGCCCGCCATCGTTTCTTCTGGCCACCCCCCGTCCAGTCCGATCCCGGTTGCCGTCACGCTCGGTGCCCTCGGCGTCGTCTATGGCGACATCGGCACCAGCCCCCTCTACGCCCTGAAGGAAGCCGCCAAGGCCGCCACCCATGGCGGTCCGCTCACCGAGAGCGCGGTGCTCGGCGTGGTCTCGCTGATCCTGTGGGCGCTGATTCTGATCATCTCGATCAAATACGCGATGCTGATCCTGCGCGCCGACAACCGCGGCGAAGGCGGCATCGTCGCGCTCTTGGCGCTGCTCTCGGCGCGCAACGCGGCGCCCGGCACCTGGCGCGCCCATCTTCTGGTGGTCGGCCTGATCGGCGCCGCCCTGCTCTATGGCGACGGCGCCATCACCCCGGCCATCTCGGTGCTGTCGGCGATCGAGGGCCTCAAGGTCGACGCGCCCTCGCTGACCCCTGCGGTGGTGCCGATCACCGTCGTGATCCTGATCGGCCTGTTCATGATGCAGAAGCAGGGCACCGGCTTCATCGGGAGGATCTTCGGCCCGGTGATGCTGTTCTGGTTCGCCGTGCTGGCAGCGCTCGGCATTCACGGCATCGTCAAGGCGCCCGGCGTGCTGGTTGCGCTGAGCCCGCTTTATGCATTCGATTTCCTGATCCATCAGGATTTCCACGTCAGCTTCGCCATCCTTGGCGCCGCCTTCCTCGCGGTGACCGGCGGTGAGGCGATGTATGCCGACATGGGGCATTTCGGCCGCTTTCCGATCCGGCTCGCCTGGTTCGCCGTCTGCCTGCCCGCTCTGGTGCTGAACTATTTCGGCCAGGCCGCGCTGTTGATCACCGACCCGACCGCGATCGAAAATCCGTTCTTCCAGTTGTCGCCGGACTGGTCGCATTACCCGCTCGTCCTGCTCGCGACGATCGCCACCGTGATTGCCTCGCAGGCCATCATCTCGGGTGTGTTCTCGCTGACCCAGCAATCGATCCAGCTCGGCTTCCTGCCGCGCATGCACATCGAGCACACCACGAGCGATGCCATCGGGCAGATCTACGTGCCGCTGGTGAACTGGCTGCTCGCCGCGGGGACACTCGGCGCGGTGCTCGCCTTCGGCACCTCGGACGCGCTCGCCGGCGCCTACGGCATCGCAGTGTCGCTGTTGATGGCGATCACCACGCTGCTTGCAGCGCTGGTCGCGATCCAGTGGGGCTATTCGCCGATCATCGTGATCGCCGTGAACGGCTTTTTCTTCATCATCGACGCGATCTTCTTTGCGGCGAACTCGACCAAGCTGTTCGAAGGCGGCTGGTTCCCGCTGCTGCTCGCCGCCGCGGTGGCCTTCCTGATGCTGACCTGGCGCGGCGGCGTGAAACTGGTCGAGACGGCGCGCAGCAAGCTGCGTCAGCCGGAAGAAGATCTGATCGAAACCGCGGTCAACAAGTGCCACAGCCGGCTGCCGGGCACCGCCATATTCCTCGCCTCCGCCCCTAACGGCGTGCCGCTTGCCTTGACCCAGTTCGTCAAGCACAACCACGTGCTGCACCAGCGCGTGCTGCTGGTCACCGTACAGATCGAGGAATCCCCCCGCATCCCGGACGAGGATCGCGTGGTGGTTCACGACGTCACCCCGGGCATCATCCGCGTCATCCTGCGTTACGGCTTCATGCAATATCCCACCGTTTACGAAGGGCTAAAGCTCGCCTGTCGTCAGGGCAAACTGCCCGGTCTGCGTCTGACCGATGTGACCTACTACATCGGCCGCGAGACCATCATCCCGCGGGAAGACATTCCGGGCATGTGGGTATGGCGGGAATCGCTGTTCGCGTTCCTGCAGCGCAACGCCGAACGGTCGGCGGCGTTCTTCGGCGTGCCGACCGGACAGGTCGTGGAATTCGGGACGGAGATCGAGATCTAGTCCCACAGCCCGGATGCGGACATGTCAGACGATCCGCCTCTTCAGCTGAAGCCGCGGCTGGCGATTTCGATCGACCAGGCTCAGGCGATCATCGATCGGGTTGCGCCAGGCGCGCGCGTGGCAGGCATCACCGAGCTGCGCGGCGGCGAGATCAGCACGATCCTCGAGATCACCCGGGCGGACGCGCCAAGCTGCATCCTCAAGGTCTACCCCGCCCAGCTGCAATGGAAGATGGCGAAGGAGGTCTATGTCCTCGGTCTTCTGCGCGACGCCGGCATTGCCATTCCCGCATCCTCGTAGCTGATGACAGCCGCGCGCTGATCGACTTCAATTTTTGTGCTGATGAGCAAGCTCGACGGCGTCGTGCTCGGCAACCGCGAGGCGGCGCTGACGGATCAGGAGCTGCTTTCGATCTACGCTCCGCCGTATCAATGGCATCACGCTCGACAGCTTCGGCTATATCGGCCCGCACGGCGTCTGGACGTCGTACCCGACCAACCGCGCCTACATGTCCGCGCAGTTCGAGCGGAAGCTGACCGAGTTTTGCACGCGCGGCGGGGACGAAGCGCTGGCCGCGCGGCTGCGGGCCAGCATCCTGGCGCGCAGTGTCCTGCTCGACGCAGCCGACACGCCCCGCCTCTGCCACTATGACTTCCACGCCGGCAACGTGCTGGTGACACCGGAGGGGCAGCCGCGTCTCACCGGCATCGTCGATTTCGAGAATGCCACCGCCGGCGATCCGCTGATGGACATCGCCAAGGCGCTCTATTACTTCACGCCGACGCGCCGAATCGCGACGGATTGCTCGCGGGCCACGGCACGAGCGACCGGCCGGACTGGGAGGCCACGATCGCGCTCTACCGGCTGGCCTCGACGCTCGAGCTCTGGTGCTGGTTCGCGCAGATCGGCCGGATGGACGCCCTTCCCGGGCTCACGCGCGAACTGGAAAGCGCCATCTAGGCCGCGCCCCCACAAACACAGAGCCCGCGGTGCTCCCGATGGCCGCCTCGTCGGCGCCCGCGGGCATAATTCATTCGGGCAATCCCGCCTTCCGAAGCCCCTCGATCAACAGCTGCGCGTTTGGGTACCCGCCCCTGGCGATCATTGCGGAAATTGTAAAGGCGGGATCGAGCTGAAGCAGGAGCGCCGCCGCCTCGCGCGCCTCCGCGTCGCGTCCGAGATGAGCGAACGCGGACGCGAGACAACGGTAGGCCAGCGAATAGGAGGCATTCTGGCGCCGGCATTTATTCGCTGCGGCAATGGCCTCGTCAAAGCGGCGAAGCTCGATGAAGGCCATCCCCATCCCAACAAACGTGATGGGTAGCCGCGGGTCTAACGGGCTCAGGCGGATGGCGCGTTCAAAACTCCGGACCGCTTCATCGGGAAGCCCGGCAACTCTGTAGACGCTGCCTCTGGCGGTCCATGCGCGATATGAATTCGGATTGAGAGCGACCGCCCGGTCGGCCAATTCGATCTCACTCTCACAATCGCCGACCATGTACGCCGAGGTGAGGGAAACCCAGGCTAATGTTTCCGCATCGCCATCGTCGATGCTCAATGCCAGGCGAAGCAGCCGGACCGCTTCCTTGCGGTCAAATTGAGGATCGACGGCATGCCCCCAAAGGATGTTCTGCATGTGGGCGAGACCTGCCAGAGCGGCGACAAAGCCGAACCGGGGGTCAAGCTCCAAAGCACGATGCGCCAGCCTGATCGCCTCGGCCAACCCGTCGGCGGTCATCAGGTAATGCTGCTGCATGGCGCGGAGATAGAAATCATAGGCGGTGAGGTTCTCTGGTCGCCGTGCCGACAGGCCGATTTCGATCTGCAGCAATTTTGGTTGAATGGCCGAGACGACGGCGACGGTCACCTCGTCCTGGAGAGCGAATATGTCCGTCAGGTCACGCTCGAACCTGTCTGCCCAGATGTGCGTTCCGGTCACCGCATCGATCAACTGCCCGGTGATGCGAACCTTCCCCGCGGCCTTGCGCACAGACCCCTCAAGGACATAGCGGACGCCGAGCCTGCGGCCGACCTCCTTGATATCGACGGCCCGGCCCTTGAAGGTAAAACTCGAATTTCGGGCGATCACAAACAGCCATTTGAAGCGCGACAGCGCCGTGATGATTTCCTCGACCATTCCGTCCGCGAAGTATTCCTGCTCGGGGTCGCCGCTCATATTCTCGAACGGCAGCACGGCGATCGACGGCTTGTCAGGGAGCGCCAGAGCTTGCACGCTGTCGACCGGCGGCTCGATCGGCGCCCCCTCAGGATGGCCCGCGTTTATCCTCAATCGCCACGCGCGCATCGGCTCAGCAATGTTCTTCAGGTTCTGCGAGCCCATGTCCTCGAACACGGCATCGACCTTGCCGCGGATTTGACGTTGCGCATCGTCCGAGATGCAGATTCCGCCGGGCTCCGCGATCCCTTCAAGGCGGGCGGCGATATTGACGCCGTCTCCAAAGATATCGTTTTCATCGACGATGATGTCGCCGACGTGGATGCCAATGCGGAATTCGATCCGCTTGAGTTGCGGCACCGTGGCATTTCGCTCGGCCATTGCGCGCTGGACCTCAATGGCGCAACGCACCGCATCCACGACACTGCCGAACTCGGCGAGCACGCCGTCGCCCGTGTGCTTGACGACCTTGCCACGGTGTTCGCTGATCTTGGGATCAGCGAGTCCACGCAGACACTCCCTCAGCCGGACGTGTGTCCCTTCCTCGTCCAGGCCGGTCAGCCGACTATATCCGGCCACGTCAGCCGCCAGGATAGCTGCAAGCCGCCGCTCAACGCGATGATCGGTCACAACGGCCTCCCGAAATCGGTAGATCCGCCGGACCCCATCAAAGCATAGGGCGTTGCCCTTGGGCTAGGGGCGTACGGCAGGCCCGCCGGATTTCGCGGAGCCTGTCAACGGGCGCGCCTGTTGGCTGCATTCGTGCTGGGGTTCTCCGAAACGGCGGCGCTAGCCGCCGTTGCCGTTCTCGCCGTTTTCCTCTTCAGGGATGTGCTCGACCGAGACCACGTGCTCGTCCTCGGCGGTGTCGAACACGATCACGCCCTGGGTCGAGCGGCCGGCGACGCGGATATCGGCCACCGGGCAGCGGATCAGCTGACCCTTGTCGGTGACCAGCATGATCTGGTCGGCGTCCTCGACCGGGAACGACGCCACCAGGTTGCCGTTCCGGTTGTTGACGCTCATCGCGACGATGCCTTTGCCGCCGCGGCCGGTGGTGCGGTACTCGTAGGACGAGGTCCGCTTGCCATAGCCGTTGACGGAGACGGTCAGCACCACCTGCTCGGCCGCCGACAGTTCGGCATAGCGCTCCTGCGACAGCTGGATCGCATTCGCTGTCTCCTCGCCCTCGGTCTCGACCGGCTCCTCGGTCGCGGCCTCGCCGGCCACGGCGCGGCGCATCTTCAAATAGGCCGAGCGCTCGTCCGAGGTGGTCTCGACATGGCGCAGGATCGCCAGCGAGATCAGCTTGTCGGCCTCGGGCAGCGCAATGCCGCGCACGCCCATCGAGGTGCGGCCGGTGAAGACGCGCACATCGGTGACCGGGAAACGGATGCACTGGCCGCCGGCGGCGGTCAGGAGCACGTCGTCATGCTCGGTGCAGATCTGGACGTCGACGATCGCCTCGCCTTCCCCGAGCTTCATGGCGATGATGCCGGAGCGGCGCACGTCGACGAAGTCGGACAGCTTGTTGCGGCGAACGGTGCCGCCGGTCGTCGCGAACATCACGTCGAGATTGGCCCAGGAGGATTCATCCTCCGGCAGCGGCATGATCGTCGTGATGCGTTCGCCCTGCTCCAGCGGCAGGATGTTGATCAGCGCCTTGCCGCGCGCGTTCGGCGCGGCCATCGGCAGCCGCCAGACCTTCTCCTTGTAGACCTGGCCGCGCGACGAGAAGAACAGCACCGGCGTGTGCGTGGAGGCCACGAACAGGCGCGAGACGAAATCCTCGTCGCGGGTCTGCATGCCGGCGCGGCCCTTGCCGCCGCGGCGCTGCGCCCGATAGGTCGACAGCGGCACGCGCTTGACGTAGCCCGCATGCGACACGGTGACGACCATGTCCTCGCGCTGGATCAGGTCCTCGTCCTCGACCTCGCCTTCCTGCTCGATGATCACGGTCTTGCGCGGGGTGGCGAACTGCTGCTTCACCTCGGCCAGTTCGGTCTTGACGATGCCCTGCACGCGGGCACGCGAACGCAGGATGTCGAGATAGTCGGCGATCTCGGCCGCGAGCTTGTCGAGCTCTTCGGAAATCTCGTCGCGCCCCAGCGCGGTCAAGCGCTGCAGGCGAAGGTCGAGGATGGCCCTGGCCTGCTCCATCGATAGCCGCAGCGTGCCGTCCTCGTTGATGCGATGCCGGGGATCGTCGATCAGCGTGATCATCGCCTCGACGTCGCGTGCCGGCCAGTCGCGTGACATCAGGGCCTCGCGCGCGGTGTTCGGATCGGGCGAGGTCCGGATGACGCGGATGATCTCATCGATGTTGGCGACCGCGATCGCAAGGCCGACCAGGATGTGGGCGCGGTCGCGCGCCTTGCCGAGCAGGAACTTGGTCCGCCGGGTCACCACCTGCTCGCGGAACGCGACGAAGATGGTGAGCAGGTCCTTCAGATTCATCGTCTGCGGACGGCCGGAATCCAGCGCCAGCATGTTGGCCGGGAAATTGGTCTGCAGCGGTGTGAATCGGTAGAGCTGGTTCAGCACCACGTCGGGCACCGCTTCGCGCTTCAGCTCGATGACGACGCGATAGCCGTCACGATCGGACTCGTCGCGCAGGTCCCCGATGCCCTCGATCTTCTTCTCTTTGACGAGATCGGCGATACGCTCGACCATCGTCGCCTTGTTCACCTGATAGGGAATCTCGGTGATGATGATCGCTTCACGGTCCTTGCGGATGGTGTCGATCGTCACCTTGCCGCGCATCACGATCGAGCCGCGGCCGAGGTGGTAGGCGCTGCGAATGCCCTGACGGCCGAGGATGACGCCGCCGGTCGGGAAGTCCGGTCCGGGAATGATGTCGATCAGTTCGTCGATCGTGAGCGCCGGATTGTCGATCAGCGCCACGCAGGCATCGACGACCTCACCGAGATTGTGCGGCGGGATATTGGTCGCCATGCCGACGGCGATGCCGCCGGCGCCATTGACCAGAAGGTTCGGGAACCGGGCCGGCAGAACCGACGGCTCTTTCTCGGAGTTGTCGTAGTTCGGCTGGAAATCGACCGTTTCCATGTCGATGTCGGCCAGCACGGCGAGCGCCGCCCGGGTCAGCCGCGCTTCGGTATATCGATAGGCGGCCGGCGGATCGCCGTCGACCGAACCGAAATTGCCCTGGCCGTCGATCAGCGGCACGCGCAGTGAGAAATCCTGCGCCATGCGGACCATCGCGTCGTAAATCGACTGGTCGCCATGCGGGTGATATTTACCGATCACGTCGCCGACGACGCGGGCGGATTTGACGTATTTCTTGTCCGGCGTATGTCCCTGCTCATGCATCGAATAGAGGATGCGCCGGTGCACCGGCTTGAGCCCGTCGCGCGCATCGGGCAGCGCACGCGACACGATCACGCTCATCGCGTAATCGAGATAGGACTTCTTCATCTCGTCGAGGATGGAAACGGGACGAATATCTGAGGGTCCCGGCGGCTCGCCGGGCTTGTGGTCGTCGTTATCGGACAAAGGGGAAATCCGGTCGGTTCTACTGGGGAATCATATAGCCCATCGGAGGCCTGATAACCACCCTTGCGCGGCTCCGGCAAGCCGTTTTTCCGTTCGTTTTTTCATGCACTTACGGGGGGAGCGCCAAGGTTCCCACGGCTTGGTCGGGAAGCGCGTGGCGAATGGCGAACAGCAATGGAAAAATCCCCTATTCGCCACCCGCCATTCGCTACTTGTCTCTCCCGTCAGTGGCCGAAGACCACCGCGTGCATGATCCGCCCGGGGATGAAGGTGAACAGTCCGGCGATGAGCAGTGCGCCAAAGAAGATGCCGATCATCGTGAACCTGTGGCGACGGACATTGTGGCTCCGTGCGGCCGTGACGCCGAGCACCAGCATGGCGAGCGAGAAGATCGACACTAGGTGGATCGGGCTCCAGGGACCGACCAGCTGGATCTGATGGATCCAAAACGAGCTTCCGGCGACCACCAGCATCAGGATCACCCAGATCCAGCCCAGGGTCCGGTGCGGCAGCGTGCCCTTGGGGGCGGCGAGCTGGATGGAGCCGAGCACGAAGGCGCCCATCGCGGCAAAGGCGTGGAGCGGGATCGCAGGCGCGGTGTCGAGCAATGGCGCGAGGCTCATGATGGCCGGCCCTCGGGTGAAGCTCGCGGCCAAGCATCAAATGCCGCAGGCCAATGTAAATATCATTTACATCAGGCTGTCAAAGTCCAGGGAACCCGCATCCCTTTACGTCGAACCACCGACGTTCTGACAGAGAGTTACCGAGTTATCCTCATATTCCACACGAGGAAATTGCTGGTGCCGATCGCAACGACCGTTCCGGGAAATGATCTTCACGGAACGGCGCCTGACGGAATCGACGGAAGCGCGACCGCTGCTCAGAACGGGATGTCGTCGTCCATGTCGCTGTTGCGGCTGCTGCCACCACCCGCGGCGACGGCGCGGCGCGGCGCCGAGCTGACCGGTCCGGCCGAACCGAAATCGCTGCCGCCATCATCGGAGAAGCTGCTGCCCCCACCGCCACGCCCGTCGAGCATGGTGAGGTTGGAGTTGAAGCCCTGCAGCACGACTTCGGTCGAGTACTTCTCGACGCCGCTCTGGTCGGTCCATTTGCGGGTCTGCAACTGCCCCTCGATGTACACCTTGGCGCCCTTCTTCAGATACTGCTCGGCGACCTTGCAGAGGCCCTCGTTGAAGATCACGACGCGGTGCCACTCGGTCTTTTCCTTGCGCTCGCCGGTGCCCTTGTCGCGCCAGGTTTCCGAGGTGGCGATGGAAAGGTTTGCGATCGGACGGCCGTCCTGCGTCCGCCGGATTTCCGGATCCTTGCCGAGGTTTCCCACCAGGATCACCTTGTTCACGCTTCCTGCCATCGCATCATCTCCACTCAAAAACCGGGCGTCCGGACATTCGGCCGCCACTCTCAACCTTCGCCACTTACGCCGCAGGCGTCGTGGATGACCCTATACGCCGGTGCCGGCTCGTCGCCTTTGCCGTCTCGCGGTTATCCACGGATATCGGGATATAGCACCGGATCCGGCATCGTTCCAGTTTTGTTCGCCACAACCATCCGTAGAAGCGGCGAGTGCCGTCAGAGCGGCAGTCGATCTCGGTGCAGGCCGACGCTCGGCAGCAAGATTTAGAAAAACAACAAACAAATCAGCAGCTTGCCTTATCGATACTTCTCCCGCGAGTGTTGCATTTGGGAGACTGCGTTTGCGGTTGAATCAGCGTATAGCTCCAACCATGGCGCGGGCGCTCGCGTCTGGGATCGTGCTTCGGGACCGTTTGGAAGCCGATCGGGGTGCTGGGGGATTGATAATGAAGAAGTTTTTGCTCGGTACGGTTGCTCTGATTGCGTTTGCTGCGCCTGCCGCGGCTGCCGATCTCGCTGCGCGCCCGTACACCAAGGCGCCGCCGCCCGTGGTTGCCCCGATCTATGACTGGACCGGCTTCTACATCGGCGCCAACGGCGGCTGGGGCTCGAGCCACAATTGCTGGGACCAGCTCCCGGCCGGCATCTTCCTCGCATCAGATGGTTGCCATGATGCAACCGGCGGCGTCGCCGGTGGCCAGATCGGTTATCGCTGGCAGGCTGGCGCTTGGGTGTTCGGCCTCGAAGCGCAGGGCGACTGGGCTGACCTGAAGGGCAGCAACAACAGCGCGATCTTCCCGGGCCTGTTCACCAACCAGTCCAAGATCGACGCGTTCGGCCTGTTCACCGGCCAGATCGGTTACGCCGTCAACAACGTGCTGCTCTACGCCAAGGGCGGCGCGGCGCTGACCGACAACCGCTTCAACACCTACTTCACCCCAACCGGCGTGCTGGTCGGCAGCGCCAGCGACACCCGCTGGGGCGGCACCGTCGGCGCCGGCATCGAAGTCGGCTTCGCGCCGAACTGGACCGCGGGCATCGAATACGACCACCTGTTCATGCAGGACAAGACCTATAACCTGATCGCCCCCAACGGCACGCTGAACAGCACCATCCGCGATCGCCAGGACGTCGACCTCGTTACCGTCCGCGTGAACTACAAGTGGGGTGGTCCGGTCGTCGCGCGCTATTGATCGCGCCAGGCCGATTGATCCAGACGAAAGGCCGGCCTCGCGCCGGCCTTTTTGTTTGCGCGCCTGTTTGTGCGCCGGCTTTTTCGTTGCGTGTGCACGCGCACCTCACCGGGGCCGTTTTCGGTGCGTTGTGGTTTCGCGGATACACACGTTCCGGCATTTCTCTGTAGAAGCACCAGCACGTCACGCGACACTGCTGTGACGCTCTCTTCAAGATATCTGAAGGGACAACAAGAAAATGGGACTGGGACTTTGAAAATGAGGACTGTTTTGCTGGCCTCGGCCGGCATGTTTGCACTGAGCGCTTTTGCACCGGCAATGGCCGCCGACATGGCGGCACGCGCGCCTTACGTGAAGGCTCCGCCGCCGGCCGCGATCTACAACTGGACCGGCTTCTACGTCGGTGGCTTCGGCGGCTACGCCAGCGAGAACTCCGGCACCCCGAGCATGGAAGGCGGCTTCGGCGGCGGCACCATCGGCTACAACTGGCAAGCCGGCAACATCGTGTACGGCCTCGAGGTCGACGCCGCAGGCGCTGACATCGACGCATCGGTCTCCGCGCTCGGCGTCACCGCCCGCAGCAAGATCGACTCGCTCGGCACCGTGCGCGGCCGCCTCGGCTTCGCCGTCGACAAGGTGCTGTTCTATGGCACCGGCGGTTACGCCTGGGCCAACAACGAAGTCAGCGTCACCGCGCTCGGCGTGACCGCCTCGCAGAGCAACTTTCACTCCGGCTGGACCGTCGGCGCCGGCGTCGAGGCGTTCATCGCGCCGCAGTGGTCGATCAAGGGCGAATACCTGTATCGCAGCCTCGACAGCGAGAACTATTTCGGCGTGCCGTCCGGTACGCTCGAGCTGCACAGCGCCCAGTTCGGCGTCAACTATCACTTCGGCGGCCCGATCGTCGCCAAGTACTAAGCCTGAGCGAATTGCCTGACCGCCATCGGCGGTCAGATCGCACTGAAAGGCCGGCCTAGCGCCGGCCTTTTTGCGTAAGCGCGTTTTCGAGCGAAGTGAATTGCGGTTCGCGTCAAGAAAACGCGTCACAGCAGGAATCCAGAGCTCCCGTTCCGATCCCATCGAAGCGGGAAAAGGCTCTAGCGGAACCGGCGCTGCTGACGGCTGCTGCCATCAGGCAAACTATCCGTTGATGGACGCGACTCAGCACTGGAAATTGTCCACCGTTCTTCCTACGTTCCAGTCTTCACACCCCATCGGCGCAAGGTCCCGGCATCACCGGCGATGCGCGCCCAAAAGGCGCCAAGCATGCGCCCGGAACTGTCGCTATGGATGAAGTGCTCAAGGCGAAGCGCCAACAGAACGCCGGCTCCTCATCGCGCGCCATCACGATCCGTGGCGCGCGCGAACACAATCTGAAGAACATCGACGTCGAGATTCCCCGCGACAAGCTCGTGGTGTTCACCGGCCTGTCCGGCTCCGGCAAATCGTCGCTCGCGTTCGACACCATCTATGCCGAGGGCCAGCGCCGCTACGTCGAATCGCTGTCGGCCTATGCGCGCCAGTTCCTCGAGATGATGCAGAAGCCGGATGTCGACCAGATCGACGGCCTGTCGCCGGCGATCTCGATCGAGCAGAAGACCACGTCGAAGAACCCGCGCTCCACCGTCGGCACCGTCACCGAGATCTACGACTACATGCGCCTGCTCTGGGCGCGCGTCGGCGTGCCCTATTCGCCGGCCACCGGCCTGCCGATCGAGAGCCAGATCGTCTCGCAGATGGTCGATCGCGTGCTAGCGCTGCCGGAAGGCACCCGCCTCTATCTGCTGGCGCCGGTCGTGCGCGGTCGCAAGGGCGAGTACAAGAAGGAGCTCGCCGAGTACCTCAAGAAGGGCTTTCAGCGCGTCAAGATCGACGGCACCTTTTACGAACTGTCCGAGGCGCCGGCGCTCGACAAGAAATTCCCGCACGACATCGACGTCGTGGTCGACCGCATCGTGGTGCGTCCCGACCTCGCCCAGCGCCTCGCGGAAAGCTTTGAGACCGCGCTGAAGCTCGCCGAGGGCCTCGCCGTGATTGAATATGCCGACGCGCCGGCGGCGGCCGCCCAGGACGACAAGAAAGAGGACAAGAAGAAAACCGCCAAAATCCACGACAAGAGCGGGCCCGAGCGCATCCTGTTCTCGGAGAAGTTCGCCTGCCCGGTCTCCGGGTTCACGATCCCCGAGATCGAGCCGCGCCTGTTCTCGTTCAACAACCCCTATGGCGCCTGTCCGGCCTGCGGCGGCCTCGGCGTCGAGCAGCATATCGACGCGGACCTGGTCATCCCCGACAAGGAGCTGACCTTGCGCAAGGGCGCGATCGCGCCCTGGGCGAAATCATCCTCGCCCTACTACATCCAGACCCTGACCGCGCTCGGCAAGCACTACAAGTTCACGCTCGACACCAAGTGGAAGGACCTCACCAAGAAGGTCCAGAACGCGCTGCTGCACGGCTCCGGCGACGACGAGATCAAGTTCTCCTATGAGGACGGCGTCCGCTCCTACGACACCAAGAAGCCGTTCGAGGGCGTCATCACCAACATCAACCGCCGCTACCGCGAGACCGAGAGCGAGTGGGCGCGCGAGGAACTCGGCAAGTATTTCTCCGACGTGCCCTGCGAAGGCTGCAACGGCCACCGCCTGAAGCCGGAGGCGCTGTGCGTCAAGATCGGCGGCAAGCACATCGGCGAGATCTCCGAGCTCTCGGTCAAGCGCGCCGGCGAATGGTTCGAGACGGTGCCGGAGGCGCTGAACGCGCAGCAGAACGAGATCGCAACGCGCATCCTGAAAGAGATCCGCGAGCGCCTGACCTTCCTGCTTGACGTCGGCCTGAACTACCTGACGCTGTCGCGCTCCTCCGGCACGCTGTCGGGCGGCGAGAGCCAGCGCATCCGCCTCGCCTCGCAGATCGGCTCGGGCCTCACCGGCGTGCTCTACGTGCTGGACGAGCCGTCGATCGGCCTGCACCAGCGCGACAATGCCCGCCTGCTCGACACCCTGAAGCGGCTGCGCGACCTCGGTAACACCGTGGTCGTGGTCGAGCATGACGAGGACGCCATCCGCCTCGCCGATTATGTGCTCGATATCGGGCCCGGCGCCGGCATGCATGGCGGCCACATCGTCGCTGAGGGCACGCCCGACCAGATCATGCGCAACCCGAAATCGCTGACCGGCAAGTATCTCACCGGCGAGTTGTCGGTGCCTGTGCCCGACCGGCGGCCGCCGAACCACCGGCGCACCATCAAGGTCGTCAACGCCCGCGGCAACAACCTCAAGAACGTCTCGGCCGAAATCCCGCTCGGCCTGTTCACCTGCGTGACCGGCGTCTCCGGCGGCGGCAAGTCGACGCTGTTGATCGACACGCTGTACCGCGCCATCGCCCGCAAGCTGAACAACGCCAGCGAGGGCGCGGCGCCGCACGACCGCATCGAGGGCCTCGAGCACATCGACAAGATCATCGACATCGACCAGTCGCCGATCGGCCGCACGCCGCGTTCCAACCCCGCGACCTATACCGGTGCCTTCACGCCGATCCGCGAATGGTTCGCCGGCCTGCCGGAGGCGAAGGCGCGCGGCTACGAGCCCGGGCGCTTCTCCTTCAACGTCAAGGGCGGCCGCTGCGAGGCCTGCCAGGGCGACGGCGTCATCAAGATCGAGATGCACTTCCTGCCCGACGTCTACGTCACCTGCGACACCTGCAAGGGCAAGCGCTATAACCGCGAGACCTTGGAGGTGCTGTTCAAGGGCAAGAGCATCGCCGACGTGCTCGACATGACGGTCGAGGAGGCCGCCGAGTTCTTCAAGGCGGTGCCGCGCGTGCGCGAGACGTTCCAGACCTTGCACCGCGTCGGCCTCGACTACATCCATGTCGGCCAGCAGGCGACGACGCTGTCGGGCGGCGAAGCCCAGCGCGTCAAGCTGGCGAAGGAATTGTCAAAGCGCGCCACCGGCCGCACGCTCTACATCCTGGACGAGCCGACCACCGGCCTGCACTTCCACGACGTAGCAAAACTGCTCGAGGTGCTGCACGAGCTGGTCGCCCAGGGCAACACGGTTGTCGTGATCGAGCACAATCTCGAAGTCATCAAGACCGCCGACTGGGTCATCGACCTCGGCCCCGAAGGCGGTGACGGCGGCGGCGAGATCGTCGCCTGGGGCCCGCCCGAGGACATCGTCAAGGCCCCGCGCAGCTACACCGGCAAGTTCCTGGCTCCGGTGCTGAAGAAGGCGAACAGCAAGCCGAGGAAGAGCTCAGCGAGCGAGGCCGCGGAGTAGCTAACGTGCCTTTGTACAGCTACGTCGTCGGCTACCGCGGTTCGACGTATCGGTGCAGAGCAGCTCCAGCAACTTCAAAGGCTTTGCACCACAAGCGCTTGCGCAGATTCCGGATGGCGCACTTCCAGGACTGACCCCAGCCTTGCGCAAGGATTTGGCCAAGGCCTGGGGCGAATGGGAGCAGATTCCCGAATTGTCGCGCGTATGGCGGACAAGGTTTAGAGTCGGCGACCACGAGATGATTGGTGTACGCCGTCGAAACCAAACCCTAGTAAGAGCAGGACGGAATATCGAGCGCAATCCGCTCGATATTGGTCGCTGGCACGTTACGCAAAAAACTCCGGCGGCACGTGGTCGGTCAGCCATACGCCGTTGTCCGCACGATAGAACTTGAATCCCTTCCCGTGCATGCCGCCCGCATCGACCTTGAAGATCTGCGGCTTGCCGTGGCGCTGACCGACGCGCAGCGCCGTGGCTTCGTCAAACGATAGGTGCACCTGCTGACGTCCCTGCGGTTTCAGGCCCTCTGACAGAATCGCCTCGACAAACCGTGTCGCGGTGCCGTGATAGAGCAAGGACGGCGGCTCCTGCGGCGCCAAGCCGAGCTCCACGGTGACCGAATGTCCTTGTGCAGCGCGGATACTGAGGCCATCGGGCGAAATCGAAAACCGCTTCTTGTCGCTGTCCGCCACGACATCAAGCAGGTCCGCCCGGCCGAACTTCGTCCCCGCGGCATTGGCTTTCGCGATCAGCTCGTCGATGTTGGCCCAGCCTCCGGAGCTAAGCGTCAAGCCAATTTCGCCGGGCTTGTGCCGCAGCACGAAGCTCAAGAACTTGCTGAGTTGGATTGGACCGACCGGCATTGCTGGATTTCCCGTCCCGCCGGTTTATACCGAGCGCCGATCCTGACGAGCAAGTGCCCCCAGAGCGTATTGCGGATCAGCGAAGCATAATCCGCTGCTCTTGCGACGAGCGCGGGCGGGTTGCGCCGGAGCCTGTCATCGGGCCGCGACCCGCTCTACAGCCCCTCTCAATTCCCGCGATGGGTAGCGATCTGCCAGACGTTGGCCCAGGCATCCCGCACCATCGCGCGTCTGTCGCCATAGGGCGTATCCGCAGGCGGCTCGCTCGATTCAGCGCCTGCCGCGATCGCCCGCCGATAGGTCTCGTCCGCGTCTCGAACATAGACGTAGAGAAAGGCCGACGTCGCCTCGCGGACGCCTCCGCCGTCGCTGATCAGGATGATCGAGTCTCCGATCCGGATTTCCGTTGGCGCGCCGGAGCGGACTTCGCCCTGCGCATCGAAGACGTCTCGAAGAAATCTGGCCAAGCCAGTGAGGTCGCGGGTGACAATTCGCGGTATGACGGAAGGCCAGCCTGCGGGCTTGAATTGGGGCATGTGCCTGACTTAGTAGCCCGCATGAGCGGAGGGGTCTATCAGCCGAACAAGTTGACCGCTCCCGCATGTCGCTTCGCTCATGCGGGCTACGGTCTCTCAACCGCTCTGCTACACCGCCCAATAATTCGGGTGCGTGTACGATCGCGAGCGGTCGCCCCAGTCGAATTCGTCGCCGTCGAATTCGGAGGGTCCTGACCGCAGATCATCCAGCGTCACCTCGGCCTCGAAGGCCTGCCGCACAGGATCGAATCGCAGCGCGGTCCATCTGACGGGATAGTGGTGGTGGGTACTCAGCACGCCTCCGGTCTTGATGATGGCATAGGCCACCGTTCCGCTCACCTTGTCGAGCATCAGCCGCTCGATCGACCCGAGCTTGGCGCCATCGCGCCCGAAGACGCAGACATGCTCGACCCGGTCACTGGGCACCAAGGTATGATGCATGGCATCCTCCCTGTGTTCCGCTTATTTGCCCGATAATATATGCCTGCCGCGCTGGTGAGCCAATGGGGCGCGGCTCGGCGACAGGTTGCAGGGGCCGGTTGGCTCTACCCTGCGGCGGCGGACGCTTGCACAATTTCGGAATAATAAAAACGTACCGCTGATTTGCCCGACGCGTCAAGTCGCTTTTCCGAGTCTCGGCGGCAGCCTGCTCCTTTGCATGGGGTTGTTTTCGATATTTTGGGACACCCCACGCACCTTCCCCCTACTCCGTCCGTCTGAGGAACGCCCCGAACGCGCGCGGGCCGTCGCCGACCTTGACCTCGCCAATCACCTTCAGCTCGGCGGCGTCGATCATGCTCAGCGTGTTGCTTTCCCAGTTCGCGACCAGGATGCGCTTGCCGTCGGCGGTCGCCTCGATGCCTTCGGGGTAATCGCCGACCGTGATCCGCTTCACGGGCTGCAACGTCGCGAGGTCGAACACGCTGACCTTGCCGTCATACTGGTCAGTGACGAAGCCGCGGCCCTGCGCCAGCGCCACCGCGTAGGGGCGCAGGCCGACATGCACGCGGCCGATCTCGCGCGCGGTCGCGACGTCGATCACCGAGACGTCGTTGGTGCCGACATTGGCGGTGTAGGCACGCTTGCCATCGGCATCGATGGTGACACCAAACGGCCGACTCCCGACCTTCACGATCCCCCTCCGCTCGCGCGAGGCGGTATCGATGATGGAGACGCTGTCATCGTCGCGATCCGCCGACAGCAGCAGCAGCCCATCCGGTGTCACCGCCAGCCCGGACGGCGATGCACCGACTGCGATACTTGCGACGACACGCCGCTCTCTGGCATCGATCACCCGCACCGCGGCGGCGTACCAGTCGGCGACATAGACCATCGCGCCGTCGGGCGCGACCGCGATGCCGAGCGGCCCGCCGCCGACATCGACCCGGCCCACCACCTTTCGCGCCGGCGCGTCGACTACCGTGACCGCCTTGGCATCCGGGCTGGTCACATAGGCGAAGCGGCCGTCATTGCTGACGGCAACGCCGGCGGGCTTGCCGCCGATCGCGATGGTCGCAACCGGCTTCGAAGTCGCGAGATCGACCACCGTGAGATCGTCGCTGAGCTGGTTGGTGACGAACGCCTCCTCGGCGCGCGCGGCGCCGAGGCTGGCAAGCAGCGCGACGAGCGCAATCGCGCGCACGGCTAAAGCCCGACGAGATTGGGACAAACCATCATCGCGCTTTAGCTCCTCGTCTTGAGCATGATCTTGTCGGAAAACCGCTTCGCACTTTTCCGGATCATGCTCAGGTCCCGCTCTCGATCTTCTTCTTCAGCGCTTCGAGCCCGGCCTTGTAGAGCCCGCTCACCGCCTTCACCGCGGCCTCGTCGCTCAGCTCCGGCGGCGGGTCGTTGTTGGGAAAGCCGCGATAGAACGCGCCGTTCCATTCCAGCTTCGACTTGCCGTCGGGCGCCGGCGACACCGTCAGCGTCGAGGAATAATTGGTGACCGGTAGCACCTTCACGTCGACCGCCGTGATCCGGTACGAATAGCTCATCATCTCCGGCTCGTATTTGTAGAGCTCCTCGTCGACGGTGGCGCCGGGCCCCAGCGTCAGCCGCCGGGTGGCGCCGATCTCGTTGCCCTTCTCGCCCTCGGTCTTGGTGACGCCGGCGAGCCAGCTCATGTCCTGGAAATTGCTGATCACCGCCCACCTTGGCCTGCGGTGCGTCGATCTCGATCGATTCCCGCACCTTCTGGCGGGTCGGCCCATGGGCCCAGGCGGCCCCCAACACGGCCAATGCCGCCACCACCACGAAAGTCCGTGCGATCGACCGCCTCATCCTTGGTCCTCTCCCGATGTCTGTCGGCCCTGCGCCGCCTGGCGCATGCCGCAGTTTATGATTGGAGGTTCTAGACTAGACCGGCAACCTGCTTCTTGCACCAGAGCGAACTCGCACCCGCCGGCTTCCCCGGGAGGCAAGTCCGCCGGGCGGTGGTCTCACTCCTCGATCGCCGCCTCGACGAACCCTTTCGGATCGTCGCAGAACTCGCGCATCAGCCGGTAGTGATCGGTGTCCCTCAGGCTCACCGGCTCCAGTGCGTATTTGCTCAGCCGCAGCAGCGTCGCATTCGGATAGGCCATCAGCACCGGCGAATGCGTCGCCATGATCACCTGGCAGTGGCCGGTGCCGTTCATCCGGTGCAACAATTTGAGGAATTCGATCTGCCGCGACGGCGACAGCGCGGATTCCGGCTCGTCGAAGATGAAGATGCCCTGCCGCTGGCAACGCTCGTTGAAGAAGCGCAGGAAGCCTTCGCCGTGGGAATAGGACAGGAAGTTCGGCGGCACGTCCCCGACATCCAGCGCGGCCTCATCGACATAGCGCGCCACCGAGAAAAAGCTCTCGGCGCGGAAGAACCAGCCATTCGTGATCTTAGGTAGCCAGCTGGCACGCAGCGCCGACGCAAGCGAGCCGCCCATCTTCTCAACGGCATTGCCGTGGTCGACCGCGCGATAGCCCTTGCCGCCGCCGGCGTCGTCATAGCCGGCCATCACGGCGATGCCTTCGAGCAGCGTCGATTTGCCGGTGCCGTTCTCGCCGACGATGATCGTGATCGCCTTGTCGAAGCTCAGCTCGAAATCGTCGCGCAGCAGCGGCAGTACGAACGGATAGGCATCGCGGTTCGGAATTCGCGCAGGATCGAGCCAGACCCGCTTCAGATACGGCGCAGGCATGTTGATCGGGCGGTTTCGTCTGGCCATGTGCGCGGATCCGGGGAAACAATGGCGGGCGGCCCAGTTTATGATAAGAGCCCGCAACAATCCTAGATGGCCGGATGCCCCATGCCCAGCAAGTCTTACGCACTCTTCCGCAAGGCTGTCAGCACCGAACAGCAGGTCGTCTGCATCTATGACGGCCGGCCGCGCGAACTCTGTCCGCACATCATCGGCCACAACAAGAGCGGTGAAGAGGTCGTGCTGGCCTGGCAGTTCGCCGGCTCGAGTTCGGGCAGGCTGCCGCAATGGCGCTGCCTGCGGCTCGCTCACGTCAGCGACATCAGCCTGCGCAACGGCCCTTGGCACGAGGGCGGATCGCATCGCACCGAGCAGACCTGCGTCAGCGAGATCGACCTCGACATCAACATCCATGTCCGCAAGCGGAGGTGAGCGGCCCCTGCGCCCCCTGGTCAAGAGAGGGCGGCGAAGGCGGCAAGCCTCGGACAATTCATGTCGCGAGAATGCGGATATGTGACTCGCAGATCGCGCAACAAATTAGGTGTCGTCCCGGGCAAGCGAAGCGCGACCCGGGACCCATAACCACCGAAGGTCATTATTGCATAACGCTGGAGCCACAGCTCGCTTCGACAACGAATGTCTGTGGTTATGGGACAGCGGAGGCCGCGGCGCGATATCGGCTCCGGCGAACGCCAGGACGACCGCCGGGAGAAAGCGCCCGCCCCTACGGCTGCTCCGCCTCCGCCAGCACCTCCAGCGCCAGCTCCATCGTCATCAGCACCGGATTGTCGCCGCGCACCAGGCGTCCCTCGGCGATGCCGCCGAGATAGTCGACCAGCGCGATGTCGAGCTCGGCATGCAGCCGGCCATCCGCGTCCGGTGCGATCTCGCCCGCGGTCACCGCGAGCTCGGTCGCGAACGGCACCACGCGGTGGCCGTCGGTGAAGACGGCGCCGATGGTCGAGCCGACGCCGCCATGCAGCCGCGCGCGCAGGATGCCGTGCTGGCGGCAGAAGGCTTCCAGCGCGCAGGCAAAATCCTGGTTCGGCCGCAGCCGCAGCGCGAAGGCATGGCTCGTGGTCCTGGCCCCACGCGGCGCGCTGGCGACGGGACCGAACAGCTTGAAATTGGTCTCACTGTCCGCTTCGGCCAGGAACGTCGCGCCGTCGATCCCGAACGCATTCACCTCGAACGGCTCGGCGACAATGGTATCATCCGGCAGCATGTGGCCGCCATTGAAACGGCCGTCGGCCTCAGTCCACAGGCCGTGGCAATGAAAGAACGGCGCGCCGTCGCGTTCGCCGAAGGTCAGCGCCGCGAGCTTGAGCCGGGTCACGCCGTCGGGACGGAACGTGTCGCTGTAGAACGCGGCGTTGACGCCGTCCTTCGATAGCGCCGGCATCACATAGGCGAACGGCCCGAGCGCGCCGCTTTTCGCGCTCAGGACGCCGCTGCAAAAGCCCTCCGCCGCAAAGCCGCTGCGCACGGCTTCGAGCAAGGGAATGCCGGCCTCGAGCACGAATGAAAAGGCGCGGCCGCGCGCGCTGACCCATTGGATGCGCTCTGGATGCGGAGCGCCAGGCTGGGCGATGCTGCGCATCGCCTCACGCTCCCGTCGATTTGGCGATCACCTCGAGCAATCCGCGCGCCTCGAGTTCGTCGCGGATCAGCCGCTTCGGCACCTTGCCGTAGCCGGACTTCGGCAGCGCCTCCCAGAAGAAGAAGCGTTTCGGCATCTTGTAGCGCGGCACTTTTGGCGCGAGATAGGCGGCAAGCTCCGCCTCCGCGACCGCCTCGGCGCCCTCGCGCGCGACGCAGACGGCGACGCCGACCTCGCCCCAGAAGGGATCGGGTACGCCGAGCACCGCGACCTCGCCGACCGCGGGATGGGTCAAGAGCTTCTCCTCGATCTCGCGCGGATAGATGTTGGAGCCGCCCGAGATGTACATGTCGGAGGAACGGCCGGTGATGTAGACGAAGCCCTCCTCGTCCATGTGGCCGAGGTCGCCGGTGCGGAACCAGCCGTCGCGAAACGCCTTCGCATTGGCCTCGGGGTTGTCGTAGTAGCCCGCGAACACGCCGGGACCGATCACGCAGATCTCGCCGGTCTCGTGCGCTTTCAGCTCGCTTCCATCGTCGCCCTGGATCGAGACCTGCATCCCGGTGCGCTCGAAGCCGCAGGTGCCGATCCGCGCATGCGGCCCGTCCTCTGGATCGTGCAGGCCGGGCGGCAGCACGGTGATGTTGCCGGTGACCTCACCGAGACCGAAATACTGCACCAGCACGCCACCGAGCTTGTTCAGCGCCGCCTTCTGGTCCTCGCGATACATCGGCGCGCCGGCGTAAATGATGTAGCGCAGCGAGGAATGGTCGTGCTGGTCGGCGGCGGGATGCTCGACCATCATCTTCAGGATGGTCGGCACCGTGAACATGTTGCTGACGCGATGCTTGGCGATCAGCCGGAAGGCTTCGGCGATGTCGAACTTCTCCGACGGCAGCAGGATGGTCGGCACGCCGCGCGCGGTCTGCACCAATTGATGTACGCCGGCGCCATGCGACAGCGGCGCCACCACCAGCGAGGCGTCCTCTTCCGTGGTGCCGGGCATCAAGTCGGCGAGATGGTTGGTGATGACGAAGGCCATCTGGCCATGGGTCAAGACCGCGGCCTTGGAGCGGCCGGTGGTGCCGGAGGTGAAGAAGAACCAGCAGGGATCGTCATAGTCGACGGCAACGTTCTCGACCACAGCGCCGGCGTGCTTGGCGATGACGTCGCCGAGCGTCGCCTCGCCGAACGTGCCCTCCTCCCCGATCTGCCAGACGAATTCGAGCGCGGGATTGGCGGCCGCCTTGGCATGTTCGAGGAAGTCGGCGTGGCACAGAAACGCCTTGGCGCCGGAGGCCGCCGCGAGATAGGCGACCTCGTCCGGCATCAGGCGGAAATTGGTCGGCACCCAGACTGCGCCGAGCCGGAAGGCGGCGAACATCGACCAGAACATCTCGTCGCAGTTCTTGGAATGCACCAGGATGCGGTCGCCCTTGACGATGCCGCGCGCGGCCAATGCCGCCGCCAGCGCCGAGACGTTCTGGTCGATATGGCGCCAGGACCAGGCCTTCTCGTTCCAGATGAAGCCGGGGCGATCGCCGTGGCGGCGGGCGTTCTGGGTCAGGATGTAGGCGAGGTTCATCACCCGGCGCGATACCCGCGCGATCCCGCCGCGCGGCGCGGCAGCAGCCGTCCCGCTCATTGCCGCCCCGCCGATACGCACAACAGACAGGGCAAGGTCAGGACGATCATCGGGTGTTTCCTCGGTCAGAACCGGGCGTCTTCAAGCGCCGCAAGGGATTGGTACCGCCCGGTTTATCGCCAAGCCGCCGCCTTCGGCAAGGCCCGACGGGCGCGGCCCGATGATACCGCGCGCCGGCGGCGGTCAACCCGTTGTTTTCTGCCCAGCCCGCTACTGCGGGTGCTTGGCGAGTTCCTGCTCGCTCAGGTTCCAGTCCTGCCACAGCTGCAACGCGCCTATAAAGGCGACCAGCGCGCCGAGCAGGATGTGCCAGAACTGCAGCGCGTGGTCCTCGGCGTAACCAAAGACCATGGGCGATGCCATCAGCCAGAGACCGAGCAGGATGCTGGCCACCTCCTCCCAGCGGTGCAGCGCGACATATTCGAGCTGGGCGATGCCGAGCACCAGCATGCCGACGATGAAGCTGTTGAGGACGAGGTGGCTGCGCTCGATATCGACGGCGCCGCTCACCTGCATCGGAAACCAGGGCGAGACCATGATCAGCACGCCGAGCAGCATGCCGAGCCAGTCCTCCCAGGGACGGTGTGTGTTGAAGAAACGATTGTCCGACATGACGAACCTCCTCCGACAAGAGGCATACGTCGGCGGCCGGCTCCGCCACTCCGTACCAGACGACCATCCAGCCGCATCAGGGGCGTATGTCTGTCATCAAACGTAATCGAACTGCATCCATCCGCAAGGCCCGTCCCGCGTATGTGCGACACGGCAGGAGCGATCGTTGCCGGCAAGATGTCACCGCGCTCCGCCGAGCCGCGCCAGCGCTCCCTTGGCGCTCTGCAAATCGGGCTGCAGCTCGAGCGCCTTGCGGAAATCGGCCGCCGCGCCCTTTTTGTCGCCGAGCCGCAGCTTGGCCTGGCCGCGATTATTCCAGGAATAGACGTCGTTCGGATCGTATTGCAGCGCCTTGTCGTAATCGGCGAGCCCGCCCTTGTTGTCCCCTTGAAAGAGACGGATCATGCCGCGGTTGCGCCAGCCGCGCGCATCGGTCGGCGCGATCCTCGCAGCCTCGCCATAGTCGGCGGCGGCGCGATCGAGCTGCTCGGTATCGCGATAGACATTACCGCGGTTGATGTAGGCGAGCACGTTGGGCTCGAGCTTGATCTCGGTGGTGAAGTCGGCGATCGCATGCGCCGCGTCGCGCTTGCGGTAGTAGACGAAGCCACGATTGCCATAGGCGGTGGCGAGCTGCGGATTGTATTTGATGGCGAGGCTGAGATCGGCCAGCGCGCGGTCGAGATCGCCCTTGTTGAGCCAGGCATCGCCGCGATTGTTGTAGGCCAGCGCGAATGCCGGATCGATGCGGATCGCCTCTTCGTAATCGGCAATCGCATGATCGAGATCGCGCTTGAAGGCGTAGACGCGGCCGCGATTGGTATAGGCGCAGGCGTAGGCGGAATCGAGCTTGATGGCCTCGTTGAGGTCGGCGAGCGCTGCATCGAGCTCGCGCTTCTCGGTCAGCCCATGGCCGCGATTGCAATAGGCCCCGGCCAGCCGCTTGCCGGTCTCGGTCTTGCCGTCGATCACCGTGGTGCAGGCGGCCACGCGGTCGCCGGGCGCCGTCGTCAGGCCGACGCAGGTCTGCCAGCTCGGATCGTCGCCGGCGGCGGCTTGCGGCGGGTCTGGAAGCGTCAACGCGGCGCCGAGCAACACGGCGGTCAGGCAGGCCAAAATGCGCATATCGTCAATCCACAAATGCCAATTTGCGGGTTGGTCGCGGCTTTGCATCGGCGGGTTCACACGCTTACATCAGGGCCTGCGAATCAACCGGGATTTTGCGATGGCTGCCGTCCGCGACAACAGGGACCAAAACCGCTTCGAACTCGACACCGAGGGCGGCCTCGCTTTTGCGAATTACCGGCGGACGCCCGCGGCCGTGATCATCACCCATACCGAGACACCGCGCGCCCTGCGCGGCCGCGGCATCGCATCGGAGCTGGTCAGGGGGGCGCTGGAGCTGATCCGCACCGACGGCCACAAGGTGATCGCCGGCTGCGGCTTCGTGGTCGACTACCTCAACAAGCATCCGGAATACGCGGATCTTGCAGGTTAGAGCCCTGCCCCTCAGACGATCTTGATCGACATATCGGGCAGGCCCTCGAGCTTGCACAGCAACACGTCGCCCTTGACGACCGGGCCGACATTCTCCGGCGTGCCGGAATAGATGATGTCGCCGGCCTTCAGCTCGAAGGCCTCGGAAAGCTTCGCGATCTGCTCGGCGACGCTCCAGATCATGTTCTTCAGATCCGAGCTCTGCCGCACCGTGCCGTTGACCGCGAGCGATATCGCACCTTGCGTGAAGTGGCCGGTCTTATCAGCCGGATGGATCGGCCCCAGCACTGCGGCATGATCAAAGCTCTTGCCGATCTCCCACGGCTTCTTTTCCGCCGCCATGCCGTTCTGCAAATCGCGCCGCGTCATGTCGAGGCCGAGCGCGTAGCCATAGACGTGGTCGAGCGCCTTGTCGGCTGGGATGTTGGTGCCGCCGGATTTCAACGCGGCGACCAGCTCGACCTCATGGTGATAGTTCTTGGTCAGCGACGGATAGGGATGATCGGCGACCGTGCCGATCGCGACATTCTGGATCGCGTCGGTCGGTTTCTGGAAGAAGAACGGCGGCTCGCGGGTCGGATCGGAGCCACGCTCGATCGCATGCGCCGCGTAGTTGCGGCCGATGCAGTAGATGCGGCGGACCTGGAACACTTCGCTGGCGCCAACGATCGGGATCGTCACCGCCGGTACCGGAAACATCGCCTTCGACGCGGTCTCGGCATGGGCCGGCGCGGATTGCGCGGCGGCGCCGGCCAGTGCGAGGGCGCCGGTCGCAAGCATCGTCCGGCGATCGAGATCAGTCATGAGCGTTCTCCTTCTTGTTCGCCGATCTATAGATGCTCGCCGATCGATAAAAAAGGCCCGCGCTGGCGCGGGCCCTGGCCGTGTGCGGGATGATGATCCGCTCAGTGCTTGATGTCCGGGGGCAGCTTGCCGCCATTGGCCGCGAGCTTCGTCATCACCTGCTTGTGCAGCCAGATGTTCATGCTGGCGGAATCGCTGGTGTCGCCGGAGTAGCCGAGCTCCTTGGCGAGCTCCTTGCGCGCCGACAGGCTGGAGTCGATGTCGAGCGCCTTCATCAGGTCGACGATCGAGGTGCGCCATTCGAGCTTCTCGCCCTTCGCGGCCACCGCCTTGTCGAGAATGGGGGCGACGTCAACGGACTGCGCGGGCGCTGCGCCGGCCGGCACCGCTGCAGGAGACGACGATGCACTGCCGGATCCACCGGCGGGAGCTGCGCTTGTGGCCGATCCGCCTGCGGGCGCGGCGCTGGCGCTGCTACCGAAGATCGCGCCCATGATTCTTCCGAAAATGCTCATCGTTCGCTCCCAAGACTGTTGAGATGTGAAAGCCAGACGGCGCTGGGACGCCTGACCGCGGTCGCAGTTGAAGTCTATAGCCCCCTCCATAGCTTGCCAATGCGACATTCACTTAAGCGTGAGTGCTTTTGCCACGGTTTGGGAGTAGCCTTGCCGAACAGTTCGCGACACGGCCAGTTCCCTGCTCTGTCTTTCGCGTCTGGCTTGCTCGTGATCGCTTCGAGAGGCGGTACGTTTGTGCCCTGTTGCGGGCGCAGAATGCGACCGCCCAGAGGGAGACAACGACCATGGCCACGTCATACCAAGGCAATGTCAGTTCGATGACGCAGAGCGGACAAGGCGCCGCGTCTGCGCCGGTCATCCGCACCATCGGCTTGTCCGATTTGCATCATGCGCTGCGTCTCGGCTGGGAAGACTTCAAGGCGGTGCCAAGTCACGCCATCGTCCTCTGCCTGATCTATCCGGTGCTCGGCCTCGTGCTTGCGCGCACCGTGCACGGCTATTCCGTGCTGCCCCTGCTGTTTCCGCTGGCCGCGGGCTTTGCCCTGCTCGGCCCGTTTGCCGCCATCGGCCTCTACGAAATGAGCCGCCGCCGCGAGGACGGCGGGGAAGCATCTGCGTGGGATGCCATGGAGGTATTCCGCTCACCGTCATTCGGCGCGATGCTCGGGGTCGGAACGCTGCTTTTCGCACTGTTCGTGACCTGGATCGCCACCGCCCAGGCCATCTACACGGCGGTGTTCGGCTATGAGACCGCGGCCAACATTCCCGATTTTGCCGCGCGCGTGCTGACCACCCAGCAAGGCTGGTGGCTCATCGTGGTCGGCTGCGGCGTCGGCTTCCTGTTCGCGCTCGTCGCGCTTTGCATCAGCGTGATCGCCTTCCCCATGATGCTCGACCGCCAGGCGACCGCCGGCGAAGCCATGGTGACGTCGATGCGCGCCGTCGCACAGAACCCGGTGCCGATGGCGGCCTGGGGCCTGATCGTCGCGGTGCTGCTGGTGCTGGGCACGATCCCGTTCTTCCTCGGGCTTGCCGTGGTCATCCCGCTGCTTGGTCACGCCACCTGGCATCTCTATCGCGAGGTCATCGTCAAGGATCCGAATGCGCGGCCGGTGATCCCCGAACCGCGCGAGCGCAAGCCCGCCGCGGACTTCCCGGCCAATCTGTTTCCGTGGCGGCGCAGCGATCGCGGCTAAGCGCCGCTAACCGGATTCGTAAACGTCAAAGCAACCGCCGGCCGATATGTTCGGCCGGCGGTTTATCGTTCAGGATCGTCAAATGGGTGTGAAACTGGCGTGGCATTTGCAGCGCGGCCTGAGAAAAAGCGGCTCGGTCACGAGCCTTGTTTTGGCCGCTGTTGCCGCGAACATACCCGCCGCCTTGCGCGACCAATCGATGACATCGCAGACTCCGGAGTGAATTGCCTATGACCTCTCGCTCTTGCTTTCGTACGCTCGCCATCGGCGCGTGGCTCCTGACCTCGACAGCATCGGCGCTGGCCGCTCAATGCGGCACGGGCACGTTCGAATCCTGGCTCGACGATTTCAAGAAAGAGGCTGCGACGAAGGGCATTTCGCAGAACGCGATCCAGGCCGGGCTGGCTGGCGTCACGCAGGACAAGGCGATCCTCGCCCGCGACCATTCGCAGCAGGTGTTCAGCCAGACCTTCGAGCAATTCTCGGGCCGCATGGTGCCGCCGCGGCTCAATCGCGGCTCCGACATGATGAAGCGCTACGGCTCGGTGCTGTCGCGAATCGAGGAGGCCTACGGCGTACCGGGCGAAATCCTGGTCGCGATCTGGGGACTGGAGACCGATTTCGGCGTCAACACCGGAAAGTTTCCGACCATACGTTCGCTGGCGACGCTCGCCTATGATTGCCGCCGCTCCGACATGTTCAAGGCCGAGTTGATGGATGCCTTGCGCATCGTCGAGCGCGGCGATCTGCCGCCGCAGGAGATGCGCGGCGCCTGGGCCGGCGAGATCGGCCAGACTCAATTCATGCCGTCGTCCTACATCAAGTTTGCGGTCGACTTCGACGGCAACGGCAAGCGCGACCTCCTGCACAACGTGCCCGACGTGCTGGCGTCGACGGCGAACTATTTGAAGAGCTATGGCTGGAAGAAGGGCAAGGGCTGGGAGCCCGGCAGCGAGAATTTTGCGGTGATCCAGCAGTGGAACAAGAGCGAGGTGTACGCCAAGACGATCGGCTACTTCGCCACCCAGCTCGCCAAGGCTCCGTAGCGCTTTCACACCAGCTCGCGTGGCGCAGCGAGCCAAGGACGAGGCCACCCTTCTGCTCTGACTAGATCAAAGCCGGTCCAGCTACGGATGAATCAAAAAGGGCCGACTGCCCCAGGCAATCGGCCCCTATCGCCATGATCAAAACCTACTTCGCCATGCTGGCTTCGGCAGCCTTGCTGAGATGCGCGCCGCAAGCACCCCACTGGTTGTTCAGCATCGCGTCCTGAGCGAGCGAGACTTCCTTCTCCGCCGCGAATTTGACCTCATTGTCAGCCATAGCTTCGACTGCAGCTTCGGTCTTGCCGAGATTGGCACCGCTGCAGCCGAGGCCCGCGTGATGACGATGCGCGGCCTGAGCGGGAGCGACAGCGTAGGCAACGGCAGCCACGGTGGCTGCTGCGATCAATGTCTTAATCATGGGATGATCCATCTGTTGTTCTTGGACAGATCCCAGCGTGATTGCGGAATCTGCGGAACGATTATTCGCTGTTCCCGACACCGTTCAGAATGAACTTCGCGCGATACAAACGTGATGAGCGCTGCGCGCGCATCGCGCATGCGTTGCATAGTGTTTTGATTACATGTCGGTAAGGAAGCGGCGCCGCAATAGCTTTGCTCGACGCGTTCACTTCAATCGAGCTGCACTTCCGATAATCAGCAGCGCGTTCGCGCGGCAGGCGAAAATCTGAGCAGGCGGGAGGGCCGAACTACCTCCGAGGTCAATGCGACTGATTGACGCTGCGTCCGCCTAGGTGCCAACCCTATCATGCTATGAATATTAAATCATTCATACAGCAACATTCCGCATGCGAATCACGCATGGAACACGCCGCCGTGATCTGGCGTCAGCCGAGCGCCATCCCTTGACCGAACGGTCTGTAATTACCATATTAACGGCGTAGTTCAAGTCACCGCCATTCTTCTAACTCACTGATCTCAAGAAGATTTTGACGCCGTCGCCCGGCTCTGCGGAACTTTGGTCCACTGGACCTTGCTCGCTGCGCCAAACGGTTAACCGGAACTTACCGCCGCTATGCGTTTTGAGCTTAGCTGCATCGCAACATCGGAACTACCGCACTGCACTATATCATCTATATTCACTTCAACGATGAGGCTTTTGAAAAGCTGAATCTGAATTACTAGGAGACTACCATGTTGCTCTCGCTCATCCGCATGATCCAGGCTTTCCGGGATTATCAGCGCAATGTCAGCGAACTGTCCCAGCTCAGCGATCGCGAACTCGCCGATATCGGCCTCGACCGCTCGGACATTCCGCGCGTTGCCGCCGGCACCTACAACGGCTAATCGGCCGCAAGCCATCTGCTAAACGGATAACGCCCGCTTCCACAGCGGGCGTTGTCGTTTGTGGTGCGGTTTCAGATGCATATGAGATCAAAACGCGCTAACGCTGCGCGATGACACCGCATCAATCCCCTTCCCAACCCGTGCACATCGTGGGCGCGGGGCTCGCCGGCTCGGAAGCCGCCTGGCAGGTCGCCAATGCCGGCGTCCGCGCCGTGCTGCACGAAATGCGCCCGCACCGGATGACCGAGGCGCATCGGACCGAAGGCTGCGCCGAACTGGTCTGCTCGAACTCCTTCCGCTCCGACGATGCCGCCAACAACGCGGTCGGGCTGCTGCACGCGGAGATGCGGCGGCTGGGCTCCCTGATCATGCGCTCGGCCGACGCCAACCAGGTGCCCGCCGGCGGCGCGCTGGCGGTCGACCGCGACGGCTTTTCGGCCGCCGTCACCAAGGCGCTCAACGAACATCCGCTGATCGAGATCAGCCGAGAGGAAGTCGCAGGGCTGCCGCCGGCCGACTGGAGCAACGTCATCGTCGCGACCGGCCCCCTCACCTCGGCACCGCTTGCCGACGCCATCAGGCTTCTGACCGACGAGAGCGCGCTGGCATTCTTCGACGCGATCGCGCCGATCGTGCACAAGGATTCCATCGACATGTCGGTGGCCTGGTTTCAGTCGCGCTACGACAAGGTCGGCCCCGGCGGCACCGGCGCCGACTACATCAACTGCCCGATGACGAAGGAGCAGTATGACGCCTTCGTCGCGGCGCTGCTCGACGGCGAGAAGGTCGACTTCAAGGACTGGGAGACCAACACGCCCTATTTCGACGGCTGCCTGCCGGTCGAGGTGATGGCCGAGCGCGGTCACGAGACGCTGCGCCACGGGCCGATGAAGCCGGTGGGATTGACCAATCCGCACAACCCGACCGTCAAGCCGTATGCGATCGTCCAGCTGCGGCAGGACAACAAGCTCGGCACGCTCTACAACATCGTCGGCTTCCAGACCAAGCTGAAGCACGGCGCGCAGCAGCGCGCGTTCCGCACCATCCCCGGCCTCGAGAACGCGGAGTTCGCCCGCCTCGGCGGCCTGCATCGCAACACCTTCCTGAATTCGCCAAAGCTGCTCGACGGGCAGCTGCGTCTGCGCGCGCAGCCGCGGCTGCGCTTCGCCGGGCAGATGACGGGGTGCGAGGGTTACGTCGAGTCGGCCAGCGTCGGCCTGATCGCCGGCCTTTGCGCTGCCGCCGACATGCGCGGTGCCGCGCTGACGCCGCCGCCGGCGACGACCGCGCTCGGCGCGCTGCTCGGCCACATCACCGGTGGCCACATCGAAACGATCGAGGCCGGTTCGCGCTCGTTCCAGCCGATGAACATCAATTTCGGTCTGTTCCCGCCGCTGGCCAGTGCGCCGACCAAGAAGCCGGACGGCTCGCGGCTGCGCGGCAACGAGAAGACCGTCGCCAAGAAGCAGGCGATCAGCGCGCGCGCGCTCGCCGATCTCGACCACTGGATCGCAGAGCACCTGCGCGTTGCGGCAGCGGCCTGACAGTCATGAGCTTGCCGAAAGACGATGACGCCACCCTGTCGGTGCGGTGGAGCCAGGGCGTGCTGCTCAAGCGCGACGTGTTCTCGACCGTCGAGCGCGGCCGCTTCCGCGCCGATGACGGCGAGGTCGACGGCGTGCTGCGCCGGCTCGATCAGGTGCCGTTCTGGTCGTTCGCCCTGGCGCTGCATCTGTTCTCCCGCGAGCGCCGCGCGCTGACCTTGGCGCGCGGCCTCGACGTCGGGCCGAAGCTGTTGTGGGCCGGCCGTCGCGCGCTGGTCCGTGGCTTCATCGACGGCGCGGCGCTGCATCTGGCGAAGCCGCACGGCGACGTCGCCTATTTTCGTTCGGCCAAGGCCGCGTTGCGCAAGCTGCATCGCGCCGGCATCTGCCACAACGATCTCGCCAAGGAGCAGAACTGGCTGGTCGGCCGCGATGGCCGCGCCTACCTCACCGACTTCCAGCTTGCCGCCTGCTTCAAGACCCGCAGCCGACTGTTCCGCATCGCCGCCTATGAGGATCTGCGGCATCTGTTGAAGCACAAGCGCAGCTACGCGCCGGAGGCGTTGACGCCGAAAGAGCGCAAGGTGCTCGCAAAGAAGTCCGCGGTCGCCAGCATCTGGCTCAAGACCGGCAAGAAGGTCTATCAGGCGATCACGCGCGGCATCTTCAATTTCACCGACCGCGAAGGCGGCGGCCGGAGGCTGGTCAACGACGCCCCGGTATTGATCGATCTGATCCGCAAGAATCCGCAGGTGCGCGACACCGCGATCGTCGCCTTTGCCGACCGGCGCGTCGGCGTCGGACTCTACGCCTTCGTCGAGGCGGACCAGTCCGCGCTGGAAAAGACGCTGCGCAACGAGCTTACCGCAGCCGGGGGCGTCAAGCCGCCCGAACACATCCAGGTCGTGCATGCGCTGCCGCGCGATGCCGCCGGCAAGCCGCGCACCGAAATCCTGCAGCTCGTCGCCATGAACCAGATCGACCTGATCGAACCGATGATGCGCAGCGACGCCGATCGCGAGTTCCTCAAGGATATCCTCGAGCAACGCAAGAATTTGCGCGACCGCTTCAATTTTGAAGTCGCCGAGATGGACCGGCCGGCAGGTTAGAGCGCGCTTCTCGGCGCGTGGCCCTCGACAAACGCGGCGCGAAGCTTCACTCTTTGCGAGGGGTAGCGCGTCGAGGGACAAGTTTAATGCCACTCACCCGTGGCCGGATCGGGGGATACGATTCCGAACGACTGGCGTTCGGATTCACCATGATGAACGGCGACCAGGAAATCGAATGCCAGATCAGCGACGCCGCACTGGACGAGTTGGCCGGCACGCGTGGAACGGCGAGCATGGCGCGGCAAGCCCAGTTCGTTGCGCTGCGCGACGCGGTCGAACAGATCGCATCCGACATCTATGACAGCGGCCCGATGGTCAAGGGCAGAACGATCCGGATCTTCACCAAGCACATCTCGAAGGAGCAAAGCTAGCGACCGAACTCCTCCGTGCGCGCGGCTCGCCACAACGTCCAGAGCGTGCGCAGGCGCGAAACCGGCTTCGGCAGGAACGGGTCGTAGTCGTCCCTCCTCGCCCGGTTCAGCTCGCGCCTGACATGGGCGAGCGGCAGGAAGATCGGCCTCACGCCCGACGGGACATCCGCAAGCAGCCCGAACGAGGTCTTGAGATGGCCCTGGGCCTCGTCCGCAAGCTGATCGATCGCGGCACGGATGTTCGGCGTCACCTTGCCGGCAAACACCTCCTCCTTGCTGCCGCCGTGCTGCTGCAGCAGCTGTAACGGCAGAAACAGCTGATGCCGTGCGGCGTCGCGTCCGAACGAAGCGATGACCTGCGCCATGCCCTGGGCAAGACCCGCATGACGGGCTAGGTGATCAATCGCCTCCGACGGTCGCGCCACCACGCGCGTAGCCTGCGAGAACAGCACTGAGGCCGTGGCGTCGAGATAGCCCTCGAGCGCGGCCAGCGACGGCATCGGGTCGTTGTAGAGATCGAACTGGTGCTCCTCGACCAGCTGCGAGAATGGCGAGACCGGCAGACGGTGATTTCGGATCGTGTGCAGCAGTTCTGCCGCGACCGGATTGCCCTCGACGCCGCCATGGCCCGCACCGGCCAGCATGTCGGTCCACCATTGCAGCCGCATCTCGCCGGGCAGCGGCTGGCTGACCTGCTCGTGCACGCGCGAGACCTCGATATTGAAGGCGTAGATCGCAAGCATCGCGCGCCGTTCCGGACCCGGCAGGAACAAGGTCGACGCGTAGCGCACGAAGTCATGGCTCCGCACCAGATCGGCGCAGAAGGCCGCGCCGTCCTTCGGCGCCTCCGTCGCGCTCATGGCACCGCGATCAGCGCCGCCGCGACGCGACGCCGCTCGCCCAGCATGATGTTGTAGGTGCGGATCGCAGGTCCCGTCTGCATCGGATCGAGCACCACCCGCACGGCCCGCAGAGCCTCGCGCAGGCCCTTTGGCGGGACCCAGACGTCGGTGCCGGTGCCGACGATCAGCGTGTCGATCGCATTGGCGGCCGCGAACACCTTTTGCAGCGAGTATTCGTCGATCTCCTGCGGCCTGGTGACCGGCCAGGCCCAGATCGAGTCAGGCAGGCACAAGAGCGAGCCGCGGTGCGACATATCGGCAAACGCGAAGCCGCCCTTGCCGTAGGCCTCGATCGGCGCCGACCTCGGAAGATGGGGAGCGTCCGAGGAGTTGCTCATGACCAGCTACTTCTTGGCTGCCGCCGTGTCCGGCTTCTTGGCCGGCGCGTCCTGCACCGCGTCTCCACCCCGCGTGGTGTGAACACCGAGATAGATCAGAATCGGCGCCGCGATAAAGATCGATGTGTAGGTGCCGACCAGCACCACGCCGAACATCATGACCGCGGTGAAGCTGTGGATCGCCTGGCCGCCGAACAGCAGCAGCGCGAGCAAAGCCAGCGTCACGGTGACGTGGGGTGATGATCGAGCGCGACAGCGTCGAATTGATCGATTCGTTCAGCAGCTGCGGCATCGGCATCTTCTTGTAGCGCCGCAGCATCTCGCGGATACGGTCGTAGATGACAACGGTATCGTTGAGCGAATAACCGAGAATCGTCAGCAGCGCCGCGATGCTGGTGAGGTCGAAATCGACCTGGGTGATCGACATGAAGCCGATCGTGAGCACGATGTCGTGGACGTTGGCGATCATGGCGCCGAGCGCGAACTGCCATTCGAACCGGAACCAAAGGTAGATCAGGATGCCCATGATCGCGAACATCAGGCCGATCATGCCGTAGGCCAGCAGTTCGCCGGAGACGCGCGGTCCCACCACCTCGACGCGACGGTAGTCGACGGATTCGCCGAGCGCGCCGCGCACTTTCGTCACCGCATCCTGCTGCGCCTTGTCGCCGCCGGGCTGCTCGGCGACGCGGATCAGGACTTCCGCCGGACCGCCGAACTGCTGCAGCTGCACCTCGCCGAGGCCAAGACCGTTCAAGGTGGTGCGCATCGCGGCGATGTCGGCGGTGCCGGATTTCGCCTGCACCTCCAGCAGCGTGCCGCCCTTGAAGTCGATGCCGAAATTCAGGCCGTGGGTGAAGAACAGCGTGATGGCAAGGATCGAGAGCAGCGCCGAGATCGGGAAGCTGATGCGGCGAAAGCGGGTGAAATCGAAATGCGTGTCGTCCGGCACGATGCGCAGCGGCGGCAGCAGGCCGAGCGCCGCGACCACGGTCAACACGGCGATCAGGATGCCAAGGCCAATGAGAACGGTATGAGTCACAACAGGCCTCTCAGATCGGCACGGTTTGCGGCCGCTTCCACCGCACCCAGCCGGCGACGATCAGGCGCGTCAGGGTAAAGGCGGTGAACACCGTGGTGATGATGCCGATGCCGAGCGTCACGGCAAAGCCGCGGACCGGTCCGGTGCCGATGTAGAACAGCACGGCGGCGGCGATGAAGGTGGTGATGTTGGAGTCGAGGATGGTCGCCAATGCCCGCTTGAAGCCGGCGTCGATCGCCGAGATCGCGTTGCGGCCGCCGCGCAGTTCCTCGCGGATGCGCTCGTAGATCAGCACGTTGGAGTCGACCGCGATGCCGACGGTGAGCACGATGCCGGCGATGCCCGGCAACGTCAGCGTGGCGTTGAGCAGCGACAGCAGTCCGAAGATCATGGCGACGTTGATCGCCACCGCGATGTTGGCGAACACGCCGAACAGCCGATAGGTGATCAGCATGAACACGATGACCAGGATCGAGCCGACATAGGCCGCGAGCTCGCCCTTCTCGATCGAGTCCTGCCCGAGGCCGGGACCGACGGTACGCTCTTCGATCACGGTCAACGGCGCCGGCAGCGCGCCGGCACGCATCAGGATCGCCAGATCGTTGGCCGACTGCACGGTGAAGCTGCCGGAGATCTGGCCCTGTCCGCCGGTGATCGGTTCACGGATCACGGGTGCCGAGATCACCTTGTTGTCGAGCACGATCGCAAACGGCTGGCCGACGTTTTCGGCGGTCGCCTGCGCAAATTTGCGCGCTCCCGACGTATTGAACTTGAAGCTGACGATCGCCTCGCCGGTGCGCTGGTCAAAGCCGGGCTGGGCATCGGAGAGCTCGCCTCCGGAAACCAGAACCTGTTTCTTGACGACATACGGAACCGGCGGCGGTGACGCGCTCATCAAGAGCTCGGAGTCCGGTGGCAGGCGGCCCTGCTGGGCCTGGTCCGGCGACACCGAGCTGTCGACCATGCGGAATTCCATCTTGGCGGTCTTGCCGAGCAGCTCCTTCAGGCGGGTCGGATCCTGCAGGCCCGGCACCTGGACCAGGATGCGGTCGGTGCCCTGACGCTGGATCACCGGCTCGACCGTGCCGAGCTCGTTGACGCGCCGTTCGACGATCTGGATCGATTGCTCGATGGTCTGCCGGATGCGCTCGGTGATCGCGGCCTGCGGGACCGTCAGGCGGATCAGGCCGCCGCCGGCGTCGGCAACCTCGAGGCTGCGCTGGCCGCTGGAGCCGAGCAGGCCGCCGAGCGGCTGCGACAGCTCGCGGAGCTTCGATAGCGCCGTCGCCTGGTCGCCTTCCCTGGAGATGCGGACTTCCACCGCGTCGTTGCGCGTGTTGAGGCCGGTGTAGCCGATCTTGGCTTCACGAAGCACCTTCCGGACATCGTCGCGGATCTGGTCGAGCTTCTCCTTCTTCACGTAGTTGGAGTCGACTTCGAGCAGCAGATAGGAGCCGCCCTGCAAGTCGAGGCCGAGGACCAGGCGCCGCTGCGCCCAGGCCGGCCAGGTCTTCACCTGCGCTTCGGGGAAGAAATTGGGCACGGCGCACAGGCAGACCACCAGCGCTGTCAGGATAATCCCCAGCGCTCGCCACCGCGTGAAATACAACATCGAGTTGACCCGTCAGATTCCAAAAAGGCGCCGCGGCAATCAGCTCGCGGACGCCTCGTCCTTGGCGTCGCCCTTCGCCGGCTCACCCTTGGTACGCACACCCGAGATCATCTGGCGCATCTGGCGCACGCGAACGCCGTCCGAAATCTCGAACTCGATCTGGTCGTCGTCGACCACCTTTGTCACCTTGCCGACGAGGCCGCCCGAGGTCACCACGGTGTCGCCGCGGCGGATGTTCTTCACGAGGTCCGCATGGTCGCGCACTTTCTTCTGCTGCGGGCGCAGAATCAGGAAGTACATGATGACGAAGATCAGCGCGAATGGCAGCAGCGACATCAACATGCTGTTGGTGTCACCAGTCGCTCCAGCCTGGGCAAACGCAGGAGTAATCAGCATTCGGACGATCCTCGGATAAGACGGGAAAGAACCGGCAGCGCCCTCGGATTCGGGGCGGTATGGCGGTCCGGACAAATTCGCGCGGACTATAGCGGCCGCGGTCCCAATTGCAACGTTAACGGACCTTCATTTAGGGCGCTTGCGGGACCGCCGCCAGCCCGATAAGGCTGCGCCGTCAGGAACTGGACAAATGCCGAAAAAAGCCAAGAAAACCACCAGTAAAACAACCCGCAAAACCACCCCCAAGGCTGCCGCCAAGCGCGCTGAAAACGCCGCGACAAAACGCCCGGTAACGGCGCTCGACGGCGCCGCGGCCGAGCGGATCGCGAACGCCCTGGAAGTCATCGCCAGCCGCCTCGCGGACGCCTCTCCGGCCCTCGATCCGGCCGAGAGCTTCGGCGCCGCGGACGCCTTTGTCTGGCATCCGGACGGGCGCCTCGCCCCGGTGCCGCGCGTCAGCCGCGTCGAGATCGGCCTGCTCAAGGGCGTCGACCGGATGCGCGATATCCTGATGGAGAACACCGAGCGCTTCGCCGACGGCCTGCCCGCCAACAATGCGCTGCTCTGGGGCGCCCGCGGCATGGGCAAGTCGTCGCTGGTCAAGGCCACCCATGCCAGCATCAATCTCGACCGCAAGCCGGCCGACCGGCTGAAGCTGATCGAGATCCACCGCGAGGACATCGAGAGCCTGCCCGGCCTGATGGAGCTGCTGCGCAGCTCCTCCTTCCGCTTCATCGTGTTCTGCGACGACCTCTCGTTCGACGGCAACGATGCCTCATACAAGTCGCTGAAGGCCGTGCTGGAAGGCGGCATCGAGGGGCGCCCCGACAACGTCATCCTCTATGCGACCTCGAACCGGCGGCATCTGCTGGCGCGCGAGATGATCGAGAACGAACGCTCGACCGCGATCAATCCCGGCGAAGCGGTCGAGGAAAAGGTGTCGCTGTCGGACCGCTTCGGCCTCTGGCTCGGCTTCCATCGCTGCAGCCAGGACGAATACCTCGCGATGGTGAAGGGCTATTGCGACCATTATGGCATCAAGATCGCCGAGGACGAACTCGAGCGCGAGGCGCTCGAATGGTCGACCACCCGTGGCTCGCGCTCGGGCCGCGTCGCCTGGCAGTACACGCAGGAGCTCGCAGGCCGGCTCGGTGTGCGGCTTAGTGGCAATTAACAGGGATGGGAGGCATAGCTCTCCCGTCATCGCCTGTGTAGCCCGGATGGAGCGCAGCGCAATCCGGGATCGTGCACTCCGCGGGTGAGCTCCCGGATTTCGCTTCGCTCCATCCGGGCTACGCGGCTGAGCGGCAAGTAATCGTCGGAGCAATCGTCAAAACAAAGCGGGGGAGGCTTGCGCCACCCCCGCTGTCTTTTTTGTGAGACTTGGAAGTCCCTTGAAGTCCCGACGCGTAGCTTACGCGCCGTTGAGGAACTGGAGCGGATCGACCGGCGACGATCCCTTGCGGATCTCGAAGTGGAGCTGCGGCGAGCCCGCCTCGCCGCTCTGGCCCGACTTGGCAATCACCTGACCGCGCTTGATGGTATCGCCGCGCTTCACCAGGATTTCGCTCGCATGGGCGTAGGCGGTGACGTAGCCGTTGGAATGGCGGACCAGCACGAGATTGCCGTAGCCCTTCAGCTCATTGCCCGAATAGGCGACGACGCCGTCTTCGGCCGCTTTCACCGGCGTGCCCTCGGGCACCGCGACGTTGATGCCGTCATTGACCTTGCCGTTGGTCTTCGAGCCGTAGGCGGTGATGACCTTGCCGCGCACCGGCCAGCGGAAGGTCGGCAACGCGCCGGTTGCCTCGCTCGACTTGGTGACGACGGGCGCTTCGGCGGCAGCCGCCGGCTGCTCGACGGTGGCGGTCGGCTGGACCAGCCGCGCGCTCTGCTGCGGCAGCGCGGTTGCAACGACCTTCGGGGCTGCGACCGCCGGCGCCGGAGCCACGGCAGCAACCGGCGCGGCGGCAACAGGTTGCGCAACGGTCGCGGGTGCCGCCATCGCCGTCTTGGCGCCGGGCACCACGAGCTTCATGCCGAGGCTCAGCCGGGCCGACTGGTCGAGGTTGTTGGCGCGGGCGAGCTCGGCCACCGGGATGTGGTGCTGACGCGCGATGCTGTGCAGCGTGTCGCCGCGATTGACATAGTGGACGCCGGCGGGCGCGGCTGCCACGGCGACAGGGCGCGCGGCCGGTGCGGCCATTGCTGGCGCCGCGGCCGTCGCCGTCGGGCGCGGAATGACCAGCTGCTGGCCAGGCGACAGCGCGCGCGGTCCCTTGTAGCCGTTGGCGCGCAGGATCTCGGCGGTCGAGACGTTGTAGCGGCGTGCCAGCACTTCCAGCGTATCGCTGGTGCCGACGATGATGGTGGTGCCGTTGTGCCCGGCAGGGGCTGCGGCGACCGAATGCGGAACGGTGCCGGTGGATTCGATCTGCGGACGCACGGGCGGCGGCGTGTAGGACGAGACCCCGCGCCCTCCTCCGGAGACGCCGGCATTGCCATTGGCGACCGGATAGGACTGCGGCGCCGCTGCGACCGGCGGCGGCAGCGGCTGTGACTGGTATTGCGAATACTGCGGTTGCGTTCGCGGCCGCGCGTATTGCGGCAACTCGCGCGGCGGCGGCGCCTGCTGCACGGTGCCGGTCGGCTGCGGATCAAACGCAAACGGATTTTGCGAGTAGGAGTTTTGCGAGAAGCGCGACGACATATCGGCGCTGCAACCGGCAAAAGCCATGGACATCAGCGTCAGCACCGCAACCTGCGGTACGCGACGCGAGCGAAGCAACTCAACAACCCCAGACATGGTTACTCACTCGTACGCAACAAAAGACTGTTTTGAGTAAACACGTACCGAGTAAATAACCGCTTAACCCTGCGAATAAGGCGTTGGTGCCAAGCAGCAAATCGCCAAATTTACAATTCGCGCGCGATTCCCGGCAACGCCGGCACAAAGCGGACGTCGACCAATTCCTTGCGGTCGAAGCGGTTCTCGGTCCGCACCACGCGGACGAGGGTCTGGATACCCTGATGCGGCCCGACCGGGGCGATCAGGATGCCGCCGGGTTCGAGCCGCTCCAAGAGCTTCTCCGGGATCTGCTCCATCGCCGCGGTGACGATGATGCGGTCGAAGTCGCCTGCCCCGGCCGGAACGTCGAAGCCGTCCCCGAGCAGCACCTCGATATTGTAATAACCCAGCTTTTCGAGGCGCTTGCGGGCGCCGTCGGCCAGCGTCCGGTAGCGCTCGATGGTCAGCACCTGCTTGCACAACCGGGACAGCACGGCCGCCTGATAGCCCGAGCCGGTGCCGATTTCGAGCACGCGATGGTCCTTCTGCAGTTTCAACTGCTCGGTCATGTAGGCCACGACGAAAGGCTGGCTGATGGTCTGCCCACAGGCGATCGCAAGCGCGCTGTCGCGATAGGCCTCGTTACGATCGCGCGGATCGACGAAGACCTCGCGCGGCACCTCCTCCATCGTACGCAGCACCGCCTGATCGCTCACCCCACGCCGCCGCAGGGTCAGCTGAAACATCATTTTCTCGGTCGGATCGGGGTTCACGGCCATGTTCATCAGCGTCTCTGGGCGGCAGCGCGGAATCTTGCCCTCTAGTGTGCTGAATGCGAAGTTCGTGCGATTTCGCGGCAGCCACTTTCACGAACTTCGCATTCATAAAGCACACTAGAATCATAAGTTTGCTAGTGTCCTTATCGAATCCGAAGTTCGCTCCGAAGGTGCGGCAAATGATGCGAACTTCGGATTCGGGACACTAGATGCCATTGAAATCCGAAATACCGCGTTAAGGAAAAATTTCCCGTCGCGTTTTGTTCCCGGCCAGGAACCATCGCCAGATTTGGCATTGGCGCCGGCCCGGCCCCCTCACATATAATTGGCGGCGATGCGCAGTTAACGTCTGGGTGGCGCAGATCAGGGCGCTCGTAGGGCCAACACACCTCGTTGGCTGTTGGGCAAATCTTGCGCAGCAAAGCCCGCCAGCGCGATGCGGAAAACGCTGTGGCGCGCCGGAAAAGGACCAATTCCCGAACGTTTGCATTGCGCGCTGTAATGTTATTTGCGAGCCTGATTCAGGGAAGGGCAAGGATTCCATCATGACAGCGATACGGCCGGCGGGCTGTTCAGTTTTCCTCGTAGAGGACGAGGTCATGATCCGGATGATGGTCGCCGATATGCTGGAGGAACTCGGCCATAGCGTTGCGGCCGAGGCCGGCGAGATCGGCGAAGCGGTCAAGCTTGCGCAATCGACCGAATTCGACCTCGCGATCCTCGACGTCAACGTCAATGGCAAGGTGATCACCCCGGTCGCCGAACTGATCAACGCCCGCAACCGCCCCTTCATCTTCGCGACCGGCTATGGCTCGTCCGGCCTGCCTCCGGAGTATCGCGACCGTCCGGCGCTGCAAAAGCCCTTCCAGCTGGAAACGCTGGCCCAGGTGATCTCCAGCGCGATGAAGGGCGCGCCGGTCTAGCCGCAAGTTGCGCGCGTAGCCCGGATGGAGCGAAGCGTGATCCGGGGACTTCACAATACGGGTTCCGGATTTCGCTTCGCTCCATCCGGGCTACAGATTCCCCGAGGATTACTTCAGCGTATCAATCAGCGTTTCCGAAAATGCTTCATCGGTGCGGTCGAGCCGCAGCGGTGTGACCGAGACGTAGCGCGCCGCAAGCGCGGCGAGATCGGTGCCTTCGGCCGGCGCATCCATCATCGCCGCGCGCTCGAAGCCGATCCAGAAATACGGATTGCCGCGTCCGTCGTGACGGCGATCGATCTTCAGGAACCCCTGATTGCGCTTGCCCTGCCGCGTGATCCGGATGCCCTTGACGTCATCGGGCATGCAGGCCGGGAAGTTGACGTTGATCACGGTGTTCCTGGGGACGCCGGCGCCGATCACCTTGCGGATGATGTCGGGCCCGAATTTCAGCGCGGTGTCCCACAGCGGCGCATTGCGCGTCTCAATCGAGAATTCCTGCGACAGCGCGAATGACGGAAAGCCCAGAATGGTGCCTTCGAGCGCGCCGGCGATGGTGCCGGAATAGACCACGTCCTCGGCGACGTTGCGGCCCTTGTTGACGCCGCTCAGCACGAGATCGGGCAGCTTGTCTCCGAGAATGTGGCGCGCGCCCATGATGACGCAATCGGTCGGCGTGCCGCGCACCGCGAAGTGACGCGGGCTGACCTCGCGCAGACGCAGCGGATCGTTGAGCGACAGCGAATGCGAGACGCCGGACTGATCGAGCTCGGGGGCAACGATCCAGACGTCGTCGGACAACGCGCGTGCGATCTGCTCGACGACCTGCAGGCCTGGAGCATGGATGCCGTCATCATTGGTGCAGAGAATTCGCATCCGTCAAAGTGCCTTTTGTTCCGATGCGGCGCGGGTATCTTACGCTGCGGCTTCTTGAGTTGACTGCCGTCTTAACCGGCTAGGGCCGCGGAGGCAAACCTGGCGATGGCCCGCGCCATCGTGCCGACGTCACGCGCCATGGACGGACAAATCGCGCGCTGCCGGCGATCTTGCGCTCGAACACCGGCCAGGATGCTCTGGCCGGCCGCCGAACAACCGCGATCACGGGCGTTGGCCGCGGCGCCTCCGGCACTTTGACCCGTGGGGTCTGACGCAGTTCGGCCCCGAGCCCCCGGGACGCGACAGCTTCTGACCTTGGAGGCTCGGGCTTGGCAGGTTCAGGCTTGGCAGGTTCAGGCTTTGCTTCAACCTTGGGAGCTTCAGATTTGAGAGCTTCAACCTTGGGCGGCTCAACCCTCCGAGCTTCCGGCCTGGCCGGCTCAAGAGCAATTGGTGCGGTTTGGCGAGGCTCAGACTTGGGAGGCTTCGGAAGCTCCGATGTGGGGAGCTCGGACTTGATGGCATCGGCCGTGATGGGATCGGCCTTGGCCGGCGCGGTCGTGAGCGACTCAGCCTTCGGAGCTTGTAACGCGCGAGACTCAGCCCTGGACGCTTCGGGGGCGACCGAAGCCGCTTGGGGGAGCTCGGACCTCGCCGGCTCGACCTTCCGAGGCTCAACCCCGAGCGGTTCGGGCTTGGGCGGCACCGGAGCGAGCGCTTCGCCCGGTTTTGCGACCGGCGCCGTCGCAGCCGATTTCGATTTCAGCCTGGCCAGCAGCTCCTCGATCGAGGGCACCGATGTCGCGTCAAGCGGAGCGCGCGGTGCCGCCGGCGGCGTCGCCCGGACCGGCGGTGGCGGCGACGCAATCGGTGCAGGTGGCGCCAAATCGGCCGGTGCCATCTGGGCGAACTTGCCGCGCGCGATCTCCAGCGCCTTGTCGAAGTCGGGCCGGTCGATCCAGGCCTTCGATTGCACCTCGGTCGCGCGCGTGTCCCACAGGCGCGCGGCTTCGATGTCGTAATAGCCCATCTGCTTCTGATTGATCAGCTGCAGACCGTGGCCCGTGACGGCCCATTGTCGACCTAGCCAGTGGATGTCACGGTGCAGCGGCATCACACTGGCCCTCGCCTCACATGCCGTGCTCGATGACCTTGAGCCCGCCCATATAGGGCTGCAGCACATCGGGCACCGCGATCGAACCATCCTGCTGCTGGTAGGTCTCCATGACGGCGATCAAGGCGCGCCCGACCGCCGTGCCGGAACCGTTCAGCGTATGCACGAAACGCGGCTTGCCGTCGGGGGCGCGATAGCGCGCGTCCATGCGGCGGGCCTGGAAATCGCCGCACACCGAGCAGCTCGAAATCTCGCGATAGGCGCCGCCGTCGCCCTGCCCCGGCATCCACACCTCGATGTCGTAGGTCTTCTGCGCGGAGAAGCCCATGTCGCCGGCGCACAGCGTCATCACGCGATAATGCAGGTCGAGCTTTTGCAGCACCTGCTCGGCGCAGGACAGCATGCGCTCCAGCTCATCCTTGCTGGCTTCCGGCGTCGTGATCGACACCAGCTCCACCTTTGTGAACTGGTGCTGGCGGATCATGCCGCGCGTATCGCGTCCCGCCGCGCCAGCTTCGGCACGGAAGCACGGCGTCAGCGCGGTGAGCCGCATCGGCAGCTCCTTCTCGTCGAGGATGGATTCGCGCGCGAGGTTGGTCAGCGAGACCTCGGCGGTCGGGATCAGGCCGAGGCGCTCGCTGCGCAGATCGGCATTCGGCGACGCGAGCAATTCGCCCTTGATCGCCCAGAACTGGTCGTCCTCGAATTTCGGTAGCTGTCCCGTGCCGAACATCACGGCGTCGCGCACCAGCAGCGGCGGATTGATCTCGGTATAGCCATGCTCGCCGGTGTGCAGGTCGAGCATGAATTGCCCAATCGCGCGCTCGAGCCGCGCCAGCCCCTTCTTCAGCACGACGAAACGTGCGCCGGACAGTTTCGCCGCCGCCTCGAAATCCATAAAGCCGAGCGCGGTGCCGAGATCGTCATGCAGCTTCGGCGCAAAGCCGTAGTCGCGCGTCTTGCCGTACACATGGTGCTGGACGTTGCCGTGCTCGTCGGTACCGTCGGGCACCTCGTCGAGCGGCAGGTTCGGAATCGACGACAGCTCTTTGGTCAGCTGTTCATCGGCCGTCTTCGCCGCCGCCTCGAGTTCTGGCATCGTGGTCTTCAGCTCGCCAACTTCAGCCATCAGCTTGGCCGCGCGCGCCTCGTCCTTTGCCTTCTTGGCCTCGCCGATCTCCTTCGAGGCCGCATTGCGCCGCGCCTGGGCCTGCTCCGACGCCAGGATCGCCGCCCGCCGCTTCTCGTCAATCGCCAGCAGCGACGGCGACAGGGCCTCTAACCCGCGGCGCTTCAGGCCGGCGTCGAAGGCTGTCGGGTTGTCGCGGATCGCTTTGATGTCGTGCATAAGTCAGTCCTGGCAGGCTATGCGTAAGCAACCAACATTGCGTTGGCAAACTACGGTTTGCAGTTCCACTACCACGACCGTCATCGTCAGCGAAAGCGGGTGATCCAGCATTCCAGAGACGTCGGCGTGTCACCGAGAAGCCGCGGCGTACGGGATACCCCGCTTTCGCGGGGTATGACACCGACTGTGAGGTGAAATCACCCTATTCGGCCGGATTGGTCGCCCCGGACGACGCATTCGAGGTCGCGGCCTTCTTCTCCACGATCCGGACCGCGATAATGGCGCCCTCGTAGAGCGCGAGCAGCGGGATCGCGAGCGAGGCCTGGCTCAGCACGTCGGGCGGCGTCAGCACGGCGGCGATGATGAAGGCGATCACGATGAAGTAGCGCCGCTTCTCCTTCAGCATCTTCGAGGTGACGATGCCGATGCGGCCGAGCAGCGTCAGGATCACCGGCAGCTGGAACGCGATGCCGAAGGCGAAGATCAGCGACATCATCAGCGAAAGATATTCGCCGACCTTGGGCAGCAGCTGGATCTGCGCGGTCTCCGCGCCGCCGGCCTGCTGCATGCCGAGCGAGAACCGCACCAGCATCGGCAGCACAACGAAATAGACGAGCGCCGCGCCCATCACGAAGAACACCGGAGTGGCGATCAGATACGGCAGGAACGCGTTGCGCTCATGCCGGTAGAGACCGGGCGCGACGAATTTGTAGATCTGGGTGGCGACGATCGGAAACGAGATGAAGCCGGCGCCGAACAATGCGAGCTTCAGCTGGGTGATGAAATATTCCAGCAGCGCGGTGTAGATGAACTTCGAATTCTCCGGCCCCGCGATCCAGACGAACGGCCAGACCAGCACGTTGTAAATCTGCTTGGCGAAGAAGAAGCAGATGATGAAGGCCACGCCGAAGCCGAGCAGCGCCTTGATCAGCCGCGAGCGCAGCTCGATCAGGTGATCCATCAAGGGGGCCTTGCTGGCCTCGATGTCTTCGGCGCTCATGACGCCCTCGCGTCCTTGAGCGCGTCGGGCTGTACCGGCGTCACGTCCTGCGGCGCCGGCTCGGCCTTCACCTCATTGGTGATCGCAAGCGGCTCGCTGGCTGCCGCGTGCGCCTCGGCCTCGACGAAGGTTTCCGGCGTCGGCTCGGCGGGAGTCGTGGGCGTCACCGGTGTGTCACTTGACGCCACCGGTGCGTCGATTGCGGACGCGACCTGCGCATCGACCGGCTTGTCGATCTGCAGGGCGTCGCTGACGTCCTTCTGCAGCGAGGTCATAATGTTGCCGCTGGTGATGCCGGTTGCGGCCTCCTTGACCTCGTCAAAGCTCTTCTTGAGGTCGGCCATCTCGGCTTCGCGCATGGCTTCCTGGAACTGGCCCTGGAATTCGGAGGCCATCTTGCGGGCTTTGCCCATCCATTGCCCGACCATGCGCAGCACGCCCGGCAGTTCTTTCGGGCCGATGGCGATCAGCGCGACGACCGCGATGACGACCAGTTCACTCCACCCGATATCGAACATGAATTCTTCCGCCTAAGCGCGCCGCCATCGGCCCCACCGCTCCCAACAGGATCTGGGGCTGCCGGCGCCTTTTCTCAATCGGCGTCCATAGCGCGTCTGTGCGACGGCGTCACCGTTTCGCGCAAGAAAAAACGTCGAAATATGCGTCAGTACAAGCGCGTTAGACGGCTTTGCTGCCGACGTCCTGGCGCGTGGCCGACGGCGCCGCATTGTGATCGATCGACTTGGTGGGCTCGGTCTTCTCGGCGACCTTGTCGTCGTCCTGCATGCCCTTCTTGAAGGCCTTGATGCCTTGGGCAACGTCACCCATCAGATCAGAAATCTTGCCGCGTCCGAACAGCAGCAGGACCACTGCGATCACGACGATCCAGTGCCAAATGCTCAACGAACCCATCCTGCAACCCTCCAGAAATGGCCGGCGGACCGGCCTGAACTTTGCCGGAAGGTAGGCCCGCGGGGTGTCAAAAACAAGGACCTCGGCCGCGGCAAATCGCTGTCGCGGCTACAGTAATATTGCTAGGCTTAACCGGGAATATTCAGGCTTATTCGCCCTTGTCCTCGGTGTCGGCGTCATCACCCTCGTGGTCGGCGCGGTCTTCCGGCTCGCCAGCATCAGGTTCGGCCGCATCCGGATCAGAGGCAACGTCCGCCTCGACCTCCGCTTGGGCGGTCGTTTCGACCTCAGCAGTCCCAACCTCGTCAGTCGTTTCTGCGTCGGCCTTCGGTTCCTCGGCTTCCGGCTCGACCGCCGGCGCCAGCAGCAGTTCCAGCGTATCACCCGGCTCGAGCGGCTCCTCGTCCTCCCGCAGCGTCGCGTCATCCGACGGCGACGGAACGGAAAATCCGGTCGGCAGACGCGAGTCGAGCAGACCCGTGCCCTTCAGCTCCTCAAGCCCCGGCAGGTCGCCGAGGGCTTCCAGGCTGAACTGCGACAGGAACGCGTCGGTGGTTCCGAAGGTGAGCGGACGGCCCGGGGTCTTGCGGCGGCCGCGCGGGCGGATCCAGCCGGTCTCGAGCAGCACGTCGATCGTGCCCTTCGACGTGACCACGCCGCGAATCTCTTCGATCTCGGCGCGAGTCACCGGCTGGTGATAGGCGACGATCGCCAGCACCTCGATCGCGGCGCGCGACAGCTTCCGCGTCTCGGTGCTCTCGCGCGTCATCAGCCACGACAGATCGCCGGCGGTGCGGAACGTCCACTTGTTGGCGACACGCACCAGGTTGACGCCACGCGGCGCGTATTCCGCCTGCAGCTGCGCGAGCGCCGCCTTGACGTCGACGCCGTCGGGCATCCGCTTTGCCAGCGTTGCCTGATCGATCGGCTCGGCCGATGCAAACAACAGGGCTTCCAGGAGCCGCAATTCCTCAGGACGCGCCACCGGATCCATAGGAGAAACCTCCTCCTCGGGCTCTTCTCTGCGCACTTCCGCCAAGCTTGCCATGGGCTTGCTCTCCTTCTTCCACTTACTCAACCGACAGGTCCGGCGCTGCCATTGCGGCCTGCGCTTGACGCTTTCGGAAATAGATCGGCGCGAACGCCTGCTTCTGGTTGATCTCCATCTCGCCCTCGCGAACCAGTTCGAGGGCGGCAGCGAAGCTCGATGCGAACACCGTCGCCTTCTGGGTGGGATCGGCGACGTAATTCATCAGATACTCGTCGAGGCAGCTCCAGTCCTCGGCGATGCCGACCAGCCGCTCCAGCGACGCACGCGCTTCGGCCAGCGACCATACGGTACGCTTTTGCAGATGAACCGTCGTAAGTACGCGCGACTGGCGCTGCGTGGCGTAGGCCGACAGCAGGTCGTACAGGGTCGCGGTGAACTTCGGATGCTTGATCTCGGCGATCGATTCCGGATTGCCGCGCGGAAAGATATCGCGCTGGAACTGGGGACGGTTCATTAGCCGGTTCGCCGCCTCGCGGATCGCCTCCAGCCGGCGCAACCGGTTGGCGAGCGCGGTCGCCATTTCCTCGGCGCTCGGCCCCTCCGCGCTCGGCGGCTCGGGCAGCAGGAGCCGCGACTTCAGGAACGCCAGCCACGCCGCCATCACCAGATAGTCGGCCGCAAGCTCGAGGCGAATCTTGCGGGCAGCCTCGATGAACGAAAGATATTGGTCGGCAAGCGCAAGGATCGAGATCTTCGACAGGTCGACCTTCTGCTGCCGCGCCAGCGTCAACAGCAGGTCGAGCGGGCCCTCATAGCCCTCGACGTCGACCACCAGCGCCGGTTCGCCCTCGGCGACGTCGGCCGGCCGCCCGGTATCAAACGAAAGAATTTCAGCGGTCATGCCGTCCCTACCCGATCCAACAACGCATCCAGTTCAGCCCGTGCCGCCTGCCGGTCGAGCGGCTCAGGCGGCTTGCGCGCGGCGAGCGTCGCCTTGGCGCGCTCAAGCGCCTTGCCGGTCAGTTCCGGCGTTTCGCGTGCGACCTCGCGCATCTCGTCAATATTGCCGTTGCAGTGCAGAACCATGTCGCAACCGGCGGTGACGATGGCGCGGGTCCGCTCGGCAATCGATCCGGCCAGCGCATTCATCGACACGTCATCACTCATCAACAAACCCTGGAACCCGATCAGGCCGCGAATCACCTGTTCGATGATTGTCGCAGAAGTCGTCGCCGGATGGACGGGGTCGAGCGCGCTAAACACAACATGTGCAGTCATGGCCATCGGCAGATCCGCAAGCGGCTGGAACGCGGCAAAATCGGTCCGTTCCAGCTCGGCCTTGGCGGTATCAACGGTCGGAAGCCGGAAATGGCTGTCCGCCGTGGCCCGGCCATGGCCGGGAATATGCTTGAGAACCGGCAGCACCCCGCCCTGTTCCAGTCCGTCCGTGACCGCCCGGGCGATCGCCGCGACCTTGCCGGGTTCAGTTCCATAGGCCCGGTTGCCGATCACCGCGTCCGCCCCGGCCACGGGAACGTCGGCCAAAGGCAGGCAATCGACGGTGATTCCGAGATCGGTCAGGTCGGCCGCAATCAGCCGTGAGCTGAGCCGAGCTGCCGCAAGCCCGAGTTTCGGATCGATGTCGTAGAGTGCCACAAAGCTCGCGCCCGGTGGATACGTCGGCCAATGCGGCGGGCCAAGCCGCTGCACCCGCCCGCCTTCCTGGTCGATCAGGACCGGGGCATCGGCGACGCCGACTGCGGACCGGAGTTCTCCAACAAGAGCCGCCACTTGGGCATGACTCTCGATGTTACGCTTGAACAGGATGAAGCCCCATGGCCGCTCGGCGCGAATGAATTCGCGTTCGGCGTCGTTGAGGATCAGCCCGGATATGCCCGTGATGAATGCGCGGTTCGTCATTCGGCCGATTAGGCCGTATGCAGCTCACGGGTCAAGGAAACGGCCTTTAATTTCTTTGGATGAGGCACTGCGGCCCACCAGCCGACATCAGGCTCCGGCACAGCTGGCTCGCCTCTTCCGACGACGCGAACGGGCCCGCGAAGGCGCGGTAGTAGACGCCCTTCTCGCCGAGATCGACGCGTTTGACTACCAGAGGCTGCGAACCGAGCACGCTGCGATATTTGCCTTGCAGCGTCCGATAGGACGCCTGCGCGTCCGCTTCGTTCTTCTGCGAGGAGACCTGGACCAGATATCCGCCACCACCAACCGGAGCTGCCGAGGTCGAGGCCACCCGGGTCGGAGGCGCGGCCGGAGCCGCCTCAGCCTGGCCGGGAACAAGCGCCATTGGCGAGTTGACGCTGGCGTTGGCCGCAGCCGGGTTGCCGCGCGACACCGGAGGCTTCGCCGCCGCAGGTTTCGCCGGCACGGCCGAGGTCGCCTGCGTGCCATCGGGCGTATCGCCCTTGACCGAGAGCGTGCGGACCTTGCGCGGCTCGTTGTTCGGCAAGGTGCCGTTCGCGGTGATCGGCGCCGGCGCCGGCTGTGCCGTCTGCACGCTCGCGGGCGGCGGTGGATTCGCATTGGCGTTCAGGGGCGGAAACACGACGCGCGGTCCGGCGGTCTTCGAATTAACGTCGACCGGCGTCTCTTCGCGCGACACGATCTTCTCGGTGCCGTCGCCCGTCGCCATGCGGTCCGGCGTCTTGGCCGGCGCGTCGGCCTGGGCCGGGATCACCTTGGTCGGCGTGTTGTCAGCCTTGATGATCGGCGGCTCACCGCTGCGGGGCGAACCGACGTAGGTCCGGTAGGCATACGCGCCACCGACACCGAACACGCCGAGCGCCAGCACCGCGGCGACCGTTATCAGGCCGCTGCGCCGCCGGCGGGGCTCGGGTTCTTCCTCGTAGGCCTCCTCATAGGCATAGGGATCGTCCGGATAGGCGGGATCGCGCTGCAGGTCCTGCTCGCCGGCTTCCAGCTGGCCGTAGAGCGCGTCGTCATAGCGCGACGGATCCTGACTCTGACCGCCACTCTGATAGTGCGGCTCATCGTCAAATGCCTCCGGCTGCCGAGGGGCCTCGACCGGCCGATACTGCGCCACCGGCGCGGGCGCGGGCTGCGCCTGCTGAGCCGCGTAGCGATGCAACGGATGCACCGGCTTCGGCTGGTAGTCCTGCTCGGGCTCTTCGTCTTCGATGTTCTGCACGGGAGGCGGAGCGACAGCCTCCTGCCGCGCGCGCTGCATCCAGGGCGGCGGGCCCGCGGGCGGCGCATCCTCGTCCGCGGCCTGCGGCTCGTACTGTTGCGGCCGCGCGTTGGCGCGCGACTGCAGCGGTCGCGGCGGTGGCTTGTTCGCGCTGCCGAAGGGATCCGTCTGGCCGATCAGCCGTGCCAGTTCGGCAAGCGGATCGCTGTCGGCCTTGGAAGCCGTGTCGGCGGGAAAATGTCGGTCCTGATATCGATCAGCCATTGTGATCATGCATCCCCTTCGGGACAGCGCCAAGATCGCCGGCACAGCCGGTCCGAACGAGTTGGCCCCTGCCAGATGCCCTCACAAATCCCCACTCGTGAGGGCCTAATGCCCCTGCCTACCGCATCTCGGTCGGAGCGTGGACGCCTAGAACAGCTAAGCCCGATGCCAGAACCGAGACGACGCCCTGAACCATTGCCAGTCGCGCCCTCGTGATCTCTGCATCATTATTGATAATGAAGCGTAAATAGGGCAAATCGCGCCCCTTGGTCCAAAGCGCATGAAATTCACTGGCCAAATCATAGAGATAAAAAGCGATTCGGTGTGGCTCATGTGCCACCGCGGCAGCCTCGATTATCCGCGGATAAAGCGCAAGCCGCTTGAGCAGCTCGAGCTCGGCCGGGTCGGTCAGCCGCTCGACCGTAGCATTACGGAGATAGGCCTGCCGGGCCTCATCGGTCTCGGGCAGATCGGGAACCGCTTCCTCCCGCGCGTTGCGGAAGATCGAATGGCCGCGGGCGTGGCCGTACTGGACGTAGAACACCGCGTTGTCTTTTGACTGCTCGATCACCTTGGCGAGGTCGAAATCGAGCACCGCGTCGTTCTTGCGGAACAGCATCATGAATCTGACAGCGTCGGAGCCGACCTCGTCGACCACCTCGCGCAGCGTGACGAATTCGCCGGACCGCTTCGACATCTTCACCGGCTCGCCGTCGCGCAGCAGCTTCACGAGCTGCACGATCTTGACGTCGAGCACAGCCTTGCCCGCGGTCACCGCCTTCACGGCGGCCTGCATGCGCTTGATGTAGCCACCATGATCGGCGCCGAACACGTCGATCAGATTGGTGAAGCCACGCTCGAATTTGTAGCGGTGGTTGGCGATGTCGGATGCGAAGTAGGTGTAGGAGCCGTCCGACTTGATCAGCGGACGATCGACGTCGTCGCCATAGGCGGTGGCGCGGAACAGCGACTGCTCGCGGTCCTCGTAGTCCTCGACCGGCTTGCCCTTCGGGGGCGGCAGGCGGCCCTCGTAGATGTCGCCCTTGGCGCGCAGGAAATCGATGGTCTCGGCGACCTTGTTGTTGCCTGACGTGATAAGCGAGCGCTCGGAGAAGAACACGTCGTGATGGATATTGAGCGCGCCGAGATCGCCCTTGATCATCTCCATCATCATCGCGATCGCCTTGTCGCGCACGATCGGCAGCCACGCGGCTTCGCTCATGTCGAGCAGCTTCTTGCCATATTCCTTGGCGAGTGCCTCGCCGACCGGCACGAGGTAATCGCCGGGATAGAGCCCTTCCGGGATCGCGCCGATGTCCTGGCCCAGCGCCTCGCGGTAGCGCAGGAACGCCGAGCGTGCGAGCACATCGACCTGAGCGCCGGCGTCGTTGATGTAGTATTCGCGGCAGACGTCGAAGCCCGCGAATTGCAGCAGGCTGCACAGCGCGTCGCCGAACACGGCGCCGCGGCAATGGCCGACATGCATCGGTCCGGTCGGGTTGGCCGAGACATATTCGACATTGACCTTCTCGGCCTTGCCGATGTCGCTGCGCCCGTAAGCCGAGCCGGCGGCCAGCACGGCGCGCAGCGCGTCCGCCCAGACCTGCGGCTTCAAGGTCAGGTTGATGAAGCCGGGCGCGGCGACATCGACCGCGGCCACCAGCGCATCGGCGCGCAGCCGCTCGGCGATCTTGTCGGCGAGCTCGCGCGGCTTGGCCTTGGCATCCTTGGCGAGCACCATCGCGGCATTGGTCGCCATGTCGCCATGGCTGGCGTCGCGCGGCGGCTCCACCACGACGCGGGACAGATCGATGCCGGCGGGCCAATTGTCCTCGGCTGCGACAGCGGCACAGATCGCATGCACGCGCGTCAGCATGTCGGCAAAAAGGTGTGGTGAAGCAGTGGTGTCGGTCATGGCAGGGCGCTAACGCAAATCCGGGGTCGAGTCAAAAAGCCTTTGATGCTCGATCAGGGCGAAACGGTCGGTCATCCCGGCAATGAAATTGCCGATCCGCCTGTTCCGAGCGCTCCCGGTCTCCTGCACGCTGCCCTCGATCCATTCCGCCGGCAGGTCTTCAGGCGATTGCAGGTAGCGCTCGAACAGGTTGCGGACCACCTCCTCCGCCTCCCCCATCACCAGCATCACCCGCTTGTGGCGATACATCCGCCGGAACAGGAACGCCTTGATCGCCGCCTCCTGCTCCGCCACCTCGGACGGAAACGCAATCAGCGGGGCATTGTGGTGGCGCACGTCGTGGGCCGATTGCGGCTGCGCGGCCGCGAGGCGCCGGCTCGCCTCGTTGAAGACCGCGCTGATGAAGTGTGAGATCAGCTCACGCACCAGTTCGGCGCCGCGCCGGACCTCGTCGAGCCCGGGATAGTGGCGGTCGATCTCGGCGATGATGTCGGCGGTCAGCGGCATCTCTTTGAGGTCGTCGACCGCGAAAAGACCGGCACGCAGGCCGTCATCGATGTCGTGCGCGTCATAGGCGATGTCGTCGGCGAAGGCCGCGATCTGCGCCTCGAGCGAGGCATAGCTCCAGAGCTCGAGGTCGTGGCCCTTGTTGTAGTCGGCAATTCCGATCGGGATTCCACTCCCTAGGTAGCGGCCGGCCGGTGCGCCACCGCGTTCGGTCAACGGACCGTTGTGTTTGACGATCCCTTCGAGCGATTCCCAGGTCAGGTTCAGCCCGCCGAATTCGGGGTAGCGATGCTCCAGCGAGGTGACGACCCGCAGCGCCTGCGCATTATGGTCAAAGCCGCCGTCATCCCTGAGGCATTCGTCGAGCGCCCGCTCCCCGGCATGGCCGAACGGCGGATGGCCGAGGTCATGCGCCAGCGCCAGCGTCTCGGTCAGGTCCTCGTCGACCCCGAGCTGGCGGGCCAGCGCCCGGGCGATCTGCGCGACCTCCAGCGAATGGGTCAGCCGCGTGCGGTAGTGATCGCCTTCGTGGAAGACGAAGACCTGCGTCTTGTGCTTGAGGCGGCGGAACGCGGTGGAATGAATCACCCGGTCGCAGTCGCGCCGGAACGGGCTCCGGGTCCGGCTCGGCGGCTCCGCGACCAGCCGGCCGCGGCTGCGATCGGGGTCGCAGGCATAAGGCGCGCGGGGGGCAGCCATTCCGACCGACACTGTATTTTAGTCCTTATCCATTTGATTCCATGGTCCGACGCACTTAACTATCACTGAGGCGGCCGACCAAATGAATTGGGGATGACGCCGGGCCTGATCCGGATCGGATCATGCTCAAATAGGGTTTCGGAGACCGACATGACTGCTGCCATCACCGTCAGCGAACGGGCCGCCCGCCGGATCGGGCAGATCCTCAGCAAAGAAGGCGAAGGCGCCAAGCTGCGCATTTCGGTCGAGGGCGGCGGCTGCTCCGGTTTCCAGTACAAGTTCGACGTCGAGCGCACCCAGGCCGATGACGACCTCGTGATCGAACGCGACAGCGCGGTGGTGCTGATCGATCCCGCCTCGGTCCCGTTCCTCGCGGGCTCGGAGGTCGACTTCGTCGACGACCTGATCGGCGCCTCGTTCCGCGTCGTCAATCCGAACGCCACCGCCTCCTGCGGCTGCGGCACCAGCTTCTCGATCTAACGCTTCGCGATCCCGGGCGGTTTCTCCCGGCGCGCCGGTTTCCGGCTCGCGCCGAATGCTCGGCTATTCCGCCGCGACCACCTGCGGTCGCTCGACGTCGCCGCCCGCCTCGGCTTGCGGGTCGAGCTTGCGGCGCAGCCTGCGGTCGATGCGGTCGAGATAGATGTAGATCACCGGCGTGATGAACAGCGTCAGCAGCTGCGACACGCAGAGGCCGCCGACCACGGCGACGCCGAGCGGTTGACGCAGTTCGGCGCCGGCACCCGCGCCGAGCGCGATCGGCAGCGTGCCGAAGATCGCCGCGAACGTCGTCATCATGATCGGACGGAAGCGCAGCAGTGCCGCCTCGCGGATCGCGTGCTCGGCGCTGAGGCCGACGCGGCGACGCTCCAGCGCGAAGTCGACCATCATGATCGCATTCTTCTTGACGATGCCGACCAGCATCACGATGCCGATCATCGCAATCACAGACAGCTCCATCCCGAACATCATCAGCGTCAGGATCGCGCCGATACCGGCCGACGGCAGGCCGGAGATGATGGTGATCGGGTGGATGAAGCTCTCATAGAGAATGCCGAGGATCACGAAGGCTGCGAACACCGCGGCGAGGATCAGCACGCCCTGCCCGCGCAGCGAATCCTGGAACACCTGCGCGGTGCCGGAGAAGCCGGTCACAATCGTCGGCGGCAGGTTCGCGGTCTGCTCGAGTTCGGTGATCTTGTCGACCGCGTAGCCGAGTGAGGTGCCCGGCGCGAGGTTGAACGAGATCGTCACCGCCGGCTGCTGGCCCTGGTGGTTGATCTGCAACGGCCCGACCGTCGGCACCAGCCTCGCCACCGCATCCAGCGGAATGGTCTGGTTGTTCGCGGTCTTCATGTAGAGCTTCGAGAGGTCGGACGGATCGACGCGGAACTGCGGCTGCACCTCGAGGATGATCTGGTAGTCGTTCGACGGCATGTAGATGGTGCCGACCTGCCGCGCGCCATAGGCGTTGTAGAGCTGGTTGCGGACCTGATCGACGGTGACGCCGTAGACCGCCGCCTTCTCGCGGTCGATGTCGACCGTCATCTGCGGGTTCTTGATGTACAGGTCGGTGGTAACGTCGAGCAAGCCCGGAATCTTCTCGATCTTGTCGCGCATCTCGGGCGCCAGCCGGTACAGCGCCTCGGTATCGCCGCTCTGCATCACATACTGATACTGGCTCTTGGAGATGCGCCCGCCGATGCTGAGGTTCTGGATGCTCTGGAAGAACGCCTGCATGCCCGGGATCTCGCGCGCCTTCTGCCGCAGACGGCCGATCACCACGGTGGCGTTGTCACGCATCTTCTGCGGCTTCAGCGCGATGAACAGACGGCCGTAATTCGCCGTCGGATTGGGACCGCCGGAGCCGACCGTAGAGTTGATGTACTCTATCGCCGGATCGGTCCGCAGCACCTCGACCAGCGCCTGCTGGCGCACCTTCATCGCCTCGAACGAGGTGTCGGTCGCAGCCTCCGTCACGCCGATCAGAAAGCCGGTGTCCTCCTGCGGGAAGAAGCCCTTCGGCACGATCATGTAGAGGTAGATGGTGCCGCCCAGCGTAGCCAGCGTCACCACCAGCATCAGGGCCTTCTTGGCCAGCACCCAATCCAGCGCCCATTCATAGGCCCGCAGCCAGGCCTCGAACATCGCCTCGAACGCCCGCAGCACGACGTTCGGCCGCTTGGTCGCGTCATGCGCGCGCAGCACACGGGCGCACAGCATCGGCGTCAGGGTCAGCGACACGAAGCCGGAGACGATGATCGCAACCGAGATCGTCACCGCGAATTCGCGGAATACGCGGCCGACGATGCCGCCCATCAGCAGCACCGGGATGAACACGGCGATCAGCGAGAAGGTGATCGAGATGATCGTGAAACCGATCTCGCGGGCACCCTTCAGCGCCGCCTCGAACGGCTTCATGCCGTGCTCGATGTGGCGGACGATGTTCTCCAGCATGACGATGGCGTCGTCGACCACGAAGCCGACCGAGAGCGTCAGCGCCAGCAGCGTCATGTTGTTGATGGAGTAATCCAGCGCGTACATCGCCGCGCACGTGCCGAACAGCGAGATCGGCACCGCGAGCGCCGGGATGAAGGTGGCAGAGGCCGAGCGCAGGAACAGGAAGATCACGAGGATCACGAGGCCGATCGCGATCAGCAGGGTCTCCTCGACGTCGCTGACCGCCTGGCGGATCGAGACCGAGCGGTCCATCATGACCTGCATGGTCACCGAGGGCGGGATCGCGGCGCGCAGCGCCGGGAGCTTGGCCAGCACGGCGTCGACCACCGCCACGGTGTTGGCGTCGGGCTGCTTCTGGATCGCGAGCACGATCGCCCGCTCGTCGTTCATCCAGGTCGCGATCTTGTCGTTCTCGACGCTGTCATAGACCTTGGCGATCTCGTCGAGCCGGACCGGCGAGCCGTTGCGCCAGGCGACATAGATCTGGCGGTAGTCGGCCGCCTTGTCCATCTGGCCGGAGGCCTGCAGCGCGACGTCCTGCTTGGGGCCATTCAAGGTACCGACCGGCGTCGACGAATTGGCGCGCGACACCGCGGCGCGGATATCCTCCATCGAGACGCCGCGCGCGGCGGCGGCCTCCGGATCGGCCTGAACGCGGATGGCGAATTTCTGCGCGCCGTAGATCAAGACCTGGGCGACGCCCGGCAGCTGCGACAGTGCCTGCCCGATCGTGATGTCGCCGTATTCGTTGACGCTCGACAGCGGCAGCGTCGCCGAGCCGAGCGAGACGAACAGCACCGGGAAGTCCGCCGGGTTCACCTTCCGGAAGCTCGGCGGGATCGTCATCTCGATCGGCAGCCGGCGCTGCGCGATCGTCAACGCGGTCTGCACGTCGAGCGCGGCGGCATCGATGTTGCGGTTGAGGTCGAACTGGATGGTGATGACGCTCGTGCCCTGCGAGGAGTTCGAGGACATCGAGGAGATGCCGGCAATGGTCGAGAGCTGGCGCTCGATGATGCCGGCGACCGAGGCCGCCATGGTGTCGGCGCTGGCGCCGGGCAGGGTCGCGGTCACCGCGATGGTCGGGAAGTCCACCTTGGGCAGCGCCGAGACCGGCAGCAGGCGGAAGCCGAACACGCCGAATGCGATGATCGACGCCGTGATCAGCGTCGTCATGACCGGGCGGCGGATGCAAAGCTCGGAGAGCGTCATCGGTCAGGCTCCGGCCTTGCGCGCCCGCAGTTCAACCCGCGATCCCTCCGAGAGCAGCAGCTGGCCGTCAACGACGACGCTTTCATCGCCCGCCAATCCGTCTGAGATCACCGATGAGCCCTGGAAGGTGCGATCGACCTTGACCGGCCGGACCTTGGCAACGCCGTCCTTGACGACGAAGACGAAATTGCCGTTCTGGCTGCGCTGCACCGCGACCGTCGGCACCACGACCGCGTCTTCGCTGCGGATGATCAGCTTGGTCTGCACGATGGTGCCGGGCCAGAGCGTCTCGCTCTCGTTGTTCATGATGCCGCGCACGGTCACCATGCCGGTGGTCGCGTCGACGGCGTTCTCCACCATCGCGATCTTGCCGCGCTCGGAGCGCTGGTGGCCGGGAATGGTCGCGATCACCTTTGAATCGCCCTTCCCCATGGCGTCGCGCAGATCGACCAGCGCCCGCTGCGGAATCGCGAAGGTGACGTAGACCGGTGCCATCTGGTTGATGACCGCGAGCGGCTGGGTGTCGGCGGGGCGGACGAAGTTGCCGACCTTGACGTTGGCGGCGCTGATCCGTCCCGCGAATGGTGCGCGGATGACGGTGTAGCTCTTCTGGACGCGGAGGTTCTCCAGCGCGAAGCGGTCGGCCTTGATGGTGCCGATCAGGACGTCGGACTGGGTCTTGGCGTTGTCGAGGTTGACCTGGGTGGTCGCACCCTTGCCGACCAGTTCGGTGTAGCGGCGGAGGTCGCGCTGCGCGCCCTCGAGCTGGGCCTGGTCGCGGGCCAGGACGCCCTCGGCCTGTTCGATCTGCGCGTCGATCTGCCGCGCGTCGAGGGTGAACAGCAGGTCGCCTTCATTGACCCTGGCGCCGTCCTCGAAATGCACCGAGACGATGGTGGTCTCCAGCCGCGACTTCAGCGCCACGCTGGAGATCGGCGTGACCTGTCCAATGGCATCGACATCGACCGGAACCGATTTGCGTTCCGCCTTAGCGAGATCCACGGACACCACGCGCGGCCGCGCCGTCCCTTGCGCGGTGGCGGCGCCGCCACCCATCCATGAAGTGCGGGTCATGTAAGCCGCCCCGGCCGCAATGCCGAGAACAGCGACAGTCAGAACCAAATTGCGTTTTTTCATAAGTTTTGCACGTGCGCCGCCGGCTTCCCTTGAAGGCCGGTGCGCGTCGTCACTCCCCCATCGGCAATTGTTGCGCCTTGTTTCCTGAGAGGGTTAGCACAGGCGGACCGCCCATGGTATGCCACCTAAGTGAAATAGTGCGGCTTCAATCCGGTGATTTGCATGCGCATCGCCGGACGTTTTGAGTAACCGGACCGCATCCGTTCTGCTTCATTGAGCTTTCGAATCGCGACCTTATGTCCACCTCCGTCCTTGTCTGCCCCTGGGAAGAAGCCCGCGAACGCTCCCGTGCCATCCGCTACAGCGTCTTCGTCGAGGAACAGCGGGTGCCGGTAGAACTGGAATGGGACGACATGGACGCATCGAGCTGGCATGCGCTGGCGTTCGCCGACGACGGTGCGCCCTTGGCCACGGGCCGGCTGCGGCCGGACGGTCATATCGGCCGCATGGCCGTGCTCAAAGCGGCGCGCGGCACAGGCGTAGGCGCCCGCGTGCTGGACGCGCTGATGGCCAAGGCGGCCGAACTCGGCTATCCGGAACTGATCCTCAACGCGCAGACGCACGCGGAGCCGTTCTACGCGCGCGTCGGCTTCGAGCGGATCGGCGCGGAATTCGAGGAGGCCGGCATCCCGCACATCGAGATGCGGAAGCGCCTGGTCTAAGCGGGGCGGCGCTCGGTCACGTTCCCCCACAATGAAGGAAGTCCGATGGCAGTTCGCATCGCTACGTGGAACGTCAACTCGGTCCGGCAACGGATCGAGCTTCTGGTCAGCTGGCTGAAGGAGTGCTCCCCCGACATCGTCTGTCTGCAGGAGATCAAATGCGTCGATGATGCGTTTCCCCGCCTCGAGGTCGAGGCGCTCGGGTACAATGTCGTCACCCACGGCCAGAAGACCTTCAACGGCGTCGCGCTGCTGTCGAAGCTGCCGTTCGACGAGACCAAATCGGGCCTCGCCGGCGACGACGAGGACGCCCATGCCCGCTTCCTCGAAGGCGTCGTCACGCTGAAGCAGGGCGTGATCCGGGTCGCGTGCCTTTACCTGCCCAATGGCAACCCCGCCAATACCGACAAATATCCGTACAAGCTCAAGTGGATGTCGCGGCTTCTTGAGTATTCGAAGGAGCGGCTGAAGGCCGAGGAGCCGTTGATCCTGGCCGGCGATTTCAACGTCATCCCGGCCGCGCGCGACGTCTACAATCCCGCCGCCTGGGCCGATGACGCCCTGTTTCGGCCTCAGACCCGCGAGGCCTTCCAGTCGCTGCTCGGCCTCGGCCTGACCGACGCGCTGCGGGCGGTCAATGACGAGCCGGGCCAGTACACTTTCTGGGACTACCAGGCCGGCGCCTGGCAAAAGAACTGGGGCCTGCGCATCGACCACCTGTTGATGTCGGCACAAGCGAGCGACCGGCTGATCGACGTCGGCATCGACAGCTATGTGCGGGCTTGGGAGAAGCCGTCCGACCATGTCCCGGTCTGGGCCGATCTCGATTTCGAGATCGCCTGACCCCGCCGGCCGGCCGGAAGTTCAATCCCGGCGGCCCTGCACCCAGTGCTCGAGCATCTGCAGCGCCATCGCGCGATCGTCCTCGGAGGCCTTGGCGATCGCCCGGTTGTAGCTTTCCTTGATCCAGGCCTCATCCGGCGTCGCGCTGTCGCGCGCCAGCGTCAGCCACATCAGGCCGCGTGCCCGCTGCGGCGGCAGGCGGTCGCCGTTGAACAGCATCTGGCCGAGCAGCGCCTGCGCCTGATGCTGGCCCTTCTGGGCGGCAAGGCCGAGCCAGCGCGCGCCGTAGCGGAAGTCGTCCCGCGAGGCGTCCGGCGTCTTCAGGTAGAGCCGGGCAAGATCATACTGGGCGTCGGCATTGCCGAAATAGGACGCGGCATAGGAGAACATCTCCCGCGCCCGCTCGGTGTCCGCCTTCACCTTGGAATTGGGAATGCCGCTCAGATAGTAGCGGCCGAGCGCGACGAAGGCGTTGGCCACGATCGAGGCCTGCGGTGCCGACGGCGAATCCTCGGCATGCGCATTGGCGATCCGGCTGAAATATTCGAAGGCGCGCATGTCGTCCTGGATGACGCCGTCGCCCTCGGCGTACATCTTGCCGAGCTTCCACTGCGCGACGGGGTGACCACCCTCGGCCTGATACTGCAGCGTGCTGAACGACGAGGTCGGCGAGGTCGCCGCAGGCGCCACTGGAGTGGCGGCCCGTTTCAGCGCGCCCGCGGTCCCCGGCTGCGGGGAAACCACAGGAAGAACCGTATCTTGTGGGTTGACCGGTGCGCCGTCGAATCCGAATCCGGGGCCCGCCACCGGGATGGCCCCTAACGCAAACGCCAATATCGTACGCCTAAACGTCCGCATAACACTGTTTCTCGTACGCGCCACCCGGATGGGTGACTGCGCCATCCACCGCCGGCCCCACTTGCTCGGCGTACTTCCACAGCGCACCAGATGTATGGTTCGTCGCGCGAGGGGCCCATTTGGTCTTACGATTTGCGAGTTCGGCGTCGCTCAAATTTACGTTAAGGGTGCCGGCGACCGCATCGATCTCGATGATGTCGCCGTCTTGCAACAACCCGATCGGCCCGCCGACGGCCGCTTCAGGTCCAATATGTCCGATGCAGAAGCCACGGGTGGCGCCGGAGAACCGGCCATCGGTGATCAGGGCAATCTTGCCGCCCATCCCCTGCCCGGTCAGTGCCGCCGTGGTCGCCAGCATCTCCCGCATGCCGGGACCGCCCTTCGGCCCCTCATAGCGGATCACGATCACCTCGCCTTCCCTGTAGGTGCGCTTCTGCACCGCCTCGAAGGCGTCTTCCTCGCGGTCGAAGCACCGGGCCGGACCGGTAAACCTCAGGTTGGACATTCCCGCGACCTTCACGATCGCACCCTCCGGAGCGAGATTACCCTTTAGCCCAACAACGCCACCCGTCACGGTGATCGGATTGTCGGCGGGCCGCACCACATCCTGGTGCGGATTCCATTTCACGCTTTTGAGGTTTTCGGCGATCGTTCGGCCAGTGACGGTTAGGCAATTCCCGTGCAGGTGGCCATTGTCGAGCAGCGTCTTCATCAGCAGCGGAATGCCACCTACTTCAAACATGTCTTTGGCAACATAACGGCCGCCCGGCTTCAAATCCGCGACGTAAGGAGTCTTTTTGAAGATTTCGGCAACGTCGAACAAATTGAATTTAATGCCGCACTCATGGGCAATCGCCGGCAGGTGCAGCGCAGCATTGGTCGAACCACCTGAGGCTGCAACCACGGCCGCAGCATTTTCAAGGGCTTCGCGGGTGACGATGTCGCGGGGCCGGATGTTTTTCTCGATCAGCTCCATCACCTTCTCGCCGGCGGCGGCGCAGAAGGAGTCGCGGATCTCGTAGGGCGCCGGAGCCCCGGCGGAATACGGGAGCGCGAGGCCGATCGCCTCGGAGACGGTCGCCATGGTGTTGGCGGTGAACTGGGCGCCGCAGGCGCCGGCCGACGGGCACGCCACCCGCTCGATCTCGTCGAGGTCCTCGTCCGACATGGCGCCGACCGAGTGCTTGCCAACCGCCTCGAACATGTCCTGGACGGTGACCGGCTGGCCGCGGAAGTTGCCGGGCAGGATCGAGCCGCCATAGATGAAGATCGACGGAACGTTGAGGCGGACCATCGCCATCATCATGCCCGGCAGCGACTTGTCGCAGCCGGCGAGCCCGACCAGCGCGTCATAGGAGTGGCCGCGGACCGTCAGTTCGACCGAATCGGCGATGCATTCGCGCGACGGCAGCGACGAGCGCATGCCGTCATGGCCCATTGCGATGCCGTCGGTGACGGTGATGGTGCAGAACTCGCGCGGCGTGCCGCCGGCCGAGGCCACGCCCTTCTTCACCGCCTGCGCCTGGCGCATCAGCGAGATGTTGCAGGGAGCGGCTTCATTCCAACATGAAGCAACGCCGACAAAGGGTTGATGAATCTGGGCTGTCGTCAGCCCCATCGCGTAGAGATAGGACCGGTGCGGAGCGCGTTCGGGCCCTTCCGTCACGTGACGGCTGGGCAGCCTGCCCTTGATGTTCGTCTTGGCGTCCATCGCGACCCTGTTCCCGGCGCTCTTTCCTCCATCAACGCCGGAACCCGAAAAAATGTCCCGCCGTCGGAGCGCTGGCTATTCAGCTACGTGAATATCCTTTCATGTCGGGGTGTGGCTAAAAAGCGGCGCGACTACGGACCGGGTGCTTTTAAGGTTAAATGTTCAGGCATCGTTGCAACATCGCAACAATCGTGGCCGCCGCGCAACCATGTATTATCAGTCCTTATAGGGACCTGACGGGGACCCGACCACCTGCAATTTACCCGGCGGCCAGCTTCGGTGGCGACGGAGGTGACCAGCACTCCGTGCGATTCCTGCCGTGCTCCTTGGCCTGGTAGAGCGCCGCATCGGCAGCCTTCATTAGGGCATCGATCCCCGGCATGCTTGTGAGCGCCTCGGCAACGCCGATGCTCACCGTGAGTGATACCGGCCGATCATCCGCACCCACCGTCAGCGCTTCCGCCCTCTTGCGGATGCGTTCGGCGACGGTTCGGGCGCGCGACAATGTGGTCTCCGGCAGCAGGACGGCGAACTCCTCGCCTCCAACGCGGCCGACGACGTCGGACTTGCGCTTGCCCCGAATGCATATCCCGGCGACAGCCTTGATGGCCTCGTCACCGACCGCATGTCCGAAGCGGTCATTGATGCTCTTGAAGTGATCGATATCGACCATCAGCACGGATACCGAACGATAGTAGCGCTGGAACCGGCTCCACTCCGCATCCAGCGTCGTCAGGAAGTGCCTGCGGTTGAACAATCCGGTGAGCGGATCGGTGGTCGCGAGCACCTCCAGCTGCCGTGCGTTGCGTACGAGATCGGTCACGTCGACGAAGGTCAGCATGCGACCGCCGTTTGCCATCGTCGAGCAATGGATCCTGATATGGCGACCGTCCGGCGTCTGCACGTCGCGCTTGTGATCGCCTGCCTTGATCTCCGCAATCCGCTTCGCAGGAAAGGCCCTGATCTGCTCCGGGGTCGCGCCCGTCGGAGCGGCGCGGCGGTTGCGCGTGAGCAGCGTGATGTATGCCGGATGCCGCGCGACCTCCTCCTCGCTCACCTCCCAGAATTCCCGCATTCGCCGATTGAGGAAGATCGCATTGAGATCGCGGTCGAGCAGGACGACGCCGTCCTCCACAGTCTCGAGCGCGCCGGTCAGCACCTTCAGCTTGTCGGACGCGCGCACGATGTCGGTCACGGGCGTGTAGCTCACCATCCGGCCGCCGTCGGGCAGCGGCGTGCACTGACATCGAACCACGTCGCCATTGCTGCGCCTGAGATCGATCGGGCTCGGGTCCCCGACGTTCACGAGGCGGACGCGCTCGGCAACATAGGCTTCGAGTTGCGCGGCCGGCAGCTCGTAGGCCATCGTCTTGCAGCCGTGATGCATCAGGTCGGTGAAGCTGGGGTTGCGGTCGGCCACCTCGTCCGGAAGCCGCCACATGTTCCGAAACGCGCGGTTGATGAACTGGGCCTTCAGCTCCACGTCCAACAGCAGGATGCCGACGGGTATCTGATCGAGCGCCCGCGCGCAGCGCCAGCATGTGCCCGCGCAGAATATCGCCGCTGCGCCGCTCCGGAATGGCGGCCGGCGCAGGAGCGGCAGGCGTGGGCGCCGCAGCGTTGGCCTGCTGCTCTTCAAAAGCCAGGCCGAGCTGGCGGTCCGATTGCCACAGCCGTTTGCATGGCTTCACCTGATTGCTGCCGACGAGCAACAGTTGAATGTGATCGGGAATGCCAACGACACTTTCGAGTTCCACGGTGGCGCCCGTCTCCGTGAGCTGGCGGACCGTGCAGTCGAAGGCCGACCGGCCGAAGTTGAAGACGATCTTTCCGGCCAGAAACGTTCGGCCGCGGGAAGCTGACACCTGTCCGGACATAGCGAGAATCCACCTGGAGCAATTGCGAGCCCCTCACCTCAGCACGTTTGAGTCACCAAGCCATGAACGCTTTCCGGAGGGTTTATCGGGAGCCGAGCCGATGACGCCGGCTGTGTGCGCCGCAAAACGGGTTCCATTCGGTGGAAAGGACTCGCTCGTAGGGTGGAGCGAAGCGATACCCATCATTCGCGCCGCGGATACTGAATTGATGGGCTTCGCTGCGCGCTACCGATCCGATTACGGCTCCGCCGCATCGTCCTCATATCCGAGCGCTTCGATTTGCCTCCGGAATTCCTCGAAACGCTCATGCGCTTCCGCCTTCGCTGTTCGAGCTACGGCGGACAAGTCGCTCCCATCAATCGGTCAAAGTCACTGCCGGGAAGAATTTAGTTCTACCCCATAATTATGCTGTGTTAGACACAGTCCGAGTAGTAGCGTCGCAACTCCCTCAGTAACAGTGTCAGGGAAACGCCCGCCATGTCTGCTCTCCAAGCAAAGCTGGAACGATTTGAGATCCTCGCCGACGAATGCGAGCTGATCGCTAGCAGGACGCTGGATGGGAGCAACCGCGAGCTATACCAGCGGCTGGGCGGGCACTATCGCGAGCTGGCGACCGATATGAGGGCCGTGATCGCGACGATCAATGCTCCTGCGGCGTAAGAAAAAGGGCCGCTCGAAACAACAAGCGGCCCAAGTCTAGGGAGGAAACGCCCTCAAGGAGGGCGGCGATAGCGCGAGGCGCTGTCGCACGCTACGCATATGGGTTGAGAGTCCAGCATCGGGAGCCCAGACTGCGCAAGCCAGAGGCGCGACTATGAGCCTTGAATCTGCGCTTCGCAGCGCATAACTCCCAACGCGACCGCCGACGATTGAGGCGGCTACGATCCCAAATCGCTCCAAGCATCCCACAATTTACGATTTGGCGAGCCGCGTGCGCTTCGCGTTGAGCGCGGACGCAACACGGCTGACCGGCGGACGGCCGAGCAAGCCGGCCATCTCGTTGGTCGCGGCCAGCAGTCTGTCCATATCGATCCCGGTCTTCACGCCCATGCCCTCGAGCATGTAGACGACGTCCTCGGTCGCAACGTTGCCGGTGGCGCCGGGGGCGTAGGGGCAGCCGCCGAGCCCCCCGGCGGCGGCATCGATGACGCGAACACCCTCTTCCATGCCGGCATAGAGATTGGCCAGCGCCTGGCCGTAGGTGTCGTGGAAGTGCATCGCAAGGTTGCCGACCGGCAACTCGGAACCGACCGCACGCAGCATCTGTTTGGCCTTCAGCGGCGTGCCGACGCCGATGGTGTCGCCAAGCGAGATCTCGTAGCAACCGAGATCCCACAGCGTCACCGCGAGGTCGGCGACCGCCTTCGGCTTGATCTCGCCGTCGAACGGACAGCCGAGCACACAGGAGATGTAGCCACGCACCTTGACGCCGTCGGCCTTGGCGCGCGCCAGCACCGGCTTGAAACGCTCGATCGATTCCGCGACCGAGCAATTGATATTGGCGCGCGAGAAGCCTTCGGAGGCCGCCGCGAACACCGAGACCACCGCGGCGCCGGCCGCGCGCGCGGCGTCATAGCCCTTCTCGTTCGGAACCAGCACGTGGAATTCGGCGCCCTTGATGTGGCTGACGCCGCGCAGCACCTGGTCAGAGCTCGCCATCTGCGGGATCGCCTTCGGCGACACGAAGGCGCCGACCTCGACGGTATTGAGCCCGGCCGCCACCAGCGCCTCGACGAAGGCGATGCGCGCCTCGACGCTGACCGGCGTCTTCTCGTTCTGCAGGCCGTCGCGCGGCCCCATCTCGACGAGCTGGATCTGATCGCTCATGATGCGGCCGCAGGTTCGACTTCGGCAAGCTCGACGCCCTCGCCGACGATGTCGCCGACCTTGCATTTGAGCTTCTTCAGCAGCCCGGCATAGGGCGCGCGCAGGGTCTGCTCCATCTTCATCACTTCCAGGGTGAGGATCGGGGCGCCCTTCTCCAGTGTCGCGCCCTCCTCGGCCAGCAGCGCCACCACCGTGCCCGGCAAGGGCGCCACGATCTTGTCCTCGCCGACCTGCTCCTCGCTCTCGCCGCCGAACGGATCGACCCAGTGCAGGTCGAAGCGGCCGTTGCGGGTGCGCAAGTAAAGCTCGTGGCCCTCGATGACCGAGGCTATACTCGACTTGAGGCCGTTGAGCGTCAGGTCGAAGCCGTCATCGCCGGCTGACGAGATGGCGAAGACGAGTTCGCGCCCGCCGACGGAGAGCGTCGACGGTCCGTTGCCATAGTGCAGCGTGATGGTCTGGGCAGGCTCATGGCCCTGCCGGAACGAAAACACCCGCTGACGGCGGCCGACCGGCATCCAGCCGAAGGCCTGCCAGGGCGAGTTGGCCTCGCGTCGCGCCGCCTTCTGCTCGTCGTTGACGATCGCGGCCACCGCCGCGCAAAGCTCGAACTCGCCGGCCGTGCCCGTGCTCGATGTCAGGTTCTTCAGCTCGCGCTCGATGAAGCCGGTGTCGATCGCATTGGCTCGCGTATCCTTGTGCGTCACCAGCGCCGACAGGAACGGGATATTGGTGACGATGCCGCGGACATCGGTCTCCTGCAGTCCGCGATTGAGCTTGTCGATCGCGCCCTCGCGCGTCGGCGCCCAGGCGATCACCTTGGCGAGCATCGCGTCGTAGTACGGCGAGACGTTATCGCCGCTGCGATAGCCGGCATCGATGCGCAGGCCGTCGCCTTCCTGTGGCGTGCGCCAGGTCTTGATGCGGCCGACCGAGGGCATGAAGTTCTTCTGCGGGTTTTCCGCGTAAACGCGCGCCTCGATGGCATGCCCGTTCAGCCTGATCTCGTCCTGCTTCAGCGGCAGCGCCTCGCCGAAAGCGACGCGGAGCTGCCATTCAACGAGATCGACGCCGGTGATCAGCTCGGTGACGGGATGCTCGACCTGCAGGCGGGTGTTCATCTCGATGAAGAACACGTCCTTGCCGTCGGAGACGAACTCGATGGTGCCGGCGCCGATATAGTTGACCGCGCCGGCGGCCTTGCGGGCGGCCTCGCAAACCGTCTCGCGTTGCGCGGCGTTCAGCGTCGGCGACGGCGCCTCCTCGATCACCTTCTGGTGGCGGCGCTGCAGCGTGCATTCGCGCTCCCACAGCGAGAGCAGATTGCCGTGGCTGTCGCCGATGATCTGCACCTCGATGTGGCGCGGGTTCTGCACGTATTTCTCGATCAGCATGCGGTCGTCGCCGAACGCCGCCTTGGCCTCGCGCTTGGCGCTGGTGATCGCGGCCGTGAGCTCAGCCGCCGAATTGACCACACGCATGCCGCGGCCGCCGCCGCCGGCGGACGCCTTCACCAGCACCGGGAAGCCGATCCGGTTGGCGGCCTCCGCCAGCGTCGCCTCGTCCTGGGCCTCGCCGTGATAGCCCGGCACCAAGGGCACGCCGGCCTTCTCCATCAGCGCCTTCGAGCCGGACTTCGAGCCCATCGCCGTCATCATCTCGGCGGTCGGACCGACGAACACCAAACCTGCTTCAAGACAGGCCTGCGCGAACTCGGCATTTTCAGACAGGAAGCCGTAGCCAGGATGCACCGCCTCAGCGCCGGTCTCCTTGGCGGCGGCGATGACGCGCTCGATGTTGAGATAGCTGTCGCGCGCCCGGGCAGGCCCGAGCAGCACGGCCTCGTCGGCGAGCGCGACATGCATCGCGTCGCGGTCGGCCTCGGAATAAACCGCGACGGAGCGCAGCCCCATGGCGCGCGCCGAGCGGATGACGCGGCAGGCGATCTCGCCGCGGTTGGCGATCAGAAGCGTGCGAAAACGCCGGGTGAGTTTTGAGCGGTCCATGATCAGATCCTGGGTCACATCCTGAACAGGCCGAATTTCGTCGGCTCGATCGGCGCATTCGCCGCCGCCGAGAGGCCGAGCCCGAGCACGAGGCGCGTATCGGCGGGATCGATCACGCCGTCATCCCACAGCCGCGCCGTGGCGTAATAGGGATTGCCCTGCTTCTCGTATTGCGCGCGGATCGGCTCGCGGAACTTGTCTTCCTCTTCCGCCGACCAGCTCTCGCCCTTGGCCTCGATGCCGTCGCGCCGCACCTGGCTCAGCACCATCGAGGCCTGCTCGCCGCCCATCACCGAGATGCGCGCGTTCGGCCACAGCCAGAGGAAGCGCGGGCTGTAGGCGCGGCCGCACATGCCGTAATTGCCGGCGCCGTAGGAGCCGCCGATCACGACGGTGAATTTCGGCACCCCGGCGGTGGCGACCGCCGTCACCAGCTTGGCGCCGTCGCGCGCGATGCCGCCGGCCTCGTACTTCTTGCCGACCATGAAGCCGGTGATGTTCTGCAGGAACACCAGCGGAATGCCGCGCTGGCAGCACAGCTCGATGAAATGCGCGCCCTTCAGCGAGCTCTCGCTGAACAGGATGCCGTTGTTGGCGATGATGCCGACCGGATAGCCAAAAATATGGGCGAAGCCGCAGATCAGCGTGGTGCCGTAGAGCTTCTTGAACTCGTCGAATTCGGAGCCGTCGACGATCCGCGCGATGATGTCGTGCACGTCGAACGGTTTTCTGCCGTCGGCGGAGACCACGCCATAGATCTCCTCGGCCGGAAACAGCGGCTCCTGCGCAGGGCGCATGTTGAGCTGTGCCTTCACCGGCTGCTTCAGCGTGCCGACGATGCGGCGCGCGATCCCGATCGCGTGGGCATCGTTCTGGGCGTAGTGATCGGTCACGCCGGACTGCCGGGAGTGGACATCGGCGCCGCCGAGTTCTTCGGCGGTGACGACCTCGCCGGTCGCGGCCTTCACCAGCGGCGGACCACCAAGGAAGATCGTGCCCTGGTTGCGTACGATGATGCTCTCGTCGGACATCGCCGGCACATAGGCGCCGCCCGCGGTGCAGGAGCCCATCACGATCGCGATCTGCGGGATGCCCTGCGACGACATCTGGGCCTGGTTGTAGAAGATGCGGCCGAAATGCCGTTCGTCGGGAAAGATCTCGTCCTGCAGCGGCAGGAAGGCGCCGCCGGAATCCACCATGTAGACGCAGGGCAGATTGTTCTGCCGCGCGATGTCCTGGGCGCGCAGATGCTTCTTCACCGTCATCGGGTAATAGGTGCCGCCCTTGATGGTGGCGTCGTTGGCGACGATGATGCATTCGCGGCCCGCGATGCGCCCGACGCCGGTGATCACGCTGGCCGAATGCACGTCACCGCCATAGAGCCCGTTGGCGGCGAGCGGCGACAGCTCGAGAAATGCGGTGCCGGGGTCGACCAGGAGATCGACGCGATCGCGCGCCAGCATCTTGCCGCGCGAGGTGTGCCGCTTGCGCGAGGTCTCGCCGCCGCCGCCGGCCACCTGGTTGAGCTTGCCGCGGAGCTCCGCGACCAGGCCGCGCATCACCTCGGCGTTGCGGGCAAATTCAGAAGATGTGGGATCGATCGTCGAATGAAGCGGCATCGGTGTTTGCACGTTTCGTTGGAGTATCGGTGGGGTTCAAGGTCAATCATCGTGCCGGGGTGAGCACAACTGCCACCACTGGTGCGGTGACAGCCCCTCACCCCGCCCCTCTCCCCGCAAGCGCGGGCGAGGGAGAAGACATCAGGCTGTCTTGGCGAACAGTTCGCGGCCGATCAGCATGCGGCGGATCTCGCTGGTGCCGGCGCCGATCTCGTAGAGCTTTGCGTCGCGCAGCAAGCGGCCGGTGGGATAATCGTTGATGTAGCCGTTGCCGCCGAGCAGCTGGATCGCATCCAGCGCGCATTGGGTGGCCTTCTCCGCGGCATAGAGGATGGCGCCGGCGGCGTCCTCGCGCGTGGTCTCGCCGCGATCGCAGGCCTTCGCCACCGCGTAAACATAGGCGCGCGAGGCGTTCATCGTGGTGTACATGTCGGCGACCTTGCCCTGCACCAGCTGGAACGAGCCGATCGGCTCGCCGAACTGCTTACGCTCGTGCACGTAGGGCAGCACGACGTCCATGCAGGCCTGCATGATGCCGATCGGCCCGGCCGCCAGCACCGCGCGCTCATAGTCGAGACCACTCATCAGCACGTTGACGCCGCGGCCGACCTCGGAGAGCACGTTCTCCTCCGGCACCTCGCAATCCTCGAACACCAGTTCGCAGGTGTCGGAGCCGCGCATGCCGAGCTTGTCAAGCTTCTGCGCGGTGGAAAATCCCTTCATGCCCTTTTCGATGATGAACGCGGTGATGCCGCGCGGGCCGGCGTTCGGATCGGTCTTGGCGTAGACCACCAGCGTATCGGCGACCGGGCCGTTGGTGATCCACATCTTGTTGCCATTGAGGACGAAGCGGTCGCCCTTCTTGTCGGCGCGCGTCTTCATCGAGACCACGTCCGAGCCCGCCTGCGGCTCCGACATCGCGAGCGAGCCGACATGCTCGCCCGAGATCAGCTTCGGCAGGTATTTGCGCTTCTGTGCCTCGTTGCCGTTGCGGCGGATCTGGTTGACGCAGAGGTTGGAATGCGCGCCGTAGGACAGGCCGACCGAGGCCGACGCCCGCGAGATCTCCTCGACCGCGATGCAGTGCTCGAGATAGCCGAGGCCCGAGCCGCCATACTCCTCCTCGACGGTGATGCCGTGCAGGCCGAGCGCGCCGATCCTGGGCCAGAGGTCGCGCGGAAACTGGTTGCTGCGGTCGATCTCGGCGGCGCGCGGCGCGATCTCGTTGGTCGAGAAATCATGCACCGTCTCGCGGATCGCATCTGCGGTCTCGCCAAGGTCGAAATTGAAGATTGCCGCCTGGTTCGAGGCCATGATCCCTCCCGTGAGATTCATCTTGCAATTAAACGATCATACGTTTTTTTCTTGGCTTCGCAAGCAATCGTGCTATGGTTTGTGCGCGAAATCCGCAGTTCATTGAATTCACTGGGATTTCATGCGATATACATACGGTCGTTCGCTTGTTTCCTGGTCCTCCCTGGCAAGCCAACACCCTCCGAGGCCCCGATGGCACGCACGATCGGCTCACACGGCCCCACCACGCTGGAGGCGATCCGCAAGGCCGGCGTGCGCCTGATCTTCGAGCACGGCTACGAGGCCATGAGCCTGCGCCAGCTCGCCGCCGAGGTCGGCATCCAGGCGGGCTCACTCTACAACCATATCTCAACCAAGCAGGACCTGCTGTTCGATCTGGTGCAGGACCATATCAACGATTTGCTGCGCGAGCTTGACCTTGCGCTCGAGGGCAAGGCCGATCCGGGCGAGAAGCTGCGCGCCTTTGTCGCGTTCCACGTCACCTATCACATGACCCGCAAGCGCGAGGTCTTCATCGCCAATTCCGAGCTGCGCAGCCTCGATGCGAAGAACTACGACGCGGTGGTGGCGCTGCGCGGCGCCTATGAGCAGCGGCTGGCGCAGATCCTCACCGACGGGGTGGCGGACGGCGCGTTCGAGGTGGTCGACATCCAGGTCGCGACCTTCGCGATCCTGGCGCTGCTCACCGGGCTGTGCACCTGGTACCGCCCCGGCGGCCGGCTGACCCGCGACGCCATCATCGCGGCGCATGAGAAGCTGGTGCTGTCGGGCGTGGCGCCGCGGGCTGCGATCGGCCAGGCGAGCCACGGCAGCGACAGCCGGCGCGCCGCCGTGGCGGGCTCGTGACCGTGACCGAGCGCCCACAGCTCGATGACATCGATCTGCGGATCCTGTCCGAGTTGCAGCGGGACGGCCGGATCAGGATCAACGAGCTCGCCGAGCGGGTCGGCATCACTGCCCCGCCTTGCCTGCGCCGGGTTCGCGCCCTGCGCAGCCGCGGCGTGATCCAGGCGATCCGCGCCACGCTGGACGAGCGGCTGCTCGGCTATGAGGTGACGACCTTCGTGCTGATCCAGCTCGACAGCCAGACCCTGAGCGCGATCGAGGCGTTCGAGGCTGATGTGGCGGCCGTGCCGCGCTTCCTGCAATGCTGGCGGATCTCGGGCGATGCCGACTTCATGCTCCGATGCGTCGCGCCCAGCGTCGACGAGATGCGCCAGCAGCTGCTGCAATTCGCCGGCCTGCCCAATGTGCGTAAGATCAGAAGCTTTCCGGTGCTCGGCGTCTCCAAGGACGCGCCGCTGCCGATCCCGGGCGCCCTCGCCGCGCCCGCGGCGAGCTGATCGGGCGCTAGTCTGGACTTAGTGGGTCCAACCTTAGTGGGTCCAAGGCTCCCAGCGGCGGAACGCGAAATTGTCGGCATAGGCGATCTGGCGGTGCGCCGAATCCTTCGGCTCGATCACCTGGTAGGCGATGCCCTTGCGCTCGCAATAGGCGACCGCCTCTTCCTTGGTCTCGAACTGCAGCGTCAGCTGCTGCTTCATGTCGGTGGACGAGGTCCAGCCCATCAAAGGCTCCACGGAGCGCGGCTGCTCCGGCTCGTAGTCCAGTTGCCACTCTTTGGTCTTGGCACGTCCCGATTGCATCGCGTTTTTGGCGGGCTTAAAAATGCGTGCGGTCATGGATGGTCGGCCCCGTGGGATGTGCGACATGGAAGCGATTTGAAGGAAACCGCCGGGATAGTATAGAGACACCTATCAACGATCTGATCGGTGATTCCTCGATCTCGGAGGCAGCCTTCGCCGGACCGGTATAGTCATTCTACCGCGCTGTGACAATCTGGCCTCGGGAGGCTTCCCTTAGCAGTCCCCCGGGCCCGCGGCGCGATCTTCTCGACAAGCATCACCTCGAGGAAACGGCGCGCCATGGAAATCCACGCTACCCTGCCCGAAAAAGGACGTGACCTCCGGCTCGACCTGTTCCGCGGGGTCGCGAACTGGGCGATCTACCTCGATCACATCCCCGACAACGTCGTGAACTGGATCACGACGCGGAATTACGGCTTCAGCGACGCCGCGGACCTGTTCGTCTTCATCTCCGGCTACACCGCCTCCTTCGTCTATGCCCGCATGATGCTGGAGCGCGGCTTCATCGTCGGCGCCACCCGGCTGACCAAGCGGGTCTGGCAGCTCTATGTCGCCCACATCATCCTGTTCGTGATCTACATCGCCTCGATCAGCTATCTGGCGCTGCGCTTCGGCGATTCCGAGATCATCAACGAGTTCAACGTCGCCGGCCTCGTCGACAACGCCACCGAGACGCTGCGCCAGGGCCTGTTCCTGAAATTCAAGCCGGTCAATCTCGACGTGCTGCCGCTCTATATCGTGCTGATGGGCCTGTTCCCCCCGGTGCTGTGGTTCATGCTGCGGCGGCCGAACTGGACCATGGCGGCCTCGCTCGTGCTGTGGCTGGTGTCGCGCCACCAGGGCTGGAACCTGCCGGCCTACCCGGCCGGCAGCTGGTACTTCAATCCGTTCGCCTGGCAGGTGCTGTTCGTGTTCGGCTCATGGTGCGCGATGGGCGGCGCCCGCAACAACATGCGCATCATCAACTCGCGCTACACGCTGTGGTTTTGCATCGCCTATATGATCTTCGCGCTGATCATGACGATGGCCGGGCGCTTCCCGGACTTCGGCGCCATGTTCCCGGACTGGCTCTATTCGGCCTTCAACCCGAACGACAAGACCAACCTCGCGCCGTATCGCTTCCTGCACTTCGTGGTGATCACGGTGCTGGTGATCCGCTTCATCCCGAAGGACTGGGCGGCGCTGGAGTGGAAGGTGTTCGATCCCCTGATCGTCTGCGGCCAGCAGTCGCTGGCGGTGTTCTGCGTCGGCGTGTTCCTGTCCTTTGTCGGACATTTCGAGCTCTCGATGAGCTCGGGCTCGCTGTTCGCGCAGATCTTCGTCAGCATCTCCGGCATCGCGATCATGACGATCGTGGCCTATTACATCTCGTGGTCGAAGCGGCAGGACAAGCCGGTCAAGCCGCCGGCGGCAAAACCCACGGCGCCGGCGAAGGCGGCGTAAGTCCCTTATTTTTGAGCAAGGCCGCGCAAACGCTTCGCGTTTGTCGCGGGGAAAACCGCTTCGCACTTTTCCGGGCCATGCTCTAGAGCATTTTCGGTTCTGATTGAATCAGAACCGAAGCTCTAGATTCTTGTTTTGACGCGTTTTCTTCACGCGAACCGGTGCCCACTTCGCTCGAAAACGCTCTCTAGCCGCCGCGACTGGTATCCTGCGTCGTCGAGGAGACGATGGTGGCGACGTCGCCGAACGTCGTCATCACGGGCGTGACGACCTTGTGCATGGCGGTCTTCGACACCAGCGTGTCATGCATCACGAGGTTGTCGATCCCGGTGGTGAGGAAGCAACTCACCGCGTCCTGCGGCGTCTCGATGATCGGCTCGCCCTTGACGTTGAACGAGGTGTTGATCAGGACCGGCACGCCGGTCAGCGCCTCGAACTCCTTCAGCAGGCGATAGAGCATCGGGTTGGTCTCTTCCCGCACGCTCTGCACCCGCGCCGAACCGTCGACATGCACGATCGCCGGGATCTTGTCGCGCCATTCCGGCCGCACCGGCTTTGCGATCAGCATGTAGGGCGAGTCCTCCTCGCCTTCGAAGATCTCCTTCATGCGCTCGGCCAGCACGATCGGCGCGAACGGCCGGAAGGCCTGGCGGTGCTTGACCCGGCTGTTGAGGATATCCTTCATCTCGGCCCTGCGCGGATCGGCGATCAGGCTGCGGTTGCCGAGCGCGCGCGGACCGAACTCGGAACGGTCCTGAAACCAGCCGATCACGCGCTGGTCGGCGAGCAGCTTTGCGGTGTCGCGGCAGATATTGTCGCTGCGCTTCGCGTCGACCTGGATGCGCACCAGGAAGCTTTGCAGCGCGGCGGCCACCTCGGCGTCGCTGTAGCGCCGCCCGACATAGGCGTGGTCCATCACGAACGAGCGGCGCTGCTTGAGCACCTCGAGCCAGCCGTAATAAGCGCAACCAATCGCGATGCCGTCGTCGCCGGCGGCGGGCTGGATCCAGATGTTTTCGAAACCCGACTCGCGCGCGATGCGCCCGTTGGCCACGCAGTTCAGCGCGACGCCGCCGGCGATGCAGAGATTTTTCGCCCCCGTGGTCTCGCGCAGCCAGCGCGCCCGCGCCAGCAGCACGTTCTCGGTATCGTCCTGCACCCGCCAGGCGATGTCCTCCCAGTGCCGCATCGTCGGGCTCTTGTCCCAGCTGCCGCTGTCGAGCACGAAGGGCTGCTGGTTCTCGGCGCCCCAGAACGGCACGTGCAGCTTGCCGTCCTTCATCTCGAGCAGATGGCCGACCTGCTCATGGCGGCCATAGGGCGCCAGCCCCATCAACTCGCCGCACTTGTTCCAGTCGCCGAACACATAGGTCGAGACCCGGCTGTACAGCGCCCCCAGTCCCGGCATGTTGTAGAACTCGTCCGACAACAGCCCCCGCGCCGGCTCCATCCAGACCTTCTTCAGGCATTCGAGCCTGGCGTCGTCGAACCTGTAGTAGCTCTCGGACTCGCGGGCCAGCGGCGACGCCTCATCTTCGGAGCAGGACTCCATCGCGTCGGCCCGATAATTGCCGACGCCGTCGACGATCATCACGACGCCGTCCTTGAATGGGGACACCGCGAACGCGCTGTAGGCATGCGCGAGGTGGTGCGAGATCGACACCACCTTGTCGGATTTGGAACGAAACAGCGGGTGCTTGATTGCCTCGTTGCGTTCGGCGATCGGCAAGAAGCCCGGCATATCCTGGTGGAGCATCCGCTCCTCCATCTCGGGCACCGGCAGGATGTAGCTGTTGCGCACCACGAGATCGACGTCGTCGAGGGTGATGCCCTCGGCCGACAGGCAGTAGTCGACGACTTCCTTGTAGAAGCCGGAGGCGTGCTTCTCGCGGGTGATGCGCTCCTTGGAGATCGCGTAGGCGATCGCGCCGTCACGCAGCAGGCAGGCGCTGACGTCATGGTCGTAGACGTTGAGACCAAGGACGTAAGTGTGTTGTTTCGGCATGGGCACTCTTTGGAAGGATACAGCAACGCTCAGAGAACAGGATCGTGTCGACTTCAAGTTCTCGCCGGCATTTTCCGAGGTTCTCAAACCTCTGCTTCTGCGATGCACAAATCAAATCGGCGCAACGCAAGATGAACAGAATGAACGGCGGATGAACGACAAGATGAGCGCAGCAACGACAGCATCCTCTGCAGGCGGGACTGTAACTTGACCTTACCTGTTGGTCTCAATAGAGTCGTTAAAGCTCGCAAGAACCTTAGTGAAAATATTGTCTTAGCATGCACGAACCGAATGCCGGTGTCGCGCGTCTAAGCGAGACAGCCAGCATCAGTTCAGATGTTTGGAAGTGGACTGGAGATCTTCAGAATGACTAAACGCTACAATATCCTGACTCGTTGCCTGGCAGCAGTCGCTTTGTTGTTCGTCTATGTCGCAAGCACCTCCGCCATCCTGGTCGGCGCCACTACGTCGTCTGCGCAAGCGCAATGGCGCGGACGCGGCGGCTGGGGCTATCGCGGCGGCGGCTGGGGTCGCGGCCGCGGATGGGGTTATGGTCGCGGCTATGGATACGGACGCGGCTATGGCTACTACGGTGGTGGGCCCCGTTGCTGGTGGACCCCGCGTGGCGTTCGCGTTTGCCGGTGGTAACAACCGCCCGGTCGACACAAGCGATATTAAAGACATGAAATCAGGTGCGTCGTTCCCGACGCACCTGATTTGCTTTTTGGGGTTGGTTCACCTGCCGGGCTTGGCTCAGCTGCGGCACGCAAGAAAGAGCCCCGGAGACGCCGGGGCTCTAGTCACGGGAGAGAACGCTTCCGAAATCGGGACGCGAGGACGAGCCGGCGGCCCGATCACCCAATGCATCTACTGCGTGCATTAAAGCAGATTCGGCTGCCTCAGGCTGTAGCCGTGCCGCAACAACCCGCCGTAATGCACAGCCTGTCCACCGGTTCCCGAAGCTGGCCGATCACAACCCCGGCGCGCCTAGCCGTCGAGGATGGCGACCGCCCTCGTCCAGCCCGCCGACGCGCGCTCGATCTTCACCGGGAAGCACGACACCATGAATCCGGTCGACGGCAGCTGCTCGAGATTGTGCAGCTTCTCGATGTGGCAGTAACCGATGTGCCGCCCGGCCTTGTGGCCTTCCCAGATCAGGCTGGCGTCCCTGGTCTCGGCGTATCTCTTCGCGGTGAAGACGAACGGCGCGTCCCAGCTCCAGCCGTCGATGCCGGTCAGCCGCACGCCGCGCTCGAGCAGATACATCGTCGCCTCGTAGCCCATGCCGCAGCCCGAATTGACGTAGTCGGGCTGGCCATATTTCGCGCCCGCGCTGGTGTTGACGACGACGATCTCGAGCGGCGACAGCGTGTGGCCGATGCGCTTCAGCTCGGCTTCGACATCCTTGGCGGTCGCGACATAACCGTCAGGCAGATGGCGGAAGTCGAGCTTCACGCCCGGCTGGAAGCACCACTCCAGCGGCACCTCGTCGATGGTCCAGGATCGCTCGCCGCGGTTCATGGACGGATGGAAATGCCAGGGCGCATCGAGATGCGTGCCGTTGTGGGTGGAGAGCGAGACCTGCTCGACGGCCCAGCCCTGTCCGTCGGGCAGGTCCTCCGCCTTCAGTCCATCGAAGAACTGCAGCATGCGCGGCAGCCCCTGCTGGTGATCGATATACTGGATGGTCGGATGGTTGCCGGGCGGATCGGCCGGAACGTCGTTCTGCAGGGGAACGGAGATATCGATCAGTCTGCGCGCCATGGTGCTTTTCTCGCGGATTGGTCTTGTCGGGCCGAACTACCCTGCCAGCGCGCGCGCGTTATCGGCAAGCCACATCCGCTCGAGATCGCGCAGCTCACGATGTCGTGGCTTGGACTGCGGCAAGGAGGCGCAACGTTGAACCTATCCCCCGCCGGCACGACCCATTGGCACTGGGGATTTCAGGGCCCAGTATTTCGACGGCGCCGTCTGGACGAGCATATTCCGTCCAGGCGGCGTTGTTGCCTCAGGCGAGACAATCTCGGCCGAAGCTTGGTTACCCGTACCGGAACGCTGTTCACGCACAGAGAGCCACAGAAACAATACGTGTGCTCATTTCGCGCGGATTGCTGGTGGTGTTGCCACGCCGATACAGAGATACCCCCGCAACGATGCTAACCAACCTGCATCTGAACCAAGACGGGGTTGCGTCGTGTCGGGATTTGATCACTGGAACGGTGCAAATAGAGCCTACTCGTCCGCCGAAGCGCCACATCTGCGCGATGAGCAGCAGCAGTTCGACCGCTATCACAAATTCGACGACCCCATCTCGCGACCGCCGGAGGGTGGCTCAAGAACCGTGATCCTCGATCGCTACAACCCGCCGGCTCGTTGATCTGGTCAGCGCCCGGGCGGCTGAAGTTGCGAGCAGTGGAGCGCGGGGGCTTCGGTCCCGCGCTTGCTATTTCAGGGTGCCAACTGACCGCGATTTGTGGACCAGGTCAGGCGCGAGTGCCGAGCACGCGCCGACCATAAACATCGCGTCCGCCTCATCTACCGACGGAGCGTCTCTGTTAAGTCTTTGATTGGGATGGTCGGGGCAGCTGGATTCGAACCAACGACCTGCAGTACCCAAAACTGCCGCGCTACCAGGCTGCGCTATACCCCGACATTTCCGAGAAGCCCCGTGGATACACGCTTCAGCCAGCGCCAGCAAGGCACCGGTGCGGGGCTTCGTGCGGCGAATCCGGCATCGGTTTCCGCCCGGAAATCGCGTCGAAACCGGCTGCTAACGGCCGCCGAACAGCGGATGGGCAACCCGGTCGCCGGGCTGGATGCCGTATTTCTGCGCGGTCCCGGCAATCACCTCGAGCACGCCCTTGGCGAGCCCGCGCGACGGAATGATCCGGGTCGAGAGCGGCTCGGTGTTTTCCGCGATCCGCAGGATGCGCCCGTCGGCGCGGATGAAGATCATGTCGAGCGAGATGTAGGTGTTCTTCATCCACATCGACACTTCCTGCTCCGGTGAGAAGTCGAACAGCATGCCTTTGCCGTCCGCGAGCTCCTTCCGGTACATCAGGCCGGTCTCCTTCTCCTGCTCTGTGGTTGCCATTTCGACCGAGAAGACGTGCACGCCCGATTTGGTGACGATCTCGAGCGGCTGGACGCTGGCAGCCTGCGCGGCCGGAGCCAGCAGCGCACCGAACATGATCACGAGGCAGGCCATCAGCCACGAACGATGGCGCCCAACAATGCGAACGAAATTCATCGACAAATACTCACACCGGGGAAGATTTTCCGGCGGACCCTAACCCGACGATTGCGGCAAATGCCAGAGCCGAGAATGCTCGCCGGCGGCTCACGTTTCCGTCAGGGAGGATCAGACCCGGATCAGTGCGAGGACAGCGCCGACGGACCGGTCTCCGGGTGGATCTCGGCGGCCATCATGCCCTTGGAGCCGGGCCCAAACCGCACCAGCACGTACTGGCCGGGGCGCAGTTCGGTCATGCCGAAGCGGCGCAGCGTCTCCATATGCACGAAGATGTCGGGCGTGCCCTCGCCGCAAGTCACGAAGCCGAAGCCGCGCAGCCGGTTGAACCACTTGACCTGCGCGCGCTCGAGCCCGCTTGTTGCCGTCACCGTGACATGGGTGCGCGGCGGCAGCATCTGCGCCGGATGGATTGCCGTCGATTCGTCCATCGAGACGATGCGGAAAGCCTGGTAGCCCTTCGCGCGCTGCACGCATTCGACGACCAGCCGCGCGCCTTCATAGGCGGTCTGATAACCGTCGCGCCGCAGCACGGTCACGTGCAGCAGGATGTCGGGCCAGCCATTGTCGGGGACAATGAAGCCGTATCCCTTCGAGGCGTCGAACCATTTGATGACGCCGGAAACTTCGACGAGGTTGGCCGCTGCGTCGCCGAGGCCTGAGAAAGCATCCATCGCCGGATCGCGTGGCGCGCTTCCATACTCGCCTTGACCAATCCTGCTTTGCCCAACTCCGCCCATCGGCGGTCCGCCGAGCTTCTTGGACTCAAATCCGTCCGACCCCATGACCCCGGACCCCACACATCAAATGCAGATCGCCGTCGTTGCGGCGCACCCTGTACACGCTGCTCTCCATGACCAACTCACTCGGACTGATTTGGACGCGGCGCGAATCTCTCAACCAAAAGATAACACTCCCGCTTGCGGGGCATAGCTAAAAAACGATTCTTGCGGGAACTATGAACAGACTTGCAGAGCCGCGAATCAATCAGGCATCAATTGCCTACGAAAGGACCAAGCGTGTCGCCGATGTCGTGGCGGATCACCAGATCGGCGATGTCGTCCTGATCGGTCGGCTCGTTGTTGATGATCACGAGCCGCGCACCGCTCTCCTTCGCCATCATCGGAAAGCCTGCGGCGGGCCACACCACAAGCGATGATCCGATCGCCAGAAACAGGTCGCAGTGCCGGGAGAGTTCCGCCGCGCGGCGCATCGCATCCTCGGGCATCGATTGCCCGAACGAGATCGTCGCGGTCTTCACCGGATCGCCGCAGTCCGCGCAGTCGGGGGCGCTGCCCGTCTTGTCGAACTGCTGCTTCACCCACGACAGCTCGTAGTCCTTGCCGCAGCCGATGCAGCGGCCATAGGTCGTGTTGCCGTGCAGCTCGATCACGTCGTCGGCCTTGAAGCCCGACGCCTGATGCAGATTGTCGATGTTTTGCGTGATGATGCCGGGAACCTTGCCGGCCCGGTAGAGCGACGCAAGCGCGCGATGCCCACGACCGGGTTTGGCCGCCGCAAACGTCTGTTCCATCGCAAAGCGGCGCCGCCAGGACTCGTCGCGCGCGTCCTGGCTGGCGACGAACTCGTCGAACGGAATTGGTCGGTTGCGGGTCCACAACCCGCCGGGCGAGCGGAAATCGGGAATGCCGCACTCGGTGGAGATGCCCGCCCCGGTGAAGGGCACGATGGACGACGCCTCCGCAATCATGTTGCCGAGCTGCTCGACGCCGCTGCGCAAGTCTTTTGCGATCACTAAAAACAATCCGGTTGGCCGCAGCGACTATAGCACGGCCCGACCGATTGCGAGCTCAACCGTTGCGCGAGCGATCGGCTGCGAGCGGCGTGTCTTGATCGATCGGCTTGCGATCAGCTGCGTCGGCGCCTCCGCTTGGTCGCTCTTCCAGCGCCTCAGCATCATCACATTCCTGCACTGGCTGCTCCGCATTGACGCCCAATTCGCCGACGCCAATGCGCCCGGGACAGGACCACGGCCAGGAGGATGGGCATGACCGATCAGGAAGACCGCGTCGCGCGCGAGCGCGAGGAGATCGTCGCACGCGTTGCCAGCTTCAGGGCGACGCAGCAGAAGTTCGAGCGCGATCGCCAGGAATATTACGACAACACGCTCGGCAATGCCTGGAGTGGATTTCAACGCAAGACCGCTTGACGCAAGACCGCTTGATGTCCTTGCCAGGCGACCGCGTTCATGGTCCGGGCGCCATGAGGCGCAAGTGAGAAAGCCCCGAGCGGCGTGCTCCGGGCTTATGGCTATTGCCAGTGCCGCCGTGCGATGGTTGCCGCAAACGCAGTTCCGGTTCCCTCGAGCGTTTTCCGTTCCGATCGGATCGCTCGAAACGTGCCAGCCATACGATAGCGCAAAGCTACCATCGGTTAGCGCTGGAACAAAAATACAACCTCAGAGATTAGCTTGGCGGTGAACGAGGTTGGCATCAATGCCGGCATGGATGGAACTGCTGCTTAACGTGATGGGCTTTGCCGGCTTCATCGGCATCGCGATGTATCACAAGCATCCGAATGGGAAGCTGCCCGACTGAGCGTCGGCGGCGCGTCTCGGCTTGCCGCTCCCCCGGCTTGCCGTCTTCAGTTTGCCTTCCGGGCCTCTCCCGCGGTCCGGACCAACCGGTCCGACTTCACCAGCACTTTGCCGCTCTCCGGCTGCGGCCGCAGCCAGAAGCTGATCACGACAAAAGCCGAGCAGAACAGCAGCCCCACCACCATCACGCGCCGGTGGGTCGGTCGATCAGCACTGTGGAACGATGGCATCATGGCTGTCACCCGCAGCCATCCCAATCGCAATCGCAGGTGGAGACAACACGATGCTGCTCTTAACCTAACCAGGTAGGGTTAGCGGTGGCCGGGTAACGCCTCGTCCGGATCTCCCGATCGGCGGCCGCAGCGGGATTCACAGCGATATCCCCTGCTTGTCCGCAGCAAATCCACAACGCCAGCGGGTCCAATTATCCAACGAAATACGCATCTTGCTGCGCGCTTGTCCACAGCCTCGCGCCGCGTGCGCGCATTCAGGCATCGGCGAGCCATTTCAGGGTGGCCCGGAAACCCAGGCTGCGGGTTCCAACCAGCACGGTTCCGAACACCTCAGCCTCGTCGCCGCTGAATGTGCCGGAGAACCCGCTCGTCACTTCCTGTCCGGCGAACAGCGGACGGGTGAACGGGTCCGCGAAGGGCGAATGCTGGTTGGTGCTGAGATGTCCCTTCCAGGTGCCCTCGCCGGCCGTATAGGCCCCGATTGACCAGAAATATGGCCCGCCCCCGATCAAGAGACCGTCGCGCAGGATCAGGATGCCGCTGTCGCGGCCCCTCACGCCGTCGGTCATGTGGATGTGGATCGAATAGAGCCCGTTCTTCATCGATCGCGCCGCCCGGTCCTGGCGGCCCGCAGTATGGCTCCAATCCGGCCGGCGTGCGAGGCCGATACCGCCCGGCCCTCCGAATCGGCGCAAAAAGGCAGCTCCCCGGGCGCTTACAAATCGTTAAGAAACCCCTGACAAGGTTCGATCCTCCGGAGGGAGAGAGCCATGCTCGTATACCCCGTACCTGTCGAAGTGACGCAAGCCAGAGTGCAGCTCGTCGTCGACCAGACGGCGAAGGAGCAGCCGCGCATCATCAATGAGGATGTGCTGGATGTCTTCGCCGCGAAGAACCAGGCCGACCGTGAAGCGGTCGAGACCATCCTCGACATCAAGGTGTGAGAGCGGCAGTAGCCGACAGGAACCTCTCGACTGCGCACGGGTCATCCTGGTGACGCCAGGAGGCACCCATGTGCAAGCTGATCGCGGTCACCGTCTTCACCCTGATATGCGGCGGGGCCTTTGCCCAGGATATTGGTCCAGCGCCGCAGAGCGGCATGGAACGGCCTGAAAACACCAACGGAGCCACTCAGAGCGGCGCGATGGACACCACGGGGATGGATGTGAAGCGGGCCAACAAATCCGAGATGAAGAACACGGCAAAGGGCGCGGCAAAAAGGGACGACGCAAAAAAGTAGGTTCCCACGACGGAACGTCCGGGAAGCTGCGACCTTAAAAAACGACCTTGAAAAAAAGACGCGACCATCAAAAAAAGGAAGGAACGAGTCTCTCGTTCCGCCGTTATTTTGGCGAGCGGTACAACGAGGGAGAAATCCACCGGAAATATCAGCTCAACAAGCCCCGTCAGCTTACTTCGGTAACTGGCGGGGTTTTGTTTTGTGGAGGCGCCCATGTACGCCCTGTTCCGCGGCAAGACTCAGCTCGGAAGATCGTTCGCGACGGAGAAGGAAGTTTGGGAGGCGGCGCTGATCGACGGTCTTGTCGAGGATGTTCCGGTCGCAGACGAACTGGGTGGCCAGATCCTGCCGGACATCGCGTCGAGCGGGTCGATGAATACGAGCCGCAGCCCGATTGGAAACCCGGACGTTCCTGACGCCGGTCAGCCAATTGGAGGAACCAGCCGGCCGAAACGACATGCACATCGCGCGTGGTGCCGACAGCTCACCGCCCTGTCGGCTTTGGAAGGCCCCGCGAATCCCCCTCGCGGGGTCTTTCTTTTGAACCTTTCGCGCGCCGCGAAGACATAAAGGGCGCTGGGGGATTTCAGGGCCCAGCATCCGGCGCAGCGCTGTGGGACGAACATACTCCGTCTACGCGGCGCTGTTGCATTTTACAAATTCAACCTTAAGTTTGGTGTCCAACAGTTGACGGCTCACGCCCTGAGAGATCCCCAGTCCGTCAGCTGGGAAAGCCCCGCATCCAGCCTGCGGGGCTTTCTATTTTCCGGACCCAGGAACCTTCCGCGCGCAGCGACATTCTATGCCGGTTGCCGGCACGATCTCCCCAAGGCCGATCGGCATCAGACCTCGCGAGCCCACTCGCGGGGTTTGCGCTTTAGAGGCCGTCCAACCTCGCGCGTCCTTGATTGGCCGTGATCGGCAATCGGTGCGATAGAGGCCGCGCCTCCAAGGCTCGACCACAAGCCCCGTCCCAGAAATTTCGCTGGGCGGGGCTTTCTTGCATCCGCTGCTGCGCAAGCGTGTCGCGGCACGTCCCGTCCATATCCGGCCGCGTGATCGCGCGGCGCAACCGGAGCCAACGCTCGCGAAGGCGTGAGCATGCAAAGGCGAAATGCGATCGGCAAAACTCGCGCTAACCCCTGCCCCGCGTCGCGTTTTGCTGCTATTCCTTGCCCCGTCTCGCCCGAGCCCAAACAAAATCTCTGAATCTGCAGGAGGATAAGAAAATGCGCTATCTGCACACCATGCTGCGCGTCCGCAATCTTGATGTCGCGATGAAATTCTATCAGGACGCGCTGGGGCTGAAGGAAGTGCGCCGCATCGACAATGAGAAGGGCCGCTTCACGCTGGTGTTTCTCTGTGCGGAGGAAGACCTCCATCTGCTCAAGTCCCTGCCGCAGACCCGCGGCGCCCCGCTGGTCGAGCTGACCTACAATTGGGATGAGGAGAAGTATGGCGAGGACCGCCATTTCGGCCATCTCGCCTACGAGGTCGACGACATCTACGCGACCTGCGAGAAGCTGATGAAGATGGGCGTCACCATCAATCGTCCGCCGCGCGACGGCAACATGGCGTTCGTGCGTTCGCCCGACCTGCACTCGATCGAGATCCTGCAAAAGGGCGAGCCGAAAGCCCCGGCCGAGCCGTGGGCATCGATGCCGAACACCGGCCATTGGTAAACACCGCGCCCGCACCTACGTTCCTGTCGGCGTTTCGCCCTTGCTGAAGCGCCGAGCGATCGCGAGGAACGCGACACGATCGTTGACGTTGCTCCCTCACAAGCATGCGAGGAGGCAACGATGGGAAGAGGAATTTTGCTTTGGCTGTTGGGTGTGCCGATCCCGGTGATCATCGTGTTGTGGTTGTTGTTCGGTCACTGACGGCGTCTTGATGCATCGCTATCAACAAGGCTCTGCCGCTATGCGGCGGAGCCTTTTTTTGCTCTCGGTACAATTCACCCCGCGCTTTTCCCCGACGCTTCAGCTATGAACGCGCGCAAAGCACAACAGCGGGAAGAAACGCGTAATGGACAGTAAGCCGCAACTGACGATCTGGGGTCGGGCCAACTCGGTCAACGTGCAGAAGGTGCTCTGGTGTCTCGCCGAGCTCGACCTCCCCTATCAGCGCATCGATGCCGGCATGCAGTTCGGCAAGAACGATCAGCCCGACTATCTCGCGATGAATCCGAATGGCCGCGTCCCGACGCTGGTCGACGGCGACTATGTGCTGTGGGAATCCAATTCGGTGATGCGCTATCTCTGCATGGCCTATGGTCATGGCGCGCCGCTCTATCCGCAAGCGCCGAAGGCGCGCGCCGCCGTCGACCGCTGGCTCGACTGGACGCTGTCGACGCTGCAGCCGGTCGACCGGCCGGTGTTCTGGGGGCTGGTGCGCACGCCGCCGGAGAAGCGCGATATGGTCCAGATCCAGAAGGACGCCGAGGGCGTGGTGTGGCGCGTCGTCGAGGCGCAGCTTGCAAGGCGCCGCTTCATCGAGGGCGATCAGTTCACGATCGCCGACATCGCGCTCGGCGCCTTTGCGCGGCGCTGGCTCGGCGTCGAGGGCGTCACCAAGCCGAAGCTGCCCCATCTCGAACGCTGGTTCGGTGAGATCGCGGGGCGGCCGGCCTTCGTGCGCTTCATCGCGCCGCCGATGTCGTGAGCGCGGGCGGCAAGCCGCTCAACGCCCGCCGCTGGACATCCCGCCACCGACGCTGACGGCACCACCGAGCTTCACGCAGGTGTCGGAGCCTTCCACCTTGACGAAGCCGGGTCCGTACGATGCGCATGGATTACTCCGCGTCGCGGATTTCGACGGCAAGGTTTTGCCGGCGTCAGCGGGCGTCTGGAAATTGCGGCGGTCGCCCTGCTGGGCGAACGCGGCGGCGGGAAGCAGGACGGCGATGATGGCAATGCAGATCTTGCGCATCCGGCCTTTTATCCCACGCCGCCGGACGAGGCTAGCTCATGGTGCGATCAGGAAGGGTCGCAGCATGAGCTAGCTCTTTTCTTGAGCATGATCTGTTCGGAAAACCGGATCCACTTTTCCGGATCATGCTCTACCGCACGAACTTGACGCCGAACGTCCTGCCTTCGCGCCACACCACTTCGCAGGCGCGCCCGGTGCGGGCGTCGCGCGAGAACGCCAGCCGCAGCTTTGCCGGCAGCGTGTTGTTATCCTGGACCGTGATCTTGGCGCCCGACGAGGACATGTCCTCGACCACGCAGGGCCGCGCGGCGAATCCGCCGTCGAGCGTGATCCAGCCGGATTGCCGCAGCGATTTGCGCGTTTCGCGCTTCCTGGTCCCTGGAGCCATCACATCATTCCCGGGGCCAAGCCGTATCGCCGCTAACTTACCAAAGGGTTGCGAAACAGCTGCGGATTGCAGCGATCCGCCGACCCGTGCACAACGGCCGAGACGGCGCGGCGAGAGCGTCCGTCCGAGCACAATGCGTTGAGTTGGCTGGATTTCCAGTCTGGCAGTAATGGCGCTCCCTAGCGGAATCGAACCGCTCTCTCCACCGTGAAAGGGTGGCGTCCTAACCGATAGACGAAGGGAGCAAAACTCCCGGCAAATCAATACGTTAGACGTGAGATGCGCCGGACCGGCCACAGCCCTCAAGCCGCGACGGGCGAACGTATAGTGGCGATTGGCCGGGCGGGCAAGCGTTCAGAACGCTTTTCCCGGGTTGCCGCTGGGATCACCGGAAGGACATCACCTGCAGGACAATCCGGCCTCGATCGAGGTCCAGAAGCCGCAATGCGTCGGCACATGCGCATGCGCCCGCGAGCCCCCGACGTGAATCAGGATTGCGGCGGCAAGCGCGACGACGACGACGGGAACAATGACTCTTCGGATCGACATGGGCCTGCGCATCGACCGATATCGTGGCCTAACTAAGGCCTGCGAGCCGGCTCGATGCCCGGCAACAGCGCTCAGCGCCAGCCGCTAGTGATTGCTGGCGACGTCCTGACGATTATTCGGCTGCGCCGCCACAGGCGTCCGCTTGATGCAGGTGCTGCAGATCACGAGCTTGCGCGCCAGCCGGTCGTCGGCATCCGCTTCCGACAGTTGCGCAGGCGATGTCTCCGCCACCGCGGGCGACGCATTCCGCGCATGACGCCGCGGCTGCGGAAGATTGGGGTCCTGTCCGGCACCGTCCCAGGCCAGCGGACCTGTCCCCGGCGGGGGCGTGGTCATGCTGTATTGCTGCGAGACCTGCGTGCAGGCGCCGACAGCGATCGGAAGAAACAGCACAGCGGCCTTGCGAGCCCAGTTCCGGAATGCAGACATGATCACACTCTCACGCTATTCGTACTGCGACCTAAGAGCAGAACCGCTAAGAAATCGTTTGCCCTGATTGTTCCGTCGCATCCAACCGCGTCGGCATCAAGACGGGATTGAGGCGCCAAGGCGCACATCAAGACGTAAAATCAAGACGGCAATCCGGAGTCCAATCATGCCAGGCATCAACGGTCGCTTCGACGGCAAGCGCGTGCTCGCCGATCTCAACGCGCTGCGCGCGATCGGCGCCTACAAGACCGGCGTGCACAAGCCGACATTCTCGGAACCGCATCTGCGCTCGCTCGACTGGCTCGCGACGCGTTTGCCGGACGCCAATCTCACCGCAACGATCGACGGCATCGGCAATGTGCTCGGCTCCAGCGCGAAGGCGGGGCCAAAACTGCTCGCCGGCTCGCACCTGGAGAGCCAGAACCATGCGGGCTGGCTCGATGGGCCGCTCGGCGTGATCTACGCGCTCGAGGCGGCGCGCGTCATCAATACCGACCCGGACGCGAACGGCGCGGTCGAGGTCGCCGCGTGGTGCGACGAGGAAGGACATTTCGGCAGTTTCCTCGGCAGCCGGTCGTTTGTCAGCGCGGTGACCGAAGCCGACATCGACGCAGCCCGCGACCGCTCCAGCGATCGCACCATGCGCGATGCATTGCGCGACGCAGGCTTCGCCGGCCGCCCGCGCCTTAATGCCGAGGCCGGCCGCCATATCGGCTATCTCGAAGCGCATATCGAGCAAGGCGACACGCTGGAGAGTAGCGGACTCAAGATCGGCGTCGTCACCTCGATCGTCGGCATCTGGCAGTACCGCATCACGTTCACCGGCGAGCAGAACCACGCCGGCACCACGCGGATGGCGGTGCGCAAGGACGCCGGCCTCGGGCTGGCGCGGTTCTGCGTCGCGATCGACGACAGCTTCCCTGCCCTGTCGGGACCGCGCACGGTGTGGACGACCGGCCGCATCACGCTGGACCCAGGCGCACCGAGCATCATTCCAGGCGGCGCCGAGATGCTATTCCAGATTCGCGACGACAATCCCGAAGTGATCGGCCGCCTCGAACAACAGCTGCATCGCCTGGCGGCCGAGGCCACCGCTCAGGGCCGTTGCGGTGTGACGGTTGAGCGCATCCGCACCGGGGTGCCCGCGATGATGACGCCTGCATTCCAGGATGCGATCGAAGCCGCGAGCGCAGCCTGCGCCGGCGGCAAATCGATCCGCATGCCGAGCGGCGCCGGCCATGACGCCCAGGTCCTCGCCACCATCATGCCGGCGGCGATGCTGTTCGTGCCGTCGATCGGCGGCATCAGCCATCACTGGAGCGAGAACACCGACGACGCCGATATCGTCACGGGTGCCGAGGTCTTTGTCGAAACCTGCCGGCGCCTGCTCGCAGGTTAGATCGCCTTCAGGTCGGACCGCCCCGGTTGCCCGACTTCAGCGAAGCCAACGCGTGCGAGTCCTGCACGGTGCTTCTCCTCGCGGTGAAGAAAACGTACAGCAAGCAGATGTCGATCAGGATCGTGCCGGCCATGACGCTGTAGGCCCACGGGCTTTCCATCAGCTTCACTTCGATCAATACGCGCGACAGGCCGAATCCCACGACCCACGCATCAAAGCTCATGCAGATCCGGCGAAACGTCTCGGCGTCCAGCCGCCGGATCAGCCAGGCACCGAGCGGTATGCCGAGGACAACGCAGGGAACGAGCACAAACAGGATGCTCCGGCTCTCGTCGATGAACAGACCGAGCTTGTAATACGCGATTGCAGTCAGGCTGGACTCCGTCACCCGAACCAGTGCGAGACCGGCCCGAAACTCATCTTTGACGAGGCCCTGATTGTTGAAGAGGATCGCCAGCGGCGGGCCCGAAATGGTCGTGACCGAGTACAAGATCCCGAGCATCGTTCCGAAAGGCAAACCGACCAGCCATTTCGACTGGATCGGCCTCCGCCAACCGGCCGCCTGCAGCAGAATGAGCGGCAGAATGATCGAGTAGGTGGCGAACTTGGTCCAGCCGGGCTGAAGCGACGTCAGCGCAAAGGCTCCGACCGCGATGCCGGGCAGCATGCCGATGAGAATAGGCAGCACGCGCCGCCACACGGCCGGAACGCCGCTCAGATTGATGCACAGGACATACAGATTGACGAAGACTTCGACGATGACCACCGCGGGATTGAGGACGCGGTTGGTGTAGAAGACGAGTGCGACTGGCACCGTGAGCGAGGAAAACCCGTAACCAAGCGCGCCATTTACAAACGCCGCAAACAGCGCAATCACGGCAAGAACGATCACAGCAAAATCAATCGAAAGCATCTCTGGCTTTTACCGGATCAGTCGCCTTGCCCACGGCATTATAGCCCAACGACGGGGACGCGGTGCCGAAGCTGATCGGACCCACAGGCCGCGATCCCGGAATCGTCGGTGCTCCTGCGCCTGGAACGCCATGGACCTGGCGCTTGGCAGGAACCTGTCCGGGAGCCGCCCTCGGCCCTTAGCTGATCAAGGTCCGCAACGGCACTTTCCAACCCGCTTTCGTAAGGCACCGTGGCATATTGGTCACGAGAACGGCATCAGACCGATTTGCAATCCGCTGAACTTGCTGCCATTTCTTCGGCACGCATCGCTTTGGTGCCATTAAAGGGGCCCGTCCGGCTCATGTTGTTGCTTGAGTCGCTTCCAACCGTCATCGGCGCCGCCGCCATTGCCCCCGCATTGCTGGTGTTGTGGCTGGTCATCGCCGCTGACGAGCGCCCCGGACCGCCGGTTCAGGTGTGGCTCGCCTTCGTGCTCGGCGCGGCCAGCATCTCCCTGCTCGGCTTGGCGCGAATTCCGTTCAATGCGCTGCTTGCCATTCCCGACAATCCCTGGGCGACGCAGGCGGTGCGTGCAGCTTTCGGAGTCGCGGCACCGGAGGAGATCGTCAAGGTGCTCGTCATCGTCGTCATCTCGACGCGGCGCCGCGCCTTCGCCGATCCGATGGATACGGTGGTCTATGGCGCGGCCGCCGGACTTGGATTTGCCGCCTATGAGAACCTCGCCTATCTGGTCCAGCACAAGGACATGTGGCGCGCGCTCGCGGCATTGCGCAGCGTGCTCACGGTGCCGTTCCACGGCGCGCTCGGCATCATCGCCGGCGCCTATCTTGCGATCGCGCGCTCCGGTGGCGCGCTCGGCGCTTACCGGGGTCACCGCGACTGGGCGCGCATGACGAATTGGGCGCTGGTGCTGGTCGCGCCGGTCGCGCTGCACGCGGCGTTCGATTTTCCGCTGCTCGCGCTCCAGCGCATCCCCGATCTCGGCTCGACCACGCGGCTGCTGCTCGGCTCGGCCAGCGTGCTGATCGGCTTCTCCTCGATCGGCTTTGCAATCCGCCTGGTGCGACGCCTCGGCAAGCATCATGCGCCGCGCACCGACGTTGCGCGCGAGCGGCTCAGCCAGCTGCGGCGGATGTGGGCGCTGCTGCTGATCGGTGGCGGCGCCGGCTTTGCCGGCGTCTCCTTCCTGCTCACCTCGCTGCATCATTGGTACGTCAATCCTGAGCGCAATGCGTCGTTCATCCTGGTCCCGATCGGCTTCACCTCGATCCTGATCGGACTGGCGCTGCTCATCGCGACCACCGCCGTCTACTTCCTCGGCCGCAACCGGATGCGGACCGCCTCGGAGGGCTTTCCGTCCGCTCCCGGTCAAAGCTAGCGCCCCGGCCGGCACCGCTCCCCTTGCAAAACAACCTCGGCGGGTTCAGGGAGAGGCACAGACCAGGCGCGAGAGGACGATGGGGCACAACTACAAGAATTATCGGCCGGATATCGACGGCCTGCGGGCCGTTGCCGTCTCGTTGGTCGTGCTCGGCCACGCGTTTCCGCAATATGTTCCCGGGGGTTTCGTCGGGGTCGACATCTTCTTCGTCATTTCCGGCTACCTGATCACCGGGATCATCTATGGCGACATTCAGAACGGGAGCTTCAGCCTTGCGACGTTCTATGCGCGTCGCATTCGCAGGATTTTTCCTGCCCTGATCGTCGTCTTGATCGCCGCCTTCATCGCCGGATGGCAACTTCTGATGCCGAGCGAGTTGGTGGCCCTTGGAAAGGAGATTGCGGCAGGCGCGGGTTTCTCGGCAAACCTGCTGTTCTATTCGGAGGGTGGCTATTTCGATGCGGCCGCGCAAACGAAGCCGCTGCTCCATCTCTGGTCGCTCGGCATCGAGGAACAGTTCTATCTTGTCTGGCCTTTGCTGCTGTGGGCGCTGATGCGATGGCGGATCGCCGCCGCCGCTCCCCTTGCCCTGATCTTCATCGCATCCCTTGTCGCAAATATCCTGGTCGTTCGAACCAACCCTGAAGCCGCATTCTACCAGCCGTTCACGCGGGCGTGGGAGCTCGCGGCCGGAGCATTGGTGGCCGTCTGCCTGCCCAACGGATTCTCCGCGGCGCGCGACCTTCTCGGATGGTTCGCGCTCGCGGTGATCGCCTCGGTAACCGCGTTCTATTCGCCCTCCATGACCTACCCCGGGATCGCAGCGGTGGCGCCGGTCGCCGCTGCCGCCGCCCTCATCATGTCAGGTCGCAATCGATTTCTCTCGACCCGTACCGCGGTCGCGATCGGGCTGATCAGCTATCCGCTCTACCTCTGGCATTGGCCGATCCTGGTTTTTGCGGCGAGCTTCAAAGGTCGTCCCCTGACTTTGGCCGAGAACGGGCTGGCCGTTGGGGGCCAGCTTCATTCTGGCCTGGGCAACCTATCGCTACGTCGAGCGCCCAATCAGGTTCGGGCAGTGGCGGGTGGCGCCGGTCCTTGCGGCATCGATGGTGGCCGTTGCATCGGGGGGAGCATTGGCGATCGTCGACGGCTTTGCCTTTCGGCTTCCGGCGATCGTTCGCGAAGCCGGCGCCATGACCGTATCCAGGGACTTCCTGAGATACGGCGAATGTCATATCTCCGCTTCCGCCGATCCCGCGTTTGATCCGAGTTGCGTTGACGCCAGCAAGCGCCCGCTTGTTTTCGTATGGGGCGATTCGACCGCCGGCATGCTTGCCGCCGGGCTGCGGCAAGTCCAGGGCGATCAATTCGGGTTAGCCCATTTCACCGTCAATTCCTGCCCGCCACTCTTCACCGCGCAGGCCGAGACCATTCCGTTTTGTGTTCAAACCAATCGCCACATCGTTGCTGCGGTTGCCCGCTCGCACCCCGATGTCGTGCTTCTGCACCTGGCGTGGAGCAAAGAACCCACCGCCGACGATCTCCGCCCGACGATTGTCGCCCTCAGACAGGCCGGCGCCGCCCGTGTCATCCTGGTCGGCCCTGTCCCCGTCTGGACCGACACGGTGCCCCATCTGACGGTGCAATATTTCCTGCGCCATCATACATTGATCCCGGAACGCAGCCACGATGTGCGATCGACCAAGCAGACCGACGACAGGATTGGGCAGATCGCCGCCGATCTCGGGATCGAATATCTGTCGCCCTATGACGAGCTCTGCAACGCGGACGGATGTCTGACGAGGGTCGGGACCAGCGCAAACGACCTGGTATCGGCCGACTTCCTGCATCTGTCGCCGCGCGCCTCGCGATATCTGGCGGCCAGGCTTGTGCCAAGGATTCTGGCTGTCGAAAACCGCCATGCAGAAAGATGAGCGCACAGCTATTGCCGCCGCAACTGACGGGCTGACCATTTATAACCGGTTAGGATAGACTGCACACGCGCAGATCCGGAGAGCCGCGATGACCCTGTCCAACGACCTCGACAAGCTGCGATCGGAAATGCAGGCCGCGGTGAAGGCGCACTGGAAGGCGTTCCTGTTCGAAGGCATCCTGCTGGTGATCCTCGGCATCGCCGCGATGATCGTGCCGACCTTCGCAAGCCTCGCCGTCACCATCTTCCTCGGCTGGATGTTCCTGATCTCAGGGATCGGCGGGCTGATCGTGACGTTCTGGGCGCGCAACATGCCGGGCTTCTGGTGGTCGCTGATTTCGGCCGCGCTCGCCGTGCTGGCCGGCATGGTGCTGCTCGCCCGTCCGATGCAGGGTGTGCTGACGCTGACCATCGTGGTCGGCGCCTATTTCGTCGCCGAGGGCGTCGCCACCGTCATGTACGCGCTGGAGCACCGCCGCGAATTGTCGGGACGCTGGTCCTGGCTGCTGATCGCCGGCCTGATGGACATCGTGATCGCCTTCTTCATCATCGCGGGCTTGCCGGAATCCGCGGGATGGGCGATCGGCCTCCTCGTCGGCCTCAATCTGATGTTCGGCGGGGCGACCCTGATCGGCATGGCGTTGGCGGCGCGCAACACCTGACGCCGAACCGCGGGGGGCTTGCATTTGGGGGGTGACAGCCCCAAATCCCTGCGCTATAGAGCCGCCCAATGATCACCGTCGCCACCAGCTATTTTTGGTACTTTAGCTACGACAGCTCGCTGGCGGCAGGAGGATCGCGCTCAATCTGAAGAATTGCAGCAAACGTCCAAAACAAGCCGCCAGACCTGGCGGCTTTTTTGTGTGCCGGCAGGTCCCGAAATCCAAAGGAGCCAGCCGTGTTGAGTACGACAGACGATCTTCGCATCAAGGAATTGAAAGAGCTCAGTACGCCCGAGGAGGTGATGCGGGAGGTCCCGCGCACCCTGACGGCGACCCGGGTGGTGATGGGCGCCCGCAACGCCGTCCACGCGATCCTGAACGGCACCGATGACCGCCTGCTGGTCGTCGTCGGCCCCTGCTCCATCCACGATCCCGCGGCGGCCGTCGATTACGCCGAGCGCCTCGCCAGCCTGCGCGAACAGCTCGCCGACCGCCTCGAGATCGTGATGCGGGTCTATTTCGAGAAGCCGCGCACCACCGTCGGCTGGAAGGGGCTGATCAACGATCCCGATCTCGACGGCAGCTTCGACATCAACAAGGGCCTGCGGCTCGCCCGCAACGTGCTGTCGGCGGTGAACAATCTCGGCCTGCCGGCCGGCACCGAATTCCTCGACATGACGACGCCGCAATACATCGCCGATCTGGTTTCCTGGGCCGCGATCGGCGCGCGCACCACCGAGAGCCAGATCCATCGCGAGCTGGCTTCCGGCCTGTCCTGCCCCGTCGGCTTCAAGAACAGCACCGACGGCGGCGTGCGGATCGCGGCGGACGCGGTGAAGTCGGCCTCGCACCCGCATCACTTCATGGCGGTCACCAAGGGCGGCCGTTCAGCGATCGCCGCGACCAGCGGCAACGAAGACTGCCACGTCATCCTGCGTGGCGGCCGGGCGCCGAACTATGATGCCGCGAGCGTCGATGCTGCCGCCGCCGAGCTCGGCCGCGCCGGTGTCGCGGCGCGGCTGATGATCGACACCAGCCACGCCAACAGCAGCAAGAAGCCGGAGAACCAGCCAGCGGTTGCCTCCGACATCGCGCGCCAGGTCGCAGGCGGCGAACAGCGCATCATCGGCGTGATGATCGAGAGCAATCTTGTCGCGGGACGCCAGGACGTCGTGCCAGGCAAGGCGCTGACCTACGGCCAGAGCATCACGGATGGCTGCATAGACCTCGGGACGACGGCTGACGTGTTGAAGCAGCTGGCCGATGCCGTCGACGCAAGGCGCAGCGTGCGGCGTGACGGCCTGCAGGAGCGTTCGGCCTGACGCGGCCGAACGGATTGAGCGTTGCCGGCGGGGCGAATATCGCGCCTCGCCGGTCAGCTGCGTGGGTTAGCAACCGCGGCAGATGCTCTTGATCTTCCTGTCGAGCGCCGCGTCTTCCTTGTTGGCCTGACTGTTCGGATCGCTGATATTCTTCTCGCTGCCAACGTCGCCGCGGCGCGGCTGACGATGTCCGATCGGCGCCTCCGGGACCGTCCCGCCCTTCTGCATGGAGGACGATCCGCCCTGTTGCTGCGCCCAGGCTTGGGAGATGCCAAGCTGGGGCGCTCCGGCCGCAACCATCATCAGAGCCATCAACAAAACTGTCTTCCGCATCTCGCGTCTCCGCTTCTCAACCCTATCGCGCCCGTTCCGGCACCTCGACGGTAGCACAGTTGCGTCGCCCCTGCGCTGCGCAATCCTGTACCTTCCGTATATCGGCCATCGTGCCAAGGAGCCAGATTCCCGCGGCGACCAGCACCACAAAGAAGCCGAACATCACAGCATTTTCGATGCTGCGGTTGCCCTCATCCTCGGGCGGCTCCTGCCGTCCGTCCCCGGCCCCGCTCATCGCCGCCTCAGGATTGCGGCGGGTAAAGATGAACGTCACCACAATAATCGACGATACGGTAGCGCCGTTCCATCGGATCTTCACGTTCGCGGGAAGCCGGCTGCGACAAATAGCTCGGGCCGATCGGCGCCTTGCCGTGGCCGCCGGGGATGTCGAGCACATAATCCGGCTGACAAAGTCCGGACACACGCCCGCGCAACGCCCGCATCAGTTCCTGCCCGGCTTCGATCGTGGTGCGCAAATGCGCTGTGCCGGGCGCAAGGTCGCCGTGATGCAGATAATAGGGCTTGATCCGGCACTCGACGAAGCCGCGCATCAGCGCCTCGAGCGTCGCAGCATCATCATTGACGCCGCGCAGCAGGACGGACTGGCTTACCAAGGGAATGCCGGCGTCTGCAAGGCGCGCGCACGCTGCGCGGGCATTGTTGCTCAGCTCACGCGGATGGTTGGCATGGATCGCAATCCAGGTCGTCGCGCCTTCGACCCGCAGTGCCGCGATCATCTCGGGATTGATACGGCCCGGATCGGCGATCGGAACACGGGTGTGGAGGCGAACGATCTTCACATGAGTGATGTCGGCGAGATCGGCCATGATCTCGGTCAGCCTGCGCGGCGACAGCATCAAGGGATCGCCGCCGGTCAGGATGACTTCCCAGATCTCCGGATGGCTGCGGATGTAATCCAGCGCCGCACGGTAGGCGTCATCGGACAAGGCCGAGGCCTTTCCCGGCCCGACCATTTCGCGCCGGAAACAGAACCGGCAATACACCGCGCAGACATGGACGAGCTTGAACAACACCCGATCGGGATAGCGATGCACGATTCCGGCGACCGGCGAATGCGCATCGTCGCCGATCGGATCGGCGTTCTCGCCCGGCTGCTCGACGAGTTCGTCGGCGCTCGGGATGAACTGCCGCGCGATCGGGTCGGCGGGATCGGCCGGATCAATCAGCGCGGCGAGCTCCGGCGTCACCGCGACCGCGTAGCGCGCAGCAACCCGCTCGAGCCCGGCCAGTGCTGCGACCGGCGCGAGCCCGGCATCGACCAGCTCGCGCGGCTGTCGCAGCGTCGCCGCCAGTTTTGCATCGATCCTGTTCATGTCTCTCCCGCAGGCGGCGTCCAGACCACCTGATCAATTCGTGGCGCGCCGCTCGCCAACATCACCAGCCGGTCGAAGCCGAGCGCGACGCCGCTGGCCTCCGGCATCTGGCCGACCGCGGCAAGGAAATCGTCATCGAGCGGATAGCGCTCGCCATAACGGCGGGCCTTCTCATCCATCGCTGCGGTGAAACGATGGCGCTGCTCGGCCGCGTCGGTCAGCTCGCCGAAGCCGTTGGCGAGCTCGACGCCGCAGGCATAGACCTCGAAACGCTCGGCGACGCGCTGATCGCCGGCCTTGGTGCGCGCCAGCGCGGCCTCTGGCGACGGATATTCGAACAGCACCGTCAGACGGCCCTGTCCCAGATGAGGCTCGATATGATCGACCAGCACCTTGCTGAAGATATCGGACCAGGTGTCGTCATCTGCAACCCGCACCCGCGCTGCTGCAGCCGCCGCCAGCGCTTCGCGGTCGCCTTCGCCGCCTGAGATCGTCGCCAGGAGATCGATGCCGGCGAAGCGCTCGAAACCTGCCGCGACCGTCATCAGCTCCGGATCCGCAAACGGATCGGCCGTCCTGCCGCGGAATGAAAACCGGCCGATCCCGGTCGCCTGCGCCGCATGGGCGATCACCACGATCGTGTCGGCCATGATGGCGTCATAGCCGGCATTGGCGCGGTACCATTCCAGCATGGTGAATTCGGGCAGATGCAGGTCGCCGCGCTCGCGGTCGCGGAACACCCGCGCGAACTCGTAGATCTTCGGCTCGCCGGCCGCGAGCAGCTTCTTGCAGGCGAACTCCGGCGAGGTGCGCAGATAGCGCGGCGCATGTGAGCCATCGGCCTGCCTGAGCTCGGTGCGGGGAGCGTGCAGATGGGTCTCGTTGCCCGGCGAGATCTGCAGGATCGCGGTCTCGACCTCGGCAAATCGCTGCTCCTCGAACCAGGCGCGCAGCGCTCGCGTGATCGCCGTCCGCGCCTGCAGGAACGGCCTGCGGTCGGCATAGCGCTGCGGCATCCACCAGGGCGACGGCCGGTCATGAGCTGTCATCGCCAGAGCATCCTCACGGATTCAACATCAACGAGCCGCCATCCGCACTCAAGAGTCCCGCGCAACCGATTGATTCCACACAAATTCATAAGCCTACACAGCCCGAGCCTCCGCGGAACGCAGCGAGGCTGATCCCTTCTTGTCGAAAGACGCGCACCTTGTCCATGCGCGCGCGTGGCTGAACCTGAACCACGGCTCGCGCGTCCCATCCGCAGTTTCGCTGAAACGGATGAGCCCATGGCCGAAAAATAGGGCCGATCGGGACGGCCGGGACGGTTGGCAACCTTGCGAATTCGGCCGCAAAAGACTGGCATCTCAGGGACAAATCAGTATGTTGCAGCCCGAAATCGCCGCCATGGCCGAGGGGCTGCCGATCCGGTTGGCGCCCTTAGGCTCTCAAATTCAGGAAAACACCTTTGAAAGTCATCGCCAGTTCCATCCGCAAGGGCAACGTCATCGAGCAGGACGGCAAGCTCTATGTGGTCCTGTCCGCCGAGAACATCCATCCCGGCAAGGGCACCCCGGTCAGCCAGATCGAAATGCGCCGCATCGGCGACGGCGTGAAGGTTTCGGAGCGCTACAAGACCACCGACCAGGTCGAGAAGGCCACCGTCGAGGACCACAACTACAACTACCTCTATGAAGATGGCGACGGCTTCCACTTCATGAACAACGACAACTACGACCAGGTCCAGGTCTCCAAGGAGATCGTCGGCTCGTCCGCGCCGTATCTGCAGGAGAACATGACCGTGAAGCTCTCGATGCACGAGGGCAACCCGGTCGCGATCCAGCTGCCGCAGCGCGTGACGCTGGAAGTGGTCGAGACCGAGCCTGTGACCAAGGGCCAGACCGCCTCCTCGTCCTACAAGCCGGCCATGCTGTCCAACGGCCTGCGCACCGGCGTGCCGCCGCACATCACCACGGGCACGCGCATCGTGGTCATGACCGAAGACGGTTCCTACGTCGAACGCGCCAAGGACTGAGCGCTTGAGGCGCGGTGGGATTTGAAATGAATCGTCACCGCGCCTCAACTTGTTGGTTAAGCATCAACTTTAGCGAAAACCGCTACACACTTTTCCGGAACTTGCTTTAGTCTTACGGGCGATCAGACATGAGCCCGGGGTGTGCAGTGAACAGGAAGGTGGTCAGCTTCGTCAGTTGCTGGCTGGCAGCCCTGCTCTCGCCTCTTCCCGGCGCCCATGCCGACGAATTCCGAACGCCATCGATCTCGGCCATGCGGGTCGAATGGCGCGCCGTGCTCGACCAGCTGCGGCAGGAGATCGGCAGCCGCCCGGCCATCGCCGCCGGCTTCACTTTCGCAGGCCAGCGCCGCGTGCCCGCCACCGATCCGCGGGCGACGCCTGCGCTGGTGCAGTTGAACGCGGTGACAGCGCCGCTGTTTCCCGGCATTGCGCAGAGCCCGATCCCGGTGCTGCTGCCGCTCGACCCCGCAAGCTATCTCGACGCGCGGCAAAACGGTGCGCTGGACAGCCTGTCGATCGCGCGCTACCAGGCCGACTTCCGCGCGGTCGATTTCTTCCATGCCGGTGCATCGGGCTACGATGCCGTGTTCTCGCTCGACCCCGGCGCCGGCGACGGCCTGCCGCCGCGGACATTTGCAAAGCCGGTCGAGGTGCAGATTTCCGGCTCGATCCTGGTTTACGACCTCGCCGACCGGCTCGGCGGCAAGGGCGAGCCGGTCAAGACGCTGGCCGCGCAGTTTCCGGACCTGCGCCGCTTCATTCGCGAGGGCTATGTCCGCTACGCCTTCACCCGCTTCGGAATTCCCTATGTCGTCTCGATCCAGTGCCTCGACAGCGCGCCGCGGCCGAAGCGGCTGGCCTGCCGCGAGGCCTATCCGGTCGCCGAGCGGTTTCTGAGGGCCCTGCGCATTGTCGGCGGCCAGCCGTCACGGCCACGCAGCGACGTCGCCTCCGACATCGCCGAGCGGCCGGCCGCGCAATCCGCCGACTTCACCTACCACCCGAGCGGCGACATCGTCGCGGGCAGCGGCGGCCGCAGGCAACAAGGCGGCCACGCCGACTTCACCGTCTATTCGCAGATCCGCTTTCCGCTCGAGAAGGCGCCGGCCTTCGCCCACTCGCAATCCTTCGCCAAGCGCAAGCCCGGCGCGGCCATCGACACGTATCCCTGGCAAGACAATTTCTGCGAGGCGCGCAGCTTCGAGGTCGGCCAATGCGCCAGCGGCTACGGCCATCAGGGCCAGGACATCCGCCCCGGCGCATGTCCTGTCGACAGCAAAGATGGCTGCGACCCCAAGCAGCAGGCGGTCGTTGCGGTGCGCGACAGTATCGTGATCCGCTCGGCGCAGCAGCAGGCCGCGACGTTGCAGGTCAACACCCGCACCGAGCATGTCCGCTTCCGCTACATGCACATGAACCCGTCAGTGATGGATGCAGACGGCCTGCTCAACGGACGCCGCGTCAGCGAGGGCGAGAAGATCGGCGTGGTCTCGAACTATCTCGACCACCCCAACGGCACATCGCGGCATCTGCATTTCGACGTCCAGCTGTTTACGCGCGACGGCTGGCTGTGGGTCAATCCCTACACCACGCTGGTGTCGGCCTATGAGCGGCTGATCCGTGGCCGCGGCCGCGAGATCGGACCGGAGCCCGGGCTTGCAGCCGCCGTGGCCCATGCCCTGCCCGACGACGTCGTGCATCGCATCGACACCCAGGAAGGCGGCGGCAATTAGAGTGTTGTCGAGCGAAGGGGACACCGGTTCGGGGCGCACTGCCAAAATATCGAAAACAACCCCATGCAAAGTAGCCGGCGGCTGCCGTCGTTCGACACGACAACTTGACACGTCGGGCAAATCAGCGGCATTATTCCATTATTCCGAAATTGTGCAAACGCCCACCGCAGGTTCCATTCGGAATCGCATCGATGCGCGCCATGTCGCGGCGACAATTGCCAGCTTGAATGATCATGATGGAAGCAGCAATCCGCGGGAACCTGTCCCGCTTTGACCGTCGGACGCAAGTCTCTATCAGATGCCCATTCAGGCTGGACCACAACCAAGCATGCTCTCGACCTTCCGCTGGTTCTTTCTTTCGGTGAAAGGCCGCATCAGCCGGCAGGAATTCGGCCTGGGATTTTTCGGTCTCGTGCTGGTCGACATGCTCATCATTCGCATCGGCGTAAGGCTCGACCACGGTCCACGGTATTATGACAGCAGCCCGCCCGCCGACGACCTGTCCGTCCTGCGCTTGCTGCTCATGTTGTCGTTGTGGCCGTTCGCCGCGATCCTGGTGAAGCGGCTGCACGACCTCAACGTCTCGGGCTGGTGGGCGCTGACGATCCTCGCCGTTCCCCACCTCGCCGCCGCGCTGCACGTCAAATACTGGGTCCCCTATCTGGCGCTCGTCGCAACGCTGAGCGTGCTGCCGGGATCGAAGGGTGACAACCGGTTCGGCCGCGACCCGCTGGCGCGCGCCGGCATCTAGCGCCCTCCGCCGTGGTTGCGATCAGTCGATCTCCATCGCAGCCAACGTCTCCTTGACGCGCCTCTGAGCGTCCGCGGGCAGCGGCAATATCGGACGTGGAGGCTCGGCCGCGCAGACCCCTCTGAGATTGGCAAGTGCGTAGACAACACGCAGACTGGAATATGTCCTGAACAGATCCCAAATCGGCTGCAGACGCGCGTTGAACTCTCGCGCCCGGGCCGCATCGCCGCTCCTCGCGGCGCGAACGATGTCCACGCAGACCTTCGGGAAGATTCCTGCGACAACGCTGTACCAGGTATCTCCGCCCGCCAGCAGCGCCTCGGTGCAATTCCAGTCGGCGCTGTAACCCAACGCAACGCCGTCCGGAACCACAGCCCGCAATTCCCTGAGATGGCCCGCCACGGTCGAAGCATCCAGCGCCGGACTTTTCACCGCGACGATTCCCTCGACCCGGCTCAGACGGCCGATGAGAGCCGGCGTGAATTGAAAATGAGTCGTTCCGGGATTGTCATAGATGCAGATCGGCAACCCGCTCTCGCGGGCCACGGTTTGGAAATGCTCAAAGACCTCGTCATCGGTTAGCGGGGTATAGGAAACCGCCGCCAACAGGCCCGCCGTCGCGCCGGCATCACGCGCATCTTGAGCCAGCCGCACCGCATCGTCGGTGCGCAGTGCGCCGATGCCAACCAGTATTGGTGTGTTGCCGGCCGCCGAGGCGATGGCCGCTTGCACGGCGCGCCGCCGCTCATCACGGCTGAAATAGGGATATGAGCCGGTACTTCCGAGCAGCCCGACCGAATCCACCTTCGCCGCAATCAAGGGGTCGAGCAAGGCGCGGAGCGCGCCTACATCGACCCGCCCATCCCGGCTCGAAGGTGTTATCGGGAAGGCAGAGAGCCCCTTCAGGCTGATCATCGATTTGTCCCTCGTCGGCAACCGTCGCCGCAACGTGTCGTGCAATCAATCGACACGCCCCGTTGCGCGCAAGGTCCAGTTTCACGCGAACTGGGCACCAAACTGGTCCAGTGCGCACGTCTTGCAGAAACGAGCGCCCAACCGATCGCTATTCGAGCATCGTGGTCAGCTGCGCGCCCTCGTCCGCCACGAACACCGCGATCAGTTCCGCCGGCTCCGTCGTGCTCGCATTGGCCGAGACCATGTGGGTCGAGCCCGGCGGCTCGAAGAACGACTGGCCGACCTTGAAGGTCTCGACCGGCCCGTCGCCGAGCTGGGAGCGGATTTCACCCTTGGTGATGTAGGCAGTCACCGAACCGGAATGGCGGTGCGGCGGCGTGAAGCCGCCGGGACCATAGAACACGCGCACCACCGTGACACGCTTGCCCGCCACATTGGGCAGCGCATGCGAGCTGATGACCTCGACCTTGTCGAGCGGCGACGCCGCATTGGCGCTGGCGCACAGCGGCGCGATGACGGAGGAGATCGCGTCCATCGGGGTCGGCAGTGCCTTGCCGATCACGAAGGCGGAGGCCAGTCCCGCGATCACCGCCAGCGCGACCGGCCGCGGCGGCCGCGCGAATGGAAGGGATGGTGTCATCGCCATCAAGCTCATTGTTTTGCTCCCTGTCAGTTGCCGTTTGATCCGTCTCGACGTTACGAAGCCGCCGCGTCCGCACGCTGCCGGCGCGGCGGCGGCGTCCAGCGATAGGCCGCGCCGAACCGATTCCAGACATTGATCGATGCGATCGCCGAGGTCAGGTAAGTCAGCTCCTGCTCGGAGAATTCGGTGGTGGCCTGCGCATAGACCTCGTCGCTGACGCCGTTCGGCAGGGTCGTCAACGCTTCGGTCCAGGCCAGCGCGGCGCGCTCGCGCGGCGTGAACTGCGGTGCCTCGCGCCACACCACGACGAGATTCAGCTTGTCGGCGGGCACGCCGAGGCTCTCGCCCTGCAGGATGTGATACTGCACGCAGAACGCGCAGCCGTTGATCTGCGAGGCGCGCAGCTTGACGAGTTCGAGCAGCTGCTTGTCGAGGCCGGCCTTCGCCGCGAACTGGCCGAGCGCGCGCACCGCGGCGAAGACGTCGGGCGCGAGCTTCTCGAAGTCGGTGTATTCCTTGCGGGCATGTGACATTGGCCTGGCCTCATGTTATCAGTGTACTGAGATATTATCAGAGCTCTGATATCGTCGGCAAGATGCGGGCATCGGCAAAGGCGGCAGCACGCGACATGGCGGCAATGCGGAAACGAGGCAAATCGGGCACCGCCGAGCGGCGCCCGGTCGGAAAAGCCGCCGGTCGACGGGCCGCAGCGAATGCGGGATCGAGCGCAGGCGACGTCATGTTCGCCCCTTCCGTTCCGGCGCCGGGCGAAGGCAAGCGCGGCGAGCAGGGCTATCTCGCCTATCTGCTGCGTCAGGCCCACGCGGCCTCGCGGCTGTCGATGGAGCGCCAGCTGGGACAGCTCGGCGTCACCTCGCCGCAATTCGTCGTGCTGACGATGCTGAAAGCCTATCCGGGGCTCTCAGGCGCCGATCTGGCTCGCGTCGCGCTGCTGACCCCGCAGACCGTGAGCGTGATCATCCGCAACCTCGAGCGCGACGGCGCGATCGGCAAGACGCCGCACCCCGTCCACGGCCGCGTGTTGCAATGGACCCTGACCGGCCATGGAACCGCGCTGCTGGAGAAATGCCGGCAGATCGCCCAGGCCCAGGAGCGGCGGCTCGCCGCTAGCCTCGACGCGAGGTCGGAGCAAATTGTCCGGCAATGGCTGTCAAAAATCGCCACAGATTTGCAAGACACATAGCTCCTGCGGCGGCGTGGCTTTTGGCTCACCCGATCGGCGCCGCTACACTGGCCCGATGAAACAGCCTGATTCTCCGAAATCCCCTGCCCGCCGCGCCGCCCTTAAGGCCGGGCTCGCGGCCGGCGTGGTGCTCGTCAATCCGCTCGGCGCGCTCGCGGCCGCCCCTCCGGGCTTCGACCAGTGGCGCGACAATTTTCGCGCTCGCGCGCTCGCCAAGGGCATTTCGGAGGCGACCTGGAATCGCTGCATGGGGCGGATCGAGCCCGACATGAGCGTGTTCAGGCAGATGCGCAACCAGCCTGAATTCCACGAGCAGATCTGGCAGTACATCAACCGCCGCGTCTCCGACTGGCGGGTCATTCACGGCAAGGAGGCGCTGAAGAAGAACGAGGCGCTGTTCGGCCGGATCGAACGCGATTTCGGCGTCGAGCGCGGCACGCTGCTCGCGCTGTGGGGCGTCGAGTCGGCCTATGGCGATCCGCTGGTGCAGCAGAACCACATGACGCCGGTGTTTCCCTCGCTGGCGGCGCTCGCCTGGAACGAGCCGCGTCGCAAGGCCTATTGGGAGACCGAGTTGATCAACGCGATGAAGATCGTGCAGCGCGGCTGGAGCACGCCCCAGGAGATGAACGGCTCCTGGGCCGGCGCGATGGGTCATTCGCAGTGGATGCCGGAAGTCTGGCTCAATGTCGGCTTCGACTATGACGGCGACGGCAAGGTCTCGCCGTTCGGCCGGCCCGACGACGCGCTGGGCTCGACCGCGAAATATCTCGTCAACCGCGGCAAGTGGCACCGCGGCGAGCATTGGGGCTACGAGGTCCGCGCGCCCGGCGGCGGCGGCAGCGGCAGCCGCACCTATGCGGCCTGGGCCAGCGCCGGCGTCGTCAGAGCCGACGGCCAGCCGTTTCCGCAGCCGAACGCATCAGCGCAACTGTGGATCCCCGTCTCGGGCGGCCCGGCCTTCCTGCTCGCTCCGAACTTCAATTCGGTGAAGAGCTACAACCCGTCGATGAACTACGCGCTGGCGATCTGCCATCTCGGCGATCGCTGCCTCGGCGGGCCGCCCTTCATCCAACCCTTCCCGGGCTCGGAGCGCGCGCTGACGCTCGCCGAGGTGCAGGAGATGCAGACGCGGCTGACCAAGGCCGGCTTCGACACCGGCGGCACCGACGGCCGCGTCGGCAACGACACCATGAAGGCGATCAAGGATTTTCAAATCAAGACGGGCCTGTTGCCCGCCGATGGTTACGGCGGGCTCAAGGTGCTGGCGCGGTTGCGCCAAGGCGGCTAGCCATCATGCGATCCGCGTAGCCCGGGTGAGCGAAAGCGATACCCGGGGACGCATTTCCCGCATATCGCTCCGCTCATGCGGGCTACGACAGTTCGCTCCTACCGGCTCGCAGGCTGCCGCACGACGCCGCCGGCATTCATGCCGCCGTCGATCACGAGCTCGCTGCCTGTGACGTAACGCGACGCGTCGGAAGCGAGATAGAGCACGCCCTGGGCGATCTCGATGGCCTGGCCGGCGCGGCCCAGCGGTGTGGCGAACCTCGCGCGCTCCTCCGGATCGATCGGCGCGTTCTGGCCGGCGCCGGTCGCGCCGGTCGGGATCTTGCCCCAGATCGGCGTGTCGATGATGCCGGGATGCACCGAGTTGACGCGGATGCCGTCGCCGATCTGCGCGCATTCCATCGCGATCGACTTGGCGAACAGCCGCACCGCGCCCTTCGTCGCGCTGTAGCCGGAGAGCGTCGCCGCGCCGCGCAGGCCGGCCAGCGACGACATCATGATGATGGAGCCGCCGCCATGCTTGCGCATCAGCGGCAGCGAGTGCTTCACCGACAGGAATACGCCGTCGATATTGATGGCGGTCTGGCGGCGCCAGTCCGCGAGCGACATCTCGACAATCGAGGGCGCTCCGATGCCGATGCCGGCATTCGAGACCATGATATCGAGGCGGCCATGGCGCTTGCCGATCTCACTGATGATTTCGATCCAGCGCTCCTCGCTGGTGACGTCCTGCGGCAAGAAGGTCACGTTCCGCCCGGCCTTGGTGAGCCGCGCGGCGAGCTCGGGTCCCCTCAACTCATCGATATCGGTCGCAATAACGGTCGCGCCTTCCTGCGCGAGCAATTCAACGATGGCCTCGCCAATGCCCGATGCGCCGCCGGTCACCAGCGCGACCTTGCCTTCAACCTGTCCTGACATGTCCTCTCCCAACGTTTCTTATCGGATCACCGTCGGGCCCTGATCCGGCACCGCGACGTCGAGGACACGGAATTGCACACGTTCGGTGCCTTGCCAACGGTCGACCGCAAGAGAGCCCGCCACGTGCAATTGCTGGCCGCGATTTTGCGTCAAGGCGCTGCCGAGCTTCTGTCCGACGGAGCGGAAGGCGATACCGTTGACGATGGAGCCGTCGCCGGACTTGAAACGCAGCCGCAGATGCGCCTGCCCGACCTCGTCGGCATAGACCAGCTGATGCGACGGCAGCGCGATCACCGGCTCCGGATTGGCGCTGCCGAATGGACCCGCGCGATTGAGCGTCGCGGCGAACTCCGGCGTCACCGCGCGCGCGCTCACGGCGCCATCGATGAACAGCTCGTTCTCGTGCCGCGAATTGGCGACGTCGGCCGCCAGCGCGCTCTCCATGTAAGCGCGGAATTCGGCGAGCTTCTCCTTGCGCAGCGTGACGCCGGCCGCCATCGCGTGCCCGCCGCCCTTCATCAAAAGGCCGTCGTGCACCGCCTGCCGCACCGCCTTGCCGAGATCGACGCCGCCGATCGAGCGGCCCGATCCGGTGCCGATGCCGCCGGGCTCCAGCGCGATCGCGAACGCAGGACGCGCGAACTTCTCCTTCAGCCGCGCCGCCACAAGCCCGACCACGCCGGGATGCCAGCCTTCCGCCGCGGTGACGATGACAGCGCCCTTGTCCTCGAGCCCGAGCGAAGCCAGCGCCTCGGCCTCGGCCTGCGCCTCGGCCGCCTGCTCGATCACGCGCCGTTCGGCATTGAGGCGATCGAGCTCGGCCGCGATCCGCGCAGCTTCCGAGATATCGCCTTCGAGCAATAGCCGCACGCCGAGATCGGCGCGCCCGATCCGGCCGCCGGCATTGATGCGCGGTCCCAGCATGAAGCCGAGATGCCAGGCCTCCGGCGGGCCGTTCAGGCGCGCGACATCCATCAGCGCGGTGTGGCCGACATGGTCGCGGCGACGCATCGCGATCAGGCCCTTGGCGACGAAGGCCCGGTTGAGCCCGATCAGCGGCGCGACGTCGGCCACGGTGCCGAGCGCGACGTGATGCAGCACGCTGAGCAGGTCCGGCTCCGGCATCTCGCCGGTCCAGAAGCCGCGCTGGCGCAGTTCGCGATTCACCGCGACCAAGGTCACCAGCACGAGGCCGACCGCTGCGAGATGGCCGAGCCCGGAGAGATCGTCGGGCCGGTTCGGATTCACCAGTGCATCGACCTCGGGCAACACATCGCCGGTCTGGTGATGATCGATCACGACGACCGACATCCCGAGCTTCCTGGCTTCCGCCAGCGGCTCGATGCTGGTGGTGCCGCAATCGACCGTGACCAGCAGCGTCGCGCCCTTCGCCGCCAGCGCACGCACGGCGTCGACGTTCGGCCCGTAGCCTTCGAAAATGCGGTCGGGAATGTGGATCAGCGGGTCCAGCCCGCAGTGGCGCAGATGCCAGGTCAGCAGCGCGGCCGAGGTCGCACCGTCGACATCATAGTCGCCGAAGATCGCAACCTTCTCGCCGCGCACCGCGGCATCCGCGATGCGCTTGGCCGCGTGCTCCATCTCGGTGACCGTGTGAGGATCCGGCATCAGCTTGCGGATGGTCGGGTCGAGGAAGTCGGGAACCTCGTCGATCCCGACGTCGCGCCCCGCCAGCACGCGCGCCAGCATTTCCGGCAATTGATAGCGCTGCACGATCGCGAGCGCCCGCGCCGCCCCGCGCGCATCCAGCCGGTCGCGCCAGAGTTTTCCGGTCAGCGACCGCGTCACGCCGAGGAACGCCTGTGGCGCCTCGACGGGCAGTGCGGATGCGTGCAGCGTCATGAGCCCTTCCGAACAGAGCGTTTTCAAGCGAAGTGGGCACCGGTTCGCGTGAAGAAAACGCGTCAAACAAAAATCCGGAACATCGGTCCTGATCCAATCAGGGCCGATGCGTCCGGCAGGAATCGTAACGCTTCGATGATTTGTGGACCAGTTCTAGCAGCCCATTCGGCTGGCGATTTCCCCGAAATCCTTGGCCACGATGTCCCACTCGCCGGTGGCCTCGAAATCGTACTTCTGCAGCGGACCGTATTCGGTCGGACGCGCCACGAAGGCGGTCTTCAGGCCGAGCTTCTGCGCGTGCTTCAGGTCGTAATTGTGGGCGGCGACCATCATCACCTGCTCCGGCGGCAGGCAGAGCAGCTTCGCGGCGCCGAGATAGGTTTCCGGATCGGGCTTGTAGTGCTCGAACAGTTCGGCCGACATCACGAGGTCCCAGGGCAGGCCTGCGAACTTCGCCATGTTGGTGAGCAGCGCGACGTTGCCGTTGGAGAGCGGCGAGATGATGTATTTGGTCTTCAGCCGGGTCAGGCCGGCGACGCTGTCGGGCCACCCGTGCAGGCGATGCCAGCCCAGCGTCAGATGCTGCAAATCGGCCTCACTCAGCCCCTTGATGTCGAATTGCGCGACGAGTTTTTCCAGCGAGCGGCGGTGCAATACGTCGAGGATGACGTAGCCGTTCTGCGGGTTCTTGCGCACCTCGTCCATCGAGGCCGCATAGACCGCGCGCCAGCCGTCGACCAGCGCCGTCCAATCGGCCTTGATACCGCGCGTCTCGCCCCATCTGGTGAAGTCGTTGATCAGGCTGGTGCGCCAGTCGACCACGGTCCCGAACACGTCGAACACCAGCGCCTTGACCCCGGACAGATCGGACATGCGCGTCTCCCTTGTTGTTGTTTTTGGTCCGTCGTTCCGGGGCGATGCGAAGCATCGAACCCGGAACCTCGAGATTCCGGGTTCGCGCTTCGCGCGCCCCGGAATGACGGTTGTTGTAGGCTCGTCCTCAGTCCAGGTGGAATTTCTCGAGCTGCCGATGCTCGGCCTTGATGTAGCGCACGGTGCCGGTGACCGAGCGCATCACGACCGTCTCGGTCTCGATCACGTCCTTCTTGAACTTCACGCCGGTCAGCAGCGAGCCGGTGGTGACGCCGGTAGCGGCGAACAGGCAGTCGCCCTTGGCCATGTCCTCGATGCCGTAGATCATCTTCGGATCGGTGACGCCCATCTTGTGCGCGCGCTCGCGCTTCTCCTCGGTGTCGAGGATCAGGCGGCACTGCATCTGGCCGCCGATGCAGCGCAGCGCGACCGCCGCGAGCACGCCCTCGGGCGCACCGCCGGTGCCGATATACATGTCGACACCGGTCTCATCGGGCTTGGCGCAGTGAATGACGCCGGCGACGTCGCCGTCGGTGATCAGCTGCACGGCAGCGCCGGTCGAACGCACGCTGTTGATGATGTCGGCATGGCGCGGACGATCGAGCACCAGCACGTTGATGGCGGTCGGGTCGACGCCCTTGGCCTTGGCGAGCCGGCGGACATTGTCGGCCGGCGGCGCGTCGAGCTCGATCACGTTCTTGGCGTAGCCCGGGCCGATCGCGATCTTCTGCATGTAGACGTCGGGCGCGTGCAGCAGCGTGCCGCCGTCGGCCATCGCCATTGTGGCGATCGAGCCCGGCATGTTCTTGGCGCACAGCGTGGTGCCTTCGAGCGGGTCGACCGCGATGTCGACCTTGGGACCGGCGTTGAGGCCGACCTTCTCGCCGATGAACAGCATCGGCGCCTCATCGCGCTCGCCTTCGCCGATTACGACCGTCCCCTCGATCGGCAGCTTGTTGAGCTCGCGCCGCATCGCGTCGACCGCAGCCTTGTCGGCGGCCTTCTCCTGGCCGTGGCCGCGCAGCCGCGCGGCCGACACCGCCGCGCGCTCCGTCACGCGCACGATTTCGAGCGTCAGGATGCGCTCGAGCAGCATCTGCGGCGGAACGGAAATATGGGTCGACATCGACGTACTCCTTAAGCCTCTGGGACAGGCCAGCCTGCCCGCATCAATCGTCTCACGCCCGACCCGTTCAGGCCATGCGCTAGTTTTTCTCGATCCGGATCACCTGCGGCCGGCCGCTGATGACCTTATCGCGCTGCACTGCGGCCAGCGCACGATGCACGGCATCCTCGCTGGTCGCATAGGTAATCAGAATGACCGGGACCGGTGAAGGTTTTTTGGCCGCACCGTTCACATCGACGCCATCCGGGTGCCGTTGCACGATGGATTCCAGAGATATCTTCTGTTCCGCCAGCCGGGTGGCGATTGTTGCGGCAGTGCCTGCAAGATCGCGCGCCATCAGGCGGATATAATAGCCACCCTCATGGCGTTCCATCGGCGCCTTGGTGGTGTCGCGCAACCGCTCCACCGGACGGCCGAACGGCTTGGCGCGGATGCCGCGGGCGACGTCGGCGATGTCGGCGACCACGGCGGAGGCCGTCGCGCCGCCGCCGGCGCCGGGTCCCACCAGCGTGATCGGCGGAATCCCCTCGCCGTCGATCGCGACAGCGTTGGTGACGCCCATCACCTGCGCGATCGACGATGATTTCGGCACCATGGTCGGATGCACGCGCTGCTCAATGCCCTTTGCCGTGCGCACCGCGACACCGAGCAGCTTGACGCGGTAACCGAGTTCCGCGGCGGCCTTGAGGTCTTCCGGCGTGATCGAGGAGATGCCTTCGACGTAAACCGCGCTTTCCGCAACCTTGGTTCCGAAGGCGAGGCTGGCCAGGATCGCGAGCTTCTGCGCGGTGTCATGACCATCGACGTCGAACGACGGGTTGGCTTCGGCATAGCCGAGACGCTGGGCGTCCTTCAGACACTCCTCGAACGATAGGCCCTCCTGCTCCATCCGGGTCAGGATGTAATTGCAGGTGCCGTTGAGGATGCCGTAGACGCGGTTGACGCTGGTGCCGGCGAGGCCCTCGCGCAGCGTCTTGATGACCGGGATCGCCGCACCGACCGCCGCCTCGAAATTCAGCGCGCCGCCGTGCTTCTCGGCAGCCGCGGCGAGACGCAGTCCATGCTTGGCGATCAGCGCCTTGTTGGCGGTGACGACCGACTTGCCGGCCTTCAGCGCGGTCTCGATCGCGGACAGCGCGGGATCGCCGGCGCCGCCCATCAATTCGACGAAGCAGTCGATATCGGGATCCTCGGCGAGCGCCTCGGGGCTCTTCGCCCAGGCGATGCCGCGCAGGTCGAGGCCACGCTTCTTGGCTTTCGAGCGCGCCGTGACGGCGACGACGCGAACGCCGCGGCCGCTGCGCTCGGCCAGCGCACGTCCTTGCGTTTCGATGAGGCGGACGACATCGGCACCGACGGTGCCGAGCCCCGCTATGCCCACGTTCAGGGGTGCGACCATGGATTTAAGGGACCTGGAGATTAAGCAACCTGGAAGGATTAGCGTCGGTTGGCGAGAGGAACGACGTTGTGCAACGTTTCGATGCCGCTTTCAAGGAAGCGGCGCACGCCGCGCGCAGCCTGCCGGATGCGCTGCTCGTTCTCCACCATCGCGATGCGGACATAGCCCTCGCCATGCTCACCGAACGCCACGCCGGGCGACACCACGACGCCGGATTTCTCCACCATCAGGGTCGCGAACTGCATGCTGCCGACCGCCTCGAACGCCTTGGGCAGCGGCGCCCAGGCGAACATCGAGGCCTGCGGCGGCGGAATGTCCCAGCCGGCGCGGCCGAATGACTCGACCAGCGCATCGCGGCGCTTGCGGTAGGTGTCGCGCATCTCGCGGATGCAGTCGTCGGGACCGTTCAGCGCCGCGGTCGCCGCCACCTGGACCGGCGTGAACGCGCCGTAATCGAGATAGGATTTGACGCGCGCCAGCGCCGCGATGATCCGCTCATTGCCGACCGCAAAGCCCATGCGCCAGCCAGCCATCGAGAACGTCTTCGACATCGAGGTGAACTCGACGGTGACGTCGATCGCGCCGGGCACCTGCAGCACCGATGGCGGCGGATTGTTCTCGTCGAAATAAACTTCGGCGTAGGCGAGATCGGACAGGATGAAGATGTCGTGCTTCTTCGCGAACGCGACGAGATCCTTGTAGAAGTCGAGGTCCGCGACGTAGGCGGTCGGGTTCGACGGATAGCAGACGATCAGCGCGATCGGCTTCGGGATCGAATGGATGATCGCCCGCTCGACCGCCTCGAAGAACTGCGGCGTCGGCTCCGAGGGCACCGAGCGGATCACGCCGCCCGCCATCAGGAAGCCGAAGGCATGGATCGGGTAGCTCGGATTGGGGCACAGCACGACGTCGCCCGGCGCCGTGATCGCCTGCGCGACGTTGGCAAACCCCTCCTTCGAGCCGAGCGTCGCAACCACCTGGGTGTCGGGGTTGAGCTTGACGCCGAAGCGGCGCGCATAATAGGCGGCCTGGGCCTTGCGCAGGCCGTTGATGCCGCGCGAGGCCGAGTAGCGGTCGGTCCGCGGCTTGCCCAGCGTCTCCTTGAGCTTCTCGATCACATGCGGCGGGGTCGGCAGGTCCGGGTTCCCCATGCCCATGTCGATGATGTCGGCCCCGGCGTTGCGCGCGGCCGCCTTGGCCTGGTTGACCTTCTCAAAGACATAAGGCGGCAGACGGCGAATGCGGTAAAAATCTTCCATGGGACCCTTGCTCCGACAACCGCGATGCCAGAATCGACCCCCTTGGCGTAGTTTGCGGAAGCCGGCTCGGCCTCTGACAGAAATCGCACTGAATCAATGACTTAGAGCGAATTCAGGCGCACGATCTGGGGGCTGCGGCCGGATCTGCGGTTGAACTGGGTTTCTTTTAGCACGGACACCGGGCGGCGCCAGCGCTGATCGGCCGTTTGTCGGGCGCTACTTCCCGCTTTGGGCAGCCGTCGAGGCCTGGCGCGCGCGCGCGGCAATCAGCTCCTGCTCGATCTTGGCCTGGTCCGCCGGCTTGATCGTCGGGTCGGCGCGGTCGGGCGGAAGATCATGGACCGGCAGGTAGCCGGCGGCGTCCTTCTCGCGCGCCGGCGCATCGGCCGGCATCGTCATATCGGCGATCGTGCTCGAGCACCCGCTCAGCGCCACCAACGACGCGAGCAGCACTGCGGCAGCGAGCCCCCTGTTCATTCGATCGATCGGCATGCGCCGAATTGTCCCCAACAAGCTAGCGCGCACGTCGCACGTTGCCGACACGGGTCGCACTGGTACGAGCCTTGCAGCGTCCCCGCTGCGTTAATTTCGACTTTAGCGTTTCAAACCATTGTCGCCCGAAACGCTTAAAGCGGGAACACCAAAAGCGAACCCTGAGGCTTCAATATGACGGAACAAAGATTTTTTCTCGCACCGCAACAGAGCGAAATGCTGGATTTTGACTGATTTGCGTTGCCGCACCGCGCGATGACGCCCTCCAAACGACGCGATATTGTACCTCAGATGAGCAACGTTAGTACCGACACCCAGGCCACCCCGAAATTCAACGCCGAAGCCTTCGCCATGAACATCGCGCGGGCGATGGAGAGCAGCGGCCAGGCGCTGGCGGCCTATCTCAAGCCGCGCCAGACCGGAGAAGTCCGCGACAAGCCGCCGAATGAACTCGGTGAGGTGATCAAGACCTTCAGCGTGATCGCCGAATACTGGCTGTCCGACAAGGAGCGCGCCTCGTCGCTGCAGATGCAGCTCGGCAAGGACTATCTCGATCTCTGGGGCTCGGCGGTGCGCCGCATGGCCGGCGAGGCCGATGCCAAGCCGGCGATCGCCCCGGCCCCGCGCGACAAGCGCTTCCAGGATCCGGAATGGAAGTCGAACCAGTTCTTCGACTTCATCCTGCAGCTCTATTTGCTGACCTCGAAATGGGCGCAGCAGCTGGTCCATGACGCCGACGGGATCGATCCTCACACGCGCAAGAAGGCCGAATTCTACGTCCAGCAGATCACCAACGCGCTGGCGCCGTCGAATTTCGTGCTGACCAATCCGGAGGTGCTGCGCGCCACCGTCGAGACCAATGGCGACAATCTGGTGCGCGGCATGAAGATGCTGGCCGAGGATATCGAGGCCGGCCACGGCACGCTGCGGATCCGCCAGTCCGACTCGAGCAATCTCGAGGTCGGCGTCAACATGGCGACGACGCCGGGCAAGGTGATCTTCCAGAACGAGCTGATGCAGCTGATCCAGTATTCGCCGGCGACCGAGAACGTGCTGCGCACGCCGCTGCTGATCGTGCCGCCCTGGATCAACAAGTTCTACATCCTCGATCTGCGCCCCGAGAAATCCTACATCAAATGGTGCGTCGACCAGGGCATCACGGTGTTCGTGATCTCCTGGGTCAATCCGGACAAGGAGCTCGGCAAGAAGACCTGGGCCGACTACATGACCGAAGGCCCGCTGACGGCGATGGACGTCATCGAGAAGGTCACCGGCGAGATGAAGGTGCATACCGCCGGCTATTGCGTCGGCGGCACCCTGCTCGCCTCGACGCTCGCCTATCTCGCCGAGAAGCGCCGCCAGCGCGTGACGTCGGCGACGTTCTTTGCCGCGCAGGTCGACTTCACCCATGCCGGCGATCTCCTGGTGTTCGTCGACGAGGACCAGATCTCGGCGCTCGAACGCGACATGCAGGAATCCGGCGTGCTCGAGGGCAGCAAGATGGCGATGGCCTTCAACATGCTGCGCTCGAACGACCTGATCTGGTCGTATGTCGTGAACAATTATCTGAAAGGCCAGACGCCGTCCTCGTTCGACCTGCTGCACTGGAATTCGGATGCGACGCGGATGCCGTCGTCGAACCACTCCTACTACCTGCGCAACTGCTATCTGGAGAACCGGCTGTCGACCGGCACCATGGTGCTGGACAACACGCTGCTCGATCTGTCGAAGGTGAAGGTGCCGGTCTACAACCTCGCCGCCCGCGAGGATCACATCGCGCCGGCGGAATCGGTGCTCTACGGTTCGCAGTTCTTCGGCGGCCCGGTGAGATATGTGCTGTCCGGCTCCGGCCATATCGCCGGTGTGGTCAATCCGCCCGCGTCGAACAAGTACCAGTACTGGACCAACGACAACATCAAGGACATGAAGCTCGCCGACTGGCTGAAGGCCGCCGAGGAGCACAAGGGCTCGTGGTGGCCCGACTGGCGCGGCTGGCTGGAAAGCCATGATCCGGAGACGGTCCCGGCGCGCATGGTCGGCTCCAACGGCACGCAGGTGCTCGAGGACGCCCCGGGCAGCTATGTCCGCGTCCGCGCGTAGCGCCAAGTCTCCCGCTCAGCTATAAACAGACGGTCCCGACGGTCGGGAATCGAATTCACGTGAGGGGGAGACGATGACGCGCGAACTGTTCTGGCTGTCACTGACGGTGATCCTGACCGGGCTGTTGTGGATCCCCTACATCATCAACCGCTGCCAGGTGCGCGGCCTCTCCGCCGCCATGGGCAACCCCTCGCGCAACGACAAGCCGCACGCGGAATGGGCCAACCGGCTGATGTTCGCCCATGACAACGCGGTCGAGAACCTCGTGATCTTCGCGCCGCTGGTCCTGATCCTCAACGCGGCCGACTATTCCACCAAATGGACCGTGCTCGCCTGCGCCGTCTATTTCTGGGCCCGCGTCGCCCACCTGATCGTGTACACGCTCGGCCTGCCGGTGTTCCGCACCCTGGCCTTTACGGTCGGCTTCCTCGCCCAGGCGGTGCTGGCGCTCGCGATCTTCAAGGTCCTCTGATCCAGATATTCCCGCCGGTCGCGGCGACAGCCGCGCCGGCGCGGCATCAACTAGTAGCTCGTCACAGTGATTTTGACTCTTTGGGTATGCCTGGATAGGCGCGCCCCAGTTTGGTGCGAGCTTTGTCCGTTGTGAACATCCAGTTGATACGGGCGCGAGTTTTGTTTCGCTGCCGCTCCCATGCTGCGATCTCGTTTCTAAGGCGTTTTGGATCGTCGATCCGGCGGCCGAGACACTGCCCTTGGAGCACGCCGATCTCGATCTCGACCATATTGAGCCAACTGGCGTGTTTCGGGGTGTAGTGGAACTCGAGGCGGCGCAGGATGCGGCGGGCCTCGGCGGGGGCAAAGGCCTGGTAGAGGGCGCCGGGGGCATGGATCGACAGATTGTCCTGCACGACACGGATGCAGGCGGCCTTGGGGTAATGGACATCGACGAGTTCGCGCATGCAGTGAGCATAATCCACGGCGGTGCGCCGTTCGGTGACTTTGACGTTACGCCAGGCCCGATGCGGATCGAGGGCGACAAAGAGATTGACGGTGCCGTTGCGGCGGTACTCGTAATCGTAACGCTCGCGCTTTCCCGGCTCGGGTGGGATCGGCTGGCGCACTTCGCCGATGAGCTGGACGGGGGTTTCGTCGAAGCAGACCAGCGGCCGCTCGGGATCAGGCGCTTCAGCGTAGAGATCGAGCACATCTTCCATGCGGGCGACGTATTCGCCATCGACATGGGGAATGCACCACATGTCCCTGCGCCACGGCTTGAGGTCATTATCGGCCAGCCGGCGGCGCACGGTCTCGCCCGACAGGCTGTCATGATCGGTGAGCTTGACCATCACGTCGGCCAGCAGCGCCAGCGTCCAGCGCCTCCGGCCAGCGGGCGGCTTGGCGCATGCGGTCGCCACCAGCAGGGCTTCCTCCTTGCCGGTCAGCTTGCGCTCCGCACCGGGACGCGGCTCCTCACTCAAGGCCCGATCGAGATTGCCTTCCACCAAGCGGCGTTTGGTCCGATAGACGGTGGAGGCGCTTACTCTGACGGTCCGGACAATCTCCTCGTCGCGGCTGCCGATGTCGGCCGCCAGCAAAATCTGGGCCCGCTTGAGTTTGCGAGCGGCATGCTTGCCGCCGCTCAGCATCGCCGTCAGTTCCTCTCGCTCGGCTTGGCTCAATTCAACCCGGTACCGTACATTCATCGTTCGCCTCCCTGTCGGAGGCTCCGGACGAATCGATCCATGAGTCAAAAATCAGGCGCACGCTTTACCGAGAAGCAGGGCCATTATCTGGCTTTCATCTATACCTACTCGCACATGTTCGGACGGCCCCCCGCCGAAGCCGACATGCAGCGTCACTTCGGTGTTAGCCCGCCCTCAGTCCATCAGATGATCGTCACGCTCGAACGTAACGGCCTCATTCGCCGTCGAGCCGATATCCCCAGAAGCATCGAAATCCTCGTGCCGCCAGAGAACTTGCCGATCCTAAGCTGGCTCGGTATCAAACCGTCAAAATCACTGTGACGAGCCACTAGCCGCCCTTGCGCACCACGATGTGCAGCATCGTCGCGGGCGCCTCGTCAAAGCTCTTGATCTCGCTGGTGTCGGACGAGACTTGCGTCCACGCCCCTGACGCGGCGTAGGTCGCAGCGAGCCAGTCCGCCGCGGGATAATTGTAGTAGCGGCCGATGCTGTCGCGGCCATCGCCATGGCCGATCTTGTAGCTCGCGTAGAAAACGCCACCGGGTTTCAGCGCCCGATGGATGCGGCCGATGATGTCGGCCAATTCGTCGCGCGGCACGTGCAGCAGGCAGGCGCTGGCCCAGACGCCGTCATAGGCTTCGCGGTCCTCGAGCTCATCGAACAGCATCGCCTCGACGGGATGTTTGATGCGGCGCGCCGCGACCTCGGCCATCTCGGGCGACCCGTCGGTCGCACGCAGCACAAAGCCTTCGGCGAGCATGACGGCGGCATGATTGCCGGCGCCGCAGCCGAGTTCGAGGATCGCGCCGCCCGGCGGCAGCAGCTTCAGAAAGCCGATCAGCCGGGTGGACGGGGCTTTCGCCCACCCGGCATAGGCCTCGGCATTGCGCCGATAGAACTGCAGCGTGGCGTCGTCCACGATCCGCGTCGCCGTCAGCTGTCGGCCAGCCCGAGCATCAGCCGCATGTTCTGGACCGCGGCACCCGAGGCGCCCTTGCCCAGATTGTCGAGCCGCGCGACCAGCACCGCCTGGTGGTGCTTGTCGCTGGCGAAGACGTAGAGCTCGAGCTGGTTGGTCTCGTTGAGCGCCTCCGGCTCGAGCCGCCCGCCCTTGGCGGCCTCGTTCTGCAGCGGCATCACCGAGACATATTTGCTGCCGGCGTACCATTTCGCCAGAACCGCTTGCAGATCGGTACCATCAGGCTTGCCCGGCAGCGCGTCGAGTTGCAGCGGCACCGAGACCAGCATGCCCTGCCGGTAGTTGCCGACCGACGGGATGAAGATCGGCCTTCGCGTCAGGTGCGAATAGAGCTGCATCTCCGGCACGTGCTTGTGCTCGAAGCCGAGGCCGTAGAGTTGGAAGGCCGGCGCCGAGCCGTCCTCGAAGCTGGCGATCATCGACTTGCCGCCGCCCGAATAGCCGCTCACCGCGTTGACGGTGACGGGATAATCCGCCGGCAGCACGCCGGCATCGACGATCGGCCGCAGCAGCGCGATCGCGCCGGTCGGATAGCAACCCGGATTGGAGACCTTCTTCGCGTTACGGATCTTGTCGGCCTGGTCGGGCGCGAGCTCAGGAAAACCGTAGGCCCAGTCGGGCGCAACGCGATAGGCCGTCGAGGCGTCGAGCACTTTTGGCGCGGCATTGCCCATCGTGTCGATCAGCGCCACAGTCTCCTTGGCGGCCTCGTCAGGCAGGCAGAGGATCACGAGATCCACCTCCTCCATCAGCGCGCGCTTGGCGCCGGCATCCTTCCGCTTGTCCTCGGCGATGTGCTTCACCGCAACGTCGCCGATCGAGAGCAGCCGCTCCTGGATGCCGAGGCCGGTCGTGCCTGAGCCGCCATCGACGAACACGGTGGCCTTGGTCGCACCGCTCCTGGTTTTCGGTTGGTTGGTGTCGGTGAGGGTCATGGCACGTTCCTTTCGAGCTCGTTCGTTTCGTTTAACACATCTGGCCGCGCCTGCGCCGCCAACGGGGATGGGCAGTTATCCTTAGATTGAGCGCCCCTCGCCAGCGACAACAACCCCCCGCTCATGGAAACAGCGCGATCTGCTCCAGTCCGGTGGTTTCCGGCAAGCCGAACATCAGGTTCATGTTCTGGATCGCCTGTCCGGCCGAACCCTTCACAAGATTATCGAGCGTCGAGAGCACGATGGCGCGGTTCTTGATCCGGTCGGCGACGACGCCGATCTGAACATAATTCGAACCACGCACGTTCTGCGTCTGTGGCAGCACACCCTTCTTCGTCACATATACGAACGGCTCGTTGGCGTAGGCCCTTTCCAGCTCGGCGCGCAAATCGTCCGGCGTAGCCCCGTTGAGCTTGACATAGGATGTGCAGAACTCACCCCGCGCCATCGGAATGAGATGCGGGGTGAAGTTCACCGTCACAGCCGAGCCAGCGGCCGCGCCAATCTCCTGCTCAATCTCCGCCGAGTGTCGATGGCTTCCGATCGAATAGGGCGACAACCCTTCGCCGGCCTCGCTGAACAGCGTGTTCTGCTTCAGTCCGCGTCCGGCGCCGGTGACGCCCGACTTTGCGTCGATGATGATGTCGTCGACGTCAATCAGCTTTGCCTTCGCCAGCGGAACAAGCGCCAGCAGCACCGCCGTCGGATAGCAGCCGGGACAGGCTACCAGCCGCGCGGCCGTGACCTCCTCCCGGTAGAGTTCGGTCAGCCCATAGACCGCCTCGTCCTGCAATTCGAGCGCCCGGTGCTCATGGCCGTACCATTGCGCATAGCTGTCTTTGTTGCGCAGCCGGAAGTCCGCGGACATATCGAGGATCTTGATTCTGGGATTGGCTTTCAGCACCGCGGCGATGATCTCTTGCGTCGTCCCGTGCGGCAGTCCGCAGAACACGGCATCGAGCCGCGTCCAGTCGACCTTTTCCCATTCCACGAGTTTTGGCAGGTCGAGCATGAAGAAGTGAGGAAACACCTCGCTCATCGTCTTGCCGGCATGGGTGTTAGCGGTAAGCGCGGTGATTTCGGCATTCGGATGCCGCGCCAACAGGCGCACCGCGTCGGCGCCGGTGTAGCCGGACGCGCCCAAAATTCCGATTTTCTTCTTCGTCATTGCTCGCTCCTCGGAAGCGTAGTCATCTCGGCCTGTATCAGCGCGAAAGCCTGCGGGCGCACCTCGCGCATCAAGGCCGCGATGTCTTGGGCACCGGCTTCGGCCTGCAAAGCGAGCGTGTTGCCGACCGCCGCGAAATCGGTTTCAGACTTGTGCTGGTTCAGCTTGAAGCTGCCCTCCACCTCTTCCACCATCATCTCGAGACCCACGATGGCCTTCTTCATGGTTTCCAGCCTCGCGGCGGTCATCTTGCCCGACACCCACGGCTTTTTCGGCAGCAGCCGGTCCTCGAACTTGGCGCTCAGCGCGTCGATCTGAACGGCAAGCTCGTCATCCGACAACGTCCGCACCGGCCCGGTCAGATGCACCGCCTGATAGAGCCAGGTCGGCACCTGATCGGGTGACACGTACCAGTCCGGCGAAACATAGGCGTCGGCGCCGGTAACGGCCAGCAGCCAAGGTGACCCGCCCGCCAGCTTTACCAGCGGATTGTGACGGGCAACATGAAACAGCGCCCGCGGCGTCCCGTCGGCGGCGTAAGTCAAGTAGAACGGGAGCGCGGAGGCGATCGGCTTGCCGCCGTCCCACGCGCAGGCCATGCCGAAACCACGCGCTTCCGCGAAGGCAAGGCTCGCGGCACGGTCAGGCTTGAAGGGCGGTGGCGTATACATGGTCAAAGCTCCTGCATGACGAAGGAGCCGCCAGATCGAACCGCGTGTCTTTTTCAGGAGAGCGCCGCGGGATCGGGTCCGGCGGCAGAGGCGATGGTCTTAAACGCGAGCGACCGCCCATACCGCGATAATGCGGCGGCGGCGGGCAATGATGATGGTCGCGGCGTTGATCATGGGCGCGGGCTATAAGGCCGCGCCCCCTTGACGTCAAGTTGTTGCTTGTCATTCCGGGGCGATGCACAGCATCGAACCCGGAATCTCGCGCTAGGACCTCCAGATTCCGGGGTTCGCGCTCCGCGCGCCCTCAGGTGCGCAATGGCGCACCGGGGAATGACTGGCTAGATCGCCGGATTCCACGGTGCCGGCACGACGCGATAGCCGCCGCCGTCCTTCACCACATTGCCGAGGCCCGGGAACGGATAGTGGAAGCCCTGCACCTGGAGCCGCTCGGCAACCACCATGTCGTAGATGCGGCGACGGGTCTTCTCCGCCACGTCGCCGTCCTGGTCGAAGAACGCATGCCAGCCGGGGTTGGTCGCGAACAGGTTCGGATTGTTGGTGACGTCGGACTGGATGAAGACCTTGTCCGGGCCCGAGGCCAGCACGTAGGAGGTGTGGCCCGGCGTGTGGCCGACGGTCTCGACCGAGGTCAGGCCCGGCGCGATCTCCTTGCCCCACTCGTACGGCGTGACCTTCTTCTTCAGGCCGGCTTCGAAGATATTGCGGTTGTTCTTGAACAGGCCCTGCATGCGGCCGGCCGGTGCCCGGCTCATCTCGCCGTCGTCCATCCAGAACTTCCACTCGGTCGCCGGCACCAGCACCTCGGCATTCGGGAATGCCGGCGTGCCTTCGGCGGTCAAGAGGCCGTTCACGTGGTCGCCGTGGAAGTGCGAGATCACGACCATGTCGACATTCTTGGGATCGAAGCCGGCGGCGACGAAATTGTCGGCGAACAGGCCATTGGCGCCCTTCGTGCTGGCCTTCGCCAGCGCGCCATTGCCGGTGTCGATCACCACCAGCTTGCCGCCGGTGTTGAGCACCAGCGGTGCGAACCAGATCGTCATCATGTCGCGCGGCATGAACGCCTTCTCCAGCGCCGCGTTGACGTCGTCCCGCTTCGCATTGGGGATGAAGGAGTCTTCCAGCTTGAAGACGTTCTTGCCGTCGGACACCACGGTGACGAGGATGTCGCCGACCTTGTAACGATAGAAGCTCGGCGCCTGCTTGTCGGCAACCGGCGCCACAGCGCCCGCAGGAACGGTTGATAGCAACGGTGCGGCGGCGATGCCGGCAGCGCCGGCGAGAGCATGACGTCGTGTCAATTCCATGTGCTGTCCTTCCCAGTGAAACTGCGCCCGATGAATTCGCGCCCGGTGGGCGCGGTTGTATCAGCGTTTCGATACTCGCGCGATGCCGACAGCTCGAGCGGTTACCCTCCCGCCTAACCCCTGCAGGTCGGCCTTATTCCGGAGCTTGCTACACCACCCGCCACACCCACTCGATGGCATGGGCAATGACGTCGCCGAACAGCAGCAGTGCCGCCGACCAGACCAGCGCGGAGACGAAATTGGCGATCTGGAATTGCCAGTACGACATCTCGAAAATGCCGGCCGCAAGCGGCACCGAGGCGCGCAGTGGACCGAAGAAGCGGCCGATGAAGATGCTGGGCACGCCCCAGCTCTTCACGAAGGCCTCGCCCCGCGGCAGGATCTCCGGGTAGCGCGACAGGGGCCACATCTGCGCGACCTGCTCCTTGTAGCGATAGCCGAACCAGTAGGAGACCCAGTCGCCGAGCGCGGCACCAACGCCGCCCGCGATCCAGATCGGCCAGAAGCTGATCCCGCTGACGCCGATCAGGGCGCCGATCGCGACCAGCGCGCCCCAGGCCGGAACCAGCAATGAAATGAAGGCGAGCGATTCAGCGAACGCCAGCAGCATGACGATCGGAGCGGCCCAGGCCTGGTGGTGCCGCACGAATTCGGCCAGGGCCCGCGCAAGGTCTTCCATCTCGTCGTGTGCCTTCCCGCTCCGTTGAACCTCGAATGAACCTTTCTAGCGGCACGCAGCCTAAGAACAGGTAAGCCAGCCGATTGCGTGACATCAAGTCACAAAGGCGGGGATCGACCGTGATTTCCCGTAAGGCCCCTGAGGTCCAGGTTGGCATCTCCCTCACAAGAAAAAGGAATTACTGGATGATCGGATCGCTGATGATGTGCGTGAGCGTTCTCGTCCTGCTGTTCGGAATGCTCGCGGGCATCGCCATGGGTATCCAGCACGACTTCACGTTGGGACCGGCGCATGCGCATCTCAATCTGGTCGGCGGCGTGCTGCTGTTCCTGTTCGGCCTCTACTACCGGCTGGTGCCGGAAGCGGGCAGCATGCTGCTCGCCAGAATCCAGGGCTGGCTGCATATCGTCGGCGGCGTCCTGTTCCCGGCCGGCGTGGCCGCCGTGCTGCTGAAGGGACCGTCGTTCGAGGCGGCGCCGATCGTCGGGTCACTGCTGGTGGTCGCCGCCATGGCCCTGTTCACGGTCATTGTAATCCGCACCTCGCAGGCGTAATCGCGGTTTCCTATCTATGGGGATGGCCGGGCTCCAGGGCGCGGCCGTCCCCATTGGCAGCCCATCCGTGGCATAGTCAGAGCAACCGATTCGCCGCGCCGTGACTGGCGCGTCACTTGAAGAACCATGGCCAAATCATTGAAGTCGAACGCCAAAAGTAAATCTGCCGACGATCTGTTCGGAGCCCCGGAACCGAAGGGACGCGCCCCGGCGAAGGCTGCTTCGCGATCCGCTGGAAGCGCCGAAGCCGGCTATACGGCGGCTGACATCGAGGTGCTGGAAGGGCTGGAACCGGTCCGCCGGCGCCCCGGCATGTATATCGGCGGCACCGACGAGAAGGCCCTGCACCACCTGTTCGCCGAGGTGATCGACAACTGCATGGATGAGGCGCTGGCGGGCCACGCCACCTTCATCGACGTGGAGCTGACCGCCGATGGCTTCCTGACCGTGACCGACAATGGCCGCGGCATTCCGGTCGACCCGCATCCGAAATTCCCGAAGAAGTCGGCGCTCGAAGTCATCATGTGCACGCTGCACTCGGGCGGCAAGTTCGACTCCAAGGTCTACGAGACCTCGGGCGGCTTGCACGGTGTCGGTGTCTCCGTGGTCAACGCCCTCTCCTCGCGGCTCGAGGTCGAGGTTGCGCGCAGCGGGCAGTTGCATCGCATGACCTTCGAGCGCGGCCACCCCAAGGGCAAGCTCGAAGACCTCGGCAAGGTCAACAACCGCCGCGGCACGCGCATCCGCTTCAAGCCGGACACCGACATTTTCGGCGCCAAGGCGGCTTTCAAGCCGCAGCGTCTGTTCAAGATGACGCGCTCGAAGGCCTATCTGTTCGGCGGCGTCGAGATTCGCTGGCACTGCGACCAGGAGCTCCTGAAGGGCGTCGAAGACGTCCCGTCGGAAGCCAAGTTCCACTTCCCCGGCGGACTGAAGGATTATCTGGCCGCGGCGATCCACGCCGATACGCTGGTGCATCAGGATATCTTCTCCGGCAAATCCGGCCGCAGCGGCGCGCATGGCGCCTGCGAATGGGCCGTGGCCTGGACGGCCGATGCCGACGGCTTCCTGTCGTCCTACACCAACACGGTGCCGACGCCCGATGGCGGTACGCATGAATCCGGCCTGCGCAGCGCATTGTTGCGCGGTCTGAAGGACCACGCCGAACGCGCGGGCCAGGGCAAGCGCGCGGCGTCCATCACCTCGGAAGACGTGATGGTGGGCGCGGCCGTGATGCTCTCGGTGTTCGTGCGCGAGCCTGAATTCCAGGGCCAAACGAAGGACCGCCTCGCCACCGCCGAAGCGCAGCGCATCGTCGAACAGGCGATGAAGGATCCGTTCGACCACTGGCTGTCAGGCAATCCGAACCAGGCCAACCGGCTGCTCGATTTCGTGATCGATCGCGCCGAGGAGCGGCTGCGCCGCCGCCAGGAAAAGGAGACCGCGCGCAAGACGGCCGGCAAGAAACTGCGTCTGCCCGGCAAGCTCGCCGACTGCTCCGACGCCGGTACCGAAGGCTCTGAGCTCTTCATCGTCGAAGGTGACTCGGCCGGCGGCAGCGCCAAGCAGGCGCGCGACCGCAAGACGCAGGCCGTGCTGCCGCTGCGCGGCAAGATCCTCAACGTCGCCTCTGCCGGCAAGGACAAGCTGACCGCCAACGCGCAGCTCTCCGACCTCGTGCAGGCGATCGGCTGCGGCACGCTCGCGCATTACCGCGAAGAGGATCTGCGCTACCAGCGCATCATCATCATGACCGACGCCGACGTCGACGGGGCGCACATCGCATCGCTCCTGATCACCTTCTTCTACCGGCAGATGCCGCGGCTGATCGACGAAGGGCACCTCTATCTGGCGGTTCCGCCACTCTACAAGCTGAAGCACGGCACCAAGTCGATCTACGCCCGCGACGACGCGCACAAGGACGAGCTGCTGAAGAGCGAGTTCAACGCCAACGCCAAGGTCGAGGTGAACCGCTTCAAAGGCCTCGGCGAGATGATGCCGGCGCAGCTGAAGGAAACCACGATGGATCCGGCCAAGCGCACGCTGCTGCGCGTGGTGCTGCTGGCCGACGATCGCGAGGGCACCGCCGACTCGGTCGAGCGGCTGATGGGCACCAAGGCCGAAGCCCGCTTCGCCTTCATTTCCGACAAGGCCGAATTCGCCAGCGACGACCTACTCGACGTCTAGGCCCAACCGATTGATCTGAAATGAATTTCCGGCCGCCCCCAGATTGGGGCGGCCGTTGCCATTTTGCCCGTTCGGAGAGCCCCAGTGGCTTCGTTTTCGGCCGGATGTGTCTCACCAGCAACAGCATTTCCGGCGGAACCACGTATAGTTCGACCATGAGTTTCGGGAATCGGTGCCAGCGCACTCCCCTGAGCGACCTGATCGAACGCTAGTCGAGGATTTGGATATGAAGAAGATTTTGCTCGCTCTGACCGCGGTTGCTGCGATGACGGCATCGGCGTCGGCTGCCGATCTGGCCGCCCGCCCCTACACCAAGGCTCCTGCCCCGGTTCCGGTCGCTCCGAGCTGGACCGGCTTCTACATCTTCGGCGGCGGCGGCGGCGGCGTCTGGGATGCTGACACGGGCGTCCAGTCGACCGTTACGGGTGCGCCGATCCTCGGCTTCAACCAGCGCCAGGGCGGCGATGGCTGGTACGGCACCGTCGGTGCCGGTTATGACTGGCAGACCGCCAACAGCTGGGTCATCGGCGTGTTCGCCGACGGTCAGTTCGGCAGCCTGAAGGGCACCATCCAGGATCAGGGTCCGTTCGTCGCCGGCAACATCAAGAACGACTACAGCTGGGCGGCTGGTGCGCGCCTCGGCTACCTGATCGCGCCGAACGTCCTGTCCTACGTCAACGCCGGTTACTCCAGCTCGCACTGGAAGGGCACCACGCTGTTCAACACCGCGAGCGCGCTTCCCTCGGGTCTGCACACCAACGACTTCGATCGCGGCGGCTGGTTCGTCGGCGGCGGCGTCGAGAACAACCTGAACATCTTCGGCATCACCGCGCCGGGCTGGTTCATGAAGACCGAGTATCGCGCCGCTTACTACGACAACAAGAACATCTCGGAGCTGGTCGACGGCACCAACATCTCGAACGGCCGCGACATCACCTTCAAGCCGCTTGTCCAGACCATCAGCACCTCGCTGGTCTACCGCTTCAACTGGACCGGTCCGGTTGTCGCCAAGTACTGAGCTGCGTACTGATCCCTGCTGAGATAGCAGAGCAAAAGCCCCGGCATTGTCCGGGGCTTTTTTGTTGCCCGAACGTCATGGAAATCGCCCCATGCGCAAGCCCGCCGGCGCAGGGCGGACCGGCTGTGGCCGATCTGGTCAGCGCCGTGACGATCGGGCACTCTCGCGCCCGGTTCAAACCTCAGCGGACAACAACAATGAAAAACGGACAGTTTGATCTCTCGGGCCGGGTCGCCATCGTCACCGGCGGCAATGGCGGCATCGGGCTTGGCATGGCGCGCGGCCTGGCGGACGCCGGCGCGGCGGTTGCCGTGGTCGGCCGCAACGAGGCGAAGTCAAAGGCCGCCGTCGAGGATCTCGGCAAGCGCGGCGCCAAGGCGATCGCGGTGGCAACCGACGTGACCGACAAGGCCGCCGTCGCGGCCATGGTCGAACGGGTCGTTCGCGAGCTCGGCCGGATCGACATTCTCGTCAACAACGCCGGCATGAGCATCCGCAAGCCTCCGCACGAGCTCGAACTGGAGGAGTGGAGCAAGGTGATCGACACCAACCTCACCAGCGCGTTCATGTGCTCGAAGGCGGCCTATCCGGCGCTCAAGGCGTCGGGGCACGGCAAGATCATCAATATCGGCTCGATGATGTCGATCTTCGGTGCGAGCTTCGCCGCGGCCTATGCCGCGAGCAAGGGCGGCATCGTACAGTACACCCGCGCCTGCGCCAACGCCTGGGCTCCCGACAACATCCAGGTCAACGCCATCCTGCCCGGCTGGATCGATACCGACCTGACCAAAGGCGCGCGCCAGCAGGTGGCCGGGCTGCACGAGCGCGTGCTTGCGCGCACGCCGGCGGCACGCTGGGGGGCGATCGACGACTTCGCCGGCATCGCCGTGTTCCTGGCATCGCCCGCGTCGGACTTCGTCACCGGCACCGCGATCCCCGTCGACGGCGGCTATTCGGTGATGGCCTGAAAACACGGGCGCTCTTCCGGTCGCGCGGCGCGCAGTTCAGCCCGCGGCCGGCGAATGCACGTGCTCCGGCCGCACCCCGACGGCGACCAGACGTGCGGTGAGGCCCTGCAGCCAGGGCATTGCCGTGATCAACCGCAGCGCCAACGGCACCGGCTGATCGCCGGCCTTCAGCGCGGCGCTGATGATGTTGTTCTGCGCAATCACCTGCATGCGCTGCGTCACGCGCATCGGGAATTCGCGGCGACGCCGCACCGCATCGAGTTCGTCTTCCGACGGCACGCCGTGAACGAGCTTCGCCGCCAGGATGTTGGCGGTCGCGACCGCATCCTGCACCGCGAGGTTGACGCCGACGCCGCCGATCGGCGACATCGCATGCGCGGCGTCGCCGATGCAAAGCAGGCCGGGACGGGTCCAGCGCGTCAGGCGATTGATCGCGACCGTGAGCAGCTTGACGTCGTCAAAGCTCTTCACGTCGGCAAGGCCGGCCTTGAGGATCGGCGCCAGCCGCAGCACGTCGTCGAGCAGCGCCGGCAATCCCCTCGCCTTCACCGCCTCGTATTGGCCCTTGGCGATCACATAGGCGCATTGCCAGTAGTCGCCGCGATCGAACGTCACCATCATCTTGCCGTGCTCGACGCGGGCGAACAAATTCTCGGTCTCATCCGGACGCCGCCCGACGCGAAACCACAAAACGTCCATCGGCGCGCCGATCTCCTCGACGTCGAGGCCGGCGCGCTCGCGCACGATCGAATGACGTCCGTCGCAGCCGACGGTGAGATCCGCCTCGATCTCGACCGGGCCGTCGGGTGTGTTCGCGTGCACGCCCGCGACAGCATCGCCGAGCCGGATCAGATCGGTCGCCTCGGCCTTCATCAGCACCTTCAGCGAGGGGAAGCGCTTGCCGCTCTCGCGCAGGTAATTGAGGAAGTCCCACTGTGGCATCATCGCGATGAAGGGGTATTTGACGCTGAGGCGGCGGAGATCGGCGATCCGCACCGAGGTGCCGCCGAACATGCCGTCGAGCGTCTGGATGTCCTGATGCGGCAGCTTCAGGAAGCCGTCGATCAGGCCGAGTTCGTCCATCACCTGCAGGGTCGACGGATGCACGGTGTCGCCACGGAAGTCGCGGAAGAAGTCGGCGTGCTTCTCCAGCACCACGACATCGACTCCGGCGCGTCCGAGCAGATAGCCAAGCATCATGCCGGCCGGCCCACCACCGACCACGCAGCAGCGCGCCCTGATCTGACGCGTGTTCGGCCCTGCCCGATTGCCTGCATCCATGATGCCGTCCTCACCGCTGCCTCGCCCTTCAGGACCCGATTGTAACGCGGATCTGGCGGCAAGGATGCAAGGCTAACGCCTGAAGGTCTTGATTTCCGACACGCTGCCGTCGCGATAGGTCAGCTCGACCGAGACCGCCCTGGTCTGCGGCGCAAGCTTCAGATAGGGCTGCGCGTCAGACGGGATCGCGCTGGGATCGCGCGAATTGCAGGATGGCATCTTCAGGACCTTGTCCGGCACCGCGGTGTCGATGCCGATGCGCACCTCGCGGATCGCGCAGCGATACGACATCAGGTGCGTATAGTAGACCAGCAGCCCGTTGAACTCGCGGAATGACAGCCAGCTGGTCGCGGTCATGTCGAGGATCTTGCGCTGGTCGCGGATCAGCGCGGCGTCGGGATCGAACTTGATCGGGAACGGCCCCTGCATCATGCCTTGCGTATCGACATAGCGAATCTCGATCGTGGCGGCCGGCGCATCGGCCGGCAGCTCGACCGACGGATTGGGCATCCGCTTGCGCGTGCGCGGATCGAGCGTGTCGATGAAGCCGGTTTCGCGGAAATCGCCGCTGTCGCCGATCCGCCAGGAAATCCCGAGCGTCGGATCGGCGATCGAGAACACCACGGTCCAGCCGCCATTGTGCCGCGAGAAGCTCGCGATCGGCGCGTTGATCGAATCCTCCTTAGGCAGCTTCGGCACCGCGACCGGCGGCAGCGCGGCCACCTGCTGCGGCGGCGCGGACGGCTTGGTCGCCTCGGCCTGCCCCTTCGCGATCCCGTTCAGGAAGACATCGTCGACCATCTGGTCGAAATAGACCGGGATCTGCTTGTGCTTCACGGTCTCGGCCATCTCGCTGACCAGGCGCCGCGTGCGCTGCGCGACCTGCACGAGATTCTCGCCGGGCTGCAGCAGCTCCTTGGCGAAGGTCCGCGTGAACACCGAATTGGGATTGGCATCATCGTTCGAAAGACGGTCGAGCGCGGTCTGGCGCGGCCCCGCCGAGAACACCGAGAACACGCCCTCCGGCAGTTGCGTCATCGGTGCAAGGCCACCGCCGCCGGCGACCGCGCGTGTGCCGGCGCGCTCGAACGGATTGTTGCGGCAGGCGTCGAACACCAGGATCGAGGTGCGCGCCTTCTTGTTCTGCAAGCGCTCGACGATGCGGTCGGCGAGAACAGAGGCGTCGCGCACCAATTCCTCCTGCCCTTCGGTGGCGGCCGGCACGTCGGTCGGTAGCAGGAAATTCTGGCCGGCGATCTCGAAGCCGTGGCCGGCATAGAAGAAGAACGCGGTATCGCCGGGTTCGACGGCGCGGTCGAACGCGAGCAGCGTCTCGGAGAACGCCTGCCGGTTGAGGTTCTCGGCTACCATGACGCTGAAGCCGAGCTGCTTCAGCGTGTCGCCCATGGTGCGGGCGTCGTTGACCGCCTTCTGCAGCCTGGGCACGTTCCTGTAGTCATTATTGCCGATCACCAGCGCGACGCGCTTTTCGGCCTGGGCGGGTGCGGCCGATGCGACAAATGCAACCGCCCAAAGGATCGCCGAAAGTCTCGAAAGCCAGCTCTTCATCCCGTTTCCCCGCCTGCACGACAAATGCGCCGCCCGTGCGACCGCCGTCTAATAGTCGGACCAGCCGTTTCGCCGGTTCAAGGCCGGCCGCGGACGGCCGTTCCGGCCGGCCACGCCAGGCCGAAATGAGGGATCCGATTTGTCTTAGGTCAAGTTTCTTTTTACGGCCCGCGTGATAGATTCGAAGCTCCATCCGGTTCGAGCTCTCCGCACGTCGCAACGGCTTTTCCGTGCACACATGGTCTACTGATCAAGTCGATCCCAAGGATCGCTTCGACTATTGGCGCGAGGTCCGCGCCAAGGGGCTGTTCGGCGTCACCGCCGAGTTGGAAGCCGACCGGCGCCGCGACTTCTTCGGCGAGTTCTCGCTGCGCAAGCTCGGCGATGCCGGGCTGGTCGAGCTGCGGGCCTCGCCGTACCGCGTCGAGCGGCGCACGGGCGACATCGCCGATGCGGCCAGCGACAGCCTGTGCATCTACCAGCAGCTTGGCGGCGGCGGCTGGTTCGGCGGCGCGCGGCTCGATGAATTTGCCGTTCGCGACGGCATGTTCGCGACCAGCTATTCGGACCTGCCCTATCGCACTGTCCCCCTGCACGATGACGGCTTCCACCTGCGCATCATCAAGGTCCCGGTGGCCAACATCGTCCCGCCGGGCGCCGAGCTCGGCGAACTCGTCCCCAGGCCCGTGCAGGATGAGACCGCGCTGCGGGCCCTGCTGGAAGCATGCTTCCGCGACCTCATCGAGAGCAACGATGCCGCGGCGGCGGGCACGGCGCCGACGGTGCAGGCGCTGGCGCATATCGCGCTGATCGAGCGCGGCATCATGCGGCCGAAGAGCCGGCTCGCGCAGCAGGCCTTGCGAACTGCCCATTTGTCGCTGGCCCGGCGCCTGATCCGGCGCCACCTGGCGCGTGCGGCGCTGTCGCCAACCCTGATTGCCGGCCTGCTCGGCATCTCGGTCCGTCATCTGCACATTCTGTTCGAGGAAACCTCGATGAGCTTCTCGGAGACCGTCACCGCGCTCCGGCTCGAACAAAGCCGCCGCCTGCTCCGCGAGCAGCCCAGGCAGACGATCGCCGAGGTCGCCTTTGCCTGCGGCTTCGAGAGCCTTGCGACGTTCTACCGCCTCTTCAATGCATCCGAATCCATGACGCCGGGCGACTATCGCGCACAAACGGCCTGAGCGCCCGTCCGGACCGGCCGGGACACCACGCTCGCAATTCGCCGATGCTTGGCCGCGCCCCCTTCACCTCCTTGAACTTCACATCGCCGCGCGATCCGACTTTCGCTGAACCGAAGTGATCAGCCTGCGCGCATTGAGAAGATATTTTCCGGCCATTTCCCCAGAACCACTGCGGCGCTTCGCCCGGGTTCGGCACCGCAAATTTCCTTGCCGGCGACGCGCGCGCTCATGCAGAGCGAGGGATCAGTCACGATGCGCGGTAAGCACGGGGATTACAGCCAGGAAACGCCAGCTACAGGCGCGACGCGCATTTATCTCGATGCCGCGGACCTGCGAGCGGATCAAATCCCGGCATCTGAGCCAGCCCGTCAGGGCTCAGCGGCGACCGGCAATCACGGCTGGACGCCGCTGCTCGAAGCTTGCCTCGCCGACTTCAAGGAAGCCACGGAGGCCGGTGATACCGCTTGCATTCCTGCGCTGGTCAAGATCGTGGCGGACCTTGCGCTGATCGAGCGCGGTGTGATCAGGCCGGGCAGCCGCCGGGCGCAGCAGGCGCTGCGCGTCGGCCGGTTCAGCCTCGCGCGCCACCTGATCACGCGCCATCTTGCCAAGCCAAGCCTGTCGCCAGGGATGGTCGCCGGCATGCTCGGCGTCTCGGTCCGCTACCTGCACGTCCTGTTCGAGGCGACCGGGGCAAGCTTTTCGCAGACCGTCACCGCCCAACGCCTGAGCGAGAGCCGAAGGTTGCTTTGCGAGAAGCCGCCGCGGCCGATCGCCGACATCGCCCTCACCTGCGGGTTCGGCAGCCTCGCCACCTTCTACCGGATATTTGGCGATTCCGAAGGCCTGACGCCCGGCGGATTCAGGATGAAAAACAGCGCGGAGGCCCCCGCTGTGACCTCGCCGTCCGGGGCGGGGGTCGTGATTCATTTGACCGCCAAATGACGAAAAGACGCGTATTTCAGTCAAAACGTTAAGCTTTTTCGGCCATCCGGCTGGTTCCAAGATTGACTTTACCGCTTTCGCCCCTATGTTGCGGGCAACGCGGCCCTCGGATCGAAACGCGATTCGTCAGGTTTGCCGTCCGTCGGCGTTAGTCAGAGCCCCCGAGCTTTATAGAAAAGCGAGCCGTTTCGGGGCCGAACGCGACAGCCTTTTACCTGCGATGCCGAACGGCGGTTTCGACCAGAGGCTCAATGTCTTTTTCCAATCTAGGCCTGTCCGATAAGGTCCTCGCCGCAGTTGCGGCCACCGGTTACACCAATCCCACTCCGATCCAGGAACAGGCAATCCCGCACGTTCTCGCCCGGCGCGACGTCCTCGGCATTGCCCAGACCGGCACCGGCAAGACCGCTGCCTTCGTTCTCCCGATGCTTACCCTGCTCGAGAAGGGCCGCGCCCGGGCACGGATGCCGCGCACCCTGATCCTCGAGCCGACCCGCGAGCTTGCCGCGCAGGTGAAGGAGCAGTTCGACAAATACGGCGCCGGTCAGAAATTGAACGTGGCGCTCCTGATCGGCGGCGTCTCGTTCGGCGACCAGGACTCCAAGCTGATGCGCGGCGTCGACGTCCTGATCGCAACGCCCGGCCGCCTGCTCGACCACACCGAACGCGGCGGGTTGCTGCTCACCGGCGTCGAGCTGCTGGTGATCGACGAAGCCGATCGCATGCTCGACATGGGTTTCATCCCCGACATCGAGCGCATCTGCAAGCTCGTCCCGTTCACGCGGCAGACCCTGTTCTTCACCGCGACGATGCCTCCGGAGATCAGCCGCATCACCGAGGCCTTCCTTCACAATCCTGCGCGGATCGAAGTCTCCAGGCCCGCGACCACCGCCGTCACCGTGACGCAATTGCAGGTCCCGGCCGGTCGCGAAGCGCATGACAAGCGCGAGATCCTCCGCCGCCTGCTGCGCGATGCCAAGGATCTCAACAACGCGATTATCTTCTGCAATCGCAAGCGCGAAGTCGCCGTCCTTCACAAGTCACTCCAGAAGCACGGCTTCAGCGTCGGTGCCCTGCACGGCGATATGGATCAATCCGCCCGCACCGCGGCCCTCGATCAATTCCGGAAGGGCGAGATTCCGCTGCTCGTCGCCTCCGACGTCGCCGCCCGTGGTCTCGACATTCCCGCGGTGAGCCACGTCTTCAATTTCGACGTACCGCACCACCCCGACGACTATGTCCACCGCATTGGCCGTACTGGCCGCGCCGGACGCACCGGTACTGCGATCTCCATCGTCACCTCGCTCGATAGCAAGTCGATGACCGCGATCGAGAAGCTGATCGGCCAGCCGATCCCGCGCGCTGAGGGCGACTACACCGTTCACAGCGAAGCCTCCGACGAGGACGCCGCGCCGCGCCGCTCGCGTGGCCGCGATGGTGTCCGCGGCGGCCGCAAGCCGCGCCGCGAGCGCGAGGCGCGCCACGGTGAACGCGAGCCGCGTCACGGTGAACGCGAAGCGCGTCACGAGCGGGAGCCCCGCGAGGAGCGCGCAGCGAAGCCGGAGCGTGAACCGCGCCACGGCCGCAATTCGGCTCCGCAGGCCGCTCCGTCGCACGTGCCGTCGATCGGGCGTGCCGAGCCACGGCGGCCGCAGCGCGAGGTGGACCATGAGCCCGCCGATCATTCGCACCTGCCCGCCTTCCTGCTACGACCTGTGCGCGCACGCGCATAAGGCCTGCTCTGATGCCGCCGCGCCAGCGGCGGTATTCCGGACACTTCTGTTACCGCCCACGACCGGCGCACGCGCTGATCCTCAGCGTTTGAAGCAAATGCGCCCAGTTTGCGCCTCGCACCAAAGCGCGATGAGATTTGCGCGAAGCGTCATCGCGCCTTAGCTCGTTGTTTGAGCATGATCTTTTCGGAAAACCGCTGCGCACTTTTCCGGATCATGCTGTAGCGAGCAAACGAAAAGCGCCCGAAAGTGGCGCTCAAGGCGGACAAACATCGGGCGCGCCGCATGGTCGCCGCAGCCGGCTCCCCGTAGTTCCACTGTTTACCTTGCCTTCACTCTCGTCCCGTACCCTCGCCCCAATAGTTTAGTCATTGCTGCCGGGTTTAATCGGCATTGCGTGCATTGAGGACGTGACAGTGGTCAAGCTGCTGGACGAACACGAACGTACGTTGGCCTTTGCCGAAGTCGCGCTTGGCCAGATCCGCTCGCTTCGCCAGACCGCAGTCCCCCGCAACTATGAAATCTGGTACGTCTACGCGACCGGATACAACGCGCCGCTCAACAAGGTCATCAACGAGACGCTGGCGCGCAGTGGCAAGCTCTCTGAATCCGATCTCGAGCAGATCTACGAAACCTACCTTTCGCACATCAAGACCTCGGACCGCATCGACAAGGTCGGCGCGCGCGTCATCGGCGAGATCGACGCCGTCATGAAGCTGATCACCGATGCGCTCGGCGTGTCCGCGACCTATGACGCCAGCCTCGTCGGCGCCAGCGATAAGCTTGCGAGCGCGACCACCCGCGATCACATCAACGCAATCGTCGATAGCCTGGCGAAATCGACGCGCGAGATGCGCGAGACCAATCAGGCATTGGAGAACCGGCTCGCGCTGTCGAAGTCGGAGATCAGCGACCTGCAGCACAGCCTCGAGGCGATCCGTGCCGAGAGCCTGACCGATCCGCTCACCGGCCTCGGCAACCGGAAATATTTCGACCGCTCGATCGACATGGCGGTGCAGGCCGCGCTGGCCAGCGGCGAGCCGCTGTCGCTCCTGATGTTCGACATCGACCACTTCAAATCGTTCAACGACTCCTACGGCCATCTCACCGGCGACCAGGTGCTGCGGCTGGTGGCGCAGTCGCTGAAGCAGAACATCAAGGGCCAGGACATCACCGCCCGCTATGGCGGCGAGGAATTCGCAGTGGTGCTGCCCAACACGGCGCTGCGGCAGGCGCTGACGGTCGCCGACCACATCCGCCGCGCCGTGATGGCCAAGGAGCTGAAGAAGAAGTCGACCGGCGAGATCCTCGGCCGTGTCACGATCTCGGTCGGCGTCTCCATGCTGAAGCCGACTGACGACACCGACTCGCTGATCGAGCGCGCCGACGCCTGCCTCTATGCCGCCAAGCGCGCCGGCCGCAACCGTGTGATCTGCGAGGCCGATCCGGAATACAGCACCGAGATCCAGACCCGCGTGGCGTGATCTGGTCGCTCAACTGCCTCCACCGTCATTGCGAGCGAAGCGAAGCAATCCACCTGCCGCATATGCGGATCCATGGATTGCTTCGCTTCGCTCGCAATGACGGGCAACACAGGTGCCGATCACACAACAATCGATATGCGGACGTCTCTAAACCGTGGCCGGCTTGAGCTGCACCGATTCGCCGCAGCCGCAGGCGGAGACCTGGTTCGGGTTGTTGAACACGAACTGGGCCTGCATCTTGTCGGCCACATAGTCCATCTCGGTTCCAAGCAGGAACAGCACGGCCTTCGGATCGACCAGGATCTTCACGCCCTTGTCCTCGACCACTTCATCGGTCGGACGGATCTCGTGAGCGTATTCGACGGTATAGGACTGTCCGGCGCAGCCACCATTCTTGATGCCGACGCGCAGCCCGACGATCTCGGAATCGGCGCGCTTGGTCAGCTCTGTGATCCGCTCCGCGGCGGCATCGGTTAGTTTCATGACCTGCGGGCGCGGCCGCTTCGGCTTGGCTGGGGTTGGTGAAGCTTGCGTCATGTCACTCATGTGGTCAGTCCCAGCGGCAATTCAATTGCCGGTCCTCTTGAGCCTAAGTTCAATCCGTAAAGGTTCTGACTTGATCAGAACCTTTACCTCTTGTTCTGACGCGTTTTCTTCACGCGAACCGGCATCCACTTCGCTCGAAAACGCTGTGACGCATCACCACATATTGAGGACGAGGCGTGCCTCGTCCGACATCCGGTCCGGCGTCCAGGCCGGATCCCACACCAGATTGACGTTGACGACGCCGACGCCGGGAACGCTGGCGACCGCGTTCTCCACCATCTGCGGCAGCTCGCCGGCGGCCGGGCAGTTCGGCGTGGTCAGCGTCATCATGATGTCGACCGAGCGATCATCCTTGAGATCAACCTTGTAGATCAGGCCGAGTTCGTAGATGTCGGCCGGGATTTCCGGGTCGAATACCGTCTTCAGCGCCGCGACGATCTCGCCGCTCATGCGCTCGGTCTCCTCCGCCGGCAGTGCCGAGGTGGTTTCCATGGTGGCCGTCTTGACTTCGGCTGTATCGGTCATGCGAACAATTCCCGCGCCTTGATCAGCGCCTGCGCCAGATGGTCGACTTCTTCCCTGGTATTATACATCCCGAAGGATGCACGGCAGGTGGCCGTCACGTTGAACCGCTCTAAAAGCGGCATCACGCAATGCGTGCCGGCGCGCACCGCAATGCCCTGACGATCGATCACGGTCGCGACATCGTGGGGATGCGCGCCCTTCATTTCGAACGAGATCACCGGGCCCTTGTTGCGAGCGGTTCCGATCACCCGCAGCGAGTTGATCTCGCGCAGGCGCTCCTGCGCATAGGTGAGCAGCTCATGCTCATGCGCGGCGATGCGCTCCTTGCCGATCGAATTGACGTAGTCGATCGCAGCCCCCAGCCCGATCGCCTCGACGATCGGCGGCGTCCCGGCCTCGAACTTGTGCGGCGGATCGCCATAGGTGACCCAGTCCTTGGCCACCTCACGGATCATCTCGCCGCCGCCGTTGAACGGCCGCATCGCCACCAGATGCTCGTGCTTGGCATAGAGCGCGCCGATGCCGGTCGGTCCGTACACCTTGTGACCGGTAAAGGCGTAGAAATCGCAATCGAGGTCCTGGACGTCGATCGGCAGGTGCACCGCGCCTTGCGCGCCGTCGACCAGCACCGGGATGCCGCGGTCGTGCGCCAGTCGGATCACGTCCTTGACCGGAACCAGCGTGCCGAGCGCGTTCGACATCTGGGTGATCGCGACGATCTTGGTACGCGGGGTCAGAAGCTTCTCGAACTCCTCGATCAGGAAGTTGCCCTCGTCGTCGACCGGTGCCCACTTGATCACGGCACCATGGCGCTCCCTGAGGAAGTGCCACGGCACGATGTTGGAGTGGTGCTCCATGATCGAGAGGACGATCTCGTCGCCCTCCCTGATGTTCACCCCGCCCCAGGACGACGCCACCAGGTTGATCGCCTCGGTGACGTTGCGGGTGAAGACGATCTCTTCACTGCGGCGGGCGTTGATGAACTGCGCGACCTTGCCGCGGGCGCCCTCATAGGCCTCGGTCGCGGCATTGGCGAGGTAATGCAGGCCGCGATGCACATTGGCGTATTCGCTCTTGTAGGCCTCGGTCATGCGGTCGAGCACCGCATTCGGCTTCTGCGCCGAGGCCGCGTTGTCGAGATAGACCAGCGGCTTGCCGTAGATCTGCATGGCGAGCGCCGGGAAATCCTGCCGCACCAGCGCGACGTCGTAACTGCCGTTGGCGACCGCCTTGTGCATGCTCACGCCCTCGCCTGAAGCCAGCGCTGCGCGGTGGCAATTGCGACCTCGCGCAACGCGTCGCTGGCGATGGTCTCGATCGCCTCGCCGACGAAGGCCTGGATCAGGAGCGCCTGCGCTTCCTTCTCGGGCAGTCCGCGGGCGCGCATGTAGAACAGCAGGCTTTCGTCGAGCGCGCCGGTGGTCGCACCGTGACCGCAGGTGACGTCGTCGGCGAAGATCTCGAGTTCGGGCTTGTTGTCGGCCTCCGCGTCGTCGGACAGAAGCAACGCACGGGTCATCATCTTGGCGTCGGTCTTCTGCGCGTCGGGGCGGACGATGATGCGGCCCTGGAACACCGAATGGGCGCGGTCGTCGACAACGGCACGGAAGATCTCGCGGCTCGCGCAGTGCGGCACCGCGTGATCCATGAACAGCGTGGTGTCGGCGTGCTGCTTGCCGTTGATCAGATTGACGCCGTTGGTCTCGACCGTCGAGCCCTCGCCGGCGCAGGTCACCGCCAGCTGATAGCGGCTGACATGACCGCCCGAGGTCAGGCCGAAGGTGTTGAAATGGGCATGCGCGCCGAGCGACACCGTCGCCGAGGAAATGTTGAAGGCATCGACGCTGTCTTCGACCAGGCGCACGTGATCGAGCCGTGAATTGTCACCGATCGCAACAACCAGTCCGTCATGGGTCTGGTAGGCCTTGGCGCCGTCGGCGGCGAGACAGCTCTCCACCAGCGTCACGCCGGTATCGCGGCCGAGCCGGAGCAGCGACCGCGTGAACGTCGAGGCCGGCGCAGTGCCGGATGCGACATGCACGATGTGCAGCGGCTGGGTCAGCACCGTGCCGTTGGCGACGTCGATGACGACCCCGTCGGTCGCCATCGCGCCATTCAGCGCGATCATGGGGTTGGCGACATCAGACGCGAGAGCCTGTGTCGCGACGATCTCGTCGCCGGCTTCCAGCGCAACGCGCAGCGGATTGATCGAGAGCCCTTTCTCCAGATCTCGCCAATCGGAGAGATCAGGCGCGAACGCGCCGTCGACCAGCACCAGACGCCGGACGCCTTCGATCGCGCGGGCCTGTACGACGGCCCTGGCGCGGCTCAGCGCGGCATCATCCGGTGCCGCCGCGAGCGGCAGCACCTCGCGCATCAGCGCGCGCAGGTCGGTGTATTTCCAGTCCTCGATCCGGCGATGCGGCAGGCCTGATCGTTCATAAGCCTCGAAGGCCTGGCGCCGCTGATCGGCGATCTTGCCCTCGCCCGGCAGACGGTTGCGCACCACGGCGAATGCATCGCCCAGCGCGCGCCCGGTCTCGGTCTTTGCAACAACGTTCATCACAAAACCCGCGTTTGTCAGGCAGCGTCTTCGAACTGCGCGTAACCGGACTCTTCCAGCTCCAGCGCCAGTTCCTTGCCGCCGCTCTTCACCACCCGGCCCTTCGACATCACGTGCACGAAGTCCGGCACGATGTAGTTGAGCAGCCGCTGATAGTGGGTGATCACGACCATCGCGCGCTGCGGCGAGCGCAGTGCGTTGACGCCGTCGGCCGCGATCCGCAGCGCGTCGATGTCGAGGCCGGAATCCATTTCGTCGAGGATGCAGACGGCCGGCTCGAACAGCGCCATCTGCAGAATCTCGTTGCGCTTCTTTTCGCCGCCGGAGAAGCCGACATTGACGCCGCGCTTCAACATGTCCTGCGGAATGTTCAGCGACTTGGCGACCTCGCGGACCTTCTTGAGGAAGGCCGGCGACGAGATCTCCTCCTCGCCGCGCGCCTTGCGCTGGGCGTTGAGCGCCGCGTGCAGGAAATTCCAGGTGGTGACGCCGGGGATCTCGACCGGATACTGGAACGCCAGGAACACGCCCTTGGCGGCGCGCTCGTTGGGCTCCATCTCCAGCAGGTCCTCGCCCCTGAACAGGATCTGCCCGCCGGTGACTTCATAGCCCGGCTTGCCGGCGATGACGTGGGAGAGCGTCGACTTGCCGGAGCCGTTCGGCCCCATGATCGCGTGCACCTCGCCCGGGTTCACCGTGAGCGACAGCCCGTGGAGGATCTCACGCTCCTCGACACGAACCTGCAGATCTTTCACTTCAAGCAGAGACATCTGATTTTTCCTGAGCATCACCCCGAGGCGCGTCGGCCGCGCCGTTGGCGGGATGGATTAGCCAACCGAACCTTCAAGGCTGATCGAGATCAGCTTCTGCGCTTCCACCGCGAACTCCATCGGCAGTTGCTGCAGCACGTCCTTCACGAAGCCGTTGACGACGAGGCCGACGGCTTCCTCCTGCGAGAGCCCGCGCTGGATGCAGTAGAACAGCACGTCCTCGGAAATCTTCGACGTCGTCGCTTCATGCTCGAACGTCGCCGAGGAATTCTTGGCCTCGACATAGGGCACGGTGTGCGCGCCGCATTTGTCGCCGATCAGAAGCGAGTCGCAGGCGGTGTAGTTGCGCGCGCCGGTGGCCTTGCGGTGCGCGCTGACCAGGCCGCGATAGGTGTTCTGCGACTTGCCGGCGGCGATGCCCTTGGAGATGATCCGGCTCGACGTGTTCTTGCCGAGATGGATCATCTTGGTGCCGCTGTCGACCTGCTGGAAGCCGTTCGAGATCGCGATCGAGTAGAACTCGCCGCTCGAATTGTCGCCGCGCAGGATGCAGCTCGGATATTTCCAGGTGATCGCCGAACCGGTCTCGACCTGGGTCCAGGAGATCTTCGAATTGCGACCACGGCAGTCGCCACGCTTGGTGACGAAATTGTAGATGCCGCCCTTGCCTTCCGAATTGCCCGGGTACCAGTTCTGCACCGTCGAATATTTGATCTCGGCATCGTCGAGCGTGACGAGCTCGACCACGGCGGCGTGCAGCTGGTTCTCGTCGCGCTGCGGCGCGGTGCAGCCCTCGAGATAGGAGACGTAGGAGCCCTTGTCGGCGATGATCAGCGTGCGCTCGAACTGGCCGGTGTTGCGCTCGTTGATGCGGAAATAGGTCGACAGCTCCATCGGGCAGCGCACGCCCGGCGGCACGTAGACGAACGAGCCGTCGGAGAACACAGCCGAATTCAATGTCGCGAAGTAATTGTCCGAGGTCGGCACCACGGTGCCGAGATATTTCTGCACCAGCTCGGGATGCTCGCGGATCGCCTCCGAGATCGGCATGAAGATCACGCCGGCCGCCTTCAGCTCCTTCTGGAAGGTGGTCGCAACAGAAACCGAATCGAACACGGCGTCGACCGCGATCTTGCGGTTCGGCGTCTGCTCGCCACCGGGCGGCGGCTCGACGCCCTCGAGGATCGCGACCTCGCGCAAGGGGATACCGAGCTTCTCGTAGGTCTTGAGGATTTCCGGATCGATCTCGTCGATCGAGGACAGCGTCTTCTTCGGCTTCGGCGCCGCGTAGTAGTAGATGTCCTGGTAGTCGATCTTCGGATAGTCGACGCGCGCCCAGGTCGGCTCGGTCATGGTCAGCCAGCGGCGATACGCCTCCAGGCGCCATTCCAGCATCCAGGCCGGTTCGTTCTTCTTTGCGGAGATGAAGCGGACGGTGTCTTCCGACAGCCCCTTCGGGGCCTTGTCGGACTCGATCAGCGTCTCAAACCCATATCGATACTGGTCGACGTCGATGCGCCGGACGCGCTCGACCGTCTCTTGTACAGCAGGCATTCAATCCTCCGCTCGCGGTTTCAAGGACCGCGGTGGATCTCAAGTTCCGAAAATCTCTTACGATGCTTTGATGACGAAATCCGCTTAGAACAGTTCAAGCTGTGTTTCGTCGTCCCCCCTTAACTAAGGTATCGGCGAGCTTTCGCCAAGCCTTGAGGGTCAAATCCACGTCTGTCTCCGTGGTAGACCAGCCAAGACTAAGCCGCACCGCTCCCTGGGACACCTCCGAACGGTATCCCATTGCCTCCAGCACGTGGGACGGCTGGACCTTGCCCGAGGAGCAGGCGGAACCGGACGAGACCGCGATTCCCCCAAGGTCGAACCCGATGACCGCCGTCTCGGCCTTCATTCCGGGCGCCGTGAACAGAACGGTATTAGGCAACCGCTTGACGTCATCGGAGAACACCAGCACGTCCGGCGTCTGCCGCAGCCCGTGCTCGAGCCGGTCGCGCAGTCCCCTGACGCGGGCTGCATCGGCCTTCAGCGCCGCCATCGCGGCCTTGGCGGCCGCACCGAACCCGGCGATGCCGGCGATATTCTCGGTCCCTGCCCGCCGCCCGAGTTCCTGCCCGCCGCCGCGCAGAAACGCCTCAAGGCCCTCGACGCCCTCGGCGAGCACCAGCGCGCCTGCGCCCTTCGGTCCGCCGATCTTGTGCGCCGACAGCGTCACCAGGTCGGCCTGCGTCGAGGCCAGATCGAACGGGATCTTGCCGAACGCCTGGATCGCATCGACATGCAGCAGCCCGCCAGCCGCATGGACGATTTCGGCGACATCAGCCACCGGCTGAATGGCACCGGTCTCGTTGTTCGCCAGCATCACCGAGACCAGAGCCGGCGGACCATCGGCCAGCAGTGCGCGCAGATGGTTGAGATCGATCACACCGGCCCGCGTGACATGGATTGCGGAGGTCGCCTCCGTCGCAAACCGACCGCCCGCGAGCACGGACGCGTGCTCGATCGCCGACACCAGGAGCCGCTGCACCGGCGCGCCCGCAGCGCGGCGCAATCCCGGCGTCAGTGCGAGCGCATTGGCTTCGGTCCCACCGGAGAGAAACACCACGTCCCGCGGCCGGCCGCCGACCGCCTTCGCCACGGCATTGCGGGCATCCTCAAGCAGCCGTCGCGCCCGCCGTCCCTCGCTGTGCACCGAGGACGGGTTGCCGATCAATTCCCACGCCGCAGCCATCGCCGCCTTCGCCTCCTGGCGAAGCGGCGTGGTGGCATTCCAGTCGAGATAGACGCGATCGTCCATGGAGCTATCCGCGGCAACCACCATGGTTGCGGCCTTCACTGCGAGATAACGACAGTTAACGACCGAGACCAGATCAGACGTCACCGGCACGGGAGATTTTTCCCGCGCGGCGGGAGCCTCGCGCTGCAGCCAGACACGGCGTTCGCGGTCCCCCAAGCGCGATCGCATTTTGACAGACTGAAACTTCAGGTAGCCTCCGAAGCAATCCGGCCGTGTCGATCCGGATCGCCGTCGCCGCGTCGGCAACGTGCGCGTCGCGACGCGGATTCGCGACCGCCAAGCGGCACAATTTCCTTGATTTTTGCCCCTTGCGTCATGCTAGAAGGCCTCCAGCGTGCCGCGCGGCGGTGCCTGCGCCGATTTCATCACGAGCTGCTCTGTTCGCGAACCGTCGCTGAAGATGGCTCCAACCGGTTGATTGATCGACGTCAATCAAGGGAACGCGGCAATCAAGGGAACACAATGCCTGAAGTCATTTTCACCGGCCCTGCTGGCCGCCTCGAGGGCCGCTACCACCCGGCCAAGCAGAAGAACGCGCCGATTGCGATGATCCTGCATCCGCATCCGCAGTTCCACGGCACGATGAACCACCAGATCGTCTATCAGTGCTACTACGCGTTCGCGCATCGCGGCTTCTCGGTGCTGCGCTTCAACTTCCGTGGCGTCGGCCGCAGCCAGGGCTCGTTCGATCACGGCACCGGCGAATTGTCCGACGCCGCGAGCGCGCTCGACTGGGCGCAGGCGATCAATCCGGAGGCCCGTGCCTGCTGGGTTGCGGGCTTCTCGTTCGGCGCTTGGATCGGCATGCAGCTTCTGATGCGCCGGCCGGAGGTCGAGGGATTCATCTCGATCGCGCCGCCCGCCAATCTCTACGACTTCTCGTTCCTCGCGCCCTGCCCGTCGTCGGGCCTGATCGTGCACGGCGACAAGGATGCCGTGGTGCCGCCCAAGGACGTCAACACGCTCGTCGAGAAGCTGAAGACGCAGAAGGGCATCGTGATCGACCAGCAGGTCATCCCCGGCGCCAACCACTTCTTCGACGGCAAGCTCGAGCCGCTGATGGAGACGGTGACCGGCTATCTCGACATGCGTCTCGCCAACGTGCGCTGACGACGCCGACCTTGTAGCCCGCATGAGCGAAGCGACGTGCGGGTCGCGGCCGACAAGACCCCGGATATCGCTGCGCTCATCCGGGCTACGGCACTGACCTATTCCGGCGCCAGCTTCAGCGCCGCAATCCCGACCAGCACCAGCGCAATCCCTGCGACCTTCATCGGATTGAGCGCCTCGTTGAACAGCAGCACGCCCATGGCCAGCGTGCCGGCCGCGCCGATGCCGGTCCACACCGTGTAGGCGACGCCGACACCGAGCACCTGCAGCGCGCGTCCGAGCAGGAACACGAACGCGGCGAGCAGCAGCAGCGAGACCAGCGTCCAGCCGAGCCGCGTATAGCCTTCGGCATATTTCATCGAAATCGCCCAGCCGACGTCCAGCAGGCCGGCGACGACGAGCGCGATCCAGGCAACCGAATGCGACATGGCTTACGCGGCGAGCTTCAGCATATGCGCGCGGTGGCCGACCAGGAACGCATGCAGCAGCGCCGGATAGTCAGGCGACACCGCACTGCGTACGCTCGGCCGCTGTGCCAGCGCGCTGCGCCAGGCGCGAAGTTTTGGCGTGTGCGTGAAAACAGCGAGATCGGTCAGCTGGTCGAACAGATCGAAATAGCGGAAGATCGGCGCGAACACCGCATCCACCAGACTGAAATTCTGGCCAGCGAAGAACGGACCAGCGCCGAGTGCGGCCTCGACGCGCGCGAATTTTGCCACGACCGCCTGCCGCTTGCTCTCGAAGGCCGCGGCATCGGTGGCAGTCTCGAGCCCCCAGAGATCGCCGAGAATGGCCGAGCCGAACTCCATCCAGGCGCGATGCTCGGCGCGGACAAGAGGATCCTGTGGGTGCAGCTTCGCCCCCGCCTGCGTCTCCTCGATGTACTCGCAGATCACGTTGCTCTCGAACAGCGCGACCTCCTTGCCGTCGTCGCGCGTCACCACCAGCACCGGCACCTTGCCGAGCGGCGAGATCTTCAGGAACCAGTCCGGCTTCCTGGCGAGATCGATGTCGATCCGCTCGAACGGCACGCCCTTCTCACGCAGCGCGATCACCGCGCGTTGCACATAGGGGCAGAGCTTGTGGCTGATCAGTTTCAGGGCGGCCATGACGAACCTCGCGTTCAATGCAACTGCATCGAATTAAATGCAGCGGCATGGAACTGTCAAGGTAGATGCATTTGCATCTAAATCACGGTCGCGCGATAATGCCCCCGGTCATCGGGATCGGCACCCCCGTTGTGGCAGGGTAGCTCAGAGGCAGGCCCTTCATGCCGCGCGCGGCAAGGAAGCCGAACGCCTGCGCCTCGATCGCATCCGCCGCCCAGCCGAGCGCCTCGGCCGGCTCGACGGTCGCCGGCGCGAGGCGCTCGCGCAGCATCCGCAGCATCGTGAGGTTGGAGGCGCCGCCGCCGCAGATGATCCAGCTTTTCGGCTGTTTCGGCAGCAGCGGCACGACGCGGGCGATGGCCGCGGCCGTGAAGGCGGTCAACGTCGCGGCGCCATCGGCCGGCGCCACGGCGCCGAGCTTGAGACTGGCGAAGTCGTTGCGGTCGAGCGATTTCGGCGGCGGCAGCGCAAAGAACGGCAGCTTCAGCGCCTGTGCGATCCAGGCGTCGTCGGGCTTGCCCATTGCGGCGAACTTGCCGGCGGTGTCGAACGGCTGATGCATCTGACGGAACATGAAGTCGTCGAGCAGCGCATTGCCCGGCCCGGTGTCGCAGGCGATCAGCGTGTCCGTGCCGTCGATATACGTGATGTTGGAGACGCCGCCGATATTGACCACGACGATCGGCCCCTCGCGGTTTAGCGATTGCGCCAGCGCGCGGTGGTAGACCGGCACGAACGGCGCGCCCTGCCCGCCGGCCTCGACGTCGGCGGCACGGAAATCGTGCATCACCGGAATGTGGATCACCTTGGCGAGCGCCAGGGCATCGCCGATCTGCACCGTCAACCTCCGCTCGGGGCGATGCAGCACGGTCTGGCCATGGAACCCGACGATGTCGATATCCTGGGCCGAGATCCGGTGCTGTGCTGTGAAGCTGGCGACCGCCTCGGCATGGGCCGTGGTGACGGCCTGCTCGGCCTGCCGCAAAATCCCCGGCCGGGCGTCGCGCCGCGACAGATGGACCGCCTCCGTCAGCGCCTGGCGCAGCAGGCTGCGCTCGCCTTCGGTATAAGGCCGATAGCCCGAGGGGCCGAAGGCCTTGATCTGGCGGCCGTCGGTCTCGATCAATGCCACGTCGACCCCGTCGAGCGAGGTGCCGCTCATCAGACCGAGTGCCGTTAACATCATGCTGGAAGCGCCCCAGCCGGGAACCCCCGGCTTGTCTCAAACAAGTACATCCTATAATGCCACTGCGCGTCCGCCTGCGGCAGCCTCAAGCATCAAGGTTCCGCAAATAGATGCAAAAACCGTAAAACAAGAATGATCTGGCTCGCCGACAAATGACTGCATTTAAATCGGATTTCCTGAACACTTTACAGGAACGCGGCTTCGTCCACCAGTGCTCCGATTTCGAGGGCCTCGACGCGCTTGCCGCGAAGGGCCAGGCGACCGCCTATGTCGGCTATGACTGCACCGCGCCGTCGCTGCACATCGGCAACTTCCTCACCATGATGATGCTGTACTGGCTGCAGCAGAGCGGCAACAAGCCGATCACGCTGATGGGCGGCGGCACCACGATGGTCGGCGACCCCTCGGGCAAGGACGAGACGCGCGCAATGCGCACGGTTGCGGAGATCGAAGCCAACAAGGTCTCGATCCGCGGCGTGTTCGCCAAGGTGCTGCGCTATGGCAACGGGCCTTCCGACGCCATCATGCTCGACAATGCCGAGTGGCTGACCAAATTGAACTGGATCGAGATGCTGCGCGACATCGGCCGGCACTTCTCGGTCAACCGCATGCTGACCATGGACTCGGTGCGGCTCCGGCTCGAGCGCGAGCAGGAGATGAGCTTCATCGAATTCAACTACATGGTCTGCCAGGCCTACGACTTCGTCGAGCTGTCGCGCCGCGCGGGCTGCCGGCTGCAGATGGGCGGCTCCGACCAGTGGGGCAATATCGTCAACGGCGTCGATCTCGGCCGCCGCATGGGCACGCCGCAGCTGTTCGCGCTGACCACGCCGCTGCTCACCACCGCCTCCGGCGACAAGATGGGCAAGACCGCCAAGGGCGCGGTGTGGCTCAACGCCGACCAGTTCTCGCCCTACGATTTCTGGCAGTACTGGCGCAATGTCGAGGACGCCGACGTCGTCAAGTTCCTCAAGCTGTTCACCATCCTGCCGATGAGCGAGATCAGCAAGCTTGCGGCGCTGGCCGGCGGCGAGATCAACGAGGCCAAGAAGGTGCTGGCGACCGAAGCGACCGCCCTGCTTCATGGCCGCGATGCAGCGAACGAAGCCGCCGAGACCGCGCGCCGCACCTTCGAGGAAGGTGCGCTGGCCGAAACCTTGCCGACGGTGGAAATTCCGCGCGGCGAATTTGAAGCCGGCGTCGGCGTGCTGGTCGCCTTCGTCAAGGCCGAGCTCGTCGCTTCCAACGGCGAAGCGCGCCGGCAGATCAAGGGCGGCGGCCTGCGCGTCAACGATGCAGCCGTGACCGATGAGAAGATGCTGCTGACTTCGGCCAATCTCACGCCGGAAGGCGTGGTGAAACTGTCGCTCGGCAAGAAGCGCCACGTCCTGCTGAAGCCTGCATAGGCGCATTCGCATTTGTCGGTTGTCGGGAGCGCGGAAAGCGCGCTCCCATCTTTCCGATGGACCAGACCACGCCTCCGAACGACACGCTTGCAACGCCGGCGAAGCAGTCCCGCGTCGCGCTGAACGTGCTCGCGCTCTGCTTCGTGCTGTCGGTGCTTGGGCGCGGCCTTAGCGACAGCTTCACCGTTTTCCTGAAACCGATCTCGGAAAATTTCGGCTGGGACCGCGCCTCTGTGGTGTCGGTCTACTCGCTGACCTGGCTCGCCAGCGGCCTGACCGCGCCACTGGTCGGACGCCTGTTCGACCGCTCGGGTCCGCGCCTGGTCTATGCGCTCGGCCTCTCGCTGCTCGGTTGCGCCTTCCTCGTCGCCTCGCGCGCGCAAGCGCTCTGGCAATTCCAGCTCAGCGTCGGCCTCTGCGTCGGTTTCGGCACCGCGCTGATCGGCAATGTGTCGAATTCGATCCTGCTCGGCCGCTGGTTCGGACCACGCCTGCCGACCGCGATGGCCGTGATGTATTCGGCGACCGGCGCGGGCCTGTTGCTGCTGTTGCCGCTGTCGCAGGTTCTGATCGACCGGATCGGCTGGCGCGAGGCCTATCAGGCGTTCGGCGTCGGCGCGCTCTGCCTGCTTGTTCCTCTGGTCTTTCTGCCGTGGCGGCTGCTCGCCGGCGGATCGCCGCATATCGTCAGAAAGGCAGAGGCTAGTCTGGCCGACGAAGGCTGGACGCTGCTCAGCGCGATGCGCCACCACGCCTTCTGGGCGCTGTTCTCCACCTTCTTCTTCACCGCGATCGCAATGTATGCGCTGACCGCGCAGATCGTCGCCTATCTGATCGATGTCGGCTTCCCGCCGCTACAGGCGGCAACCGCCTGGGGCTTCTCCGGCGTAGCCCTGTTCGTCGGCATGCTCGGCGTGTCCACCCTCGACGGCATCATCGGCCGCCGGCCCTCGGTGCTGTTCAGCTACGGCGTCTCGATCCTCGGCATCATTCTGCTCTGGCTGCTGCAGTGGTATCCGAACTACTGGCTGCTGACCGGCTTCATCATCTGCTTCGGCAGCATGATCGGCTCGCGCGGCCCGTTGATCACCGCGACCGCGCTGAAGATTTTTCGCGGCGAGCGCGTCGGTACGATCTACGGCACGATCATGATCGGCAGCGGTCTTGGATCAGGGCTAGGCTCATGGGGCGGCGGCCTGATCCACGACTGGACCCACAGCTACAATCCGCTGATCGTCTTCGCGCTGGTCAATGTGGTGCTCGGCCTGATCCCATTCCTGGTGGTGCCGGCGCTGCGACGGTGAGTTCGGACGCGTCCGCTTGCCCCTGCGGAGGCGATGTGGAATCCGACACAAACGCATGCCGGCCTTGGGCCAACGCCTTTGGGCCGACAGGCGGCATTCGCGAAATGAAACAGGCCGCCAACAGCAGCGGCCCTAGTCGATGGCTCCAATTCCTTGATTGCGAGAACCGACTCGAGCAGGCTTGTAAGCCCGGAAGTCGATCCTCTGGTCCGGTACTGCTAGCCGCAGCGACGAACTCTCCGGACCGATCCGTCGTCACGCTCGATCGTGACGGTGCGGCATCCGCGATATCCGCGATCATACCCGTAGGCGCGATAAGCGGGTCGATCGTAGTCTCGGTAGTAACGGGGCTCCGGGCCCACTCTCACGCCGCCGAGCGGAGTATCAACGGCAACCTGAGCTGACGCGGGTGCAATGGAGATCGGCGTGGCCATAGCGAAACCGGCGACCGCCAGTACACCAGCCAATAACAGGGCTCTCATGAGAGTTCCTCCTGAGTTGTTGAATTGCTCTCCAACATCCCAGACAGGGCAAGGTTCCTGCGCGAACGTCATCCGGGCGGCGGGCCGCTCGGACTTGGTCGCAGCCTCGGATGAATGCGGACAGGAACCCGCCGCTGCGCGTCAGCGCGCGAGCTCGACCGACCTTGAAAGCAGGCGTCGATGAGCGAGCGTTCTAGTTGTTCGTCGTCGGCAGATCGTTCGGGCCGTACTGCTTGAACTCGAAGATCTTGCGCGTCAGGCCGGGCGCCAGCGCAGAGATCGGATTGACGCGCAGCACCGGTGCGCTCGGCGTTCCCACCACTTCGTAGGTCACGCCGATCAGGCCTTCATTGCTGCCGGCGCCGAGGAAAATCCCGAAGAACGGGATCTGGCCGAACATGTTGTTCAACCCGTACATCGGAATGAAGGTGCCGTTCATCCGCACCTGGTTGCCGATATAGTCGATGCTGCCTTCGATGGTCGCGCCGATGGTCGGTCCCTTGACCACACCATTGCGGATCGAAAGCTGGCCGCTCTGGCGCGTGAATTCGGCGCGTAGCGCGTCGAACCCGATGCCGTTCTGGGTGCTGACCGGCCCGCCGGCAACGGCCCGATCGAGCTGGGTTTCGCCCTTCACCGAGAATCCGGTGATATTGATGAGCCCTTCCCTGGGGCTCGGCTCAGGGATCGGCGGCTCCATCGCGAGCGTAAGCTGGCCGCCGACCACCTTCGAATAGGTGTCGATGAAGCGCAGGAACGCACCGGCGTCGCTGGTCTGCAGATAGATCACCTCGCGGCCCTGCTGGCGTCCGCGCATATCGACCGTGACGGGGGTGTCGCGACCGACCTTGCCGCTCAGCGTGAACGCCTTGAAGAACCCGTTGCGGCGCGAGACCTTGGCGTCGACGCTGCGCAGCGCTTCGCCGTTGAATCCTGCGACCGCGCCGAGTTTCAGGTCGACATCGAAATCGGTGGTCCTGGTCTTGCTCTTGGGATCGCTATCGCGGCCGGAGATCGCCGACTTCAGGAAGCCGCGGCCGTCGAACACGTCGCCGCGCATCGTCACCTTGATCACGCCGTCGGGACCGCGATCGGCCCGCAGCGAGGTCTTGTCGCCTTCCGACGGCGCGTAGGTCGGGAAGTACGCATTCATGAGATCGCCGTTCTGGTCGACCTCGAGCGCCCCCTTGATCGACACGCCGGCGCCGTCGATCGAGATATCCTCGAACCGGGTCGATTGCCCCTTCGGCACCACGTTGAAGGTCGCCTTGCCGGCCCGGCCCTGCGCCTTGACCCAGCCCGGCAGGATGTTGTCGAGCTTGAGCTGGGTCAGGTCGGCCTCGACGCCCATCTTGGTGGTGGGATTGTCGCCGCTGCCGATCTTGCCGCTCAGCTTGATCGGGATCGCGCCCGAGACCGCGGGACCGAGGTCGAGCCCGAGGCGCGCGCGGCTCGCATCGTCCAGCGTCGCCTGCAGCTTGACGTCGGCGTCGCCCTCAGCCGGCTTGCGGTAGTCGAGCGAGGCCGCCTGCCCGTTGATCTTGACGTCGCCCTTGACCTGGAAGCCGGCATTGCTGGCAATCACTTTCAGCGCGTTGGCTTCGAGCTTCTGGTTCATCACCAGCTTGTCGACGGCAACGCCGGCGATGTCGGCGGTGACCGAGTAGAGCGTATCGGCCTTGGTCAGCTCGCCCTTCACGGGCATGCCGAGATTGATCGTCGCGGTGACGTTGCCCTTGCTGGCGTTGGGATCGATCGGCGGACCGGAGAGATCGCTGAGCCGGTCGGAGGCGAGGATTTCGGCGGCAGCCGGCACCGGACAGTCGACCCGGAACTTGACCTTCGACGGCGACGGCTTCGGCGCCATGTCCGGCACCTCGAAGGTGAAGTCCGACAGCGTGATCTTGCGGCCCGCCGGCGTGTCGGCAATGCCCTGGTTGATGGTCACGGTCGCGCTGCGGCCGGTCACCCTGGCCTTCAGATCCGCGTCATGCACCGCGGGCATCTGATCCACCGGACGCACCGTGACACCCGAGGCGACAATGTTGACCGAGAGGCCGTCATCCGGAATCGGCGGTCCCTTGCGCGACAGGTTGTGCACCGGCGAATTGACGCCTACATCGATACGCTGGAGCGTGCCGCGGTCGATGCGCTCGAGCACCCATTCGCGAACCTCGGGCACGATGATGACCGGCCACATCCGTTTCAGGGCCGAGGCCGACATCGGCGTGCCGGCGAATCCGAGCTGCAGCCGCGGCTCGCCGGAATAGTCGATGCTGCCGGTTCCGGCGACGCCGATCTCGCCATTGGAGATGTCGGCCTGGGTCAGCAGCACGCGCTTCTTGTCAGTGTCGAACCGGAAGCCGATGTTGATGCGATTGAAGATCAACGGCGGTTCGTTCTTGTCGGCGCCGGCCAGCACGATGGTGCCGCCCGACAGGCCGGCCTGCCAGTCGGTGACGTTGTCGTTCGGCGGCTCGAGATGGCCGAGCAGCGTGATGCGGTTGGCGCCCGAGACGACCTTGATCGGCGCCAGCAGTACGCGCCGACCCGAATCCCATTCCACGCTCATCTCGGCCGCATCGATCGGCATCGGATAGTCGGGCGTGTCGGTGTCGATGATGTTGCCGGCGCCGACATTGATCTTGCCGCGGAAGTATGTCGGCAGGCCGTCGCGGCCGAGTTCGCCCTTCATCTCGCCCGACAGCGGCAGGTCGGCGGTGTAGGTCAGATCCTTGGTCCGGAGCGCGAGCAAGATGTTCCGGGTGGAAACCTTGTCGGCTTTGATGTCGACCGAGCGCACGCCGTTCTGCTGCGGTCCGACCAGCACGCGCACCGACCAGGGCTTTGCGCCCTCCTCGCCGAAGCTGAGCGCGACGCCGCCGCCGCTCGGGCGCCGCAGGCTGAGGCTGATGTTCTCGAAGCTCCATTTGTTGCCGCGCTGCTGATCGTCGACGACGAGATTGCCGTTCTTCAGGCCGATCTCGTTGAGGTTCTGCCCGTCGAGGCCGGTCATGCTGAGGCTGTCGAGCCAATCGAGACCGGCGAGCAGCCCGCTCTGAGCCGAATCGGACGCGCCCGCGGAGGGCTCGGCGGCAGCTGGCGGCGAGGCAACCGGCGGCGGCGGGGCTGCGGGTGTCGGACGCGGGAATGTCGGCGGCATCCCCGCCTCCCGCTTGGAGGCAACGCCGGTGGCCAGCGGTTTTGCGGTGTCACCGGCGGACACGGTGACATTGCCGTCTGGCGTGATGCGCACCGACAGCTCCGCGTCGACCAGATTGAGGCTCTCCGCCCGCAACTGGCCCATCAAGAGCGCGGTTCCCGACAGGCGCACTTCGGCCTTGGGCGCGCTCGCAACCACCGCATGGTCGCGGTCGCGGACGATGATGTCGCGGATGCGCACCGCGATCCTGACGCGGCCGGCGCGCTCGATCTGCGTTCCGCCGACCTCGACCGTGTTGCCGTGGCCGATGTTCTCCTCGATCGCCGCGGCGAGCCACGGCGTCGCCATGTCGAGATTGATCGGGCCGGCGCCGAGCCGCCACCACAGCCCGCCGAAGCAGGTCGCGAACATCGCGACCAGCACCACGAGGACCAGTCCGATGCGACGGATCCAGCGCTCGCCGTTCAACCAGCGCCGCATGCCGGAGCAGAAATCGGTGAAGCGATGCAGGTTGGTGTGGGAACGCGCCAGCAATTGCCGCGCACGGTTGCCCGCCGCCTCATCCTGCTCGTCCCACGCAGCGTCGTCCTCCCATTGCGAGAGGTCAGCCCCGGCGCGCGGATTTGGACCCTGCGGCGACGTGTTCCTTGCCATTGCCTCTCGGTGCTGACGGCGAAGCTGATCGCCGCCATCGGGGCGCCCGTCGATCCGTATCGAGCGCTCCTGTGCCGGCATCGCCGCCTATCCTCGCCTAATCATGTTACTCGCCGATGGCCCCCAGAGCGGACCAAACCAACCAATCAAAAGCCAATTCAGCAAGCGGACGGGTCACGCGTCGAATTCCTTGTCACCATACTCCGTGGCCATCAAACTTGCCCAGCGGCCGGTGCGAATCCGGCCGCCGCCAATAAGACCGCAATACCCCAATGGTTGAGCTTCGGAAAGCGACGAAAGGAAGGCGTATGTCCAAGAAAACGCGCAAGAAATCCTCCAACACAACCGGGAAGCGGGTCGCAACAAAGGTTGCGCGCGCCGCAAGCGCAAGCACTGGGAAGTCCGCGACGAAAACCCGCACAGCGGTTGCGAAGAAGGCAGCGGCCAAGAAAACAACTAAGAAAACGACCAAGGCGACCGCAGCGGGTCTTCGAAGCAAAGCCTCGCACAAGGCGGCATCGAAACCGTTAAAGCGAGAGCCGGCCGCGACCGTGACCAGTTCGTCCGCCGTCACACTTGCCGAGGGCGCCGCGGCGCCTGGCTTCAACCTGCCGCGCGACGGCGGGGACAGCGTTTCGCTGAAGGATTTTGCCGGCAAGAAGCTGGTGCTGTTCTTCTACCCCCGCGCCGACACCCCCGGCTGCACCCGGGAGGCGATCGATTTCACCCGGCTCAAAAGCGAGTTCGTAGCGGCAGGGACCGAAGTGGTCGGCATTTCCGCCGACACGGTTAAGGCGCAGGAGTCATTTCGAAACAAACACCAGCTGTCGGTGCCGCTGGTCTCCGATCCGGCCCACCAGATGCTGGAGGCCTATGGCGCCTGGGGCGAAAAATCCATGTATGGCAGGACCTTCATGGGAATTATTCGCACGACGGTTCTGGTCGATTCCGGTGGAAAGGTCGCCCGCATCTGGCGTCATGTGAAGGTCGACGGCCACGCCGAAACGGTATTGGAGGCCGCCCGGGCGCTCTGACGGGACGGGTTCCGTTTCCAGAAAATTAACCATGACGAGCTCAAATCGGCCCCGCAAATTAGCCGTACGGAGCTTGGTCCGACCGGCCGCGGGAGTACCGATGTCGAGCCGGTCCGGACACCACAAACACCATCATCCGCAGGACCATGGCCGGACGCCGGTACGCCGTCCGGCAGCCCATCACCCCGCACCTGCCGCCGCGGCGGTGGCGGCCTCCGGCGAGGGCTATACACTGGTCCATGCCGGCAAGCAGGTCCGGTTCGGGCCGGTGGTGTTCTGGATCATCGTCGGCACCGTGGTGCTGCTCGGCATGTGGTCGGCGGCGACCGCGACCTATTTCGCGTTCCGCGACGACGTGCTGACCCGGCTGATCGCGCGCCAGGCCGAGATGCAATACGCCTATGAGGACCGCATCTCGGAGCTGCGCGCCAAGGTCGACCGCACCACCAGCCGCCAGCTGCTCGACCAGGAGCAGTTCGACCAGAAGCTCGACCAGATCATGAAGCGGCAGTCGACGCTGGAATCGCGCGCCACCGCGCTCGGCGCGATGCCTGACGTCACCAGCACCGGATCGATCAAGCCGCAGGGCCGCGCCGAGGCGGCGCCGTCCTCGGGCACCCTGAAACCCTCCCCGATCAGCGACACCGTGATCTTCGTGGCGCCGCCGGATCGCGAGGCACGACTGGAATCGCGCGCGCCACTGATCGCCAAGATGCAGCCGAACCAGTTCGCCAAGGCCCAGGGCGTCGACAACGTGCTGGTCCGCCTGCAGACCTCGCTTGACCAGGTCGAGCGGCGCCAGGTTGCCGCGCTCGCCTCGGTCGAGGACAGCATCGATTCCAGGGTGCGCCGGATGCGCGGCGTGATCTCCGATCTCGGCCTCAACATGGCGCAGCTCGAGGCGGCGACGCCGCGCTCCGGCATGGGCGGGCCCTTTGTCCCTGTGAAACTCTCTGCCGACGCCGGCGCGTTCGAACGCCAGCTCTATCGCATCAACATCAACCGGGCACAGATGCAGCGACTGAACCAGACGCTGGCGCTGGTGCCTTACCGCAAGCCCGTGGTCGGTGAAGTCGAATTCACCAGCGGCTTCGGCGTGCGCTCCGACCCCTTCCTCGGCCGGCCGGCAATGCATACCGGCCTCGACTTCCGCGCCGCGCAAGGCGATCCGGTGCGTGTCACCGCCAATGGCAAGGTGGTGTCGGCGGGCTGGGCCGGCGGCTATGGCCGCATGGTCGAGGTCGATCACGGCAACGGGCTCTCGACCCGCTACGGCCATCTCTCCGAGATCGGCGTCAAGGTCGGTGAATACGTCAAGATCGGCCAGGGTGATCGGCGCCGTCGGCTCGACCGGCCGCTCCACCGGTCCGCATCTGCACTATGAAACCCGCATCGACGGCGAAGCGGTCGATCCGCAGAAATTCCTCCGCGCCGGCGTCCGGCTCAGCGCGGGCTAGCTCAATCTCACGACGATCGATCTGAAGATCGGCGCAAGCGGTCTCGCTTGCGCCGATCTTGTTTGTGGTTTCAGCGGCGGCCGCCGCCCATGCCGCCGGGCGGTCCGCCGCCACCGAATCCGCCGCCGGGCCCGAACGGACCACCGCCACCGCCGCCAGGGCCGTTGCCCTGGTCGTTGCCGCGCTTCTTGACCTGCGCGCCCGCGAGCGACGTTCCGGCAAGCCAGAACGCTGCCAACAGCGCGCGGCGCGAAATGACCGGCGGGCGCTTCACGCTGCACCGCCTTCGTCGGCATCGTCATCGACCGGACCATCCGGCCCCTCGCGGTAGATGTAGATGCCGAAATTCAAGCGATAGTCGCCGCCCTTGTCTTTTGCGAGCGCGCGGTTGGCCTCGCGGTTGGCGACCTTGAGCGCCTCCATCGCCAGCTCGCGCGAGCGGCCCTCGAGCCGTTTCGCCAGCTTCGCCGACAGGCCGTCGTAATGCACCGCGCGTTCGAGGAAGCGCGGCGCGGCCGACGACACGTTCATCTCGGCGGCCGCCACGTGATCATGCAGGTTGCGGCCGAGATAGTGCCATTTGCGGTCGTCGTCGCCATGCGGCACGAAGGCCTCCTCGACCAGCATGATCTCGTCGTCGTCATTGATGGTGACGAGCTTGCGGTCGAGCCATTCGTCCAGCACGGCGCGCGGCCGCACATCCTTGGTGATCGATTCGACCAGCGTCTCGAACGACGGCGCGCCTCCGTCCGCGGTGCGCGGCAGCGGCAGCGGATCGCCCTTGGCATCGGTGAACTCGGGCCCGGCCAGCCAGCGCGCGATGATCGCGCTGGTGCGCGACAGCGTCGCCGGCACTGCATTGACCGGCGCGCCGGCGCCGCGCAGCCGCGCCACCTCCTTGCGGTGGATGCCGGTCAGCAGGCTGACGCGGCTGTCGGTCTGCTCCTTGCCCTCGAGCGCGAAGTCGTGCTCGGCGACGTTGACATAGAGCTCGCGCAGCAGCTGGGTCAGCGCCGGAAACGTCATGCCGCCGCGGATGCAAAGCCGCACCAGCGGGCGGAACATCCGCGCCAGCGGCGTGTGCAGCTTCGCTGCGGCGATCGGCGCGAACGATCCCACCTTCGACTTCGGGGCCTTGGCATTCATGCCTAACTTTTAGCCGTCCGCGCCGTGGGACACAATCCCACCTCACTTGACGTGTGATATTTTCCCACTTGTGGGAAACAAAATCATCTCCGGACAAGGTTCGCGCGCTCGCCAGCGGGTGTCACGGAGTCCGGCACTGCCGCCATCGCCACGGACCGCTCCATGACGTCTGCCCGATTCGACCTTGCGATCGCGGAAGCCTGCCGGATCGCCCAGGTTCCGTTTGAGGAGTTCGTGTCGACGGTGATGGCGGGCGGCTATCCCTGCCTGCCGGGCGTTGCGCCCGGAACGCCGCGCCGCTTCGACGAAACCGACCTGCTCGCGCTCTATCGTTACCTCGATGAAACCGACATGAACTCGCCGATCATGCGCGGCGGCCTGCGCCGCACCGTCAGCTGGTTCAAGCACAAGCTCGACGCGGCGACCTCGCTCGAATTCATCATCGCCTTCCTGCGCTCGATTCATCTGCTGCCGACCAGCGTCAAGCTGATCGAGAACCGGACCGAGGGCCTCGAATACATTCCGACCGATTTGCGCGATCTCGAATTGTTCGGCGATTTCCTGCTCGAGCCCGGCTTCTACAGCTATCAGGACACCTCGGCCCTGACCCGGTTGCCGCCACCGCGGGTCGATGCGCGCGACTACGACGTCATTCTCGTCGACACCCCGACGCGGGTTGCGATCCAGCGCCGCCCGGGCGCAAAGGTGATTTGCGTCGTGCATGACCTGTTACCGATCACCGATCTCAAGCTGGATGACATCGCAACACGCCTGTTCCTGTCGCGTCTTTACACCAGCGTGAATCAGGCTGACGAGCTCGCCTTCGTCTCGAACTACAGCATGAACCGCTTCCGCGCCCTGCTCCCGCAATATGCGCACATTCCGGTGTGAGTGGTCTATCCGCGGACCCGTTTCGACGTCGCGGAAGCGCCGCTTGTACCGGCGCCAACCGCCGTCCCGGCACGGCCGAGCTTCGTCGTCATCGTTTCAAACGAGCCCCGCAAGAACCTCGCCGCCGTCATCCGCGCCTTCCGCAAGTTGCCGGAGGCCGATCTCGTCGTGATCGGCTATGCCGGTGGCGCCAACCAGGCGCGCAACCTGCCGAAGAACGTCCGTTTCTCCGGCTATGTCGACGAGCACGAGAAGGCGGCATTGATCGCGGACGCGCACGGCCTGATCATGCCGAGCCTCGCCGAAGGCTTTGGCGTCCCGATCATCGAGGCATTCGCGGCCAACACTCCTGTGCTGTGCTCCGATATTGCCGTGTTCCGCGAGGTCGCGGGCGAGCTTGCCGACTATTTCGATCCGTTCTCGACCGACTCGATCTGCGCCTCGGTGCGACGCGTGCTGGCGCAGCAGGAGCAATGGCGCGACCGGATCCGCGCGCGGCGGGCCGAGCTGGCCGAGCGCTTCGGCCACCACACCCAGGCGCGCGACCTGCTGTCGCATCGTGCTGCCCCGGACGTCGCGGCCGCTGCTGCGGCGCTCACCGCCGCGATGGCGACCTTCAACGGTGCAACCGCGCACGGCGTGTAACCGGTCATGAGCACCGATTCCGACGCCATTGGTCTCGCAATCGAACCGCCAGCACGATGGCGCGATCGCGTCCGCACCTGGTCCGCCTCAGTCGCCTATGTCCGCGCCACCGATACCCTGATCGCCCTGGCCACGGCGTCGCTACCCTAGTCGACCACGGCACTCGCCGTCTTCATGCTGCTCTGGCTTGTCGCCGTGATCCCGACCATCGACTGGGAGCAGTTCGTGCTCGACCTCGCGCGGCCTTCCTTGGCGTTGCCGATCGCGCTGGTCGCACTCGCCGTGATCGGTGTGGCGTGGTCGGAGACGAGTTGGGCCGAGCGGCTGCAGGGCATCAAGCCGCTCGGCAAGCTGCTGCTGCTGCCGTTCCTGCTCGGCTACTTCCAGCGCTCGCAGCGCGGGCTCTGGGTGTTCCTGGCCTTCCTGGTGTCCTGCACGGTGCTGATGATCCTGTCCTGGATCGTGCTGGCGCTGCCGCAGCTCAAGCTCGCGCACACCGCATCCGACGGCGTGCCGGTCAAGAACTACCTCGACCAGAGTCAGGAGTTCGCGCTCTGTGCGTTCGCGCTGGCACTGCCGGCATTGACGACGCTGCGGGCCCGGCAATGGCGCTTCGCTGCCGGCGCCATCGCGCTGATGCTGCTGTTCGTCGCCAACATGCTTTATGTCGTCTCGGCGCGGACCGCGCTGGGCTACATGCCGGTGCTGTTGATCCTGTTCGCGTCGCTGCATCTGTCGCGGCGCGCCACGCGGCTGCTGTTCGCCGGCGTCGCGGTCACCAGCCTCGTGGTCTGGACCACGTCTCCCTACCTCCGCCAGCGCATCGCCGACGTCGGCATCGAGTATCGGGCCCACGATACGTCAGGCATCGCTTCCACGGCGCAGCGCCTGACCTATTGGCGGAAGTCGGTGAAGTTCATCGGCGAGGCGCCGTGGCTCGGGCACGGCACCGGCGCGATTAGGCGCATGTTCACGCAGGATGCCGTCGGACAAGCCGGCCTTGAGGCCGAGGTGATCAACAACCCGCACAACCAGACCCTCAATGTCGGGGTCCAGTGGGGGCTGATCGGCATCCTGCTGCTCTACGCGATGTGGATCAGCCACGTCAGGCTGTTCGCCGGCCGCGATCTCGTGAGCTGGATCGGACTCGCCGTGGTCGTGCAGAACATCACAAGCTCGCTGCTCAATTCGCATCTGTCCGATTTTCACGAGGGCTGGATGTACGTGATCGGCGTCGGCGTCGCCGGCGGCATGGCGCTCCGCGCCCGCCGGCCGGAGAAGATTTTGGCCGGACAATGCCGCGGCAGGCGGGTTGAAGCGGCTTGTATAATCCGGAGCTGCATCTGCTCGCGCCGTGTGTGACTCACGGGTGGCGCAACAAATTCAGCGTCGTCCCGGCGTAGGCCGGGACCCATTACCACCGAAGACGATTGTTGCGCGACGCTAGGGCCACAGCTTCCTCACCAACCCAATCCTGTGGTTATGGGTCCCGGCCTACGCCGGGACGACGGTGGTGTTTGCCGAGCGAGCATCGGCTTCATCACTCCCCGCCTACCGCGACGCTTCGTGCCCGACCTCGCCGGTGATGACGTCACCGAACAGCTCCCACGCATCGCCGTTGAAGCGCATCAACTGCATCTGCTCGATCGGGAAGTAGTCGTCGGGAGAGGTGTTGACCATGACGCCCGGCAGCATCAGGTCGGAGTGGAAGTTCTTCAGGTTGGCGGCCTGCTTCATCACGTTCTCGCGCGTGAGATTGTCGCCGCATTGCTTCAATACCTGCATCATCGCCTCGGCCTGGACATAGCCATAGAGGTTGTTGGCATTGGCCTTGTCGCCGTCGGGGTAATACTTGTCCATGAAGGCACGCCAGCTCTGCACCGCCGGATCCTTGTCCCAGGTCGGATCGGTCGGGTCCTTCAGATAGGCGGTCGAGATGATGCCCTTGGAGAACTCGAGCCCGGCCGGCTTCAGCACCGAGGCAACCGAGGTCGCGGTGTTGGCGAGGAAGAATTTCGGCTTCCAGCCGAGCTCGCCCACCTTCCGGATCGCCTGCGCCGAGCCCTTCGGCGCCGCCCAGGAGAAGAAGATGTCGGCGCCGGAATCGTGCAGCGCGACGATCTGCGAATCGATCGAGGGATCGGAGACCTCGTACGACTTGTCGGCGATGATCATGCCGACCTTGTCGCCGAGCCCGTCCTTCAGGCCCTTGAACTGATCCTTGCCGGCATCGTCATTCTGCCAGAACACCGCGATCTTGCTGTCGGGGAATTTGTCGCGAATGTACTTTGCGTAGATGCGGCCCTCGCTCTGGTAGTTGGGCTGGAAGCCCATCGTCCAGGGAAAGTTCTTGGGATCACCGAACTTGGTGCCGCCGGAGGCGACGAACAATTGCGGCACCTTCTTGGCATTCATGTATTTCATGATTGCCGAATTGGACGGCGTGCCGAGCGGCTGGAAGATCAGCAGCACCTCGTCGCTCTCGACCAGCTTGCGCGCCTGCTCGATCGCCTTCGGCGGCGAATAGGCGTCGTCGTAGCTGATGAAGTTGATCTTGCGGCCGTTGATGCCACCCTGCTCGTTGGTCATCTTGAAGAACGCGGCCTCGGTCTTGCCGATCACCCCATAGGACGACGCCGGGCCGCTGTATGGCATGATGTTGCCGATCTTGATTTCGCCATCACTCGCGCCGGGATCGTATTTCTTCTGCGCGGTGGCCGAGGTCGCGATCAGTGCGGCACTTGCGAACGCCGCGATTGCGCCAATATATCCGAAACGAGCCGGCATCGTTTTCTCCCGATTTTTGTCGTTGGTTTTGGCGGCAAGTCTCGCAAGAGACGCATGTGCTGGCAAGCGCTGGGTTTTTCCGCTGGGCGAAACGGCATTGTTGCCTGGCGCTATTTATGATTGAAGGTCGATCTGGGGATCACGAGTCGAGGCGTTCTGATTGCGTAAACCGGACATCCGTACCGGTCCGCGGCATCCGCATCTTGCGGCCGCGGGCTATGAGATCACGCGCCGCCTCAGCGAGTCTGCGCTGGCGAAGCGTGGCCTGCACAAGGCCAATGGCGCGTTCGCGCAGCGCACGATCGCCTCGATCCGCGAAAAGCTGCAGCGCGGCGAGACCGTCTATATCGCAGGCCTCGCCTGCCCCGGCACGCACAATACCGGCGTCGCGCTGGTCGAGATCACCCAGAAGGACGGACCGCGCCTGATCGTCAACAACGAGGAAGAGCGCTTCTCCGGTAACAAGCACACCAACGAGTTCCCGCAACACGCGCTCGACGACATGCGCAAGGTGTTGCAGCGGATGGGCCGCGACATCGGCGATATCGCCGCCTTCGTCACGACATGGGACTATCCGGCGCTGCTGGCGATGCTGATCCGCACCTCGCTCGAGGAAGCGCCGGCCAGCCTCAAACTGCTGCGCGCCCCGATCGCACCGGCGATCAATCTGCGCCAGCTGGATCAGGTGCGGCGGCTGTCGCACCGGCTCGGCAGGATGTACGGGCTCGACAAGCAATTGCCGCTGATCTGCATGCCGCATCACGACAATCACGCCTGGTACTCGTTCACGGCCTCGCCATTCGCCGATGCGCGCGAGCGTGTCGCGATCGCGGTGCTCGACGGTACCGGCGACGTCGGCTCGATCTCGCTCTATGTCGCCGAGAACGGCGAGATGAAGCAGCTCTATTGCAACGAGAGCCTGTTCGACTCGCTCGGTGCTTTCTACACCGTGATCTCATCCAGCCAGGGCGGCTGGACTTGGCTGTCCAGCGAGGGACGCTACATGGGCGCCGCCGCCTGGGGCGACATGAACCGCGCCACCAATCCGTATTATCAGCGCTTGAAGGCGGTGCTGCAGCTCGGGCCCAACGGCAGCGTGCAGCTCAATCGCGCGATGGCCAATTGGTACGCCGATCCCGCCGACAATCCCTATCGTCAGCCGCTGATCGACATTCTCGGCCCGCCGCTGCGCCCGGACCAGCTCTGGAATCCAGACGCCGTGCTGCGCGTCGAGGACATCAATCACCGCCCCGACACCAAGGACCGCGTTGATAAGGCAGCCGCGACGCAACTGGTGTTCGAGGACGCGATGATCCATGTCATCGACCATCTCCTGCGCACCACCGGCACCGACCGCCTGGTGCTGACCGGGGGCGTCGCGCTGAACGCGCTCGGCAACATGCGGCTGCTCGAGCATTTCGACGAGGCGTGGTTCGAGCGGGCGCAGCAGCGCAAGACGCGACTGCATATGTGGGTGCCGCCGGTGCCCGGCGATCCCGGCGTGCCGATCGGCGCCGCCTGGCTGTTCGCGCATATGGCGGGCGCGCCGCGCGGCGCGCCGCTGTCGCACGCATTCTATTGCGGCCTGCCGCCCTCGAACGCCGGCATCACCGCGGCGCTGCAAGCCGACGACATCGCCTCGACCGAGATCGGCAATGTGGCGACGTCAGAAGGGCGCGATGCGGTTGCCGACCTGATGGCATCCATGGTCGCGCAAGGCGGCGTGATCGCGATCTATCAGGGCGCCGCCGAAACCGGCCCGCGCGCGCTCGGCCATCGCTCGATCCTCGCCAATCCCTGCGATCCCGAGGTGCGCGAGCGGCTCAACGAGCGCGTCAAGTATCGCGAGGCGATCCGGCCGCTGGCGCCGATGGCGACGCTGCAAGCTGCGCGCGATTATTTCGAGCTGGAAGACGGCGCCTCCGACGCTGACTACAACGCCTATAACTACATGGTGCTCACGGCGCATTCGAAGCCCGAGGCGCGCGCGAAGATTCCGGCGGTGGTGCATGCCGACGGCACCGGCCGCGTCCAGATCGTGCGCGAGGCCGACGATCCCCTCACCTATGCCTATCTGAAGGCGCTCGGCCGTCATATCGGCGTCGAGATGTCGGTCAACACCTCGTTCAACGTCGCAGGTCCGATCGCGCAGACGCCGGCGCAGGCGATGAACACGCTGCGCCGCTCCAAGGGGCTCGATGCCGTGGTGTTGGTCGCCGACGACGGCACCGCCTACGCCGCCTGGCACGGCGGCGAGCGCGACAGCGGCCGCTTCAGCGGATGGTATGCGGCGTGGAAGCAGGCGCGCGGCTGAACCAAACCAGCACGCGGCCGTCGATCAAGAGCAGCGCGCTCGCGATCACCAGCGCGCCGATCACCTCGCGCAGTGCGATCGGCTCGCCGAGCACGAGATAGCCGAGCAGCATCGCGGTGACCGGAATCAGCAGCGTCACCAGCATCACATTGGTCGCTCCGGAGCGCTGCAGGATCTGAAAGAACACGATATAGGCCAGCGCCGTCGACAGCGCCGCGAGCCCGAGCACGGCGAGCCATGTCGCGGGATGCGGCATCGGCAACAGCCACGGCCGATCGACGACGGCGGCGATGGGCGCCATCAGCACCGCCGAGGCCATCATCTGGAACGTCGCGGTGCCCAAGGGCGGCACGCGCTGCGGCAGCCGCCGTCCGACCAGCGCCGCGATGCCGTAGCTGAAGGCGCCCGCGAGGCACAGCAGGATGCCGATGCCCTGCCGGCTCTCGAAGCCGAGCGCATCGCCATGCAGGATCGCAACCCCGATCAGCCCGACCAGAACGCCCGCCACGCGGCGCGCTTGCAACCGTTCCTCGCCGGCCGCCGCCATCACGACCACCGCGAACAGCGGCGTCGTCGCGTTGAGGATCGAGGCCAGCCCGCTCGGAATATAGGTCTGCCCGAACACGATCAGCGCGAACGGCAGCACATTGTTGAACAGCCCCATCGCAACGAACGGCGCCCAGCCGGACAGGCTGCGCGGGAATTCGATTCCGGCGGCCCGCAGCAGCGGCAGCAGGATGATCGTGCCGAGCACGACGCGCAACAGCACCAGGGTCAGCGGCGGCAATTCGCGCAGGATCACGCCGTTGAAGAAGAACGAGCCGCCCCAGAGTACCGACAGCAGGACAAGCAGCCCCCAGTCGCGGCGATCGATCCAGTTGTCGGCGGAAGGCATGTCGGGCACTCACCTGCAGTCGGACAGGTGACTAGGGCAGCGCCGCGAATATTCCCACCCGATTTCCGACAATGGCGGCCCGCCTATTTCGGCCGCGACACGATCTCGATCATCTGGCCCTCGTCGGCGTCGGGCGCATGGGCCTTCGCCTTGTCGTAGGCGGCGAGCGCGGCGCGGCTCACGGGCACGCCGGGCAGCAAGGTCTCGGCGAGCCGCACGGCGTAGTCGGCATCCTTGTGGCGCAGCGCCGCGGTGAACGATGCGCCGGAGAAGTTGCGGTCGATCATCCGCTTGGAGTGGCGGATCACCTGCGGGCTCGCCACCGCGCCGGTCGCCAGCGCCTCGGCCACCAATTGCATGTCGAGGCCCGCCTGCTCGGCGATCGCCACGCCCTCGGCGAGGCTTGCGATCTGCACCGCGCCGATCAGGTTGTTGATCAACTTGAACACAGTGCCGGTGCCAACCGCGCCGAAATGGCGGATCGTGCTGCCGATCGGCGCTAGGAACGGCCGCGCCCGATCGAGATCGGCGGGATCAGCGCCCACCAGCAGCGTCAGCTTGCCGGCCGCCGCCGCCTCCGGCAGGCCGGTGACCGGGCAATCGATGTAGACCAAGCCACGGCTCTGCAGTTCGCGCGCCATCTCGACCGTGTGCTGGTACGAGACCGTGGAGCATTCGATCGCGAGCGTGCCGGCCTTCATGTTGGCGGCGGCGCCGTCCCTGGTCAGCCAGACCGCGCGCGAGGCTTCGTCGTCGGCGACCATGGTCACGACAGCATCGGCGTCGATTGCGGCATCCTCCGGCGAGGTCGCCCACAGCGCGCCGCGAGCGATCAGGTCCGCGGCCTTGGCCTTGCTGCGGTTCCACACGGCGACCGTGAAGCCGGCATCGAGGTAACGGCCGGCCATGCCGTGGCCCATGCGTCCCAATCCGATGAAAGCGACGCGCGGCATGGGCTAATCCACATCCTCAACGGAACCGGGCCCGGTGCCGAAGGCACGCTGCGCCAAGGTCGCCGCCATGAATTCATCGAGGTCGCCATCGAGCACCCCCGACGTGTCGGAGGTCTGCACACCGGTGCGCAGGTCCTTCACCATCTGATAGGGCTGCAACACATAGGAGCGGATCTGGTGACCCCAGCCGATGTCGGTCTTGGCGGCCTGATCGGCGGCAGCCTGCTCCTCGCGCTTCTTCAGCTCGATCTCGTAGAGCCGCGCGCGCAGCATGTCCCAGGCCTGCGCCCGGTTCTTGTGCTGGGAGCGGCCGGCCTGGCAGACCACCGCGATGCCGGTCGGGATGTGCGTCAGGCGCACCGCCGACTCGGTCTTGTTGACGTGCTGACCGCCGGCGCCGCCCGACCGCATGGTGTCGGTGCGGACATCGGACTCCTTGATCTCGATCTTGATGGAGTCGTCGATCACCGGGAAGATCTGCACCGACGAGAACGAGGTGTGCCGCCGCGCGTTGGAATCGAACGGCGAGATGCGCACCAGGCGATGCACGCCGGCCTCGGTCTTCAGCCAGCCATAGGCGTTGTGGCCGCTGATCTGGATGGTGGCGGACTTGATGCCGGCCTCTTCACCCTGGGATTCTTCGAGGAACTCGATCTTGAAGCCGTGCTTCTCCGCCCAGCGCGTGTACATGCGCAGCAGCATCTGCGCCCAGTCCTGGCTCTCGGTGCCGCCGGCGCCGGCATGGACTTCGAGATAGGAATCGAACTTGTCGGCCTCGCCCGACAGCAGCGCCTCCAGCTCGCGCCGGGCGACCTCCTTCTTGAGATCCTTGAGCGCCTTCTCGGCCTCGGCGACCACGCCCTCATCGTTCTCGGCCTCGCCGAGCTCGATCATGCCGATATTGTCCTCGAGCTCGCGCTCGACCTTGCCGATGCCTGAGAGCGCGTCCTCCAGTGAGGTACGCTCCTGCATCAGCCGCTGGGCCTTCTGGGGATCGTTCCAGAGATTGGGGTCTTCTGCGAGCTTGTTCAGCTCAGCGAGGCGTGCCGTCGATTGTTCGACGTCAAAGATGCCTCCTCAGCAGCCCGACTGACTGCTTGATCTCTTCAACAAGGCGTTCGATTTCCGCGCGCATGGTCTTTCAGGTGTTGGCTAAAAAGGTTCCGGGGGATGTAGCGACCGGCGCGGCAAAGCGCAATCGACTTGGCCGCACTATCCCGGCGATTTGGCCGGACAGGCCGCTAGTAAAGCCCCCCGGTTCCCGGACGCATGAAGAAGCCGCCATCCGGCTGCGCCCCATTCTGCGACGGCTGCGGGCCAGGCGCAGGGCCGCGCCCATCGGCATCGGCGACGCCGATGACCGAATAGTTCTCCGGCGGCGCGGTGCCCGGCTTGAAGGCTTCGAGGATGGTGTTGCCGCCGTCGCCGGGACCGGCGCGCATGCCGGTCTTGGCGTCGACGCGGATCAGCTTGATGCCGGCCGGAACCTTGAACGGCGTCGGCGGCTTGTCGGCGAGCGCAAGCTTGAGGAAGTCGCGGGCGATCGGCGCTGCGACGTGGCCGCCGGTGGCGGCGCGGCCGAGATTGCGCGGCTTGTCGTAGCCCATGTAAACGCCGACTGCGAGATCCGGCGAGAAGCCGACGAACCAGACGTCCTTCTCGTCGTTGGTGGTGCCGGTCTTGCCGGCGATCGGCTTGCCGACCTCCTTCACGACGGTCGCGGTGCCGCGCTGGACCACACCTTCCATCATCTCGGTGATCTGGTAGGCGGTCATCGGGTCGAGCACCTGCTCGCGGCGGTCGACCAGCTGCGGCTCCGGCTGGCTCTTCCAGCCCCCGGGCGCGTCGCAGCCGCGGCATTCGCGGGTGTCGTGCTTGAAAATGGTATGCCCGTAGCGATCCTGGATGCGATCGATCAGCGTCGGCTTCACCCGGCGGCCGCCATTGGCGAACATCGAATAGGCCGTGACCATGCGCATCACGGTCGTCTCGCCGGCACCCAGCGCATACGACAGATAGTTCGGCAATTCGTCATAGACGCCAAAGCGCTTGGCGTATTCGCCGACCAGCGGCATGCCGATGTCCTGCGCGAGCCGCACCGTCACGGTGTTGAGCGAGCGCTGCAACGCGTTGCGCAGCGTGGTCGGGCCGTAATATTTGCCGGTCGAATAGTTTTCCGGACGCCACACGCCGGCGCCCTGCCCCTGATCGATCTCGATCGGCGCGTCGATCACGGTGGTCGACGGCGTATAGCCATTGTCCAGCGCCGACGAGTACACGATCGGCTTGAACGACGAACCCGGCTGCCGGTAGGCTTGCGTCGCGCGGTTGAACTGGCTCTGGTCGAACGAGAAGCCGCCGACCATCGCGAGCACGCGGCCGGTCCACGGATCCATCGCCACCATGGCGCCGGACACTTCAGGCAATTGCCGCAGGCGATACTGGCCTTCGACCGCGTTGCCGTCCTTGGTCACCAGCGGATCGGCGTAGATCACGTCGCCCGGCTGCAGCACCTGCGAAACGGCGCTCGGCGCCTTGCCCTTGGTCTTGGCCCAACGTACGCCGTCCATCGTGATGATGCCGGTCTGCCGCTCCTTGCTGACCGCGCCGCCGAGTTCGCGGCCCGGCTGGAAGCCGATCCGCGCCGACTGATCGCTGGTCTCGAGCACGACAGCCATCCGCCACGGCGAGATGTCGGAGAGCGACTTCACGTCGGCAAGCTTGACGCCCCAGTCACCGGAAATGTCGAGCTTGTGCAGCGCCCCGCGCCAACCCTGCGCCTCGTCGTAATTGACGAGCCCCGCGACCATGGTCTTGCGCGCCATCACCTGGATCTTGGGATCGAGCGTGGTGCGCACCGACAGACCACCCTCGTAGAGCTTCTTTTCGCCGTAGCGCTCGAAGATGTCGCGGCGGACCTCCTCGGCGAAATATTCGCCGGCGAAGATATGCGCGCCGTTCGAGCGGCTGGTGACGTTGAGCGGGTCCTTGCGCGCCTTGTCGGCGTCGGCCTGCTTGATCCAGCCGTTCTCCAGCAGACGATCGATCACATAATTGCGGCGCTCGATCGCGCGGTCGCGGTTGCGCACCGGATGCAGCGCCGCCGGCGCTTTCGGCAGCGCGGCGAGATAGGACGCCTCCGCAATCGTCAGCTCGTTGACCGACTTGTCGAAATAGACCAGCGACGCCGCCGCGATGCCGTAGGCACCGAGGCCGAGATAGATTTCGTTCAGATAGAGCTCGAGGATGCGGTCCTTGGAATAGGCGCGCTCGATGCGCATCGCCAGCAAGGCTTCCTTGATCTTGCGGCTGAACGAGACCTCGTTAGTGAGCAGGAAGTTCTTCGCGACCTGCTGGGTGATGGTCGAGGCGCCCTGCGGGCGACGGTTCGAGCCGTAGTTCTGCGCATAAAGGATCGCAGCGCGCGCCATGCCCTGATAGTCGATGCCGCCGTGCTCGTAGAAGTTCTTGTCTTCGGCGGCGAGGAAGGCGTTGATCACGAGCTTCGGCACCGCCTGGATCGGCAGATAGAGCCGGCGCTCCTTGGAGTATTCGCCAAGCAGCGCGCCGTCGGCGGCATGCACGCGGGTCATCACCGGCGGCTCATAGTCCTGCAGCTGCGAGTAGTCGGGCAGATCCTTGGAGAAATGCCAGATGGCGCCAGCGACGGCGGCGACACCGACCAGGAACACGACGGTTCCGGCGGCGAACAAGAAACCCATAAACCGCACGAGCAGGCGCATTATCGACGTTCCGTTCCTACCCTCCGGCGCTCAGTCGTCAGAAGCGCCTGTCCAAAAGTGCGAAAGCCTCACACAACGAAGCTTTGGCCCAGCGAGCCACCTTGCGCACGCGAGTATACAAGAGCCGCCGGACAATATGGTCGATTCTGCGGACCTGCGGTCCATTGTCTATACCGTCGCGGCTGTGGCCAAACTAGGGCTTCGGCGCAACGGCCCCGGCTTTTCAGCGAGCCGATTTCACTTTGCCGACCCGGCAGTTGCCAGCCGTTTGGCGAAGAACGTGTCGATCGCCTGCACCATCGAGCCGACCGCCTTGTTCCGCCAGCTCTCCGAGACCAGGTGCTCGAGGTCCCCCTTGTTGGAGACGTAGCCGATCTCGACCAGCACGGACGGCACGTCGGGCGCCTTCAGCACCCGGAAGCCGGCCGATTTGAGCGGATGCTTGTGCATCCGCACCGTGGTCTTCATCTCGTCCATCAGAAGACGGGCGAAGCGATTGGAAAACGTCTTGGTTTCACGCTGCGCGAGGTCGATCAGGATGTCGGCGACCTCGGTCGGTTCGTCGGTCAGGTTCACCCCGCCGATGGCGTCGGCCTTGTTTTCCGCCTCCGCCAGCCGTTCGGCCTCGGCGTCGGAGGCCTTGTCCGACACCGTGTAGATCGTGGCGCCCTGGGCATCGCCCTCGCGGCGCGGCAGGGCGTCGGCGTGGATCGAGACGAACAGCGCCGCGGACTGGGAGCGCGCGATCTTCACCCGATCGTTGAGCGGGATGAAGGTGTCGTCGGACCGCGTCATGACCACCCGATACTTGCCCGACTTCTCGATCCGGTCGCGCAGGGCAAGGCCAAAGCCGAGCACCAGGTTCTTCTCGGTCTGGTCGCCGGATTGCGTGCCGTTGTCGATGCCGCCGTGACCGGGATCGATCACGATCAGCGGGCGCGCGTCGGTGACCGCGACCGGCGGCAGCGCCGCCGAGGTGACGGCCGGAATGGTGGCGGGTGGTGGATTCGGAAGTCGCCGGTTTCGATTCGGGCCGGCTCGCGGGCGCCAGCGACTGCACGAAGCTGGTGCGGTCGACCTCCTCGAAGTCCAGCACAAGCCGCGGCGGCTGGCCGTTGGCGGCGTCGAGCACGTAGGAATTCGCGATCTTCACCGGTCCGGTCAGGTCGAACACGATCCGCGAGCCGCCGGGCATCACGAGGCCATAGCGGAACGCCTTCACCAGGCCCCGCCCCGCCGAGCCGGTGCCGGCCGCGAGCTGAAAATCGACCTGCGGGATATCGACCACGACGCGGTAGGGGTCAGCCAGCGGGAAGGCGCGAAATTCGATCTTGCGGTCGAGGTCGAGGATGAATCGGGTCTGCTTGGCGTCGCCGGCGAGCCTGGCGCCGGATGCGACCGGGAAATTCGGGGAGCTCGCGGCCGGCGCAGGCGGGCTGTTCTGCGGGCCCTCAGCGGCGCTCGGGGCGCCGGCAATGGCAAACACCGATGTTGCGGCGCAAAATAGCCCGCATCCCAGAAAAACAAGGTGTTTTGCGCGGTTCGCCACCCGATTCGTAGCCTCCCAGCTGCTTCTTACCGCATTAGAACCACACGGTTAATCGCCCCCTAATGACGCTCCGGCGAAAAGAACCGAGTGTTGCGGCGGCGTGACGCTTCCCTTGCACGCGGCGGTCAATCCACGTATGTACGAGGTGCTGACGGCTAGTACTCCCGGTTGTGTCGCGTTCAGCCTCCCGGTGCAGCGGTGGAACCTTCCTGATCGAAGATCCCGCCGTGTTTTTCCGGTCCCTCCCCAGCCAGCGCCGCGCGCGGCTGACACGGAGTGGCGGATTCAAGCCCGAGCGGCGTCCGGTCCCAGGCACACTCCCTCGCCAGAGGGACGGTTTGAGACAAGGCATAACCGATTATCCGGTCCCTTGGGGCCTCGATATGCGATGGCCGGCAGGCGCTTCGGCGCCAGACGGGGCTTTCAGCAAAAGATACGGCGGTATTTTTCGCCGCCAACATGTTTAGACGGGCCGACGCTTAATGCGCCAGACTGCATTGCCGACCAGGATCCCCCGAATGATCGCGCTGACGCGAGGTGAAAACTTCGCCCGTCGCATCATCCCGGTGAGTTCCCGTCCGGCGCTGCGCCGCGAGATGCGTTTCGGCCTTCCCCTCACCCCCGAATCAGGTGGACCGTCGCGTCACCGGGCGGCGCAGTTTGCGCGCGCCATGATCCGCGCCCGCCGCCGTCAAGAGCTCCAAAATGCCCAACAAGATGTTGATCGATGCCACCCACCCGGAAGAGACCCGGGTCGTCGTGGTCCGTGGCAATCGCGTCGAAGAGTTTGATTTCGAGACCGCCCAGCGCAAACAGCTGCGCGGCAACATTTATCTCGCCAAGGTTACGCGCGTAGAGCCGTCGCTGCAGGCCGCCTTCATCGAGTATGGCGGCAACCGGCATGGCTTCCTGGCCTTCAGCGAAATCCATCCCGACTATTACCAGATCCCGGTCGCCGACCGTCAGGCGCTGATCGAGGCCGACGAGCGCGCCCATCGCGAGGCCGAGGAAGAGCACGAGAACCGCGGCCATCGCCGCCGGTCGCGCCATCGCAATGCCCGTCGCCGCGGCCATGGCGAGCGCGTCCAGAGCGAGGTGATCGAGGGCGCGAACGACACCCAGGCGCTGCCCACCATCGAGGCCCACGAACATCCCGTCGATGCCGAGCATCATGAACATGATGCCGGGCACCAGGATCACGGCGTGGTCGCCCACGAAGGCCACGAGCATGAGGCGCATGATCATGCGCATCACGAGGACCATGAGCATCACGATGATCATGACCACGACGATCATGGCGACCACGATCATGGTCACGACGACCATCACGACCACGATCATGCCCATGATCACGACCACGCCCCCGAGGTGAGCGAGGCGGCGGTTGCCGACGCCCCCTCCGACCCCGTCGTTGCGGTGGTCGAAGCCTCCGCCGCGTCGGCCGCGCCCGAGACCGTCGAGACGATCGAGGTCAATCACGAGCCCGAGCGCGCCCATGAGGAGCAGATCGAGGAAAACGCCGCGCATGCCGACGACGCGCCGCGCGTGGCTTCCGACGAGCTTCACGCCGCCGCGGATGAACACGCGGTCGCCGAATATGGCGCGCTCGCCGAGGTGGTCGCGCCCGAGACCGGGCCTGGCGACGAGGCCGGCGAAGATGACGAAGAGGATGAGGGCGAGGAAGGCGAGGAAGAGGACGTCGTCGAGTCGGTCGGCGGCGACGACGTGCTCGAGGAGGTTCCGGAGCGCCCGTTCCGCCCGCGCCGCCAGTACAAGATCCAGGAAGTGATCAAGCGCCGGCAGGTGATGCTGGTGCAGGTCGTCAAGGAAGAGCGCGGCAACAAGGGCGCCGCGCTGACCACCTATCTGTCGCTCGCCGGCCGCTACGCCGTGCTGATGCCCAACACCGCGCGCGGCGGCGGCATCAGCCGCAAGATCACCTCCGCCCAGGACCGTTCGCGGCTGAAGGAAGTGGTGCAGGATCTCGACGTGCCCGAGGGCATGGGGATCATCCTGCGCACCGCCGGCGCCTCCCGCAGCAAGCCGGAGATCAAGCGCGACTTCGAATATCTGATCCGGATGTGGGAAACGGTGCGCGACCTGACGCTGAAGTCGCAGGCGCCGACGCTGGTCTACGAGGAAGGTTCGCTGATCAAGCGCTCGCTCCGCGACCTCTACAACAAGGAGATCGACGAGATCCAGGTGGCCGGCGAAGCCGGCTACCGTGAAGCGCGCGACTTCATGAAGATGCTGATGCCGGCCAATGTGCGCGCGGTGAAGCAGTATCGCGACGGTCAGCCGCTGTTCTCGCGCATGGGCGTCGAAAGCCAGCTCGACGCAATGTTCTCGCCGACCGTGCAATTGCGCTCCGGCGGCTACATCGTGATCAACCAGACCGAGGCGCTGGTCTCGATCGACGTCAACTCCGGCCGCGCCACGCGCGAGCACCATATCGAGGACACCGCGCTCAAGACCAATCTGGAAGCGGCGGAAGAAGTCGCGCGCCAATTGCGCCTGCGTGACCTCGCCGGCCTGATCGTCATCGACTTCATCGACATGGACGAGAAGCGCAACAACCGCGCGGTCGAGCGCAAGCTGTCCGACTGCCTGCGCCAGGACCGTGCGCGGATCCAGGTCGGCCGCATCTCGCATTTCGGCCTCTTGGAAATGTCGCGCCAGCGCATCCGCGCCAGCGTGCTCGAAAGCTCGACGGAGCCCTGCCCGCAATGCGGCGGAAGCGGTCACGTCCGCTCGGTCTCGTCGGTGGCGCTGCAGCTCTTGCGCGGCATCGAGGAGATCCTGATGAAGGGCGCGACCCACAACCTGGTGGTCCGCACCCGCACCGACGTCGCGCTCTACGTGCTCAACCACAAGCGCGGCCATCTGCGCGACCTCGAAGACTCCTTCCGGGTTTCGCTGTCGATCGTCGCGGATGCCACGGTGCACGGCCAGCAGTCCTACATCATCGACCGCGGCGAGCAGGTGCATACGCTCGAAGCCGCCAAGGCGCTGCTCGCTGCGCAGGCTGCCGCCGCGCCGGCCCAGGCCGAAGAGGCCGATGACGAGGAAGAACTGTTCGAATACGAGGCCGAGATCGAGACCGACGAGACCGAGGGTCTCGCCGACGAGCGGGCGGCCGGTGATGAAGCAAGCGCCGCTGATGGAGAAGGCGACGGCCAGCGCCGCAAGCGGCGCCGCCGGCGCCGCGGCCGCGGTGGCGGCAGCGAGGCGCGTGAAGGCGCCCAGCAGCTGCGCGAGGACGGCGATCTCATGCATGTCCTGCCCGAAGGCACCGAGGCGGTTGCCGCCGCCGATGCCGAAGGTGATGAGGACGAAGGCGACGAGCAGCAGAGCGCTGCCCGCGACGACCAGGCCGGCAATGGCGATCGCCGTCCGCGGCGCCGCGGACGCCGTGGCGGCCGGCGCCGGCGCGGCAGTGGCGGACCGGATGACGGTCTCGCCGGATCGATCTCCGATGAGTTGAGCCCGGCGGCGACGTCGGAGGCCTCCGACGCAGTCGCCGATTTCGATAGCCATGATATGGAGCCGGCTCCCTCGCTGGCGCAGCCCGAACTGGTCGCCGAGCCGCCGGAGTGGCAGCCGACCGAGGTCGCGCCTGTCGAGCCGGTCGCGGCACCCGAGCCCGAAACCCCCGCGGCGTCTGCCGCCGAGGACACTGCCGAAGGTGACCGCGCGCAGCGTCGCCGCTCGACGGTGCGCGAAAAGGTCAACTTCGCATCGCCCCCTCAGCCCGAGGCATCAGCGGCGCTGGTTCAAAGCCCGCCGGAGGAAGCTGCCCCTGAGCCGGCCGCGGCTGCTCCGGAGCCGGCACCGGCCGCTGCGGCCGAGGCTCCGGCCCGCAAGGGCTGGTGGTCGCGCCGCTTCGGCGGCGGCAACTAGCACCACCTGCAAGTCAGAACGCCCGGCTCACGCCGGGCGTTTTTATTGAACAGGCAATCCGTTCGTCAGACGCCGGCGTAACGAAGCCTGACGGAGACGGATCCCAATGCAAAGCGCTATCGTTCTTGGCGGCGGCATGGTGGGCGTCAGCACGGCGCTGCATCTGCAGCGCCGCGGCTGGTCGGTGACGCTCGTCGACCGCAAGGATCCGGGCCGCGAAACCAGCTACGGCAATGCCGGCATCATCCAGAGCGAGGCGGTGCGGCCCTACCCGATGCCGCGCGATCCTGCCGTCCTCGCCCGGATCGCGATGGGGCGCACCAACGACGTGCGCTACCGCCTGGCTTCGCTGCCGCAGCACGCCGGTCCGCTGCTGCGCTATTGGTGGAACTCGACGCCCGAGCGGCACCGTGAAGCCACCATCGCCTGGGCGCGCCTGATCGCCTACGCCACCGCGGAGCACGACACGCTGATCCGCGATGCCCATGCCGACAATCTGATCCGCCGCGCCGGCTATCGCCTGCTACATCGCGACCCGGCCGCGCTCGAACAGGCCATTGCGATCGCCGAGGAGAACCAGCGCGACTTCGGCGTGACGTTTCGCGTGCTTGATGGCCGCGAGCTCGCCAAGGCGGAGCCGTTGCTGCGCGACGACCTGCCCGGCGCCATTCACTGGCTTGGGCCCTGGACCGTGTCGGACCCCGGCGGGCTTGTTTCCGCCTATGCCGGACTGTTCGAGCGTCTCGGCGGCACGCTGTTGCGCGGCGATGCGCAGACGCTGACGGAGACGACGTCCGGCTGGTCGGTCGACACCAGTGGCGGCCGGATCGATGCCGCCCATGTCGTGGTCACGCTCGGCCCGTGGTCACCGCAATTGCTCCGCAAGTTCGGCTACCGGATCCCGCTGGTGCGCAAGCGCGGCTACCACATGCACTACCAGGGCGGCCGCTCGCTCGACCTGCCGCTGGTCGACACCGCGAACGGCTATGCGATGGCGCCGATGGCCAAGGGCATCCGCATCACCACCGGCGCGGAGCTGACCAGTCCCGACGCACCGGCGACGCCGATCCAGCTCGGCTACGCCGAAGCGGCCGCGCGCGAGCTGATCGAGATCGGCAGCCGCGTCGAGCCCGAACCGTGGTTCGGCACCCGCCCCTGCACAACCGACATGCTGCCGGTGCTCGGGCCGGTGCCGCGGCATCGCGGGCTGTGGGTGAATTTCGGCCACGGCCATCAGGGCTTCACGCTCGGCCCCGCGACCGCGCGGGTGCTGGCCGAAACGATGAACGGCGAGGCATCCGCGGTGGACACCTCGCCGTATCGGCTGGACCGGTTCTAACTAAGGAGAACTAGTCCGTCGTCAACGCGGTCTCCATGTCGGTTGGGTCGACCTGTTTGGCGAGATTGGCATTGAGCTTGTCGCGGTCGAGCTCGCCCTCCCACCAGGCGACGATCACGCAAGCCACGCCGTTGCCGCACAGATTGGTCAGCGCGCGGCACTCGCTCATGAACTTGTCGATGCCGAGCACGATCGCCATGCCCGGCACCAGCCGCGGATCGACCACCGCAAGCGTCGCCGCCAGCGTGATGAAGCCGGCACCGGTGATGCCGGAGGCACCCTTCGAGGTCAGCATCGCCACGATCAGGATGGTGATCTGCTGGCTGAAGGTGAGATCGAAGCCCAGCGCCTGTGCGATGAACAGGGTCGCCAGCGTCATGTAGATGTTGGTGCCGTCGAGGTTGAACGAATAGCCCGTGGGCACCACGAGGCCGACCACCGATTTCGAGCAGCCGAGACGTTCGAGCTTCTCCATCAATGATGGCAGCGCGCTCTCGGAGGACGAGGTGCCGAGCACGATCAGGAGCTCGTCCTTGATGTAGGCCAGGAACTTGAAGATCGAGAACCCGGCGATCCGCGCGATGATGCCGAGCACCACGAACACGAACAACGCGGCGGTCAGATAGAACGTCGCGATCAGCCCCATCAGGTTGAGGATCGCGCCGGTGCCGAACTTGCCGATGGTGAAGGCCATCGCGCCGAATGCGCCGATCGGCGCCGCCCGCATCACGATCGAGATCACGCCGAACACCGCATGCGCGGCGTCGTCGATGAACGAGCGGATGGTGTGGCCGCGCTCGCCAAGGCCCATGATCGCGAAGCCGAACAGCACCGAGAACAGCAGCACCTGCAGGATCTCGCCCTGCGCGAATGCGCCGACCACGGTGTCCGGAATGATGTGCAGCACGAAGTCGACGCTCTTCTGCGCCTCCGCCTGCTTGGCATAGCCGGCAACCGCCTGCGCGTTCGCCGCCGCATTGCCGAAGCCGGCACCGGGCCTGACCAGATTGCCGACGAGCAATCCGATCACCAGCGCGAAGGTCGAGACGACCTCGAAATACACCAGCGCCTTGACACCGATGCGGCCGACCTTCTTGGCATCTTGTATATGGGCGATGCCCGATACCACGGTGCAGAAGATGATCGGCGCGATCACCATCTTGATCAACTTGATGAAGCCGTCACCGAGCGCCTTGATCCACTCGTTGGTTGGCAAGGCCCGGCCACAACCAGCCGACCAATGCGCCGAGCACGATCGCGATCAGGACCTGGACATAGAGAACTTTATACCACGGCTTGCTGCCGGCGCTCGCCGGCGCAGCCGTGACAACGGTTGCCGTTGCCATGTGTCACTCCCCCTCAGAAATGGCGGAAACAGCCAAGATCAACTTGGCGGTTCAAGTCAAATGGAACTGTGTGGGCCCTGCCGCTTATCCGCGATGATCCGCCCGCCACAGTGCCGGCGAAACCACGGCACTGCGCTGCGAAACCGATCCGAAAGGCAAAGCGAACGCCGGAAGGCTCTTGATGGCTCTTGGAGTTTGAAGGCTCCTGGAGTTCGCGGGCTATTTAAGCCAATGCGCGATCCGTGCAACTGCTTCCTGCATCTCCGCGGCCGAGCGTGCATAGGAAAAACGGATGAAGGCGCGGCCGTGGATCGGATCGAAATCGACGCCGGGGGTCGCTGCGACATGCGCCTTCTCGAGCATCTCGCTGGCGAAGGCGAAGCTGTCGGAGGTGAAGTCGGAGACGTCGGCATAGAGGTAGAACGCGCCGTCAGCGGGGAGGAATTTGGTCAGGCCGGCCTTCGGCAGCCCTTCGATCAGGATGCGGCGGTTCTCCTGATAGCCGCGCTTGATCGCCTCCATCTCCTCGCGGCCTTCGAACGCCGCTTCGGCCGCGATCTGCGACAGGGTCGGCACCGAGATCGACAGGTTCTGCTGCAGCCGCTCGATCGGCCGCACCAGCACGTCGGGCACCACCATCCAGCCGACACGCCAGCCGGTCATGCAGAAGTACTTCGAGAACGAGTTGATCACGAGCGCGTTCGGCGACAGCTCTGCGGCCGTCACCGCAGGAAACGCATAGTCGAGCCCGTGATAGATCTCGTCGGAGATGAAGCGGATGCCGGCGCTGTCGGCGGCCGCCATCAGGGTCGACAGCGCCTCGCGCGACATCATGGTGCCGGTCGGGTTGGCGGGGCTGCCGACCAGCACGCCCTTCAGCGGCGCCTTGCGATGGGCGGCGAGCAACGCCTCGCCGGTCAGGGCATGGCGGGTGTCGCCGGAGGTTTCGATCAGCACCGGCTCGCAGCCCAGCGCGGTCAGGATATGCCGGTACGGCGGATAACCCGGCACGGTCACGGCGACCCGGTCGCCCGGCTCGAACATCGCAAGGAACGCCAGGATGAACCCGCCCGACGAGCCGGTCGTAACGATGATGCGTTCCGCGTCGACCGCGCAACCATACGTGTCGCTGTAGTGCCGGGCGATGCGCGCGCGCAGCGAGGGAATGCCGAGCGCCGAGGTGTAGTCGATCCGCCCGTCCGCAAGCGCGGCCTGCGCGGCCGCGATCGCCGGCCTCGGCGCACCTGCGGCGGGCTGCCCCACCTCCATATGGATGACATGGCCGCCGGCGGCCTCGATTCGCGCGGCCGCCGCCATCACGTCCATCACCATGAACGGCGGAACATCGCTCCGTCCGGATGCTGTCAACCGGCTGCCTACACGGTCTCTCGGTGTCGCTTCACGCATGGATTTCTGCTATTGCACGGCCGCTGCCGAATTCGGGTTCCCGTTACCGGCTGCCGCCCCAGACTGGCCGCATTCGGTGGCTCCTTATAACGCTTTCAGGCCTAGTGAATACCCGGTTCGCGTGAAGAAGAACTGCAAAAACAACAGACTGCGCCACGCGCCTGATCCGGTCGGGCCCGGAACACGGACTTGTGCCGGCGCGGCCAGTCATCGCCGATAGATCGCCCATGCTGTTCCGCCTCGCGCTTCGCACCAGGACCTTCAAGCTGACCGCGCTCATGACCGCGGTTGCGCTCGCGGTCGGCCCCGTGGTCCCTGCGCGAGCCCAGCAAAAAGGCCCGCCGGTGCTGCGCGACACCGAGTCCGAGCAGCTGTTGCGCGAATACACAAGGCCGATCCTGCGCGCCGCCGGTCTGGAGAAGCAGAACATCCAGATCGTGATCATCAACGACGGCTCGTTCAACGCCTTCGTCGCCGACGGCCGGCGCATCTTCGTCAATTACGGCGCGCTGCTGCAATCGGAGACGCCGAACCAGATCATCGGCGTGCTGGCGCACGAGACCGGCCACCTCGCCGGCGGCCATCTCGCCAAGATGCGCGAGCAGCTGGCGCAAGCCCAGACCCAGATGATCATCGCGATGCTGCTCGGCGTCGGCGCGCTTGCCGCGGGTGCGGGCGGCCGCGGCGGCGGCAATGGTCTCTCCAGCGCCGGCGCCGCGGCGATCTCGGCGCCGCAAGCGGTCATTCAGCGCACGCTATTGTCCTATCAACGCCAGCAGGAGGAGAACGCCGACCGCGCCGGCGTCAAGTTCCTGAATGCGACCGGACAATCCGCCAAGGGCATGTACGAGACGTTCAAGCGCTTCACCGACGAGAGCCTGTTCGCCTCGCGCGGGGCCGATCCCTATCTGCAGTCGCACCCGATGCCGGTCGATCGCGTCTCCGCGTTGCAGGAACTGGCGCGCTCCAGCCCCTATTGGGACAAGAAGGACGATCCGGCACTGCAGCTGCGCCACGACATGATGCGCGCCAAGATCTCGGGCTTCATGGAGCGGCAGGACACGGTCTACCGCCGCTATCCGCTGTCCAACACCAGCCTGCCGGCGCGCTATGCACGCGCGATCACGACCTATCTGCACGGCGATCTGCGCTCGGCGATCGCGCAGATCGACGGCTTGATCCAGGTGCAGCCCAACAATCCCTATTTCCATGAATTGCGCGGCCAGGCGCTGCTCGAAGGCGGCCGGCCGGCCGAAGCCATCGCGCCGCTGCGCCGCGCAGTGCAGCTCTCCAGCAATTCGCCGTTGATCGAGATGCTGCTCGGCCAGGCGCTGGTCGCCTCGGACAACAAGGCCTACACCGACGAGGCGATCAACATGCTGCGTGCCGCGGTGGCGCGCGAGCCAGAGGCGCCGCTCGGCTATACCCAGCTCGCGATGGCCTATGGCCGCAAGGGCGACTATGCCCAGGCCGACCTCGCCTCGGCGCAGGCCGCCTATCTCCGCGGCGACACCAAGACCGCCCGCGATCTTGCGTCACGCGCCAAGACGCGGTTCGCGATCGGCACGCCCGGCTGGGTCAAAGCTGACGACATTGTGAGCGCCAAGCCCATGCCGGGTCAGAAAAACAACTAGAAATAAACCGTAGTTCCATACAACGATCACCTAAACCGGCTCACGGCCCCGCCGTTTTTTTGAGCCACCGCGAACAAGGATTTTGTCATGCCAGCGCTTCGTTTTCTTGCCCCTGCCCTGCTCGCGCTCGGCGTTTGCGCCGCGCCGCTTCCGGCGTCCGCGCAGAGCTTCACCGACACCCAGCGCGGCGACATCGAGACCATCGTGCGCAACTATCTGATCGCGCACCCGGAGGTGCTCGAGGAGGCGATGAACGAGCTGAGCAAGCGGCAGGCCGCCGCCGAAGCCGAGAAGCATGAGCAGAGCGTCGCCAAGAACGCCGACACCATCTTCAATTCGCCGCGCGGCGTCATGCTCGGCAACAAGGACGGCGATGTCACCTTCGTCGAGTTCTTCGATTACAATTGCGGCTACTGCAAGCGCGCGATGTCCGACATGCTCGATTTGATGAAGGCGGATCCGAAGCTGAAGGTCGTGCTGAAGGAATTCCCGGTGCTGAGCCAGGGCTCGGTCGAGGCCGCGCAGGTCGCGGTCGCCGTGCGCATGCAGGATCCGACCGGCAAGAAGTATCTCGATTTCCACCAGAAGCTGCTCGGCGGCCGCGGCGCCGCCGACAAGGCGCGCGCGCTGGCGGTCGCCAAGGAGGTCGGTCTCGACATGGCGAAACTCGAGAAGGATATGGCGAGCCCCGAGGTGAAGGCGACCATCGAGGAGAACTTCCGCCTCGCCGAATCCATGGGCATGAACGGCACGCCGAGCTACGTGATCGGCAAGCAGGTCGTGATCGGCGCCGTCGGCGTCGACAACCTCAAGGAAAAGATCGGCATCGCCCGCTGCGGCAAGGCGACCTGCTGATCGCCGCTCCGACAGCGCTCATCGCGTACAAGATCCGGCTGCGATGCAGCCGGATTTTTTGTGGCCGCCACCGAACCGATTCCGCGCGGGTCGCAACCAAGGGCCGTCACCAACGACGCAAGTCGCGCGAGGCCGAAAATATAGCGCGACCTAATCTCGAGATCGAAGAGCATTTCGGCGGCTTCAATTTCGGCGGCGGCAACGGCCAGCTCGATCATGCGGGCGCGGAGTTCGACTGGGCCTGCGGTTGAAGCAGCCGCGCATTCATCTCGCGCGTTCATCGCGCATTCACCTCAAGAACAAACCGCAAGGAACCGCAAATCAACAGGAACATCGCACATGCTCTCCCGTTGTCGGCGCGGGCAATGCTGAAAAACGAGGAGGAATTACGATGTCTAACCGCTTTCTGATTTCGGTCGCGGCGGCGGCTTTGATCGCCGGCACCGGTTTCGCGAACGCACAGGGCGCCGGCGGCGCCAACAAGGAAACTGGGGCCGGTGGTGGTGCGACCACGCAGCAGTCTGCACCGTCCGGTGGTGCGTCATCGGGCACCATGCAGCATGACAAGAGCGGCATGAAGGGTTCCGAGCATTCGACGACCGGTGAGTCGAGCACCAAGGGTGCGGAGTCCGACAAGTCCGGCACGGCCACCAAGGGCGCGCAGGACAGTACCCAAAAGTCGAAGGGCATGAGCTCGGAGAACGAAGCGACCAAGGGCTCCAAGGAGGGCTCGAAGGACATGAAGGCCGAAGGTCGCGACAAGAGCGGCAACATGAAAGCCGAGGAGCGTGACAAGAGCGGCAAGATGAACGCCGAGGGCCGCGACAAGAGCGGTGCCGGTGCCACGACCAACCAGAACGCTCAGACCAAGAGCCCGGCCGACCCCAACCGCGCGCAGACCAACGACACGAGCCGCACGCAGACCACGACCGGTAACGCGGCAACGTCGGCCACCGCGGCTCCGCCGGCCGAGAAGCGCAGCCAGATCACGACCGCGATCAAGTCGGAGCACGTGACCGAAGCCACCAACGTCAACTTTAACGTGTCGGTCGGCACCCGCGTTCCGGCTGACGTTCACTTCTACCCGGTGCCGGAGCGGGTCGTGACGATCTACCCGCAGTGGCGCGGCTATCAGTTCATCCTGGTCAAGGGCCGCTACGTGATCGTGCAGCCTGAGACCCATGAGATCGTCTACATCATCGAGGGCTAAACCGGCCTCGGTGCGAGGGCGCCCAAACGGGCCCTCGCCTTCATCTCGACCCCGCCCCTTCGGGGCGGGGTCTTGCTTTCGGCCGCACCCCGCAACGCGCCGGTGGATGGCGGGCCGGAGCGCCCGCTGAAGGCAGCTTCCGCAAGATTTGGTTAATCAGCATTTTCCGCAGGTTAGGGCAGGCACCTAACAGGGTGGAGGAAGTTGTTGAAGACGTTCCGATTTCACCTAAAGACTTCCCCTTCGGCCGGTTGTTACCTATAACCCGGCCCACTCCACCCCTTGTCGGACCCCCTCTCGGAACCTTTGGCCGGAACTTGGCAGGAAACTCTGGAATGGCTGCTGCCGGAACGATCTATGTGCTGAACGGCCCGAACCTCAATCTGCTGGGGACGCGCGAGCCGGAGACCTACGGCCGTGCGACCCTCGCCGATGTCGAGAAGCTGTGCGCGGACACCGCACGCCAGTTCGGGCTGACCGCCGACTGCCGGCAGTCCAACCGCGAGGGCGAACTGATCGACTTCATCCATGAGGCCCACGCCAAGAAGGCGGTCGGCATCATCATCAACGCCGGTGGCTACTCTCATACCTCGATCGCGCTGCATGACGCGCTGATCGCGGTCAAGATCCCCGCGGTCGAAGTTCACGTCAGCAACATCCACGCCCGCGAAAGCTTCCGACACCACTCGTTCACTGCTAAAGCCGCCTTCGCGTCACTTTGCGGCTTCGGCATCGACGGCTACCGGCTTGCGATCATCGGCCTCGCCACCAGGATCGGCGTCAAGATCGACGCCAAGCCAAAGACTTAATCGTCAATCCTGACGTTCCCCGTCACCAGACAAAGATTTCGGATCACAGAGCATGGCGCGCCAGCCAGACGACAAATCAACCGCAAAAAAGAACGACTCCAAGAGCGACGACAGCGCCCTCATTCGCGAACTCGCGCTGCTGCTTGCGGAAACCAATCTGACCGAGATCGAGATCGAGCGTGCCGGCCTGCGTGTCCGCGTCGCGCGCAACATCAGCATCGCGGCCTCGGTGCCCGCCGCCTCCGTGGCGGGCGTTGCCGCACCGGCCGCCATTGCCGTCCCGGTGGCTGCGGCTGCGACCGATCTCGCCAAGCACCCGGGCGTCGTGCCGTCGCCGATGGTCGGCACCGCCTATTGGGCGCCCGAGCCGGGCGCCAAGCCGTTCATTGAAGTCGGCACCAAGGTCTCCGCCGGCCAGACGCTTCTGATCATCGAGGCGATGAAGACGATGAACCAGATCCCGTCGCCGCGCGCGGGCACCGTGACGCAGATTCTCGTCGAGGACGGCCAGCCGGTCGAATTCGGCGAGCCGCTCGTCATCATTGAATAGCTTCCGTCAACACCAGGCGCTGCGATGTTCGACAAGATCCTCATAGCCAATCGCGGCGAGATCGCGCTTCGCGTGCTGCGCGCCTGCAAGGAGCTCGGCATCTCGACCGTCGCGGTGCATTCCACCGCCGACGCCGACGCCATGCATGTGCGGCTCGCCGACGAGAGCGTGTGCATTGGCCCGCCGCCGTCGAAGGATTCCTATCTCAACGTGCCGGCGCTGCTCGCGGCCTGCGAGATCACCGGCGCCGACGCCGTGCATCCCGGCTACGGCTTCCTGTCTGAGAACGCGCGCTTCGCCGAGATCCTCGCCGACCACAATCTGGGCTTCATCGGACCGAAGGCCGAGCACATCCGCCTGATGGGCGACAAGATCGAAGCCAAGAAGACCGCCAAGCGCCTCGGCATTCCCGTGGTGCCCGGCTCGGACGGCGCGGTGACCTCGGAGGCCGACGCGCTCGCGATCGGCAGAGACATCGGATTCCCGGTGCTGGTCAAGGCGGCGGCCGGCGGCGGCGGCCGCGGCATGAAGGTCGCCCATACCGAGGCTGACCTCGCGCTCGCGCTCTCGACCGCGGCCAACGAGGCCAAGTCGGCGTTCGGCGACGCCTCGGTCTACCTGGAGAAATACCTGCAGAAGCCGCGCCACATCGAGATCCAGATTCTCGGCGACGGCCGCGGCGGCGCCATCCATCTCGGCGAGCGCGACTGCTCGCTGCAACGCCGTCACCAGAAGGTCTGGGAGGAAGGCCCCTCGCCCGTGCTCGCGGCGGCGGCGCGCGCCAGGATCGGCGAGACCTGCGCCAAGGCGATGCGGGACATGAAATATCTCGGCGTCGGCACCATCGAATTCCTCTACGAGGACGGCGAGTTCTATTTCATCGAAATGAACACGCGCATCCAGGTCGAGCATCCCGTCACCGAAAGCATCACCGATATCGATCTCGTGCTGGAGCAGATCCGGATCGCCGCCGGCGGCGACCTTCCGGCCAAGCAGGACGACATCGCGATCATCGGCCACGCCATCGAGTGTCGCATCAATGCGGAGAACCCGCAGACCTTCCGTCCCTCGCCCGGACGCATCACGCAATTCCATCCGCCCGGCGGCCTCGGCGTGCGGATCGATTCCGCCGTTTATCAGGGCTATGTGATCCCGCCCTATTACGACTCGCTGGTCGGCAAGCTAATCGTGCACGGCAAGACCCGCGGCGAGTGCCTGATGCGGCTGCGCCGGGCGCTGGACGAGATGGTGGTCGACGGGATCGAGACGACGCTGCCGCTGTTCCGCGCGCTGGTGCGCGAGCCCGACATCATCGAGGGCGACTACCACATTCACTGGCTGGAGCAGTACCTCGCCGGTCAGCCGTCCGACGCCGCAAAATAGTTCGGAACTCCGTGGAACCCAGCCCTTCCTCAGACGTACTATAGGATTATTGGCTTTCCACGGGGACGCGTTGAATCCCACTCCCATAGCGAGATCGTCGTGACGGTCGTTTCACGACGCCGGTCGACGTTACAGATCCTCCTGCTGTCGGCGGGATTTTTCGTGCTGGTCGCGGTCAGCGTGGCGTCCGTCCTGCTGGTCAACAAGGCGCGCGAGGACAACGCCTGGGTGATTCACACCGTCGAGACCGACAGCCAGATTGCCAACCTGCTGCTCGACATCAGGCGCGCCGAAAGCGCGACCAGGGCGTATCTGCTGACATCAGCACCACAATACCTGTCCGAGTACCAGTCCGCGGCAGCAGGAGTCCCGGCCGCGCTCAACCATCTCCAGATGATGACCGTGGATAATCCGGCGCAGGTCGCCAATGCCGCGAAGCTCAAGGCCGCCGTCGAGCAACGGCTGGCCGAGTTCGCGCTCAGCATCGAGCGCGTCAAGAACAACGACACGGCGACCAGCATCGACGTCCTGCGCAAGACCACATCGACCGATGCGGTCGAGGCGATCGTCCGGATCGCCCGCGACATCCGCACCGAGGAGGATCGTCTGCTGGTGCTGCGCACCGCGACGGCGGACAAGACCCAAGTGCTGGCCTCCTCCGTCACGATCGCCGGCTCCTGCATGGTGCTGGCGCTCGCCGCTCTCTCGGTGGTGCTGCTGCGGCGATCGTCGCGGGCGCGCGACGAGGCCGAGGCCAGGTTGCGCGACAGCAACGTCAATCTCGAAACCATCGTTGACGAGCGCACCTCCGACCTGCGCGAGGCCAACGAGGAAATCCAGCGCTTCGCCTATATCGTCAGCCACGATCTGCGCTCGCCGCTGGTCAACATCATGGGCTTCACCAGCGAGCTCGAGGAACTGCGCGGCGACATCTTCAAGCGGATCGCCACGCTCAATCGCGCCGCCTCGCTGGCGCCGGCGATGCCGGAAGACGCGACCGATGTGGCCGAGCCAGAGCTCGAAGGCTCCGACAAGCAGCTATCCGACGACTTCAATGAATCGCTCGGCTTCATCAAATCGTCGATCGCCAAGATGGATCGCCTGATCAGTGCGATCCTCAATCTCACCCGCGAGGGCCGCCGCGAGTTCAAGCCCGAACGCATCGATCTGTATGAGCTGATCGACGGCATCGTCAAGACGATGGCTCACCAGGCCGTCGAGGCCAACGCGACCGTCGAGGTCGGCGCGCTGCCCAATATCGTCAGCGACCGCCTCGCGCTGGAGCAGATCTTCTCCAATCTGATCGACAACGCCCTCAAGTACCTCAGGAACGGCGTTCCCGGCGAGATTTCGATCGAGGGCCGCACCAAGCTCGGCTTCGCGATCTTCGAGGTCACCGACAACGGCCGCGGCATCGATCCGAAGGACCACCAGCGCATCTTCGATTTGTTCCGTCGGGCCGGAACCCAGGACAAGCCCGGTCAGGGCATCGGGCTTGCCCATGTCCGCGCACTTGTGCGCAGACTGGGCGGCACCATGTCGGTAGCATCGGAACTTCACAACGGCAGCACCTTCACGATCACGCTGCCTATCAATTGGTCAGGCAAGAACCGGGACAAAGTGACATGAGTGATCCAGTCACCATCATCATGATCGAAGACGACGAGGGCCATGCCCGCCTGATTGAGCGGAATATCCGGCGCTCGGGTGTCAACAATGAGATCATCCCGTTCACCAACGGTACAGAGGCGGTCAACTACCTGTTCGGCAAGGATGGCAGCGCCGTCGAGCGCAAGGGCCAGGCCCTGCTGATCCTGCTCGATCTCAATCTGCCCGACATGACCGGCATCGATATTCTGAGGCGGGTCAAGGAGAACAAATATCTCAAGTCGACGCCGGTGGTCGTGCTGACCACGACCGACGACTCCCAGGAGATCAAGCGTTGCTACGAGCTGGGTTGCAACGTCTACATCACCAAGCCGGTGAACTACGAAAGCTTCGCCAACGCCATTCGTCAGCTTGGCCTGTTCTTTTCCGTGATTCAGGTGCCGCCGGCTGCCGTATGACCAGCGCAACGCCGACACTGCTCTACATCGACGACGACGCGGCGCTGGCGCGCCTCGTCGAACGCGGGCTGACGCGCGCAGGCTACAAGGTCGTGCACGCCGCAAGCGGCCAGGAAGGCCTCGATCGGCTCGCCCAGGGCGGCATCGACGTCGTCGCGCTCGATCAGTATATGCCTGGCCTCGACGGGCTGGAGACGCTGGAGCAGATCCTCAAGATACCGGACGCTCCGCCGGTGGTGTTCGTCACCGCGTCGCAGGATTCGGCGATCGCCGTCACCGCACTGAAGGCCGGCGCGGCGGACTATCTGGTCAAGGACGTCAGGGGCGAATTCATTCCCCTGCTCCAGGTCGCGGTGAACGGCGCGATCCGGCAGGCCGCGCTCCAGAAGGCGCGCGACGAAGCCGAGGCCGAGGTGCACGCCTCGCGCGACCGCTATGCCGCGCTCGCCGCGGAGCGTGAGGTTCTGCTCCGCGAGGTCAACCATCGCGTCGGCAATTCGCTGCAGATCATCGCCTCGTTGCTGCATCTGCAGGCCAACTCCGCAAGCCAGCAGGATGTGAAGGCCGCGCTCACCAACGCGATGGGGCGCGTCGCGGCCGTCGCACAGGTGCACCGCCGCCTCTACACCTCGCACGACTTCAAGACGGTGATGCTCAACCAGTATCTCGAGGCGCTGCTCGAGGATCTCCGGCGATCGGCCGAAGGCAACAAGATGTCGCGGCTGACCTTGAAGGCCGACCCGATCGAGATCGATCCCGACCGCGCGGTAGCGATTGGCATCATCGTCAACGAGCTGGTCATGAACGCCGTGAAATACGCCTATCCCGACGGCGCCGGCCCGATCCATGTCGAGCTGAAGCCGCAAGGCGACGATCTGCAGCTCGCGATCAGCGACGACGGGGTCGGCTTTTCCGATAAGGCCGATCCGCGCGGCACCGGCATGGGCCAGCGGATCGTCAGCGCGATGGCAGCCAAGCTCGATGCCAGCGTCGAGCGCGACCCCGGCCACAAGGGCACCCGCTTCGTGGTGCGGTTCGCCCGCGTCAGCCCGGCGCTCGACAAATCGACAAGCGCCGCCGCCAGCTAATGCCGCCAATTTCAGCAAATTCGATTGATTTGTCCGGTTCGCTTTAACGACTGCGTCATGCTGTTGATGAATCGCGGCGCGCCAAGCCTGACCGATTAAGGAAGTTCTGGGCGTCCCTTGCGATGCTTGTGCCGACTGCTTGGCAGGAGCGGCACGCGATGTTCGGGCGCAGGCCAATTTTTGGAAAGAAGCAAGAGACGACCCAAGAGACAAACTCGGGCGAGCTCAAGGAGACCGTGCGTCCGGCGCCGGGCGCCGAGGGCGCGACGCAGGCTTTTCACAAGCAGCAGTGGGATCACCCGCTGATCGGGTCGATGCTGCGCGATGCAGGCTTCGCGCCTGCTGACGAAGCCAGCATCGTGCCGACGGCAGACAATCGCCTTGCCGTGTTCGCGGCGGCCAACAAGCGATTGCAAGACCGCACCGAGACCTTCAACCGCGACATGACGGCGCGGCACGGCCACTGCCACGCGGTGCCGTTCTTGGTCATCGACCAGAAGATCTGGGATGGACCGCATGGCGCGTTTCTCTACGCGCAGATGGGGCTGATCGGCTACGACGAGTGGAACGTGATCATGCTGGCAGAAGACCCGCAGACCACGGCGTCATGCGGCCTGGCAGGCCATCCCGGCTTCCTTCCATCCGTGACGCAAGTCATGACCGAGCATGTGATCGCGTGGAAGGCGCGGCACAACGCTCTGCTCGAGACATTCGGGATCACCGCGACCGGCGGCCGGGATATCCCGCACGAACAATACGAGATGGAAAAGGACACCCTGCGCAACGAAATCATCGACAAGGCCGGCTGGATGAAGCCGCGCATCATCGACGAGCTCTTGCGCAAGGCCTAGAGGCATCAAGCCTCTGCGAAGCGCCTTACTCGTGCCTGCCGTGGTGCCGGCGTGTGCGCTGCGGACGGCAATCCTGACACGGTGCGCCAAACACCACCTGCGACGGATACGGCCGCGCGGAGTGATATGGCGTCGAGCCGAACAGGCCGGCCGCGCCGAACCCCGCGCTGAAGGGATCGGCCGCGAAATTGCCGGGGAAATAGCCGTTGCTGCGAAAATCGCGGTCGTCGTCCCTGCCGTCGAAATACGCGCCGCCGGTGCTGCCATAGCGCAGCGGCCGCTGCTGGGCCGACGCCGCGGCTACGCTCAGCGCGATGGCGGCGCAGGCGATCAATCCTCTCATGGCGATCATGGCCAGAACCCTCATTGCGGAAGGGTGCCCCAGTCGCCCTTCCAGGCGATCAGGCGTCCCTTGCCGAATTGCAGATAGAGCCCGTCGCTGCGCCTCGACAGCACGCTGCCCCTGACATTGGGCAGCGCGACGAACAATTCATTGCCCGGCGTGCCGCGCACGTAATTCAGGGGAACGCCGAGCGACCGGCTGGCCTGGTCGGCGCTCATGCCGAAGGCGAGCGGAACGCTGTTCGGTGGCCGCTGCTGCGGGCGGGACGCGCCGGTCGATGCGCCGAGCGCGATGACGAGGGCAACGAGGAGTGTCGCGAAACGCTGCATGGCTGACCTCATGGCACTGCCGCCGCCAGCGTACCGGCGGGCGTCCAGCCGCCGCCGAGCGCCTGGAACAGGCTGCTCGCCGCCAGCAGCTTGTTGAGCCGGACCGTAACCAGATTGTTTTCTGCCGTGAACAGCGTCTGCTGCGCCTGCAGCACCGTGATCAGGTTGACCGTGCCGCCGCGCAGCTGCGTCTCGGCGACCTCGAACGCCTTGCGCGAGGCGGCGACGACGTCGGACTGCAGGCGCTCCTGCAATGTGTACTTCTGCAACGCGATCAGCGCCTTCTCGACATCGGCGAAGGCCGACAGCACCGCCTTGCGATAGGCCTGCAGGTTTTGCAGCTGCTGCCCCTTGGCGAGCTTGAGCTGGCTCTCCAGCAGGAAGCCGTCGAACAGCGGCTGGGTCAGCCCGGCGGCGAGCGTGTAGTACCAGGCGCCGGGCGCGAACAGCGCGGCGAGCGCCGCGCTCTGGAAGCCGGTAGTGCCGGTCAGCTGGATCTGCGGAAAGAATGCCGCGCGCGCCGCGTCGACGCTGAAATTGGACGACGCCAGCTGCGCCTCGGCCTCGCGGACGTCAGGCCGCTGGTAGAGCAATTCCGACGGCAGTCCCGGCGTGACGCGCGGCACCGCGATCTGCGTGGTGGACCCGCCGCGCACCTTGAAATCGGCCGGCGCGCGCGCCACCAGCACGGCGAGCGCCGCGGTGTTCTGCCCGACCGTTACCTCGAGCGGCGGGATCGCCGCGCGCTGCGTGGCGACCAGCGCCTCCTGCTGCGACAGATCCAGCTGCGAAGCGGTGCCGCCCGCAAATTGCGACTTGATCAGCGCAAGGATGCGCTCGGCCGCCGCGAGGTTGCGGCGGGTGACCTTGATCTGGTCCTGCGCCGCCAGCAGCTGGAAATAGGTGTTGGCGACCGTCGCCATCGTGGTCAGCGCGACCACCTCGCGATTGTAGCGCGCGACGGTCGCGCTCTCCTCGGAGGCCGACAGCGTCGCGCGGTTCTTGCCCCAGAAATCGACGATGTAGCTTGCGCTCAGCCCCAGGCTGTACTGCGAGAAGGTGCCGCTGGTGCCGAACGACGAACTGGATCCCGTTGCCACGCGCTGACGCTCGGCATTCGCCGATCCGGAGATGGACGGCAGCAGCGCGGCGCCGGACACGCCGACCTGGGCGTCGGCCTGCACGATCTGGGCGATCGCCACCGCGATGTCGAGATTGTAGAGCTGCGCGGACTCCATCAGCCCGGTCAGCTCGGGCGAGCGGAAGCCGCGCCACCAGGCAAGCGCCGGAACAGCCGCGTCGGCATCGCCTTTGGCCGCAGTCTTGTAGCTCGCCGGCACTTCGAGGCTGAGCTCCGGCTTCTCCGCCCCGGGAATACAGCCGGACAGACCGAGGCTGAGGCCGCCGAACGCCGCCACGCGCAGAAACCGGATCGGCTTGCGCATCAACTGAAGATTTCGCAACGCTGTACCTGTCGGCATTTACTCGCCCGGTTGAAGTGAGGAGCCCGGCGTCCGCATCGCGCCGCCACGGCGCGCGCGCTGGGCCCACAGGCGGAACCGGTCGAGATAGAGGTAGATAACCGGCGTCGTGTAGAGCGTGAGGACCTGGCTCAGGATCAGGCCACCGACGATGGCGATGCCGAGCGGCTGCCGCAGCTCGCCGCCGTCGCCCATGCCGATCGCCAGCGGCACCGCCCCGAGCAGCGCGGCCATCGTCGTCATCATGATGGGGCGGAAGCGCAGCAGGCAGGCCTCCCGGATCGCCTCGAGCGGCTCCAGCCCGCGCCTGCGTTCCGCTTCCAGCGCAAAGTCGATCATCATGATGGCGTTCTTCTTCACAATGCCGATCAGCAGGATGACGCCGATCAGCGCCATGATACTGAACTCGGTCTTGAATGCCATCAGCGCCAGCAAGGCGCCCACACCCGCCGAGGGCAATGTGGACAAGATGGTCAGCGGATGGATGTAGCTCTCGTAGAGCACGCCCAGCACGATGTAGATCGCCACCAGCGCGGCCAGGATCAGGAACGGCTGGTTGCTCAGCGAGTCCTGGAACGCCTTGGCGGTACCCTGGAAGGTGCCGCGGATCGTGGCCGGGACCCCAATCCGGTTCATGGTCGCCTCGATGCTGCCGACCGCCGTGCTCAGCGACACGTTCGGCGGCAGGTTGAACGAGATGGTGTTGGCGACCAACAGACCCTGGTGATTGACCGCAAGCGGCGTCGCGCCCTGCTTGAATGCTGCAACTTCCGACAGCGGGATCATGGTCTCGCTGCTGGTGGAGACGGCCGATCCGGTCGAGGCAACGCCCTTCCCGGTCGAACCGATCGAGTTGGTGGCCTGGTTGCGCGCGGCCTGGGCGTTGGCTGCACTGGCCGCGCTGGAGTTGCCTGGGGCGACGACCGTGCCTGCCACCGCGTTGGTCGATTGCGAGCCGCCGACCGATCCGCCGGACGTGCTGATATAGACGTCCTTCAGCGTCTCCGGGTTCTGCCAGTAGCGCGGCGCGACCTCCATGATGACGTGATACTGGTTGCGCGCGACATAGATCGTCGACACCTGCCGCTGGCCGAAGGCGTCGTAGAGGGTGTTGTCGATCTGGCTCACCGTGATGCCGAGCCGGGCCGCGGCGTCGCGGTCGATCACGAGATCGGATTCCAGGCCCTTGTTCTGCTGGTCGCTGTTGACGTCGGCGAGATCAGGATCGCGCTGCAGGGCCGCCGCGATCTTCGGCGTCCATTCATTGAGCTCCTCCAGCGTCGATCCCTGCAGCGTGTACTGATACTGCGCGTTCGAGGCCCTGCCCCCGACCCGGATGTCCTGCACCGCCTGCAGGAACAGGCTCGCGCCCGGCACCACCGACATCTCGCGGCGCAGCCGCGCGATCACGCCGTCGGCGCCGATCTTGCGCTCATCAAGCGGACGAAGCGAGACGAACACGAAGCCGGAATTGGTCTGCCCGCCGCCGGTGAAGCCGACCGCCGTCTCAACCGCCGGATCGCGCTTGATGATGCCGACGAACCGCGCGAGCTTCTGCTGCATCAGCTGGAACGACACGCTCTGGTCAGCCTGGATCGAGCCGACCAGCCGGCCGGTGTCCTGCTGCGGGAAGAAGCCCTTCGGGATCACGTCGTAGAGATAGAAGTTGAGGCCGAACACCGCCGCCAGGATCAGCATCACCGACAGCGGATGCGCCAACGCCGCGGTCAGCGTTCTGCGGTAGAAATTTAGCATCGCCTCGAAGAAGCGCTCGCTCGCCCAATAGAGCCGGCCATGGCTGCCGGCGTCGGGCTTGAGCAGCACGGCGCACATCATCGGCGTGGTCGCCAGCGAGACCGCGAGCGAGATCAGGATCGAGATCGAGATCACCATCGCGAACTCGCGGAACAGCCGCCCGACGATGCCGGCCATCAGCAGGATCGGGATGAACACCGCGATCAGCGAGATGCTCATCGACAGCACGGTGAAGCCGACCTCGTTGGCGCCCTTCAGCGCCGCCTCGAGCGGGCTCAGCCCCTGCTCGATGTAGCGGGTGACGTTCTCCAGCACCACGATGGCGTCGTCGACCACGAAGCCGGTCGCGACCGTCAGCGCCATCAGGGAGAGGTTGTCGAGGCTGTAGCCGAACAGGTACATCGCCCCGAAGGTCGCAACCAGCGACACCGAGACCGCCACCACCGGAATGAAGGTGGCCCGCGCATTGCGCAGGAAGGCGAACACCACGATGATGACCAGCAGCACCGCCAGAACCAGGGTTCGTTCGACGTCCCGGAGCGAGGTGCGGATGGTGGTCGAACGGTCGACCGCAAAGCCTATATCGATCGCCGGCGAGACTGACGCCTGCAGCTGCGGCATCACCCCCTTCACGAGGTCGACGGTACTGATGATGTTGGCGTTCGGCTGCCGGTAGAGGATGATCAGCACCGCCGGCTTGCCGTTCGCGAGACCGGCATTGCGCAAATTCTCGACGCCGTCGGCCACCTCGCCGACGTCGGAGAGATGAACCGGCGCGCCATTGCGGTAGGCCACGATCAGCGACTTGTAGTCGCCGGCCTTGTTGGCCTGGTCGTTGGCGTAGACCTGGTAGCGCTGGTCGCCGACGTCGATGCCGCCCTTCGGGCTGTGGGCGTTGGCGCTCGACAGCGCCGCGCGGACGTCTTCCAGACCGATGCCGTATTTGTAGAGCGCCTGCGGGATCAGATCGACGCGCACGGCCGGCAGCGAGCTGCCGCCGACCACGACCTCGCCGATGCCCTCGACCTGCGACAGCTTCTGCGCCAGCACCGTGGAGGCGGCGTCGTAGAGATCGCCGCGCGTCAGCGTATCCGACGTCAGCGTCAGGATCAGGATCGGCGCGTCGGCCGGGTTGACCTTGCGGTAGGTCGGATTGCTGCGCAGGCTGGTCGGCAGGTCGGCCCGCGCCGCATTGATCGCGGCCTGCACGTCGCGCGCCGCGCCGTTGATGTCGCGGTTCAGCCCGAACTGCAGCGTGATGCGGGTCGCGCCCACCGAGCTCGACGACGTCATCTCGGTGACGTCGGCGATCTGGCCGAGATGTCGCTCGAGCGGACTTGCGACCGTGGTCGCGACATCCTGCGGGCTGGCGCCGGGCAGCGTCGCCTGCACCGAGATGGTCGGGAAATCCACCTGCGGCAGCGGCGACACCGGCAGCTTGAAGAACGCGACAATGCCGGCCGCCGCAAGCCCGAACGTCAACAGCGTCGTTGCCACCGGCCTACGGATGAAGGGCGTTGACGGATCCATGGCTCAACGCGACCCGCTCGCCTCGCCGATCTCGTCCGCCCGCCCGGCAAACCGCAGCGCGAGGCGATCGAACCAGAGGTAGATCACCGGTGTCGTGAACAGGGTCAGCAGCTGGCTCACCAGGAGGCCGCCGACGATCGAAATGCCGAGCGGATTCCGCAGCTCGGATCCCGCGCCGCTGCCGAGCATCAGCGGAAGCGCGCCGAGCACAGCTGCCATCGTCGTCATGATGATCGGCCGGAACCGCAGCAGGCAGGCCTGATAGATCGCCTCCCGCGGCGGCTTGCCCTCGTTGCGCTCGGCATCGAGCGCGAAGTCGATCATCATGATCGCGTTCTTCTTCACGATGCCGATCAGGAGGATGATGCCGATGATCGCGATGATCGTGAGATCCTGTCCGGCCATCATCAGCGCCAGCAGCGCGCCGATCCCGGCCGAGGGCAGCGTCGAGAGGATGGTTAAAGGATGGATGAAGCTCTCATAGAGCACGCCGAGCACGATATAGACCGTGATGATCGCGGCGAGGATCAGGAACAGCTGGTTGGACAGCGAGGACTGGAACGCCAGCGCCGCGCCCTGGAAGCTCGTGATCATGCCGAGCGGCTGGTTGATGTCGGCCTGCGCCTGCTTGATCGCCGTCACCGCCCCGCCGAGCGAGGCGCCGGGCGCCAGGTTGAACGAGACGGTCGCCGACGGGAACTGGCCGAGATGCGAGATCTGCAGCGGCGCGGTCTCCACCCGCATCTTGGCCATCACCGACAGCGGCACCGGCGTCGAGCCCACCGATGACGGCAGGTAGATCGACGACAGAGAGTCCAGCGAAGTCTGCAGCGACGGATCGGCCTCGAGGATCACGCGGTACTGGTTCGAATTGGTGAAGACGGTCGAGACGATGCGCTGGCCGTAGGAATCGTACAGTGCGTTGTCGATCGTCGCCGGCGTGATGCCGAATCGCGCCGCCTGGTCGCGGTCGATGTCGACGAACACCGAAAGCCCCTGCGCCGAAATATCGCTCGTGACATCGCTGAGCTGGGGCAATTCCCGGAGCTTGTCGACCAGCTTCGGCGTCCATTCCGCAAGCTCGTTCGGATCGGCATCCTGCAGGATGAACTGGTACTGCGTCCGGCTCACCGTGCCTTCGATGGTGAGGTCCTGGACCGGCTGCATGTAGAGCGTGATGCCGGTCAGCGCCGCCGTGCTCGCCTTGATCCGGTCCATGATCGTCGAGACATTGGCCTTGCGCTGCTCATGCGGCTTCAGATTGATCAGGATGCGGCCGCTGTTCAGCGTGGTGTTGGTGCCGTCGACGCCGATGAACGACGACAGGCTCTGCACGTCCGGATCCTTCAGGATCGCGCTGGCGAGCCGCTGCTGCCGCTCGGCCATCGCCGCATAGGACACCGATTGCGGCGCCTCGGAGATCGCCTGGATCACGCCGGTGTCCTGCACCGGAAAGAAGCCCTTGGGGATAACGACGTAGAGCAGCGCCGTCAGACCAAAGGTGGCGAGCGCGATCAGCAGCACGAAGGTCTGGCGATCCAGCACCAAATTGAGCATCCGGGCGTAGATCGCAATGACGGCATCGAAGCCTTCGCGGCTGAGCCGCTGGAAGGTGTTTTCCCGCGCCATGGCCTCCGGCTTCAGTAGCTTGGCGCAGGCCATCGGCACCAGGGTCAGCGACACCACGGCCGAGATCAGGATCGTGACCGACAGCGTGATGGCGAATTCGCGGAACAGGCGGCCGACGACGTCGCCCATGAACAGCAGCGGGATCAGGACCGCGATCAGCGATACCGTCAGCGAGATGATGGTGAAGCCGATCTGCTCCGACCCTCGCAGCGACGCCTCGAGCGGCGACTCGCCCTCCTCGATGTAGCGCGAGATGTTCTCGATCACGACGATGGCGTCGTCGACCACGAAGCCGGTCGCGATCGTCAGCGCCATCAGCGACAGATTGTTCAGGCTGAAGCCGAACAGATACATCGCGCCCAGCGTGCCGACCAGCGAGAGCGGCACCGACAGGCTCGGGATCAGCGTGGCGCGGGTCGAGCGCAGGAACACGAAGATCACAAGCACGACCAGAATCACGGCGAGCGACAGCTCGTATTCGACGTCGCGCACCGAGGCCCGGATCGTGACGGTGCGGTCGATCAGGATATTGAGGTCGATCGCGGCCGGCAGCGTGGCCTGCAGCTGCGGCAGCAGGTCCTTGATGCCCTGCACCACCGAGATAACGTTGGCGCCGGGCTGGCGCTGGATGTTGAGGATGATCGCCGGCGTCTCGTTCATCCAGGCGCCGAGCTTGTCGTTCTGCGCACCGTCGACGACGTTGCCGACGTCGCTGAGGCGGACCGGCGAGCCGTTCTTGTAGGCGATGATCAGCGAGCGGTAGTCGCTGGCATTGCGGATCTGGTCGTTGGCATTGATGGTGTAGGCGCGCATCGCGCCGTCGAAGTTGCCCTTCGGCGTGTTGACGTTGGCGTTGCCGAGCGTGGTGCGGAGATCGTCGATGTTGAGGCCATAGGCCGCGAGCTTGCGGATATCAGCCTGGATGCGCACCGCGGGCCGCTGGCCGCCGCTGATGCTGACGAGGCCGACGCCCGGCAGCTGCGAGATCTTCTGCGCCAGCCGCGTGTCGACGAAATCCTGTACCTGGGCCAGCGGCATGGTCTTCGAGGTCAGGCCGAGGGTCAGGATCGGCGCATCGGCCGGATTGACCTTGGCGTAGATCGGCGGCGCCGGCAGGTCCGACGGCAACAGATTGCCCGCGGCATTGATCGCGGCCTGCACCTCCTGCTCGGCGACGTCGAGCGAGATCGACAGGCCGAATTGCAGCGTGATCACGGACGAGCCCGCCGAGCTCACCGAGCTCATCTGGGTCAGATTCGGCATCTGGCCGAACTGCACCTCGAGCGGCGCCGTCACCGACGAGGTCATCACGTCGGGGCTCGCGCCCGGATAGAAGGTCTGCACCTGGATGGTCGGGTAGTCGACCTCCGGCAGTGCCGCGACCGGGAGAAATCTGAATGCCAGCATGCCCGACAGCATGATGGCGATCATCATCAGGGTCGTCGCTACCGGCCGCAGGATGAATGGCCGCGACGGGTTCATTTCTTCTGCCCGTCCTCGGACCGCTTGTGGTGGCCGCCTCCGGGATCAGCGCCGTCCTTACTATCTCCCTTGCCGTCTCCCTTCGCGGCCCCGTTCGCCGCCCCCTTGGCCGCAGCGGCAGGGTTCGCGGCATCGGCGGCGGAGCGCACCACCACCTTCGCACCCTCGCGCAGCTTGTCGGCGCCGTCGATCACGATGCGATCGCCGGCCACGAGCCCGGACAGCACCTCGACCCGGTCGCCGTCGGTGACGCCGAGCTTGACCGGCCGAACCGAGACCGTGCTGTCGGCGTTGACGAGATAGACGAAGGTGCCGGGGACACCGCGCTGGATGCCGGCGGTCGACATCGTCGTCGCATCCTTGTGGGTATCGAGCAGCAGGCGGACGTTGACGAACTGGTTCGGAAACAGCGTGCGCTTGTCGTTCTCGAACTGCGCCCGCAGCTTGATGGTGCCGGTGGTCGCATCGATCTGGCTGTCGAAGGTCTGCAACGATCCCTCGGCGAGCTTGTTGGCGCCGCTGCGGTCATAGGCCGCCGTCGGCAGCACCGCGCCCTCCCTCAACCGCTTCGAGACCGCCTGCAGATTGTCCTCCGGCAGCGTGAACAGCACGCTGATCGGCTCGAGCTGCGTGATCACGACGAGGCCGTTGGTATCGCCGGGCGTCACATAGTTGCCGAGATCGACCTGGCGCAGTCCGACGCGCCCGTTGATCGGCGACACGATGTGACAATATTGCAAATTCACCTCGGCCGACTTCACCGAGGCGCGATCGGCCTCCACCGTGCCCTGGTACTGCGCGACCAGCGCGACCTGGGTATCGAGCGTCTGATGCGGCACGGCGTTCTGCGCGGCGAGGTTCTGGTAGCGGGTGAGATCGACCTGGGCGCCCTTCAGCTGCGCCTCGTCGCGGGCGAGCTGGCCCTTGGCCTGCGCCAGCGTCGCCTCGTAGGGGCGCGAATCGATCTCGGCGATCAGGTCGCCCTTCTTGACCTCATCGCCCTCCTTGAAATCGATCTTCATCAGATAGCCGCTGATCTGGCTCCTGATCGTCACGGTCGCGAGCGACGTCACGGTGCCGAGCGCATTCAGGCTGACGCCGATATCGCCCTTGCCGATCGTCTCCGGTACGATCGACATCGGCCCGGCGTTGCGCCCGCCACCGGCCTGCGGCGGCGCGGCCTGCTGCCGCGTCCACCAGACGATGCCGGCAAGCACCGCCAATACGAGACATCCCGTCAGAAACCCCCGCCAACGCGATCCTCGCCTGGTTCGCTCGGGCGCCACAATCGACGGGTCTTTGATCTGCTGGTCCATAACCTGCCCACGAAGAAACACGAATGAGCTCGCGCGGCTCTATGTGTCCCCTGAACTCCGCGCGCGCCACATCCGACGAAGCATTTTGAAGGCTTCTGCCGGACAAAGCGCGTTAAGAATTGTAAGGATAGCGGCTCTTCCCGGTCGGCCGCTGTTTCTCGCTGGATTGTGGCTATTTTACCCGATCATTTGTAACCAGGGCAACACGATCAGCAACAATCCGGCAAAGTAGATCAGGCCGAAGATCAGCCCGAATTTCCAGAAGTCGCCTTTGCCGATATAGCCGCTGCCGTAATACATCGGCGCCGGTCCCGTGGCATAGGGCGAAATCACGCCCATCAGGCCCAGCGAATAGACGCAGAGCAGCATCAAGGTCTGCACCGACAGGCCGGGAATGCTGGAGCCGACGGCGAGCACCACCGGCAGCACCGCGGCGGTATGCGAGGTGATGCTCGAGAAGAAATAGTGGATCCAGAAGAAGAAGGTGACGAGCAGGATCATCCCGACCAGCGGCGACGTGCCGGAAAGCGGCTTGGCATAGCCCTCGGCGACCCATTTGATGAAGCCGATCTCGTTGAGGCCGGACGACAGCGTGAGCAGCGAGGTGAAATAGAAAAATACCTCCCACGCACTCTTCTCCGCGACGATGTCCTCGAACGCGATCACGCCGGTCAGCAGCATCAGCGAGATCACGACGAACACGACCGTGGTCGCGTTGATGAAATTCGAGCCGAGCAGCGGCACGCTGATGTTGGGATTGGAGCCGCAGATCCACAGGAACATCGCGAGCACCACCAGCACCGCCATGATCCATTCGTGCCGCGACGGCGGCCCCATCTTGGCGAGCTCGCCCTCGCTCCAGGTCACGATCTCGGGGCTCTCCTTGATCTCGGGCCGGCAGACCAGATAGCTGAGCAGCGGCACCAGCAGCAGCAAGAGGATCCCGAGCGGCGCGAAGCCGATGAACCATTGCGACCAGCCGACCTCGATGTTGACGAGCTTCTTGGCGATCGAGAGCGCGGCGGCGTTCGGCGCCAGCGCGGTCAGGAACAGCGAGCTGGTGACGGCCGTGGTCGCGAACGCGGTCCACATCACGAAGGTGCCGATCTTGCCCGCGGTCGGGCCGGGCTCGGAGCCGTAGATGCGCGGGATGTTGCTGACGATCGGATAGATGGTGCCGCCGGAGCGCGCGGTGTTGGACGGCGTCGCCGGCGCCAGCACGAGATCGGAAAACGCCACCGCATAGCCGAGCCCGATGGTGCGGCGGCCGAGGCCGCGCACCAAGAGCAGCGCCAGCCGGCGGCCGAGCCCGCTCTTGCGATAGCCGATCGAGAACACGAAGGCGCCGACGATCAGCCACACCGTGCTCTCGGAAAAGCCGCCGAGCATCCAGCGCAGCGATTTGTTCGGGTCGTGCTCGACATAGCCGCCGATGCCGGCGACCGTCAGGCCGATCAGACCGACCGCGCCGACCGGCATCGATTCAAGGATCAGCCCGGTGATCACGGCGGCGAACACCGCGAAATAGTGCCACTGATTGGCGTTCAGCCCCGAAGGCACCGGGACCAGATAGATCACAAGCCAAACCAGCAACGGCGCAAACGTCCGCCATGACCATTTCATGCAGCGTCCCCCTCACCTGTGTCGATTGTCGGGCGCGCAAGCCGCCGTGTCCCGGCAGCGCCGCCATCTTTTTGTTGCAATCTAGCACGACCGCGCAGTCCGTCTCGGGAAACTGCTGCGGAACGGCGCGCCTTGTGGAGGAACCAGCGCGTTTCGTCAACACGTAGCGTCCCGGTGGCAGCCCCCATCGCAAGACCGCCCGCGCTTTGCTATCCTTGGCGGTATGACGTCACGCGACTCCGCCTCCTCCGAGATCACGCCCGAGGTGCTGCTGCGCGCCTATGCCTGCGGCATCTTCCCGATGGCGGAGAGCGCCGACGATCCGACCCTGTTCTGGGTCGAGCCGGAATTGCGCGGCGTGATTCCGTTCGACGGCTTCCGTGTCGCCTCCCGCCTGGCGCGCACCGTGCGCTCCGATGCCTTCACGGTCACCGTCGATACCGCGTTCAAGGCCGTGATCGCCGGTTGCGCGGCGCCGCAGCCCGGCCGCGACGACACCTGGATCAATAGGCGCATCCGCGATCTCTATGTCGGGCTGTACGCGTCGGGCCATTGCCACAGCGTCGAGGTCTGGCAGGACGACAATCTGGTCGGCGGGCTCTACGGCGTCAGCCTCGGCCGCGCGTTCTTCGGCGAAAGCATGTTTCACACCACGCGCGATGCATCGAAGGTCGCGCTGGTGCATCTGGTGGCGCGGCTGATCGCGGGCGGGTTCGAACTGCTCGACACGCAATATGTGACGGAGCACCTGAGGACGTTCGGCGCGATCGAGATCTCGCGGCGCCGCTATCGCGCGCTGCTCGACAAGGCGATCACGGGCGCGCCGGCGGATTTCCGCAAGCTCGACGCCACCCAGCCGGTCAAAGGTGCCGACGCGCTGGCAATCATCGCCGAGCGCAATTGAACGGTTGATCGCGTAGCCCGGATGAAGCCAACGGGTCGCGCGAACGCGCGCCCGATGACAGGCTCCGCGCAATCCGGGACAAGTCTCTCCGCGGAGAGAAACCCGGAGTTCGCTGCGCTCCATCCGGGCTACGCCGTGCTTGCTAGTTCCCAAACAATCCGCCGAACAACCCGCCCGGCCGCTGCTGTTGCTGGGGCGGCGGAGGTGGCGGCTGCTGCTGCTGGTATTGCGGCTGTGGCGGCGGACGCGGCGCGGCCTGCTTCGGCGGCGCGCGCTTCTGGGCCGGCGGTGGCGGAGGCGTCGGCGCCTTCGGCGGGTCGGGCGCAGCGGTCACGATGGTCTGGTCCGGCCCTTTGCAGTCGGTCAGCCAGATGTCGTAGATCGGATGCTCGACGCCGTGCAGGCCAGGGCTCGCCGCGAACATCCAGCCCGAGAAGATCCGCTTCACCTCGCCCTGCAGCGTGATCTCGTCGACCTCGACAAAGGCATCGGTGTTGGCGGCTTCCGTCGATGGCCTCGTGTAACAGGCATCGGTCTTCACCCGCAGCGCGCCGAACTGCACGGTCTCGCCGATATCCTCGTCGAAATTGATGATGCGCCCGGTGATCTTGTCGAGACCGGAGAAGCTCGCCTTCTTGTTGGTGATCTTGGTCGACGGCGGCTCCTGCACGACCTCGTCGCCCGGCTGCAACGTGGCAGGCGTCTGCGGCGGGGTGCCTGGGGGCGTGCCCTTGGGACGCTGCCCCGGCGGCAGCGGGTTGGCGCCGGGCGGCGTATTGGCGACGGCGGGACCGCCGGGTTGCGGCGGCTGCACCGCGACACCGGGCTGGGTGCCCTGCGGAGCCACCGTCGAGCCGGGCGGCGGCGCCAGCGGCTGCGACTGCACGCTGCCGGGCGGCGGCACCGCCTGGCCTGGCGGCAGCGCCCGCGGCTGTGTCGGCAACAGACGGCCGCGCGGCAATTCCGGCACTTCCTCGTCGTCGTCGCTGGGAGGGGCCGGCTGACCACGCGGGATCGCACCGGGCGGACGCGGCGCGGGATCGGAGAAAATCGTTCCGATCTGCGCGCGCGCGGGCGGCGCAAGCGAGATGGTTGAGGCGGCAACCAGGGCCGCAAAGCCAGTCAGGGCAACGGTTCGAAGCATCTCGCGCGGCTTTAAAGGGCGAATCGGGCTCGCGACAGTCTACCTTGATATCGGCCGCTCGCAGGCCACCGGTTAACACGCCGAATACGGCGGGGAAAGGGCACCCGGCCACCCCTCCCCGGTCCACTGGGCAGCCTCTGGTCACTCCTGGGAACACGTGTGATAGTCCTCACGCTGAAGGCACGCCGCCGCGCGTGAAAACCAGGAAAATCCGGATCGAACCGGACCAGCCAGAGGAAACCCACCATGCCCGATCGCATCAGGCTCGACGGCCGGGTCGCCGTCGTCACCGGGGCTGCCGGCGTCATCGGAACCGCCTCGCTTCAACTGCTCGCCGAACGGGGTGCGCGGATTGTCGCAGTCGACCGCAAGGGCGCCGATCTCAAGGCCGCCATCAAGGACCTGCCCGCCTCGGCCGAGGCCCTCGCAATCGAAGCCGACGTTACCGACGAGGACGAGGTCAAGGACTATGTCCGCGCCGCCGTCGACCACTTCGGCACCATCGATGCCTTCTACAACAACGCCGGCGTCGAGGGCGACATCAGGCCGATCCCCGAATATTCGCTGGAGAGCTTTCGCCGGGTGCTCGACGTCAATGTGGTCGGCGTCTTCCTCGGCATGAAGCATGTGCTGCCGGTCATGCTGAAGCAGAACCAGGGCAGCATCATCAACACCGCCTCGATCGCGGGCCTGATGGGATCACCGATGATCGCGGTCTACAGCGCGAGCAAGCACGCGGTGATCGGGCTGACCAAGAGCGCGGCCTGGGAATGCACCGGCACCAGCGTGCGGGTCAATTGCGTCTGCCCCGGCATGATCGAGAGCCGGATGCTGAGCACGATCCTGCAGGGCCGCTCCGGCGGCAACGCGCCGCCGCCGATCGAGAAGATCGTCGACCGCATCCCGGCGCGCCGGCTCGGTCTCGCAAGCGAGGTCGCCTCCATCGTCGCTTTTCTTGCCTCCGACGAGGCGAGCTACGTCTCCGGCTCCGCCTACACCGTCGACGGCGGCCGCACCGCCGCCTGACACGACCGTCATTCCGGGATGGTGCGCAAGCACCAGACCCGGAATCTCGAGATTCCGGGTTCGATGCTTCGCATCGCCCCGGATTGACATCACCAAAAGAAGGTCCTCCCAATGCCCGTCGTTCTCGATCCCGATGCCGCTGCCGTCTACAAGGCGTTCCAGGAGGCCGGCCGTCCCGCCTATGAGACGCTGACCGCGCCGGAAGCGCGCGACTATTATCGAGCCGCCCGCGTCGTCTCCAATCCCGAGCCTCCCGCGTTGGAATCGAGCAAACCGCTCGCGATCCCGGCGCCGCACGGCACGATCCCTGCCCGCATCTACACGCCGAACACGCTGCGCAAGAAAGACGGGCTCGCGCCCTGCCTGGTGTTCTTCCACGGCGGCGGCTGGGTGATCGGCGACCTCGATACCCATGAGGTGGTTTGCCAGAAGCTTGCCCATGAGGGCGAGCAGATCGTGATCTCGATCGATTATCGGCTCGCGCCCGAGCATCGTTTCCCCGCCGCGGTCGATGACGCCATCACCGCGACCCGATGGGTCGCCGCCAATGCCAGGGATCTCGGCATCGACGCCGCGCGCCTGATCGTCGGCGGCGACAGCGCCGGCGGCAACCTCGCGGCGGTGGTTGCCCTGACCGCCCGCGACGGCGGGCCGAAGCTCGCGGCCCAGCTGCTGATCTATCCCGCGACCGATTTCTCGCGGAAGCATCCCTCGCATCGCGAGCCCGAGACCAGCATCCTGCTGACGCATTCGGTGATCGGCTGGTTCGCCAACCATTATCTCGGTGACGCCGACAACAACGACTGGCGTGCCTCGCCGGCGCGCGCGAAGGACTTTGCCGGCTTGCCGCCGGCCTATGTGCTGACCGCCGGCGCCGATCCGCTCCGCGACGAAGGCGACGAGTATGCGAAATTCCTCAAGGACGCCGGCGTGCCGGTGACCTACCGGCATTTTCCCGGCCAGTTCCACGGCTTCTTCACCATGGGCAAGCTGCTCAATCAGGCCAATATCGCGGTGACCGAGATCAGCGCCTGGCTGAAGACGCTGGGCTGAGCAATCGGACTCGCGGCGACGTGGCTGGCGTCGTTCCCGATCGGGGCTCGCGAGCGCATCGCGAGCCTCTTGCGGCGTTAGTGCGCCTTGAAGTTCCCCACGCCGCGCGATAGTGCCGCCGTCAGCGCTTCACGCCGCCGGGCACTCCAGCCATCGAGATCGACTTGCTCACGCCACTCCTCGTCTACGGTATCCCGCTCGATTTCATCCTGTTCGCGCTGACGCTGCTCGGCGTCGCGATCTTCCATCACCACACGCTCGCGGTGGCGCTGACGGGCCTTGCCGCGATCGTCGCCTACAAGCTGCTGTTCGCGGGCTTTGCGAAATTCGGCGCCGGCCTGCCCGGTCTCGCGCATCACATGGAGCATGAGTGGGTCACGCTCGCCAACCTGTTCCTGCTCCTGATGGGCTTTGCGCTGCTGTCGCGCCATTTCGAGGAGAGCCGCATTCCCGACGAGATGCCGGCGCTGCTGCCCGATGACTGGAAGGGCGGACTGATCCTGCTGGTGATCGTGTTCGTGCTGTCGGGCTTCCTCGACAATATCGCGGCCGCGCTGATCGGCGGCACCGTGGCCCGCCACGTGTTCCGAGGCCGCGTCCATATCGGCTATCTCGCGGCCATCGTCGCCGCATCGAATGCCGGCGGCGCCGGCAGCGTCGTCGGCGACACCACGACGACGATGATGTGGATCGACGGCATCAGCCCGCTCACGGTCGTGGAGGCCTATGTCGCAGCCATCGTCGCGATGCTGGTGTTTGCGGTGCCGGCCTCCCTGCAACAGCACCGCTTTTCCCCGATCGTGAAGGATGCACCGTCCGGCCTCAGAATCGACTGGGCGCGGATTGCGATCGTGGCCGTGATCCTGCTCGCCGCGCTGACGGCCAATGTGACGGCCAATCTGAAGTTCCCCGCGCTGCTCGATACGCTGCCCGTGCTCGGGCTCGCGGTCTGGGCCGCGATCCTGGTCACCTCGGTGCTGCGGCGGCCGGACTGGTCGGTGATGCCCGAGACGCTGAAGGGCACCGTCTTCCTGCTCGCGCTGGTGACGGCGGCCTCGATGATGCCGGTCGAAAAATTGCCCACCGCATCGTGGCAGACCGCGCTCGGGCTCGGCTTCGTCTCGGCGGTGTTCGACAATATTCCCCTGACCGCGCTGGCGCTGAAGCAAGGCGGCTATGACTGGGGCTTCCTCGCCTACGCGGTCGGATTTGGCGGGTCGATGGTCTGGTTCGGCTCGTCGGCGGGCGTTGCGGTGTCCAACATGTACCCGGAAGCCAAATCGGTGGTCCGCTGGATCACCCAGGGCTGGCCGATCATGGCGGCCTATGTCGTCGGCTTCTTTGTGATGCTCGCACTGCTTGGCTGGCATCCCGACGCGCCACATTGACGCAACACAATGCTGCAGTGCACAATTGCACTTACCTCAAAACTGTGGAAAATCGAGACAATTCCGTTGACATTGCTAAACTCCATTCGCCGTAACAAGTTATGGAGAGTTCGCATGAGTGTTAGTGCAGAAGTCCTCGCCCGCGCTCCGTCGGAGCAGATGGAGGACGAAATCAACACGGTGACTTCGCATCGACCACGCAGCAACATCCGGCCCCTCTCGCCGATGCCGGACTATGTCGAGCATCGCAACGGCGTCAACGAGGTGGGCAAGCTGTCGGCCGAGGCGGTCGTGCGCGAATATGAAGCGGCGGTGAAAGAGATCGAGGCCCTTGGATCGGAACTGCAACTGGCCGCCAAGAACTGCGAGGTCATGGTCGCAGGCGTTCATGACATGATCGCGGAGATCAAGGAGTTCGCTGCCGGTTACCGCGATCAGGGCAAGCGCTTCTTCCTGCAGATCGAAGCCGTCTCGCTGATGACCGCGGAGGTCAGGGATACCTGCGAAGCACTCAAGAAGAAGATCGCAACCGATACATTGGGCCAGTGATCTTTCGGTTGAAGCACGGTTCGCGATCAGAGCATCCGTGGATCTCTGCGATCGTGGGCTGATCCTGTATTGGTGAATGACTGCGCTATTCCGGCGCGGCGGAACCGTTAGTTCTATTCAAGACCAAGTCGCTCAAGACTAAGTCGTTCAACATCTTGCCCCGCTTCGGCGGGGCATTTTTTGTTGCGAGACGAGTGATCTCTGCACGGGCTGCGTCCTCGAACCGGCCGGACCTCCGTCCATGCCCTTAACGTGCGTCAGTTGCACGCCCGGTCATGTCCGTTGCCGGAGGCAAATCGGATATCGCGGACCAGCGATCGATGAAATCCTTGGCCGGGAGCGTGTCCGTGCCGGCGACGGCAATGCCGTCGGTCCGGGGCGCGTGCGACTTGATGGTCGCGGCGGTCGCGGTGACAGCCAGCAGGGCGACAGCCACGAACCCGGTAATCGTTCGATGCTTTGTCATTAGAACCTCCTCGGGTCCCCAATGCCCACTTAACGTGGGTCACGGGAACCCTCGTCAGGTTCATCACTGCAAAGACGACATGGATCGCGTGAAATCGGACAACGAGCTTGTCCCAAACGCGCCTACCCGGCCCGCGCCGCACGCCGTAGCGATTGCGGCGGCTGGCCGAAGGCGCGGATGAAGGCGCGGCGCATCCGCTCAGGATCGCGGAAGCCGGTGATCTCGGCGACGCGCTCGATCGCCTCGCCCGACGACTGCACGCGCTGCCGCGCGACTTCGATCCTGAGCCGCTCGACCGCTTTCGACGGCGTCGTGCCGGTCTCCGCGATGAAGGCGCGGGTGAAATGCCGCGAACTCATCCCGGCCTTGTCGGCGAGGTCCTCGACCGTCAGCGGCGCATCGAGATGCTCGCGCGCCCAGGCGAGCAGCGGCCCGAACCGGCCATTCGGCGTCTTCAATTCCAGCAGCGAGGAAAACTGCGACTGCCCGCCGCTGCGCCGATGATACAGCACGAGTTGCCGCGCGGTGTTCTGCGCGACCTCGTCGCCATAGTCCTCGGTGATCATCGCGAGCGCGAGGTCGATGCCGGCGGTGATGCCGGCCGAACTCCAGATATTGCCGTCGCGGACGAAGATCTGGTCCGGCTCGAGCTTGATCTTCGGATAGGTCTTCACGAAATGCGGCGTGCGCTGCCAATGCGTGGTGGCGCGGCGGCCGTCGAGCAGGCCCGCCTCGGCCAGCACATAGGCGCCCGAGCAGACGCTGGCGACGCGAATGCCGCGGCCGGCCATCCGCCGCACGAATGACAGCGTGGCTGGACAGGTCGCCGGCGTGCGCACGCCGTTGCCGCCGGCAATGATCAGCGTCGTGATCGCCGTCGATGGCTTGAAGCCGCGTGCGAGCATCTCGACACCGGACGAAGAGCGCACCGGTCCTGCCTTCACGGCAAGCGTCCTGATCGCCGGCGCGTTGTTGGCGAAGCGCGCCGCGATCTCGAAGGCCGCGATCGGCCCGGCCGCGTCGAGCAGCTGGAAGTCGGGAAAGATCAGGATGCCGATCATCGCCAAATCCTCGCGGGTGACGTTACTTTCCTGGCAGCCCTCTCTCAGGAGCCTTCGTCCGAAAATGAGGGAAATACGCCATTTTGGACGAGAGGCCATCATGCCATCGTGGTTCCGTCAAGCGCTATTTGGAGCCCCCGATGACCGAACCCCTGCAGATTGGATTGCTCGTCTTCCCGAAGGTGACCCAGCTCGACCTGACCGGTCCGCTGCAGGTGTTCTCCTCGGTCCCCGGCGCCAAGGTGCATCTGATCTGGAAACGCATCGAACCCGTTCCGACTGATTCCGTCATGGTCCTGACGCCGACCACGACCTTTGCCGATTGCCCGCAGCTCGACGTGATCTGCGTGCCCGGCGGCTTCGGCACCGACGACATGGTCGGCGACGAGGAGATGCTGGCCTTCCTGCGCAAGCAGGCCGAGGGTGCGAAATACGTCACGTCGGTCTGCACGGGATCGCTGGTGCTCGGCGCGGCCGGCCTGCTCAAGGGCTATCGCGCCACCACGCATTGGAGCTCGATTGATTTCCTGTCGGGCTTCGGGGCCATTCCGACCAGGACGCGCGTCTGCGTCGACCGCAACCGCTTCACCGGTGGCGGCGTCACCGCGGGCATCGACTTCGCGCTGACGCTGGTGTCGGAGCTCGTCGACCGCAAGACCGCGGAAGCGATCCAGCTCAGGCTCGAATACAACCCGGCCCCGCCGTTCAACGCGGGCTCGCCGGAGACCGCACCGGCCGAGATCCTCGCTTTCATGAAAGAGCGGATCGCGCCGTCGCAGGCGCGCCGCGCCGACTTGATGGGCCGTGCCGCGGCACGGCTGTCCTGACCTGATCGCCGCAAAGAAAAAGGCCGCCCGGTTTCCCGAGCGGCCCTTCCTGTCTCACGGTAGCCTCACATTTGCGGGCGATTTCAGGACGTCTGTACCGGGGGCCTATCTCCCGGCCGCATCCAACTCGGAGGCCGCTGCACATCGGGACAGTCGCGATCTGGAGCCCGATCCGACGCGATGGTTTCCCATCTCCGTAAGATGGCCCTATTGAGCCGCGAACCCGCGCCCGGCGCAAGCGGGCAGCATCGGCTGCAGCCCACCTGTCCCCGCTGTTACCGTTGTTCACAGGCGCGCGCTTGCGCTGCCGGGCGCGTGTGCGATGCACGCGCGTCGTTACGCACGTGCACGTCAGAACAACAATGCGTCAAAGTCAGCTTCCCGGCGTCCAGGCGTGATAATCGCCGGTCGCCTTGGGGCGGCGGCCGCTCGCCAGCGTCGAGCCGGACGGGCGGTAAGCCTGCGCGGTGCCGGTCAGGTTCGGCAGATGCGGCTTCTCCCATTCGCGCGCCTGGTAGCTCTCCTCGGTCGGCGGCACATCAACCGTGTGATGCAGCCAGCCGTGCCAGCCGGCCGGAATGCGGGAGGCTTCGGCGTAGCCGTTGTAGACCACCCAGCGGCGCTCGAAATGCAGCGTCGGGTCGATCTCACCGCCCTTGGTGCGGTAATAGCGGTTGCCCTGCTCGTCCTCGCCGACCAGTTCGCCGAATCGCGAGGTCCACAATTGCGTGCCAAAGGTCTGGCCATTCCACCAGGTGAAGAATTTCAGCAGGAATTGTTTCATGCGTGGCCGGTCGTCGGTTCGAGACTATGCGGCTCTGATGCCACCTCATTCCCCAAATGTCCAGCCGCCGCCAAGGTAGCCCCGCACCCCTCGGACAGCCCCCGGTTTATGCACCCGTTTGGCGACCAAATGACGCGCTCACGAGGAGTTTTGTTCAGCTGCCATACATGAGCCGCCGGCTACGCGAAGATGACCCACAATCAATGTGGAGCACGGGAACGTCCGACCACAGAGATGGTTAGACATTCACCGTTTTGATGGAGTCCAAAATGATCAATATGAAGGTTCTGAGCACCGCCGCGGCTCTGGCGCTTGCGCTGCCGTTGGCTGTGGCGCCGACCGTTTCGTTCGCCCAGTCTGCCGCACAGATGGGTGCGATGGGCGGCGGCGGCCACGTTGGCGGCGGCGGAGGTGGTGGTGGCGGCGGCTTTGGCGGCGGCCGCGGAGGCGGAGGTGCCATGGGCGGCGGCGGTGGCGGCGGCTGGCACGGCGGCGGTGGCGGCGGTCACTGGGCCGGTGGTGGCGGCGGCGGTTGGCGCGGCGGTGGCGGCTGGCACGGCGGGTATCATCGTGGCGGCGGGTTCTGGCCCGGCGCGGTGGCCGGTGCGGTCGTCGGCGGCGCCCTCGCCTCGGGCGCGTATTACGGCTCCGGCTATGGCTACGGCCCCGGCTATTATGACGACAGCTACGGCTATTACGATGAACCGTCTGTTGCCGTGGAGGTGCCGAGTGGCGGCGGCGCCAGCTACTGCGCGCAGCGCTACAGGTCCTACGATCCTGCCTCGGGCACCTATCTCGGCTATGACGGCCGGCGGCATCCCTGCCCGTAATGAAGGCCTGAATTCTTGATTGCAAAAGGGCGGCGCCAGCGCCGCCCTTTTTTCATGTACGCAAGTCTTATGTGCGCAAGGCGACCGCGACGGCCGCGAACGTCACCACGAGCGCTGCGATGTCGCTCGTGCTGAGCGGCTCGCGCAGCATCGCCGCTGCCGCAAGCACGCCGACGACGGGGACCAGCAGCGTGCCGATCGACGCGGTCGCCGCCGGCAATCGCTCGAGCGCCGCAAACCAGCAGACATAGCAAAGGCAGAACTGGATCAGCGTCATGTAGATCATCGACGCCCAGCCGAACTGCGACAGCGCGGCGAGCTGCGGCTGCTCGATCATGATGCCGATGATTGCGATCGGCACGCAGCCGATCGCAAGCTGCCAGGCCGCGAGCGACAGCGGCGGCATCGCGAGCTTGAACGATTTGGTCAGCACCGTGCCGAGCCCGACGCAGACCGCGCCGGCGAGCGCGAACAGAATCCCCGGCAGCTTGCCGAGGCTTGCGTCGATGCCGCCGCCGCCGATCAGCACCGCGATCCCGGCGAGCGCCACCGCAAGCGCAAGCGCACGCGGCAGCGACACACGCTCGCCGAGCACCGGCCAGGCCACCAGCGCGACCCACACCGGAATCGATATCCCGAGCACGGCCGCCTCGCTGGCCCGCAGCCAGATCAGCGCGAGGCCCATGGACGCGACCCAGCCGCCGATCGACAGTGTCGACACCAAAGCAAGCCGCAACCACATGCCGTCGGGCACGCGCAGCGTCTGTCCCCGCACCAGCGCGACCAGCCCGAGCGCAACCGCGCCGACCACGCCGCACAGCCCGCGCGCGGACAGCGGCGGCCACTCCGTGAGCAGGAACTTCATGATCGGGAAGTTGAGTCCCCAGCCGATCGAGGCGACCACCAGGAATGCGACGCCAAGCGGTGACAGCGGGGCGCGGCCGGCGATGGGAACTGCGGTCATGGACCTGTCGTAAAGGGGATGGACAAATACAGGTGATGTGTCACGGCTAGCTGGAAATCTGCTTGTCAGCAAACAGCATATGCATTCTATGATACAGACTTTCCGTCTAGGTTCCGCCTTAATTGACGAACAGGCCAAGCGAGTCGCCGGCACGCGAGGCCGTTAGAAAGAGGATGCATCGTGCCGAGCGTTCTCGTGGTTGATGACGACCCGATGGTGTGCGTTGCCATCGAGGTGTGTCTGCAACGCCAGGGCTTCGAGGTCACCGTCGCCGATGGCGGCGAAGCCGGCATGCGCGCGCTCGAGCAGGCCACCTTCGACGTCATGCTGGTCGACGTCTTCATGCCGCATATGCGCGGGTTCGAGGCGATCCGCGTCTTCCACGAGCGTGCCCCCGATATTCCCGTCATCGCGATGTCCGGCTATGCCTTCGCCAATGCCGATCGCGCGCCGGACTTCCTGCGGATGACGATCGAGCTCGGCGCGTCCGCCTGCCTGCGCAAGCCGTTCACCCCGCAGGCGCTGATTGCCGCCGTTAACGAATGTCTTGCGAAGTATGCACCTTCCGCTCGTCTTTCGAAATAATTGCTCGTACTAATCGTCGATGGCTTCCCAGCGTCTCATTCTCGGCAGCGGCCTTGCGATCCTCCTCGTCATCAGCGCGGCGTCGATCGGGTTGGACGTCAAGTCGCGCAGCGAGATTGATTCGGTCGATCGCACGCTCAGCATCCTGAAGCGCATTTCGGACGCGCGTCAGCTGCCGCGCAGCGTCGAGAGCGCGGCGCGCGGTTTCGCGCTGACCGGCGATGCGTCCTTTGCCGACGAGTTTCGCGAGCAGAGCGCAGCCCTCACCGCGGCCTTCGACGATCTGATGGCGGCGGTGACGTCGGCCCCCGAGGAGGCGCAGCTGATCACGGGCACCAGGGTCGAGGTCCAGCGTGCCATTGCGCTCGGCGCCGAGCTGATCAGGTTGCGCAGCGCGGGCGACACGGCCGGCACCGCGGCGCTGGTCTCCGCCGGCGAGAGCCGCGCGCTGACCGACAAGGTCGGCGCGGCGCTCGACCGCCTGGTCACCGAAGAGCGCCGCCTGCTCCGGATTCGCACCGACCAGTCCAAGACCAATGGACGGCTGCTGCTGATGATCGATCTCGCCGGTGTGGCGATGATCCTGCTGCTCGCGATCGCGCTGACGCTGACGGCCCGGCGCGCCAGCCGCGAACTGCAGGGCGCGCTCAGCGCGACCAAGGCGACCAATCTGTCGCTCGAGGGCAAGGTCGCCGATCGCACCAAGGATCTCGGTGCCGCGCTCGAAGAGCTCCGCCGTTCCACCTCGGTGATGGAAACCACCTTCCGCACCATGGCGGAGGCGGTGCTGGTGATCGACAGCGCCGGCACCGTGCTGCTGTCGAACCCGGCCGCCGAGAAGATGCTGCGCTACAAGCCGGGCATGACGGTCCGGCAGCTGCGCGCCATGAGCAACGTGTTCCAGTCCGACGGCGTCACGCCGATGCAGGCCGACGACATGCCGTCGGCCAGGACGCTGCGCGGCGAGGAATTCGACGGGCTGGAATTCGTCGCCAAGCCGGTGCGCGGCGCGCCGGAGATTCACCTCGTGGTGTCGGGCCGGCCGCTGCGCGATGGCGACGACACCATCACCGGCGCGGCGCTGATCTATCACGACATCACCGCCTCGCGCGAAACCGAGCACAAGCTGCAGCAGGCACAGAAGCTCGACGCCATCGGCAAGCTGACCGGCGGCGTCGCGCACGACTTCAACAACATGCTGACGGTCATCACCGGCACCACCGAGACGCTGGTCGACAGCCTGCGCGCCCAGCCGCAGCTCGCGAAAACCGCCGAGCTGATCGACCGCGCCGCCGAGCGCTGCCGCGAGCTGATCCAGCATCTGCTCGCCTTCGCGCGCCGCCAGCCGCTGGAGCCGCGCACCGTCGACATCAACGGCACCGTGGTCGACATCGCCAAGCTGCTGCGGCCGACGCTCGGCGAGCAGATCGAGATCAGTTCGGTGCTGGCACCCGATGTCGCCAGCGTCCATATCGATCCGTCGCAGCTTGCCAACTCGCTGCTCAACATGGCGATCAACGCCCGCGACGCGATGCCGAACGGCGGCAAGCTGCTGTTCGAGACCAGCAACATCGTGCTCGACGACGCCTATGCGGCTGTCAATCCCGACATCACGCCGGGCCGCTACGTGCTGCTCGCGGTCAGCGACACCGGCACCGGCATGTCGCACGCGGTGCAGGACAAGGTGTTCGAGCCGTTCTTCACCACCAAGGAAGTCGGCAAGGGCTCCGGCCTCGGCATGAGCATGGTCTACGGCTTCGTCAAGCAGTCCGGCGGACATATCAAGATCTACAGCGAGGAAGGCCACGGCACCACGATCAAGCTCTATCTGCCCCCCGCCCGCGGCCAGGTCGAGGTCGAGGCGCCCCCGCCGGAGCCGGTGCGGCGCGGCAGCGAAGTCATCCTGGTGGTGGAAGACGACCAGCTGGTGCGCAACTACGTCGTCACGCAGCTAGGCGCGCTCGGCTACAAGACCATCGCCGTGCCCGACGCCCGCGCCGCGCTGGCGCTGGTCGACAAGGGTGAGAAGTTCGACCTCCTGTTCACCGACGTGATCATGCCCGGCGGCATGAACGGCCGCCAGCTCGCCGACGAGGTGCAGAAACGCCGCCCCGGCGTCAAGGTGCTCTACACCTCGGGCTACACCGAGAACGCGATCGTGCATCACGGCCGCCTCGACGAGGGCGTGCTGCTGCTGGCCAAGCCCTACCGCAAGGCGCAGCTCGCCAGCATGCTGCAGCAGGCGCTCGGCGAGTGATGTGAGCTACCTCGTCGCAAGCGCGACGCCGGCGAGGGTGAACAGCAGCGCGACGATCTGGCTTGGCCCCAGCGGCTCGTGCAATGCGACCGCGGAGGCCACCACGCCGATCACAGGCACCGCCATGGTGCCGATCGCCGCGACCGAGGCCGGCAGGCGCGCGAGCGCGGCGAACCAGGCGACATAGGCGACGCAGAACTGGATCAGCGTCGAGTAGACCAGCAGCCACCAGCCGACGGTCGTGATGCGGTCGACATGCGTGGTCTCGATCATCATGCCGACGATCGCGATCGGCACGCAGCCGAGGCCGATCTGCCAGGCCGCGGCCGGGATCGGCGGCATCACCAGCGGATATTTCTTCGCCAGCACGGTGCCGAGCGCAAAGCCGAAGGCGCCGCCGAGCGCCATGATGATTCCCGGCAGCTTCTCCTTGCTTGCGGTGATGCCGCTGCCGCCCATGATCGCGGCGAGGCCTGCAAAGGCCATCACCAGCGCGATGGTCCGCAGCAGCGTCGGCCGTTCGCCGAGCACCGGCCAGGCCAGCAGCGAGGCCCATACCGGCATGGTGTAGGCGATCAGCGCGGCCTCGCTCGCCGGCAGCCAGAGCAGCGCCAGCCCCATCAGCACCATCCAGCCGGTGACGTTGAGCGCCGCATAGAGCACGAGCCGCGGCCACAGCCGTTTCTCGACATGCAGGCTCTGGGCGCGGATCAGCGCCAGCACCGCCAGCAGCACGGCGCCGATCACCCCGGTGGTGCCGCGCAAGGTCAGCGGCGGCAGTTCGCTGAGCAGGAACTTGGTGGACGGCCAGTTGAACCCCCAGCCCACCGAGGTGATGGCGAGGAACATCAGGCCGGCGGGCGCAAGGCGCGGCCGCGCTTGAGGCTTCTGGAGTGTCATGGAACCCGGCAAGGGTGTGAAAAGGATGTGAGTCGGCCTCACCTTGCCCGCGATTTTGTCGCCCGACCATCACGGCTCTGACATGCCTGATCCGTACTTTGCCCGTAGGCCTACGTGAGTCCCCAAAATTCAATCCGGGACCGCGAATAAAAACTTCGCCTGTGAACAGCGGGGCGAAGCTCCGATCCACAGGCGATAGGAATTTTTTTGGCTTGGGAATCCCTGAGGACTCACCGATAGTTGGCCCGATCACAGGCGCGGCACCGACCCCTGTTATCCCCCTCTTTCCACCATATTTAGTGTTTGATTCAGAAACTCGTACTAGTCCTTGACGGGCGTGACGGACATGGCCTAGCTTTCAACCTGTTCGGCGCGAGTGTGTTTGGGTCCCCGCCGGTCGCTCCCACAAGGGTTCCAAAATGACCACTCCGCCAGGCCTTCGGGCCGCGGGTGAAGGGCTTTTCTGCCCTGATTTTGGGGCCGCCGTCGGGGACGACAAACGGGCCGCGAAGGACCCGGAAGCAGAGGCCGTAACCGGCCCGTAAAGAAGCGTACGCGTGACGTGTCGCGTGAAGCGTTTGGGGCGTTGAATGCATGACCCGGAGCACCCGACCAGTCGGGCGCCGCGCCGGGACGATGCCGCCGCAGGACCGGTCATACCGGTGCCCAGCGGATGAGAGAAAACAGGCCGGATCCACCGGCTGAGCTGCGGATGACGGGAGGCGTGCTGACGCGTGTTCCGAAGTCCGCGAACAGACAACATTCCGGCACCTGCGGGGAAACGTGGGGCCGGGCAGAAGAAGAGACGGGGCTCGACCATGCGAATCGAACGACGCAACACCACCAGCGGACAATCTCCCTACGCCGGGATCAATTTCCGCCTGACCACCTCAGAGATCCGCAATCCGGACGGCTCGGTCGTGTTCCGCGCCGAGAACGTCGAGGTTCCGGAGTTCTGGTCGCAGGTCGCCTCCGACGTGCTGGCGCAGAAGTATTTCCGCAAGGCCGGCGTTGCCGCGCGCCTGAAGAAGGTCGAGGAAGAGACCGTGCCGTCGTGGCTGTGGCGTTCGGTGCCGGACACCGAGGCGCTTGGCCTCCTGCCCGAGAACGAGCGCATCGTCGGCGAGACCTCGGCCAAGCAGGTGTTCGATCGCCTCGCCGGCTGCTGGACCTATTGGGGCTGGAAGGGCGGCTACTTCTCCACGGAAGAAGACGCCCTCGCCTTCTTCGACGAGCTCCGCTTCCAGCTCGCAAAACAGATGGTCGCGCCGAACTCGCCGCAATGGTTCAACACCGGACTGCATTGGGCCTATGGCGTCGATGGTCCCGGCCAGGGCCACTATTACGTCGACTGGAAGACCGGCAAGCTGACCAAGTCGAAGTCGGCCTATGAGCATCCGCAGCCGCATGCCTGCTTCATCCAGGGCGTCGGCGACGACCTCGTCAACGAGGGCGGCATCATGGACCTCTGGGTGCGCGAGGCGCGCCTGTTCAAATATGGCTCCGGCACCGGCTCCAACTTCTCGAGCCTGCGCGGCGAAGGCGAGAAGCTGTCCGGCGGCGGCCGCTCAAGCGGCCTGATGAGCTTCCTCAAGATCGGCGACCGCGCCGCGGGCGCGATCAAGTCGGGCGGCACCACGCGCCGCGCCGCCAAGATGGTCGTGGTCGACGCCGATCACCCCGATATCGAGACCTATATCGACTGGAAGGTGAAGGAGGAGCAGAAGGTCGCCGCGCTCGTCACCGGCTCCAAGATCAACCAGAAGCACCTCAAGGCCGTGATGAAGGCCTGCGTCAACTGCGAAGGCAGCGGCGACGACTGCTTCGATCCGGAGAAGAACCCTGCGCTCCGCCGCGAGATCAAGCTCGCGCGCCGCGCGCTGGTGCCGGACAACTACATCAAGCGCGTCATCCAGTTCGCCAAGCAAGGCTACAAGGACATCTCGTTCGACACCTACGACACCGACTGGGATTCCGAGGCCTACCTCACCGTCTCCGGCCAGAACTCCAACAACTCGGTGTCGCTGAAGGACGATTTTCTGCGCGCGGTGGAAACGGACGGTGATTGGAATCTCGTCGGCCGCACCACGAAGAAAGTGACCAAGACGCTGAAGGCCCGCGACCTCTGGGAGAAGATCGGCTACGCCGCCTGGGCGAGCGCCGATCCCGGCCTGCACTTCAACACCACGATGAACGACTGGCACACCTGCAAGGCGTCCGGCGACATCCGCGCGTCCAATCCGTGCTCGGAATACATGTTCCTGGACGACACGGCGTGCAACCTCGCCTCGGCCAACCTGCTGACGTTCTACAGCACCACCACCAAGCGGTTCGACATCGAGTCCTACGAGCACCTCTGCCGGCTCTGGACCATCGTGCTCGAAATCTCCGTCATGATGGCCCAGTTCCCGTCGAAGGCGATCGCCGAGCTGTCCTACGAATTCCGCACGCTCGGCCTCGGCTTCGCCAACATCGGCGGCCTGCTGATGACCATGGGCCTGCCCTATGACAGCAAGGAAGGCCGTTCGCTGTGCGGCGCGCTGACCGCTGTGATGACCGGCATCGCCTACAAGACCTCGGCCGAGATGGCGGCCGAGCTCGGCACCTTCCCGGGCTACAAGAAGAACGCCGCGCACATGCTGCGCGTGATCCGCAACCACCGCCGCGCCGCCCACGGCAACGCGGCCGGTTACGAGGCGCTCTCGGTCAACCCGGTGCCGCTCGATCACGCCTCCTGCCCGCAGGAAGACATCGTCACCCATGCCAGGCTGGCCTGGGACGACGCGCTAGCGCTCGGCGAGGTCAACGGCTACCGCAACGCCCAGACCACCGTGGTGGCGCCGACCGGCACCATCGGCCTCGTGATGGATTGCGACACCACCGGCATCGAGCCCGACTTCGCGCTGGTGAAGTTCAAGAAGCTCGCCGGCGGCGGCTACTTCAAGATCATCAACCAGGCGGTGCCGTCGGCGCTGCGCGCACTCGGCTATCGCGAGAGCGAGATCGCTGAAATCGAGGCCTACGCCGTCGGTCACGGCTCGCTGTCGAATGCGCCGGGCATCAATGCCTCGACCCTGAAGACCAAGGGCTTTACCGACGAAGCGATCGCAAAAGTCGAGAAGGCGCTGCCGACCGCGTTCGACATCAAGTTCGCCTTCAACAAGTGGACTTTTGGCGAAGACTTCATCCGCGACCAGCTCGGCATCGGCGCAGAAGCCATTGCTGCGCCGGGCTTCGACCTGCTCTCGGCGGTTGGGTTCACAAAGCGCGAGATCGAGGCCGCCAACGTGCACATCTGCGGCGCGATGACGGTGGAAGGCGCCCCGCATTTGAAGGCCGAGCACTATCCCGTGTTCGACTGCGCCAACCCCTGCGGCAAGATCGGCAAGCGCTACCTCTCGGTCGAGAGCCACATAAGGATGATGGCGGCCTCGCAGCCGTTCATCTCGGGCGCGATCTCCAAGACCATCAACATGCCGAACGACGCCACGGTGGAGGACTGCAAGTCCGCCTACCTGTTGTCGTGGAAGCTGGCGCTGAAGGCCAACGCGCTGTACCGCGACGGCTCGAAGCTGTCGCAGCCGCTGAACTCGCAGCTCATCGCCGACGATGAGGACGAAGACGATGCGGTCGAGGCGCTCTACGAGAAGCCGATGGCCGCGCGTGCCGCCCAGGTCTCGGAGAAGATCGTCGAGAAGCTGGTCGAGCGCATCGTCGTGATGCGCGAGCGCGAGAAGATGCCGGACCGCCGCAAGGGTTACACCCAGAAGGCCGTTGTCGGCGGCCACAAGGTCTACCTGCGCACCGGCGAATATGACGACGGCAGGCTCGGCGAGATCTTCATCGACATGCACAAGGAAGGCGCGGCGCTGCGCTCCTTCATCAACAATTTTGCGATCGCAGTATCTCTGGGTCTGCAATACGGCGTGCCGCTGGAAGAATATGTCGACGCCTTCACCTTCACCCGCTTCGAGCCCGCGGGTCCGGTGCAGGGCAACGACTCCATCAAGTACGCGACCTCGATCCTTGACTATGTGTTCCGCGAGCTCGCGGTCAGCTACATGGCGCGCTTCGACCTCGCCCATGTCGATCCGAACGAGTCTGGCTTCGACGCGCTCGGCAAGGGCGTCGAGGAAGGCAAGGAGCCGGATGAGGCCCCCGCCCAACACCAGGCGACCAAGTATCTGTCGAAGGGCCTGACCCGGTCGCGCACCGACAACCTCGTCGTCATGCGCGGCGGCTCGGCCGCGGTGAGCCAGGGCGCCGACAACGCGCCCGCCGGCAACCGCGTCACCGCGCTCGCCTCCCACGGCGCAACCTCGCGCGGCGCCTCCGACACCGTCGAAGGCGCGGTCGCCCTGAAGCAGGAAGTCAGCCACGACCTCTCGCCGACCGAGAAGCTCGAGGCGCTGAACTGGAGCAAGCCCGGCACCGCCGCAGCCGCCGCCCCGTCCAAGGCCGAGCGTCGCGCCGAAGCCAAGGCCAAGGGCTACGAGGGCGAGATGTGCTCGGAGTGCGGCAACTTCACGCTGGTGCGGAATGGGACCTGCATGAAGTGCGATACGTGCGGGTCAACGACGGGGTGTTCGTGAGGCTCAACTGAGCAGAGAAGATCGACGCTTTGTCCGGGTTTGCCCCGGGTATCCACGAAGGGCGGCCGACAGGCCGCCCTTTTGCTTTGCTTATTCTCGCACTGTCGCCGGTGTTCAAAAGACTGCGCCAAACTCCTCTTTAGTATCAAACTTCCATTTTCTGTTTGCTTAGCGATCGACCTTCGCTTAACCATAGGTTGTTACAACCTTAAGGATATTCGAGCCGCGATATCATGGATCTCATTACTTCGTCTCTCCTCAACGACTTTACTAAGGAATTTCAGCTCGACGACCTGCCGGAATCCGAGCGCTTTGAACATTTCACAGCGTACGTGACCATTAGAAGACACTATTCCGAGATTTTTGACACGAGCGATGTTGCAGTTGGCTCCGGCAATGATCTCGGAATTGACGCCATAGCCATAATCGTAAACGGCGTTCTCATCACGGACACGGACGCATTCAACGATTTGATCGGAGGCAATCCAGATTATTTGGACGTCTCTTTCATTTTCGTGCAGGCGGAGCGCAGCCCATCCTTTGACGCCTCTAAGTTGGGCAACTTCGCCTACGGCGTCACCGAGTTCTTCAATCCCGACACCAAAGAGCCGCGCAACGATCAAGTGTTGGCGGCCGTCAATCTTATGCAGGCAATCTTTTCGAAGAGCGCCAAATTTAAGAGAGGCAATCCAACTTGTCGTCTCTACTACGCCACAACAGGCAAATGGTCCGGCGATGGCGCGCTTGAAGCTAGAAGGACAGCCGTGGAGGGTGACCTCGATAGCCTCGACTATTTTCCTCAGACAAATGCGATCCGAGCGTTCGCTGCGATGTTCTTGAACGAGCCGCACAATACCGTAAGAAGCTACAAGGCGTTGGCGGAACGGGTTGGCAAAGATATCTTTGTGCAAGGCCATAAACTCCTTCCTTACTACACTGCAGCCTATACGCTTTACCTCCTCGAATATCTCTTCAGGAATCAGAAACTGGATTCTTCGTATAAGATTGCCCGGTATCAGATACTCCTGGCTTATCGCATCTTGGCCAACAAGAATGGCGTACCCGCACTAAATTCACGACACGTAGAGACCTATTGCAAAGATATTTGTGACACCCTTTGGGCTGGAGGAACCACTTCAACCAAGATTATGTTTAGCGCGGTAGAGGCCGTTAAGGCGGTGGCAGGAAAGCACTTTGACCGCGACCCAATTCACACCGCCGCCTTCACCGAATCCTTGATTGAGTATTGCAAAAAACATGCGTAGCAAGCGTGAGGCAGATTAGCCAAACGCATATCGGTAGCGCTCTTGGTTTGAAACGATGACGAACAATTGTGCCCGGCGCATCTCAATCGCGGACACACCATCACGCGAACCACGCGAGCGGACGTAGGGCGGATTAGCCGAAGGCTTAATCCGCCCGTTCGCTGGAAACGATCGCGGGGGGTTACGCTTCGCTGATCCCGTCCTACACGCTACCCCTAGATTACCTGGGCACAGACGCAGACATCCGGCGCGCTTCCCAATCGCTCGAAAGTGCGGTCATATGCGCTCCGGAGACACTTGGCGTTTAGGGCAAGGTCTCGGCTTGCGGGGGAGAATGCGCGTGAAAGAACTCGCTGGAAAGACTGCGTTCGTGACCGGTGCAGCGTCGGGCATCGGACTGGGGATCGCGACTGCTTTGGCCCAGGCGGGGGCGAAAGTCATGCTTTGCGATGTTGAGGAAGCGGCTCTCGCCACGGCGCTCGAGCAACTGAGGCGCACCAACGTCGATGTCGACGGCGTGAAAGCGGACATCTCACTCAAAGCCGAACTCGTGGCGGCCGCCGAAGCCACGACTGCCCGCTACGGCAAGGTGCACATCCTCGTCAACAACGCGGGCGTCGGTGGCGGTGGGCCCTATGGCACCTGGACCGACGCGTCGTGGGATTGGACCCTGGGCGTCAACCTGATGGCGACCATTTGGGGAATCGAGATTTTCGGGCCGTTGATAGAGCAGCATGGCGAGGGCGGACACATTGTCTCCACAGCCTCGATCGCCGGTCTTATTTCAGGGGCGAGCAACGCATACAATGTTTCAAAATACGGCGTTGTCGCGCTGTCCGAGGGACTGCGCCTTGAACTCGCGCCGCGCGGGATCGGCGTATCAGTACTGTGTCCCGGGTTCATCCGCACGCAAATCGTGAACTCGAGGCGCAACCTTCCCGAGCGCTTCGAGGGGGCGGTCCGTACCTTGCCGACGTCGGGCCCAATTGCCGATCAGATCAATCTGATCCGCCAACGCGTCTCCGAGGGCATCGATCCCAACTATGTCGGTGAGCTCGTCCGCGAAGGCATCGAAAACGACTGGCCCTACATCTTCACCGACCTCGAATTCGAGCCGCTCGTCGACGCGCGCTTCGCCGCAATCAAGCAAGGCTTTGACCGGATCCGCGGGCGCACCCCGAAGCGATGAGCGCGCAGCAAGCGTAGGGCGGATGAGTCAATGCGTCGCGCGAATGCGCGCCCGATGACAGGCTCCGCGACATCCGGGACCAGCATCACAGGACGTTGCCACCCGATCCCGCATATCGCTTCGCTCATGCGGGCTACCGGCTGGCACGCTTTTCAAGAAGCAGCGTGCGGTCGGCGATGTCCTTTAATTCGAACGCCTGGGAGTCGAGGAACGCGACGGACCCGTTGTCGGGGTCCGCGGCGAGGCGATGGGTTTCGCTGAGATGATGCTTCAGCCAGGCCCGCTGCTCCCCGAGCAATTGCGCGTGCGCCTCGCCCTTCGAGCTGGCGAGAAGGGCTTGATAGGCGGTGTTGAGCCTCGTGTCCCACTTGTCGATTTCGGTCTTGCCGCACGCGAGCATCTTCGTTGACACCCCTGCGGCCTTGTCCATGCACGCATCATACTCGACGCTTTGCTGCGCGCGGACCGATAAGGTCCCGAGCACGAGCATCGCCGCAACAATGACTGGCCTCCGCGAAAGCATCACCACGTCCAAATCACCCTGCCTGCGTCTTTCGACAACCATCGCCGCACAAAGGCGTCCCTGGCAGCGCCTGGGGCCGACGGCCAACGCAGTTTACGCCGGCAGCACGATCACCTTCGTTTGGAGGGGCGTTCGCGAATAGAGGTCGATCATGTCCTGACTGAGGAGGCCGGTACAGCCGCTCGTAATACCGTTCCCGATCGTTTCGGGGGCGCTGGTGCTATAGATCGTGTAAAGCGTGTACACCCCATTTTGGTAGAGGTAGAGCACGCGCGCGCCAAGTGGATTGTCGAGACCCCCCGCCATGCCGCGAGCATATTTGCCCGCCTCCGGCTGGCGCGCGATCATCTCCTTGGGCGGCGTCCAGGTCGGCCATTCGGCTTTGCGCCCGACATAAGCCTCCCCGCTCCACCGGAACCCATCGCGGCCGACATTGGCGCCATAGCGGGTCGCGTTTCCTTCGCCTTCGATGCGGTAGACATAGTATTTGCTCGGATCGACGATGATCGTACCGGGCGCCTCATCGCTGTGGTACTTCACGGTCTTGCGAAAATATTTCGGATCGACCTTACTGACGTCGACCGCGGGGATCGGGAATTTCTCGTCGGGCACGGGCCCGTAGACCTTCTCCGCCTCGGCCAAGCTCATGTAGTCGGACGCACAACCGGCCAGGCTCAGTGCGGCGAGACCAGCAGCAGAACCGACCAGAAACGCCCGGCGGTTGAGAAGCCGCGACCGAGGCCCAGGCAGAGCGCCCTCGCTCATCGCACCGGCGTCGGCAATTCCACGGTCCATGATCATGATTTCTGATTTTCCCTTGTCCCGTTGCGCGGCCGAAGCAGACTTTGGCATACAGTAGAAGGGAAAAGAAAAGTTCTTCGTCATTGTCTGAGGTTGACCAACAGATAGTCTTGTGAATCCTTCCGAGAACAATGCGAGAACTTCGGCGGATTACGCCTTCGGCTAATCCGCCCTACGCGATGGCAACAACTGATTGATCTCGTGCATGCGATTGATCTGCGGCGCTTTGTCGGACCAAATTAGTATGGAATCACCGCCCCGCCACCCTGCCGCATTCCATGCGGAAAATGAATCGAAGGTGAAAACCCAATGAGACGCGTTGTCGAGGCTTCGCTCGGACTCCTCGCATGGAGCATTCTCCAAACCTCGCCCGCATCCGGCCAGCTCAAGGGCAACGCCGACAACATTTGTCGGAACGGATATTTCCCGCGCGAGAGCACCGACTACAGGCTGGCGAAGATCAAAGGCGCAGCCGGCGACAGGATCTATTTTCGCGGCGACGGCAACGAGCGTTGCCCCGACGACCAAGCCTGTCGTCTGAAAACTTATGTCGTTCGCAACGATGAAGTCATTGTTTCCCGGACGTCAGGCAAGTTCGCATGCAGTTGGTTTCAACCTCGCAAGGGCACTGAGACGGTCGGCTGGATCGAGATCGAAAGGCTTGCGTGGCAGGAGGACATACGAGGACCGGCAGAACGGGATTGGCTCGGCGAATGGCGTGCCTACGACAACGTCATTCGCATCTCGAAATCGAAAGAGGCAGGTCAGCTGGCCATCAAGGGCGAGGCCATTTGGGGTTCGGGCAGCCGCACCCATTCCGGCGAGCTTGATTACGAAGCAAAACCTTCAGGCGATAAGATGAAATTCGGTGACGGGACGGACGAACTCGACTGTCAGGTCACGATGCAGCTCGTCGGCAAGTTACTGGTTGTCGGCGACAACCTCCATTGCGGCGGGACAAACGTCTCATTTTCAGGTGTCTACCAAACGAGACCGACGCGATGAGCATCTCGCGGCTCGTAGGGCGGATTAGCGCAGCGTAATCCGCCCTTCGTCGCGGTAACGCCGAGCGGCGGGTCACGAGGAGTCTATCATCGGACACGCGCTCCGCGCGATCCGTTGGCGAACCCACCCTACTCGTTACGTGCTTGTTCGTTTCGCTCAGGCCGCCTTCGCTGCACCTCGATCGCGAAGAGATTGGTGTGAAGCTGGCAAGATCATTGCCGCTGTCAGACCGAGATCGGCGGGACGAAATCGACCCGTTGCGGACGTAGATGGGTCGGCCATAATGTCTTCTTTTCAAGGCAATTCGGTCGGAGGCGAGATGGTCGATCCGTGGCCCGCAGATGCAAAGTTTCAAATGGGTGACTATGCCGCCAAGAAAGGGCGAGCATCATGGCGCGGTCGAATCGTTGGTTGGTATCGTACGGATTTGACCAGGCTCGGATATGCGATCGAGAGCTACTTCGAGCCCGGCTCGGTGCAGATTTACCCGGAGACGGCGATCGACGCATGGCAGCCGCCGGCCTTGGAACGTGAGTGACCGGTTCTCACCCTCCTGCGACCTTCGGAAAGTTTGCTCGTGCACGAATCGGAAGCCTCGTAGCCCGGATGAGCGAAGCGATATCCGGGACCGGCATCGCCATACGCACGACCGACCCCGCATGTCGCTTCGCTCATGCGGGCTACCGCTGCCGCCCTGGCCGAGAAACAGACCGGACACCGCGCATCGCATGCGCAACAAATCGATCAGACGCCTTCAGCCACACGCAACGTGATCCGGGTCAATTCCGACGGGCGGCCGAGCCGCAAGGCAAAGCCGGGCCATAGCGCGGTGCCGTTGTTGACGTAGAGCGTCATCCCGTCGACGTCGTAGCGGCCGGAGACGAAGCCGGCATTGGCGCGCGCGGCGAGGCGATCGATCCCCAGGATCAATCCGCCATGGGTGTGTCCGGAGAGCTGCAGGGCGACGCCGAGCCGGGCTGCCTTTCGTGCGTCGCTCGGCTGGTGGTCGAGCAGGACGATGGGCGCGCCTTTCGGGGCGCCGTCGAGAACCGCGGCAAGGTCGCGGATGGAATGCCCCCTGTGGCGCGATGCGCGGTCGGTAATCCCCGCGATCACCAGGCGGCCGCCGCCGCGTTCGAGCACGATGTGCCTGTTCTCGAGCGAGCGCAGGCCGAGCGCTTCGTAGTGCGCCATCCAGCCGTCATAGCCGAAGATATACTCGTGATTGCCCGAGATCACGTAGACGCCGTCGGCGGCCATCAGGTCGCGCAGCGGCGCGATGTCGTTGCGCCGCGCATCAATTGTGCCGTCGATCAGGTCGCCGGTGATCGCGATCAGGTCGGCGCCGAGCTTGTTCGAACGCTCGACCACGGCGCGCGCCCATGGCGCGGGAAACAGCCGACTGATGTGCAGATCGGTCAGTTGCAGGATGGTGTAGCCGTCGAACTGTAGCGGAAGTCCCCTTATGCCGACTTCGACATCCCTGAGCGGCGGAATCCGCATCGCCTGATGCACGCCGATCGCGGCGGCTGCGCCCGCGAGCGCAGCAAGTGCGTAGCGGACGCCGTCGGGCGCGCCGACGAAGCCGCCGTGGATCAGCGCGGCCACCAGCAGCCCGGCATCGAGCGCCAGTTGCAGCAGCGCCAGCAGCATGATCGCACCGAACGCCCAGTTGAACAGGACGACCACCGGACGCGGAAACTCCGGCGAGAATTCCGATCCCGACGACAGTCTGTTCCAGCGGTGAAACTGCAAGGCGACCAGCACCAGCAACGCGGCGACGATCTTTGCCGGCAGCGGCCAGTCGAGCGGCCAGATGAAGCGGGCCAGGATCAGCAGGCTGGTCAGGCCGAAGATGAGTTGGGGAATTGGTTCGCTCCGGATCGGATCGGTGAAGACTGTGCGGGTCGGCGCCCGGCGAAGGTAAGGTGGATCGGCAGCGCGCGTAAGCCGCCATCTTCAGCACATTTTCGGCAAGTCGCGCGTCGCCGAAACGCTCTGCGCTTTTGTCCCGGTAGCCCGGATGAGCCAGCGGGTCGCGCGAACGCGCGCCCGATGACAGGCTCCACGACATCCGCGATCTGCCTCGCACCGGCCCCCGCATATCGCTTCGCTCATGCGGGCTACGGGCTGCACGCCTTGCTGCGGAGCGCAGCCGGAGGCCGCGTTGACGCCTCGGGTCTCCTGGCACCTTCCCCATCAGCATTATCGGCCCCTCCCGAAAAATGAACTTGAACATTGCTCATTTCCATGTCAGATATTGAACATTGTTCATTTTTGTCAGAGCCGACGATGCAAACGACCTTCCGGATGGACGGATTGACCGGGTCGGAACGGCCCGTGAAACCGTGGATGAAAGTCGCCCCGACGATCATCACGATCGGCATCATCGCGGCATTCGCGGCGCACGGACGCATCGCGCAGCCGGCGGGCTACAACGATTTCGCCGACCACTCGGCCCTGTCAGGCATTCCGCACGCAGCCGATGTCCTGTCGAACATCGGCTTCGCCCTGGTCGCGATCTGGGGCTGGCTGGCGCTGCGCCCTCACCGCAACAGCGACCAGCTGCGCCCCGGCTGGCCGGGCTATCGCCTGTTCCTGATCGGATTGTTCCTGACCGCGTTCGGGTCCGCCTTCTTTCACCTCGCCCCCGGCAATGGCCGGCTGACTTGGGACATGCTGCCGATCGCGCTTGCCGGCGCGGGCCTGCTGGTCGGCGTCCGCGGCGACACCCGGCCGGGATCGAAGACGAACATCGAAACGATCCTTCTCGGGCTTTACGCCGCCGCCAGCGTCGCGTGGTGGGTCCATACCGACCGGCATGGTGCGGGCGACCTGCGGCCCTATCTGCTGCTGCAGGTCCTCCCGCTCATCCTGATCCCGCTCTGGCAGTCGATCTATCGCGCGCCGCGTGCCGACCGCATCGCATTCGCCGCCGCGATGATGTTGTACGTGCTGGCCAAGATCAGCGAGGTGCTCGACCATCAGATCGCGAACACGCTCCATTTCGTCAGCGGACACACCTTGAAGCATCTGCTCGCGACTTCAGCCACGGCCGCAATCGTCTGGGGACTGACGCGACGGATCTCCGATGGCGGCGGGCGACGGGGTCATTTCGGAATAATGGAAAAGTATCGCTGATTTGCCCGACGCGTCAAGTCGCTTTTCCGAGTGCCGGCGGCAGCCTGCACCTTTGCATGGGGTTGTTTTCGATATTTTGGATGGGCAGCTCTGCTTCCTCGATCGCATCGGGCGGATTGACCGGCAAGGCGACCGCATCCATATGCATCTGCATGAACCGGCTGCCCCCGCCGTTTCGCATCCACCTGGACACAGCCAAATACCATCGGCTCCCCGTCCCTAACGCTCCGGAGTCGCCGTGGCCGCCCTCTCCATTCTCGATCTCGTCCGCGTCACCGAGGAAACCGACGCGCGCGGCGCGCTCTATAACGCGCGCGATGTCGCCGTGCATGCGGAGGCGCTCGGCTATCGCCGCATCTGGGTGGCGGAGCATCACAACATGGCGGGCATCGCGAGCGCGGCGACGTCGGTCGTGATCGGGCACATCGCGGCGGGCACCAAGACCATCCGGGTCGGCGCCGGCGGCATCATGCTGCCGAACCACGCGCCCTACGTTATCGCCGAGCAGTTCGGCACGCTGGCGCGGCTGTTTCCTGACCGTATCGACCTCGGCCTCGGCCGCGCCCCGGGCACCGACCAGCTCACGCTGCGCGCGCTGCGCCGCACGCCGGAATCCGCCGAGAACTTTCCGCAGGACGTGCTCGAGGTGCAGGCCTTCCTCGCCGCCGCCGGTCCCAACCAGCGCATCCAGGCGGTGCCGGCCGCGGGCACCGACGTGCCGCTGTGGATTCTCGGCTCGAGCAATTTCGGCGCGATGCTGGCCGGCGAGCTCGGCCTGCCCTACGCCTTCGCCTCGCACTTTGCCCCCGAGCTGCTGATCCAGGCGCTGCAGATCTATCGCGCCCGCTTCAAGCCGTCGGAGCAGCTCGACCGCCCCTACACCATGGTCGGCGTCAACATCATCGCCGCCGACACCGACGAGGAGGCGCGGCGGCTCGCGACCACGCAGCAGATGTCGTTCACCAACATCTTCCGCGGCGCGCGCGGCCTCAGCCAGCCACCGATCGACGACATCGAGAGCTACTGGTCGCCGGCGGAGAAGGCGCAGGCGATGCGGATGCTCGCGCGTTCCATCATCGGCTCGCCCGCGACGGTGCGCGCCGGCATCGACGCGCTGGTCGCCGAGACCGGCGCCGACGAGCTGATGATCGTGTCCGACGTCTATGATCACCAGAAGCGGCTGCGATCGTTCGAGTTGATCGCCAAGGCCGGCGCGATCGCGCCGCAGACGTAGCCTGCAGGATGGGCAGTAGCCGACACACTAACGCAGCCTCACTTCGGCGCGCCGGCGGGCGCCTGCGACTGTGCGAGCTGGCCGAGCGTCACGCTCAGCGAATTCGGCGCATTGTCCCGCAGCATCGAAAGCTTGACCGAACTGCCCGGCGCTCCCGCATAGACCTTCTTGGTCAGCTCGTTGGCGCTCTTGATCGGCTCGTCATTGACCGAGGTGATCACGTCGCCTCGCCTCAATCCGGCCTTCGCGGCCGGGCCGCCGGTCTGCACGCCGACCACGACCGCGCCGTGCAGATTGTTCGCACCCAAGCTTTCGGCAATGCCGGGGGTGATCGATTGAATCTGGGCGCCCATCCAGCCGCGCGTGACCGAGCCCTTGTCCTTCAGCTGCGGGATCACCGTCTTCACGGTATCGGCGGGTATCGCAAACGCGACGCCGACCGAGCCGCCGGAGGGCGAGAAGATCAGGCTGTTCACGCCGATCACCTCGCCATGCGTGTTGAAGCTCGGCCCGCCGGAATCGCCGCGGTTGATCCGCGCGTCGATCTGGACGAAATCTTCCGACGACCCCGTTTCCAGGTCGCGTGCACGCGCCGAGACGATCCCCGCGGTGACGGTGTTTCCGAGACCGAATGAATTGCCGGCCGCGAGCACCCAATCGCCGGTGCGCGGCGCTTGATCCGCGAGCCTGACATAGCTGAAGTCGGTCCGCCCATCGACCTTGAGCAGGGCCAGGTCGCTGACCGGATCCTTGCCCAGGACTTTCGCCTTGTAGACCTTGTTGTCGCTGGTGCGGACATCGGCGCGGTCGCTCCCGCCGAGGACATGATTGTTCGTCACTGCGTAGCCGTCCGCCGAGATGAAGAAGCCCGAACCGATCGAGGTCATCTCACCCAACTTCGGCAGATTGCCCGGTCCGCGCCTGCCGGGATCCGGAACGGCCCTTCCCGGCGTGTCCTGATCGGGAGAGCCGTCCGGCCCGAGAGAACCGCCGGGGGAGTCACCGGGAGACGAGTCGTCGTCATCCGCCGCAGCCGCCACCTTGGCGTTGACGCCAATCACGGCCGGCCCGACCTTCTCGGCAAGGTCGGCGAACTCGCCGGGACCACCGTTGCCATGATCCGCGCGCGAATTCACCGGCTGTGCGTGGGCAAGACTTGCGGTTACAAGACTTGCGCTCACAAGACTAGCGCCCACCAGCAACGCCGACGTGAAGGCGGCGGTGACGAGCGACGTGCGAAGGCAGACGAAGGCCGAATTTCTCTTATTCATCTTCCGCGTCCATGTTTGGGATCAGCCGATTGCTCCTGGATGAATTGCCGGCCCGGACGCGACGATCAGTGAACCGTTCCCCGCAAGCACAGGGGCGCAATGCCGAGCGACGGACGGCAACGGATAGAGGCGCAGACCGTTCCACCGGCATCCGCGGGTGGACGAGTGGCTCGCCACCTTTGCGCCGCTTTGCGCATCAAATCGCCGGGTTTTTGCTTGCTTTGGCCGCCTGTGCCTCTACGGTGCGCCCGCAACGACGGAGACGATCTCGACTATGGACGCCGCAATGAACTGCCCGAAATGCAATTCCGAGCATGCCTATCAGGACGGCGTTCTCTGGGTTTGCCCGGAATGTGCCCATGAGTGGAGCAGCGATGCGGCCGCGGCCGCCGAGACCGCCCAGCAAGCGGGCGTGCGCGACGCGCATGGCAACCCGCTGACGGACGGCGACAGCGTCATCGTGATCAAGGACCTCAAGGTCAAGGGCTCGTCGTCGGTGGTCAAGGGCGGCACCAAGGTCAGGAACATCCGCCTCACCGAGGGCAGCGACGGACACAACATCGCCTGCAAGATCGACGGCATCGGCGCGATGAATCTGAAATCGGAGTTCGTCAAGAAGGCCTAGCGTAGCCCAGCTTACGCATCCGCCAATGCTTTCGCCGGTGCGGCGGCAGCCTTCGCGATGGGCCGGTTCTTGTCGTCGACCAGCACGACCCGCGGATGAAATTTGCGCGCCTCGTCGGCGTCGAACTGGCATAGGCGACGATGATGACCTTGTCGCCGGCCATGGCGAGCCGTGCGGCCGCGCCGTTGAGGCCGATGGTGCCCGATCCCGCCGGCGCCTCGATCACGTAGGTCGAGAAGCGCGCGCCGGTGTCGATGTTATAGATGTCGACGCGTTCATTGATGAGGAAACCGGCGGCCTCGATCAAATTGCGGTCGATCGAAATCGATCCCTCGTAATGCAAGTCCGCTTCGGTGACGTGCGCGCGATGAATCTTGCCCTTCATCAAAGTCACTTGCATCGAGACCATCCCGTATCGTTGCGTCGGAATTTTCCGCGCCGCCAATAACGGCGCGCCGCCTCCGCGTCAACGTTGTCCGGGTGTACGCTCGCTTCGAGCGCAGTTCCGCGACGATGGGTTTGTCCTGAAATCATTACCGCGCCGGGCTGCAATGCTCCGCGCCACCGAAATCGGAGAATGAATGCGCTGCGGCGGATCCTTTCCGGAGCAGGCTATTATTTGTGACTCGGTAGCGAACGCCCTACTCTCGCTTGCTCGCAATCTCGTTCGCCAAGACCACTATCACCTCGCCGTCGAGGATCGGCTTCGCGACCTCAAAGAAGCGCGCCACAGCCGGCGAATTGTTGTGCCGGTCCATCGCCGCCTGATCCAGGTATCGCTCATACGTCGAAAATATCCGCGGACTGTCGACATCCTGCGAGACGTAGTAGCCGACGGTGGACGGCTCGTTGGCGCGGACATGCTCGACGACGTCGAGCAACGCCTGACGCATCGCCGCCTCATGGCCCTTCTTCGCGCGGATGATCGCCGTGATTGCCAGCATGCACTCTCTCCGGAGGTTGGTAGCCCGTAGGACGGGTTTCGTGGAGTTTATCAACGGGGCCGCGCGACGCGCGGCCCCGTTGGCTCGACCCATCCTACACGCTTTTGACTGGCTCACACCCGGCTCAACGCCTGCGCGATGTCGGCCACCAGGTCGGACGGATGCTCGATCCCGATCGAGAGCCGGATTGTCGAATCCAGCACGCCGATCCGCTTGCGGATGTCGGCTGGCACGCCGGAATGCGTCATGGTGGCCGGCAGGCTCGCGAGCGACTCGGTGCCGCCGAGGCTGACTGCGAGCTTGAAGATCTGCAGCGAGTTGAGGAATTTCTCCGCCGCCTGCTGCCCGCCGACGATATCGAACGAGAAGGTCGAACCGGCGCCGCTGCTTTGGCTCGCGAACACGCGCCCCGCGGGGGACGCCGGATCGTGATGGCCGAGGTAATGCACCTGCGCCACCTTGGGATGGTCGCGCAGATAATCGGCGACGATCCGCGCGTTGCGGTCGGCCTTTTCCATGCGCAGGCTGAGCGTTTCCAGCGAACGGCTGATCATCCAGCAGGAATGCGGATCGAGCTGGGTGCCGATCGCGCCGCGCAGCGCCTTGATGTCCTTCATCAGCTTCTTCGAGCCGAGCGCCGCGCCCGCGATCAGGTCGGAATGGCCGCCGACATATTTCGTCAGCGAGTACAGCGAGAGATCGGCGCCGTGCTCGATCGGCCGCTGAAATACCGGCCCGAGCAGCGTGTTGTCGCAGGCGATGATCGGCGTATGGCCCTGTGCCTTGCCGATCGCATCGGCGATGCGCCGCGTCAGCGCGATATCGACCAGGCCGTTGGTCGGATTGGCCGGCGTCTCGATGAAGATCATCGCGACACGGCCCTTCTTCATCGCCTCGTCGGCAGCGGCGCGGATGACACTCTCGTCGAGGCCGTCGGCAAAGCCCACGGCGTGAATCGAGAAGCCCGCCAGTGTCCTGGTGAACAGCGTCTCGGTGCCGCCATAGAGCGGCTGCGAATGCAGGATCACGTCGCCGGGCCGCGCGAAGGCCAGCACCGTGGTCGAGATCGCCGACATGCCGGAGGAGAACAACGCGCAGCTCTCGGTGCGCTCATAGATCGCAAGCCGGTCCTCGACGATCTCGCTGTTCGGATGGTTGAAGCGCGAATAGACCAGCCCCGCCCCCATGCCCTCCGGAGGCTCGCGCCGGCCCGCGACAAAGTCGAAAAAGTCCTTGCCGTCCTCGGCGGTGCGGAACACGAAGGTCGAGGTCAGGAACACGGGCGGCTTGACGGCGCCCTCCGACAGCTGCGGGTCGTAGCCGTAGTTCAGCATCTGGGTTTCCGGATGCAGCAGGTGATTGCCGATATGGGTTTTGGACGGAAACGGTTTTGTCATGGCCGGTCTCCTGTTCACGGGCCGCCGCGCTGGCGGCGATTCCCGGAATGATGGGACCAGCATACCCCAGCTTTATGCCATTCAGCCAAAGCACGGCATCAGACAGTTCTGGATAACGAACGGCCGGCGTGCGCCTTGCTCCGCCGGCCGTTCCGAATGTCAGGCAGTGTGAAGACGCGGGCTACCAGCCGCGATCCACGTTGCGCACCTCGCCGGTCCGCGCGTCGACATCGACCTTCATCCAGCGGCCGAGGCGGTCACGCCCCTCGACCTCCCACTCGTCGCCGAGGAACTGGGTATTGGACACCGTCACGATGCCGAGACCGGTCGCGACATCGAGCGCGGCCTCCATCGAGACCTGGCTGCCGGAATCGTAGGCCATCGCCGGCGTCGCTGCGCCGATCGCCAGGGCCGCGATCGCGGGAATAATGAAACTTCGCATGGCTCACTCCTCATGGAACAGGATGTTATGCCGCATAAAACGAGCGGCGCACCCATCAGTTCCGACAACAGGAGTGCGAAGCAGCGCGAAACTTCAGCAGTTGCGGCGATTTGGTGGCGGTTCCGGTTTCATCGACGCACGCCGTTCGCCTTGCGCGCTCTCTTCTTCCACATTCGAAATCCGCCTTCGAATGCGTTGGCGTTGTCGCCGAACCTCACCTTGGGCGGCGGGTTGTCGACCTTGTCGGCATTGCCGCCGCCGAGCACGATGTACTCGGGCTCCAGCGCGGCGGACAGCCGCGCGATGACGTCGTCGACGCTCTTGCGCCATTTCTTCCGGCCGCGCCGCTCGAGACCCGCGGCGCCGACATAATCCTCGAACGTCGCGCCCTTGCGGTACGGCAAATGACCAAGCTCCATCGGCTCGTAAACACCGTCCACGATCATCGCCGAGCCGAGGCCGGTGCCGAGGCCGAGAAACAGCATCCGCCCGCCCTGATAGCTGCCGATCGCCTGCATCAGCGCATCGTTGACGACCCTGGTCGGGCGGCCGAACGCGTGGTGAAAATCGAAGCCGGCCCAGCCGCGGCCGAGATTGTGCGGCTCGGTCAGCGGACGGTTGTGAACGACGGGTCCCGGATAACCGACCGAGATCACATCATAGGACCAGTCCTTGGTGAGCAGCTTGACCTGCCGCACCATCTCGGTCGCGGACAGAGTTGGACCCGACTCGAATTCGCGCTTGATGCGCTCCTTGTCGGTCATGACCTTCACATGCGTGCCGCCGACGTCGATCGCCAGCACAGTGCGGCGCGACGCGGGCCCGTTCGTCTTCTTGCTGGTCTTGTTGCCTGCCTTCTTGGCCATCAATCCACTCTCCTATGCGCGCCGAGTGGAGCAGAGAAACGCATCGCGCACCACAGCGACGTTCTGCATCTGACTCCAATTTGTTCGCCAAGAACGAATCGGAATCGAACAAGTCAGGAGAGTCCAAACATTAAGAAGTCGTGTGCATCATCAACGGCGCGTAGCGATTGCGCTGCGGGGCGATGTGGGGCCGTGCGCTGTCCGCACAAATTCGGCCCGTCGGCCGGACTAATCCTTTGACACGAAATCCTTCAAGCGAAGCCGGCTCCGGTGATCCGCATGCGTTTCTTCGCCCGAAGGATTGAGGCCTCGAAAATAGGTCTTTTGCCACCGCTGCTGCGTTGCCCCCGATCCCGGGTCCTGCAAGTCGGTATTGAAGGCGTTGCGGCCTTCGGACCACAGTCTGTGCTCGCGCTCGATGTCGGGCGCCTTCGATAGTGGCAACGTCTCCGGCTCGATCCGCTCAAGACTGCCACGCTCAATCGGAAAAAGATGGCAATAGGGCTCCCCCCGCTCAAATCGTATCTTTGTGTTTGAACGCGTGAATCGCCAGTTCATCGTGAAGGTGTACGGTGACCAATCCGTCTCGATGACCCCGCTCAACGGCGCAATGGCGTCTTTCGGCCTGTTGATGGGTCCGGTGACAAAAAGGTCGAAACCAGGATCGGTGCGGAACAGGCACGGGACGTGGAAGGTCAATACACCATGTCCGAAGTGACTCACAGCCGGCGCGTCGGTGCCGAGATCAGCCTTGACCCGAATGGTCTCCTTATGATTGAGCCCGTCCCAACGAGCCGAGAAGCCTGACGGACAGAGCAGTTCCCAGCCATGGGCGTTTGTAATGTTGAGTGGCAGGCAGCGGTACGCATAGCGCTGGTCGGAAGCATCCATCCAATCGCGCTCGGGCGATGCAGGCCGGATGTGAACCGCATGGCCGTCCATCGTATAGGCAATGAGCTTTGGCATCACCCAGCCTTATCGCGAGAACCAGCTGCTGCCGCTGCTTGGCGGACCAGTCAACTTATAGCTCAACCCTACGCGAACAATGTTTTCAGTCAATTTCGCCGAGTGGTCCCAAGCGTACGCGCTGAGCCCACCGATGTTCTGCGGTGCCGGGGCCATCCGATCACCGAGATCGACATAGAGATATTCGAACTTGGCGGTCCAAGGGCCGCTCACGACGGCCTCCCAGCCGACGCCCGCCGTCCAGCCCGGCTTCACACGGGAGTCGGAGCCCGCAAATCGAAAGCCACTGAAGCCGGGAAAATCTGTTGCCGTCGAAAATGCATAATCCGCATAGGCGAGGCCCGCGGTCACGTACAGCATGTTCGATTGATTGGCCAGGATTCCCAGACGCCCACGGACCGTGCCGAGGTAATTCGAGCGAAAACTGTTCTCCCAGGTGGTTGATACGCCGGCCGCGAGCGGAAACGGCCCGCGCAGCTGGGACGATTGCAGATCTGTGTAGTTGATGTCGGTTTCTAGTCCGATGACCGTCTTGTCATACTGCACGTTGCAGGAAAGGCCGCCGCCGGCAGTCAGCCCTCCCGTGTTCCGGGTACTGATCGAGCCCGCCTGTTGAGCGGCGATTTCGGGAAGGACGCCGTTACGTTGCGCGAAATCGATGATGGCGCCATTTGGATCGGAAGAGAATTGCGCCTTGGCTGAACCATACCCCGCATTCACGCCGACACTGCAGCCAGTCCAGCTGAACGGGGCGACTGGCGGCGGCGCCTTGACCGGCATATAAGCGGCCAACGCCGAGTTCGTCTCGTCGAAGCGCATCCGGAAATGCGCTTTCGCCTCCCAGGCATCGATCCCGGGTGTGAAGAATGACAAATAGCCGCCCGATAGCCATAGTTCGGCTTGCGATCCAAGTTGGGCGCGAACGCCGCCACGCAGCTGTCCATGCCAGCGCGTGAGCCCAATGTCGGTGCCGTCGATCGTGGTAACGGTATCGACAAGCTGTTGCGTGTCGTATCGCAACGTTGCCTGGACGAACGGCTGCAGTAGGAAACGCTGGTCGACCACGAAATCTCGATTGACCTCCACAGAACCTTCGACGTGGCCCCAGCTGTAGGCTTGGCCGGGGATGGGAAATCCCTGGCCGCTTGTAACGCCCCCGACGTCGTCGTGAGCATGAAAAAACGTGAACCGGGGCACGACGCGCGCCCATGGCGTATCGACAATCTGGGTCAGGCTCGCCGATAGAAACACGCGGTCGACAGGCATATTGGCACCATGGCCGAAAACGTCGAAGGCACGATCAAGCCGTGCGTAACCGAGCCAGGCATCAAACAGTGTCGTCGGGCTGACGAACCATCCCAGGTAGGGTCCGCCGCCGATTCCCGACTGATAAATCGATGCATTCAGTCCGTCGTAGGTGACTTTGGTGCTTTCAGGATTGAACGCAAAGCCGGCAACGAGATCCGGGCTGACACGGTAGTCGAGCCCGTATGTGAGTTCAGACAGCGTGCCGTACGACGTGAGTCCGACGATGCGGTCGGTGAAATTGACCTGGCGCGGTGTTACCCAAGCATGCCAACCGTGGCCGATCGACGCATAGGAAGGATTGGTGGCGATGCTTGCGTACTGGTTGAACCCCGCAAGGATCGCGTCCGAGATGAAGTAGCTGCGCGCAAAGTCCGTCCCCAACGCGCGTGCGAGGTTCGCATGCGGCACCGGCATTGGCGATGGCGGCGGAGGTGGTGGCGGCGCCGGTGGTGGTGGTGGCGGCGGTGGCCCCGGCGGAGGCGGTGGCGGCGGTGACGGTGGCACCGGAGTGGGTGGAGGTGGAGGCGGAGGCGGAGGTGGCCCCGGCGGCCCTGGTGGCGGTGGCGGCGGCGATATCGAACAGACCTGGTCACGGAACGCATTGACATCGTTTGATATGGATTTTTCGCCGATCAGAGGTCCTAGGACGCTGCCCCAGGCCCTGAACTTCTCATGATCGTCGAACGATGGCGGAAACACCTCGGTTGCAGTGTCCGTTCGCAGATCGAGGAAGGTAGGTCCTCCGGTAAGCGTTCCGCTCTTGCTGAAGCGCCACATGAATCCAGTCTGCGGATCGCCCTGCACGCTGCTCGCATTGATGCAATAGTCATTGGTCGCGGAGCGATAGCCGTCGAAGCCCAGATGGATTCGGTCCGCGGCGACCGCGACGTTGCCGGAAACGAGCGACGCCGCGGTCCCCAATAAGAAGGGACGAACTCGCGTCTGCCAGTATCGCTCCGTCGGAGCGGAACATGCGTGCTGTCGGTTGGATCCTACCGAGGCTTCGGTTGGCATCGTTGATGGAATCAAGGCCGAACGAGTTCGCGGTGCATCCATCCGCGGTCTCCACAAATCGGCCCCACTGCACGCTAACGCTTGGGGATGAAATATTCAGTCACATAATTGCGGCGTGATGAATTGCTACCTGAAATAGTTTCTTGATGTTGCCGCGTGGCAACGATTCACTACAATTTCCACGATAGTTCCTCGCAACCTCGCGCGATCGGCGCCGAACTCTCCGCATCGTCGCGCAAGCTATGGCATAAACTGCACCTTGCTCCCGTGGGCCGCACAACGATCGCGTTCGCGATCCGACTCCAGTTTGTTCGCGAGGAACGAATCGGAATCAGGAAAATCGGCGCGATCCAGATGTTAACAACGCACATACATCGACCGCATCCGAACAATCGATGTTGTATCATGATGGGATTATTGCTCTCGGCGTGCAACACCGCGGCGCATCTCAGGCACACTGCGTTCTCCCGCATCACTGATCGATCGATGAGTCGCACCACGGCCACGTTCCCGATCCGACTCCAGTTTGTTCGCGAGGAACGAATCGGAATCGAAAAATCGACGCAAAACGATACTTAACAAGAGGTTTGCGCGATTCGATGCAGCGGCGCTTCGTACGGCGGATGAGCGCAAGCGTAATCGGACATCCACCGACGACATCACCGCGTCGGGTTACTCCGCGCCCATTATCGGCCGCGCTTCGCGCGGACCGGTCGGGTCGCCCGCCCTGCACGCTGAGCGAGCCGCCAGCCTTTGAGGTGAAGCCACAGCGCTTCGGCGACCGGTCCGTGCGAATGCTGGCGATGACGGACTGCCGCAAGATTTTCCTCGCGGCCCGGAAAATTCGGTCCGGCGATGCTGATCAGCCTGCCGTCCCGCAGCTCGTCCTCGATCAGCCATGCGGGCAGATGGCCCCAGGCAAGACGATGCAGGATCAGCTCCTTCTTCATCATCTGGTCCGGCACGCTACACTGATGCGCACCTTCGATCAGGAAGAAGTTTTCCGGCGACGCTCGCCGCGCCGTGTCGCGGATGACGCACTGCGTGAAGGGGCGCATCTGCTCCGGCGTGACTTTCTTCGTCCACGCAAACGGCAGAAAGCCGGGAGCGACGACCGGCACCATGGTCGTGCGCGAGAGCCTGATCTGTTCGAAGCGCGGATCGGACGGCTCCGCGCGATGAAACACCAGATCGGCGTTATCATCGATCAGGCGCTCGAGCGGTCCGCCGACCGCCTCATATTCCAGGTGCAGGCGCGTGTTGGGATAGCGGGCAAAGAACGCCGAGAGCATCTGCAGCACCGGCGGCCGCGGACACAGGTCGCCGATGACGATGCGCAGGACGACTTCTTCTCCGCCTGCAAGCTGCTCCGCATAGCCCCGCAGCAGATCGAGCTCGCGCAGCGTCACCTGCGCGCGTGCGTGAAACGTCCGGCCGGCGTCCGTCAGCCCGATACGGTATCCGCTGCGATCGAACAGCGTGAGGCCGAGTTGCTGCTCGAGCCGGGCGACAGCCGCAAACACCGACGGGTGCGACCGGTTCAGCGCCGTGCCGGCGGCCTGAAAGCTTCCCTCGGTCGCGACAGCGTCAAAGCAGCGCAAATCGTGCAGCTTGATCCGATCCATTGTCCATAAAACCTACAGAGATTGATCAATCTTAGTAATTTTTCTTCGAAGGCGCGAGTCCTAGCCTGGGTCGACGCGAAGCCTGCCGGCTTCCACCAGCACAAGGGACTGACGAGATGAGCGGCGATCGACACTTCACCACGGCGGATGGCTGCCGGATTGCGTACCGCATCGACGGTCCCGACGATCGGCCGGTGCTCGCGCTGTCGAACTCGATCGCCACCAACCTGCACATGTGGGATCGTTCGATGCCGGCCCTCAGCCGGTCGTTTCGGGTGCTCCGCTACGACACCCGCGGTCACGGCGGTTCGGACGCACCCACGGGCGCCTACTCGATCGACCGGCTCGGCCGCGACGTGGTCGAACTGCTCGACGCCCTCGACATCGATCGCGCGCATTTCCTCGGTCTGTCGCTCGGCGGCTTCGTCGGGCAATGGCTCGGCATCTTCGCGCCTGACCGCATCGACCGCCTGATCCTCTCGAACACCTCGTCCTATCTGGCGTCCGAACTGGCGTTCGACGAACAAATCCGCGCGGTGCTCGCGGCCACGGACATGAATGGAATCGCGGACGGCTTCATGCGCAACTGGTTTCCGGCAGCGATGCTGGCCGCGCCGAACGAGGTCGTCGACGAATTCCGCAACATGGTGCTGACCACACCGCCGCACGGTCTCGCCGGATGTTACGCCGCACTGCGCGACGTCGATCTCCGCCGCGTCATCTCACTGATTGCGGCGCCGACCCTCGTCATCGGCGGCGAAAGCGACACCGTCACGCGGGCCAGCCACAGCGCTGATATCGCCGCGACAATGACCGATGCCAAGCTCGTTCTGCTGCCCGGCGTTCACATCCTCAATATCGAGCAGCCGGATCGCTTCAACCGAGAGGTCGTGAGCTTCCTGGCGCTCTCCGCCACATGACTGCGTAGCCCAGATGAGCGAAGCGAGATCCGGGACCGCTCCAAGAGTACGTGATCGGGCCCGCATATCGCTTCACTCACGCGGGCTACATGGATCACGCACCACATGTTCCCCATTCGACTCCATTTTGTTCGCAAAGAACGAATCGGAATCGAACAAATCAGCGCGGAGCGATTCTTAACAACACGTTTGCGGATTCGATGGCGATCGGCTCCGTGGAGCGGATTAGCGCAAGCGTAATCCGCCCTCTGCCGCGTTGAGACAGCGCCGGGTTACACGGAGCTGACCCTCCCTGCGCACCGTCCAACGTCGTATTCAAGCTCCGGCCGCAGCGCGCGCATCTTCTCCGCCAGCCTTTGGCTTGCCGTCTCCTCCGCGCGCGCGAGGCGATTGACCAGCGCGACATAATCCGCATCGCTCTTGTGCTGGTTCAGCTTTGACTGGCCCTCGATCTCGTCGACGACGATGTCGATCACCCTGATCCCCGCCAGCATCGCTTCGCGCTTGCCGGGCTCCATCTGCGTCAGGTCCCAGGGTTGCTTTTGCAGCCGCGCCTCGGAGACCGCGAGCAGCGCGTCGCCATGGCCGCGGTTCTCGCCGTGATCGCGCAGATGCGCGACGCCGGACAAATGCACCGCCTCGTAGAGCCAGGTCGAGACGTTGTCGGGTGAGACATACCAGTCGTTCGAGATGTAGGCGTCATCGCCGGAGACGATCAGGAGAAAGCGCCTGACACCGTCGGCGAGCTCGACCAGCGGATTCTTCGCGGTGAGATGGATCTGCACGATCACGCGATCGTCGCGCCGCTCGATCACGAACGGCACGTGGGACGCGCGCGGGCCGCGTGCATCGGCGGCGACGATGGCGCCGAAGCCGCGCGCCGCCGCAAAGGCGAGCGCGCGGTCTTGCTCAATGCGAAACTGGGGACGGAGGATGTGCATGGCGGCGGCGCTCGCGAGCTGGAGGGAGACGACCCAGCAAGGCTAGCGCAACTTTCGCCGGAGATCACCGCCATGCACGATCCGGCTCAGCAGATCATGGCATTGTCGCCGTGATCGCAGACGCCGCCGGGCTGGTCGCGCGGCAGCGCCTCGGACTCGCCGAAATGCGGGACCGCCATGCGCGGCGGACCGCCGCTCCAGCGGCCGGCGGCGGCATGGCTCTTCACGAGCGCGGATGGGCCCGCCGCCGGCACTTCGTGTGCCATGGCCGACGCCGTCAGCATGGCGAGCGCGGTCAGCGCGGCCGCAATCTGTTTGATCCCTGACATCAGTTGCTCCTGTTGGATACGGCGCGCCGGCGCGTTGTTCGCCGCCGCCGATCGGTTCGCGCTCACATCATGATCGATCGCTCTGCCGTCTTATTCCGACGCCATGAGGCAAGCGTTTGGATGCAGGACAGTCCACCCACGCATCTTCTTCCACGTCGATCCGACACGATCGGTTGATCGCAGCGTGACAGACGAGGTCCCGACGCGAACCCGCAAATCAAACCCGGCTGCGCCGCCTGCGACAAAACAGCCCCACGGGCAACTCAGCAAAACCTGTCGATATCAGAGTAAGAAAATATTCCGCTTACTGCCCTTTGCTCGCGGCCCATGGGTGCGATCAGACAAAACATGTCGCGAGAATGCGGATGTATGACTCGCAGCGCACCACACGTTCGATGTCGTCCCGGCGAATGGAGAAAGATGCGCGCGCCGACTCCATCACCGTCATGCCGGCAGTAAAGGCGAGGGCTTTGCCCAGGAATGATCGAGCTTAGCAATGCCGCGGAATCCCAATCCGCCGTTGAACTGACGGCAACTGGCAGGTTACGCTGTCTCCACGCTCACGCCCTCCCGCTGGAAGGATTCCCCATGAACGGCAATCGATATTATGGCGTCCGCGTCGAGGGCGCGAAATACGGCGTGGGGTTCGGCTCGGCGCTGGCGATCGCGATCTCCTACACCAAGAACCATTCGATCCTGTGGGCCATCATCCACGGTATCCTGGGCTGGCTCTACGTCATCTACGCCGCACTGTTCGGGTGATGCGCACAAGATGACCGTCATCTCGATCCAGTCACAGGTCGCCTGGGGCCATGTCGGCAACAGCGCCGCCAGCTTTCCGATCCAGCTGCACGGCATCGATGTCGTCGCCGTGCCGACCACGCTGCTCAGCAATCGGCCGGGCTATCCGACCATCCGCGGCCGGGTGCTCGACGTGCAGCTGGTCGCTGACCTGCTGCGCGGCATCGAGGAGCGCGGCGCGGTCGAGGCCGCGCGGCTGATCCTGTCGGGCTATCTCGGCTCGGCCGACATCGCGATGGACGTTGCCGACTTCGTCGAGCGCGCGAAGGCGGCGAACCCGGCCCTGCTCTATTGCTGCGATCCCGTGCTCGGCGACCGCGACCGCGGCATGTTCGTGCGATCGGACATTCCGCCGCTGGTGCGCGACCAGCTCTGCCCGCTCGCCGACATCATCACGCCCAATCATTTCGAGTTCGAATTCCTCTGCGGCGCGCGCGTGACGACGATCGACGACGTCGTCGCGCAGGCGAGTGCGCTGATGGCGCGGGGACCTGCGACCGTCGTCATCACCAGCGCCGAGCTGGCGCGCACGCCGCACAGCGAGATCGAGACGCTGGCGATCGAGCGCACCCAATCCGACAAGACTTGCGCCTGGCGCCTGCGCACGCCGCGGGTTCCGATCAGCCCGTCCGGCACCGGAGACCTGTTCGCCGCGCTGTTCGTCGCCGCCCGCGCGCGCGGCCTGGCGACGCCGGATGCGCTCAGCCACGCTGGGTCAGGCATCCACGGCGTGCTGGAGCGCACGGCGCAGAGCGGAACCGAGGAAATGCGCATTGTCGAAAGCGCCGGCGTGATGCTTGATCCGAAGCCACGCTTCGCGGCGGTCGCCATCGCCGTATCCTGACATCCGGGACAGGTCTTCATGATCGACATCACCACCCTCCTCACCTACGCCGCCGTCGTGCTCGGTCTGTTCCTGATCCCCGGGCCGGCGGTGCTGCTGGTGCTGGCGCGCTCGGTCACCGGCGGAGCGCGCGTCGGCCTCGCGACCGGGTTCGGTATCGCGCTCGGCGATCTCGTCCACACCGCGATGGCGACATTCGGCCTCTCGGCCGTGCTGATGACCTCGGCGCTGGCGTTCTCGGTCGTGAAATATGCCGGCGTGATCTACCTGATCGTGCTCGGCGTCCGCGCCCTGTTCGAGAAGAACGACGAGCTGGATTTGCCGGCGGCGCAGCCGGTCGATCCGCGCCGCGCGTTCCGGCAGGCGATCTGGGCGGAAATGCTCAATCCGAAGACCGCGCTGTTCTTCCTCGCCTTCCTGCCGCAGTTCGTGCACCCCGGCCACGGCTCGGCGGTGGCGCAGTTCGCGACCCTCGGCCTGATCTTCGTCGTGATGAGCGCGGTCTACACCTCGCTGCTGGCGCTCGCCGCCGGCCAGATCAGCCCGTGGATCAGTCGGCATCGCCGCATCGGGCAGTGGCAGGGCCGCGTGGTCGGCACGATCTATATCGCGCTCGGTGTCCGCCTTGCGTTCCAGGAGCGCTGATGTCCCCGCTCAAGCCGCAGGCCAGCTACGACGACTTCGCCCGCCTCGATATCCGGATCGGCGAGGTCGTCGAGGTGCAGCCGTTTCCCCGCGCCCGCAATCCGTCCTACAAGGTCGGCGTCGATGTCGGCGCCGGGCGAATCATGTGGTCGAGCGCGCAGATCACGAATTACGAGCCGGCGGCGCTGGTCGGCGCGCTGGTCGTGTGCATCTGCAATCTCGGGCCGAAGAACATCGCGGGTTTCACCTCGGAACTCCTGATCCTCGGCGCCAAGGACGCCAGCGGCGAGGTGATCGTGCTCGGTCCGCGCAGCGAGGTTGCGATCGGCGAGCCGATCTTCTGACGTCGGGCTGATCACGGCCGCGTGATTCAAATCGTCTGGATTCCCCGTAGTTTACCGATGGGGGATCACCCGGATTCTCAGTGCCCGCGCGCGCTGCTATTGCAGCGCGCGAGAATCGCTTCGGCATGGGAATCGGAAGAATGTCCGCAGTTTTCTTTCACTGCTCCGACGACAAGCACGTCATCCTGGATCGCACCGGCGCCGCGATGGATCTGGCGGAGGCGCGCGTGTATGCGGAGCAACTGGCGCGCAGCTTTGTCATGACACCGAGCGTGGAGGACTGGCGCAACTGGGCGGTCCACGTCACCGACGACATCGGAACCGAGATCTTCGAGCTGCCGTTCACCGCCATCCTCGGCGAGCTGCACTGAGGGCGTGCCATGAATGCGATGGAACTTGCCCTGCAGCCGTTGCGGCGCCACCTCGCCCGCCTCGTCGCGCGCTGCGTCGCGCTGATCGATGGCGTCATCAATCCCTATCGCCCCGAACTGTATTACATGCGCGGGCCTGGCCCGAAGTGCCGCGCCCGGCGGCAAGCCGCGCTGCGCGACTAGCTTCGCGGCATCCACAATGAGAAAAGGCCGGCGGGCGTTACGCCACCGGCCTTCTCCTGCAGCTGCCGGTTCCCGGAGTCCGGTTCCGCTGCGATTCCACTTGGTCCTGAGCTTGCGACGACTGTTTTAATCAAATCTTAACGGCATGGCGGTGAGCTGGTTCAAAGGACTCCTTCGCCGTGCGGCGTGGCTTGTTCGTTCGTCGTGCTTGATGCGCTGCACATCGTTTTTGCGCCGATCGCACGTTGATTGTGCGCCACGCATCTTAGGGAATGCTCGACTCAGTGTTACCCTGTGATGCAAACCGAAACGGAGACTTCGGAATGCCGTACTACACCTTCGATCTCGTGGTGGGGGACGAGTTCCGCAATCAAGGAACCATCATCCTCGAAGACATCAGCCTCGCCTCCGACCGCGCCGACCAGCTCGCCAACGAGCTGTCGCAGGTCAAGCCGGAGCTGAAGGCGCGCGGCTGCGCGGTGCGCGTCACCGACATCGACCGGCGCGAGCTCTACCGCACGCCGCTCGATCCCGTGCCGCGGTGGCGCAGGGCGGGCTAGCGTCCGTCGGTTAGATCTGCGGCGACCGCGCTCGCCTCGCGCGGTCCCAGTGTTGTTGCGCGACGGCGGGGTCGCTGCCCCGCCCGCCGTCAGCTCTGATGCGGTCCGCGCATCATCTTCAGCGCGTCCTCGATATGGCGCCAGTCGCGCGCGTCGTCGGTCTCGCCCTTGCTTTCGCAAGCAACGGCGTTCTGCGCGGCCTGGGCGATCGCCTCCGGACCGTGCTTCAACAGCATCTGCCGCGCGATGGTGTGGATTTGCATCTCGGCTAACATGGCGCTCTCCTCGGCTGTCGACTGCTGACATCAGAAACCACTGAGCGCCGCGTCTGGTTCCAGCAGCGCGCCGGGCGCGCCACAATCAGCGGTTCCCACCCGGCGCGGCGGCGGCTACAGAGAGAGCCATGGCGCAGAACATCTACGACGATCCCGGCTTCTTCGCCGGCTACAGCCAGCTGCCGCGGCAGGTCCGCGGACTGCTCGGCGCGCCCGAATGGCCGGCGATCCGCGCCATGCTGCCCGATGTCGCGGGCAAGCGCGTGGTCGATCTCGGCTGCGGCTTCGGCTGGGTATCGCGCTGGATGCGCGAGCAGGGCGCCTCCGACGTGCTCGGCATCGACCTCTCGCAGAACATGATCGGCCGCGCCACCGCCATGACGCAGGATGCGGCGATCACCTACGAGATCGCCGACCTCGAGACGCTGGAGCTGCCGAAATCGACCTTCGATCTCGCCTACTCCGCCCTCGCCTTCCACTACATCAGGGATTTCGATCGCCTGGCGCGCATGCTGTATCGCGCGCTGGTCCCGGAGGGGCATCTGGTCTTCACCGTCGAGCATCCGGTCTACATGGCGGCCGTCCATCCGGACTGGGGGCAGGACGAAGACGGCCGCAAGACCTGGCCGGTCAACCGCTACTTCATCGAAGGCGAACGCCGGACCGACTGGTATGTGAAGGGCGTGCTGAGATATCACCGCACCATCGGCACCACGCTCAACGTGTTGATCGGCGCCGGCTTCACGCTGCGCCATGTCGAGGAGTTCTGCCCGACGCGGGAGCAGGTCAAGGCCGCGCCCGAACTGGCCGACGAGCTCGAACGGCCGATGATGCTCCTGGTGTCAGCGCAACGCTAAAGCATGATCCGAAGAGCTAAAGCGCGATGAAGCTTCAACCCGAACTCATCGCGCTTTGGCGTCAAGCCGCGAGCAGCTTGTCGAACTCCTCGGGCGGGTATGATTTACCGTCCTTGTCGGTGATCACCACCTGCCACCCTTCGCTCGCCCAGATCTTGGCCTTGGCGATGATGATGAAGGTGCTCTCGCGCTCGATCCTGACCGTTTCGTTCTCGCGTTCTGCGATCATCTTGTAGGCCAACGCTTGTCCCTCGCCGACTTGGTCCATCCGGCGTTTGTTGGCAGCGGCTTTGGGCCGGATTTCGCTGGGACTGTGACAATTTGGTGGAACCGCCGGCGCAGGATCCGCCAGCGCGCAACGTTCGGTCGCGCCTATGCGAGCTTTCCCATCAAGGTCGGCATATCCAGCGCCAATGAGTTGACGCTGCGCGCGAATCGCATCTGCGGCCCCTCGAAGGTGCAGGTCACGGTGTCGCGAAACGCCGATTCCACGCAGGTCCAGGTCATCACGAACGTGCGCAGGTCGCGCCAGCTGCCGCTCGCGACCATGCGCATCAGGTCGGGCTGGTATTCGTGATGCAGCTTGTTGCCGGTCATCGTCGTGGTGCCCTCGCGCGGCGCATCGAGACCGACCTCGATCCGGTGCGTGCCTCTGCCGTCATCGAGCGTGCGAAGCCGTCAGTTTCTTGATTGTTGTTTGGCATGGCCGCCCTCCAAAGCAGGACGGAGGTTATGGCGCCGGCTCGCCCTGTCGACGCATGCGGCGCGCATGGCGGCCACAAGAAAAACCCCGCCCTGGAGGGACACCAAGGCGGGGAAGGTTCATTGGGTAGAAATCCACGCGCCTGGAAATGGAGAGCGCGGGGAAGTAGCGGCAACAATTCTATTTGCCGCCGTCATTCGGACAACAGGATTAAAGCGCTCGCAACGCCGGGACTTTTTCCCGATCGAGCTGGCAAAAATCCCGGACCTCGCCTGTGCGGCGCGGTTCACTGCACCACGTCGAGCCTGACATTCGTGATGCCCTTGCCGATCATGCCGAGCGATTGCGCCGCAGAATGCGAGACGTCGACGATGCGCCCGGGGACGTAGGGTCCGCGGTCATTGACGCGCACGGTGACCGAACGACCGCTCTTGACGTCGGTCACGCGCAGCTTGGTGCCGAATGGCAATGTCGGATGCGCGGCGGTCAACTCGCGCCCGTCGAACTTCTCGCCGCTCGCGGTCGGCTGCTCCTCGCTGTAGAAGCTCGCGACGCCCTGCGACGCAATCTTGGTGTGGCCGGTCCTGCGCGAGGCATACGGCGTATGCTTGCGCGCCGTGGCGACACGTGTGCGTGTCGTAGATGACGCAGCCCGCGTCGGCTCGATCGACGCAGGCCGGCTCGCTAGCGCCTGTGAGCGCTGGCTGACAACGGAGGACTGCGCGCACGCCGCGAGCGACGCCGCGCCGATCATCACGGCGAGCAGCCGGAGCGGCTTTCGGGCATGCGCAAACAGGATCGGGGCCGCAGCACCATGCGCGCTGCATTTGACGCCGACGTACGAGTTGACTGCATCGTCGCGTGACATGTTGCACCCCCAACTTGCGCCCCCAGCCCAAGCCGAAAATCCAACGGCCTATCAGCCGAATCCAATCGGGGCGGAACGGTGGCGGAGCACGGTCGGAGGTGCCGGACGCCATGCGATTTGCCCTCGGTGTGGTGGATGCGCCACACAACCCAGGGAGCTTTCATCCGGAATGCGGTAGGGGCGCTGCGCGAGAGGCCGTGGACGTTCGTGCGCTTCGTCCCCGGCTTGGGTTCCCGAAACTCCCCAACCTCTCCACCCTGTCGCCTTGCTTTGGTCAAACCGGACTGGAGTCGTGGGGACAGGGTCAGGGGTCAATACAGAGCGTAAATTTGCCGGCCGCCCATTTGCGGTTGACCTTGGAATGAAACGGGGACCGCCATGCAATCGACACTGAAAGACGCAGATCCACACGATATTTTCGCGATCGAACCCAGCTTCGCTCCGGTACGCCCGGACAACGCCGCTGCGCCTGCCGGAAGGGCAGCGCCGGGGCAACGCGAGCCCTATTTCGGCTCGAGCCTCGCGCCTACGTCCACGCCCCCGGTCGCGTCCGCCGCGGCCGTCGCCTCGGTGCCGCCGGTCACGACAATGTCAGTAGCGGCCGAGCCGGCCTATAGCGCGCCAAGCCATGACGGCCGACTGGACGACATCAGATTGGACCGCGCGCCGCGCCCCACCAGCAAATGGGCGATCCGCGCCTTCTGGTTCTGCTTCGCGATCGCTGGCGCCATGGGCACCGCGGCGTGGCAGCACTACGGCGATCGCGCCAAGCAGATCGCCGCCGAGTGGGCGCCTCAAATCGCTGCACTGACTTCGCTGATCCCAGGCAAGGCAGCCTCCGCCTCGGATCAGGTGAGTGCGCCGCCAGCACCGGCGGCGACAACCGATCAGGCGGCAGCTGAAGCTGCACCGGCCACTCCGCCACAGGACGTCGCCGGGGCCGTGCCCGCCACGGCCGCGCCGGCGCCCGCCCCTGCCGCGGCACCGGCTGCCGCAGGAGCGCTCGTTGCGCCCGCTACCGCGGCGGCACCAGCCGCAGCGGCACCCGACCAGACGCAATTGCTGCAATCGATGGCGCGTGATCTCGCGTCGATGGGACAGCAGATCGAGCAGTTGAAGACCAGCATCGATCAGCTCAAGGCCGGCCAGGATCAGTTGGCACAGCGCGTCGCGAAGACGACCGAGACCAGGGCCGTCGAGCCGCGGCCGGTCGCTCCGCCGCGCCCGCGCGCCGCGGTCACGCCACAGGCGGCGCCGCATGCCGCCGTTGCGCCGCCGCCGGTGCGCCGGCCGGCGCAGGCCTATATCCCGCCGCCTCCGCCGCCCGCTTCAGCAGCGCCGCTGCCGGCTCCCGCCGCCCCGCAGGCGGTTGCGGCACCGCGGCCGGTGCAGCAGCAGTCCTCGGTTGTTGACGCGGATGATGGCGGCCCGGTGGTTCGGCCGCCGATGCCGCTGCGCTGAAGCCTGACTGACCTTTAAAAAAGCGTGCGGCCGATCGCGATGACGCGATCGGCCGCAATACACTTTGTATTCGAATTACGCGCTCTGTCCCGGCGGCAGAACGACCACGGTCGCGCCCGGCTTGACCCGCTGATAAAGGTCGATCACGTCGCCATTGGTCATGCGAATGCAGCCCGACGAGATCGCCTGCCCGATATATTCGGGCTGGTTGGTGCCATGGATGCGATACAGCGTGTCCTTGTTGCCCTGGTAGAGGTAGATGCCGCGGGCGCCGAGCGGATTGGCCGGTCCACCGGCGACACGCTTCGGATACGGCCCGAGCCGCTCCTGGATATCCTGGGTCGGAACCCAATCCGGCCATTCGGCCAGGCGGCCGACGGTGGCGACGCCGGAGAAGGCCATCGCCTCCTCGCCGACGGCGACGCCGTAACGGATCGCCTTGCCGCCGGGCAGCACGTAATAGAGGTAGCGCGCGTCGGTATCGACCAGGATCGAGCCCGGCTGCTCCCGACGGGTGTACTCGACAATGTGCCGCTGGAACTGCTGCGGGATCTTGGCATCCGCATAGGGCGGATGCGCCAGCAATTGCCGATCGCGCGACGTCATCGCGACATCCGTCGCCGGCGACAGCGTCGCCTGCATGCAGCCGCCAAGCGCAAGCGATCCCACCAGCACCGCAGCAAGCCCCAACTTTGACACGATCATTCTCCCCTGCGTCAACTTGTGCCACATGCTGCCGAAATCGTGCTCAAATCGTGGCAACGAGGTTGGAACACGTCTGTTTGATCGGTTCTTTCCGTGAGTGTGTCCTGGCGGTTGCACTCGGTTCCCTTGGACGCTAGCCTCACAAAAAACGTCCAAAACCTCCGGAGGAAATTCATGCGTTACGCCCTGCTGATCGGCGGCCTGATTGTCGCAGCAACCCCTGCCCATGCCGATCCGCGCGCGGCCTATGTCACGATGGTGCTGCAGGCCTTTGCCGCCAAGGTCGAGTGCCCCGGCACCGATCTGGTTTATCAGGACCTCGTGCAGCGGGCGCAGGACATGCATCTGCCCGACGGCACCACCGAGAAGGTGCGCAAGGCGATCGCCTTCATGCATACCGGTGGCAAGATGGGCGAGAAGCAGGCCGACGACCTGATGACGGAAGTCGCGATCGCAACCCAGACCACCGACCTCGATCAGCGCCGCGCCGGCAGCATGACGACCTGGTGCCATGACCAGAAGACGCGGCTCGCGGGCTACATCAGGACGAAGGAATAGAAAGCGTTTTCGAGCGAAGCCTGTCCCGCACTTGATGCGGGATGGGCACCGGTTCGCGTGAAGAAAACACGTCGAACGAGAATCCTCAATCGAGCTCCGGCGGCGCGAACCAGTTGGTCAGCGACAGGCCGCCATCGACCACGATCGACGCCCCGGTGACGTAACCGGAGAGCTTGTGCGAGAGCACGGCAAGCGCCATCGGCGCAAGATCGTCCGCCTGGCCAAGCCGTCCGAGCGGAATATGCTTTGCCAGCGCGGGATCGGCGACGAAGCCGCCGGCCGCGATCGCGCCGGGCACCAGCGCATTGACGCGGATGCCATAGCGGCCCCAGCTCTTGGCAAGCTCCTTCACCAGCATCGCCATGCCGGCCTTCGCGGTCGAGTAATGCGGCAGGTTGCGTGGCGTGCCGGCATGCAGCGAGGTGAGCAGCAGGAACGAGCCCGGCGTCTTCGCCGCGATCAGCCTGCGCGCCAGTTCGCGCGACAAATGAAAGCCGGCATCGAGATTGACCGCATGCATCTGCCGCCAGATCTCTTGATCGACGGCCATCGCATGATCGGCTTCGCGGCGCGGCGGCGAAGCACTGTGGACGAAATGGGTCACCTGCCCGAGCGAGGCTTGCGCATGCGCCAACAGGGCGTCGCACGCCGCGTGCTGCGCGAGATCGCCGGCCCACGCGACCGCGAGTTCGGGACGCGGCGCGGCCTTGATCGCCGCCAGAACCCTGTCCTCATACAGATCGGCAAACACCGTCCGCAGACCTTCGCCGACCAGGGCCTGCGCAATGGCGCGGCCGATGCCGTTGCCCGCGCCGGTGACCAGGGCTGTCTCGCGTGCGGGATCGAACGGCGATGTGAAGAGGCTCATGATCGCGAAACTCCCGGGATTGGCAGACCTGCGCTCAGTAGGGCGGCGCCTTGCGCGCCCGCTGTGCCTTGGCGGCTTCGATCCACCAGGAAAAATCCTCGGCAAAGCGCGGAAAGGCGCGTTCGAGCGCCTTGCCGCCCTCGCCGATCGGCTTGCCCTCGGCCGACAGCGTCTGCGCGATCGGCCCCGCACCGATGGTGCTCGATACCACCACCATGCCCATCTCGGACAGCGTACCGTGCCAGGCGGTCGCGGCACGCACGCCGGCGAACCGCCCGGCCGAATAGCTTGCGATCGCCGCGGGACGCCAGAACCATTCCTCGAGGAAATGGTCGGTCAGGTTCTTCAGCCCGGGCTGAATGCCCCAATTGTATTCGCCGGTGACGAACAGGAAGCCGTCGGCGTCGCGGATTTTTCCGGCGAGCGTTTCGAGCACGGCCGGCGCCTGCCCCTTGGGATGTTCCTTGTACATCCGGTCGAGCATCGGCAGGCCGACCTCCTTGGCATCGATCAACTCGACATCGTTGCCGCGGGCACGAAGGCCGTCGACGACGAAGTGTGCCAGCCGGATGCCCATGCGATCCGAGCGATAGGAGCCGTAGAACACGAGTATGCGGTGGATCATGGGGCGATCCTAGCACGGTGCGGCAACAGCGTCCTGCGGCGCGGGCGCGGTGAGCCGCCGCGCACAAGTGTTAACCGGCATGCCGGCTCGTTCCGCCAGCATTAAGCAATTCGTCGCAGGCCCTTCGCCGTGGCCAAAAATCGCCAGATTTGTTTTCTGGATATGTTTTCGCTTCGAGAAGGAGGAACCGACATGCGGATCGCAAAGCTGGTTTTCGCAGGCTCGCTCGCAGCCATCGCTGCCGTTGCCACGCCCGCGCTGGGCAAGAGTACCGAGCGGCAGAAGGCCGACGACAAATCCACGACCACCACCTCGTCCGGCTGCCAGGCCTATCAGCAGGCCGCCGATGGCACCTGGAACCAGCTCCCCTGCGGCGAAGCGGGCTCGAACGGCGCCACCCAGCACCGCCCCGCGGCCAAGGGCGCTGACGACGACGAGCACTGACGTGTCACGCCCGCCGCCACGCGCGGCCGGGCGACGCGGCGCCTTCGACTTTCGGACCAAACGGCCGGGGCCGTTGCGGCGGCTCCCGCATCATAAACCCAAGCTTAATGCACGCCCGCTACGGTTGAGGCCTCCCCTCTCTCGTCAAGAATGGCGCGCATCCCATGAAAATCGGTACTCTCCTGACGGCCGCGATCGTCTCATTGTCCGCGGTCGGTGGCGGACTGGCGGCCTATGTCGCGGTGACCAAGTACCAGACCATGGACAAGATCTCGACCGCGCAGAGCCGGCTCGAAATCGTCCGCGCCGTCGGCGACATCCCGCGCTACATGAACTCCGAACGCGGCATGTCCACCAACCTCTTGTTCAGCACCGGTGCGATCGACCAGAAGCAGATCACCGATCTCGACAAGCTGCGCAAGCTGACCGACGGCGCGCTCGCCAAGGTCAATCAGGTCCGCGCCACGCTGCCCGGCTCGCTCGACGACGGCGAAGCGGTTGCGAGCGCGATCGATGCGCTGAAGGCCAAGTTCGCCGCGCTCCGCGACGCGATCGAGAAGGCGATCGCAGGTCCGGTCGATGCCCGCCGTCCGGCGGCAACCAAGATCGTCGCCGACAACTCCGTCTTCAACGCCGGCGTCACCGTGCTGCTCGACGAGCAGGTGCGCCGCCTCGCCGGCCTTGACGGCAACGCCTACCGCCAGGCCAGCTACGCCAATGTCGCCTGGACGCTGCGCGACACCGGCGGCCTCAATGCCAGCCTGCACAAGGCGCTGGTCGGCGCCAAGCGGGTCGCGACCGAACAGGAAAAGCTGGAGCTGTTCCACAGCACCGGCCGCACCGAGCAGATCCTCTCGACGCTGCAGGAGTTGCGCAACAATCCGGCGACATCAGCCAATGTCCTGACGGCGCTGGGCAAGATGCAGGCCGACTACGTCGAGCGTTTCGGCAAGGCGCTGAAGCTCGCCAAGGAAGGCGCGATCTCCGGCAAGTATGAGCAAGACGTCGAGACCTATTACGCCGAATCCCAGATCGGCCTCGCCTCCATCATCACCGTGCGCGACGCATTCTACGAGAATGCCGAGCAAGGCCTTGCGGGCGCCTATTCGTCGGCGCGCTTCAGCTTCGTGGTGGCGCTGATCGGGCTGCTCGCGGTCGTTGCCGTCAGTGCCGGCCTGATCGTCATGGTCCGCCGCCGCATCCTCAACCCGATCGCGGCCCTCACCGGCCGGATGTCGCGTCTTGCCGCGGGCGAAGTTGCCGAGACGATCCCGGGCGCCGCGCGCAAGGACGAGATCGGCGCGATGGCCGCCGCCGTGCAGGTGTTCAAGGACAACAAGATCGAAGCCGATCGCCTCGCTGCCGAGAAGGAAGCCGAGAACGACGTCAAGATGCGCCGCGCCCGCGTGCTCGACGATCTGACCCGCGCCTTCGAAGCCAAGGTCACCGAGCTGGTCGGCGGATTGTCCGCGGCATCCTCGGTGATGGAGGACACGGCGCAATCGATGTCGGCCACCGCCGCCGCCACCAACCGCCAAGCCGCAATCGTCGCCGCGGCGTCCGATCAGACCTCGACCAACGTGCAGACGGTGGCGAGCGCCACCGAGGAGCTGACCTCCTCGATTTCGGAGATCGCCCGCCAGGTCGCGACCTCGACCGAGATCGCCGCGCGCGCGGTCGATCATGCCCGGCGTACCGGCGACACCGCGCGCTCGCTGGCCGAGGGCGCGCAGAAAATCGGCGACGTCGTGACGCTGATCCAGAGCATCGCGGCACAGACCAATCTGCTGGCGCTCAACGCCACCATCGAGGCGGCCCGCGCCGGCGAGGCCGGCCGCGGCTTTGCCGTGGTCGCGTCCGAGGTGAAGTCGCTGGCCGGCCAGACCGCGAAGGCAACCACGGAGATCTCCGAGCAGATCACCGCGATCCAGACCGCGAGCGACGAGACCGTGACGGCGATCCGGAGCGTCATCGACGTCATCACCGAGATCGACCAGATCGGCACCGCGATCGCCGCCGCGATCGAGGAACAGGGCTCGGCGACCAAGGAGATCTCGCGCAGCGTTCAGGAAGCCGCGCGCGGCACCCAGGAGGTCAATTCCAACATCTCCGGCGTGCAGCGCGCCGCGGACGACACCGGCGGCGCCGCGAACCAGGTGCTGGGCGCGGCCGAACAGCTGTCGACGCAGTCCAAGGACCTCGCCGGCCAGGTCAACCGCTTCCTGTCCGACGTGCGAGCGGCGTAATCGAGAGCACGTGGCGACCACGTGGCAGGTTTTCTCCTCGTCATTGCGAGGAGCGACAGCGACGAAGCAATCCATGTCTCCACTGCGGCACGATGGATTGCTTCGCTTGCGCTCGCAATGACGGGTTTGCTTGAGGGCCGCGCGCCCTGCTAGCCGCCGCGCAGGCCGAGCACGCGGCGGGCAATCGCCTGGCGATGCACCTCGCTCGGCCCTTCGTAGACCCGCATCAGGCGCGCCTTCTGCCACAGCGCGTTCAGCGGCAATTCCAGCGTCACGCCGAGCGCGCCGAGCGTCTGCATGGCGTGGTCGCAGGCGTCATAGGCCATCTCGGTCGCGAACACCTTGATCATCGAGGCCTCGTGGCGGATGTCCTCGCCGCGGTCGGTCTTGTCGGCAGCCTCGCGCACCATCAGCCGGCACGCATGCATGCGCGTGGAGATATCGGCGATCCACCACTGGATCGCCTGGCGCTCGGCGAGCTTGACGCCGAAGGTCTCGCGCTGCCTGGCGTGCTCGCACATCATGTCGAGCGCACGCTTGGTGATGCCGACGCAGGTCGATCCCATCTCGAGCCGCCGCGTGCGCAGCCGCAGCTGCATCGGCGCATAGCCCTTGCCGACCTCGCCCAGCACGGAGTCCTTCGGGATGCGGCAATCCTCGAACACGACCTCATAGGTCGAGCCGCCGCCGACCATCGGAATCTCGCGCTCGATGATGAAGCCCGCCGTGCCCTTCTCGACGATGAAGGAGGTGATGCCGCCCTGGCGCTGATCGTTGCCGACCCGCGCCATCACGATGATGAAGTCGGCGGCGCGCGCATTGCTGATCCAGATCTTGCGGCCGTTGAGCACCCACTGTTCGCCTTCGAGCACCGCGCGCGTCTTCATGCCAGCGGGATCGCCGCCGGCTCCGGGCTCGGAGATCGCGATCGCCGAGGCCATCCGGCCTTCGATATAGGGCTGCAGATATTTCTTCTTCTGCGCGTCGGTACCGACCGCCTGCAGCATGCGCAGGTTCGGCGAGTCCGGCGGCAGCACGAACGGCACGCAACTGCGGCCGAGTTCTTCGTGCACCGCAGCCATCGTGCGCGTCGGCAGGTCGTGGCCACCGAGATCCTCGGGCGCATCGAGGCCCCAGAGGCCGAGCTCCTTCGAGACGTCGCGCAGCCGCTTGCGCTGTTCCGACGTGAGCTCGGGGTGATCGCTGCCGGGCAGCTTCGATTTCAGATAGTGCGGCTCGAGCGGGATCAGTTCGCGATCGACGAATCTCGCGACGGTCTCGCGGATCATAGCTGTCTGTTCATCGTCGCTCATCTGGGATTCCTCGCCCGCGCTGTTGTGCTTCAAAAAACCAGTAGCGCATTTTTTACCGGCGAGAATAGCGGAAACGCGCAGCCGCGCTCACGCTCGCGCGATGGTTTCACGGCGCGGAATTCAATATCCCGCGGCGTGGTCGGCGCGTACGCAAATGCGCCGGACACGCCCGTGCATCGCGCAACCGAGCGTGCCGCACGAGGTTGTTCCCCTGAGCAAGCGAACGACGCGGCGCTAATCGGCAAAGCCGACGTAGCGGACAAAATCGTTGTTGGCCTCGCGGTCGGAGCGTACCGCATTGGCGGCAAAGCCGTCGTCGGGATAGCCCATTGCGACGCAGGTCATGATCACCTCGTCTTCCGGGATGTCGGCGACCTCGCGCACGATGTCGGAGCGCATGATGCCCTGGCCGTTGATCACGCTGCCAAGGCCGCGATCCCAGGCTGCGAGCACGATGCCGTAGCAGAGCGCGCCGAGATCGAAATGGCAGACCGCGCCCGGATCGAGGATCCGGTCGTAGGTCAGGACCAGCGACACCGGAGCATCGAACTGGCGGAAGCCGCGCAGCACCCAATCCTGCCGCATCGGCTTGTCATCGCGGGCGATCCCCATCGCCCCGAACAGCTTCTTGGCGATGTCGACCTGGCGGCCGCGGTGCACGCCTTGGTATTCGCCATGGCTGACGATGTCGCGCTTCACCTTGGCACCGGCGACCATCTCTTCCATGTTGCGGCGGCGCACTTCCTCCAGCGGCGCCCCGGTCAGGACGTGAACGTGCCAGGGCTGGGTGTTCATCGAGGACGGCGCGCGCTTGGCCACCTCGATGATCTCCTCGACGGTCGCCCGCGACACCGGCTGCTTCTTGAACCCGCGCACGCTTTTGCGTGACTGTACCAGCGTCTCGAATTCCATTCCGCGCTTCCCCGATTTTGTTCCGCGCTGCGCGCGGAATTTCCTTGATCTGATCGGGGTATTTTATCGACAAAATCGGCCATGGGAACTTGATCGGGCCAAGAATCCCGTATCCAATCCGGCCACTGGTTTGGTTTAGGGAGAACCCAGATGAAGCGGATTTTCTTGGCGGCCGTGATCGCGACCTTTGCCGCCGGTTCGGCATTTGCACAGGACGCCTCCTGCGAGACGAAAGCCGTCGGCAAGGACGGCAAGCCGCTGGCCGGCGCGGCCAAGACCTCGTTCATGAAGAAGTGCACGACGGACGCCTGCGAGACCAAGGCAGTCGGCTCCGACGGCAAGAAGCTCGCCGGCGCGGCCAAGACCTCGTTCATGAAGAAGTGCCAGAGCGGCGCCTGAGCCTCTCGCCGACGCCTTTCACCCCTCATCGGGACAGACTTCAATCGGGACAAACCATCGGGTCGCGCAGGGCGCGGCCCGAACGGCTATTGGCCGGTGGATCGCCCCTGATCGGCGGGCGCCCTCAGAACGATACGCCGACCCGCACACCCCTGCTCCAAACCCGCCGGCAACGCTTCCGGGTGTTGCCATGAAACATTTCGAAACGCTCCGGCAATTGGGTCGGCTTGGCAAATTCCAGGCAGGCCCCGCCGGCGGAATAGTCCACCAGCCGGCACTCGATCAGCGGCGCCTTCGGTTCAAGCTGGAGCTTGACCACACTGGACACGCATCCGCTCGGACGAACACGCGCAAATCTCCGGGGATGCATTGCCGTCGCCTCTGGTGAAATCGTACCCACAGGCTCGTCGGCGGCCGTTAAGATTCCGTTCAGATCGATGGTTACGAACCGTGTCCGCGGGACGGATCGGCGCGGGTGGCGCCCGGACGGCGCGAGGCGGCCAGTGTTTCGGATGGCGCTTCCCCGAACTGCGACCGATAGCTGCGCGAAAAATCGCTCAAGTGCCAAAATCCGTAGGCCAGCGCGCACATCTTGACGCTGGGCGCACCGGCCAGCAGTTGCTGGCGCACCAGCCAGAGCCGGCGCAACCGCAAATAGCGATGCAGGCTGACGCCCCGGTAGCGCTGGATGGCGTCATGCAGCGTGCGCACCGACACGCCGATCTGCCTGGCCAGTTCGCCGCTGTAGATCGGGTGCGCCACGTCGCCTGCCAGAATTGCGCGCGCGTCGTTGAAGACCTTGAACTGGCGCGTCGTGTTGGCCCGCGTCGTCCACTTGGCCGGCACGATCTCGGCGAAGGCGTTGTCGATCGCCGCAAGCAGCGTCTCCTTGATCGACTCGCCGCTAGCGAACGGGGCATCCTCGGTCGGCTGCGAGGTCACGAGCAGGATGTGCCTTACCACTTCACGCAGCCGATCCTGCGCGCGTTGAGAAATTTCGTGAATGCTGAAATGAAGACCCGGCTGCGGCCAGCCACGATCGACAATCTCCGGCGTAAACATCACCGAGGCATATTGGCGGGGCGTCTCCTCCACCGACGAGTAGAACGCGCCGCCGCCACCGAGCACAATGACCGCGCGATCGCGCTCGACGCCGTTGAAGCGAATCGGGACCCCGTCATCCATCGTGAAGCCGACCGCAGTGGTGTGCGGCGCAAGCTGTGCGTCGACGATCCGCGGAAAGGACTGCGTGTAGTTGAGCTCGCATCCCGGCAAACTCAGGATGACCTGCTCGGCCGAAATCTTCCGCGCGAGTGGCGTGAAATCAACATCCAGATTTCGGATCGAACTCCGGAATGCATCAACATCGTCAAAACGAAAGACTCTCGGCACCGGCAATGGCGCCGTCAAATGACCGCTCCCGTGAAATGCTCTTGAAAAATTGCGCGCGACGCGGCGCCTTGCGCGCCGGCCGCATCAATAAATTCCATGCACAAAATGCGAATCGTCCAATAGGTTCAATCAGGAAAAATGCGGTCCGTTCGTCGAACCGGACAATCCGCCAATGTAACGCGGCTGCCGAATTTCGATAGTCTTTAGCGGGATATCCACCGCCGCGATCGGCCCTCCCCATCAATTTCTATACCCCTATTAAAGATTCGAGGAGCAGATTGGCATCGGGAACGATGATGTTCCTCGTCGCGGACCATTTTAGAGACCGCAATGACAGTTATTGCCTCGCCCGATCTTATTGCCAAACTCGACCATGTCTTGAAAGCTGGCTCGCCCGACCTCCGCACGCGCATGCTGCAGGAGGTGGCCGGGCTGTTTTTCGAAGACGCTCACCGCCTCAGCGCGCACCACGTCGAGATTTTCGACGGCATCCTGGTCCGCCTGACCGAGAGCGTCGAACTACGGACCCTGACCACGCTCAGCCGCTCGCTTGCCGATTTGCGCCTGGTGCCGCGGGAACTCGCGCGCCGCCTGGCCAACCATGACGACGCCGATGTCGCCGCTCCGATCCTGCGCAAATGCGAATGCCTCCCCGATGTCGACCTGATCGACATCGCCTGGATGCGGGCCGAGGGACACCTCTGCGCGATCGCAGGACGCAAGGCCGTCAATGCGGAGCTCACGGACATTCTCCTGATGCGAGGCGACAGCAGCGTGCTTCGGGTCCTCGCGCGCAATCCCGGCGCTGAACTGACCGGCGCGGGCCTCGCCATGATGATCGATGCTGCCGAGGGCGACGACGACATCGCCGACGGATTGATCTCGCGCAAGGATCTACCTCGCCGCGTTCTTGCCGACCTCGTTATGCGGTCCACGCCGCGCCAGCAGGCCCGGCTGCTCAAGCTTGCGCGGCCCGATCTTCAGGACACGATCCGCGCTGCAATCGATGCCAGCGCAGCCCGCGCCTCCGCGACCCCACCAGCCACAATCGACGATGCGGAGGCGCGGGCCACGGTAACGACGAAGCGCTCCCGGGCAGGAAGCGCTCTCAGGTCGTGCGAGTGATGCAATGACGTATGGTGACCGCAGGGCGGAACGCGTCAGGCTCGAGACGCGCTATCCCGTCAATCTCATGGGTGTCGACGGCACGTGGCGGCGGAGTTGCATCCTGCTCGACGTCTCGCAGAGCGGGGCCCGGCTCGAGGTCGACGGATCGCTCGATGTGCTGAAGGCCCAGGAGTTCTTCCTGGTGCTGTCCTCGCGTGGACTGGCCTTCCGCCGCTGCGAGCTCGTTCGCGTCGACGGTGCCGAGATCGGCGTGAGGTTCATCGAAGAGAGACGGCGAAAGGGACGCCCCGTCATTCCAAGGTGAGGATTGCAAAATGAGGATTGGCGCAACCGGCCCGAAGGGAAGTTGACGACATGACCGTACAGAGAGCGACCAACATCAGGGTATCGACCGCCTCCGCCGCACCGTTGCGCGGGACCATCGAGATCGACTGCGCCGGCAGCGTCGCGACGTTTGCGATCGACGAGGAAATGGCGCATCGCCTGTGCGCCGATCTGGAACGGTTTCTGACCCAGGTCCCGCGCCGGACCCGCGCAGCGCGGTGACCTTGAGCTGCCGACTGTCGCGCGCCTACTCCCGCTTGAAGCGATAGTCGAAGCGATCGCCATCCGCCTTGATCAGGCCGACCGTCGGGGCCGGAAAATGGATCGGCAGGATCAGCGTGTCGGTCTCGGCAACGGAGGCAAAGAATTTCCGCCGCGATATCGCCGACTGCTTCGGGTCCCAATCGGGCTTGGCCGACCATTCCGGTTCGCGGCACTGGATTGCATGGTGCATCAGGTCGCCGGCGACCACCGCGCGCTGCCCCTTCGAGAAGATGTTGATGCAGCAATGGCAGGGCGAATGGCCCGGGGTCGGCGTCAGCGTCACGGTGTCGTCGAGCGCGTAGTCGTCGTCGACCAGGAGCGCCTGCCCGGCCTCGACGATCGGCAGGCAATTGTCGCGGAACACCGTACCGGGCGGATTGGCGCCCTTGGCGTTCTCGGCCTCCCAGGCCGCATACTCGCCCTTGTGGAAGACGTATTTCGCGTTCGGGAAGGTCGGCACCCAGCGCCCGTCGCGCAGCGTCGTATTCCAGCCGGTGTGGTCGATGTGCAGATGGGTGCAGAACACATAATCGATCTGCTCATAGGAGATGCCGAGCGCGAACAGCTCGTCGCGCCAGCGCTCCTTGCCCGGGAAGTCGAACGGCGGCGGGTGTCCCTTGTCCTCGCCGGTGCAGGTATCGACCAGGATGGTGTAGCGCGGCGTCCGCACCACGAAGGTCTGATAGGTGATCACCATCATGCCGCGCGCGGCATCGAAGACCTCCGGCTCCATCGTCTTCAGATGATGCTTGAACACATCGTCGTTGTAGGTCGGGAAGAAATCCTGCGGCCGCCGCCACGGTCCTTCGCGCTCGATTACCGCGTCGATCGTGATGTCGCCGATCCTGATCTGCTTCATGGTTGTTTCGCTCCCGGTTTTTTGTAAAGCGTAGCGGGCGGCACCTCGCCTCACAAGCCGAGCGCCGTGCAGCACGCCATGCGGCTTTGCATTGCTGGAGGGAAACAACCATGCCGCAATTCATCCGAATTCCTGCTCATGCTGCGGGAATGACCCATTGCGCGATTCCGATCGTCCTCCTGATGCTCACGACATTGCCGACAGCGGCGGCAGCCGCGCCCGACACCGTTTTCTTTCCGAGCGCCGACGGCAAGACCGAGATCGTCGGCTACCTGTTCAGGCCGCAAACGCCGGGCCCGTACCCTGCCATCGTGCTGCTGCACGGCCGCGGCGGCCCCTATTCGACCAACGTCAACAAGGACTGCACGCTGGTGTCGCGAACCAATCCGTCGGCGGCCTGCAATGCCGGCAGCCTGTCCAAGCGCCACGCGATGTGGGGACAGTATTGGGCCGACCACGGCTATTTCGCGCTGCTGCCGGACAGTTTTGGTCCGCGCGGCAAGGCGCACGGCTTCGGCCGCTACACGCATGACGATCCTGATCGCAGCGACGTCAATGAAAAGACTGTGCGGCCGCTAGACGCCGAGGGCGCGCTGAGCTGGCTGCGCAGCCAGAAGGAGATCAGCAGCAACCGCATCTTCCTGCAGGGATGGTCGAATGGCGGCAGCACCGCGCTGAACGTGATGCAGCGGCAAGGCGCGACGACGTCGGGGTATCGCGCCGCGCTCGTGTTCTATCCGGGCTGCGGGCCGGCCGCGCTGCTGGCGCAGACGCTCGGGTCGGCAGCACCGATCACGATGTTGCTCGGCACGGACGACGAGGAAGTATCGCCCGACCGCTGCCGGGACGTCGCCAGCCGCTCCGTTGCTGCCGGCAGCAAGATCGACGTCGTGGTTTATCCGGGTGCCACCCACGATTTCGACGATCCCGGCCGTCGCCGCCAGTCGAATCCCGCCAACAGCGCGGCGCTCCAGGACGCGATGGTGCGGGCGATTGCCGCAATCGACGGCTTGAAGGATTAGGCCGCCGCAAATCGACCAGAAAGCACCCCTACCCGGGCCGGCGATCCAGCAAGGAACCGAGTCGCTTGGGCAGGAAACTGAAATACGCGGCAGCGGCGATCGTTGCCGTCGCCGCCGCAATCTACCTCAACAACACGAGCCTTCTCGCAACGCATGCCGGCGGCAAGCCGGTGCTGCTCGCCCATCGCGGCATGGCGCAGCGCTTCGACGAGCGCGACCTCAAGAACGACACCTGCACCGCGGCGCGCATGCTGCCGCCGACCCATGACTATCTCGAGAACACGATCCGCTCGATGCGGGCGAGCTTCGAGCGCGGCGCCGATATCGTCGAGCTCGACGTCCATCCGACGACCGACGGCGAGTTCGCGGTGTTTCACGACTGGACCGTCGATTGCCGCACCGATGGCCAGGGCGTCACCCGCGAACAGCCGATGGCGCGGCTGAAGATGCTCGATATCGGCTATGGCTACACGGCCGATGACGGCAAGACCTTCCCGTTCCGCGGCAAGGGCATCGGCCTAATGCCGTCGCTGGACGAGGTGCTTAAGACCTTTCCGGATCGCCGGCTCCTGATCAACGTCAAGAGCCGCGATCCCTCCGAAGGCGAGAAGCTCGCAACGGTCTTGAACCGGCTCGCCGCCGAACGGCGCAAGCTGATCATGGTTTATGGCGGCGACGAGCCGATCGAGACGATCCGGCGGCTTGCGCCGGAGACCCGAACCATTTCGCGCGCGACGCTCAAGAGATGCCTCGTCCGCTATATCGGCTATGGCTGGACCGGCATCGTGCCTGATGCCTGCCGCAACGCCATCGTGCTGGTGCCGATCAACTACGCGCCCTGGCTATGGGGATGGCCGGACCGCTTCCTCAACCGCATGGCCGCGGCCAACAACGCGGTCTTCGTGCTCGGGCCTTATCAGGGCGGCGAATTCTCGACCGGGGTCGACGATGCCGACCTGTTCCGGCGCCTGCCCGAAAGCTATTCCGGCGGGATCTGGACCAACGAAATCGAGACCATCGCCCGCCTCGCCGGGCGTTAGATCCGGCCTCCTCCTGTCATCTCTCCGTCATAGAAATTGTGCGACTGAAGCGGCTCGTCGCATCGAGGACAACGCTATGAACGCACCGAGCCTGACCCGCCCCAAGATCGCCGAAACCGTCATCGAGCCGACGGTCAAGCTGCGCGAGGTCAGGGTCGGACGTTGCTGTGAGGTTCTCGGCGACACCGCGATCGAATACACCGAGCTTGGCGACTACTCCTATCTCGGCAGCGGCTGCATCGTCGCCGACGCCGTGATCGGCCGCTTCTGCGCGATCGCGGCGCAGGTCCGGATCGGCGCGCCCAATCATCCGCTCGAGCGCCCCTCCCAGCATCGCTTCACCTATTGTCCGGAATATTACACCGCCTCAGCCGAGCGCGATCATGACTTCTTCAGGAACCGACGCGCGGATCGCGTCGTGATCGGTAACGACGTCTGGATCGGCCACGGCGTGATCGTGCTGCCCGGCGTCACCGTCGGAGACGGCGCGGTGCTGGCGGCCGGCGCCGTGGTCTCGCGCGATGTCGCGCCCTACACCATCGTCGGCGGCGTGCCGGCCCGGCCGATCAAGGAGCGGTTCAACCGCAAGATCGCCGCCGAGCTGTCGCAGATCGCCTGGTGGAACTGGCCGGCCGAAACCATCTGGGAGCGCCTGCCGGAATTCCAGTCCGGCGACGTCGAGGCGTTTTGCGCGCGATGGCGGACTTGAGCTAGCTCCGCAGTCCCGGCGCTTCCTGGCCGGTACGCGCGACATACTCAGTGTAGCCGCCGCCATATTGGTGGATGCCGTCAGGGGTCAGCTCCAGCACGCGGTTGGAAAGCGCGGCGAGGAAGTGCCGGTCGTGCGAGACGAACAGCATCGTGCCTTCGAACTCGGAGAGCGCTGATATCAGCATTTCCTTCGTGGCGAGATCGAGATGGTTGGTCGGCTCGTCGAGCACCAGGAAGTTCGGCGGATCGAACAGCATCTTGGCCATCACCAGCCGCGCCTTCTCGCCACCCGAGAGTACCCGGCACTTCTTCTCGACGTCGTCGCCGGAGAAGCCGAAGCAGCCGGCCAGCGCGCGAAGGCTGCCCTGGCCGGCCTGCGGAAACGCGTCCTCCAGCGACTGGAACACGGTGCGCTCGCCATCGAGCAGGTCCATCGCATGCTGGGCGAAATAGCCCATCTTGACGCTGCCGCCGACCGCGACCGCGCCGTCGTCGGGCTCGGTTGAACCGGCGACCAGCTTCAGGAGCGTCGACTTGCCGGCACCGTTGATGCCCATCACGCACCAGCGCTCCTTGCGACGGATCATGAAGTCGAGGCCGTCATAGATGCGCTTGCTGCCATAGGCCTTGTGGACGTTCTTCAGGCTGACGACATCCTCGCCCGAGCGCGGCGCCGGCTGGAACTCGAACGCCACGGTCTGCCGTCGCCGCGGCGGCTCGACCCGCTCGATCTTGTCGAGCTTCTTCACCCGGCTCTGCACCTGGGCTGCGTGCGAGGCGCGCGCCTTGAAGCGCTCGATGAACTTGATCTCCTTGGCGAGCATCGCCTGCTGCCGCTCGAACTGCGCCTGCTGCTGCTTGTCGGAGAGCGCGCGCTGCTGTTCGTAGAACTCGTAATTGCCGGAATAGGTGGTGAGCTGGCCGGCGTCGATCTCGACCACCTTGTTGATGATCCGGTTGATGAACTCGCGGTCATGCGAGGTCATCAGCAGCGCGCCCTCATAACCCTTCAGGAACTGCTCGAGCCAGATCAGGCTTTCGAGATCGAGATGGTTGCTCGGCTCGTCGAGCAGCATGACGTCCGGACGCATCAGAAGAATACGCGCAAGCGCGACGCGCATCTTCCAGCCGCCGGATAGTTTGCCGACGTCGCCGTCCATCATCTCCTGGCTGAAGCCGAGACCCGCCAGCGCCTCGCGCGCGCGGCCGTCGAGCGCGTAGCCGTCGAGCTCCTCGAACTGATGCTGCACCTCGCCATAGCGCGCGATGATGTCATCCATCTCGTCGGCCTTGTCGGGGTCGGCCATTGCGGCCTCGAGTTCCCTGAGCTCGGCCGCGACCACGCTGACGGGCCCTGCGCCATCCATCACCTCTGCGACCGCGCTGCGGCCGGACATCTCGCCGACATCCTGGCTGAAATAGCCGATCGAAATGCCGCGATCGAGCGAGACCTGGCCCTCGTCCGGGATTTCCCGGCCCGAGATCATCCGGAACAGCGTGGTCTTGCCGGCGCCGTTCGGCCCGACGAGGCCGATCTTCTCGCCCTTCTGGAGCGCCGCGGAGGCTTCGATGAAGAGGATCTGGTGGCCGACTTGCTTGGAGACGTTATCGAGGCGGATCATGCTCTAATACTGGGGAACTGAGGGTTTGCGGCCTCTTATTCGATCTGGGCCGTGGGTGGAAGCCCATTCCGCAGGTTCGTGCCGCGTTTCGTGCATGCCACGATCGTTGCCAATCGAATATGACATGAAGCGGTTCGACGATCGGTTTTGGGGCATCTTATGCAAGTCTGGTTTCTCTTTCTGCTCGCGCTCGGCGCCGGCATCTGCGTCGCCGTTCAGCAGGTCCTGAACGGCAATCTCAGGTCCGCCCTCAACTCGCCGGCCTGGGCCGGGCTCGTCAGCTATCTCGGCGGGCTCGTGACGATGGCGGTCGTGCTGGTCGCGACGCGCGAGCCGGTGCCGTCCTGGAAGCTGGTGACGGCGGTGCCGTGGTGGGCCTGGAGCGGCGGCGTCCTCGGCGGCATCTTTATCCTGCTGATGATCCTGCTGCTGCCGCCACTCGGCGCCGCGACCCTGCTGGCACTGGTGGTTGCGGGTCAAATGCTCGCGGGCATCGCGATGGACCATTTTGGCCTGTTCGGGCTGGCGCAGCACCCGGTGTCGGTTTCACGGCTGGCCGGCATCGCGCTGATCATCGGCGGCGTGCTTCTGATCAAGGATTGACGGGCTCTCGTCAGGCGCGGCGCATCAGGCGCAATTCGGCGGACAGGCGAAGGCTGCGCTTGCCGGCCAGCGCGATGCCTTCGAGCTCGGCACCGTCCGCACGGCACGAACCGGCAAAACCGATGCCGACTTCATAACCGCCGAACACCGGGTACTCGCCCTTCGCCGGCGTATGCTCCTGGTTGACGATCTCGCCTCGCCAGCGGCCATCGGCCGACGAATACGAACCGAGATAGTAGAAGAACGCATCGCCGCCGAGGATGCGGCCGTCCATCAGCAGCATGACCCCGGTGAGCCCGGCATCGACACCGTCGAGCGCGCGCAGATGGATCGAGTACAGTCCGTTGACGATGCCGCCGGGACCGACCGCCCCGCGCGGCGGCAAGGCCTCGTCGTCGAGCGGCGCCAAATTCGCCCAGAACACGCCGTCCGGCATGGCGTCGGCCTTGCCCTCGAGCAGGATGGTGGAACCCTCGCTCCTGCCGCGCACCTTGATGACGGTGACGTCGGCGCCCATCAGCGGCTTGAAGTTCGGATCGTCATTGTGGCGCTCGGTGATCACCTCGGCGGCGATCTCGCCTTCCGTCACCTGATAGGTGCCGAGATGGGCAAAGGCCGAATTGCCGCCCAGCATCCTGCCGTCATGCATGCACATGATGCTGCGGCCGAATGCGCCGTTGATGCCGTACTCGACCTTGTAAAGTCCGTTGAGCACGCAAAAATCCAAAAAATAAAATTGATTCTATTCGCCCCATAGCACCAGGCCGAGCGCCGCACCATTGCGTCTTTTGGCGCAGGCACGCCCGCAATGTCCGGGTGTGGACAGCAGCCGATTCGTCGCTTAGCTGTAGGCACCGCCCGCGTCGTGCTGCGTCACGCGGGACCTGGTCTGCCGGTTCTCTACTCTCCCAGTTCATTGTGTCCAAGCATTTGCGCATTCCGCCAATGGTCGCGCGGCCGCACCCGGCCTCGACACAGGCGAGGCTTCGAGGAGCATCACATGATCAATCGCTTTGGCCTGGCCGCCGCGCTGGCGCTGCTGCTCGGCGGCGACGGCACAGCCCTGGCCCAGTCACTTCCCGACTATATGGGGCCGATCTCCGGTAAGACCTCATCAACTCCGGCCGACGTCGCGACCAAGGACGTGCTCGCGCTCAACACCGGCATGTTCGAGCTCTATGGCGATGCGGCGCGGATCTTCCAGAAGAACATCCTCGACAAACACCCCGTGATCCTCGGCCTGTTCTCCGGCGCCGGCGGCCGCCTGATCCTGTACCGGCCAGGCAAGCCGCCGACCGAGGCGCCGCAGGTGCCGATCGTCTATCAGCTGCTCAAATCGGTCGGCCACAGCACGATGGCGCTGGCCGAAGTGGTCGGCCCCTATGTCAACAATCCCGACGACAAGACATGGCGCGGGTCGATGCAGGCCTATCGCAGCCGGATGCAGTCGGCGCTCGACGGGCTCGATGCCACGCCGATGCAGGCGGACTGGCGCGACAACAACCGTGCCATCCTCAAGAACAACATCGCTTTCATGGATGAATGCCTCACCGCGGGCGCGATCCCCTTCGCGACGCTCGAGGCGTTCGGCAAGAAGCAGGCGCCGCTGCTCGCCAAGAACGTCGCCTGGGCCGCACAGACCCAGGTCGCGCACTGGATGACGGTCATAGCCGACTGGAAATCCCAGCTCGGCGCCGACTGGGACAAGACCTACGGCGCGAGCAACACGATCTATGTGGCGCGGCAGAACAACGTGATCTTCAGCGTGCTGGCGCAGTTCTTCGGGCCCGACGCCATCAACAGCCGCCTGATGCTGATCGAGACGATCTCCTTCACCACCACGCCGTCGGACATGCTGGAATCGCTGACCCGGATCATCGCGGATCGCTCGGTCGGCGCGCTGTTCTTCGGCAGCTATCACCTGATGGACTATGAGCTGATGGGGGGCGACGCGCGCGAGGCGATCATTGCCGAGACCAAGAAGCGCGGCATGACCGCCTTCCTGCCGCCGCTGGTGCCGTTCGGTTCCAAGCAGTGGCCGACGCTGATCACGCCAGGTCCGGGACCGGCCACCATCGCCGACCTGAAGTGAGCCCAAAGCTACGAGTGAGGCAGCTACGACCTATTGCGGCGTTGCGGTTGCGCTCGCTTTGCCGCAATACTTTCGCGTGTATTGCACCAATTGTTAAACCCCGGCGCGATATGCCGTCGTCGAGGTGTCGATGAAAGATCAGACCATGCGGCCTTCGCGACGCGATTTCGTGAAGTGGTTGTCGGCAGGCGGCATCTCGGTCAGCCTGTCGCATCTGGCGCTGGCGAAGGAACCGGCTTTCGCGACCCGCGAGACGCTGCCCGGCCGCGGCCATTTCAACCCGGCGGAAAAGGGCGCCGGCCGTGTCGACGGCGTCGCCAAGGTCACCGGCGCAAAACTCTACGCGTCCGACTTCCGCGCCGCCGACATGCCGGGCTGGCCCGCGACCACCGCGCACGCCATCCTGGTCCGCGCCGATGACGCGACGCATGTCTATGCCGGCATGGACCTCGCCCGTCTCGATGGTCCGGCAAAGCCGTCGGTTATCGTGACCGCTGCCGATCTCGACCGGATCGGCACGCGGGTCCCGGAATTCTACACCGGCGACCTGTTCTGCCCGGTCGGCAAGACGCCGCTCTATCTCGGTCAGCCGGTCGCGCTGTTGATCTTCGAGCAGTTCGACGCCTTCGACCGGGCGCGCCTCGCGCTGCGCGACGGCGGCTTCGTCAAATTCGGCGACGAGACCGGGCCGGTCATCCTGCCGAACTACGGCGCGTATCGCTTCACGCGCGTGGCGGGCGCCTCGCCTGACGCGCCCGACGTCTATTCGCCGATCCAGGCCGGTTGGGTTTCGCCGAGCCGCATCCAGAACGCGGCGCTGCCGGTCTGGCTGCCGCTCGCCAAGGAGACCAAGGCCGACTACGCCAAGGCCGCAGCCCATGGCGAAGCGATCCGCGCCCAACTCGCCAAGGACGATCCGACACAGCTCGTGCTCGACCGCGAGTTCGAGACCCAGTCGGTCGATCCGATGTTCCTGGAACCGGAGAGCGGGCTCGCCTGGTACAGCGACAACAGCGGCAATCTCGAACTGGTGCTCGGCGTGCAGTCGCCCTATGAGGCGACCGAGTCGATCGCCTTCATGCTCGGCAAGGCTCGTCCGCCGTTCCGGCCCTCGCACATCAACGCGCAGTTCGCCCATGTCGGCGGCGGCTTCGGCGGCCGCGACCATACCCCGTTCGTGCTTTACGTGGCGCTGGCGGCGATGTTCTTCCCGGGCCGGCCGGTGCGGCTGGCGCAGGACCGCTACCAGCAATTCCAGGGCGGCATCAAACGCCACCCGATCAAGATGCGCTCGCGGATCGGCATCGATCGCGCCAGCGGCAGGATCACGGCATTTGCCGCCGATCATGTGCTCGACGGCGGCGGGCTGGCCAACTTCTCGGCCAATGTCGCTGTCGTTGCCGCGACCGCCGCGATCGGCATCTACGACATCCCGAAAGTCGACGTCACCACCGTGGCGCTGCATTCGCGCGGCGTCACCGCAGGCTCGATGCGCGGCTACGGCACGCTGCAGACCATGACCGCGCTCGAAGTCCTGGTTGACGAGGCGGCGAGCGAGCTCAAGGTCGATCCGATCGCATTCCGGCGCAACAATGCGCTGAAGCAGAACGGCCGGACCATGACCGGCAATCCGTACATCGTGTCGGTGCGCACATCAGACATCCTCGACAAGCTCGAGAAGCATCCGATCTGGCGGCAGCGCGCTGACTTCAAGCAGAAGGCGCCGGAGGGGCGGCTGGTCGGCACCGGCGTCGCCTGCGTCACCAAGGATTACGGCTCGGGCGCGGATTGCTCGCTCGGCCGGGTCGAGATCGACCCCGAGGGACGGATCGCGATCCACTGCGACCACGTCGAGATGGGCAACGGCGTCGGCACCGCGCTCGCCAACCGGGTGGCGAGCCATCTCGGCGCCGTCGCCGACGAGGTCGCGGTCTCCCGGGTCGACAGCTACGACGCGCTCGGGCTCGTCACCTCGGGCGATCCCTACACGATGGATCAGAAGACCCAGGATCTCGCCGAGAAGAACCCGCGCTGGGTGCCGGCGATCAGTTCGGCAACCAGCGCGTCGATCGGCGCCCATGTCGGCACGCACTCGTCGGCCGAGGCGGCCCGCGTCATCTTCCGCTTCGGCCTATGGCCGGCGGCGCTCGAGCTCTGGCACATCGCCAAGGCCGATCCCCGCGCCCGCCAATGGGACAAGGCGCACTGGAAGGATGGCCAGCTGGTGCTCGACGATCTCGCGCCGCTACCCTTGCCAAAGCTTGCCGCGACCGCGCATGCGCGCGGCTTCGTCACCGGCGCCATCGCGCACAGCTTCTCGCGCTGGGCCTGGTCGCGCGCCCGCTTCCCGCTGTTCGGCGAGCAGTACCGCGCCAAGATCGACGCGCTCGCTATTCGTCGCGGCCGGAGCCAGTTCGAGCGGATCGACCGAACAAGCGTGAAATTCCCGCCGACCGACAACAACCGGATCGGCACCGCCTACACCTCGATGTGCGGCACGCTGGTCCGCGTCGAGATCGAGCGCGCGACCGGCAGCTTGCGCATCGCCAAGGCCTACAGCGTGTTCGAATGCGGCCAGGCGCTGGTGCCTGAAGTGGTGCTCGGCCAGTCGCATGGCGGGTTCGCGATGGGCGTCGGCTACGCCCTGCTGGAAACCCTGCCGCCGTTCGAAGGCGGCCCCGGCAACGGGCAGTGGAATCTCGGCCAGTACCTGATCGCGCGCGGCTCCGACCTGCCGCTGCACGATCTTGAGATCGAGATGCTGCCGCCGCTGACGCCGGACGAGCCGCCGAAGGGCATGGCCGAGGTGGTGATGATCCCGATCGTGCCGGCGCTGCTCAACGCCATCAACGATGCCACCGGCCACCGCTTCCGCTCACTGCCGGTGACAACAAGCCTGCTCAAGGGAGCGCTGGCGTGACGACGCTCAACCTCACCATCAACGGCCAGAAGCACGGTCCGATCGAGGTCCGCGACGACCTCTCGATGAACGATTTCCTTCGGGAAATGCTCGGGATGACCGGCACCAAGTTCGGCTGCGGCGCCGCGCAATGCCTGAGCTGTGCCGTTATCATCGATAATCCCGACGGCACGAGCTACACCACCCCGACCTGCGTGGTGCCGGCGGCCAATTTCGACGGCAAGGCGATCCGCACCGTCGAGGGCCACGCCAGGGACGGCGAACTCTCGGCGTTGCAGCGCGCCTTCATCGACCACTTCGCGTTCCAGTGCGGCTATTGCACCGCCGGTTTCCTCAACGAAGGCCAGGTGCTGCTCGAACGGCTGGCGAAGACGCCGGTGGCGCGGGACCAGCTCGAGAGCGTCATTGCGGATGCGCTCGACGGCCATCTGTGCCGCTGCACCGGCTACATCAAGTATCATCAGGCGGTGCGCGACGTGATCCTCGCCGATTCCAAACGCTATCTGACCGCCAGCAAGTGAGCGCGCGAGCAATGCCATCGGAAACGCGGTTTTGGATCGTTGCGGTGCTGACGGCGCTCGCGACCAGCCTGTGCGCAGGCTACGCGGCGTCGGAAAGCGCGAGCCACGCCCTCGCCTCGCCGGAAAGCTTTGCCGGCATCGAGAATGTCGAGCAGCGCTCGGCGGCGATCTTCACCGAGCTCGGCAAGGTGTTGACGCATCCGCGCTGCACCAATTGCCATCCCGCCGGCGACAGCCCGCGGCAGGGCGACATCAGCCGCATGCATCAGCCGCCGGTGACGCGCGGTGCGGACGGCCACGGCAAGGACGCCATGCGCTGCTCGATCTGTCACCAGCACGCCAATTTCGACCCCGGTCGGGTGCCGGGACACCCGGAATGGCACCTTGCGCCGCGCGAGATGGCATGGGCCGGCAAGACCGTCGGCGAGATTTGCGCGCAGGTCCGCGACCCGGCGCGCAATGGCGGCCGCAAGGTCGAGGAGCTGATCGAGCATATCGGCAAGGACACGCTGGTGGGCTGGGCCTGGCATCCCGGCTTCGGCCGCGCACCGGCACCGGGCACGCAGGCGCAGGCCGGCGCGCTGGTCGAGGCCTGGGTGAAGACCGGCGCGGCCTGCCCAGTGCCTTAAGTCGCGCAACTCCGAACTAGTGGCGCTTGAAATACTGCACGTCGCGCTCGTGCTTCTCCGCCGCCGCGCGCGACTTGAAGGTGCCGAGATTGCGGCGCTTGCCGGTCTTCGGATTGACCTTGCGGGAATAGAGCCGGTACTCGCCGGAACTTAGTTTGCGGATCATCGCAACGCCTCGCCAATGCCTTTCGCATGTCAACGACATGCCGCGGAGAGCGTTCCAGTTCGGTTAGAAGCAGAGATTGGTCACGGCATTGCCGCGCTTGTCCTTGATGACATAGGGACAGCGGGCCCGCTCCAGCGCCTTCTTGGCATCCTCGTCGCCGAGCGCCGCCGCCCGCTCGTAATAAGCTTTCGCGGCATCGCTGTCCTTCGGCCCGCCGCGACCGGCCTGCGCGAAGGCGCCCATCCGCTCCAGCGCGCCCGGATGGTTCTGCGCAGCGGCCTTCTCGAACAGCGCCCGCGCGCCGACATCGTCCTGCGCGCCGCCCTGGCCTTCGGCCAGCATCATGCCGAGCTGGTACTGCGCTTCGGCATTGGTCTCGGCGGATTTGGCGAGCAATTCGCGCGCGCGTGCCGGATCAGCTGCCGCGCCGCCGCCGCCGAGCGCGGCGAGATTGCTGACGCCGCGCGCGTTGCCGGCCTGCGCCGCGCGCTCGAACAATTTGCGGGCCTGCGCCTCGTCTTTGGCAACGCCGGTGCCGTTGCCGTAGAGCACGCCGAGCTCGACCATCGCCGAGGTCGAGCCCTTGTCGGCGGCCTTGCGCCAAGCGCTTGCGGCTTCCGCCGTCTGCCGGTTGGCGGCATAGGCCCGGCCGAGCTGGTACATCGCGCGGCGCGACGATCTTGCGGCCACCGCGCAGTACTTGATCGCGGTCGCGATGTCGGCCGACGCGATGTCGGGCACGCCCTTCACGTCGGCCGGCTTGTCGGGATCGGTGGGATCGGCGGCAAGCCGGTCGCACAGCACGAGGTCGGCCGATTGCGCATGGGCAAGCACGGGCGCGGCCAGCGCCACAGCGAAGACAATCGCGTGAAGTGGTTTGAACATGACCAGCAGGTTGCGTCGCGGTGCGGGCGAATTCAAGGCTCGAGCCCGGTCTCGCGCAGCACTGGCGCGACGTCAGCCGACGACAGATAGCGCAGCAGATGATCGGCGGCCGCCGCGCGCTGCGACGCTGCCATGCGGCCGGCGGAGAACACCGCCGGGGTCTGCAAATCCAGCGGAATCGGCCCGACGACCTCGATGCCCTCGATCTGCTTCAACTCACTGATCTGCTGGATCGCCAGGTCGGCCTCGCCGCTGACGAGCTTCTCCGCGGTGAAGCCGCTCGGAATGATCACCGCCCGCGCGTTGATCGCCTCCACAATGCCGAGACGCTCGATCAGCTGCGCGAACAGGATGCCGCTGGCGCCGAGCCGCGAATAGGCCACCGCCCGCGCACCGAGCAGCGCCGCACGCAGCGCGGCTTCAGTCGCGATGTCGGGATGAGCCGTCCCCGCCTTCACCGCGACGCCGACATAGGAGCGCGCGAGATCAACGGCACTTTCCCGCGCAACGCGGCCCTCGCCGATCATCTCGTCGAGGCCCTGGCGGGTCAGGATCACGAGATCGGAGCCCTCGCCGCCGCGCAGGCGTTCGAGTAGTGCCAGCGCCGGGGCGAAATCGGCGTCGATCGCAACGCCGCTCGCCGCCTGATAGGCAGCGGCGAGCCGCGCGACCGCGCCCTTCAGCGCCAGTGTCGAAAGAACGCGAACCGAATTGCCCATATGGCCTATGCCCGCCGCATCAGCTTGAGCGCGGCCGTGAGGCGCAGGCTGCGCTTGCCGGCAAGCGCGGTCGCCTCCAGCACGGCGCCCTCGGCGTCGCAGGTGCCGGCAAAGCCGATGCCGACCTCGTGGCCGCCAAAGATCGGGTTCTCGCCCATCGCCGAAGTGTGCTCCTGATTGAGGATCTGGCCCTTCCAGCGGCCTTTCTCGGAGGTGTAGGTGCCGAGATAGTAGAAGAAAGCGTCGCCGCCAAGGATGCGGCCGTTGTTCAGCAGCATCACGCCGGTGAGGCCGCCGTCGACCCCGTCGAGCACGCGGATGTGGATCGAATAGAGCCCGTTGATGACGCCGCCCTCGCCGACCCCGCCGGCGAGCGGGATGTCCCCCTCGGTGATCGGCGTCATCACCGACTGGAACGGCACGCCGGGCAACTCCTTCAGCTCGCCCTTGAAGCGGTAGAGGTCGCCGTCCGGCCGGCCTTTGGCAATCAGCGTGGCGTCATCGGTACCGGCCATCGCGCGGTAGTTCGGATCGGGGTTATGGCGGACGGTCTGGATCTCGACTGCGACCTCGTCGCCGGCTTTCTCGTAGGTGCCGATATGGGCGAACGCCGAATTGCCGCCCAGCATCTTGCCATCGCCGACATACATCACGCCGCGGCCGACGGCGCCGCCGAGTTCGAACCGGACCTTGTAAAACCCCTCAAACAAGCGCCGCATCCCCGGCAGCCAAGATGCACCCGTTATCTAGCGCGGTTCATAACGCAGCGAAACCGGTTTCGGCGGAACGCCGCCTGCAAAGGGTATCGCTAAATAGCGAAGGTCCGCCAAGGCTGTCGCCCTGGCGGACCCGATTTGCGGTACCGGATGGCTCCATCCGGGTCCGATAGCAGCTTAGGCCGCAGCCTTGGCGCCGGTCGGAACCTCGGAGATCGTCTTTAGGATCTGCGAAGCGATCTGGTAGGGGTCGCCTTGCGAGTTCGGGCGACGGTCTTCCAGATAGCCCTTGTAGCCGTTGTTGACGAAGGAGTGCGGAACGCGGATCGAGGCACCACGGTCAGCCACGCCGTAGCTGAACTTGTTCCAGGGCGCGGTCTCGTGCTTGCCGGTCAGGCGCTTGTCGTTGTCCGGGCCGTAGACGGCGATGTGATCCATCAGGTTCTTGTCGAAGGCCTTCATCAGGCTCTCGAAGTACTCCTTGCCGCCGACTTCGCGCATGTACTTGGTCGAGAAGTTGGCGTGCATGCCCGAGCCGTTCCAGTCGGTGTCGCCGAGCGGCTTGCAATGGAATTCGATATCGATGCCGTAGCTCTCGGTGAGGCGCAGCATCAGGTAGCGGGCCATCCACATCTGGTCAGCGGCGGTCTTGGAGCCCTTGCCGAAGATCTGGAATTCCCACTGGCCCTTCGCCACTTCGGCGTTGATGCCTTCGTGGTTGATGCCGGCGGCGAGGCAGAGATTGAGATGCTCTTCGACGATCTTGCGGGCGACGCTGCCGACGTTCTTGTAGCCGACGCCGGTGTAGTACGGGCCCTGCGGCGCCGGATAACCCTCTTCCGGAAAGCCGAGCGGACGGCCGTCCTTGTAGAAGAAGTATTCCTGCTCGAAGCCGAACCAGGCGCCTTCGTCATCCAGAACGGTGGCGCGCTTGTTCGAGACATGCGGCGTCTTGCCGTCGGGCATCATGACTTCGCACATCACCAGCACGCCGTTCTCGCGCGCGGCGTCGGGATAGCAGGCGACCGGCTTCAGCACGCAGTCAGAGCTGTGGCCTTCAGCCTGCTGGGTGGACGAACCGTCAAAGCCCCACAGCGGAAGCTGTTCGAGGGTCGGGAACGACGCGAATTCCTTGATCTGCGTCTTACCGCGCAGGCTCGGCGTCGGCGTATATCCGTCGAGCCAGATATACTCGAGCTTGTACTTGGTCATTGAACCTCTCTGTTGATGATGCAAAACCGTGAGGAACCGAAAGCCAGTCGGCCGCCGCACGCGTACCCGGCCACCATCGGCCGGCTCTTACTAAGCAATTAAAATGCCAGTCGCTGCACTGCGGCGCCCGCCCGGCCGCGGATGTCCACAGCGGAGATCGCATTTTTTTCTGCGACATAGCAGCGCGGCTGGCATGCGCCGCGGTCAGTCAAAATCTTCTCCCAGCGCCCTCCGCCGCCCGTTTCTGCAGCAAATTCGGCTACGGCATCGCCTGCCGCTTAATGCGGCGGCAGCGCCATGTGACAGTTCGTGTCCAACGATCGGGTGCTCCGCAACCATCGTCGCGGCTCAAGCGTTGGTCAGCTACATCCTGCCTCACAGGAAGCAAACCCGAATCTGCCCACGAATTAGCCAAACAATGACTATTTCTTGTTCACTTGCACCCCGCCCAGCCCGGGCCGATATCGAAAACACGGTAACCACACGCGAATGAGTCGGGCGCACCATGGAGGCTCGCTCCGGCCAAAGGAGACTTTGACATGATCACCACGGGCCAAAACCAAGGACCGATCCAGGGATCGGCAACGATCTATCAATTCCCAGCAGGAGGCCGCGCGGCTCTCGGCGGACGCCGCTACGGCGAGACGCGGACGGCGCTCGAACTCGCCGCTGAGGTAGAAACCTCGGCCTGCAGCGAGAGCTGGTACCATCAGGCGGCCATCGACGACGCCAAGCCGGGCCGCGATCACTGATGCCGATGCGATCGAGGGGCGCGACGCAAAAACGTCAGACAGCAGCAGAACAATAACAAGGGTCGGAACGCGAGCGTTTCGGCCCTTTTTTCATGCCAGCTCGCATGCCGTCGCCGGCCGCCTCGCATGCCGGAGCCTGGCAAGCCCGGCCCGGCTGATCTCGAGCGTGACCCCGCCGCCCTTGTAGCGCGTGCCCGTCAGCGACAGGCGCTTCTTCAGCGTCACCGCCTTGCCGTCGAGTTGCAGATGCGCGCGCGTATCCCCGTTGAAGAACCCGGCAATGAATTGCGTGCCGTCGGCGCAGCGATAATTCCGGAAGGCGGACTGCGCCGACACGTTCGAGGAACCAAAGAGTTCGAAAAGAATTGCGCCGATGACAATGGCGCCCCCGCGATAAGTCATATTCTCCCCCCAACGGGCCGGTTATAGACCTGTCTGCGCCGCTATTCCTGCGCCAAGACCTCATCAGCTGCAACAGGCCCGCCCGATGTCCGAAGCCCCTGCCCGTCATCTCAATCTCGCCGGCGCCAGCAATTTTCGCGACCTCGGCGGCTACCAGACGCGCGACGGGCGGACGGTGCGCTGGCGCCAGATCTTCCGCTCCAACCATCTTGCGCATCTTACCGAGCAGGACGTCGCCGTGGTGCGCTCGCTCGGGGTCAGAAGCGCGTTCGATTTTCGCGGCGTCGCCGAGCGCGCCGAGGCGCTATGCGGCATGAGCGACGTCACCGTGCATTCGCTTCCCGTCGAGCCGACCGTGGTGGCTTCGCTGCGCGAGATCGCCAGCAACCGTCAGCTCTCGGAAGCCGATGCGATCGACGTGATGCGGGACTCCTACCGGGGCTATGTGCAGGACAACACCGCGCGCTACCGCACGCTGTTTGCCCATCTATTGGAAGACCGCGCGCCGCTGGTGATCCACTGCACCGCCGGCAAGGATCGCACCGGCTTTGCCTGCGCGCTGATCCTGCACGCGCTCGGCGTATCCGATCAGGTGATCGCGGACGACTATCTCCTGACCAACCGGTTCTACAAACGCGACCCGGCCCACAGCACCGATCTGCCTGACGACGTCAAGCAGGTGCTCGGCACCGTGCGCGCGGCATTTCTGGAGGCTGCATTCGAGGCGATCGATGCCGACTATGGCAGCCTCGACGGTTATTTCCGCGAAGGCCTCGGGCTCGGCCAGGCCGAGCGCAAGGCGCTTGAAAGCCGCTATCTGCAGGCCTGATCAGTTCGCCCGACTTTTCGCCCGACTTTTCGAGCGACGTGCACACCGGTTCGCGTGAAGAAAACGCGGCTGAACCAAAAAAGCTCAGGCCGCTGCGGCCTCGAGCTCGAGTTCCGCATCGAGGTCGGCAATCACATCCTCGAACGCCGAGATCGCCTGCTGGATCGCGGCGATCTGCATCAATTCCCAGCTGCCCACTGGTCCCTTGCGGTTTTGCAGCGCCACCACGAGATCGCGCCGCTGCTCCTTAAGCTGAACCAGCGGTAAACCGTGATCCGGAAGATTTCCCATTCGCATAACCCCTACCTTGGCTGGAGTTCCGCTTCTAAGGAAAGGGTTCTGCAAACGACTTACAGAACTGCTGCAAATTTTATCCAACAGGCCCTACCCCGTAGTCTTACGTAGTCGGGCCGACGTCGTTGGGCTTACGTGATCGCCTCCGGCTTCAAGGCGTCGTCGATCGCGCCGAACAGCGACTGGGTTACGCAATTGGTCGCCCATTCGCTGGTATGAAGCTGCCCGCCATCGTCGAGCTCGGCGAGTGGAATCCCGTCATCGGTCCAGCGCTTCATCAGCGCGAAGCGGCTGAACAGATTCACCTTCTTGCTTGCGGTCACTTCGGCGATCATCGGCATGATCACGTTGGCGAGATTGAGCGCAGCTTCCGTGCCGACGATCGCCTGCGTGTACTGGGAATCCATCACGACGACGTCAAGCGGAAGCGCTGTGAGCACGTCGAGCCCGGCCTCCAGCGTCGCGCGCACCTCGGCCGGATTGTAGCCCTTGTAGACGGCGTTGGTGCCGACCTGCCAGATCACCAGCACCGGCGCCTCAGCCGTCACGTCGGACTCGATGCGCGAATATTCCTCCGGCGCCTCCTGCCCGCCGATCCCGCGATTGATCACGTCGATCATCCGGCCGAAGAAGCGTTGCCGCAGCAGCATCTCGAGCCGCGGCGGAAACGGCAGGATGTTGTCGGCGCCCGCGGTCGAGGACGATCCAAGCGCCACCAGCTTGATCTTGCGCTGATGCCGCAGCGCATCCGCGAAGTGCGGCAGCTTATGTCCGAACCTGATGAGATCGGGATGGGTTTCGCACGGTCTGGGTGTCGGCATCGCAAACATCCTTGAGGTGAATGAATTGATGAATGCGCGCAGTGGGCGGCGAAATTGGCGGCATTGCAAATGAATTCCGCCTGATCATAGTGGGCATTCGTTTGCTCGCGAATGCGGAGACCGCCATGCACGGAAAAGCCATCGTCATCACGGGCGCCCTTGGCGCGCTTGGCAAAGTGGTCGCCACAGAGGCGCTGGCGCGCGGCGCGCGCGTCGCCGGCATCGATCATGCCGCGTCAACGCTTGCGGCGACGGCCGACCATATGGAGCTGGGCGGTGTCGACCTCACCGACACGGCGCAGGCGACCGCCGCGATCGACAAGGCGGCCGCGCATTTCGGCCGGCTCGACGGGCTGATCAACATCGCCGGCGGCTTTACCTTCGAGGCGGTCGGCGACGGCGCCCCGGCGACCTGGCAGCGCATGTATGCGATGAACGTGATGACGGCGCTCAACACCTCGCGCGCCGCTATCCCGCATCTCACCAAATCGGGCGCCGGACGGATCATCAATATCGGCGCACTCGGCGCCTTGCAGGCGGCCTCCGGCATGGGTCCCTATGCCGCCTCGAAGGCCGGCGTGCACCGCCTTACCGAGTCGCTCGCTGCGGAACTGAAGGGCAAGGTCACGGTCAACGCGGTGTTGCCCTCGATCATCGACACCGCCGCCAATCGCGCTGCGATGCCGCAGGCCGACATCTCCAAATGGGTGACGCCGAAAGAGCTCGCCCAGGTGATCCTGTTCCTCGCCAGCGATGCCGCGAGCGCCGTCACCGGCGCGCTGCTGCCGGTGAACGGGCGGGTTTAGATGCGCTCCCTCTCCCGGATGCCTTTCGGGTCGATCTGGCCGATGCCATATGCTCGTGATGACTACTGCAGAAGACATCGAAAAGGCCGTCGAACGGCTGCCTCCTCGTGAGCTGGCCCGCTTTCGCGCCTGGTTTGAAACGTTCGATGCCGAGCGTTTCGATGCAGCGATCGAACGGGACGCAAAGGCCGGGAAACTCGACGCCTTGGCGGACGAGGCCTTGGCAGCTTATCGCGCCGGACAGTCGCGCGACTTGTGAAGCACTCGGCCTCCCCCAAATTTTGGACTGCCTACGAATAACTACCCGTTCCAATCCGTGAGCTCGCCGACGCGAACTTTGCGCTGTTGAAGCGCAATTCACGTCATCCATCTCTACAATTCAAGAAGATCGGGCGATTTTGGTCCGTTCGGGCTGGCTTGCGATATCGCGCGCTTGCCGTCGAAACAAACGAGGATACCTCTGGTTCTGGATCGGCTCGCACGCAGATATGATCGCCTGATCAGCTGAGGCCGCGAGCGCGACTAGCATCGGCAGTTCAGTCCGCAACCAGCAGCCGCAGCTTCGACCGGAAGCGGATGCTCTGCTTGCCGGCGAGCGGCATGCCGTCACCTTCGGCTGTCTGGTCGGTGTAGGTGCCGGTAAATCCGATCGTGACCACCTTGCGTTCCCACACCGGGCGCTCGCCATAGGTCGGCGAATGCTCCTCGTTGGTGACCTCGCCCTTCCACTTGCCATCGGCTGCGGTGTAGCTGCCGTAGGCAAAGAAAAACGAGTCGCCGCCGCGCATCTGTCCGTCGCGCAGCACCATGACGCCCTGGTTGCTACCAGAGACGCCGTCGAGAAATTCGACGGTGATGTGATCGAGCCCGTTCCGGATCATGAGCTGCGCCTGGTCCCGGTTCCGACAATAGCCGCTCGGCCGTGTCTTGGGCAAATTCCAATCGCCTCGGCGGGCGCAATTCCGCGCTATGCTGGCGCACCGAGTCGCGGCCGATGCCGCAGGAGCCTGCCTGTTGGAAACCGCGCTTTATCTGCCCGTCAAACGCTTCCTGGAAAAGCTCGGCTTCACGGTGAAGGGCGAGATCGGCGGCTGCGACCTCGTGGCGCTGAGCGGCGATGATCCACCGGTCGTCGTGGTTGGTGAACTCAAGCTCGCCTTCAATCTCGAACTGATCCTGCAGGCGGTCGATCGCGCCGGCGCCGCTGACGAGGTGTGGATCGCGGCCAAGGTGTCGGCCCGCGGCAAGGGCCGCGAGAGCGACGCGCGCTATCGTAATCTGTGCCGGCGGCTCGGCTTCGGCATGCTCGGTGTCACCGACCGCGGCGACGTCGAGGTGCTGGTGCCGCCGCCGACCGCGGCGCCCCGCCGCAATCCGAAGAAACGTTCACGGCTGATCACCGAGCACCAGAAGCGCAAGGGCGATCCCGCAATGGGCGGATCGACGCGGGCGCCGATCATGACCGCCTACCGGCAGCAGGCGCTGGCCTGCGCCTGTGCGCTTTCGGATGGGCCGCGGCGGGTGCGCGACCTCCGCGCGGATATTCCCGACGCCGGCAAGATCCTGCTGCATAATGTCTATGGCTGGTTCGATCGCGCCGAGCGCGGCATCTATGTGCTGACCGATGCCGGTCGCGCCGCGCTGAAGCGCTGGCCGCAGCAACAGATGAGTGCATCCGGAGCAGAAGCTATCCCGTAGAGCATGATCCGGAAAAGTGCGAAGCGGTTTTCCGAAAAGATCATGCTCAAACAAGAACCTAAAGTGCGATGATGACTTGGCTTCATCGCGCATTGGAGGGGGAAATCATGATCGTCGTCACCGGCAGCGTCACCGCCCGCCCCGACTCGTTCGACGAGGTGCGGCGGCTGAGCCTTGAACATGTTCATCGCTCGCGCACCGAGCCCGGCTGTATCTCCCACGCGGTCCATGTCGACTGCGAGAATTCGCTCAGACTGGTGTTCTTCGAGCAATGGGCCGACCGCGCCGCGCTGGCGGCGCATTTCGCGGTCCCTGCGTCACGCGATTTCGTCCGCTCGCTGCAATCTCTCGCGGCCGCGGCGACCACCATCGAACTTTATGACGCTCACAAGATTGAGAGACTCTAGCTGCATGGCTGGATTGCCATCTCACATTCATATTGCAATGCAACATTGGGGACCTTACGTATCTCTCGCGATTCAATGATGAGGCGGCGATGAGCGGAGACTGGAACACCAAGTATGGCACCCGGCGCGTGCGGCATGATCCGCCGACGCTGGAAGAAGCAATCTTCGCGGCCATCGGCATCACCGATGACGTGGAGGCCCAGGCCGAGATCGCGTCGGCCCTGATGGGGCTGCCCTACGAGGACGTGCTCGCCGAGGTGAAGAAGACCGCGCGCGTCAGTGCCCGCACCGGCACGGCAACCCGTGTCATCGCCGGCGAACAGGGCGCGCAGCGCTCCGTGGTAGTCGAGCGCCGCGTGGTCCGCCGCTTTGCGACCGACAAGCGCACCGGCACCTGAGACGCACCATCCAATTGCTGAAAGAAAAAGGGCAATCCATTGAGTGGATTGCCCTTTTTCGATTGATCTGGGATTCTTGCTGGACGCGTTTCCTTCACGCGAACCGGTATCCACTTCGCTTGGAAACGCTGCCGATTCAGGCCGCCCGGCCCCAGCCGGAGATCTGCATCACCATGCGCCAATACGCGCGGTTCATTTCGACGATCGCGTGCGCAGCCTCGACCGGCGTCACCGCGGCGACAGCCGGCGCCGCTTCGGGCTGCTGCTGCTCGCTCAGGTCGATGCTGCCGGTCGACTCGCCATGACGGAAGGTCAGCTGGGCACCGAACTTGGTGGCGAGCGCCCGCATCGCATCGTTCTGTGCGCCAGTGGTGATGCGCAGGCTGCCGTAGCCCTTGGCGTGCGCCTCGGCGATCAGCTTGCGGAACAGGGTGCTGCCGACGCCCTTCCGCCGCGCCGACCGCTCGACGCTGAAAGCGATCTCGGGCTGGGCATCCGGTGACTGCTCCGGCGGATGCAACTCGGCCGCGCCGCGGACCACGCCGTCCTCGAAATAGGCGATGATGACCGTGCCGTCATTGGCGCAGCGCTCGGCGTAGCGGCGGATGAAACTGTCGTCGATGAAGCCATGAAAACGATCATGACGGCTGGTGCGATCCAGCCGCAGCAGGTGATCGCGCAGCAGCGGAAGCTCTTCCTGCTGGCTCAACGTCCGCACGGTGCCCTTGGCGGCCGTCGAACGAATGGAATCATAGTTCATTTCATAACTCCTCTTGGTAGCCCTCGAGGAGGCGTCGAGTCCCTAGCAACCCCTATATTGTGCGACGCACCATAAAATTCAAGCGCCGAGATTCATTCAATTAAGGCATGTGGTGATTGGTAAATCACATTATCGCCCCATCATAGTACCAGCTGTGTCTGGGTCACCACCGCGACCAGCTTGCCGTCTTCGGTCTCCAGCCTGGTCTGCCACACCTGGGTCCGCCGCCCGCGGTGAACCGGTGTTGCGGTCGCAATCACGGTCGTCCCCTCCTTGGCGCCGCCGATGAAGTTGGTCTTGCTCTCCAGCGTCGTGGTGCCCTTGGCGTCCCCAGGCAGGTTGATCACGGTCGCGGCGGCGCCGACCGAGTCCGCAAGGGCCATCACCGCGCCGCCATGGATCGTGTTGCGGAGGGTGCAGAGGTCCGGCCGCACCACCATTTTCGCGACCACCCGGTCCTGATCGGCCTCGATGAACGTAACGCCCTTCAGTTCCGCAAACGGCATCTTCATCGACTGGATCTTTTCGAGCGGCGTCATGGGCACTCCCTGCTCTGTGGCCTTCTTCGAGGTTGATATCGGGCATGATGGATTGCCAGAGCGGGCCCTGCAATGACGTCTGAGGTAATGGCGCGAATGACGTCATGACATCAGTGACAGTGTGCCTCGGAGCCTGCATACCGCCTGCCATGCGCGACTTCCCTCCCCGTCGGATCGTCTGCCTGACCGAAGAGACGGTCGAGACGCTCTATCTGCTCGGCGAGCAGGACCGCATCGTGGGCGTCTCCGGCTACGCGGTGCGGCCACCGCAGGTCCGCCGCGAGAAGCCGCGCGTGTCGGCGTTCATCTCCGCCGACATGCCAAAGATCCTGGCGCTCGACCCCGATCTGGTGCTCGCCTTCTCCGATCTGCAGGCCGACATCGTCGCCGATCTCGTGCGCGCCGGCGTCGCCGTCCACGTCTTCAACCAGCGCGACGTCGCCGGCATCCTCGCGATGATCCGCAGTCTGGGCGCAATGGTCGGTGCCGCCGACCGCGCCGATCGGCTCGCGCAAAACCTCGAACAACGGCTGGCGACGATCGCGGCAACGCCGCGTCCGGCACCGCGGCCAAAGGTCTATTTCGAGGAATGGGACGATCCGCTGATCAGCGGCATCGGCTGGGTGTCCGAACTGACCGAGATCGCCGGCGGCGAGGACGCGCTGCCGCATTTGCGCGTTCACAAGGCGGCCAGGGATCGCATCGTCACGCCTGACGCGGTGCGCGCGGCGATGCCCGACGTGATCCTGGCGTCCTGGTGCGGCAAGAAGGTCGTGCCCGACCGCATCCGCAAGCGTGAGGGCTGGAGCGAAATCCCGGCGGTGCGCAACGACCGCATCGTCGAGATCAAGTCGCCCATCATCCTGCAGCCCGGCCCCGCGGCGTTGACTGACGGGCTCGATGCGATCGTGAAGGCGTTGTGGGCGGAGCGCTGAAACCTCCAGCGTCGTCCCGGCGCAGGCCCATAGGCGCTAAGATAGTTTGATCATAGTCTGATAGTGGCGCTTATGTCTGGGTGGCTCGCGTAGATGTCGCCGGAGAGCGTGACTGGCTCTGCAGAGTAGAGCGATTGCGGGCTGTGGAATGATCGCTTGCCGTAGCGAAGCGACGAGCTGGCGCAGCAGACGCCACGTCACTGGGTGGGTCAGGCGGCGTCGGGCAAGCGGGGAGAGTCTTCGAGTTCGTCGACGAGCGGCTCGAGCAATAGAATGATCAGCAGATGAGCGAGGATATGGGGTCTGGCGGACCGCTCGTCGGTTCCGGGAGGTCCCTTCAGGCCAATCAGGCTTTTCAGCCGCTTGAAGCCGAGCTCAATGCGCCATCGCAGCCGATAGAGGGCGAGGATATCTGCAGTCGTGAAGTCCTCTGGCCTGAGTGAGGTCACCAGGATCACCCAATCTGCGGCGTCAAGTGTTTGCCTGGAGAGCTGATGACCTCCCTTTTGTGCAGTCCGGCGCGCCTTGCGTCGCGCAGCCGCAGCAGCTTGCGCCGGCTTCTTCGCGGCAACCAGACGCACTGCGAGCGGCGGCGCACCTGACTTGCGCTTTATCCAAATCGGCCGATCGATCAGGCCACGCGCCGAGGCGTTGCGCAGTTCGGCAGTGAGGTCAACAAGATTACCTTCGGCATCGAGCCAGCGCGCGCTCTTCCAGCCGGCCCGGATCACGAAGTCTGCATCGGCATCGACGAGATGCGCCATGCGCTCCGGTTGCAGATAGGCGCGATCGGCAAGACGGATCTCACCGGCAACCGCCGGTATCCGATCCAGCGTCTCGCCCGCTCGCTGATCGGTCAGCTCGAAGTGACCAAAGCGCTCCTGCGGAAGATCGAACGCGCTATGGATACGCCACACTGCGTTCTTGTTCCTGCCGCTCGTCCCAGCCTTGGGGACCGTCGTGGCGTCAACAATACGGATCAGACGACCGCGGCTCGCCTTCGGCGCCGCGTCGGCAAGCGCCTGCTCGACCAAGATTGCCAGCCAATCTCCGCACTGACGTAAGCGATACAACAGAGCCACGTTGGAGATATCGACAAGCCCAACCGACGTGGCCCATGCCGCCGTCAACCGCAGCCCTTTCTCACCAAGGCAATAAGCCAAGATCAGGCGCAGCAAGTCGACCGCATTGCTGATCTCCCGCGGACGGACAAACGCCTTCGTCTTGCGCGCGCTAATGTTCAGAGCCTCGGCTCCGCCAAGTCGGGCGACAACGCGCGCCCAATCTTTGTTCACAAGCGATTCGTGTGCCATTCCATCTTGGAATCACAAACGAATCCAAGGCGCAAATCCTATTTTAGCGCCTATGGGCGCAGGCCGGGACCCATACTCCGCGGCTAATGTTGTGATCGGGACTCGTCCTCGCAGCGCTGCACAACAAGCAAGATTTGTGGTTATGGGTCCCGGCCTTCGCCGGGACGACAGCGAATTTGTTGCGCAATCACGCACAAGACTATGATTGCAATGGCGTAGGGAGAACGAAGCTACGCCTTCTCTACGCCGCACCATTCCGCGATGAACAGCGCCATCGCCTTGGTCGCTTTGCGCAGCGACTCCAGCTCGACATATTCGTTGAAGCCGTGCATCGCCGCGCCGGTGGCGCCGAAGCAGAGGCTCGGGATGTTGTGGTTCAGACCGTAGAAGCGCGTGTCGGTCAACGCGGTGAAGGCGCGGTCTTCCACCGCGCCGCCATAGACGACCGAGTGCGCCTTGGCGAAGGCAGCTTCCGGTGCCTCGGAGTTCACCAACTCGTAGCCTTCCGACAGGAAGCCCGACCATTCGACCTGCGGCGGATTGTTGGAGAGGAAGCGATGATCGCGCGCCGCCGCCGACACGCAGGCCAGAATCTCCTTCTGACACTCCGCGATCGACCAGCCCGGCAAGACCGCGATGCGGCAGTCGACGTCGCACCAGGCCGGCACGCTGGAGGCCCAGTCGCCTCCCTTGATGATGCCCGGATTGAAGTTGATCGGGTGATTGACGCCCTTGAAATGGCGGTCGGCCTTGGCGCGCTCGTTCCAGGCGATCTCGAGCTTCTCCAGCGCATGCACCAGATGATACGCCGCCATGATCGCGTTCGAGCCCGCGCCGGCCTCGAACACATGCACCGGGAAACCGCGCACCTTCAGGCGGAACCAGATCACGCCGACCTGCGAGCGGATCATCGTGCCGTTGGTCGGCTCCGGGATGAAGCAGGCATCGGCGCGATAGCCGCGCTGCAAGGTCGAGAGCGCGCCGACGCCGGTGCTCTCCTCCTCGATCACGGACTGGAAGTGAATCCGCGCCGTCGGCTTCAGGCCGGCCTTCCTGATCGCATCCAGCGCATAGAGCGCGGCGATGGTGCCGGACTTCATGTCGCAGGCGCCGCGGCCATACATCCTGCCGTCCTTGATGACGGGCGAGAACGGCGGCGTCTCCCACATCTCGAGCGGACCGGTCGGCACCACGTCGCAGTGGCCCTGCAGGATCAGCGATTTGCCGGCATTGCTGGCCGGGCGGTAGGTGCCGACCACCGTGCGTGCCTTCGAGAAATCATGCTCAATCGGGCCGAAGCCGCGCAAATCCTTTAGCTCGTCGAGATTGATGTGCCAGTCGTCGACCTCGTAGCCGCGCTCGCGCAGGAGATCGCCGATCATGTCCTGGCACGGCCCCTCGGCGCCGCGGGTCGAGGGGATCGCGACCAAGGCCTGCGTCGTCGCAAGCTGCGCATCGAATCCCTCATCAACAGCGGCAAGGATTCGTTGTTGCGTCTCGGCAGTCATGCTTTGGCTCCATCGGGAAAACAGATCAGGCGGGAGCCGGAGCGTAGCCCGATTTCACTCCGCGGGGTATTGCGCAAAATAGGCGTCCCGCAATGCATCTTCGAGCAGCCGGCCCTCCGAATAACCATCGAGCGTCTTCGGCCGCGTCACGCCGTCGAGCAGCCGCGGACACGGCTCCGGCGCGCCGAGCACGGTGCGCACCGGAATGCGCTCGGCATAGATCGGCAACTCGTAATCCTCGTCATCGTCGGCGACGCCCTTGGCGCGAATTTTTGCCGAGGCCTCCTCGATCTTCATCGCGATGAACGAGGTCGCCTTGATCTCCTGCTTGTTGCTGGCACGCAGGCTCGCGGTGCGCTCGGGAAAGAAACGGTCGACCATCGCGACGATCGCGCGTTCCTTCTCTGCGGGGTCGGTGACGAGATAGGCTGACCCGAACGCCATCACCGCGCGATAGTCGGCCGAGTGGTTGAAGCCGCAGCGCGCCAGCACCAGGCTGTCGAGATGGGCGACCGTCAGGCACACGCGTTGCCCTTCGGACTGGTTCTCCAGCATCCGGCTCGCGCTCGAGCCGTGCCAGTAGAGCCTGGTGCCCTCGCGCCAGAAGAAGGTCGGCGTGCAATAGGGCTGGCCGTCGATCACGTAGGAGACGTGGCACAGCATCGAGGCGTCGAGGATCTTGTGCACGGTGGCGTGGTCGTAGAAGCCGCGGTCGTGGCGGCGCTTCACGCGGCTGCGGGACGACATGGGATAGGACGGAGCGGATGCGCCTTCGGTCACGGTGAGCCTTTCGAAATCTGGAATCTGTCCAGAGTTGTAGCGGCTCATTTGGTCTGCGATAGTGCCAATTCCATGCGAAAAATTCCGACCAATTCTCGGGAGCCCGCGGCGCGCAAGGCCGAGCTGCCGCTCGATCTCGCCGGCCCGCACGTCACCCCCGGCGCGGCCTCGCAGCAGCGGCTCTATCAGGCGCTGTGCCACGCGATCGTCGGCGGCCTCGTCAAGCCGGGCGAGCCGCTGCCGCCGTCGCGCGCGCTCGCCAAGCAGACCGGCTTCCGCCGCAACGCGGTCACCACGGCCTATGAGCGGCTGATCGCCGACGGCTTTGCGGTGGCAACCACGGGCTCCGGAACCTTCGTCGCGGCGCGCATTCCGGCGCAGGCCGCCGCGCCGCGCCGTGCAAGGATCGCGATCGAACCGCCGCAGCACAACGCGCTGTCGCTCGGCTGCACCCATATCGACGAGCGCGCGCTGCAGCGCTTCCGCGCCTTCGCCGGCCGCAGGCTGCGCGCCTTCGGGTCCGAGCATCTGCATTACGGTGATCCCCGCGGCAGCAGCGAGCTGCGCGCGGCGATATCGGACCATCTGCTGTCGGCGCGCGGGCTGCGCTGCGACCCCGACCAAATCATGCTGGCGTCCGGCACGCTGCATGCCCTGCGCATCGTGCTCGGGGCGATCCTCAAGCCCGGCGACCAGGTCTGGTGCGAAGACCCCGGCTATCCGGCGGCGCGGCGCGCGATCGAGCATTGCGGCTATCGTCCGGTGTCGGTGCCGGTCGACATGTCGGGCATGCGCATCGACAAGGGGCGCGCGTCCGCGCCGCAAGCGCGCGCTGCCTATGTCACGCCCTCGCACCAGTTTCCGCTCGGCGTGCAGATGTCGATGCCGCGCCGGCTCGAGCTGCTCGACTGGGCACGGGATGCCGGCGCCTTCGTGTTCGAGGACGACTACGACAGCGAGTTCCGCTACGACGGCGCGCCGCTGTTGTCGCTGGCCGGCATCGATCATCTGCGCCGCGTGATCTATATGGGCACGTTTGCGAAGACGCTGTTTCCCGGATTGCGGATCGGCTATTGCGCCCTGCCCGAAGCCTTGATCGGCCCGGTGACGGCGGCGCGCGCCGCGCTCGACCGCTTTCCCGCCACGTTGATGGAAGGCGCGGTCGCCGACATGCTGAACTCCGGCGCCTTCGCGGCCAACTTACGCAAATCGCGCAAACTCTATCGCGAGGCGCGCGACATCCTGGCGTCGACGCTTGTGAGCGCATCCGAAGGCGAGCTCACGGTTCCCGTGCCCTCGCAGGGCCTGCACCTCGTGGCGCGGCTCGATCCCTCGACCGATCCGCTGATTGCCGCGCAGGCAAAGGCTAATGCCGGCGTCGGCGGCTGGCTGCTCGCCGAGACCTATCATCGCGCGCCGCCTCTGCCCGGCTTCGTGCTGGGATTTTCCGGCCATCCGGTTCCGCAACTCGTTGCATCGGCGGAACGATTGGCGAAGACAACGCTCGCCGCGCTGCGCGCGACGCGCAAGACATCGGTCAAGCCATCCGCCAAGCCGCAGCGCTCTAGGAGAATCGCAGTCACCTGACTAAGGTCGCCCGCGTTCAGTCAGTGTCCGCTTACGGAGATACCGGATGCCAAATCGCAACGTCCTGTATCTCGTGATCGCCGCGCTGGTCGTGATCGCAGGCATGCTCGGCTACAATCTTTATCAGGCGAACAAGCAGCCCGAAGGCCTTCAGATCAATGTCGGCCCCGACGGGCTCAAGATCCAGAACAAGTGAAGGAGGCTGCGATGCTGCGCTTGGGATTCGTCGCGCTGGTCAGCGTCGCAGCTCTTGGCGCGATGACTCAATCCGCCGCAGCAGAGCAGTCCTACATGCGCGAGGGCGACATCGTCGATCTGCGGGTCGGCCAGCGCGTCCTTGTCGATGACGGCTCGTGCCCGGCCGGGCAGATCAAGCAGGTCGTCGGCTCCAGGCTGAGCCAGAACGGCGTGGTGCGGACCAGCAGCTGCGTGCCGCGCCTCGCCAAAAAGTAAAACGCCCCGCTGACGCGAGGCGCTGCGGTCCTCATTGCTTTGAGGCGCGGCTCAGTTCGAGACCGGCTCGAACATACATTGCAGGGTCGGCTTGGCGATCTTGGTGAAGGTCGGCCCGATCTCGCCCTGCTTGGACGGCGGCACCCAATCGGTCTCGATGGTCGGCACGCCGGTCTCGCTGATACCGCGTAGCAGCGCCTGGCGCAGGTCGGGATCGTCCACGGTCGCGGCGGCGTGGTCGTGCAGGCAGCCGCACACCGCCTCGGGATGCGCCCAGCGGCCGAGCATATGCGGCGCGCATTGCCGCACGAACTCGTCGCGCGGTTCAGGCACGCGGTACAGCGAGCGGATCTGCATCGATTCGAGGGGGAGCTGGGATTGGGCCTGCGCGGCGCCCGCCAAGGGCCCCATCAGGACAAGCGATGCCAACATCGCGGCGGAACAGATACGGAGCACCATTGGGAGAGCCTTTAACCGGCAGTTCTGTTTTTTGCGTTGCGCTCAGTTGGCCTGCGCCAGCACCATCGGGACCGGGGTAACTACCGGCGAGCCGTTATAGGAGAAGGTGCCAATCCCGGGCAAACCGCTGTCCGGCGAGCCTGCCATCGACGAACCGGCCATCACAAAGGCGAAGGCGAGGATCAGGCTCATGGTTCGCATCTGACAGTCTCCGTTATTCCGCTCGGCATCCGGCGCCGTTATGTGACGGTCTGATAACGATCTGCCGTTTCCGGAGTTCTGCGGAACAAGCCGAAAATGGTTTCGTCGGAACTCGAATTGTTTCGTCGACCAGCGGTCCACGAAACATTCGGCGGAAAACACCAATGATTTCATCGGCAGGAGCGTGGCTGAAAGGCTGTTGAAAACTTCGCACGACAATGCCGGACCCCGGCCACTGCCGGAGCGACGGCCAATTATGCGTGCAAACTGAACGAGCTAGCGCGCTTTGTTAACTTTCCTTTGCTGAGAGGAGAAGCAGCACAGCAAGGGCGGCGGTGAACCGGGCGGCGGTTTCGTCGACTCATGTCTGGGCGCCGTGCAACCATCTTCGCGGTGGCACGTTGTCGTAATCCCTCCCGATCCAACGAAGGATGTCAGTCGTGGGCAATGGCAACATCGGTGTTGGCAATGAATCCGCGGCGAGCAAATCCGGCCAGCAGCAGATGACGGCCGCGATGCCGCAGCAAGGCGCCTACGTGATGGGCGACAATGAGTGCGCGCCGCAGAAGCTGGTCCGCCTCGTCGGCTGCCGCGACTCGAAGGTCAAACCGGGCCTTGGCATCAGCGCGAAGCAGTTCGGGCAAACCGAGCGCTAGCTCGCCCACCGCCTCAGCCGCCTGGGCCAAGCCCCTGCTCCAGCTATTGAATGAACTCGCCGCACTTCTGCACGGCAGCATCGGCCGCGCCCCACGGCATAATCGGCACCGACGACGTCGAGTTCTTTGGCGAGCCCTCGATCAGGCGGTCCGAATAGACCATGTAGACCAGCACGTTGCGCTTGGCGTCGCAGCCGCGCACGATCTGCATCTTCTTGAAGAACAGCGACCGGCGCTTGCTGAACATGTCATCGCCCTGCCCGAGCTTGGTCTTGAAGCGGATCGGCCCGATCTGCCGGCAAGCCAGCGAGATATCGGAGACTTCCTCGGCAAGGCCAAGCCAGCCCTTGAAGCCGCCCCTCTCCGGCACCGTGAAGTGACAGGCGACGCCCTCGACCTCGGGATCGTCGACGCCATAGGTCGCGAGCTTGTCGTTGGGGCTCACCCATTTGAACACGGTGGAGCGGCGAAAGATCAGGTCCGGCTCGTCGGCCGCGACCGCAGGACCCGCCTGCCCCAAAGCCAGCAACATCAGCAGCACCGCGCATCCCCATCGAGACAACCGTCGCAGGTCACACAAGCTCACAGTTCTCGATGTCATTGAGGTCTCCGCGGGGTGGGTCCCGCCTATGTAGTGCGCAAACGCCGCACAGGAAGGCGCTGACAGTTCGGTGATCGAACGCGGCGCTTTAACCTCTTGTGAGGCTTTTTTGTTACTCTTTCGTCGAAAATACCGCCCTCACGGAAGGGTTAGATCGCTTGCGCTGGTGAACGCTTTGTGCGTCTGCGACAACCAACATGCAGTTTGGACTGGGATTCGGAATATGCGCGCAGGTGGACGGCGGATTTCGGTTTTTGACTTCGCGAATGAGCGGTTCTGGCAGCTGGCAATTCTGACGACCGCCGGCACCGTCGCCGCCTCCACGCAGGCCGATGCAGCGCTCTATTACTGGAACCGCGACTCCGCCTTCTACGGCGACTACGAGCCGATGCCGCAGCCGCACCGGCAAAAGCCGAAGCGCAACACAGCCAAGAAGAATCCGGCGATCGAGAAGGAGGCCGGCAGCAAGCCGCAAGGTCCCCTGATCATCTCGGTCTCGATCGACCAGCAGCGGGTCAGCCTCTACGACGCCAACGGCCTCTATGCCGAGAGCCCGGTGTCGACTGGCATGAAGGGGCATTCGACCCCCATGGGTGTCTTCAGCGTCATCCAGAAGCAGAAGTACCATCAGTCCAACATCTACAGCGGCGCGCCGATGCCGTATATGCAGCGCATCACCTGGTCGGGCATCGCCATGCATGCCGGCGTGCTGCCCGGCTATCCGGCGTCCCACGGCTGCATCCGCATGCCGATGTCGTTCGCGGTCAAGATGTACAATTGGACGCGGATGGGCGCCCGCGTCTTCGTCACGCCGGGCACGATCTCGCCGGAAAGTTTCTCGCACCCGCTGCTGGTCACGCAAAAGGTGGCGCCGCAGCAGCCGGTCGCCGACGACATTCTGAAGATGGATGCGCCGCTCGGCGTGAAGAGCGACAAGGGCGCCGACAAGCAGTCCAGTCTCGATTTGCGCAGCAGCGTCGGCCATGCCGCCGCGTCCCTGCGCGACAACACCCACACCGCCGACGCCAGCAGCGCGATGCCGGCAGCGAGTGCGTCAGTGACAATGTCCGATGCATCCTCTTCCACGGCGCGCGACGCCATCGCGGAGAAGATCGCAGCGGACAAGTCCGAGACAGTGAAGCCCGAGACGGCCGCCGCCGACAAGCCGGCCGAGACCAATTCCGCCGGCCACGACGGCAACCCGACCACAGATGACAACACGGTCGGCGAAACCACCGCCAGCACCGACACGCCAAAGAGCGAGGTCTCCGCAAGCGATCCGGCGAAGGCGGAAGCCAAGGCCGACGAGCCGAAGGTGGACGCCGCCAAGCCTGGTGTTGCCGAGGCGCCCAAGATCGATGCACCGAAGACCGACGCACCGAAGGCCGATGCCTCGAAGGCCGCTGACAAGCCCGCCGAGGCAGCGACCGCAGCTGATGGGCCCGACGCCAAGAAGGATCCGGCGCGGCTGCCGGGCACCGCCAGAATCGACGTGCCGAAGCGCGCCGGCCAGATTGCGGTGTTCATCAGCCGCAAGGATTCCAAGCTCTACGTGCGGCAGAATTTTGCACCGCTATTCGAGGTGCCGGTGACGATCGCGGCAAGCGACCGGCCGCTCGGCACCCATGTGTTCACCGCACAAGCCGACAAGACCGATACGAACCTGCTGCGCTGGTCGGTGGTGACGCTGCCGACCCGCAACGTCGCCCGCATCGACGTCGAAGAGCGTACCTTGCATCGCCGCAAGGTCGCGGCCGCAGCGGTGGCCGAGGCCAAGCCGCAGCCGGTGACCAACAGTCCGGCCGAGGCGCTCGACCGCATCTCGATTCCGGCCGACGTGATGGCGCGGATCAGCGAAGCGCTCGGCACCGGCGGATCGATCATCGTCTCCGACCTCGGTGTGAACCAGGGCGAGACCGGCGAAGGCACTGACTTCATCCTGCCGCTGCGTTGAGGCGATCCGGGCGACCCGCTTCCGGCAATAACGCCTTCTTGAAAGCCTGCGCGTCCCCTCCGGATTATGATCCCGACGAACATCTGTTCCGGGGATGAGACCATGATGGACCGCAGGACCCTGATCGTGACAGCGATCGCCGCAGCCGCGGCATCCCGCCCGCTGCATGCCGAGCAGCCTGCGATGAGCCGGATCACCGCCTACGCCTTCTCATTTCCGGCACTCGGCGGCGGCGATATCAGACTTGCCGACTATGCCGGCCGTCCGCTGATGATCGTGAACACGGCCTCGCTTTGCGGCTTCACGCCGCAATATGCCGGCCTGCAGCAACTCTCGACCGAATTCCGCGATCGCGGCTTCGTCATCATTGGCGTCCCCTCCAATGATTTCGGCGGCCAGGAGCCCGGCGGCCCGACCGAGATCGCCGAGACTGCGCAGCATCAATATGGCGTCACCTTCCCGATCGCGGCGAAAGCAATCGTCCGCGGCGCGAGCGCGCATCCGTTCTACCGCTGGGCGGCGGAGGCTCGGCCAAAGGACGTGCCGCGCTGGAATTTTCACAAATACCTGATCGGCCGCGACGGCTACATCGCCGACGTTTTCGCTGAGTCGGTTGCGCCCGACGACACGCGCATCAAGACCGGGATCGCACGGGCATTGGCGGCCGCCTGAGATATGACGATAATCCCCGGAATTAACTGATCCGACGAGGATTTTGGACACGCGCTCGCCACGTTCATTGCCTTGGCGTCGCCACTGCGACTAGGGTACGATCGGTTGGGGGCGAAGCGACCCGGTCGCGGCAATGCCGGCGCCGGGCGCGCGAGCAGCAGGGAACACGCCATGCGCATTGCGACAGGTCTGATTTTTGCGGGGACCGTATCGTTGCTCGCGTCGAGCGCAGCTTGGTCGCAGACGTCGCCCCCCAAGGGCGCTACTGCGGCACCGACAGCACCAGCGGCCGCGGCTCCCGCGCCCGCCGCCGCAGCCCCGGCAGCGGCCACCGCAACCGCAGCCCCGGTTCCGCCGAAGCAACCGCCACAACCGGCGCGCGCCGCCTGCAACAATCCGAACGCGCTCGGCGTCGGCCGCACGGTCGAGATCGATACCACCGGCGGTCCGGGCTTCGGCTTCGAGCATTTCAAGCAGCTCGACTTCCTGCGCGACCATGAGGTGGTGCTGACCTTCGACGACGGCCCGTGGCCGGGCAACACGCCGGCAGTGCTGAAAGCGCTCGCGGATGAATGCACCACGGGCATCTTCTTCCCGATCGGCAAGCATGCGACCTATCACCCCGAAATCCTGCGGCAGGTCTATGCCGCCGGCCACACGGTCGGCGCCCACACCTGGTCGCACGCCAATCTGAACAACAAGAAGCTGACCGAGGATCAGAAGAAGGACGAGATCGAGCGCGGCTACGCTGCGGTCAAGTGGGCGCTCGAGACCTCACCCTCGCCGTTCTTCCGCTTCCCGGCGCTGCAGCATCCGCCGGAGATGGTGACCTATCTCGGCAACCGCAACATCGCGATCTTCTCCTGCGACCTCGACTCCTTCGACTTCAAGGCGAGCAAGCCGCAGCAGGTGATCGACACCGTGATGAAGAAGCTGAACAAGCTCGGCAAGGGCATCATCCTGATGCACGACTTCCAGAAGCACACCGCGGAAGCGCTGCCCACGCTGCTGACGCAGCTCAAGGCCGGCGGCTACAAGGTGGTCGCGATGCGCGCCAAGTTCCCGGTGACGGTGCTGCCGCAATACGAGCATGAGCTCGCCAAGGACGTCAAGCTGCCGACCGTAAGCTCGCGCCCGGTGAACAGCGTCGTCACCACCGTCGATCAGCAATAACGCCGGCGACAATCCTGGTGCCGGCGCTGCGTATCGAAGGCTTCGTCATCGTCTCCGCCGATGGCCGGCTGGCGAATGCGCGGAATGTGATGCCCGACGACCTCAAGATCGAGGGCGACAAGCGGTTCTTCACCGCGGCCCTCGACCGCGCCGACCTCGTCGTGCATGGCCGTCACTCCCAGGAAGAGCAGCCGAACGCGCCGAAGCGGCGGCGGCTGATCCTGACCAGCAAGGTCGCGGCCACCGCGCCCGACCCCGACAATCCGAAGGCGCTGTTGTGGAATCCCGCCGGCTGTCCGTTCGAGACGGCGAGCCGCGAGGCCGGCGTGACCTCGGGCATGGTCGCGATCATCGGCGGCCCCGGCGTGTTCGGCATGTTCATGGACCGCTACGACACGTTCTGGCTCTCGGTCGCCCCGAAGGTGCGCATCCCCGACGGCGAGCCGTGCTTTCCGGGCGTCCCTGCCCACACCCCGCAACAGGTGCTATCAGCGCACGGCCTGCACGCCGGCGCGCCGCAGCTGATCGATGCCGCGCAGGATGTCAGCGTGACGCCGTGGCGGCGAAGCGCATAGATCCCGAGCCAGCTTGCGATGAACAACGGCATGACCTCCCTGGCGAACGCCGTAGCTCTTGTGGCGATGGCGTCGCTGGTCGCAACCAGCGCAGTCGGCGCCTGCAAAACCACCCTGCGCGGCGAACTCGTGCAAGCGCCCGGCGACCGCAAGGCCTCTGTCGGGGAATTCCTGTACTTCTATCTCGTCGAAATGACGCCGGAGAGCCCGACGCGCTCGGAGAAGCTCTTCCAGTCCTTCGTGGTTCCCAACATGAGCAAGACACCTCCAATTCCGTTCGCCCTGGAGATCGAACAGCCCAAAGACTGCCCAGGCAAACTCGAGCTGCGCGTCGATACCAAAGACCGAGACATCATGCGACTTGGCACGGATGCGTCGTCGGCTGGCAGGAAAACGGTCCGCCTCGAGAGGTTTGAAAGCGTACCTATGTGGGGACCATCTTTCTGAACGTCGCAGAGGGGGTTAGCGCCAGCGTAACCCGCCACCCCTCTTGCCGAATGCGCAGGTCGGCGGGTTACGCCTTCGGCTAACCCGCCCTCCACAGCTGCGTATCGTCCTACACGTCCCCATAGGCCGGGTCGTCGCGGCGCGGGCCGCGGCCGTAGCCGGCGATGATGAACAGCGCGCCGATCAGCGACAGGTTCTTCAGCGCATCGATCAGCGTCCTGAGGTTGTCGGGCGCCGGCTGATTCCAGAAGTCATGGAAGTAGAAGGTGGCGAAGCACACGAAGATGATCAGGAGAATCGCGAAGAACCGCGCCAGCACGTTCACCGCGATCATCAGCCCCGCGACGATCTCGAAGCCGCCGATCGTGACCGCCAGCAGCTGCATGAAGGGCATGCCGACGGCGGTTTCGATCTGCTGCGTATAGGGCGCGACCACGGCCGGGATCGTCACCTTGGCCGCCAGCAGATCCGCCGTCGCCTGGATGCCGAACAGCTTGCTCGCTCCCGAATAGAGGAACAGCACGGCGAACAGGATCCGCCCGAAGGTGATGAACGCTGGCATGGGTCGGCCTCACTGGATGGCAGAAATCGGACGAAGCAGGCGAAGCGATTATGGTCGCTCCACCTGCCTCGATCAAATCGAATCCATCTCGGTTCAAACACGATGCGGAAAACCGCGCTGCGGTTTTCCGAACATAACGTGCTCAAACAACGGCCGTCAGCCGAACAGCGTCGGCTGCGCGCGGCCGGCGCGTTCCTGGGCTTCGACGGCGGCCACCGCCGTCATGTTGAGGATGCCGCGCGCCGTCACGCCGGGGGTGAGGATGTGCGCCGGGCGCGCCGGACCGATCAGGATCGGCCCCACCGGCAACGCGTTGGCGAGCGATTTGATCATTTGATAGGCGATGTTGGCGGCATCGAGGTTCGGCATGATCAGGATGTTGGCCTCGCCTTCCAGCCGCGACTGCGGCAGCACCAGGCGCCGCGCCGCCGCCGACAGCGCGGTGTCGCCCTGCATCTCGCCGTCGGCCTCGATCTCCGGATGCTTGTCCTTCAAGAGCTGGGTCGCCCGCCGCATCTTGCGCGAGGAATCCGTGTCATAGCTGCCGAAGTCGGAATGTGACACGAAGGCGACCCTCGGCTTGAAGGCGAAGCGCTGGACGTGGATCGCCGCGAGCGATGCCACCTCGGCGAGTTCCTCCGCGCTCGGGTTCGGCCGCACCTGGGTATCGGCGAGGAAATGGGCTCCGGTGGAGGTGATCATCAGCGCCAGCGCGGCATAGTCGCTGACCCCTGGCAGGAAGCCGATGATCTCGCGGACATGGCGCAGATGGCTCATGTAGCGGCCCTCGACGCCGCACAGCATCGCGTCGGCCTCGCCACGCGACACGGCAAGCGCCGCGATCACGGTATTGTTGGTGCGGACCACGGTCCGCGCGGCCTCCGGTGTCACGCCGCGCCGGCCGGCGACGTCGATATAGGACTGCACATAGGAACGGTAGCGCGGATCGTCCTCGGGATTGATCAGGTCGAAATCGCGGCCGGCCTTGATCGACAGGCCGAAGCGCTTGATCCTGGTCTCGACCACCGACGGCCGGCCGACCAGGATCGGCCGCGCCAGCTTTTCCTCGAGCACCACCTGCGTCGCGCGCAGCACGCGCTCGTCCTCGCCTTCGGCGTAGATCACGCGCACCGGCTGGGTCTTGGCCTTGGCGAACACCGGCTTCATGGTGAGGCCGGAGCGGAACGCAAAGCGTTCGAGATTGGCGGCGTATTCGTCGAAATTGGTGATCGGCCGGGTCGCGACGCCGGACTCGATCGCGGCCCTGGCCACCGCCGGCGCGATGCGCAGGATCAGGCGCGGATCGAACGGGCTCGGGATCAGCGAACCGGGGCCGAACCCCTGGGTCTCGCCGCTCTCGAAACCATGGGCCACCGCATCCGACGGCGGATCGCGCGCGAGCTGCGCGATCGCGTCCACCGCGGCATGCTTCATCGCCTCGTTGATCGCGGTGGCGCCGACGTCGAGCGCGCCGCGGAAGATGAAGGGGAAGCAGAGCACGTTGTTGACCTGGTTCGGAAAGTCCGACCGCCCGGTGCAGATCATCGCGTCGGGACGCGCCAGACGCGCCTCATCCGGCATGATCTCCGGCACTGGATTGGCCAGCGCCATCACCAGCGGCTTGTCGCCCATCTGCTTGACCATTTCGGGCTTCAGCACACCCGGTGCAGACAGTCCGATGAAGATGTCCGCGCCGGGAATGACGTCGGCGAGCACGCGTGCGTCGGTCTTCTGGGTATAGACCGCCTTCCAGCGATCCATCGTGGTGTTGCGGCCCTCATAGACCACACCGTCGATGTCGCAGACCCAGATGTTCTTGCGCTGCGCCCCCATCGAGACCAGCAGATTGAGGGTTGCGATCGCGGCGGCGCCGGCGCCCGAGCAGACGATCTTCACGTCAGACAGTTGCTTGCCGTTCAACAACAGCCCGTTGACGATCGCCGCGGCGACGATGATGGCGGTGCCGTGCTGGTCGTCGTGGAAGACCGGGATCTTCATGCGCTCCTTGAGCTGCGCCTCGATCTCGAAGCACTCAGGTCCGCGGATGTCCTCGAGATTGATGCCGCCGAAGGTCGGCTCCAGCGCGGCAACGGTCTCGACTACGCGCTCGATCGTGTCGGCCTTGATCTCGATGTCGAACACGTCGATGCCGGCGAATTTCTTGAACAGCACCGCCTTGCCTTCCATGACGGGCTTCGAGGCCAGCGGACCGATATTGCCGAGACCGAGCACCGCGGTGCCGTTCGAGACCACGGCGACCAGATTGGCGCGCGCGGTCAGCGTCGCCGCCTCGGCCGGGTTCTTGGCGATCTCGGTGCAGGCGGCGGCCACGCCCGGCGAATAGGCCAGCGCCAGGTCACGCTGGTTGGCAAGCGGCTTGATCGCCTGGATCTCGAGCTTGCCCGGCCGCGGCAGCCGGTGATAGGCGAGCGCCGCGTTGTGGAGTTCTTCAGACGATGACGACATGCGTGCTCCCCGCGTTCCGGCCCAAATTTCTTGTTTCTGTGCTAATCCAGGCAAAAGTCAGTTGTCCGGCAAATCGAGCCGGATGTGAAGCATGTCCAACCACTTGGATGCAACATCCGATAATATCCCCGTCAACAGGTCCGGGCCGGCCGTTCATCGACGCCTGCCCCTCCCCGCGCCATTCGGCCGGGATTGGCAATTTTTTTCCCTTGATGATCCGGAGTTGACCGAATGAAGAAAATTCTGCTCGGCCTGATCGCCGTGGTTGTGATCGCGGCCGCCGGCTTCTTCGGTTTCGACTTCTACGCCCAGCGCCGGGTCACGCGCGACGTCGAGGCCGCCTTCGAGCAGGTCCGTGCCACTGGCGCCAAGGCGAGCCACGGCAAGATCACGTTCGACGTCAAGAGCCGCACCCTGACGATCGCGGACGTCGCCACCGAGTCGGGGACGCAATCCCCGGTCAGCGTCAAGGTTGCCAGTCTCACGATGACCGGCCTCGGTCAAACCGACGCGGCACGGGTCTCCGCCGGCAATGTCGAGTTCAGCGATGTCGAGATCGGCATGTCGGGACCGACCCCGACGATCGCCTCACTGACCTACAAGGCGCCGCGGATCACGGTGAAGGATTATTCCGGCCCCGCCAGCCTGCCCCAGCTTCCGGCGTCGTCGTCGATCTTCGAGCTGTACCGGTCCGCGTTCGGACTGCTCGCGAGCATCAACGCATCATCGGTCGCTGCGCCCAGCCTGACCGGAACGATGACCTTCAGCGCCGCCGCAAAAGCCGGCGACGGCGCCGGCGGCGAATTCGCCTATTCGGGCATCGCCATCGAAAACATGAAGGACGGAAAAATCGCGTCCAGCAAAACCGACAAGGTTGTGTTCACGATCAACCAGCAGGCGGCCGGCAAGCCGATCAAAATGACCGGCGAGCTCGCCAACATCGCCGCGACCGATATCGACGTCGGCGCGATGGCGGCGATATTCGATCCAGGCAAGGCCAACGATGACAGGGAGTATCGGGTCCAGGGACACGTTTCGGCCGGTCCTTATGTCATTACCGCCGCGCCCGGTGTGAACATGCGGATCGAGGGAGTGACCGTCGACGACACCAGGATCAATCCGTCACGGATGCAACTGCCGGCGCTGCTGGCAATGATGCCGCCGCAAGGGAGTCCGCCGCCGTCTGCCGCCCAGGCACGCGAACTGCTGGACAAGGTCGCCGGCCTCTATTCGGGCATCGGAATTGCAGATGCCGAGATGCATGGGCTCTCGGTCGAGACGCCGCAGGGCCCGCTCAAGCTCGCCTCGATGCGGTTCAACTTCGAACACGGCAAGATCGGCGAGCTTGCGGTCGAGGGACTCGATACCCGTGCGCCGAACGGTCCCATCAAGGTCGGACGCTTTGCGCTGAAGTCGCTCGACGTCGCCAACTTCATGCGGCTGTCGGCACAATTCGCCGCGCAGAAGCCGTCGGCCGAACAGGCGCTGGCGCTATTCCCGCTGATCGAAGGCGTCGAGATCAAGGGCGTCGCGTCGCCCTACAAGGCCACCGGCAAGCCGGTCAACATCGACGTCCTCAGCCTCGACTGGGGTCAGTTCGTCGGATCGATCCCGAGCAAGCTGCGGCTGACCGCGAAGCTGGCGGCGCCGCTCGATGCGGCCGATCCGCGGCAGCAACCGCTCGTCGCTGCCGGGATCGACCGGATGGCCGTCGATGCCGATCTCGGCGCCGTCTGGACCGAGACCTCACGCGCGTTCGCGCTCGAGCCGGTCAAGCTCGACATCGCGGGCCTGCTGAACGCGTCGGCAAAGGTCACGCTCGGCAACGTGCCGCGCGAGGCATTCTCGACCAGCGCCGCGGAAGCGATGGGCGCGGCCGCGCAGATCGAAACCGGCACGATCGAGCTCGCGGTCCACGACCTCGGCGTCATCGATCTCGCCGTCGCTCAATTTGCGCGCACCCGGAACGTCAGCCGCGACGAGGCGCGCAAGGTCATCCTCGACGCCATCAAGACGCAGGGCGGCGAGATCGGCGGGGGTAATCCCGACGCCACCGCGCTCGTCACCGCGATCGGCCAGTTCATCGAGACGCCGGGACAGACGCTGGTCATCAAGCTCACTCCGCGCGCGAAGGCGCCGGCGCTTCAGCTGATGCAGCTCCTCAAGACCGATCCGCAATCGGCGCTGGCGCAGTTCCGGATCGAGGCCTCGACGGGGTTGTGATTGCTGGGCCCTTACCTGCTTTTCCCTCTCCCCGTTCTTACGGGGAGAGGGTCAGGGTGAGGGGCTGCTTCTGCAAAATTGCTGTCGAACGGACTCGCGGAGGCTCCCCCTCACCCGGATTGCATCTAACGATGCAATCCGACCTCTCCCCGCAGGCGGGGCGAGGTGAAGGCCCGCCTAACCCTTCGCCGGCAGGTTGGTGCGGATGTGCAGCTCCTTAAGCTGCTTCGGCGTTGCTTCCGACGGCGCGCCCATCAGCAGGTCCATGGCCTGCTGGTTCATCGGGAACAGCGAGATCTCGCGCAGATTGTTGGTGCCGCAGAGCAGCATCACGATACGGTCGAGGCCGGCCGCCATGCCGCCATGCGGCGGGGCGCCGTACTGGAACGCACGGTACATGCCGCCGAAGCGGTCGATGACCTCCTGCTCGCCATAGCCTGCGATCTCGAACGCCTTCACCATCGCTTCCGGCTTGTGGTTGCGGATGCCGCCGGAGGCGATCTCGTAGCCGTTGCAGGCGATGTCGTACTGGAACGCCTTAATGGTCAGCGGGTCCTGCGTCGTCAGCGCGTCGAGGCCACCCTGCGGCATCGAGAACGGGTTGTGCGAGAAGTCGACCTTCTTGTTCTCCTCGTCATACTCGTACATCGGGAAGTCGACGATCCAGGCGAGCTCGAACCGGTCCTTGTCGATCAGGTTCAATTCCTCGCCGAGCTTGGTGCGCGCGAGACCCGCAAACTTCCAGAATTTCTCGGGATCGCCGGCGACGAAGAACGCAGCATCGCCCTCCTTGAGGCCGAGTTGATCGCGGATCGCAGCGGTGCGCTCGGGGCCGATGTTGTTCGCCAAGGGGCCTGCGCCCTCACCGCCCTCGCGCCACATGATGTAGCCGAGACCCGGCTGGCCTTCGCCCTGCGCCCACGAGTTCATGCGGTCGCAGAACGCGCGGCTGCCGCCGCCGGTGCCCGGGATCGCCCAGACCTGGTTCTTCGGGTCTTCGAGCATGCGCGCGAACACCTTGAAGCCGGAGCCGCGGAAGTGCTCGGAGACTTCCTGCATCACGATCTTGTTGCGCAAATCGGGCTTGTCGGAGCCGTATTTGCGCACGGCCTCCGCAAACGGAATCCGCGGCCAGTTCTTCGTGACCGGCTTGCCCTTGGCAAAATCCTCGAACACGCCGGTGATCACAGGCTCCATCGCCGCGAACACGTCGTCCTGGGTGACAAAGCTCATCTCGACGTCGAGCTGATAGAACTCGCCCGGCAGACGGTCGGCGCGCGGGTCCTCGTCGCGGAAGCACGGCGCGATCTGGAAGTAGCGGTCGAAGCCCGACATCATCAACAGCTGCTTGTACTGCTGCGGCGCCTGCGGCAGCGCGTAGAACTTGCCGGGATGGATGCGCGACGGCACCAGGAAGTCGCGCGCGCCTTCCGGCGAGGACGCCGTCAGGATCGGGGTCTGGAATTCGAAGAAGCCCTGCTCCTTCATCCGCTTGCGCATGGAATCGACCACCGCGCCGCGGGTCATGATGTTCTGGTGCAGCTTCTCGCGACGCAGGTCGAGGAAGCGATATTTCAGCCTGATATCTTCGGGATATTCCTGCTCGCCGAACACCGGCAGCGGCAGCTCGGCCGCCGGGCCCAGCACCTCGATCTCCTTGATGTAGATCTCGACCATGCCGGTCGGCAGCTCCGGATTGTCGGTGCCGGCGGGACGGCGGCGCACCTTGCCGTCGATCCGCACCACCCATTCGGAGCGGAACTTCTCGACCTCGCCGAACGCCGGCGAGTCCGGATCGGCCACGCATTGGGTGATGCCGTAATGGTCGCGCAGATCGACGAACAGCACGCCGCCATGGTCGCGGACCCGGTGAACCCAACCCGAAAGCCGGACCGTCTGGTCGATATCGCCCTCTCGGAGCGCGCCGCATGTGTGTGACCGGTAGCGATGCATAGTCGTTCCAAAAACTGATGTCGGAGGAGAATCGCGATAGGAAACTTCCTATCCGAAGGCGCTGGGTTTACCCGAGCCCGCTCGGGGCGGCAACCAAGGGAACGCCCGCTTTTGGCCCGAAACTGCAGATTTTGCTGCGATCCGGCGCCAGATGGGCGCCAATCGTTTGCCTATTCGGCCCGCAGGCCTATCTTCGGGATATGACCATTCATTTCCCGTTCCAGAACACCTATTCGGCGCTGCCGGCGAACTTTTTCGCCCGTGTCGCGCCGACCCCGGTCGCCGCCCCCCGGCTGATCAAGCTGAACCGGCCGCTCGCGGTCCAGCTCGGGCTGGACCCGGACCTGCTGTCGGCGCCGGAGGGCGCCGAGATCCTTGCCGGAAAGCGGCTGCCTGACGGCGCCGACCCGATCGCCATGGCCTATGCCGGCCATCAATTCGGGCACTTTGTTCCCCAGCTCGGCGACGGCCGCGCCATCCTGCTCGGCGAGGTCATCGACAAGGACGGCGTCCGCCGCGACATCCAGCTCAAGGGATCCGGCCCGACCCCGTTCTCCCGCCGCGGCGACGGCCGCGCCGCGCTCGGTCCGGTCTTGCGCGAATACATCGTCAGCGAGGCGATGTTCGCTTTGGGGATCCCGACCACCCGCTCGCTCGCCGCCGTCGTCACCGGCGAGCCCGTGATGCGCGAGACCGCGCTGCCCGGCGCGGTGCTGACCCGCGTCGCCGCGAGCCACATCCGCGTCGGCACCTTCCAGTTCTTCGCCGCCCGCGGCGACACTGACGGCGTGCGCGCGCTCGCCGACCATGTCATCGCCAGGCACTATCCCGAGCTGACGGACGCCGCCCAGCCCTATCACGCGCTGCTCGCCGGCGTCGTGGCGCGGCAGGCCGCGCTGGTCGCGCGCTGGCTCCTGGTCGGCTTCATCCACGGCGTGATGAACACCGACAACACCTCGATCTCGGGCGAGACCATCGATTACGGGCCCTGCGCCTTCCTTGATGCCTACAACCCGGCGCAGGTGTTCTCCTCGATCGACGAGATGGGCCGCTACGCCTATGCCAACCAGCCGCGCATCGCGTTGTGGAATCTGACCCGGCTCGCCGAATGCCTGCTGCCGCTGTTCGCGGACGAGCAGGAGAAGGCCATCGAACAGGCGCAAGTGATCCTCGGCGAATTCCCCGAAAAGTTCACCGCGGCCTACAATACCGGGCTGCGCGCCAAGGTCGGCCTGTTCACCGTGCGCGACGGTGACGAGGCGCTGATCCAGGATCTGCTCGACGCGATGGCCAAAAACGCGGCCGACTTCACGCTGACCTTCCGCCATCTCGGCGAGGCCGCAAGCGATGACGCCGCGGACGCCCGCGCGCAGTTCACCGATCCCGCGGCGTTCGACGAATGGGCCGCCCGCTGGCGCGCCCGCCTCGCGCTGGAGCCGCAAACGCCGGCCGAGCGCAAGGCCGCGATGCAGGCGGTCAATCCGGCCTTCATCCCGCGCAACCACCGGATCGAGGCGGTGATTGCGGCTGCGGTGAACTCGGATGACTACGCGCCGTTCGAGGAACTGCTGACGGTGCTGGCAAAACCCTATGAGGACCAGCCGCAGTTCGCGGCCTACGCCGATCCGCCGCTCCCCGAGCAGCGCGTGACGCAGACGTTCTGCGGGACGTGAGGTCTTTCCGCCGTCATTGCGAGGAGCGCAGCGACGAAGCAATCCATACCTCCGTGCATGCGAGCCGATGGATTGCTTCGCTTCGCTTGCAATGACGTTGGTGCGACCCTCACACCGTCACCACGATCTTGCCGAACTGCGTGTTCGACTCCAGGTACCGGTGCGCCTCGACGATCTCCTCGAACGCAAACGTCCTGGCGATGATCGGCCTCAAGGTGCCATCGGCAAGCCCGTCGAGGATGAACGCCTTCGCCGCGGTAAGCCGCGCGGGATCGCGCACGATCTCGTGCACGAGGTAGCCGCGCAGGGTCAGGCTCTTGCCGAGCACGTTGGCGAGCGGAAACGGCGTCGGCTCAGGACTGAGTCCACCATGTTCGATCAGGATGCCGCCGGGTGCCATCGCCGCCGTCAGCGGCACGAAGGCGGGGCCACCGACGGCATCGAGCACCACGCGCACGCCGTTCGGTCCCGCGATCTGCTCCAGCCTTGATTGCAGATCCTGCTCCGCCGACGCGATCACGTGCGCCGCGCCGGCCTCGCGCAGCGCCTGCGCCTTGGCCGATGTCCGCGTCACCGCTATCGGGACCGCGCCGATACGGTTGGCGATCTGGATCGCCGCGAGCCCGACGCTGCTCGACGCCGCTGTGATGACGACGAACTCGCCTCGCCCGAGCCTTGCAAGATCGACCAGCGCACCGAACGCGGTGAGATACTGCATCCACACCGCAGCGGCCGTTTCAAAACCGAGCGCGGGCGGATGCTTGACGACAAGCTCCGCCGGAAAGGTCGCGAGCTCGGCATGGGCCGGCCAGCGCACCATCGAGACCGGCGGCACGATGCTCACGGCATCGCCCGGCGCAAATTCTTCGACGCCTTCGCCGATCGCCGCGACAATCCCGGCGGCTTCCAGCCCGAGGCCGGACGGCAGCGTCGCGGTCTCGATATAGCTGCCCCGGCGCAGCGAGGCCTCGGCGCGGTTGAGCCCGAGCGCCTTGACTCGGATCTGAACCTCGCGGGGCGCCGGCGGCGCAACCGCGATCTCCTCGATACGCAGCACCTCGGGACCACCATGCTGGTGAAAGCGGACGCCGCGGGCCATGGGCGAACTCCAAAACAATTGAATGGAATGCCGCTATGCCCGGCGGCGATCGCCGGATAAATCACCCGGTAGCTCCGACAATCGAAACCAGGAGTTTTGAATTGGATCGCCTCACCAGCATGGCCGTCTTCGTCAGGGCGGTCGATCTCGGCTCGTTCGCGGCCGCCGCCGATGCGCTCGAGATGTCGGCCCCGATGGTCGGCAAGCATGTGCGCTTCCTCGAACAACGGCTCGGCGTCCGCCTGCTCCATCGCACCACGCGGCGGCAGAGCCTGACCGATTCAGGGCAAGCCTATTACGAGCGCTGCCGCATCGTGCTCGGCGAGGCCGAGGCGGCCGACGCGCTCGCCTCCGATCAATCGTCGCAGCCGCGCGGGCGGCTGCGGGTGACGATGCCGGCGCTGCTCGGCCGCTACTGCATCGTCCCCACGCTGCTGAAGCTCGCGCAGAAATATCCCGCGCTCGAGCTCGATCTTTCGTTCGGCGATCCGATCGCCGATCTGATGGAGGGCGGTCACGACCTTGCGATCAGGACCGGCGAGCTCAACGAGCAATCCGGCGTGATCGCGCGGCGCATCACGCGCCAGCGCATGGTGGTGTGCGGCTCGCGCGCCTATCTGAAGGCCCATGGCAGGCCGCGCACGCTCGACGAGCTCGGCCGGCACCAGGCGATCGTCTACCGCCGCTCGGGCCGCGTTCGCCCCTGGCTGTTCCCGCGCGCCGGTCTTGCGCCGCACGAGGTCTGGCCGGCCGGGCGGCTCAGGCTCGACGACCTCGAAGCCATCGCGGATGCCGCAGCGCGCGGCATGGGGCTGGCGTGGCTGCCCTCCTGGCTGGTGCGCGAACGCCTCGACACCGGCGCGCTGGTCCGCGTTCTCGGCGACAGCGGGGAATTTCCCTACGATTGCCACGCGCTGTGGCTGCCGACGCCGCGACTGCCACTCAAGATCCGCTTTGCGGTGGATGCGCTCGCGGCCGCGCTGCCGAAGCTCGTGGCGTAGCGCCGCGCCCCCGATTTGTTTGCAACGATTTCGCGCGCGCATCGTTGGCCGTGCAGCGCGGAACGTGCCGCCTCGTCCGATCCAGGTTCCGTGCCGCCGTGATGATGGAGCGCCAGCATGAACCAGCGCGATGACGACCTGAAAACCGCGATCGAGCGCAGCAACCCGAACGGCGTCGAGCCGCCCTTCTCCGAGGACGATCTGCAGCGACAGCAACTCGGGCCGCGCGGCGTGCCCGGGCAACCGGACCCGGCGAAGATGACGCCACAACGCGCCAAGAAGACGCCGGTCGATTCCGGTTCCGGCGGCCACACCGCTTGAACGCCGAAACAAGAAAGGATTCACGATGAGGATCACCAGCTTCAAGGACATGTATGTCGCCGAGCTTCAGGAACTCGCAAGCGTCGAGGAGCAGCTCGCCGTGGCGCTGGCGCGGATGGCGGAGATCGCCTCGCATCCGTCGCTCAAGGATGCGTTCAGCCGCCATCACCGCGAGACCATCGTGCAGGGCGAGCGGTTGAAGTCGCTGCTGCGGATGCACGGGGCCGATCCGCTGGAGCACACCGACCAGGCCATGCAGGCGCTGATCCACGAGACCGCCAAGATGGTCTCGCTGCTGCCCGACGACAATCTGCGCGATGCCGGCCTCGTCGCGTCGGCGCAGAAGCTCGCGCATTACGAGATCGCCGCCTATGGCAGCGCGGCCGCCCTCGCAGGCCAGCTCAACCTGCGCGACGACCAGCGCCTCCTGCACGACAGTCTCGACGAAGAGCGGCACGTCGACACGCTGCTGACGGCGCTCGCCAAGGGTGAGATCAACCAGGACGCCCTCGCCGCGTGACACGGCAGGATGGGTAGCCCGTAGGATGGGTAGAGCGCAGCGAAACCCATCAGCTCATCTCGCGAGCGGCACCACTATGGGTTTCGCGGAGTTCTATCATCTGGACGCGCCTTGCGCGGCCCCGTTGGCTCTACTCATCCTACGCATCGACGCGCGCGGGAAAAATGCTGCTGCAAATTTCGCGCTTCGCGGAGCTGCTGTCGTTTTTATCTCGCGACTATTGCCCTGCATGGGCCGTTCGATCAGCCTCTCATGATCGATGCCATGGGGGAGACGAACGATGAGCTTCAGGTTCAAGCAGGTTTTCGCAGACACCCAACAGGCGCTCGGCGCCGATCCGGCGCAGGCGCAGGCCGTGTTCCAGGCGACTTCGCAACTCGGCGACGGCGTCAATAGCCGCGTTGCCGTGCGGCAATTCAACGTCAGCGTCGACGAGCCGCCGGCGCTGGGCGGCAAGGACACCGCACCGAACCCGGTCGAGTACATCCTCGCCGCGCTCGGCTCATGCCAGGAGATCACCTATCGGCTCTATGCCGACGCGCTCGGCATTCCCCTCAACGGCGTCTCCGTCAAGCTGTCGGGCGCCATCGATCTGCGCGGCTTCTTCAGCGTCGATCCAGACGTGCGCGCCGGTTTCCAGCAGATCGAGGCCGAGGTCGCCATCGACAGTCCGGCCTCCGCGGCTGACATCGCCCGGCTGAAGGAAACCGTCGACCGTCATTGCCCCGTGCTGGACATCCTGCGCAACCCGACGCCGGTGGATCTGAAGTTGCGCACCGGACCGCTGAGTGTGGCCGCCTAACGTGCCATGTGAGCGTTAACTCACTCTCCACCATGCGCCGAGGCCGGCTGCGGTAACCATAAGGCTTAACAGCGCGTCAACGCTCCCCCAACAAGTCTAACTGTTTCTGATGGGGAGAATGGCCCGTGGACGCATTTGCATTCGAATTTATGGGATTGGCGATGATCGCGCTCTGTCTCGTCGTGCTGGCGATGCCCGCCGCGCGCCGGCCGTCGAAGAACATCCGCTACGAGTGAGAGCCGCGAGAAATAAGGCGCTCAAACGTCATCGAATGGCGATATGCTCGCGCTGACGAGTCCCGACCTGGGACGCAAATTGCGGGAATTGACGACGCTTGAACAACACCGACGTCCCGCAGCCCGGCACACCGCCCGCCACCGCGAGCTCGACGCACTCGCCGCTCGAGGTGCTGCTCATCTTCTTCAAGCTCGGCGTCAGCTGCTTCGGCGGCCCGATCGCCCATATCGGCTATTTCCGCGACGAGTTCGTCACCCGCAGGCGCTGGCTTGACGAACAGGCCTATGCGGATCTGGTCGCGCTCTGCCAATTCCTGCCGGGCCCTGCGAGCAGCCAGGTCGGCTTTTCGCTCGGCCTGATGCGCGCCGGGTACCTGGGGGCGCTGGCCGCCTGGACCGGATTCACGCTGCCCTCGGCGATCGCGCTCGTGCTGTTTGCCTTCGGCGCCAGCGGATTGAGCGGCCCTGCGGGTAGCGGCCTGGTGCATGGCCTCAAGCTGGTTGCGGTGGCGATCGTCGCCCAGGCCGTCTGGGGCATGGCGCGCTCGCTTTGCCCCGATCGCGAACGCGCCTCGATCGCGACGGTCGCAGCACTCGTCATCCTCGCCAGTTCGTCGTCGATCGCGCAGATCGGCGCGATCATTCTCGGCGCTGTCGCCGGGCTTTGGTTCTGCCAAGCGCAACAGGCCAACGGGGTCACCCATATCGCGATGCCGGTATCGCGCCGCGTTGGCGTCGCAGCGCTGATCCTGTTCGTCGCGCTGTTGGTCGGACTGCCGCTGCTGTCGCGGACATGGCCCGGCCTCGGCCTGTTCGAGGCCTTCTACCGCTCGGGCGCGCTGGTGTTCGGCGGCGGCCATGTCGTGTTGCCGCTGCTGCGCGAAGCCGTGGTGACGCCGGGCTGGATCGGCGACGATGCGTTCCTGACGGGCTACGGCGCCGCGCAGGCGGTGCCGGGTCCGCTGTTCACCTTTGCCGCCTATCTCGGCGCCGTGATCGGCGGCCTGCCGGGCGCGATCGTCGGCCTCGTCGGCATCTTCCTGCCGGGACTTCTCGTGCTGCTCGCAGCGCTGCCGTTCTGGGATAGCTTTCGCAAACGGCCGGCGGCGCAAGCGATGATGCGCGGCGTCAACGCCGCCGTCGTCGGCCTTCTGGGGGCCGCGCTCTACAATCCGGTGTGGACCAGCAGCGTCCACCGTCCGCTCGATTTCGGCATCGCGCTGGCCGGCTTCGTCCTGCTCACGGCATGGCGCGCGCCGCCGCTCGTGGTGGTCGTGCTCAGCGCGGCCGGCGGCATCGCCACCGGGCTCCTGCAATCGTGAACGACCGTGCGGTCGTTTCGCCGGGTGGATTAAGAACGCCTTCATGCCTCGCCGCCACGATAGCGGATATATGCCGAGCGCATCTAAACAACCGGATCCGACCCGGGTTCCCGTGCTGGACCTGCTGCGGCTTGCCGCGGTCGGGGCCGTGATCCTGTATCACTACGGCTTCTGGGGCGTGGCATCGAACGGCGTGCAAAAGGTGGCGATGCCGTACCTCGCCCCGGTCGCGCAATACGGCTTCCTCGGCGTCCCCGTGTTCTTCGCGATCTCTGGCTTCGTCATCGCCTATTCGGCCGAAGGCCGCACGCCGGTCGGTTTCGCGATCGCCCGCTTCAGCCGGATCTATCCGACCTTCGTCATCTGCATGACGCTGACCTTCCTCGCGACGCTGCTGTTGGGCCACGCGTACTTCCACGTGACGTGGGGGCAATGGCTGGCAAACCTGTTCATCGCAGCCCCGATGCTCGGTCAGCCCTACATGGACGACGCCTACTGGTCGCTGGTGATCGAGGTCGTATTCTACGTCTGGATCACGCTGTTCCTGGCCTGGGGCATCTTTCCGCGGCGCATCGACACGCTCATCGTGGCGTGGATCGCAATCACCTTCGCCAACGAGCTGACCCTCGACGTTCCGCTGTTCGAAAAGCTGTTCATGGCCGACGACAGCGGCTTCTTCGCCGTCGGGCTCCTGATCTATGAGCACTACCGGGGACGGCGCGACACCAGGCTGTACAGCCTGCTGACGCTGGCGATCGGCACGGCGACGTTCCAGGCCGTGCACAAGCTGGAGCGGCTCGGCGTCCACACCCATGGCAGCTTCGATCCCCGCGTCGTGACGGTGATCTGCATCGTCTCGCTCGGCATCGTGTTCGCCGCCACTCGCATCAAGTCGGTAGCCCTGCCTGCAGGCCTCGTCAGGGCCGTCGGCGGCATCACCTATCCGCTCTATCTGCTGCATCTGCAGCTCGGCTACGTCATCCTGCTCCTGATCACACCAACGCCGGACGGGCTGTCGACCGCGCTGGTCGTGACGGGCATGGTGGTGCTGGCATGGCTCGTCTGGCGCTTCCTCGAAGGCCCCGCGCATTATCTCGTCAGGGACAGGCTGACGACCCTGGCCTCGCGGCACGGATGGCCGTCACGCGTTCGCGCGAACGAAGCCCGGGTCGATCGGGACGACGTTGCCTCGCCAATCGAGGCCAGCAGCATCGCCAACCGCTGATCAGTCCGGCGCACATCGCCGGAACAGCATCCACCCAACGTTGCCGCCGCCGCGAACTTGGGCCGAAGCGAACACCATCATTCATCTGCGATGCGTGGAGACGACGGTCAGGCGCAAGCGGGCGGACGGGCCCCGGGGCGCCTCTGTATCCTTAGACCCGCCCGCTCCATTCTTGATCTCCGGGCATTTCCATTGCCAGTTCATTCGCCAGCTCGAGCGCTTCCTTGACGTCAGGCGTACCTAGACCTTCCGTGAACGTTCGAACGACGGGTAGCAACAGCTCGGCCGCTCGCGCCTGTTTGCCGGAATGTCGCCATAGGCGCGCCAGGCTGACAGCTGACCGTAATTCAAAGGACCGCGCGCTTTGCCTGCGCGCCAGCTCGATCGAGGCGAGGAACATTCGCTCGGCGGATTCAACGGACGATGATATCGAGTCATTGAGCGTCATCTCACCTTGCAGACGATAGATCTCGGCTTCGTAAAAATGCTCTCCCGTTCTTCTCCCGATCGCCAGTGCGCTGTCGAGTTCGTGCAAGGCAGCATCCGGCAAGCCGGCACTTGCATAAGCCTTCGCGAGCAGGCTTCTGAACCAGCAACTGGCTAGCCGGGCGCTCATGCCCTCGTAACCGTCGATAGCCATTCGCATCTGGTTCAATCCCTCATCGACATTCCCGAGCTCGGTCATCGCCCATCCTCGCAGGATGGTTGTCTGATGCTTCCAGTGCAGGAAGCCGTGTTCCGATGAGAGAGCCAGTGCCCTGTTGGTATAGTCGTGGGTCCCTTCGACATCGCGGAGATGCTGGCAAACGTAGGCGCCGAATGTCAGCGCAAACGACAGCGTGAAGGGGTGGCGAAGGTCTTCCGCTTCCGAAATAGCCTGCTGGCTATATCGGCGCGCCGCGTCAGGACGGCCCAGAAACCACGACACGTACCCGAGATACGAGAGCGAGACGATGCCAGGATGGATGCCATGCGTTGCCGTCAGGGCGCCGTGTAGATCAGGACTGTACAGATTCCTGAAGCGATGAAGGTGATGTTCGGCGGCGACAAACCGCCCGCGGTACAGCATGGTCATCGCGATCGCCCGATGCGCCTCGATCAGATATCCCGTCTGTTGCGTCGCGGACGAACTTTGGTTCGATGCCTCGCGCCTTGCGAACTGCAGGAGCTCCGCGCTCAGCTCATGCGCCCGTGCGAGATCGCCGCGGATGAAGTGGCACACCCAAAGTCCGCGCGTCGCCGCAAAGACCTTCGCCATGTTGCCAAGATTCCGGCCGAGTTCGAGTGCGCGAACATAGTTCTCCTCGACTTCCCGCACGGCGTATCCCTTTGCCGCGATCAGGGCGGTGCCCAGGGCGATGCGAAGCTCAAGCTCGGACTCGTTTCGGCCCTGCATGCCGGGTGAGGCTTGCAGAACCCCGAGCCCACGACGCAAATGACCGATCGCCTCCAGAGTCGCACCCTTCATTGCGGCCTGCTTTCCGGCCTTGAGCCAGAAACCCGCAGCCGGCTCGCTTTGTCCAGACTCGGTCAGGTGGTAGGCGAGAAGCTCCGGTTCGCGCTCGATCTTTTCCGGATATTTTTCGGCCAGCACGCGTCCGATCTTGGCGTGCAGCGTCCGTCTTTCCCTGTGCAACAAGCTTTCATGCGCCGCATTCTGGATCATCACGTGCTTGAACGAGTACAGCGCCTCCGGCAGAAAGCCGAAGCGGACGATTAATCCGGCTGCCTCCAGATGGTTCAGGGCGGCTTCGATCTGGTCCGCCGGCGCTTCGGCAACCTCGCGAAGGATCTCATAAGAAAACTCGCGGCCGATGGTAGCGCCGATCTGCGCGATTTTCTTGAACGATCCCATCCGGTCGAGGCGGGCCATCAGGGAATCGTTCAATGTCGCGGGAATAGCGAGCTGATGCCACGGACCGGACAAGACGTAACGTCCATGTTGCTCAGTCAAGACGTCGGATTCGAGAACGGCCTTGGTCAGCTCTTCAAGGAAGAGCGGCACGCCATCGGTTTTGACAATGATGTCCTCAATCACCTCTCGGGGAAGCTCCTTTTCTCCAGCCACACGTTCGACCAATATCGTGCGGACCTGTCGGCCGAGACGCTTGAGGTTCGCACTGATGGTGTGCGCGTGATCCTTCCAGCCCGGCTGAAACTCCGGACGACAGGTGATCACGACAAGGATCGACGTGGTGCGAACGTTCTCCACCAGCAGATCGAGCACGGCCCGCGAGGTGGGATCGATCCAATGTGCGTCCTCAAAATCGATCAGGAGCGTCTGCTCGCGCGCTTGCGCGAGCAGATGGTTGACGAGCGTGGCGATCGTCGCATCCTTCAGCTGTTGCGGCGAGAGATCCAGGGCCGCGTAGCGGTCCCCGGTGGGAATTGAAAGCAACGCCGCAAGGATCGGCACCACTGTGTCCGCCTCGCCGTTCGAGGCGGCGACACCAGCTTCAAGCTTTGTCAGCCAAAGCGCAGACGCGTTCTCGCCGTCAAGGCCGAGCGAGAATTTGAGATGCTCGATGAAGGGGTGAAAAGCGGTGCTGCTGTAATAGGGAGAGCACTGGAACGAAACTTGTCCGTGCTGATCACCCGCGATCCGCTCCCGCAATTCCTGAACGATCCTGGATTTTCCAATTCCCGGCTCGCCCCGTCAGCAGCACGACCTGCCCCTCATGGGCTTTCGCTTGCTGCCAACGCGTGAGCAGCAATGCCACCTCTTCGGTGCGGTTGACCAGCGGCGTCAATCGGGAGCCCATGGCTGCGGCAAATCGCGTCTCGGCGCGGCAGGGCCGAACCACGAGCCAGGCCTGGGCCTTCGTGGATATCCCCTTCAGCGCGTGAAATCCGAAGTCCTGGTAGTCGAACTTTCCTCTCAGCAGGGATTGCGTCGAAGACGCAATCACGACGCCGTCCGGAGGCGCCAAGGCCTGCAGACGGGCAGCCAGATTTGGCGTCTCGCCGACTGCGGAATCGTGCTCCTCGGTGTCCTGTCCAACCAGGTCTCCGACGACAACAAGGCCGGTCGCAATCCCGATGCGCACACTGGGCCCATGACTTGCAACGTCGCGGGCGTCGCTCGCTCTCGCCGACGACAGGCTCCGTACAATTTCGAGCGCCGCACGCACCGACCGCTCGGCGTCATCCTCATGCGCATTCGGATAGCCAAAATAGACCAGAATGCCGTCCCCAAGGTAGCGGGCCGCGAAGCCTTCGTACCGCTTGACCACGCTGACGCACTTTTCCCTGAAGCTCGCGATAACGTCGCGGACGTCTTCGGGATCGAACTGCTCGGACAGCGAGGTCGAACCGACCATGTCGCAGAACATCACGGTCAGCTGGCGCCGCTCGGCGCTCACCGCCGCGCTTTCCGCGACGCTCCTACCGCCGGCGGGACCTTTTGCCGAACGGGTCAGGGAAGCAACCGCGCGCTGCAAGCGCTTGCGGTCTCCCAGCGGAAGTCCAAGTTCGACCAGATCCTGCTCGGTCAAATCGGGCAGGATGTCCAAACCGATGCGATGCAGGACAAAGAGGTCGCTATACTGGCCGAGATCAACGGTTTCGAGCCAGTGCTTGAGAGCAGCCTCCATATCGGCGCTTGGCTGTTTCTCCGGCATTGTGATCCGTCCGACTGCGGGCCATTGGCGACAATGGGCCTCGTTCGACGATGCCAAGGGACCTGTTTACCCCAGACTGGACGCGTTCACAAAGTGCGAAAACAAGGAGCAGACCGATCGAAGACGCACTCTGCCCTCGGTCACTCGGATATTCGAGATAGCGCACGCGCTGGTATTTTGGCCCTTCGCCGACTGCGATGGCGCTGTAGGCGAAACCAGAGTCGCCCCCTCGGGCGCCATCATCCAACCTCCGGCATGTTCGGCACTCGGCGCGACAAAGGCGCCCGGCGAACGACGGCGTGACTCACGAATTTGCGCGCGGAGCCATTCGATTTTGCGCGCCATGACAGGCAGCCCCTGCCACCGAGTTGCCCGTCTGGGGCTATCCAGTCCTTGGCAGCGCTGCCCGGTGCCGTGACCAGCGATTGCTCGCCAATCCGGCACAGAACACCGCGTCAGCGCTGTTGGGGATGGTCTGCGCGAACCATCGGTCGACATCCGGCGAGGTTTGGTCGAGTCGCCCGGGGGAGTTTCACCCCCAGGCGCTCACAGATCCGGACGTGAACGTCTCCGCTCATCCGGCTCTTACCGTCCAGCCGCCGTCTTGTGCAGCATCGGCCAATGGGCCAACAGCGTGGGGGTGCGGCAAGCAATGTCCCGTACCCAGTGCTCTGCCCGTCTTCGATGTCGCCGCAGACGTTTGTATTTCGACATCGCCCATCGCGCGAGACATCGGTCGAGATGGCGTAGTGTCGGGTAAAGCGCCGACTTGTAGTACCGACCATAGTAGTTCATCCAGCCTCGAATGATCGGGTTGAACATCCTCGCCAGGTCGTCGATCCTCTTATCCACCCGGCAGCGTAGTTGCCAGGCACGGATTTCCTGTCGGATTGCCTTCGTCGCGGCATTGCTGACACCGGGGCTGAAGTTGACGAAGTGCTTTCCCCAACGGTTCTTCGACCGACGGGCACGGAACGTGTAGCCCAAAAAGTCGAATTTCTGTTCAGGATAATCACCTCGCCGGTCGTCATCCTTACAATAGACTATCTTCGTCTTGTCCGGATGAAGCTCCAGTCCGCATTCGGCAAAGCGCTTCGCAAGCGCCTCCTTCAGTTCTTGTGCCTGCCGCTCACTGTCGCAATGGCAGAGAATATCATCGGCATAACGCTCGAACGGGATGCTCGGATGATTTCTTCGCATCCACATGTCGAACGCATAGTGGAGAAAGAGATTCGCCATCAGCGGTGATACCACCGAGCCCTGCGGCGTGCCCTTCTCTCGGGGTTCAGGGGTGCCGTCTTCCAGTTGAACGGGAGCTTTAAGCCACCGTTCAATGTACAACAACACCCAAGCGCAGTCCGTGTGCTTCCGAATCGCCTTGAGCAAAAGCTCATGCGATATCGAGTCAAAATAGGCCCGAATGTCGAGATCGAGCACGAAGGGATGCCGCCAGCATCGCTGGCGAGCAACCCCAACGGCATCGAGCGCCGATTTTCCGGGTCGATATCCGAACGAGTCTGGATGAAAGTGTTTCTCCAAATCCGGCTCCAGATATCCTTTGACGACCGCCTGAGCAACGCGATCCGACACCGTAGGAATTCCTAGTGGCCTCTTCCCGCCGTCGCGCTTGTCGATCTGCACACGCTTGACCGGCGGTGGAAAGTAGCTACCCGAAGACATTCGATTCCAGAGCTTGTACAGATTGCTCTGCAAGTCTGCCTCGAACACCTCGATCGACTGCTCGTCCACACCGGCTGCGCCCCGATTTGCTTTGACCCGTTTGTACGCCTCCCAAACCCAGCGCTTGGGGATGTCATACGGCTTTGCTTGACCCAAAAGAGTCCTCCCGTTTCCGGTTGTTCTTCCAATCAAGCGGGACAGTGCCGTGCCTTCGCTCCGCCACCATTACAGTGCCTTCGTCACTACTACACACGGCTCCGTCCCTGCATCGCGCATTGGTACTCAGACTCTTGTGGGGCTTCCACTTGAACCATTCCCTTGGCATCGCGATACAGGTTCCCACGTTCCGCACAGAAGCCTGAACCGAGGTCACGCCACCTCGCCTGCCGGACGCCGCCTGAGCCGTAAACAGGTATCGCTCAGACTGATCCCAAGATAACGACTACCCCTTGGTTTTGACGTCTTCCCTACGCTTTCGACAGTTCATCGGTGGTTCGCTTGCGCTCGTCTCCTCGATCCTTACCTGACAGAGTCTTGCTCTGCCTTTTCCGGTCTCGCTCACCACCTCGACCATTGGGCCGAAGCAGCAGCCGGTGGTTTGAACCCTGATCCTGCAACCCGAGTTCGAGGGGCCAACCCCCATCTTCTGTGCAGCAAGGCTGCTCAAAGGTGCTCTACATCACACCTCCTTCGCGCCGTCGTGGCGCACGGTCGTCGGCTCATCGCGATAGCGAAGCCGGCCATAGGCCCCCCGCATCACCATCGTCGTCTTCTCGACGGTTTGACGAGGGTACAGGGTTGCAGCCAGTTTGAGACAGAGATCGTCGAGATCATCCGCGTGCGTGTCGTCCGAGATAGCGGGCACGACGCTGCGGCACTGCGCGCGACCCAGCACGTAGATGACCGGATTTCTCGTCCGCCAGCACAAGCAGAAGTCAGCCGGCGCCGCCGGGTGACCGAACTCCGCCGTCATAGCGGCATCGAACATCCGCTTGAAAGAGCCGCGACCACGATGCGTGTCTCTGACGGCGGTACCCGAGAGATAGATCACCGACGTGCTGGCAACGGCGAGGCGCTGAATGATGAGGTAAGCCACGCATTCACCGCCGTGGTGGAGCAGGACAATGCCGTGGTCGGGCTTGAACGGAGAGTGTTCGCGGGACCAGAACTTTTCCTCCGTCAGCCAATTCGTGTCGATGATGCTGTTGATGCTCTCGAGCACTGCATCGCGGCGCTGTTCCGGGACTTCAGAGGCGATTTGAAACAGCTCGCTGGTGACAGCCCCGGGCTGCGTCGCGATCACGATAGCGGCTCCTCGTTGGTCATCGACTTCAGGTTGCTTTGGCAGAGTACGGCACCCATGATCGGCCAAGCAAGCCGGCCCCCGAGAAAGCTCAGCACTCCGGTTGACCCAAATCGCCATCCCGACGGCGCAAGCTCCCGCAGCGGCGCGCCCCCACTACGACTGTCATCGTCCGCGAAAGCGGGCGATCCAGTACGCCGCCGCCTCTCGGTTCGAGCACAACTGTCTCTGGAATACTGGGCGGATTCAACCGGTCGAGCCGGGCGATCAAAGCTGCAAGTGGGGACGCAATGACGGCGCGGTGCGCCTCGTCACCATGACGGGTCGGTTGCAGAAGTCCGCAAATGTCACAGCCCCAAGCGTGGCGACGCATGACTTCGGAATAATGGAAAAATATCGCTGATTTGCCCGACGTGTCAAGTTGCCGTGTCGAACACCGCTAGCTGTCGGCTCCTTTGCATGGGGTTGTTTTCGATATTTTGGTCGTGTGTCCCGGCGCCAGCGGGCTATCGCCTGTGGCGCTCAGCCCCCGTTCGTCAAGCCGGGCGGTGACACCGAAGATGGCGGACGACCGACGAACTGCCGGCACGACCGGGCCAAAAACACCCTCGAATCACGCCCAATCAATTCAAAAACGGCCCGTCCCTCACCCCGCGCAGGGCCAAAATCCCTGCAAGACCCTTGACATAGCTGCCCTTTCGGCAGAACGCGTGTGGTCAAGCCGTTATGGACACTTCATGGATTTGATTAGCACGACCTCCGACCTCGCCGCCGCCTGCGACCGGCTCGCCAAACACAAGGTCATCACTGTCGACACCGAGTTCCTGCGGGAGACGACCTACTATCCGCTGCTCTGCGTCGTGCAGATGGCGAGCGCGGACGAAGCCGTCGTGGTCGACGCGCTGGCACCCGGCATCGACCTCAAGCCGTTCTTCGACCTGATGTCGAACGAGGCCGTGCTCAAGGTATTCCACGCCGCGCGGCAGGACATCGAAATCGTCTGGCACCTGTCCGGCACGATCCCGCATCCGATCTTCGACACCCAGGTCGCCGCCATGGTGCTCGGCTATGGCGACAGCATCGCCTACGACCAGCTCGTCGACCGCGTCACCGGCCACCGCCCCGACAAGACCCATCGCTTCACCGACTGGTCGCGCCGGCCGCTGACCGACGAGCAGCTCCACTACGCCGTCTCCGACGTGACGCATCTGCGCGAAGTGTTCGCAGCCCTCGATGCCGATCTGAAGAAGCGCGACCGTAGTGACTGGGTCAGCGAGGAGATGGAGGTCCTGACCTCGCCGAAGACCTACGACTTCCATCCCGAGCGCGCCTGGGAGCGGCTCAAGACCCGCGTCCGCAAGCCGCGCGAGCTCGCGGTGCTGATCGAGGTCGCGGCCTGGCGCGAGCAGGAGGCGCAGAGCCGCGACGTGCCGCGCTCGCGCGTGCTCAAGGACGATGCGGTCGGCGATATCGCCACCCATGCGCCGACCTCGCTGGAGAAGCTCGGCAATCTGCGCTCGCTGCCGAAGGGCTTTGAGCGCTCGAAATGGGGCGCTGACATCATTGCCGCCGTGCAGCGCGGGCTCGCCCGCGACCAGGCCATGCTGCCCAAGCTGGAGAAGCCGAGAAACAATTCCAACGGCGCGGCGACCGTCGAGCTGTTGAAGGTGCTGCTGCGCATGACCTCAGAGCGCCACGGCGTCGCCAGCAAGGTGATCGCCACCGTCGACGACCTCGAGCAGATCGCGGCCAGCGATCAGGCCGAGGTCGGCGCCCTGCACGGCTGGCGCCGCGAACTGTTCGGCGAGGCCGCGCTCAAGCTCAAGCACGGCCAGCTTGCGCTGGCGATCGACAAGGGCCGCGTGGTGCGGGTGGACCGGGGTTAGCGCGTCCGCCTGGTGCCCGCCAGGTTCCACCGGCAGTCGGCCAGTGGCCGAACGCGTTGCCCCGGAGTTCGACCGGCACAGGCTGAGGTTGCGTCACGCAAAACCACCGCGCTTGCTAAGGCGCAATTTTCGTGTTGCAATCCGTTCACAATCGGATTTGCGGCCGTTCGACTGTGCGTTTCGCGACGTTGATATCCAAGGCTTCGATGTACAGGGCCTCGAGAGGCGAAACTTCGGACTTGAAGACTTTGGATCTGACGACCCGGGAAGTGAACAGACAGCGCAAAGTCCGCTTGTGGCGTGGCACGTGGAAAACGTGGCCGCGTCTTTTTTATGTCTAAACTGGGAGAGAGACGATGCCGAAGGGTACCGTCAAATGGTTCAACCCGACCAAAGGTTACGGGTTCATCAAGCCAGCCGTCGGCGACAAGGACGTGTTCGTCCACATCTCGGCGGTCGAGCGCGCGGGCCTCAGCACATTGAACGAGAACCAGTCCGTCGAGTACGAGCTGGTGGAGAACCGCGGCAAGGCGTCGGCAGAGAACCTCAAGGTTCACTGAACGCCGCTGCCAGCGGAATTCATCCTGATGCCTCCCCCGGCCGCATCACCCCGGGGGATGTCTCCTGCAACCGCGCGCTAAGGCGCCGGCGCGATCAGGGTATGGTCGGTTGCGCCGCTGCCCAGGGTCTTGCAGAGATCGCCTTCGAGCTTGAGCCGGCCGCTTGCCAGCAGCCGCAGCGCCTCCGGATAGATGCGATGCTCGATGGTGATCACGCGCGCGGCGAGCGTCTCGGCCGTGTCGTCGTCAGCGACCGTGACCGCGCCCTGCATCACGATCGGTCCGGCGTCGGTCTCCGGGATCACGAAATGCACCGTCGCTCCGGACAGCTTGACCCCTGCACGCAACGCCTGGCCGTGCGGATCGAGACCCGGAAAGCAAGGCAGCAGCGAGGGATGGATGTTGAGCATCCGTCCGTACCAGTGCCGCGCGAACTCGGCGGTGAACAGCCGCATGAAGCCGCCGAGGCAGATCAACTCGACCTGCCTGTCGTCGAGCGCCCGCTGCAGCACGGCCTCGAACCCGGCGCGGTCCTTGCCGAACGGCTTGCTCTCGATGACGATGGTCGCAATGCCGCTGGCGGCCGCCTTCTCGAGCCCGGCGGCATCGGCGCGGTTCGAGATCACGGCCACGATCTCGGCCGGGAAATCCGCAGCCTTCGCAGCCTCGATCAGCGCGGCCATGTTGGAGCCGCGGCCGGAGATCAGGATGGCGACGCGGCGCTTCATCGCGAGAGATCGAGATGACCGTTATAGACCACGCGATGCTCGCCTTTGGCCTCGATCACCTCGCCGAGCAGTGTCACCGTCTCGCCGCCGGCGGTGAACGCCTCGGTCACGGCGTCGACCGCATCAGCCTTGACGATCGCGATCATGCCGATGCCGCAGTTGAAGGTGCGCAGCAGCTCGAGCTCGGCGATGCCGCCCTGCTCGGCCAGCCATTTGAACACCGGCAGCACCGGCAGCCGCGCCAGATCGATGCCGACGCCGAGATGCTTCGGCAGCACGCGCGGAATGTTGTCGGTGAAGCCGCCGCCGGTGATGTGGGCGAGCCCCTTCACCGCGCCGGTGTCGCGGATCGCGCGCAGGCAGGATTTCACATAGAGCCTGGTCGGCGTCAGCAGCGCTGCGCCAAGCGTCATGACCGGCGCGAACGGCGCCGGCGCGTCATAGGCAACGCCGGACTGCTCGACGATCTTGCGCACCAGCGAATAGCCGTTGGAGTGCACGCCGGAGGAAGCCAGCCCGATCACGGCATCGCCCGCCGCGATATCCGCGGTCGGCAGCAGCGTGCCGCGCTCGGCTGCGCCGACCGCAAAGCCGCCGAGGTCGTAATCGCCATCCTTGTAGAGGCCGGGCATCTCGGCGGTTTCGCCGCCGATCAGCGCGCAGCCGGATTCGCGGCAACCCTCGGCGATACCAGCGACGATCTGCGCGGTGGCCTCCGGGTGCAGCTTGCCGCAGGCGAAATAGTCGAGGAAGAACAGCGGTTCCGCGCCCTGCACGACGAGGTCGTTGACCGACATCGCGACCAGATCGATGCCGATGCCGGCATGAATGCCGGTCTCGATCGCGATCTTCAGCTTGGTGCCGACGCCATCGGTCGCGGCCACCAGGACCGGATCCTTGAAGCCGGCGGCCTTGAGGTCGAACAGCCCGCCGAAACCACCGATCTCGGCGTCCGCGCCAGGCCGCGCGGTGGCCCGCACCATCGGCTTGATCAGATCGACCAGTCGATTGCCGGCGTCGATATCGACACCCGAATCCGCGTAAGTGAGCCCGTTTTTGCGCTCGGTCATGCCCAATTCCAGATGATCAGGGGCTGGTTACGAGGAATTCCGCCCCCGCGCAATGGCTCGCGGCGCTGCTGCCGCGATACTATGTAGATAACACAAGGCGGCTGCGCAAAAGAGCCGGATATCGAGTAAAATCAGGCTTCTAGCCGGGAAGCGATCCAAGTTGAGCATTCCGAACATCATCACCCTCGGCCGCATCATCCTGGTGCCGGTGATCGTCTGGGCCATCGTGTCCAGCCAGATGGAGATTGCGTTCGCGATCTTCGTGATCGCCGGCGTCTCGGACGCGGTCGACGGTTTCCTCGCCAAGCGCTTCAACATGACGAGCGAGCTCGGCGCCCTGCTCGATCCGCTCGCCGACAAGGCGCTCCTGGTGTCGATCTATGTCGCGCTCGGAATCTGGGGCGCGGTGCCGCGCTGGATCGTGATTCTCGTGGTGTCACGCGACATCATGATCGTCTCCGCCGTGATTGTGTCATGGTTGTTCGACAAGCCAGTCGAGATGAAGCCGCTGATGGTGTCGAAGCTGAACACGGTGGCGCAGGTCGCGTTCGCAGCGCTGGTGCTGGCCTCGCTCGGCTTCGGCTTTCAGCCGCACCCTTACGACCTGATCCTGATGGGCCTGGTCACGATCTTTACTTTGGGTTCGGTGTCCCTCTATCTCGTGGAGTGGGTGCGGCACATGAGCACGATCGAAGCTCGGTAGGCGGGATCCGGAAAAGTGGAAGCCGGTTTTCCCGCGACAAACGCAACGCGTTTACGCATAGCTAGATAAAGTGGTTTGGAGACCTGCGTGGCCAGTAGCGTTCAACCTCGTCAATTGGCCTTGGCCCTGCCGCACGAGGAGAAGCTGACCCGCGACGATTTCCTTGAGGGCCCTGCCAATGAGGCGGCGCTGGCGCTGATCGACGGCTGGCCGGACTGGCCAAACCGAATCATGCTGCTGGTCGGGCCTGACGGCTCCGGCAAAAGCCACCTCGCCGCGATCTGGGCCGAGAGCGCCGGCGCGCGCTCGACCGCGGCGCATGCGCTGACCGCCGACACGGTGCCGACCGCGCTTGCGACCGGTGCGCTCGTCGTCGAAGACCTGAGGCCGGCGGATTTCGACGAGCGCGCGATGTTTCATCTTTTAAATCTGGCGCGCCAGGACGATGCCTACGTGCTGATCACGGCGCGCATTCCGCCCTCGGCGTTCGAGATCGAATTGCGCGACCTGCGGTCGCGGCTCCGCGCGGTGCCGACCGTGACGCTGCTGCCGCCGGACGACCAGCTGTTCCGCGGCCTGATCGTCAAGTTCTGCGCCGACCGCCAGATGAGCGTGGACGAACCGCTGGTCAGCTATCTGAGCAACCGGATCGAGCGTTCCTACGTTGCCGTCCGGCAGGCGGTCGAGCTCCTGGATACCGAGGCACTCCGGCTCGGCCGTCCCGTCACGCGGGCGCTGGCGGCGGAGCTGTTGCGCGACGCCTGATCCATCCCGCGGCTTGACGGCGCAGGCGAGCGGAACATCAATGTCATCGAAACGTCATCGCAATATCACATGGTCTCTGCGGCTCTCGGCTACACCGCCCCGGCCCCTGCCCTGAATTGGACCAGCACTTTATGGACTCGGCACAAGCTACTGAAATCAAAGAAAAAGAGGCGGAGTTTCCCGCCATTCCCGCAATCGCGACCAGCCCCGAACGCTTCATCAACCGGGAGCTCTCCTGGCTGCACTTCAACCGGCGGGTGCTCGAGGAATCGGTCAATCTCGGCCATCCCGTGCTGGAGCGGGTCCGCTTCCTGTCGATTTCGGCGAATAACCTCGACGAGTTCTTCATGGTCCGTGTCGCCGGCATCAAGGCGCAGGTCCGCGAGGGCATTACCGAGCGCAGCCCGGACGGCCTGCTGCCGGCCGATCAGCTCGTGATGATCAACAAGACCGTCTCGCAGCTCGCCTCCGACCAGCAGGCGATCTGGAGCGACCTGCGGGATATCCTGGCCAAGGTCGGCATCCAGCTGGTCGACGGCCGCGACGTCACCAAGTCCGAGCGCAGCTGGATCGAGGATCACTTCCTCCACAGCATCTTCCCGCTGCTGACGCCGCTGGCGATCGACCCGGCGCATCCCTTCCCGTTCATCCCGAATCTCGGATTCACGGTGGCGCTGCAATTGTCGCGGATCTCCGACGGCAAGGCGATGAACGCGCTGATCCGCATGCCCGGCAAGATCGACCGCTTCATCCGCATCCCCTCCACCAAGGAAGGCGCGCCGGCGCGGCTGATCACGCTGGAGCAGGCCACCGGTCTCTTCATCGGCCGCCTGTTCCCCGGCTACACCGTCAAGGGCCAAGGCGCATTCCGCATCATCAGAGACTCCGAACTCGAAATCGAGGAAGAGGCCGAAGACCTCGTTCGCCTGTTCGAGACCGCGCTCAAGCGGCGACGCCGCGGGTCGGTGATCCGGCTCGAGATCGAGGCCACGATGCCAGAGGAGCTGCGCATCTTCGTGCAGCACGCCTTGTCGGCCGCAGACGACGAAGTGATCCTGGTCGACGGCGTGCTGGCGATGAACGAGCTGTCGCAGCTCACCCGCCTCAATCGCCCCGACCTCGAATTCCCGCCCTATGTGCCGCGCCACCCCGAGCGGGTGCGCGATCATGGCGGCGATATCTTCGCCGCCATCCGCCAGAAGGACCTCGTGGTCCATCACCCCTACGAATCCTTCGACGTCGTGGTGCAGTTCCTGCAGCAGGCGGCACGCGATCCCGACGTGGTCGCGATCAAGCAGACGCTCTATCGCACCTCGAACAATTCGCCGATCGTGCGCGCGCTGGCGGAAGCCGCCGAGGCCGGCAAGTCGGTGACCGCGCTGATCGAGCTGAAGGCGCGCTTCGACGAGGAAGCCAATATCCGCTGGGCCCGCGACCTCGAACGCGCCGGCGTGCAGGTGGTCTACGGCTTCATCGAATTGAAGACGCATGCCAAGCTGTCGATGGTGGTGCGCCGCGAGGGCGGCAATCTCACGACCTATGTGCACACCGGCACCGGCAACTATCACCCGGTCACCGCGCGCATCTACACCGACCTCTCCTACTTCACTTCGGATCCGATCATCGGCCGCGACGTCGCGCGGGTCTTCAACTACATCACCGGCTATGCCGAGCCGAGCGACATCGAGAAGATGGCGGTGTCGCCGCTGACGCTGCGCAAGCGGATCATCGAGCACATCCACGGCGAGATCGCCCACGTCAAGCACGGCCGGCCCGGCGCGGTCTGGATGAAGATGAATGCGCTGGTCGACCCTGATATCATCGACGCGCTGTACGAGGCCTCGCAGGCCGGCGTCTCGGTCGAGCTCGTGGTGCGCGGCATCTGCTGCCTGCGGCCGGGGCTGCCGGGACTGTCGGAGAACATCCGCGTCAAATCGGTGATCGGCCGGTTCCTGGAACACGGCCGAATCTATTGCTTCGGCATGGGTCAGGGCCTGCCGAGCACAAAAGCTGCTGTGTATATCTCGTCCGCTGACATGATGCCGCGAAACCTCGACCGCCGCGTCGAGGTTCTCTGTCCGCTGCAAAATCCCACGGTGCATCAGCAGGTTCTCGAACAGATCATGGTCGCGAACCTGAAGGACACCGAGCAAAGCTGGCAATTGTTGCCGGATGGGTCGTCAACGCGTATGAAGGCCGCGAAAGGCGAAGAGCCCTTCAATCTGCATGACTACTTTATGACAAATCCGAGTCTGTCCGGCCGTGGTAAGTCTCTCAAGGAATCTTCACCGCGCCGTCTCACGCGTCGCAACGAGCGTCAGCAGCCATCGTCTTAAGGGGGGCCTTACGGTGAAGCGGCCGCGGAATCGCGCTTCCAGCGTCGCTGTCATCGATATCGGCTCGAACTCGGTTCGTCTCGTGGTCTACGAGGCGATGGCGCGCAGCCTCATCACAATCTTCAACGAGAAGGCGCTGTGCGGGCTCGGGCGCGAGGTGCAGAGCACCGGCCTGCTCGCAACCGATGCCGTCAACAAGGCGCTCACCGCGCTGCGCCGTTTTCGTGCGCTGTGCAAGATCCAGCAAGTCGGCCGCGTCTACGCGATCGCGACCGCGGCCTGCCGCGACGCCAAGAACGGTCCGGACTTCATCGCCAAGGCCGAGCGCATCTGCGGCGCCAAGATCGAGATCCTCACCGGGCCGCGTGAAGCGAAGCTATCCGCGCTCGGCGTCGTCTCGGGCGTGCACAATCCGAACGGCATCGTCGGCGATCTCGGCGGCGGCTCGCTTGAACTGATCGATGTCAAGGGCAGCCGCGTGCGCAGCGGCGTGACGCTGCCGCTCGGCAGCCTCGCGCTGCAGGACCTCTCCAACAAATCGCTCAAGCGCGCCGAACGCATCGTCAAGAACGAGCTGCTCGGCGTCGCCCAGCTCAAGACCGGCCGCGGCCGCACCTTCTATGCCGTCGGCGGCACCTGGCGTGCGCTGGCGCGCATTCACATCATCCAGAGCGGCTACCCGCTCAAGGTGATGCACGGCTATTCGATCCCGGCGGCCGACGCACTCGACTTCGCGCAGCGGCTGCGACGGCTGGCGGCCACCAACATGCTGGCCAATATCGAGTCGGTCGCCGACGCGCGGCGGCCGCTATTGGCCTATGCCGCGCTCGTGCTCGAATACATCATCCGCGTGGCCCAGCCGAAGACCATCGTGTTCTCGACCTTCGGCGTACGCGAGGGCCTGCTCTACGAGATGCTGCCGCAGGCCGAACGCGCCAAGGACGGACTGCTCTGCGCCGCGCAGAATCTCAACGAATTGCTGTCGCGCTCGGCCCGCCACGCCCAGGAGCTGACGGCGTGGACCGACCGGCTGGTGCGCGTCGTCAGGCTACGCGAGACCGAGGAAGACCGCAGGCTGCGGCACGTCGCCTGCCTGCTCTCCGACATCGGCTGGCGGGTGCATCCCGATCATCGCGGCGAGGAAACCCTCAGCCTGATCATGAACGGCAATTTCGGCTCGATCACGCATCAGGGCCGCGCCTTCGTCGCGCTCTCGGTGTTCTATCGCTACGCCGGGCTCAGCGAGGAAAACGAGCCGCCGCCGCAGATCCGCGCGCTGGTGACGCCGGCGATGGACGAGCGCGCCCGCGTGCTCGGCGCCGCATTCCGCGTCGCGCATCTGATCACGGCGGCGCGCACCGGCGTGCTGCCGGCAACCCATTTCCGCACCCAGGGCCGCAAGCTGATGCTGGTGTTCGAGCACCGGATGGTGGATCTGGTCGCCGACCGCGTCGGCAGCCGCTTCAAGCAATTGGCGCGGCTGGTCGGGCGCGCCGGCTCGATCGTGCGGCGCTAGACCTCACGCCGCCTTGGCGGCGTGCTTGGCCTTGCGGAGTGCGTGGCGGCGCCAGATCGACCCCACGACCAGCACCACGATGATGCCGAGCACCGCGAGCGCGATCTCGCCGCCATTGCCGCCATGGGCGAATTGCGGCGACATCCCGACCGACGTCAGCCAGGAATCGAGCTTGGTACCGAGCGGTCCGGCGAACAGCGCGTCCAGCTTCGGATGCACGGCGGGATCGGTCGCGATGACGTCGCCCGCGATCCAACCGAGCAGCGCGGCGCCGGCCCAGACCAGGACCGGCAGCTTGGTGAGCAGCGCCATGATCAGCGCCGCGCCGGCAACGATCAGGGGAACGCTGATCGCAAGTCCGAGCACCAACAGCGGCACGCTGCCGTTGGCGGCGGCGGCCACCGCGATCACATTGTCGAGGCTCATCACGATGTCGGCGACGACGACGATCTGAACCGCGGCCCACAGATGCGAGGCCGCGTGCACGCTGTCCTCGTCCTCCTGCTCCGGCACCAGCAGCTTGGCGGCAATCACGATCAGCGCCAGCCCGCCGACCAGCTTCAAATAGGGAAGCTCCATCAGGCTGGCGACGATGCCGGTGAAGATGACGCGCAGCAGCACCGCCGCGGCGGCGCCGAGAATCATGCCCCACAGGCGCTGGCGCGGCGCGAGCCCGCGGCAGGCGAGCGCGATCACGAGCGCGTTGTCGCCCGACAGCAGGACGTTGATCCAGATGATCTTGCCGACGGCGACCCAGAACGTCGGCGTCGCCATCTCGTTCTTGAATTCGGTGAAGAACGCGCCGATGTACGCCGGATCAAAGATCTGCCACAGCCAGTCCACAGCGAGTCCTATTCGGCCTTGCGGCCGCCCCTGGCGGCGGTCGTCCGCCGCTCCCCGGTTCTACTTCGACGCGGTCTCCTCGGGAGACCGCGCCACTTTCAGCAATACGGTGTCAGCCGACGATCTCGTTGCCGGCGAAGAACTGCGCGATCTCGATCACCGCGGTCTCCGGCGCATCCGAACCGTGCACCGAGTTCTCGCCGATCGACTTCGCATAGAGCTTGCGGATGGTGCCTTCAGCGGCCTTCGACGGGTCGGTCGCGCCCATCACGTCGCGATATTTCAGGATAGCGCCCTCGCCTTCCAGCACCTGGACCACAACCGGGCCCGAAGTCATGAAGTCGACCAGCTCGCCGAAGAACGGACGCGCCTTGTGGACGGCGTAGAAGGTCTCGGCCTGGCCGCGGGTCATGCGGATGCGCTTCTGCGCCACGACCCGCAGGCCCGCCTTCTCGATCACCGCATTGACCGCGCCGGTCAGGTTGCGCTCGGTGGCGTCGGGTTTGATGATCGAAAAGGTGCGTTCAATCGCCATGATTTCGTCCTTGTAAACTTGGCTGGGAGTTGCCGGGGCTTATATCGGCGCGATGGGATAACGGCAAGCGACCCTGTGACGCGTTAGCCTTTAGTTTTGACGCATTTTCACGACGAAAACCGTCGTTAGGGCGCCCTCCGGACAGCGGCCGGCTCGGCCAACTTACCGCGATTTCACCTAGGTGAACCCATTCTGTCAGCGCCGTGCCGCTGCCGTTCAGCTCAAGTCACATAGGCTCTGCAGCGATCGGACGCCTTGCTGGCCCCCCATCCGCAAGCCTCACAGGACGTCTCGGGAAATGTCACCGCGGGCGCGTCGCGCGCGCCCATACCTCGAGGAGACGATCATGTTACGCAAACTCTCGCTTGCCGCCGTCGCCGCGGTTTCGCTCGGTGCCGCCGCGCTCGCCCCGACCTCCGCTTCTGCGTGGGGTGGTTGGCATGGCGGCTGGCACGGTGGATGGCACCACGGCTGGTGGGGCGGTCCGCGCGTCATCGTCGGCGGCCCGGCCTATTACGGCGGTTATGGCTACGGCGGCGGCTGCTACGTGCGCCGCGTGGTGCCGACCCCGTGGGGGCCCCGCTGGCGCCTGGTCAACCGCTGCTACTGATCCATCGAATCTACGACTGCTCCCCTGACTTGCTTCTCGCCCCGGCCCTCGCGCCGGGGCTTTTTTCGGGTCCGCCGGGGGAACCCGGGCATATATGGGACCCACTACCTCAAGGCGAGAGCAAGGCGCGGAAACCAAATTCGGGGTCGCGACTTGTCATGGCGAGGAGCTACTCGAACATGCGAGGTGGAACTCGCCAAGAGACATGCCATGACGATGACAATGAGCAAGATCGACAAGGACGCCGATCAGATTGATCACAAGACCTGCCGTTACATCTGCGATGCCGTAGGCGAACGGCTTCAGCAAAGCATGCGGCCAGAGCCCGCACTTTCGTCTCGCCTGCAGCAACTCCTCGACGAGATGCAACGACGGGAAGGCGATCGCCATTAGATGTTGAGGGCTGACCAGCAGTCCAATTGCGTTTTTGCAACAGCTCCGGGAGAGATTTTACGAACAGACGGGGTTGCGTTTGGCGGCGGGTCCGGTGACAACGCTGCATGCTCTCCATCACTGACATCTCGGTCCGGATCGCCGGACGGCTGTTGATCGATCACAGTTCGGTGCAAATTGTACCCGGAGCCCGCGTCGGATTTGTCGGCCGCAACGGCGTCGGCAAATCGACGCTGTTTCACGCCATCCGGGGCGACATCCCGACCGAGAGCGGCAGCATCGCGCTGCCGCCGCGCTGGCGTATCGGCAGCCTCGCGCAAGAAGCGCCCGACGGGCCCGAAAGCCTGATCAATGTCGTGCTGAAGGCCGATCTCGAGCGCGACGCGCTGCTGCGCGAGGCCGAGACGGCGCACGATCCGCACCGGATTGCCGAAATCCAGACCCGGCTGGTCGACATCGACGCCCATTCCGCGCCCGCCCGTGCCGCGGCGATCCTCTCCGGCCTCGGTTTCTCGACATCAGACCAGGCGCGGCCGTGCGCGGAATTTTCCGGCGGCTGGCGCATGCGCGTGGCGCTGGCGGCGACGCTGTTCTCCGCGCCCGACCTCCTGCTGCTGGACGAGCCGACCAACTATCTCGATCTCGAAGGCACCTTGTGGCTCGAGAACCACCTCGCCAACTATCCGCGCACCGTGATCGTGATCAGCCACGACCGCGACCTGCTGGACACCTCGGTCGATCAGATCCTGCACCTCGATCGCGGCCGGCTGACGCTCTACAAGGGCACCTATTCCTCGTTCGAGGACCAGCGCGCCGCGCGCGAATTGCTCGACGCCAAGCACGCCAAGCGGCAGGCCGATGAGCGCAAGCGCCTGCAGGACTTCGTCGACCGCTTCAAGGCCAAGGCCTCGAAGGCGCGGCAGGCGCAGTCGCGCGTGAAGATGCTGGAGCGGATGAAGCCGATCACCGCGCTGGTGACCCAGGATGTTCATGAGATCTCGTTCCCGGCGCCGGAGAAGCTGCTGTCGCCGCCGATCATCGCGGTCGATGACGTCTCGGTCGGCTACGAGCCCGGCAAGCCGGTGCTCAATCGCGTGACGCTGCGCGTCGATACCGACGACCGCATCGCGCTGTTAGGGGCCAACGGCAACGGCAAGTCGACGCTGGTCAAGCTGCTGGCGGGCAAGCTCGCGCCGTTTGCCGGCCGGATCACGAGGGCCGACGAGCTGTCGGTCGGCTATTTCGCCCAACACCAGGTCGACGAGCTCAATCTCGACGGCTCGCCCTATGATCACATCCGCAAGCTGATGCCGGAGGCGCCGGAGAGCAAGGTGCGCGGCCGCGTCGGCGCGATCGGCTTCTCCGGCAAGGCCGGCGACACGCTGGTGAGGAGCCTGTCGGGCGGCGAGAAGGCGCGGCTGCTGCTGGGGCTTGCCACGTTCTACGGCCCGAACATGATCATCCTGGACGAGCCGACCAACCACCTCGATATCGACAGCCGTGCGGCGCTCGCGGAGGCGATCAACGAATTCCCCGGCGCCATCATCATGGTCTCGCATGATCGCTATCTGATCGAGGCCTGCGCCGACCGCCTGTGGGTCGTGGCCAACCAGACCGTCACGGCCTATGACGGCGATCTCGACGAATATCGACGCATGATCCTGTCGGCCAATGACGGCCGGCCGGCCTCGCGCGAGCGCGTCAAGGAGGCCGCGAAGCCGGAGCGCATCCGCAACGAGAAGCGTGCTTCACCCAGGCAGCGAGTCGCGCAAGCTGAGGCCGAGATCGAGCGCATCAACGGCATCATCGCCAAGATCGATACCGCGCTCGCATTGCCCGATATTTTTACCCGCGACCCCAAGCAGGCCGCGCAACTGACCAAGGCGCGCGCCGGCGCCGAGAGCGCGTTACAGCGCGCCGAGGAAGACTGGCTGGAAGCCAGCGCCGAACTCGACGAAGCGGCGAACTAGACCGGGCGGAGCCACATATCCGATGTCGTCCCTGCGAAAGCAGGGACCCATAACCACAGATGGTCGTTGCTGCACGATCGTCGAACGACGAGTCTCCATAACCACATCGGCCACGGCGTATGGGTCCCTGCTCCCGTGCGCAATTGCGCACTAGGCAGGGACGACCCGTGGAGGGAGCCGAGGCTCTCATTCTTTCCGGTGTGATGTCCGCGCGTCCGGTGTCATGCCCGCGCATGCAGGCATCGATCTGCCGCTGCGGCGAAAACGCTCTAGCCGTGCGAGGTCTTTTTCTTCTTCGGCTTCGCCTGCTTCGGCTCGGGCACGGGATCCGGGCCGCGTTCGACGGACGACAGGCGCCCCGAGGTAAAGGTGTAGATGCCGGCGCGCGCGCCGCGCGACCAGGTCACGACCGCAACGCGCCCGCCGCCCGGAGCGCTGGACAGGTTGACGCTGTCGGGCGCGCCGATGCCGCGCACGACGTCGCATTCAGTGTGGCCGAGTGCAACGCTGCCGCCCGTTGGCTGCGGCGGTGGTGCACCGCCGGCCTGTGCGTTGGCATCGGTGGCGCCCGGCGGCGGTGCCATGCCTGGACAGCTGCCGTCGGCACTGACGAGATCGTCGTTCGTCACCGGCTTGTCCGGCGTCAGTGGCGGCGATTCGATCGAGATGTTGCGGATGAACACCCGCCCGGGACGCGAGAACCATTCCGCATCGCGCGAAAACAAGTCGGATCCGGCGCCCGAACAGCCGGCAAGTCCCGGTGCAAGCACCAGCAACGCCAGCAGCGACTTCCGACTGAATGTTCCGTCCCGCACGATCGACAAAGCTCCTACCCCTTACCTAAGGGCTTGTCCGAACATCACTTTGCGGCATGACCGTGGCCCGCCCCAAGAAACGTCGAATTATCATTAATTAGTAGCTATCGCTATTGGCGCCGCTGCCAGCGTCCCCGCTCGTCGGTCTGCCAATAGGTGACCTCGAAGCCGCGCGCCTTGCAAGCGGTCCAGCTTTCCCTGGCCGAGGCCACCGCGTCGGGGTCGTCGCCGTTGAACACGAGGACCACCCGCTCGTAGCTGTCGCAGTCGGCCGGCAGCGCCGCATTATCGACCAGGAAGCGGACATTGGCCCGATTCGGATTGCTCTCCTCGATCGACAGGATGATCGGCTGGTCCTGCGCGTCGGCGACGCGCGAGGTCGCGTGCGGCAGGAACGAATCGTCACTGTAGGTCCACAGATGCGCGTCGAGCGTCTCGGCACGCTCCTGTGACGTCGATTGCACGACCACGCGCCAGCCGCGCTCGAGCGACTTCTCGAGCAGCGGCGGCAGCACGCTCTCCAGCGTCATGTTCTGCAGGTGGTAGAACAGAACCTCGGTCATGCGCCGGCCGACACTCTATTTCCTGGCTTCATAATAGTCGGAGACCAGCCGCTCGAGCAGCCGGACTCCATAACCCGAACCCCAGCTCTGATTGATCTCGGTCTTCGGCGCGCCCATCGCGGTGCCGGCGATGTCGAGATGCGCCCACGGCGTGCCGTCGACGAAACGCTGCAGGAATTGCGCTGCCGTGATCGAGCCGCCGTTGCGCCCGCCGGTGTTCTTCATGTCGGCAAATTGCGAATCGATCTGCTTGTCGTATTCGGGACCGAGCGGCATGCGCCACACCTTCTCGCCGGTCTCGAGCCCGACCTTGGCCAGCCGCTCGGCGAGTTCGTCATTGTTGGAGAACATGCCGGCGTGATCGGTGCCGAGCGCGACCATGATCGCGCCGGTCAGCGTGGCCAGATCGACCATGAATTTCGGCTTGAACTTCTTGGCGACGTACCAGAGCACGTCGGCGAGCACGAGGCGTCCCTCGGCGTCGGTGTTGATGATTTCGATGGTCTGGCCGGACATTGAGGTGACGATGTCTCCCGGACGCTGCGCATTGCCGTCGGGCATGTTCTCGACAAGGCCGATGGCACCGACCGCATTGACGCGGGCCTTGCGCGCCGCCAGCGCGTGCATCAGCCCGACCACGCAGGCCGCACCGCCCATGTCGCCCTTCATATCCTCCATGCCGCCGGCCGACTTGATGGAGATACCGCCGGTGTCGAAGCAGACGCCCTTGCCGACGAACGCGACCGGCGCCTCGCTCTTCTTGCCGCCGTTCCAGCGCATGATCACGGTGCGGCCGGGTCGCGCCGATCCCTGCGCGACGCCGAGCAGCGCGCCCATGCCGAGCTTGGTCATCGCCTTGACGTCGAGCACCTCGACGCTGACGCCGAGCTTGCGAAGCTGGCTGGCGCGGCGTGCGAATTCCTCGGGATACAGCACGTTCGGCGGCTCGTTGACGAGCTCACGCGCCAAATACACACCGTCGACGACGGACGCTTCAGGCGCGTAGGCCTTCCTGGCGGCGGCAACATCGTCGACGGCGATCGAGACGTCGGCCCGCAGGGCGCCGTCCTCGCCGTCCTTCTTCTTGGTCTTGTAGCGGTCGAACTTGTAGGCGCGCAGACGGATGCCGGTGGCGATCGCGGCGGCCTGGCCGGCGGCCATCGCGGCTTCGGGCAGTTCCGCGACCACGGTCATCGAACCGCTGCCGGCATTGAGCTTGCCGGCCGCCACGCCGCCAAACTTGAGAAAATCCTTCTCCTTGAGGTCGGCCGCCTTGCCAATGCCGATCACGATCAGCCGCTCGACCTTGATTCCCTCCGGCGCCAGGATGTCGAGGACCGCCCCACTCTTGCCCTTGAACTGGTTGGCGGCCGCGGCCCGCTTGACCGTCTCGGCGGCAGCTCCCAGCGCCTTCCGGGTGGCGGCTCCCAGCTTCAATTGGTCGTCGCAAAAGACCACCAGAATACCGCGAGCGGACGCGGAGATCGGAACAAAGCCGACCTTGACGGCGTCGGACATAGGAAAATCCTCCAGAACTCAGGGTGTTGCTCGGACCTGAGGCGGTCCTTCCGGCACGCGGGGTGAGCATTGCATGGCGGTCCGAAACCAGCCCGGACCGGGCTTGTCATACACTATGACCTGCCGGCTGCGCCGCTGCCAAGCGCCGGAGTGGCCGGAAGGCCACAAAAGCGATTAATTAACCATAAATTAAGCGCGCCTTGGCCCGGCCATTTTGTTGACGGATCAAAGGGATGGTAGTGAGAGAGTGACTAGAGGGTGAGCCGGACGGGTCCGCGGCTCGACCATAGGGGAACCCGGGTTGACGGGGATGGTCGAAAGCCGTGCGTTTGGTCGCGTGCAGGGGGCCTTGGGGGTCGTGCGGTAGCGATGGGGTCGATCGACAAGTACATCTTTAAAACGACGCTGGCGTCGTTTGCGCTTGTCCTGGTCAGCCTCACCGGCGTGATCTGGATTACGCAAGCGCTGCGCGGCATCGATCTGATGACCAGCCAGGGTCAGACCATCCTCACCTTCCTTGGCATCACCGGTCTCGTGATTCCCGCCCTGGTGCTGATCATCGCCCCGATCGCGCTAATGATCGCGATCTCCCATACGCTGAACAAGCTCGCGACCGATTCCGAAATCATCGTCATGAACGCGGCGGGCTTCTCACCGATCCGGCTGTTCCGGCCGTTCTTCCTTGCCACCTGCGTGGTGGCGGCGCTGGTCGCCTTCATCGGCGCCTATCTCGCCCCCGACGGCATGCGTCGAATCAAGCAGTGGGACGCCGAGATCACCGCCGACGTGCTGACCAACATCCTGCAGCCCGGCCGCTTCGCCCAACTCGACCAGAACTTGACGATCCGGATCCGCGAGCGCCTGCCCGGCGGCGTGCTCGGCGGCGTCTTCGTCGACGATCGCCGCGATCCGCAGGAGCGCGTCACCATCATCGCCGACCACGGCACCGTGCAGAAGACCGACCGAGGCTCGTACCTCGTGCTCTATGACGGCAATCTGCAACGGTTCGAGGTTGGCAAGCGTGATCCGGCGCTGGTCGCGTTCGCCCGTTACGCCTTTGACATGTCGAAATTCTCGCAGGGCCGCGACGTCACGCTCGGGATTCGCGAGCGCTATCTCTGGGAGCTGATGTGGCCGGACGAGGAAGACAAGACCTATCAGCAGCTGTCGGGCCAGTTCTTCGCGGAGCTGCATGATCGCTTCATGGCGCCGATCTATCCGTTTGCGTTCGCTGCCCTCACCTTCGCCTTCCTCGGCGCGCCGCGCACCACGCGCCAGAGCCGCAATTTCTCGATCGGCGGCTCGGTATTCGCGGTGTTCGGCCTGCGCATGGTCGGGTTCGCCTGCTCGGTCATGGCGGTGAAGACGCCGCTCGCGGCGCTGGTGCAGTATCTGATGCTGTTCGGCGGCATCGGCATCGGCATCTGGATGATCGTCGGCGGCGTGGTCGTCGAACCGCCGCCGCGGCTGATGGAAGCGATCAACAGGAATAACGAGCGCATTGCGCGCCTCTTCCGGAGGCCGGCAACCGCATGAGCATGGTCACAAACACGCTCGGGCGTTATTTCGCCGGCCGCTTCGTGGTCGCGGCGGTGGGCGTGTTCGCGGGCATCTTCGTGCTGCTCGTGCTGGTCGACTACATCGAGATGGTGCGCAAGACGTCGGGCCTCGTCTCGGCCTCCGCGATCACGGTCGCGGAGACTTCGCTATTCCGGGTGCCGCAGCTGCTCGAGAAGCTGATGCCGTTCTGCGTGCTGATCGGCGCCATGACCTGCTACCTCGCTTTGTCGCGTCGGCTGGAGCTCGTCGTGGCCCGCGCCGCCGGCGTCTCGGCCTGGCAATTCATCTCGCCGGCGCTGGCCAGTGCGATCATGCTCGGCATCTTCGCGACCACCGCCTACAATCCGGTATCGGCCAATCTGCGCGAGCTGTCCAAACGGATGGAAGCCGAGCTGTTCGGCTCGGCGCCCGGCGGCGGCATTCAGGACGCGTCCGGCTTCTGGCTGAACCAGATCAACGACGAGGGTCAGGCGATCATCAATGCGGCCCGCAGCGAGCAGCAGGGCGTCCGGCTGACCGGCCTCACCGTGTTCCGATTCGATACGGCGCTCCAGTTCAAGGAGCGAATCGAAGCCCGCGAAGCGGCGCTCGAAGACGGCCGTTGGGTGTTCAAGGGCGTGCGCCGATTCACCCTCGATAAGCCTCCGGTGGATCAGGACACCTTCTACCTGACCACCACCCTTACCCCGGCACAGGTGCGCAACAGTTTCTCCACCCCGGAAACTGTGTCCTTTTGGCAACTGCCGAACTACATCCGTTCGTCGGAGAGCTCAGGGTTCGCGACGGCCGGCTATCGCTTGCAGTATCACAAGCTCATCGCACAGCCGTTTTTGCTGGCTGCGATGGTGATGTTGGCGGCTTCTGTGAGCCTCCGCTTCTTTCGGATGGGCGGCGTGCAGAAGATGGTTTTGAGTGGCGTGGGCGCAGGCTTTCTGCTCTACGTGCTGTCGAAAGTAACTGAAGATTTGAGCAAGGCTGAGTTGATGCATCCCATCGCTGCGGCGTGGTTGCCTGTCGTTGTGGGCAGCCTCACCGGTTTCTTAGCCTTGCTGTACCAGGAGGACGGGTAGTGGCTATCGTCGCCGCCCGCCAGTTGAGGTCGCCTGCTCTCGGGCGGCGCAGTGTCCTGCGCCGTCAACGGAGCCGCATGGCCGCGTTTGGCGTTTCGATCTCAGCTCTCCTCGCCGCGTTCGTCGTGGTCAGCGCGCTCGATGTTGTCGCGTCGACGCCGGCTGCCGCGCAGGCCTTCACCTACAATCCGCGTCCGCCGAAGCCGCCCCGCCCGCCGGCCAAGAATGACGGGCAGATGCTGGTTCAGGCGACCGAGGTCGATTACGACTACAACAACCAGCGCGTCTCGGCCGTCGGCAACGTCCAGATGTTCTACAACGGCACCAGCGTCGAGGCCGACAAGGTCATCTACGATCAGAAGACCAAGCGTCTTCATGCCGAAGGCAACATCCGCATGACCGATGCGGAAGGCAAGATCACCTACGCCAACATCCTTGATCTCAGCGACGACTACCGCGACGGGTTCGTCGATTCGCTGCGCGTCGACACCGAAGACCAGACCCGCATGGCGGCGACCCGCGCCGATCGGTCCAGCGGCAATTACACGGTGTTCGACAACGGCGTTTATACCGCCTGCGCGCCCTGTAAGGATGATCCGAAGAAGCCGCCGCTCTGGCAGGTCAAGGGCGCGCGCATCATCCATAACCAGACCGAGAAGATGCTCTATTTCGAGAACGCCCAGCTCGAATTCTTCGGCGTTCCGATGGCGTATCTGCCCTATTTCTCGACGCCCGATCCGACCGTGAAGCGCAAGAGCGGCTTCCTGATGCCGGGCTTCACCACGTATTCGGCGTTCGGCGTCGGCGTCGAAATCCCCTATTACTTCGCGCTCGCGCCGGACTTCGACGCGACGTTCAATCCGCGCATCACCTCGAAGCAGGGCGTGCTGTTCCAGGGCGAATTCCGCCAGCGCCTGTCGAACGGCGCCTACCAGATCCGGCTCTACGGCATCGACCAGCTTGATCAAGGCGCCTTCGCCGGCCAGCCCGGTGACCGCCAGTTCCGCGGCGGCATCGAGACAAAGGGTCAGTTCGCGCTGAACGACAAATGGACCTGGGGCTGGGACGGCGTGCTGCTGTCCGACTACTACTTCATGTCCGATTACCGGCTGGCCCAGTACAAGGATCCGTTCGGATCGTTCCTGTCGCTGCCGACCGAGGCGATCTCGCAGCTCTATCTGACCGGCGTCGGCAACCGCAGCTTCTTCGACGCGCGCGCGATCTATTATCTCAGCTACTCCGGCAACCAGAACCAGGTTCCGGTGGTCGCGCCCGTTATCGACTACAACAACGTGATCAACAGCCCGATCTTCGGTGGCGAGTTCAGCTACAAGGTGAACTTCACCAACCTGACCCGCGAAACCGCGGTGTTCGACCCGATCACGACGACGGCCAACACCAACGGCCTGTGCCTGACCACATCTGCGGACCCGATGGCGCGCACGCCGTCGCAGTGCCTGCTGCGCGGCATGCCGGGCACCTATACAAGGCTGACCGCCGAGGCGCAGTGGCGTAAATCCTATACCGACCCGCTCGGCCAGATCTGGACGCCGTTCGTCGGCGTCCGCGCCGATGCCATCAACGCCGACATCTCGAACCAGCCGGGCGTTTCCAACTTCCTGCCGGTCGGCGACACCCAGACGGTCCGCCTGATGCCGACCGTCGGCTTCGAATACCGCTACCCCTTCATCAACGTGCAGCCGTGGGGCACGACGACCATCGAGCCGATTGCGCAGGTCATCATCCGGCCCGACGAACCCAGCGCCGGCAAGCTTCCGAACGAGGACGCACAGAGCCTGGTGTTCGATACCTCGAACCTGTTCGCGATCGACAAGTTCTCCGGCTACGACCGCGTCGAAGGCGGCAGCCGCGCCAATGTCGGCGTGCAGGCCACCACGCAGTTCGATCGCGGCGGCAGCGTCAAGGCGATGTTCGGACAGTCCTACCAGATGTTCGGGTTGAACTCGTTCGCAGTCGCGGACGTCACCAACACCGGCATCGATTCCGGCCTGCAGAATCCGCGCTCGGACTATGTCGCGAGCCTCGCCTACTCGCCCAACCGCACCTACACGTTCAGCGTCCGCTCGCGGATGGACGAGGCGACCTGGAACATCAACCGGTTCGAGGCCCAGGCCAGCGCGAACTTCGACCGCTGGTCGGTCAGCCTGATGTACGGCGACTATGCCGCGCAGCCGGAGCTTGGCTATTTGACGCGCCGCGAAGGCATCCTCGCCAGCGGATCGATCAAGGTGGCGGCGAATTGGGTGGTTCAGGGCGCGGCGCGCTGGGACCTTGAAGCGAACAAAATCAACCAGTACGCGTTCGGCGCGGGCTATGTGGACGACTGCTTCGTGCTGGCCGCCAACTATGTCACGTCCTATACCTATCAGGCTGGCTCGACGCCGCCCGTCCTCAGCCACGCGTTCATGTTCCAGATCGGGCTGCGGACGATCGCGCAGACCTCCACGTCCAGCAGTTCGGCTGGCATGCAGTAGCGAGCGGTCTGGCGGGGTGCTTGGATTGCCTGCGGGCCTGTGGCTCCGGCTTGAATTGGTTTAAACGGCTGACATGACGATAATGACGACCGGTAGCCTGCCAACGCGCCGCCATCAGCTAGTGTTGAGTTCCCTGCTGGCTCTTTTCCTCCTGCTCGGAGGCGGTGCGCGACTGCATGCCCAGACCATCGCCGTGATGGTCAATGGCGAGCCCATCACCAATTACGACATCGAGCAGCGCGCCAAGCTGAACGCCCTGACCGGCGGCAAGACGCCTGATCGGAAGACCGTCCTCGACGAGCTGATCGATGAGAAGCTGAAGATCAAGGAAGCCAAGAAATTCGGCGTCGATCCCTCCGCCGGCGATATCGACCAGTCCTTCGGCGGCATGGCGCAGCGGATGCGGCTTTCCGGCGACCAGCTCACCAAGGTGCTCGAGGGCAAGGGCATCCGCCCGGATACGCTGAAGCAACGCATCAGGGCCGACATGGTCTGGACCAGCCTGGTCCGCGGCCGCTTCAAGGAAAGCCTGCAAGTTGGCGAAAAGGACGTGGCCAACGCGGTCAAGGAGGCCGGAGGCGCGGCTGAGGCCGAGGCATTCGAATACAGGATGCAGCCGGTCGTTCTGATCGTGCCCCGCGGCGCGCCGCAGTCGGAGTTCGAGGGACGCCGCAAGGAAGCGGACAGCCTGCGCGAGCGCGTCACCAGTTGCGAGGAAGCCAACACCTTCTTCAAGTCGATGCGCAACGCCGCGATCCGCGAGATCGTCGTGAAGACCTCGGCCGACCTGCCGCAGTCGCTGCGCGACATCCTGGACAAGACCCCGGTCGGCCACCTCACCCCTCCCGAGGTCACCAAGCAGGGAGTTGAAATGGTCGCCCTCTGCGGCAGGAAGGCAACCACCGTCGACACGCCGAAGAAGCGTGAGATGCGCGACAAGATGTACGTGCAGAAGTACGAGGCGAAGTCGAAGGCCTACCTGCAGGAAGTCCGAAAAGCCGCGATGATCGAATATCCAGGCGGGCGATGATCGACTATCGTTGACGCATGGCTCAACCTCTCGCACTTACATCCGGCGAGCCCGCAGGCATCGGCCCCGACATCACGCTCGCCGCATGGCTGCGCCGCCGCGAACTCGATCTCCCGCCGTTCTATCTGCTGGGCGACCGCGCCGCGCTTGCCGAACGCGCCAAGACGCTCGGGCTTGCCGTCGAGTTGGCCGAGGTCAGCGCCGCGGAGGCATCCACGACGTTCGCACGCGCCCTTCCCGTGGTTGCGACCGGCAAGACGGTGACGGCGCGACCGGGCCAGCCCGACGGCACGAGTGCCGATGCGGCGCTGGCATCGATCCGGCAGGCCGTCGCCGATGTCGCCGCCGGCAAGGCCAGCGCCGTCGTCACCAATCCGATCGCCAAGAACGTGCTGTACCGCGCCGGCTTCCGACATCCCGGCCATACAGAGTTCTTGGCCGAGCTTGCCGCAAACGGCGGGCGCGCGCCGCAGCCGGTGATGATGCTGTGGTCGCCGGCGCTCGCCGTCGTCCCGGTGACGATCCATGTGTCGGTCCGCGAGGCGCTGGCGCAATTGACGACCGACCTGATCGTGTCGACCGCGCGGATCGTGGTCGCGGACATGAAGGCGCGGTTCAGCCTCGCGGCGCCGCGGCTCGCCATTGCCGGCCTCAATCCGCATGCCGGCGAAGACGGCACGCTCGGCATGGAAGACGTCGAGATCGTCGCGCCCGCGGTCGAGATCCTGCGCCGCGACGGCATTGCCGTCCGGGGCCCGCTGCCGGCCGACACCATGTTCCACGCAGCCGCGCGCAAGACCTACGACTGCGCGATCTGCATGTATCACGACCAGGCGCTGATCCCGATCAAGACCGTCGCGTTCGAGGACGCCGTCAACGTCACGCTGGGGCTGCCCTTCATCCGGACCTCGCCCGATCACGGCACCGCATTCGATATCGCCGGCACCGGCAAGGCCAATCCGTCGAGCCTGATCGCCGCCCTCCGGCTCGCCGCGCGCATGGCCGCGGCATCAAGCTAAGTGAGCACGATCGACGATCTGCCGCCGCTGCGCGACGTCATTCGCGATCATTCGCTGTCGGCGCGCAAATCGCTCGGCCAGAATTTTCTGCTCGATCTCAACCTCACCGCGCGCATTGCCCGCGCCGCGGGCCCGCTGGAAGACTCCACCGTGATCGAGGTCGGCCCCGGTCCCGGCGGCTTGACGCGCGCGCTGCTTGCGCTGGGTGCCAAGCGCGTGATCGCCATCGAGCGCGACGAGCGGGCGCTGGCTGCGCTCGACTATATCGCCAAGCGCTATCCCGGCCGCATCGAGATCGTGCATGGCGACGCGCAGCGCTTTGACCCGCGTCCCTTGCTCGATGGCGCCAAGGCCAAGATCGTCGCCAACCTGCCCTACAACATCGCGACCCAGCTGCTGGTCGACTGGCTGTCGATCGAGCCGTGGCCGCCCTGGTACGACATGATGGTCCTGATGTTCCAGCGCGAGGTCGCCGAGCGCATCGTCGCCCATGAGGACGAGGAGGCGTATGGCCGGCTCGCGGTGCTCGCCAACTGGCGCGCCGAGACCAAGATCCTGTTTGACATCTCGCCCGCGGCCTTCGTGCCGCAACCGAAGGTCACGTCCTCGGTGGTACGATTGATACCGCGCGCCGCGCCCGAGCCGTGCGACCGCCGCATGCTCGAGCAGGTCGCAGCCGCCGCCTTCGGCCAGCGCCGCAAGATGCTGCGCCAGAGTTTGAAATCGCTGTCGGTCGATCCGGCGCGGCTTGCTGCCGCAGCCGATATCGACGCGACACGGCGCGCCGAAACCATTCCGGTCGCGGGCTTTGTTGCCATGGCCCGGGAATTGGCCGATATACGGGCCACAAAATAGAACAACAGGAGAAAACGTAATGGCGTGTATGGTTCGCCAATCCCTCGTCAAATTCGATGCACCGCTGTGCGAAACCATCGTCGACACGCCGAAGCCCCAGGGACGCGAAGTGCTGGTGCGCATCGAGCGCTGCGGCCTGTGCCATTCCGATCTCCACATCCAGGACGGCTACGCCGATCTCGGCGGCGGCAAGAAGCTCGACACCACCCGCGGCATGACCCTGCCCTTCACGCTCGGCCATGAGATCGCGGGCGTGGTCGACGAGGTCGGCCCCGATGCGCCGAAGGATCTGATCGGGACGAAGAAGGCCGTCTTCCCCTGGATCGGCTGCGGCCAGTGCCGCGACTGCCTCGCCGGCGACGAGAACCTCTGCGTCAAGCAGCGCTTCCTCGGCGTCTCGATCGACGGCGGCTTCGCCACCCACGTGCTGGTGCCCGACGCAAAATACCTGCTCGATTACGATCCGCTGCCGGTCAACCAGGCCGCCACCCTGATGTGCTCCGGTGTCACCGCCTATGGCGCGCTGAAGCGCCTGGTCGATCGTCCGCGCCAACGCAATTTGCTGCTGATCGGCCTTGGCGGCGTCGGCATGATGGGCCTGTCATTCGCGCAGGCGATGTTCAAGCAGCCGATCACGGTTGCCGATCTCAGCCCCGCGGCGCGCGAGACCGCGCTGAAGAACGGCGCGGCGGCCGCCTATGACCCGGCAGAGCCCGATGTCGTCAAGCGCATGCTGAAGGAGAGCGACGGCGGCTTCGACGGCGTCGTCGACTTTGCCGGCAACGAGAAGTCGATGGCGTTTGCGGTGTCGACGGTCGCGCGCGGCGGCAAGATCGTGGTGTCCGGCCTGATGGGCGGCCAGTTCACGCTGCCGATGGTGCAGTGGGTGTACAAGCGCATGACCATCGAAGGCTTCATGGTCGGCACGCTGGCCGAAGGTCAGGAATTGATGGCGCTCGCCCGCGCTGGCAAGATCAAGCCGACGCCGATGAAGGAAGAGCCGATGGCCGACGTCCAGAAATGGATCGACGAGCTGCGCGCCGGCAAGGTCGTCGGACGCATCGTCCTGAAGAACTAGAGCATGATCCGGAAGAGCGTGACGCGGTTTTCCGAAAGATCACGCTGAGACATGACGTCCCGCCGGTGCTGCTACCGCCAGCGGGACGCGGCCGCTCCGATAGAACCTGACGGTCGAACCAAGCCATCGTTCGGTTCACGTTCCGCGGCCTCGGGCTCGCCGCAATTGCGGCACGCCGCGAGCCCCAATTAAGCCCCACCCGTTCCGGATTTGCGGCGCATTGCGACCCAACTCTTTGCCGAGATTGGGATCTCCAGCGTTTGCGTTAAAAAAGAGATACCGGGGACGCGTATGTCAAATCGTTCAGCGAAATTCGCTGCGGCGCTTGCCGCCAGCATCCTGGCCGGCGCCAGTTGCAGCGCCATGGCCCAGACCGCCGCCAATACGGCCAATAGCACCAACAACACGGCGGACACCTGCCTGGCCGCGCCCAAGGGAACCGCGCCTGCGGGAAGCCACTGGTTCTACCATCTCGATCGCAGCAAGAAGAAGTGCTGGTATCTCGGCGAGGCCAAGAACGAGGCCAAGAACAAGGCCGCCAAGACGGCGACGACGAGCACGCAGCAGCCGCCAGCGGCAGCGGCGCCCGATACCACAACGGCCGACGCGACGCCGCCACAGAGCCAGCCGACGCCGCAGAGCCAGCCCGCGCCGCAGCAGCCGGCGATGCGCAGATCAGTCGCCGATGCCCATGCCGAATGGCCCTCGCCCCAGGTCGCAGCCGTACCTGCGCCAAGCGCCGACGCCGGCCAGGCCGGCGGAACGGCAGCGACGCCCGACCCGGCAGCCACGCCCACCGGTACCAACGCGCAGCCGTCCGACGTGAACGCCAGATGGCTGGATGCATCGAGCATGGCCGGAACCAACGGAACCAGACGCGCCGCAGACCAGCCGACCGCGGTTGCGCAGGCAGACACGACGCCGCAACCGGCGGCCGCGCCGGCGCCTGCCGCCCCCGCCACGGCCGAAGCGTCCGTGGAGAAGTCACCGTCGTCGACGCAGATGCTGCTGATCGTGATGGTTGGAGCCCTGGCGCTGGCCGGCCTGGTCAGCACGCTGGTTTTCCGGCTGACCCGCACGCGTACGCCGCCTTACGAGACCGAGGATGAGTGGCAGGCGCCGTGGGATTCGCTGCACACCGAGCCGGCGCCCCCGATGGCAGTTGTCAGCCGGGATCGTCCGCTGCGGCTGTCCGAGGCCGCGCCGCGCCGCGCCGAGACGCCCGTTCCGCGCCGTGCGGAGACGCCCGCTCCACGTCGCGCGGAGACGCCCGCTCCACGCCGCGCCGAGAAGCCTGCTCCACGTCGCGAGACTACGCGTGATCGGGATCAAAGGGAGCAGGACAACAAGCAGATCGCCGCGATGCTGCAGCGGCTTGCGCGCAGCGCGACGAACTAAGGTCCGCTTAGGAAAAAATGCAAACGGACGTGATGCGCTCGCATCACGTCCGCAACGTCTCGAGCTGACGCTGCAGGCCGCGCACGAATTCGGTAAGGCCGGTGCGGCGCTCGCGCTTGAGGCGCTCGGCCTTCAGGATCGACTGCACCTCGGCAAAGGCATCGTCGACGTTGTGGTTGACGACGATGTAGTCGTATTCCGCCCAATGGCTCAGCTCATGACTGGCGCGGCTCATCCGTCCGCGGATGACCTCTTCCGAATCCTGCGCCCGGGTATGCAGCCGCCTCTCGAGATCGGCGGCCGACGGCGGCAGGATGAACACCCGCACCACATCGGCGCTGGCTTTCTGGTGGAGCTGTTGCGTGCCCTGCCAGTCGATATCGAACAGAACATCCTGCCCCACCGCTAGGGCGGCCTCGACCGGCGCACTTGGCGTGCCGTAGCGGTTGTCGAATACGGTGGCCCATTCGAGCAGTTCACCGTGCTCGACCATCTTCTCGAATTTCTTCTTGTCGACGAAGAAGTAATCGCGGCCCTCGACCTCGCCCGGCCGCATCGGCCGCGTCGTCGCCGACACCGACATCTTCAGGCCCGGCTCGCGCTCCAGCAGCATGCGCGACAGCGTCGTCTTGCCGGCGCCCGACGGCGACGACAGCACGAACATCAGTCCGCGCCGCTCTACGCCGTCAAAACCCTGCGCCGTCATCATTCACTCCAGATTCTGGACCTGTTCGCGGAACTGCTCGACCACGTTCTTCATTTCAAGCCCGGTGTTGGTCAGCTCGACGTCGTTCGACTTCGAGCAGCAGGTGTTTACCTCGCGATTGAATTCCTGGGCGAGGAAGTCGAGCCGGCGCCCGACCGGACCGCCCTTGCCGATCATCTCGCGCGCCTGGGCGATGTGCGAGGCGATGCGGTCGAGTTCCTCGCGGATGTCGGCCTTGGTGGCGATCAGGATCGCCTCCTGGTTCAGGCGGTCGGCATCGAAGCGGTCGGACGTCTCGAGCAGGGCCGCGATCTGCTCGGCCAGCCGCGCCTTGATCGCCTCGGGCTTGCGGCCGGGAGCGGTCTCGGCGCGCCTGGCGAGCCGCTCGACCTCGTCCATCCGCTGCATCAGGATCTGCCCCAGCGCATCGCCCTCGCGGCGGCGCATCTCGACAAGGCTGCCGAGCGCCTGCTCGAAGGCCATCGCCGCCGCCTCGCGCGCCGCCTTGTCCTCGTCCTCGTTGCTCTCGGGCTCGACCACCTCAATGACGCCCTTGATGCCGAGCAGTCCGTCGATGCTCGGCGCCACCGCGTCGATCCGCTGCGCGAGCGTGCCGGCGACCTTCACCACGGCGGCGAGCACGTCCTCATTGATCCGGATCGTCTGCGCCGCGTCGGTGCGCTTGACGCTGAGATTGGCGTAGACCGTGCCGCGCGACAGCAGCGCGCCGGCCCGCTTCTTGGCAAGCGCTTCCAGTTCGTCCCAGCCCGGCGGAAGCCGCAACCGCAGGTCAAAGCCCTTGGCATTGACCGATTTCAGCTCCCACTCGAACGTATAGGGACCGCTTGCGCCATGGCTTCGGGCAAAGCCAGTCATGCTCGACAGCGCCATCGCGTGAACTCTCCAACAGAAGGATATGGGACTCACCCGGAGCCTGCGAGACTCGTGGGGAGCCGGTGCGACCTTAAAACGGATTCCGTGAAAGTGGAATTACGTTCCACCACCGGAAAATGCAGAGCTACAGCATGATCCGGAAAAGTGTATGGCGGTTTTCCGAAAGATCATGCTCAAACAAGAAGCTAAAGCGCGATGACGATCGCGCTTTAGCGCTGCACCACCGGCGGCGAATTGGTCTGTTGGGCTGCGCCCTGCCGACCGCGCGGCGGCTTCTTTTGATTGGTGGGCTTCGGCGTCGTCGCCGTGGGATTGGTGTCGGCGCCGGGCGTCGCGGCGGCGGGCGCCGGATCATCCGCGGGCTCGACGGTGTCGTTCTGGATCTGCTTTTCCGACGCGCGCAGCTTGGCGACGTTCTTCGCGTGCTGGTCGTAGGTTTCGGTGAAGGCGTGGCCGCCGGTTCCGTCAGCGACGAAGAACAGGTCGCGGGTGCGCGCCGGATTGGCGGTCGCCTCCAGCGAGGCGCGGCCGGGATTGGCGATCGGTCCGGGCGGCAGGCCGTCGATCACATAAGTGTTGTAGGGCGACGGCTGCGTGATTTCGCTGCGCTTGATCGGACGGCCCAGCGTTCCCTTGCCGCCCACCAGTCCGTAGATGATGGTCGGATCGGACTGCAGCTTCATCCGCTGGCGCAGGCGGTTCACGAACACGGCGGCGACGCGGCTGCGCTCGTCGGCGCGGCCGGTTTCCTTCTCGACGATCGAGGCCAGCGTGACCAGCTGGTCCGGCGATTTCAGCGGCGTGTCGGTGTTGCGGCGTTCCCAGATTTCGGCGAGCACGCGCTTCTGCGCCTGCTGCAGGCGCTGGATCACCTGGTCGCGCGTGGTGCCGCGCGGGAATTTGTAGGTCTCCGGCAGCAGCGTGCCCTCGCGCGGGATCTCGCGCACCGAGCCGGTGAAGATGTCGTTGTCGGAGAGCCGCGTCACGATCTGCTCGGAAGTCAGGCCTTCCGGTATCGTGATGGCGTGCTGCACCACCTTGCCGTCGACGATGGTGGCGATGACGTCGCGCAGGCTGGCGTTCTTCTGGAACGAATATTCGCCTGGCTTGAGATCGGAGCTTGCCTTCAGCGCGAACACGCCACCGATGAAGACCCACGGATTGACGTTGATCACGCCCTCACGCGAGAGCACGTCGGCAATGTCACGCTTGCCGGCGCGCGCCGGGATGTTGACGATCTTGTCTTCCTGCAGCGGTCCCGGCGATTCCAGCGCCTGCTTGCCGTAGTAATACGTCGCGCCGGCGCCGATCATCAGGATGATCAGGATGGTGAAGATGGCATTGCCGACGATCACGAAGGGATTGCGGGCGCGATCCGAGCGCTTGGGCGGCGGCGGAAGCTGTTCGGGCTCCAGCGCGGCGCGTGGACTCCTCGGTGAAATGGGCGGCCTCTCACTCATCGATGCAAACCAATATCCTGCCGGTTGAATCGTGGCCGGGCAAACCCCTGCCCTGCCAATAGCATACGCCCGCTATTAGGAGTCACCGCGGAATACGGCAAAACGGTGGACTAGTTCTAACGACCTACTAATTGGTCACGCGCTGCACGATCACGGAAGCGTTGGTGCCACCGAAACCGAAGGAATTGGACAGCGCCACATTGACGTCACGCTTGCGCGACGTATGCGGCACAAGATCGATCGCCGTTTGCACCGACGGATTGTCGAGATTGATGGTCGGCGGCACCACGTTATCGCGAATCGCCAGGATCGCGAAGATCGCCTCGATCGCACCGGCCGCACCGAGCAGATGTCCGGTCGCGGACTTGGTCGACGACATCGAAACCTTCGAGGCCGCATTGCCGAGCAGACGCTCGACCGCGCCGAGCTCGATCTCGTCGCCGACCTGGGTCGAGGTGCCGTGCGCATTGATGTAGTCGAGGTCGGATGCCGCGAGGCCGGCGCGCTTCAGCGCCATGGTCATGCTGCGGAAGCCGCCATTGCCGTCCGGCGGCGGCGAGGTGATGTGGAAGGCATCGCCCGACAGGCCATAGCCGGTCACCTCGGCATAGATCTTCGCGCCGCGGCGCTTCGCGTGCTCGTATTCCTCGAGCACGAGGACGCCGGCGCCCTCGCCCATCACGAAGCCGTCGCGATCCTTGTCGTACGGCCGCGATGCCTTTTCCGGGGTCTCGTTGAAGCCGGTGGACAGCGCACGCGCCGCGCAGAAGCCGGCGATGCCGATGCGCGAGATCGGCGATTCGGCGCCGCCGGCGACCATCACCTCGGCGTCGCCGAGCGCGATCAGCCGCGCCGCGTCGCCGACCGCATGCGCGCCGGTCGAGCACGCCGTGACCACCGCATGATTGGGCCCCTTCAGGCCGTGCTCGATCGAGACATAGCCGGAGGCCAGATTGATCAGGCGGCCCGGAATGAAGAACGGAGAGACCCTGCGCGGTCCGCGCTCCTTCAGCAGCACCGCAGTCTCGGCAATGCCGGTGAGGCCGCCGATGCCGGAGCCGATCATCGTGCCGGTGGCGAACTGGTCCTCGTCCGACTTCGGATGCCAGTCGGCATCGTCCAGCGCCTGCTTGGCCGCGCACATCGCATAGACGATGAAGTCGTCGACCTTGCGCTGGTCTTTCGGCTCCATCCACTGATCGGGATTGAAGGTGCCGCCAGTGCCGTCGCCACGCGGAATGTAGCAGGCGACCTGGCTCGGCAGGTCGGACACGTCGAACGTGTCGATCTTCTTGCCGCCGCTGTCTCCGGCGAGGATGCGCGCCCAAGTTGCGTCAACGCCGCAGCCGAGCGGTGTAAGCATGCCCAGCCCCGTGACGACAACTCGTCTCATTTCCACCTCTCCGGCCAGCAATGCGCGGCTGATAATAAGAAGCCGGGGGACCGCTCGATCACGGTCCGTCCGGCCCCGTCAACTTCGCGATCGGCGTCAGCTCTTCGCGTTCTTCTCGAGAAACTTGGTCGCGTCGCCAACGGTCAGAATCGTCTCCGCCGCGTCGTCGGGAATCTCGCAACCGAATTCTTCTTCGAATGCCATCACGAGCTCGACGGTGTCGAGGCTGTCGGCGCCGAGGTCATCGATGAAGCTCGCGCTATCGACCACCTTCTCGGGTTCGACACCAAGGTGCTCGACCACAATCTTCTTAACCCGCTCGCCAATCTCACTCATCGTTCAACCTCGTTGTTCCATTGGACCCGACCCCAAGACGATACGAGCCATCGTGGTCGTCTCGATTACTCAGTCGCGCATAGTCTTGATTCGGCCCGGTCGTAGCCGATTAAAGCCCCGGCGAACGGCAGGCGTCGCCCCGCCAATATACAGGGTTTCAAAATCCTGCAATGGCGTTCTTCGCCCATCCACGGGGGCTTCAGCTACCATACTTCCAAAGCCTTGACTACACGCCTGAACCGGCTCCCGAAAACGGCTTTTCGCCGCATTGCGAGAGGCGGCCAGTAGCTCAAATCATAGCCATCCCGCCGTTGACGTGGATCGTCTGTCCGGTGACGTAGGCGGCCTCGTTCGAGGCCAGATAGACCGCCGCGGCCGCGATGTCCTCGGGCGTTCCGAGCCGCGCCGCAGGAACCTTCGCCAGGATGGTTTCGCGCTGCTTGTCGTTGAGCGCATCGGTCATCGGCGTCTTGATGAAACCCGGCGCGATGCAATTGGCGGTCACGCCGCGCTTGGCGTATTCGGCGCCCAGCGTCTTGATCAGGCCGATGATGCCGGCCTTCGACGCGGTGTAGTTGCCCTGCCCCGGATTGCCGGTGACGCCGACGATCGAGGTGATCGCGATGATGCGGCCGAAGCGCTTGCGCATCATCAGCTTGGTCGCCGCGCGCGCCAGGCGGAACGTCGCGGTCAGGTTGACAGCGATCACGTCGTCCCAATCCTCGTCGCGCAGCTGCACGAACAGGTTGTCGCGGGTGATGCCGGCGTTGGCGATCAGGACGTCGACCTGCCCCATCGCAGCTTCCGCTGCCGGCACCAGCGCCTCGACATCATCCTTGCTGGAGAGATTGCACGGCAGGACGTGCACGCGCTCGCCGAGCTTGGCCGCGAAGCCGTCCAGCACCTCGCGCCGCGTCCCCGAGATCGCTACCGTCGCGCCCTGCGCATGCAGCGCCTGCGCGATCGCGCCGCCGATGCCGCCGGTTGCGCCCGTGACGAGCGCCGTCTTGCCAGTCAGATCAAACATCGAATTCTCCTTCCGGCTGCTTCAAGCCGAAGCCGCGAGCGCGTCCTTGGCCGCAGCGATATCGTTCGGACCGCCGACGGACACGCCGACCGCGCCGTCGGCAATGCGCTTGACGAGGCCGCTCAGCACCTTGCCGGCGCCGATCTCGAAGAACCGCGTCACGCCCTGCCCTGCCATATAGGCAACCGACTCGCGCCAGCGCACGGTGCCCGTGACCTGCTCGATCAGGCGGCGGCGGATCTCGTCGGGATCGGTGATGGCGGAGGCCAGCACGTTGGAGACCAGCGGCGCCGCGGGCGCCTTGATGGTCACCCCCGACAGCGCCTCTGCCATCGCATCGGCCGCCGGCTGCATCAGCTTGCAATGGAACGGCGCAGACACCGGCAGCAGCATGGCGCGCTTGGCGCCCTTGGTCTTGGCGATTTCGACCGCGCGATCGACGGCGGCCTTGTCACCGGAGACCACCACCTGGCCGCCGCCATTGTCGTTGGCGGCCTGGCAGACTTGTCCCTGCGCCGCCTCGTTGGCGACCGCCACGGCGGTTTCGTAATCGAGACCGAGCAGTGCGGCCATCGCGCCGGCGCCGACCGGCACCGCCTTCTGCATCGCAAGCCCGCGGGTGCGGAGCAGCCGCGCGGTGTCGCTGACGGAGAGGCTTCCGGCGGCGGCCAGCGCCGAATACTCGCCGAGCGAGTGCCCGGCAACAAAGGCCGCGTTGCGGCCGACCGAAAAGCCGGCTTCGCTCTCGAGCACGCGCAATGTGGCGATCGACACCGCCATCAGGGCGGGCTGGGCATTTTCGGTGAGCTGCAATGTCTCGCCGGGACCATCCCAGATGATCGCGGTCAGCTTCTCGCCCAGCGCGGAATCGACCTCGTCGAACACCGCCTTGGCCGCCGGAAAGGCGTCGGCCAGGGCCTTGCCCATGCCAACCGCCTGCGAGCCCTGCCCGGGAAACGTAAATGCTGCCGTCATCGGCGATCCCTACCTTGTTGAGCGTGATCTCCGCGCAGGCGCTTTACGCCTGCCGCAGGGGAAAACGGTATCCGTGTCGCGCAAAACGCGCCACAGCGGGTCCGGGCCAATCCCTTGCAACCAAGCCTTGGCAGCCCAGGCTTGGCAGCCCAGCCCTTGCAACCGGCCCCGGACCGGGCCGTAAGACACTGACGGAGGCGGTGCTGTCAAGCCGCGCCAGAGGAACCCTGGGGATGCCGGTCCCTGCTCCGGGCTAGTGTCCCGAATCCGAAGTTCGCATCATTTGCCGCACCTTCGGAGCGAACTTCGGATTCGATAAGGACACTAGCAAACTTATGATTCTAGTGTGCTTTATGAATGCGAAGTTCGCGAAAGTAGCTGCCGCGAAATCGCACGAACTTCGCATTCAGCACACTAGAACCCGCCGGCATTCTGGTCGGCGTTAACCTCGGCGCCGGCCCTCGCCCGGCGTGCGCTGTTGACCAGCTGGCCCGGACGATCCTCGTTGGCGGGCCTGGCGGTCGCCAGCCGCAGCACGGCGGCGTAGCCCGGCTGCACCTCCATCCGATCCGCATAACGGCTTTCGCTCAGGATGCGGTGGACGCGCGGCAGGTTGTAGCAGGGCACGTAGAACAGCAAATGATGTTCGAGGTGATAGTTCACATAATACGGCGCGATGAAGAGACGCTCGAGGACATTGGCCCGCGTGGTGCGGGTGTTGCGCAGGGGATCGGAGCTGTCAGGCACGACGGCGTGTTCGGCGATGTTGCGGATGCGCGTGATCACCATCATCCAGGTCAGCAGCGGCACCAGCCACAACAGCGGATAGGCCCACCACACGCCGGCGGCGGCAAGGCCCGCGAACAGCAGCGCGTTGGTGACGCATTGCGGCCCGAGCTTCTTCCAGAAGTTGGCGGCGCGCCGCGACAACGGCCACTCCTTCGGCCCGATCGCATTGAGCAATTGCGCCTTGCGCTGCTGGTAGCCGGTCTGCCCGGTGATGTCGCGGAAGAACTTTCGGCGGTAGCTCAGCTTCGTGATCGGAAACGGCGCTGACAGCACGAGATCGGGATCATCCTCCTGCTGCGTCCGCGCATGATGCTGCAGATGATAGCGGCGATAGCCGCGGGTCTCCGCGAAGATCGGATAGGCGCAGAACCACTGGCTCAGCGTCAGATTGGTCCTCTCGTCCGCCGACAGACAGCCGTGCGCCCCGTCATGCATCAGGATCGCAAGCCCGAGCTGGCGCGAGCCGATGATCGCAACGGCGAGCAGATAGGTCAGCGGATTGGGCCACCACGCGACCAGCGCGATCGCGCCCAGGATCAGCGCCCAGGCATGCACGATCAGGGCTGCGCCCTTCCACGTCGTGCGCTCGCGCACCGCAACCAATTCGTCCTCGGTGAGGAAATCGCGGGCTCGCATGCGAAGCGCGGTCATGTGCTTGTCTCCCCGTCCGTTGAGGATGAAGTGTTGTGATCGCCGACCAGGCGCAGCCGCGTCCCGTCATTGGCCGACGTCGAAGTTGATGTCGCCTGCTCGCCGAGCGCGCGCAGCAATTCGCGGCACATCTCGTCGGCAGCGCGGCCCATCGCGAAACCTTCGACGATTACACCGATCGCGATCGCCCAGAACCGCCGCGAGCTCTCCTCGGGCGCGCGCAGCGAGCGCCAGCCGTGCCGCTCGACCTGGCCCGCATAGGCGCGCGCGCCCTCGCTGTGCAGACGTTCGATGGTGCGCTCGACAAGGGGCGCGAGGTCCTGCCGGCGCCGCGTGAGGGTCAAGGCCTCCGCGAAGAAAGCGACCGTGTCGGTCGCGGTCACGGTCTCGGCCAAAGCGTGGGTGTAGTCGCGCGGGGTGTAGGCATTCAGGGCGGCCTGCTCGGTCGCGCGCGCGAGATAGAGCATGTCGCGGCTGGCCGCTTCGACGAACAGCGCTTCCTTGGTGCGGAAGTAATAGGTGATCTGGCTCGGAAAGGCGTCCGCGGCCGCGGCGATATCGGAGATCGATGTGCCCGAGAGCCCGCGTTCCTTGAACAGGCGGCTGGCGGCATCGAGCAGCAACGAGCGCATCTTGCGCCCCGCCGATCGCGTCGCGCGGACCGCATGCTTCGGATCGGGCGCAGACATGCCGCTGGCGGTCTCCGAACCCATATCTCGTCCTCCCAAAGATGTTTGTATGATATACAAACAAAGAAATCAACGGGAAATCACCCGAGGTTGCGTCAAACGGCCTGGAGGGCCACGACACCTCGCACATCCGGAGGCCGAGAACCCTTGCTTTCGCGGCCAAAATCCGTATAAGCGCGCCATTCGTGGGCTCCGGCCGGGAGCTGAACGGACGGTCTCAGCAAATTCACCCGTTGATTTTGATGTGGCAGGGCCAGTCGGCCCGTCGTCCCGTGCTCCCGCCTTCTGAGCAGCTCGAGTCCTTTCCGAAGGTCTCGAAGGGCTTGTCGCCGGAAACCGCGCCAACACAGGAAAGGACAACCATGCCTCTTTACGAGCATGTTTTTCTCGCGCGTCAGGATGCGAGCACCCAGCAGGTGGATGAACTGACGGCCCAGATGACGGGCATTGTCGAACAGGGCGGCGGCAAGGTCACCAAGACCGAGAGCTGGGGCGTGCGCTCCCTCACCTACCGCATGAACAAGAACCGCAAGGCGCATTTCGTGCTGATGAACATCGACGCGCCGTCGGCTGTCGTCACCGAGATCGAGCGTCAGGAGCGGATCAACGAAGACGTCATCCGTTACCTCACCGTGCGCGTCGAAGAGCACGAGGAAGGCCCGTCCGCTATGATGCGCAAGGCCGACCGCGATCGCGAGCGCGATGACCGTGGTGGTGGCTTCCGTGGCGACCGCGAAGGCGGCTTCCGTGGCGACCGCGAGGGTGGTTTCCGTGGCGACCGGGGCCCGCGCCGTCCGCGTGAAGAAGAAGCTGCGACCGAGGAGTAATGAATCATGGCTGATGCTGGTGCCCGCCGTCCGTTTTTCCGCCGGCGCAAGTCCTGCCCGTTCACGGGCGCGAATGCGCCGAAGATCGACTACAAGGATTCCAAGCTGCTGATGCGTTACGTCTCCGAGCGCGGCAAGATCGTGCCGAGCCGCATCACGGCCGTGTCCGCCAAGAAGCAGCGTGAGCTCGCCCGCGCCATCAAGCGCGCGCGCTTCCTCGGCTTGCTGCCTTACGTGATCAGGTAATCGTTTCCGGCCGGCGGCATACGTCGCCGGCCGCTCATTCTCATAAGGCTTCCGGGTCGTCCGGTCGCCGATGGTTGGGGTTCTCGAAGCAGGACCCCTAACCGCTCAAAGGGGGCGGGACAGCTAATGATCGGGATACTCATTGTTGCACTTGCCGCCGGCGCCGCGTCGGCGCTGATGTTCGCCTCGATCAGTTCGGGCGCGCTGATCTCGATATTGCTGTTCTATCTCGCATCGCTGCCGATCATGGTGGCGGCGCTCGGCTGGGGTCCCCTCACCGCCGCTATTGGTGGAGTGGGTGCGGCATCCGTGCTCGGCACGATCTTCGGCCTTCCGTACAGCATCGCGTTTGCCATGATGGTCGCCGTACCCGGCTGGTGGCTCGGCCACCTCGCCCTGCTCGGACGGCCGATCGCGGGCGCAGCCGGCGACAGCGCCAAGCAGCAGCCGCCTGCGATTGAATGGTACCCCGTCGGCCGCATCCTGCTCTGGATTGCAGCCTTCGCCATCGTTACCACGACCGCCGCGCTGCTCACGCTCGGCACCGATACCGACACGATCACCGGCACGCTGCGGCGCGGCCTGCTCAAGATGCTCAGCGCCGGCGAAGCGCAGCCCAGCGGTGACATCGAACGGCTGGTCGACGCGTTGGTGATCTTCGCGCCGCTCGCGGCGACGGTCATCGCCATGGTGACGCTGACGCTGAACCTTTGGCTCGCCGGCAAGATCACGCAAACCTCCGGGCGGTTGAATCGGCCGTGGCCGGATTTCCGCACCACGGCGCTTCCCGCCGTGACGTTGGTCGCGCTGCTGGCGGCGGTCGCCGTCAGCTTCATCGGCGGCATGCTTGCGCTGCTGGCGCAGATCGTCACCGCGGCACTCGTAATCGCCTATGCGCTCGTCGGCTTCGCCGTTCTGCACACCTTGACGCTGTCGCTCACCAATCGCGGCTTCTGGCTCAGTGGCATCTATGCGGTCGTCGTCATGTTCGGCTGGCCGATCGTGGCGATGTTCGCGCTCGGCATCGCCGACGCCGTGTTCGGGCTGCGCCAGCGCTATCTGCAAACCAGACCGCCGCCTTTGCCGGCGGCTTGAGATTCGATCCAACCACTTAAACCCGTACTTTGCAGCTAAAGGAGAACGAAAATGGAAGTCATTCTGCTCGAACGCGTTGCCAAGCTTGGCCAAATGGGCGAAGTCGTGCGCGTCAAGGACGGGTTCGCCCGCAACTTCTTGCTGAAGCGCGGCAAGGCGCTGCGCGCCACCGAGGCGAACCGCGCCAAGTATGACGGCATGAAGGCCGAGCTCGAGGCCAACAACATCCAGGCCAAGGGCGAAGCCGCCAAGGTCGCCGAGAAGATCGACGGCCGCGACATTGTCATCATCCGCCAGGCCTCCGAATCCGGCCAGCTGTTCGGCTCGGTGACGGTGCGCGACATCGTCGCCGCGCTGGCTGCCGACGGCGTGACGGTGTCGCGCCCGCAGGTCTGGCTCGACTCGCCGATCAAGGTGATCGGCGCGCAGAAGGTGACGATCGCCGTCCACCCCGAGGTCGAGACCAGCGTCACCGTGACGGTCGCCCGCTCCGCCGAAGAGGCCGAGCGGATCAAGCGCGGCGAGGACATCTCGACCCGCCAGGAAGACCAGGACGCCGCCGCCGAGGCGCTCGCCGCCGCCGGCGAATTCTTCGATCCGGAAGCCCAGCACGACGAGGAAGCCGCGCCGGCTCCGGCCGCCGAAGAGAAGTAAGCTTCTCTCCATCGTCCAACCGACTAAACGCTACGAAGCCCGGCCTCGATCAGGCCGGGCTTTGGATTCGTGCCGCCGCCTTGTCGTCGAGCATGGCGATCGACGCCAATGCGGTCGCGGTGTGCTTCTCCTTGCCGTCGATGACGCAGAACACGTCGGCTGCAACGACGGCGACCTGACGTCCCGGCTTGATCACGCGCGCCCGGCAGATCAGACGATCGCCCGAGGCCGGCGACAGCAGGTTCAGCTTGTATTCCGCCGTCAGCGCCGGCTGGCCGCGCGACGTCGCCGCTGCGATCGTGGTGGCGTTGTCGACCAGAAACGCCGTCACTCCGCCGTGAAACAGGCCATGCTGTTGCAACAGCTCCGGCCGGCGGTCGACCGCGAGCGTGCAGGTGCCGCGCGACAGCTCGGCTACCTCGGCACCGACAAGACCCATGAAGCCCTGCCGGCCGACATTGTCGCGAATTCGCGTCGCGATCGGTGCAAAGTCCGGATCGGTCTCGCTCATGAAGTCTCTCCTGTTCGTTCTGGCGCACCCGGCGCCACCACCGCGCGGATCGCGCAGGCGATCAGCGTCTCGACCTGTTCGCGCGGATCGCCGGTGTGGCGGCCCGACAGCCACGCGCGGCAGAAGATCTGTGCCGGTCCGATGATCTGGCTGAAGAACAGCACGGCGCTCATCGGCAGCAATTCGCCGCGCGCGAGCAGCGGCGCACGCCAGCGCTCGATGCCGTCGGTGAGCCGCGAATTCTCGCTGCGCTGCGCGCCGCGCACCTCCTCGCCCCACTCGCTGCGCGAAATCTCGAACAGGAAGCGCGCCTCGCGCCGGTTGCTCACGACCCAATCGAGATGGGCGTGGATCAGCCGCTCAACGCCCTCGCCCGCCCCGCAGCTGGCGTCGACCGAGCTGATGATGGCGGCGTGATAGGCCTGCAGGATTTCCAGGAACAGGGTGCCGGCGAGCGCCTTCTTCGAGGTGAAGAAGTGGAAGAAGCTGCCGTTGGACGCGCGGGCGCGGGAGCGAATCTCGGCCACCGTCGCGCCCTCAAATCCGTCGCGGTCGAACACCGCCAGTCCCGCTGCCAGCAGATCTTCGCGCGCCGTGCTCAAGTCGTCCTCCTGACTAGATTAACACTCTAGAGCACTACTCTAATGATGGTCAAACAAATACGCCGGACCTTGCGGCCCGGCGTTGGCGATTACTTCGAGGTCGGAGCTTCCGGCGGGCCGGAGCCTGGCGTCGTGGGCGGTGGCGGCGGCGGCGCCGTCGCAGTCACCGGCGGCGCGGTTGGCGCCGGAGCGGGAGATGCGGCTGCTCCCGGCTCGGACGCCGCAGGCGCAGCCGCGGCAGGCGCCGGTGTGACCTGCGGAACCGGATCGGATCGCACGGCAGCCGGCTCGCCGCCGCCATTGCTCTTGGGCGCGTCGACCTTTGCCGTGTCGGGCTCGGCGGCAGGCTTCGCCGGCTTCTCGGCTTCACCCTTGTCATCATGCCGGGTGGATGTCTTGGGGTCTGTCTTGGGCTCGTCGCTGGTCGCCGCGCCCTTGGGCGCCTCCTCGGCCTTCGGCTCCTCGACGGGCTTACCGCGACGGCCGTGCTTCTGACGCGACGGCTTGCCCTCGCCCAAGGCCTGCGGCGTCTGGCCGTCGTCCGGCTTCGCGCCCTCCGGCGCCTCGCTCGGGCGGGCCATCCGCTTGCCGCGGTGAGCTGGACGTCCTTCGGGATTCAAGCCATCGCCATCGAGTTTGGCCCCTTCCTGCGGCGCGGCATCCTGGTGCCGTCGGCGGGCCGGACGCTCGGACGGCTGCTCCGGGGACTGGTTCGCCTCCTGCCTGCCTTCCCTACCGCCCTTAGCCCCCTTGGGCTGATCCTTGGCCTGGTAGCGCGGGTCGTTGGCACCATTCGAAATCAGATAGGACGCAAGCACGCCGGCCATGTCGCTGGACGTCGTATAGTGCTGGCGCAGGAAGCCCGGCAGCGAACCGGCCGGCACCGACTTCAGCAGGCCGCGCGGGCTCTTGTGGCAAGCTGTGCAGGTGCTTGCGAAGATCTGGGAGGGGCTCTTGCCGGCCTCGAGGTTTTGCGCCTGCGCCGATACGGCTGACAGGCAGCCAATCAGAAGCGCCACCGTCGCCAGACTGAGGGCTCGGCTCAACATTCCTTAAGTCTCCAGATTCCGGAAAAATCGCCGCCAGCGCCTGATGGATCGGCCGCGGCGGTCACCTTTTAGCCGATTATCGCGCGAATGGAAGCGCGCCCATGACGCATCCACGCAATTGTCACATTTTGGAATATCGGCTTTGACCACAACGCTATAGCGCGATCTAATTCCCTGCCTATCTTGAGGTTGGGGACACATTGGAGTGATCAACTCCAGTGGTGTCGGTGTGCAGCTTGCCGTTCCGTTGGTGTTTCGATGGACCGATTGTTGCGATATTTCTTGGGGCGCTTCATCCGCCGCGGTTCGATCACGTTCACGACCGCGAGCGGCGCTCAGTTCATCTGCGGTGATGGCACGGGTGTACCGGTCGCCGTGCGCTTCATGACGCGAGGGGCGGAACTCCGCATCCTAGTCGATCCCGAACTTTATCTCGGCGAAGCCTTCATGGACGGCACGTTCGTGGTGGAGCAAGGCACCGTCGCCGACGTGCTGGCGGTCCTGATGGGTCAGGCAGCCATGCTGCCGAACTTTGCCAGGCTGCAGGCCTGGGTACGCTTCCTCGGACGCCGCGCCCAGCAGATCAATGTGCGCGGCCGATCCAGAAGCAATGTCGCCCGTCATTACGATCTCGACGGCCGCCTCTATTCCCTCTTCCTCGACGCGGACAAGCAATACAGCTGCGCCTATTTCGAGACGCCGGACGCGACGCTGGACGATGCCCAGCTCGCCAAGAAGCGTCACCTCGCCGCAAAACTCCTGATCAAGCCCGGGCACCGCATCCTCGATATCGGTTCCGGCTGGGGCGGCCTTGGGCTCTATCTCGCCGAGATGAGCGGCGCCGACGTCACCGGCGTCACGCTGTCGACCGAGCAGCTGCAAATTTCCAACGCCCGGGCGGCGGAGCGGAACCTGGCGCAATCGGCGCGCTTCCTGCTGCAGGACTATCGCGACATCCCCGGGCCGTTCGACCGCATCGTCTCGGTCGGCATGTTCGAGCATGTCGGGGTCGCCTACTATGAAACCTTCTTCGCGCGCTGCGCCGAACTGCTGAGCGACGACGGTGTCATGGTGCTGCACTCGATCGGCCGCTCGACCGGCCCCGACGTCACCAGCCCCTGGATCCGGAAATACATCTTCCCCGGCGGCTACATTCCGGCGCTGTCCGAGGTCATGCCGGCGATCGAGAAGGCCGGATTGCTGATCTGCGACATGGAGATTCTCCGCCTGCACTATGCCGAGACGCTGAAGGCATGGCGCGAGCGCTTCATGGCGCGGCGCGAGGAGGCCGTGCGGCTCTACGACGAGACCTTTGCCCGGATGTGGGAATTCTACCTGGCTGCGTCGGAGATGTCGTTCCGCGTGCAGAACATGATGAACTTCCAGCTCCAGCTCACCAAGCGCCAGGGCATCGTCCCGATAACCCGCGACTATATCGGCGGCGAAGAAGCCCGCCTGCGGCTGAAGGAGGCCGGCGCGGCCAAGCCCCGGCTGCAACTCGCCGGCGAATAGGTCTGAAGGAACGGGTGCTGCTAGTTGCGCAGGCTATAGGCCGACCCGCAATGGCCAAAGGTCGGCGCCGGACGCGCCAGATGGGCCGCGGCGGCCGAAATCAAGCTGGCATCGCAGGGAACATTGCGGACCTCGGGACGCGCCGCCTGCTCCATGGCATCGACAAGCGCCGCCAGCCAGCGGCGATCCATGCCATCTGCCCGGCCAAGCCTTGATCGCGCTGTCTGAAACTCTCGAGCCATCGCCGCCGTATCTTGCCTGAGCGTAGACAACCTGGAATCCGCCGGGTCGTTCCCGCGAACCTGCCGCAAAAAAAGTGCGGCGCATGTGATCTGCTTCACAGAGGTCTGTCCGGGACTGTCGTAGTGGTCCGGAATGACCCGAGAAACACACCAGACGATGTTGGACCCGCAGCGCGATATCGCGACTGACTACGCCCTGATCGCCACTGGCGTGGTGGCCGCCTTGATCGCGCTGGCCTTCCTCATCCTGGTCTGAGAAATCGACGCCAACAGCCGCCTCGCCTCTCCATGGGTCCGCTCGCCTGGCAAAAGGTTCAGGCGGCGTCCAATTTTTGCCAACGACCGTGCTGATCGGCCGGCTCCCGCCCGGTTTCGGACAAAACCCCAGTCAAGCGGAATGCATCCGGCTGTTTCGGATTCACACCTCGCGTTGTGTGAATCGTGCATAAGAAACATCCGTCCTTTCGCTTCGTGCCGGGCTGGCGCTTCATCGCCGCCCCGCAGCCGAAAATCTCAGTAACGACGAAATCAGAAGAATAAGCTCGTCCATGGCCTTGATTGATTCGAACGTCCACAAGCTCGCGCCCGACGCCGCATCCCCGGCCTACCGAAGTGCGCCGCACAACATCGAAGCGGAACAGGGCCTGCTGGGCGCGATCCTGGTCAATAACGACGCCTTCTACCGGGTCTCCGATTTCCTGGAGCCGAAGCACTTCTTCGAAACCATCCATCAGCAAATCTATGAGACCGCCGGAAGCCTGATCCGGATGGGCAAGGTCGCGAACCCCGTGACCCTGAAGACGTTCCTGCCGGCCGAGCTCGACATCGGCGGCATGACGGTCGGCCAGTACCTCGCCCGGCTTGCCGCCGAAGCGACCACCATCATCAACGCGCAGGACTACGGACGCACCGTTTACGATCTCAGCCTGCGCCGCAACCTGATCCAGATCGGCGAGGACATCGTCAACGTCGCCTATGACGCGCCGGTCGACTTCGCGCCGCGCGCCCAGATCGAGGATGCCGAGCGGCAGCTCTACGGCCTTGCTGAAACCGGCCGCTATGACGGCGGCTTCCAGCGCTTCGCGCAGGCACTGACGATCGCCGTCGACATGGCGGCGAAGGCGTTCCAGCGCGACGGCAAGCTGTCGGGCATTTCGACCGGTCTGCGCGACCTCGACGCCAAGATGGGCGGCCTGCAGCCGTCCGACCTCATCATCCTCGCCGGCCGTCCCGGCATGGGCAAGACATCGCTCGCCACCAACATCGCCTACAACATCGCCAAAGCCTATGTGCCCGAAGTCCAGGCGGACGGCACCACCAAGGCAGTCAATGGCGGCTGTGTCGGCTTCTTCTCCTGCGAAATGAGCGGCGAACAGCTCGCCACCCGTATTCTCGCCGAGCGCACCGGCATTCCCTCGAGCTCGATCCGTCGCGGCGGCATCTCCGAGCTCGATTTCGAGAAGATCCGCGACTGTTCGATCGAGCTGCAATCGCTGCCGTTCTACGTCGACGAAACCGGCGGCCTCTCGATCTCGCAGCTCACCGCGCGGGCGCGACGGCTCAAGCGCCAGAAGGGCCTCGACCTGATCGTGATCGACTATATCCAGCTGCTGCAGGGCTCGGGCAAACGCGGCAACGACAACCGCGTGCAGGAAATCACCGAGATCACCACCAACCTGAAGGCACTTGCCAAGGAACTGAACGTTCCGATCATCGCGCTGTCGCAGCTGTCGCGTCAGGTCGAAAACCGCGACGACAAGCGGCCGCAGCTGTCCGACCTGCGTGAATCCGGCTCGATCGAGCAGGACGCCGACGTCGTGATCTTCGTCTATCGCGAGGAATACTACCTCGCCAACAAGGAGCCGCGCGCGGGCACGCCGGAATATGAGAAGTGGCAGATGGACATGGACCTTGCCCACGGCAAGGCCGAAGTCATCATCGGCAAGCAGCGACACGGCCCGACCGGCACGGTCGATCTGCACTTCGAGGCCAGCGTCACGCGCTTCGGCGACCTCGCACCCGACGGTCAGGTTCCGGATCACGGCCACTGAGATCCGGACTCGGTTGAACGACGCAGGGCACCCGCGTACAACTGAGCCATGAACATCGTGACTGACGCGAAATCGCAGCTGACATCCGAGGCCAGTTTGCTGGCGGCCCACCCGACCGCCAGCGGTATCCTCACCATCGACCTCGACGCCATCATCGCCAACTGGCGCAAGCTCGAGAAGACCGCGGTGCCGGCCGAATGCGCCGCCGTGGTCAAGGCCAACGCCTATGGCTGCGGCGCCGAGCAGGTTGCGCGGGCGCTGGCCAAGGCCGGCTGCAAGACCTTCTTCGTCGCCAGCGTCGAGGAGGCCGCCGCGGTGCGCGCGGCCGCTCCCGAGGCGACGGTGTATTCGCTCGGCGGTTTTTTCCAGAACACCGGCGACGCCTACGCCAGGATCGACTGCAAGCCGGTGATCGGCGATCTCAACGAGCTCGCCGAATGGGACGTGTTCTGCCGCCGCTCCGGCTGGTCCGGCGGCGCCGGCATCCATATCGACACCGGCATGAACCGGCTGGGGCTCACGGTCAGCGAGGCACAGGGCATCATCCCGCGTATCAATGCCGGCGATCACGGCATCACGCTGGTCATGAGCCACCTCGCCTCCGCCGAATTGCTCAACAATCCCGCCAACGCCAAGCAGCTTGCGAGCTTCCGCGAGATCGCGAGCCTGTTCACCGGCGTGCCGGCCTCGCTGGCGAATTCTTCCGGCGTGTTTCTCGGCGCGCAATTCCAGTTCGAGATGGTGCGGCCGGGCTGCGCGCTCTATGGCGTCAATCCGACGCCGGAGGCCGACAACCCGATGCAGCAGGTGGTCGATCTCAAGGCGCGCATCGTGCAGATCCGCAATATCGATCGCGGCGAGACCGTCGGCTATGGCGGCACCTGGACCGCGCGCCGGCCGACCCGGCTTGCGATCGTCGCCGCCGGCTATGCCGACGGCTATTTCCGCGCCGCCAGCGCCAATGACGGCACCCGCGGCGCCGAGGTCGTGGTCGCCGGCAAGCGCTGCCCGATCGCCGGCCGCGTCTCGATGGACCTGATCGCGGTCGATGTCACCGACCTCGACAAGAATGCCGTGCGGCGCGGCCACATGGTAACGCTGATCGGCGAAGGCATCACGGTCGACGAGGTCGCGCATCATTTCGGCACCATCGGCTACGAGGTGCTGACCAGCCTCGGCCGCCGCTTCGTGCGCATCTACAAGGGCGGCGATGCCGTCGCCGCGAGAAGCGACGCGGTCGCCGAGACGAGCGAGCCGGCTGCCACGCCCGCAGCGCCGCCAGCCTTGCCAACAGCAGCGCCCGCTGCGCCGCCGCCACTGCCGGCCGCCGAGCCAACAGCGACGTCCACCTGACATGATCAAGGTTCGCGATTGCCAGTGCGCATGAAGATCGCGACCTTCAACATCAACAACGTCAATCGCCGCCTGCTCAACCTGTTGCGCTGGCTCAAGACCGCCAAGCCTGACGTCGTCAGTCTGCAGGAGCTGAAGGCCAGCGACGCCGAGTTTCCCGCGGCCGCGATCGAGCAGGCCGGCTACGGCGCGGTGTGGCAGGGACAGAAGACCTGGAACGGTGTCGCCATCCTCGCGCGCAAGGCCGAGCCGGTGCTGATCCGCACCGCCCTGCCCGGCGATGCCGGCGATCACGAAGCGCGCTACATCGAGGCCGCGGTGCGCGGCATCGTCGTCACCAGCCTCTATCTGCCGAACGGCAATCCGCAGCCCGGGCCGAAATTCGATTACAAGCTCGCCTGGTTCAAGCGGCTGCGCGCCCATGCCGCCAAGCTGCTCAAGCAGGACGTCCCGGTGGTGCTCGCCGGCGACTACAATGTCGCGCCGACGCCGTTCGACATCTACCCAACGCGGTCCTGGGACAAGGATGCGCTGATCCAGCCGAAGAGCCGCGCCGCCTTCAAGGCGCTGGTCGATCAGGGCTGGTGCGATGCGATCCGCGCCCTGCATCCGGACGCGCCGATGTTCACCTTCTGGGACTACAAGCGCCAGCGCTGGCCACGCGATGCAGGCCTGCGGCTCGATCATCTCCTTCTCAGCCCCGCAGTGACGCCGCGCCTCGTGAAAGCCGGCGTCGACCGCGCCATCCGCGGCGAGGACGGCGCCAGCGATCACGCGCCGGCGTGGGTTGTGTTGAGGTGACGGGTTTGCGTGTCGCGCTCGCGCCACAATCACTCTGTCGTCCCTGCGAAAGCACTAGTGCATCTACACGTTTGTCGGGCCATTTGCGAGGATTTGGAAGCGGGCCATTCCGGTGTGGAAGGTGATTGGTCCAGGTGGACGGTGGGAGGCGTAGCCGGTCCATCCGCCGAGTTTTGCGATGATCCATGCCGCCCAAGCAAGAGTGTTGGGGCGATGGTGGTTTTTCTGAAGCTCGGTGCGACCTTTCATGGTTTTGTTGATGGCCCTGAGCGTCTCGATCTCTTCTGCGGTGAAGACAAATTCAGCCGGCAATTCTTCGCCACTGTTGCGGGCCTGAACGAGTTGAATGACGATACATGCCGCTCTGGTGGCGACCGCCACGAGCTTGATCAGGCCTTCGGCGCTCTCGATCTGACTATCCTCGATGCGCAAACCCTGGCTCTTCAGCGAGCGAAAGAGTTGCTCAATGATCCAGCGCTGGCGGTACCAGGAGACGATCTGCCAGGCGTCTTTAACGGTGGCGACCGGATGAGTGGTCAGGAGCAGCCAGCGAATGGGCTCCGCACCTCTCGGCGGATGCAACTCGACCACTTCTACGAAGCTGAGTTTGATGCCCTCCGCCAAGTCGGTGACGCCGGGCCTCTGCGGCCGCTTGAGCACGACGGTTCCGAAGCGCATCGAGAGATGGGCCTGCCGGCCGCGCCGATCCATTCGCTGCGGCAGATCGATCACCGCGTTGTCGCAGAAGCGGCTCCGCTCGACCGCCTGATAAAGTGTGTCGCCATCGACCAGCGCATGGTCGTGCATGGCACGCGACAGAAGATGGACATTCTCGGCTGGCGTCAGCGCCCAGTGAGCAAAGAAATCCCCCTCGCGGTCGTTGACGACGGTGATCATGCGGGCATCTGCCAGGACGTCGCGGCCTTGCTCGGCGGCCGTCACCCAGCGCGCCGACTCCTTGTCGGCCAAGGCGCGCCGCTCATGCGGGATTTTTACCTTGCCTTTGCGCGTCCAAACGTTGCCGCCAGTAAGGCCAAGACAGACCCCGCTGTCGGCATCCACCGCCATCATCGCATGCAACAGCACGCCGCGAGCATTGCCCTTGCCGACTTTGCCCAGCCCGCGCCGCCGTCCCGCCTGGGTCTGGAACTTGACCTCGCTCGTATCCTGGATCGCCAGCACATGACGCCCGCTGACCGCAGTCCGCGTCTGCGCGCTCCAGCCCTCAATCAATTTATCGATCGTGACTTGGGGGTTGTTCACAAACCGCCAGAACGCCATATTGGCAGCCCAATCGCCCCGGGCCATCTGGCGCAAGCAGACGCTGCGCGTGCAAAGCATAGCCCGGAGAAGCGTCGCCCCCTTTTGTCGAGACGAACGTCCCCGAACTCACCCAAAGACAAATCCGGCTGCATCGCTGGCGCTCCTTCGAATCAAAGCGCCAGTGAGAGAATCATACAACATGCTCCAGAGACGCCACTTCTTGCTGCACCGAGTCAATCTGTCGCGCCCCAAAACCGTGTAGACACGCTAGTGCGAAAGCAGGGACCCATACTCCGCGGCCGATGTTGTGAACGGGACTTGTCGTTCCGGCGGCGCGCAATAATCCGCATTCGTGGTTATGAGTCCCTGCTTTCGTAGGGTCGACAACAAATGTGTTGCGCGGTCTGTGAGTCATACCTCCGCATTCTCGCGACATGATTTGTCCAAGTCTTGCTGCGCTGCGCACGATGGCGTGTCGATGGTTCGGCGGCGCCCTTGCGCCGTCTCGAGCCATGAGGTCACACTGAGCCCCTCTCCCGGGGCACGCATTCAGCATGGCTCGGGATCACCTCACCGGAGCGCGCAGGTGGGCTTCCTCTTCGTCCTCATCGTCGGCCTGGTCGCCGGCACCATTTCCGGCATCGTCGGCACCGGCTCGTCGATCATGCTGATGCCGGTGCTGGTCTATCAGTACGGGCCGAAGCAGGCGGTACCGATCATGGCCGTCGCCGCCGTGATGGCCAATCTGTCGCGCATCCTCGCCTGGTGGCGCGAGGTCGACTGGCGTGCCTGCATCGCCTACTCGATCACCGGCATCCCGGCCGCCGCGCTCGGCGCGCGCACCCTGCTCGCGCTGCCCTCGCATGCGGTCGATATAGCGATCGGCGTATTCCTGATCGCGATGGTGCCGGTGCGGCACTGGCTGGCGCGGCACAGGCTGAAGGCCAATCTCTGGCATCTCGCAATCGGCGGTGCGCTCATCGGCTACCTCACCGGCATCGTGGCCTCGACCGGCCCGCTCAGCGTGCCGCTGTTCCTGTTCTACGGTCTCAGCAAGGGCGCGTTCCTCGCCACCGAGGCGGCGAGTTCGCTCGGGCTCTATGTCAGCAAGTCGGTGACGTTCGAGCGCTTCGGCGCGCTGACGCCGGACATCGCGCTGAAGGGTCTGATCGCCGGCGCCTCGCTGATGGCCGGCGCCTTCATCGCCAAGCGCTTCGTGCTGCAGCTGAAGCCGGAGTCGTTCCGCCTGATCATGGACGGCATCATGCTGGCGGCGGGCACGGCGCTATTGTGGTCTGCAATGACGCAGTAAAATTCCGACATCGACCAGGCCCTGGGCAAACGGATTTCACCGTGACGAACACCAACATCCTCCCGATGGTGTCGTAATTCTACGGGGCTTTGCGCATCGGGTGGCGCGTACCCCGAAAGAGTTTTGTTGAGCGCTCACCTTCCGTTGTTATCCGGATTGCCATCGTCCGGCCGCTGCGTTTATGACAATCTCATTACTTGCACTTGATCGTTTGCGGAAAAGAACTTTGCTCCAGCAGGCATCACAGGGTTGATCGACGACCCGGATGCGAGTCCCGAGAGTTCAGGCGACACGAGTTCAGCGAAACATGGCGTGCAGATCGGGCGCAGAGCCCGGCGCCTGATGTCGCCGATGTCGGCCTGACGAATGCGGGATCGCAAGTCGAAGCATTGGGAGTCGCGGGTCGTCAAAGCCCACGACAGGCGGGAAAGGCAGGCGCGCGATGCGCAAGATGATGATCACGACTGCGGCGATTGTGACGTTCGCTGTTGCCGGCTCGGCGTTCTGGCCGACGGCAAGGCCCGATGTCGCGCAGTTCGGAGACAGCGTCTACGAGACGATCTGGGTCTGGCGCATTCCGGCCTACGCCAACAATCCGTCGTGGCGGGTTCGCTGGAGCTGGAGCGATCCGTTGCACGCGCAGGCGAGATGCTGCCGCGCTCTGCCGACGAGTCTGACGCCGCGCGAGAATCCGCCGCTGCTGCTGTCGAGGCGGGACATCCACGTTTGACCGCGCGTACAAACGAGAGCAGTTCCCTTGCGCGAAGCGCATTTGATTCAAATTCGCGCTGTAGTTGAACTTACTTTTTATCCTTAACCAGAAACCTGATCTTTGATTTACATCTGCAAGATGCGGTTTACCTTGTCTCCGCGAGCACAGCGGATTCAGGGACAACAACAACATGCGCCAACCAAGCCTCACCCTGTGGTTGACCGTTGTTCTGGCGACGCAGGGATTGAGCGTCGCGGCAGACGATACAAGACCGGGGCAACCGGGTGCCGTTGCCGCTGCTGACCGCGTTGCATGTTCCCTGCAGCCAAAAAGTGAGGAACGGTCCGATCCGTCGTCGACCTCGGCAATTCCTCACGCCGAAAAATTCGTCGCGCGGGAACATTTCAAGGAGGACATCGCCTCGAGCGCGCCGGTCAGGATTTCCTGGTTAGGCGCGACCTTCGCGCAGCGCTTCACGAACAAGATCGAGGACGATAGCGGCGGCGCATCGTTGCAGACCTTCATCCTGAGCGCAGCCTCGAGCGACAAGGAGATCCTCGCCAAACTGGGTCAGAGCCACGAGAGCAGACTGGCCGACGTCTGGTGCGCGTTGAGCCGACAGCCCAGCGGCAGCAACGGCCCGCTGGAGGTCAACGCCAAGCCGAACGTGTTTTACGTCCGCGACAGCGCCGGAGAGCTTGGTGCCGTCGACGTGCTGTGGGGCGGCGTCGGCTGGGAAATCGGCGCAAGCCCGGTCGGCGACAAGCCGCGCTGGCCGGGCGGAACACGGGTGTTCTCGCGCTGAGCCGGCCCCGCCATCTGGCACTCCGTCTTCGATGGATCGCGCGCGGCGGCCGAACCGTGTTATGCATCGTGCTCGATAGCGCGACTCACCTGCTCCATGGCCAAATCCACCCTCTCCTTCGTCTGCCAGAACTGCGGCGCGGCGTATAATCGCTGGCAGGGCAAGTGCGATTCCTGCGGCGAGTGGAACACGCTGGCCGAGGAGGACACCACAGGCTCGGTGCCGGTCTCGATCCGCAGCAAGCGCAAGGGGCGGACGTTTGCGCTGGAATCGCTGTCCGGCAAGACCCAGGACGCGCCGCGGCTGTCCTCCGGGATGGCCGAGCTCGACCGCGTCACCGGCGGCGGCTTCGTCCGCGGCTCGGTGCTTTTGGTCGGCGGCGATCCCGGCATCGGAAAATCGACGCTGCTGACCCAGGCGACCAGCATGATGGCGCGCGCCGGCCACCGCGCCGTCTATATCTCCGGCGAAGAGGCGGTCGCCCAGGTGCGGCTGCGCGCCGAACGGCTCGGCCTCGCGGACGCGCCGGTGCAGCTGGCTTCGGAAACCTCGGTCGAGGACATCGTCGCGACGCTGTCGGAAGGCGCGGTGCCGCGCCTGATCGTGATCGATTCGATCCAGACCATGTGGACCGACACGGTGGAATCCGCGCCCGGCACGGTGACCCAGGTCCGCGCCTCGGCGCAGGCCCTCATTCGTTTTGCCAAGAAGACGGGTGCCGCGATCATCCTGGTCGGCCATGTGACAAAGGACGGCCAGATCGCCGGTCCCCGCGTGGTCGAGCACATGGTCGATGCGGTGCTGTCGTTCGAGGGCGAAGGCTCGCAGCAGTTCCGCATCCTGCGCTCGGTGAAGAACCGTTTTGGCGCGACCGACGAGATCGGCGTATTCGAGATGACCGGCCTCGGCCTGCGCGAGGTCACCAACCCCTCGGAATTGTTCCTGTCCGAGCGCGAGCTCGGCAGCCCCGGCACGGCGGTGTTCGCCGGCATCGAGGGCACCCGTCCGGTGCTGGTCGAGTTGCAGGCGCTGGTGGCACCGACCTCGCTCGGCACGCCACGCCGCGCCGTGGTCGGCTGGGACCCGAGCCGGCTGTCGATGGTGCTCGCGGTGCTCGAAGCGCATTGCGGCGTCAAATTGTCCGGACATGACGTCTATCTCAACGTCGCCGGCGGCCTGCGCATCCAGGAACCGGCCGCGGACCTTGCCGCGGCGGCCGCGCTGGTCTCCTCGCTGGTGAATGCGCCGCTGCCGACGGATGCGGTCTATTTCGGCGAGATTTCGCTGTCGGGCGCGATCCGCCCGGTGGCGCAGACCCCCGCCCGGCTCAAGGAGGCCCTCAAGCTCGGCTTCGCCCGCGCCATCCTGCCCGAATCGGCCCGCGGCGAGAGCGGCGGCGATTCAGGGCTCACCCTCAACAGCGTCGGCAACCTCACCACGCTGGTCGCCGAAATTGCGGCACGCGGAACGCCCCGGGGCGGCCGGCGCGACCAGGACGGCTCCGGAGGCCCTGATGCGGCTGAGAAAAATGCCACACCGGCCCGATTCCGTCGCGAGACCAGCTAAAGCGGGCGTGACGTATCAGCCCCCCGCCGCTATACATCCGCCGCGCGGGACAGGTGGCGCTCTGGCCTTGCCGGATGCCCCCAATGCGCCTCAGTTAGGACGGCACCGACTTCGCCGATTCGCGAGAGCACTTAGCAGCGTAAGCCCTTAACAGCGTACCGAAACGTACCAGCGGACCTGACCAGCCGATGCCCATAACGATACTTGATCTCGTCCTGCTCGGCGTGATGCTGATTTCGGGCCTGCTCGCGATGGTGCGCGGCTTCATGCGCGAGATCCTGTCGATCGCGGCCTGGGGCGCCGCAGCTTTGGTCACGCTGTATGCGTTTTCGAAGCTTCTGCCGACCGCCAAGACCTATTTCAACAACGACACGGTCGCCGCCGTGGTCGTGGTGGCCGGCGTCTTCATCGGCACGCTGATCGTGGTCTCGATCGTCACGGTGCGGATCTCGGACATGATCCTGGATTCCCGGATTGGCGCCCTCGACCGCACCCTCGGCTTCCTGTTCGGGCTCGCCCGCGGCCTCCTGATCGTGGTCGTGGCGTTCATGTTCTTCACCTGGCTGGTTCCGGACAAGCAGCGGCCCGATTGGGTGACCGGGGCGAAGTCGCGGGTGGTGCTGCAGGGAACCGGGGATTGGCTGATGTCGCTCTTGCCTGACGACCCCGAGAACACCATCTTAAAGAAGTTCAAGAAGAATAAGCCAGACGACGATTCTGCGGCCGATACCAATGATCAGGCGACGCCGGCGTCGGGCGATGGCTATAGCAAACCTGCGCGTGACAGCTTGAAGAAGCTGATCGAGAAACCCGCGGGCCGATAAACTATTTGGGCCCTTACGAGAGGCGATGAACGAGATGCAGACCCCTTCGGATCATACCGACCAAATGGATCTCGACCTCGGCCCGATCGAACCGCAAGACCCTCTCAGATACCACCCCGACCTCGATGGCGACACGCTCCGCGAGGAATGCGGCGTGTTCGGCATCTTCGGCCATCCCGAGGCCGCCGCGATCACCGCACTCGGCCTGCACGCCCTGCAACACCGCGGCCAGGAAGCCGCCGGCATCGTCTCCTTCGACGGCAGCCGCTTCCACAGTGAACGCCGCCTCGGCCTGGTCGGCGACGCCTTCTCCCGCCGCGAGGTGATCGAGCGCCTGCCGGGCAACGCCGCGGTCGGCCATGTCCGCTACTCCACCACCGGCGGCACCATCCTGCGCAACGTGCAGCCCCTGTTTGCCGAGCTCAGCGCCGGCGGATTTGCGGTCGGCCACAACGGTAACCTCACCAATGGCCTGACCTTGCGCCGCGAGCTGGTCAAGGGCGGCGCCATGATGCAGTCGACTACCGACACCGAGGTGATCCTGCATCTCGTGGCGCAGTCCAAGCGCACCCGCTTCATCGACCGCTTCATCGAGGCGCTGCGCACCATCGAGGGCGCCTATGCGCTGGTCGCGCTGACCAACAAGAAGCTGGTCGGCGCGCGCGACCCGCTCGGCATCCGCCCGCTGGTGCTCGGCGATCTCGACGGCCGTCCGATCCTGACCTCGGAGACCTGCGCGCTCGACATGATCGGCGCCAAATACGTCCGCGACATCGAGCCCGGCGAGATCATCGTGTTCGACGAGCGAGGGGCGCACAGCCACAAGCCGTTCCCGCCGAAGCCGGCCCGGCCCTGCATCTTCGAATACATCTATTTCGCGCGGCCGGATTCGATCGTCGGCGGCCGTTCGGTCTACGACGTGCGCAAGGCATTCGGCGCCCAGCTCGCGCGCGAGAGCCATCCCGAGGTCGACGTCGTGGTGCCGGTGCCGGATTCCGGCGTGCCCGCCGCGGTCGGCTACAGCCAGTATTCCGGCGTGCCATTCGAGCTCGGCATCATCCGCAACCACTATGTCGGCCGCACCTTCATCCAGCCGACCCAGAGCGTGCGCGAGCTCGGCGTGCGCATGAAGCATTCGGCCAACCGCGCCGCGATCGAGGGCAAGCGCATCATCCTGATCGACGACAGTCTGGTGCGCGGCACCACTTCGAAGAAGATAGTGCGCATGATGCGCGATGCGGGCGCCCGCGAAGTGCATTTCCGCCTCGCCTCGCCGCCGATCCTCTATCCCGACTATTACGGCATCGACCTGCCGGACCGCGGCGGCCTGCTCGCCGCGACCCATTCGCTCGAGGAGATGCGCGACATCATCGGCGCCGACTCGCTCGCCTTCCTGTCGATCGACGGCATGTACCGCGCGATGGGCTATGAGGGCCGCGACCCGGCAAATCCGAGATTCGCCGACCATTGCTTCACCGGCGCCTACCCGACCCACCTCACCGACCAGAGCGAAACCGAGGCCCCGCCGCGCCAGCTCTCGCTGCTGGCGGAGGCGAGCTGAGGCGAAGCGTCATCCCGGGGCGATGCGCAGCATCGAACCCGGGATCTCGAAGTTGTCTTGCGTTCTTGCCTCAAATTTCGAGATTCCCCGATGCGCGATTGCGCATCTGAGGTCTGGTCCTTCGGACCATCCCGGAATGACCATGTCTTTTAGCCATGGCCGGGCTTGTCCCGGGCATTTCCGTCTGTAATACCCCGGGCAAACACGCGGACAGACAGACATGACAACACCCCTCGCCTCCCGTATCGCCCTCGTGACCGGCGCCTCGCGCGGCATCGGCTATGCGACCGCGGTCGCACTGGCCAAGGCCGGCGCGCATGTCGTGGCGGTGGCGCGCACGCAAGGCGGGCTGGAAGAGCTCGACGACGAGATCCGCAAGGCCGGCGGCAGCGCCACCCTGGTGCCGCTCTCGCTCACCGATTACGACGGCATCGCGCGGCTCGGCCTTGCGCTGCATGAGCGCCACGGCAAGCTCGATATCCTGGTCGGCAATGCCGGCACCGCAGGGCCGTCGTCGCCGCTCGGCCATATCGAGCTGAAACCATGGAACGACGTGTTCGCGATCAACGTCACCGCCAACTTCCAGCTGATCCGCTGCATGGACCCGCTGCTGCGCCAATCCGACGCCGGCCGCTCGGTGTTCGTGACGTCGGGCGTGGCCCACAAGGCCAACGCCTATCTCGGCCCCTATGCGGCCTCGAAGGCCGCGCTGGAGGCACTGGTGCGCTCCTGGGCCAACGAGACCGCCAACACAAAGCTCCGCGTCAACCTGTTCAGCCCCGGCCCGATCCGCACCCGGATGCGCGCGCAGGTGTTTCCCGGCGAAGACCCGATGACGCTGGATACGCCCGACATGGCCGCCGAATTCATCGTGCCGATGTGTTCGCCCGCATGGACCGAGACCGGCAAGCTCTACGACTACAAGGCGCGCACGCTGCGCAGCTTCCAGCCGCCGGCGTGAGCGCGGCTCTCTCTCCCGTAGCCCGGATGGAGCGAAGCGCAATCCGGGATAATCTCTACGCGGAGAAACCGGCCCCGGATTTCGCTTCGCTCCATCCGGGCTACGCACCTCCTTGCGATTGACTCGCTCGCATCCCCACGATTGACTACGCTTCCCAGCGGGACGACCGCCAAGAAAAATCTCGGGAGGCAACCAATGACGCCGACGTTCAATCGCGCGCGCTCCATTCTGTCCGGATTGTTTCTCTCCGCCTGCATCGCATCATCAGCCCTCTTCGCTACACCGACCCCCGCGAAAGCCGGCGACATCCCGACCTTCACCGTGGATGCATCATGGCCAAAGCCGCTGCCGAACAACTGGATCCTCGGCCAGGTCGGCGGCATCACGGTGGATTGGCAGGGCCACATCTGGATGATTCACCGGCCGCGCTCGCTGACCGACGACGAGAAGGGCGCGAGCCTCAATCCGCCCCGCTCGAAATGCTGCGTCTCGGCGCCGCCGGTGCTCGAATTCGACGCTGACGGCAATCTGCTGCGGTCCTGGGGCGGTCCGGGTGACGGCTATGAGTGGGTTGGCCGCGAGCACGGTATCGAGGTCGACGAGCGCGGCTTCGTCTGGATCGGCGGCAACGCCGACAATGACAATGCGATCCTCACGTTCACCCTCGACGGCAAGTTCGTCGCGCAGATCGGCTCGATCGCACCGAGCAAGGGCAGCAACGACACCACCCAGCTCGGCAAGCCCGCCGAGACCGCGATCGACAAGGAGGCCAACGAGATCTACGTCGCCGACGGTTACGGCAACCGGCGCGTCATCGTGTTCGATGCCACCACCGGCGCCTACAAGCGGCACTGGGGCGCCTATGGCAACAAGCCCGACGACGCCAAGCAGCCACCCTACGATCCGAAGGCGCAGGTCGCGCAGCAGTTCGGCAATCCCGTGCACTGCGTGAAGATCGCCGATGACGGACTGGTCTATGTCTGCGACCGCATCAACAACCGCATCCAGGTGTTCAGGAAGGACGGCAGCTTCGTGAAGGAGTTCTTCTTCGAGAAGAGCACGCTCGGCAACGGCGCGGTGTGGGACATCGCGCTGTGGCCCGATCCCAAGCAGACCTACCTGCTCTCCGCCGACGGCGAGAACAACGAGATCCGCATCATCAGGCGTGACGACGGCGCGGTGGTCGGCAGCTTCGGCCGCAACGGCCGCAACGCCGGGCAGTTCCACTGGGTGCACGCGCTCGCGGTCGACGCCAGGGGCAACGTCTATACCGCCGAGGTCGACACCGGAAAGCGGATCCAGAAATTCAAGCTGACCTCCGACGCGCTCAAGTAAGGGTTTCACCGGATGACGCTTCGACGCAGGCCCACCCGGCTTTAGGCGGATTGCCGCCTCCCCCCGGAAAGGGTAAGCGGGAACCTGAGCGACCGGCAAAAAGGCTCCGCAAGAGGGCTGCCCGGGCTTTAGACAGTGGAGGGAATTTCATGACAATGACGTTTGCGCGGCGCTGCGCCGCGCTTCTTGCTTGCGCCGCACTCGGCCTTTCAACTTCTGCGTTCGCGCAGGACAAGACCGTCAAGATCGGCGTGCTCAACGATATGTCGAGCCTCTATGCCGACATCGGCGGCCCGAACTCCGTGGTCGCGATCAAGATGGCCGTGGAGGATTCCGGCCTGCTCAAGAAGGGCTGGAAGATCGACGTCCTCAGTGGCGACCACCAGAACAAGCCCGACGTCGGCGTCAACATCGCTCGGCAATGGGTCGACAACGAGAAGGTCGATGCGATCGCCGACACGCCGAACTCCGGCGTGGCGCTTGCGGTCAACAATCTCGTCAAGGAAAAGAACATCGTCCTGCTGAATTCGGGCGCGGCGACCGCCGACCTCACCGGCAAGGCCTGCACGCCGAACACGATTTCATATACCTACGACACCTACATGCTGGCCAACGGCACCGGCAAGGCCCTGACGAAGGCCGGCGGCGACACCTGGTTCTTCCTGACGGCCGATTATGCATTCGGCCACGCGCTCGAGCGCGACACCACCGCGGTCGTCAACGCCAATGGCGGCAAGGTGCTCGGAAGCGTTAAGCATCCGATCAACACCGCCGATTTCTCCTCGTTCCTGCTGCAGGCACAATCGTCCAAGGCCAAGGTGGTCGGCCTCGCCAATGCCGGCGGCGACACCACCAACGCGATCAAGCAGGCGGCCGAATTCGGCATCGTTTCCGGCGGCCAAAAGCTCGCGGCGCTGCTGCTGTTCATCAACGACGTGCATTCGCTCGGGTTGAAGACCGCGCAAGGCCTGACGTTCACGGAATCGTTCTATTGGGACATGAACGATCAGACCCGCGCCTGGTCGAAGCGGTTCTCTGCTTTGGCCAGCAAGAACGCGATGCCGTCGATGACCCAGGCCGGCAACTACGCGATGGTGCTGCACTATCTCAAGGCGATGGAAGCGCTTGGCGGCAATCCGCATGACGGCGCCAAGGTCGTCGCCAAGATGAAGGAATTGCCGACCGACGATCCGCTGTTCGGCAAGGGCCCGCTGCGCGCCGACGGCCGGCGCCTGATTCCGGCCTATCTGTTCGAGGTGAAGAAGCCCGAAGAGTCCCAATATCCCTGGGACTATTACAAGCTGATCGCCACGATCGCGCCGGAGGACGCCGCAAAGCCGCTTGAGGCCAGCGACTGTCCGCTGCTGAAGAAGTGACCGCGTAGCGGTCATTCCGGGGCGCGCAACGCGCGAACCTCAGATGCGCAATTGCGCATCGGGGAATCTCGAGATTCCGGGGTTCGATGCTACGCATCGCCCCGGAATGACTTTTTGCACCTTCTTACTTCGCCGCCGACTTCGCCTTGACGGGCGGCGGCAGCGATGCCCATTCCCTGTCGGCGCGCGGGCCGCCGACGTCGCCGGTCAGGCCGACGAGCTGGCCCGGCTGCACGTCCAGCGTCTGCGTCCAGGTCTGGGTCTGGCACAGCAGCTTGAGCAGGCATCCCTTGAGCTTCAGCCGGTCGGACTTGTCGCGCCACAGCGAGACCGCATAGGACTTGCCGTCCTCGGCGTTGTAGATGTCGCCGTCGAACCTGCCCTCCGGCGTCAGCTTCAATCCGAGGATCAGCTGATGGCCGAGCAGCGCACGCGTCCGCTTGTCGGGTTCGGGATTGAAGCTGTCGCGGAGCGGCTGGCCGTGTGAATCGAGCGGATCCTTCATCCACACGATGAAGCCGCAGATGCGGTCATGCGCAGGGCCGCAGCGCTCGAGGCGGATGCGTGCGCGGCCGTCTTCGGTCAGCCAGGTGCCGCTGGGATCGGCTGGGGCAATCGTCTCGGCGCGGCCGGTCGAGCTCATCAGCAAGGCAGCGACGAGGCTGCGCAGAAACATGCGAACCAGAAAGTTCATGGTAAAGGACCTTTCAGCGTCGGGATGGTTTGCGGACGCGCGCGGCGCGTGTCACTTCAATTGCGCCATGAAGGCATCGGCACCCTTGTCGATGCCGGCGGTGGCCGCGGCGAGATCGCCGACGCTGGCCTTGATGTCGTAGGCATTGGGATATTGCTTGCTGACATAGGCGCCGAGCAGCCGCGAGGTCGAGCTGTCGAACATCTCGACGGCATAGATGACGGAGCCGGTCATCGTGCCCTCGCCGTCGCGCGCGGCCTGCACGCCGTTGTAGACCGCGCCCGCCAGATCAAAACGCGACAGCGTGCCGAGCACCGGCGTGTTGGCGACCGCGCCGGTCAGCGTCAGCCGCAGGCGGAACGTGTTCGGCCCGCGCGCGTTCACCAGCGTGAAGCGGCCGCGCAGCTTGTCGGCGAAGCGGGTCTGCATGTAGGCAGCGAGCGTCTGCTTGTCCTTCTCGGACATGTCGCCGAACTGATGATCCGCGCCGCGATAGATCACGACCGGATCGATCATTACCTTGTTGTAGCTCCGCCAGTCGACCGGCGGCGCATAGCGATACGGCACACGTCCCGAAGAATCGGACGTGTCCGGCGTCATGTAGGCCGACGATGCCACCTCCGAATAGGCCACCGGCGTGACGGCGGCACATCCTCCCGCGAGGACGCAAAGCGCCATCGCTCCCAGACCGCGCGCGGCGATCGAGCTCTCCATTCCAATCTCCTCATCCGACCTGGGCGGAAGAGCAGCTCGGCCGCAGCCGCGTCCGGGGCTAAATAGTACGGCTGCGGCCGTCACTGCCGGTCTGGCTCGCCGTCGCGGGGCGCCGCCAGACCTTGCCTCAGTGCGATCAACTATAAAACCGACCAGTTGGTTTGTACAATTGCAATCGCAGGAGACGCGTCGGAAAAATGCGGTGGTCGAAATGTCGTGTTGGCTGGCGAGGCGGCTTCGCGAATGGCGGCGCGCGTTGTCACAAAACCCGCGACATCTCGTGTGGTACGGCAGAAATCGCCGGGGGATTTCAGGGGCCCGGTGCCGATCCAACGCCGCCAAGCGATCCATATTCCGCTTGGGCGGCGTTGTGCTTTCGGCGGCGCCGGGAATTCAGCGGCGCTTGCGCGCCGATGCGGGCTTTGCCGCGCGCGCGCCGGCCGGAGGCGAAGATGCCGTGCGCGCCGCCGTCGTCTTGGCTGGCTTTGCTGCTTCCGACGCGCCCTGCTCCATCGCGGTCCACTTGCTGTCGTCGAGCAAGCGCTCGAACAGGCGATCGCGCTCGGCCTCGGTCAGCGACAACATGCCGAACAACGAACTGAGCAGCAGCCCCCGCGCCGCCGCCCAGCGCAGCAGCGCGAGATCCGGATCCCTCGCCTCGGCCTTCATCAGCGCGACCTTCTTGATGTCGACATCGCGCGGCATCGCCATCAATTCGGGGTTCTCGTTCATCGCCGCCAACAGTGCGAACGCCCCTGCCCGCGGCGTTGAGATCGCCTCCCGGAGCGTCGCGATCTGCGCCGACAGCTCGGGCTGGTCCGTGGTCCCGCGTACCTTTTCGATGTAGCGGTTCGAGAATTCCTCGAAATGCGCCATCTGCTGCTCGAGCAAGGCGCGCAGCACCGCTTCCTTGGTACGGAACTGATGCATCACGCCGCCCTTGCTGAGACCGCTCTCGCGCGCAATCGCGTCCAGCGTCAGGCGCCCCGGACCATCGCGCGTCACGATGGTGATCGCGGCGTCGAGTGCGGCGTTGCGGGAGCGTTCCGAACGGGAAGGATTATCCATGGTGTACTCAGGAAGGAGTCGCTTGAGATCACAGTATCTCAGTGGCTTCGGTCAATCTCAAGCGCTGCGAGGCAGCGCGAACGGCGTCCCCGGAATGGCGGTGTCGCCCTCGGAAGACGCGTCAATTTCGGGAATCGGTCTTCGACCTATCCGATCGCTCACGCGCACAAGCGAACCTTTTGCAGCAGGCCATGAAGGAAGCCGTAGGCCATTCGGCCGACGACCCGTTCCCCTCGACCGCGTGCGCGTGCGACGGCCTGCGCGTCGGCATAACTCGCCGCGACGATCGTCCCGTGCCTGCCGCCATCGAGTTTCAGGTCGGTCAGGTAGACAAGGCCGCGCGACGTCAGCAGCGCCGCCTGCGCGGCGCTGAAGCGGGTCAATTCATCGCAGATATCAACGGCCTCGTCGGTCACCATGCTGCTCCTGGCAGCGCGCCCCGGAGCGAGGCGCGTCTTCATCCGGTATCAGCTCCTATATAAACCAACCGGATGGTTTGTAAATGGACAATATGACGCAATCCGCCCGGTGCGGCCGGACACATCATCGTGTCGGATCGGCGCGCTCGCATTCGTCCTCGAAGCATCAGCCAGCATTCGGAGCACGCGAGCGATGACACAGCAGAAACAGAAAGCGGAAACCGAAATCAGGGCGCTCATCGACGCCTGGACGGACGCCGTCCGCAGACGCGACTATCCCGGCATTTTCGCCCATCACGATCCGGACATCGTGATGTTCGACGTTCCCCCGCCATTTCAGTCACGCGGATTGGACGAATACCGGAAGACGTGGGACTTGTTCTTCAGGTATCATCGCCCCTCCTACGCCTTCGATATCGAGGAGATCGCGATCACGGCCGGCGATGATGTGGCCTTCGCGGTCGCGGTGATGCGGTGCGGGCCACCTGATGCCACGTTCCAGTTCAGGCTGACGATCGGATTGCGCAAGGTCGACGGCGAGTGGCGCGTCACGCACGAGCACCATTCGGTGCCGGCGACGGAATAGAGCGTCTCGTGGTGGATCCGTCGGCGGCCCGCCCTACGCTCTCTTTGCCGCCGTCGTGCGCCAGGCGATGGCGAGCGCGAGCAGCAGCAGCGCGCCGGCCAGATAGAACGGCGCGCCGGGCATCTTCACCGGCACGGTATCGCCGATGAAATACGCAAACGTCAGCGTGAACAGGAACGGGCCGATCAATTCCGACATGCTCTGCACGCTTGAAGTCGCGCCCTGCAACTGGCCCTGTTGATCGGCGGCGACGAGCTGCGTCGTCAGCGCCTGCGTCGCAGCGCCCGAGAGGCCCCACAGCGCCATCACGGGAATGCCGATCCAGAACAGCTGGCCGGTCGGCGCGGCGCCGAAGATCACGAAGCCCAAGGCGCCGCAGACGAGGCCGAGGAACAGCGCGTTGCGCTCGCCGAGGCGCTGCACGATCGGGCCGATCGCCGCGCCCTGCACGATCATGCCGCAGAGCCCGACCAGCGCCAGCGTCGCGCCGACGGTGCCGGTGTCCCAGCCATAGCGATAGGTGGCGTAGAGCACGAACACCGAGGGCAGCACGACATGCGCGAGCTGGCCGAAGAACGTCGCCAGCGACAGGCCGGCGAGCGTCCGGTTCGAGCGCAGGAAATGCAGCGCGCCGATTGGATTGGCGCTCTTCCATTTGAACGGCGCGCGCCGCTCCACGGGCAGCGATTCCGGCAGGATGAACAGGCCATACAGCCCGTTGACGAAGCTCAAACCCGCCGCCGCCCAGAACGGCAGCCGCGGATCGATCTCGCCGAGCAGGCCGCCCAGCGCCGGTCCGAGGATGAAGCCAGCGCCGAAGGCGACGCCAATCTTGCCGAACATCGCGGCGCGCTGCTCCGGCGCGGTGACGTCGGCGATATAAGCGAACACGGTCGAGATGCTCGACGAGGTGATGCCCGAGATCGCCCGCCCGATGAACAGCCAGATCAGGTTCGGCGCCAGCGCCATCAGCACATAGTCGGCGGCAAGGCCGAAATTCGACAGCAGCACCACCGGCCGGCGGCCGAAGCGATCGGACAGCGCGCCGAGGATCGGCGAGCAGACGAACTGCATCAAGGCCCAGATCGAGCCGAACACGCCGAAGATGCGCGCCGCATTTGCAGTGTCGTTGTTGACGAAGCCCTCGATCAGCTTGGGCAGGATCGGGATGATGATTCCGAGCGCGAGCATGTCGAGCAGCAACGTGATGAAGATGAAGATCACCGCGCCGCTGCGCGGTTGCGCTACAGCAACCGTGTCGCCCTCCGACCTTTCGCTCACGACGGGCGTTTGCGCTTGTGGGCGAACGGATTGGCCTTCTCGCGCAGCGTGATCCGGATCGGCGTGCCCGGCAGATCGAAGGTCTCGCGCAGCGAGTTGATGAGGTAGCGCAGATAGGATCGCGGGATCGCGTCGGCGCGCGAGCAGAACAGCACGAAGCTCGGCGGGCGCGCCTTCACTTGCGTGATGTAGTTCAGCTTCAGCCTGCGGCCCGAGACCGCCGGCGGCGGGTTGGTCTGGATCGCCTGCTCGAACCAGCGATTGAGCGCCGAGGTCGGCAAGCGCCGGTTCCAGACCGCATAAGCCTCCTGGATCGCCGTCATCAGGCGGTCGATGCCTTCGCCCATCAGGCCGGAGACGGCGACGATCGGGGCGCCCTTGACCTGCGGCAGCCAGTGGTCGGCATCGGTGCGCAGTTGCGAGATCTGGTTCGGCTTGCGCTCGACGAGGTCCCATTTGTTGACCGCGAGCAGGATGGCGCGGCCCTCGCGCTCGATCAGGTCGGCGATGCGCAGATCCTGCTCCTCGAACTTGTTCTGCGCGTCCATCATCATCACGACGACTTCGGCAAAGCGCACCGCGCGCAACGCGTCGGCGACCGAGAGCTTTTCCAGCTTCTCCTCGATCCGCGAGCGACGGCGCAGGCCAGCGGTGTCGAACACCCGGAACTGGCGGCCCTGCCAGGTGATCTCGACCGCGATGGAATCGCGCGTGGTGCCGGCCTCGGGGCTGGTCAGCAGCCGCTCCTCGCCGAGCAGATGGTTGATCAGCGTCGACTTGCCGGCATTGGGCCGGCCGACGATGGCAACGCGGATCGGGCGCTGCGCGGCCTCCTCCTCCGAGATGTCCTCGTCATCCTCGAGCTCGTCGTCTTCCTCCGGTGTCTCCGGCACCAGCGCGCTCAGCGCCTCGTGGAGGTCGCCCATGCCCTCGCCATGCTCGGCGGAGATCTGGACGGGATCGCCGAGCCCAAGCGCGTAGGATTCCATCGCGCCGATCTCGCCATGCTTGCCCTCGGCCTTGTTGGCGACCAGCACCACCGGCTTGTTGGCTTTTCGCGCGAAGTCGGCGAAGGCACGGTCGGTCGGCGTCAGGCCGACGCGGGCGTCGATCACGAACATCAGGGCGTCGGCGAGCTCGATCGCGGTTTCGGTCTGCTCCTGCATCCGCGCCGTCAGCGAACCCTTGGCGCCTTCGTCGAGGCCCGCGGTGTCGATGATGGTGAAGTCGAGATCGTAGAGCCTGGCCTGACCCTCGCGACGGTCACGCGTCACGCCGGGCTCGTCGTCGACCAGTGCGAGCTTCTGGCCGACCAGCCGGTTGAACAGCGTCGACTTTCCGACATTGGGCCGGCCGATAATGGCGATGGTGAAAGACATGGATCATCCAGGCGCGGTCTGTTGTCCGCGGGTCAAGGTGCTGGAAAGAACTACAGCAGGAATGGGGAGCGGTCGAAGCAAATGATGGAGCATCTTCTCCCTCTCCCCGCTCTTACGGGGAGAGGGTTGAAACTCCCCCTCACCCGGAATTCAAGCTGTGCTTGAATTCCGACCTCTCCCCGCAGGCGGGGCGAGGTGGAATCCCGCTCGCAATTAGCGTGAAAATCCGCCACTCGGTAGCGGTGCGGGGAAGGCGCCGCCGGATTGTTGCGTGGTCTGGGTCTGCTGGGCCGGCGCTGCAGGCTGCGCCTGCTGATCGTCGGCGGGTGGCGCGGTGGTGCGGCGGCGGACGATCTTCTTCGGCTTCGGCTCCGGCGGCAGCGCGGCGGGCGCGCCCTCCTCGGCTGCGGCATCGGGAGCAGCCGCCTGATCCGCGGCCGGCGCCGCCCTGCCCTTGGCGTGCTTCTTCGCGCCCTTCGGCGGCTCGGGCGGCGGGGCCGGCTGGGCGGCAGCGGCTGCCGCGGCGTTCTGCTGATCGAGCTGTTCCTGCTGCGAGCCCTTGTACAATTCCTTCGGCACACCCTGCTCGAGGCCGGGCACGCCTTCGGGGAATACCGGCTTGCGGTCGCCGGCCAGCTTCTTCTTGGTGTCAAGGAAGTCGAGCAGGTCGCTCGGATCGAAATTGGACATGCCGCCACCGCCGCACCCAGCCAGCACGCTGCAAAGCGCTGTCAGAACTGCGGCTGCGATCAGGCGTTGCGAGCGGCGCATGGTCGATCTCTCACTCAAACTCGGGTTTCGCGCCAAGTCAGCTCTTCGCGACCGGCGGCAACAAGGCCTGCAGCGCTTCGGCACGCGAGCGCAGGCTCGGCGGCGTCTCACCGTCATTGGCAATCTGGTCGAGCCACTGCCGCGCGGCGGTGGCATCGTTGGCGCGCCAGGCCGACAGCGCCAGCAGCTCGCGGGCGGAGTGACGGAACGTCGAGTCCTTCGCCGTTGCCGTGGCCTCGAGCCCGTTGCAGCATGTTCGGATAGGTGGTGGTTTCCATCGCGAGCTGCGCGGCGCGGATCCGCGCCAGGTCCTGCTCGGGACCGCCGACGCTGCGGTCGGCTGCGATCTCGTCATAGAGCTTCGCGGCAGCCGGCTGATCGCGGGTCGCGACCTCGGCGGCCATGCGCAGCCGCGCCAGATTGTGGTAGCCGGACGGTGCCTTGGTGATGAGAGCGGCGAACGCAGCCTCGGCCTCGGCGTGCTTGTTCTGATCGGACAATTCGACGGCACGGTCGAACGCCGCACCGGCCTCGGCGGCCTTCTTGGCCTCAAGATACTGGTAGCCGCGCCAGCCACCGACGCCCGCAACGATCAGGATCGCCAGGGCGATGATAAAGAGCGAGTACTTGTCCCACAGCTTCTTGAGCTGATCGCGACGGACTTCCTCGTCGACTTCGTCAAATAATTCAGACACTTAAGGCTATCCCATCCCCTCGGGACCGCTGCTATCGGTGGGGCCCAGCCCTACCCGATCCCCACATCGCGGCGGCGTTACCCTAATGGTGTGGCGGAGGCAAGGCAAAGCGAGGCGGATCAAAGCGTTAACGGGGGACGTTTGCGACTTGCCGCAACAGGCCCCCAGCCCGCGCTGCACGTGCCGACCTAAGAGCGAGCTTCGCTCGTCTCGACCCCCGCAAGCGGGAGAGGTCGACCGAATTCGCGGATGGTACGTCCACGCCTCGCTAGGTGCCTATCGCGGACAGGCTCTCCCTGATCTGGCGCTTGATCACCTTGCCGTTGGCGTTGCGCGGCAGCGGCTCTGATGTCAGCGCCATGGTCTCCGGCACCTTGTAGTCGGAGAGCCGCTCGGCGCACCAGGCGCGCAGGCTCTCCGCATTCACGTCCGTGCGGGTCACGATCACGGCGTGCACGCGCTCGCCGAGCACCGGGCACGGCTTGGCGATGATCGCGCTCTCGACCACGGCGGGATGGCCGGCCAGGACAGACTCGACCTCGGCGGAATAGATCTTCAGGCCGCCGCGATTGATCATGTCCTTCTGGCGATCGAACACGTGGACGAAGTTTGCCGCGTCGATCGAACCGAGATCGCCGGAATGCCAGAAGCCGGCGGTGAAACTCTCCATGGTCGCCTTCGGATTGTTCCAGTAGCCCTTGATGACCGAGGCGCTGCGGATCCAGAGCTCGCCGATCTCGCCGCGCGGCAGTTCGCGGCCGTCAGCGCCCATCACGATGATCTCGGCGCCGGGGCACGGCAGGCCGACGCTGTCGATATGGGCGGCGGTCAGTTCGCCCGGCATCAGCGTCGAGGGCGACGTGGTCTCGGTCGCGCCGTAGCAATTCGCAAGCTTCAGCCCGGGAATCTTGGCGTCGAGTTTTTCGATGGTCGCGACCGGCATCGGCGCGCCGCCGAAGCCGCCGATCCGCCAGCTCGACAGATCGTAGCTGTCGAAGTCCGGCTGCATCAGGCAGAGATTGTACATCGCCGGCACCATCACCGTGTAGCTGACGCGCTCGCGCGCCGCGACCTTCAGATATTCCGAGGCCTTGAACTCCGGCATGATGATCAGCGCGCCGGCGCAGCGTGCCATGGTGGTGATGTTGGCGACCGCGCCGGTAACATGCGCGAGCGGCACCGCGGCGATCGAGCGATCCGACTTGGTCAGCTTCAGGCACGACACGAACACCATCGAGGAGTGGATGATGTTGCAATGGGCGAGCATGGCGCCCTTCGGCCGGCCCGTGGTGCCCGAGGTGTAGAGGATCATCGCGGTGTCCTCTTCCCTCACCTCCGCCGGCGCCTGGGCCGCAGCGTTGTCGGCGAGACCAGCGAATTGCGATGCGCCGTCATCGCTGACCGAGATGCGATGCTTGAGGCCGGGAACGTCGGCCGCATCAGGGATGCGGTCGGCAAGCGTGGCCTCATGGACCAGCAGCGTCGCGCCGCAATCGTTCAGCACATAGGCGATCTCGGGCTTCTGCTGGCGCGTCGAGAGCAGCACCGTGACCAACCCGGCATGCGCGGCGGCGAACATCGTCAGCACGAACTCGATGCGGTTGCCGAGCAGGATCGCGACGCGGTCGCCGGGCGCAAGGCCGAGTCTTGCAAAGCCCGCCGCGACCTTGGCCGATTTCTCCGCGACCTCGCGCCAGCTCAGGCGCGTCGCGCCGCAGACCAGCGCCTCGCCGTCGCCGTTCTGCGCAACGGCGTCCGCGATCATCGCCCAAAGGCTGCCGGGCCGCTCCGGGAAAGCCGGCACGACGCGGTCGCCGAACCGCGGCTCGAGCCGCATCGGCGGAATTGCGTGCTGCGACCAGTCCATGCGCGCCCGGTCAGCTCTTCTTCATGCCGTAGACGTGCTCCGGCCCCGGGAAGGCGCGGCTCTTCACGTCGCGCGCATAGCCGGCGATCGCCTCCTCGATCATCGGCCCGAGATTGCCATAGCGGCGCACGAATTTCGGCGCCCGCGGCGACAGGCCGAGCATGTCCTCCAGCACCAGCACCTGGCCGTCGCAGGCAGCGCTGGCGCCGATGCCGATGGTCGGCACGGCGATCGACTGCGTGATCTTGCGCGCCAGCGGCTCGGCGACCGCCTCGACCACGATCGAGAACGCGCCCGCCTCCGCGATCGCCCTGGCGTCGTTCTCGATCGGCGCCCAGTTCTCTTCCTCGCGGCCCTGCGCGCGGAACGAGCCAAGCGTGTTGATCGACTGCGGCGTCAGACCGATATGGCCCATCACCGGAATGCCGCGCTCGGACAGGAACGCCACCGTCTCCGCCATCCGCGCGCCGCCCTCGAGCTTGACCGCGCCGCACAGGGTCTCCTTCATGATCCGCACCGCGGATTGAAACGCCTGCTCCTTCGAACCCTCATAGGAGCCGAACGGCATGTCCACCACGACGAGCGCAGCTTGCGAGCCGCGCATCACCGCGCGGCCTTGCAGGATCATCATGTCGAGCGTGACCGGCACGGTGGTCTCGAAGCCATGCATGACGTTGCCGAGGGAATCGCCGACCAGGATGGCGTCGCAATGACGGTCGACCAGCGCCGCGGTGTGCGCATGATAGGACGTCAGCATCACGATCGGCTCGCCGTTCTTGCGGGCGCGCAGATCGGGCGCGGTCTTGCGCTTGATGGCGGATTGAACAGACATAGTCAGGCTCCCATGACAGGCACGCCGATCACGACCGGGTGGAACGCAAACGCCAGCGCCAGATAGACGATGACACCGACCGCGATCGCGATCAGGTCGTTGGTTGGGCCGCCCACCGGAATCGGCGGCGCGCCAGCATCCGTGCGGCGCTTCAGCGAGATGCGGTCATAGACCGCCCAGCCGAGAAACGAGCCGAACAGGATGATCGAGCCGAGGTCGCCGTTGGCGAGCAGATGCGCGAACGCCCACAGCTTCACGCCGGCGAGCATCGGATGCTTCAGCGTGGTGTAGATGCGGCCGCGGATATAGGAGGCGACGACGAGGATGACGGCGGGCAGCATCAGCGCGACCGTGATGTGCTTGAGCGCCGTCGGCGGGGTCCAGACGTCGATCCATCCGCTCGCGCGATAATGCGCAAAGCCCCAGATGATCAGCACGAGCCCGGCCGCGGAGGCGAGCGAATAGGCGATCTTGTAGCCGCCCTCGCCCATCGCCTTGATCAGGCCGGCGCGCATCTCGCGCAGGCTTGACAGCACATGGACGCCGAGGAACAGCACGAGACCCAGGATCATGACGAGCAGTCCCACGATGTTCCTCCCCTGATCGAACTAATGCCTTCGCGTATCACCTTCGCCGGGCGGGTGGCAATGCGTCACGCCACGACTCCGTCATTCCGGGATGGCCCGCAGGGCCGGACCCGGAATCTCGAGGTTGCCGGGCGCGCAAGCCAATCCCGGGATTCCGGGTTCGCGCTTCCAGCGCGCCCCGGAATGACGTGTCTCACGGCTTGTTGGCCGATTTGGCCAGCTCCCGGTTGTCGACATAGCGGATCATGATCGGCCGGCCGGCCAGCGCGCCGCCCAATCCGCCGGTGAATTTCAGCGGCAGGCAGGCATCCAGCGAGGCGTTGATCGCATTGAGGTAGGTGGTGCGGGTGTCGGCCGGGATGCCCCGCGTCGAAAACGTCAGGCGCGGCGCGCCGATCATCTCGCCCGATCGTTTGAAGCTGAATCGCACCGACATCTGCATGCCCGCGCGCGCGTCGTCCGGCGGTGGCGGCGCCCAGCAGGCGCGCAGCGCGGCGAACAGATCGCCGATGGTATTGAGATCATGATCCGGCTTGCGGTACTTCTCGGCCTGATCCTGCGGTGGCACGGTCAGGATCGTGAGCTGGAGATTTTCGCCGTACGGATAATCCATCTCGGGCAGGCATGGCCCGTGGTTGAACACGCTGCAATAGGACGGGATGCAAGGCCCTTCGTCGAGCACGCTGCAAGGCGTGTGTGCGAAGGGCGCCGGGTTGGTTTGTTGCCGCTGCTGCGCAGAGGCCGCGCTCGCGAGCGCAAAGGCCGGCACGGCAAAAGCGAGGCAGATGGCGACGCGTCGGAGCATGCAGGCGGACCCGGATTGCACTCCGGAGAAAATGGGTCCGCGGCCGGACCGCATCAAGCGGGGCGGCGTTCAATTCCTCGCGCTTGTCAATACTAAAACCTAGGTTCGGCCGGTTCGTGTCCCCTTGATACCGGCGAGGATGAGATCGATGCCGGCGAGATAGTCGACACGGTCGTCGTGGTCCCGCATCGCGCCGGCCACGCTGCGTGCAAACGGGTAGTCGCTTGCGTCGAGCGCGGACCAGTCGGTCGCCACCGCATCCAGGAAGCTCGATCGGTCCAGGCCATGCGTCCGCGCGAACTGCGCGTTGGCTGCGTTCTGGCCACCGACGCCAAGGATGTAGTTCAGCAGGACCGAGACGATCGTCCACTGCGTGTCGGCAGCCACGCCAAGCGCGCGAACCTGCTGGCCGATGCATTCCAGAACGCGCACGGTCGGCAACTGCCCGGCAGCACGGATCAGCGCTGTTCCGACCCACGCATGCGCCTCCATTGCGTCGAACATGCCGAGCGCAAGGGCGCGAATGGTGGCCTTCGGCGATCCGCTGACCGCGTGCGCATCCACCATACGCGCGACAATGGCGTCGCAGGCGGCGACCAGCAGATCACTCTTGTTGGCGATATGCCAGTAGATCGCGCCGGGACCGGTCGCGAGCCGTTCGGACAGGGCGCGGAACGTCAGACCGTCCTCGCCGCTTTCGTCCAGGAGCTCGATCGAAGCCTCGATGATGCGATCCCGCGAGAGCGAGTCCTCGCGTCGCTGGCTGCTGCGCGCCTTCTTAACCATGCCGCATCTTGACACGTCTGGAACGGCATTCCAAGTATTGGAACGACGTTCCATAACTCTCAGCCCGGAAGGACTCCGCATGAAATCTCCCGTCACGATCGTCGGTGCCGGCCTCGGCGGCCTGACGCTTGCCCGCGTCCTCCACGTCCACGGGATCGCAGCGATCGTCTACGAAGCGGAAGCCTCCGCAGAGGTACGAACGCAGGGCGGCATGCTCGATATCCATGAGCACAACGGCCAACGCGCGCTGAAGGCCGCAGGCCTCTTTGAGGAGTTCCGCGAGCTGATCCACCCCGGCGGCCAGGAAACCCGCGCGCTCGATACCCAAGGCAATGTCCTGCTGCATCATCCGGACGACGGCACGGGCGGGCGCCCCGAGGTGCCGCGGGGCGAGCTGCGCCGGATCCTGCTCAATTCGTTGCCCGAAGGCACGGTGCGGTGGGGACACAAGGTCATAGCGGCCTCACCGCTCGGCGGCGGGCGGCATGTATTGAGCTTTGCCGACGGCACGACGGTGACGACCGACCTTCTGGTCGGGGCCGACGGTGCCTGGTCGCGCGTGCGATCGCTTCTCTCCGCAGACAAGCCGACCTATGTCGGCACTTCGTTCATCGAGACATATCTGTTCGACGCCGATGTCCGTCACCGAGCGAGCGCGGAAGCGGTTGGCGGCGGCGCGATGTTCGCGCTGGCGCCGGGAAAGGGCATCGCCGCGCATCGTGAGCCGAACGGCGTGCTGCACACCTATGTGGCGCTGACCAAGCCTGAGGAATGGTTTGCCAACCTCGACTTCTCCAACCCTGCGAGCGCCCTCGCCCGCGTCGCCGAGGAATTCGATGGCTGGGCCCGGGCGCTGACCGCGCTGATCACCGACGGCGAGACGGCGCCGGTGCTGCGCCTCATCCATGCGCTTCCGGTCGCGCATCAATGGGACCGCGTGCCCGGCGTCACGCTGCTCGGCGATGCAGCGCATCTGATGGTTCCATCGGGCGAAGGCGCCAATCTCGCAATGTATGACGGTGCCGAACTCGGCGCGGCGATCGCTGCCAACCCAGGTGACGTCGAGGCCGCGCTCGCCGCCTATGAAGAGGACCTGTTTCCCCGCAGCGCGTCCGAAGCCGCTGATGCGGCGGAACTCCTCGAGTTGTGCTACGGCGCTAACGCGCCGCAGAGCCTCATCGACTTTTTCGGCAGTCACCTCCCCGCCGAGAACCGTAGCGAGTAACGGAGAAGCCGCGGCGTACCGGGTCCCCCGCCCTCCCGGGGGACGACACCGGAGCGAGCGCCACTACGCCTTCTTCTTCACGTCCTTGACGTTGGAGAAGGTGATGCCCTCGGCGCGCTCCCGGGTGTAGCCGAGATAGAACTCGTTCTTGGCCATGAACACGGGATCACCGTCGACATCGTCGGCGATGCCGGAATTGTTGGCGGAGATGAAGGCGTCGAGCTGCTTGCGGTCGTCGGACGAGATCCAGCGCGCCAGCGAAAATTCGCTGATCTCGAACTCGACCGGCAGCGAATATTCCGCGTCGAGCCGCGCCTTCAGCACGTCGAGCTGCAGCGGGCCGACCACGCCGACCAGCGCGGGCGCGCCGTCGCGCGGGCGGAACACCTGCACGACGCCCTCCTCCGACATCTGCTGCAAGGCTTCCTTCAGCTTCTTCGCCTTCATCGCGTCGGTCAGCCGGACGCGGCGGACGATTTCCGGCGCGAAGCTCGGTACGCCGACGAAGGTCAGATCCTCGCCCTCGGTCAGGGTGTCGCCTATCCTGAGCGTGCCGTGGTTGGGAATGCCGACGACGTCGCCGGCAAAGGCCTCGTCGGCGACCGAGCGGTCCTGCGCGAAGAAGAACTGCGGGCTCGACAGGCTCATGTTCTTGCCGGTGCGTACCAGCTTGGCCTTCATGCCGCGGCTGAGCTTGCCCGAGCACAACCGGGCGAAGGCGATGCGGTCGCGGTGGTTCGGATCCATGTTGGCCTGGATCTTGAACACGAACGCGCTCATGCGCGGCTCCGATGCCTCGACCTTGCGCAAATCCGAGTCCTGCGCGCGCGGCGCCGGTGCGAACTTGCCGAGGCCTTCCAGCAGATCGCCGACGCCGAAATTGCGCAGCGCGCTGCCGAAATAGACCGGCGTCAGGTGGCCCTCGCGGAACGCAGCGAGCTCGAACGGCTTGCAGGCTTCCGAGGCCAGCGCGAGCTCGTCCTTGACCTCGGCGACGTCGAGATTGGGATTGCGCTTGCCGAGATCGGCGATGTCGATCTGCTCGGTGGCGCCGGTCTTGGCGCCGCCGCCCTCGAGCAGCCGCACGCCGCCATTGACGACGTCATAGGTGCCGAGGAAGTCGCGGCCGCGGCCGACCGGCCAGGTCATCGGCGTCGTGTCGAGCGCCAGCGTCTTCTCGATCTCGTCCAGAAGCTCGAACGTGTCGCGGCTCTCGCGGTCCATCTTGTTGATGAAGGTGATGATCGGGATGTCACGCAGCCGGCACACCTCGAACAGCTTTCGCGTGCGCGCCTCGATGCCTTTCGCCGCGTCGATCACCATCACAGCGGAATCGACCGCGGTCAGCGTGCGATAGGTATCTTCCGAAAAGTCCTCGTGGCCCGGCGTGTCCAAGAGGTTGAACACGAGGTCGTTGAACTCGAAGGTCATCACCGAGGTGACGACCGAGATGCCGCGCTCGCGCTCGATCTTCATCCAGTCCGAGCGCGTGTTGCGCCGCTCGCCCTTGGCCTTGACCTGGCCCGCGAGATTGATGGCGCCCCCGAACAGCAGCAGCTTTTCCGTCAGCGTGGTCTTGCCGGCGTCCGGGTGCGAGATGATCGCAAAGGTACGCCGTCGCGCCACTTCCTCTGAAAGCGGCGAGCGGGACGGCGATTCGGCTGAAACTGAAATGTCGGACATGGCGGGGCATTTGGCAGGGAAAACGGGCGCAATCAAGGGCGTTTTGTCGCAATGCGGAACGCCCGCACCATCCCCATATGGGCACCGGAAGGACGACCTTCTCCTCACCATACCATTCGCGGGGACGACCCTGCCTTATCTGGAGGGTTCGTGATGGCTTGGACCATTCTGTTCACCGCTGGCCTGCTCGAGATCGGCTGGGCGATCGGGCTGAAATATACCGAAGGTTTCTCGCGGCTGGTGCCGTCGGTGCTGACGCTGGCGGCGATGGCCGGCAGCGTGATCCTGCTCGGCCTCGCGCTGAAGACGCTGCCGATTGGAACCGCCTATGCGGTCTGGACCGGGATCGGCGCGGTCGGCACCGCGGCGCTCGGCATCATCCTGCTCGGCGAACCCGCGACCGCGATGCGGCTTGCCAGCATCGGACTGATCGTTGCCGGCATCGTCGGGCTGAAGCTGGTCGGCTGATTACTCCTTTTTGGGACGCGTTTTCTTAACGCGAACCGGCTTCCACTTCGCTCGAAAACGCTACTTCAGAATCTGCACCGCCCAATAGCTCGCGGCTGCGACCGCGGCCGACGCCGGGATCGTGATCACCCAGGCGTAGACGATCGAGCTCGCCACATTCCAGCGCACGGCGGAAAGCCGCCGTGCGGCGCCGACGCCGACGATGGCGCCCGTGATGGTGTGCGTGGTCGATACGGGAACCCCGAGATAGGTCGCCATGAACAGCGTCACGGCGCCGCCGGTTTCGGCGCAGAAACCCTGCATCGGCGTCAGCTTGGTGATCCGCAGCCCCATGGTGCGGACGATCCGCCAGCCGCCCATCAGGGTACCCAGCGCCATCGCGCCCTGGCAGGCCAGCACCACCCAGAACGGAATTTCGAAGGTGTCGCCGAGATGGCCCTGCGAATAGAGCAGCACGGCGATGATGCCCATGGTCTTTTGCGCGTCGTTGCCGCCATGGCCGAGCGAATAGAGCGACGCCGAGGCGAATTGCAGGATGCGGAATGCGCGATCGACCGCGAACGGCGTCGAGCGCACCGAGAGCCAGGACACGATCGCGACCAGCACCAGCGCCAGCAGGAAGCCGACCAGCGGCGACAGCACGATCGCGAGCAAGGTCTTGGAGAGCCCGCTCCACACCGCCGCCGAAATCCCCGCCTTCGCCATGCCGGCGCCGACCAGGCCGCCGATCAGCGCGTGCGAGCTCGACGACGGAATGCCCAGCGCCCAGGTGATCACGTTCCAGACGATCGCGCCGACCAATGCTGCGAAGATCACGGTCGCATCCACCACCGACGGCTCGATGATCCCGGTGCCGATCGTGTTGGCAACGTGCAGGCCGAACACCAGGAACGCGAGGAAGTTGAAGAACGCCGCCCAGAACACCGCATATTGCGGCCGCAGCACGCGGGTCGAGACGATGGTCGCGATCGAGTTCGCGGCGTCGTGCAGGCCGTTCAGGAAGTCGAACAGCAGCGCGACCGCGATCAGGATGGTCAGAATTGGAAGACCCAGCGTGGCGTCCACGTGATGCCCCACTCTATTGTGCTTTGTTGAGCATGATCGCCGCGCAAACGCTTCGCGTTTGTCGCAGGGAAAACCGCATCACACTTTTCCGGATCATGCTCAGACTTGCTCGATCACGATCGAGTTGATCTCGTTCGCCACGTCGTCGAAACGGTCGGCCACTTTCTCGAGATGGTCGTAGATCTCCGCGCCGACGATGTAGTCCATCGTGTTGGCGTCGCGGTGCTTCAGGAACAGCTCCTTGAGCCCGATATCCTGGAGATCGTCGACCCGGCCCTCGAGCTTGGTCAGTTCCTCGGTGATCTGGGTCAGCATCGAGACGTTGTGGCCGATCGACTGCAACAGGGGCAGCGCGCGGCCGACCAGATTGGCGCATTCGACGATCAGGCCACCCATCTCGCGCATCGGCGGCTCGAACTCGCGCACCTCGAACAGCATGACCGCCTTTGCGGTCGCCTGCATCTGGTCGACCGCGTCGTCCATCGAGGTGATCAGGTTCTTGATATCGCCACGATCGAACGGGGTGATGAAGGTGCGGCGAACCGCGGTCAGGACCTCGCGGGTGACGCTATCGGCGTCGTTCTCGAACTGATTGACGCGCTGGCAAAAGACCGGAGTCTCCTCCCCGCCCTTCAGCATGTCCTGCAACGCCAATGCGCATTGCACGGAGGTCTGGGCGTGTCGGGCGAACAGGTCGAAAAACCGCTCTTCCTTGGGCAGGAAGGCGCGAAACCAGCGCAGCATGTCTCAGTTCCATCATTCCGGGACAGCCCTTTTAGCGACTGTCACAGAACTGTCATAGAGCATCTGGCGGGGAAAGCATCGGGATCGACCGCCCGAGCGGGCGGTCGTCCACCGCTATGTCGGCCGAAAGTCGCCGGGACCTGCCCTACAGCGACCGCCGCAACAAATGGGCCAACTCACCGACCAGGCCACGCCGGAACAGCAGCACGCAGGCCACGAAGATCACGCCCTGGATCACCGTCACCCACTGGCCGAAACCGGCGAGATATTGCTGCATGGCGATGATCACGAAGGCGCCGACCACCGGGCCGAAGATGGTGCCGAGACCGCCGACCAGCGTCATGAGCACGATTTCACCGGACATCGACCAGTGCACGTCGGTGAGCGAGGCATTCTGCGCCACGAACACCTTCAGCGAGCCGGCAAAGCCCGCCAGCGTGCCCGACAGGATGAAGGCGAGCAGCTTGTACTGGTCGGTCTTGTAGCCAAGCGAAATCGCCCGCGGCTCGTTTTCGCGGATCGACTTCAGCACCTCGCCGAACGGCGAGTTGATGGTGCGGTAGATCAGCAGGAACCCGGCGAGGAAGCCGACCAGCACGACATAGTAAAGCACCAGCGGCTTCGAGAGATCGAAGATGCCGAGCAGGTGGCCTTGCGGAATGCCCTGGATGCCGTCTTCACCATGGGTGAACGGCGCCTGCAAATAGAGGAAGTAAAGCAGCTGCGACAGCGCCAGCGTGATCATCGAGAAATAGATGCCCTGCCGCTTGATCGAGATGTAGCCGGTGACCAAGCCGAGCAAGGCCGCGGCCGCGGTGCCGACCAGGATGCCGAGCTCCGGCGTCAGCCCCCACACCTTCAGCGCGTGGGCCGAGACGTAACCGGCGGTGCCGAGGAACATCGCGTGGCCGAATGACAGCAGGCCGCCATAGCCGATCAGGAGGTTGAAGGCGCAGGCGAGCAGCGCGAAGCACAGCGCCTGCATGACGAAGAACGGATAGATCCCCGTCCACGGCACGATCGCCAGCAGCAGCGCCATCGCGGCGAATACGATCATTTCGTCGCGCATCGCGCGCGGCGTGATCGGAAGTGTATCGTCGGTCAATGCTGACATATCAAGCCGCCCGTCCCGTCAGTCCCGTTGGCTTCACCAGCAACACCACCACCATCAGGACAAACACCACGGTGTTGGAGGCCTCGGGATAAAAATACTTGGTCAGTCCCTCGATCACGCCTAGCGCGAAGCCGGTGATGATCGAGCCCATGATCGAGCCCATGCCGCCGATCACGACCACCGCGAACACCACAATGATGAGATCGGCGCCCATCAGCGGGCGGACCTGGTTGATCGGCGCCGACAGCACGCCGGCGAGCGCGGCAAGACCGACGCCGAGCCCGTAGGTCAGCGTGATCATGCGCGGCACGTTGATGCCGAACGCGCGCACCAGCGTCGGGTTCTCGGTCGCGGCGCGCAGGTAGGCGCCGAGCTGCGTCTTCTCGATCAGGAACCAGGTCGCAAGGCACACCACGAGCGAGAAGATGACGACCCAGCCACGATAGATCGGCAGGAACATGAAGCCGAGATTGACGCCGCCCTTGAGCTGATCGGGGATCGAGTAAGGCAGGCCCGAGGAGCCGAAATAGTTCTGGAACACGCCCTGCACGATCAGCGCGATGCCGAAGGTCAGCAGCAATCCGTAGAGATGATCGAGGCCGGTCAGCCATTGCAGCATGGTCCGCTCGAGGATCATGCCGAAGATGCCGACCACGACGGGTGCGATGATCAGCGCCCACCAGTAATTGATGCCGCCCAGGTTGAGCAGGAAATACGCCACGAAGGCGCCCATCATGTAGAGCGCGCCATGCGCGAAATTGATGATGTTGAGCATGCCGAAGATGACGGCGAGCCCCAGACTGAGCAGCGCGTAGAACGAGCCGTTGATCAGTCCCACCAGAAGCTGTGCGTAGAGAGCCTGCATCGAATGAGCTTTCGCTAGATAGATGAAGCCCGCCGGCCACGCGCATGGCCGGCGGGCATGATCGTCACTTCTTCAGAAGCGCGCAGGCGCTCTTGTCGAGCGGCGTGAAGGCCTGGTTGCCCGGCACGGTGCCGACCAGCTTGTAGAAGTCCCACGGTCCCTTGGACTCCGAGGGCTTCTTCACTTCGAACAGATAGGCATCGTGGGTGACGCGGCCGTTGGCCTCGACCTCGCCCTTGCCGAACAGCGGATCGTCGGTCGGGATCGTCTTCATCTTCGCGACCACCTTGGCGCCGTCATGCGGATTGCCACCGAGCGCTTCCAGCGCCTTGAAGTAATGCATGAGGCCCGCATAGACGCCGGCCTGCACCATGGTCGGGGGCGCGCTGTTCTTCATCCGGTCCGAGAAGCGCTTGGAGAAGGCACGGGTCTTGTCGTTGAGGTCCCAGTAGAACGTCTCGGTGAAGTTGAGGCCCTGCGCGGTCTCGAGCCCGATCGCCTTGACGTCGGTGAGGAACAGCAGCAGCGCCGCGAGCTTCTGGCCGCCCTTGACGATGCCGAACTCGGCCGCCTGCTTGATGGAGTTGGTGGTGTCGCCGCCGGCATTGGCGAGGCCGATGATCTTGGCCTTGGAAGCCTGCGCCTGCAGCAGGAAGGAGGAGAAGTCAGCGGTGTTGAGCGGATGCTTGACGCCGCCGACCACCTTGCCGCCATTGGCGGTGACGACTGACGTGGTGTCGCGCTCGAGCGCGGCGCCGAACGCGTAATCGGCGGTGAGGAAGAACCAGGTGTCCCCGCCCGCCTTCACCAGCGCCTGGCCGGTGGCGTGGGCGAGCATGTAGGTGTCGTAGGTCCAGTGCACGGTATTCGGCGAGCACTGCGCGTTGGTGAGATCCGAGGTGGCGGCGCCTGAATTGATGTAGACGCCGTTCTTTTCCTTCACGACGTTGTTGACCGCGAGCGCGACGCCGGAATTCGGCACGTCGACGATGGTGTCGACCTTGTCGACGTCGAACCACTGGCGGGCGATGGTGGTGCCGATATCGGGCTTGTTCTGGTGATCGCCGGAGATCAGGTCGATGGTCCAACCCTTGGCCTTGAGGCCGGAGTCCTCGATCGCCATCTGCGCCGCCAGCGTCGAGCCGGGGCCGGCGAGATCCGCGTAGAGGCCGGACTGGTCCGACAGCGCGCCGATCTTGACCGTCTTGTCGAGCTTTTCCTGGGCGGAGGCGACGCTTGCGGCGGACAGCACCATCGCGGTGCCGAGCAAGAGCGCCGAAATCTTGTTCTTCATGTCGTATTCCCTCGTCCTAAATTTTCTGGTTCTGGCGATATCAGACGCCGAGATAGGTATGGAGCTTGTCCATGTTGGCCGACAGCTCGGAATTCGCGAAGCCGTCGATCACCTTGCCGTGCTCGACAATGTAATAGCGGTCCGCAACGGTCGAGGCGAAACGGAAATTCTGTTCGACCAACAGGATCGTGAATCCCTGCGACTTCAGGCGCGCAATGGTGTGCCCGATCTGCTGGATGATGACCGGCGCCAACCCTTCGGTCGGCTCGTCCAGCATCAGGAAGCGCGCGCCGGTGCGCAGGATGCGCGCGATCGCCAGCATCTGCTGCTCGCCACCCGAGAGCTTGGTGCCCTGGCTGGTGAGGCGCTCCTTCAGGTTGGGAAACAGCGTGAAGATCTGGTCGAGCGGCAGGCCGCCCGGGCGCACCACCGGCGGCAGCAGCAGGTTCTCGCGCACGTCGAGGCTGGCGAAAATGCCGCGCTCTTCGGGACAGAATGCGATGCCGAGCCGCGCGATTTTGTCCGAGGTGGCGCGGATGATTTCCTGATTGTCGAAGCGGATCGAGCCGGAGCGCTTGTTGATGACGCCCATCACCGACTTCAACGTGGTGGTCTTGCCGGCGCCGTTGCGGCCGAGCAGCGTCACCACCTCGCCGGCCTTCACGTTGAAATTGATGCCGTGAAGGATGTGGGATTCGCCGTACCAGGCCTGCAGATCCTTGACCGTCAGCACGTCGGCGCCGGCCGCAGCGACAGGCTTCTCCGCCAGTTTTGCCTCAGCCATGACCCGCTCCCAGATAGGCTTCCTTCACGCGCTCGTCCTTGGAGAGGTCGGCGTAGTTGCCCTCCGCCAGCACCTGCCCGCGCGTCAGCACCGTGATGATGTCGGAGAGGTTGGCCACCACCGAGAGGTTATGTTCGACCATCAGGATGGTGTATTTCGCGGAGATCCGCTTGATCAGCGCCGCGATCTTGTCGATGTCCTCGTGGCCCATGCCGGCCATCGGCTCGTCGAGCAGCATCATCTCGGGGTCGAGCGCGAGCGTCGTTGCAATTTCAAGTGCGCGCTTGCGGCCGTACGGCATCTCGACCGCCGGCGTATTGGCGAATTCGCTCAAGCCGACGTCGTTCAGGAGCTCGTGGGCGCGCGGATTGAAGCGGTCGAGCACGCTTTTCGAACGCCAGAAATCGAACGACGAACCGTGCTGCCGCTGCAGCGCCACGCGAACGTTCTCGAGCGCGGTCAGATGCGGAAATACCGCCGAAATCTGAAACGAACGGACCAGCCCGAGGCGCGCCACGTCGGCCGGCGGCATCGCGGTGATGTCGTTGCCCTTGTAGCGAATCTGGCCTGCCGACGGCTTCAGGAATTTGGTCAGCAGATTGAAACAGGTCGTCTTGCCGGCGCCGTTCGGCCCGATCAACGCATGGATACTGCCCCGACGCACTTTCAACGCGACGTCGCGAACGGCGAAGAAACCCGCGAATTCCTTGGTCAATCCGCTGGTTTCGAGGATGAACTCATCGGCCAAATAGATTCCCCCATACGCCATCGCTGCGAAGCCCCTCGCCCGCGTGGCCAGCTTTTTTCGTGTCCGACAGGCGTCCGATCCGTCTTGGAAACCGTCCGGGGCCCGTCGCCTCCGGGCCGGAATATGCCGTCATCTGCGGCAGTTACGCAAGGTGGAAAGCTGTGCAGTGCGGCATCAGCGTGACCGGTTCCGGTTGATCCTTAGTCGAATGGCATTTCGGTGCGCTTTGCGCCTCGGGAAAGCGGTCGTTAACGGTGTTTTGCTCCGGACTCCCACTTTCATAGAATATTTGCGCCTCTCGCCGAAGCTCCGGCCATTGCATGATGAACGGCTAGAGCCTTGCATTTCAAGCGCGCCAATTCTTCGGTCGTCAAATCGATCCCGCAACGTGATTTCCTCGGCACGTGGCTGCGACTTTATGCCCGCAGCCAAACCATCCCGCAGATCGATGAACTTGTCCCTGGCCGCATCCCGTCCGGGGATGTGCCTGAATTCGGCTAGCCGATGCAATTCAGAAGTGCCGATCCATCGGTGGTCAAATCGATCACGCAGCGTGTGCTGCTGAACGCCTGGCTGCGCGCGCTGCGCATGCCGGACGCGCTTCCCCTGCTGTGCGACTTCCACACCGAGGGCACCGCCGACGAGCGCGCCGACATGATGGGCTTTGACGTGGTCGGCAGTGGCGAGGCCGCCCGTTTCCTGATCACGCAGGAAGGCGCGAGGCTGACGACGGCCTATGGCAACGAGCACGTCGAGCCGCGGCTGCGCACCAACCGCTATCTCGATGACGCGATCGGCCCCGAGCGCTATGCCGGCGTGATCCTGTCCTATCGTGCTTGCCTCGCGCGCAAGCGTCCGACCTATACAGTTGCGGGGGTCACGGACGCCGACGGCAAGGACGTGTCCTATGAGCGGCTGCTGCTGCCGTTCGGACGCGGCGACAACGTCGAGCACATCATCGGCTCCTACAAGGCGATCAGCATCGACGGCGGCTTCCGGCTGCACAATCTGATGGGCGTGGCTGCGAAGTCGGCCCCGGTGGTCACGGAGCGGGCCGTGATCGACCGCAGGTTCGTGCCCACAGATGGTCCGGCGAGCCATGAATCAGTCGAGCTGATCTAGACTCGTCACTTCTCGCGAAGCGGTCGCGGCATCGCTGGAAGCGCCTTAGCCCTTCTTGCGCGCCTTCGCCGGCACTTCCTTGGCGTAGATGTCCGGCTTGAAGCCGACCACGCGCTTGCCCCCGAGATCGAGCACCGGGCGCTTGATCATCGAGGGCTGCTCGGCCATCAGCGCCAGCGCCTTGCGCTCGTTCAGGCCTTCCTTGTCGGCATCGGGCAGCTTCTTGAAGGTGGTGCCGGCGCGATTGAGCAGTGTCTCCCAGCCGACCTCGTCGCTCCACTGCTTGAGCTTATCCTTGGCGATCCCGGCGGTCTTGTAGTCGTGGAAGTCGTAGGCGACGCCGTGATCGTCGAGCCAGGCCCGCGCCTTCTTCATGGTGTCGCAGTTCTTGATGCCGTAGATGGTGATGGTCAATGCCGTTCCCCGCATGCGATTGCGGCGGGAAATTAGCCTCGCGGCAATCCCGGCGCCAGATCGGAGCCATCAGGTCTCCACACCGATATTGCCGGCATTCAATGCGCATAGTGCGTGAAGACGAAATCGTGATCGCTGGCATGGGCCTCGTGGCAGGCGAAACAGGTCTCGTGCTGAGCGGCATCGACCGGCTTGCCGTCGACGAAGCGGCCGAACCCCCAGCCTCCGGTCGATGCATATTTGGCCGCGTCCTTGACCATGACCTGGACCGTGGTCGCCGGCCCCGCGATGAAGGCGCCGTTGAGGCCATCAACGGGCTTGCGCTTCCAGGCCAGCTTGACCAGCACGGTGCCGTCGGGGAAACGCGCGGCGCCGTCCTGATAGGCCTTCACGGCGGTCGCGTTGCCGAGCACGCTGCGCAGTTCGTCGAGCCCGGTCTCCTCGCCGACCGCGATCAGCTTCCAGTCGCGATAGCCGTCGGGGATTTTCACGCCGAAGATCGGCGATGCCAGTGCGGCGTCATCGGCATGTCCGACGGCAAACGGCAATGACGCGCTGATGCAGGCTGCCGCGATCGCGGCAGCTGCCCATTTCAAAACCTGTCTCATGATCCTCGATCCGCTCCGTCTCAGACCTTGCTGACGTCGATGATGGCCTGGACGAAGGCCTGCGGCGCCTCCTGCGGCAGATTGTGGCCGATGCCGCCGGTCAGGAGCCGATGTTCGTAATGGCCGGAGAACTTCTTGGCATAGGCCGCGGGCTCCGGATGCGGCGCGCCGTTGGCATCGCCCTCCATCGTAATGGTCGGGATCGCGATCACGGGCGCCTGGGCGAGCGTCTTCTCGAACGCGTCGTACTTCGCCTCGCCCTCGGCGAGACCAAGCCGCCAGCGGTAATTGTGGATCACGATATCGACGTGATCAGGATTCTCGAAGGCCGCCGCGCTGCGGTCGTAGGTGGCGTCGTCGAACTTCCACTGCGGCGACGCCAGCTGCCAGATCAGCTTGTTGAAATCGTGCCGGTTCTTGGCATAGCCCTCGCGGCCGCGCTCGGTCGCGAAATAGAACTGGTACCACCATTGCAGCTCGGCCTTCGGCGGCAGCGGCATCTTGCCGGCCGCCTGGCTGCCGATCAGATAGCCGCTCACCGAGACCATGGCTTTACAGCGCTCGGGCCAGAGCACCGCCATGATGTTGGCGGTGCGCGCGCCCCAATCATAGCCGCCGAGCACGGCCTTCTCGATCTTCAACGCGTCCATCAGCGCGATGATGTCGGCTGAGACCGCGACCGGCTGGCCGCTGCGCATGGTGTCGCTGGAGAGGAAGCGCGTGGTGCCATAGCCGCGCAGATGCGGCACGATCACGCGGTAGCCGGCCTCGGCCAGCGCCGGCGCGACGTCGGCATAGCTGTGGATGTCGTAGGGCCAGCCGTGCAGCAGGATCACTGCGGGACCGGACGCAGGACCCATCTCGACATAGCCGGTATCAAGCACGCCGGCATTGATCTGCTTGACCGGACCGATCGTGGTGTGGGCGCCGGCCTTGATCGCAGGCAGCGCCGGCTTGGACTGAGCCTGAGCCGAATAGACGAAGCCGAACTTGGAAGCAGCAAGGATCCCGCCGGCGATGCCAAGGAAGCGGCGGCGCTGCTGATTGATGGACTGCGACATGGCGATCTCCTTAAGTCTGGTGTCGGGATTGAATATCGCAGCGACCGCCACCGTCCGCTTTCAGAGGACGTGGATTTGTCCTTCAGAGCGTCGTGATTTTGGCTCCACCCGACCTGTGCTAGGTTCCGCCACGAACTCAGCCGCGGGCCGCCGGACTCTTCGATTTGACTTACCATTTCAACGACTTGACCCTCGATCCCGAGCGCCGTGAGCTGCGCCGTGGCGATAATCTGGTGGCCGTCGAGCCGCAGGTCTTCGACCTCCTCGAATTCCTGATCCGCGCCCGCGATCGCGTGGTCAGCCGCGACGAGGTGCTGGCCGCGGTCTGGCACGGCCGGATCGTCTCGGAAGCGACGCTGAGCAGCCGGATCAATGCCGCGCGGACCGCGATCGGCGACAATGGCGAGGAGCAGCGGCTGATCCGCACCCTGCCCCGCAAAGGTCTGCGTTTTGTCGGCGATGTCCGCGAGGACACCGCGCACGATCGTCCGATTGCAGACAATGCCAGCCCGCCGCGGCCCAGCGAGGGCCCGTCGATCGCGGTGCTGCCCTTCACCAATATGAGCGGCGATCCCGAGCAGGATTATTTCGCCGACGGCATCGCCGAGGACATCACCACCGCGCTCGCACGTTGCAGCCGGCTCACCGTGATCGCGCGCAACTCCGCCTTCACCTACAAGGGCAAGGCGGTCGATATCCGCCAGGTCGGACGCGATCTTGGCGTCGGCTATGTGCTCGAAGGCAGCGTCCGCCGCGGCGGCGATCGGCTGCGGATCACCGGGCAGCTGATCGACGCCGTCTCCGGCGCGCATCTGTGGGCCGACCGGTTCGATGGCGCCGCTACCGACGTGTTCGACCTGCAGGACCGCATCACCGAGAACGTGGTCGGCGCGATCGAGCCGACCTTGCTCGTCGCGGAAGCCGAGCGGGTGCGGGCAGCGCCGCCCGACAGGCTCGACGCCTACGACCTGCTGCTGCGCGCCTACAGCCTGCGTTACGAGTTCACGCCGGAGAGCATCGAAGCTGCACTCGATTGCCTCGACCAGGCGCTGGCGCTCGACCCCGCCTATGCGCCCGCGCTGGCGGCCTCCGCCTATTGTCATGCGATGCGCCATGTCCAGGGCTGGCTGAAGCCGAACGACGCCTACCGGGAGCGCGCGGTGGCGCAGGCCTGGCGCGCGGTCGAGCTCGCGCCCGGTGACCCGCAGGTGTTGTGGATGGCGGCGTTCGCGATCTGGAACATGGCCGACGAGATCGAGCCCGCGCGCGACCTGTTCGAGCGGTCGCTTGCGATCAATCCGAACTCGGCGATGGCGCTCGTGCTCGGCGGCTGGATCGAGGCGATGCGCGGCAATCAGAAAGCTGGCCGCGCCATGATCGAGCGCGCGCAACGGCTGAACCCGCGCGACCCGCGCGGCTGGTTCGCCGCCGCGGCACTGGCGATCTGCGCAGTGCTCGACCGGAATTTTGCCGAAGCAGTGATGTGGGCCGACAAGGCGCTGGCGCAGAACCGCCGCTTCGCGGTGGCGCTGCGCGTCCTGATCGTGGCGCTGGTCAGGACCGGCGACACCGCACGCGCGGCCCAGATCGCGCGCGAGCTGCTCAAGGTCGACCCGGAGTTCACGATCTCCGGCTTCCTGTCGCGGATTCCCTTTCCGGTGGAAGCGATGTCCGCGACCTATCGCGAGACGCTGAAGGCGGCCGGCGTCCCGGACTGATGCTGCTCTGGCGGCGCGACGTCATTCACCCGCTGGTTAGGCCAAAATACCTCCATCGACCACCAAGGCATGGCCGACCACAAAGCTTGCCGCCGAACCGCATAACCATAGAACAGCGGCAGCGATTTCTTCAGGTTCACCAAGGCGTCCGATCGGTTCGGCTGCTACGAACGCCTTGACGATCTCTGGATCGTTGTTCCTTGTTACCCGCTTCGCCATCGGAGTATTGCCGATAATGCCCGGGCATACTGCGTTGATACGGATGCCCTTCCCGGCATAATCGAGTGCGGAGGCGCGGGTGAGACCTATCACCCCGAATTTGCTGGCGGAATAGGCGGCGCGCCCTTTGGAGCCCCTCATCCCGCCGATCGACGAGCAGTTGACGATTGCGCCGCTTCCTTGTGCGGTCATGTGGCGAAGCTCCGCCTTCATGCAGTTCCACACACCGCGCAGATTGACATCGATGATGTTGTCAAACTCGGCATCTTCCGTTTCAACCAATGGCGCAGCATCGCAGTTGATGCCCGCATTGTTGAAGGCTGCATCGAGCTTCCCGTAAGTCTCGATCGCCTGCTCGATCATTGCGTTCACCTGGCCCCGATCCGTTACATCGCAGCCGACGGCAAGGACGTCATGACCCGCGGATCGCAGTTCAGCAGCGGCAGTTTCGAGCAACGCTGTGTTGCTGTCTGCAACGACCACGGACGCGCCTGCAACACCAAATGCCCTGGCTGTCGCCAGACCAATGCCACCAGCGGCGCCGGTAACAAGCGCAACCTTTCCTTCGAAGCTCTCTACCATTGCTGACCTTTCAAAATGCTGGATCTCGTCGAATAGGCGGCGCTGCTCAGAGTGACGGAATTGGCTTACTCAGCTTGCTCAGTGTCATCACACGCGCATGCGGGTGATCCAGTATTCCAGAGACGCCGATTGTTGAGCCGAGAGGCCGCGGCGTACAACCGCACCACGCGAAGCGTTGCGCCGACTCCGGCGGGAGAGCGCCTGCTCCGAAGCGTCGGGCCGAAATTTGAGGAAATGGACGCCGAGCTGTCGGCCCTTGGCGAGTTGCGGGAGAAACCGGCCGGCAACATCCGGATCACGGCGACCGAACACGCCGCCGAAGCGATCCTGCTGCCCGCCCTGGCGAAGATCCTGCCGAATTACCCGGACATCAGTGTCGAAGTCATTGTCGACTACGGCCTCGCGAACATCGTTGCGCAGCGATACGACGCCGGTATCCGACCTGGCGAGCTGGTCGCGAAAGACATGATTGCCGTTCGAGTCGGACCGGATTTGCGGTCCGCGGTCGTGGGCGCTCCGTCATATTTTGCCAACCGAAAGAGGCCGCGCACCCCCCAGGATCTGACCAGCCACAACTGCCTGAACCTGCGCCTGCCGACCCATGGCGGGCTCTACGCTTGGGAATTCGAGAAGGACGGGCGCGCGCTCAACGTGCGGGTCGACGGCCAGCTCGTCTTCAACGGCGCAGGCCCGCTCCTGCAAGCGGCGTTGAACGGCTTTGGCCTCGCATACCTGATGGAGCGTAACGTGCAGCCCTACGTCTCCGACGGACGGCTCGTTCGGGTACTGTCGGATTGGTGTCCTCCATTTTCCGGATACCACCTGTACTACCCTAGCCGTCGTCAACCTTCACCGGCATTCTCGCTGCTGGTTGAAGCTCTTCGGTATCGAGGGAAGTAGGCGGCACTCCCGCTTGCGGCCGTTCGGCGATCTCGGGAGATGACCGCTTTTTCGCCGCTGTGGGGGTTGAGCGCACATCAGCGCCAGCCGCTAATGAGTACACAGCCCGGGCAGTGGACTTGTAAGCGTGGAGCCACAGCCGGCTTGAAGCGAGCACTACAATCCCGGTGATCTCGCCGCCCAAGCCTTGGTGGCCTGGCAGCTTTCCATTGCTCGTGCGTAGGCAGGGCGTGCCGTCGTGCGGGCGAGATAGTCCCGCTCGGTAGGACCGGGGACGTAGTTGCCGGTTCGCATGCCGAGCAGGAGAGCGTAGCTCACCGAGATATCGGCAGCAGTGAATCGGTCGCCGGCGAGATAGGGGCAATCCGCGAGACGGCGGATAACCAACCCCAGCCGGCTCTCGAAGGTCTCGAATGCCCAGCAGGTAACCCGGGCATCTCGCTCGGCTTCGGGCGCCAGTTGGCGACCGACAATGACGGCGTTCATCGGCCCGGCGAGCCCGGCCTCGCCCAGATGGAGAAATTGCAGATAGGACGCGAAGGCGGGATCGTCCGGAGCGACGGCAAGCGAACCTGAGCCGTGCCGGGCGAGCAGGTACTCGAGAATCGCGATCGATTCGACCATGATCGTCTCGCCGTCCTGCAGTGCGGGAATGAAGCCGGCGGGATTGATCGCGAGGAAATCGCGATCAATCCCGCCAGCGAGCAGATCGACCGGGCGCAGCCGATAGGCCAATCCCAATTCCTCAAGCAGCCAGACAACACGGAAGCCACGACCTTCGCCATAGACGGTGAGCATAGTTAAGCGTTCCTGGATTGGGCTGGATGGACGAACTCGCTGAGGTGAGCCAGTCCCGCCACGGACTATCGATGGAGCATCATGCACGCAAGGCTTGGCGCATAGTCGTCATCCTACAGTGCGGGCCCTTCCCACTTCATGGGTTCACGACCTAGGCTGCGGCCGCGAACGAGACGCGTTCCCCTCTCCCGCCTGCGACGCAGTCAGTTGCAGAGGCCCGCAGATGCCATATGCGACAGCCTTGGGACGAGCGGACACCTGCGCAATTTCGGAATATTAGAAGAGTATCCCTGAGTTGCCCGACATGTCAAGTTGCCTGCTCGAACACCGGCCGCCGCCGGCTGCTTTGCATGGGGTTGTTTTCGATATTTTGGCAGCGCCCTATCCGACGGCCCCTTAACTTCATATTGCTCTAGCCTGAGCCGCCCGGCTCCAGCGCCTCGCCGAGCTCGAGCGGATGCGCCATCGTCTCGTGCAGCGCCTGCTTGTCGAGCTCGCCTTCCGACAGGCTGATCACGACGCAGGCGACGCCGTTGCCGATCAGGTTGGTGAGCGCGCGGCACTCGCTCATGAACTTGTCGATGCCGACCAGGATCGCGATCGACTGGATCGGAATATCGGGCACGATCGACAGCGTTGCGGCGAGCGTGATGAAGCCGGCGCCGGTGACGCCGGACGCGCCCTTCGAGGTGATCATGGCGATGCCCAAAATGCCGAGCTCCTGCCAGATCGTCAGATGCGTGTTGGTGGCCTGCGCCAGGAACAGCGTCGCCAGCGTCATGTAGATGTTGGTGCCGTCGAGATTGAAGCTGTAGCCGGTCGGCACCACGAGGCCGACCACCGAGCGCGAGGCGCCGAGATGCTCCATCTTCTGGATCATCTGCGGCAGCACCGTCTCCGACGACGACGTGCCGAGCACGATCAGGAGCTCGTCCTTGATATAGGCGATGAAGCGGATGATCGAGAAGCCGGCGAGCCGCGCGATGGCGCCGAGCACGATCAGCACGAACAGGATGCTGGTGAGGTAGAAGGTCGCGATCAGCGCTGCCAGATTCAGCAGCGAGCCGAGGCCGTAGGCGCCGACCGTGAAGGCCATCGCGCCGAATGCGCCGAGCGGCGCGACGCGGACGATGATCCGGATGATGCCGAAGAACATCTTGGCGGCCGTGTCGATCGCTGACGCAATCGGCTCGCCGACCTTGCCCATGAGAGCGATGGCGAAGCCCGAGAGGATCGAGATCAGCAGCACCTGCAACAGGTCGCCGCGCGCGACCGCGCCGAGATAGCTGTCCGGAATGATCGCCATCAGATGGGCAACGATGCCCTGCTCTTTGGCCTGCGTGACGTAATTGGAGACCGATTTCGGATCGATCGTGGAAGGATCGATATTGAAGCCGTGGCCGGGCTGCAGCAGCTCGCCGACCAGAAGACCGACCGCAAGCGCCACCGTCGACACCGCCTCGAAATAGATCAGGGTCTTCAACCCGACCCGGCCGACGCGCTTGAGGTCGCCCATCGAGGAGATGCCGTGCACCACGGTGCAGAAGATGACCGGCGCGATCATCATCTTGATCAGCGCGATGAAGCCGTCGCCCAGCGGCTTCAATTCCTTGCCGAGATTCGGATAGAAATATCCGATCAGGACACCTGCCACGATCGCGATCAGCACCTGGACGTAGAGGATCTTGTACCAGGGCTGATGACGGGGATGGGCAACGGGCTTGATGGCGGCTGTGGTCATGAGGTGCCCCGGCTGGGATGAACTCAACTGGTGATGCCATCTTGGCGGAGCCGCGCGCAAGCGACAATGCCCATTCGCACCGTCGCGAGCGCACACGAATCTGTCATAGACTGCGGCCGGCTCGCATCGGGAGGCTGGGAATGGAATTCACGGCATTGTTTCTCGCCATCACCATCGCCCTGCTGGTGGCCTGGCGTGGCCCGCGTCCCGTCGCGATCGGTCTGTTCGCGGTGACCCTGATCGCCTGCGTCGCGACCTTGCTGCACCACGCCACCGACCGTCTCACTTTGTCGTTCTGAGGCCGGCCATGAACGACACGCAGGCCGTCACCCTCAATGCCGTCGCGCTCTATGGGCTGGCGCTGGTACTGGCCGCCGCCTTTGCCGCGCAGCTGCTGCTCCACGAGCTGCCCTGCCCGCTCTGTCTGTTGCAGCGCATCCTGTTCGCCTTGCTGGCGATCGGGCCGATCCTCAATATCCGCTTCGGGCCGCGGCCGAGTCATTATGCGTTGTCGCTGCTCACGGCCGTCCTTGGCGCCACGGTCTCGACCCGGCAGGTGCTGCTGCACATCCTCCCCGGCGACGCCGGTTACGGTTCGGCGCTGCTCGGCTATCATTATTATACGTGGGCGCTGATCGGATTCATCGCCGCGATCGTGATGCTCGCGGCGATGCTGCTGTTCGACCGCCAGTTCGCGCACCGCGCGGCGCCGGGCAGCTCGCCCGGCAGGGTCGCGCAAGGTGCGGTGTGGCTGGTGGTCGGGCTGACGGCACTGAATGTGCTCTCCACCCTGCTCGAGTGCGGCTTTGCCGCCTGTGCCGACAATCCCATCGTCTATGAGCTGCTGAAGTAGGTTGCTTAGGGCCGCTTCGGAATGTTCAATCCGCGCTCGACTGCCGGCCGCTTGAGACCGCGCTCCAGCCAGGCCGCGACCTGCGTGAACTGGTCGAATTCGACGAGCTCGCGCGCGCCGTAGAAGCCGATCAGATTGCGCACCCAGCCGAGCATCGAGATGTCGGCGATGCTGTATTCGTCGTCCATGAACCACTGCCGTCCGGCGAGATGCGTCTCCATCACGCCGAGCAGGCGCTTCGACTCGGCGATGTAGCGCTGCAGCGGCCGCTTGTCCTCGTAATCCTTGCCGGCGAATTTGTGGAAGAAGCCGACCTGGCCGAACATCGGTCCGATGCCGCCCATCTGGAAATGCACCCACTGGATGGCCTGATAGCGGCGCGCGACGTCCGCCGGCAACAGCTTGCCGGTCTTGTCGGCGAGATATTGCAGGATAGCGCCGGATTCGAACAATGGCAGCGGCTTGCCGCCGGGGCCGTTGGGATCGAGGATCGCCGGAATCTTGCCGTTCGGGTTCAGCGACAGGAACTCCGGCGTCTTCTGGTCATCCTTGTTGAAGTCGACGAGATGGACCTCGTAGGGCAGCCCGATCTCCTCGAGCATGATCGAGACCTTCACGCCGTTCGGCGTCGGCAGCGAATAGAGCTGCAGGCGGTCCGGATGCTGGGCGGGCCAGCGCTTTGTGATGGGAAAGGCAGACAAGTCGGTCATGTCGACATTCTTTGCACGGTTGTTGCTTTGCAGGTTTATTGATGGACGGCTAATGTACGGAGCTCAGTGAAAGCCGCAAGGTCTGCAACCGGCCATGAACGATCAACAGACGGGCGCAACGACAGGCGCAATGCTCGGCCTCTCCGACGACGAACTCGCAACGCACCCGACCGTGTTCGCGGCCGATGCGCTCGCCGGTCAGGTGGTCGTGGTGTCCGGCGGCGCCGGCGGCATCGGCCGCGCCATCGCATGGCTGTTCGCGCGGCTCGGCGCGCATGTCGTCGTCGCAGGCCGCAATGCCGACAGGCTCGACGCACTGGTCGATCATCTCGTCCATCGCGGGCTCAAGGCGTCGGCGCATGTCGCCGACATCAAGGATCCCGACGCGGTCAATGCGATGCTCGAGGCGCTGTGGACTGAGCACGGCCGCGTCGATCATCTCGTCAACAGCGCCGGCGGCCAGTTCCCGCAACCCGCGATCGACGTCTCGATCAAGGGCTGGAATGCGGTCATCAACACCAACCTCAACGGCACCTGGTACATGATGCAGGCCGCGGCGCAGCGCTGGCGCGACCGCAAGCATCCCGGCAGCATCGTCAACATCGTCGTGGTCACGACGCACGGCCTCTACGGCATTGCGCACTCGATCGCGGCACGCTCCGGTGTGATCGGCCTGTCGCGCGCGCTCGCGGTCGAATGGGCGCCGCTGAACATCCGCATCAACTGCATCGCGCCCGGCGCGATCGAGACCGAGGGCTGGAACGTCTACAGCGAAGCGGCGCGCGCCGCCTACCCGCGCTCCAATCCGATGATGCGCCCGGGCACGCCCTGGGACATTGCGGAGGCCGCCGTCTACCTCGCCGCGCCCTCCGGCAAGTTCATCACCGGCGAGACGCTGACCGTCGACGGCGGCGGCCAGCATTGGGGCGAGACCTGGACGACCGGCAAGCCCGACTATTTCAAAGGCGGCGAATAGCGCACGCATGCCGGTCGCCCGACGCGCTTGCGTCACTTGCCGTCGTCGAAGCTGACGATGACGGCGGCATTCGCGATCAGGATCGGGTCGTTGCCGAGATCGGACGGAATCTCGAGCCCGCCCGCGATCGCCTTCACGGTCTTGGTGCCATAGGGCAATTCCTTCGCGACCGCTTCGATATCGACATCTTCGGGATTCGGCACGGCGATCGTGACGTCGACGAACATGTCGTTGGCGGTCTTGCCGAGCATGCGGAAGAAGCCGAGGCTGGAATGGCGGATGGCGTCCGAGACGGCCCGCTTGGCGGCCTTGGTGGCGTCGCGGCCGTGAACGTCGACGCCCATGCCCATTTCGGTGATACAGCGCACGCGTGTCATGAAGGTTCCTGTTGTCGTTGGCGTGAGAGACCTTCACTCCTTCGGCTGCTGCGCGCGCGGCGTCAAGCCGGGTCCGTCGCCTCGCTTACGCGCTTGTGATCGCCGCGCGCCAGCATCCACGCCGCGAGACCGGCAAGGATCGCCGCGGCCACCACCATGACGCAGGCCGCGCCCCAGCCCCATGCCGAGACCACGGCGCCGACCGCGATCGGAGCGGTGACCTGGCCGAAATTGCTGCCCGTCATCAACAGGCCCATCATGACAGGCACCATCGCCGCCGATCGCGCCGCGGCGGGTGCGGTTGCAAGCAACGTCGCCGGGATCAGGCCGCCGATCGCGGAGAACAAAAGGCACAGCCAGAATGCGCCCCAGCCGCCGAGCACCGGCAGGAAGATTCCGAGCGCGGACGCGCCCATCACGAATGCCGCCACGGCAATCAGCAGGTTGCGGCTGACGCCGCGCGCGAGCAGATGACCGGCGGCGAGATTGCCGACGATGTTGCCGGCCGCGGCCAACGCACTGAGCCCGCCGGCGCCTTTGCTGGATACGCCGAGCCGCTCGGTCAGCAGGATCGGCAGGAAGCTGAACAGCGCAAAGAACATCAGGCTGTAGAGCGCAAACAGCACCATCAGGAGCGCCGGGGTGCGGCGCCGCGCCAGCGCGGTGGCTTCCTGCATCAGGCCGCTCCGCGCCGGGCCGGTCCGCGATGCCACTTCAGGCACAATGACGCCGGCGAGCACGAACAGCAGGGCGACAAAGGCAGCACTGGCCCACCAGATCGTGCGCCAGCCATCGAAGATCGGACCGGCGACCAGCGCCAGCGCGATCCCGAACGGCATCACGCAGCTCCACACCGCCATGGTGACGTCGCGCGCGCTGACATCGACGACACGATCCAGCAATGCAGGAGCCGCGACCATCACCAGCAGGAAGCCGAGCCCTTCCAGCAGGCGCGACGCCAATAGCACCGCGAGCTGTGGCGCGAGCGCGCCCGAGGCTGCCCCCAGCGTGATGGCCGCGAGCCCGCACAGCAGCACCTTGCGAGCACCAACCGCGGCAATCACCACGCCCGCCGGAACGCTGCCGATCGATGCCGAGGCTCTGTTGCAGCATCGAGGCGGCAATCGGAACCTTGCCGACCTGCAGCGCCGCGCCGATCCCGCAACCGATCACGATGGCGACCGTGGCCCATCGCTTCGCCTCGCTCTGCTGCATCACGGCCGTCTCGATCGTCATGCGTCCACTCCGCCCTGGGTCAGAGCACAGAGATAGCGTTTCCCGACCATCGACAGGAGTGATATGTTTTGCATCCGATTGATCGATTTCATAGATCATGCTCGACAACCTCACGCTCGATCAGATCCGCACCTTTGTCGCCATCGCCGAGAGCGGCAGCTTTCGCGCCGCCGCGACCAAACTGGCGCGGGTGCAATCCGCGGTCAGCCATGCCATCGCCAACCTCGAGGCCGAACTCGGGCTGACGCTGTTCGACCGCTCCAGCCATCGCCCGGCGCTGACGGCCGAGGGCAAGGCACTGCTGGGCAACGCGCGCGACCTGCTGCTCCGTGTCGACGCGATGCGGGCGCGGGCGCGTGGCCTGGGCGACGGGGTGGAATCGGAACTCTCGCTCGTCGTCGATACGCTGTTTCCGATCGCCGCCGCGGCCGCAAGAGCGTGGCTGATCTCGCCGATCATCTGCAGATCGTGCTGTCGGATCCGACCCCGCTGTCGGAGGGCCGCAGCTTCGGCGTGCTCTCGCCGCAGATCTGCCGGGTGAGCAATCAGGACACCAAGCACGCCATGATCCTGGCCGGGCTCGGCTGGGGCCGGCTGCCGCTCTGGCAGGTGGCGCGCGACCTGAAGGAGCGCCGCCTGGTGCGGGTCGAAACCGGCGCGCTCGGCCGCAACGCCGCGCTCGCGATGGAGGCCTATCTCGCCCACCGGCTCGATGAACCGCTGGGACCTGCGGCACGTGCATTTGCCGATGCATTGACGCGGATCGCTGCGGGCACGCATGCGCCGAAGATCAGGGCGAAGACGGCGAAGAAACACTGAGCCGCAGCGATCGCTCGCCGGCCCTGTGGCGGCCGACCGCAAGCGCCTCAGTCCTCGATCTCGCCGCTGCGGATCGCAAGCCGGATGGCCTGCGCTGTCGTGGCGACGCCGAGCCGAAGCCGCGCGCGCCGCACATGGTTCTCGACCGTGCGTTCCGACAGGCCGAGCGATGCCGCGATGTCGGCCTGGCGTCGTCCCGCCGAAATCCAGCGCAACACCTCGCGCTCGCGCGGCGACAGGCTCGACGCACCGTTCGGCTCGTGCGCTTCCATCAGCCCGCGGGCGGCGCGGAAGGCCGCCGCGCCGACCATCGTCAGCGCCGCACGCGTTCGCGGCGACGCATCGATCCGCGTTCCGGCGAAGCTCATCGCGCCTTCGAGGCCGGTGCGCCCGAACACCGGAACCTGCAGCCCATGGAAACCGGGCCCGCGCGGCGTGCGCACCACGCGGTACTTCTCGCCGCGCGCCGACATCACCTTGGTCCAGAAAAACGCCTGGTCCACATCGAGGAAATTGCGCGTCACCGGACAATGCCGGACATAGGTTTCGGCATCGACGGTCACGCCTTTGCCGAACCAGTCGCCTTCGACCCAGTAGATCCGGTCAACCAGGTCCTCACGTGCCGGCGACGCCGAGAACATCACGAACCGGTCGTAGCCGAGCGGCACGCTCGCGGACCGCACCGCCGCCTGGATCGCGGGCAAGCTCTCGCTGCCCTCGATCGCAACCACGGCTTCGATGTAGCGGTCCATGCGGTGCCATCGTGTCGTGCGGAAGGCCGGTCGCGCGCGGCCCAGCGCGTTGAGGATTTTCCCTCAAGCGAGGTCGGCCTGCAAGGCGCGCGACATTGGCCCGCCACCGGCGGCGGGGCGCGGTTCACCCCGCCCGCAGGTTGAGCCGCCGTCCGCTCAACGCCCGCCGAGCGTATCGAGCAGAGCCTTTGCGGCTGCCTTGCCGACATTATTGGCGGCGAAGGGGCTGTCACCGGTGATCAGCTTGCGATCCTGATGGGTCTTGCCGGTGATGTCCTTGTTCAGGATCTCAACCCCGAGCGCCTGCAACTGTTCGCCGAACGCCCAGGTCAGCGCGCCCGGCATGTAGCCGATATCGGGCGTGGTCCGATCGATGGCGTCGGGAAATGCGCAGATCTTGTAGCCCTTGAAGGGATAGTCGCCCTTGGCTTCGCCGACCGCGGACGCCAGCAGCGCCGCCGGGCCATGGCAAAGCGAGATGATGTGCTTGTCGTTGTCGAGCGCCCATTTCAGGGCGGCCTTCACGTCGGTGCTTTCGGGCAAGCCGATCAGCGCACCATGGCCGCCGGGAATGAACACCGCGATGTAATCGGAATCCTTGCCGAGTTTTTTTTCGATCACGTCGGAGAGCTTCAGCGGCTGCTTCAGCCTGGCGAGATATTTCTGGTAGATGCTCTTGACCGCGTCGTCCTCCTTCGGAAACGCCCAGAGCTCGAATTTGACCGGATTGCCCGACACGGTCGCGATATCGAATTCGAAGCCCGCCTTGTCGAGGTGATACATCGGCAACAAGGTCTCGACGGGATGGTTGCCGGTCGAGAACATCGTGCCGTTCTGCAACAGCAGATAGCGCTCGTCCGCGGCGATCATCAGAATTTTCCAGCGGCCGCCTCTGTAGGCGTTGGGATAGTCAGCGCCGGAGAGATCCGACTTGGCCGAGGTGAATTGCCCAAGCGAGTAAGGCGACGGAAAGAAAGCATTGTTCTCCGCCGGATCGGGTACGGGACGCTTGTCCTGGGATTGCTCGGACATCGAGATATCCTCTCTCATCGTGTTGCGATCCGGCAAAGGTAAGCACGAGATCCGCGATGAGGAATGAGGGATTTCCCTCAACCCACTTTCCCGGGCATCCCTATCCCTGTTTCTGCAACACCGTGATGTGCAGGCGGCGGCGGATCTCCATGCCCTGGCGGCGATAGAGCGCGATCGCCGAGACGTTGCTGGTGAAGACGTGCAGGAATGGAATTTCGCCACGCGCCACGATCTGGCGGGCGACCGCCGACAGCAGCGCCTGCGCGTAGCCACGGCCGCGATGCTCCGGATGCACGCAGACGGCTGTCATCTCGGTGTAGTTCCCCGGCTTCATCCGTTCGCCGGTCATCGCGACCAGTTCGCCATTGATGCGGATGCCGAGAAAGCTGCCGAGCTCATGCGTCCGCACGCTGAACGGGCCGGGCTTTGTCAGCTCCGTCAACGCCATCATCGCAGGAACATCGGTAGCGCCGAGCGTGACGATCTCGACGCCGGGCGCAGAATGGTCCGCGGGCACGCCGATCATCTGCTCGCCGGTCTCGGCCAGCAGCACCTTGAACTGCGGCGGCACCGGGACAGGATCGGGCGTGAACAGCACCGCGATGTCAGGTCCCGACAGCAGTGCACCGAGCGCGGCAAAGCTCCTTGGCGACATGTCGACCATGTCGGCGAAGGGTGCGATCGCGAGCGGGAAGCGCCGCGCATCGGTGCCGCCTTCCGCCAGCTCGCGTTGTCTCGTGGTCAGCGCGCTCCAGATTGGGCGATCGAGCGGATGATTGGGCGGGACTTCGGACATGCGGCGCTTCGCTCCTGATTTTCCTCGAACAGAGCAAGAAGCGCCGGCAAAATCCAGCATGGCATGGTGCGGTTGCGGCTCACAATCACGACAGCAGTCGATCAGGTGATGCAGTCCACCGGGTCAGGCCACCTTCAGGCAGAGCTCGGTGCCACCCTTGAGCGGCAGCGTGATCGACACGAAGCCGTTGTCGGGACCGCGCACGAACTCCAGGAAATCCGCCTCGGCATTGTCGTTCATGACGTAGCCGCCGACGCGCAGTTGCGGCGCGACGATCTCGACCACCTGGCGCGCCAGCGTCGGCCCCTTGTCGCCCGGCCAGCCGTCGATCAGGATGAAGTCGACGGGACTACCAAGATCGCGCAGCGTCTTGCGCGCATCGCCCTCGCGGATGTCGGCGTAATCGGCAAGGCCGGCGTCCGCGAGATTGCGCTTCGCCGCTGCGACCTTGGCCGGCACGATCTCCGACCCGATCACGGTGCCGCCGCCATTGTCGCGCATCGCGGCGGCGAAATAGAGCGTCGACATTCCGACCGACGTCGCGAACTCGGCGACGCGCTGGGCGCGCAGGCCGCGGCACAACAGATAGATCAGCTCGCCCTGCTCCGGGTGGATCGAGAATCCCTGCTCGGCATAGTCGTGGGGGTCGCGGCTGCCGCTCTGCATCGGATTGCCGCGCACGGGCGCCCGGCGGGTGGCCTGCAGGCGCTCGATGACGGCGGTGACGCGGGCATCGCGGATCGCGCTGTGCGGTTCGGCGTTGTACATGAAGGGGCTCCTTTGCGACTGCGTCATTGCTGCAGGATCTCAGCGGCCGCGCGGTCGAGGATCTTTGCGATCCGCCGCGCCTCTGCAGCATCGCAGCCGCGCTTCTGGCGCAGCGCGCTCTTCAGCGCGTGACGGGCGCGGTGCACCTCGTCGGACGCCTCGCCGTCGAGATCGCTCACGCCGGCGAAGGCTTCGCGCACCTCCTCCATGCGGCGGCCGATCCGCGACAGCGCCTCGAGGATGGTATCCGCGGTCGTGCGGTTCTCGCCGAGATACGCCCTGCCCTGCTCGGTGATGTTGTAGAGCTTGCGCGCCGCGTCCTGGGTGACGCTGGCATGGCCGATCTCCTCGAGGAATGTCAGCGCCGGATAGATCACGCCCGGGCTCGGGCTGTAGAAGCCGTCCGACCGCTCTTCGATCCTCTTGATCAGCTCGTAGCCGTGCGCCGGCTGCTCGCCGAGCAGCGCCAGGATGACCAGTTGCAGATCCTGCGACGAAAGCCGCCGCGATCCCGGAAAATCACCGCCGCCACCCCGCCCGAAGAAGCCATGGCCGCCGCGGCCAAAGCGGTGACCGCCTCGGCCATGCCGGCCCATGGCGAAGAACCCAAACCGGAAGCCGTCATCGTCCCGGTCGCGAAACATCGATCGTCTCATTTGTGCATTCCTTACTGAAAACATATCTTACGATATATCTACAGATGGAGGGACAACAACCACATTTTCGTGAAATTTCCGAAATGGACGGCGACGACTGCTGGCCGAGGACTGGCCGGGCTCTCAGTCCGGGGCTTGCCGACCTTCATGCGGCTGGCCTATGGCTTTGAACGCCTTCCAGCCCCGCGACTCATGCGCCCCAAGACCTTCGAAGCCCATTGCCTGCGCCTGCCCGCCGCCACCAAGGTGGTGCAATGGGAAGGCACGTCGGTGTTCAAGGTCGGCGGCAAGATGTTCGCGCTGGCCGGCGGCTACATCGAGAGCACCGGCGGCTTCATGTTCAAGACCTCGAACATGGCCTATCACCTTCTGATCGAGCAGGGCCTGGCGCGGCCGGCGCCGTATCTGGCGCGCGCCAAATGGGTGCAGTTGATGGCGAACGACTCCCTGCCCGACGCTGAGCTCAAGGCCTATCTCGACCAGGCGCATGCGCTCATCGCCGGAAAGCTCACGCGGAAGTCGCGCAAGGCGCTCGGGCTCGACTGATCGGCCAAGCTGCGACGCTATTCAGCCACCCAGCGGCTTGTCGGAATCGCCCGACAGCAATTTCGGGAACAGCTCCTTGAAGGCGAACTTGTCGTCGCCCTTGGCGCGGTCGAAGCGCAGCACGACGTCGAACCGGCTGCCCTCCCATTTGGTCGGCGGGGTGCCCTTGCTGACCGGGATCAGCGGAAGGATATCGGAGATGATCGCCTTGTGCTCCCAGCACAGCAGCACGACGCCCTTCAGCGCCAGCACCGCAGGCACCAGCCTCGGCTCATCGCCCTTGCCAAAGCTTTCGTTCGGGGTCAGGCCGCGCCGTGCGGCAAGCGCCGAGATCGTCTCGGCCGGACGGCTCGACGGCGGCTGATTGGCCGTGGTGCCCGGTGTCGCGGCATAGATTGCATCGGGCTTGGCATAGTCACCGCCGGTGAGATCGGTGCCGAACAACGCGGTCCACGCGCCCGCACGCTCCCACCCACGGAGCACAAGCGACTCGGTGTCGGAGACGCCATCCGCGGTGAAACCGGGTCCCGGCCAGGAATCGCCCGGCTTCTCGGCATGACGGATGATGAAGAGCGTGAGCGCGTCCATGGGCGGCCTCTCGGGAGAAGATGTGTGGCAGGATCCGGCGTCGGCGACGTCGATCCTATCCCCGATACAGCCTCCGGTTGATGAACCGCATCACAGTTTGCGAAAACTCGCGCGGTACTGCGCCGGGGACACACCGAGCCGCTCGCTGAACACGATCCGCATCCGGTCGGCCGAACCGAAGCCGCAGTCGAATGCAACCGCCTTCAGCGGCCGGTCTGAGCCCTCGAGCAGCCGGCGCGCGGCGTCGACCCGCGCCCGCTCGATGAATTCGTGCGGCGTGATTCCGGTCTCCTGCGCAAAGGCGCGGCCGAAATTGCGCACGCTCATGCCGACGGCTTCCGCCAGCGACTGCAGCGTGTGGCGCTCGCCGACATGCTGCATGACATGCGCCTGCGCGCGCGCAATCGGCGAATCCTCATCGACCGGCGCGGTGAGATAGGGACTGAATTGCGACTGCCCGCCCTGGCGCTGCGCCACCACGACCAGCCGCTTGGCCACCGCGACCGCAACCTGCGGCCCGTGCCGCTCGGCGACCAGCGCGAGCCCGAGATCGATCCCCGCGGTCACGCCGGCCGAGGTCATCAGATGCCCATCGCGAATGTAGATGCGGTCGAAGATCACCTCGGCTGCCGGAAAGCGCGCCGCCAGCCGCTGCGCGTTCTGCCAATGCGTCGTCACCTTGTGGCCGTCGAGCAGCCCGGCATGGCCGAGCGCGAAGGCGCCGGTGCAAATCGAACCATAGAGCTCGGCGCGCGCGGGCGCCCCACGCAGCCACTGTGTCAGTTCGGGATCCGGCGCGGCGTCGGGCAATGCCGGCCCACCCGCCACCAGCAGGATATCGAACCTCTCTTGTGCCTCGGCGAAGCTGAGATCGGCCGATATCTTCATGCCGTTCGACGCGCGGAGCGGTTCGCAGTCGGCACCGACCAGCACGGTCTCATAGCCATCGCCCGCCGGCACAAAGCCGTTCGTCTCCGCGAACACGTCGACGGGACCCGCGACATCGAGCGCCTGAACCCCTTCGTGAATCGCGATCGCGACCCTCTGAACCGCCATGCCTTCTCCCTGCCCGCTGGCGCGAAACGACGTCTGGTTGGCCCGATCCGGCGGCGCGCGATCGTTGCGGGATCGGGCCAAAACGGGCGACAAGCACCCCACGGATCGCGCCATCCGGCGATCCGCACACACCGCAGAGACAAGCGCCGGGCTCGCGTGTTCGCACGCCACGGCATCGTCTTGCCACATCGAGGAGCGTCTTGAAATGACCGAGATCATCGCCGGCATCCGCGTACCCGACAGCGCGATGGCCCGCGCCGCCACCCAGCTGGTATGGGATACCGAGGACGCCCTGCTCTACAATCACAGCCGCCGCGTGTTCTTCTGGGGCGCGCTGACCGGCAACCGCCGCAAGCTGAAATTCGATCCCGAACTGCTCTATATCGGCGCCATGTTCCACGACATGGGCCTCACCGCTGCTCACGCGAGCCCCGATCTGCGCTTCGAGGTCGACGGCGCCAACGCTGCACGCGACTTCCTCAAGGGCTATGGCGTTCCGGAGCGCGACATCGAGGATGTCTGGACCTCAATCGCCCTGCACACCACGCCTGGCGTCCCCGAGCATATGCGTCCGACCATTGCGCTGGTCACCGCCGGCGTCGAGATGGACGTGCTCGGCATCGCCTACGACGATTTCTCGCACGAGCACCGCGACCATGTCTGCGCGCACCATCCGCGCGAGGCGAACTTCAAGGAGAACATCATCGATCATTTCGCCGCCGGCACCATCAGGAAGCCGCTGACGACCTTCGGCAACGTCAAGGCCGACGTGCTGGCGCTGAAGGACATGAACTATACCAGGACGAACTTCTGCTCGATCATCCTCGGCTCGAAATGGCCGACATGACGCGACGTCAATGGCGGTTGGCAGGACCGTGGTCGGGGCCGGGATCCCGACCGGCGGCCGCGTGGGAGAGCCGGCCCATGTAATGCGCCCAACCCTTGTCGTGGCTCTCGCACTGCGCGGCGTTCGGCAGGCCGCTATGGGTCATGCGGAGCAGCGTGCCGTTGTCCTGCTCCATCAGGTCGATCTCGATCAGGCTCGATCCCGGCGGCACTTCCTCGCTGCCCTCCCAGCCGAAGCTGTAGGCGAGACGATGCACCGGCACGACCTCGCGGAACGCACCGCGCGCGGCGCGGCTGCGATCGCTGCCGAGCCCTTTGAGGAAGTAGAGGCCCCCGGGATGCGTCTCGGTCGCAGCTTCTAGCCCCATCCAGCTCACGATCTTCTGCGGATCGGTCAGAAAGGCGAACACGGTTGCAGCCGGGGCTGCGATCTGGATCTCGCGTTGAACGATGAAGGCTTCAGTCATCGATCCATGCTCCATTGACAGTCGGTCCTGAGGGATAATTCGTGACAAGAGTGGTGCGTCAACCCCATGATGGTGTGATGCAATTGTCCTCGACGTTGAGCTGGCTGGTCGACGCCGCCGCCGAAACCGCGGGCGCCAATCGGTTGTTGGCGGACCTCGGTAGCCACCTTATCACGGATGGCCTGCCGCTTGCCGGCGGCGCTCTGACGCTCGAGGTTCCGCACCCCCTGATTGCAAGACGAACCTGGCTGTGGCGTGCCGACAATGGCGAGGTCATCGAAGCGCTCGGATTCGCGCCGGAACAACCTTTTGCGATGCCCGATATGGTCGGATCCGGCGACGCCGGCCGGCGCTGGCTCGGAACTCTCGCGCCCGGCCCGATCCACGAGGGCACGATTGGAACGCGGCCGGATGGCCCGACCCTCGGCTGGATCGGGACACGCGCCTTCACACCTGCCGAGGCGGATCAATTGCGCGAGGCGGCGCGGTTCATGGCCGCGCCGCTCGCCGCGCTCGCGGCGCGCGCGACACTGACGGCGGCGCTGGAGGCGTATCTCGGCCGGCGCAGCGCGGCGCGCGTGCTGGCATCGCCATTGCGGCGTAATACCGGCGAAACCATCCGGGCCGCGCTGCTGTTCGCCGACCTCCGCGGCTTCACCGCGCTGTCGGAAAGCCATCCGCCTGCCGAGGTGATCGCGGCGCTCGATGCCTGGTTCGACCGCATCGCGGGCGCCATCCACGCCTTCGGCGGCGAGGTGCTGAAATTCATCGGCGACGGCCTGCTTGCAATCTTTCCGGTCACGACCAGCGCGCGCAGCGCATCCGAGGCGGCATTGCGCGCGGTGTCGGCGGCGCGCGTCGGTATGGCGCATCTCGATGCAGAGCGACGCAAGCAGGGCTTGCCGCCGTTGCCATTCGGCGCGGCGCTGCATCTCGGCGAGGTGCACTGGGGCAATATCGGCGCCGCCGACCGCCTCGACTTCACCGCGATCGGCGCCGCGGTCAATCTGGTGAGCCGGCTCGAAGGGCTCTGCAAGCCGCTCGAGCAGACCGTGCTGGTTTCGGGCGCCCTCGCCGCCGAGACCGAGACGCCGCTGGTCGCGCTCGGCAGTCATGAACTGCGCGGCATCGCGCGGCCATGCGCGGTCTTCACTTTGCCGGAGACTTGAGCCGGTCATCTGAACAGGCGCAGCCATGGCGCCAGATGAAATGCGCTCATCAGCGCGTACATCGGGACCATACCCTGCAATGACAGCGGTCCCTGCATCGCGCCGCAGATCATGTCGGCCGGCGCCATCGCGGCAATCAGCGCCATCACGGCGAAGGTCGGCGCCGCCGCCAGCGACAGAAAGCGCGCCACGATGGGCCCGCGTCCGCTGAGCCGCCCCCTCACCCAATCCTCACGTGTTTCAATACCGGTCATCGTTCGATCTCTCTGGAGATGATCCATGTCATCATGTGCTAGGTTAGGACCGGGCCTCGGAGGGTGAGAGTGACAAGTGTGTCGGGATTCGAATGGACTCGCTGATCATAGCTGCGGCGCGAGCGCTCGCGGCGGGTGATCCCCTCGGCGCACTGAAACGGGTGGCCCTGCGCGACGATGCGCCGGCGCTGGCGCTGCGCGGCATCGCGATGGCCCGGCTCGGCGATTTCGCCCGCGCCAAGGAGCTGCTGCGGCGCGCAGGCCGCGCCTTCGGCCCGCGCGAAGCGGTCGCGCGGGCGCGTTGCGTGGTCGCGGAGGCCGAGATCGCGCTGGTGTCGCGCGACCTTTCCTTCCCCGGCAAGAGCCTCGCCGCGGCACGCGCAACGCTCGCGGCACGAGGCGATGCACTCAACGCCGCTCACGCCGGCTATCTCGAAATTCGCCGCCTGATGCTGATCGGGAGCCTCGATGCGGCCGAGCGCATGCTTGCTGGCCTCGACCCGGCACCGTTCCCGCCGGCGCTGCGGGTCGGCCATGAACTGGTCGTCGCCGGAATCGCGATGCGGCGGCTGCAGACCAAGCCGGCACGCGAAGCGTTGGCCCTCGCAAGGGAAGCCGCGCGCCGCGCCGGCATCGCCGAGCTCGCGGCCGAGGTCGAGAGTACCGCGCGCCTGCTCGCCACGCCCGCGGCGCGCCTGATCGCGCGCGGTAGCGAGCGGCCTCTCCTGCTCGAGGAGGTCGAAGCCCTGATGGCGTCGAAGGCGCTCGTCGTCGATGCCTGCCGCTACGTCGTGCGCGATATCGGCACGACGGTCTCGCTGACCCGGCGGCCGGTGCTGTTCGCGCTTGCCCGCGCGCTAGGCGAAGCGTGGCCGCAGGACGTGTCGCGCGGCACCCTGATCGCGCGGGCGTTTCGCGGCAAGCATGCCGATGAATCACACCGCGCGCGGCTGCGGGTCGAGATCGGACGGCTGCGCCGGGCGCTGCGGCCGCTGGCCGATCTCAGCGCGACACCGGACGGCTTTGTGCTCCAGCCGCATGGCCGGCGCGAGGTGACCGTGCTGGCGCTGCCGGTCGAGGAGGAGCATGCCGCGGTGCTGGCTTTTCTCGCCGACGGCGAGGCCTGGTCGAGCTCGGCGCTGTCGGTCGCACTAGGGGCGAGCCAGCGCACCGTGCAGCGTGCGCTCGACGCGCTGGCCGCCACCGGCAAGGTGCAGTCGGTCGGCCGCGCCCGCGCCCGGCGCTGGATGACGCCGCCGGTGCCGGGATTCACGACGACGTTGTTACTCCCTGCCCCGCTGCCGAACGGCTAGCATCGGGGCGCAATCGGAAGCGTTTTCGAGCGAAGCGGATACCGGTTCGCGTGAAGAAAACGCGTCAAAGCAGGATTCTGGAGCCTCGATTCTGATTCAATCAGAATTGAAGCTCCAGGCGACAGGAGCGCACATGAAAAAGGCCACGGCCGAGATCATCCGGGAATACGGTCCCTTCGACGGCGTGGAGAACGTCGGCGGCGTCAGCTTCGACGGCGAGCAGGTCTGGTTCGCGGCCGGCGATCGCCTGGTCGCCTTCGATCCCGACAGCGGCAACACCACCCGCACCCTCGAGATCGCGGCTCATGCCGGCACCGCCTTCGACGGCAAGCACCTCTATCAGATCGCCGAGGACCGCATTCTGAAGATCGAGCCGAACAGCGGGCGCGTGATATCCACCATCCCCTCACCCGGCGGCGGCCGCGACTCGGGCCTCGCCTGGGCGGAGGGCTCGCTGTGGGTCGGCCAGTATCGCGACCGCACCATCGTTCAGATCGATCCGGAAACCGGCAAGGTTCTGCGCACCATCGAAAGCAACCGGTTCGTCACCGGCGTCTCCTGGGTCGATGGCGAACTCTGGCACGGCACCTGGGAAGGCGATGAAAGCGACGTGCGGCGGATCGACCCGCAGACCGGCGAAGTCATGGAAAAGCTGGAGATGCCGCAGGGCGTGTTCGTCTCTGGCCTCGAGTCCGACGGCGCCGACCGCTTCTTCTGCGGAAGCGGCTCCGCCAACAACAAGGTGCGTGCCATCCGGCGACCGAAGCGCAGCCGCACGTGAAGCGATTTGCGATCACCTTTCGGCCAGTGAAAGAATAGAGCGGATCACCTGGCGCTTCTCGTCCGACAAACCCGCGAGCAGCGCCTCGTCGAGATGCTGTTCTCGGATGAGCCGTGCGAAGACAAGCGGGAGCTGCGAGTATCGATAGTCGAACATCTCATCGAGCTCCCTCCTTTGCTGGTGCAGATACTCGCCAACTTCCCACATCTCCGACGGCGTCGCTGCCGCAACGGCCCTGCTCTTGAATTCGACCATCACCTTGGCGAGAGCGCACTCCACCGCAGAATCATAGGCCTTGCGCGCAATCTTCTTTTCGGCCGGGGACCATTGGAGATCACGGTACATAGTGGCTCTCATACGCCTGGCATCGTGCCAACAATCAGGGCATTCAGCCGTGGACGCCCGGCCGATGCAATGACGCCACAACGTTGCCCCTTTGCCCGCCGCTCGGCAAGAACAATGCGTCTGTCCGAGCGGCGCGCTGCATGACGGAGTTAAAACCTCACGCTGGCGCCGGCACCGCCGTGGGCCGCGCCGCCGGCATCGGGCGGAACGTCATCATGATCAGGAACGCGCCGATGCCGACCGCCCAGGAGCCGACATAGAGCCACGTGTAGCTCGCAAAGGTGTCGTAGATCAGGCCGCCGGCGAGCGGTCCGGTCGCCATGCCGAGGCTGCCGGCCATCGCGGTGCCGCCGATCACCGTACCCATCATCCGCAGCGGAAAATTCTCGCGGATCAGCACGGAATACAGCGGCATGGTGCCGGCATAGATGAAGCCGAAGATCGCGGCGACCGCGTAGAATGCGGCGAGCTCGCGCACGAAGACGTAGCCGAGCGCGCCGAACGCCTGCGCCAGCAATCCGAGCACCAGCACGCGCTTGGCGCCAAAGCGGTCGCCGAGCAGGCCGAAGGCGATGCGGCCGCCCATCCCGGCGAGCCCTTCGACGCTGTAGATCGTCACCGCAGCAACCATCGGAATGCCGCAGGTGACCGCGTAACTCACGGTATGGATGATCGGGCCCGAATGGGTAGCGCAGCAGAAGAAATTGGTCGCGATCAGGATGATGAATTGCGGCGAGCGCAGCGCCTGCGCCAGCGACATCGGCGGTTCGCCGTTTTCGGAGACCGCTTCAGCGTGGTCGCCCTGCAGCGCCGGCGGGCGGCGCACCAGGAATGAGACCGGTATCATGATCGCGCCGACCACGCCCGAGACGATCAGCATCGCGGTGCGCCAGTCGTGGTGGGAGATCAGCCAGGCCGCAAGCGGCGACATCGTCATCGGCGCCATGCCCATGCCGGCCGACACCAGCGAAACGGCGAGGCTTCGATGGGTGTCGAACCAGCCGGTGACGCAGGCCATCATCGGCGCGAAGATCGCCGCCGTTGCCGCGCCGACCACCGCGCCGAACACGAACTGAAAGGCCAGCAGCGATGTTGTCTGGCTGGCCAGCGCGAGGCTTGCCGCCAGCACGACCGATCCGGTCAGCACCACCGGAAGCGGCCCGAAGCGGTCGGACAGCGTGCCCCAGATCATGCTGGTGAAGGCCATCGCGAGGAAGCCGATCGTCATCGCGCTGGAAATGCCGGTCACCGACCAGCCGGTCTCGCGCGCCATGGGCTGGAGGAACACCGGCAGCGAGAACATGCCGCCGATCGCGACACAGCCGAGCAGGCCGCCAGCCGCGACGATCACCCAGCGATAGGTTGAATTGCTCATTCCGGAACTCCTATGCAGCTCGTTCTGGCTGCAAGACGAACGGACCGGAGTGGAACCGACAGCTGGCGCGCCCGCCAGCTCACTTTTTTGCGAGCGTGGCGTCTGGCGCGGCTACCGAGATATTCCTTCTGGTCAGCGGCCAGCCAGACTGCACCCCGGCTTCGGTGCGATCTCGCCGAGTGCTCGCACCTGCACGAGTTCCGAACCCTGCGTCCTGGCGATGAACATGCTCATCGCCGCTTGATGGTCCTGACCGAGCGTGACAGGGCCGGTCGGCGACGGAATGGCGAGGTCCGCCATCGCGTCGATGATCGCCTCCTTGTCGAGCTTGCCGGCCTTCTCGGCCGCCGCCTTGAGCGCGATCAGCGTGTTGTAATGCGTCATCACATAGTTCGACACCGCGACACCCGGCTCTGCGGCGGCGCGCGCCTTCGCCACGAACGCCTTGACGGCCGGATCCTCGCTCGCCGCGACCGCCGGCACCACTGTGACCATGTTCTGGCCCTTGCCGCGGAAGATGCCGAGGTCGACCTCGGACAGTCCGAGGAATGCCACGGTGATGTCCTTTAGCAATCCGGCCTCGTCGGCCTGCCGGATGAAATCCATCCCGTCGCCCTTCAGCGCGAACAACAGCACCTTGGCCTTGCTCGCCGCGACCTCCTTGATCAGCGGTGAAAAGTCGGTCTCCGTCCCCAGCGTGTATTTGGTCGCGACCACCTTGCCGCCGAGCTTCTCGATCAAGGGCTGCGCGATGCCGAACATCTGGTGCGGCCAGACCCGGTCGGCGCCGAGCAGGAAGTACGTGTTGCCGAAGGTTTGCGTCATGTAGGGCAGCAGCTGGCCGAGCTCCTGGTTCGGCACCGCGCCGAACGAAAACAGATAGCGGCTGCATTTGCCGCCCTCGTAATTGGTGGCATAGAGCAGCGGCGTCTTCGAGCTCTCGGCAAGCGGCACCAGCGCATTCAGGTTGCGCGAGGTGATCGGACCGACCACCGCCAGCACGCCCTGCTTCTCGACCAGCGAGCGCATCGCCTCAGCGGCCGAACCCGGCCGGGTCTTGTCGTCGACATAGATAACCTCGACCGGCCGGCCGAGAATGCCGCCCACCGCGTTGATATCCTTGGCGGCGAGATCGAGCCCGAGTTTCGCCTGCTGGCCGTAAAGCTCGACCCCGCCGGAAAACGGCAGCACCGCGCCGACGCGGATCGGTTCGCCGGATTCCGCTGCGCACGAAGGCTGCAGCACCGCGGCGCAGACTAGCAGCGCGAGCGTCGTGCAGATGATCGAGCGTGATGCCATGTACGTCGTCCCTTCAAGCTTGATACAACCATGCTTGATCGAGGTTATCGGCGCGGCACTGAAGAATTCGTCAAGCGCGCCCCCATTTGCGTCACATTCGAGGCTATGCTCACTCCGCGCGTCGAGAATTTCCGCGCGCCTTCTTCCCCAAGATTTCAAGCCTATCGGGCAACCCGCGTTCGCGGAGTGCTCGTTCATGCGGTGTGACGATTGATGAAAAGATACCTCTTGCAAAACCGCTTCGTCCTGATCTCCGGCTGCTCCGGCGCCGGAAAATCGACGCTGCTGGCCGATCTGCGTGCGCGCGGCTATCCGGTCGTCGAGGAGCCCGGCCGCCGTATCATCGCCCATGAGCTCGCGTCCGGCGGCAAGGCGCTGCCGTGGGTCGATGCGGCAGCATTCCTGCATCGCGCCATTGACGTCGCACTGAAAGATATGGAGATGGCCAAAGCCCATTCCGGATGGGTGTTCTTCGATCGCGGCCTGGTCGACGCGGCGTCGGCGCTGCAGGCATTGACGGGCGAGCCGGTGCTGCACCCGACCTGCTCCGTCCATCGCTACCACAGATGCGTGTTCATGACGCCGCCGTGGCCCGAGATCTACCTCACCGATCCGGAGCGGCGGCACGGCTTCGAGGCCGCAATGGCCGAGTATCGGCGGCTGATGGAGACGCTTCCAACGCTCGGCTACGACGTGATCCACCTGCCGAAGGTATCGCCGTCCGCGCGCGCCGATTTCGTGCTGGCGACGCTCGGCGGCGGCATCCTGACTGAGGCCTGATCAGGCCGTCACTCCGCGGCCTCGCGCTGCGGAACGCCCTGCTCGACGTCGAGCTGCAAGATGTCGTTGAAGCGATTGAAGGCGCCGCACAGCGCGATCCGCCAGGTCAGCTCGACGATCTGCGCTTCCGAGAAATGTTCGCGCAGCCGTGCGAAGATCTCGTCGCGGGTCTTGTTCCAGTTGTTGGTTACGGCGATCGCATATTCGACCACGAGCTTGTCGAGCGCATCGAGCTCGGGATGATCCTGATAGTCGAGCAGCCGTTCGGCGCCCGCTTCCGAAACTCCCTGGATCGCGAGCTTCGGCGCATGGTGCGACACGCAATAATCGCACTTGTTGAGCAGCGATACCGTTACCAGCGCGAGCTCGAGATGCCGCTTCGAGACCACCGCCTCGTCGGCGAGATCGACCAGCAGCGACCACATGTGCTTGAAGATCGGCGGGCGCTGCGCCATGACGCCGGCCTGGTTCTCGAACGCGCCATAGGTGGTCATCTTGTCCCACAGCGGCTTGAGCTCGCCCGGCAGGTCGTTCCTGGTCTTGATTGACACGCGTGACATGGATTGCCTCGGATCGGAAATTGAACCAATGCAGCCTGCCCCGCTTCGCCTGATACCGCAAGCCGCAGGGCGGCATGGCAGGCGTCACGCTGGCCGCAACCCGCGGCGCGGTCCGGCAAGCGGAGCAATCGTCGGCTCAGAACGACGCCCCGCCTCCGAACCGGAACTCCTGCACGATGTCGTATTTACCCTTCGTGAGCGGCACGGCGTAATCGAAGCGCAGCGGGCCAAACGGCGAGGCCCAGATCAGGCCGACACCGACCGAGGTTCGCACCACGTTCCCGTCGTCGTATTGGAGGCCGCATTTGCAAGCAGCCGTATTCACCTCGCCGGTCGCGGCCCACGACGTCGGGCCTTGATAACCCCAGAGCGAGCCGGCGTCCGCATAGACAGCCCCCTTCAGCCCAACCTCAGAGGGCAGGAACCAGAACGGCATCTGCAGCTCCATCGACGCACCCCAGTATTTGGTGCCGCCGAGCGCATCCCCGACCGCGCCAAGGCTCGCATAGGTGATGTCGCGCGGGCCGATGCCGTTGGTGGCAAAGCCGCGCACCAGATTCGGCCCCATCTGGAAATGATCCAGCATGCGCAGATCGTTGTCGCCGACCTTGGTGAGCAGGCCGCCCTGCAGGTGGATCAGTCCGACCAGGTCGGACACCAGCGGCGTATAGTATTTCGCGTCGACCGCGCTCTTCAGATACGTCACGTCGCCGCCGACGCCGGCAAAGTCCTGCTTGAAGTCGATCAGCAGGCCGTCGGTCGGGTTCTTGTTGTTGTCGAGGGTGTTGTAGCTCAGGGTGTAGCCGATCTGCGAGGTCCAGGTCGCCCCTGCGGCCAGCTCCTTGCGCACCGGCAAGGTGGATTCGCCGTCGCCGTAGCAGCCATATCCATACAGCCCCGACGAGACCGAGTTGGTGGGATCGACGCCGCCGAGCACACTCTGGATGTAGGCAGGCGTCGGATTGAACGCGAGCAACGGGTTGGACGGATTGTTGTTGCAGTTCGCGTAGGCGCTATCGAGCGAGATTTCCTGCTGATAGAGCGAGTATCGCAGCTGGAGGGTCAGGTCTTCGCGCAAGGCCAGGCCGAGCCGCGGCGAGAACCCGATCGTCTTCACGCCATAGGTCGTGTAGTCCGTCGGCAATTGCTCCTTGTAATACGCATCGAGCCCGAGCGCGACGCGATAGTCGAGCAAATACGGTTCGACAAAGGACAGCGACAGGCCGCGCGAGTACTGGCCGTAGCTGACCGTTGCCTTGGCAAACAGGCCGCGGCCGAGCAGATTTCGCTCCGAGATGCTGACCTCGGCGAGCGCGCCGTCCGTCGTGGAATAACCGCCCGACACGGAGAAATCGCCGGTCGACTTTTCCTCCAGATCGACAACCAACACCACGCGATCGCTCGTCAAGCCGGGCTCGGTGGTGATCTTGACGGTCTTGAAGTAGTCGAGATTCTTCAGCCGCCGTTCGGCGCGATCGACCAGCGCGCGGCTATACGCATCGCCCTCGGAGAGATCGAACTCACGCCGGATCACGTAGTCTCGGGTGCGGCCGTTGCCGCGAATGTCGATCCGCTCGATATAGGTGCGCGGCCCCTCCTCCACGCGAAACACGATCCCCACCGTGTGGGCCTCGAAATTCCGGTCACCGTCCGGACGGACCACCGCGAAGGCGTAGCCGCGGCGCGACGCTTCGATCTGCATGTCCTCGGCCGATTTCTCGACCGCCTCGACATTGTAGAGCGAGCCTTCGCTGACGCGCGACAATGAACGCAGCGTCGTCGGATCGAAGCCCGCAATATTCGAGCGGAAACCGACCGTCGCAATGCGGTACTGCTGCCCCTCATCGATCTTGAACGTCACCTGAAAACCCTTGCGCTCCGGATCATACTCGGCGAGTGCAGCCACGACCTGGACGTCCGCGTAACCGTGCTTCAGGTAGAAACGGCGGATCAGGTCACGGTCGGCCTCGACCCGATCCGGGTCATAGATGTCGGCATTGCCGAGAAAGCTCAGGAAGTTCGTCTCATGGGTCTTGATCACGTCCTTCAGGCGCGCCGCCGAAAAACTGTTATTGCCCATGAACGCGATGGTCTTGATGCCGGTCTTCGCTCCCTCATCGACGGTGAAGACGAGATCGACGCGGTTGTTCGAGCGTTCGATGATCTCCGGCGTGACGTGCACGTCGTAGCGGCCTGAGCGCCGATAGATCTCGGCGATCCGCAGTGCATCCGACTGTACCATCGGCCGCGACAGGGTGCCCCGCGGCTTGGACTGCATTTCGGCCGAGAGCTGCTCGTCCTTGATCTTTTTGTTGCCCTCGAACGCGACGCGGTCGATCACCGGATTCTCGATCACGGAAACGACGATCCTGCCGCCCGCCTGATTGATCATGACGTCCTGGAACAACCCGGTCCCGACCAGCTCCTTGAGGGCGTCGTCGATGGCAGCTTGATCGAGATGGCCGCCGGGCCCCGGCCTGAAATAGGAGCGGATGGTCTCCGCCTCTACCCTCCGGTTGCCTTCGACCGTGATCGCATCAAGCGATTGGGCCGCCACCGGAGCCAACAATGGCCATATCACCGGCGTCCCCGGGATCGAAAAGCCCGACAGCACGATCGCCGCGACAAAGCCCCGCCACGTCTTCATTCCACACCTCGCGAACAACAAGCCCGTTGTGACGGGATGGTGATGGCTGCGGTGTGGCTGCAGGGTTGCGGAATTATTTCCAGTGGTTTGGGACTGTGAGCGCGATGCGACGCAGCCAGCATCGCGAATTGTTTCGGGCTGCGAGCGACGCTTACAGTTCAGAAACACTATGCTTACGAAAAGGCGCAATGCCGCCCACAAGCGACGCCTATGCTGGTCAATTGGTGGCTGAGCGCGCTGGAACGCGCGCCAATGACGTTATGATGAGGACCCAGTCGCGGATCATGCTTGCAAACACTCCGAAGATCCTGATCGTCGAAGACGATCTGCCGACCAGAGACCTGATTGCCCGCTACCTGCGCGACCAATCCTGCCTGGTGGCCACGGCCTCGAATGGCAGGGAAATGGATCGTTACCTCGCCGGGCATTCGCTCGATCTCGTCATCCTCGATCTGATGCTGCCCGGAGAGGATGGATTGACCCTGTGTCGCCGCCTGCGCGGCGACTCGACGATCCCGATCATCATGCTCACGGCGAAAGGCGAGGACCTCGACCGGATCCTCGGGCTCGAGATGGGCGCGGATGATTATCTCGCCAAACCGTTCAATCCGCGTGAGCTGCTGGCGCGGATCAACGCGGTGCTGCGCCGCCAGGCCCAGGCCGGCCTTGCCGGGCGCTCGGGCCAAAGCGCCGCGCGCCTGCGCTTCCAGGACTGGACCATCGATCTTCGCCTGCGCGAACTGCGCGATCCCGACGGCGCCCAGGTCCCGTTGACCAGCGCGGAGTTCGACCTGCTGCAGGCGTTCTGCGAGCGACCCGGCCGGATCCTCACGCGCGATGGCCTCTTGACCATGACGCGCAGCCGGCCGGCCAGTCCATTCGGGCGCAGCATCGACGTCTTGGTCAGCCGGCTTCGCCGCAAGCTCGATACGAGCGAAGGATCGTCGGTGATCCGGACGGTACGCACCGGCGGCTACATCTTCACACCGCATGTGGAGGACGCATGAGCTGGACCCGCAGGATTGCCGCGCTTTTCAGCTTCCACCGGATCAGTGGCCAGATCGCCGCGCTGATCCTGCTGTCGCTGGTGCTCATCCATGCGCTGATCGGGCTTTATTTCGTCAGCCAGAAGCCGAGATCGTTCGCGGACAGGCCGATCCATCAGTTCCAGCTGGTTGCCAAGCTTCTGGCCGAGGCCCCTGCGGCCGATCGCGCAACGCTGTTGCGCGCGGCCGATCGAGCCTTTCCTCGCCTGCACCTCACATTGCGCGACGCAGGTCCGGGCTCGTCTGACGGTGCTTCGTCAGAGCCGCCCGGCGTCGACGATATCGACGAGTTTTCCTCGAAGACAGCGCCGGCGGCGGCTCGGTTGCCGGACGGAGCCCTGTTCGAAGCGACGATCGGCCCGACGAAAATGCCGCCCTTCTTCGGCGGATTCTGGGTCAGCACATTCCTGTTCCTGTTCGTCAGCGTCACGCTGCTCGGCGTGTGGGCCGGCCGCGCGCTCAGCGCGCCGCTGTCCGCGTTCGCCCGCGCCGCCGAGAATTTCAGCATCAGCCAGGCGGCCGCGCCGCTGCCGGAGACCGGCCCGGAGGAAATCCGCGCCGCAGCAGTCGCGCTCAATCGCATGCGCGAACGCATCACCACGTTGATGAATGACCGCACGCGCATGCTCGCCGCCATCAGTCACGACCTGCGCACGCCGATCACCCGGTTGCGGCTCAGGTCCGAATATATCGAAAACGATGCCCAGCGCGCGGAGACCCTGCACGACCTCGATCAGATGCAGGCGATGCTGGAATCCGTGCTGTCATTCCTGAGCGGCGGCAGCGCGGCGAAGCCGACGCTTGTGAACGTCGCTGCGCTGCTGCAGACGATCTGCGAGCAATTCTCCGATTGCGGTCACGTCGTGCGCTACCAGGGCCCGAACAGGGCTTCGCTCCTGATCCGCCCGAGCGAGATCAGCCGCACCGTGACCAACCTGGTGGAGAACGCCCTGAGGTTCGGTAGCGAAGTCGATATCCGGCTGACCGCGTCAGCCGATCAGGCCACCATCGATGTCTCGGACGACGGTCCGGGGATTCCAGAGCACCGCCGGGCCGAAATGCTGAAGCCGTTCGTCCGCGGAGACGAGGCCCGCACCATGGACGAGACAAGCGGCTTCGGACTTGGCCTTTCGATCGCGCAGGCCATGGTGTGCGGGCATGGCGGCCAGCTGTCGCTGCACGACAACACGCGGCACGGCCTTCTTGTTCGCATCAAATTGCCGGGGCCCGTGCACCCTGGATCGGATCGAAGTGGGACGAGCGCGTCGCGACCCGCAGTTCCTGAGCTCGTTGGCTAGAGCAAATTCAGGATCGGGTTTGGCCCGCAGGATCATCCCTTCCTCGGATCGGCGCGCGTGTTGCGCAGCAGATTGTCGCGCAGCCTCGCGACGGTCTTCTGCACGACGGGAAATTCGTCTCCGAGCCCGGTGGCTTCGACCAGGGACACATTGATGTCCTTGTCGAGTAGGCGCCGGCCCGCCGCCGTCAGGCTCACGCGAACCTGCCGCTCATCGGCGGGATCTCTGACGCGGCTGATATAGCCGCTCTGCTCCAGCTTCTTGAGGATCGGCGTCAGCGTGTTGGATTCCAGAAACAGCTTCTCGCCGAGCGCGCTGACGGTCTGCTGATCCCCTTCCGACAGCGCCACCATGGCGATGTATTGGGTGTAGGTCAGGCCGACCGCATCCAGGATCGGCTTGTAGGCGCGGCCGAAGGCCAGATTGGCCGAATAGACCGCAAAGCACAGAAAATTCGAGAGTTTTCGGCCCTTGGTCTCGGCCTTGGAGGTGCGGGTCACGGGCGTCTCCGGAGTTTGTGATGTCGCGATCCATATAAATCGTATCCGATTAAATCGGAAGTGCTTGACACGATCAAGCATGAAGCCTATTTCGACGCGCACACGATTAGATCGGACACGATCTATATTCATCCCAAAGGAGCTCGCCATGACCGCCAATGCAAAGGTTCTCGTCACTGGAAAGACCCACGTCACCGCCGGCCCGAACGGCGCCGCCCGCTCGCGCGACGGCTTCCTCGACGTCAAGCTGCCGCAGCCGCACCCCGCCGCGGAAAACCTGTTCGCGGCCGCCTGGTCGGCCTGCTACATCGGCGCGATCCAGCTCGCCGCCGGTCAGCGCAAGGTCAAGCTCGCGAGCGAGCCCGAGGTCGACGCCGAGATCGATCTGAACCAGGCCGGCAGCGCCTTCTTCCTGAGCGCCCGCCTCAACGTCCACGTCCCCGGCGTCGAGCGCGAGGTCGCGCAGGAGCTGATCGAAGCCGCGCACGGCATCTGCCCCTACTCCAAGGCGGTCCACGGCAACATCGATGTCACGACCACCCTCGTCTGAAACGAGCACATGACGATCTCCGACGCGGGCCGGCCGCTTGCCGGCTCGCGGTCGGGCAAGTCCAGAAGACTGGAGTTCAAGATGACCAGCAAGCTGATGAAGGCAACGCGCCTGCTCGCAAGGACGGCCTTGTTCACCGCAAGCCTCCTGACCATACCGAGCGCACAGGCGCAGCAACCGGCCGGTTTCACGCGAACCGACCTGCAGCGCCACGACCTCAGCGTCGGCGGACGTGAAGCCGTGCAGGTGCGGGTCGACATCGCGCCGGGCAAGGCCTTCGGCCGCCACACGCATCCGGGCAAAGAAATCATCTACGTGCTCGCCGGCCCCCTCGAATACGACGTCGACGGCAGGCCGCCGGCGAGGCTGAAGGCCGGCGACGTGCTGTTCATTCCCGCCGGCACGGTCCATGCGGCGAGGAATGTCGGCGACGTCACCGCCAGCGAGCTTGCGACTTACATCGTCGAGAAGGACAAGCCGCTGCTGACCCTCGTGAAGTGACCGGTACCGCCTGCCCGCCCCGGCGCCTGGGCAGGCACGGCGACATCGTGTTCACTTCGTGCCGTGAGCCTCGGCCTGCCGCACCGGCCGCGCATTGAAGATCAGGAAGCTGAGCGCGGCCATGATCCACACCCCGATGCCGCCATAGAGCATCACCCAGCCGAAGCCGCTCGCGAGTGCCTGATGCACGACCGGGCCGGTCAGCTCCGGCGCGGCTGCGACGTCGCCGGCCGCGATCCGCTCGCCGATCGCGCGAAGTTGCGCGCCGTCCAGCGCCGGTAGTACCGCCTTCAGATGCGCCAACACGCCGCTTGCCAGGATGAAGCCCATCAGCGCGATGTTGACCGAAAGCGAAACCATCCGCGCGCTCATGTCGATGCCCGAGGCCATGCCGGCGCGGTCGCTCGAGACCGAGCCGGTCGTCGTGTTGGTGACCGGCGTGTTGGTGATGCCGAGGCCAATTCCGGCGAGCAGGCAGCCGGGCAGCATCGTCAGCCAGTCCGGCTGCGCGGCGGCGCTGGCGAATTTCAACAGCATGAATCCGGCGCCGATCGTGAACAGCCCCACCGGAATGATCAGTCCGGGCTGATAGCGCAGCGACAGTCGTTCGGCGAACGGCGGCATCACCAGCGTCGGCAGCGTGTAGGCCAACAAGGCAAGTCCCGCGGACACGCTGTCATAGCCGAGGCCTGCATGAAACCAGATCGGCAGATAGATCATGAAAGGCCAGTAGCTGAGGTTCATCGCCGCCGAGCCGACGATCGAACCGGAGAAAGCCGGGATCCGAAAGACAGAAAAGTCGAACATCGGCCGCCGGCTGATTCTCTCGGCAACCAGGAACGCGGCGAAGCTCGCCGCGGAGACGCCGAGGATCGCAAGCCCCTTCAAGCTGACGAAGCCGAGATCCGGCCCCTGCGTGATGTAGAAGGCGAGGCAGAACACCGCGACCGACATCGTCACGATACCGGCGACGTCGAGGCTGCTGGCCTTTGGGTCCCTCGATTCATGCACACCGCCGATCGTGAGCACGAACGCCGCGGCCGCGAACAGCACGTGGACGAGGAACACCCACTCCCAGCTCAGCACCGCGACAACGGCGCCGCCGATGATCGGGCCGAAGCCGAGGCCGATGCCGAAGATGACGCCCCACCAGCCCCAGGCGACGGCGCGCACCCGGCCGCCCTGGAATTCGTGCGAGAGCACGGCGATCTGGCAGATCAAGAGCGCGCCGCCGCTGAGGCCCTGCAGGAACCGGGCGAAGATCAGCATTTCGACGCTCGAGGCAATGCCGCAGATCAGCGAGGTGATGCCGAACGCCGCGATCGCGACCAGGAAGATGCGCTTGCGTCCATAGCGGTCCGCGACCGTCCCGATCGCCATCAGCACCGTGGTGACCGCGATCGTGTAGGCGTTCATGATCCATTGCAGCGCCTTGAAGTCGGCATGCAGCACTCGCTCCAGCGTCGGCAGGATCGCGGGGATGCTGGAAATCTCTAATCCGAACATCAGGCAGGCAAGGCATACGGCAGACAGCACGACAGCGCCGCGGCGGCTCAGTTCAGTAGACATGATCAGGCCCTTTGTTGTGGCAAGCCAACGGCATACCGCACGCTGTTGCCAGGGTGCTGGCAGCAGCCTCGGTCGATCGACTCACGATGTATTGAGGCAGCAGCGGCAGGAATCGGGTGGCCACGGCGCTTCACAACGCAAAGCTAGTCATGGCTTGAGCATTGGTGAATTGGATGACTAGATATTTCAGAGACAACAAATCCGGATGACTGACATGACCACGCTCGACGTCGACACCGTGAAGACATTCGTGACCATCGCCGACCTCAAGAGCTTTACGCGCGCCGCCGAAACACTCGGCACCACGCAGGGCGCGATCAGCGTCAAGTTGAAGCGGCTGGAAAGCCAGCTCGGCCACAGGCTGATCGAACGGACACCGCGCCTGGTGCGCCTGTCGGCGCAGGGCGCAGCTTTCCTCGCCCCCGCGCAGGAATTGCTCGCCGCGCATGATCGCGCCGTCGCGGCGTTGTCGCCCGTGCGCCCGCGTCGCTTCTCGCTCGGCATTGCCACCCATGTCGGAGGCGCGGAGGTCCCGACCTTGCTGGCGCGGCTGCACGCGCACGACCCGGCGCTCACCATCGAAGTCCGGCTCGAGGATTCCCGCGACCTGCTCGACGCCTTCGATCGCGGCGAGATCGATGCCGCCATCATCCGCCGCGAGGACGACCGCCGCGACGGCGAGATGCTGGTGACGGATCACTATGGCTGGTTCGCCACGCCGGACTTCGTCCATCGCGCCGGCGAGCCGCTGCGGCTCGCCGCTTCCTCGCCGTCCTGCGGCGTGCTCAACATCGCGACGCGCGCGCTGGCGGCCGCGAACATCCCGTGGACGGAAAGCTTCCTGGGCTGTGGGTCCTTTGCTGTCGCCGATGCGGTCGCCGCAGGCCTCGCTACGTCGGTGTTCTCGCGCCGGCTCGCCCCGGCCGGGACGATCGAGGTCAGCGGGCGGCTCGGCCTGCCTGCCCTGCCGCCGTCCGAGATCATGCTGCTGTCGGCGCTGTCAGATGCAAAATCACGCGCGGTGCTGAAGACGATCGTTGGTGCCTTTCGCGAGCATCATCGGATGCCTGCCAATCGCGCGGCAGAGGAAATCCATACCGTCACGGAAGTTGTCGGCTCCTGAACGATCTGTGCGCCGGCCGGCTATTGTGCTGAATGCGAACTTCGTGCGATTTCGCGGCAGCCACTTTCACGAACTTCGCATTCACAAAGCACACTAGAATCATAAGTTTGCTAGTGTCCTTATCGAATCCGAAGTTCGCTCCGAAGGTGCGGCAAATGATGCGAACTTCGGATTCGGGACACTAGCGGCGCGCGCTTCCGGCGCGCTTTCCCTCGAACAGCGCACGCTCCGAGGCGAGCGCCCTGGCGAGAAAATCGAGCGTCGCGCGGATGCGCGCGGTGCGCTTGAGATCGTCATGGGTCAATAGCCACAGCGCCGAGCGCGGCTCCGCGAGTGCTTTCGGCGTCAGGCGGCGCAGCGTGGGCGCGAGATCGCCGACATAGCAGGGCAGCAGGGCAAGCCCCAGTCCCGCCGCAGCAGCATCGCGCAGCGCCGGAAGCGCATCGACCCGGCAGGTGATCCGCACCGAACGCACGTTCTCGCGCATCCAGCCGGCGATGACGGTCCCCGCCAGCGCATCGTCGAGCCCGATCCAGTCGTGCACCGACAAATCCCCGTCGGCGCGGCGGGCGAGATACGGGCGCGATCCGTACACCGCATGGGCAATATCGGCAATGCGCCGTCCGACCAGCAGTTCGGATGGCGCCGGTATCGGCCGGATCGCGATCTCGGCCTCGCGGCGCGTCAGGTTCGCCATCGCATTCGAGATGATGATCTCCGGCTGGATGTCCGGATGCGCGGCGCGCATCGCCGGCAGATGCCGCATCAGCACCGCGCCAAGCGTGTCCGTCGTCGTGATCCGCACCGGCCCCGACGGCCTGAGGTCCTGCCCCGCCAGCTTGCGCTCGAGCGCAAGCACTTCGTCCTCGAGCCGGGCTGCCGACGCCGCCGCGATCTCGCCCGCCGGCGTCGGCGCGTAGCCGTCGCGGAAGCGCTCGAACAGCCGCGTTCCGCTCGCATCCTCGATCGTGCCGAGGCGACGAAACACGGTGGAATGCGTGACGCCGAGCCGGCGCGCCGCCCCCGAGAGGCTGCCTTCCCGCGCGACCGCGAGGACAAGCCGAAGGTCGTTCCAGTCGATGACGCTGTGCATTTTTGCAAACTCACTTCGCAGGGCTGGATAATATCTTATCACCAACGGACAGGCCATCTTCCCCGACGTTCAACCGACGGCCCCCCTCGTGAGGGCGCCGTCGATTGCCGAGAGGAGTTGGCAGGTGACGAGCGAGACCACCGAGACGTTGCAATTGCACGGCGCGCGGCCGGCGACGATCGACCCGCGGCGATGGCTGGCGCTGCCGGTGCTGCTCACCGGCGCCTTCCTGCCGATCCTCGATTTCAATGTCGTCAACCTGGCGCTGCCGGTCATTCGCGACAATCTCGGCGCCAGCCCGAGCGAGGTGCAGTTCGTGATCTCGGCCTATGCCGCGACCTACGCCGTCTTCCTGATCACCGGCGGCAGGCTCGGCGACCTCCTGGGGCGGCGGCGGATGTTCCTGGCCGGCGTCGCTGGCTTCACGATCGCATCCGTGCTGTGCGGCATCGCGTGGTCACCGGCCATGCTGGTCGCCGGACGGATCCTGCAGGGCCTCACCGCCACCGTGATGGCGCCGCAGGTGCTTGCCTCGATCCGCGTGCTGTTTCCGGCGGCCGAACAGGGCCGCGCGCTTGGCTTCTATGGCGCGACCTTCGGCCTTGCCAATATCTGCGGCCAGCTGCTGGGCGGCGTGCTCGTCTCGGCACATCCGTTCGGACTGGCCTGGCAGGCGATCTTCCTGATCAACGTGCCGATCGGCCTCGCCGCCTTCGTCGGCGGCCTGCTGTTCTTGACCGACTCGCGCGCCGCACACGCGCAGCGGCTCGACGTCGGCGGCGTCATCCTGCTGTCGCTCACGCTCGGCCTTCTGGTCTATCCGCTGATCGAGGGCCGGGAATCCGGCTGGCCTATCTGGATCGTCGCGATGCTGCTGGCCTCTCCGCTGATGCTCGCCGCTTTCGTCCGCTTCGAGGCGCGCCTCGAAGCCCGTGGCGGCGATCCGCTGGTCGCGCCGCATCTGCTGCGCAACAGCGATTTCGTGATCGGGCTGGTGATGGCGCTCGCCTTCTACATGCTGTCGTCGTTCTATTTGACCTTCGCGGTCTACCTGCAAAGTGGCCTGCACCAATCTCCGTTGGAGGCCGGCCTTGCCACCCTGCCCTTTGCCGCCGGCTTCTTCGTCAGCTCGCTGGTATCATCGCTGGTGATGCAATGGCTCGGTGCCCGCGCGCTGACGCTGGGCTTTGCGCTCCAGATTGTCGGCTTCGGTGTTGTGATGCTGTCGGTCGGCGGTGCGCTTCCGCAAAGCCTCGAATTCGGCCTGATCTGCGGCGGGCTTGGCTTCGGCACCGTGATGCCCTCGGTGATCAAGGCCGTGATCGGCAGCATCGATCCGCGCCATGCCGGGCTGGCATCGGGCATGATGATCTCGACCTTCCAGATCGGCGCCGCACTCGGCGTCGCGATCATCGGCGGCGTCTTCTACAGCCTGCTCGGGCCGCATCCACAGGCCGACGATTACGCGCACGCCTTCACGGTCGCGCTCGGCTGCAATGTCGCGCTACTGGCGCTCGGCGGCTGGCTGTCGCTGTGGCTGCCGGGCGAGCCGGCGGCGGGTTGAGATCGACACCGCCGACGGGGCTATTGCTTCGCGGCCGCGAGCGGCGGCGGAAACAGCAGCTTGAGCAGGATGGCGGCAAGCAGCGTCACCAGGGCGAGACCGGTGGAGAGATAGAGCGCGCTCGCATCGCCGAACCGGTCGATCACGATTGCATAGATCAGCGGCGCCGCCGCCGGCAGGATGAAGCTCGGGACAATGAGCCGGCCGACCAGCGTGCCATAGCTGCGATGATCGAACAGGATGAGCGGCAGCGTTCCCCTGGTGATGGTCAGAATGCCGTTGCAGGCGCCGTAGAGCAGCGCAAACGCAATCCCCATCTCCCGCGCTGATCCGCTGAACAGGCCGGCGATGAAGGAGAGCGGCATGATCAGGCAGGCCATCAGATTGAGCCCGAGCGGATCGATCCGTCCGCCGAACAGAACTTCGCAGAGACGCGCGGCGGATTGTCCGATCCCCCGCAGCGTTGCGATCCACACCGCAACGGTGACGGTGAGTCCGAGGCCGGTGAGCACCGCGATCATGTGCGCCGACATGCCGGCGTTCAAAAAGTTCGCGCCGGTCATGATCACGGCATAGAGCCCGCTCGCCGCCGCAAGCTGCCGTCGCCCCACCGCGCGCGGTTGCCTCGATGCCACCGCAGCAGCGCCCGGCACGCCGGCAAATCGCTGGTTCGGAATCAGCAGATGCAGCGGGATCGTCAATAGCGCAATGCCGGCACAGGCCAGCACCGCGATGCGCCAGCCGAAATGGTCTGAGAGCGCATGGCCGAGCGGCCAGAACACGGTGGCGGCCAAGCCACCAAGCAAGGTGATCCCGGACATCGCACGGCGCGCCTCCGGCCCGCCGATCCGGGCCAGCGCCGCGAAGGCGGCATCGTACAGCGTCAGCCGCATGCCGAGGCCAAGAACGATCCAGGATGCGAAATAGCTGCCGATCTGGTGCGAGAGCGCGAGACCCGCGCAGCCGAGCGCGTTGATCACCGCCCCCGCGACCATGACCTGCCGGCCGCCGCTTTTGTCCACCCACCTGCCCGCAAGGGGCGACGTCACGCCCATCACCAAGAGCGCCGCGGCAAATCCGCCGTAGACGATGTCGCGGCTCCAGCCGAGATCCGCGGCGATCTGCTCGCCGAACCCGCCGATCAGATAGTAGGTCGCGCCCCACGAGATCAGTTGAGCCAGCCCGAGGGCAATCACGACCCGGCGTGCGATCACCGGGCCGTTTCCCTGTCTGACGGAAGCGTGGAAGCGCCCGGCCCCAGCGGCCGCTGCATCAGCACGGTGTCGACCCATTGCCCGAGCTTGAAGCCCACCGACCTCAGCGTCCCCACCATCTCGAAGCCCATGCGACGGTGCAGCGCGATCGATCCGGCGTTGCCGCTGTTACCGATCACGGCGATCATTTGCCGCCAGGGTCCCGCCTCCGACCGTTCGATCAGCGCCCGCAGCAGCGCCGCACCGACGCGGCGGCCACGCAGGGCTTCCGACACGTAGACCGAGTCTTCAATGGTGTTGCGATAGGCCGGCCGTGGCCGGTACGCCGTCGCGTAGGAGTAGCCGGCCACCCGTCCGTCGATATCGGCCACGAGATACGGCAGCCCCGCGGCCAGCACGGCGGCACGGCGCCCGAGCATCTCGTCGAGTGTCGGTGGCACTTCCTCGAAGGTCGCCAGCCCGTTGAGCACGTGGTGCGCGTAGATGCGCTGCACCTCCGCCATGTCGACCTCTGTGGCGTCGCGGATCACGGTGTCTTCGTTGTCTCTCATCCTTGCCTCGTCTAGCGGCATCATGCCCGTGCTTCGACGGCGCGTCGGTGCACGCTGCGGGCACCACGGGCTCATCTCGACATCGCTGCGCGACAGTCCGACATCCGCCAGCAGGCGATCATCGAGCTCGCGCAGCGCCTGCCGGCGGCGGATGCGCGAATGCGGCGAGACCGCAAGATAGCGCCCCAGCTCGACGATGACACCGCCAATGGACTTGAGGGCGGACAATGCCTGCTCCCGGTCTGCCGAAGCCGTCGCTTGCCGGACTATGCGCCCCGGCGTTATATAAGTGAAGCTTTGACAGCTTATGCACGGCATAAGAGATACTTTGATGAAAAACCTCAACCTCGATTATCTCGAAAGCTTCGCAGTCGTGATCGACTGCGGCAGCTTCTCGGCGGCAGCCGAGCGGCTGCAACTCACGCAGCCCGCGGTGAGCCTGCAGGTGCGCCAGCTCGAGCGCAGCCTGAATGCGACGTTGATCGAGCGGGTCGGACGCAAGGCCAGACCGACCGCCGCCGGCGTCGCGCTGCTCTCCCATGCGCATCAGATCAATGCGGCGGTGGCGTCGGCGGTCGACGCCGTTGCACAGCAGACGACCGGAACGGCAGGCCGCGTGCGGCTCGGCACCGGTGCGACCGCCTGCATCTTCCTGCTGCCGCCGATCCTGAAGGAGCTGCGCGCCGCGCTGCCCTCGCTGGAGATCACCGTCACGACCGGCAACACCGCGGAGATCGCCCGGGCGGTCGAGGACAACACCATCGACATCGCGCTTGTCACGCTGCCGGTGTCGGGGCGCAGCTTCGAGATCACGCCGGTCGTGAACGACGAGTTCGTGCTGATCGCGCCCCGCGACATGCCACTGCCGGCGCGGATCACGCCGGAGGTGCTTGCGACCAGGCCGGTGCTGCTGTTCGAGCCGGGCGGCAACACCAGGCGCACCGCGGACGAATGGCTGGCCCGCGGCGGCGTGTCCTTGAAGCCGTTGATGTCGCTCGGCAGCGTCGAGGCGATCAAGGAGATGGTGCGCGCCGGGCTGGGCTGTGCGGTGCTGCCCGGCATGGCCGTCTCCGCCAGGACCAAGCAGCGCGACCTGGTCGTCCGGTCGCTGTCACCAAAGCTCTACCGCCGGCTCGCGGTGGTGATCCGCCGCGACAAGCGCCTCGATCGCGGGCTGCGGCAGACCTTGTCAGCGCTGAAGGCACTCTCGGCCAAGGACAATGGCCGCTAGAGCGTCGAGCGAGGCGGACGCCGGTCCGCGTCAAGAAAGCAGGCAAGACAAGAAGCGGGAGCTTCGGTTCTGATCCAATCAAAACCGAAGCCCTCGGAAGCACGCCGCGCGTTCTCCCCGTTCTACCCCTTACGTCGCCTTGCGCTCCTGCTCCGCGATCTTGCGGAACGCGGCCTCGCCGGCATCGGTCACCGCCGCCCATTTTGCGTTCGGCGTGGCCTCGGCTTCGTAATTGTCGTGCCAGTTCCACCATTTGTAGGTCGGGCCCTGCGGATAACCCTTCGGCGAGTCCTCCCAGAGTTCCTGGCGGCCGAGCGGCGTGATGTCGAGATAGCTCCACACCGTACCCATCGCCTCGTCGCCGCGGCTGTTGACGAAATAGGTGCGGAAGATCCGCTCGCCGTCGCGGATGAAGACGTTGTGGCCGTGCCACTCGGCAACGCCGAAGTCGGTGTCAAAACTGTCGGTGATCGTGTACCATGGCATGTCCCACTCCATCCGCGCCTTCAGCCGCGCGATGTCCGCCTGCGGCGCGCGCGAGGCGTAAGCCAGCGTGGTGTCGCGCTGGTTCAGATGGGAGAGATGACTGACCTGATCGGCGCCGAGCGAACAGCCGCGGCAGCCATGGTCCGGCCAGCCGAACACGCCGGGCTCGAAGAAGGCGCGGTAGATGATGAGCTGCCGGCGGCCCTCGAACAGGTCTAGCAGGCTCGCCTTGCCGTTCGGTCCTTCGAAGACATACGGCTTCTCGACGGCCATCCAGGGCATCCGCCGCCGCTCCGCCGCAAGCGCGTCGCGTGCCCGCACCTGGGCCTTTTCCTTCACCAGCATCTCCAGGCGCGCCGCCTCCCACGCCTCCCGTGACACCACCGGCGGCGTCTGCATCGCTGCCAGTCCGCCACGACCGTTTTCAGCTGATTTATTCATGATGGTCTCTCCATCTCCGATTTGGACGAACTCCGCTCCCCGAGCGCGGTTCCAGCGCCGGCGACCGTTCGTCATTGGCCATGCCGCAATCTGGCTCGGCAGCGCTAGCGAGCGGGAGTGACAAGTGTGTCGGGATTTTTCGCGCAGGTGGTCAGACCGCATCACCATATTTGTGATATGCTTGCACTTTGCAACTAACTATGCGAACCTCGCCGGCATGAAGCAAAGCGCTGCCCCTGCGTCCGATGATGGCCTCAAGCTAAGCGCCTGGCTGCCTTACCGCCTGTTCCTGGTCACAGCGCAGGTCGCCCGCCCGCTCGAGCGCTTCTACGGCGAGACGTTCGGATTGAGCCAGGCGGGCTGGCGCATCCTCGCCGTCATCGCCGAGCGCGACGCGGCCAACGCCTCCGAGATCGGTCGCGCCTGCGCGCTCGATCCGTTCGCGGTCAGCCGCGGCATCGGCCAGCTCACAGAGCTCGGCTTCGCGGTGCGACGCTCCGGCAAGTCCGACCGGCGCTTCGCCGCCGTCAGCATCACCCGCAGCGGCCGGGCCGCATTCAACCGGATCGCCGCACTCGGCAACGCGATCGAAGCGCGGCTGCTGGCGCGGCTGTCGGAGAGCGAACGCGCCACGCTCGATTCCGCCCTCACCCGGCTTGAGGGAGAAAGCGCGCGGATCGACGCCGGCGGCTGGCGCGCACTGCGCGATGACGCCGGCGCGCCATGACGGCCCTGCTGTTCGCAGTGACCGCGCTGCTCTGGGGCGGCGGCGCGCTGGCAACGGCGATGCAGGCCGGCGTGACGCCCGCGCCGTGGTCGGTCGCGCTGCGCATGGTGCTCGCGGGCGTCATCCTGCTCGGCTACGGCCGGATGCGCGGCGTGACGCTCTCGATCCCGCGCAAGGATCGGCCGGCGGTCGCGTTGCAGGGCCTGCTGTTCTTCGCCATTGCCTTCATCGCCTTCTATGAGGCATCCGCACGCATGCCGAGCGGGCTTGCCGCGCTCGTGCTGTCGACATCGTCGCTGTTCGCGGCCGTGATCGCGCGTGCCGTGCTCGGTGTGCCGATCTCTTCCGGATTCGTGTGGGGCGCGCTGTGCGGCGTTCTCGGCCTCGCGATCATCTTCCTGCCCGGCGTCGCCGCGCATGGCGCCGCGCCGCTTGCGGGATTCGCCTGGGCGCTCACTGCGGCCATCGCAACCGGCGCCGGGACAACGGTCGGTGCGCGCAACCAGCGCGCCGGACTGCCTGTCGTCTCCGTGCTCGGCTGGGGCGCGTTCGTCGGCGCGACAGCGAGCGCGCTGTGGGCCGTCGCGACGGGCACGCCGTTTGCGGCCGACATCTCGCCCTCCTACGTGACGAGCTTCCTCTATCTTGCGATTGCCGCGTCCTGCATCACCTTCATGCTCTATTTCGAGCTGGTGCGTCGGCTCGGTCCTGGCCGCGCGGCCTATACGCTTGCGCTGGTGCCGCTCGTCGCGCTCGTGCTGTCGGCGCTGTTCGAACACCTCGCGCTGGGTTGGCCGGTGCTCGCCGGCGCCGTCGCGATCCTCGCCGGCAACGTCCTGGTGCTGGCGCGCGATTGACCGGCTCGTCGGCGCACGCAAGGAGGCATGCGGCAAGTTGTCCCCGCCGGCGATCGCCGGCCGGTCAACCTCTTATTTCCCGATCGCATTAATCGGACGTTGTCCGGCTCGCATATAAAGAAGCAACCCGGGCCGACGAGGCGGCTTCGCAGGGTTACCCGATGGTGAATTCCATCCGCAAAATCGGCAACACCGAGTACTTCGCAATCCAGGCCGACGGCCAGGATGACTGGATCATGCGTCCTGCCCTCGGCCAGCGGCCCGCGCGGAATGCCGGGCTGCTGCTGGATGGCATCGCCTGATTCTTCAACACCGACGCGGGATTCATCTTCTATGATCTCGCGCGTCGCCAACTCGTCGATCGGCTGCAAACGCCCTGGGCGCGCGGCCACGACGGAAAGGACGCGCGCGACGATTATCTGAGTTACGGATTTCTCCAGAGCAAGGATGGCCGGTTAGTCTATCTCCTGCTTTATCACGCCGCGAACGCGACTGACCTGCATGTCATCGACCTCGAGCGCAGGGCGATCGTCCGCTCGGTTCTGGACATGCCGAGCGGCAACTCGCTGTGTCCGCCGGTTCTGGACCAGGCTGGCCGGATTCTGGTTTCCGCGTTCCGGCACGACAACGGAATCGTTGCACTGTTGCTGCGCATCGATCCGCAGACGGGCCATCACGATGTGTCGAGCTGCGAGGGATCGCGGGCGAGGTCGTTCCTGATCCGCTCGAGCCCGTGCGGCCGCTATTGGCTGCGCGCCGACAATTCCCGGCTCCCCATGATTACCGAGGAGAGCTCGCTCGTCTCCCGGTTGCTGGGCAGAGACACCACGGCGCGGCGGGAGTATTTCAGCTTTGCCGTCGAGATATGGCAGGCCTTTCCGCTGCGGCGGCTGCACTCCGTCGCGCCGATGTGGATGCAGGCGGAAGGGTTGCCCGACACGGCCCAGCTCGACCTCGACAGACGGAAGCAGGGATTGCCGCCTCGGCGAGGCGAGATCTACCGCAAGGTGTCGCAGTTACTCGATCGCGAAGCCACGCTTACGACCAACCAGATCAACGCGAAATCGCATCCCGATCTGTGGCCGGATCCGAACGGCCACTACGCCAATGTCAGCAGCAATCTCCGCGACTTCGAACTCTCCGAGCGCGACGTGATCGGCTGGCAGGGCGATAGCCAGGCTTTCTGGTTGAAGCGGCATGACTTCGTCGCCTGCGTCGGTGTGGACGGGACGGTTTCGCCCAAGATCATGCTGGAGCGGTTCGGGATGGACGACCGTCCCTGGCTGGCGCACGCCCGCGGCTGGTCGAAGGCGACGCCCATGCCCGACCGGCGTCTCGATATGCGGTTCGCGGAGGGGATGGTGACGGTCTCCGGCGCGCCGTGCGATCCGGTACACCGCGTCCGGGCGGTGCCCGTAACCGAGGATCATTTCAGGCCCGCGCCACCCGAGCCGCACGAAGAAGACAAGGATGCCGCGCTCGCCAAGAAGGCCGAGATGCTCGCCAAGCGGTTCAGCACCTACACCGTCGATCTCGCCTCGATGAGCGAGCCCGATTGTATCGCGGCCATCGATGCACTCACGGCGCAAATCGGCCCCGATATCAATGAGCGCCCTCACGACAACCACCTGCAGGCAGTGTTCCGTTGCGATGGCAAGCGGCTCAACGAGAAGAAGTTCTTCTCGCATGTTGCGAAGCACTGCCCCGGCGCCGCACCTGCGATCCGAAGGCTGATCGACGCGGTATGCACGCACATCGGACCGCATGCCAACGCCTGGTACGATCCTTACGGAGACGAGATTCCGACCGCGCTGTTCGGCTACGCCGCGTGGTGCCTCGCGCGCCTGGACAAAACGAGCAACGATGTCCTGCTGCGCTACTACGGGCTGGTCGATACCGACCACGAGAACTTCTTTTTCGAGAAGATCGCTCCGTTGATGCTGGAGAACGCAGGCGACGCGAGTCCTCGCCTGGAGCTCGCGGAGCAATTCTATTTCGGCGACCTCGGCAATGCCATCGATCACGCCGCGCTCTGGCGAATGGCGAAGATGGCCGAGCATGCGGCGAGCCTGATGACGGCGAAGCAGTATGCGGCGCGATTGCTGGCGCGCGCAGCCGCGACCTCCGCCGCGCGATCGAAGTCGGAGTTCGGGGATTATTGTTTCGACAATCTCGCGCGGTTCCTGACGGATCCTTCGCGATGGGAAACAGAGCTGCTGCAAGAACTCCGCCAGGCGGCGAGCGATCTCGCGCCCCAATAGCGCCGCGGCAGATGAAAATATCACGCCGGCATGTCACATTCGCCGTTCCTCGTTCGTCATGATGTCGTCAACCAACCCAGGGAAACCGACCATGACTGTCAGACTTGATCCGCTCGCCGCCGCCCCCAAGATCATGAAGATCTGGTTCGACGCGTCGGTCGCGATCTCCTCCAGCCTCGAGCCGAAGCTCGCCGAGCTCGTGAAGATTCGCGCCTCGGAGATCAACGGCTGCGCCAATTGCATCAATTTGCACACGACATTCGCCCGCGATGAGGGTGAGACCGAGCAGCGCATCTACCTGCTGTCGGCCTGGCGCGAAGCGCCCTGCTACACCGATCGCGAGCGCGCCGCGCTCGGCTGGACCGAAGCCCTGACTCGGATCTGCGAGCAGCACACCCATGTCGCGGCCTACGAGGCGCTGAAGGCGCATTTCACGCCGGAGGAGCAGGTCAAGGTGACCTTGCTGATCAACATCATCAACGGCTGGAACCGGATCGCGGTCGGCTTTGGCGGCTTCGTCGATCCGCACGTGATCAAGGCCAGGATGGCCGCGGCGTGACCGCGGAAACGGCACGAGACGACGCAGCGGCTGACTTCGCGCCGCTGCGTCCCGGGCTGATGCGCGTCGCCTATCGCATGCTCGGCTCGGTGGCCGATGCCGAGGACATGGTGCAGGAGGCGTTCATCCGCTGGATGAAGGCCGACCGCAGCGAGGTGCGCGAGACGGAGGCGTTCCTGCGCCGCACGGTGACGCGGCTCTGCCTCGATCAGCTCAAATCCGCGCGCCGCCAGCGCGAGACCTATGTCGGCCCGTGGCTTCCGGATCCCGTCGTCGAGGAGCAGGACGATGACGTCACCCTGCCGCTGATGCTGGCGCTGGAGCGGCTGTCGCCGCTGGAGCGCGCGGCCTTCCTGCTGCACGACGTGTTCGGACTTGGCTTCGACGAGGTCGCGGCAACCATCCAGCGAACGCCGGCGACCTGCCGTCAGCTCGCCGGCCGCGCGCGCAACCATATCCGCGAGGCGCGCCCGCGCTTCCAGATCGAGAAGCAGCGCGGCATCGCGCTCGCCGAGGCCTTCTTCGCGGCATCGCGCAGCGGCGACATGAAGGCGCTCGGTGCCATGCTGGCGGCCGATGTCAGCGTGCATGCCGACGGCGGCGGCAAGCGTCCGGCAGCGAACAAGCCGATCCTCGGCTTCGATGCCGTGATGCGCTTGCATGAATCGCTGGCGGCGCATTTCCGCAACCACAGCTCGCACCTGGTTCGCACCGGCTTCATCAACGGATTGCCCGGCTTCATCACGCTCGAGACCGACGGCGAGCTGTCGACCACCGCGCTCGACATCGAGGACGGCAAGGTCGTGGCGATCTATCTGGTGAGGAACCCGGACAAGTTGCGGCATCTGCACTAGGCGGCATGGCTTCATTCGGTCTGGATCGCCGGCCGATTGACGCGGCGACGATATCTGACTAAAGTCAGATATATGCTCGACCCCGTGTCCCGCGTCCGTCGCTTCAACCGTGCCGTGACCTCCGCCGTCGGCGCGCTCGACACCTCGTTCCTCGGGCGCGGCCGGCCGCTCGGCGCGGCGCGCGTGCTGAACGCGATCGGACACGGCCGCGCCGATGTCGGCGAGATCAGGGATTATCTCGGGCTCGATTCCGGCCTGATGAGCCGCCTGCTGCGCAGCCTCGAGGACGAAGGCCTGATCGAGACCACGGCGCATGGCGACGATGCGCGCCGCCGCATCGCACGGCTGACGGCGGCGGGTAGGCGCGAGTTCAACGCCTATGAGGCGATCTCCAACCGGCAGGCCAAGGACTTTCTCACCCACCACAGCCAACGCGAGGCGCTGCTGGCGGCGATGGACCTGATCGCATCGGCGCTCGGCCGCGACGGCACCGCCCTCGATGAGATGGATCCGCGCAGCGACGAGGCGCGCTACTGCCTCGGCGAATATTACGCCGAACTGGCGCGGCGATTCGAGAAAGGCTTTGACGTCAAGCTGTCGCGCGACCCTGAGGCCAAGGATATGGTGCGGCCGCGCGGCAGCTTCATCGTGGCGATGTCGGACGGCCTGCCGATCGGCTGCGTCGGGCTGAAGGGCAGCGGCGGCGAGTTCGCCGAGATCAAGCGGCTCTGGGTCGCACCTGGCGCGCGCAGCCTCGGCCTTGGCCGCCGCCTGATGGACGCAGCCGAGCAGGCCGCACGCGAGCTCGGCATCGCGGTGTTGCGGCTCGACACCAACAGCGCGCTGCCGGAAGCCGGCCAGCTCTATCGCAGGACGGGCTGGACCGAGATCCCGCGCTTCAACGACGACCCCTACCCCGATCTGTTCTTCGAAAAGCATCTCTGAACGGCGCGCGCACGCGGTGCCCGGGATCAGCATGTTGTCCGGCGCGATGCACTGGCCTAAGACACGGGCATGACCATTCGCCCCATCGTGCGCTATCCCGATCCGCGCCTTGCACTGCCGGCCGAGCCGGTGACCATGTTCGACGAGGCGCTGCGCGAACTGGCGCAGGACCTGCTCGAGACCATGCGCGCGGCGCCCGGCATCGGCATCACCGCGCCGCATATCGGCGTATCCCTGCGCGTCGTGGTGCTCGAGTTCGATGCCAGCGAGGGCGCGCGGACCTATGTCAATCCGGAGATCATCCGGACCTCGCCCGAGATAATCCTGCACAAGGAAGGCAGCGTCTCGATGCCCGGGGTCAACGACGAGGTCGAGCGTCACGCCCGCGTCCGCATCCGCTATCAGGATCTCGACGGAAACATGCAGACCGAAGAGTCCGACGGCCTGCGCGCCGTGTGCCATCAGCACGAGATCGATCAGCTCGACGGCGTGTTCTGGATCAGGCGGCTGTCCCGCATCAAGCGGGAGCGCCTGATCAAGCGCTTCGACAAAATCTCGCGGACGTGATCGTAGCCCCGCATGAGCGAAGCGACATGCGGGACAAGCCGCGATCAGCAGACGGAAAGGCCCCGGATATCGCTGCGCTCATCCGGGCTACGCGTCTTGCGCGAGCGAACCAACCTGCCTTCGTCCTACCCTCCCGCCATCAAATCCTTGGCCAGCGCCATGTAAGCCGGCAGCGTCACAGGGTCGTTGGCGGCGTTGCCGGCGGCCGGGTGCGAGGCGTAGCGCGCGATCACTATCTCGGCCTTCGGATCGATATAGAGGCCCTGGCCATAAACGCCGCGCGCCATGAAGGCGCCGTGCGCATTGTGCGTCACCCACCATTGATTGCGGTAGGACGCTCCCGGCAGTGTGGTGTAGCCGGCAGGCTTGAATTTCTCGGGATCGCCGCCGCGCGCGATGTCCTCGACCACTTGGGACGGTACGATTTGGCGGCCGTTGAAGCGGCCATGATTACGGATCGTCTCGCCGAAGCGGGCGAGATCGCGCAGCGTCGTCGACAATCCGCCGCCGCCGCTTTCGGTGCCGATGCGGTCAACGTGATAATGCGCATCCTCCTCGGCGCCCATCGGGGCCCAGATCCGCTCGGAGAGCAGGTCCGATAAGGTCATGCCGCTGGCACGGCGGCAGATCCAGGCCAGCACGTCGGTGTTGACGGTCTTGTAGGCGAACGCCTTGCCGTGCTCACCCTGCTTCTGCTGCGCGCAGAGGAAATCGAAAATATTGGTCGCGCCCTCATAGCCCGGCTCGATCGGCGCCATGCCGTTGGCACGCCGCAGCCCCCACACGTCGGAATTCTTGTCGGTATAGACCTCGGTGTATTTGAGGCCGGTGGTCATATCCATCGCCTCGTGCACGCGGGCATCGCCGAACGCGCTTGCCTTCAGCTCCGGCACGTAATCGGTGATCGGCGCCTGCGGATCGATCTTGCCCTCGGCGATCAGGATGCCGGCGAGCGTGCCGGTGAACGATTTGGTCACCGACATCGCGATATGCGGCTTGTGCGGCCTCAACGCGCCGAAATAGCGCTCATAGATCAGCTTGCCCCGGTGCAGCACGGCGATGCCGTCGGCATAGGTTTCCTCGAGCATGCGCGCGAAGGTCATCGGGCGGCCGTCCATCGTCACCGATGCCGACGCGCCGATATCATGGTCTTCGCGCGGCAACACCGACGCCGGCCCTGCCCCGCGCCAGACATTCACGGTCGGCACCAGCTGGCGGATGTTGCTCCAGGCCCAGCGCAATTCGGGGAAGCTGCGGAACGAGCCGTTCTGGAAGGTGATGGTCCTGTCCTGCGGCGGCGGAAAGCCCTGCATCCAGCCAAGCGTCTGCGGATCGGATTCGGCGGCGGTGAGATTTTGCTGTTGATTGGCGGCGGCTGCGACGGACATCAGGGCTGGCTCCAGAGCTGCGAATGCGAATTTCGTATCACGCGACAGCACCAGGCACATCCCGCGTTTGCGCCGGGGTGATCGTCGCGGCGAGCGCACGCGGCAACGTGAATGGCCGCGCGCGGCACATACCGGCTCGATCGGACACCCGACTATCGAGCCCGGGCCAAATCATTCCGGCACGCGGATTACCCCGCCGCCGCGCGCTCGATCGCGGCGATGTCGATGTTCTTCATCGTCATCATGGCCTCCATCGCGCGCTTGCCGGCGGCGCGGTCGGCGCTGTTGACGAGCTCAAGCAGCCGCCGCGGCGTGATCTGCCAGGCAAAGCCCCAGCGATCCCGGCACCAGCCGCACGGCAACTCCTTGCCGCCGTTGGAAGTGACCGCATTCCAGTAGCGGTCGGTCTCCTCCTGGCTGTCGGTGAGCACCATGAAACTGACCGCCTCGTTCGGCACGTAGTTCGAGCCGCCGTTCAGCCCGACGAAGCGGCGGCCGAGCACGGTGAACTCGACCGTGAGTTCCTCGCCCTGCCCGATGCCCGGTATCGGAGATTGATGGCCTGCGCCGACATGGCTGTCGGGAAACGTCGCAGCATAAAACTCCGCCGCTTCGCGCGCCCGGCCCTGATCGAACCAGAGGCATGTGACGAGATCGGTCATGGCAGTCTCCTTCCAGGGATCATCGAGCAGAATGGAGAGGGAATAATCCGTGATTATGGTCCTGGTTCGACGCGGCGCAGGCTTTCGTTCCACAACGTGTTTCGCCATCGCGGATCATGTTTCGCCACTTCGGCTCACGCGCATGATCAACAGCGGCACGATGACGATCACTCCCGCCATCAGCATCACTCCGGATAGATCCGAGAGATTCAGCATCCGGGCACCAAGAATGGCTCCGACGCCGATCGCCCAATTGATGACCGCGGAGTGGACCGCGGCCGCGGACATCGCCATGGAACCGGCCGCGCGTAAGATCCAAGTCTGGAGGCCCGCGAACAGCGCCGCGACGGCGGCGCCCCAGACGACGAGCAAGGTAACAACCGCGCCGGCCCCCAGTTGCGGGCCAAACCATCCAAGCCCGACAAGCGCGCCCGCGAGGGCCAGCAGTCCCCACGTGATGACAGATGTCATGAAGCGATCGATCAGAACGCCGGTCAGGATGTTGCCGACAAATCCTGCTCCGCCAAAACCGAACAGCATCACACCGATCATGAAGGGCGGCACATCCGCGATCTCGCCGAGGAAGGGTTCGATGAACGTATAGGCTGCGAAATTCGCTGCCGCCATGAACGCCGTTACGGAATAGATTCTCCGCAGGTCCTGTCGGCGCACCACCGCTGCCAGCGCTTGCCATCCCGCCGGCGATCCGGCCCGGAGCCGCGGAAGAACGCCGACCATCAGGGCGGACGTGCACAATCCGACCCCGCCGATCACGCCGAAAGCCGCGCGCCATCCGTTGTTCTGTCCGATGAGGTTGACGAGCGGCACGCCGATGACGGTTGCCATCGAGATTCCGCCGAACACGATCGCTGTCGCAACACCCATGCGATGAGACGGCGCGATCTGCGTTGCGATCGCGGCCGCCATCGCCCAGAAGAAACCGTGAACGACAGCACCGACCGCGCGCGCCAACAACAACCCCGTGAAACCGTCGGAGAGCATTGCCGCAAGATTGGTCGCAGACAACACCAGCATCAGAACAACGAGCAGCGGTTTGCGGGGAAAACGTTGCAGCAGAACGGCGGACAACAGACCGCTTGCAGCGCCGATCCAGGCATAGAGCGTGACCGTGAGCCCGACCGCGGCCTGGTCTCGACCAAGATCGAGGGCGATTTGGGACAACAGCCCGACCGGCGCGAACTCGCTCGTGACCATCGTGAACGAAGCAACGCCGAGCACGATGACGGCGAGCCAGACGCGGAGCCCGGGACTGGAAGTGTCAGTCGTCATGCAGGTGACCGGTGTGAACGGGGCGGCCTGATTTCCCGGATGACGCGCCGATAGTCCTGACGTCGCCTTTCATCCACGAACGCAGCCTTGAGGCTGTTGTCGGCGAGGCTCAATTGCTCCTCGGCAGTCAGGCCCAACGCCGCTGCTGCACGGACGAAATTCTCGTTGACGTGACCTCCGAAATACGCGGGGTCGTCGGAGTTGACCGTGACGCAGAGGCCGGCGTGGAGCAGCCGGCGCAGATTGTGACGTTGGAGATCGGGGAAGATCCGCAGCGCCACATTCGACAACGGGCACACCGTGAGCGGCGTCCCCTCGTCGGCAAGCCGCCGCATCAGTGCCGGATCGGCCTCGCATTGGACGCCGTGATCGATGCGGTCGACGCGTAGCCTGTCGATCGCTTCGGTCACGTAAACCGGCGGCCCTTCCTCACCGGCATGCGCGGTCGTCTTCCAGCCAAGCGCGCGGGCGCGGGCGAAGACCTGGTCGAAGGGTCCGGGCGGGTAGCCTTTTTCCGGTCCACCAAGTCCGAGGGCCAGCACGCCGTCGCGCCAGCGGCGCGCTGCCTCGATGGCGGCGAAGGCCTCTTCAACAGGCTTATGCCGGCGAACGCACAGGATCACGCCTCCGGTGATATCGCGTTGTAACCGCGCGTCTGCATAAGCGGCGCTGATGCCGTCCATGACAGCATCGAACGGCACGCCGCGCTCGGTATGGTCGGCAGGGGTGACGTAGATTTCCGCATGAACGACGTTGTCTTCCCGCGCGCGGGTCAGGTACGCGCGTGCCAGCTCATAGAAGTCGCGCTCCGTCCGAAGCACGGTCAGACCAGCCCAGTAGATCTCCAAAAACGACTGGAGATCGGAGAAGCGATACGCCGAGAGGATATCGGTCATCGAGCGGTACGGGATCGCCACGTCGTTCCGGCGGGCAAAATCGAGCAGCATGCCCGGCTCCAGCGTTCCCTCGACATGCACGTGAAGCTCGGCCTTCGGAACGGCCTTGATGTCAAACAAGGGAACGGAATTCATTGAACGCGATCTCTGGCCTCGGCGTGTTCCGCTTCAGAGCTTTTTCCCGCGCGTCCAACCGGATGCGCGTGCCGAAGCTCGTCCGCCGTACGAGCCCGACCTAGCAGCCTTTGTCGAAAGGTCGCCACGCATAAAATATGCGGGCGTTATCCGGCTGAGGCAGCCTCCCCGTGCATTAGGCAATGGTGGTGACCAGCCGCGCGGGGGCACCGTCGGCGAGCATGATGCGCTCCCACAGCATGCGTCCCGGAAGGATCACGAGATCCGCATCGGAGTTCGGACCCGTATTGACCTCGAGCGAGCTGAGCTGCCCGTCATACCAGCCGAGATCATTGAGGGCGATGTCAGCCGCGAGGATTTCCGGAGAGGCATAGACACGTAGCGATTTGCCCAGGAACTCGGATAAGCCGGTTCGCCATTCGGCCTGCCTGGGCGCCGACGCGGCAAGCAGCCGATGCGTCAGGTCGCACACCAGATGGACCTTGCGCGTCGAGGATTCGACGAGACGCTTCAGAGCGGCATCTTGGGCCGGCTCGAACGGACCCATGAGCAATCGGCGCGCCGAGATCCACTGGGTTTCCGACAGATCGAGAATGCCGCGCTCCCAGCGCGACACGGTCGCCTGATCCACACCCATCAATTCAGCGAGGTAGCTTTGCTTCATCTGACGAAGCAATCGCATTCGTCGCAATCCGCGGCCTTGATCACCCATCAACATTCACCCAACTTTGTTCTGCAACTCGTGGCGCTAGGTCAGCGAAGATATACCCCGCGGACACCGCTACCAGGAACGGCTGCGGCGCAAACTCCGCAGCCGTGCGCGCCTGGCGCTGGTCGAACCACAGGCATGTCACGAGCCCGGCCACGGCAGCCTTTCCTTTTTCGCATAGGGTGGTTGGCGAAACCGCACACCGCCATCACGATCGCAAAGCCTGTCCGGATCGGCCAATTCGGCCGCTATCGCGGCGATGACTGCCATTGAGCAGCGAAATCCGGGGTTCTCGCCTTTGGCAGGACCGGCCCCGGATCTCGCTGCGCTACATCCGGGCTACGCTTGGCCAAACGATTCCGGAATCAGCTGTCGGGGCGCGCGCCGCCCGCTCGTCCTCAGAGTCTGACTCATAAATCACCCAACCTTAGCTGCAGCCGCGAGTCTGCGGGTCAGGAGCCTGATGTGTGCAATCAGCAGCCAGGCAGCTTCGGTTGCCGCCGTCGCCTCGAAGTCCTTGGCGAGGCAGCGGCATCTGCCGAACCAAGCGAATGTGCGTTCAACTACCCACCGCCTCGGCAGAAGCTGGAAGCCTTTGACGCCTTGAGGCCGCTCGACGATCTCGACAGTCCATGGACCGCAGTCTGAGAGCGCGTCGAGGAGTTGATTTCCGCGGTAGATCCGGTCGGCAAAGACGTGGCGCAGCCGGGGGAAGTTCATCCGCACGTTCTTCAGCAGCGGTACGGCGCCATGGCAGTCCTGAACGTTGGCCGGATGAACATGAACCCCAAGGAGGAGGCCATTGGTATCCGTCACGATATGCCGCTTGCGGCCGTAGATGCGCTTGCCTGCATCGTAGCCGCGCGGTCCGCCAGCTTGCGTGGTTGGCGCACTTTGACTGTCGATCACGGCTGCCGTCGGCTTCGGTGTCCGTCCAAGCTTTTTTCGCGCCCGTCGGACAAGCACGCTGACAATCCTCTGCCACCGGCCTGTATCCCGCCATCTATAAAAATAGCCCTGCACCGTCGAATAGGGCGGGAACTCCTGCGGCAACGCCCGCCACTGGCAGCCGGTCGAAACGATATAGAGGATCGCTTCGATCACACGACGCAGCTCCGTCTTACGCGGCCGGCCGCGCCGGTTCGCTCGCGGCAACAGGCGTCTGATCACCGCCCACTCCGCATCGGTCATATCGCTTGCATAACGCAGATCGTCCCGCCGATATTGCTCCCGAGTGATCTTGGTCCAGGGCATCGTGCTCTCCCTCGAATCTTTGCAAATCCGATGGAATCACACCCCACTGAGATCACTCACCCATTTTTCAGTCAGGCTCTCAGGACGCAAGGACATGGAGAGAAACGATGACGCCCATCATTACCGCCTTCGAACGGTCGCCCGATGGCGGCAAGGGATTGGCGCGCGATACGCGCGTTCGCTGGGCGCTGGAAGAAACGGGCCAGCCTTACGAGGTTCGCCTTGTTTCGTTCCAGGCGATGAAGGAACCCGCGCATCTGGCGCTGCATCCCTTCGGCCAGATTCCGACCTATGAGGAAGGTGATCTGGCGCTGTTCGAGACAGGCTCGATCGTGCTCCATATCGCCGAGCGTCATGCCGGCCTGCTGCCCGGCGATGCCAATGCCCGCGCCCGCGCGATCACCTGGATGTTTGCCGCGGTCAACACGGTGGAACCGCCGATCCTCGAACTCATGACCGCCAGGATTCTGGAGAGCGACAAGCCCTGGACCAAAGACCGCCTGCCGCTGGTCATGGATCGCATCCGCGACCGGCTGAAGCAACTCTCCCCCCGCCTCGGCAAGGCCGACTGGCTCGACGGCGCGTTCAGCGCGGGCGACCTGATGATGGTGTCGGTGCTGCTCAGGCTGAGAGCATCGGGCATTCTCGAAGAATATCCGGGCCTGTCCGCCTATGTCGCCCGCGGCGAAGCGCGGCCGGCTTACCAGCGCGCTTTCGAGGCTCAGCTGGCGGTCAACACGGGTAAGCGACTGACCGGCTGAGGTTGGCGACAACAGGGACAGCGCCCTTGCGCGGACGGCAAAGCCCCCGGACATCGCTGCACTCGTCCGGGCCAGGTTTGCTAGTCGAATGGATCGTGTTCCGGCAGCGGTTCGGTCAGTTCGAAGCCTGGATGAAGCTGCGAAATAATCTCCAGTGCGGTGCGGCCGGGTGCGATCCCCGCGGGGTGCACGCCCGACGCATCGAAATACTGGTTGCTCAGCACCGCGACACCGCATTGCAGTTCCGGCACGACGATCACGACCGCTTCGAATCCGCCTCTGCTCGTCGCGCCGTTCTTTGTGAAAACGGTATGGCCCTGCGTGTCCGTGGTGAGCTGCCAGGCGAGGCCCATGGTGACGCTGGTCTTCTCCCCGCAGATGGGGAATGTCCCCCGGTTCTGCTGCGTCAGTGCGATCTGCGACCCGAGCGGCCCCTTCGGCGCCGCGATCTGCGCCGCAAGGAACTTGATCATGTCGTCGCCGGTGGTCTTCAGATCAAAGGCCGTGCCGCCGGTCGGCGTGTTGCGGTCGAAGACGATCGGATATGGCGGCTCGGAGCTCTTGCTCCAATGCCCGATACATCCCTGCGCGATCTTCCACGACGAATTGAGCACCGCTCCGGTCTGCTTCATGCCGAGCGGACCGGTGATGTATTCGGCCAAAATTTCGTTGTAGTTATGGCCCTTGTCTTTCGCAAACATCTGCGTGACCGCAAAGCCCAGGGTCACGAAGCCGATGTTGGAATACTGCCAGCAGCCCTGCGGCGGCGTATCATATTGATTCCACCAGTTGATGAGTTCACTGGAGGGCGGCTCGTCCGCAAACAGCTGCTCGCTGTAGCCAGTCAAGCCGTCCCCCGGCTGCTCCGGCATGCCGGAGGTATGGGTGGCGAATTGCACGAGCTGGATGGCGTCCAGCACCGGCGTTCCCACCGCGTTCGCGCTGAAGAGGTTCAGATAAGGGCCGATGGTATCGTCAAGAGAAGGCCCACCCGCCTTGACCGCCACCGCCAGCAATGTGCTGGTGAACACCTTGGTCACCGATCCGATCTCGAACACCGTGTCGGTCGTGACACTGAATGGCGCGGGCGAAGAGCCGGCCACGCCTGACAGTCCCTTGGGGTAGGCGTAGCCCTTGGTGCCGAACGACTTTTCGTCATAGACCGCGATGCAGCAGCCAGGGGCGTTGCTGATGCCGAGATATTTTTCGGCCGCCTGTTGAACGATCTGTGCCGGACTTGTCGTCGCCTCGATCATCTGGTCGCTCATTTCGCCCTCCTGCCGGTGAAGATGCACCATGTTGACCCTTGGTTGCATCCTCTCATACAACGTCGTTCAGAGCGAGTGAAATCACCGTGACTATTTGTTTCAAGTTCGCTCGGTGGAGCGTTCGCGCGGAAAAACAGCGTCGTCAGACGCCGGCTTGCGCCGACTTCCCGGCAGTCGCGAAGAGTCTCGCGGGAAATCGGCGCCGGGTTAGCCGAACGCGTAACCTGCCGCCTCGCGCGTGGCTTCAAGATGTGGCGGATTACGCTTCGCCGGTCCACCTGCGCTCGGCTGGATTATGCTTGCTGCCGGAGCATCGGAAATGACATGGTCGATCTCACACCGCCGATGCAGGCAGAGCGCAGGACTTCTTCGTGAGCACCAATCAAGCGATCAAACTTGCGGTGATCGGACGCGGCCTGATCGGATCGGCGGCTGCGCGGCATCTGAGCAAGATGGGCCACGATGTTGCGCTGATCGGGCCCGATGAGCCGGCGGATTTTTCGCGCCATGGCGGCGTCTTCGGCAGCCACTATGACGAGGGCCGCATCACGCGGAGTTACGATCCAGGGCCGTTCTGGCGGCAAGCGAACCGCGCTGCGATTTCGCGCTACGGCGAGATTTCAGCGGAGAGCGGCGTGGAGTTCTATCGGGAAGCCGGTGCGCTTCACATCGGCCGCAGCGAAACCACTGATGTTGCTTCGATCGGCAGGATCTGTGCCGAAGACGGGATCCGGTGTGAAGCCTATCATGATGCGGGGCTCGCGGAGCGCTTTCCGTTTCTGAAATCGACGGCGGGAATGCAGGGTTATTTCGAGCCACGCAATGCCGGATACATCAGCCCGCGCCGTCTGGTCCGCGCGCAGACGATCGCGGCCGAGCGCGCCGGCGCCCGGATTATCGACGAACCCGCGCTGGGGATTTCGGAAAGCGGCTCCGGCGTGACGATCCGGACGCAATCGGGCAGCGTCGAGGCCGAGCGCGTTCTGGTTGCGGCGGGCGGGCACACCCAATCGCTGCTCGGCCGCTCCCTGAGCTTTACGGTCTATGGGCGGACCGCAGCGCTGTTCCGGCTTGGTGCGGCGGAGACCCAACGCCTGGCCGGAATGCCATCGATGCGTTGTCTCGGGCCCAAGGGTGACAATCCCTACATCCTGCCGCCGATCCGCTATCCGGACGGCCAGACCTGGCTGAAGCTCGGCGGCGATCCGGTCGATCTTCCGCTCGACAGCGAGGCCGATATCAAGGACTGGTTCCGCTCGGGCGGATCGATTGAAGTCGCCGATCGGCTTCAAGGACAGATCCTTGAACGCATTCGCGACCTCGCTTTCGAGGAACGCCGCGTCGTGCCCTGCATGACCACCTTCGGCGACAGCGGACTGCCCTGCATCGGACCGCTTTCGGAGCGCGTCACGGTCGCGTTCTGCTGCTACGGCAAGAGCGCAAAATGTTCGGACGAACTCGGCCGGCTCGGCGGCATGGCGCTGCTCGGCGAGATCAGAGCCGAGCTCGCGCCGTGACGGAGTTTTGTGCGGCGTTTGCGTCCGAAAGTTCCAAGGCACGGGTAGCCCGCATCAGCGCAGCGATATGCGGGACGCCACGACACGCCCCGGATATCGCTTCGCCCGTCCGGGCTACGCTTGCTGAACCCGTAGGAGTGCCAACGCGGACGTAACGCGCCCTCACGATCATCACCCGAAGACGTGATGGATTACGTTTCGTTCATCCGGCCTGTTGGTGATGGTCTGCATCGCGCGACACAGCGGCGAGGATCTCGTTGCTCACGCAGCGTTGAGCCGGCGTGAGTGATGATTGCATTCAAGTCCGCCGATGCCGCGCACAAATATCTGACGAGGCCAGACTCCTTGGCCCCATAAACAACACGGAGAAACTCCATGACCAACGTCAAACTCCTGTCGGCTTCCTTGATCGCGGTTGCCATGATCGCGTCGCCGGCAATGGCGCGTGAAACCCACGCGATGTCCCGCCACGTCGCGGAGGCGAGCGCCGCCGCGCCGACCGAGCACGTCTATGTCGACGGTCGCGCCTGCATTCCGGCGCCGCGCGTCGGTTCATTCGCCACTGCGCCCTGGACCGGCAACAATGTCCCCTGCGAGCCGGGTCCATCTTATTGATCGCGTGGCGCGCATCGATCGGTCAAGCGGCCTCCTAGCCGCTTGACCAGCGCGATGTGCCATCGCTCCGCTGAAACAGTGAGTAGCCCGCATGAGCGCAGCGATATGCGGGACACCACGCGACACACGATAGAAAATGCCCCGGATATCGCTTCGCTCATCCGGCTACGCTTGCTCGATGGTTCTCATTGCGCCCAATGAGTTGATTTGTCGTTGCAGAAACGTTTCTTCGTCTTTGACTCCTGCCCGCGCGTCAGTCGCGTGATACGGACAGTCCGGCGAGAAGCGGAGCGTATGCCGTGAGCCTGCGGGATACGAACTCGGTGAAGAGCCGCACGCGCTTCGTCTTGCGTGTCTCTCCCTGTGTGAGAAGCCAGAGCGTTCCGTACATGTGCAGGTCGGTGCCCGGCACCCTCACAAGCAGAGGGTCGGCATCTCCGACGAAGCACGGCAGCGTCGTCATGCCGATCCCCTGCTGCACCGCGACGATCTGCGCCGCGGCATCTGTGGCCCGGAACGGAACCTCGGCGGCACGAACCTCGCCCTCGTGGGCCCAGTCCGGGATTCCGTGAATACTTATGACAATCCACCTGACGGGATCAGGCGCGCCCGCGCGCCACGCGGCCAGTCGATCGCGGGATATGTAGATGCCGCCGAACAGCTCCGGTCCCTTCAGGCCGTGAAGATTGAGCGGCAGGGTTTTGCGGTCGTAGACGACGCGGATCGCGACATCGGCCTCCCGGTTGGTCAGATTTGCCAGCTCACCGGACGACAGGATTTCCATCTCGATGTCCGGATGCAGTCGTGCGAAATCGGCGAAGTCCGGCATGAGCAGGTGTGTCGCGAGGGGCGGTGCCAGCGTCACCCGCAGAAGCCCGCGCACGCCCTGGTCGCGGCCGAAGACGCGCGTCTCCAGCTGGTGCGACGACGCTTCCATCTGGTCCGCGAGTTCGAGGACCTCCTCCCCCGCAGCCGTCAGGCGGTAGCCCGAAGGCAGCTTCTCGAACATGTGCGCTCCGAGCCGCTCCTCCAGCTGGGCGACGCGTCGCAGCACGGTCGAGTGGTTCACCCCGAGCCGTTCGGCGGCAGCCCGCACCGAGCCTCCGCGCGCGACGGCAAGAAAGTAGCGAACGTCATCCCAGTCGATCATGGTGCAATCCGGCACCGCTGGGGTGCGCCTTCCAAAGCCCGTCTCCAATACATCGAACAGCATCTCGTATGTGAGTAGCACGGGCGATCATCATAGCCCAAGCCGAATAGCCACGCCGACAAGCGCGGCCCAATTCCGAACGGCGGACACCGATCGTCGCGGCTGGCGTCAGTCATCCGGCCGGATCGATTTCGCACCACCGATGTGCGCGCTTCCGCACTCAACGCCTGACGCCGGCAGAGCTACGTCGAGGTTCTCGGGGGCCATCTCGCAAATGGGACCAGAGACGCTGTCCGACACCGACGAAAGGAGAAGTCATGGGAAAGCTTGAGGGTAAGGTTGCAGTCATCACGGGTGGATCGAGCGGCATGGCGCTGGCGAGCGCCAGGCGGTTCGTTGAAGAAGGCGCCTATGTTTTCATCACGGGCCGAAGGCAGGAGGTGCTCGACGAGGCGGTCAAGCTGATCGGCCGCAACGTGACCGGCGTGCGCGGCGACGCGGCCAATCTCGACGACCTCGATCGTCTGTTCGATACAGTCAAGCGGGAAAAGGGCAGGATCGACGTCCTGTACGCGAGCGCCGGCATCGGCAAGGCCGTCCCACTGGGCGAGATTACCGAGCAGCATTTCGATGCGACCTTCGACCTGAATACGCGCGGCACGTTGTTTGCGGTTCAGAAGGCGTTGCCGCTGTTCAACGATGGCGGATCGATCTTCATGACCGGGTCGGTCGCTTCGGTGAAGGGCTTTCCTGGTTACGGCGTATATGCGGCGAGCAAGGCGGCGTTGCGCGCATTCGCACGCACGTGGCTCAACGAACTGAAGGGCAGGAATATCCGTGTGAACGTGCTGAGCCCTGGGCCGATCGCCACACCGATGCAGGACCAGGTTCTCACCGAGGAAGCGAAGCGGATGTTCGAATCCCTGATCCCGCGGGGAAAGATGGGTCGTCCCGAGGAAATTGCGGCGGCCGCGCTGTTTCTTGCCTCAGACGATTCGAGCTTCGTGAATGGGGTGGAGTTGTCTGTCGACGGCGGCTTCTCGGCCATCTGAAATCGAATCATCACCAACACGGATCGGAGAAGCACTATGAGCTACGCGATTGTAGGATTCGGTAAGATAGGCCAGGCCCTCGCCCACGCCTTCGCCCGTAAGAACATCAACGTGACCGTCGCGAGCCGCCGGCCGCCCGAGGCGTTGGCGCCGCAGGCTCGGGCGATTGGACCGACGGTCGTCGCCAAGTCGTTGCGGGAAGCACTCGAGGCCGACACAATCATCCTGGCGGTCCCGTTCGGGGAGCATCGCGAGGTTGGGAAGGCCCTGCCGAGCTGGAAAGGCAAGACGGTCGTCGACGCGATGAACGCGTTTCCAGTCCCTGAAGAGCTGGACGGCGTCCCGTCCTCCGCCTTCGTCGCGAAGGCGTTCACCGGCGCCAAGCTCGTGAAAGGGTTCAATCACCTGGTTGCGGCCAAGCTGGCTGCCGATCCGATCGTCGAGGGCGGCCGCCGGGTGGTCTTTCTGTCTGGTGACGACGAGGACGCGACCGCTCCTGTGGCGGCCTTGGCGAAGCAACTCGGGTTCGCACCCGTCAAGCTGGGAAAGCTCAACGAGGGTGGCGCGCTGGTGCACGCACGCGGGCGCACTTGGGGCCCGCTCATCTTCCAGGATCTGTTCAAGAAGGAGCAGTAACGGATTTGCGATCCGTAGCCCGCATGAGCGGAGCGACATGCGGGACGAGACGCGGAGCGCCGATCGGAAAACCCCGGATGTCGCTGCGCCCATCCGGGCTACGCTTGCTATCTTGGCGATCCGCCCTCGCGTAAGACTCACGAGGGCGGTGTTCGCAAACTACGATCTTAATCAAGATGCCTCGATCGGCTCGGACATCGTTATCCGGTTCTTGACGCTAGGACGCTCCTGCATCGCTGCATACCATGCCAAGAGAGCCTCGCACTCGACCGGCACCGGCACCTTCACCAGTCCCGCGAAGATCAAGCCGCCGATGAGGGTGATATCGGCCATCGTGAATGCGTCGCCGGCGACGAACGGCTGTCGTTTCAGAATGCCGTCAAAGTAGTGCATCCCCCTGAGGGCCTTGTCGCGCTGACGGAATCCCCATTCGGGGTTCTGATAGATCTCGACATGAGGCCCAAGACCCGGCGTGGCGTGGTGGAAATAGACACTGATGGCATCGAGCAGCTCCAGTTCGGCGCGCTTGCTCATCATGTGGATCACGCCCTTGTCGCGCGGCGTCCTGCCGGTCAGCGTCGGCGCGCCATCGAGCGCGTCAAGGTACTCGGTAATGGCCGTGCACTCGCCAATGAACGCCCCGTCGTCGAGTTCGAGCACCGGCAGCGTGCCGGAGTAGTTCTTGGCGAGGAATTCGGGCTTCTTGTGCTCGCCCTTGTAGAGATCGACCAGTACGAACTCCACCTGCGACCGCAGGTTCTTCTCGGCCAAAGCGATGCGAACGCGGGCCGGATATGGGCCAGTTGGCCAATCGTAAATCTTCATCATGACTCCCGTCTACCTGTCACTTGGTAGGGTCAAATTAGCCTTCAAATCCGGCCGGTCAACGCCTATCTATCACTTGGTAGATAACGAAGCAGTGAGGCAATGAAGTGAGTTCGAGCTCTCGGGAGGCCATCCTGGCGTCAGCAAAGCGGACCGCGCAGGCACGCGGCTATGGCGGCTTGAATTTCCGCGATCTCGCGGACGAAGTCGGGATCAAGGCCGCCAGCATCTATCACCATTTTCCGAGCAAAGCCGATCTCGGCGTCGCCGTCGCGCAACGCTACTGGGAGGACACCGCCGCCCAACTCGAGTCGATGCTGGCAGAAACGGCCGATCCTGTCCGCTGCCTGCGTCGATATCCCGATGTGTTTCGCAAAGCGCTCGAGAGCAACAACCGCATGTGCCTCTGCAGCTTCATGTCGGCGGAAGTCGACGACCTGCCGGACGCAGTGAAGAAGCAGGTCCAGACCTTTGCCGACGTCAACGTGGCGTGGCTGAGCAAGCTGTTGGTGGCCGCGGGCCTGGTCAGTTCGAGAAAGAGCGAACAGCGGGCCCGCGCCATCTTCGCCGCCGTCGCCGGCGCGCAGCTCGTCGCCAGAAGCCGCTCCGATATTTCGCTCTACGACTCGATGATCGACAGCTATCGCGCCGCGGGTCTTCTGCCGGCATAGATGGCCCGAACGTCGGATCGAGATGAGGCGGCGACGCCCTACTCCCACTCGATCGTTCCAAGCCATGGTAGCGCGTAGCCCGCATCAGCGAAGCGATATGCGGGACACCAGGCGACACGCTGACAGGAGTGCCCCGGATATCGCGGAGGCCGTCATCGGGCGCGCGTTCGCGCGACCCGTTGGCTCATCCGGGCTACGCTCGCTGGTGCACGCACGCGACCGCATTTGGGGCCCGCTCATCTTCCAGGATCTGTTCAAGAAGGAGCAGTGATCGGCAGAAGTGCGCCGTTCGAAGAGCGGGGAAACACCCTGGCCGCGCCGGATGAACAGTGCGCAATTCGGTTCAACGGTGTCAAACAGCACCAGATATAGCAGCGCGTTCTCGCGACGATCATCGTCCGAGCCTTGATGTTGGTTTCACCCTCTTCGATCAGAGGGCGCAGGGAAGACCGGGTGCCGATCGCACCCATGGGCCCCGAGCAATGGGTAGGAAGCTCGGGGGTAGGACCACAGGTGTAACCGGAAACATCCGGCCTTCCCTGCGCGATGGTTGTGCGGCTTACTTCGTGCTCTCCCCGGCGAGACTGGGCTTTTTTGTCACCGTTTCGCGAAGATGCTTCGCATCTCGCGGAAGACACCTACCACTAGGGCGTCAGGACCACACGACTTCGCCGTCCACTTCATGCGCACTCGTCAGTCGCGCACTCGGCGTCCACCGCATCCCACACCACGTTCGTGACGACCGCGATCCGCCCCTCATGTCGGGTGGGATGCGCATATTGAACATCTGAGTTGGGTCAAACGCCAAGCGGAATATTTTCTTATCGCGGGATTGACGGGTTTTGCTGAGTTGCCCGTCGGGGTGATTTGTCGCGGGTGGCGCAAAGGGATTTGACTTGCGTCCCACCACTACATCGACGCCTAGCCGAGAGCCGCGTCGGGCTGGCGGCCTGGAATGGACAACCTTCCTAACAGCCACGTCACAACGTCTGGCTCAAGCAGACCAGAAACAAAGACCGAGTTCCAGTTGTTCATGCTCTTGTGCAAATCGTCCAGAGCACCACGTTCCTTTTCGAGTAATTCCTCCAACTCAGCTCGAATTGTAACGTTCTTTTCTAGAGCGCGGACTACTAGGCTCGGACGACGAAAGAACGAGCTCCAACGATCCGCCAAGTATTTCGCAATCGCCGACCTTTGAACGATAGACCTGACGTGAAAGCTGATGGCCGAATAGTGTGCGTGAGTATTTGGAATCGTTAGGACAACGGAAACCCGCGGCACATCACCGAGATCGTCAAATTGGGCCCTCACCAGCCGATCACCGAGGCAAGCATCGAAGTATGGGTGCAAGACTCGCTCACCTTGAGCTGCGCCAACACAAACCTCCTTCCGCTTGCTATTGCACTTGCACGCAGGAACGAGGTTCCTCGAGAACACCGCAAAAATTGGAAACGTAGCCTTCGGAAGGTAGTGATCAAGAGTACCACTGTGCATCGATCCGCACATTGGACATACGAGATGTTCCGTGGAGACTCGCATCGCTCGAATGTGGCCTAAATCTATCGGAGGCGACGCGTAGTGATCTCGCAGATAGTTCGCAATAGCGTCGGTCAGAGGTGGGTTCTGAACCAGCGTGGGATTGCCGCCGACAGCAATATACTCGGCATACCAATCCAGCACGTTCGGAGCCAAAGCCTGAAGCTGAGGGTAACTCTTCAAACGCACATTATTTGATAAAGAATGGAATGCCGCCCAGTCATCATAGATCGGCACTGGAATCTTATTCACTGCCAGCCTCGCCCTCAATCACCGCGCGCAGAGTATTGAGCAATTCCAATGACAGCTCGTCCTTGTACTGCTCGTAGACCTGCGGCCAAGGCAATTTCCGAGCGATTAATCTTTGCTCAACTTCAGATGCTAACTTGGACGGTTCATCCTCCCCAAACACGAAGTAAGAGATCGCCCCGACATCTGCGCCGAACGTTCGCAGAGTTGGTCGCTGTGCCAGCACTATTCCGTCACCGTCAACACTCAGCACCGTGACCTGCTCGCGAAATACTTCTCGGACAAAGTACGCTGAATGGGTCGCGATAATTGCAGCTGAGCCTGTCGACTCCAAGAGATTATCTAGGAGCGCGACAAAACGACCAATGAAGTTCGGGTGCAGATGGGTCTCGGGTTCGTCCAGCAATAGTAGCGAACCATTCTCAATATGCAGACTAGCTTGAGCAGCAAATTTTAGGAACGAAAGCTCACCACTGCTAAGAGGATACCCTTCGCCGTCTATGACACGTAGCGGCTCTTGCCTGACATTGATTGCCGCAAACTTCTCCAAAGTCTGCTTTTCCGACCCCCGCATTAACCCAGCTAATGACACGTAGCGCTCTGAAGATAGCGAACTCACCAAGTGAATTTGCCCAGGCTCAGCAATAGCATGCAGCGCCTCAATAAAGATGCTCCAGCGCGACTTCGATGCGACCGTTTGCACCGACCTCGCGACTTGAACGATGAGATCAGACACATAGTCGTTGCGTCTCGACCGACGCGCGCGGTTCATAGAGTAGCGCTGATACCAAATACGAGGTCGTCTCCTCTTGTCCGAAGGGAAGACAGACTCAGCTTCGTTGGTTGGCGCGAATGCCAAGAGGCGATTTATCAGCGGGCGACCGCCACTGACGCCATCGGTGAGCGATGACGATCCGTCCATCGCGGCACGCACGATACGACCCAACGTTTGGCTCTTCCCGACCCCGTTCTTCCCAATAATGACCGCGATCCGCTTCGGTAGATCGGCATCATGGTCAAAATGGAAACGCAAGTCATGGTCACTTCGTCGACCTGGCAGCTGGAATCGAATGGCTAGAGTCGAGGAAAGTCTTCCGATTTCCTCGCTCGATAGCCCGCGGAGAATCGGACCTGCATTTTTCAAGGCGAAGTAGGCATCAGAGCTTCGCATGAATGATAGCGAAAAAACCTCAGTCTCGACTGCCTTTTTCAAGATATCCGAATTCGCGTCGAACTCACCAAGAGCTACGAGATCGTTCACCGCGATGAGCGCTTGTGTGGCCTCTTCAGCACCTAGTGCTTGGACCACAGAACGATAAGCCTCCATGCTTGGCAGCATGGTGAAGAACTGGATTTGATCCCTTGGAATTTCTGTAGGCTGCCCGGTACTCGGAACCAATTGAGCCAACAAGCTTCTGTCGGTTCGACCCGGCTCTGCCGTAACGAAACCAACATAGCCGCTCGTCTCCGCGGGCCGATCTACGATTGACCCACGAAATGTATACTCGATACCCGTGTAGTGCCCAAAATCGTTCCAATTGTCGGCGGCTGGCGTGATCTGAACCGTATTGGGCGCTAAGTCTCCTTGCGGCCCAAGGAACACACGCCAGTTGGACTGACTGCCGCCGGTCGAATCCTTTTCCACCATGACGCTTGTTTCATCTCATCGGGGTTGCCACTTGGCTATAGTAGTCTCCCTTCACTCCCACTCAATCATTTCGAACGACGTTTCGTCGTTGATTTGCAAGCACAAACTTTCAAATTTGACAGACAAATGCCGACGGTATGCCCGCCGCAATTTTTTGGTCTTGAATTCACAGAAAAAATTGCTCCTCAAGAAGAACTGGCAATTCCGTTACCTATCGGAGTCTATCGACTGGATGGCGCGCCGCGTGCGAACTAAGACTGACATTGCTCGCACTGGCACGGAGCCTCAGATACCGTCAGAAATCAGGAAGGCACCTTTGGGTCCGGCGCCGCTCACTCCCACTGCTGTGTGCCAGCCATACAGGCCTGCTCCGCATTCCAAAGCCGCCCTCTCCATCAGCTCGGTTCGTGACGACTCAGGCCAGCTGTTCGAGCAGCGCCCTGGCGTCCCTCAAGATCGGCGTGTCGAAGCCTTCGGTGAACGCGCGATACCGCAGCAAGAGGAGATCGTGAGCTTCCGTGCATTTGCTTTGGTCACGCCACAGGCAAGAGAGGCTGGTCGCAGCGCGCAGCCCTAACGTCTTCGCGCTCTGGCGCTCCGCCACAGCAAGCGCTCGATGATAATTCTGCTCTGCCGCCGCCTGGTCGCCTCGCGCATTCAACATGTCGCCTCGAAGTCGATGCAGCTCGGCCTCACTGGACCGTTCCTGGGTCGCCTCGATGAGCTGCGCGGCCTCAACAAGGCATTGCTGCCCCTCCTGCTGATGCCCGACCTTGGCGTGAGCCTCGGCGAGAAGGCAGAGCGCGCGCGGCGTGTGCACCACAGCTCCGGCACCACGAAGCACCGAGAGCCCTTTCGCGAGCAAGGCGAGGCCGCCCTGCGCCTGTCCTACGGCAGTCAATGAGCGACCATGTTGGAGAAGTCCGAGGCCCAACCAGAGCGGAAAGCCATGCTCGTTCGAGAGAGCCACCAGTTCTTCTGCATGCCGCAGTGCATCATGCGGCAAGCCGGCGGCCGCCTCCACTGCACACACCTTGCTCAATACAAAGGCCACCGTGAACGGATGGTCGAGCAAACGGGCTTCTGACAACGCCTCGTCCGCGCGCGCGCGTCCCTGATCGATGTCGCCCAGAAGCGCCAACGTCACCGCCAAGTGACCCTGGCTCGCTGCGCGCGGATCGGCCACCGCTATGGCGGCGCAAATCGCGCGAGCGGCCGGATCTCTCAAGCCATCACACAGCTCGAGAAGGCCGCGCGCTGTCACAAACTCCCCGCGATAGTGGCAACTGGCGCCGTGGATATAGTGACCCAGCATCAGAGTGACTTGATCTTTTCTAGTCTCGCCCAATTTCTCCATCTGCTCGGCAAGCGACACCGCCAGCTCGTGCTCGGCACGAACCGAATGGAAGCCCCATTGGAAATAGAGCAGCGGAGCGAGACGGTCCGGTCGATCGAACCGCTCAGCGAGCGCCCGCGCCCTGACGAGGGTATCGGCCACCGCCGGCGCCGAATACCCCCGGGCTGCCATCAGAGCCCGCCCTAGGGCAATCTCAAGGTCGAGCTCGTGCAGTCTTGGCCGCGACTCCTCGGGCATGCTCGCCAGCAGTTCGAGCCCCTTCTGCAACTGCGCCACCGCTTCCGTCATCGCTGATCGCGCGACCGCCTGCTGGCCCGCTTTGAGCCGGTAGCCGACCGCCTTCTCGTTGAAACCGGCCTCCGTACAATGGTGGGCCATGAGTTGGGGCTGAGCAGCCACGATTTCAGGGAACTGGCTCTCTAACGTCGTCGCAACGCGAGTATGGATCTGCTGACGTCGACCGCGCAGCATGGTGCTATAGGCTGCGTCCTGCACCAGCGCGTGCTTGAAGGTGTACTCTGCATCAGGCGGGGTCCCCCGCTGGAAGACCAGTTCGGCGCTTGCGAGCTGCGCCAAGGCCCCGTCCACCTGTTGCTGCGGCATGGCTGCGACGGCGCTGATCAGCTCATGCGAGAACGACCGCCCAAGGGCAGCTCCGATCTGCGCCATCTCGCGCACGGGCGCCAACCGATCGAGCCGTGCCAGGAGCGAGGCATGGAGCGAGGTAGGGATGGCAAGCCGAGGCACGGGCCCCCTCGCATCAAAGCGGTCGCCAGCGTCCGCCAGCATGCCGCTCTCGATCACCGCCTTGGTCAATTCCTCGATGAACAGCGGTATGCCATCGGTCCGATCGATGATTCCTTCGACGATCTCCCGGGGCAACGCCTTGCCGCCGGTCACCCGCATGATCATCTCGGCACGCTGTCGATGCGGCAGCCGGCTGAGACTGATCAATGTCACGTGCGAGCGCCCGATCCAGGCTGGGGCGAACTCTGGCCGGAAAGTGATGATCAGCAAGACCCGGAGGTTGGCCACGCGGTCGACGATGCGGTCCAGCAGGTCGAGCGAGGTGGGGTCGATCCAGTGCACATCCTCGAACACCATCAGCACGGGCCGGCGCGCCGCCAGTCCCTCGAGCTGGGCCAGCAGGACCGCAAGCGTCTTCTCCTTGCGCTTCTGGGGGGTGAGGCTGAGAGGCGGATAGCTATTGCCGATCGGCACGGACAGCAGGTCCGCGATCAGAGGGACGGCCTCGCTGAGGTCAGCGTCTGCCTCCGCGAGCAGCGCTTCGAGCTTGCCCAACCGTTGCCGGTCCGTATCGTCGCGCCGGAATCCCGCGGCTCGCTCGAGCTGTGAGATGGTCGGGAAAAGCGCGCAGTCCTGATGGTGCGGCGAGCAGAAACGGCGCAAACGGATATGTAGATCATCACTCAGCCGCTCCAGCACGGTCTCGGCGAGGCGCGATTTGCCGATGCCGGGCTCACCCGATATCAGCACGACGGAGCCATCGCCGCGTTTTGTCTGCTGCCAGCGGCGCATCAGCAACTCGATCTGTTCATCGCGGCCGAGCAGTGGCGTTCTGGCTACCCGCAAGGCCTCGAAGCGGCTATCGACCGCGTTCGCACCGATGACTCGCCAGACCGGTACAGGCGCGCTAAACCCTGTGATGGACACGCTCCCGAGAGCGAGATACTCGAAGAGTCCACCGACGAGGCGACGGGTGCTGCCGTCGATGACCACCGTATCCGGCTCGGCCACCGCCTGCAGCCGCGAAGCCAGATTGGGGGTCTCACCGACCACCCCATGTTCCTGCGATGCGCCATCCCCGATGAGATCACCGACGATTACCAAGCCGGTGGCAATGCCAACTCGCACTCGCAATCTTGCCGACGGGCCGACATCGAGTCCTGCCACAGCCGCAACCAATGCTAGCCCGGCGCATACCGCTCGCTCGGCATCGTCTTCATCGGCCCGCGGATAGCCGAAATATGCGAGCACGCCGTCGCCCATGTATCTGGCGACGAACCCGCCAGATTTCTCGATTTGCTCGGCACAGCAGCGGTGGTACTTGCCAATGATTTCCCGCAAGTCCTCAGCGTCGAGCTTGGTCGAGAGTGCTGTCGAGCCAACGAGATCAGCGAACATCACCGTGAGTTGACGTCTCTCGGCCGCGGTCCAGGGAGCACGCACGGGTCTCGGTCCGGTCTCCGCGAACTCCGCAATCGCGCGCAACATCTTCTTGCGATGGCCGAGCGAGACACCGATTTTTTCGAGGTCGTAGTCGGTCAGATCGCGCAGAACGCTTGGATCAATGTCGTTCTCGGCAAAGCGCTGCGCGTATTGCCCCAGGCCGAGGATGTTGAGCCAGTCCGCAATCTGTTGCATCGGCTCCCTCGACTGTCTGATTGACGGCCAGCCGGATTTTTGACTACGGCAAGTAACGTTATCCCGATCCTTTCAGCATAGCATGCTTTAGTTCGCGGCGTTCGGCCGCGGCAAGCCTCGATCTTCGCCAAAATGGTGCAACGGTACAGGCGCTCGCTACCAAGCCGCGAGTGGCGCGATAAGAGCAACTCGATTGCCGTTTCGGCGGCAGGGAGCGTTGCGACTCCCAATTGAGGCGCCTCACGTGCTCCGGCCGCTCTGCACGCTGTAATGCGCCACAACGCTCTGTTCGCAGATGCGCGGTGGAATTCAGACTCCGATCGGGGTTAAGTGGAGGCCACAACCCGGATCAGCGCTCGGATATGAGAGGAAGTGAGAACGCCTCACCAAAACTACGCCACACTGCGCGATAGCAGCCAGCCGCTCCCCCTACTGCCACTCTATCATTTCGAACGACCCTTCGTCGTTGATTTGTAAGAAAAATTCCCCAAGTCTGACGGACAAATGCCGACGGTATACCCGCCGCAATCTTTTGGTCTTGAATTCACAGGAAAATTCGAGCCGCTCGCAATGTTGGCGATTCCGCTACCTATCGGAGACAATCGACGGATCAGCGCTGCTTGCCTAACCAAGGCTGCCGTGCCCGCACTGGTGCGGCGACGCTTCAAATACCGTCAGGGGCGCGGGCACTCGGGAACGTGATCGGCAACGGCATGGCGACGATCGTGATTGCGCGGACCGAAGGCGAGCTCAATTCAGTTCGTTGACCGATGTGCTCGACACCAGGAGTGGCGGCCGCCGAAACGATGGGGTCTCCCGCGGCGCTGATCGATGATACCCCCCACTGCCTGCTCGGAACCAGGCCTAGACCTTTGTCCACCCGCCCATGCGGTCCCTCAATGGCGCCCAAGGGACGGGCCGGCGTCGATCATGGACTATCTGCCCTTGCACTCGTAGCTTTTGATGGGTTCGAGCCATTCAAAACGCCGCTCCGACTTCAACATGTTCTTCAGCTTGCCCTCGTATTCGACCCGATACGCCTTCTTCAGGTGGTAATCTTGAAAGTACTGCGCGCTGCATGCCCAGGTTTCGTAGAGTACCAGGGTATCGGAATCTTCCACCGAACGGTGAAGATAAGTGTTTACGAAGTCCGGTTCATTTGACATTTCGTCGAGCACCTTTACGAGGCTCGAATAGAGTGCTTCGCGTGCTTCGGCCTTGACGGGCAAGTGAACGATGAATGAAATAGTCTGAGACATGGATAAGCTCCCAGAGTTGGATCAAGAGTACTCAATCAGCCGTTTCGGCGGCGTTTAGCTCGGCGCAGCCGTGGCGGACTTAAGCAGCTGTTAATCTGCGACGACATCCCCGGCTCCTAGTTATGGTTGGGATTGCGCTGTCCCTGATGGGCTGCGAGGCGGACACCTTCGACGAGAAGCGCATAATCTTCGGGACGCATCCAGGGTGGCCTTTCCTGCCACCGCTCAAGCTGCTCCACCGATTGCAGGGGTGTCCGGGGAAATTCAGGCATAGCGGAGCTCCATCTGGTCAGGTGAGATGGTTGATTTCCGACGGCTGGGGTTGATGGGCGGAGGTTTGTCGATGGCAGCGAGGGATCGACGCGTGAGCAGGAGCTGGCCGACGAGTTCGGCGAACCTGAGCGGGAGCATTTTGATGCAGTTGGTGTGAGCGGCGATGCGCAGCAGCAGGTAGGCAATCATCGCAGCGAGCACCTGAAGGCGGATCGCGTTGTCGTTGGCGCCGAGGAACTTGCGAATATCGAGATGCTGCTTGATCCAGCGGAACAGCAGCTCGATTTGCCATCGGCTCTTGTAGAGGGCGGCGATCTCGACGGCGCTACGGGCAAGGTCGTTGGTCAGGAGTGTGATCTTGCCGCCTTTCTCGCGTCTGATCTTGATGCGGCGGAGCGGGATTGGAAGGCGCGAATCGCCCTTGCTGGTGAGCTTCACCTCGTCATCGGCAAGGATTTCGAAGCCATCCCCGTTACGCTTGCGGATGGCGCGATGCCTGAGCGAGCGAAGACGGATGCTCGTCTTCGCCCGGGTAACGAAGAAAGCCTTGCTATCATTGATCTTCTGCCACCAGTCGAAACGGCAATAGCCCTTGTCAAACACATAGGTGGTGGCGGGCTGGATTGGGGTCTGTCGGCCGATCTCGATGTCATTGACGTTCGCGGCCGTCATCTCGACGCAGGTCGGGACATCGCTCCTTGGGTCGTAGACGACATGCAGCTTCATGCCGCGAATGCGGCCGTTCCACGTCGCCCAACTGCAGACCTTGCCGAGCGGGATCGGACTGGCGTCGATCAGACGCACCATCTCCATGCCTTCACTCCGCAGCTGGCGACGCGCCATCGCCGACAGCGCCGCAAAGGTTTGCGCGAAAATGCCGATCGGACGGCGGGCATTGGCATCGGACAACGTCGAGCGCGACAGCTTGCCGGTTCCCAAGTGATAGTGATGCTGCGAATTGGCGTTGAAGCCAGTCACCACCCCGCGCAGACTGCTGTTGCCGCTAAGCTGGGCATAGATCAGCGCCACCAGATGATCCCAGCTCCTGAACGACTTGTCGTAGGCATCCCCGTCCAGACGATCCACAACCGTCTGAAACTGCCGTCGATTGATCGGTTCAAGCAGCCTTCCAAAAATGCTACCGCGATATCGCATGCTCGGCCCTCTGTGTCTCGACAACCAGAAAAGACCGATTTGCCTCGGTCCTGCCGAGCATGCACCGCGACACAGTGAATCATTCCCCGGACACCCCTGCACCGATTGCGGGGGGACACGTTTTAGCGCTTCGCGCGCCTCGTCCGAACGCCCGAGATGGGCAAGCGACGCTGCAATATATTGGAAGGTGACAACGTAACCCGGACGCACGCGAGCAACTTGGCGCAACGTCTGCAGCGCAGCCGAGAAATCGCTTGAAAAGAACTGCAAAAGCCCACGCCAGATCAACCAAATCCAAATCAGGGGATCGTGTGGGCTGGCACGCAATGCCTGCTGCAGCCTTTCGAGTGCTTCCTCTCGATATCCGCCAAACCCGAGCACACGGCCAAGCATGCTGATGACAAACGCCCTGTTTGAATTGAGGGCAATTGCGGTGCGCGCTTCCGCGATCGCCGACTCCCATTCGCTACCCCACATCATCATGTGTGCCAGTACGGCATGTGCCGTCGCATCCTTGGCGTCGAGTGATACCGCGATTTGCGCTTGGTCACGCGCGGTAAAGCATGGTCCCATTGGTCAGAGTGTGCTCATGCCGCCATCGATAATGAGTTCGCTACCGATGGTAAAAGATGATTCATCTGAGGCGAAGAAGACGACGGCGTCAGCTACTTCCTTTGGCACGCCGCGGCGACCCGCTGGGATTTGGCCGACCAGGCCTTTGATCTCCGCATCGCCCATGCCGATCTTGCCGTGCAAAGGCGTAGCGATTGGGCCGGGGCTCACTGCATTGACGCGAACACCCCGCGGCAGGAGCTCGCCGGAAAGGGTGCGAGCGAGCGAAATTAATCCCGCTTTCGTCAGCGCGTAGACGCTGGAATTCGGCATGCCAATGTGGGCATTGATTGAGGTATTCAGCACAATCGAAGCCGGATTGGCGAGAATCGGCAACAGAGCCTGGATCAGAAAAAACGGCCCCTTCAAATTGACCGCCACCGAGCGGTCGAAGCCAGCCTCGTCCCACTCAGCCAATGGACGGAAGTCGCCGATGCCGGCATTGATGAAGATAGCGTCGAGGCCGCCGAAATTGCCCTGTATCTCAGCTGCTATCTTCTTCTGAGCGGCGACGTCGCCAGCATCCACATGGATAAGTAGCGCGTTTCCGAGTTCCTTGCGAGCGGCTTCCAGCGAGGCCAAATTGCTGCCGGTAATGGCTACGCGGGCCCCTTCCTCAAGGAAGCGGCGAGCCGTCTCGAGCCCGATGCCGCTGCTGCCGCCGGTGATAAGAGTGCGCTTGTTATTCAACCTGTTCATTTGACAATCGTCCTTCGATACGGTCCAACGGGGAAGCACCGCAATGCGGTTGCACCGACAAGCACAGCTGCGTCGATAGTCCGCGCCTTCTGAACTGCTCGCGACTTCCTGATGGTTTCCTGGAGCGGCGATTGATCGACCTCGATGCTTCCGGTCGGGACCATCAACGCACTCTTTGAGTGATCAATCGCCAGGAAATGAGTGTAGAGCCCCGATTATGATGGCTCAATTGTACCATGGTGTGAACAATTCTCGTGCATACCAGCAGAGCTGAAAGCTTGCGAACAAATCGTCGCGCGGGCGAGCAGCTCTCCGATGCCACCTGCAGCCACTTTCCTCACCTAACAAAACCATCGAATCGCGTCATATAAATCGGCTGAAAGTCCACGTTCGCCTTCTTGAACTCATCTGAAGGCGTGCCATAGATCACCCAGCGAGTGAGCTTGGCCATGGCGAAGAACTCTTTCGAGAACGGTGCGAAGCTTTCCACTTGATGGAATAGAGCCACCTTCGAATCCGCATATCGTTCGAATACGTCAACCGTATTCTGGTCCTCACCGATACTGCATTCGAACGGGAGCGCGCCCGGCTACCCCGTTTGCCAACTACTAGAATTGCAAGACCAATTTTCGCAGGCCCTATTGTGACGTTCAGACAGGCCACTCTATTAAGGGCTGTGGCCGACTTCTGTAAAACTTCTTGCTGTTTTTAGTTTCGAGAACGCCCGCACGTCTAGAAACTCAGCACCCCTAAGCCCACGCCCATAGAAGAAGCTATAGCTCGTCAGATTCCCGGATTGATTTGGACCCGAACGATGCGGCAACGAAATGGCTTACCTTCGGCTCGGTCTTGGCGTCGTATTGACGAACGGCGTCTTGGACCACGCGGTCGGCATTCGTAACCCGCTGATGCTGCCGCAAGTGCTCAAGCCACGATGCAACCAGGAATGTTTCCATGAATCGTCCCTCCTCGGCGGCATCTTCAAAGACATCCCAGGCGTACGCGCCGTCCCGTCGACGCTGCTGGCCAAGCTCCTGGAGCGCTGCCAAAAAGGCACCGCGTCGCTCAGGAATGATGTGGTATTCGACTGTTACCAGCACTGGTCCCCGATCCGGCTCCGCGTCGATCGTCAAAACCGGAACGGGCCAATGCATGGAGGGTGTGAGATCAATTTCCGCCCCGCTTTGCAGCTTCCATGGCCAACTCGACACAATTCCAATCAAGGCACCGGCAGCCGCAATGAAGTGAGCGGCCGGCAGGCTGAGCATCGAGGCAACTTGCCCCCAAATCGCGCTGCCCGCGGTCATGGCACCAAAAAAGACGGTTACGAACATGGCAAGCCCGCGGCCACGTACCCAATCCGGCAGGGAGACCTGTGCTGAGACATTGAGGGTCGCGAGGACCGCGATCCAGGAAAGACCAGCGACGATGCAGGCAAAAAGCGCAGTCAAGGAGTCATCTGCGAGGCCGAGCAGGATCAGGCTGACCGCTGTACCAACGGTGCCGAGTGCAACGAGCCGATCGGGCCCGAAGGTGGCCTTCATCCAGGGCAGGCCGAACGCTCCGCTGACCGCGCCTGCTCCAATCGCGCCCAGCATTATGCCGTAAAGCGCCGGCCCTCCCGCGATCTGGTTGCGCGCGACAAGCGGAAGTAGCGCCCAATAGGCGCTCGCAAAGAAGAAAAAGCTCGCAGCTCTTATCAGGGTTGCTCGCAGATGCGGATTGTACCTGGCATGGCGAAGTCCGATCACCAGGGCGCTTGTCAGACGTTCGGCAGGGAGCGCATGACCGCCGGACGTTGACGGGCGCCACCACCAAAGGGCTCCGATAACGCCGAAATTGCTAAGCGCGTTCAACCAGAACGGCGCGGCAATTCCCAATCCGCCGATGATCACGCCGCCCAGTGCAGGTCCGATCGCCCTGCTGATGTTGACGCCAACGCCGTTGGTTGCCACCGCTGCAGCCAGATCCTGCCTCGGCACAAGGCTGGGAACCACCGATTGCCACGCTGGCGCGGTAAACGCTGCGCCCACGCCGAGGAGGAACGTAAACAGCAGCAGGATGGGCGGATTGATGAAGCCCAGCGAGACGAGCACCGCACTCGCCGCCGCAACCAACGTGACAACGATTTCCGTAACGATCAGAAAGCGGCGCTTGTCGACGATGTCCGCAAGCGCGCCCGCCGGAAGCGCAAAGAGAAACATGGGCAGGCTGGTTGCGACTTGAACCAGAGATACGCTCAGCGGGTCGGCGTCCAGGCTCGTCATCAGCCAGCCGGACGCGGCATTGTACATCCAGGTGCCGACATTGGAGACCACGGTCGCAACCCAAACCACCGTAAAGGCCGTGTGGCGAAACGCGTTCCAGGGCAACGTGCTCGGCGGGTTCGTCGTCAGCTTGGGTTGCTGATCCTTCGCCCTCATCATTCGCTCCACTCAGGAGTGGCAGTAACTGGTGCCTGACGTGAGCGGCAGCATCTCTCCCTGCCCCAGCCGCAGTCTGCCGGCAACCGCAAGGTAGTACCCTTCCTCCAAGGCTTCGACCACAAGATCACTGAATAATCTGGCCTCACGGAGAGATGCCGGGTCGGAAGGTAGATCGGATAACGAGTAAACGGCGCCGCCCTCATCTCTCGATCTAATGGTTTGTCGGACCGAGGAACGCGCTATCGATCACATCCCCGATTGACTGCCAAACATTTCCGTCAAATTGCACAAGCCGCATCTGCTTGATCGGCCGAAAGTCGTTTGGACCAGTGCTTATCGCAATTCCGGGGAGCGTGACCGAACTCCGAAAATCCTTCAACGATGTGGCCTGTCGCATGATGTTCTCGCGCGACAAGTCGTCACCGCATTGTTCGAGCACTCGGGACAGGGTCTGAGCAACAGCATAACCAAAGAGAGCGTTGCTATCCGCCTTGTCGCCGCCGGGATAATACCTGTCCATGAACGTTGAGAACTGTTTGATCCCTTCGTCGTCTTTCCAGACCGGGTCGGTCGCATTTTTCAGGAAAGACGTCGAGATCACCCCCACCGCGTTCTGTACGTCGGCTGACCCCAGCGCGCGCACGGCAGGTGCGGCCACGTTGTTGAGGATGACGACCGGGTGCCAATCGATTTCTGCCAACCGCCCTATGGCGAGTGCAGCCATATTCGGCGAACCCGCGAAAAGCAGGACTCCTGCTCCCGACGCTTTCAGGACATCGATCTGTCTATCGATCGATTTGTCCGACATCTCGAAAGTACTGTCAGCTACGATCATGCGCGTCCAGTCTCCGAGCCCCTCCTGCATGCCTATCAATAGATCGCGCCCGAACTGATCGTTCTGCCAGAGGACTGCAAGCTTTTGGTCCGGATAAAACGCCTGCACAAAATTCGCGTAGATGCGCCCCTCGGCGCGAAACGGAGGCTGCCAGCCCATTGTCCAGGGAAACTCAGCGGGCTTACTCCATTCCTGGTCACCGGAAGCGACGAACAACTGTGGTATTCTATTCTCGTTCAGATAAGCGCGTACGGCCAAATTGCCCGGTGTGCCGAACGAGCCAGAAATCAGCAACACGTTATCATCTTCGATCAATTGGCGGGTCTGCTCCACGGCCTTCCTTGGGTTCGACCCGTCATCACGCGAAATGAACCTCACCTTCCGGCCATTGATGCCTCCGCGATCGTTGATCATGTCGAAATAGGCAGACTCCGTCTTTCCGATGGAGGCAAATTCCGTCAATGGACCGCTATAGGGCATGATGTTTCCAATGCGGATTTCGCCATCACCCGTGTCTTTCGTCTCCGAAGCCGCGAGAGGGAGCATCGGGGCGGCGAGCAGCGATGTTGCGAACACGATCTTTAGTATCATGCGCATTTGTTTGGCTCCCCTCGCAAGATTGGGTTACGCTTCAGTCGCTATCGTAGAGCTATCCGAGACGGATCCAGAGCGGCGTCGATATTGCAATTAGAACTTCAACATCGCCTCGACGCCCACGAAGTGAGCCGTCTTTGATGGGCCTGTATCCTGTATAAACTGCCCGGGCACGAATATAGAGTAGGACAGTGCAGCGCTGAACCAAGGGACCGGTTGCCACCCGAGTATCACGTCGGCCTGAGTTCCGATATAGCGGGAGCGACTGTCATCCGAAGGTCGCACGAGGTTCCCTCCAGGACCGTAGATTCCGTCGCCAAGACTTTCGCGCCAATAGAAGACTGTTGCCAGATCGAGGGTCCAATCTTTGTTCAATTGAAGGGTGAGCGTCGGGTGAGCGTTGATCAGGTTGTATGGCCCGAGCAGGCCGATCTCGCCGAAATACTTTCCTTTCGGGAATAGTGGATTGAAGGTCTGAAGATTGAGGTCGTATGGGTTACGGTCGCCGCTGATAATGTTCGCCCGCAGGCCAAGCCGCGGGCTGAAGGTCACGCCGGCGAACGTGTAGCCCGTATCGGAGGCAATGGACCAGGCGCGGATATCTCCGTGATCGAAATGGCCAAACTGAGCCATGCCTTCGAAATTCCAGTCCCAACCATTCGCGGCACCGAAAAACCGACTGCCGATTGTGTGCCGCACTTCCTCTCCGCTCCCTTGATTGTACTCTGCGGCGGCATTGCGGTAGCCGATGTAGTAGACATCAAGTCCCGGCTTGGAGCTGATCTCCGTCAATTGGCGCATGGCATAGATCGACCAGAGTGTTCGCTCTGGATCGAAGCGGTCATTGAAGCTGCCGACCAGGTTTCGGACCGGTCGTGCATAGAGCGCGTCAACCCGCCATGGAGCCGATTGAATCGAGGCCAACGCCGTATCGAAGGAACGAAGCACGTTCGGGCCATACCGCAAGCTGATCAATCGCTCAGTGCCATACGACAGGAGTTGTCGCCCTCCCCGCAAGGTAAGATCGGTGCCGCTGGCCAACGGCAGCTTCAGATCCGCGAAACCCTGCAGCACTTCAATCCCTGTTGCGTCGACGCCCCCAACTGTCTCCTTGTCCGTAACCCAGGCGCCAATCATTTGGCCGAACAGACGCAGGTTTGGGCCGAAATGCAGGTCCGCGTACGGTAGCATCCGGTACCATTGATACTCGTTGACCGGGAGCTCACCCCAATTGAAGTTGCGATATGCCTCCTCCCTGAACCGAAGCTCCAGGCCGAGCGTGAGGTACGCATCATCACCGAACTCTAGCGGAATATACTTGTATGGCTCCCACCAGGCTCCGGTCCGTTTCGCCGGGTCGCGCAAATAGGAATAGTCCTCGTCATAGCGCAGGAGCGTCGTCTTCAGCGGCGCGACATTCGCGTTTTCCGTTCCACTGACTTCCGCTGACAGGGCGTTGGCGGGTAGAGCGACGGCAAACGCAACGAAGATAGCCATCGCCGCGAGGACCTCCGTCACGGGGGCGGCCCCATCGACTAACTTTCGGGTTCCGAAAAATCCGGAAGAGTTAGCATCTCCGACAGCGTCGATCTGCATCTCTGTTGGCTTCGACTTCGTCCTCGAATTTGGAAACAGAATGGAACGTCAGTTTCTCGCTGCTTCTTTCAGCGTCGATTCCGTTAGTCGAGCAAGCAGCGAAAGTCCGCCCAATAGGGGGGGCACCACGAAACACCAAACGTTGTATTGCGCGTACAAGAGGGCCGCGGCAGCGCAGCCGGCGGCGAAAATGATGACGTTCTTGGACATCATCACGACCCGCGACCTGATTTGGTGCCCTGGCGCATCGTCCCTTACATAGATCATATCCGCAAGATCGATCATGATCTGTGTCGTCGTGCCGGTCATCAGCGTCGAGGGTGGTGCGCTTCCGAGATAGACCCGATGTACGGCGTTCTGTATCGCCATGGCCGAAACGAGCACCATTCCGGTAATCACCGCCTGCCAACTGTCGCCGTCCCGGAAAGGTCCGAACTCGATCGCGAGCACAGCGCCGACGATCAGCAGAAGGACCTTAAGGCTGAGCATGGCTTCGAAAACGAAGCGCCAGCGCGGCGTCAGTGCCGAGCTGAGCAGGCGGACAGCCATTACGACCGCACAGAAGACCGGAAGGGCCAGGAGTTTCGCAACAGCTCCCGATGTGCCGAGAGCCAGCGACGCGCCAAGCGTCACGAAATTCCCGGTAACATGGGCCGTGAAGAGACCTTGCAATGCGAGAAAGCCCGCCGTGTCGACATAGCCTGCAGTGAGGCTCAGGAGAAAAGGCACGATCATTGAATTTCCGCTCGACACCGGGGGCACTACCATCCCCGTTTGATCTCTACGCCGACATAGTTCGAGTCATGGCCGCCAGCGTTGCGCAATGCGTTACCGATCGAAAAGTGCACGGCCTCGATTGCGAATGAAGTTGCGCGGTCTATGGTCCAATCGAGCCGAATCTGGCCGTAACTTCCGGTATACGCACCCGGGCGCCCAGCAGTGTTCGGGACGGCTATGTTGGGTTGGGTATAGATCGCATCGGCCGTGTTCTGGCGCCATAGAGCCGCGGCAGCGAGCATGATCTTGAGTGACGAAGTCGGGCTCAGCGTCAGGGATGGCTTGATGTGAATGAGGTTGGTGTATCCGGTGTAACCTGCCAGGGTGAAATAGTAACCGTTGGGGAACAGCGGATTGAACGTCCCAAAGGTTCCTTTGGTGTTGCCGTCACCGGACGCCGCATCGAGTTGGATACCCACCCTTGGGCTCCAGTTCACATCGGCGAAGGTGTAGCCCGCGATTGAACCGACGGCCCAAGCCTCGATCGGCTGGAGGCCGATGCGTCCGGTCTGGTTCATCACTTCGAAGTCAAAATCGAAATGATTAGCGTTACCGTTCAGATGGACATCGAAAATGTCTCTCCGCTCGGCGCCGGAGGCATTTGCAAACTGTGCATTCCCCTGGGTGAAATTGGCATAGTAGCCGGCGATGAAGAGAGACTCGGAAAACTTATACTCTGTCCGCGCCATCCCGAAGGTCTGCTTGGTGACGCTGCTGTAATCATCGAATACCGTAGTGTCCCGAACCTGAACCGGCAGGCTGTAAAAGGTGATGAACCGCCAGGCTCCAGTTTCGTAGTCCGCCCAGGCGGCGTCGTAAGATTGTCGGACGTTGGGACCGTCGCGAACAGCTATGAAGCGCTGCAGGTCGAAGGCAAATTGCTGGCGACCGGCCCGCAGCTTCAGCGTTCCGCCTCCGATGGACTCGGTCAGAGCCACCCAACCCTGCTCAAGATCAAGCCGATCCCGATCGACCGGTGTCAACTGAGTTTTCCAGGGCGCATAGTCGGCCTGAAATTGCACGAAAGCCTGTAGTTGATTGTCTACGCGGAGATCGGCATGGAATTCGTTTCGGCTGATGACATAATTCTGGCTGCTGTTCGCACCGGTGCCGAAGTTCGCGGCGTTATTGGACTCGAACCGTTGGCGGGTGTTCGCACCAAATGAGAGATACGTGTATGGATCGACGCTCGACAGTGGAATGTATTTGAGTTCATCGAAGGGCTCACGCGTCACCCGCGGATCCGCCAGCACCGACCAGTCCTCCTGGAACCGGTTGAACATGATGGCAGGCCGCTGCGGCGCGGAAGCCTGAGACTTCTGATCATCCGCCCACGCCATCTGCGGCGCTGCAGCAAGCAGTACGCCTGCCGCACATACCTTCCGCAAAAGCCATCGTCCCAGCAGGAATGCCATCGCGCCCCCTACTTCGGTGCGGCCGCGTGAATCTCCGCAATATATCCGCCGGGGAACTGTAGCATGGCTTCGGCCCGTCCGTCAGACGTATAGGGCTCGACGAGCACAGTGGCGCCCGAGGCCTTGGCCTTCGTCAAAGTTCCCTGCAAATCGCTCACCTCATAGCCGGTCAGTTCCCGTCCGTACGGGTAGGGCAAGTGGCCATCGGTAACGAGGACCGTCATCTTTCCGAATACTGATTCAATATGGATACGTCGATATGTGTCTTTGGCTCGGCCGATCTCGACCCCCGCGGCATGTGCATCGTCGGAAACAACCTTCCCGTGCGAAAACCGCAGGAAGCTGCGGATAAAGGCATCAGCCCGCTCAGGCGAGACGTAAACGCGGTTCTCAGGAATCGTCTCGAAAGCCGCATAGGAAGGCTTCGTCGTGTGCCAATAGAGTTGCATATTCACGCCGCCCGGCCACTGGATCACCGCATCGCGTCCGATCGGATCCGGGAAGGCCGCCACGAGCACGTCAGCGCCCGAGTCCTTGGCTACGTTGATTGCCTCGTCGAGGTCCGTAACCAGATAGCCGGTTCGCTCGGCGCCAAAAGGATAAGGGACCGGCGTTTTGAATCCGAACACCGAGACGGTGCCAACCGGCGTCTGCAGCAGTTGGCTCGTGGTGCTGCTCGGCGTCGGTGTCACCGTGGCAACGACCTGCTTCGTGCTCTGACCTCCGAACGTAGAGAGAAAGCTGGCCACGAACTTGTCCACGTCCTCGGGAGCGACATAGACATGCGTGGTGTCGTATTGCGCGCCGACGCCGACCTGTGGCGTGGTATGCGCTCCCTGATCCCGCGCGATGGCAGCGGACGCGATCGTCAGCAACGATGAAATCAGCAGGATCTCGATCAGATAACGTTTGCGACACATGGAAGCCTCGAACAAAGTGAGTTGAGCTGTAGTGATCAAGCGCTTTGCGAGCGCAACGACAGGATTGACACAAGCACCAGGCCGGCGATCAGGCCTAGATGCTCGAAAAAGGCGTTCACGGCCAGGAAGCGATCGTGACCGGCTTTGGCCCAGAAATCGTTTGCGGTGAGCATGGCGACCGCCGTCAGGACGCCGAGCCCGCCGGCTCCCAGCCACACCCAGCGTCCAAGAATGACGAGCGCGGAGCCGCCGAGTTCGACGACAATGGCTGCCGCGGCCCAAAGCCACGCCGGCTGAAGTCCGAAATGCGCCTGTTCGGCAACGGCTCCCGGAAAATCGAGGGCCTTCTGAATTCCGCCGATCAGGAACGCTGAGACGAGCGCTATTCTGGCGGCCGCCACAACCCATGACCAAGACAGGATTGTCGCGACCCAGCTCGGCGCATCAGATTTGGCGAACATCTCACACCGCCCAGCAGGCGCAACCGAGGGCACCCCAGAAACTCTTGAGATCCGAAACCGGGAGCCTGCCAGACCATGCGCGCGCGTGGTCGTGGCCGTGCACGGTACACGCGTTGGCACAGCCGCACGTCTGCATTGCATTCGCGCTGATGGCCTGTGCCTTGCCGTCCTGTTCCACCCAGTTGCCGTACCCTCCAAAACTGCGCACCGGCGACCAGTCGGGCATCGCGGGCGGCGGCGCGGTATCGTCGAGAGCTTTGAACTCGCCCGCGCTGTAGACGATGCGCCCGCCGACTACCGTCAGATCGCTCGCGATTTCGGCGATTTCGTTTTCGGCGCAGGAGAAGAAATCCCGATCCGGTACGATCAGGTCGGCGAACTGACCCACCTGGATGCGCCCTTTCTTCCCCTCCTCATTGGAGAACCAAGTGACGTTTTCGGTCCACATCCGCAACGCGGTTTCGCGATCGAGGCAATTGCGCTGCGGATATATCCGCAGACCGCCCACGGTCATGCCGGTTACGAGCCAAGCCAGCGAGACCCACGGATTGTAGGAGGCAACCCTGGTTGCATCCGTGCCGGCGGAGATCTTCACCCCCTTGTCCATAATCTTCCTGACCGGTGGCGTAGCTTCGGCCGCACCAAAACCGTAGCGCTCGACGAAATACTCGCCCTGATAGGCCATGCGGTGCTGCACCGCTATGCCCCCGCCAAGCGCAGCGATGCGCTCGATGGACTGATCGGAGATGGTCTCGGCGTGGTCGAAGAACCAGTGCAGACCATCCAATGGCGTGTCCTGGTTGACCTTCTCGAACACGTCGAGCGCGCGCGAGATCGTCTCATCGTAGGTCGCGTGCAGGCGCCATGGCCACTTATTCTGGACGAGGACGCGGACGACATCTTCGAGCTCGCTCTCCATTTCCGGCGGCATATCCGGACGAGGCACGCGGAAATCCTCGAAGTCAGCTGCAGAGAACACCAACATCTCGCCGGCGCCGTTGTGCCGAAAGTAGTCAGTTCCCTGCTTGTACTTCGAAGTCTTTGTCCAATTCAGGAAGTCCTGCTTCTCCCCCTTCGGCTTCTGCGTGAACAGGTTGTAGGCCAGGCGGACAGTGAGTTGCCCTTCGTCCGACAGCTTCTGAATGACCGCATAGTCCTCAGGATAATTCTGAAAACCGCCGCCGGCATCGATCGCTCCGGTGATGCCGAGACGGTTCAGATCCCGCATGAAGTGCCGGGTGGAGTTGACCTGATATTCAAAGGGAAGCTTAGGTCCCTTGGCCAGCGTCGCGTAGAGGATGTTGGCATTTGGCTTGGCAAGGAGAAGCCCGGTTGGATTGCCCTTTGTATCGCGCACGATCTCGCCGCCGGGTGGTTCGGGCGTGTCCTTTGTGTATCCGATTACGCGCAGCGCCGCAGCATTCAGCATCGCGCGATCGTAAAGATGAAGGATGAAGACCGGAGTATCGGGCGCGACTGCGTTAAGTTCCTCGATTGTCGGCAACCGCTTTTCGGCGAACTGATGTTCGGTGAATCCGCCGACGACGCGCACCCACTGCGGCGGCGGCGTGATCGCGACTTGCTTCTTCAACATGGTCATGGCGTCGGCGAGCGACCAGACGCCGTCCCACCGCAGCTCCATATTGTAGTTGAGCCCTCCCCGTATGATATGGAGATGATTATCGATCAGCCCAGGCAGCACGCGCCGACCCTTCAGGTCAATGATCTTTGTTGAGGAACCGGCAAGCTTCATCACGTCGCCTACGTGCCCCACGGCCGTAAACAGCCCGTCTTTGATTGCTACGGCAGTCGCCGCCGGATTCGAGCGATCAAGTGTCGCAAACAAACCGTGATGCAGGATTAGATCGGGGCCCTGCTTGCTCATGCTTGCTTCTCCGGATTCTTGAGGCCATCAATCGGACCGACCGTGCGTCGGCCCGGTAGCATTCCGAAAATGTGGGAGTCGCAGCTCGAGAGATGGAATGCCTCGGAAAAGCTCGAGCCCCCTATGAGCAGTTTAGTGACCGGGATGATCTGCTCGCCAACCAGGATTCCTAGAAGCCCGACCAGCGCCACCATCGGTGGCGCTGGCGAGCGTACGTTGAGGAGATTGTAGATCACTCCGACGAGGAGGCCTGCAGCCAAAGACAACACATAAACCTTCATGACTGTCGTCCTATCTTCGGCATTTCCAGGAGTTACCGCGGGCCTGCCTCGGAAGCGTGCTCGCCGAGCGCCCACTTCGAGAAGCGCACCTGGATGCCGTATGGCGTATGGGCGCGGAGGATATCCATCACGCCCTCGTAGGTCTCGGCGCGTGCCCAGTCCTGCTGCAGTTCGAAGACGTATTGGCATGAGGTGATCGGAACGGCGCCGGCCTGTAGCAGGCGCTCCATGGAGCGGTTGTGTGCCTCGAGCGACAGATCACCGCAGGCATCTGCGGGAACGTAGATTTCGTAACCCTCCTTGAGCATGTCGAGGCTTGGAAACATCACGCATGCTTCTGTCCAGAGGCCGGCTATGACGAACTTCTTTTTGCCGGTCGCGGCGACGGCTTTGCGGAAGTTCGGATCGAGCCACGAATTCATAGACGTCCGGTCGATGATTTCGTGGTTCGGAAACAGATCTGTCACCTCCGGCATGAACGGACCCGAGAACGAGTCCTTGGCGACCGTCGATATTACGGTCGGAATCTTGAACAGCTTTGCCGTCTTGGCCAGGATTTGGATATTATTGAATACCACCAGCCGGTCATGCGACTGCACGCCCTGGTACATTGCGGGCTGATAGTCGATCAAGGCGATAGCGCTGTTTTGCGGGGTAAGCATATCAAGCTTGGACATTCGAGGGCTCCTGAGTTTGGTAGATGCAGATCAGTCGGAGGCGGCTTGTAATTGATGCTGTCCGTGCCGTTTCCGGAAGTGAAACGATTTCAGCTAGTCGATGAACACGCTGCATTTTTTCCTTCAACGCGTTGTGCGGACACAGCGGCGACTGGCGGGACGGCGATAGCGGCTGCGACCGCTAAAAGGCCTGACCCCTCGGGCTCCAAGCGCCGATGCCCTCTGGTGCTCGCGACCTGAGATTGTGCACTGCGGCGATATTTGCACTGATGATGGCAGCGGCTTCGAATGGGACCGTCACAGGCCGAAGCGTGGTCCGAGTTCTGCCTGTTTCATTCAACCCACTTCCCGTCCACGTCATGGGTGGGGCTATAGTATCGGCATGACGCTCATGTAAATTAGGCACTAGCCCGCTACCAAGTTTCTAATCGGATACCGCACCGTGCAAAATGAAGCTCCTCGTCCTGAACTCATCTACCCGCCAGAGCTGGAAATTTGGCCGTTTCCGGCGGATTGTCCGAATCGGGTGCTGATAGAAGAGATAGCCGACAAATGGACGATCCTGGTGGTTGCGGCGCTCTCGCGAGGCCCGACGCGTTTCAACCAGCTGAAGCGCGCGCTGGAGCCTGTCACTCAGAAATCATTGACGCAAACGCTCCGTCGCCTCGAGCGAAGCGGGATGGTTTCTCGAACGGTGCTTGATACTTCTCCAGTGGCGGTTGAATACGCCATCACCCCGCTCGGTCGTACGCTTGCGGGGCCGTTCTCCGCTCTATACCGGTGGGCCGTCGCATACCAAGACCCGGTCGAGGAGGCCCGACAACGGTTCGACACGCAACGGGGAAACGCCCGCAAATAATGAAATCATCGCATGCGCGGAAAGCAGCAAGCAGCAGCCGCATTGCGAATGCCGGACGCGCTCCCAAGCGCGGGGGAAGCCGCTTGTCTTCCTATCGATAGCTAGATCCACCAATAGTTCATTCGCTCGCACGCGCGGCACTTTCGCGTGCGTCGACTTAATACACTAGCCTCCACGCCCGACAATTACGAGAATTTGGACAAGGCCGAGTTCGGGCAGCCAAGCTGCATCAGATTCATCTCGCGAGTGAAATCGTTTTCACTTTCACCTGCTGCTTGAGTTGGTACAGCCCCGGCGAGCTACTTCCAGCTCTTGAATCAAGAACACTAATAGGTATAAGGGACCGCTCGGTCCAGTAAGATGCGTTTGGTTCAGGAGCGACAATGTCTCGAGTGCGAGAGTTTGATGAAACTGAGGTGCTGGATAAAGCGCTGCAGGTGTTCTGGCAGCAAGGATATGAAGGCACTTCGTTGAATGATCTTCTCGACGCGACAGGGCTTACGAAATCAAGCCTGTACGCTGCGTTCGGTAGCAAGGAGGAACTGTTCCATCGGATTGTCGAGCGCTACTTGTCCAAGCACGTTGAATTTCGTCAGGCATGCGCGCTGGCCGAACCAACCCCTCGGCGGATTGTGGAAAGTTTGTTGTACGGTATGGCAGATCTGCACGCTGGATCGCGTACACCGCCCGGCTGTCTCGTGACAAGCGCGGCACTCGCATGCTCGCCGGCAAATGAGCCAGTTCGCCAATATCTCGTTCGCAGCCGAAATGAGTTTGGCCAGATTCTAAGCGAACGGCTCGAAGCGGTGAAGGACGCCGGGCCGTTGCCTCCTGGCATGACGGCAACGGATGCCGCGCGCGGCTTGTTGTGTTGACCATTCAGGGAATGGCAGTTGACGCGAAGGGCGGCGCGACAAGGAACCAGCTTCGAGAAATCGTGCGCACATTCCTGCTCAATTGGCCAGAGAACTGAGCGGCAGATTCAGAGTCTCGCGCCAGCTGACCTCTTTGAAGGACGCTGGTGCGGCAAACCGCGCCAACTGTCACGCAACATTCGCATTGTCGATCGCAGAGCGGGGACGGAGTGCAACCATCGCGAACAGCAAGGCAACGCTCGCCATCGCGATTGACGCGTAGGGGGTCACCAGCAGCCCGGGCCCTTTCAAGAGCTGGCCACCGATGAAAGACCCGCTCGAGATTCCGAGATTGAAGGCGGCTATATTGAAGCCGGACGCCGTTCCAAGCGCATCGGGAGCCTCCTGCCTCGCCGTGGCAACAACGCCGGCCTGCATAACGGGCGGAATGGCGAAAGCAAACGCCCCCCAAGACAGCGATCACCACGAAAGTTGCCGCTTCATTGTGAATCGCTAATCGAAGCGAGACAAAAGAGACGATCAGTCCGGACAGCAGGATCATCATCGCGTTGCGTGTACCGACGACATCACTCAATGTCCCACCCGCCAGATTTCCACCGACAGTTGTCGCACCAAAGAGCAGCAGTGCGATATTGACGGCTTCCTCCGGTACGCCAGTGACGTCGGTCAGCAATGGCGACAGGAAGGTGAAAACTACAAAGGTGCCGCCGAACCCGACCACCGTTAGCAGGTACATGGTCGCGAGACGTCGATTCCCGAGAAGGCTCAGTTGGGTCGCAAACGAGGCGGGCTGCTGATGCGAAATTTCGCGCGGCAAAAGCCAAGTCAGACCAAGCACCGCGATAGTTCCCATGCCAGTGACAATAAGAAAGGGAGTACGCCAATTGAATAATTGGCCGATCCACGAACCGAGCGGCACCCCGACCACCATGGCGACGGTGAGCCCTCCCATCATCACGGCGATTGCGCTTCCGGCCCTTGCCTTGAGAACAAGAGAACTCGCACACGCCGCACCGACACCGAAGAAGACTCCGTGAGCAACCGCCATGACAATACGTGAGAGCAGCAATGTGGTGTAGTTGGGAGAGACGGCGGCAGACAAATTGCAGATCGTGGTAAGCGCGAATTTCTCCGCACCTTTTGCTTTTGAGTGCTCTGATGCATGAGGTGTCCACTAAAATAGGTGGACACCTTGTGATGGCAGCGGATGATCAGAAACTGCGGGTCAGGCTTGTTGGCCGGAACGGTCGCCGGCGCTACGAGGCGGCATCGAAAGAGCGTCTTGTGGCGGCCTGCCTTGAGCCTGGCGTTTCGGTATCGAGACTTGCGCTCGAACATGGGGTCAACGCGAACCTGCTTCGGAAGTGGATCAAGAAGGACGCCGCGGCCAGGTCGGCGCCGTCGTCGTCACCCTCGGCGTTCATCCCGGTTCACCTTGAGGGGACCGCCGAGCGGGGTTTGTCGCGGCAAGGCAGTGTGGCGGCGGTGGATTTGCCGGCGACTTGCGATGAAGTGGGTGGGTCGGAATCCAAGGGGTCTCCAGCTTTTTGTTCTCCGGCCAAAGTGAGCGCGTCGCTGCCGAATGGCGTGAAGCTCGCGCTGGAATGCGGGGATGTGGATGCATTGACGGCGATCATTGGAGCCCTGGGCCATGTTCAGACTGGGCGGTGACCTGCAGGTCTATCTGCACCGTGAGCCGATCGACTTCCGAGCTGGCATCAACAGCCTTGCGGTTCTGGTTCAGGAGACGATGGCGCTCGATCCGTTTGCGCCGGCGGTTTTTGCGTTCTGCAATCGCCGTTGCGACCGGATGAAGTTGTTGTTCTTCGACCGGTCCGGCTTTGTGCTGGTCCTGAAGCGGCTGACCGAGGACAGGTTCCGATGGCCGCGCCGCCAAGCGGCGGTCGTCACGCTGACGACCGAGCAATTGCACTGGATCCTCGACGGTATCGATATCGATGCGATGGTCCGCCATCCAGTACGGCAATATCAGGTTGCCGGCTGAGCTCTCGAGTTGAGCGGTTGACGCGTCGGAACGGTTCAGATTCAAGAATCCGATGAATCGAACCGGCGATCCGAGTGTTGAAGTGCTGTTGGCGCGCATTGCTGCGCTGCAGGCGGAGAACCGTCAGCTCGCCGACCGCGTCGTCAAGCTCGAGGAAGAACTGGCGCTGGCACGCCTGCATCGTTTTGCGCCACGCAGCGAAAAGCACGTCGACCGTCTCTTCAATGAAGCCGAGCAGGCCGCCGATGAGGATGACGCCGGCAGCGAAACGAACGATACCGCCGAACTTCCGGACACGGGTCTGCCATCGGTCGAAAGCACGACGGGAAAGAAGCGCGGCCGCAGGCCGCTGCCGGCGAACCTGCCGCGTGAGCGCGTCGAGTATGACCTGCCCGACGATCAGAAGGCGTGTCCTTGCTGCCGTGGCCAGATGCATCGCATGGGCGAGGCTGTCACCGAGCAACTTCATATCGAGGTGAAGGCGAAGGTTTTACAGAATGTGCGCTTCAAATATGCCTGCCGCCATTGCGATCGCACCGGGATCAACGCCCCTGTCGTGACCGCGCCGATGCCGACGCAGCCGTTGCCGGGTAGCGTTGCCACGGCCTCGACGCTGGCGTTCGCGCTGGTTCACAAATATGTCGACGGCACGCCGCTCTACCGCCTGGCGCAGGCCTTCGAACGCGCAGGCGTTCCTGTCAGCCGCGGCGCTTTGGGCCACTGGGTGATCGGCTCGAGCGAAAAGCATCTGTATCGCATCTACGACGCCCTGAAGCTGCGGCTCAGATCGCAGCCTCTCATCCATGGCGACGAGACGACGGTTCAGGTCCTCAAGGAGAAGGACAAAGCGGCCACCAGCACATCGTACATGTGGGCGTATCGCAGCGGCAAGGATAGTCACGAGCCGATCGTTCTTCTGGATTATCAGCCGGGCCGCGGCCAAATCCACCCGCAGACCTTCCTCGGCGATTACCGTGGCATCGTGATGAATGACGGCTATAGCGCATGGCGCACGCTGGAAGGGGCCACCCACATTGGATGCATGGCCCACTCCCGGCGGCGCTTTGTCGATGCACTCAAAGCGAGAAGGAAGGGTGGCGGGCCGCCGGAACAGGCGCTCCGGTTCTTCGAACAGCTCTACCGGGTTGAAAGGCAGGTGCGGGACGAGAAACCGGAGAACGGTGAAACACAGGCCGACTGCATTCGCCGCTTCCGCCAGCAACACAGCATTCCCGTCCTGAACGCCCTCAAGGTATGGCTCGATGACATGGCCCCGAAGGTCCTGCCTGACAGCAAGCTCGGCGACGCCGTGTCCTATACACTGAACCAGTGGGATTATCTGACGCGCTACACCGGGGACGGCAGCATGCCGATCGACAACAATCTTCTGGAACGCGACATCAGGGTTTTTGCAACTGGCCGAAAAAGCTGGCTGTTCAGCGACACCGTCGACGGAGCCAAGGCCAGTGCCGTCGTCTACAGCCTGATGCTGACCTGCCGCGCCTCACGTGTCGAGCCGTTAGCGTGGTTGCGCCACGTCCTCACCGAATTGCCTCAGCGCGCGGACGACGCCGATATTACCGACCTGCTGCCCTTCAACTTCCACAAAGCCGCAACTGCCTGAACGGCCCGGTATCGCCCGATACTGGGGCAATCCATCAAAAACCGCCAAACCGCCAGCGTCGACGTGCGGGGAAAATCGCGCTTACAGATCGTGAACAGTGCCATGAGCCCAATGGCCAATCCCCGGCGCGGAAGAGCGCCGGTCAGTGCGGAAAAGATTGGCGTACCAAGCGTGATGGATAGCGCGTAGAGGCTGACGAGGAGGCCGGCCGTTGGGATCGACACACCCAGATCGGTTGCGATCTCTGGAACAAGACCCACAATAACGAATTCGGTCGTACCGATTGCGAAGGTCGCAACCGCGAGGGCATAGAGAGCGGGGGGCATAGCGCTTGACCTCAATCCAGGATCACGACGGCAACGGCCTGCGCGACGATTTCCTCCTCCTCGACTGAACCGCCGGAGATTCCGACTGCGCCGATCATTTCCCCATCCCGGTCGCGCAGCACGACGCTGCCACCGAACCGAACGATCATGCAGCCAACCCAGCGGGCCGCCGCGACTTTCGAGTGATCTGCTAGTGTGAGCAGATCAGGCGCTTCCGTCGGCTCGGGAAGTTGTATCCGTAAACCCGCAAATTCAGACGCGTTACGGCTTCTTGGTCGGATCGTCGGCGGGGTCCTCGTAGACAGTATCCGTCGGCCCTGAGCCGGTGATCAGCACAGTTACCGCCTCGTCGCCGGTCATCGCGAAGTGCGCAGCGCCTGACGGTTCGGTGTAAACTGATCCGACGGGAAGCGTCCGGAGTTCTGCCTTGCTGAAACTGGGACCGTAACCGAACATCCAGGTCCCCTGCAGCACGGTGCCGACCCGATCCCCTGCGTGATGATGCGCGGCAATGGTCGCATGGGGGGCGACCTTAAGCAGTTGGCTGTACGGCCCTGGCTTGGACGGATCGCCTAGAATCGTAACGACCTGGACCTTGGCGTTGCCTGACCCGCCCACGCCACCGGTTGGCGCGATGGCAGTCAATTCGGCAGGCGTCTTGGAGTACTTTGGAAGTTGTGGCTCCGGCGACTGCGCTCCGGCGGCGGCGGCACACATGATCGTGCCGACGATGAAAATCGCTCTGCTGCGAAGCATGGCTTTTCCTTCCTTTCCCGGAATTGGTCGATCGAAACTCAGGGTGTCGAGCCTGGGCTACCTTTTGGATACTCAAGAAACTCCAGAGTCGTGCCGTCCGGCCCACGCACGTAAACGAGGCGAAGTCCGGTGCGCTCTCCGGACTCCACCCTTTGGACTCCGCTTAAAGCGTTCCACCCTACAGCACTGATCCGTTCCAATAATGCGTCGATGTTCTCGACCCGGAAGGCCACATGTACGGATCCCACATCGCAGGACCGAGGCTTCATTACCTTTCGGTCGTTCGGAGACCGGTATTCCAGAAGCTCGATCAAATGACCGGGCGCCTTCACCATTGCTATACGCGCCGCTGCCGCATTCACGCCGACCAACTCGTCGAGGAACGAGCTTTCATCGAAGTCCCAGGTATACAGGTGATCGAAGCCCATGACGTCGACCCAGAACGAAAGCGCCTGATCGAGCGACGAAACGGTGATGCCGGTATGCTCTGTACTCTCGATACGAAATGGAAGGCTTGCTTCGATCATGCCGATTACAACCTGGCACTCTTGTCCCAGAATTGACGGAGTTGCTCGCAAATGAAGTCCGTTTTTTCCTCGAACACCCAGTGTCCGCACTCTTCGATGACACCGCCCTCTGCTCGGTCCGAGAGTGCCTTGGCGCTGTCGAAGCAGTGTGCCCCAAAGGATCGGCGCCCTCCCCACCCCATGGTCGGAATCAAAAGCCTCTTCTTTGCGAAATCAGCGAGTTGCGCCGCTTTTTCATCGATGAAGGCGTAGTGGTTGAGGCTGGCCCGCAGGTTTCCGGGCTGCTTCATCTGAGTAACGTACCGTTGTAGTTCGTCTTCGCTGATTGCGTTGGGATTGTAGGCAAAGTCCCGAAAAAAGTGACGAAGATACTGTTCCTCTCGACCTTCGATCAAGAAACGCGCAGTATCCATATTCGCGTGCATCGACAGATGCCAATATGGCACTCGCGGATCCACGTAGTTCTTGTAGTCGAGTCCGAAGAACGGCGTCTCGATCGTCGCCAGAGACAGCGCGCGCGCCCCTGCCATGTAAGCAAGGGCGACGGACGGCGGCCCTCCAAGGTCGTGGCTGAGAATGTGGAATCGGTCGACCTTCTCAACGTCGGCGAGCTCTAGCAAATCCTGGGCGATGGTAGCCGGCATATAGTCCGCATACGGCTTGTCGCTGTCGGCGTACCCACGCAGGTCCGGAGCTATGAATCGATAGCGCTCAGCACACCTCTCAAAGATCGGCAGGAACTCGCGGTGATTTTGCGGCCAGCCGTGGAGGCAAAGCACTGCAGGCCCGGAACCGACCTCTACATAGTGCAGCGTCACGCCATTCACAAAAGCGCGCTTGCTAATCATCTGTCGTCCACCATTGCTGAGAACCTCCCGTTGCTATGCGTCAGCCAACAGCACCCATCGATGCTTATATCCGGCCGCATTCTCTGACCATCGCGAAGTCGGTGTGCATGTTGCGCAATTTAACGCGCGCGCGGAAGTGAAACGATTTCAGTCCTCGGATGAGCGGACTGCATTTCGGTCGGTCGGCTATTGGTGCACCAATGCCACGGACGATCCGCGATACGCGCTTCGTCACCGCCTCGGCCATCGCAACCGAAGTAGCAAACGTGCCAAGCGCTGGGCCTCCGCCACCAGCTCTCCAGCAACACTAAGGATCTAGCTTTGGCGCGATGCTCACCAATTCGGCGAACGAGGTTACGTTCATCTTCCGCATTACCTGACCTCGATGCGCCTTGACCGTTATCTCACTGATGCCGAGTTCGTGGGCCACCTGCTTGTTTAAGACACCACGAACGATCAGACCCATTACCTGCCGCTCACGTCGACTGAGCAGGGCATAGCGATCTCGTAGCGCCTGCATCTCAGCCTCACGGCGGAGCGAGGCGTCGCTTCGGTCGATGGCACCTCGAATTGCATCCAGCAACAAGGTGTCACTGAATGGCTTAGTCAAAAATTCTACGGCTCCAGCCTTCATGGCTTGGACCGTCATCGACACGTCTCCGTAACCGGTGATAAAGATGATCGGCATATCTGGGCGCTCGACTGCTACCCACTTTTGCAACTCGAGGCCATCGAGCCCCGGAAGACGGACGTCCAAAATCAAACAATGAGGAACAGAGACGCGTGGGCGCGAGAGGAAGGCCCGAGCGGACTCGAATGTCTCTGGCTGCCAGCCCGCGTTACGGATCAGCAATTCTAAAGATTCGCGTACGGAGACGTCATCATCGACGACGAACACGATTGCGTTTTCGTGTGACATAGCGAGCGGCCCTTTCGCTATCGATCTCTTTCTGGTACCTCTCATTCAGGCACGAATACTTTCTACCTCAACGGTCTCCGAAGGCAGCATTGAGCGCCTTCAGCAGAGCTTCGTCGCTGAATGGCTTGAAAAGGCACTCAATCGCACCTTGCTCAAGCATTCGCGGACCCGTCGAATCATCCCCATGCGCGGTGATGAAGACAATTGGAATTCTTTGATTGAGACGCGTCAGCTCTCTTTGGAGTTCTGGACCAGACATGCCAGGCATCGCGATATCGAGCACGAGACAGCCCGTCTGCCCCACATATCCCGACCCCAGAAATTCTTCGGCCGACGAAAACGCTAGAGCAGCGTAGCCGAGTTCCCTCAGCAGGTCCGGCAAGGACTCCCGCACGGACTCGTCGTCATCGACCACCGACACAAATGAACGAGTGACCATCATTCATTCCTCGTGACGCCGCCTCTGGCGGGCGCTCCTTTGGCGTCATGGCTGTGCGCGTTGCTTATAATCTCTGCGCGCCGGGGGATTGAAAACGAGAACGTGGCCCCCGGACCATCATTCAACGATGCCCATATGCGACCGTGATGGCTCTCAATAATAGAGCGACTGACCGATAATCCAATTCCCATACCGTCGTTCTTGGTCGTATAGAATGCGTCAAAAAGCTTTTCTACGGCCTCAGATTCAAAACCATGCCCCGAATCCTGCACGCTCAGGCGAATCCAATTACTTTGATCCCGCTCCGTCCTGATCGTCAGCGTTCTCGGTCGATCATCGATCACGCTCATCGCGTCAATGGCGTTCTGGAGCAAATTCAAGATCACTTGCTGGAGCTGCACCCGATCACCCGCGACAAGCTGACCGTCTTCGGCAAACTCCAGCCGCAAGCTGACTCCATCACGCTGAATCCTGTTTAATAATAGCGGAAGGACCTCTCGTGTTGCCTCGTTAAGGTCCACTGGTTGGGCTACAGGCGCCTTCCTATTGAAGAGCGACCGCAGGCGGACAACGATATCGGACGCCCGGTTGCCGTCGCGAAGCGTACGGCGCACCGTTTCGAGAGCACCTGCAACGTTTGGAGGATCGGCGGCTAACATGCGCAAGCAGGTATTTGCATTAGTGACGATGCCGGATAGCGGCTGGTTGACCTCGTGAGCGATGGATGCCGTGAGCTGACTCATAGTCGTCACCCGCGCCATATGCGCGAGTTTCGCTTGCGTGTCGCGCAGTTGCTCCTCTGCACGCTTTCGGTCTTCTATGTCGGTGTTGATTCCGAACCATTTGATGACGTTTCCAGACTCATCACGTAATGGATTGACGCGGAACAGAAACCATCTGTATGTGCCATCGAAGCGGCGTAATCGCGCTTCCTCCTCACCCGCCTGGCCCGACGCCATGACCGATTGCCACGCTTGAGCGACACCACTTCGGTCGTCTGGATGAAGAGCCGCTGTCCACCCAGACCCTTGGACCTGCTCCAAACTGAGACCCACATAATCCGTGTAGTGCTGATTGAAGAAGTCGGCGGAGCCATCCGCACGAGCGGACCACACGAGCGCGGGAATAGTATTGATGATGAGATTGAGATTGCGCTGGTTGGCTCGCAACGCTTCCTCAGCGCGCTTCCGCTCCTCTACGTCGATTTGAAGTACACACCAGCGTACGATGTCTCCGCCCTTGTCTCGTAACGGAAAGCCGCGGACGTTGAACCATCGGTAGACGCCATCGCTGCGGCGATGCCGGCTTTCCACTTCATATGGCTCACCAGTTTCGACCGCCCGCCTCCACGTGCTGATCGTCGCGGCTACGTCATCAGGATGGACGGCTCCGCTGGTGCCCCAGCGCTTCAATTCATCGGCGCCCATCCCGAAATATTCAAGCACGGGACGATTGACGGCCTCGACCTCTCCATCCGCCGTCATAATGGCTAGAGGAGCCGGAATTGCGTCCACTACCAACTGAATATCAATTTCTCGTACGCGGAGCGATTCCACAACTCGCCTAAGCTCGACAATCTCTTGTCTTCGATCTTCGCTAAGAGCAACAATCTCTTTGGTTCGCTGCTCGACTTCTTGATCTATAGTCTGGTCAATTTGAGCTCGTTGACTGAAGAGTTGCGCCTCCTGAAGGCCGCTCGCGATGTGATTAGTTGCGATTCTGAGGCGAAGCGTCTCTGCCTCTTCGGGAAACTCGGCGCGATGAGACGCAGCCACCAACACTCCTCTATTATCCGGGAGCAACCCAAACTGCAGCGAAACGGTCGAAAACTCTCTGTCGCCCATCGCAATCCGCTGCCTCAAGGGCCATGATTTCGGGTCTTGGCCCAGCGAATTGCTCAGAACGCTGCTCACCTCTTGCGGTTTGATGGCTCCGATCGATGATCTCGCTGTTCGCGCTACTTCAAGATATTCCATCTTGCTTGGATCTTTAAGACGAACGTAAGCAAAGTCCAGGTGGAGCATGTCCACCACGATGTTCAGAAAATCCGGAAGTGTCCGTGAGAACGAGCCATCGTTCCAAATAGAAGGATGAGCTAGGATCCTATTCAGATCGTTGATACAGCACTGAGCGTACTGGCTCTGCTCGGCAGAATGTTTGCTGTTGACCGCCATTTTAGATCGCTGCCCAGGACAACCCGGCGTGCTCAAATTACGCTCGGAAATAATTCCAGCTATCCCATTCCAACGGCGGCACGCTGTCCATTTGGAGGCCGTCGACAATGATCGACCACGATCGCGCAACATAGGCTACCATGCACCTCCCAACCGTCGCAAGTTTGCGCTTGCAGAGGTCGCTTATCGTTACGACGATCGCAGCGGCACACAAATGACACTTCAGACCACGGGTCATCGACTCAAAGAAGCTGAGGCCACGGCGCCGACCTGCCATGTCCTCCATCCCGTACTCCGCTGGCCGCCGGCGGCCGGCCACGGGTCAATCCTAGGCCGCCCACCGTCGGAGTTACTGAGAGCCAGCTCCGGCGAACAGGCCACAAATCATGGTTGCGAAAAACGACGGCTCTTCCTCTAATAGAGCGCCTCTTCCACGAAGGTCTATCGTACCTTGGTGTTGGTTTTGCGGAATACAGACGTGCTTCTCGAAGCTCCTCGGCCCCTCTCACGCTTCCGCGGCGAGCCTTTGCACTGATGGGCTTAATGCGGGTTGCGCGGGGCGCGCAAACTCAAACATACGAGCCCGCAGGGGCTCGGTAGCTCGGCTCAATGTGGCGCGCAGCCACTCTTGCGGCGCCTCACCCTCGTTCCGTTCATGCCACAGAACGCTCACGTCCTCCAAAGTCGTTTTGTATGGCAACTCGTGCATCGACAGTGGGTGCCTGCAGACCAACAACTTGGCGAGCGGCCGTGGCACGATAGCCATCAAATCCGCGTCCTCAAGTATTGAGGGAAGCGCAAGAAAGTGAGGCAATGAGACAGCTATACGCGGACTTCGCTTTGCCCCCGAAAAGGCCCGTTCGAAGGCGGCTCTATCGAACATTTCCGACCGCCGGGCCAGCCCACGTTCAGATACATAGCCGCCGACGGCTCCCTCATGCTCGCTATTCAACGAGACCACGGCTATGGAAAGGGCAGAAAATGCCTCAAGCGATAGCCTGCCGAGTCGCCGTGAAGAACTCGCGACGAGGACATCATCGTATGCAAAGAGCGAGCTTGCCCCGAATCGCTCAGGCACATCTGAGAAAGTACCGATTGCCGCATCAATCCGTCCGAGATCTATCTCCTCGGCCAGATCGATCCAACTATCCGGCCGGATTACGACATTAACGAGCGGCGCCTCCCGCCTTAACATGGCGAGGAGATATGGCAGCATCACCATGGTGGCAAAATCGCTCACCGCGATAGTGAACCGCCTCGTCGAACTACCTGGCTCGAATTTGGGTGAATCGATCGCGGCCTCCAGTGATTTCCACGCCTGGCGTATCAAAGGCGCCATCGCAACCGCGCGCGCGGTCGGTTGCATCCCCGCGGTCGTGCGAACAAACAATTCGTCGTTGAGCAATTCTCTTAACCGGGCAAGAGCGTGGCTAACAGCCGTAGGGCTGACACATATCCTCTGGCTGGCTCGCAGCACACTTCGTTCCTTCATGACCGCGTCGAACACGCGCAGAAGATTTAGATCAAATCTGTTGAGGGACATGGTCATGGCCAAACTGCTAAAGATGATTACTCGTTGCGGAACTTTAGGATGCAGCTCACTCTCGCTACATTACGATAGCTTCGTAGGCGCATCATTGTTATCGACCTAGATGCTTTCGATCGAGATCGTCTACGGTCTCTCAGTCAGCCATGGCGAACGGCTGAGAGTAGAGTCCCTGAAACTGACAGCTCAATTGCACCTTGGTGTAATCCGTGGCCCGCCCGACTGCCCCTGCAACAGTGCGTACGAAATCGTCGCCCAGCTCCAAGCGCGCTCTCGCTTCGTGCATGCGCCACAGCGTGCGCTCGCAAAGTCGTATGTGGCATCCTTTTGTGGCAGCAGGTTCTGGTAGAAACCAGGTCACAGGAACGCCCTTAGAACGGGGGCCAGCAGTTATTCTTCCAGCTTCCCTACATCATCCAAGCAGGGGGTGTCAGCCTAACGTCCATAGGCGAACTAGACCGATCGAGCATCGTGATCAGACCCCGGTGCGGGATGAGTTCCGGAACACTCGTGACAAGCTTTCTTTCGGTTCTGCTGTACCTGCATCACTGCGTCGTCCGGCCAACATCCCGAACATGTGAGCGGAGCGTCCTCCTTCGCGCTAAGCGGCTACGATGCTCGAGCCGACGTGCAGCTCCTTGCTGACAGGACGACGCTGCCCGCAGACGTGAATGCCGAATAATCCGACGAGGGCAACCAAAGAGGGCGCCGGCGAGCGCACGTTGAGAGAGCTATAGGTCAATTCAACAAGGAGAACCGCGCCAAGAGACATAAAATAGACCTTCATATGCTGGTGTCTGGGCGGGCTAAGAGGACAAGGGCCAAGAGAGGTTTTACCGGCTGACCACTCTTTGTGTGCGGTGATCGAGCTCGCGCTCAAGACGCACTCCCCTGTCCGTACTCTGCAATGCGCAGCAATACTCCATCGGCATAATAACAGCAGACGCTCGCGCTTCGGTCGGCTTAGATCGAAGCACGCAACTCTGGTCGACCACTTCGACGTCGAGAAAGGAGAACAGAACCCACCGCAAAATACGTCAAACTACGCGAACGCCGCCGCTGGCACTACTCCTACTCTATCATCTCGGAAAACGTATCGCCGTTGATTTGCAAGCACAATTCTTCAAGTCTGACGGACAAATGCCGACGGTATATCCGCCGCAATTTTGTTCTCTTGAATTCACAGAAAAGTTTGGGACGTTCGCGCTGTTGGCGATTTCGCCATCTATCGTAGTCATTCGAGTGATCCGCGGCACAGACGTGGTCAAGACGGCCGTTACGACATGGAGTTGAGCTTAGTTCAAATACCGTCAAGGAGCGCGCCGGTGCGGTCGTTCGATGGTCCGTACCTGCCGTGCCTGCCATAGCGCGACTGGGATGCGACCAGTTTAATGCATGCTACCTTCAGGTTTCGGCTGAGGACCGCGAACCGCGATTTGCAACGGTCCCCTCCGCACCATCTGAACCGTAGCTTTCAACCGCAATGCGATGCGACACACCACGAGCGATCGCGTAACACCCCGGCGCGTTACATGGTGCTAGCCGTCTACTTTAACCGCTATTGTGTTTTGTGGGCCCTTAGCGGTCTCCAGGCGCTGTAAACTACCTGAAGGATTCAAATCGTCGGCTGAGGCGTCGTACCTCTGATGATCCCGGTATCTTCCGCGCCCATCGGCTTGAAATCGAGGTACATGTCTGCGTGCGGGATCGCAGCTGCACCGGCTCGGGCCACGGCGAGATCCTGCATGCCCGACCCGGAGCCTGCCGCCACTGCGTCAAGAATGAATCCGTCGACGCGGATGGGCAAACCACCGATCAGATTGGTCCAACGACTTTCGTGCGCCAAGGTGACCTGAATCTCCACATCTGCGTGAGCGCCGCCGGTCGGCACGCCGGACAGCGCCGACGTCCGCGCCTTGTTGATGGATGACGTAACGCTCAGGCCTTTCGAGCCGTCCATGCGTCCGAACGCCAAGAGATTGCCGCCAGTATCGACCACCGCGATACACAGCGGTTGCCCGATGCGGGTGGCTTCCGTGATGGCTGCGTTGAGCACCTTGAGCGCACCGTCGAGCGTGAGCGTCTTCGTGTCCCTGACGTCGGTCATTGCCGCTCCTCGAACAGTCCTACCGAGAATTCGCGAGCCAGGGTCCGTGCCGCGGCAACAAGGGGCGCATCACCGCCGCGCCAGCCGATGAGAGACAGCCCCACTGGAATAGAGCCGGATGTCGCGACGGGAAGGTTCACCTGAGGAAGCCCGGTCAGGCCTGCGATGCCGGTCAGGTCGACGATCTCGTGCACCGCAGCGCGGATCTCCGACAGGCGCGCGTCCCGGCTGATCGGCAGAATGGGCGACGTAGGCAGGCACAGCACGCGCCGCCCGTCGAGCAGATCGTCGAGCCGCTTCGACGCGCTCGTGCGAAAAGCCTTGGCCGCAGCGAGGTCGGCCGGTGGCGTGCGGCCGTCGTCGGCAAACGCGCCAGCGACTTCCGAGGAGAACCGCGGGTTCACCCGGTCGACCCAATCGCGAAAGGTCGCCTGGAATTCGCATCTCTGCAGGATGCGCTGATGCCGCGCCCAGTCGCGAAGCTCGCCTTCGGCCAGGGGTGATACGATGGTCGCAGCGGCCTGATGTAGCCGATCAACGACCGGCTGGAGAGCGCCCTGCACTGGCGCGTCGGCGATGGCAAAGCAGTCGGACGCAATGATGATATCAGTCGGCAGGGCGTCGGGCACCTGCTCGCCGAGCAGCACGGCACCGACCCGCGCGAACGTCGTCGCATCGCGGGCGAAATAGCCGACGGTATCGAACGACGGTGCTTGGGTCATCATGCCGGCGACGGAGATCCGACCGTGCGTCGGCCGCAGCCCGTAGAGCCCGCAGAAGCTGGACGGCACGCGCACCGAACCGCCGGAATCCGTCCCCAAGGCAATATCGACCAGGCCGCCGGCGACGGCCGAGGCGGAGCCGCTCGACGAGCCACCCGGAACACGGTCCGGCGCGCGCGGATTGAGCGGCGTGCCGTAAAATTTGTTGATGCCGAGCAGTCCGAGCGAGATTTCATCGGTGATGGTCTTGCCAGTCAACGCGGCGCCCGCCCCCAGCAGATGGTCGACCGCCCAGGCGTCGGCCTCTGCTACCTCATGCGTGGCGGCCCAGTCCGGATTGCCGCAGCCGGTCACGGTGCCTGCGACATCAAACAAGTCCTTCACCGCATAGGTCAGGCCTGAGAGCGGCCCTGACCGGTTTGGACCGCGCTGGATGATGGGGCCTGGAACGAAGGCGCCGAGCGTGTCTTGCACTGTGTTTTCCCGATTGAAAAGGCAAGCGCGCCCGATCGAGCGCGCTTGCCGTCGCCTCATTCCTTGTAGAGCTTGCGGAAGTCGGGATGGGTGTGGAACCAGTACTCAAAGCCCTTGACGTTCTTCTGGACCGCGTAGTCCGCAAAGCGGGTGTAGAGCGGAATGCGCGGCAGATCGGTCATAACGATGTCGACCATCTTGTTCAGACTGGTCTTGTAGATCTCGGGGTCGCGCGTGAAGCGCGCCTCGTCGATCACCTTGTCGAGGCTGGGGTTGACGTAATTGGCGGTATTGAACACCGAGTTGTTGCCGCCATGGAACGTCCAGAAGAAGAAGTAGTCGGGGTAGTCGAGCCAGCCGTAGAATTCGGCGATGACCATCGGCATCGTCTTGCTGGCCATCTGGGCGAACCAGTTCGAGCCCGGCACCTTCTCGATCGTGAGCTCGACACCAATCGTCTTCAGCGCTTCCTGGATCAGGATGGCGGTCGGCTCACGCACGGTCGATTCCGACAGATCGATCGACAGCGTGGTCTTGAAGCCGTTGGGGAAGCCGGCCTCGGTCAGCAATTGCTTAGCCTTCGCGAGATCCTGGCCATGCTTGATCGGAACCGGCCACGTCGCATCCGGATAGGGTTTATCCGGGTCGCCGCCAAACATCGGCTTGGCGCGGTTATAGAGCGCGGAGCTGACGATTTCCTTGTAAGGGATGGCGTAGGAGATCGCTTCGCGCACTTTGGGATTGTCGAACGGGGCGATCTTGACGTTCATGTCGACGAACACGAGGTCGTTTTGCACGGGCACACCGATGATCGCGACCTTCCCCTGCTCTGCCAGTTCGGCATAGTCCTTCGGGGGCAGGCCGACCGACATATCGACGTCGCCCTTTTCCAGCAGCGCACGGCGCGTGCCGGCCGAGGCGATCTGCCGATAGATCACGCGCTTGAGCTGGGGTAGCGGGCCGGACTTCCAGGCGTCGAACCGAGTAAACACGGTCTGCTGACCGGGTGACCAGGACTCGACTTTGTAAGCACCACCGCCACAATCATTGCGTGATACCCACTCGAACGCCCAGGGGTCCTGTGGCGTTGCATGCTTCTTGGCGAGCTCTGAATTGACGATGACGGGCACGGGAACGACGAGGTCGGGCATCGTCAGCTTGTTGAACTGGTCGAAGGTCGCTTTGAATGTGTGATCGTCGACCACTGTGAACTGTTCGGGCTTGACCAGCGATCCCGCCGCCATTTGCACCGCCGGAAAGCCGCCGGCGGCGATAGCGCGGTCGAACGACCATTTGACGTCCTTGGCCGTGACCGGGCTGCCGTCGTGGAACGTGGCATCCTTGCGCAGGTGGAAGATGTAGGTCTTGCCGTCCTCGGCGGCTTCCCAGCTTTCGGCCAGCTCCGGGGTCATGACCTTGGCATCGTACGACACCGTGCCATCCGCCAGCTTCTTCTCGCCATGGCTGACGAGCCGGTCGTAGGCCTGCCACACCACCATGCGGCTGTGATCGTTGGCGGTCGGCACCATCGTGTCGAGGCCGTTGGGGCCCATCTCGGACACGATGACCATCGTGTCCTTGGCGATTTCGGCCGCAAGTGCGGGTGCGCCGGGCAAGGCAGCGGACGCTGTGAGCAGCGCCGCTGTGAGAAGTCTACGATCGAGCCTCATGTCGTGCATTCTCCTTGATATGTGAGTGGGAACGTGACGGCAGCATCAGAGACCGAGGTCGCCCAGCAGCTTCGGCCATTTGTGAGCCCACGGACGCGCTTGTTCGAACGCACCGGAGGCTGCGAGCACGGTGCGGTCCGCCAAATGGCGGCCGATGATCTGCATGCCGACAGGCAGGCCGGTCTCGGTGAAGCCGGCGGGAACGGTCGCCGCCGGCTGACCGGTCAGATTGCAGATGAAGGTGAAGCAGAGCCAGTCGCCGGTCGTGACCATCTTCTCTTCGATGATCTCGGGGCCCTGCATGTAGAGAGGGAACGCTGGCACTGCAAGCGTCGGCGTGATCAGCAGGTCGTAGTTGGCCATGAACCGCCACATGCGATTGCAGACCATCTGGCGCATCATCTTGGCGTCGGTGAATTCCTCCGCGGTCCACTGTCGCTGCAGCAGCGCGACGAGATGCGGCGACATCTCCTTTTCGTGCCCCTTCATCATGCGGCGCATGCCGGTCAGATCAGTGTCGCCGGCAACGATGGTCCAGAATTGCGGGAACGGATCGTCCCATCCGGGACTGGCGCGCTCGACTGTGCAGCCGAGATCAGTCTCGAACACGCGCACCGCCTCGGAGACGACGCGGCGCACCTCCGGGTCAACAGGCGCATAGCCCCAGTCTTCGCTATAGGCGATGCGAAGGCCCTTGATGCTTTCCCTGGTGGCAGCGACATAGTCGAAGTCGGCGGCCGGAATCGAATAGCGATCGCGCGGGTCAGGTCCGGTGATCACCTTGAGCATCAGCGCCGAGTCGGCCACGGTCCGGCTCATGGGGCCGACGTGTTCGAGCGATTCCCCAGCTTGACACGCCGGGATAGCGCTCATCGCGGCAACCTGGGTAGAGCGGCACCCGGCCCATCGAGGCCTTGATTCCGTACAGTCCGCAGAGTGCAGAGGGAATCCTGATCGATCCGCCGCCATCGGAACCGATCGCAAATGGCGCGACGCCCGCTGCGACCGATGCACCCGAGCCGGCGCTCGATCCGCCGGACGTCATGTCGAGATTCCAGGGATTGCGCGTGGCCGGGAAAACAGGATTGTGACCGACGCCGCTGTAACCGAACTCCGGCACATTGGTCTTGCCGATGATGACGGCGCCAGCGTCCTTCAGCCGTTCAACCACGATGTCATCCTCATCAGGCACGAAGTCCCGATAGAGGGGCGAGCCCATCACGGTCAGGATGTCCTTGGTGGCGACGAGATCCTTGATTCCGATCGGCACGCCCGCCAGCAGGCCCGGATCCTTGCCGGCTGCAATCTTGGCGTCGACCGCGGCGGCGGCGGCGCGTGCCACATCGGGCGTCGGCGTGCAGAAGGCATGGATGTGGGGTTCGAGCTTCTCCATGCGGCGCAGAACGGCTTCCGTGACCTCGGCGGCAGAAAGCGTCTTGTCCCTGACTTTCGCCGCGACGGTCATGGCATCCATACGGCAGATCTCGTTGTCAGCGCTCATCGGTTTCTCCAGGTGGTGAAGGAGCAAAATGGCAAGCGGCGAAGTGGTCCGGACCTACCGCGCGAAGTGGCGGCATAACCCTGGTGCAAATATCCGCCCCCTTGGGACAGCGGCCGTAGAAGCGGCAAACGTTCGGATCCGGATCGATGGGGCTGCTCGGACTGCCGTCGAGCCTGACCCGCGCTTCTCCGCGCCGTGCCGGATCCGGGATCGCCGCAACGAGGGCCTGCGTGTAAGGGTGAAGCGACGCCGTGAAGAGCGTCTCGGCCGGCGCGATCTCGACGATCTTGCCAAGATACATCACGACCACACGCGAGCAGAGAAGCCGCACTACGTTGAGATCGTGCGACACGAACAAATAACTCATCGACAACCGGGCGCGCAGGTCGGCGAGCAACCGCAGGATCACGGCCTGGACCGACACGTCAAGCGCAGAGGTCGGTTCGTCGAGGATCAGCAGCGAAGGTTCGACCGCGACGGCACGCGCGATGCCGACGCGTGCGCGCTGGCCGCCGGACAGCTGATGCGGATAGCGCTGCAGCAGCTCTTCCGGCAATCCGACCAGTGCGGCCGTGGCGCGCACGCGCTTGTCCAGCTCAGCGCCGTTGGTCATCCCGAGCAGCCGCTTCAGCGGATCGGCGATTGCCAGAAAAGCGCGAAACGAGGGATTGAGGCTTTCGGTCGCGTCCTGGAACACGACCTGAATGCGCCGCCGGCTCGGCGAGGCTGCAAATTGGGCTTGCGTCACGGCGGTGAGATCCTCACCACCGATCAGGACCTGGCCGACCGTCGGATCGATCAGCCGGCCAAGCAGGCGAACCATGGTGGATTTGCCGCAGCCGGACTCACCGACCAGGCCGACGCTTTCGCCGGCACCGATGGTCAGATCCACATCGTCGACCGCATGCAGCCGCGCGCCGCGCCCTCTCCGCTTGATCGGGTAAAACTTGGACAGCGATTTGACTTCGAGCAGCGGCATCATGACAGCGGAAACCGGCAGCGCACGAGGTGCGCGGGCGACAATTCGGTCCAGGGCAACTCCGCCTCGTCACAGATCAGCTGCCGCCGCTCACAGCGGCCGCTGAAGCGGCATGGCGGCAACGCACCGCGCAAATCGGGCAGATGACCGGGAATAGAATTGAGGTCGTCCAGACGGGATTCGGGCACGGGCGTGGCAGCCAGCAGCTGGCGCGTATAAGGATGTGCCGGATGCTGCAGGAGCGCCTCAGTCGTCCCGATCTCGACAATGTGCCCGGCGTGCATGACCGCGATCCGATCGCAATACTCGCCGGCTAGGCCGAGGTCGTGCGTAATCAACAGCGTCGACATCCGCGTCGACCGGCTCATCTCCCTGATAAGATCCATGATGACGGCTTGCGTCGTTACATCGAGCCCCGTCGTGGGCTCATCGGCAATCAGCACGGACGGCGTGCAGGCCAGCGCCATCGCGATCATCACGCGCTGGCACATGCCGCCCGAGAGTTCGAACGGATAGGCGTCCGCCCGACGTTCGGGATCGGGGATGCGGACCCGCGCCAGGGCCGCAATCGCCGCTTTCTTGAGATCGCGGCTCGGCAAGCCGGCATGCTCCTGCAGCACGTCCTCAATCTGCTTGCCGATCTTGCGGATCGGATTGAGCGCCGTACGGGGGCTCTGAAAGATCATCGCCATCTCGCGCCCGCGAATCTCGCGCATGGTCTCTGGCCGCGCGGCCAGAAGATCGATTCCGCCCATCGTGATGCTGCCCTTGGTGATCCGCGCGGCTTCATCGTTCAGGCCCATGACGGTGTAGGCGGTAACCGATTTTCCGGACCCGCTTTCACCGACCACGCCGACGATCTCGCCGCGCGTCACGGACAGGCTCACGCTGTCGAGTGCGCGCACCACGCCGTGACGGGTACGAAATTCCAGGGAGAGGTCGTCGATCTCGAGCTGTGCCATCAGACGCGCTTCCTCGGATCGAGCAGGTCGCGCAGTCCGTCGCCCAGCATGTTGAAGGAAAACACCGCGAGCACGAGCGCCGCGCCCGGGAACATGAAGGCCCACCACTCGCCGGAAATGATGTAGCTCGCGCCTTCCGACACCATGATGCCCCACTCCGGCGTCGGCGGCCGCACCCCGAGTCCGATGAAGGACAGGCCGGCGGCGTTGAGGATCGCCCAGCCCATGTTGAGCGAGGCCTGCACCATCATCGGCGGCAGAATGTTCGGCACGATGTGGTTGACGAGAACGCGCATAGCTCCATTGCCGCCCATGCGCGCCGCCTCGACATAGCCGAGCTCGCGCCGCACGTTGACCTCGGCGCGCGCGAAGCGGCAGTAGAATGGCAGGTTGATGATCATCGTGGCGATGATGATGTTGGCGACGCTGTTGCCGAGCGCCACCACGATGCCCATCGCCAGCACGAACAGCGGGAACGCCATGATGGTGTCCATGGCGCGGCCAATGATGCGGTCGGTCCAGCCGCCGAAATAGCCGGCCATAGAGCCCAGCGCGAGGCCCACTACGAACGACAGCGCTACCGCCGAAACCGCCATGCCGAGGTCGAGGCGTGTCGCCACGATGACGCGGCTGAGGATGTCTCGGCCGAGCGCATCGGTGCCGAACGGATGCAGCGCACTGGGTCGCGCCAGCTTGGTGGTGGCGGAGGTCAGCAGCGGATCATAGGGCGCGATATAAGGGCCAAAGATCGCGAACAGCGCGAGCAGCGCCAAAATGATCACGGCGACCAGCGTCAGGCGATTTTCGCCGAAGGCATAACCGGTGTTGCGGGCGAGCGTGATGATGCTCATCGCTCAGCCCTCGTACCGGACGCGGGGATCGACCAGCGTCGCGAAGATGTCGACAGCGAGATTGAGCAGAACGTAGAGCACCGCCATCATCAGGACGAAGCCCTGCACTGCGGCGTAGTCGGAGGCGATTACGGCCGATACCGCATAGGCGCCGACGCCCTGCCAACCGAACACCTGTTCGATCAGGACGTTGGAGCCAAGCAGGAACGAGAACACCATGCCGAGAACGCTGCTCACGGGTAGCAGCACGTTGCGGAATGCGTAGGTCATCAGGATCTTGCGGACCGGCAGTCCGCTGGCGCGCGCGGTGCGGATGAAATCGCTGCCCAGCGCCTCCAGCATCGCTGCCCGCGTGATGCGCGCGATCGGCGCCAGCGCGAACAGGCCGAGCGATATCGCGGGCAGGATCAATTGGGACAATGCCGCGCGGAGCACCGGCCAGTCACCCGCAATGAGGGCGTCGACGGTGTAGGCTCCGGTGACGTGCGGCGGCGGCGAAAAGGTAATCTCGTTTAGGCGGCCGAGCGGCTGCGGCGCCCAGCCGAGCAGGAAATAGAAGATATATACGAACAGCAGACCGACGAAGAACGTCGGAAAGGCTGCACTCACGGTGACGAGCCCGCGGCAGGCATGATCGACCCCACCGTTGATGCGGGTCGCAGCCCACACGCCCATCGGGATGGCGATGCTGATCGCGAACAGCAGCGCGAAGGACGATAATTCGAGCGACGCCGGCAGCCTTTCGATCAGATCGGTCAACACCGGCTGGCCGGTCGTGAGCGAGCGGCCGAGGTTGCCATGCGCGAGGTCAATCACATAGTGCAGGAACTGCACCGGAAGCGGGCGATCGAGTCCAAGTGTAGCGCGGATGTTCTCGATCGATGCGGCGTTCGCGGCGGGCCCAGCGAAGAAGGCCGCAGGGTCGCCGGGCAGCGCGTGCGAGATGAAGAACGTGAGAACAACAACTCCGATCAGGCTCGGGATGGTGCCCAGCAAACGTTTCCAAACGAAAGCCATCAGCGGTTCGCCTGCCGTTACTCACCGAAGCGACGGCATCGCTGCCGGAGCGCATCAACGTGATCGGGCCCCGTCAACGTCAGACGCAGCCGGGGGCAATCGACATGCATCACAGTCATGCAAAAGGTTAAGCAAGCGCTATGCCAGCTCGGTCGTTCCGGTGATCGAGCCAGCAAGTTCTCGAACTGGAGGTTTTTGGGATGCAACGCCGTCGCGCTCGCGCCGAAAAAGAAGCGATGTTGAGCCATCGCTGCTTCAGTTTTCGCCACATGCATCTAATTCATGCACTGGCGCGATCGCCTCAGTGGACCTGCGGCGTGTTGACCCAGACGATCCGCGCTTCGTCCGGCCCGACATTGCGATAACTGTTGGTCAAATAAGCCTTGAAGAAGAAGGAGTCGCCGGCCGTCATCAGATATGTGGTGTCGTCGACGGTGAGTTCGATGGTTCCTGACACGAGGTAGCCGACGGCTTCGCCCCGATGGGTGATGAGGTCGACCTTCTCGCCGCCCGGGGCGACCACATGAATGTTGCCCTCGAGCAAATTGCCCGCGGCGATCGGCACCAATCGCTCATAGGTCACACCGGTGCCGCCGCGCAGTGCGTCCACCGGCACCTTGAGCCGGTCCTCAGGCTTCTGCACCAGCTTGTAGTCGTCGATCTTTAGGCCAAAAAACGAGGCCATGTCTCGGTCGAGCGCGTGGACCATCTTGTCGAGCATGGGCAGCGACGGCATGACCTTGCCGGCCTCGATCTTGGAAATCATGCTCTCGTCACATCCGACGACCTGCGCCAGGTCTCTCATGCGCAGCCCCTTGGACAACCGGGCACGCCGGAGGCGCGGTCCAATATTCAAGGCATTGTTTTCGGACGTCACGTTACGTTCCCAGCAATGCAAGCGGGCTAATACTATGCATATAAATCACATGATTTACCAGCATGTCATGGCAAATCTAGAGGAAAGTTGGAGAAGCCCCTCGCCCGCATAAAGACCGCCTTGGCTGAAAACGAGAGTTTGTTGGGATTTTGCTTCACGGGGCTTCAGGTCTCGCCGGCGTCGATGCGCGGCCTCGGGTGTCCTGGCGTAATGTCGAACTCCGGCGCGGCAAGGCCTGACAGCACGTGCGTGGGAACGTACATCTCACGGACGATTGGTTGAGGCCCACTGCGAATAGTTTCCGGTGCCGAACCGGTCGAGCGGCGGCGCCGCCGCTTTCTGTGTTAGACGACCGCGCTAGGAAAGCCCGCTACTGGCCCGTTGCCGACTGGCTTCGGGTGCCACAACGTCTGCTTTGAGAATCGTAGCCGATCGAGATCGTGCAAACCGTCGGACGTGAGCCATTTCGTAGCTAACGCTAGCTTTGGATGGAGCGCAGCAAATCGGCAGATTATCCAGAGCGCTAGTCATTCGAGTTTGGAGGAGTGGATAATCTGCAAACAGTCTGTCTGCTTTGCACTGGACCTGCAGATGCTCGGAACTGGAGCTTTGGATGCCCAGCCCTTCTGTACGAGTAAGCACGCTGCAGTACTGCGCCAGCCTAAGTGCGGTGGATTCCTGACTCGACCGGCATTAAGTCAAGCTCACGGCTTCAGTCAGAGCCTAACGCTAGGGGGCAACCGACCAAGACTAGGCTAGATTGCGCATAACAGCCCGCGCTACTCCCACTCAATCATATCGGACGACGCTTCGTCGTTGATTTGCAAGCGCAAATTCCCACTACCTATCGGAGTCAATCGACCGGATGGCGCGCCGCGTGCGGTGCCAAGACTGACACTGCTCGCACTGGCACAGAGCTTCAGATACCGTCAGAGGTCAGGAACACACCTTTGGTCCCGGCGCCGCTCCCCCACTGCTGTGCGTCGGCCATGCAGGTCCGCTTCGCAATCAAGGCCGACCGAGGTCAGCCCTTAGCGGGATGCTTTGCTGACATCAAATGGTCGGCATCTGCGGCGACGCGCTTCTCGAGGAAGCTTATGACCGCCTTGATGCGGGCGATGTGCAGCAGATCCTCATGGACGGATAGCCAGATGTCGCGGACGGAGAAGTAGCTGGGTAGGATTGGGTGCAGGTCCTTGTTGTGGGCTGCCACATAGGACGGCAACATGGCGATGCCGAGCCCGTTCGATGCGGCCACGTACTGGGAGACCAGGCTGGTACTGCGGAACACGACATGAGCCGGCCGCAGGATGTCGGAGAGCCACCGGTTCTCCTTGAGCTGTATGTGCTCGTCGATGAAATCGATGAAGTCGTGGTTGTCGAGATCCTTCAGGGCAGACGGCGTGCCCGCGCGCTGCAAATAGGCACTGGAGGCGTAGAGAAAGATCCTGAATTCGCCAATCTTCTTGACCGAGAGCCGTCTTCCCTTTGGTCTGAAAAAGCTGATGAAGATGTCGGCCTCGCGGCGCGTCATGTCGAGAAGCCGTGTATCGGTAATCAATTCGACCTGAATCGAGGGCCAGGCCTTGCTGAAGGCGGCCATGCAGGTCGTCAGGTACATGCTGCCGATGCCCTCCATGGCAGCAATCCGCACCGCTCCAGCGGCGTCCGCCTTTTCGGACCCCACCACGGCCTCGATGATCGCGTTGGCGTTGTTCTCCATGCCTTCGGCAAACTGGAGCAGCCGCAGACCTGCTTCGGTGAGGGCGAAGCCTGCCTTGCTGCGCTTGAACAATGTGGTGTTGAGGCTGCGTTCGAGCTCCCTCACGCGCCGGCTCACCGTGGTGTGGTCGACCTTCAACTTCTGGCCCGCGCGAATGAGATTTCGGGTTCGCGCCACTTCCAGGAAGAAGATGACGTCGTCCCAATTGTAACGCAGCGTTCGCGCAGCCTTTGCCACCTCGGCCGTCCTGATATGCCCGTTCGCGAGCTTCGGCATCTAACGCTCGCCATTTTCGGGCATATCGGCTGGCCCGGCAATCGTCACGCGGCGATGATCGGAGCGTAGGTCTCGACGAGCCGATTGGCGAACATATCGACCTTGGGGATCATCAGTTTCTGCCGGCAGACTGCCAGATCGATGTGCTTGGGCATGACGGCACCGAGCTTGAGGCTACGCGGCGCGACGACATTGATGTCCCAGAGCGGAAAACCTGTCGGTGGGATCACGAGGCTGCCGCCGGGATAGGGCGAATCGACTCGGTTTGCCAATATCACCGCCACGCGATTGTCCTCGGCCCTTGGAATGGCCAGCAACTCGCGTTCGAACGGCTCGCGCAGCGAGGCCGGCCACAGGATAATGTCCGCGGCCGCAATGCCGAGGCAGCGCGAGACCTCGGGGAATACGGCGTCGTAGCCGGACATGACGCCGATCCGACCGAAGGGCGTCTCGAACACCGGATATTCGTCGCCCGCCTTGGCCCATTTCCGCTCTTCGGCGGTCAGATGTGTCTTGCGATATTTGCCGGCTTCCTTCCCATCAGGGCCGATGAGGAACGTCGTGACGTACAGTCCGGCTGCGGCAAGCTCGACCGTCGGAAGCGCAATCAGGCATTGGTAGCGAGACGAGATCGCGGACGCTTTCGCCAGCAGAGCCGTCGTCTGATCGGCCAGTGCGGCGGCCTCCACCGCGTCGGGAATAGCGGAGCGACAGAATGCATATTCCGGCAGCGCAAGAACCTTGATGCCGAGCTTGGCGGCGTGATCCACCATGTCGAACACGTCATCGGCCGGACAGTCCTTCATCACATGCATCTGCACGGCGGCTACCTTCGCCACAGACTTGGCAGGGATCAGCGGCTTCTCGGCGATCCGGTAGACGGGCGTCTTCTCATACGGCAGCGCCATCAACCCGTAAGTCTCGGGACGGCGATCGGCGATCTTGTCGTTCGCCGCGTAGATCGACTTCTCGTGGGCGGCATCCAGATCGACATCGGCGATGGCCATGCCGTGGGTATCGTGGGGCACCTTCGACAGCACGCGTCCTTTGGGGTCGACGATCATGCTGCCGCCGGGATAGTAGATCGACCGCTCATAGCCCGCCTTGGTGGCGGCCACGAGCCACAGGCCGTTCTCATAGCTGCGGGCCGGTCCCCACATGTCAGCCTGGTCCATGGCGAAGAAATTCGCCATGTCGACGATCACCTCCGCGCCCTGCATCGCCATCGCGCGGAAGATTTCGGGAATGCGGCCGTCAAAGCAGATCAAGAGGCCGATCTTCCCGAGGTCCGTCTCCACCACGGGGCAGCCGCGCTCGCCGAACGCAAACCAGTTCTGATCATGCGTCGCGAGAAACTGCTTGTGGTAATGGCAGACTGTTTCCCCGTCGCGGCCGAACATGATGCCGGTGTTGAAGATCTTCTCCTTGTCCGGGTCCCACTCGGTCACACCGCTGGCGACGTAGATGCGGTGCTTCCGGGCGAGCGCGGCGAGCGCCGTCACGAACGGCCCATCCTTCATCGTTTCGGCAAGTTCGCGGCAGTGCTCGGCGGAGTCGAAGAGGTAGCCGGTGTCCATGCACTCGGGGAACACGACCAGCTCGGCTCCCTGTCTCACCGCGTCCTCGACATATTGAGTCGCCAGCGCGATGTTGTGGTCAAAATCCCCCAAACGGGCGAGCGTCTGGACGGCGGCAGCGCGGAAACAGCGCTTCGTCATGTTGGTCTCCATCTTTTGAAGGTTGATCGGATCAGTCTCGCTTGACTTCCCGCCAGAAGCGGTCGAGGCAATGGCGCTTCAGGTTGATGAACTCCTCGCCCGTCGTGACGTCGAGGTCACGCGGCCAAGGCAGATCCACCGGAACGATTTCCGCCACCCGGGTCGGCCGGCGCGTCAGCAGCACGACCTGATCGGCGAGCTGTATGGCCTCCTCTAGATCGTGCGACACGAGCAGCATCGTCGTCCTTAGCTTCATGAAGATGTGCTGGAGCCGCTCGCGCATAAACAGCGTCATCTCGTAATCCAGCGCAGAGAAGGGCTCGTCGAGGAACAGCACCTCGGGTTCGGTCACCAGCGCGCGTAAGATCGAAACCGTCTGCTGCTGGCCTCCGGACAACGTGTAGGGATAGGCGTTGAGGTCGAACGGCACGTCGAAATCGGCAAGCAGCTTCTCGACGCGCCGGTGGCGCTCCTTGCGATCCACCCCCATGACCTTCAGGGGATAGCGGATGTTGTCGATGGCGCGCATCCAGGGAAACAGCGCCTCCCTGTAATTCTGGAAAACGTAAGATATCCCGGTGTCGCGAATGGTCTGGCCGTCGTAGAGCACTTCACCTGCATCCATCGGCATCAGGCCGGAGATCATGTTGATGAAAGTGCTCTTGCCGCAACCGTTCGGGCCGAACACCGAGATGAACTTTCCCATCGGCAGGTCGATCGAGAAGTCGTCATAGATCGTCGTGCCCTGGAATCGCTTGCTCAGCCCGCGAATGGTGACGTGGGCCTGCCGCGGCTTGGGCGACGGGTCGTGGGACATGTTGTCGGTGACGGGCCAGTCTGTGGTGCGGATCGCGGTCACGTTCCCCATCGGATTGTCCACTTAGTTTCCGAGATCGGACTTGGCGAGGATCTTGTCCTTGACGTTGATCGGACCCGTTACCACGCCTTCCTTGATGAAGACGTCGACCAGCGCCTGGTACGACTTCATGTCGGTCTCGTTCAGGTCCTTGAAGCCGCGCAGATAGGGCTGGGCCAGGAATTCGAGTTGATCCTCCTTGGTGGGCGTGTACTTGGTGAGGATCGGCTTGTACTTCGCGAAATTAGCGTTCACGAGATCGGTCGCCTCGTCGATGACTGCGACGACCTTGCGCGCCACCTCGGGCCGCTCTTTCAGGAACTTCGTGGTGATCAGCGACGCCCCGGAATAAAAGGGATCGGCGATCACGCGCGCGACCGGATTGGTCATGGCGCGGTAGGCCTTGCCCGAGGCGACCGCGATCGATCCGACCGGCTCGAGCGACAGCGTCGCATCGACCGTCCCACCGACGATGGCAGGCACCTGCATGGCGACTGCGAGGTCGACCAGCTTGACGTCGGTATCAGGATCGAGGCCCGCCGAACGAACCATGTAACGGGAGATGGTGCGCCACTGAATACCCGGGACGTGGCCAAGCGACTTGCCCTTCAGGTCGGCAAAGCTCTTGATTGGGCTGTCCAGCTTGACGATCAGGCCGTCATTGATGCGATCAACCGCGATCCCTCCACCTTGCAGGCCGAATACCTTCAGCTTGCCGGGAAACTTAGCCTCCGCGAGCATGGCGATGCCGGCCGCCGCGCCCGGAGGGCCAAAATCGGCTCGTTCCGCGATCAACGCGTCGATGATCTGGTTTGGCGCTTCCATCTTGGTGGAAACGATGTCGATGCAGGCCTTTTCGAACAGCTTCTCTTCGAGAGCGACATAATAGGCCGTGGTTTGCATGATCGGCAGCCAGACTGCCGTCACCTTCTCGGTCTTCTCGCAGGCCGCATGTGCGCCGGTCGCGCCAAACAGGACCGTGGAAGCTGCGAATGCCGCGAGAAATCTCTTCATCTGCATGGTGGCCTCTTCGTTTGGATTGTGCTGGCTATCTGCCGGACCAGTGAATGAGCGAACGTTCGATCATCAGAAGCATGAGGTTGAGCCCGTATCCCATCGCACCTGCGATTAGGATGGAGCCGTACATGTCGGTGAGCGAGTAGGAGATCTGCGCGTCGATGATGCGGTGGCCGATGCCGTCAGTCGCGCCGATGAACATCTCGGCGACGATGATCACCACCAGCGCAAGCGACACGGCGGTTCGCAGGCCGATGAAAGTCTGGGGCAAGGTTTCGTAGAAGATGACGTCCTTGAAGATGCGGAGCGACGAGGCGCCCATCGAGCGCGCTGCCAGGATGCGGGTCTGGCGAGCATTCATCACGCCGTAGGCGACGTTGAAGACGATGACCAGCCAGGCGGCGAAAGCGGCAACTGCGATCTTGGCGAAATCGCCGAGGCCGAAGAGCAGCAGGAACAGCGGAAACATCGCGGTTGCCGGCGTGGAGCGAAAGAAGTCGACCAGGAATTCGACCGAGCGATAGATCGCGGCTTTGGCGCCAAGCACGATCCCGATGGGAACACCGGCCGCAACGGCGATCAGGGTCGAATAGCCAACGCGCGCGATGGTGTGGACGAAATCGCCGGTCATCTTTCCGGCCGCGATGCTTGCCGCGGTGTCGCGCAGCGTGCCGACCGGCGACGGCAGCAGGTCCTTGTTGACCAGCTGCCCCTTGAAGGCGATCCACCAGAACGCGAACAGCAGCAGCGGCCCGATCGCGAGTTCGATCGCGCGCTTCGTCTTTGGACTCGAGATCGCCCTGGTGATCCGTTGCATCAACATCCTCGTGGCCTCCGCGTTTTGCTGTGCGCTTTCCGCCGTGAGCACGAGAAGTGTTGGCTTCAGGGACGAGAAAGAAAATGGCGAGATGTGCAATCAATCGTGCAGGAATGCATATTGAAATCAATCGTTTGGGTGATCGATTTGCAGGCTTGCAGTGCACAGCGCTTGAGCAAATCGCGCATTTTCGCCCACGCGAACGGCAGCGAAGCATGAAGGCGATCGCGTTTGGCGGGCGGATCTTCCGGTGATCGAAGGGACGCCTGGGCCTGCTCTTGGCCCTTCTAAGACATGCGGGACCGGCCGAACGTCCGCTTTGCGCCAAGGGCTGCCTTCGCCCAACAAGCTCCGACCTTTCTGCACGCTGCAATGCGCCACAGTACTCACCTAGCGAAAGCAGGATGAAAGTCTGGCCCCGATCAGGTTAAGTGGAAGTAACAACTTTGAAGAGTGCCCGGCGATGAAAGGAAGCGGAGAACTGCCTCACCCAAACCTACGCCAAACCACGCGGTAGGAGCCGTTCCCACTACTCCCACTCTATTATCAACGAACGTGCTAAGCCGTTGAGAAATGAAGCGAAAAAATATTTATGAAAGACCAAATACCGTCACGAGGACCGTCAAAAAAAGCGGATTTTGAAATCATTGAGTTTTTTGGCTTCGACGCAAACTCAAACATTTCGCCATCTATCGCCGAGCACGCTTCTTGAGATGGTCAGCGCCTCCCGAGAGAGAAAGTGTCAGCAACATCTCCATCATAGATCGACGCACCTCAAAAGGCGATGCATTGCGAACGATTCATGCGCTAGCTCCCCTCGGTGTTGTCAGGCTCAGTTCGCGCCCCTTCCCATTCGGCTATGTCGCAATAGACAATCGCCGGGCAGGAATGCTCACCGCGAAAAATTATCGCACAAAATGGTGACCTAGATGAAAACTCCAACCGACGGTGTTTCGACATGAAAGAGCCATTTAAGCAGAACGACGTTTTCAAACACATCGATGGAGACCAGTTGAACGCGTGCGTTGGCAACAACGGTGGTCCATACGACCTTTACGACTACGCCAAAGGATATTTCGACTCGACCAAGACCCTCCTGACGCACGTGCAAGACGATGGGAATTACATCGACCTCATCGTGTATCCGATTTGTTTCAACTTCCGCCACGCCATCGAGCTATACATCAAATACGTCATTACCGATCTCTCGAAGGCTAAGGGGACAGGCCATCGTTTCAAATCAAGTCACACCCTTGGGAAGAACTGGATTGCGGCGAAAAGCCTCCTCGGGCGTATCGAAACCACGGAGGAAGACGTCGCCTATTTTGAGAAAGTCGTTGCCTGCATCGACGAGGTTGATCAAAGCAACGGCCAGACTTTTAGATATCCCGAGAACATCAAAGGCGATCAGCACCTCAAGGAATGGTCGACCATCAATCTGCCGACTATTAAGGCGCACAACGAGAAGGTCGCCGCCATCGCTCACACTTGGCATGGCCGGATCGAATCCGCGCTGGAAAGCAGTCACATTGCTGCTGCGGACAATGATTAGCGACGCAGCTTCTTCGGCTTGACAACGCCATTCGCAATGGTTTCCCCCTTCACCTGCGCAGGCGAGCCGCAAAACGGTGTAGCGCGACCCGATCGCTGTCCATCATCAGAAAACCGCGGGACGGATAGTCGTCAGTGCCACCCTGCAGAACGCGCCGATCGTCGATCTGCGACACCAGGTACGCGAACGGCGGGTTGAAACGGCGAAGCGGCCAGCCCGTCGCTTGATGTAGTTCTTCCGGCCCGACGGTCGCCGTCCCGGATTTTCCCAGCGCGAGATCGACCAGAGCAACTACATCCGCTTCGGGATAGCTTTTTCCCGTATGTGGGTCGAAGGTGATGAAGAGGTCCGCGGTCGTGAACATGCGCGGTAGCCGACTCGAGATGAATGAAGACGTCCTGAAATAGCCGTCGCTTTCGAGCTCGGCGATGGCGAAGGCCAATTCGTCGATGCTGGATTCGGGGAAGGCCTCAATCAGGTCCTGCTCGGGAACGAAGCAGTCGAAACCTTTCTCGGACTGTTCGGATACCCACAATCCAATGCGGACCGCCAAGGGCCCAAGCTCACCGATCTTCAAGCTGACCTTTGCTTTTGACCGCGGCGCAACCAGCCGACCGATCGCCCTATCCCTCGCCATCGGCGGCGCCTCTCCTCCAGCAAGCCATGCGTCGATATTGTCGATCACCAATTGGCAGATCGCGGCAAATTGCAGGATGTCATCGCCGACCAGCGGCACTGTTTCGCCGAGCCGAGCCTCCCCGGCATGTTCGGCGAACTTTGCATCGGCCACACCCAGATTGTGTCCGATTACGTGGCGCTTCTGAATGTTCAACGTCAAGACGGCAAGGGCTTCGGGCGTTAAGCTTCCGAATGGATCGAAATCAAATTCTCCGAAGTGCTTTCGTCCCCGATCGATACTTTGGAAGGCGTTGCCGACCGACTTTGTATCGGCGGCAGCGGGTTCGCGCGTCGTCGCCTTGTGCAGGTAGACTGTCTTCAGGGTCGCTTCGAACGCAGTGAGGACGTCTTCGTGCGCGTTGCCCATCATGCGATAGGCAAGTTCCTGCCGTTCCGGACCGAGCTTCCCTGCAAGTTCGACTTGTTCCCGAACGAGTTCGGCCTCTCGGGCAAAGTGCAAGTGAATATTCGGCGCTCCGCAATCCGGACAGAACAACGAGATCGCGTAAACCCCGTAGTCGCGGCCGCATTCGTCACACACCAGTTCGCGGAGAAGATCGCTTCGAGCAAACCGCGGCGCTGGTTTGGGTGACGGTCGCGGTCCCGCCTCTATCTTAACGAATTTGTTGCCGGAGTTTTTCCGGGCGAGGTCATCGAACATGCCGTGAATTGCCGCCGCGGCGTCGGCGTGAAAAGCGTGGGCGACAATTTCCTTGGCGGCGGCGACGTCATCCGGATGAGTGAAATTCTGGTCGTCGTCCAAGGTCCCGCTATACGGACAGACGGTCCCCGGGGTGCCCGGCGGGTGTGTCATGCGCGTCGTCAAGGCCTCTGGCAGGATGAACTCCGGCACGCGATCGCCCAGAAGAAAAAGACGCGGATGGGCGTTTTCGTTGGGCGAATAACGGTAAACGCGCCCGTCCGGCGTCTTCGGGAGTGGAATTTCAAGGGTCAGGTTATTGCCTGAGCCACCCGTCTTGTACTTTTCCAAATTGCGGAATCGCATGGTTGACCCTCGGCTCGATTGGACTCGCTTACGGTATGCTGACTTTGGGATCGGTGGCGCGAACCGCACTGCTGAGTTTGGCGGGATCTACGCCCTTCCCTTTCGCCCATTCGAGGAGGTTTGCCGGACGATAGGTCTCGTCTGCGCGCCAACGCTCAAACACCGATGCGTCGACGGTCTCGTTGATCCTGCCCGTCGTGGCCTGCGTTCCTTGGTCGGGCGGCAGGCCGACGGGACGGTAGAACGGTCGCGAAAAAAAGCGATAGAAGCCGTGCGCGAACTCGCCATAGGAGTCAGTAACGGGTGGCACGACCTGCGCCGTGTCGATGACGACCTGATCTCGGAAGGCGAGGCCGAGGCCGGCGGCTTTGTCCATAAGCCATTTCAACGGGCGCTGCGCCAACGGGTCGCTCGCGTATCCGCCGCCGACGTTGGCGTGAGCTCCGACGAACCAGCGCTGCTCCACATGATCAAGCGGACGATCCGGAGGGGCCGCCTGCCCGGTCCTTATCGTCCGGGTCCAGAAAGTCGGCTCGAAGTTCTTTCGGTGTTCGTCCAAGGCGAGTGCGTGAAAAGCGTTTTCGTTATCCAGCCGGAGATGCGTGTCGAGGAACTTGTACTTGTGGACCTTCGCCGCTGCGCTTCCTAGAGGAAGTCCCAGTGAGCCGACGGTGTCCCAGACGCCGATCATCTTGACCTTGGTCGGCCGCGAATACCGGGTCAGCCACTGTTCCTCGATGGAGGCGTCCTTCGGCAGCGGCTTGCCCAGTAGCGACCTAATCGTGGGCGCGTCGTAGATGCGGTACCGCGCGTAGAGCTGCTCGATCGACAACGGCGCGCCCAGTTTGAGGACGCCGCACTTGCAAATGAGTCCCGACAGGCTACGGGCCGTGTATGCTCCGCGGCTGAAGCCAAAGACGAAGATCTCATCCCCTTCATCGAAGTTCTGGATCAGCCAAGTGTAGGCCTCGATGATCTCGTCGTCGATGCCCCAGCCGGTGATGCCGCCGCGCGCCAGCCTCGCCGCGCTGCGTACCGACGCCCTGGCTATAGTAGACGCGCTGATCGGCGCTCTCTGCCGTCAGACTCTTCAAGCGCCAGACGTTGGTGTTGTTGTTCAGCGTATTCCAGGTGCCGTCGAGATATATCGCGAGCCGTTTCACGGGTGCCTCCGTGGCGCGCCTAGCGCGGGTAGCGCCGCCGCACGCCGTACCGCTGGCGTAGCGAGTCGGCGTTGGCGTCGAGAATGTGAGCCTTCTTCGAGACGAATGTGAGCCTGGACGAAACCTCCGTCGACTTGGCCTTCAGGTTGACGACTTCGTAGGCTCCCGTGTGGTCACCGATGGAATGGATGATCACGTCGCCAGTCTTGGTCGTCTTGAGATCGATGCCCTCTTCGTAGAGCAGATCGCGGATCTCCTGTCGGGGATGGTCGTACATGTTGTCGTAGTTGGACGAGCAGATCGCCACCGCCGGATCGACGTGCCTCAGGAATTTCTTGGTCGTGAAGCCGTTGTCCGCACCATGGTGCGCGAGGATCATGACGTCGGTTTCGCTGGTGAGGATGCGGCACCTGCGGAGCCTCGCGCCGATCAGCGAATCCTCAACGTCGCCGAGGCTCAGGACGTTGAAGCTTCCCTCGCGGAAGAGCTTCACGGTCGAGTTGTCGTTGGCGTTCTCCACGATATGGTACGGGTTGTAAAACATGTCGTTGAAGGCGAGCGCGGACGCGTGGTCCAGGCCTTGGATGTAGGTCGGAGTGATATGCCTGATGATGGGCACAAACCCGGTGTTGCGACGCCTCGCACGGTACTCGGCGATCGTCGCGAGGCAGTCCTCGCCGTGACCGTAGTCCTTGATCGGGTTGTAGCCGGGACACTCGATGCGGCGCGGGCGGATTAGGTTCAGCAACTCCGGCAATTCGTACTTGTTGCAGTGGTCGGAATCCCAACTGGTGATGTGGAGGCCGGCCGCCTCGTCGACGCCGCAGATTTCCATCTCGCTCTCGACCTGACGCGCCGGCTGTCGTCGGTGAGCCGGCCCTCGATCATCGTGAAGCGCCCATCCACGAAGTAGGAGAATGACGAACCGGAAGTGCCAAGATGATAGGCGCGAAACCGCGTGCGGATGCTTCTCATGCGAGATCTCCCCATGACGACGACCGCGGAAAACGGGCCGGCACGTACGTCGTCAGCGTAGCGTCGGCGATCTCGAATCCATGGCGTGCGAGCATGTCGAACTGGGCTTCCGACGGCGCCTTGAGATCCGTTGGATGCCGGAGCGCGAGCTCAGCCTGGTCGTCGGACTGGAAGGAGTCGTAGAAGGCCGCGGGCCTGGCCGTTCCGCTTTTGACATCGATCGCGCGCACCGAATTGCCCATGCGCAGGAGGACCCCGTCGACTGTCCCGTTCGCGATATCCGCGATCAGCATCCTGCTGCGCAGCGCTCGGATCTGGTCACCGGCGACGTCGAAGAGGCGTGGGCTCGACAGTCCGCCGCGCAGCAGGGCCGCGATGGGAGAGCCACCCGGCGGTCGCAGCGGGCCAGAGGCGTCGCTGCAGATCAGGAAGTCGCAGGAGCGCAGTCCGCGCCCGGGCTTGGTCACCGCCTCGAGCCCCATGTTGTCATAAGCGCCGCCGTCCCAGAGTCGTACCCGGGTCGTCGACGGCGTCTTCATGCGCAGCTGCCCGCGGGATGCCGGATCGGTCTCCCACCAGCCGGTAGCCGGCAACGCCAGTGACATCGCTCCGATCGCGTACGGCACGGCCGCCGAGGCGGCGGCAGCGATCGAAATTGGGACATCGGGCGCGTAGTGCCGCCCGAACGTCCAGTCGCCCATCTCACGCTTGGAGAAGCGCCAGTTCTTGCCGGTGTCGATGCAGGTCGCATTGATCAGCCACTCCGGCGCATCCGGAAGATCGGCGAGACGCCCCGCGACGCCCCAGACTCGCTCGAGCATGGTCGCCAGGACCGCTGCCCGGCTCCGGACGAGACCGAGATTGAACTCGGCAAGGCCGGCCCATCCGATCGACTTGAGGCTGAAAAGATCGGCGGCGGTGATCCGCCGTCGCAGCTGCGGATAAACCGAGTGGAGATATTCGTCCGACGTCGGCCACTTCATGCCGGTTTGGGAGATGATCGCCGCGGTGACGAGGCTGCCCCCAGATACGGTCGAAGCGACCGAGACGTTCTCCAGCAGTCGTTCGCTGGCGAGGCGCCGCAGAACGCCGAGATGGAAGACAGCGGCGCGGATGCCGCCGCCGGATAGCGCCAGACCAATGCGACAGGAGCCCGCAGATGGCGCGGGCTCCGGAGGCGCTTCGATAATATCAGCCGCTGCGCCGCTCACCGCGTGCCCCCGCAGCGAGGCCGCAACTGGCTGCGCGGCTTGCCTTGATGAAATCCTCTGTCTCAAAAACCATCTTTAAGCCACTGGATTATCGAAATAATTTTTGATGTCGCCACGGCAACCCGCGGTGCCAACACCCCTGTTTTTCTACATATGATGGCAAGACCGCCATGCAAGATGTGGTAGCAATATTTTTCGAACCGCTAGATATATGAAATGCCTAAAACTTTAGCGGTCCGGAACCGGACCCGATTCCGGCTCTCGCTCGAGTTCTTGCCTCCGGCGGCCAAGAATGAGGTGGAAGCTAAATAACTGCGCACCCCACCCACTAGGGGCGCGCACAACCCGATCAGAAAGCAGCTTTCATTGACAGATTAAATCCACCGCCCGACCTATCCTGGCTGAGATCCGGCAATACCCGTTCGGCTGCCCCGGCGACCACACCGGCTATCGGATCTTTCCTGACGAGATCGAGCGGGATCCGGAGGTGTTCTTCCACGGAACCGACCGACGCTTCCTCCAGGCCATCGTCGACGAAGGGTTCAAGCTTCGAAGCGGCCCCGACAATAAGATTAAACCTTACCCTCCCCTGATGGGCTGATTACTCGGGGCGGAAAATTGTAACCTTCGCGCTACATATTTGCTCGATCTGTAGCGCGAAGGTGGCAAATGCCGACACCCCATATCCCTCCCGCCGCCGCACGGCGGGCACTGCGCAAGCTCGGGTCGGACATCCACGATGCCCGTCGCCGCCGCCGGCTGCCGATGGCGGTTGTGGCCGAACGCGCCTTCACATCTCGCTCGACGTTGCAAAGGGTCGAAGCCGGGAACACCAACGTCAGCATCGGAATCTATGCCGGCGTCCTGCAGGCGCTCGGCCTGCTCGATGGCCTGAGCCAGATTGCCGACATCAGCAACGACAGCGTCGGGCAGGCGCTGGCCAGCGCTGATCTACCCAAACACATCCATCTCAAGCGGCCAACCGGGTCGTCCCGCGATGGCTGACTTCGAGGTGGAGACCATTCTCATCACGTCGCGGCCCCCTGTTCGGCCGGCTCCCTCCGGGTTCTTGCGGCGCCTGGCTGCTCGATGAGACGACGGCAATGCGTGTTTGCGAAAGTTGGTTCGGCGAGAACGGTACGGCGCTCTGGCCCGTCTCGGTCGACCGCGGCTGCCATCAACTGCGCGGCAGTGGCCCAGCGCTCTGTGACCGGCAGCCAGTTCCGGTAATTTTCCGACCATGCTGCGACGAGTTCGTCAACAAGATCGGGTTTGTTGTTGGTGATGCAGCGCGCGATTGCGAGATCCAGCAAGGTCAGCATGCACGCCATCTGGAGGTCGCGTGCACCGCGCGAGAGAGGCAGCTCTGAGACGTGCCGTAACAGCTCAAAGGCCAACGTCTTGCGCTCCTCCACGAGTGCCGGCGACGACCAAAGGGCTAGCGCCCGAGCAAAGGGCGGCATCTCCATGGTTTCAAACCACTGGCTGCGGCGTGCATCGCCGTTTGCAAAATAGTCCATCTGCAGCACGGCGCGTGCCGTCAGTTTAAGCAGGAGTTGCGAAGAACGGACGTCGGGATATCCGGCGCACAGCAGCTTGACGACATGATCGAATGCAAGCTCATTCAGCTTCTCCACTTCGGCCCGGCGTGCCTCGGGCATGAGGGAGACCACAAGCAGCGCAAAGATATATGCGAATGCCGCCCGCCCGAACGCCGATTGCCAGCGGTCCGGTTTTCGGACGGCAGCGTAAGGTTCGGCGGCAAGCGCCTCAAACGCGCTCGAGATACCCGCGACAAGATCGCTCGTTCGCTTTCCTATGCCGCGGCCGTCGTCCGCGTAAAATAGAATCAGGGACTGCGCCGCCCATGGCGCGATGATCTCGGAGCGCTTGTCGTCCGCGTTGAAGTAGACATCAAGAATCCGGGTCGGCTCTTTCTCGAGGCCGACAAATTCACGAAGCTGATCGATGTTTCTTTTCAGGAGCCAGGCTCGATTAGGTCCGGACGGCAATTTCGCTGCCAGGCGGTACCTGATCTCTGGCGTCGAGACGAAATTGTATTCAAGCGCCAGCATTTGGTCGTCAGAGAGTCCGTCAGACGGCCAATCGGCCGCCAGATCGACAAGCATAGCTTCGAGGTCTGATGCGAGCTTCGATAAACGCTCCGAAGCATTGTCTATTTGATTCCGGAGCATGTTCACTTCGGCATCGAAATTATGTTGTCCGCCCGCCGCCGCCTCGGGGTTTGAATCCAGATAGCGCAGCCGCGCGCGGGTTTCGTCAATCTGATGCTCGGCCCAGTACCGGCCGTGGATCGCATGCTTGATCCGGTAAGCCACCATCCATGTTGCGTCGCCCGGTTCGATGCCGTTCGCGACCAGACACTTGTGGCAGTCGCGAAGCCTTTCCAGCGACGGTTCTGGGAATACTGGACAGACGTGGTGGGCGGCAGCCAGACATTTCAGGGACGGAATGGCGCTCTTAAGGAGCAAGTTCGCGCGACCGAGCACGTCGGCATCGTATATGGACGAGAGCGCGGCGGTTGCGATGGTGGCCACGCGCAGGCGGTTTCGGTGGCCAGCGATCCAGCGATCGATCGCCCGTGGTTCGATTGCCGTGACAATCCTGGCAACGAAGCTCAAGCCATATCGCCCAGGGCTGATTCCGATGTCTGGATGGCCGATGCGCTGCACAGCCAGATCGAAAGTGGACCAGTTCAGGGGCGCTCCCGAAATCCATTGCGCAAGGTCAACCGCGTCGAGGGAGAGCTTTCCATTGACCTTGGCTTCACATTCTGCAGCTGCTGAGAGCACTTTGAAGAATGATATGCTTGGTCGACGCGAGCCGAGATGTCTGGCGAGCGGCGCCAGAAGTTCGGCGCTCGTGCGCGCGTTCATTTCACCGACACCGTGAAGAACTCTCCCGAGTTGCACGGGATCACGGGGCAGTCGATTGAGCGCCGATCTCGCGAGACGCGCAGCGAGCGGGCCATTCACGTTCCAACTAACGCTGCCGTCAGCGATCAAGAGGCCGCAAAGGCGCGCCTTGACGAGAAGGTCCCGATCTGACGTCGGCCCGCCGCGATGCGCTAGCAACCATCGCAAGGCTGGCCACACGGTCGGTATGTCACGCAACGGCGGCAAGCTAAACCGCATCGTTCGGCCATTTGAATGTGATCGCCAGAGACTTGCCGCGGGCGATATCCTGGCCATCACAAAGCCCCTCGATGTAGCGCCGCACCTCCAAGCCCGCATCGGCCGACAGCAGGCTCATACAAAACGGCCAATTGCCCGCGGCGCGATTCAAGCTGTTCGACAACAGATAGATTTTGCTCGCCCCTTCATGGGGATACAGAAGCAAATAGCGATCGTGGAAGGCCTGATCGGATCCATCCGCCATATTGATCACTGTTAGCCGGGGGTTCAAAAAGCTCTCGATTTGGCGCAGCGCGGCTTCGAGCTCGGCGGTCGCACTCCGGTCAGGACCGAAAGGAACGCCCGTATCCGGGTCACGGCGCGTCCAGCTCGTAACAATTGTGAGATGGACATCCTGACTCGCAAGGCGCAGAGCGAATGCACGAAGCGCGTCGGCGCCAAACCAGGGGTCAACGAGCACGGCGCGTCGTATCTGGCCACCGTTGAGAAGCTGATTGAAATGCGCGATGAGGCCAACCTCACCCTCGATGCTCCTCGGAAACCACTTGTCCTGTCCCGGCGAGGGAAGTTGGGCCGCGACGAGATCGTTCATATCTTCGGCGAACTTGCGCCAGGAGCCTTCTGCTGGCCCGCCGACCATTGACCGATGCGACGTGTGCACGTGAACGGTAGAAGCCTGCTTGCCGAGACCTTTTTGGGCCGCTCGCCCGCTCAGGTCATCCTGGATGGTCACCTGACGCGTTATCGGCGCCATGACCAGACCGATTCTGGTAATGTATGTGTTCTGTTCGGAGTGGAGCAGCGTTTGGCCAGTCTCGTCGAAGAGTTGAAAATCGAGCTGGTCAACCCACTCCGGTGAATCCACCGGGACCCGAAATTGACCAGGTTCGAGAAAGATCAATCGATTGATCACCACATCGCCATGCACGCGACCGGTCACGTGGGCCAAATGTCTCGTATCCGCGAAAGCCGGGGTACGGCAGATTTCGAGGGTTTCATGACCAGACCAGTCGACCTGGAACGATGCCCCCTTTTGGTTGGGGGGCGGCGACGCGGCTTCGACAAGAAAAGGTTGCGGTGTGTCCAGCCACGGATTGAGATGGAAGATCTCGAAGTTGCCGAGACGCGCCGCGTAGGACGACTTGAACGGAAGGTTAAGCTCGCGCTCAAGCAACGATAAAAGCCTTTCAAGTCCCCCCTCGGCCTTCTCGATCAAGCCCACAATATCGGGAAGGGAGTAGTACGTTGTGACGCGCGCGGCGGTGTGCCCGAGCGCTCGCTGAAGAATGGCGCGGGTCACCTTTACGGTTGCACGCGGCGCGCCATATCCGACCAAGAGATCGAGTGTAATCGAACCAGCCTTGAGCTGATCTTGAAAGGTATCAAAGGCGTCTTGGGTCAGGGTGCGTTGCCGGATTTCAAGCTGGCCAAGTCCCACGAGTTCGAGTGAGTCATCCTTTGTCCACCCGGGCTCGCGCGAGGTTGGCGCAGCGCATCCGTAAACAAAGTGCTCCGAAGCGCTCTGCCGTAGCCAACAGCACCAAACCCACCAGGAAGCCGGATTGGGCGTTCCACATTCAGGCGTTTCGTCTTGCGGGTTCATGGAGCGCCAATCAGGCCAACGTCAGCCGACTTGATCTTGAAGTTTTCTTTGCGCAGCGGGGTTACGATCGCCTCGCCCGCGCGGTGCGCGTCTGCCTTTTGCCCTCTGTCGACAGCTCCCTCCAACTGATCACGCCGCCCCACTTCCCGTATCGCCCTTCTCGTTCAGACGCGTCTCGAGCGAGCCGATGCTGTCGAGCACCGCCTCGAAATCCGGAGGGTCGCCGAAGATCATACCCTGCATGGCCCTATAGTCGACGCGCAACTGCTCGATCATCGCGTCATGCGGGGCGAGTGCGAACGAACCCGGCGCAGCGCTGGCGAGATCGAAGTCCGGGCGGTTGAAGAACATCCGGGCGTGCGCGACGCAATCCGCACCGAGCGCCGCGTCAGCGATAGCGGCGGCGCCGACTGCCGTCGCAGCGAGCCGGTGCAGGTCATAATAGTGGCGGGAAACGCGTTGACCGCCTCCTCGCAGCTCGCCCCGCTTGTCGAACCAGCGTCGCAGCCCGTGGAGGATGACAACCTTGTCCCAGAAGGTGCGTTCGGGATCGACCGTGCGAACGGCCGGCACGGTCAGGTCGAGCGCCGGCAGATCATCATCGACATATGGTTTGATAGGCACTTCGCTGTTCGGATCGAGGGCGGATTTTGCGCCCGACTCGATCTTGATCGCCGCCCGGACATAATCCGATCGCGGCGTCGCCGCGGGATACCAGATCAGTAGCGTCTGCCCGTCGGGATCTGCGTCGTCGACTTCCACGCGTGCCGCGCCGCCATCGTGGCCGGCAGCCTGGAGCCGGGCCTGTAGGATTAGGGTCAACTCAGTGCGTAGCGGGCCGTTGATGTAGGCTTGGCAGGCGTCCTTGATCGCATCGAGGCGCGCCCGGCGTTTCTTGCCGCTTAGTGCGTCGAGCTCCTCGATGGTCGCCGGCTCGCCAATGTCGTCCCGAAAAACCGTGACATCGATGTCTTCGGAGAAGCGGTTGATCAGACCGCCCCCCTTGGACAACGAGGTTCCGCCCTTGAAGAGGAGGCGGGGCCCTCCCTCTTTCAGGCCATGGAACAGCGCATCCAGCGTCCAGCAGACCCAGAAGTCTTTCTCGATATTCTGGGATGCCGTGCCGAGGCGTAGCGCAGTCGTGTCGAAGGCACTCAACATCGCGTCCGACCCGGCCGCGAGAACCTCATCGAACGCCGGATTCATGTCTTCGCCGCCCGGGTTGTACCGCGCTTGGCGGTTCGCAATTGCTGTGTGGGGACCGGTTTGCGTGTCGGACGGACGCCGGCAGGCTGATGCTGATCATCGTCCCCCTCCCTCCTTCGTTGTCGATACTGGCTGATGATCATGATGATCATCAGCAGCATCAGCAGCACGTTCATGGTGCGTGTGCAGACGACGATCTCCGGCATCGTGTTCGACGAGCGGCTTGAGAAACACCCACATCCATGTCGGAAGCGCCGTCATGCCGGCAGTGAGATCGGCTTTGAGGGGCGGCCCGGCCGCCGGATCTTCGAAAAGCTTGGCGAGCTTGCGCCGAACCTGATCGCTCTCCCCTTCACGGACCAAGAGATCGCGCAGCCAGTGAAGCGCTTGGACGACGCGCATCGCCGGTCGTCCGGCCCAGAATAGCTTGCTGGCCGCAGTCGGCCGGAAGGTGATCGTCACGTTACCGAGCTTGATCGCGCGGCGCCGAGCGTCGGTGTGCACTACGATTTTGGCCGGGACGGCGTCAGTCAGGCCCAGATCGTTCGCGGCGGTCATGCCATCGACAAGCATCCGGGTTTGGTCACGTCGCCCGACGGCGTCGATGACTGAGCGCGGATCAGGCGGGTTGGGTTTCTGGGTGAGCTTGTTGAAGCCAGGTTGATCGTAAAGCCCGCGATCGATCCGCCTGAGGGTTTCGGCCTTCGTCAGCCGCTGCAACGCCTTATCGACGGCGTCCCGCGAGGCGAGATCAACGAAATCGCTGGGCGTCCAAACCTTGCGCGGCGCGTCCGCATGGATGCGCTCAAGGATGGCTGTCTTCAGATCAGGCGCGTCGCTGTTCATGTCCGAAATTTGTAGTTCTTTTTCGGACAAAAGGCAAGGCAACCGTCCGAAAAACGTATACAAATTTCGGACAGGTCCAAATCTGCCGACCCATAGCGGCTTGGGGCTCCTCCAGCCCCGGTCGGACGACGGCTTCAAGGTTGTCCGTCTGTGAGATCCCCCAAGATGGCGCGTCCATAATGAGATCCTGATTTACGTCTTCGCGGCTCTGCGGCTTTTGAGGGGAAAGCCTTCCCCTGCGTCCGAGCCCTGCGGTCTCGACCGCCCCCTTCTGCGGGGAGCCCCCGCAACGCCCCCGAGAGTGAGAGGGGGATCGGAGATCCATGACGGGTTGAGTGTCGAGAGAGAGGCTTTCGGCGCCCGTCATGGAGTTTGATCCCATGAATATGCAGGTTCTCGATGCCCGCCGCGACATGAGCGGTGGATACAAGGTCGATGTCAGCCGCGGCGAGCGTATCGGGCGGGTGTCGTCCGAGTGGTTCTCCCGCCCCGCCGACGAACGTTACCTGTCCCTGTCCGAGCTGGCCCATTCGGTTCGCGCGCGGACGGAACGCAGCCGGACCCGCGTCGTTGAGACCGCGCTCATCCATGTCGAGGCGAGCCGCACCGATCCCGAACGCCTGTCCGTGATCCTGCCCGGATCGGACACGCCGGTCGCGCCGACACACTGGAGCTTCGGCCAGCTCGCGAGCCAGGTCGGCGCGCCTGCCGCCTATCTGCGTCAGCTTCCCGCCGCGCTGGCAGGCATCAACCTGCAATACGGCCTGACCTCGCACCGAGCCGAGCAGATCAAGACACTCGAAACGGACAACGGCCGGGTCGATCTGCGCGCCGTCACCGGCCCCGACTACGGGCGCATCTATGACCACGAGCTGGTCGAGGCAGTGCAGCGGATCGCCGGCAACGGCACGGGCGACACGCGCTGGAAAGTGCCCGGCGTGCTGGATTGGTCGACCAGCGTCTACAATCCGCGCGTCGACATCACGAAGGACACGACGACGCTCTATGCGTCCGACCGCGACGTGTTCCTCTTCCTCGTCGACGATCTCAATCCCATCGAGGCCGGCCGGCTCCCCGATGGCTCGCCCGACCTCTACTTCCGCGGCTTCTATTGCTGGAATTCCGAGGTCGGCGCGAAGACGCTCGGCATGGCGAGCTTCTATCTTCGCGCGGTCTGCCAGAATCGCAATTTGTGGGGCGTCGAGGATTTCGAGGAGATCACGATCCGCCACAGCAAATATGCCGCCTCGCGCTTCGCTCACGAGGCCGCCCCCGCGCTGCTGAATTTCGCGAACTCTTCGCCCATGCCCTTCGTCAACGGCATCAAGGCCGCACGCGAACGGATCGTCGCGAGATCGGACGAGGACCGCACGGAATTCCTGCGCAAGCGCGGTTTCTCGAAGGCCGAGACCGGCAAGATCATCGAGACTGTCCTAGCGGAGGAAGGCCGCCCGCCCGAGTCGGTTTTCGATTTCGTCGCGGGCATCACCGCCATCGCCCGCGACAAGACCCACCAGGACGCGCGGCTCGAACTGGAGGGCAAGGCCAAGAAGCTGCTGGACCGCGCCGCCTAATCCTCGTGAACCCGGAAGTACGGTTTTCCGTATCTCCGGCTTTGCGTCTCAGTGCCCTTCCGTTTCACCGCATCCATGGCGCTGCCCTCATAGAGTGAGAGGGCGGCGCTTCGCTTCGTGACGGGTTTGGTTTCGAGAGAGAGGCTCTCGGCGCCCGTCGCGGAGTCAAGTCGATGGCAAACGCCGTTCAGAAGATCACCCTGTCGTCCTCGCGCGACATCCCCTTCAACAGGCTGGTACTGAGCCAGTCCAACGTCCGGCGCGTGAAGGCCGGCGTCTCGATCGAAGAACTCGCCGAGTCGATCGCACGCCGGGGGCTCATCCAGAGCATCCACGTGCGTCCCGTTCTCGACGATGAGGGTCAGGAAACCGGCATGTTCGAGGTGCCTGCCGGCGGCCGCCGCTACCGCGCGCTGGAAATGCTCGCCAAACAGAAACGTCTCAACAAGACAACGCCGGTCCCGTGCGTCGTATCGGCCGCAAACGCCGGCATCCTCATCGACGAGGTTTCGCTCGCCGAGAACATCGAGCGCGCTCCACTTCATCCGCTCGATCAGTTCCGAGCCTTCCAGGCCATGCGCGACAAGGGCATGACCGAGGAGGCCATCGCAGCCGCCTTCTTCGTCGGCGTCAACGTCGTGAAGCAGCGCTTGCGCCTGGTATCGGTCTCGCCGACTCTGTTGGACGTCTATGCCGAAGACGGCATGACGCTCGAACAGCTCATGGCCTTCAGCGTGTCGCACGACCATGCTCGTCAGGAGCAGGTCTGGGAGAGCGTGCGCAATAGCTGGCAGAAGGAGCCATATCAGATCCGTCGCATGCTCACCGAGACCACGGTGCGCGCCTCCGACAAGCGGGTCGTGTTCGTCGGCGTCGAGGCTTACGCGGCGGCCGGCGGCATCGTGCTCCGCGACTTGTTCCAGTCCGACGATGGCGGCTGGCTGCAAGACCCCGCCTTACTGGACCGTCTTGTGGCCGAAAAGCTGAAGGCCACCGCCGACGCGATCGCGGGCGAAGGCTGGAAATGGGTCGAGGCCGCCTTGAGTTTTCCCTACGGCCACCAGCATGGGCTTCGCGAACTGGCTGGCACCACGGTCGATCTGACCGAGGAGGAACATGCCACCCGTGAAACGCTGCGCGACGAATACGACCGGCTCGAAGCCAAATATGCGGAGGCCGACGAGCTGCCCGATGCGATCGACCAGAGGCTCGGCGAGATCGAACAGGCGCTCGACGTCTTCGAGCAGCGCCCGACGATCTACGATCCGGTCGACATCGCGATCGCCGGCGTCTTCATCAGTATCGACGCCGACGGCTCGCTTTCCGTGGATCGCGGCTATGTCCGCCCGGAAGACGAGCGACCGGCTGAACCCGAAGGCGACGATGCAACGGAGACGGATGGCGATATCGACCCTTCCGCCACGCCCGCCGTTCAGCGCGCCGTCATCACCATCGGCGCCCAAGCCGCGGAGCCGGAGAACGACGAGGATGACTACATCAAGCCTCTGCCCGAGCGCCTCGTCATCGAGCTGACCGCGCATCGCACGCTGGCACTGCGCAATGCGGTCGCGGAGCATCCCGATGTCGCCATGACCATGCTGCTGCACAAGCTGGTCAGCGACACCTTCCGGCATACCGCGCCGACCGGCTGCCTTGAGGCAAACGTCCGCCATATCTTTTTCTCCGCTCAGTCGGAGGAGCTGAAAGACAGCGCGCCCGCACGCGAAGTTGCCGAGCGGCACGAACGCTGGGGCGAGCATGTTCCCGCCGACGAGCAGGCGCTGTGGGACTGGTTGACTCATCTCGACGACAACACGCGCCTTGATCTGCTTGCCCATTGCGTCAGCTTCGGCGTGAACGCGCTGTTCGAGCGGCCGAACCCTTACAGCGGATCGGGCGTCAGCCAGCATGCGCTGGATGTGCGTCTGGCACAGGCCGACCGCTTGGCGCGGGCCACCGGTCTCGACATGGCGGCGGCGGGCTGGCGTCCGACCGTGGGCAACTATCTCGGCCGTGTGACCAAGCCCCGCATCCTCGAGGCCGTCCGCGAGGGTGCAGGCGACAGAGCCGCCCAGCTCATCGATCACATGAAGAAGGGCGACATGGCCAAGGAGGCCGAACGCCTGCTGGCCGAAACCGGCTGGCTGCCTGAGCTACTGCGCCTGGTCGATCACGACGTGCAGCCCACGGACGGCGAAGGCGACGAGGCGCTCCCGGCCTTCCTCGATGAGGACGAGGAATTCTCCGACGAGGAGGATGAAGCTCAGCAGGCCATCGCGGCCGAATAGCGCATGGGCGCGGGTCGGCTCCGGTCGTCCCGCACCTCCCCTCTCGATCTTCGATCAGCCCGGCCAGTTGCGCCGGGCGTTTTCGTTTCAGGAGCCTGTCATGGCCGACTATCTCACCCATTTTTCGTGCCTGCTCGACGTTGGTACGCCCGAGAACGCCGCCCGCGCGCTCGACCTCTACAACCGCCTGTCCGAGAAAGGTGTATCGGAGGAACCGCCATCCGAAGGCTTCCTTCTCTCGATCCAGCCGGAGCACGGCGGCACGCAGCTCTGGATGCGCGATGACGTAACCGGCGATCCCGAGCGCCTCATTCAGTTCGTGAAGCACTGCGCCGCCGAGTTCGGCCTGACCGGCCGGTGGGGCTTCCAATATGCCAACACCTGCTCGAAGCCCCTGCTCGATGGCTTCGGCGGCGGTGCGCATGTCCTCGATCTTGCCACGGGCGAGACTGTGGACTGGATCTACACCGATGGCTGGCTTGCCGAGACGCTCTCCGATGAGGGAGGCCGGATATGAGCATCCCCTCCTTCGCCCGGACCAATTTCGAGACCCTGCTGCGGGCGGCGGGCGACGGCAACCTCGCCCTCATGGAGTGCCTCGACGCCGTAACGGGCAGCCCGCGTTACGTCATCTGCGCCGTGGGGCGGGACAGCGGCGATTACGTCTTCACGCCCTTCGGCCATCTCGCCGACGGCAATCCCTACGACGCCTATCTGCCGCCCGATCCCGGCGATCCCGAAGGCTTCGTGCGGCCCGAAACGGGAGATGCGCCATGACCGACATCGACGCCATCTTCGCGGCGGATCGCCAGCATCCGCCGCATGAGCGGTCTCTGCCCTGGCAGGAAACCAAGGGCGACATCACCGTCGTCATCGAGCCCAAGCCCCATTGGGCCAACGACATGAGGGCGTTCCGATCTGATGTTCAGGAATATTGCGCCTATGCCGATTGGACCGCGCACGGCGAACGCGCCAGGTTCTTCGGCCACATCGACACGAGCGGCGATGACCTGATCCGCAAAGCGCGCGCGCTTATCGCCAGCGAGATCGTGGACGGACATTGAAAATGATCCCTCTAAAGCGCCCCGCCTCACGGTCGGGGCGCTTTTCTCACGCTGGCCGCGGCTGGCGTCCTGAGAGGAAGAGGTCTGCCGGGACGGGTTTGAGCCGGCGCGGTCGAGAGAGAGCGCCACGCGGGCTCGACCCTGCCCTGCTCTCCTTGAGGTTCTCACCATGACCATGATTTCCCCACCCGCGGCGGTATCCGCCACCGCGCCGCTTCCGCTTGCTCCGAACACCGACGCGTCCGCGTCTATCTTCGCCGCGGCGGGCCTGCTGCTGCCCCATCTTGAGCGCGGTGAACATGTCGATGCCGCAGCTCTGCGCGCGGCGATGGAGGCCGCATTCTGCGCCTCCGATTCCGCCGGCGTTTGGGATTGGAAGGCCGCCTATGAGGCGTGCGAGGTCGCCACCGTCTTGTTCCTCCGTAAATACGGACGGGCGCTTTTCCGTAAAACCGCTTCTCCGACAGCACGCCTTTCCATCTTGTCGAAAGTCACTGGGCTCCTGCCGACGCACACCCGTCGCTCGGAGGAGAGCCAAGCACTCCAGCAATTCTCGACGCCAGTGCCGCTCGGCCTCGCCGTCGTGGCGGCTGCGGCCATCTCGCCGGACGACATCGTGCTGGAGCCCTCCGCCGGCACCGGCCTGCTCGCCATCCTGGCCTCGACGGCTGGCGGTTCGCTGATCCTCAACGAACTTGCCGAGACGCGCGCCGAACTCCTCGCCTCCCTCTTTCCGGCCCTTGCCGTCACCCGCTTCGACGCCGCGCAGATCGACGACCGTCTCAATCCTGCCGCCGTTCCCTCGGTCGTGCTGATGAACCCGCCATTCTCGGCCATGGCCAATGTCTCGGGCCGCGTTGCCGACGCCGGCTTCCGCCATATCGCCTCCGCCTTGAACAGGCTCGCGCCTGGCGGCCGGCTCGTGACGATCACCGGCGCCAATGTCGGGCCGGACCTGCCGGATTGGCATGATGCCTTCGTGCGCCTGCAGGCGCGTGGGACCGTCGTCTTTTCCGCCGGCATCGCCGGATCGGTCTACGCCAAGCACGGCACCACATTTCCGACCCGCCTGACCGTCATCGACAAGGCGCCCGCCGGCGATCCGTCTGTGCTGCCGACGTCGCCCGGCAGCGCGCCCGACATCACGACGTTGCTCGACTGGATCGCGCGGGACGTTCCGCCCCGTCTGCCTGTCACGCTGCCCGTATCTTCTCCGCTGCGCACAGCCACGGCGCCGAAGACGGTGCGCGGTTATCTCGCGCGCTCGGTCGCCGTGCGCCCTGCGCCGGCCATCGACCCCGACGGTATCGAGCTTCCCTATGACACGATCGACTGGACGCCGGCCGATGACGCCCACCTGACCGACGCGATCTATGAAGAATACGGATTGCAGTCGATCCTTATTCCCGGCTCGCAGGCGCACCCGACCAGGCTCGTGCAATCCGCCGCCATGGCGAGCGTCGCGCCGCCGAAGCCGAGCTATCGGCCCATGCTGCCCGCCGGTATTTTCGGCCTGCTGTCGGACGCCCAGCTCGAAACGGTGATCTATGCCGGAGAGGCGCATAGCTACTATCTCGCCGGATCCTGGACGGTCGATGAGACCTTCGATCTCGTGCAGGCCGCGCCCGCCGATGCCGTGGGCGCCGTTCGCTTCCGCCGCGGCTTCATGCTCGGCGACGGCACCGGCGCCGGGAAGGGCCGCCAGTCGGCCGGCATCATCCTCGACAATTGGCTCCAGGGACGCCGCAAGGCGGTCTGGATCTCCAAGTCCGACAAGCTGATCGAGGACGCGCAGCGCGATTGGTCCGCGCTCGGCATGGAGCGCCTGCTGGTCACGCCGCTGTCCCGCTTCCCGCAGGGCAAGCCCATCACGTTGTCGGAAGGCGTCCTATTTGCAACCTATGCCACGCTGCGCTCCGACGACCGCGGCGAGAAGGTTTCGCGCGTTCGGCAGATCGTCGAATGGTTGGGCTCCGACTTCGACGGAGTGATCATTTTCGACGAGAGCCACGCGATGCAGAATGCCGGTGGCGGCAAGGGAGAACGGGGCGACGTCGCCCCCTCGCAGCAAGGCCGCGCTGGCCTCCGGCTTCAGCACGCCCTTCCGAACGCCCGCGTCGTCTATGTCTCCGCCACCGGCGCGACCACCGTCCACAATCTCGCTTATGCCCAGCGGCTCGGCCTCTGGGGCGGCGAGGATTTTCCCTTCGCCACCCGCGCGGAGTTCGTCGAGGCCATTGAGGACGGTGGTGTCGCCGCGATGGAGGTGCTGGCCCGCGATCTGCGATCGCTTGGGCTCTATACCGCCCGCTCGCTCTCCTACGATGGCGTGGAGTACGAGCTGGTCGAGCACGCGCTGACCGATGAACAGCGCCGCATCTACGATGCCTATGCCGGCGCATTCGCTATCATCCACAATCACCTCGACGCGGCGATGGAGGCCGCCAACATTACCGGCTCGACCGGGACGTTGAACCGGCAGGCGAAGTCGGCCGCGCGCTCGGCATTCGAATCCGCGAAGCAGCGCTTCTTCGGGCACCTATTGACCTCGATGAAAACGCCGACCCTGATCCGCTCGATCGAGCACGATCTGGAGGCCGGACACGCCGCTGTCGTGCAGATCGTGTCGACCGGCGAAGCGCTGATGGAACGGCGCCTGGCAGAGATCCCGACCGACGAATGGGGTGACGTTCGCGTCGACATCACGCCGCGCGAATACGTGCTGGACTATCTCGCCCATTCCTTCCCGGTGCAGCTCTACGAGCCTTTCACCGATGGCGAGGGCAATCTATCGTCGCGTCCGGTCTATCGCGATGGCCAGCCCGTCGAGAGCCGTGAAGCCGTCGCGCGTCGAGACGAGCTGATCGAGCGTCTCGCATCGCTCCCGCCGGTGCCCGGCGCTCTCGATCAGATCGTACAGCGCTTCGGCATCGACATGGTGGCCGAGGTGACGGGCCGCTCGCGGCGGATCGTCCGCAAGGGCGACCGCCTGGCAGTCGAGAACCGCGCCCCGTCGGCTAACCTCGCCGAGACGGCCGCCTTCATGGACGACCTGAAGCGCGTTCTCGTCTTCAGCGATGCCGGCGGCACTGGCCGCAGCTACCACGCCGAGCTGTCGGCGAAGAACCAGCGGCTCCGCGTGCATTACCTGCTCGAACCGGGGTGGAAGGCCGACGCCGCCATCCAGGGGCTTGGCCGCACCAATCGGACGAACCAGGCGCAGCCGCCACTGTTCCGCCCGATCGCAACCGACGTGAAGGCGGAGAAGCGTTTCCTCAGCACGATCGCCCGGCGTCTCGACACGCTTGGCGCGATCACGCGCGGGCAACGCCAGACCGGCGGCCAGGGCCTGTTCCGGCCCGAGGACAATCTGGAATCCTGCTACGCCCGCGACGCGCTGCGCCAGCTTTACCTCCTGATCGTGCGCGGCAAGATCGACGGCTGCTCGCTCCATCGCTTCGAGTCCTCGACCGGCCTGAAGCTGATGGACGACAATGGCATCAAAGATGAGCTGCCGCCGATCACCACCTTCCTGAACAGGTTGCTCGCCCTCACCATCGAGCTGCAGGGCATTCTCTTCACGGCGTTCGAGCAACTGCTTGATGCCAAGGTGGCCGGCGCGATCGCTAGCGGCGTCTATGACGTCGGGCTGGAAACGCTGACGGCGGAGAGCTTCGTCGTCACCGATCGCGCCGTCATCTACACCCATCCGGCGTCGGGCGCGGAAACGCGGTTGCTCACCATCACCCAGCGCGAGCGCAATCGGCCGCTGTCGCTCGACGATGCCCTTGGCTGGCTCGGTGATCGCGGCGCGAAGCTGCTGGTGAACGAGCGCTCGGGTCGCGCCGCCGTGCAGGTTCCAGCTCCATCGCTCATGCTCGACGACGGCGAGATCGAGCGCCGCGTCCGGCTGATCCGGCCGATGGAGCACCACCATGCTTCGTTGAAGTCGATGGCGGAAAGCCATTGGCAGGAGGCCGACCGGAACACCTTCGCGGCGGCCTGGTCTCGCGAACTCGGCGATGTGCCCGCTTTCAGCGAAAGCACGATCCATATCGTCGCCGGTCTGCTGCTGCCGGTGTGGAAGCGCCTGCCGAACGAGTCTACCCGCGTCTATCGTCTTCAGACCGACGATGGCGAGCGCATCATCGGCCGTCGCGTCTCTCCCGCCTGGGCCGCTAGTGCCGCGTCAACCAGCACGGTCGATCTGTCCGGTGACGCTGCCTACACGGCACTCGTCGACGGGCGGACGATCCTCGACCTGGCCGAGGGACTTCAGCTTCGCCGCGTGCGCGTCATGGGCGCGAACCGTATCGAACTATCCGGGTTCACAGAGGCCATGCGCGACCGCCTTCGCGCCTATGGCCTGTTCACCGAGATCATCTCCTGGTCGCTGCGGTTCTTCGTGCCGATCGACACCACGGGACCGGCAGTGCTCGGCAAGCTGCTCGACACCTATCCGGTGGTCCGCATCGGCGAGCGGGAGGCTGCGTGATGGCTCGCCGCAATGCTTCCGATCTCGCATCCCGTCTCGGCCGGCAGGCCGAGGCGGTGTGCAAATGCTATCTCGGCGCCGGCCGCCGACAGGGCAACTATTGGCAAGTTGGCGATGTTCGCAACACACCCGGCCGATCCATGTTCGTCCGCCTGAAGGACGGCACCAAAGGCCCTGCCGGCAAATGGACCGACGCCGCGACGGGCGAACATGGTGATCTGCTCGACGTGATCCGTGAATCGCTGGGCCTCATCGACTTCGCCGACGTCGCCGAAGAGGCCCGTCAGTTCCTCAGCCTGCCGCATCCCGATCCCGAACTGCAGCCGAGACAGCACGCTCGCAGTCCGGCACCATCGGGGTCGGCCGAGGCAGCACGCCGGTTCGTTGCCATGTGTCAGCCGATCGGCGGCACGCTCGTAGAAGCGTATTTGCGCGGACGCGGGATTACGGCTTTGCACGGATGCGGAAACCTACGTTTCCATCCCCGTTGCTACTATCGGCCCGATGAGCACAGCCCGACCGAGACCTGGCCGGCAATGGTCGGCGTCGTCACCGATGTCTCCGACAGGATCACCGGCGCGCATCGGACCTGGCTCGCCCCGGACGGCTCCGGCAAAGCGCCGATCGACATTCAGCGGAAAGCGATGGGCGACCTTCTTGGGCACGCGGTCCGCTTCGGGCTCTCCGGCGAGATGTTGGCGGCAGGCGAAGGCATCGAAAGTGTGCTCTCCGCCCGTGAGGTCATGCCCGGCATGTCGGCGGTGGCAGCACTCTCCGCGGCTCACCTCGCCGCCATCCAGTTCCACGACGCGCTGCGTCGGCTCTACGTCGTGCGCGACAACGATCGCGCCGGGGACGGTGCGCGAAACACGCTGATCGAACGGGCGAATGCGGTCGGGATCGAGGCGATTGCCCTATCCCCCGTGCTCGGGGACTTCAACGAGGATCTCCGCATATTCGGCCGCGACGCGCTGATGGCGCACATCCGGGTGCAGCTCGCACCGCAGGACGTCGCCCGCTTCATGTTCCTCGCGGCGTAGATCACGGACTGAACGGTGGCGGCGCACGGCCGGCATCATGCTCGCATGGATGCACGATCCTTTGGAGAGGACCGCGCCTCGGCCTTCGAGAGGGCGATCGGCCCACATGCGGTTCGGACAGGCAATGCCTGCGGCCGACTATTTTCCGGCGCGGCCTATCGGCCGCTTTCCATCGCGAGGCAAAATAGCCGGCCTCCGGCATCCTCCGCTGTCGCTCCGGCCCGGCGCTCGCGCCGGGTGCAGGTCCGCTCCGCCCGTGGGCTCCGTCGCCGTGAAGGCCGCGACGGTCGCGGTCCAGCCAAAGGAGCAAACCATGCGCGAGCATGACGACTTTGAACCCCACCACGAATCGTCACCCACGGATCACGTCCTCAACGAACTGCAGCTCCACGGCTACCGCCCCTTCGCCGACGAGCCCAACCAGCGTCTCTTGCCCGACGGCAATCAGGTCGCAGGCGCGGTTGCCGACATCTTCGACGCCCTGATCTCGACCCTGGAGGACACGCGCCTCGAACCCGACCTCGACGATCTCCTCTGGTCGACCGTCAACGTCTTCCACCGCGCCGCCGAGCGGATCGCCCGCGAACTCGACGACAACGAGCAGGCGCAGAAGCGCTTGCAGCGGCAACAGGACGGCAGCGAGGTGAAATCGGTCGAACTCGAGCGCCAGATCGCCGAGGGCAAGACGCTCATCGAACGGCAGAACGCCTTCGAGCTGATGCGCGACCAGGCCGCCGAACACTACGAACGTCAGATCGGCAAACCGTGGCTCCCTCGCACCGGGTCAAAGGTTAACCATCGCAACCTGACCTCGGCGATGATCGACAGCCGCGACTTCCTGATGGCCAAGAAGCGGGCCGAGCAGGAAGTGCTCCTCCCTCCCGGTCCCAAGATCGTCGTCACCGGCGGACTGGATTTCAACGACCACCGGCTGATCTGGGCCAAGCTCGATCAGGTGCATGAGAAGCACCCGGACATGGTGCTGGTCCACGGCAAATCCCCGAAGGGCGCCGAAAAGATCGCCTCGCTCTGGGCGAAGAATCGCAACGTCCCGCAGATTGGCTTCGCCCCCGATTGGACGAAACACGGCCGGGCTGCACCCTTCAAGCGTAACGACGAAGTGCTTCAGATCGTGCCGAAGGGCGTGATGCACTTCCCCGGCACGGGCATCAACGACAACCTCGCCGACAAGGCCAAGAAGCTCGGCATCCCGGTCTGGAAATTCGGCGGCGCGTAAGCGCCGCCATCACCCGAACAATAGCTGGGGCTGCGTGGACAGCACGATCCACTCCACAATATTCCCGGCCTTTATCGTGAAGCCCCGCTGGCGAAGGGCCGCTGCATCCGCATCGCTCAGCCGACATTGGGTTCCGTGGCTCGATGAGCCGTCTAGATTGACGACCCCGATTTCATTGCCCTTTCGCCCGTAGACGTGCGCATGCGTCTGTCCGACACCATGGGTCGGCTGATCGATGCGGATATTCTTGTCGAAGCGACCATTCACCCATTTGCCTTCGTCAAGCCGTTCGAAACCAGCATTGTCGGCGGAGACGAGAATTTCGGTCAGGACCGGAAGGTTTGCGAACTCACTGAATCTCAAAAACCGTCCTCCGATATGGGGCGTTGAGTGTTCGTGTTGCCGCGCCCGCACGTCCAAATCCATTGTGAATGCACGAGCGTCAGAGCAAGTTAGAAGACATTACTAATCGTGAACCGCATCGGCCAGTCCTCTGAGCAAAAGCACCACCCCCGCTTATCTGCGCTGATCCTTGGTCCAGCCGATGGCCTATCGCCATCAACCCACAAGGGGTCGGACTACGCGAAGCGTGCCGCCGCGCCGGCGTTGCCAGCGCGGTGATTGCGGCCATCGGCCGAACACATCGGGCGCCTGTCAGCGGGGGATGGTCCTCCGCTCAAACAGGAGCTGGATCGATGTCCTTCCCCGACGCACACGCCTTCGCCTTCAGCCTCGCCGCCACCCTGATGGTCACCATCGTCATCTTCCGGGCCGGCGACGGGACGCTCTCGGTCACCCCCGCCGCCGAATACGACGGTGACGAAGCCGCCATCGTCGGCGAAATCGACCCCTTCGCCTCGTGAGAGGCGAAGAAGGTCGCGCGAACGGCGGGTATTGCGCCTTTCCGCTCTCACGGCGATAGATTTTCTGCTAGGTCTGACGTCGCGCCATGGTGGTGGTGGAGGCGCATCCGCCGATTATTTTCGGAGCCACCACCATGATCTTCCTCGGCATCATCGTCAGCATAGTCGCCATCGGATTCCTCTGCTGGCTGCTCTTCACGCTTGCCGTATATGCACTGCCGTTCTTCGCCGGCGTCACGGCGGCCACTTGGGCCTATGGAACGGGAGCAGGATGGCTCGGCGCCGGCCTTGTCGGCTTCGTTGCCGCCGGCCTCACGTTCGGCCTCGGGCAGCTCCTGCTCGCAACCGTGCGGCCGACCTGGGCGCGCCTGCTCATCGCCGCGGCCTTTGTCGCGCCGGCTGTGATCGCCGGCTTCCACGCCACCCACGGCATCGTCAAGCACACCATGCCTTCCGAGACGTGGCAGACCGTGTTTTCAGTTGTCGGGGCTGTTGCTGTCGGCGTCGTGACCTTTGCCCGCATTGCCGGGATGGCAGCTCCCGGCCAGTCCGAGCGCCTGGCCCACTAAGCCTCACGCACCACGTCCACGGGAGACGTGCATCACGAGACGATCGCCCTTCGACATCCGTTGGAGGGGGCTGGGATGGCGCGGCTGAAGGCATGAGCTTTTGGCTATGCGTCACGTCAGGTTGGAGCCCTGTCACCAACGGCGTTGGCGTCGATACCGAGAGATCCGGTGCAGGGGCGTCCCTCAATGCCAGTGGCAGATCGGAAAGGGTCGCGCATCGCGGGCCTGGGCAAGGCAGAGCGAACGCCGGTGATCCCAGAGCCTGTCAGCCTGGCGGTGTCATAGGGGTCGGCCCCGTCTCCGTCTTCGATCCGTTGCTCGACCGCTCCAAACGGCCTCTTCAATGGCCTGATCTGGCCGAAGGACGGCTGCGCCTCGATCGCCTATGCCACAACGGCGCGTCCCGACTTTCTTCCCCTGGGCTGCGCCATTCCTCGCGAAACAACAAAGTCGCTCCTGCGCCATCCTCCGCTGCGCTCCGGTCGCAAGCGATGTGCCGGCGCTCGCCTCCGGCCTGCCGATCGCCATCGAGGCCGCGATGATGCGGGCTCGGAAAACGGAAAACGGAGACTTACAATGGCGACCATCGGCACCTTCAAGAAGACCGGCTCGAACGAGTTCAGCGGCGAAATCGTCACCCTCAGCGTCCAGGCCAAGGGCGTGCGTATCGTCCCCGACCAGCGCGCCACCGCCGAGAACGCCCCCAGCCACCGGGTCCTGGTCGGCCGCGTCGAAATCGGCGCCGCCTGGTCCAAGCGCTCCAACGAAGGCCGCGACTACCTCGGCCTCAAGCTCGACGATCCGAGCTTCAACGCTCCGATCTACGCCAACCTCTTCGATGACGAAGAGGGCGAGGGTTACTCGCTCATCTGGTCCCGCCCCAACGGCCGCCGCGGCGACTGAGGCGACGGGCTCAGGGCCCCGGCCATGGCCGGGGCCGCCTTCGCGTTCAACGAAAGGCCCCGAACGCCATAGCCGTCCCAATGGACGACCGAAATCGACTCACCCGACTTAACCGTCCATCGTCCCATCCAGGTGAGGAGAACCGTTCAGTACGCCGCGAACCAGGGTTTCGCGCTTGCGAATCAAGCGCTCACGCCAGCGCGCCGGCCAATCGCGTTTGGCCCTTTAGGCTGGCGCAAAGGAGCAAGGGCGACTATAATAGTCGCACTCCTGGAATTCCAGTCGTGATGGGAAGTGATCGATCTCGAAGATCGGGACGACGGGATTCCGTTCGTCCATACCTTGATCTGAATCATTGCCCGCTCGGGGTATCTTCGCAATCCCTCGAAACGTGAAGGAGCTTCGCAGGGGCTGAGTACGATTGGGCGGCAGCCCTAGAGAACGAGGCACTATTTGTACGAAGATATAGAAAATCGGTTCGACGATCTTGGGATAAACCAGACCTCGGTCGGCGAAAACCACGACATTCACGTCGTCAAGCACAGCACAGGACCGGCATGGTCCGACCTCTACGTCACCATTACCGAACAGCGGCCACATCACGCGATCCACCCCGCGAAATCGGGCCTCTGGATAAGCATGCCGCTGAACCGGGCCAACGTCCATCGAATCGCCGCCGGACACGACAGACGCGGTGAGATCCAGCCCTACGCAATCAATCTCATGGCGCCCGAAACGCCGTGTGAAGTCGAGGTGCGCGAGAGCTTCCGCGCACTTCACGTCTGTCTCACGCAGAGCTTGCTGCAGGAGATGGCGGAAGAACTCTATGATCGTGACGCACGAGACCTCGAACTCATCTCTTCGTTTGGTAAGAGCGATCCCGGCCTGAGCTATTTGCTTCGTGCGGCGGAACAGGCCCTGCTGGATCCCATGCCGGCGGCCCGCTTGAAAATGGATCATCTGGCGCGCGCCCTGACTGCCGATACCCTTTCCAAATATGCGGAAATGACGCCAGAGCGCATAACACCGAGATCCCCGGAGCGCTTGAGCATGGCGCAGCTTCACAGCGTGACCGATTACATTCACGAGCATCTCGACGTGAATATCGCGCTGAACGATCTCGCGGCTGTCGCCGGGCTCAGCAGGACCAGCTTTATTCGCCGGTTCAAGGCATCCTTGCATCAAACGCCGGACAGGTATCTCTGGCGGGCACGTATCCGGCGCGCCCAGGAACTGCTCGCAGGTTCGCAGCTTCCGATAACCCATATCGCCATGGCTAGTGGCTTCTCCAGCCAGGCACACCTGTCAATCGCATTCAAGCGTGAGACCGGAGTGACGCCATCCGCGTTTCGGCGGGAACGTTCATAACGAACGCAAAGCGCCCTCGCCTTCCCGTTTGGACCAGCGAGGGGTCAGCACGCGAAAGCGGTCACGGTAATGCACCTTGGCGACCGCGGCCTCGCCACCAGGCAATTTGCACGTCTGACTACTGTAGTGTTGGTCGGCGCGCTATTGGAGTTGCGCGGAGACTTTCGCGGCTGCGATTACCCCCCGTGATGCAGTAAATGACCGCACAATAACATTCTGGCTCGCAGGTGAACGTTCTCCGCTCTCCGACACGCTATCGCTCGAACAGTCTCGCTTGGGAGTGGGGACATTTGGGCGGCAGCAATGGAAACGGGGGCACGAATCCGGGCTCAGATCTCGAGGGTCCGGACGACGAGCTCCGGCTGTACCCGCCCTTAATCGGCGCCGCTCAGGATATCACCGTCGTAAGGGCCAGCAAGGGATCGGCATGGTCCGACCTCTTCGTCGTCCTCACCGACGAGCGGCCGCATAGCGTGACCTACGGCGCATTTCCAGGTCTCTGGATGACCATGCAGCTGACCCGGGCCCATATCCGCCGAATTAGCGGTGGGAACGATCTTCGGGCAGAGATCGAGCCCTACGCGATCACGCTCAATGCGCCACAGACGCCGTTGGAGGTCGAGGTGAGCGAGAGCCTCCGCGCAGTCCACGTCTGTCTCAGGGAGAGCTTGCTGCAGGAGGTGGCAGAAGAACTCTATGATCGTGACGCACCAGACGTCGGAATCATCGCTGCGTTTGGTGAAAATGATCCCGGCCTGAGCTATTTGCTTCGCGCGGCGGAACAGACCCTGCTCGCTCCCGTGCCGGCGGCGCGCTTGAAAACAGACTATCTGGCGCGCGCCTTATCCGCCAATGTCCTATCGAAATATGCGGAAATAGTGCCGGGACGTTTGAAGCCGCGATCCCCGGAGCGCTTGAGCGCGGCACAGCTTCAACGCGTGACCGAGTACATTCGGGAGCATCTCGGCATGAATATCGCGTTGAACGAACTGGCGGCTGTTGCGGGCCTCAGCAGAACCAACTTCATTCGGCGGTTCAAGGCATCCTTGCATCAAACGCCCGACAGGTTTCTTTGGCAGACGCGCATCCGGCGCGCCCAAGAGCTGCTCGTCAATTCGCAGCTTCCAATAACGCAGATCGCCATCGCTTGCGGTTTCGCAAGTCAGGCACACCTATCGATCGCATTCAAGCGTGAGACCGGAGTGACGCCATCCATGTTCCGAAGGGATCGTTCATAGCGAAGGCAAGGCGCTGACCGGCAATATCAAATCGCCCAGGTAATTCGCTGAGCAAGCGGCGCTAACTCAAGACCAAGGGCCCATTCGACCACAAGCGGCGTGAAGACGAACTTATAGATCTGCGGTAAAATGGCTGTAAGCTCTTCCCTAACTTCCCCGGTCAACCTCCGTCCTCCCTTCTCTCACGACGCGCCATCATGGCTCTCATGAATGGACGGCACGCCAAGCGTGACAAAAGAGATGCACAGCTGCGTGCATGGAACCTGGACAATATTGCAGTTGCCTATTCAAGATAGGAGCTGCCGGAAGACCATGGCGCGGGTGACATGATTGCTGCCCCGAACGGGCAATGGTTTTGTCTGCCGGGACTAACGCTCGGTCGCGACAACGCGATGGCGACGCGATGAGGCGCGCGTCTTAGGAGGCCGCCCGCCATGTCGGCACCCAGCGCTCCGGCCGAGGCGCGCGGACGAGGTCGGCCCGCGCTTCGACCAGCTCCGCGGGAACGTCGTCTATCATCAGGCGTGCGTCATAGTCGAAGCGCGGCATGACGCGGCCGTTCGCATAAAGGCCGAATGTCATCGAGTACCAGAGCCCGAGCTCCGGCTGCGCGCGTCGCACGCTGGAGCGCATCATGCTCACGGCCGCCACCCGATAGGATTGGCGATCCATCGGTTGATGTCGGACTCATGCCAGCCGGCGCCGTTGGTGCTGATCTTGAGCTGGGCGGGAAAGCTGCCCGCGGCGATCTTGCGATAGATGGTGGAGCGGGACAGCCCGGTGCGAGCAAGGACGGTTTTGAGACGAATGATACGGTCTGGTTCGCGCATGGCTGGCCTGCCTCCTGCTGGCTGTTTCTGACAAGTGCTGAGACCAGACAGAGCGCGCGTTCAGGCACCGTGCAAGACGCAAAATCTCGTCATGCGGCCATAGCGCAGAGACGGCGGCAAATCGGATAGGTCAGATTCCGATGCCGCGCCCTCTGCCAAGAGGTGTGCTCAGTCTTTAATGAGAGATCATCAGATGAAACATCCACGAGCGCAGCAGCCTGCAGCCGCTCCGTCTCGCGAGCGGCCTTCTCCAGCATCTCGCGCAATTCGTGCTTGCGATCATACTCACGTGCTCGAACGCGCGCCTCCGACAACTCGTCGAGCGCCGGGGCTTTTAACTGTCCGTACGTACAGATCCCTCACCGCAGATTCTCCCACGGCGAATGGACCGCCTTCGCTGACTTGTCCGCCGCTTGCGGTGGCACCGCTCCGGTCGTGGCTGTTTTTGGCTTCGGCTTGAGCTGTGGGCTCGGGGGACGAGGCGTCAGATCGGCCAGCGCCAGGCCCACGCCGCGCAAGCCCGCCTCAACCACGATCGGCTGGCCGACCCGCTCGAAACCGATCCTGGCGCTCGTCTCGCGCGCCAGCAGCCCGACCATCGGCCCACTAACTGGGAAGGTCGCAACGCACACCACCTTGTCACAGACAAGCGGCTTTACGAGGCGTGACAGTCCGCCAAATTCCACGGTTACGCCCTCGGCGCTGCCACTGTCGGGCGGCAAGATGAACAGCGCCATCGATCGCCCATCTTTCGCCAGCGCGATCCGCCAGCTGATCATGCTGCCGCCCTCACGGGCGACAGTCTCAAGATAGCAAAGCCGCCGTCCGCCCTTCACCACATCGCAAATCTGAGTCCAGTCCAGGAACGGCCGGATCGTGCGGGTGTAATCGCGCCGGGCGCGACCTGCTTTCCCTGCTCGAACACGCTGGCCCACTCGAACCCGAGCGCAGCCTTTGGCGTGGGCTCGCTGGCTGCCTGCGACGGAACGGACGGGGGCGAGCCTGAAAGGGCCGGCAAGTGAATAACGGGCGATTTCGTGTAACTCTGCTCCGGCATATCTCCAGCGTTCGCCTGCCCGAGCAATCCGATCGCGACACAAGCAGCCGCAATGCCGAAGGCATATCGCTTCATTCGAATAGCTCCGAGCCCTGGGGGAAGTCACGGGCGCGTCCATTAACGACGTGCCCGCTCATGCTTCAGTCGAAAATGTACGAAGCGCCGGCATTCCAGCTTGCGCTGTTCGTATTCGGAGCAAACGAGCCGCCGGCGTGGACCTGTACCGATGGTGTGATCCGATAGTCGAAGCCCGCCGCAATTGCAGTCGCTCCGGCGAAACCACCGACAGCCATCGAGACCGCACTCTGCCGTGGCCTGAGATCAACGCGATTTAGCCCAGCCAAAGCTGCCCCGGTCGCGCCCGCATCGCGCGCCAGCGCGTTCGCCTGCCCGACCCGCTGATCAGTGTAGGCCCGGTCGCTCTGGCTCATTGAAGCCAGACCATCGTTGAATTGCCGCACGTTCACCGCGTCAGTCGCGGCGGTACCGGCAGCAACATTGTGAATCGATACCGGTCCAGCCGAGCCGCCCAGCAGCGTGATTGAGTTCTGCTTCACGCCGTTGATGGCGTCATACTGCACGCCGTTTTCCAGGGCATCGCCAACGCTGCGATAAGTCCGGCCCTGCACCACATAGGTCGGCCCGGAAACAGTGCCGTCGATATTGGCCGACGCGCCACCGCCGAGCGCGTTGGCGACCGAATTTGAAGCCGCAAAGAGCTGTGAGCCGTTGACCGCATCAACCGAGGTCGCGTTGACGGCGCCGGCCGCCACCCCCGTCACAACGCGGTTGCCATCCATGCCCGAGACGTCAACCAACGTACCCCGAGTCTGAGCACCGACCGTAATCGGCGAACTCGCCCCGCCAGCTTGCTGCATAAGCCCGATCGTGCCGCTCTGGATCGAGTTCGTCAGATTGCTAATGCTCTCGTTGGTCTCATAGAGCTGCGAGCCGTTGACCACATCAACCGAGGTCGCGTTGACGGCGCCGGCCGCAACCCCCGTCACAACGCGGTTGCCATCCAAGCCCGAGACGTCAACCAACGTACCCCGAGTCTGAGCACCGACCGTAATCGGCGAACTCGCTCCGCCAGCTTGCTGCACAGGCCCGATCGTGCCGCTCTGGATCGAGTTCGTCAGATTGCTGATGCTCTGGCTGGTCGCATAGAGCTGCGAGCCATTGACCGCGTCGGTCGAGGTCGTCGACAGTTCGCCAGCCGCGACGTTATGCAACGCTACCGGCAATCCGGCGGTGGCGCCGACCATGGTGGCGTCCTGAGACGCGCCGCTGGCCCCCGTTGCGCCGCCGCCCCCGGCTCCAGAGCTCCCGTTCGGCGTCGTGGGTGCGCTCGCGCTGGAGTACTGCACCGGCAAGGACGCCGCCAACCGGTTGATCTGGGTCTCGACCGCGTTGACGGCATCCGTGACCGTGGTGTAGGTGCCGCCGTTGATGAGCGCTGAAAAGCCACCGATCTGGTGCGTGCTAGCGTTGTACGTCGTCATTCCGCCCAACGTCGCCGCTGCAGATTGCCCGAGACTGTCGGTTCGCAGCTGAACACCGTACAGCTGCCCTCCATTGACAGCATCCGTGCTTGTTGCCGAAATCGATCCCGGGGCCAGTCCGGTAATGGTGTTACCGTTGAGGTTGACCGGACCCAATAAGCGAATGCTGGATCCGTTAAGTTGCAGGGTCCCGTCGGTGTATCCGAAGATGCCCGCGGTCGAGTTGCTACCGTCGTTACGCAACCCGCTGTCATTGTAAGCTTCGAAACTGATGTTGTTTGTACAGTTGACAGGCCCGACCACGCCTAAAGTCCCGATCAGGCCGTATCCCGTTCCAACTCCGTTACAAGCGGCGAGGCCTCCGATCCCCGTTGGCGCTGTCTGCGCCATCGACGAACCTGCCAGCACAACCAATGCAATGCTGGTCAACAGACCAGCGCTAATTCCATATCTCGTCATTCCAAGGCTCCCTGCCTGATTGCTTTTGAAGTCAGCGCGACCTTGAAGCCTGGCTTCCATGTCAGACCCGACGAGCGCACTGTCGCATGCGGAACGGCCCTGGCAGACCGGTCCACCATCTTTCGGTCCCTCAGATCAGACCGGGAGGCTCCTCCTTTCGTTGAGTGTGAACCGACGGTTCGCATGGGATCGAAATAGATTTCGGTGACGCGGATTTTCCGCCAACGCGCATTGGACGACGACATCAACCGTCGCGATCAGCAGATTGCGAATATCCTCTCGCTCGAGATCGCGGCCCTCGACGGTGCCGGTCGAATTCATGACGTAGAGGGGCAACATGGACGCCAGCGGAGCTGTTATCGCTTGCGAATCGACGAATTCGGCCTGCACGAAGTCGCGGATGCGATGGACCTGCGTCATCTCGTGCGGCAGGCCGCATTCGACCTCGTGGGCGACTTGCGCGTCCTTGCGAAGTTCGCAGGCTTCGACATCGTTCCAGGGCCGTTCGCGATCGCTCCACTCCGGCGCACCTTCAGGCGATAGCTCCTCGGAATGGATGACGCTGCGTTTGGCAGAAAACTCGTGGCTGCGGTCGAACCGGCGGTCGCGCAGCCGCGAGGCAGAGCGGTAGGCGGCGGACGCCACCGCGCTTGAGCCAGCCCTACGGCCAGTGAACTTGACGTGAAGATGATAGATCGCCATCGCGACCGGATCATCTACACGGCAAAGCGCACGTCGGAACCACTTATAAGCGCGCCCACCCTCGAAAAAATCTCGGGATGGACCGGGGCGTCTCAGCCTGTGCCGGCAACCTTACAGCCCTCCGCAAGGCGTTCAACTATCGTCGCAACATCGACAATTTGAGAACGATTGGAGACGGCACATGCGCTCGCGGCGCTCAAACACAACAAGTCAACGCGCAACCGGCATCAGGCCTCGCGAGCGCGGAATGACATACGGACGTGGCAGGTGGAGCGCCAGCAGCGCGCACGTCATCTGATCGAACTCGGCGGTCTAAATTCCCACTCCCGAAGCCCCCGGTCGGCCGCTGAGCAGCCATCGGACCGCACCGGTGCCTGCCTTGGCCCGATCCGGATTGGCGCATGGACGGCAACGGCTGCCGGGGCGTGCGGATTGTTTGTAACGTTCCCCCAGCCGGCCCCTTTTCGGACTTACGGGATACCGCAGCGCGGGGCGCCTCGCATGAGAGCTGGATGACGGGTCGCGCTTAGTACTTCTCGAAGCTCGGATTGTAGTCTTGGCTTGCAAACTCGGAGAGCACTGAGCGCGCCGTTCGCAGCGCCTTCATTGCCAACGGGCTCGCGATGTCCTTTAGCGGAGCATCTTCTCTAGAGAGTAATATTACAATCCGCAGGAGAACGGCCATTGCCTCGCGAACGAGGTCAAGAGTAGGTTCATCGGCCCAGAAGTCGCCAAACTGGCGCTTGCGTATCTCGCCATGCCATCTTGGATTTCGTGCGTAGACTGGCGTGTTCACGTTGGGGATTGCCATTGCAACACCATGCGCGATGTTGTGTCTGATCGTGAAGCCAGAGCGCGCCGACTTGCACCAACTTTCAAGCAGCGTTTTCTCGTCTCCAGGTGTCAGGCCGGCGGCGAATGTTTCCAGCATTGCAAGCAGGTCGGTGATCACCCTTGCGTCCGTGTCGGGTTTGATACCCTTGGGATCGATACCCCGAAGCCTCCACAGTGCGCGCTCCAGATAATATTCGATGCTGCCAGCAAAGGTTATGATGGCAGCGACTTTCTGGCCGATCGGAGGGCTGAGCCCAAGCAATTCCTGAACTAGATCGGCCCTGCCATACTCAATCATTGCATTTGTCATCGACGTTAAGTCCTAGTGTCGCCACGACCGGAGAAGCGGCGCGAGATCAATGGACGCACGGTCGAATTTCATCGCACCTTTGCAACCTAAACGTTTTTGACCTATACACTCGCGCTTGCCCATAGCGCTGAATATCCGACCAAGCCGCTCGGTTCAATAAGCGGCAGAGGGGGAACGAGTTGAGCAGCATCAATATAAAAAGAGCGGTTGAGAACATTCGCTCGGGCACGACCGTTTACACCCCTGTTATCGAACTCATCGTGAATGCGATCCAAGCCATTCGGGTGATTAAGCCAAAGGGCGGATCGATCGAGGTTACGGTCCTTCGGCACGACCAACCCGACATGATCGACAAAATTGCCCCCGTTGATGGCTTCATCGTTCGGGACGACGGCATCGGGTTTAACGAAGAGCACCGAAACTCCTTCGACACCCTGTATACGGCTCTCAAGGCCGGTGATGGCGGTAAGGGCTTCGGGCGGTTCACATGCCTCAAATACTTTCATCGGTTCACAGTTGAGAGCGTGTTCGCGGATGGCTCAGCGCGGAAGAGGCGTTCGTTCGCCATGGGTCATGGCAACGACATCATAATCGATGAGAAGGTGACAGACGCGGGAGTTACCCCGACCGGATCAGCGGTCACCATCTCAGGCGCGCAAGGCGTCAAGTTTCCGGACAAAGGGCTCGATGTGATCGCGAGGGTCTTAGTTGAAAAGCTACTTCCCTACTTCATAGACCCAAATTCGGAATGCCCCCAGATCGTCATGCGAGATGAGCAGGGCGGCGGCCGTGTGATCCTCAATGACTACCTTGGCCAAACCAATAGACAGATCGTTGAACTGTCTGTGCGGAACAACGAACTGCGTCTCAAGTCTCTCGATAAAGACAAAGATGAAGTGTTCACCGTCCGCGTGTTCAAATTCTACGCTCCCCGCGCGAACAAGAGCAAGATCAGCTTGGTGGCCCATCGGCGAGAAGTCACCGACGTGACGTTGCAGACGTACATTCCTGAATTCGCGGATGAGTTCTATGACAAGACTGATGAAGGTGAGAATGCCAAGGATCGGAACTACATCATAAAAGCATACGTCTTCGGCGATTATCTCGATCGAAACGTCTCGCTGGAGCGCGGAGCTTTCAGCTTTGGAAAAGATAATGATTTGGTCTTTGGCATTTCGCAGTCCCAGATCGAGGCGCAAGCGGCAACGATTGCTCAAGAGGCAGTGGGTCAAGAAATCTCGGCCCGAAGAGAGCGCAAGCAGGCACGTATCAGAGATTACATCAACGATGAAGCCCCATGGCACCGAGGCCTGAGCCGAGAAACTGACTTCTCGTCACTGTCCATGAAGCCTACGCCACAAGAGATCGAACTCCACCTTCAAGCCGCGAAATTTCAGATGGAAACGCGCGTCAGAGCGGAGGTGAAGCAAATACTGTTGAGCAAGGATACCGAGGACCTGAAAGATCGGGTGACGGAGGTCGTTGGAAAAATTTCTCAGACGAGCAAGAACGACCTTATTCACTACGTGTCGTTGCGAAAATGCGTTCTCGAGCTCTTCAATAAGTCGCTACAACTTGGCGATGACGGAAAATACAAGTCCGAAGGCGACGTGCACGACATCGTGATGCCGCGCAAGAAAGACACCGATCAAATCGATTATGACCAGCACAATCTTTGGATACTCGACGAGCGACTAAATTTCACCGAATACGTCGCGTCCGACAAGCCTATGGATGAAAAGAACGGCGACCGAACGGACTTGTCGATCTTCGGCAAGCGTGTTGCATTTCGCGGAGACAACGAGGCGTCCAATCCCATTACGATCTTCGAATTCAAAAAGCCTCAGCGTCACGACTTCGTCAATCCCTCATCCGACGAAGACCCGATCGAGCAGATCGTCCGCTACGTTAACGACATAAGAGACGGAAAATACAAAACGCCCTACGGACGCGATATCCTAGTCAGCCAGAACACGCCATTCTATGGGTACGTGGTGTGCGACTTTCCTCAGAAGGTGAAGAACTGGCTGGAGCGGGAGAAGGATTTCACAGTGATGCCGGATGGCCTCGGCTACTTTCGGTGGTTCCAAAACATCAAACTTTATATCGAGGTCCTGAGTTGGACCAAGGTACAGCGTGATGCCGAAATGCGGAACAAGGTCTTCTTCCACAAGCTAGGCATCTGAGATCATGCATCGCTGCTCCCTTGCGGCCCATCTCTAAAGCAAAAGCCGCCGCTACCGAGTTGAGAACGGTGCGACGGCTTTAGGCTGGATACGCTGCGCTGGCAAGAATATCGCCGGCTTCCTTTAGAGAAACTGTGAGCATGGTAGCGGGGATTCGCTACATCGCTAGAACCCTCTCTTTCGCGGGTCCTATTTTCTTATCGCCGCGCAGCGTAACTGGCTCAGCAGCGCTCCCCCCACCCTGGAGTTATCGGACTTCCCGTGCACTCCTCCTCTTACGCTCTGATCTTCTGGAACCTGGCTCTGCCGCCGACAGCGGCCTAGGATTTGGCGGCGTGGACGATTTTCCCGGGATGCATCTCCGCCGCAGAACCAGCCCTCACGACACCTCCGGCGATATGTCCTCAAGGAGCTGTCCGCGCGTCTCCACGCCGAGCAGACCCACCGTCACTGCGCCAGCAAGGCCGACCGTCGCGAACATCAGGAATACCGCGCTCAGATCGGCATAGGCCATGAACAGACCAACGATATTTGGGCCAACGATCGACGCCACGCGCGCGAAGGCGCTTGCGGTACCGACCCCTATCGAGCGGACTCCGGTCGGATAGAGCTCGGGCGTATAGGTCCAGACCCCAAGGTTGACGAACGAAACCATCATCGACGCGATCGCCGCCAGCGACATCATCGCAATGGCCGACGCATCCTTCGTGACGAAATAAAGGACGATCAACGGCAGGCTCGTGAGACAGAAGGCGCCGATAAAGAAGGTACGGCGTGCGATGCGATCAAGCACCATGGCGCAGATCAGGCCGGAGATGAGCAGCACAAGATTGCCGGCAACGCTGTAGGTCAGAGCCTCGCTGGTGGTCATGTTGTAGCGAGTGCGGAAGATGGTCGGTAACCAGGTCATCAAGCCGTAGAGGATCATCGACGAGCAAAACCACATGATCCATACCAACACCGTTCGCTTGAGGTAGAGCGAATGAAACAGGTGCGAGAACCGGCCCTGTGTCGAGACCTGGGACGCCTGTACGGGCTCTGGCGCCGGAAGTGGCTTGCCGCTCTGCGCTGCGACGACGGCTTCGATCCGGCCGAGGATTCGATCGGCCTCCACCGTTTGACCGTTACGCGCGAGCCAGCGCGGCGATTCCGGAACCAGGCGACGCAGAATAAGCGTCAGCAATGCCGGCACTGCGCCGATGATGAACATCCAATGCCAGCCGAGATGCGGCACCACGAAGATGCTGCTCACGGATGCTGCGAGAAAGCCGACTGGCAGCATAAGCTGGTACAGCGACAGGAAGCGCCCGCGCCGGGAGGATTTGGCGATTTCGCTCACATAGGTGGCGGCAACCGGGATTTCACCGCCGATACCCCATCCCTGCAAGAAGCGAAATAGCGCCAGCGACCAAACACTCCAGGCGAATGCGCAGGCGAAGCCGAACACCGACAGAATCACGATCGTCCAGTTCAGCACGCGAATACGGCCGTAGCGTTCGGCTAGGATACCGAACAGAGGCGCGCCTATCAGCTGACCGGCGAATCCGCTCGACAGAAGAAAGCCGATCTCGGCGGGTTTCAGATGCCACTCCTGGATCAGCGCCGGAATCACGAACGCAATCGCGATTGCATCGAAACCGTCGAAGAAGGTCGCCATTCCGAGAATCGAACGGATCTTGAGGTGCCAGCGTGTGACCGGCAGGCGATCGAGCCGGGCGGCGATGTCGGCGGCGGACATCGGCGACGCGGCCATGGTCCCGTTCGGCGCAGTCTTGTCGTGCATGGTATCCCCCTCTGAGCATTTGGCCCGCTAACGGCTTCTTCAACTCGTCATATGTCGAGCACCAGCCGTGCCGAGCGAGCCCGCGAACAGCAGACCGCGATACGATCATTCGCGGCCAATTCGCTCTCGGTCTGGTACACGTCGCGATGCTCCGGCAACCCTTCGATGACCCCGACAAGGCACGTACCGCAGACGCCCTGCTCGCACGACAACGGCACCTCGACACCGGCGGCATGCAATGCCGATGCGATCGACTGATCGCTCAGGACCGTCACTGTCACGCCGCTGCGCGCCGCGGCGACTTCGAACCGGTCGCCGCCGTGCACGACCGCTGCCGTGAACCGCTCGTGATGAAGTTGATTTTGCGGCCAACCTTTTCGTTGCGCCTCTTCGAGCACCAGGTCGATGAAGGGCGCCGGACCGCACACATAGAGATGCGCGCCGGCAGCAGCCGGCGGGATGTCACGCTGGATCGCGAACTTTTGCTCCTCGTCGCCGTCGTCAAGATGCAGACGGACCCGTTGCGCATAGCTGCTGCGCTCGATTTCGGACGAGAATGCAGCCGCCCCCAGCGAGCGAGCGCAATAGTGAAACTCGAAGTCGGCGCCCTGGCGTTGCAGATGTGCAGCCATGGCGAGCATCGGCGTGACACCGATGCCGCCGGCGATCAGGACACTTCGGACTGCTTTCCCGGCTAACGGAAAGTTGTTGCGTGGCTGGCTGATGGCGAGCCGATGACCCACCTTCACCTCGCGGTGGATACCGGCGGATCCGCCGCGCGACTTGTCCTCCAGCTTGATACCAAGCCGATAGGTCGAAGTGTCGGCCGGATCGCCGCACAGCGAATACTGGCGGACGAGCTTGGGGCCGATGTGAACATCAACATGGGCACCCGCCTCGAATCGCGGCAGAGGTTCGCCGTCAACAGCGGCGAGATCAATGATGACGATACCCTCGCCGGGCTCCTCACGCCGCACCACGGTGACGTCGAGCAGGCCGTTTGCCGCACTGGGCTCGATCACCGGGATTTCCGGCACACTCGTCGCAAGCATCTTTGGTGTGTCCATCAATCGGGCTCCGGCCGTGCAGACCCCTACTGGGCTGCGACTGGCTGCCCGGCCGCTTCCTCGCGCTGCATCCGCTCGATAGTCCTGCGGAATGCAACCGAGCCCGCATCGAAGACGATGTCGACCGTCTTGGCGTGCGGCAGCAGGTCGACCGTGCGCTGCTGCGCCGCCAGAACTTCGGCATCTTCTTCGAGTGTCGCGTCGATCTGCGCTTTCAGGATCTGCGTCGTCTCCGGATCGTCGATCTTGAAGTTGCGCACTTCTGTCCAGAACAGGTGCGCAGTCGTCTCGGTCTCAGGCGTTACAACGTTGAGGTTCCAGCGCTCGATGCCCTGGCTGCGGTTGCCTTCCATCGCGCCGGTGCCGACCTTCGCGCCCCCCACCTCCAGCCACACATAGCAAGGCGGCGCGGCGGTCGCGATTTGCCAGCGGTCGATGTTGCCGTCGAACCCTCCAAGCTTCACGAAAGTCGGCGGCGGGGGCACGTTCTGCATCCAGCGCGTCACTTTCACGCTGTCGCCGTGCCGCGCCGTGGTGACGCCGTGGCGAGCGACATCGAGGGTGCCGATGGTGCGCTCGTGAACGTAAGAAAGATGGCTGAGGTCCAGCAGATTATCGACGCCGAACAGATAGTTCGCCTTGATATCGACCCGCGCGCCGACCGCGACCCAACCTTCACGATCGATGATGCTGAAGTCCGGCAGGCGAGCCTCGTCGGCGAGCGCCGGATCTCCCATCCAGATCCAGACCATCTGCCAGCGCTCAATCAGCGGAAACGACTTGATCTTGGCCGCGGCCGGTATTTTCTCCTGACCGGGCATGGAGATGCAGCGGCCGCCGCGGTCGAAAACGAGACCGTGATATCCGCATTGAACGTCGTCCTTCACGAGCTTGCCGATCGACAGCGGCACGTTGCGATGGCAGCACCGGTCCTCTATTGCGACCGCCTCGCCCGCCTCGGTCCGATACAGCAGCACCGGCTCGTTCAGGATACGACGGGCGAGCAGGCTGCGGCCGAGCTCATCGCTGCGGGCTGCAACGTACCAGTGGTTCCTCAGGAACATGTCACTCTCCGATATTTAGTAACCTATCTATCTATTTGCCGCCGGGTTCAAAGCCAAACCGTGTGCGACATGCTGCCTCTTTGTGCGGGTATCCGGCTCAGATTGAACGGATCACGCCGCCGTCGACGGGGATCGCCGCCCCGGTGACATAGGCCGAGCGTTCGGAAGCAAGGAACGCGACCACGTTAGCGATGTCTTCGGGTGAGCCAAAGCGTTGCAACGGGATATCCGATAAACGCGACTTGTAGTACGCGTCCGCGTCCATCTGCGACGCGGCGACGCCGCCTTTGAAGCGCTCGGTGAAGATGCGCCCCGGCACGATTGTATTGAACAGGATGCCGTCTGCCGCATAGTCACGCGCGAGGCTCTTCATCAGACCGGCTGCACCGGGACGCGTCGCGTTAGAGGCAACGAGATCCGGGATCGGCTCGCGCACCGAACGCGACTGCACTGTCACGACGCGCCCCCATCGCCTGCCCTGCATGTGCGGCAAGACAAGTCGCACCAGCCGGGCGAGCGGCAGTACCGTCGCCTCGAAGGCGGCGGTCAGGTCCGAGTCCGTCAGAGAGCCAAAATTCCCGCGGCGTGGCGATGCGCAGATCGCGACCAGGATGTCGATGCTGCCGAACTCGGCAACGGTTCGGCTCACCATCGCGTCCAGGTCGGGCGCCACGCTCAAGTCCGCCCTGCAGGCAAGAACGCGCGCCCCGCTCGCCGAGCGAATTTCCTCAGCGGTTTTCTGGAGCTCCGCCTCCTGACGCGCGCAGATCGCGATATTGCAGCCCTCGGCCGCCAGCAGCTCGGCGCACGCGCGTCCGATCCCCCGGCTTGCCGCCGTGACGAGCGCGGTACGCCCCTCGATCCCGAGATTCATGGTGTTATCCCCGTGAGTGTGGCGCCGGCAGACGTTCCGGTCGGGTCGTAGAGACGATCGAACAACCCGTCGCGCTCGAGCGCGTCCAGGAAGGTCGAGTCGTAAACCTCCTGCGGGCCCATCGACGCTGCGGCTGGATATTCGTCAGCGAACGAGTTCAGCACGTTCTGCAGTCCCGTGGGCGAGGCCCGCGGGATCCTGGAAAATCGCGGTGCGTAGAATTCGTGAATGCGCGCGACGCCAGCCTCGTCGGTGAAATCGAGGTGCGCCCGGAGCGTCGCACGCGCAACGTCTGGCCTGGTCTTGAACGCGTGCAAGGCTCGCGAATAGCCCTCGACGATGCGCGACACGAGATCGGGCCGCGCGGCGGCAAGGCGCTTGGTGGTCACGACGACCGGCCCCTGGAATTCGAATTCTTCGCTGAGATCCGCGAGCGCTGACAGGCCTTCACTGGGCGCGGCAGCAAAGCGATAGTCCGCCGGCAAGACGCCCGCCGCGATGCGACCGGTGCGCACCATATCGAAGATGACCGGATAGCGCTTGAGGGAGGCGATCGAGACGTCCGCGGCGGACAGGCCCCAGCGGCCGAGCATTTGGGCCGCGCAGTAACCCGTCTGGCCGGCCGCCGTCAGCACGCCGATTTCACGTCCGCGCAGTTGTGCCGGCTCTTTGACATCAGGCGCACCAACGATAAACAGCGCTGGACGCGGCTCGGCGGCAAGCAGAATGAGCGGATCGTGACCCTCGAGCGCCCACTGCACGACCGGGACTGCGCCGAATTCGGCGATGTCCCAGTCACCTTCAACAAGTCCTTTGATGCCCGCGGGGCCGGCCGTCTCCATGCCACTGATTTCCAGGGCGATCCCGGCCTCACGAAACGAGCCCGCCGCAAGGCCAACCAGCGCGAGACTTTGCGCGGTCGACTTCAGGCCGATCGCGAGCCTCACCTTCTCCAACTGCGGAGCCTTCAGAGCGGGCGATGCGATCATGAGAAGACGCTCACCGCGCAGCCCGTCTGCCAGGCTTCGATGGGTGCATAGCTCAGCGTCTGCGCCGGCCTTCCTTCCGTCGCGCCGAGCGCCACTGCCCACGGCCGGATTTCCCAGCTTCCGAAGCCCGCCTGATCCAGGCGCGACAGCGGAATATCGAGCACCGAAGTCGGCTTGTCGCTCGCCAGCAAGGCGAGGAACTGCCTGTCGAAGTCCGGGTCGAGACGGCTCGCTTCCGCCGCACCCGGCGCGTGCGACAAACCGCCGGTGGCGATGACGGCAATACGCTCCGACCGGAGACCGATGGTCTTGCGCAGGACTTTTCCGAAGTCGTAGCAGCGTCGCAACGACGGCATCGGCGCTACCTGACAATTCACCATGATCCAGACGATCGGAATGTCACGCTGCGGGCGGATCAGGCTCATGGGTACCATCACGCTGTGCTCAAGCTTGAGGCCGCGCGAGAACGCCGGGTCGAAACCGGACTCCATCGCCTCCTCCAGCAGATGGGCCGCAAAATCCGCAGCCCCCGGAACGCGGCCCTTTGGAATTCCGAGCCACTTCTCCACCGGCCCTTCATAATCTTCGTTCATGCCGACGCAAAAGGCGGGCATCCGATCGACGAAGAAGTTGGTGAAGTGATCCGGCGCAATGAACACGATCGCATCCGGCTTGCTTGCATCGAGCTCCGCGCCTACCCTGGCGGCTGCTTTAAGAAAGTCGCGACGTTGTTGTTCCGGCGCCTTGTCCGTGAAGGCAGCAATGCCGGGCGCGTGGCTCAAGGCGGCCGCAAACGCAAGATCACCCATGTCTATTCTCCGGAGTTGGTGAAACGGCGGGCGCTTGAGAACACCCTGCTGCCCTCGAGCGCGGCCAGCCGATGGTGGTAGTCGACGGGAGAGATCCCGGCGTAGCGCGAATACGGCGCGATCAGCAGCGGATGCACGCCCATGCGGTAGAGCTCCTCGACCGCGCCGCCTTCCAGGGCCTTTCGCTCCGGCGAACTGACATCGAACCCGTCAAACAGGTGCTCGTCCTTGTCGCGCAGGGCGGCCTGAAGCCGCTCGTCATGCTTCAGCTCAAAGATGAAGCGCTCCACCTCAAAAAGACTCACCGCCCGACCTCGTTTCATCGCGAGTTGTAATTTACATAGATAACTATGTATATATTTTTCCACCCGTCAATCGAAAACTGAAGACGCCCTGCCCGCAGGCTCGGGCAGTGGACGGTCGAGCAGCGCAACAATGTGGAGAGGATCAACGCAAATGTCGAAACCTGTGCTGGCGGATCTCACCGCGATCGAAAGCCGTACCCTGCTCGATGCCCGAGCGATGACTGCAACCGAATTGCTCGACGCCGTCGTTGCACGGCATCGCGCCACCCATGCAGCGATCAACGCGATCGTGGCCACCGACCTCGATACGGCTTATCGGGCGGCGGCCGAGGCCGACGCAAGGTTGGCACGCGGCGAACGTCTCAGTCCGGTGGATGGCATTCCCGTCACGGTGAAAGACAATATCGGCGTGCGCGGAATGGTCGCGAGTTGGGGCAGCCGGCTGTTCGCGGATCGCCTATGCGATCGCGACGATATCGCCGTGGAGCGGCTGCGCAGCGCCGGCGCGGTGATCTGGTGCAAGACCAACACGCCGGAATTCGCTCTCGCCGGCACCACGGAAAACAGCCTGTTCGGCATCACCCGCAATCCCCGGGATACGCGGCTAACACCGGGGGGATCGAGCGGCGGCGCCGCAGCCGCGCTCGCAGCCGGAGTTGGGCCGCTCGCGCTCGCGACCGACGCCGGCGGGTCAGCACGCAGGCCGGCCGCCTTTACCGGAACGGTCGGCTTCCGGCCATCGACCGGGCGCATTCCACGCGGAGCCTACTTCCCCAACACCACCCACGACCTGCAAACACTGGCACCGATGGCGCGTACAGTGGGCGACGCCCGCCTTCTCTATCAGGCTTTGGTCGGACCGGATCGATGGGACCGGACTTCACTGGCGCAGCCGAGCACCCGGCGCGACTTTGGGTCGCCGCTCCGAATCAACATGTTCCGGTTCGTGAGCGACAAGATTGTCGATCGCGACATTCTGGCCGCCCTCGAAGGGGCGGCATCTCGATTGCGCGACCGAGGTTGCGACGTGAGGGAAGTCGCACCCCCGTTCGATCTCGCCCGGATCGAACGGATCTGGTCGGTGCTGATCTCGACGTTTGCCACGGCGTTCGTGCGCGAGCACGATAGGTGGGATGGCTTCAGCGGCACAATCCAGGGGCTCGCCAAGGCTGGCGCCTTAATGACCGCGGTGGATTATCGCGCGGCCCTGGAAGACATCCAGCGCATCCGCCGAGAGGTTGACGAGTTGTTCGTCGGGGTCGACGCCTTCCTGTGCCCGACTTCGCCGTGCTTTCCATGGCCGGCAGATGCCCCCTTCCCCGGCGAGATCGACGGCACACCCGCATCGCTCCGCGACACAGCCATTTTCCTGCCGTTTGCCAACGTCGCAGGCGTGCCCGCAATCAGCGTCCCGGTGCCCGGCCCAGCGTTGCCGATCGGTCTGCAGTTGATTGGAAACTTCGGCGACGACGAGCATCTGCTCGACATTGCAGCGTTGCTCGAAAGATCTTTCGGGACCACGTCCGAGTAGCACCGGCCTTCAGACTAACGGCGCCGCCGCGGGGGAGCGAATTGGCCGGAATCGATGTTCGCGCGCACCTTGCGCAAGATGCTGCGCAGCATATTGAACTCTTCGGTCGAAATACCCTTCAGGACGAAATCATTGATGCCCTTGACCATCGGCAGCATGCGGTCGCCGACGTCCCGGCCTTCCCGCGTCAGGAAAATGCGCGTACTGCGACCGTCTTTCGGATCGGGTTTGATCTTGACGAACCCATGCCTCTCCATGTCTCGCAGCGCTGTCACAGCGGTCGGCTGCATCATGCCGACGCGTTCACTGAGCTCCCTCTGCGTCAGCCCGTCCTCCTCCCAGAGAACTCTGAGAAAGAACCACATCCCATAGGTTACGCCGCCCCCTTCCAACGCAAGGCACTGCTTCAACAGCGGCTTCAGGCGGCGCTCCGTCATCGTGAGCATGAAGCCCACGCTTTCGTCGAGCTTGTATTCAAGCTCCTGACGCGAGCCTGGCAATTTGACGGACTTCGGCATATCTCCACGCATAAGGCGAAATAAACTTCGTGCTCCGTGAGATCGAGAGATTCGAGGCCTCACGAAGGTCGGCATAATGCCTACCCTTCCAGCGTGAGCCAGTAAAGGGACCCCACCGATCAAAGGATCCATACGCGAAGGAGGCCCGCCGGTTCGCCTTCAACTTTCGATCATCAACAGACGGTCAGCGCCGACGGATACATGCCTTGGCGTGCCACGACCGCCATTTCTCATGTTTTTCCGAATCTGATCGATCAAGCCCTAACTTGCCCAACGGGTTGCCGAGCGGCGCGGCATTGCGCCACCCCACTTGTTGGAGAGGGGCAGAAAGACACCGCATCGGGCGACAGCGATCGGCTTGCGGGATGACGCAGCAAACCGAGCTGGAGGCGAGGCTCGCCATCCGGCAACATGGCCGCGACCGCGCCGTAGAGGTAATGAACGAAGAGAAGGTCCACTCGCCCTTCCGCCCGTTCCGAGCCGAAGCGCTGGCGCATCCACTGTTCGATGGAATGCGCTTTTCCTTCAAACCAATGAACTGTATCCCTCGTATTCGTTCCCCCAAAACATGAAATGAATTTCGTCATCGGGATATGAATTGTCCCTTTTATTTGGACATTGCTTCCCCCAGTTCGGCCCATGGTCAGAACTTCACATTGAAGCTTGCGCGGCCGGATTGGTCGGAGAGACCAGAGCCGAACTGACCGCCGTAGGAAACGCCGAGGATTGCTTTGGGCGACAGCGCATAGTCGAGCCCCGCTTCGATCACTGCAGTGCTACGCGCGATCGGCACACCAGCGATGGTGAAGGCGTTCCCGCCGCTGGCAAAGCGCATCGTCGAGAGCGGCGTCACGTCGCCGAAGGCATGACGCCAGCCCAGCATACCCTTCGCCGTGAGGTTAGCCCCGCCGAGATTGAACGTGGTCGAGCCGCGCAGGCCGAGCGTCGTGAAGGTCGCATCGGTGTTGGCTGACGCGCTGGTCAGCGCCGCAGCACCACCCTTTTCGGTGAAGCCGTCCGTGTGCAGGCTCACATAGGCGAGGTTGGCGAAGGGCTCGAAGCGGGCGCCGCCAGCATTGACGTCATAGGCGAGCTCGCCGAAGGCCTGTGTGGTCGCCGCCTGGTAGCCGCCCTTCAGGCTATCCGCGAAGCCGCGGAAAGCGACGCTGCGGCTGGTCGAGATGTCATGCCAGCTGTAGGCGGCGCCAGTCCGCAGCGCGAGATTGCCCCAGGTCGCGCCGCCGTAGAGGCCGACATGATAATTGTCGCTCGAACCCGAGGAGCGGCGATCCTTCACATTGAAGTCGCTGTTGCTGTAGCCGGCCACCGCGCCGAAGCGCCAGGTGTCGAACACCGGAGCATCGGCGCCGATGAAGAAGCCGCTGGTCGAGCGGTTGAGGCGTGCCGCATTGCCGTCGCCATCGCTATGACCCCAGGAGCCGAAGCTCTCGCCCCAGACCGCGAAGCGATCAGAGTTCGCGGCGACGCTGACTGGCTTGCCGTCGACATAGGTTGTGACCGAGCCCGAAGCCCCCACACCGTCGAAGGCCGCGCGGATGCGGTCGTTGACGGCATTGCGAACGAATCGGCTGTCCTCAATCAGCGCGGTCTTCGCGGAGGCATGAATCTCGCCGGAGAGCTGGTCGAAGGCATAGGCCGCCGCCGAGGCGCTTGTCTGCGACGCGACCAGATCGTAGAGGCTGTTACCCGTTCCCAGGCTTTCGACACCGTTCGCGGTTGCACACTGGTTGCGCGTAAAGCCATCCAGGCAAAACGACGTGTCGTTGCGTTTGATGTCCAGATAGACGTTGCTGGCGTCGTAGTCGAGCTGAAGCCCGACATACGGCATATCCTCCTCGAGCGCGTCGAACTGCCCCGTAATGCCGGATTGGGCATTCAGGATCGTCCAGTGGCTGCCGGGCAGGTACACGCCACCGGCCTTTGCGACCGTGACGATGCCGCCTTGCAGTTGCGCCTGACCGGTCACGTCGACGCGGTTGCTGTCGGTTGGATTGAGCTCGACCGCGAAGATCGATCCCTTTTCGAAAACCAGATTTCCGTTGACGGTCAGCATGCCGATCGAGTTGCCGGGCGACAGCGTGGCGCCATTCGCAACGGTCACGACAGACCCGGTGCCGGAGCCGACGGTGCCATGGCCGGCGAGTGTCCCGCCATTCTGGACATTGAGCGATCCGCCAAGCAAGGCGCCAGCGTGGGCGGCGTCGGAGCCGACGATCAGCGCGCCGGCGGTGACATCGGTCGCACCGGCGAAGCTCGCACTGTTGCCATCATAGACGAGCGCGCCCGCCCCCGCCTTGACGAAGCGTCCCGTTCCGGTGAGCACGCCGCCGTAAGCCGCATTCGCGCTCTGATCGAAGGTAAGCGCCGCCCCCGAGACGATGGCGGCATTGCCACCGAAGCGCTCGGCCGCCGTGCTCACCCCTCCGACCGCGATCGACCAGTCGAGGGTCGAGGTGCCGGTCAGCGTGAGATTGCCGGCGCCGGTCTTGACCATATGACCGAAGGTGCTGTTCAAGCTTCCGATATTGCCGGCGAAGGTTCCGTCACTCGCCTGGTCGAACACCACAGTGCCGGCATTGCCGATGGTGCCGGATATCGAGGCTGCATTGCCGATCAGCAGGCCGGACTGGACCAGCGTGTTGCCGTATCCGTTGCCGGCGTTGTCGAGCCTGAGCGTGCCCGCCCCGGTCTTAACCAGATCGCCCGCGCCTGACACCACGCCGGTGAGACCGAGCGTTGTGCCCGCCGCCACATCGATCTCGCCGGTCTGCGCCAGCGTGATATTGCGGGCTATATCGAATCTCGCGATGGTCGCGAGCCTGCCCCCATTGAAGGTGAGCGCGCCTGCTACATCGCCGAGATTGCCGTCGTCAGATACCTGCAACGTGCCACCGCGAAGCTCGGTGCCCCCCGTGTAGCTGTTCGCCCCCGAAAAGATCAGCGTGCCGGAACCGATCTGGCTGACACCGCCGCTGCCGGTGATCGCGCCAGCGAAAGTGTAGGCATCGGAGCGGTTGAAGGCCAGTACGCCATTGTTGGTCACGTCGCCAACGATGGAGCCGCTCGTCCCGCCATTGCCGATCTGCAAAGCGCCGCCCGTGATGGTGGTGCCGCCGGTATAGAGATTGTCGGCGCTGAGGATCAGCGTGCCACCGTCGGTTTTTACAAGGCGGCTATTGCCGGTCAACTCAGCTGCTATCTCCGCACCCATCTGTGCCGAGGCAGCTGTCCCGTCACCAACGCGAATGATGCTCTCGCCGTTGACGGCGCTCAACGTGAGCGCGTCCCCTTCAAGTCGATAGCCGCCGGTTGCGAACTGCATGCCGGTAGCCATGATCGCGCCGGCGCTATTGTCCACCGCAACCGTGCCGTCTGCGCCCGTGAAAACGGAAAAGGAAGGATTCGGCGTATAAGGGCCGTTGATTGAACCGTCCGCGGTGGTCCAATTCCTGCCATCGGCGCGCCAGGCGCCTGATCCGCCATCGACAGCGCCGTTGTCGTGCAATGCCACATTGCCACCGTCCCAGAAACTGGCCGGCGTCCCGTAAGTCGTGAAGAGATTGACTTGCCCGGCAACGGCGGTTTGGATGTTGTAAAGCCCCGCATCTCCCCCCGGGACCGTCCCGATCACAAGGCCGTTGTCGGTGAGCGCGCCGCCATAGCTGAAAATGCGGTAGAGACCCGGACCGAAGCTTCCGGCATCGGACACATTAAGCGTTCCGGCGAGCCGCAGGTTTCCTCCGACGTCGAAGAGAGCCGCGTTCGGGACAGCGCCCAGGGAGACATTGATCGCACTATCGATGCCAAGCGAAAGGTTGCCAGCGACGTGAAGCGTCTGGCCCTGAGAACCCGACAGAATGCCGCCGCCGAAAAATGTCAGATCCCCGGCGATGGTGCCGTTTCCCGCCACCGTTCCGGCACCCGTAGCCGTTACATTGCCGTTCAAGCTGCCATCAACCTCAAGCCGACCGCCCGTCACCGACGCCGTTCCGCCAAGGGTATTGGCAACGATGAGTCTGCCTCCGACCACTGTCGTCACGCCCTTGAAGGCGGAGCCGTCACCGGTGAGGCGTGTCGTGCCGGCATAGGAATTGATGTGATGATCGCCCGTCCCGCTGCTGACGATATCCTGCGAGAAGATATGGTTCGTATCGGTGTGGTTGAAATTCAGAGAGCCGGTGCCATCGCCGAATGCAATGGACGCGGCCTCAAGCGAGCCCGCACCTACGGCATCGGAGGCGAGTGTCGAGGCTGCGCCGATGTTGATTGCGCCAGAGTATCCCGCCACAGAGGCGACGCTGATGGAGCCCGATCCATTCGACACGCGAACTGTGCCGGCGTCCGCAACGGTGAGCGAGCCCGTTGCTTGCGAGCCGACCGTAAGGGCGCCGGCATTGTTCCAGACAGAACCGGCTCCCGTAACCAGGAAATCCGACGTACCGACTGAAGGGTAACCATCCAAATATCCAACTATCGCGACTTCGGTGTTGAGGGTGCCTCCCTTCTCCACCGTCAAGGCACCGCGCCCCTCATACCCTCCTCGAAGTTGCCCCGCCGGCCAGACGGAGCCGCCGCCGCTAATAGTCCAAGTGGAGCCGGCGCCGCTAATAGTCACTTGGCTGAGACCGTCGGAAAGCAATCCAACATCTCCCCATTGGCTCTGTACCGTGGCGCCGTCCGCAATGAGCAGCGAACCCGATCCGATAGCCATACCCGACGAATTGACCCAGCTGGTGCCGCTTCCGGTCACGGTGAGCGAACCGCCGACACTGCCATACGAGTTCTCAACGCGTGCGCCATCGGCAACCGTCACCTGTCCCCGGCCGCCCACGCTGAAATAGCCTGGCATTGACCAAAGCGAGTTGGCACCAGTAAGCGTGGCGGATGAGGACACGGAGTCCCATACGCCGCCAATTGTGAGGGCCGAACTCTTGATGACGCCCCCATCCTTGGTGATCAATGTCCCGTCTACATAGTAGCCGACGTAGATGCGGCCATACGCTTCCCATATTGACCCGGGGCCTTCGACAGTCACCGTGCCCGAAGCCACACCAGAGCCGCCGTCAAATTCCGGAGACTGATGGCCGACATAGGCACCTGTTCTGCTTAGAACATAACCACCGTCCAGGATGTGTAGAGAGCCAACGCCGTAAAAGCCGACTTCGAGGGTGTTAACCGCCAGGCTTGATCCCGTCCCGGATACGGTCACTTCTCCTGAGCTGCCGCGCCGCGCACCGATGTAGCCATTATCATGATCAACCCAGACCGTTGCGCCTCCATCGATGGTGAGAATGCCTGTACCATCGTATCCGACAACGAGCCTGCCGTTGTTTGTCCAGAATGTACCGGCGCCGGATGCGTGAACAGTGCCGCGCGCATCAGCGTAGAACCCGAGGACGCCATCCACGTTCGAGACTCTGGCGCCATCGAGGATTTCCAACGCCCCTGTCCCGGATGGAGCCGCGCCGATAAACAGATTCCCACCGACGTTCCAGGGCACACTTGGGTCTGCTGGCAGTTCCGGGGAAATATAGCCTGAACCGACAATCTGCTGTGCCCGTGCATGTCCTGAGAAACAGGTGAACGCGAGCGTCGTGAGCAGTGCAGTAGAATGACGGAATCGAATTCCGAGGCTAGCAAATTTGGCCAAAAGTACTCTTCGCGCGCCGACACCGACGCGCGCCTTCGTTGCTGGTTATTGCGGTTCGCGCCCGAGTCACAGAAGAGGACGCTTATTGCTCGCGCGGTAGCGTGTCGGAGAGTAGAAAACTTTTATCCGCGAGCCAGAATGTTATTGTGCGGCCATTTATTGGGTCGCGGAGTTAATCGCCGCCGCACAAGTCTCCGCGAAACCTCGCACATGGCCGCGACGCAACCTTGCCTGCTATATTTGCCTTGGCGAGAGAAACGACGCTCATTGTTCCCGAGCGAAGCACCGCGCTGGACAGTGCCGGTCTCTTTTCGCGAACCACGACAGGCAAAGGGCGTGGCACTCTCGCTCCTGTGACAGGGACAGCCTCAGGAGATTTTCGACACAACCAGCATGATGCCGCCCACGATGACGGCCCAGAGCCCTAGTGAGATCGGTAGCGCCCATCGCAACGCTCGCAGCGGAAAGCCAGGGACGTCGGAGGGGTCGAATACCACGAACTTGTAGGGAGGTGTCGTAGTGAGGCTCGGCTCTTCACGCACGGATGACGACTGTGTCGTGTAAGTGTCCGAGCTCATCAAGGCGACCTCATGTTTCTGCGAAATCACGTCAGGGTTGCCGAATTCGCATCGAGGCCGTTCGATAAAATATCCCTGCTGCCATTGCGCGCCCGCCTCCGAAGCGAGGTCGCTGTCCACCTGGCTTTCAACGCCTTCGACAACGACAATGCTGCCAATGGCAAGCGACAGGCGAACCATTGACCTCAGCGCGGCCTGACCTCTGGGAGACTTCCGCGCCCAGCGCAGGAAGTGCCCATCAACCTTCACCACGTCAGGATCGAGCTCGAACAGGTCGCGAAGGGCATGCTCGCCGGCGCCGAGATCATCGAGGGCAACCGCGCAGCCAAGCTCTCGCAGCCGCCGCACGAAGGCCACCGCGACAGCCGGAGCGGGAAAGCCCGCGGTTTCGGTAAGTTCAATCGTCAATCGCTTGGCGAGCGGACGATCCGCCTCGAGCTCCAGGAACCGCCACTTCCACCATTCATCCAGGCATGCACTTTGCGCGGAGACGTTGATTCCAAGCCGCAGCGTCGGATCCGAGCGGAGCTGCTTGATCGCCAGACCAAAAACATGATCGTCTACGGCCCGGATCAACCCAAGGCGCTCCAGCACCACGATCTCACTGGCACAGCTCCGCGCAGCACCATCATGGTCGACGATTCGAAGGAGGCATTCGTCATAGAGGGCGCTCGCGGCGCCGCGATGCTCCTTGATGGCCTGACGCGCCAGGACGAGACGGCCACCTGTCAAATGGTCGAAGAAATCGGCCGCGCGCGTCATCTCCTCACGGTATTGCTCCCTCCAGCCAGCTTCAGCACGAACGGGCCTCCCGGCGAACGGGCGCTCAACACGTGCGGGTTCTGATGGATGTGATACGATCCGCTGGTTGCCGTCCGCATTCGCAAACGGGAAGCACTCAACGGCAGGCGCAATCAGGATTTCCTGCCCATCGACGACGATGGACTCGACTGCGAGCGCGCGCAGAATGCGGTCAAGGAGCGATGAAGCCTCGCACGCATCACTGATCCGCACATTGAAGCGAATGAGATAATCGTTGGGCGCGTCCAGCCGCCTGCCGATCTCATGTTCGCCAGCAGCCAAGCTCGACTCGGCAGAGGCCCCGCCGAGGATCCACGAAACTGTCCGGGTCGAGGAGGCAATAGCCACCGACAATGCGGCGCCGCCGTACGCGGCGAGAATATGCCGCGCATTCAGGATTCGGACATGGACGCTGACGATAGGACTCGCCTCCGCCTGGAGGGCTCGCGTCATCGTGCGACTGGCCATTCTTTGCCGTTATGCACCAGAATCAGCTGCGGAGACTGCGCATCGCCCGAAGTGAAGAACCCCTCCACGCAAAGAATCTTGACGCCCCGGGTGACGACCAAAAGATCGCTGCCCGAACGGACACACCTCAAGAACGCAGCTGGGTCGATCGCGACCTTGACGACCCCGTCCCGCACCACGGAACCATTGCGCGCAACCGATTGAGACGATGAAACAGGAAGCGTTATCATGCGAGACCTCCAACGCGCTCATCGCCCAACCAAGCTACGACTGGAGACGCACAGGAGAGGACACCCGCAATATCGCCGCAGTACACACCGTGCTCGCTCAGGCAATCAAAAGAGCCCTCATACTCGAAAGAGCACACTTATTGCTCGACCTGATAGCGCGTCCGGAGAACTGAGACTTTCATGTCCGAGCCAGAATATTATTCTGTGATCACTTATTTCACCAGATAATCGAATACATCGAAGAGCATCTCAGCGTTGAGATTGACTATTGCGCAACGATCGCATCCTTCGCGAGCTCGACAAGAGTCCGACCCGGACCAACCTGGACGATCATCCTAGCATCGTGTCTGCGATGCAGGATGTAAGCACCGCCAAGCATGAGGTCATTGCGCAACGGGCCGCGATGGATGCCCTCATACCACCAACCCGTGAACGTGAACGACACCGATCTACAACCAGATGACCAGCCAAAATTGCATGAAGTCTCCGCCTGTCCCCCTATCCTCTCTTCTCTCGCGACGTGCATTTAAGGCTCTTATCAATGGACGGCATTCCAAAAGCGGAGGACGAAATGCGCGGGAGCGCATGTGGAAGCTAGCCGACATTGCAAGAGCCTACTCACGGCGCGAGTTGCTGGAGGAATACGGTGTGGGCGAGCTAACCGCCGACGAAATCGAGCAATGGCTGGCTCTGCACGGACTGGCACTGCGCCGAGAAGATACGACGCAGGCATAACCCGCACGAGACCGTTTCGTCCGACGGCGAAGGATTCCAATTGCAGCGCAGCCGCCACGGCTGGCTGGGAGTGCAGCATCGAGTGAAATTCGCCGACGCGGTCGTATTCCAAGGCGGAAAACCTGCACTGCTCGTGCGATAGCGCGTCGGAGAGCAGAGAACTTTTGCCTGCGAGCCAGAATATAATTTCGCGGTCATTTATCGCGACGCGAGCACACCGCTGTTCTAGACCGCCGTGAAAACGCCTCCCATCATGAACGGTAGCCGGGCAGGCCTTGTGCCAGCGGTGCCGCGTTTACGTTCAGACAAGTGGAGAGAAGTAAGGGGAAAGACATGGAACGGCTTTGCTCATGCAGCAATGCGAAAGAGCCGATTGATCCATCCTTGAATTGGCTCAAGGCGATCAGCGCGGGTGACCAACAGCCGCCCTTCGAATTTCCGCTTCAGGAGACCTCCCCTCGCCTCTGCGATGAATTCAGGATCATTCGATCCAGCAAAAAGCATGGCTGCGCCGAAATCGCCGTCCGCGCGACAAGGCAGCAACGTCACTCCCCAGATTATCGTCCGATATCGAGCTTGTGGGCCGCAGTGGCGCTCAGGACCAACAGCGTTCGCCGGACGATTGTACGCCAAACCCTTGAGGCCTCCTTTGCGCGGGACAGCGTCGCCATCACCCTAGCCGGTTCCGGGAACTCCGATCACGGAGGGCCGCGAGATGCCGCGGTTGGGCAGGTCTGAGCTGCAAGCCATGATCTTTGTCCTTGCGGCGGCTGAATGGGGCAGTTTTCGCAAGGCGGCAGCGTCCCTCAGCATCGACCCGTCGGTGATCAGCAAGCGCATTCGCGATTTCGAGGCAAGGTTTGAGACGCAGCTCTTTACCAGGTACAATGGCGGAGTGCGTCCGACCGATGCGGGATCGCGCCTTATCGCCCGAGCCGGGCCAGCCTTTGAGCAAATCAACGGCACGCTCGGCGATCTGGAAATCGGTCGCCGCGCTAAGCGCGGCGGGGTACTGAGAGTTGGCTTTTGCACATCTCTCGCATCGGGGTTTCTTGCCGAGCTCGTTCATCGACTCAGCCGGCAGCGCGAGTGGCCCCGGACGGACTATTTCGAAGGCAGCCCGAGCGATCACCTGGCTGCCTTGCGGGAGGAGCGGCTCGATATTGCCTTCTTGCCCGGCACCACCGCCATTACCGGCTGCTGTGTCGAACATCTGTGGAATGAACAGCTGTTCGTGACGATGTCGACACAAGACCCCTTGGTGTCTCACGCCGAGTTGATGTGGTCGGACCTCCATAATCGGACCTTCACCTTCAGCGAAAAGCAGCCGGGCGCCGACTTCCACTGCTGCCTGCTTCGCAGTCGGGTGACGCGCGGCCTCCCGGTTTTCGTCCACACCGTTCCGGTATTTCGTGAAGCGCTTCTTCAGCTCGTTGCCATCGAGGGAAACCTGACGCTTGGGAGCGAAGGCACCGCCACGTTCGCCAATGCCGATGTGACAAGCCGCCCGCTGATCGGCGAAGTGCTGCCCTTAAGTGCCGTGTGGTCGCAATGGAATGGCTCCTCAATGTTGCGACGCTTCGTCGATCTCGCTCGCAGCATTTCTCCGCTGACGGCCGGAGGGTCCATGAGAAAGCCCGTGGCGAGTGCGGCCCCTGCCCTGCAGCGAAAAAGTACGGATGACGTGAGATCGTGATCCGAACGGGACACAAGTCTCAGCCAATGGGCGTCAGAACGACAACCGGCGATCGGCCTCGGATGGCGCGATGACCACCCCCGCTACATGTCGCTGATCCTTGGTCCAGCCGATGGCCTGTCGCCATCAACCCGCAAGGGGGCGGACTTGCGCAGAGCGCGCCGCCGCGCCGGCTTCGCCCTCGCGGTGATTGCAGCCATCGGCCGAACACATCGGGTGCCTGTCAGCGGGGGATGGTCCTCCGCCCCGCGCAGGAGCCGGATCGATGTCCTTCCCCGACGCACATGCCTTCGCCTTCAGCCTCGCCGCCACCCTGATGGTCGCCGTCGTCATCTTCCGTGCCGGCGACGGTACTCTTTCTGTCGTTCAAGCTACTGAGTACGACGGCGACGACGACGCCATCGTTAGCGAAATCGACCCCTTCGCCTCATGACGAGGCGAAGATCGTGTCGGCAGAAGCGAAGACCTGCACGGTTTTTGCTCCCGCAGGCTCTTATGCTTTGCAATGCTCGGCGTTGCGCCGTGGTGGTGGAAGGCGCAGCTTCAGAGCTATTCGGTGATCTACCGAGCCTCGGACGGGATCTAGGTCAGGCCGTTGCCAACAATTCGCGAGATCTTCGCCTCATAGCATCGTTTTCAAGATAGATGGTCCCGTTCGCGACCGAGCTTTGGACGAACTCGGCGACAAAGGCGCGCCCGATGTCATCCTGTTCGATCGCGCCATAAGATCCTGGAATAAGACGTCCCAGCCAAGCCACGTAGTTCGGGGTGTGAACATTGCCTGCGATAATACCTGGACGAAAAATCGCGAGGCGCTGGAATCCTACGGCTTTGACCGCATCCTCCTTCAGTCCCATGACCCGCACGTAACGGATCCTGCTTTTGGCGTCGCTTCCCACCGCCGAGAGCAGAGAAAATTGTTGGATGCTGCCGGCGTGACAACCGCGGGCGAAGTCACCGACGACGCCGACTTCGAGGGCTTTCAGTTCATCCTCGCTCCATTTCATGCTGCCTTTGCCGACGCCGACACAGGATGCCCCGTAGACGGGATCGCCTTGCGCGGCCATGCTTTGCGCGAGCTTGGTCACTTCCGCCGGAAACTGAGCATCTGCCGTATCCAGGATTACCTGTCGCACGCGGGAATCGGCGTCCGGGGAAACCGCCCTGCGATTGACCATCACGACTTTGGCGCAGGACGGCTCTGCGGTCAGTGCACGCACCACTGCAGCTCCGACCTGCCCGGTGCCGCCGATGATCAAGACCCGAAATGCCATGTCTAGGTTCTAGGCCGACTTCCGCTGCGACTTGGCCGACGGCTTCTTCTCCGTCGTCTCCTTGGCCTGCTTCTTGCCGGCGATCGGCATCAGCATCTCCTTCTGACCGGCGGCGGCCTTGCGCGGCTTCTTGGCCGGCTTTGCCGCCTTCGCCGGCGCGGCCTCCCGACCCACGCTCTGCCGCAGCGCCTCCATCAGGTCGACCACGTTCGCGCCCTTCGGCCGCTCCTTCGGGCGGATGGTCTTGCCCGCACGCTTCTGGTTGATCAGGTCGATCAGCGCGCTCTCATAGTGGTCCTCGAATTTGCCAGGGTCGAACGTGCCGGCCTTCTGGTTCACTATGTGCCTGGCGAGGTCGAGCATGTCTGTGGTGACTTTGACGTCCTGGATCTCGTCAAAATACTCCTGTTCGCTGCGCACCTCATAGGGGTAGCGCAGCAGCGTGCCGACGAGCCCCTTGTCCATCGGCTCGAGAGCAATGATGTGCTCGCGGTTGGTCAGCACGACGCGCCCGATCGCGACCTTCTCCATCTCGCGGATGGTCTCGCGGATCACGGCAAATGCGTCGTGGCCGACCTTGCCGTCCGGACGCAGATAGTACGGACGGATCAGGTACCGCGGGTCGATGTCGGACTTGTCGACGAACTCATCGATCTCAATGGTGCGCGTGGACTCCAAAGCGATCTCCTCGAGCTCTTCCTTCGTGACCTCGATAAACTGCCCCTTGTCGAGCTCGTAGCCCTTGACGATGTCCTCGTTGGCCACCTCGTCCCCGGTGTCCGCGTCGACCTTCACGTACTTGATCCGGTGACCGGTCGCCCGATTGAGCTGGTTGAACGAAATTTTCTCGGATTCCGAGGTCGCCGGGTAGAGCGCCACCGGACAGGTGACGAGGGACAGACGCAGGAAGCCTTTCCAGTTGGCTCGCGGGGCCATCGTACGCAGAACTCCAGTTGGCGGGCGGCTCGGATTCAAGACGAACGGTAGACCAAGGTTCCGACAGCCTCGCCTGCCGACTAGAGCACTTTTTTCGGCGAGCGGTACTCGACGTTTTGTTCCTGTTATGTTCTAATTGAGTAATGACCGACCGCCCTGCCAGTTGGCGCTTTCCGACCATGAAACAGATCCAGAAGCTGGCCAACGCCCCTGTCGCCGGCAAAAACGCCTCCCCGGTGCCGGCCGTCGGCCCGGCCGACGACTTGCCGGCTGCCTACTGGGCAGCGCTCCTCGGGGACGAGCGTGCCGACGCCGCTCGCGCCGAAAAGCCGATCCAAGCGCGCAAACTGTCCGGGATCGGTCGTCACGTGCTGCGGGTCTCCTGCAGCCGCTGCGAGCGCATTGTCGAGATCCAGAAGGCCGATGCGCTCCGCCTCTACGGTCCGGACGCGGTGTGGCGGGATGTCGGTCAGCGCCTGCTCGACAACACCTGCCAGCAGCGGACCGGTCGCCACGAAGAGGACGGCTGCTGGCCTGCGTTCGAGTAGTTGCTGGCGCTGCCGCACGCATCAGAACTGGATGCCGGCATGGCACCGAAGCATCACCCGACGCCCCTGAGCGGCGGCGACCGCAAGGCGCTCGCTAAGGAGATCGGCCGGGCCCGCGCGATGACGACGATCCTCGCTGCGCAGTCCGCCGAGGTCCGCGCCAAGGGGGAGGCCCTGATCCGGACGGCGGACAAACTGCTCTGCGAAAGCTGGAACGAGCGGATGTGGGCCGACGGCGGGCCGATCGACCCGTCGCCGACCATCGATCAGGGCATCAACGGCGGTTACGCCTGGCTGGAGATCGAGTGCTCGCGGTGCAAGACCCGCCGGGACGTCGATCTGGCGGCGCTGCGCCATCCGCCGACCACGTTTGTCCACGATTTGGCGAGCCGGCTCCGCTGCAGCAAATGTGCTAAGGCCGGCCGCCGGCCGTCCGCCACGCTTCTGCAACTGACACCGCGTCCCCGCTAGGCCGCTCCGGAGACCTGATTTTGTGTAATCTTTATTCGATGACGAAAAACGTCGATGCGATCCGTCGCCTGTTCGGCGCGCTCAACAGCCACGTCGGCAATCTGCCATCGATGCCCGGCATCTTCCCGGACTACCCCGCCCCTATCGTCCGCAATGCGCCGAACGGCCTCGAGGTCGCCATGGCGCGCTGGGGCATGCCGTCCTCGTCGAAGGCGCTGATGGACGCGACGAAGAAGCGCGCCGAGAAGCTCGAGGCCAAGGGCCAAACGGTGGACTTCAAGGAACTGCTGCGGATGGAGCCGGACTTCGGCACCACAAACATCCGCAACACCAGCAGCAGCCATTGGAAGCGGTGGCTCGGGCCGGACAATCGCTGCCTTGTGCCGCTCACGTCGTTTTCCGAGTACGATACGATCGACGGCAAGAAGGTGCCGGTTTGGTTCGCAATCAACGAGTCACGTCCCCTCGTCGCTTTCGCCGGCATCTGGACGAACTGGACCAGCGTTCGCAAAGCGAAGGAAGGCGAAGTCACCCTAGACATCTTCGGCTTCCTGACCTGCGAGCCGAATGTCGAGGTGAAGCGCGTGCATCCAAAGGCGATGCCGGTGATCCTCACCACGAACGAGGAGTACGACGTCTGGATGCGCGCCCCTTGGGACGAGGCCAAGGCGTTGCAACGTCCGTTGCCGGATGACGCATTGAAGATCGTTGCGACGGGCGAGAAGGAAGATCCCACCACGGCCACTTAGTGTTGTGCACAGGAAGGCGGAACACGTGGACAAGCCACAGTGCCCGCGATTCCGAATCCCTGCCCTGTGCTAACCGGACGGAACGGCGGCGGGGGGCGAGGATTCGTCTCGGTGGAGCGAATTCGATGCTGATGTTCAAGGAAAGGCGGCCTGCGGTCCGGACGCTACGTGGCTGGGCCATCTCGGTCCTCAACGACGCCGGAGCCATTCGGGAATGCGGGGAGCACGGCTGGATGCAGGATCGCGGCGACCCCCACGCCCGCGAGCGTGCATTCGACGTCGCGCGTCAGGATCCGCCGGCCGGGGTTTCTCCGGAGGCCGCCGCGGTCGCGATCGCCGAGGTCCTGGATTCGATCGGCGACATATGCCCTGAGTGTCCGCCCGAGGACCTCATCTAAGGCTGCGACGAGCCGATCGCGAACCTCTATAATTTCAGGATGGCCCCATCCGATCCGGAGCAAGGCGTCTCGACGGCGCCCCACCGCAAGATCATCCACATCGACATGGATGCGTTCTATGCGTCCGTGGAACAGCGCGATAATTCGGACCTGCGCGGCAAACCGGTCGCGGTGGGTGGCTCGGCGGAGCGCGGCGTCGTCGCCGCCGCGAGCTACGAAGCCCGCAAATTCGGCGTTAGCTCCGCCATGCCGTCGGTGACCGCGAAGCGAAAGTGTCCCGACCTGATCTTCGTCAAGCCGCGCTTCGAGATCTACAAGGCGATCAGCCGGCAGATCCGCGAGATCTTCGCCGAGCACACGGCCATCATCGAACCTTTGTCGCTCGATGAGGCCTATCTCGACGTGACCGAAAACCTTCAAGGCATCCCCCTCGCCCGGGACATCGCTTTGCGCATCCGCGAAAAGATCAAGGCGGAGACCGGCCTCAACGCCTCGGCCGGCATCTCGTACAACAAGTTTTTGGCGAAGCTCGCTTCCGATCACCGCAAGCCCAATGGGCAATTCGTCATCTCTCCTGAGATGGGACCTGCATTCGTGGAGACACTGCCCGTAGGTAAATTCCACGGGATAGGACCGGCGACGAGCGCGAAGATGAATGCCTTGGGCATCTTCACGGGCCTCGACATGCGCAACCAGACGCTGGAGTTCATGAACGCGAACTTCGGCAAATCTGGTGCCTACTACTACTGGATTTCGCGCGGCGTCGACGAACGGCCTGTTCGAGCCAACCGCATTCGGAAATCCGTCGGCGCGGAGAACACGTTCTCGACAGACCTCACAGAATTCGATGCGCTGGTCGCTGAGCTCGAGCCGCTGATCGACAAGGTCTGGCGGCACTGCGAGTCGGCGGGCACTCGAGGACGAACGGTTACGCTCAAAGTGAAGTTTGCAGACTTTGAAATCATCACGCGCAGCCAGTCCGTCCTTTTGGCCATCGCGAACCGGCATGATCTGGAAAAACTGACGATCGGTCTGCTGGAGGACAACATGCCTCTTCCCAAGCCTGTTCGCCTTTTGGGGGTGTCGCTGTCCTCCCTCCAGGTCGGGGACGATGCGGAGCCGCAACTGGATTTCGGGCTTTAGATGACGGCGAAGCCGGCCGCACTCGCTGAAGTGTCGTGTCGGCCCGTGCAATGCTGGCCGCTCGGTGTTCATTCGAAACAGCGGACGATCAGGCGCGATCGCGTACCAGAGCAGGAATCAGGGTGCGTGTTGAGTGACGCAGCGGGAGCGGAGTGACGCAGAACTCGGGCCCGGAATGAGGACGGGAGCCCAGCGAACGAGCTGCGGCCGGTTTTGAGGTTTGGTGGTCGCCAGCGTCTCCGCCTGCCATCCGTTCAGCGAGCGCTCCAAACGGCCTCTCCAATGGCTGATCTGGCCGAAGGACGGCTGGCGCCTCGACCGCCTGTGCCGCAACAGCGCGTCTCGACTTTCTTCCCCTGGGCTACGCCCATTCCTCGCGAACCAAGAAAGTCGATCCTGCGCCGTCCTCCGCGCTGCTGCGGTCGCAAGCGATGCGTCGTCGGTCGCCTCCGGCCAACCGATCGCCATCGAGGCCGCATGGCGCGGGCTCGGGAACGGAAAACGGAGACTTACAATGGCGACCATCGGCACCTTCAAGAAGACCGGCAACGACGAGTTCACCGGCGAAATCGTCACCCTCAGCGTCCAGGCCAAGAACGTGCGCATCGTCCCGGACCAGCGCGCTACCGGCGAAAACGCCCCCAGCCACCGCGTCCTGGTCGGTCGCGTCGAGATCGGCGCCGCCTGGTCCAAGACCTCCAACGAGGGCCGCAACTACCTGGGCCTCAAGCTCGACGATCCGAGCTTCAACGCCCCGATCTACGCCAACCTCTTCAACGACGAAGACGGCGACACCCACTCGCTCATCTGGTCCCGCCCGACGGGCCGGCGCGGGGACTGAGGCGCCGCAACAAGGCCCCGGACCAAATGGCCGGGGCCTTGGCTATTCCGCGACGGCTTCACGCCGGGTGCGACCGCATAGGGCAGCAGCGTCTCGAAGCGTTCAGCCGTGATCTCGAGCGCAAGGAGGTTGAGGCGGTCGGATTCCGCCGTCTGGGAGGTACAGCTTGAATCCGGCGAGTTGATCCATGATCGCCCGGTCGAGCACGGACGGAGCCCGCATGCAATCGGTTGACGGCCCCGACGCCCGGCCTGTCATGCAGGCGGTCCGAGCACATCGCGACTTGTCAGACAGACGCCGACAGCTGAACCCGCCGATCCGCTGCCGCTGTGGCAACATTGGCGCAGCGTCTCAAAATGCGACCTTGAGGCCGGCGCGCCCACCGAAGCTGTGACCATCGGTGCTGGTGAGGGAGACGTTGTAGTCGCCGACCGCAAAGACCGAGACCTTGTCGCTCAGCTGGGTGGACACGCCGAGATCGAACTGCGCCAGGGTGCCGCCGAGATCGGTCCCGAACGTCGTCGGGTTGAGGCTATCAAGGTTCGAGAACGTCGTCTTCGCTTGCGCCCCGAAGTCGGTCCAGACGCCAGCCCGCGCCCAAGCCATCACCGTGCGGCCATCCTCGCGCGTCCAGTCCCGCGACAGACGCCCGCTCAGCCGCCCGTACCACGCATCGCTGTCGTTGAAGGCAATCCGCCCGAACTTGTCGGCGCCGTCGCCAAAACCAAGATGCTGGTAAACGACCTGCGCCTGCGGCTCGAAGGTGAAGCCCTGCCCAAGCGCAATCGGATAGCCGCCCTCCAGCGAGGCCAGCAAGCCGCCACCGCTGGTCTTGAGCGTCTGCGCTTCGTTGATGTTCGATGTCGCCGAAATGTCTGCGTAGTAGGTGCCTTGCAGCACCGCGTCGACATACCAGCCGCTCGATCCGATATGAGTATAATAGGCGCCGAGCGAATAGGCATCCATCGACATCCGGCCGGCGTTCGAACCGAAGCCGAAGTCGGTCACCGAGTGCACATCTGCTCTCGCACTGCCGGCGCCGACATAGAAGCCCACAAGGTCGCGTGAGCCATCACCGTTCTCCCGCCGCATCAGGTCCATGCCGGCCTGGATGCCGCCGAATGCGAAGTCGTAGGACGGACCGTGGCTGTCAAAGGCGGTGCTGCGATCTCCTATCCTGCCGCCAAAGCCCATGCCATAGCGACCGGCGTCGCCGAAGATACGACCCCAGCCGGCCTGCTGGTGACCGTCGGCGGTGACATAGTTGGTGGCGAACTCGCCGCCGGTGCGCTCATGCCAGGTGCCCAGCATGCCGAGCCCGAACCGGCTCGCCAGTGCCGGAATGGCGGTGTCGACGATTACCTCCGGACGATAGATCGAAACCTCGCCGCCACCACCGCCATCACATTCGGACACCCCCAAGCCGCCCGGCAGCGTGCAATCCACTGTTGAACGCAGATACCAGTTCTCTGGCTCGCTGGCGTCTACGCTGCCCCGGAATAACCGGTAGTCATAGGCTCCTGCTGCTGTGCGGGTGCCAAGCGTGAAAGCCCCGTTGGCAGTAGTGCCGCCGTTGATTGTATCGACCACCAGAATGCCGTTGCCCGTGGTTAGCGCGCCTGTGCCACCGGCGTTCTTGATGTACAGAGAGGTGTTCCCGCTTGCTTTCCCGCCGTTGATGACGACGCGGTCCGAAGGTGAGCTGTCATCACCGAGATAGGTGTTGAGGCTGATCGCTCCGCCAGCGCCTGAATAATTAGCGATCGTCAGGGTCTTGTAGCTGGTGAGCAGCGTTGGATCGCCGGTCGGTCCGACAAAATCAATGGTGCTGCCATTGTTGGCCAATGTCGTCAGATTGGACGAGCCGGTCATGGTCCACAACGAGCCGTTCCGAAGCGTCACATCCGTCGTGCTGCCACTATCCGTCCGAGCGAAACCCGTCAGCTGCGAATGATCCGCATCAACTGTCACAATGGCATGCACTGGAACGCGATCGGTCGAGATGCCGGATTGCGCATAGAGCCAGGCGCTCGTGCTGCTGGTCAAGGCTGAGTCGGTCAGATTTACGTTTAGTCGCGAGAATGTGTCGACAAACGCGTTCTGCGTTCCCGTGGCCCAGATTCCGTACCCTTGCTCGGAAGTCAGGGTGCTATTGGTGACGTTGACGGTGCCTGGGCCGGACGCCCCTGATGCAATCACTTTTCCAGCGTTCGCGTTGATGGCAGCGGCATCGACTCCTGTTGTGGTGACCGTGCTGTCGGCCAACGTGATGGTGGAGGAGCCCATAACGCGCAGCCCATGCGCTTGCCGGCCCGCCGTCCGGACGGTGACGTCCGTCCCGGAAATGACGGTCGGCGCCCCGTTCGCGGTATGATCAAGTACGCCGTAAAGACCGTACGCGAAATCTCCTGTAGTGCTGACGCGCACGTTGTCCAGGGTGATTCGCGCGCCGTATTGCCCCATCACTCCGAAGCCCTGCGTACCGGATGTGTTGATCGTCACGTCGGAGAGAGCGACAATATTAAGTGTATTGGCGAACAGACCCACCGCGCGCACGCCGGAGGTCGTGATGGCACCCCCGGTCATCACCAGCTTGCCGGTGAAGGAATCCAACACCGGACTGCTGGCGCCAACGGAGAAGCTTTGTGATTGGGCTACGCCATAGGAGGCGGTCCCCTCCGTCGTGATAGTGACGTTCTTCAACGTCATCACACCGGTGCCATACGCGGTCGCACCGCCGCCACTATATTCCGCGCCGACTGAATTGTTACCGGACGTTTTGATGGTGACTCCATCAGCATTTGTCGTCGCGCCGCCGTCGGTCTGCCAGAGCCCGTTCCCCGTCGTGGTGATTGTTCCACCGATCACATTGATCGTGCTGTCTGGATTGGCGTACACGCCAACCCCGCCGGAGATATCGACATTGGTCGCAGTTATACTCGCGCCCTGGTATCCGGCCTGCAAAACTGTGCCGCCCCCCGTCGAGGTGGCAGCCCCCCCGTTCAGCGTGATCGTGCCGCCGTTCTGGGCCAACGCGCTCGTCCCGGAAGTCCGGATCGTCTCGTTCGTGAGAGTTAGTGTGACGCCCGGCCCAACTGCCGTCTGGGTCGTGGTGATAGTCTGCGCAGCCGCCGCTCCCGGCAGAATGACGAGGAGCTCCACCAGGGCCGTCGAGCAAAGCAACGCACGCATGCGCGAGGATACGCCGTGGCCGAAACGGGCAAGGATATGGGCAGAGGTCAGGTTATGGTTCATATTCGGACAGGGTCGGCAATGTTCTCAAGGCAGGTTGCTTCGCCGCCTAAGCGCAGCGTTCCGAGAAAGACGTAGCGAACACTCGGCAGGAAATATTTCATCCCCGGTCGACGAATTTACTGAGCGGTCATTTTTGACTGTTCCCGCCCTTGCGAAACAAGAAACTCGTTTCCGACGCCGTCCTCCGCGCTGCCGCGGTCGCAAGCGATGTTGGTCGCCTCCGGTCCACCGATCGCCATCAAGGCCGCATGGTGCGAGCTCGAGAACGGAAAACGGAGACTTACAATGGCGACCATCGGCACCTTCAAGAAGACCGGCAACAACGAGTTCACCGGCGAAATCGTCACCCTCAGCGTCCAGGCCAGGAACGTGCGCATCGTCCCGGACCAGCGCGCCACCGGCGAAAACGCCCCCGGCCACCGCGTCCAAGTCGGTCGCGCCGAAATCGGCGGCGCCTCGTCCAAGACCTCCAACGAGGGCCGCGACTATCTGGGCCTCAAACTCGACGATCCGAGCTTCAACGCCCCGATCTACGCCAACCTCTTCAACGACGAAGACGGCGACACCCACTCGCTCATCTGGTCCCGCCCGACGGGCCGGCGCGGCGACTGAGCAGCCCCGACCCAAGTGCCCGGCCGATCGGCCGGGGCCTTACCTTTTTCGGCGCCGAGCCGAGGGCGACCGAATCGGTTCGACTTGAGAGAGGGTAACTTGCGTCGGCAACCGCAATTTTGCTCGCGCTCACCACATAGAGCGACTATTATAGCCGTAGTTCTGGCGCGCACTTTCGCGGAAGTGGGAGGTGATCATGCATGATCACCGCCCGACAATCACGGGCCGCACGAGCGTTGCTTGGCTGGACACAGGAGACGCTCGCTGACCGCGCCCGAATATCTTTGACCGCGCTGAAGCGCCTCGAGTCCGAAAGCGGGTTGGAGGTGTACGAGACCACGCGCGATGAGGTTCGTCGAGCACTGGAAACCGCGGGCATTGTCTTTCTGTCCACCGATCGGGGACAAGGTGTACTGCTCGTCAATGAACGTAAGGATAAGCAACGCTGATCGACGGCATTCGCGCGACGCCCTGGTCGCGTCGACTGATGCTTCGCGGGCGTCGTCTGTTTCGTATGATGTTTCCATAGAATACGCGGGCGACATCCTGTTGCACTGGAGGGCCAGGGATTCGCGATGATCGACCCGTTCGAAGACACGGCGCCGTCCGGTGCGGAATTGACCGCGTATGACCGCACCCACGTAAAGCTGTACATGCGGCTGCTCGATGCGGCCGCCGATGGCGCGGACTGGCGCGAGGCCGTCCAGGTACTCTTCGGAATCGACCCGGAGCGCGAACCCGAAAGGGCCAGGCACGTTCACGACAGCCATCTCGCTCGCGCTCGGTGGATGACGCACTCCGGCTACCGGCGCCTCCTTCGCGGATCGCCAAACTAGCGGACGTCCGTGCATCGCCGGCCCCGTGATGCCGCTCGTGCATCGCGCGATGCACGTTTCACGACTTCCACCAACTAATGCAACCGGGAATCGTTGATCACCCATAGTTCGCTCTGTCGGCGAGGAGCTGATGAATGAGACCCGATACTTCCGAGTGGCGTGATCGCAAGAGTTACGACTATTTTGACGCGTTGCATATCGAAGGCCTCGCCTGGGAATGCTTGCGGAGGTCTGCCCCATATCAGCAGCACTACGCGGCGCTGGTGCTAGAAAGACTTGAAACCACGGCGCTGCCGCTCGAAACCGAGCAGCACTGGGGGTTGCGATTTCCCCGCGAGACCGAGCTTGTCCGCACTCTCCCAAGACGTCTTCTGGTCCACCAGCGCCAGCTCCGCGGTGGTGATCCTCACGCCCGCACCTGCCTTCCAGCCACCTTTCTCCTTCATGCCGCCCGCCGGTCTTGGCGATCAACGCCCTAGCCCCGAAGGCATCTACGCGCTGCATCGACCCAGCGGCGTCGAACTTCTCTTCCTTCCCGGCAGCACGCCTCAATCTCATCTCGCTGCGCTCATTCCGTTGGGCGACGATGCACTCGGACACATCGAGGCCGTCACCCGATTCTGGCGCGCCTGGCATCGGCGCCCTGTCACGCAAGACACGCGTGTCACGACGCAGCAGCGGCGACGCCTGAGGCTGATGTTGCAAGCGGCCGATGGCCGTGAGCACGGGGCCAGCTATCGTGAGATCGCCCAAACCATATTCGGCGATACACGCGTCTCCGCGGATCCCTGGAAAACCTCCCCTCTGCGCGACACGGTGATCGGTCTGGTCGAAAGCGCCATCACCATGATCGGCGGCGGCTACCTCCAGCTTCTGCGCCATCGCAGGCGATCCTAGTCACTCGCACTCGAAACAAGGGTGGGGATTTTAGCCCTCCTCTTCTTTCCCATCCCCAGCGCAGCCTTCCCTCCGCCACCGTGGCCGCTGTTCGCCGCTGGACCCCAGCGGTCGCCCGAAAGCCCACGGAGGCCCGACCCATGCGACCTGATCTCGCCGCTTTACCGCCCCGCTTCCTGCGCACCAAGGAAGCTGCCGAGTTTCTCAGCCTCTCCGCCCGCACCCTCGAAAAGCACCGCACCTACGGCACCGGCCCTGCTTACCGGAAGCTTGGTGGCCGCGTCGTCTATGCCGTCGACGATCTTCAGGCCTGGGCCGAACGCGGTGCGGTGACGTCGACCTCGGACCCGCGCGGCAGCGTGCTCCCCGCAAAGCGCCAGGCGCTGGCGGCCGCGACCCAGCCCTCTCGCTCCGCACGCTGACGCGCGGCGGATTCCCGAATGGCGGCGCGACCCCAGCCACCTTCGGAGCGCGGACAGCTCGATCTGTTCCGGGCGCTCCCCGGCGACTTCGCGCCACGAGACGCGCAGGATCTCATGGCTTATCCGTTTTTCTCCCTCTCGAAGACCCATCGCGTCGCGCCGATCGATTTCGCCGCGGGCAACGTGTCGATCCGCGTCGAGGCCGTGCCCGATCACGGCATGGCGACCATCTGGGACGCCGACATCCTCATCTGGGCCGCAAGCCAGATCGTCGAGGCCCGCGACGCCGGCCTGCGCACCTCGCGGCTGATGGCCGCCACGCCCTACGAAATCCTCATGTTCGTCGGACGCGGCACCAGCCTGCGCGACTACCAGCGCCTGAAGGCGGCGCTTGATCGTCTGCAATCGACCACCGTCTCCACCTCGATCCGCCAGCCTGCAGAAGGTCGGCGTCACCGCTTCTCCTGGATCAACGAATGGCAGGAGAGGACCGATCGCGACGGCAAGCCGGCAGGTATCGAACTGATCGTACCGGACTGGTTCTATCGCGCGGTCCTCGACGACGCGCTCGTGCTAACGATCGACCGCGCGTATTTCGATCTCACCGGCGGGCTCGATCGCTGGCTCTACCGGCTGGTCCGCAAGCACGGCGGCCGCCAGCGCGACGGCTGGCGGTTCGACTTCCGCCACCTCCATCAAAAATCCGGCAGCCTGTCGCCGTTCAAGCGCTTCGCGTTTGAACTGCGCGACATCATCCGCCGCCAGCCGCTGCCCGGCTACACGCTGTTCCTCGAGACGGAGATCGGCGGCCGCGTGCTGCTCGCCTTCGAACCATCTGCGGCCTGTGGACCGGCTGTGGATCGCCTCGTGCTATCGGGAACCCGTACTCACGTGCCATCAGGAACCCGAGGCTCGTGCTATCAGGAACCCAAACAGGGTCTAACCCACCGAACTCAAAGCCGGAATCGCGCCCTTAACTTAGAGTCTAACAAAGAAACTAACTTTGAAGAGCGCGCGCACGATGTGCAAAAGCTCATCCGCGACACCGCCCGCAGCCTTGGCACGGCCGCCAAGAAGAGCGTCGGACCCGCCGATGCATCAGCGCGCTCCGCCCCAGAGCCCGTACCCGAATTGCCCCTTCTGCCACGGTCAGGAGGTGCGCAATGATCATTGCGCTCCTCAATCAGAAGGGCGGCGTCGGCAAGACGACGCTGGCGCTGCATCTCGCTGGCGAATGGGCTGGCCGCGGTAAGCGCATCACGCTCCTCGACGCCGACCCGCAGGGCTCGGCGCTCGATTGGTCGCAACAGCGCAGTCGCGGAGGCCTTCCGCGCCTGTTCGGCGTCGTCGGCCTGGCGCGCGATACGCTGCACCGCGAGGCGCCCGAGCTGGCTCGCGACGTCGATCATGTCGTCATCGACGGGCCGCCGCGAGTCGCCGGACTGATGCGCTCCGCGCTTCTTGCCGCCGACCTCGTGCTGATCCCGGTGCAGCCATCACCGCTCGACGGCTGGGCATCGGCCGAGATGCTGGCGCTCCTATCGGAGGCGCGTATCTATCGACCGGAGCTGCGCGCCCGCTTCGTCCTCAATCGCTGCGGCGCGCGCACCGTGATCGCCCGAGAGACGGCCGAGACGCTTGCCGATCACGATCCGCCGGTGCTGCGCACGACCATCGGGCAGCGCGTCATCTATGCCGACGCAGCACAGTCCGGTCGGCTCGCCTTCGAAATCGATAATGACGGTCCCGCAGCGCGCGAGATCGCAGCGCTCGTCACCGAGATCGAAAGGATCGCGCCATGAGCGAGCGATCCCCGAGACGCGGATTCGCCGCGCGACCCAGCGATCCTGACGCGTGGATCAGGTCCGCCGAGGCCGAACCGATGCGGGTCGCTGATGCGTCCAGCTTTACCGCCCGCCTGACCGTCGACATAACGCCGGAATTGCGCGGGCGCATCAAGATCATCGCGTTCCAGCGAGGCGTCACCGTCGCTGACATGCTGCGCGAGTTGCTCGCGCGCGAATTCCCTGCAACCTCAGGAGACACACTATGACCGGCATCGCGGCCTCCCGCATGCGCGGCGGCCCCACGCCGGCCGCGCTTCCCCCCGACGATCTCACCCATGTCGAGCTGACCTGGGTCGGGAAAAAAATCGAGAACTGGATTCGCTTCGGGACGCACGCTCACGAACAAATCCTCGATCGGCGGCGGCGCGTCCTGTCGTTCCGCCCTGACACAGTCTTCGCGTTCGTTCGCTGGGCGTCGAACGACTTCGGAACGATCATCTCACGCGTCGACATCGTGCGCGCCGTGTCGCGCGGCGAGGCATACCAGACGCTGCCTTTCGTGCGGCCCGGTGGCGCCATCCTGTTGAAGGTCGAGAGCTGGCCCAAGGTCGAGAGGGTGATGCAGGCGATCGACGCCATTGAGCGCCTCGGCATCGACCCGGAAGCCGTTTCGCCCGACCACTGGCGTCATGTCCATAACCGATTGACCGCTGGACATGAGCCGCGCGGCTACACGCTCGATCATCACCGTGCCTTCCTGGCTCGACGGAAGGCTAAGCCGTGAGCCGCGCCGGACTCCTCCTCGCAACGACGCTCGCGGCGCTCGGCGTCGGCTATCCCGGCTTCACGCCGATACCGATCAAGCTGATCTGGAACGCGTCAGCCAGTGCGCCGATCGGCTTCTACACGATCGATTTCGACGGGCCGTTCGAAGTCACCGATCTCGTCGCCGTGGACGCGCCCGAACCGCTCGCGACGTTCCTCGCCGAGCGCGACTATCTCCCAAAGGGTGTGCCGCTGATGAAGCGCATCCTCGCCGTCTCCGGGCAGACTGTTTGCCGCACGAGCCTCATCATCACCGTCGATGGTGTCGAGGCGGGCGCAGCGCTTGAACGCGACCGTGCCGGCCGCGATCTCCCCATCTGGCAGGGCTGCCGCCGTATCCAGACCGGCGAAATCTTCCTCATGAACTGGGACGTCCGCGACAGCCTCGATGGCCGCTACTTCGGTCTCCTCTCGACCGACCAGATCATCGGGCGCGCAATCCCGCTGTGGACCGACGAGGACGGGACAGGCCACTTCGAATGGCGCGCACCAACGCGCTGACCGCTTCCCATCGGTAGGAGCGGGTGCCCACCGATGGCTTTCCCAACAACACCGCCGAGGAGAAAGTGATGCCGCAAATCGGTCAATTCACGCGCGAGCAATCGGGCTTCGTCGGGCGTATCGAAACACTCACGTTGTTACGCGCCATTGCAGTCGTTTCCGCCGAGCCGTCCGACACGGAGAACGCGCCGGACTTCCGTGTTCATGCGCGCGACGACGGCAGCGACGAGAATGGCCCGGAAATCGGCGCCGGTTGGAAACGCACCGGCGAACGCGCGGGCGAATACATCGCGCTGCTGATCGACGATCCGGCGTTGTCGCATCCGATCCGGGCCAACCTGTTTCGCGACGACGATGCCGGCAGCGCCTGGTCCCTGCACTGGTCGCGTCCCCGCGATCGCGGCGAGAAGGATTGAGCGATGCGTGCTCGCCGCCACTCGACGAGCCTTCTCAGCGCGTCCGGGCTGCACAGCGTCGCCCGGCGCACGACGCTCCTTCTCCTTACCGGCCTTTCCATCGCGAGCGTCATGCCGGCGGTCGCGACGGCGCAGGACACGCCGATCGCACGACCTTCGGCGCGCGATCCTTATGCCGATCAGATCGCGGAGGCGTCGCGACGCTTCGGCGTTCCGATCACATGGATCCGAGCAGTGATGCGCGCCGAAAGCGCGGGAGAGCCGCGCGCCATTTCCTCTGCCGGCGGGATGGGCCTGATGCAGATCATGCCCGCGACCTGGGCCGATTTGCGCGCTCGCCATGGCCTCGGCCGCGACCCGTACGATCCGCGCGACAACATCCTGGCGGGCGCGGCCTATCTCCGCGAACTGTACGATCGTTACGGCTCGCCGGGCTTTCTGGCGGCCTACAATGCCGGACCCGAACGCTACGAAGAGTCGCTTACTGGCCGCCCGTTGCCGGCCGAGACGCGCGCCTATGTCGCCTTGCTTGCCCCGGTCATCGACGGTTCCGCCGGCACGAATCGGAGCGCGGCGGCCGAGATCGACCGATCGGCCTGGACACGCGCGCCGTTGTTCATCGCGCAGTCCGGCCACACCTCCGCTGCCGCTTCCGTGTCGACTGATCAACCGGCGGATGGCACCCCGGCTGCGTCCGCCGTGCGCGATGTGTCCGGTATCGCGCCCCAGTCGAACGGATTATTCGTGGCACGCGCGGCAGCCGGAGAGCCGCGATGACGGCACTTGGCGGCTTTCGCCGGCAATCGCACACCAGCGTATCGAAGGAAGCGCAGAGGTGGGAGGCAGGCTCCACAACCGAAGGATGGCAGGATAAAAGGCCGCGAGGTGCGGCATCGGTCGGTCGTGTTGTCTCAATAGGTTATGAGGCGATTTCGCGATGTGCTGGAAATCCTCGCACCTCGCGGCAATGCCCATTTCTTATCGTTTTCCGCGCCTTGGCGCGATGTGCGGCGCATCGGCCATGACCGGCGACAGTGAATTCCGCATCCGGCCAGGCCGCATCCGATCGACTCGCGCCCAAGCAGCGCGTCCCTTCATCGCGCAGGCCCTTGCGGCGGCAAAGAAGGCCGGCGCCGGCGTCTCGCACTCCGGCCGCATCGTCCCCGGCAATCGCTCTCGCTTCGGGCGCGGCCAGCGCGCGAGCATCCAGGCGAACCGACTGCTGACCGCGCGTTCGCGCGGCGCCGTCATCAAGGCGCGCGTCGTGCGCCAGACGTCCCGCTCAGCACCGCTCGCCACCCATCTCAACTACCTGCGCCGCGAGGGCGTGACCCGCGATGGGGATAAGGCCCATCTGTTTGGCCCCGGCGGCGACGACGCCGACCCGAAGGCCTTCGCCGAGCGGTGCCAGGACGATCGCCACCATTTCCGGTTCATCGCCTCACCCGACGACGCGCCCGACATGGCAGACCTCAAATCCTTCACCCGCGATCTCGTCGGTCAGATGGAAAAGGATCTCGACACCCGGCTCGATTGGCTGGCCGTCGATCACTGGAACACCGAGCATCCCCATGTCCACCTGATTGTGCGTGGAGTGCGCGACGACGGGCAGGATCTCGTCATCTCACGCGATTACATCAAGGAAGGGATGCGGGATCGCGCGCGCGACCTCATCACCCAGGAACTGGGGCCACGCACGGATCTCGACATCCGCCGCAGCCTGGAACGGCAGATCGAGGCGGAACGCTGGACGCAACTCGATCGCCAGCTTGTCCGCGATGGCCACGCCAACGGCGTCATTGATCTTGCGCCCGATCCGACGGGGCAGCCCGATGAGTATCACGCCCAGAAGATCGGGCGGCTGCGCAAGCTCGAAACCCTTGGTCTCGCCGATCAGGTTGGCCCCGGCCAATGGGTGATCGACGGCAAGGCCGAGGCGACCCTGCGCGAGCTCGGCGAGCGCGGCGACATCATCAAACGGATGCACCGGGCATTGACCGAACGCGGCATCGAGCGCGGCTCGGCCAGTTATGTCCTCGCAGCCGAGAGCCTCGATACGCCGATCATCGGTCGGCTGGTCGATCGCGGTCTCGATGACGAGATGAAAGGCACGGCCTACGCCGTCGTCGACGGTGTCGATGGCCGCACTCACCATATCAAGTTGCCCGACCTCGGTGCGGCAGGCGACAGCGCGCCGGGCTCGATCGTCGAGCTGCGCAAGTTCGATGACGCACAGGGCCAGCGGCGCGTAGCGATCGCCGTCCGCTCCGACCTCGACATCGATCGGCAGATCACGGCAACCGGCGCGACCTGGCTCGACCGCCAGAACATCGCGCGCGATCCCGTCTCAATGTCGGAGGGCGGCTTCGGCGCCGAGGTGCGGCAGGCGATGGATCGGCGCGCCGATCATCTCGTCGGACAGGGTCTCGGCGAACGGCACGGTCAGCGCGTCACCTTCAATCGCGGTCTGATCGACACGCTGCGCCGTCGGGAGTTGGAGGCGGTTGGCGAAAAGCTCGCCGCTGAGATCGGCCAGCCGTTCAATCGCGCGGGAAGCGGCGAGTATGTCGCCGGCACTTACCGCCAGCGTCTCACGCTCGCCTCAGGCCGCTTCGCAATGCTCGATTATGGCCTCGGCTTCCAGCTCGTTCCCTGGTCGCCCTCCCTCGAAAAGCAGCTCGGCAAGCACGTGTCAGGCGTCGCCCGCGATGTCGGCGGCGTCGATTGGAGCTTCGGTCGCAAGCGGGGGCTCGGCCTCTAAACTCTTTCGGAAAGGACAGCCGTCATGTCGGCAACAAAAATCCTCTGGGGCCAGATCCTCGCCGTCTTCCTGATCGTGCTGGCGACGACCTGGGGCGCCACCGAGTTTGTGGCGTGGAAACTGGGGTTTCAGGCGCAGCTCGGCCCGGCCTGGTTCAGGGTCATGGGATGGCCATTCTACTATCCGCCCTCCTTTTACTGGTGGTGGTATTTCTACGACGCCTATGCGCCATCGATCTTCGTCACGGGCGCCTTCATCGCAGCCTCCGGCGGCTTCATCTCGATCGCCGTCGCCATCGGCATGTCGGTCTGGCGGGCGCGCGAAGCCAAGAAGGTCGAGACCTACGGCTCGGCGCGCTGGGCCGAACAGAAAGAGGTGGGATCAGCCGGCCTTCTCGGCCCGGATGGCGTCGTGCTGGGGCGCTACCATCACGCCTATCTGCGCCATGATGGCCCGGAGCATGTGCTGTGCTTCGCGCCGACCCGCTCCGGCAAAGGCGTCGGCCTTGTCGTGCCCTCGCTGCTGACCTGGCCGGGCTCGGCGATCGTCCACGACATCAAAGGCGAGAACTGGCAGCTCACCGCTGGATTTCGCGCCAGGCACGGCCGCGTCCTGTTGTTCGATCCGACCAACGCAAAGTCCTCGGCCTATAATCCGCTGCTCGAGGTGCGCCGCGGCGAGTGGGAAGTTCGCGACGTCCAGAACATTGCCGACATCCTGGTCGACCCCGAAGGCTCGCTGGAAAAGCGGAACCACTGGGAGAAGACGAGCCATGCGCTGCTAGTTGGCGCCATCCTCCACGTTCTCTACGCCGAGGAGAGTAAGACGCTGGCCGGCGTCGCGGCCTTCCTCTCCGATCCTAAGCGACCGATCGAGTCCACACTCGCTGCGATGATGAAGACCGCGCATCTGGGCGAGGCTGGCCCACATCCGGTCATTGCCAGCGCCGCCCGCGAATTGCTCAACAAGTCCGACAATGAACGCTCAGGCGTTCTCTCGACCGCCATGTCGTTCCTTGGACTCTATCGCGATCCTGTCGTCGCGGAGGTGACGCGGCAGTGCGACTGGCGGATCACGGACATCGTGGGCGACAAGCGACCGACGACGCTCTACCTGGTCGTCCCGCCTTCCGACATCAACCGCACCAAGCCCCTGATCCGCCTGATCCTCAATCAGGTCGGCCGCCGCCTGACCGAGGATTTGCACGCGAAGGCAGGACGCCACCGGCTGCTACTCATGCTCGACGAGTTTCCGGCACTCGGCCGCCTCGACTTCTTCGAGTCGGCACTGGCCTTCATGGCCGGCTACGGGCTGAAGAGTTTCCTGATCGCCCAATCTCTCAATCAGATCGAAAAGGCCTATGGGGCGAACAACTCGATCCTCGACAATTGCCATGTGCGCGTCAGCTTCGCCACCAACGATGAGCGGACGGCCAAGCGCGTCTCCGATGCGCTCGGCACCGCGACCGAGATGAAGGCCATGAAAAACTATGCCGGCCACCGGCTGTCGCCCTGGCTCGGCCACCTTATGGTGTCGCGCTCGGAAACGGCCCGGCCGCTGCTCACGCCCGGCGAGATCATGCAGCTTCCGCCAGTGGACGAAATCGTCATGGTGGCAGGCACGCCGCCGATCCGCGCAAAGAAGGCACGCTATTACGAGGATGCCCGCTTCCAGGAACGTGTCCTGCCGCCGCCAGCGCTTGCCGCGTCAACACAGACCCTGCCCGATGACTGGACAAGCCTGCCGCGTCCTGCACGGCCAGAACCGCTTGACGCCGTGCCTGCGCCTCATGCCCCCGACGAAGATCAGACCGGGTCCGAGCGCCGGCACCAGCCCGAACTCAGCCGCGCGAAGCCGATCGAGAAGAAGCCACCTGTCGAGAACGAGTTCGAGATCGATGTCGAGCGCGACGAAGACGATGACGTTGCTGCGCGCAACAGGCGCATGACGCGGATGGTCCAAGGCGTGGCGCGACAGGTGTCGCTCGACCCCAACGATGGCATGGAGCTCTGAGGCGCCGATGTCGAAACCGCCCAAGAAACAACGTCTCTCAGTCTATCTCGATCCGGCCGTGATGGGCCGGCTCGCCGAACATGCCGCGCGTCGCGATCATTCCCGGTCCCTGGTCGCGGAGGCTGCTATCGAATCCTTTCTGTCCCCTGACGCGGCAGAGCGACAGGAGGCGGCCATCACGAAACGCCTCGACCAGCTCGATCGGCGGGTGACACGGATGGAACGCGATCTCGGCATTGCAGTCGAGACACTCGCCGTCTTCGTCCGCTTCTGGCTCTCAACGACACCGGCACTGCCGGAACCCGCCGCACAGGCCGCACGCGCTAAGACCGGAGAGCGCTATGACGCCTTCGTCACGGCGCTCGGCCGCCGGCTCGCCAAGGGGCCTAAGCTGAGACAGGAAATCGTAGAGGACGTTGATACTTAGATTGAATAGCTCACCGGGAGGTGAAAACTCCCTCAGTTCGAATCCCTCGCGCTGCGCCATTCCTGCGCCAAGGCGCGCTATCGCACTCTGTCTTACGATGATGACGAGATTGTCGCTTGGCGTCGCGTTCGCCCAGACGCGCCAAGATATCCAGGGCGGCCGTCGTCATCGACCTCCAACATCAGCACTAGCCTTCGCTAGCGAGGGATTTTCAGGTCATAGTCGGCTTCGAGCATATCGATGATCTTGATCAGGGCACGGTAGATGCTGAGCTCGTTGGCGCCAAACCGATAATGGCCGGTAACAAGCTCTTCGGGCTGCAAGTCGTCAAAGCGCGTCCGGCGCTTTTCGGATTCCCCGTTTCGCAGCACCGTTACGGGGTATCGGAATGAGCGCCCTTCCCCCTCCCACACGCCCCAAGAGCTATAGTTCTGGATGTTATCGTTGTAGCACTCGTCGCCGATGATGGATTCCATGCGGATCAGCAGGTCGCGAATCGGGCCGACCTTGGCCCGCGTATCGCGCACGTAGCGAAAGTGCTGGACGCCTCCGTTGACCTCATCGCGCTGCGATGAATACCAGTCGTGGTCGGCAGCGGCCTTACGTTTCAGCTCCTCGAAAATCTCCGCGGAAATGTCCTCTGGCCTTTCTTGCAGCTCAGAAAAAGCTTCCACCTCGTCGGCGACAAAGGTGGCACGATCCTCCCAGAGTTCACTGTAGTCATTGGCCCATTCGAGAATTTGATCCTTGATCGGTAACGCGAGGCCGAAGTCGATATTGGCGATGGCGACATACCCGCCGGTTTCGGACTCGATGTAATAGTCTTGCATATCGCGGTCGCCTGGCCACTCCTTCTTGGCGGCGGCATTGATCGAAGCAAGTATGTCGGCGGGAACATCGCTCATATCAGCGATGCTCCATCGCAAACCGCCTCGAAGCGGTGTGCTGGTAGTTGAAGTCAGGTTCAAAAAGCAGCTTCATGTCCACCTCTCTTCGATCAGCGCCATATTCCTGTCATGGCGCGCGCGGTCCGGGTCCTCGGCGGCGGGCACGGATTCTAGCCCGGCGATATAAGGTGCAGGTAAACCGTGTTCTTTCGCGCCCGCAATGACCAACGCGCGATACCAAGTGTAGGGGCGAAGTGCGGGATCAGCGTTGGTCGCGCGATAAACCTTGGCCGTCACCTGAGTGCCACCAAAACGAACCGTGATATCGGCTTCCTCATAGCCGGAGCCAAGCCCCTCGGCCTTATCTAGCTTGGACTTCTCGGCGCCAGCAATCTCATAGAGCACGCCAAAGACGGAAATGCCGGAGGCTTCGCTGGCAACGATGTCACATTTACCCGATCCGTCCTTGCTGGCTTTGTGCCAGCGCAGCCAATAACCGGGCAGTTCGGCGAGGCCGAGCGCCCGCGCGGACGGGCACCGCTCACGGATGCGAGCGGTGGGCATGTTGGAGCCATAGGCGAAGGTGATGAAACTATCCGCGTTCATTACAGGCTCCTCACGTCGAGGTTGAGTGTGCGGACAGGCGCCGTCCGTAGCTGCCATTTCTCCCGCTCGGCACCGGACGGCGATTGAACCGTCCAGCCAAGGAAGCAGCACAGTTCCAATACTCCGGCCATGCTCTGAACTAAAGACAGGATGCCGCCCTTGCCAAAAGTTTTGCGGCTACTGTTCGTTCACCTCGCCCCGTCCGAAATCTGACTCCGCCGTTTCCCTGTATTTGCACGCTGCACTACGACACTGATGAATCCTTGTTGAATCGGCTCATAATCAGGCCCTTTTAATCATCCCCGTCTGGGGAAGAACTGTCTCGACCCTGATGGAATCGGGGTCATATGACGACGTCTCACCAAAATTCAGAACGCTTTGCGCGCGGTGCGCGGATGCTGCGCACCGCGCTTGGACCCGCCATCGCGCGCTACCTCGACGATGCCAGCATTGTCGAGGTGATGCTCAACCCGGACGGACGTCTTTGGATCGATCGCCTCTCCGAGGGTCTGTGCGCTACCGGCGAGCGGCTGTCGCCGGCGGACGGCGAACGCATCGTTCGGCTTGTCGCCCATCATGTCGGCGCTGAGGTCCATGCCGGCGCGCCGCGCGTTTCGGCCGAGTTACCCGAGACGGGAGAGCGGTTCGAAGGACTGCTGCCCCCTGTCGTCGCCGCACCCGCGTTCGCGATCCGGAAACCTGCCGTCGCCGTATTCACGCTCGACGACTATGTCGCGGCCGGCATCATGTCGGCAGACCAGGCCGTCGCGCTTCGCCAGGGCGTTACAGCCCGCGCCAACATCCTCGTCGCCGGCGGGACGTCGACCGGCAAGACCACGCTGACCAACGCACTCCTCGCCGAAGTCGCGAAGACCGCCGATCGCGTCGTCATCATCGAAGACACGCGCGAACTGCAATGCGCCGCGCCGAACCTCGTCGCCATGCGAACGAAGGACGGCGTCGCCTCACTCTCTGATCTCGTGCGCTCATCGTTGCGCCTGCGCCCCGACCGCATTCCCGTCGGCGAGGTACGCGGCGCAGAGGCGCTCGACCTGCTCAAGGCATGGGGCACCGGCCACCCCGGCGGTGTCGGAACGATCCACGCCGGCAGCGCCATCGGCGCGCTGCGCCGCCTCGAGCAGCTCATTCAGGAAGCCGTCGTCACCGTTCCGCGCGCACTGATCGCCGAGACGATCGATCTTGTCGCGGTCCTCTCCGGTCGCGGGTCTGCGCGTCGGCTCGCCGAGCTCGCGCGCGTCGAAGGTCTCGGCCCCGACGGCGACTACCGCGTCACCCGCCTCACCCAAAAGCCCAACGAAGGAGAATCCGCATGATTCCGCATGTCTGCAGAACGCCTCACCGCCTGATGATGACGGCCACCGCTATCGTCATCAGCGTGGCGATGGCGCGCGCCGCCCACGCCTCCGGCTCCTCCATGCCATGGGAACAGCCGCTCCAGCAGATCCTCCAGTCGATTGAAGGGCCGGTCGCAAAGATCGTCGCGGTGATCATCATCATCGTCACCGGCTTGAGCCTTGCCTTTGGCGACACCTCGGGCGGCTTCCGCAGGCTCATCCAGATCGTGTTCGGTCTCTCGATCGCCTTCGCGGCGTCGAGCTTCTTCCTGTCCTTCTTCTCCTTCGGCGGCGGAGCGCTCGTCTGATGGCGGGTGTCGTGGATCAGGCCAGCGAGATGCCGGGCTTCACGGTCGCGGTCCACCGGGCGCTGACCGAGCCGATCCTGCTCGGCGGCGCCCCGCGTGCCATCGCCATCATGAACGGGACGCTCGCCGGCGCAGTCGGCCTCGGCCTGCGCCTCTGGCTCGTCGGGATCGCGATCTGGGCAATCGGGCACGCCGCAGCGGTCTGGGCGGCGAAGCGCGATCCGCTCTTCGTCGACGTCGTACGCCGGCATCTGCGCATTCCCGCGCATCTCACGGTCTGAGGGAGGGTTGGGCCATGATGAATCTCGCCGAGTATCGCAACCGCAATAGCCGGCTCGCTGACTTCCTGCCCTGGGTCGCGCTGGTCGGCGCTGGCATCGTCCTCAACAAGGACGGCAGCTTCCAGCGCACCGCGCAATTCCGCGGTCCCGATCTGGAATCAGCAATCCCTGGCGAGTTGGTCGCAGTCACAGGTCGCCTGAACAACGCCTTCCGCCGTCTCGGCTCCGGCTGGGCCATTTTTGTCGAAGCGCAGCGCCATCCCTCAAACAGCTATCCCATCAGCAATTTTCCCGATGCGGCCTCGGCCCTGCTCGACGCCGAGCGCAAAGCGGATTTCGAGGAAGCGGGCAGCCATTTCGAGTCCAGCTATTTCCTGACCTTCGCCTGGCTGCCGCCGGCTGAGGACTCCTCGCGCACTGAGGCCTGGCTCTACGAGGGGCGCGAAAAGTCGGGCTTCGACCCGCATGAGACGCTCGCGGGCTTTGCCGATCGCACCGACCGCATTCTGCGCTTGGTCGAAGCCTTCATGCCAGAATGCCGCTGGCTCAATGACGCCGATACCCTGACCTATCTGCACGGCTGCGTCTCGACCAAGCGCCATCGCGTTCGCGTTCCAGAGACCCCCATCTATCTCGATGCGCTGCTCGTTGATCAGCCGCTTGCCGGCGGGCTGGAACCGCGACTCGGCGATCAACACGTTCGCGTCCTCACGATCACCGGCTTTCCGACCGCGACGACGCCCGGCCTGCTTGACGAGCTGAACCGGCTCGCCTTTCCCTATCGCTGGTCAACGCGCGCGATCCTCCTCGACAAGACTGACGCCACAAAGCTGCTGACCAAGATCCGCCGCCAGTGGTTCGCCAAGCGCAAGTCGATTGCCGCGATTCTCAAGGAGGTAATGACCAACGAGGCGTCAGTCCTCGTCGATACCGACGCCGCGAACAAGGCCGCCGACGCCGACATGGCGCTTCAGGAGCTCGGTGCCGACTATGCCGGCATGGCCTATGTCACCGCGACGGTGACGGTCTGGGACGCCGATCCGCGCGCGGTCGACGAGAAATTGCGGCTGGTCGAGAAGGTCGTCCAGGGCCGCGACTTCACCGCCATGGTGGAGACGGTCAACGCCGTCGACGCCTGGCTCGGATCGCTGCCGGGCCATGTCTACGCGAATGTCCGGCAGCCGCCAGTCTCCACACTCAATCTCGCCCACATGATCCCGCTGTCCGCGGTGTGGGCGGGGCCGGAACGGGACGAGCATTTCGGCGCACCTCCCCTCTTGTATGGCAAGACCGAAGGCTCAACCCCGTTCCGGCTTTCGCTTCATGTCGGCGACGTCGGGCACACGCTGATCGTCGGCCCGACTGGTGCGGGCAAGTCCGTGCTGCTGGCGCTGATGGCGCTCCAGTTCCGCCGCTACGCCGGTTCCCAGGTCTTCGCCTTCGACTTCGGCGGCTCGATCCGCGCGGCAACGCTCGGCATGGGGGGAGACTGGCATGACCTCGGCGGCGATCTCAGCGATGGCGCGATCGACAGCGTCAGCCTTCAGCCGCTCGCCCGCATCCACGATGTCCCCGAGCGCGCCTGGGCGGGCGACTGGATCGTCGCGATCCTGACGCGCGAGGGTGTGGCGATCACGCCCGAGGTGAAGGAGCATATCTGGACAGCGCTGACGTCGCTTGCATCGGCGCGCGTCGAGGAGCGCACGATCACCGGCTTCGTCGTGCTGCTCCAGTCGAACGATCTCAAACAGGCGATGCGACCGTATTGCATCGGCGGTCCCTACGGCCGGTTGCTCGACGCAGAACGCGAGCATCTCGGATCGGCCTCGGTTCAGGCATTCGAGACGGAAGGGCTGATCGGTACAGGCGCGGCGCCTGCGATCCTGTCTTACCTGTTTCATCGCATCGAAGATCGGCTCGACGGCTCGCCAACTCTCCTCATCATCGACGAGGGCTGGCTGGCGTTGGATGACGACGGCTTCGCCGGCCAGCTCCGCGAATGGCTGAAGACGCTGCGCAAGAAAAACGCCAGCGTCATTTTCGCCACACAATCGCTCTCGGACATCGATGGCTCGGCCATCGCACCGGCCATCATCGAGAGCTGCCAGACCCGGCTTCTCCTGCCGAACGAGCGTGCGATCGAGCCGCAGATCACCACGATCTATCGGCGCTTCGGGCTCAATGATCGCCAGATCGAGATCATCGCGCGGGCCATGCCGAAGCGCGACTATTACTGCCAGTCGCGCCGCGGCAACCGGCTGTTCGAGTTGGGCCTGTCAGACGTGGCGCTCGCGCTCTGCGCGGCATCCTCGAAAACTGATCAGGCCGCCATCGCGCGCATCGTCGCCGAGCATGGCCGCGAAGGATTCCTCGCCGCCTGGCTGAGCCATCGCGAAGTCGGGTGGGCGGCCGATCTCATTCCCAGCCTCATCAACAAGGAGAAGTCCCGATGAAACTGCGCCGCACTCACGCAGCGCCGCTTGCTGTCGCGCTGCTTTCCGCCCCCATGGCCCTCGCGCCAATCCTGGCGACGCCGGCCCACGCCCAATTCGGGTTCAGTGGTATCGTATTCGACCCGACGAACTACGCTCAAAATGTGCTGACGGCGGCGCGCTCGCTCCAGCAGATCACCAACCAGATCACCTCGCTTCAGAACCAGGCGCAATCGCTCATCAACCAGGCGCGCAACCTCGCGAGCCTGCCATATTCCTCGCTGCAACAGCTCCAGCAATCGGTCCAGCGCACGCAGCAGCTCCTGAACCAGGCGCATAATATCGCCTACGACGTCGAGCAGATCGACAGGGTGTTCCAGCAGAAGTACGGCAACGTCTCGCTGTCCGCGTCCGACCAGCAGCTTGTCGCCGATGCGCGCTCGCGCTGGCAGAACACGGTCGGCGGCCTGCAGGACGCGATGCGCGTCCAGGCGGGTGTCGTCGGCAACATCGACACCAATCGGGCGCAGATGTCGGCCTTGGTTGGCCAAAGCCAGGGCGCGACCGGCGCGCTCCAGGCGACCCAGGCCGGCAACCAGCTCCTGGCGCTTCAGGCGCAACAGCTCGCCGACCTCACCGCTGTCGTCGCGGCGAATGGTCGGGCACAGGCGCTTCAATCGGCAGAACAGGCGGCCGCCGCCGAACAGGGCCGTGAGCAGCGTCGTCGCTTCCTGACGCCAGGCTCGGGCTATCAGCCCGGCAACGCGCAGATGTTTTACGGCAATCACTGAGGGCGACGCGATGGACGGCAACACCCTCGCTCGCATCGGCGCCATCGTCTATGTCGCGATAGCCATCGTGGCGAACGCGATCGAGATTAACCGCAAGGATGATCCACCAACCGTCTTCGCGACGCAGGGCCGCGCCTCCGCATCGCAGGACCCGCTTGCGGCTGAATTGCTCCGCTGTTCGGAGATCGGCGCGGCCGGCCCGCGCGATCCCGGTTGCCTGAAAGCATGGGCCGAGAACCGGCGCCGATTCCTTGGCCAACCGGCTCATGCAGCGTCGTCGGCCCTCGCCCCTCCGACCACGCTCTTTCCGAATGCGTCCGTGCCGGCCGATCCCGTCCACAAAGAAAATGAAAGCGCGCCAGCGGATCTGACCGGGCCTGCGGTACAGGCCGATCCCGCTCGGCAGGAGGTTCGCTGACATGGGCGGCACTGGCGTCATCGACCATTTTCTTGAAGTCTTCACCCGCTACATCGACGGCGGATTCGGCCTGCTCGGCGGCGAGGTCGGCTTCATCGCCACCACGCTGATCGTCATCGATGTGACGCTGGCCGCGCTCTTCTGGTCGTGGGGCGCCGACGACGACATCGTCGCCCGGCTGGTGAAGAAAACGCTCTTCGTCGGCGTCTTCGCCTACCTGATCTCCAATTGGAATAATCTCGCCCGCATCATCTTCGAAAGTTTCGCGGGCCTGGGCCTGAAGGCCTCGGGCACGAGCTTTGCCGTCAGCGACCTTTTGCGCCCCGGCAAGGTGGCACAGACCGGGCTCGACGCCGGCCACCCGCTGCTCGACTCCATCTCGGGCCTGATGGGCTATTGGTCGTTCTTCGAGAACTTCATCCAGATCGCCTGCATGTTCTTTGCCTGGGCGCTGGTGCTACTCGCCTTCTTCATCCTCGCGGTCCAGCTCTTCGTCACCCTGATCGAGTTCAAGCTGACGACGCTCGCCGGCTTCGTCCTCATCCCGTTCGGCCTGTTCGGCAAATCTGCCTTCATGGCCGAGCGCGTCCTGGGCAACGTGATCTCTTCCGGCATCAAGGTACTGGTGCTCGCCACCATCATCGGCATCGGTTCGACCCTCTTTTCCGAGTTCACCGCGGGCTTTGGCGGCAACACGCCGTCCATCGACGACGCTATGGCGATCGTGCTGGCCGCGCTCTCGCTTCTCGGCCTCGGTATCTTCGGCCCCGGAATCGCCAATGGCCTCGTCTCCGGTGGACCGCAGCTCGGTGCCGGCGCAGCGGTGGGCACCGGTCTTGCCGCTGGCGGCATGGTCGCCGCAGGCACGGCCACGGTCGGCGCCGTTGCTTCGGGTGGAGCCACGCTCGCACATGGGGCCGCCGCAGCTGCACGCGGAGGCGCCGCCCTAGCTGGCCGCGCCTCCGCCGCCTACAGCCTGGGTGCGGCCGGGCATACCGGTGGGTCGGCCGTCGCGTCGGGCCTTGGCAACGTCGCCAGCACCGGCGCCAAGGCGGCGGCGTCGCCCCTGCGTCGCGCCGCATCGAGGGTTGGTGACAGCCTCAAATCCAGCTTCGAGTCCGGAGCGCGCACGGAACTGAATGGCGGCGCAGCAGGCGCAGAAGCCGCTGATGCCAGCGCCGCTCCTTCCGCTGCGGCCACAGCCAGCGACGCGCCGCCTGCCTGGGCGAAGCGCATGAAGCGCTCGCAGCAGCTCACCCACGGCGTCCAGGCCGCAGCCCATGCTGTGCGCAGCGGCGACAGTCATGGCGGGGGCTCCTCCATCAACCTCTCTGAAAGCGACTGACGATGAGTCTCTTCAAACGCCCCTCGACCCACTACGGCAAATCGCCCGAGCCAGAGACGCCCTATCAGCGTGCCGCGCAGGTCTGGGATGACCGCATCGGTTCGGCTCGCGTGCAGGCACGGAACTGGCGCTACATGGCCTTCGGTTCGCTGGCGCTCTCTGCCGGCCTCTCGGCGGCGCTGGTCTGGCAGACGGCGAACGGATCGATCGTGCCGTGGGTGGTGCAGGTCGACCGGCTCGGCCAGGCGCAGGCGATCGCGCCCGCGACGGCCGACTATCAGCCCAACGATGCGCAAATCGCGTTCTACCTGGCGCGCTTTATCGAGCAGGTCCGTTCGATCCCCGCCGACCCGATCATCGTGCGGCAGAACTGGCTGCGCGCCTACGACTTCACGACACAGGGCGGGGCGCTCGCGCTCAACGACTATGCGCGCGCCAACGACCCGTTCATCAGGGTCGGTAAGCAGCAGGTCGCCATCGAGGTATCGTCGGTCATCCGGGCGTCGCCCGGCTCGTTCCGCATCGCCTGGATTGAGCGGCGATATCAGGACGGTTCGCTCGCCGACACCGAACGCTGGTCGGCCATCCTCACTGTGGTCGTGCAACCGCCGCGTGACGCCGACACGCTGAGGAAGAACCCGCTCGGCATCTACATCAACGCCATCAACTGGTCGAAGGAGCTTGGACAATGACGCCCGCCTTCCGCAAAGCCGGGAGGCCGGCTTTCCTCATCCACGCAATCCCGGTTTTCCGTAAATCCAGCTTGCCGCTTCTGCTTCTCTGCACATCGCCGCTCGCCGGCTGCGCCACCCACACACCGCCACCGGAGATTTCCTACGATGATGCGATCCCTGCCGCGCAAGCTGCCGACGCACCGGCGCCAGTAAGGGTGGTCGAGCTGCCGAAACCCCTTCCACTTCCCGGTCAGTTGAAGCCCATCGGCAAGGACGGCAAGCCCGAGCCGGAAGCCGCCGATCCGACCGTCCGCGTCAACCAGGCCAACGCCGCAGCGCGCGTCCAACCTGTGCGCAACGGCTTTATCAACTCGATGCAGGTCTATCCCTTCGTCGATGGCGCGCTCTATCAAGTCTATTCCTCGCCAGGACAGATCACCGACATCGCACTTCAGGCCGGTGAGCAGCTTGTCGGCTCAGGGCCGGTCGCCGCCGGCGACACCGTGCGCTGGATCATCGGCGATACCGAAAGCGGCGCGGGTGCAGCCAAACAGATCCACATCCTTGTGAAGCCGACACGGCCCGAGCTGATGACCAACCTGGTCATCAACACCGACCGCCGCACCTATCACATGGAGCTGCGCTCGAGGCCCTCCACCTACATGGCCTCGGTCTCCTGGCAATACCCCCAGGACCAGCTCATCGCGCTACGTCGGCAGAACCAGCAGGCCGAAGCCGCCAAGCCAATCGCCAACGGTGTGGATCTCGCGCGCGTCAACTTCCGGTACGAGGTAACGGGCGACCGCGCGCCGTGGCGACCGCTTCGCGCCTTCGATGATGGCAAGCAGGTCTTCATCGAATTCCCCCGCGGCATCGGTCAGGGCGAGATGCCGCCGCTCTTCGTCGTCGGCCCCGAAGGCGACACGTCGCAACTCGTGAACTACCGCGTGCGCGGCAACTACATGATCGTCGACCGACTGTTCGCGGCGGCCGAACTGCGCTTCGGCGCCGACAAGAACCAGAAGCGTGTCCGCATCTCCCGCACCGATGGGAGGCCTGCGTCGTGAGCGACGAACTCGATCCAGATAAGGAGGAACGGCGGGCGCCGGAAGCACCGCCACGGCCCGAGGCCGAAGACGACGATGGCCGGCCGCTAACCGGCGAGCCCGTTGCGCCGATGCGGCTGCGCCCCGAGCTGCCCCGCGTCACCCGCCTGTCGCGCAAGGTGCTGGCCGGTCTAGGCCTTGCCGCAAGTGTCGGCGTCGGCGGCGCTCTGATCTACGCGCTCCAGACCCGCCATCAGGGTCAGGGGCAGGAGCTTTATTCAACGGACAGCCGTTCGACGCCTGACGGGCTGGCCGGCCTGCCCAAGGATTATAGCGGCGTGCCCAAGCTCGGCCCGCCACTTCCCGGCGACCTCGGCCGCCCGATCCTCAATGCGCCGAATGGCGCCGCCGTACCGCCGATCGGTGCGCCGGCTTCAGGGCTCGTTGGGCCGAGCCCTGAAGAGCAGCGCCGCCAGCAAGAACTGGAGGCATCGCGCACCGCACGGCTGTTCGCCTCCACTGAAACGCGGTCCGCAAGCAACGCGCCCGCGTCGGCGCAGTCCGTCCAGCCAGCGCCGCCATCGGGCGATCTCGCCAGCCTGGGCCTGGCGCCACAGCCCGCGACGCCGACCGCCCAGGACCGCCAGCTCGCCTTCCTGAACCAGACACCGGACAAACGCACGGTCTCACCCGATCGCGTGACCGCGCCAGCATCCGCGAATGTGCTACAGGCCGGCGCTGTACTCGCAGCAGCGCTCATCACCGGCATCCGTTCCGATCTTCCGGGCCAGATCACTGCGCAGGTAACAGAAAACGTCTATGACAGCCCCACTGGCAAGATATTGCTCGTGCCCCAGGGCACGCGCGTCATCGGGCAATATGATAGTGGCGTCGGCTTCGGACAGCGGCGCATACTCCTCGTCTGGAACCGGCTGATCTTCCCCAATGGCCGCTCAATCGTTCTTGAGCGTCAGCCTGGTGCGGACGCCGAGGGCTATGCCGGTCTCGAAGATGGTGTTGACTATCACTGGGGCGAACTGTTCAAGGCCGCCGCGCTTTCCACCCTCCTCAGTGTCGGGGCCGAGGCCGGCACATCCGGTCAGGAGAGCGATATTGTCCGTGCGCTTCGCAACGGTGCAGCGGACAGCATCAATCAGACCGGCCAACAGATCGTCCAGCGTCAGCTCAACATTGCACCGGCGCTCACCATCCGGCCGGGCTTCCCCGTTCGCGTCCTTGTGACGCGCGACCTCGTCCTTGAACCTTACGGAGGCTGACATGGCGAAGTTGAAACTGGGGCCGATCACCGACGACAAACCCGTCAAGATCACGACGGAACTACCCGCCAGCCTACATCGTGATCTCACTGCCTATGCGGAAATTCTCGGTCGCGAGGCGGGACAACCTGCGACCGATCCGGTGCGCCTGATCGTCCCCATGTTGGAGAAGTTCATCGCCACCGATCGCGGCTTCTCAAAGGCCAAGAATGCTGCAGGCGGTAAGCGGTCAGGCGATTGACGCCGCACCATGCTCCAACCTGCTGTTTCGTCGGCGCTGCGGCGGCCGACCTTCAGTGATGGATGGCGCTCGAGGCCCTTACGCTGGAGTGCTACCGCTCTGCGGCGGGCCCCCTACCACACGCTGGGCAGTCGGTCCGCTACGCCGTCGATGCCCTCGATGCCTAGGCTGAGAGCTGCCGGCGCGCCACGACGGCGGCACCGGCGGCGCCGTAACTCCGCTTCGGCCATCTCAAATACCCGCCGTCGCGCCGCAATTTTTTCTACTCGACCGACTTCTCGATAAAACCAAGCGTATTGGCGTTTTCGACCAGCGTCCGCACCTTGGCGCGCTCAAGCCCACCGGGCACTTCTGCTTCGATCTCAAGCCTGAGTTTCACCTGACTGCCCGGCAGCGTCGTAAGCTGTTCGACGATTGCTTCGACAATCTGATGGATGTCTCGCGCTGGCCGCTCCGGTGAGATCATCACGGCGCCGGTGAATCGCGTCGGCTTCTTTTCCACTGGAGGCGGCGTCGGCCCGCCCCCGGCAGGTTGCTCTCCCGTCCCTGGCGCCTTGTCGCCGGGGCCGGCAGAAGCGCCTCCGGGCGCAGGTTGTGCCGGCGCCGGCCGGTGCGCTTCGGCCACATCCGGTTTGATAATGACGCTGTCGCCGTCGATGACCACCGGCACGTTGCTGGCTCTGTCGATCGCGAGCCCCAAATAAGTGTCCGTCTTCCCATCCCACCGCTCGGCGTAGGCGAAGGGGCCGGGCAGCATGCCGCTGACGGCCGCCAGCACGGCCTTGATCAGGACTTCCTGGTTCTTCAGCCGCGGGAGATAGATGTAGCGGTTGAGATATTCCCGCAGATCCTTCAGCGACAGGTGGGGGTTGTCGTTCCAGATGTATTTCTGGAGATCGCGATCGAGGCGCGACGGCCCAAGCTCGACGAGCAAGCCCTCCTCAGCCACGAGCTTCTTGCTGGCCCGGGCTAGCAGCCCATCTTGCGCTGGGATCTTACCGGACACCCACTCCCAATCGGCCTGGGCACTCTCCTGCACCGGATAGTGCAGATAGCACCACGCCTCCTTCAGGCGGGTCTTCATGGTCCCGTTCGCCTCAGCGAGCTTGGTTTCGGCGAGCGCGCTGTCGCTCTGGGTGAGATTAAGCCGCTTGGTATCTCGGACGATTTCACTCCAGGCTAGGTAGGCGCGCACAGCGTCCTTGAGATGGTCGAGCTGCCGAGCTTCCGCGGCGATGAACACCAACATATTGCGATAGACGCGCGGTGTGCTGCCTCGTTGCGTGAGGATGTCTTTCGCCTCGACCAGCGCGTCCGAGCCCTCGCGGCCGTTGTGCGGATGCTTGACGCCCAGCACCACGACACGGACACCGCCAGCCTCGTCCGGCACTTCGGCCGATGATGCGGGGGCGACCTGCCTAGCATCGAAATGCCCGCGATCCGCGAGGCCATTTACATATTTGCCGAGTTCAGTGTCGATCGTTACGTCGACTAGAGCTGCCTCGATCTGCGCCGCCTTATCCGCCGCGATGCGGTTGAGGCTGGCCGACATGGAGTACCAATAGCGGCCAAGATCCGCGTGCATGAACTTGGACTGGTTGGTCAGCCGGCGTAGCGCATCGCCGAAGATCGCCGGCCTCTCACCGGGCTGCACAACGCCGAGATTGATCTGCTTGTCGTCGAGGCCTGTGTTCTGCTGCTGATGCGTGGGCGCCGTCCCCATGAAGATCGTGCGGGCGACGCGGCGGGTCGCCGAATAGCGATTCAGGTTGGGCGCTGACTGGTCGACCTTGTAAGGAGTGGACGCCGTGCCATCGACATCGCCGGCGATGATCGATTGCCAGGTCACGTCGAGATAATGGAGCAGCTCCGGCTCCACGCGGGGCGAACTCACCGCCACGCTGCCCGGCATGATCATCACCGATGGATCGGCGCTCATCCAAAGCTCGTGAATGGCCTGCGCCATCAGGCGCAGGACGCCGCGGGTGCGCTGGAATTTTTCGAGCGATCCCCAACTCGTATAGAGTTGGTCGAACAGCTCAGGATGGATCGGATAGGCCTTTTCCAGCTTGCGCCGGTAGTCCTCATCCGCGCACCCCTGCGGGAAATCGTTGGCGTTCTCCCGATACAGCTTGGCGAACTGCTTCAGCGTGTTGTCGCGGTGATGGAATTTGTCACCGGGGATTTCCTTGAAGAGCCGCCGCCGAACGATCTCATAGCTCTCTTCCTGACTCGCCGGCCGCCACGAGGATTCTACGCGGCTGAAGGTCTGCTTGAGGCGGGCCAGCGCTTCCTGACCGCCCTCACCGCCCACCTCGATCTGCGAGGCCGGCAACGAGGCAACTAGCAGAGTGCCGGGACTGGCCTTGACCGCCTCGGTCAGCGACTGGACGAAGGACAGGTTCGCGTCGAACGACCCGGATGGCAGCCCCTCGACCTTGTAGATTTGCCGCAGATAGGCGACCCATTCGTCGATAAGAATCAGGCACGGCGCATATTTCTTAAAGAGCGCCTCCAGGAGGTTCGAGCCTGGCGCGATGCCGCTGGCGTCATTCTCCGCCACCATGGCGAAGGCGTCGGCGCCGCCGAGTTGCCAGGCCAACTCGCCCCAGGTCGTGCGGATGTTCCGGTCGCCCTCCGCGTGGAGCACGTCCTGCGGTCCCCGCGATGTGCCGACGAGAACCGCCCGGTTGATGCCCTTCGGCACGCTCAGTCCGAGCTTGTCGAGCAATTGATCCAGGCCCGACAAGTCCTGCACCGGCGTCGGCCCCGCCATGTGATAGAGGGCCAACATTGAGTGCGTCTTGCCGCCACCGAAATTGGTTTGCAACTCGACGACCGGATCGCCGCCACTGCCGGACAGCCGCTTCGCAGCGCCGATCAGCAAAGCGCTCAACCCTTCGGTCAGATAGGTGCGGCTGAAGAACTGACGCGGATCACGATATTCCGGCGGCGCGCTCCCGGAATGGACCTTGGCGAGGTCGGCCGCAAACTCGGCCTGCTGGAACTCGCCGGTGGCGACATCCTGGTGCGGCTCGACCACCTCGCGCCACGGCAGCAGGCCCGCCACTGTCTCGACCGAGATTTCGAGCCGCTGGGTTTTCCGTCGTTCCTCATTGCGCGCCAGCTCGGTGAACTTCGTGCGCAGGATGGTGTCGCGCATCTTGCCGAGCTGCTCAGCCGTCTCACCGGCGCTGATCGCCTCCATGAGCCGACGCATAGAGTCGAGCGCACGCTCGGCGTCGTCATAGGTGAAGGTCTCGTTGTGCGAGAGCTTGTTGCGGACATCGCTCAGCTCGTTGACCAGCGACCGCTCGGCGCGGCCGAGAACGGCCTTGAACGCCTCGGTCCAGAAGCGATCCATTGCATTGAACAGCGCGGCCTGATCCCAGCCGACTTCACCGTTGCTGTTTGGGCGCAGGCTCGACAGCTTCTCCAAAACCTGGACCTGCCAATGCCCCTTGAGCGAAGTTTCGAGCCGCTTTTCGACGAAGGGGATCAGCGCCGCTGGCAGCAGCTCCATCCCTTCAAACACATATTGGCGCGTACTTTTTGCCACGTCCTGTTCCCCCTCAAATATCCAGCCGGATCTGGCGATCCCCGCTTGTGTCATGAATGGCCGCCGCAGCCTTCGTCAGCTCGGTCCAGTCGGCGATCAAGGCGTTGTAGGCCGTGGCCTCCTTGGCATCCTTTCGCTTGTTGGCGCTGATGTCGTAGAGGCAGTAGGCGAGATCCTTTACGGCTTCGGCGTGGGTGTTGATCTTCTTCAGCAAGACGGCAGTGTCGTGGGAAATGCCGTCCTTCTCGTGCTGGCGGACCAGATGCTGAAGGCATTCCCACACTGTCAGATGGCGGTCCTCCTCCGGGTTCCAATCGCCGTCGAGTTCATCGCGCGAGAAGATGCGGACTTTGCCCGCGGCGCTATCCACGATTCCGGCGTGCCTGACGCTATCGACCGAGATACCGCGCGCCGTTGCGATACTGTTGGCGATGCCATAATCGCCCGCTTTGAGCCCATTCTGCTCAAACCAAGTGATGGCGAACCGCGTATCAGCATCGAACTCGCCCTGGATGCCGCCGAGATATTCGTCGAGTTCGCGATTGATGAGTTGGAGCGCGGTCTTCACGCTCATTGGGCTATCGCCAGATTCCAGGACGGCCTTGTAACGGGAGAACACGCCCATGCCGGGTCCGATGGCCGATTGCGGCATGTCGGCTGGGGCGATGTTCGCCGCTTGAAGCTCGGCAATCGCCGGCGGCAGTTCCCGTTTCAGTCCGCGGATGAATTCGGCGCGGGTTATGATTTCTGCCGTCGCTTCCTTCTTCCGGCAGACAAGGACGACCGAATTTGCGAGGGCGTTGGTGCCCGATGCAACCATTCGGTTCGCCATTTCAGTGCGCAATGGCCATGTGCCGACCACGGCAAAGCCAGCATCCATAACTGCCTGGAGGAAGGTGGCCCAACCCGTGGAGCTGACTCCTTCGTCAACGATCTCGCTCTGCTTGAACGCATAGTAAATAGTCGCGGGAAAGCCTTCGAGTGAAAGATCGGCCATACGAGATACGGCCGATGTCATACCTTCGATGAAGAATTTCTCCGCACCTTCACGGCCGCCGTGCCGGGAGGCAATCGCCACAAGTTCATCTGATTTTGGAGTTGCGATCACCCCAAACAGTGACGGTTCAACATCACGCAACGCCCGGCGTATCCACGCATAGAAAAAATCTGACAAGATCGAGTACGCGATATTATCGTAGTAAGGTGGATCAGTGCTGATAACTACAGGCCGCGAGGAGTTCGCCGCTTGTGCGTTTTGTTGCCCCACTAACCCTGATGCGCCAAGAACGAGCGCATCTAACGTTTTCACACCCCACTCGATACAGTTTCGCCAATTCCCCGTAGATGACGAAAAAATATTCGCCTCTGTGAAATCCCACGTCATCGGAAGAGATTGTCGTCCAAATGTATTTCTGATGATTTCCCTGCTACTGTGCCAAGTGGTTATCGACGAGTGATAGTCCGCCGCTTTGGAGATACCGAAGGTCAAGTATACGCTCACCGCTTCTGCATAGGCCGAGGCGCCTTTGCCTCCATCGCGCAGCGGCGTCGGGCCGGGGGTGAGGCCCGCAGCCAGAGCATCAGCCTCGATTTGTGCCCGTGCTTCACCCACCAGATCGCTAAATGTATTCAGCGCTACCAACTGACGATCCGTGTAGAGATTCCCCCATGTTGTAAGACCATATGCAGAGCAGACGCCGCCAGTTATTTCTGCCCGAGTTGGCGTCAATCCAGATAGAAATGACTCCCTTGCTTCGGACACATTGATATTTTTCTGAGCGAGCGCCGCGGTCTCCTCATGAATTTGGTTTGGAGGAGCGTACACCCGCATTCGAGAGCCTTCTGCGACAACGGCTATCAACCTCGCACCAAGGCGACCGTTCTTTCCTTCGCTCCTGATATATTCGCGCTGAATTGGTGCTCCGGAGAACAGGCAGACAAAGTCCTGTGCTTTTCCGGCCTTCGTTCCTGCATTCGCTTCCTGCAATTCTTGCTTGGTGACGCCAGCGGTCTTAATCGAAAAATTAATTTCTCTTCGAGCCTTATCGACCACGGGTACGATTATCGCCTCGCCCCCCTTCTTCGACGAAAGTACGAACGAGTTAACCAGGGGAACATGCGCCCCTCCAAAAGCCGGATCCGGACTCGCAACTGTTCGCGCCCATATCCAGGCAATCACCGTTGCTTTACCGCCGCCCTGTTCCTTCGGCAGGTCTACCTGCGGGTAGAGATGCCCAATGCGCTCCCACGCCTTCTCGCGCATCCATTCGCCATAGTATTTGACGTCTTCAGCCAGTCCCTCGGCATTGCGGTAGAACTGCCGATCCTTTGCCCCGGGATGGATCGGTTCTTTGTCCTTGAACTTCGGCGGGATCTCGATCATCGCCTTGCCAATCATCACCGCGACCGGGTTCAGGTCCGACCCATAAGCGGGCAGACCGAGGCGCTGCGCCTCCAAAGGGATCGACCCACCGCCCGAGAACGGATCATAGACCGGGGGGAGCTCGCCGCCGCAGCTCTTGCGGATTTCGGCGCGGGCGCGTTCCAGCACCCCCTCGTTGGTCGAGTTCTCCCACTTCACCAATTCCTCGATGATGCCGAACAGCCGCTTGCGCTCGGCCTCCTGCGCTTCATGCGTGGGGAATTTCTCAAGGTCGCTCGACGGATCATCGACGAGCTGGGCGAACAGCACCGCGCGGCACGCCGCCAGTGGCCGGCGCGCCCACCACAGATGCAGCGTGGACGGATGCCCATGCCGGATCGACTTTTCCCGTGCGGAGGCGGCGTTGATCGCTTCGAGGGGGATCGCAACCTCGATCAATTTCTTCTTCGTGTTATTCGTCGAGGTCATAAACAAGCCTGTACGTTGCGGGGTGAATGGTCAGCTCACCGCCGTCGCGCAGCGCGCGCAGGCGGACGCCCGTCATCTCGACGGGATCACCCTCGGGGTTGATGAGAATGAACGAATAGACGTCCGGCTTCTGATCGAGCAGACCCCAGACGTCGGCTTCAAGCTGGAGCGGTTCGTGCTCCAGGCAATGGTCCTTTGGATAATAGTGGCGTAGAATCTCACCGCCTGCCGAACGGCGCTCCCACGGAAAGCGCGTGCCGTTGGCGCGACTGATCCAGCTCCCGTCCGCATGGAAGAAGCGATCCTCGCCGTCGGACTTATAGCCCTGGCCGAGTGCGAAGCGAGCCATGACGCTGGGACGTGGCGGCTTCGGCGCGGCGCGAGGACGGGTCGCAATGTCCATTTCGAACAGCTCGCGATCCGGCTCTCCGGTCTGCGGCTCCGGTTCGGGTTGCGTGGCGGGTTCGTCCTCCTCCGATAGGAGGAGATCGTTCGCCTCAGCCGGCGCGCCATGGTCGCGCATGTCTTCGACAGAGTCGTCGGCCGCATCATCATCGCTACGAGCGGTTGCGGGCTGGGCCTCGACGACCGGCGCGACGACGATTTGCTCAGAGCCGAGCGTGAAGTTCTCCTCAAGATATTCCTTGATGTCCTCGGGCGACCGCTCGAAGGCATAGGACAGCGCCGCGCGAATATCCGCGCTCAGGCTCCTGCCGATCTCTTCGGGTACCCGCTTGGCAAGCTTGGCCTTCGACAACGGGCTGACGAATAGCTTGCGGTCGAGCCACAGAATGTCGGTGAGCCGCGCCGTGCCGGCGGGCACGCCGTCGAGATAGGGAACAACCTCCAGCTTGGGGGTCTGGACCCAGCTCGTCGCCGCGATCGCTTCCGCCAACGCCCGCACTCGCTCGGTCTCGGCGGCATCGGCAAGCTCTATGCGCCCGAGCTGCATTCCGAACGCTATCAGCCAGGCGCGACGGTCTTCCATGCCGGCCAGCAGCGACGGTTGGTTGAACCGTTCCTCGACGAGGTCCGACAAAGCCGGCAACGCCGAGAATGGCGGCGCCTGCACGGTCTCCGCCGACAGCCGCTGAAAATCGGCGGTTTTGCGCTTAACCCATTCGTGCAGATGGCTCCAGCGGAACAGGGTCTGCATGCTCAGGCCATAGGCGAGCGTATCGACCGGCGCCCATTCGCCCACGAGGTTCAGCCAGTGCCCGCACTCCTCCCAGATCCGGGTCGGGTATCGGACCAGCAAGGTGCGAACCCGCCGGGCGTCGTCGGCCGACAGCACCTTCCCTGAGGCTAGGGTCCCGAGCCATTGCAGCGCGAGGTCCGCGGACGGGCGGTCGGCGACACCGATACGATGCCACAGGCTGAGGTCGAGCACGGACGCGCGCACGACCGCGGCACTGGGGACATCCTCCTCGTCCCCAGCCAGGAAGACGCCGCCGGTCGTCGCCCATGTCCCGTCCTGGGCGAGGATCAGCTTCTCGGCCTTGAAGGCGTTCCTGATGTTCTGCGCATCAGCGGTCGAGCAACCGTCGAGCATCTGATCCAGGCGGCGGTACCATTTCTCGACCTCATACGCCGGCGCCCGGTCGGATTTCGCCAGGGCGCGCAGCCGGTCGAGCAGGCGTCCTGGGCCGCTCGGCGTGCTGCGGACACCGAGAAGATCGAGCAGCGGGCGCGTCGTTTCCCGGTCGAGCAGCCCATGCACGAAGGGCTCAACGTCGATCAGCGCCTCCGTCTCCGGCGTCCTGCGCACCAGGTCCGCCGGGAGGTGGATCATGTTGCGGGTGTCAGAAAGGCAGGACTTGGCCCGCAGCTTCAGCAGCCAATCCGCCAGCAACGGCTCCGAGCTAACCGATCGCGTCGATCCGGTGGTCGCCACCTGCGACAGGCGAACGCTCGAAGCTCGTGACCAATAGGCGTCGCGCTGCTCCAGGATCTTTCCGACAACCTTGGCCCAAATACCGGGATCGGCCTTCGACAACGCCTCCCAATGCCGCCAATAGTCGGCCGGGAAGTCCCAATCATCGAGAACGAAGCTGTCCGTGACATAGGCATAGTAAAGCGCCTGGCGCTGCCCGCGCGCCTGCGCCTCCGCCACTGCGCGCTGGCGTCCGTAAAGGCTGGTCCGCTTCTGCGCGAGCGGCGCCATCGTCTGAAGCCCCGAACGGCCCGACGACACCCAGCGAATCCAATCCTCCCGCGTGCAGGATTTGAAGCTCGCTACATAGTCGCCGTGCAGGAGCTGCGTCTTGCGGACGGACTCCGGCAACAACGCCTCTAGCGCGCCATTCTCGTCGAACAGCACCCCCTTGCCGATCGTCCGAAGCTTCAGGTCCGCGCAGGCATATCGGAAGGCTTCACCGATCGTGACGCCCAGCTTGGCCGCGATCTGGGCAAGCTGGACACACTCGGCGAGCTTCGGCTGACCCGAGCCGAAATAGTCGGCGGCGACGCGCTCGATCACGGCGTTGACGTCGCTCGTCCCATCGAGGCCGATCTCCTCCAGCACCGCAAAGGCCGCCTCGACCGGATCGTTGCGGCTTTCCCCCTCCCCCTTGTCGCGACGCTGGTCGGCGAGGAAGCGGGTCCAGTTCTGGTTGAGGACGATCAGATGGCTGGCGAGAAACTCCCAATCCTCTTCCGACTGGAGCAGCTTCTTCTCGCCGAGCCGAACGATCTCCGACGCCGCGTAGAGCGCCTCCTTGCCCTGCACCGGCACGATCCGGAGGGCGTCGGCGTCGTGACACTGCCAGCCCGTCACCTCGGGCGCGATATAGGCCCACAGGTTCAGCAGATGTCGCCAGGTCGCGGGCCGAGGCAGATGATGGCTGCGTAGGCACTCGAGCAGATCGGACTTCGAGAACTCGTCGACCAGGCCCCAATGGACGAGCTTGGTCCGGTTCTTGGCCGATACATGCTGACACAGCGCCGGCCGGGACTTGGCATCGAGCAACGCCATGGCCTGGTCGGCCGGCCAGATGTCGAAGATCGGCCGCGGGACGGTGATCGCGCCCTTGGCGTCGACCAGTCGGCCCTCTTCAGTCAGAAGCATGAGCCGGCCATCGATCGCGGCGTCAAACGCCAGCTCGACGATCGCACCACACACCCCTTCAAGCGTGGCCGCCTCACGGTCAACGTCAGGCAGCAACCCATAGGCGTCCGCCCGATCCGCCGCGCTGGTCTCGGTCTGCTCCAGCCACTCCATCATGGAGCTCGCGGCGAGTTCGCCGGCGCGGTTCAGGAGCCATCGATTGGTCGGCGAGGTCTCCGGGTCCTTGATCTTGAGGCGCGCCGGGTCCTGGATGAAGGGCGCGTTGCAGGCGAAGGGGAGCGCCGTTTCGACCCCGGTCGGCAGCACGACGTAGAGCCGGCCCTTCGCGCCCAGCACGATCTCAACCCGGCAGGGCGGGAAATCACCGCTATCCTCGGCCCCCAACATCCGCTCCTTGCGGATCTCATCGAGCGCCTCGGCCGGAAAAGCTTCTTCGCCCGACCGCACCAACAGAAAGGGATTCTCCGCTTTCTCATCCAAAGCCATCCATTCGCTCTGGGCGATGGGGCCGGATCCGAGGCTCCGCCAATGCACCTCGCTGTCGCCGATCCGAAAGCGGCGGATTTTCTTGAAGAAGAGCAGCGACACCGGGCTCTTCAGCCATTCCTCGAGGTTCTTCTCGACCTCACGGCGCAGCAGCGCGTTGGCGATCGCCACTTCGACGCGCGTAGTTCCGGTCGTCAGATTGCGGCTGTCGATCCAATGCGGCTGGGTGAACCGCGCGCGCTCGAAGGCGACCGCCAGGGTCGGTGTAAAAAGCTCGACCCGATCGCCCAAGCTGAACGTGCTCTTGAACCCTATCCCCCGAAACCCGATCGTGTGCAGCGCGCGCTTGTTGGAATAGCCAAAACGGCAGATCGAGGCGAAATGGGCCTCGATGAAGTCCTCGCCATTGTGCTCGAACACAAAGCGGTCGTTCTCGATCGATACACGCGCTTCGCTGGCGCCGGCGTCGTCGGCGTTCTGGAGCAGCTCGGAGAGGATATGGCGCGGGCTCTGCACCTGCTTGAAGAGCTGGTGCCACGGCCCGGCAAGCTCTGGGTCCGCGTCAAGCTGGTCCCAGCGCTTGGTCGCGCGCTCCTGAATCGGCAGAAAATAGCCGGGAGGATCAGCGAGGATGGCCTCGATCTGGCGGCCCGCACTCATAGGGGCAGCTCCAGCGTCGATGGCGTGGCGACCAGTTCGGGTCCCCGCGGTGGGGCGGTCTTGCGCCAACCACCCTTAACGGTCTGGATGGCGGAAATTGGCAGCCGTTGCGCGGCCGACAATTCGTGCAGATCGCAAACGTGCCAGAACACCGCCCAGTGGCCCTGATTGTCGGACGCGTACTGGCCCGTCGTCGGCGGGCGATGCGTCATCCCCTTTGAATGCTTGCCGTTTCCACTTTCCTCGCAGCCGACATACCAGCCCACCCAGGACACGATAAAACTAGCCTTCGCTGGCACGTCCTCGTGCGACGGATAGATCAGGACCCGGCACGCGCGCACTGCCGCGCAGTTCATCGACCTTGCGAAACAGCTCCCATTTCCGTGAGCCAAAAGCGACAAAACCGGTCTTGTGCGCAATGTCGGCGCCGGACTGAAGATGCTCCAACGGAACCGGGGCGAGAATGGCGAAATCCTTGATCTCCATCACGACCCCATGCCTTGCGATCCGTACCGCCTGAGGCTGACGCGATAGCGATAGGCTGCGATTTCCTCGACCACGACCCGGTCCCCGGCCCTGGCGCGATGCAATTGATAGAAAGCGCCGATCCAGCCGCGGGCGCGGAAAAATTTCTTCTCGCCGTCGAGGTCGGTCTGGACCGGCTCTGCGCCGCCCCAATCGATCGTGAGGTCGCGTTTCGCCCGCGTCGCCTTGTTTGACCCGCCAATGGCATCGGCCGGGAAGCGGTCGAAGAACGAGCGCAGGTAGATGTGGTTGTTCGCGATGTTTCCGTCGGTGATCTCCACTTCGCCGATTACACGTCCCGTCGCTGTCTGCGAGGTCGTCGTGGCCGGTAGCGTCAGAGGTCGCGCAGTCTGGACGGTCGCTGTTGATGCACTCGGCTTCACCGGCGCGATACCGTCCGTTTTCCCGTCATCCCATTCAACGTCGGTATGCAGCTTTCGACCGCGCTGGGAGACATCGACCTTCACCGTATCGGCGCTGCCGACCCGATCATGCCGCGAAGCGGCAACCAAAGGCATCACCGCTTTCGGGTTGACCGTCGTGGCCCCGGCTTCGAACTGGCTGGCGACGCCATCGATGGCCGCGTCGTCCAGCTCGACCCAAGTCACGGCTCCACTCTTGTGCCGGTAAGGAATCGGGCGGTCGAGGCGACGCGCATCGGCGAGCTTCCAAGGCGTATTCCATTTTGCGACTTCGCCCGAGCGGATCATATGCTCGGGAATACGGTGATGCTCAAACGTGGCGATCATCTCCATTGGTGATAGCCGCGTGCCCACATCGATCAGTCTGGCCACGCCATAAATTGCCCCCGTGCCTCTGCGGATCAGAGCAAACCAGCCGCGATGTGACGCCCCTGAGGACCGCATCTCCCAGTGTTTGGTGCCGCCGAGAATGTAGCCGATCCAAGGATCGGCAATGATCAGGCCTTTGGTGATCCTCATCGCGGCGCCTCCGCGCGCTCGAGCAGGCGCGGCAGGTGGAACTGAATCGCCGTCTCCAGAAAGGATGGCTCACGCTCGACAAGGGGGCCGCGCACATACCGCGGCTCATGGGCAAAGCCGGCGGCGACCGGGACAATGGCGAGAATGAACTTCTCCGGCTCGTGCAGGGAGGTGATGACCTCCTGCCGCGTAACCATCACGCTGTCCGCGCCGTCGATGCGCCCCTTGACCTCGATGAAGCGCAGATGCCCCGACTTCGGATCGTGGGAAGCAATATCGTAACCGATCTTCTGGGCGGAGACGTCGGCCGGCTCGTTGCCCAGCGCCCGCTCGGCCGCCATGACGGCTTCCATCGCCGCAAGCTCGATCTGCCGGCGCGCTTCGGGATCTTCGGAGAAGTGGTTCGGAACGCCCGCCGACGTGACGGGCGTTTGGCGTGCTTCCAGCAGGCCCCGCGGGATGACGACCATGCCGCCCCGCACGCGCGGCGGCTGCGATGAGATGAACCGCTCACGCTCAAGCTGGTCCATCCGGCGCTTCTGCCGTTCCGCAAGGTCTTCGGCCCGGCGCTGGGCATTCTGCCAGTTCACCCGCGTCTTCTTGCCGGCCCGCTCCTCTTCCTTCAGCTCGAAGGCGCGCGAGTCCCAATAGTTGATCTCCTTCTTGAGCCGGGCGCGAACTTCCTGCTCCACCTTTTCGATCTCGGGCAAGCGCCGCGCCTTGACCTCGGCGACATGGCCCTGGGCCAATTCGACCGTCGCAAACCGGATAGCGGCCTTCTCCAGATCGGTAGTCAGCCAACTCTCGTCCAAAAGGTCGCGCACGCTGGCGACCTCCTCCGGATTGGCGGGTCGCAGATTCAGATGCGGTGCGATGCCGGCGTTGACGGTATTTCCGGCCTTGTCGATGGCGGCGAATTGGAGCCGTTGCGAAATCACATGCGGCTTGCCGGCACTGGTGACGCGACCATCCTGAACGGTGTGCTCCAGCAGGAAAATCGCCGACAGCGCGTCACCGGAATCGGTGTCATCCACCAGGATCGCACCCTGACGCATGATCTGCTCATACTGCTCGCGGATCAGGCTGATCACAGCTTCGAGCAGCGGATGGCCGGGGCAGACGAAGGCAGCGACCGGTTGCTGGTTGATCTTGTCCTTCTCGAAGCAGATCCGCTCATACTGCGTCTGGATCGGCGCGCCGGTCCCGATCTGACGATCCCGCTCGCGGATGCGTACGGGCACATGGGTGATCTCCCAGCGCCCTTCCTCGCGGCGCTTGATCCGGCCGCCCAGATGCTCAAACGCCTCGACGAAGAAGCTCTGGATGTGGTGCGGCTGGAGACGCAGCGCCTCGGCGCGCTCCATTTCAAGGCGCAGCTCCTCGACCCTGGCCTCCGGCATGGTGTCGTTAGTCAGCGCTCGGCGACGCAATAGTTCGAGCAGATTCGCTTGGTCGACGGCGCCATCGACCTGCTGGAACAAGCGCGCCTTAACCTCTTCCCTCTCGCCATACTGGATCGCTTCGAACAGCAGGTCTTTGAGCGCCACGCCGTCGAACAACTCGCCGAGCACGTCATAAACACGGCCGCCCAGCGCCTCGCGCGCCGCCTCGAGCTTTTCGAGAAGCCGGGCATAAACCTCACCCTCGCGCGTATCTGCCGCGACGAGATTCCAGAGGTGGCAGACCTCTGTCTGGCCGATGCGGTGGATGCGGCCGAACCTCTGCTCGATCTTGTTCGGGTTCCACGGCAGGTCGTAATTGACCATGAGATGGCCACGCTGAAGATTCACGCCTTCGCCCGCCGCGTCGTTGGCGATCAGCACCAGCATGTCCTTGTCTTGCATGAAGCGCTCGACGACCTTGCGCCGTTCTTCGCGCGATACGCCGCCGTGGATCACCTCCACGGCCTCGGGATTGCCGAGCCGCGCCCGCACCTTGTCGAGCAGGTAGTGCAGCGTGTCCTTGGGCTCGGTGAAGATGATCAGCTTGCGGCGATTACCAGCGGCATCGACCATCAGATCGTCGTCGAGGATACGATTGAGCTGGCTCCATTTCGTATCCACGCCCGAGCGCAGCACGCCGAGCGCCATCGCTTCCAGGCCTTTCAGCGTCTCGACTTCCAGCGCGAGCTGCTCGACCGTCTCGGCGGTCGTCGCACCCGTCGAGATCAGATCCTCAAGCTCGTCGATCTCCTCCTGACCATATTCCTCGATGTTGCGCAGCATATCGGCGTTGATCGCCGGTTCACCCATGCCGGCCCGGCGGCCCTTGGCAGCAAGGCGCGCCTCACCCAGTTCGTTTTCCAACCGTTCGCGGCGCCGCTTGAGTGACTGATAGATGGCAGCCGGCGACGATGCGAGGCGCCGCTGGAGAATCTGCAAGGCGAAGCCGACATTGTTGCGCTTCTTCCCGTCGCCCTCGGCGAACCGCTGCACGCGGTTCATCTCGGTGCGCACATATTCGGTGACGGCGGTGTAGAGCGCAGCCTCCCCTTCCGAGAGCTGGTACTTGACGGTGCGTGCGCGCCGCTCGGGGAAGAGCGGCCGGCCATCGAACTTCAGCAGTTCCTCCTTGGTCAGCCGCCGCATCATGTCTTCGGTGTCGGCATAGTGGACGCCATCGCGGAACCGGCCCTCAAACCGGTCGCCGTCGAGCAGCGCCATGAAAAGCTGGAAATCCTCTTCCTTGCCGTTGTGCGGCGTCGCCGACATGAGCAGCAAGTGCCGGCAGACCTGGCCGAGCTTTTGGCCGACCTGGTAGCGGCGCGTATATTTGACCTCGCCGCCGAAATAGGTGGCTGACATGCGATGGGCTTCGTCGCAGATGATCAGATCCCATTCGCGCGCGCTCATGAGCTTCTCCTGAAGCTCCTCATTGCGCGCCAGCACGTCGAGACGGACGATCAGCCGATCGCGGTCGCTAAACGGATTGCCCGACCGCGAGGTCTCGATCATGTCGCGGGAGAGGATGTCAAACTCGAGATTGAACTTCTGGCCGAGTTCGTCCTGCCATTGCTCGACAAGGCTGCCCGGCGCGACGACGAGGCACCGCTCGAGATCGCTGCGCGCGATCAGCTCCTTCATCAAGAGCCCGGCCATGATCGTTTTACCGGCGCCGGGATCGTCGGCGAGAAGGAAGCGAAGCGGCTGCCGCGGCAGCATTTCGCCATAGACCGCAGAAATCTGGTGCGGCAGCGGAGCGACCAGGCTCGTGTGGATCGCCAGATATGGGTCGAAATAATGCGCCAGCTTGATGCGGTTGGCTTCCGTCACCAGGCGCAGTAGCCCGCCATCGGCGTCGAACGACCAGGGCCGCCCGTTCTGCTCGACCTCAAGACGGTGCTCGTCGTCCCGATAGAGAACGGCCTCGGCTACCGCGCCGTTGTGATCGCGGTAGACGACGCTGATCGCCTGATCACCGATCCAATCGACCGAAATGACATGCACGGCCTGCGCCGAGGCAACGCCTCGGACGGACGCGCCGTTCTTTATCTCCTCAAGCCTTGCCCCCATCAGTCGCCCCCCCGATTCGTTCATAGCAGAAGCTCCGCCTTCTCAAGCGCGGCTTCAGTTTCCTTGCGGTTCATTGTTACGATATGCTGTGTATGGGCACTCAGCTTTGCGGCGTCACCAAGCAAACCAAGACGCTTCAAAACGTAGAAGAGCATCGCGTAACGAACCGTGAGTACGCCGTTACCCTGATCAAGCCCATAGTCCTTGGCGACAACCTTCTTCTGGCCCGCCGTGAGCTCGGGATGCGGGCCTATGATCACGTCGAAATAGTTGTTCCAGAGCCAATCCCGCTCGCCGGCCTCCCCCGGCTCACCTTTCGCGCCAACCTCCAGAATGCGCGGCAGCAGGAAGTCCTTGAACTTATGCTCTAGGTGGCAATAGGCCCGCGCGTGCCAGCGGAAGCCATCGTAGCCGAAAGCGTGGGGCGTGATCCGGCGCCAAATCGGGTCTGGCCGCGCCTTGTTCATCGACTGATAGAAGATGTCGAGGGAGACGCCTTCGCGGATGGCGTCGAGGATCCTGCGTAGAACCTTAATGTCGATGTCCCGCCTGG